>NZ_QZDU01000010.1 GCF_009917525.1 Acutalibacter sp. 1XD8-36
GGCCCCTAAAAGGCCCACGAATGGGCCACGGGTACTTTCAGCCCAAAATTGGCCCCTAAAAGGGCCAAAAATGACCCCTAAAAGGCCCACGAATGGCCCACGGGTACTTTCGGCCCAAAATTGGCCCCGAAAAGGCCCACGAATGGGCCAGCGCCGAGGCAGCCCCCCAATGCGGGCTTTGGACAAAGGGGGAGGATGATAACAGCAGAGCCATGATATGCGGATTGGCTGTCGCATTGTCGCACCGTCGCAGCCTGCCAAAAAAACTTTTTCCCAATACTGTAACCCTACCTATTTTTCCTTACTTTTAAAAGTTTTCAAAAATAGGTGAGACAGTGCGACAAACTTCCAGCTTTCCTTTTCTGGCAATATGCTTCCATGTCCCACAACCTGTCGCATCATGGTCGCACGGTTGTCATCCCTGCCTCTGTCCTGCCCGCCAATGCCCAAGCTGAAGCCTGCTTACGAATGTTAAGAGGACTCCCATCCGGGAGCCCTCTCTTTTTTATAGGGGGCCAGCAGCCCCATTCCAGCGACAGCCAGGGGTGGGAACTCGCGTCAAGGTTCTCAGCCCATCAGCAAACTATCCAAAGCTGCTCGCCTGCAACCCCGCAGCACGCCTCCGCCTGCTTTGCAGTTTTGCAAACTGCCCGAGGCTGCGAACGGGACGATGGTCCCTCACGACTATCCGTCGCAATGCCGGGGCGATTGCTCCCAATTTTTTGACTTATCACCGGCGCGTTTTTTTTCAAATTTCTCGGTGACAACACAGGACACAGAAGGCCCATGAAACGAGGAATTTTCGCGGCGCCGATGACAACGGTGACAGCGGATGACAAAATTTTGGCCAAATTTTGCAGCTTGTCACCGCCCGAAATGCCGCTATTCATGGGCCAACTTGGCCTTCCGGGGCCTTATGGCCCGCGAGAAGCCCAAAAAGGGAAAAGGGCATAAAAGCGGCGACGCCACCCCTACGGGGTGACGGTCGGCATAGCCGACGCCGTTGCCCGCCAATGGCGGGCAACCTCTCCGCTTCGCTCCGAGGCTTTTACTGCGCTACGCTTGCCCTAAGAACAGTCCCCCGGACTGTTCTTAGGGTGCCCTGAAGCGGCACAGCCGCCACAGCCGAAACGATAAAGCTGCCAATCGTTTCGGTTTTAAGGGCAAGGGCTTCCGGCTTGTGCGCGGTACTTCGATAAGGTTATGATTGAAAATACGCTTAGTCAAAAACCAATCATTGGCAAGAGTAGCCGCAAAAAATTTTTTTCGTGAGACTTTGCAATGGTGACGCGGCTTTTCCTCGATTGGGACAGTTTTCCCACCAAATTTACCTTGATTTTCCCGATTTCGGTATGGTATAATTATATTATAGCCCAAGTTATGGCAAAAAAGCAAGGAGAGGATGCCTATAAAACAACAGAGCACGAATAAAAATGGTCGGAATTTCCTCCCATGGAAATACAACCAAATATTTTAAAGGAGTGTGATTTTATGCACCCAGTGGGCACCAACTTGACACAGTGGGGGGCGGAACCAGAGGCCCAGGAAAGAAAGGAGCCGAAGCCTCACCCTGACCTTGAAAATGCCGTTGATGGCAGCACGACAGATGTTCAGAATGCCGCAGCCACTGGAACAATCTTAACGTCGCTGCGCACTCGCGACCAGTTTTTGCAGTACATATTACTTGATTACTTGCGGGAACTGAAAAAGAAGAACGCTTCTCTAACTCCCGAGGAGGTCGCGGGGGGAGCCGTAGAGGATATAAATTTGGCAATTAGAGGCAGAAACAACAATCTTCCTAAAGGGGAAAAAGACGAAAAGTGGAAATTTTTAGACGCACTTGACCCCCCACGGATTGCTGCTTGCTGCATAGAACTGAATCATGTCAAACGGATTCAGCTTAATAACGAGGATGACGAGAAAAGTTATGTTCTTGGCATCTATGAAAGGGATGGCCCAAACCGTGGTATCTACAACATTGATGAAGACGCCATCAACGCGCTTTGCCGGCGCTATAACAGTTCCCTGCGCAAGAGCGATATCAGCGAAATCAAGGCGGTTTTGATGGATACCGCGCCGATAGCCAGCCGGCTTCTCGACCCGAATTTGATTCCGGTAAACAACGGCATTTTTGATTACAAAAAGAAGCGGCTAATCCCTTTCAGCCCGGAATATGTATTTACATCCAAATGCGGGACGGATTACAACCCGATTGCGGCAAATCCCGTCATTATCAATCCGGACGGCACAAAGTGGGATGTGGTGTCCTGGATGGAATCGCTGGTGGACCATCTTCCCGACAAAGCGGAAATGGCGGAGCTGTTGTGGAAGATTACCGGCGCCATGGTGCGGTATTTGGTGCCGTGGGATAAGGCGGTATTTCTCATTTCCCCCAAGGGGAACAACGGCAAGGGTACGCTGTGCGAGTTGCTGCGAAGCCTGCTGGGAAAGGGTAACTACGCCAACATCCCTATCACCAACTTCGGTAAAGATTTCATGCTGGAGCCGCTCACCCACGTCAACGCCATTTTGACTGACGAAAACGATGTGGGAACGTATGTCGACTCCGTTGGGAATCTGAAAGCAATCATCACGGGCGACCAGATTCAGCTCAACCGCAAGTACAAGCCCCCTATCACATTCCGGTTCCGGGGATTCATGTTACAGTGTTTGAACGACTATCCCAACTATCGGGATAAATCGGATTCACTGAACCGGCGGCAGCTATGCGTACCTATGACGAAATGTTTCACCGGCGAGGAACGCAGGTACATCAAGGCTGACTATGTGCATAGGAAAGAAGTTTTACAGTACGTTTTGTTCAAGGTCCTGAACATGGATTATGACCAGCTTCCAGAGCCGGAGTCGTGTAAGTGCGAGCTGGACAAGTCCAAAGAGATGAACGACCCGGTGCTTCAATTCATGAATGAGCTCATGGGTGTGCTCGTGTGGGATTTGGTGCCGTACACGTTCCTGTACGACCTATACAAATCCTGGTATGGCAGAAATGTTCCCGGTAAATCGCCGCTGTCGCGGAAAAAGTTTATCGAAGAGTTAAAGCGAAACCTTCCTTCATTCCCTGCGTGGACCTTACATCAGGATGAAAACAGGAGGGACCTGGAAGTACGTTCAAAAGGAAATATGGAATTCACCGAACCTCTTATCGTGGAGTATGGGTTGGATGCCTGGACAAATGGTAACTATACGGGCCGGAATGTGGATATAAAATGCTGGTTTTTTAAAAAAGAGAAATACCGGGGAATCATACGCGTTCCGGAAAACGAGGATTTAGAAGAAAAATACGCAACGAGACCCGAAGATAATGTCCTGCCGGAAAAGACGCGTCCTGAGACAGAACCAATTGACTAATGATTTGATTGGCCAACATAGTTGGCACTATAGTGAATACGAAACGACTTTGCAGCTAATTTCGAAAAGATTTCGCAACTGAATTTGAAAGTGAATAGCGCAACAGAGCTATATGAATACAATATGAGGGAGCGTCTGCTAAGGCGTCCAGACCATCAAAAAAGGCCCAGGCTGAAAACCTGTGCCTTTTTGCATTTCTCTCTTGCATTTTGCCAGGGAAAGTGCTATAATTAGAAATGCCAAGATAAATAAAGGGCAGGTCTGAGGGGATTGCCGTCCCCTCAGGACCCTATGCAGGAGATAAGGCCTCCTACACAGAAACCTCATGGTTTCGCCAACCCTATTATACTGAATTCCCAGTGAATTTGCAAGCAATAATTTTGTCTGGCGGGGACGCGGGATAGGGCTGTGTTTCGCATATTGAATTTATGCGGTGTAGGTAATAAGCCTGCACCGCTTTTTTGTTTGTCTTGGGCGGGAAATTCCACAAAAATGGCGGGGCCTCTGTGGGCCTCGCCGGGAATACCGCCTCAAAATAGTTATAGTTAGGGGGCGTTAGTGCTTTTCGGGGGCGTCAAGCCGCCCCGGGTTCATTATGGAAACTGAATGAGGAGGGATAAGCCTATGAAATCCATCAAGACCACCCTGGCCGCTCTCTTGGCCATCATCACCATCCTGTCCGTCATCCCTATGTCCGCCTTTGCGGCGGCCAGCAGCTTCACGGACGTGCCCCAGAACGCCTGGTACTACGAGCCTGTCACCTACATGGCCGAGAACGGCTACATGTCCGGCACCGGGGACAACAAGTTCAGCCCCAACCAGACCACCACCCGCGCCATGTTCGTCACGGTGCTGGGCCGCATTGCCGGCATTGACCAGAACCAGTACAAAGGCACCTGCACGTTCCGCGACGTGAAGAAGGACTGGGCCGAGCCCTACATTGCCTGGGCCGCTGAAAATAATATTGTGAACGGTGTAGGCGACAATAGATTTGGCCCCAATAACTACGTCACCCGCGAGCAGGCCGCTGTGATTCTCTTCAACTACCTGAAGAAGGACTACACGCTGACGGTAAGCGACGAGTTTCTGAACAACGCTCCTGACAAGATTAACGTCAGCTCCTGGGCTGTAGAGGCCATGCAGTGGGCCACGTCCGCTGCCCTGATGCGCGGCGACGCCAATGGCACGCTCCGTCCCCGCTACTCCGCCACCCGTGCTGAGATTGCGACCATCTTCAAGCGCTTTATTGAAATCAAGACCGACCTCGAGAACAACAAGCCCGACGTCCCTACCACTTGTGACCATGAATGGGAAGTGACGAAGACTGAGAATATCACGCTCTTCACTGAGACTGTCCGCGAGTGGGCTCACGCCGACGCGCTGGACATCGACGCATGCAACGGCTGCAATATGAATATACAGCAATGGCTATGTGACAATGCAGACAAGTATTCTAGCCCTAAGGAACTCGATGATGCTATGAAAATCCTCGGCGATGAAACTGGATGTCCTTGTTTACACGGCGCGAACCATGGCGGGGGCCTTAACCTGCCTCTGACTTTTCCCGTCATGTCTGAGAAGATTTACAAGGCTGACATGCCCTCCGAAGAGACCTGCACCAAGTGCAACGCCGTACGCGACTGCGTGTCCACTCGTATAATCAACAACATCTCTGACGAGAATGTCTGGGAGCGCCATACCAAGGAAGTTCTCATCTCCGAGGCTTGGGATGAAGAGCTCCGTCTTACTGGTGCGAACGAGTATGGCCAACCTGCTGGCACCTTGATTGACACCATTCATCATCCTCGCCGTGTCAACAATGAAATTGAGTACTTTGAGAACGTTGAGACTCATGAACAAATTTACGTTGAGATGACAGGCTGCCGCCACCCCGAATGGGAAGAAGATTACTCTTCCGGTAACCTCGGCCCTGACTTCGCTCATTGCACATCCTGCAACAAAAAGATAGCCCCCCTTTATTAAGCGCCTGTATCATCCCTCACACGCCATCATAGTTTTCTGATTTATACTCTTCCAACTAAAACCACTAATAAGAAATACGCGCCCAAGCGTATTTCTTATTTTTTACTATGTCTGTATTATACCACATATCTCTATAGATGTCAACCTCTATTTTTTAATTCTCAGCATCCAAAACAGCGTCACCCTGGCCCTCGCTCTCACCCGTATCTTTATCAACCTTAGGGAACTCAATGATAAAAGTCTTATACTTGTTATTAACAGTGACTTCAGGGACTCCAACCGTATTGAAGGAAATCATATCATCACTGTCATCCTTCACCCAACCACCTGTACCATTCATAGGTATCTTGTAAAGCATCTTAGTTTTAAGCAGTTGAACGCCTGCGTGAGGCATCTCAGAGACTACAATAAAACCAGGTGGGAAAGCAGCATAATCATTCGAACTACCCAAAACCGAATCATTCCAATAACCTTTGTCTTTCAAATCACTAATAGTGGCACTGTCCAAACAACCCGACGTACCATTCAAATCTATTATAGCCCTATTACCGAGCTTTACTGTCTTAGCCTGGAACGAATAATGTACTTTACTAGAGTAGTTACCCTGAGCCTGCGACCAGGTAAAGTTCAAGTCTGGTATATACTCAAGCTTAAAGGGTATACCTACTACATTTATACCTGCGTTGGCTAAGTCATCAAGGCTTCCTCTTGAACCATCGGATAGCTTCTTGATAATACTGAACAACAGAGGGTCACGCTTGACTTTGTCTGCTATGACTACCTGCTTAACCCCTTCTCCAAACCCTTCGTCCTTTTTGGGGTCTATAACAATAGTCTGCTTCTCAGTATTCAGCATCAGAGGCAGATTAGTAGGAATAGAGATTTCCTGAATATCAAAGCCTGTCTTGCTGTACTTCAGCTTGTCAGACTTAGCATAACCATTCTCGTTTGTTGTGAGCGTAGCTACCTGCTTGCCTGTATCTTTGTTAATGACAGAGAACTTAATGCCGCTAAGGTTATCAAACAACGGATTGCCTTCCGCGCATTTGCCCTCTATTTCTTTCTGTATCTCTACATATACGTCTTGGGGTGCACACTTCCAGGGCATTTTCAGAACAACTATTGACTCCTGAACGCCCATACTTGACATAGCAAAACCAAGCAAACAATAACCGCCCATACCATCAGTGCCATAAATACCGTCAATCGTAGCGTTCTGACCCACCATAGAACCGTCTGCGAACGAATACTTACCGTACATGATATGACTGAGCACAAAGCTGCCGTCAGGCGTCACGTATTCTGAGTCTATATTATCGAGAATGTAATCCTTCAAAGAATCAACACTCTCCGATTCATCCACTTCAGCCACAGGCAAATACGATGAATCCAATTCAGACAGACCGAAGTGAGCATCTACGTTGACAGAAAACTCTTGCATTCTGAACATACCGACAAAACCGTCAACGATATCTGTCTTCACGCGATGAGATTCAGAATTATTCTCATCCACAACGCTGCTCACACTCAACCCGACGAGACTAAACGTCTCATTCTCAGGCACGCCGGTGATATAGACTTTATCACCAGGCATGAACCACTTGGTGCCAGTCCTGCCATCCTCAAAGACCAGATGTCCGTTGTCGGTATCGTTAAGGGTGACGGCAAAGGAGCCGTCCACAGGCTGGTCATAACCAACTTGTATGTCATCACGGATACCGACTTGCTGGACAATCTCCGATAAGGGCATGGTGGAACCGCTATTGCTTCCGTCAGGGTCTAGGTTCCCTGCCTCGTCCGATGGGGGATTCAGACAAAGGGGAGGATGATAACACCAGAGCCATGATATGCGGATTGGCTGTCGCATTGTCGCACCGTCGCAGCCTGCCAAAAAAACTTTTTCCCAATACTGTAACCCTACCTATTTTTCCTTACTTTTAAAAGTTTTCAAAAATAGGTGAGACAGTGCGACAAACTTCCAGCTTTCCTTTTCTGGCAATATGTTTCCATGTCCCACAACCTGTCGCACCATGGTCGCACGGTTGTCGTCCCTGCGACTGTCCTTGTCCGCGCCATGGGCAGCGTGAATTTTTGCCGCAAAATGCGGCCAAGTTTATCCTTGAAAAACAATCTCCGGCGGCATGGGCCGACCGACAAAAACACGAAAAGGATGGACTAACTATGATGAATACAGTAGCTCTCCACGGCCGTCTCACCGCCGCCCCTGAAATCAGGCATACCCCCAACGACATTGCTGTTGTCAGCTTCTCTCTTGCCGTAAACTCCGGCTACGGCGATAAGCAGAAAGCGTCTTTTGTTGACTGCGTAGCCTGGCGCAGCACAGCCGAGTTTATCTGCAAGTATTTCGCCAAAGGGCAGGAGATGAACCTTGTCGGCAGCCTCCAGACCCGCACCTATGAAGACCGCAACGGCAACACGCGCAAGGCTACCGAGGTTGTCGCCCGCGAAGTAGACTTCTGCGGCCCCAGAGCCAGCCAGGAAGCCAGCCCAAAGCCTAAAAAGCGTGCTAAGGGGAACTCCAAAAATGCGGCTACAGCCCCGGCGCTTCCAAACTATGACGCCGACGATGACCTGCCGTTCTGACGCCCAACAGCAGCCATGCGCCTATGCGTGGGCTGCTGTTTTTTACTGCCCAAAAAAGGAGGATTCACATGGAAAACATCATCACCATCCAAGACAGGCTCTACCCTGCTTTGGCGAAAGAGAAGATTGCCAACCAACTGGCCACCTTCACCGGCGGGCAGAAAGAGAAAGCCATCTCCCAGTTCGCCGCCTCCCAGCTGTGCCACTTCTGTGAGGAATCGCCATTGTTTGCAGAAGTAGTCTACAAGACCAGGCGCACCCTCTCCGACTGCTGCGCGGAAGTCATGAAGGGCACCGGTAACTGCGTGTCGGACATTGACGTGTACCGCGGCATCGTGCGGGCATACTTCCCTAACGCCGACGTCCGGTTCCTGATGGACATTGAGATAAACGGCGCGGCCCCCTCCGAGGAAGAAATGGCGAAACTCCCGGAGAAGCCCTCGCCGAAGGTGTCCGCCAAAAAGGCAGCGCCTGCTCCGGCCCCAAAGCCCGCCCCGGCCAAGCCCGAGAGCATCCAACTGTCACTATTCTAAGGAGGAAATCTATGCTGATTAAGAAGATTCTGGCCGCCCTGCCTCTGTCGCCCGCTCCCAAGCGCCTGCCCAGGCACGCTGGCGTCTGCGCTGGGGCGGCGGTCCACCACGCCGGACGCTGCGGCGACGTGCTGGCCGTAGACGTATACAGCCGCAAGCGGGAACTCCTGTACCGCTTTTACTCCGACGGCAGGAACTATATTACCCGCCTCCAGCACCCCTTCAGCACCTTTAAAGAACCCGGCTGGACTAAGCGTAATCCTACAGAAAGCCATATCTATTCTTTGCCCGACGATATTGCCGCGAATCCCGCGAGTATCGCGGCGGTGGAAGAGGTACTGGGCCGTGTTGCGGACTGGCGTGGCGATAATAGCAAGATTGGCTGCGCTATTCAGATGTTTATATACCGTGTAAATCAGGAGCGCCGTGACCGGGCCCGGGAGCGAAAAAGAGCGCTGCAAAAGGCCCACTTTGCCATGTTCCCCGAGTACCCCGCAGACCTGGCGGCGTTCTGCGAGGACCGCGTTTTCCAGTCCTCGGTGCTGTATGTTTCAAAGCTGAAAAAGACATTGGCCAATGGCCAAGTCTCCGGTGAGCGGCGGGCCGTGTGCAGGCATTGCGGAAAGTCGTTTCAGGTGGGGCGCGAGGTCAAGCCTGGAGGCTCCGGAATCTGCCCCAAGTGCGGCCACCCGGTAATCTATAGGGCCGGCTGGCTTGAAAAAGAAGTTACCCACAAGGCCAAAATCTGCATCGCCTGCAAGGTAGACGGCCAGCTGCTCCTGCGCTATGTGGACGTGGAGCGCATTATCTACCCCGACCGCAAGGAGCCCCAGTACCGCTTCTCCGACTGCTTCAAGACCCTGTTTCTGACCGTCAACGGCAAGCCCACCGAGTACGCCTACGCCTGGTGCCAGGCCCCATACTGCGGCTATGACTGGCGCCGGCTTCGCAACAGTTCGGAGTGCCTGGGCGAGAGCTATGTGTATACTCCCAATCTGCGGGACGTGTTCGGGCCGAAGTATTACAACGTGGACTTGCAGGCCAGCCTCTCCGGCCTGCGTCGCCCTATCTCCTTCCGGCGGCTGTTAGACAACCTGAAGAACGTGCCCCAGGCCGAGTACCTGATGAAGGCCGGACTGCCGGTCCTTGCGGCGGGGAATCTGCCGGATGCCAGCGCGAAGAACCTGCCGGAGCTGACCGGGCTGGGCAAGCACTTCCTCCCCGCCATGCGGGAGAGCCAGGCCAGCTTCCAGGAAATAAAGGCCATAGCTGCCCAGCGGAACGCTGCCCCCGAGGACCTGCGCCAGCTGTGCGCCCTGCGCCTGGACAGAGATTGCCTGATTCTGCTGGAGAGAATTGCCCACTTTAACGCCATAGGCCGCGCCCTGCGGTACGTGCAGGCCCAGAAAGAGGCTTCCACCGGCCGGATGCGGCGCAACAAGCTCCCCTACTTCCTGCGGCTCTACCGGGACTATCTCGACATGGCCCAGAGCCTGAAAAGCGACATGAGCCAGCGGGCCATCCTGGAGCCTCGGGACCTGAAAGAGCGCCATGACCTGCTGGCAGCAAGGGTCAACGAGCTGAAGTCCAGGCCGGACAACGAACGCTTCCAGCAGGCCGTTGACGAGGGCCTGTACGGGTGGGCCCAGGAATACGCCAATGACAGCTACCGCGTGGTCTACCCCATGAAGCGAAGCGACCTGACCACCGAGGGCCAGTGCCTGAATCACTGTGTGGGAGGGCAAGCCTACTTTGAAAGGCACATCCTGGGCCATCAGATGGTGTTCTTTATCCGCAAAGTTTCGGCCCCTGACAAGCCTTACTTCACCGCTGAAATCGACACGGACACCGGGAGGATTATCCAGCTGTACGGCTTTGGGGACTGCTCCGCGCCCAAAGAGGTGCGGGCGTTTACGGAGGGGTTCGCACGAGCTGTCGTTAAATGGCATAGCGCGATGCAGGTGAAGGCGGCGTGACTCTCAAACAAGTTCTTACAAAAATCTTACAATTTTGCCTCTGACTTCTATTGTCAATAAAGGGGTTTCAGAGGGGCCCAATTTGACTTTTTTGCCTATTTATAGTATAATATAACCATAGCAAAGGCGAACGAACTATGCAGATATCAAGCACATTATACAAACAAAGAGGGTTTAGGGTAGGGAATCAAGTGTTCTCGCCCATGGGGACTGTGTAAAGCCGGTTTGCCTTTGCTAAATTTACCTTTAAATAGGAGTGATTTACCATGGAGAGCGATATGTCCATGAGAACCTTTCAAAATCGCCTCCACTTGTGTGGCAGGCTGAATCATGTACGAAAGGCCGTGGCGGAAAACGTGGACGAAAACTCACGTCTGAACTTCGCCAGCATCAAGCCGCCTCCGGCCCATTTGCCGGTGGACGAGCCGGACATGAAGCCATACGGCGAGTACGCAGCCCTGTTGTGTTTGCGAATCATTCTTGACAATAAGCTGATGGACACGAAAGCAATGCTGCGGGAAGAAAGCAGATACCTGGAGAGGCACGGGGAAGCAAAAGCCTTCCCATACTTGCGTGGAAAGGAAAGCTTCCTTAAAAGCTTCAGCAAGGTTCAGGCGGAAGAGTTTTATGGCTTCTGCCGTCAAACAAAGCCATTTTCCAGCTTTGCGGCATCCTGGTGCTTGGAGCAAATCTTCGAGCACTTCCACCAGGATGCGGACCGCTTCCTTGCGTTCATTACTTCTCACGAAAAAGCCTATCTGCAAGAGCGTGGGAACACCATAAGCATGGCAAGATGGAAAGAAAGCAGAGAACGGTTCCACCAGGCTTTTTGCCCGGCCTCACAGGCTTTCAAGGCTTTTTTGGCAAACTATTGGGGCGTGGCGGGAACGGCGGAAAATGGTTCATACTCCCACTATCGTGACGGCGCCGCGTACTTGACCTTTACCACGGAGGGCGGCGTTCCCGATAAAGCCATTATCGCGCTGGCCGAGAAATTCCCAAAGCTGCGGTTTGTTCATTTCTGGTATGACGTGGAATGTCCCGAAAATTGCGACTGTGTTTCCTACTATTTTGGACATGAGACAGCCTCGTAATTAAGAGGTATGCAAGGGCCCTCTGGAGGGGATTCCAGGGGGCTCTCCTGCACTTTAAGGCGTTGTTTCTTTCTGGTACTGCGGCACATAAGTAAGCTCCTTCACGCGCTGGATGGCTGCCCGCTTACCCTGTGGGTTCAGGTGCTGGAATGAATCCAGGACAGACTTCACATCGCCTGTGATATCGCTGTATCTTCCGCGCAGAGTATAGATGTTTTCCTCCATATTCTGTTCCCTTAAACACAACGCCGCCACATAACATCGAAAGACAGCAGGGTCAACTTCCGCTTTTGTGGTTTCGTCAACTTTCCCATTTACCTTCAAAAATATTTCAAGGGCTTCCCTGATTAGGGTGGCGGCAGTTGTAAGAGCCCTGGAATCGGGCATATCCAAAAGCCTAAACAGATACAGAATCTCGTTGCTGAACTTGATACTGTCCGAGCCCTCTGTCTTGCCCAGCAATACATCCACCGTAGTTTCAAAGTAATCCGCCAGCTGCATCAAAGTGGCCGCGTTCGGCGTCAGCCCCCGGGACTTCCATGACGCCATGGTGGATTGGCTGATGCCAAGCTCCTTGCGCACCTGCGCGGGGGTTTTATCTCGTTCTTTACACAGCTTTTCAAAGCAGTCGTAAAACATTGCGGTCCCTCCCTCCGGGAATGTTAAATTATTATGACTTTCCTTGCGTTCCTCGCGTATCTATGCTATACTATCGATGGAAACGACGAATAATCATTGGAAGTATCGACATTATAACATATCCCATTTGGGAACGCAAGCGGTACTGGTTATTTGACGCAAAATCATCCAATGAAAGGGGGGATTGCATGCTATAGATTGATGTAAATGGGTTTCGGGGTGGCCCCAGGACTAAAGAATGACGGGTGAAATAAAAACATATGCGGTGGGAAGCACATGAGAAAGGAAATACTATGCCCTCCAAATGTTGTTTTTCAATAAACGAGGCTGCTGAATATTCCAGCGTTGGAAGACAGACTCTTAGAAATCTGATTAAGGAAAAAAAGATTCCCTGCCTCCTGGTAGGAACACGGCAGCTTATCCTGGTACAAGATTTAGAGAACTTCCTGTTTATCAACAGGGGGAAAGACTTGCTTGATATGGCTAATTTGGAGTCCGTTGAACTGCATGAGAACCGGATGCAGACGGAACTGCATGAGAGCCGGATACAAGTCCATTCAGCAGTAGAAATCGGCTAAGGCCAATTATAATTACCAATTCGATAAGAATGGAGGCATAATCATGCCGTTAATTTTTCTCGCCGTCTATATGGCGGCACACGTAAGCGAGCGCTATTTCCGCGTCAGCTTTCCTATGGAGGAGTTTATGGACAAAATGAAAGCTCTGGCGTCCGACTACCTCAAGCAAACACACCATACTCAAGACGGAATTACCTGGGATGACGCTCTGAAAAAAATTCCGAAGACTCTATGGGAAAAATACGGCTTTTATAAAGCTGACGACGAATATAATATTGCGTATCCCCCCGACTTTCATGTAACGGGTGACGCTTTCCTTATTTTCCCAAAAAGCGTTCAGTTGATGCAGGCGGCTTCTTCCATGACGTCATACCTTTGGGTGCGGCTGGACCAGGAAATTCTTGAACAAAGCCAAGAGGGCGTGATGGACAGGATACAGGAATTTGTGTGCATATGGGTTCCCCGCTTTGTGGACTTCGGGTATGACAATATGACGCTTTTTGTTGAAAAGGCTCTGAAAGAAACCGACCCGGATTTTTGGGAAGTATTCGAGGAAGAGGAAGAGTTCGACCCGGATGAATACGGATGTGAATCCCAATATGCCCAGGTTGTAAGTAAGCTGTAAATTCCATTGAGGTAGGAGGCGCTGTTGACAGGGGCGTGGATTTCCGGTATACTGGAAACCAGCCACCGCAGCAGCGCCGCTTGCCATATGAAAGGAGTTTTTAATATGGCAAAGGGCTCTGTAAGCAAGAAAAAGGGCCGCAAGAAATGGTACTATCGATTCTATATTACCGGCGAGGACGGCAAGCCGAAGCAGATTGAGAGGGCCGGTACAGAGAGCAAGGCGGAAACGGAGCGGATGCTGCGCAAAGCCATGGAGGAATATGAGAGCAAATTGGTCATAGCCCAGAATTCCAATCTGACATTGGCAGAGGTCATCGACATGTGGCTTGAAGAGGGCTTAAAGCCCAGCTCCCTTGCCAACGGGACCGTGCATCAGTACATGACCAAGGCGAACAAAATCAAGCGGCACCCTTTGGCCCAGCGCAAGCTGAAAGCTGTCACGTCCAGCCAACTGCAAGCCTACATAGACTTCCTCAGCTTTGGCGGGACGGACCCAAACGGGGCACAGGCGAAGCCCATAGCCAGCGGGACGGTGAATGTGTACATGGCTATGCTCCACAAGGTTTTCAAATTCGCCATCTACTCTAAGCGCATTTTGACCGCAAACCCTATGGACTACGTTGTGAAACGCACAAAGCCCGCAGACTGTGATATCTTCCAAAATGGTGAAAGCCAGGACGCAGGCCAGGTCTTGAGCCTGGAGCAGTACCGAATCCTCACAGATTATCTCCGCAAGCGGGGTAACCCCTGTCTGTTAGCGGTGCAAATCTCGTATTACGCAGGCTTGCGGCTGGGAGAGGTTTTGGGCCTTGCCTGGGAGGACATCGACCTGGAAAAGCAGTGTATGACAATATGCCGGAGCCTAAGCTATAGCAGTTCGCGCAAGGCCACCTCTCTCGGCCCCACAAAGACAAAGAAAACCCGGACAGTGGACTTCGGCGACACGCTGGCCGAAATCCTCCGCCGGGCGAAAATGGCGCAGGCCCGGGAGAGCCTGCGGTATGGTGCTATGTACAAGGTTAATTACGTCCAAAAGACGGTTGACCGCAACCGGACGTACAACGACCTGCGGGCGCTAAACCGGAATGAGGTGCCACCGGAGGGTTATATCCCCGTCAACTTGGTCTGTGTGCGGCATGACGGCGAATACCAGCGCCAATCCACCATCACAAGTCTCTGCCAGGATTTGAGTAAGTCGCTGTCTGGCCTGGGACATTTCCACTTCCATCAGCTTCGCCATACTTATACAAGTAACCTGCTGGCAAACGGCGCGACCCCCAAGGATGTACAAGAGCTGCTGGGGCACGCTGACATTCGTACAACCATGAATGTCTATGCCCATGCTGAAAGGGATTCCAAGAGAGCGACCGCCAGGCTGCTGGACAAGTTGGCAAGCGGGGAATAAAACTGTCCCTTGTGGGAAGCTGGTAAGGGACAAAACAAGGGACAAAAGGGAGAAAATAGGGCTTTATCCCGCATAAATCCAGTGTTTTCGCGGGACATGGGAATAAACAGCAAAAAACCGCGTTTTCGTCCATGGTGGTGCGGGGATGGGGATATAGCTCCCTGCCCACCTCCACCGGCTCGTCAATAACATACAGATACCCCTTTGCTGTGCCGTTGTGGGTTATCACGCCATCGTCGTCATAACCCAGCATACGGGGCTTATGGGAGAAGGCCTCAGCCAGCTCCCGCCATTGAGTGACGGTACTCCCCTTCTTAAGCTCCCAAAACTCCATGGGCGAGCCGTGGTACCAGGGCCCGCCCGGTTCAAGCTTTATCTCCACTTCTTTATCTTCTCCCTTCCTTAAAAAAGAGTACCTCATCCTCCCTCTCGAACCCCGCCGCCTCATAGAGCCCCTGGGCCGGGAAATTATCCCCGCCGGTGAGCACTGTCAGCTCACTGACCCCAAAGCGCTCCGCCGCCATTCTTTCAGCAAACTCCAGCAGCTTCCGCCCAAGCCCGGCCCGGCGGTACTCCTCGTCTACAAACACCTCGGTTATCTCAGCCGAAGGGCGCTCATAGCAGAAGGAGTATTTCACCTGCACGCACACAAACCCCGCAAGGGTACCCTCACAGTCGGCAACTATAACCAGCTCCCGGGGATTATCCCCAAGGGACCGGGCCATGTCCTCCACCGTTGTGCCGCTGGGGCCGTTAAAGCGTTCGTTGAGCCCAAAGAGCTGGCCTGCGTCCTCTGGCGCTGCCAAGCGTATCATGCCTTCGCCCTCCTCTGCCCCAGAAGCAGCAGCACAAGGCCCACCAGGAACAGTATGGCAAGGCTTATGACCCCGATGGAGTCCCGGCCGGTGAGCTGGGTAAATAGCGCCACCAGCAGGGGGCCTATCACCGCGGCGAACTTGCCGAAGATATCGAAGAAGCCGAAGTATTCGTTGGAGCGCTCCGGGGGTATCAGCTTCCCGAAATGGGAGCGGGAGATGGCCTGTATGCCCCCCTGCACCGTGCCCACTAAGAATGCCATGCACCAGAACAGCACCAGGGAGAGGGTCAGTGCCCCGCTGTCCCCGGGGTTGTTCTCAATGTTGAAGCCCATATAGAAACCCACAAGGCAGATAAAGAAATAAATGCCCACCGCCCCGCACAGGGCCTTCAGCGCGCCTATCCTCTCAGAGAGCCGCCCGAACATAATCGAGAAGGGCACAGCCACTATCTGGGTCATCAGCAGCGCCAGTATCATGCTGATATTGTCCAGCCCAAGCTTTGAGCCGTAGGAGGTCGACACGGAGATAATCGTGCCCACGCCGTCAATATAGAAGAAATAGGCCAGGATGAACAGGAAGATATGCTTCTGCCTAAAGATATCCCTTGCGGTATGGGCCAGGTTCTGCAGGGTTGAGCGCACAAGGTTCTTTTGTGGCTCGATATAGTGGGTTTGATGTACGTTTGTAATAAACGGTATGCTGAACACCGCCCACCACAGGCTTGTGAGCACTATCACCAGCTTAAAGGCCAGCATATTCTCCATGCCCATCAGGAAGAGTATCACAATGCTGATAACAAAGGGGATAGTGCTGCCGCCGATATAGCCCATGGCATAGCCCCAGGAGGACACCCGGTCCATGCGCTCGTTTGTGGTCACGTCGGTTAAAAACGAGTCATAGAACAGACAGGACCCTGAAAATCCTATATGGGAGAGCACATACCCCACCAGGAGCATTCTGTATTCATCAAACAGGGCGCTTGTAAGCGTGAACAGTACGCCCATTACAAGGAATACCAAAAACAGCTTCTTCTTATGCCCCTTATGGTCCGCCAGCGCTCCCAGTACCGGCGCCAGTATCGCCACCACAAAGGTGGAAACAGAAGTGCCGTAGCTCCAGAGCACCAGGTTATCGGCCCCCGCCGCCTGGCAGACCGAGCCAAAGTAGATTGGGAAGATAACCGCCAGTATGTTGGTTGCATACACGGAATTGGCCCAGTCGTACATTATCCAGCTTTTTTCGGGCTTTGTAAATTTCATCTTATTGGTTTTCGCCATTGGGCAACACCCCTTTCTCCCTATATCATCCCATATTTTGGATAAAAACACAAGGGGTTTTTTAATATTTTTATATTTCTATATAAAAGCATAAAAAGAGGAGAGGCCGCGGACACGGCCCCTCCCAACAGGTATTTAGCTGTCTCAGCCCTTTCTGACCGGCACCCATAGCTCGCAGAAAACTCCCTGCTCTCCCTGCTCATAGTAGAGCTCAAAGTCCGGCTGGTCTGTCTGGGTATAGCCTGTCTGGGGACAGAACTCCTTAAAAAATCTGTCCCAGGCCTCGCCAATACACTCCCCGTCCGGGCCCTTGCACTTGAACACCGCATAGTCCGCGGGCTCCGTCTCCCAGAGGTCATATTCCCCCTCGTCCATGCGCCCGCTGTTCAGCACGCCGATTCCGTAGAAGAACCCGGTCTCACTGGCCCGCATTGGGCCGCAAATACCATACAGGTCCCTCCTGCCCGCCGGGCATAGGTCCTTCATGGGCTCTATAAGCCCCTTCTCCGTGCACTCGGCCCAAAACTCCGGGATACTGCGCCCCTGGGCGTCCAGAAGTGTCTCGTTGTCGAAAGTGCGCTTCACCACAACAAACCTCATGCTCTCCCTGTGCTCAATCCTGTACTCCAGCATACTGCCGCCCCCTATGGTAATTTTTATCACAAGAGGGTCGAAAAGCCGGAGCGCCGCTCCCTTGCTCTTTGCCTGCCTGGGCGTGGAGCCGTGGAACTTTGCAAAGGCCTTCGTGAAGCTCTCGGGGGACTCGTAGCCATACTTTAAGGCCGCGTCCAAAACAGATATGCCCCCTTCTCGAAGCTCCTGCCCCGCAAGGCTCAGCCGCCTTGAACGGATATACTCGTTGGCAGTCATGCCCACAGTGAAGCTAAACACCCGGTGGAAGCTGTACCCTGACATGCCCACGGCCTTAGCCGCCTCCACATAGCTGATATCCTCCAGGATATGCGCCTCCATAAAGTTTATAGCCTGCTGCAGAAATTCCGTCGCCATATTTTCCGCCCCCTTATGTGAACACATCATACCATATCCGGCAGCATAAATCCTGGCGCGGCTTGCACAGATTTACTCCGAAGCCAGAGTGAAGTGCTCCACCAGCTGCTTGAGGCCGTTTGCCTCCGCCGAGAGCTCCTCGCTGGCAGCGGCGCTCTGCTCCGCAGTGGCGGAGTTGCTCTGCACCACCGTGGATATCTGCTCCACGCCCTCGGTTATCTGGGCAATAGACTCGGTCTGCTTCTCCACAGCCTCCACCACCAGGTCCATCTGTTCTGTAACATGTCCGGCGTAAACGCTGGTCTGCTCCAGGGAGCCGGTGACCTTGCCCACCACCTCGCTGCCCTCGCTGACGGCGGCGATAGACGTCTCAATAAGGCTCTTTGTGGCCTTTGCCGCCTGGTCGGACTTGTTGGCAAGATTCCTCACCTCGTCCGCGACCACGGCGAAGCCCTTGCCCGCCGTGCCTGCCCTTGCGGCCTCAACAGCTGCGTTCAGGGCAAGTATATTGGTCTGGAAGGCTATATTCTCAATGGTCTCAATTATCTTGCTAATCTCCTGGGAGGACTCGGATATCCTGCCCATTGCTGTGTTGAGCTCACCAACATAGCCCACGCTCACCCCCAGCTGCGCCCCGGCCTGGTTCACAAACTGTCCTGCCTCCTCGGCTGCCAGGGAGGTGCGCTTGGCGCTCTCGGATATCTCGTTTATAGTTGCCGCCAGCTCCTGCGTAGCGCTGGCCTGCTCCATGGAGCCCTGGCTCAAGGTCTGGGCACCGTTCGACACCTGGCCGCTGGCGCTGGACACCTGCCCAGCCGAGGCGTCTATCTGGCGTATGGTCCCGCTGAGCTCCGTCTTCAGATTGCGCATGGACCCTAATATGCTCTGGAAATCACCCACATAGGCCTCCCTATGGGCGGAAACTATGTCGAAGTTCTGGTTTGCCATCTGGTTTAAGAGGTAGTCGATGTCGTGGATAATGGTGTTGAGCCCTGCCACCATCTCCCCGGTGGAGCGGGTGAGCTCGGCTGTCTCGTCCCTGCCCACAGCCTCAGGGGCCGGGGACTCCAGGTCGCCCTCCACCAGAAGCTTCATCCTGGCGGCACATGCCCGCATGGGCTTGCTGATATTGCTGGAGAGCTTCAGAGCCACTACTATGGAGGCCATAATTGACACGATAATCACCAGCACATTCAGGAACATGCCGAAATAAGTGTCCGCAAGGTAGTTTATCTCCGGGGAGGCCACCGCCACGCTCCAGCCGTCTGTGCCTCCTACCGGGGCATAGGCCAGGAACCTTGGGCCGTCGGCGGACTTTATGCGCCCGAAGCCGTTCTCACCCCTGCGCATGGCCTCATGCAGGGCCGCGCGGGACTTGAGGGAGGGGTCGCTTGCAGCCTCGTTCTCCACGTTCTGGGTGGTGATGGTCTCGAGTGTTATGTCGGCTATAGTGTCGCCGTTCTTGTTTATCATGTACGCCCGGCAGTTTTCCCCTATCTTAATAGAGGAGACTATGTCGTTGAGGAATGTCTCATGGGGCACAAAATACACCACCCCGGCTATATTCCCCTCTGCCGAGTACAGCGGCGCCGCCACCATAATGGACAGCTCCCCGGTTATCTTGCTGATAAGAGGCTCGGAAACATAGGTCTTCCCCTGCAGGGCCTCCTGCACATACTCACGGTCTGAGTAGTCCTTGCCGTCGAAAATGCTGATACCGTCCGCGCCGATTACATTGCCCCTCTGGAAGTCGTGCAGGGCCACGCGCTCGTCGATGACCGCCTGCTTCTCCTCCAGCGGCACATCAGGGTCTGCCAGCTGGCTCACAAGGCCCGTGTCCGTAGCCACGTTCTTGTAGGCCGAAAGCTCCTGCTCCACCCGGCTTGCGGCCAGGGTAGCGGTCTGGCTCATCATCTGCTCCACCGTAGCAAGAGTGCTGCGGTAGTTCAGGGTTATGCTTGCCGACCCCACCAGCACAAGTGCTGCCAGGACCGTTGCCATAAGGCAGACAGTGATTTTTTTGCGTATTGTTTTCATCAGTATTCACCTCATAAAGGGCCTTTTCCCGGCCCAAAATTAACCGCTTAAAACAAACTCCTTAGTATGGCTCCATGCAGATATCCAGGTCAACAGTGGTCTCTATCCCCGGCACGCTCCCGCCGTCGGTATACTGCCAGATACGGAAACTGTACGCCATTGACGGCAGGGGGTTATACTCAGCGTACCAGAAGTCATAGTTTCTGAGCTTTTCCAAATCATAAAAATTATATGCTTGGTTCTTATTGAAGTAGACACACGGGATATACCCCGCCTCCTTCACCCGCTCGCAGAAGGCCGCGGCGCATTTCGTCACCGTCTCCCCCGTGCAGCCGTGGGCCCGAAGGCTGCTCTCCGGCAGCTCCTCAGAGGGGACCGGCGGCTCCCAGTCAAATACTATCGGGTACTCAAGCTTCTCCCCCTGCAGCTTCTCTATAATAAAGTCGGCCTCCGCCGCGGCCTCGCTCTCGGTCACCGCCTGGGAGAAGAAATATACGCCCCTCTTTACCCCTGCGCTCTCGGCATTCTTCATGTTCTCCTGAAACCGGCTGTCCTCGGTCAGCAGCCCCTGGGTCATGCCCCGGTAGCCCGCCCTGATAAATGCAAAGTCGATTCCCGCGGCCTTCACCGCGTACCAGTCAATCTCCCCCTGAAACTCTGACACGTCTATGCCCACGGCGGCGTTCTTATACCTGGTCACGCCGTCCTCGCCTGTGGAGAAGCCCTCATGGTCGTACTTCATCTCGGGGATGTCAAAGTCAGGTATTATCTTCTCGCCGTCGTATATATCGTCCACAAGGCGCATACCGTCAGGGATAATCCGCGACGGCTCAGCCGGCGGCTCCTCCCCATCGGAGCCGCCGGTGACAAACGCGATTATCACCGTCAGCACCACCACAAAAAGCGCCACGCCCGCGCATATAAGCGAGAGCTTTTTTATATTTTCCCTATCCAAAAGCTGCCTCCCTTTTCCATGGCAAAAGCTTATCTGCCGTATTTTTTAAGCGCAATGCTCACCGGCACCGGCTCAGGTATGCCCGGCACCTTCCCCTCCTCTGTATACTGCCAAATCTTAAAGTCATAGTAGAAGCTGGGGGAGGGCTTGTACTCGCCGTACCACAGGTCATAGCCCGCAAGCCTTGACAGGTCCAGCTTGGTGTAGGCCATGCCCTTCTCGGCGAAATAGCAGGGGGTATGCCCCGCGACGCTTATTATCCTGCAGAAGGTGTCTATGTACCCGGTGACCTGGTCCCCGTTGCGGCTCACCGTCCGGGAGGTCTCGTCCTGGCTGCCGTCCTCCTTCAGGTCGTACTCCCAGAAAATGCCAATGGGGTATTTCACCTCGTACTCCCTTATCTGCTCCAGTACAAAGTTGGCCTCCTCCTTGGCCTCGGCGTCCTCAACGGCCTTTGAGTAGAAGTACACCCCCACAGGCAGGCCCACAGAGGCCGCGCCCTGCATGTTCTCATGGAACTTCTGGTCCACGCGTATGCGGCCCTTCTTCTTCTCCCTAATCCCCACGCGCACCATTACAAAGTCTATATTGCCGCTTTCCTTAACCTGGTTCCAGTCTATATCCCCCTTCTTCTCGTTGACGGATATGCCCACAAAGGAGTCGCCGCTGCCCACAAAGGACACGGTGTCGTCCTCCTCGGCAAAGTCCCCCGGGCCAAATCTGCTGGTTGCCACATTCTCATAGTAGCGTATAGTCATCTTGCCTTCCCACATATCGTCCACCTCTGCGGTGGAGCCGTTGCGGCTTATCATATTCACCGCGCTGGTCCTGGGCCCCTGGGCCAGTGTGAGGGCGGATACCGCCACTATCACCGCCACTAAAAGCACCGTTATAGTTATAAACAGAGAACGCCTGGCGTTCATTATAGTCATCCCTTTCGGCTTGGAGTCTCATTTCTCCCTATTATACAGGAAAACTGTCGAAAAGGCAAGGGGGGTCAGGGTGGAAATACCTAGCCGGTTCAAAGGGCGGGCCCGGGCCCCTGACCTTCCAAATAGCCCCTGCCCCAGTCGCACATGGCGCAGAGTATTGGGGCGAGGCTGCTGCCAAAGTCCGTCAGGGAATACTCAGTCCTCGGCGGCACCACAGGGTACACCTTCCTGTCCACCAGCCCGTCCCGCTCCAGCTCCCTGAGCTGCTGGGCCAGCATTTTGTCCGTGGCCCTGGGCACCAGCCTGTGCAGCTCGCTGTACCGCAGGGTGCCGCCCATAAGGTGCCAGAGTATAACAGACTTATATTTCCCGCCTATCAGGTCAATGGTGGCCTCCACCGGGCAGTCGTACCCGCCCCTGCATTTAGCGATCATAATTTTCTCCCCTAACTTTCCAAACAGGTAGTATATACCCTAAAAGTGCATTCTTGCTATAGCTTTTGTTTGTGCTATAATTATAGTACAGAAAGACCCAAGATTCAAGCTTAATAACAGGAGGAACTATTTATGAGCTTTTTGGAAATGGCAAAATCCCGCTGCTCAGTCCGCGGGTACACAGGCAGGAAAGTGGAGCCTGAGAAGCTGGAGAAAATACTGTCAGCCGCACACGCGGCCCCCACAGCCGCCAACCTCCAGCCGGTCCGGCTTATCGTTGTGCAGGAGCAGGAGGGCCTTGACAAGCTAGGGACAGCCGCGAATATTTACGGCGCCCCCCTGGCTATAATTGTCTGCTCCCAGCCCGCCAGGGCCTGGACCCGCCCTCTGGACGGCAAAAACACCTCGGACATAGACGCGTCTATTCTGACGGACCATATGATGCTCGAGGCCACGGAGCTGGGGCTGGGCACATTATGGATATGCCATTTTAAGCCCGATATTATCCGCCGGGAATTTGCCCTCCCCCAGGGCCTGGAGCCGGTCAACATCCTAGCTGTGGGGTATGCGTCAGGCGCTCCCGCCAGCCCGGACCGCCACGCTGTACAGCGCATTCCCATAGCCAGCCTTGTCAGCTTTGAGATGTACAGCCCCGGGGAATAGTGCCATGCCTTACGTTATATTATCAAAGCCCGAAGCAATAACTGATACTAAGCAAAAGCTTGCCCTTTAAGAATTTTTATGTTATAATATAAAGCTATAGTAAAACTGTTAATCGAAAGGACCGGGCTTTTATGTATCTTCGCACCCTCAGTATTGAAGAAATGGGCAGCCTCTATACCCCCTGCCTAAAGCGTGACTTCCCTCCCGACGAGCTAATGCCCTGGAAGCTGATGGAGCCGCTGATACGCAAGGGCTTCCAGCACTCGGTGGGCTTCTTCGACAGTGAGGGCCTTGCGGCATATGCCCTGTTCATCACCGACGGAGGGGAGAGCCCGAGGACTGCCCTGCTCAACTACTTCGCCGTGGAGCCCCAGCGCCGGGGCTCCGGTGTCGGCACCGAATGCCTCAGGCTCATGCGGGAGGCGCTCAGGGGCCGGGGGTGCAGGATAATCTTTGAGGTGGAGGACCCTGAGGCCGCCCCCGACCCTGATTACGCCCGCCGCCGCATAGACTTCTACAAGCGGGGCGGGGCCAGGTCCACCGGGGTGGGCTCCACCCTGTTCGGGGTCGAGTACCTTATAATGGTGCTGGAGTCCGAAGACAGGGAAGCCGCCATAGCTGACCGGGAGCTTGCCGCTGAACTTGACGCCCTCTACCATATCACCGTGGCGGCAAAGTTCAAGTTTGAGGAGGTCTGCCGGGTAAAGCTCAGAGAGAGCAGCAGCTTCAGCCGGGACCTTGGGCGCACACTCACCTTCCTCATGCGCAGCCGCAAGCGCTTCATGGGGGAAAAGCTGAGGGAGTACGGCCTCTCCGGCGGGATGTACATGATACTCCTCCACGTGGACCGCCACCCCGGCTCCAGCCAGGACGCGGTTTCAGGCCACCTGTACCTTGACAAGTGCAGCGTGGCCCGGAAGGTAAAGAAGCTGGAGGAGCTTGGATACCTCTACCGTGAGACCGACCAGAGCGACCGGCGGCAGAATAAGCTCTACCTCACAGAGAGCGGGCAGGGCCTCACCCCCACCATCCGCAAATACCTTGGCCAGTGGGGCAACGAGGTGACCGCCCCCCTCACAGGCGTGGAAAAGGAGACCCTTATCACCCTGCTGATGAAGACAATAAAAAAGTAATTTTAAAATATATAACAGAGCGCCCGGCCCCGGTTTCAAATGGGGCCGGACGTTTTATATTTCAGCTCTCCCCCAGTACGTCCCAAGGGGTCAGCATTCCCAGAAGGGGCTGGTCGGGCTTGCCGTCCCGGGTGATGAATATGACGGAAACCCGCTTATTCCTGGCCCGCACCTGCTCGAAGCGCCCCCGCACATAGATATATGTAGCGTCGGCAGGCACAAACTCATAGTTCTCCACGTGCTCCTCAACCGCCAGGTACCCCCTCATGTCCTTTATGGTGGTCTCCGGCGTCAGGCCCCTGCCACGGTTTTTCAGGAGATAGCGCATAACCGAGCCGGAGCTGAACACCCCATAGAACCGGTCCTCCTTCATGACCGGCACGTGGGAGTAGCCGTTTTTCTCCATAAGCTCCATGACCCGCAGGACCTTCTGTGCCGCCCCCACCTTTAGCACCCGGTCCCCCCGGGTGGCGTAGTCGATAGCCAGCGGCGGCCTCTGCACAAAGTCCAGCACCTCCCTCAGAGCCTCCACCACCGGCTGCGACGGCACCACCACCGGCTCGCCGTCCATATTGGCGCTGTGGGCCATAAGGTTCCTGATATGCCTGCATATGTCCAGCTTATCCCTTATAGGGGCGCTCTCATAGTCCTTTATAAACTCATACACCGCGCTGGTGTAATGCCTTCGGGAGTTCCTGAATTTGTCCTCAAGCTCATCCTCAACCTGCTTATACAGGTCCAGGAACAGCTGGGCCCGCTCCCTGCCGTCGGCGGTATTGTCCTTTGCCCCGGACATCGCCGTGCAGAGCCTTGTGAGCTCCCCCACGTCCCCGGCCGTATACTCGGCCCCGGCCTCCTCCAGCTCCCCAGGGGCGGAGTAGCCGTAGCCCACGCCTATGCTCTCTATGCCGCAGCACTTTGCCCCCTCTATGTCATAGCTCCTGTCCCCTATCATCACCACCTCTGAAAGGGGCGGCTCCCCCAGGAGCCTTAGGGCCTGGTCTATCACATGGGCCTTGGTGGGCCTTGTGCCGTCGTCGCCCACCACATAGGTGAAGTACCGCTCGATATCCCTCATAGCCAGTATCTTCCTGGCCCCCTCCTCCCGCTTGGAGGTAGCCACGCAGAGGGTGGCGCCGGAGCTCAGCCGGGCCAGGAGCCTGTCAATATTGGGATATAATGGGCTCTTATACAGCCCCGCCGCGTTATAGCGCTCCCTGTAAATTTTTATGGCCCGCTTTGCCTCGTTCTCCCCCATGCCGCAAAACTCCCGGAAGGAGTCCATTAGGGGCGGCCCCACAAACTGCCGCAGGAACCCCTCCTCCTGGGGCGTCCAGCCCAGCTCAGAGAGGGCGTACTGTACGCACTCGGTTATGCCCTGCCCGGTGTCGGCAAGGGTGCCGTCCAGGTCAAAGAGAAAGTATTTTTTCATGGGGTATCCTCTCCTTCCAGTGATAAAAGCTTCTCAAGCTCCTGTTTTGTGTATAGTGAATTCAGCGCCTGCAACAGCCCGTTTGCCGAGAGCCTCTCCGGGAGGCCCAGCCGCTTTTGCAGGGCCCTCCTTCTCTCTGCCGAGCCCCCGCCCCCGCTGAGGCCCAGCTCGTACATGTCGGCCTTTGTGAGCCCGTCATGCCCCTTTGCCGCTGGGGCGTCCTCTATTGTGGCCCCCGCCCTTCTCAGGCACTCCTCCAATACTGGAAGGTCCATCCCCTCGACCCCCAGCTTGCCCTCCTTGGAGGGCCTTGCCTTGCGGCGCTCCTTGCCGTAGACATCCGGGGTATAGGCGTGCTTCACCTGCTCCGGGGGCAGGCAGGAGCTCAGCTTGCTTCGGATAAGGAAGCCCGCGCCGTCGCTGTCCGTCAGGATTATGACCCCCCGCCTCTCAGCCAGCCGCCGTATCAGCTCCAGCTTCTCCCGGTCGTTAAATATGGCAAAGCCCCCGGTCTCCACTATCGTGCCCTCTATAAGGGAGCTGAGCTTTGCCTTATCGCAGCGACCCTCCACTATAACCGCTTCCTTCACCCTCATGAGCCCTGCACCGCCATCAGCAGCCTGGACATAAGCCCCTCCAGCACAAGCCTCGGGTCAAGGCTCGAGCCCTTCAGGGACATATCCGCATTCACAAGCAGCTCCAGGCATTTCTTTATGCTCCTAAGGCTCAGCCTTCTTGAGGAGCGCTCGGCGTTTCTCAGCCTGAAGCTGCCCCCTCCCTTATACTCGGGGGCGTATTCGGTGACGGCGCTGCTTGTAAGCCCGCTCTCAAGAGCGGTCTTCACCCTGTACATATCGATATAGGCCGAGGCCATGGCTCCCAGCACCGACACAGGGTCCTCCCCCTGGGAGAGCACCTGGTCCAGTCCATTATATGCCGCCTCATATCTTCCCGCTGTCAAATCCCCCACCATTTTAAACACCTTTATCTCGGCGCTCTTCGGGGTCAGCTCCTCCACACACTCCGGGGTTATCTCCTCCCTGCCCATGCCCAGAGTATAGGCGCAGAGCTTTTCAATCTCCCTGCTAAGGGTGTTAAGGTCTTTTCCAGCATACTCCATAAGCCTGTAAAAGCTTTTTTCCGGCAGCTCGCAGCCCTGGCGCTGGGCACCCTTTCTCATCATCCTGTACATATCCCCGTCCCCCATCTTCTGGAAGTCCACCGTACAGCCGTGCTTCTCCGCCCTGTCCAGGAATTTTTTCCACTTTGCGGGCCTCTTTTTGGGAATATCAATGGTGGGGTAGTAGAACACCAGGGTGGCCGTGTCCGGCAGGTCCTCCATAAGCGAACAGATACGCTCCAGGTCCTCGGAGGATTTTGTCTCCGGGTCAAAGTCCGACACCGCAACGCATTTATGCTCAGCCATAAAGGGCAGGGCCTCAACTGCGGCGGCTATCTTCTCAGCCTCGGAGTCGTTTGTAAAGCGGACGCTGTTAAACTCAGGGAAGCCCTCCCCGGAGGCCCTGTCTATCAGCTTCCCCGCGGCGGGCTTCAGCAGCAGCTTTTCCTCCCCCCAGAGGACGTAGAGGGAGTCAAGCTTCCCTGAGGATACCCTCTCCCTCAGCTCCTGCCTGGTTATTCCGGGCATTTCACTGCACCCCGCACATGGTGATTATGTGCCTTGGGCAGGCCTCGGCGCATTTGCCGCAGCCGGTGCACTTATCCGGGTCCACAACGGCAAGGCCGCTCCCCACGGTTATAGCCCCCGCCTCGCAGATCTTCTGGCACTTCATACAGCCTATGCAGCCCACCTTGCAGCTCTGCATGGTGTCCTTGCCCTTATCACAGCTTGAGCAGCGCACCACAGCCATCTGCTTCACCGGGGCCAGCTTTATGAGCCCCTTGGGGCAGGCCTTCTCACACTTGCCGCAGGCCACGCATTTTTCGGCGTCTATAACCGCCACGCCGTTGCATATCTTAATGGCGCCGTAGTCGCACACCCTAAGGCAGTCCCCAAGCCCCAGGCACCCGAAGCGGCAGCTTGAGGCCCCGCCGCCCAGCAGGGACGCGGCAGTACAGCCCTCAAGGCCGTCGTACTCCATCTTCTCGGTGGTGTTGTCGGCACTGCCCATACAGTGCACAAAGGCGGCCCTGCGCTCCATCTCCACGTCCACGGAGCCCAGTATCTCCCCGCACTTTTTCGCCACGTCGGCCCCACCGGGAGAGCAGAGCCCCGGCACGGCCTCGCCCTTTGCCATTGCCGCCGCATAGCCCGGGCAGCCTGAGTAGCCGCAGGCCCCGCAGTTTGCCCCGGGCAGTATGGCCTCAAGGGCCTCGGCCCTCTCGTCCTTGGGCACGGCCATAACGATGGAGGCCACCGCCAGGACTATCCCTGCCAGAAGGCCTATCACCCCTACAATCATTATTGGTGTCAGCATTTCCATTTTTGTCACATTCCTTTCTGGGGCAGGGCCCCGGAGGATATTTTCTCTGGCTAGCTCTCGGCCAGCATCATCTTTACCTCAGTATAGGCCTTGCCTGCCAGCTTCTCCCTCTCCTCAGGAGTCTCGGCCTGCATATACGTCCGGTACAGCTCTGTGAGCTCGTGGTGCACGGGCGTGACGAAGTCCACAGCGTTTATCTGTTTTATGAGCTCCTGCAGCCTGTCATAGTTGTAGTCGGAGAGCCACCATTTCGGCTCTGTCTTGCCGTTAGCCCGCTCAAAGGGCGCGTTGACCTTCTCCTCAGAGCTGAGCAGCTCCATATGCACCGGCGCTCCCCTGTCCATGGAGAACAGCTCCGAATCCCTCTGCACCTCCTTACTCATGAGCACATCTAAAATCCGGAATGCCCCCTCGGGCGCCTTCGTGTTGATGTTCACCGCTCCGAAGGTCGTGATATTAGCGGTCGCGCCGCCGTTCCTGTTGTACTGGGGTATGAGCACGCTGTCGGGGTCGTACTGGGTAAAGAGGGCCGCGTTGAGACGGCCTAAAGTAACCTCGCTCGGGTGGCCCAGACTCTCAGAGAGCTCCATGGTGCGGTGCTCACGGTGCTCACGGTGGCCCTCGAGCTGGGCCATGAGCTCCTCCTCTGTAAAGGCTGGAGCGTCATTCTCATAGTCAGCCAGCATACCCAGGCTGCCGCCGAAGCTGGAGTACAATATGGCATATTTTATCCCGGGGTCATTACTCTCAAGCATTTCATCAAAGGACATGGGCAGGCCCTCCGGCGGAGTGTAGCTCTCAGCGTCAAAGCGGGTGAAGTCCATGCTCCAGCTTATTGGCAGTATCTGCTGGCCTTCATCGTTCTTCCCGGCAGCCATGATTTCCGGGTACAGCTTGTCCCATTCCATGTATTCTGCTCCCTCGATATACTCGTCCAGAGGCAGGAACATTTTCCTTTTCATCATCGCCCTGGGGTAGGGGAACAGCCCTGTCTCCCGCTCTCTCGGCGGCATAAGCTCCGGGTCTGCCGCCCGGGGGCTCACGCACAGGAACAAATCCGGGCCCTCTCCGGCCATCATCTCCACCCTTATACGGTCCAGGGCTGGCTCCCTGTCGCTCCCAGTACCCGGGACAGATTCTATTTCAAGCTTATAGCTCTCCATAAACTCCGGGACACAGTCTTTTATAATGTCCTTGAGCATGGAAGTGCTCTGACCCTCATGGCCAATATCCATATCCATACAGACGGCCACCGTCTGCTTTTCCGTTTTGGCGGGCTCGCTTGAGCCCTCAGAGGACCCGCCGCTCTCCGGGGCGCTGTGGCTGCATCCGGAAAAGGCAAGCATAAACATTGCCAGTATCAGTGCCAGGGCTTTTCTGAGGTCTCGGTTTTGTTTCATAGTGATTTCTCCTTGCTGTGCTTTGGTCGCATTCTATTCAAATATTTTCACCCCGCCAGTCTGTCCACAACCCCATTAAACCCGAGGAAGGACACCGCCACCAGGGACGCCGCCACCAGCGTTATGGGCAGGCCGCGGAAGGTCTCGGGGATATCGCAGTCCTCCAGGCGCTCCCGCACCCCGGCAAAAAGCAGCATGGCAACTAAAAAGCCCACGCCGGAGCCGAAGGCGTTCACCAGGGACTGGACAAAGCCGAAGCTGGGGTCGGCGGCCCCCTTCTCCAGCACCAGCATTGTCACGCCCAGCACGGCGCAGTTGGTGGTGATAAGTGGCAGGTATATGCCAAGGGAGTTGTAGAGGGGGGGCATATACTTGCGAAGGGCCGTCTCCAAAAGCTGCACCAGGGCGGCTATCACCAGGATAAACACCAGGGTCTGCAAATACTCCAGGCCCTGGGGCACCAGCACATAGGTATAAAGGGGCCAGGTCACCGCCGTGGCAATCACCATAACTACAGTCACCGCGCAGCTCATGCCGAAGGCCGTGTCCAGCTTCTTGGAGACGCCTAAAAAGGGGCAGATGCCCAGGAATTTGTTTAAGACATAGTTCTCCGTCAGTATAGCCGCTAAAAATATAGCCACCAGGGAGCGTATCATTTGAGCGTCCATTATTTACCCTCCTTCTCGGTTATCCTGGAGCATGAGGCCGCCAGGGGGCAGCCCGCGCAGCCGGTAGACTCGGGGGCCCTGCCCTCCTTCGAGAGCTTGCCCGACAAAGCGATGAGCATACCGAACACGAAGAAGCCCCCGGGAGGCAGCAGGAATATGATGATTGGCTCCATAAAGCCCGAGAGCACAGGCAGCCCGAAGACCGTCCCCGCGCCGAAAAGCTCACGGATTATGCCCATTGCCAGCATGGCGGCGGTGAAGCCCACGCCCATGCCCAGGCCGTCTATAATAGAGGGCAGCACCTTGTTCTTGCTGGCGAACATCTCGGCCCGGCCCAAAATAATGCAGTTCACAACGATAAGGGGCAGGAACACCCCCAAGGCCGTGTCCAGCGCCGGTGAGAAGGCCTTGATAAATAGCTGCACTATGGTCACAAAGCCGGCAATAATCGTGATAAACGCCGGTATGCGCACCTTATTGGGTATCACATTCCGAAGCAGTGAAATCACCGCGTTGGAGCAGACCAGCACAAACGTAGTCGCCGCCCCCATGCCTATGGCGTTGCTCGCAGCCGTAGTCACCGCCAAGGTTGCACAGCAGCCCAGCACCAGCCGCAGCACCGGGTTCTCCTTTATGATACCCTTGGTAAATTCCTGTAAAAGGCTCTTTTTTCCGTCCATTTTAGTTACCTCCCTCAGATTGGTAGGCATTCTGGTACTGCTCTACAGCGCTGTTCACCGCGTTTGTAACGGCGGCGCTGGTGATAGTCGCCCCGGTCATGGCCTGTATCTCCCCATCCTTCGGGGCCTGGAACTTCACGACCTTAATGCCGCCCACGTTATTTGCGACAGGCTGCTTATACTGCTCCCTGAAGCTCTCCTTCTCGGCGTTGGCCCCAAGGCCCGGGGTCTCGCTGTGGCTGAGTATCACCACGCCGGTTATGCTTCCGTCGGTACCAATACCGGTCATCACCTTCACGGTGCCGCCGTAGCCCTTGCCCTCGGTCTCAAAGACATAGCCTACGGCGTTTCCGCCGCCGTCCTTTCCCACATAGTGGCCGTCAAGCTCCTCAAAGCTCTCCGCACCGGGGAGCACCACCATCCTTGATTCCTCGGCCTTCTTCGCCTGGGCCTGGGCTATACGGTCCCGGGTGAGCAGGTTAGTCCCCGCCAGGGCCGCCGAGACCAGTATACATATCACCAAAAGGACAGCCGCCGGGGCCAGTACGGATTTAGCGTTCAAGCCGTTCATGCCGCTCCCTCCTTATTCTTTTTCGCTTTCGGCCTGCCGAAGGATGTGGGCTTCACATAGCGCTCGATAAGGGGGGTTATAATGTTCATAAGCACTATTGAGTAGCTGACGCCCTCGGGCAGGGAGCCGAACTCCCTTATAATAATCGTCATCAGCCCGCAGCCTATGGCGAAGACTATCCGCGCCTTAAAGTACAGGGGGCTGGTGGTATAGTCCGTAGCCATAAAGAACGCGCCCAGCATCAGGCCCCCCGCCAGCAGGTCAAACAGCGGGTCCCGGCCCAGTATTGCCGAGAACACCGCCACAGTGGCGAGATATGTAACGGGTATCACCGGGCTTATCACATTGCGCACAATAAGGTACAGCCCGCCGATTAAAATAGCCAGGGCGCAGGTCTCCCCCAGGCACCCGCCGTGGGTGCCCAGGAGCATGTCCAGGTAAGGGATATGCCCGCCAGTCTCACTAAAGCTCACATAGGTGGCAAGGGGCGTGGCGGTAGTCACCGCGTCGGCGGTGGCACCGTAGTCAAAGGCCGCCGCCCAGTGGGTCATCCGGGCGGGGAAGGAGTTCATCAGCACTATCCTGGCGGTGAGGGCCGGGTTCACAAAGTTCTGCCCGATACCGCCGAACATCTGCTTTACCACAACTATGGCTATCACGCCGCCGAAGGCCGCTATTAAGGGGTTGATAGTAACCGGCAGGTTCAGGGCCAGCAAAAGGCCGGTCACAATACACGACAGGTCCATGACGGTCTGGGGCCGCTTCATTGCCTTTCGGGACAGGTACTCGCTGAGTACACAGCTGGCTATGCACACCGCAATTACCAAAAAGGCCCTTGGCCCGAAGATGATTATAGAGGCCACGGACGCGGGCATAAGGCCGATTATCACGTCCAGCATAATATTCTGGGTGGTCTTCCTGCCGTTAAAATGCGGGGAAGACGATACTATAAGCTTATCCATTTACTTTTTCCCTGCCTTTCTCACATAGGCCTTGCCAAGCCGGATACTCTGCACCAGCCGCCGCCCCGCAGGGCACGAGAAGGCGCAGCAGCCGCACTCCATGCAGGTCATAACGTCCAGCTCCATAAGGGCCTCCGTGTCCTTCTTCTGGGCGGCCTTCTCAAGCTTTGTAGGCATAAGGTTCATGGGGCACGCCGCCACGCACCGCCCGCAGCGTATGCAGTCGGTGGTCTCATACATTTTCGCCTCGTTCTCATCAAAGGCAAGAATAGCGTTGTTTTGCTTTAATATGGGCAGCTCGTCGCCGACTATCGCTATGCCCATCATAGGCCCGCCCATAAGCATTTTCCTGGGCTCGGACTTATAGCCGCCGCAGAACTCTATCACGTCTTTAATGGGCGTGCCGATTGGCACTATCACATTTTGGGGCTCCTTTACGGCCGAGCCGTCTATGGTCACGCGCTTTTTCGTCAGCGGCATTCCTGTGCGCATAAAGCTTGCAAGGAAGGACACCGAGGCTATATTCATCACCAGACACCCCACGTCCGCAGGCAGTCCCCCAGCCGGGACCTTCCTCCCGGTACAGGCCTGGACCAGCACCTTCTCGGCCCCCTGGGGGTAGCGGCTCTTTAGTGCCAGCACCCTGACCTCGTCCTTCGGGTCCATCTCCCCATTGTCCGCAATCCGGTGGAGCTCCGCTATGACGTCGGGCTTATTGTCCTCGACGGCTATCAGCACCCTGTGCACGTCCAGAATCTCCTTTACCTTATAGATACCGTCCAGCACGTTTTTGCCGTTCTCCAGGGCCTCCCTATGGTCCGAGGTCACATAGGGCTCGCACTCCGCCACGTTTATAATAAGCGTGTCAATATTCTTGCCCTCCGGCACATTCAGCTTCACATGGGCCGGGAAGCCAGCTCCCCCAAGGCCCACAAGCCCCGAAGCCCGCGCCGCCTCAGCCAGGGACTTCTTGTCTTTGATGGGCTCCGGGGGCTTTATAGAGGGGTCCGGCTCCATAAGCCCGTCGGAGTCGATTACCACCGCCTCCACAGGCCTGTCCCCTGTGAGCATTACGTTCCTTATCTCCGCCACCGTCCCGGACACAGAGGCATGTATAGGGGCGCTCACATACCCCTCGCTGTCACCCACTACCTGCCCGAGATACACATGGTCTCCCTTTTTCACCACCGGCTTGCAGGGCGCGCCGATATGCTGCTGCATGGGCAGTATCACCCGCTGTGGGGGCGGCATGGTCTTCGACTGCCCGCCGGAGGTGTTCTTATGGTGCGGCACCGGCGCGCCGCCGTGGGTCCTGAAGGGACGCTTTGGGAAAAGGCCTCCCGCATTTTGTTCCTGCATAAATCCACAATCCTTTCGTTCGCAAAAAATTCATAATTTTATTTTACAGCAAAACCGCGGTTTCTGCAAGGATAAATCCATGTTTTTCCGGGAAAATCTCCGTGGAATTGATGAAAAGCACCGTATTCGGGAATAATCTTCATTTCCATGGGGGCTATGCAATAGCTTAAGCTATAAGCATAACATAAGCAAACAGGGCAGACCACAATGGTCCGCCCTGCAAAATTTCATCTCAGCCCTTCGCCCAGTGCCGGAGCTTCGGCAGCTCCTTACTGAAATACTCCCTGGCCTGCTCCTTTGTAAAGCTCTCATTTGCCATATGCTCCGAAAGAAAATCCAGCAGGGAGTCCATATCCTCATACACAAACCTGCCGTCCGTATAGCACCACTTGCAGTAGTCCTCGTTGACGCTTCCGTCAGTCTCACGGCTTACGGAGCCGTCGTCAAGGGGCATACCGCAGCACTGGCAGATAAGCTGCCTCGGGGAGCCCAGCAGCGTGTTTATGGACACGTCAAAGAGCTTTGACAGCAGCTTCAGCGTGTCTGTCCCCGGCGTGGTCTCCCCATTTTCCCAGCGGCTCACCGCCTGGCGGGTGACGAACACCTTCTCCGCAAGCTCCTCCTGGGACATGCCCGATTTAGTCCTTAAATCCACAATAATATCCTTAGTCTCCATTCTAAATCCCACCTTTCGATACTATAGTACTATTATCATAGCATATCCAGCCGGGAAATAAAAGCAACCGCCTGTTGCACCCCTACCTTACCTCCCTATAGGCCGCCTCCAGCCCGGCAGTGTCAAGGCCGAAGGACCTGAAGCCCTCAACACACCCTTGATAGTACGCCTCAGTTGGCGCGCCCGGGCCATAGCCTTCTCTCATTATGTAGATAAGCGCCCGCTCCCGGCGCTCCTCACCGCCGGAACTGTACTCCACCTCCAGCTCCGTTTTATAGTAAAACTCCGGATACCCCTCGTACTCGTCCAGCCTCCTTACATCCTCCGGCGTGACCTCCCACACCCCTACCGGCACTTTCCCCTCCGGCTCCGGCAGCAGCGTCAGGTAGTACCCCCGCTGTGCGCCCCGGAAGGCCAGCCGCCAGCCGGGAAGCTCCCCTTTCCCCACGGCCTTCGCCCCCGGGCAGCGCTCTGCCATCTGAGTTAGATTCAGGTTGCTTCCATATGCAAGATACAGCGTCATTTAAAATTCCCCCTAGTCCATATAGTTGTATACCAGCTCATAGAGCCAATACTTACCGTCTATATCCACCACAATATTTTCGTCAAATTTATAGACCTTCGCGCCTATAATATCGTCGTTGGCCTGGAAATCCTCCTCTCATCTATATAGACAGCCTTCAGGCATAAATATGACATACAGCTTCCAGATTTCTTTTGATTTTGATTATATCACAAATATCCCCAAAAATCAAAGGATTCCCCCTTGCCAAAATGCCCCCAAAGAAGTATACTATTATGGTATACTTTTCAAAAGTAAAATTTTCAAAAGCAAAACAGGAGGAGATAATTATGGGATTAGAAATGATAGACGCCGGCTGGCTTTCAATACTGCCGCCGGTGGTAGCCATCACCCTGGCCCTGCTCACCAAGGAGGTGTACTCGTCCCTGTTCCTGGGGATATTCACCGGCATGTGCGTGTACTGCTTCTCCACCGGCAGCAGCCTGCTCCGGGCGGTTACATACGTCTTTGACATGATGGCCGTGAAAATCGGGGACAACGGTTATATGATAATCTTCCTGGTCCTGCTGGGCTCCCTGGTGGTTACAGTCACCCGCTCAGGGGGCACCGCCGCCTATGGCCAGTGGGCCATCAGGCGCATTAGGACCCGGCGCTCAGCCAAGCTCACCACCGCGCTGCTGGGCCTGATGATTTTCCTGGACGACGGCTTCAACTGCCTTACCGTCGGCACCGTAATGCGCCCCATTACCGACAAGCATAAGATATCCCGGGAAAAGCTCTCATACCTTCTGGACGCCACCGCCGCGCCAATCTGCATTATCGCCCCCATCTCAAGCTGGGCGGTTGCCGTGGCCTCGGAGGTGGAGGAGGCCGGGGGGCTTGGGGCCTTTGTGCAGACCATCCCCTTTAACCTCTACGCCCTGCTCACCATTGCAATGGTGTTCTTCCTCAGCGCCACGAGCTTTGACTTCGGGCCCATGAAGAAGGCAGAGGAGTCACCCCAGTACCCCCCTGAGGCTTCCGGCACCATGGAGAGCGCCATAGAGCCCAAGGGCACGGTGCTGGACCTGGTGCTGCCCATCGTCACCCTTATTATCACCGCCATCCTGGGCATGGCATATGTGGGGGGCTTCTTCCAGGGCGTGAGCTTTGCCGAGGCCATAGGCCAGAACCCGGTAGCCGGGCTCACCCTGGGCACCTTCGCGGGGCTGCTTGTGGCCCTTGTCATGTACCTGCCCAGGAGGATAATGACCATGAAGGAGTTCATGTCCGGCATTATCGACGGTATCAAGACCATGATACCCGCCCTCACCATACTTATCCTGGCCTGGGCTCTGGGCGGCGTTTGCCGCGAGATGATAGGCACCGGGAACTTTGTGAGCAGCGTAGTCTCCGGCGGGCATATCTCCATGAGCCTGATACCCGCCATCGTCTTCGCGGTCGCGGCCTTTTTAAGCTTCTCCATGGGCACCGCCTGGGGCACCTTCGGCATACTCCTGCCCATCGTCTCCATGATATGCTCAGGCCCCGCCGGAGCCGCCGTGCTCATGCCCTCCCTGGGAGCAACCCTGGCGGGCTCCGTCTACGGCGACCACTGCTCCCCCATCTCCGACACCACCATACTGGCCTCCACCGGCGCCCAGTGCGACCACCTGCGCCACGTTGAGACCCAGCTGCCCTATGCCACTTTAGTGGCGGCGGTGTGCTTTCTGGGCTACATAGTGGCTGGCTTCTCCCGCAGCGCCCCTGTGACTATAGCCGCCTCACTTGTAATGCTGGGGCTGGTGTTCGCGGGAATCGCCCTTTTGCAGAAGAGGGGAAAAGAGCCCGGCTTCGCACCAAAAAAGAGCTGAAAATCCCACTAAACACAAAAAAACCGGGCCCCTTTTACAGGGTCCGGTTTTGTGTCTTCAGTATACGCCCAGAAATGAGAGCGTGGGATAGCACCGCGAGTCGTCTATACATATGCGCAGCAGCCCGGTCCTCACAGGCTCGGGCAGGCGTACAATCTTCTTGTACCCCACCACCGTGCCCTCAAAGAGCAGCCTGCCGCCGTCAAATATCCTAAAGCGCTCGATTCTCTGGCTGTCTGTAATATTTTCCTTGAGCATGATATAGGAGACCTCTGTCTCTTTCGGGAACCTGACGGTTATCTCGCAGGAGCTGCCGCTCCCCTTAAAATATTCCCCATAGCCGTCCTCCCTGGCGCAGTCTATCCCATGCCCGGGCTCCGCGCCCTCTGCAGAGAGCTCCGCGCCCACAAGCAGGTTATCGGCGAAGGCTTTATTTATGCGCTCCCCCAGCTCCCTAAGGCGCGACACGTCGTTTTCATGGAACAGGCCGCTTTTTGCCGGGGGTATATTCAGCAGCAGCGTCGCGTTGCCACCCACCGAGCGCAGGTACGTGTCGAACAGCTCCTCAAGGCCCTTGACCTTGTCATCCTCCTCCGGGTGGTAAAACCATCCGGGGCGTATGGACGTGTCCACCTCGGCGGGATACCAGATAAGCTCTGTCTCCCCCCGGAGTATCTCCCTGCTGCCAAGGTCCATATCCGTGGCGCTGACCTCCCTCTGGCGGAACTCCTCACTGTCCGCCTGCTGGCTGTCCGCCGCTATCTTCTCCGTGTCCCTCATGCGCCTGGGCACAACGCTCCACTCCGATTCCCGGGTGCTCCCGGCCTCATTGCCGCACCAGCGGATATCCGGCCCGCACACATTCATGCAGGCCCCCGGCTGCAGCCGCCTGACCGTCTCGTAGTACCTCTCCCAGTCATAGGCCTGCTTCTTTCCGCCGGGCCCCACGCCGCAGGCCCCGTCAAACCAGACGGCGAATATCTCGCCGTAGCCTGTGAGCAGCTCTGTAAGCTGGCCCACAAAATAGTCGTCGTACTCCTTGCCCGAGCCGTAGCAGGGCTGGTGCCTGTCCCAGGGGGACAGGTACACCCCGAACTTTATGCCCCCCTCCCTGCACGCGTCGGAGACCTCCCTTACCACATCCCCCCTGCCGCCCCGGAAGGGGCTGGCGGCGACGGTGTGCCGGGTATATTTGCTGGGCCACAGGCAGAAGCCGTCGTGGTGCTTGCAGGTGAGTATCAGACCCTTCATCCCCGCCGCTTTCAGGGCGGAGACCCACTGGGAGGCGTCGAACTCCAGGGGGTTAAATATCCCCGGGTCCTCGGTGCCGTCCCCCCACTCAAGGCCGGTGTAGGTGTTCACCGTAAAGTGGGCAAAGGCATAGAACTCCATCTGCTGGAGGGCAAGCTGCCGGGGGCTTGGGCGCACTGCAGTGAGCCTTTGGTCTATGTTCTGCATAATATTTAGCTCCTTATTTTTTAGTGAAGACCAGCATATTTGTAAGGTTCCTGCCTGGCGTTATAAAGGTCTTTCCGTTGCAGCTAAGATAGGTGGATGCGCCGCCGTCAACATTTATGGCGCTTGTGCAGCCCAGGGACTTCATAATATTGCCCATGCTCTGCTGGCTGCCGCTGGCGTAGGCTATGACCGCCTTGCCGTCCGCCTTCACGCCTAGGAGCATATGGGTCCCGCTGCCAAGCACATGGTCGTCGTAGTTGCCCTCAGAGGCGTAGTTTGTGAAGATTGCGCCCTTTTTCAGCACGGTGGGGCCGCAGGAGATAAGTGTCTGGACATCCTGGACTGTGGAGCCCACATACTCAAAGGTACGCTTCAGCTTGTCACCGGCCTTGGCCAGGGTGAAAAACCTGTCGGGCCAGGGGTCACGGGCCATCCTTGTGAACAGCACATAGCCGCCCTTGGGCACCGGCACGTCGGAAGCCGAGGTATAAACCTTCGTGATAGTGTTGCTACTGTCAACGGCAAAGGCGTATGCCACCTTGCCGCTGACCTTTGAGGCAAACTCGCTGGTATACACCATGCGGGAGCCGTCGTTGTTCCCCACAGTCGTGTTCAGTCCCACGCTCTCAATGGCCTTGGTACCGGAGTCAACCCGGTCTATCTTCTGGTTTATATTCATCCACTGAATACTGGCCTTGCCGTTGGAATCAATTACGAAAGCGGCCTCGCGCTTTACGCCCGCGGTATCAGGCCTCATAATGCGCAGCACCTTGCCATTGCTCACAAAGGAGCCGTAGGTGGTATTTGCGCCGTTAAGGTGGTTGAACATCGCTCCGTTCACGGCGATATAGGCGTTCTGGCCGCTGAGGATGCTGCTGTAGGAGGCCGCCGAGTCGAGCCTGCCGTTAGCCAGGGCTATTTTCCCGTTAAAGAACTGGGGGTCGAACTCCACATATGTAGCGCCGTTTTTATACCCTGTTGTGGGGGCCACAAACTGCGGCTTCGGCTTCTCGGGAATCCTTGAGTCCTCCCAGGTCTCAAGCTCCAGCATATCGCAGATTATCCTGGAGGCCTGGTCCCTCTGCAGAAGGCCTGAAGGGTCAAAGGCGCCGGAGCCTGTGCCGTCGATGACGTTGCCGCTGGTGCAGGCGTCAAGGGCCTCCTTCTGTTCAGAGGACAGGCCGGCGGTGTCAGGGAACGTCAGGGGGTCCCTCACAGGGGTAAGTGGCACCACCTCGGGGTGTGCCTTGTGCATGGAATATACCAGCTCAACTGTCTCCATGCGGGTGATATCGTCCTTGGGCCTGAAGTTCTCGCCCGCCGGGATAATCCCCTCCTGGGCGGCCCAGTTTACAGACTTTGTGTACCACTGGCCCTGCTTGGAGTCCGGGCACAGCTCCATATCCTCATACTCCTTGAGCTCCTCGGGAGTCTTTGCCGAGAGAGACAGCATGGTGATAACGTCACAGCGCTTGAGCTTGCTGCCGGGGTTGAACTTGCCCTTGCCGTCGCCGTTGATAATCCCGGCCTCGGACACCGGATAGACATACTTTGCAAATCATTTCCCCCGGTACACATCGGAGAATTTCTGCCCCTTGGCAGCAGAGGCGCTCATAGCCGGCAGCACTGATACCAGCATTGCCACAGCCATGAGCAGGGAGAGAACACGCTTTTTCATAGCTTCTGACACTTCCTTCTTTGTAAACTCGGTGAGCTTTTAAACATTACCAGTATATCACCGGCCCGGGCATATTGCAACCTGTTTTTTCCACAAAAAAGAAGCGGGTCGCCCCGCCCCTTTCACTTTTCCCGGCGCTTCTTTTTCGGTATCGCCATGGAGGAGAGCTCCTGGTAGCTCTCCCACTCCTCCCCGTCCTTCGGGGTCTTGTACATCAGCCCGGTGCACTCATTGGCAGAGGCCACATTTGATATGTCCGGAAACTGCTCCCCCGCCGGCTCCTCGTGCTCCCTATAGTCTATCTTTCTCTTTGGCTTTTCCATAAAACAGCACCTCCCAAGGGCTATTATGCCCTTTGAAGGCGCTGATATTTACTCTGAAAGCAGCTGATTATATATGCTCTCCACCCTGCCGTCCTTCAGGTACACCCTCGGCACGCGCTTTGACAGGGCGCAGACCACCTCATAGCTGATGGTGTCCTCCCAGCCCGCCACCTCCCCGGCGGATATCTCCTCCCCGCCGTCCCGGCCTATGAGGGTCACCCGGTCGCCCATGCTCGCCTCCGGCAGCCCGGTCACGTCCGCCATGAGCTGGTCCATACATATGCGCCCCAGCACCGGGCAGCGCCTGCCCCTGATGAGCACCGCCGCACCGCCGGTCCCAAGGGCTCTGGGGTAGCCGTCGGCGTAGCCCACCGGCACTGTCGCCACCCGCATTTCCCGCTCTGCCGTAAATTTCCTGCCGTAGCTTATGGTCGCCCCGGGCTGCACTGTCTTCACATGGGACACCACCGAGCGCAGGGCCAGAACAGGCCTGAGCTCCGGCCTGGCCCTCAGCTTTGCCGAGGGATAGAGGCCGTAGAGCACCACCCCCGCCCGCACCATGTCCAGGTGTGAAAGGGGATAGTCAAACACCGCCGCCGAGTTGGCACAGTGCCTGAGCAGCGGCTGCCCGCCTTCAACCCCCGCCCGTACCAGGGCCTCAGAGAGCTCCTTAAAGCAGCCGAACTGCCGCATGGTAAAGGCGTCCCCCTCCTCTCCCTCGTCGGACACGGCGAAGTGGGAGAAGACCCCCTCGGGCAGAAGCCCCGGCAGGGAGCAGGCCTTTATTACCTCACCTATGGCCCCCTCGTCCCTGAAAATATCCTGGAAGTAAAATCCCAAGCGGCTCATGCCGGTGTCTATCTTCAAATGCACCTTCACCTTCACGCCCATTGCCGCCGCGCACAGGGAGAGCTTCTCCCCGTAGTCCATAGAGTACACGCACTGGGAGATATCCCCCTTCGCCAGCGCCCCGGCCTCCTCAGGCGGGGTGAAGCCCAGCACCAGCACAGGCCTTACTATCCCGCCCCGGCGCAACTGAAGGGCCTCCTCAAGATTCGATACGGCAAACCAGTCGGCCCCAAGGCTCTGGAGCTCAGCGGCTGTCCTCAATGCCCCATGGCCGTAGCAGTCGGCCTTTACAACACAGCAGACCATAGCCCTGGGGTCCGTGCTGCCGCGCACTATGCGGTAGTTATTCGCAAGGGCGTCCAGGTCTATCTCGGCCCAGGTGCGCCGGATTATCTCAGTCATAGAAACCTCCAGTCAGGAAAATTTATCCCCTCTCCCCCTATTGGCTTGCGTCCCGGGAGCTTTTCGGCTATACTTAATATATAATATTACGAAAGGCTGATTGATATGAAATGGCTAATCGCGTCCGACATACACGGCTCGGCCCCATACTGCCGCGCCCTGCTTGAGGCGTACAATAGGGAGGGGGCCGGCCGGCTTCTGCTCCTTGGGGACCTTTTGTACCACGGCCCCCGCAACGACCTGCCGGAGGGCTACGCGCCCAAGGAGGTCATCTCTATGCTCAGCGCCATGAAGGAGAAGATATTCTGCGTGCGGGGCAACTGTGAGGCCGAGGTGGACCAGATGGTCCTGCCCTTCCCGGTGCTGGGCGAATACTGCCTGATAGAGTCGGCGGACAGGCTCGTCTTCGCCACCCACGGTCATGTGTACAACACGGATAATCCCCCTGCCCTGTCCCCCGGGGACCTGCTGCTCCACGGGCACACCCATATACCCGCCAAGGTCAAAACTCCGGCCGGGTGGTGGTACTTAAACCCCGGCTCCGTGTCCATACCAAAGGAGGGGAGCGCACATAGCTATATGACCCTTGAAGGTGGCCTGTTCGCCTGGAAGTCCCTTGACGGCGTGGAGTACGACAGGCTGGAGCTTTAAGCCTCAGCCCCTGCCGAACTTCTCAAACTTCAGCGAGCGGGGGATAAACTTCTTGATTGCCTCCTGCATGTCCCCGTCCGGGTCGAAGACGACCAGGGTTTTCCCGGTCTTGCCGCTGTGCACTATCATGTACCAGGAATCCCGGTGGTCCGAAAACTGTGTGGCGAAAATCCTGTTGTCAAAGGACCGGGTCTTAAGCCTTGCCTCGGCCTCGGAGTATACCCCCAAATCCTCGCAGGAGCTGCACTCAAAGGAGGTCATGCGCTTCCTTGTGGCCCGGTTCATTATCTTGTCCACGGTGACAAAGCCGTTGGTCAGGCTGTATTCATACTCGAGCATCCGCATGGAGATAAGCTTATATCCCCCGAACACGGCCCCCGCCATCACAAGCAGGGAGAGCATGGGGAACATGAGTATCCCAACCCCCACCAGGAAGCCCGCGAAGCTGAGCACGATTATAGCCGCTATAATGCCCACGATTACCAGCAGGTCCACGGTCTCAAACTTTTTCTTTACCATACGTTCAACGAAGACGTCATTCATTTTGCTGTCCCTTTCAAAAAAATAGATTTTTAATAAATTTTACTGTTAAACTGTATTATAGACCAAAGGAAAGGGAAAGTCAATCAAGTACCCGCAGCTTCTTTACTTTTCACATTTTATGTGATAAAATGTACGCAAAAACACAAGGAGGCCTGTCCAATGAGCACCAAAGCTTTGCGGAACTTCCGCCCCGACCTGCACTACACCCCGAAATCCGGCTGGATAAACGACCCCAACGGCCTTGTCTATGCCGGAGGGAAATACCATCTCTTTGCCCAGTACGGCCCAGAGCCCCAGTGGGGGGATATCCACTGGTCCCACGCCGTAAGCAGCGACCTTATACACTGGCAGGACCTGCCCCTGGCCCTTGCCCCCGACAGCCTTGGTATGGTCTTCTCCGGCAGCGCGGTGTACGACAGCGGGAACACCTCGGGCCTGGGGGCCGGGGGCCGTGCCCCTATAGTTGCCATGTACACCTCCCACGGCGACCACGAGCAGCAGAGCCTTGCCGTGAGCCAGGACGGGGTCTCCTTCACAAAGTACCCCGGCAACCCGGTGATACCAAACAGGGAAAAGCCCGACTTCAGGGACCCGAAGGTGCTCAAAAATCCTAACGGCGGCTGGACCGTGGTGCTGGCTGCCGGGGACCACGTGGAGTTCTACGCCTCAAAGGACCTTATTAGCTGGCGGCAGACCGGCAGCTTCGGGCCCGGGGGCAACCTTTCAAAAGGGGTCTGGGAGTGCCCGGACCTGTTCCCCCTCACTCTCGGGGGCAGGGAGGTATGGGTGCTGATAGTGAGCATGGGGGCCTGCCCGGAGAACCTGGGCAGCCGCACCCAGTATTTCCTGGGGAATTTTGACGGCAGGACCTTCACATCAGACGGCAGCTTCACAAAGCCGGAGTTTATCGACAGCGGCTTCGACAACTACGCCGGAGTCACCTTCTTTGGCACAGAGGAGCGGATACTCGTAGGCTGGGCGGCAAACTGGGTCTATGCAAACAATCTGCCCACCGGGGATTTCTGCGGGCAGATGACCCTGCCCCGGGTCCTCTCCCTTGTAGACACCCCCCTCGGGGGACCGAGGCTTGCGGGCGCCCCTGTAAGCGATAGGCTGTTCGGGGAGCCGGTGCCTGTCTCGGGCAGTCTCCCAGGCGAGGTATATAAGCTCACCGTCTCAGGGGAGGGGGAGGCTGAGATATCCCTGTCAAACAGCCTGGGTGAAGCCTTCCTCTTTGGAGTAGACGGCACCGGGAATATCTACATAGACCGTAGCTGTTCCGGGGCAAGGGACTTTGACCCCGAGTTTGCAAAGCCCGAGTACGGCAGGATATCCGCTCCGCGCTTCTTTGACGGCCCCTGGACCCTGGAGCTCACCTTCGACCGCTCCATCTGCGAGCTATTCGGGGACAGGGGCACCCGGGCCTTTACCCAGCTTCTGTACCCCACAGAGCCCTATACCAGTATAGATATAAAGGGGAACGCCCGGGCTGGGATAAGCCTGATAAAATAATAAAAATATATTTTGAAAGGAAACTGATACTATGCCGGACATTATTACAACCGGAGAGCTTCTGATAGATTTCAGCCCGGTGAAGGCCCCGGGCGTGGAGAACGCCGTCTGCCCAAATCCCGGGGGAGCCCCCGGCAATGTTGCCGTACAGCTCTCAAGACTGGGAGCCTCGGCGGGGTTTATCGGCAAGGTGGGCGACGACAGCTTCGGGCACACCCTTAAAGACTGCCTTGAGGAAAACGGCGTGGACGTGGGCAATGTGGTGGTGGACAGGGACGTGCGCACCACCCTTGCCTTCGTGCACCTGAACAGCAAGGGCGACCGCAGCTTCACCTTCTACCGGGACCCCGGCGCCGACACCCAGCTTCGTGAAAATGAGGTTGACAAGTCCCTGATAAGCGGCTGCAAGCTCCTGCACTTCGGCTCCCTCTCCCTCACCACCGAGCCCAGCCGCACCACCACTCTGAACCTGGTAAAGGAGGCCCGGGGCCTTGGCAGGATGATATCCTACGACCCCAACTGGCGCCCCGCCCTCTGGAAGGACGCAGAGGAGGGCATAGCCGCCATGGGCATAGGCCTTGAGCTCTGCCATGTGCTGAAGATATCCGAGGAGGAGCTGTCCCTGCTCACCGGCACGGACAGTATTGCCGAGGGCACAAAGGCCCTGCACCAAAAGGGCGTTATACTGGCCCTGGTGACCCTGGGGCCCGACGGCTGCGTGTCCTCCCTGAAGGGCCAGCTCCGGCACCACCCCACCTATGATGTGAAGGTAGTGGACACCACCGGCTCAGGGGACAGCTTCTGGGGGGCGTTTTTATCCCAGCTCATCCAGAACGGCTACGACACCCCGGAGAAGCTGGAGTCCCTGGGTCAGGAGGAGCTTGCGGGCTTCTGCCGCTTCGCCAACGCCGCCGGGTCCATGTGCGCCTCAAAGCCAGGGGGTATCCCGGCTATTGCCGGGCGCGAGGACATACTGCGGTGCATGGAAGAAATGGACGTGCTGGAGACCGGCTTCAGGCTCATGTGAGTATAAACAAAATAGCAGGGCAGGCTGTTGCGCCTGTCCTGCTATTTTATTGTGTAAGCTAGTCCCATAGCCTCTTTTCAGATGTTCCCAGCCTGAGCATAAGGGCCGCGCCCAGGATAATGAAGCCCGCCATGCCTATGATTCCCGAGGGCTTTGGCCCTAAAAGGACGTTATACCCCGCCCCGCAGATAAGCAGCGGGGCCTCCCTCACGGCATTGACGGCGCCGTGGGCTATGCAGGCGGGCCATATGCTCCCCGAGCGCAGTGTAAGGTACGACATGAATATGCCCAGGACCGTGGCGAAGACCACCATCATAAGTATGCCCGACCAGGGGGCGCCGGGGTACTCCCCGGTATAGTTCAGCCCGAAGCAGACCAGCGGGGCGTGGGCTATGCCCCAGAGCACACCGTTTACAAACACTGCCCTTCTCTCCCCCAGCTCCTCAATGAGCAGCGGCAGGAGAAAGCCCCGCCAGCCCACCTCCTCCCCGAATGCCGCAATATGGTTCACCGCCACCAGCGGCGCTATAGCCGCCAGAAGAATCCCCCCGCCTATGGCCTGGGGCAGGGTCACCTCCGGCACCCCCGCCTCCACGCCGGAGAGCTCTAAGACCCCGGACATATACCCCATGGACAAATCCAAGTCCCCGGGGAACAGGACAAAATACAGCGCCGCCCCGGCTAAAGCCAGCGCCCCGGGCAGGAAAGCCGCCATAAGGTACTGCTTTTTTGCCCCGCGTATATTGGGCCGAAGGTACAGTCCTGACCTGTCCCGGGCCAGCGCCCTCACTATGAGCGCCGAAGCAGCCGGGAGGAACATGAACGCCACGGATATCCCCATCATCAGCGGGCCCAGGGGCTCCGCGTCCAGCAGGAACAGGGGCAGGGTGAAAATTATCACCAGGGCATACTCTACTCCCAGAAACGCCAGTATCTTACCTCTCCTGCCCATCCGGCTCCCCCCTGCTCATTACATGTCTGCACGCCGTGACCCTCCCGCATTTGGGGCACCTGAGCCAGCGGCGGGTGATAGTGTGCGGTGCCCAGAGATACGCCCTCCATGTGGGCTTGAAGGTCTCCCCGCAGGCTTTGCACTTGAAGTACCCCGCCTCCTTATCCATGGACATGGTGACGTAGAGCCCCGCCCCGAACTGAAGGCAGGCAAAGCCTATCACCAGCAGCTTCACCGGCAGGGACATCACCCCGGCATAAAACCCTACCAGCAGCACCAGGATTATCAGGGTCGCCGTGGTGCTGACTCCGGTGAACACCGAGAGGCGAATCTTCTTTACGTTCTCCTCCCGCTCCTTCATAAGTGACATGATATTTTCCTCCGCTTTTCTTTGGTAGTCGGCGGCGGAAAGCCTCTGCCCGGACAGGAGCTCGTTGACGTTTACCCCAAGCTCCCGGCAAAGGGGCATTAAAAGGGATATCTCAGGGAGCCCTGAGCCGCACTCCCACTTGCTCACCGTCTTGTCGCTTATCATCAGCTTCTCCCCAAGCTGCCGCTGTGTCAGGCCCAGCTCCTTTCTAAGCTGCTGGATAAACCTGCCGGTGCGCGCCTGGTCCAATGAGCCAATCTGAGGCCCTTCCATCTTCACCGCCTCCTTCACACAAAAGTATAGGGCAGGCCCTGAAAAAAGAAAACCCATGGGCCGTAGACCCGCGCAAAATCAGGGGTCTTCGGCCCGTAGAGTTCATATCATGCCCTCCAAAAGCCTTGAGAGCAGGGCGTTTGACACTAAAAATCCTTCGGGGGTAAAGGCGACTTTCCCCGGGCCCGCGGCTATAAGGGCCCCCGGCAGTGAGAGGGCCCTCTCCCGGACCCGGGAGAACATTTCGCCCCCCTCCCCTCCAAAGCGAAGGACACATTCCCTTTCAATAAGCCCCCTGGAGAGCCGCAGGTTCAGCATGGCAAACTCCCCCATACTCCCCCCGGGGCCGTCGTCTTCGGGGGCCTCCCCCCTGAGGTAGCCGTTAAGGTCCCGCTCCCAGTGGAAGCGCCGCCCCTTATAAAAGGAGTGGGCCGCCGGTCCCAGGCCCAGGTACTCCCCGCACTGCCAGTAGCAGAGGTTATGCCTGCTCTCATACCCCGGGCGGGAGAAATTGCTTATCTCATACTGGCTGTATCCCAGCCGGGACAGGCGCTCTACAGTCAGCAGGTACTGGTCGGCGGCGCTGTCGTCGTCGGGCAGCTGTAGCCCTTGGGAGGCAAAGGGAGTGCCCGGCTCTATTTTTAATATATAGGCCGAGATATGCTCCGGGGAAAGCCTTGCCGCAAAGTCTATGCTCCCCTGCAGGCTCTCAGGGCTGCTCCCGGGCAGGGCCAGCATAAGGTCAAGGGAGATATTCCCAAAGCCCGCGGCCCGCGCCAGCTCCACCGAGCGCTCCACATCCCCGGGCCCGTGCCGTCTTCCAAGCATACGGAGCTCGCCCTCATCTGCCGACTGCATGCCCATGGAGAGCCGGTTAAACCCGGCGCTTTTCAGCTCCCGGAAGAACCCCGCCTCCAGCCCGGCGGGGTTCAGCTCGCAGGTTATCTCCGCGCCCCCGGCCACAGGGAAGCTCCGGAGTACACTCTCCAGGAGCTCCCCAAGGCGCTTTGCTCCCAGTAAACCGGGCGTGCCGCCGCCGAAGTACACCGTGCCCACCTCGTAAGGACAGTCCCTGCCGTACTCAGCCATAAGCTCAAGGGTGCGCTTAATATAGCCGTCCACCGCCTCCTCCCCGGGGGTGACGGAGTAAAAGTCACAGTACGGGCATTTCCCCATGCAGAAGGGCACGTGTATATAGAGCCCTAACCCCATCATTCCTCCAGCTTGAGCACAGCCATAAACGCCTCCTGGGGCACCTCCACCGTACCCAGCTGGCGCATACGCTTCTTGCCCTCCTTCTGCTTCTCAAGGAGCTTCTTCTTGCGGGTTATATCCCCGCCGTAGCACTTTGCAAGCACGTCCTTGCGCATGGCCTTCACGGTCTCCCTTGCGATTATCTTCCCGCCTATACAGGCCTGTATGGGCACCTCAAATAGCTGGCGGGGTATATTCTCCTTCAGCTTCTCGGTCATCTTTCTGGCCCTGGGGTAGGCCTTGTCCGCATGGAGTATAAAGGAGAGCGCGTCCACAGTGTCTCCGTTTAAGAGTATGTCCAGCTTCACAAGCTTTGACTCCCTATAGCCCAAAAGCTCATAGTCAAAGCTGGCATAGCCCCTGGTGCGGGACTTTAATGCATCGAAGAAGTCATAGATTATCTCGTTTAAGGGCAGCTCATAGTGTATGTCCACCCGGTCGGTGTCAAGGTACTTCATGTCCATAAAGGTCCCCCGCCGCTCCTGGCAGAGCTCCATAATGCTCCCCACGTATTCCGCAGGGGAATATATATGGGCGTTGGTAATGGGCTCCTGGGCCCCGGCGATAGTGGCGGGGTCGGGGTAGTTTGTGGGGTTGTCTATAGTCAGCTCCTCGCCGTCGGTCTTCTTTATCTTATACACAACGCTTGGGGCGGTGGTGATAATGTCCAGGTTATACTCCCGCTCCAGCCTCTCCTGGATTATCTCCATATGCAGAAGCCCCAAAAAGCCGCACCTAAATCCGAAGCCCAGGGCCACGGAGGTCTCCGGCTCGAAGGTGAGGGAGGCGTCGTTGAGCTGCAGCTTCTCAAGGGCGTCCCTCAGGTCCGTATAGTGGGCGCCGTCGGCAGGGTATATTCCACAGTACACCATGGGCTGCACCGCCCGGTATCCCGGCAGGGGCTCCTCGGCAGGGCGCTCCGAGAGGGTCACCGTATCGCCCACCCTTGCCTGGCGCACGTCCTTTATGCTGGCGGCTATATAGCCCACCTCCCCGGCATACAGGGCCTCGGCGGGCTCAAGGGAGGTGGCCCTTAAAAAGCCGCACTCCACCACCTGGAACTCCCCGCCGGTAGCCATCATCCGTATGGTGTCCCCGGTCCTCACGGTGCCGTCCTTCAGGCGCACGTAGACTATTACTCCCCTGTACGGGTCGTAGTAGGAGTCGAAGATAAGGGCCTTTAGTGGGGCCCCCTCGTCCCCCTGGGGAGGCGGTATGTCCTTTACCACCCGCTCCATGACCTCGTCTATATTTATGCCGTTCTTTGCGGATATTCTTGGAGCGTCCATAGCCGGTATCCCTATAACGTCCTCTATCTCCTGGCAGACCCTCTCGGGGTCCGCGCTGATAAGGTCTATCTTATTCACCACCGGCACTATCTCAAGCCCCGCGTCCACCGCAAGGTATGTGTTGGCTAAGGTCTGCGCCTCTATCCCCTGGGAGGAGTCCACCACCAGCACCGCCCCCTCGCAGGCCGCAAGGGACCTTGAGACCTCGTAGTTAAAGTCCACGTGCCCGGGGGTATCAATCAGGTTAAAGACATAGTCCAAGCCGTCCTTTGCGGTATACACCAGGGTGACGGCGTGGGCCTTGATTGTAATGCCCCGCTCCCGCTCCAGGTCCATATTATCCAGCAGCTGGTCCTCCATCTCCCGAAGGGGGACCGCGCTGGTCTGCTCCAGAATCCTGTCCGCAAGGGTGCTCTTGCCGTGGTCTATATGGGCCACTATGCTGAAGTTCCTTATCCTGCTCTTGTCCATTATCTATACTCTCCTTCTATATCTTTAGCTGAGAAACAGCCTTATCCTCCGGTTAAAGTCCCCTGCCTCCTCATAGGCGGCGTGGCCCAGGCCCTCGTACATGTGCAGCTCGCAGCAGAGGGCCTCTGCTATCTCCTCTGAGGCCTCCCCAGTGAGCACCCTGTCCTCCCTGCCCCCCAGCACCAGGGCTGGGCATTTTATCCTGTGGAGCTCAGGGTAGGAATTACACTCCAGGCAGGCCTTGGCAAGGTTTATAAAGCGCCTTATATCCTGCTGTCCGGGCCTACCCAGCCTTGAGGCCGCCGGGAACAGCCAGCCGTACCTTTTGATATAGGCGGGGGAGTACATCCTTTTCAGCATGTCCCCCACAAGCGCGCCGTAGTCCCCGGCACCGGCCATTTTTATCCAGGTGTTTATGCTCTCCTCCATCACCGGGTTTACCCTTGAGGCCGTGACCCCCAGGGCCAGCCTGTGCACAAGCTCCGGATGGTATATGGCAAGGTACTGGGCCGTCATGCCCCCCTGGGACACCCCGAACACATCGGCCCCAAAAATGCCCAGCCTCTCCATCACATAGGCAGTATCCTCCGCTGTGTCCCTTATAGTGTACCCCTCCGGCACCTGGTCCTTCTTGTCTATCACATAGACCCTATGGCTCCTGCCGAACTCCCTGTACATAAGCCGGAGCCCCAGGGCCGCCCCCTTCACCCTCTGAAGGCTGAGCCCGGGGAGCATGACCAGGGGCCTGCTGCCGGAGCCGAAGCTCACACAGTATATGGACGTGCCGTCCTTTTGGATAGCCTGGACCATTGCGGGCCTCCTTAGCAGTGGTTCTATCTATATTCTATTATATAATTATATATAAAATTATATATATAAAATTTATTTGTTATATTTTCAGCCCCCTCACACGGCAGAACCCCCGGGAGCCTTTTTATTATAACCCCTTCCCCTTTGCCTGTCAACCGCGCCCCATAAGGGAAAAACGCAAAATCCTCACGTTTTCCTTGCAAATCTGCCTGGAGTTTGGTAAAATACTGGTATGTTATAGTAAACGCACTTAAAAATCGGTATATGCCGATTTTTAAGCTGGGCAGCAAAGCTGCCCAGTTCAAAAGAGGTGAAATACCTCTTTTGAACCGCGTTAACTATGAAGCAGAGAAAGGACGTATTAGCTATGCAGCATACTGAGAAGACCATGGACATGATAACCGGCCTGTGCAAGACCCGGGGGTTTATCTTCCCCGGCAGCGATATTTACGGCGGCCTCGCCAACACCTGGGACTACGGCCCCCTCGGGGCAAGGCTTAAGAACAACATTAAGGACACCTGGCGCAAGCGCTTTATCCAGGAGCGCCGCAGCTCCTTTGAGGTGGACGCGGACATCCTCATGCACCCCAGGGTCTGGGAGGCCAGCGGTCACGTGCAGAGCTTCTCCGACCCCCTTTTAGACTGCAAGGAGTGCAAAATGCGCCATAGGGCCGACAACCTTATTGACGATTTCAATCCCGAGGCCCACGCCGACGGCATGACCAAGGAGGAGATGTTCCAGTATATCAAGGACCACCACATCCCCTGCCCCAACTGCGGCAAGCACAACTTCACGGATATCAGGGAGTTCAACCTGATGTTCCAGACCTTCCGGGGCGTCACCAATGACAATAAGTCCGTCATATACCTGCGCCCCGAGAACGCCCAGGGGGAGTATGTGAACTTTTTGAACGTCCAGCGCACCATGCGGGCGAAGCTCCCCTTCTCCATCGGGCAGATAGGCAAGGCCTTCAGAAACGAGATAACCCCCGGCAACTTCACCTTCCGCACCATCGAGTTCGAGCAGATGGAGTTCCAGACCTTCTGCAAAAAGGGTGACGACGAGGAGCTTTATGCCTACTTCAAGGAGTACGGCAGGAAATACTTTGAGGATTTGGGCCTCTCCCCGGAGCGCCTTCGCTTCCACGACCACGAGAAGCTGGCCCACTACGCCAAGGCCGCCTGCGATATAGAGTACCTGTTCCCCTTCGGCTGGGGTGAGATAAACGGCACCCATAACCGCACGGACTTTGACCTGACCCGCCACCAGGAGTACAGCGGCCAAAAGCTGGACTACCTGGACCCGGAGACAAACGAGAAGTTCATCCCCTATATTATAGAGAGCACCTACGGCCTGGACCGCACTGTGCTGGCTGTGCTCTCGGAGGCCTACGACGTGGAGGTCCTGGACGAGGCGAAGAACGACTCCAGGGTAGTGCTCCACCTGAAGCCCTGTATCGCCCCCTATAAGGCGGCGGTGCTGCCCCTTTCAAAGAAGCTCTCCCCCAAGGCCCTTGAGGTCTACAGCCAGCTCTCAAAGCACATAATGGCCGACTTTGACGAGACCGGCTCCATCGGCAAACGCTACCGCAGGCAGGACGAGATAGGCACGCCCCTGTGCGTCACCGTCGACTTTGAGACCGTAGGCGACAGCGAGAAGCCCGCCGACAACTGCGTCACCGTAAGGGAGCGTGACACCATGGCCCAGGAGCGGGTGCCCATTGAGGGCCTGGAGAGGTATGTTAAGGAGAAAATAGGGGAGTTCTGAAATATTCCCACAAAAGCTGTAACCGCCGCCTTATTTTAGCCGACTATATGTATAGAGACAGTCTATACTATTCTATACTATAAATTATCAGAGAGGTGTGAAGGTTATGTTGAGGAAAAGCCTGATGGCGGTACTGCTCCTTGCAGTGACAGCGCTGGCGGCCTGCGGCGGGCCTAAGCCCGCCCAGGGCCTGCTCACAGAGGACGAGATAGGAAAGCTTGAGAGCCTGTACCTTTCGGACAGGGATACCGCCCTTAAAGGGCTGGGCTTTTCTGAGAAAGACCTGGATACGGAAGGGGACGGCTATGAGTTCTTAACCAGCGCCGGTGCCTATCCCCTGAAAAGCTCCCGGAGCATAGACGGCACGGACTTCAGGCAGATACTGCTGACCTCTGTGGGCAGCCCCGAGGGGCTGTATGGTATGTATTTCCAGGCATCGTTTGACACCCAGGAGGAGGCCGGGGCCGCCCGGGAAGCCCTTATAAGCGCGGTTTCTGAGCTGTACGGCGAGCCCGCCTACCCCGATACCCAGCGCTGGAAGGCGGGAGAGGTGACCGAGCTCGCCCTGCACCAGATAACCGGCCCCGGGGACAATGAGGGCCCTTATACCCTGAGGCTCGAATACAGCGTACCCGCCGTTGTGGACGGCAGGCGGCTCTCCGGCGAAGAGATAGCGGAGATGGTTAGGAGCGTTCAGGAAAAGCAATAGACAGAAAAATGGAGGCAATATGAAAAAAACACGGTTGATAACAGCAATTCTCATGGCCCTGATGGTGCTGCTTCTTGTGGTCCCGGCCCTTGCCAACGAGGGGGAGGGGACCATGGACGTGTCCCCCGGGGGGGACGAGGAGCAGCCTCCTGTGGTGGAGCCCACTGACCCGCCTGTGGTGGACCCTACGGAGCCGCCTGTAGTTGACCCCACGGAGCCCCCCGCCCCTACGGACACGCCCACCGACGAGCCCGGCCCTACCGATACCCCTACAGATGGCCCCGGCCCCACCGAGGAGCCCACTGACGGGCCTACGGAAGAGCCCACCTCTGAGCCCACGGAGGAACCTACCCCCGCGCCGCCCATAGACAACGGCGGAAATACCGGCGGCGGTGACGACAGCCCGGGCTCCGCCACGCGGCCCCCTGTAAACCTGGGCGGCGGCATACGACAGCCCAACAACAGCTCCCGCAGGCCGGTAAGCGGCTCGCAGGGCGGCTCCTCCGGCTCAGTCTCCGGCAGCTCCGGCTCTCAGGAGCCCATAGAGGACGGCCCCCAGTACGTGACCTTTGCCCGGGTCACCCAAAAGAGCAACTCCATGTCCAGGGCCCTGTTCTACGGCGGCGCGGCCTGTATAGGCGCGGGGGTACTGGGCCTTGGGGTGCTGGCGGTGCTAATCATCCGGGGCCGGCGGGCGGACGGCCGGGAGGAGATATTTGCCGAGATAGAGCAGTCGGCCCAGGCCATGCGCCAGCCGGTGCGCAGGCCCGCCCCCCAGCAGGCCGCCTATGAGGACGACCCCTACGCCCAGTACGACCGCGGGCAGGATTATGAATATGAGCAGGAGGACTACAGCCAGCCGGGCCAGGGCTATGCCCGGGGCTACGACGCGCCCGCCCCCTCCCTCCACCGCCCCGAGCCCGAGGATTTGGCTGTGCCCATAAACGGCAGCATGTACACCGAGGAGTTCGAGCTGCCCCCTGAGGAGGCAGGCTACCAGCCGGGGCCCGCGGCCCCGGCAGAGGCCTCTGTGTATACCGAGGAGTTTGAGCCCATAAGGCAGGCTCCCGCCCCCGGCGGCCCTGTCATGCCCGCGGCGGCCTCCATGTACACCGAGGAGTTCACCCTCCCCGAGGAGATGTCTGCGCCTCCCCGCCCCCAGCCCCGGCCCGCTCCGCAGCCTCAGCCCAAACCCAAGCCCCTCTCAAGGGGCCCGCAGCCGGCGTCGAAAATACCCCCAAGCCAGATGGACACCACGGAGCTCCTTCGGGAGATACTCCACGGAGACGATAAACAGTAATAAAACAAGCAACAAGCGGACAGAGCCCTCTACTCTGTCCGCTTATTTATTGCCGGTATATTATTATACGTGGAAAGGCTATTTATACAGCCGCACCCCGCTCTTGTCCACCGCCTCATATGCCCCGGCAAAGTCCAGCCCAAGAGCATTGCGCCCGGGGAAGATATCGGACATGGGCACCATCACAAAGGCCCGCTCCAGTATCCCCGGGTGAGGCAGGGTCAGCTCCTCTGTGCAGCTCTCTGCCCCCTCGCAGACCAGCAGGTCTATGTCCATCGTCCTTGCCCCGTGGTACTCCCCGCGCACCCGGCCCAGCCCGGCCTCAAGCTCCAGGCAGCTATGCAGGAGCTCTATGGGGGTGAGCCCGGTCTCTATGAGCACGCAGCAGTTGAGGTAGTCCCCCTGCTCCGAGAGCACGTCAAAGGGGGCGGTCTCATATATGTTTGAGATAGCCAGCAGCCTTGTCCCCGGCAGCTTCTCAAGGCCTGAGAAGGCCCCCGCCAGGTTTTCCTCCCGGTCCCCGAGGTTTGTGCCTATGCCCAAGAGCGCCCTCATTGCCCTGTCCCCCCATTCTCCCGGCGGGAGAGCTCCACCTCCACAGCCACATAGTCGAAACTGGCGTTCATGGGGGCCTCCGGCTTCTTGAGCACCAGGCCAATCTTCTCGACCTTTGGGTGCTCCCTAAGCACCGCCTCACATACGGCCTGGGCGGCCCGCTCGATAAGGTCGTAGCTCTCAGCCGTGAACGCCCGGTGTATGGTCTTTCGCACCGCGGCATAGTTCACGGTATCCTCAAGGCGGTCCGTCTGCCTTGGCCTGCTAAGGTCCGCCCACATGGTCACGTCCATGAAAAAGTGCTGCCCGTCCTGCTTCTCCTCAGGGTTTACGCCGTGATAGGCGAATATCTCAAGGCCCCTGATGTATAGCTTATCCATTCCTGTCCCCCTGTACTAATTTATTACGCCCTTGAGCGCGTCGGTCATGCGCGCGGCCTGCACGGCCTCCCTCACATCGTGGGCCCGAAGCAAGTCCGCGCCGCCCAGAGCCGCGGCAGTATGGGCGGCTATGGTCGCCGCCAACCTCTCCTCAAAGGGCGGATTCCCGCAGGGCTCCCCTGTGACCCGCTTTCTGGAGGCCGCCATTAAATAGGCGCAGCCGGGTATCTTTGTCCTGCCCACATGGGCTATAAGCCGCAGGTTGTCCTCATAGGTCTTGCCAAAGCCTACCCCCGGGTCGAAGCAGATTTGCCCGGGGCCCACCCCGAACCTTTCTGCCCGCTCCAGCCTCTCCTCAAAGAAGGCCCGCACCTCCCCAAGGATATCCCCGGACCCGGCGCCCCGGGGGTGCATTATAACACACCCGCAGCCCGAGCCCCACACGGCCCGGAGCATATCGTCCCCGAAGCCGGACACGTCGTTTATAATATGGGCCCCCGCTTCAAGGGCCCGCTGTGCCACCTGGGGATAGAAGGTGTCCACGGAGACGGCGGCCTTCGTGCCCTTCAGCACAGCCTTCAGCACCGGGCCTATTCTCCCCCACTCCTCCGCGGCGTCCACGGCCTCATAGCCCGGGCGGGTGGACTGGCCCCCTATGTCTATTATCCCGGCCCCCTGGGCCTCCATCTCAAGGGCTCTCTCAAGGGCCCTCTCAGGGTCAAGATACCTGCCGCCGTCGGAGAAGGAGTCGGGGGTGACGTTCAGTATGCCCATCACATATGTCTTATCCAGCGGGAAAACCTTTCCCCTTGCAGTAAACTCCATACCTACCTGCCTCTCAGCAGGGCGGTGACCTCGGACCTGGTGCGGGCGTCGGACCTCATGCAGCCCCTCAGGGCAGAGGTCTCCGTCACCGTCCCGGCGGCCCTCGCCCCCCTCATGGTCATGCACAAATGCTCGGCCTGTATGAACACCGCCACCCCCTGGGGCTCAAGGTTTTCATAGAGGAAATCCGCTATCTGCCCGGTGAGCCGCTCCTGGACCTGGGGCCGCCTTGCAAAGCAGTCCACTATCCGGGCAAACTTCGAGAGGCCGATTATCCTGCCGTCCCTGGGGATATAGGCTATATGGGCCCGCCCGATAAATGGCAGCAAGTGGTGCTCGCATACGGAGTAAAGGGGGATATCCTTCACAAACACCAGCTCGTCATGCTTGCCGGTCTCCTTAAAAATCTTCAGGTGCTCCCCGGGGTCCGAGCTGAGCCCCGAGAATATCTCCCCGTACATCCTCGCCACCCGGTCCGGGGTCTCCTTCAGGCCCTCCCTGTCCGGGTCCTCCCCCACGGCCTCCAGTATGTCCCGCACCGCCCGGCGCAGCTTGTCCATATCCATAATGGTCTCCTTCCAAAAGCTATTTCCTGAATTTGCTCTCCGCGGCGCACAGGCAGCACACCAGATTGGCCCCGGCCTTAAACAGGGCCGAGGCGCACTCCCTCAGGGTGGAGCCGCTGGTGACGATATCGTCCACCAGCAGGATATTCCTGCCCGCCGCCTCCTCTGAAGCCCTGTACGCCCCCGAAAGGTTCGTCAGCCTTTCCTCAAGCCCCAGGTCGTGCTGGGCCCTGGTCTTCTTCACCTTCTCCAGCAGCCTTCTGACCTCAATGCCCCTCTGCCGCCCTATCTGCCGGGCTAGCAGAAGGTTCTGGTCGTAGCCCCGCCGCCTGAACCCCTCGGGGCTCAGCGGGACATAGGTTAAAGTCCACTTAAGCTCCGGCAGGCCCTCAATAAGCCCTGCCATAAGCATGCCCATGCGCGGGCCTATTATTTTGCAGCCCCTGAATTTGTACTGCAGCATACTCTCCCTATAGCCGCCCTCATATTCCATCGGGGCCAGCACCGGCACCTCAAGGCCGCTGTCAAGCCTTATCAGCCGCCTCCTGGGCTCCTCAGGCAGCTTTTCCGCGCACTCCCTGCAGAACAGCCTGTCGGGGGGCACCCGCTCCCAGCAGCAAAGGCATTTCGCCGGGAATAAAAGGGACACCGCCCAGTCCAAGCCCCTGGCCGGGTACCAGTTCTCCACCTATTTCACGCTGCCGCAGAACCGGCGGAAGGCCTCCCGGCCCCTGCCGTCGTCCTTAAACACCCCGGCGTTGCCGAGTATCTTCCCGAACTTCTCCCCAATGCTGTCCTGTATGGCCCGCTCTAGCTGCCCGGCAGGTATATCCTTTGCCTTTAGCTCCTCGTACCAGGCCATATGCTTCTCCATCTCCGGCCCCGACATGATTTCAGCGGCCCTGCCTTCGTCAGACAGAGCCTCCCTCAGAAGCCCGGTCTCTGTGAGCAGGCGGGGGGGCAGTATGGCAAGGCCCATCACCTCGATAAGGCCGATGTTTTCCTTTTTGATGTTGTGGTATTCGGCGTGGGGATGGAACAGTCCCAGGGGGTGCTCCTCAGTGGTGCGGTTGTTGCGCAGCACCAGGTCCAGCTCGAAGTTCTCCCCCCTGCGCCTTGCAATGGGGGTGATGGTGTTGTGGGGGGCGTCGGTCTCAGAAAGGACGTCAACGCTTTCGTCACTGTAGCCCCGCCAGGCCGTAAGTATCCTGTCCGCCAGCTCCACCATGGCCTCCCTGTCGGTGCCGCTCAGACGGATGACGGACATGGGCCAGTGCAAAATGCCGGCCTCTATGCCCTCAAAGCCCCTGAAGCTGACCTTCTCCCGCACGCCTGCCCTGGCCATGGGCAGCTCCTCCGCGCCCCCCTGGAAGTGGTCGTGGGAGAGTATTGAGCCGCCCACAATGGGCAGGTCCGCGTTTGAGCCCACAAAATAGTGGGGCAGTATGGTCTCAAACTCCAGCAGCCGCCTGAAGGAAGCCCTGCTCACCTTCATGGGCCTGTGCTCCGCGCTGAGCACAATACAGTGCTCATTATAGTACACATAGGGGGAATACTGCAAATACCACTGCTCGCCGTCCAGCTCCAGCGGCACAAGCCTATGGTTGCCCCTGGCGGCCTGGTTCGCGCTGCCAAGATACCCCTCGTTCTCCCTGCACAGGGCGCAGGCCGGGTAGCCGGACTTGGGGGCGTTCCTGGCTGCGGCGATGGCCTTGGGGTCCTTCTCGGGCTTGGAGAGGTTGATGGTGATGGTCAAATCGCCGTAGGGCGTGGGGGCCGTCCACTTGCGGTCCTTCTCGATACGGTCCACGCGGATGTAGTTCGTGCTCCTGCTTAGGGCGTAGTAGTAGTCGGTGGCCTCCCTGGGGGAGCTCTCATAGCGCCTGTTAAACTCCCTCACCACCTCCGAGGGCCTGGGGGTAAGGCAGGCCATGAGCTCAGTGTCAAACTGGTCCTGGGCGTCCTTATTGTCCTCCTCCAGAAGCCCCTTTTCCCGGGCAAATGCGCAGAGCTCCTCCAGCACCCCAGCCGGGGTATGCAGGCTCTCCTCCACCTGTACGGGGGCAAAATTGGACTCGCCCAAAAGGGCCAGTATGCGGTTTGCGGCGTAGGCCGTGTCCAGCGGGCTTATGAGCTCCCGCTCCAGGCCGTAGGCTATCAGGCGGGATATGGCAAGGTTCAGGTCAACGGAAGTTTTCATTGGGCAGCATCCTTTCTGGGGTCATATACGCTTATTGTACACCTCATAAGGGGGGCAGGTCAATATCTTACGGGAAATTTGGTCTTCGTGCCATATGCAGAAAATGTTGCTTTTCAACGTGCCAAGTTTGAGTACCAAGCCGGTACGGGATTCTTCATATTGTCATACCAGCCCAGTATATCCTCCGCCTGATTTATCATTATTTTAACCTGTTCATCCCCAAAGGGAATTGCCCAGGGCACGGAGGACAGGGTATTGCTGCTTATATAAAGCGCGAGCAGTTTCCAAAACTCCATGGGTACGGCATTATTAAAGTATCCGTCTACCATTCCCGCCGCAAATAAAGGGGCGGCCTGGGCGCACCATACAATGCGGTTAAACTCCTCCCACGGGTCCCCAAAGTCATTTCTGTCAAAGTCAATGATGTAGAGCTTCTTGTCCCTGCCTATCATCATATTGCCCACATGGTAATCCCCGTGCTGATAGGTCCGGGGGCGGCCGCTAAGCAGGCGCCTGTGGGCGTTAATATAGTCAATAAAGGCCTGTCCGTTTTCATACTTTATGGGACATTCCTCATACATCCTGATTTTGCGGTCTGCTTTACGGTTAAAATAGCTTTCCCAGTCCTCTATCCCCTCGGGAGCGGGAATTTTATGAATTTCCTTTAATATCCGTCCTGCCTCAAGGCCATAGGAATACTGGGCCTCCCCTGTGAGCTTATGCAGATTTTCCTCTGCGTCAACACCGTCTATCCAGGTCTGAATAAGGTAAACTCCCTCGTCGGACCTGCCAAATTCCAGGGGCCTGCACATTGGCACGCCAAGAGCCGCCACCCGGCATATAAGCTCATATTCACTCTTTTTCCGCTCATATTGCTCAGCCGGAGAAACTCGGAGCAAAAATTTCTCCCCTTTTGTATCAGTAACACAGTATTTTTTATCACCGGACCAGCCTTTATCAACTGGCTCTTTTGAGACGAATTTCATTTCAGATATTTCCCTCCTTCTTTCTGGCGACTGTGTTTTTTTCTTATATACCCTGTTCCCTGCGGGAAAGCAGTACGGCGGTCTCCACATGCCCCGTCCCCGGAAACATATCCACCGGCGAGGCCTCCTCCGCCATGTACCCCCTGCCTGCAAACTCCCTCAGGTCCCTTGCCAGCGTCGCCGGGTCGCAGGAGACATATACCACCCTCTCCGGCCCCATCCCCGCCACGGTCCCTATCACCTCCGGGGTGCAGCCCTTTCTGGGCGGGTCCAGTATCACCACCTCAGGCCGGAGCCCCCTTCGGGCCAGCTCCTCTGCCGCCTCCCCCGCGTCCCCGCAGAGGAATTCGGTGTTGTCAATGCCGTTCCTCCCCGCGTTCTCTATGGCGTTTTCCACCGCCCGGGGCTCCACCTCCACCCCTATGAGCCTCCCCGCCCGGCGGGCCATGGAAAGCCCGATGGTGCCCGTGCCGCAGTACAAATCCAAAAGCAGGCTGCCCTCCCCCGGCATGGCATAATCCGCGGCTATGCCGTAGAGCCTCTCGGCCTGGCTTCGGTTGACCTGGTAGAAGGACAGGGGGGAAATCTCAAACTCCAGCCCGCAGAGCCTGTCCCTGATACTGTCCCGGCCCCAGACCGTCCGGCAGCGCCTGCCCAGGGCCACGTTTGTGCGCCGGGTGTTGGAGTTTATCACAAGGCTCGCAAGCCCCGGCACAGCCTTACGCATAGCCTCTGCAAGCTCCGCCTCATGGTGCAGGCCGTTGCCGTTCACCACCACGCATACCATTATCTCCCCGGTGGCCTCGGCCTTGCGCAAAAACAGCCTGCGCATACGCCCCTTATGGGTGGCCTCGTCGTAGACCGGGTCGCCGTACTCCTTCGCCCACTCCCTGAAGGCCCTCATCGCTATGGTGAACTCCTCCGGCTGGAGCCTGCAGCCCTCGCAGGGGACTATCCTGTGGGAGTTCCTGGCGTAAAACCCCAGCTCCACCCCGCCGTCCGGCCCCGGGCCGATTGGCAGCAGGGCCTTATTCCTGTAGCCGTCCCGGCTCACAGCGCCGGTTATGGGCCGGACAGGCAGCCCCTTTAGGCCCCCTATCCGCTCCAGGGCGTCCCGCACCCGCTGCTCCTTTATTCTCAGCTCCTCCTCATAGGTGATATGCCTGTAGCAGCAGCCCCCGCAGAGCCTATACACCGGGCAGTCCGGCTCCCTCCTGCACTCCCCCGGCTCCAGCACCCTCTCGAGCCGCCCGAAGGCGTGGGTCTTCGCGGCCTTCACTATCTTTACCAGCGCCCTGTCCCCGGGAGCGCCCAGGGGCACGAACACCGCCTCCCCCTGGTGCCTGCCCACCGCGGCCCCCTCGGCAGTCATGCCGGTGAACTCCATTTCAATGTATTGGTTTTTTTTGAGAGCCATATATACCTCCATTTCCCCAGTTCCAAAGCAAACAATTATATGGATTTCACAAATTTATTTAAAGATATTTTGTTATCGATATCGAAAACGCAGATTTTGTCGAAAAAGCTTGATTTTACACTAAGAATCTAGTAAAATATTCCTGTAAGAGAAGATAACAAGTTTGCGGCGAATTACTTGTTAATTCACCGCGGTTTCAATACAACTCCTCCCCAAAAGAAGGAAAGGAACCGGTCCCCCCGGTTCTTTTCCTCACTTTTTGGGGTATTTTTCTTATCTGACCTTCGAGTAAAAGTCCGCGACCCTGGCTTTATACGCCTCCTGGGCCGCCCCTCCAAAGGCCAGCTCCGCCCCATGGGCTCCCATTGCCTCAAGCAGGCCCCTTGCAAAGCAGGGGTTCAGCGGCAGCACCGGCCCCTGAAGGTAGGTTGCGAAAAGGTTATTGACCCTCAGCCCCTCATAGGGGCATTTTTTGTTGAGCCCAACCCCTTTCTTTACGGTGAATAGGCCCTTCGCCCCCTCAGTGGGCCAGGCCATGGTAAACTGGGACTTGAAGCCCGTGACCTCCGCGCCGTTCCATTCCCCTAAAAAGACGCTGTTATGCCGGTGCATAATGTCCTGCTTGGCGTAAACCGGCAGAAGGCCCAGGCCCTCCAGCCTTGAGCCGTCCTCCCGGATGATATGGCTCCCCAGCACCTCCAGGGCGTTGCCTGTGAGCAGGAAGGCCGTGCCGCTGTCTATCAGCTCCCCTATCCTCTTCTTATATGGCATGAGCTTTTTTATCACCTTCTCCTGGGTGCGCTCAGACATGGGGCCCATATACACGAGCCCTCCCCCGGAGAGCTCCGGCTCCTCCCTTAGGGAGACGTCGACCCGCTCTGCCCCGGGCAGGCAGGCCTGCAGGTATTTTACATTGAAAAGGTCCCCGAACAGGCTGCAGTATTCCGGGAAAAGCACCTCAATCCGCATTTTTCGCCGCCTCCTTCTTTAAGCGCTCCACCACGAGCCTCTGGGTGTCCTCAGCCAGCCGGATGGTATATACGTCGTAGAGTATGAACACCGAGTCGGGCTCCCCCGGGCGCAGGACCTCAGCGGCCCCGCCGGTGCCGGGCATATGGTCTATCCGCTCAGCCGGTACCCCCGCAAGCAGCAGCCGCAGGTACACGTCCCAGTGCCTCGCCCCGGCGGCTATCAGCTGGACTACCGAGCCGTCGGCCAAAAACTCAAAGTCCGCGTCATACAGCCAAGAGACATTCTCAACCGTGTGCTGGGCGTCGAAGAAGTCGTCCAGGAACAGTATCACGGCCTTTTTGCCCGGATAGTCCCGGATATTCTGGAAGGCCCGGGAGCAGGCCACTGGGTTCTGGCCCTTTGCCAGGTGCAGGATGGCCTTGCGCCCGTTTACCTCCTCCTCCATATACCTGGTGGCGCTGATACCCACAGAGCCTAGGGCCCCGGCTATCTTCCCGGGCTCCAGGCCCAGCTCGCATAGGAGGGCCACGGCGGCAAGGGAGTTGTATACATTTATATAGGCGCTGTTCGCCAGGGGGAATCGGAAGCTCTCCCCCCCTATGTCCACCTCCATGTCCGTCTCCGTGAGCCCGACAGCCGTGTAACCTGCCTTGGGCGAGGAGAAGCCGCAGTCCTTACAAGCAGCCCTGCCGATATGGTGGTACCGCCTGAAGTCCCATTTCAATTCGCCGCCGCAGCGGGGGCAGGCGGGCACGTCCTGTACAATATTCCTGCTCCCCTCTCCGTCGCCGGGCTGCCTGGCAATGGAGAAATAGGCCCGGGGGTTCCCGGGCTTCAGCTCCGAGCACATCATATCGTCGGCATTGAGAACCATGGGCACGCCGTCGGGAATGTACTTATTCAGGAAGTCCAGGATAAACTCAGGGTGGGCGTTGCGCTTATATGAGTCCCGGAAGATGTTTGTGCAGAGCATTATGTCCGGGCGCATATAGGGCAGTATCAGGTTTGAGCTGCGCTCGTCCAGCTCGAATACCGCCAGCTTCTTTGTGGGCCGGCCCCGCCAGTCGGAGTTTGATATCAGCAGGGACGCCACGCCGGAGTACACATTCGAGCCGTTCCTGTTGCAGTAAAAATCCGCGCCGGTCCTCTCCAGCACGTCCTCCACCAGGTTTGCCACGGTGGTCTTGCCGTTGGTGCCGGTGATACATACCACCTTCTCCGGCTTCGGCATACGGCCTATGAAGCTTCTGCACAGCCAGATAGCCAGCTCCCCGGGGAAGTTGGTGGCGTTGCGGCCCAGCTTCAAAAGGAGGAAGCGCACGAGCTTCGAGATGAACAGTACAAGATAAAAATAAGGGGTGCGTTTCATTTGGTTCCTTCCTATCTAAGTTAGCTTTAATATACCCAAATATTTTACCAAAAAGCGCCGGGTTTTTCAACCGCTATCTTGACCTTTCGGCTTTTTTAAGTTAAAATTATTCCATAGTCCCCACTATTAGTCCCACTATACTTTTTATAATCCAGGAGGTTTTTCCCATGAACAAGCTGCCCGTTGCCGTGCAGGTCTATTCCGTCCGGGAGGACGCCGAGAAGGATTTCGCCGGCACCATGAAGAAAATCAAAGAGATAGGCTACGACGGCGTTGAGCTGGCCGGCATGTACGGCCTGTCCCCCGCCGAGATAAAGGCCGCCATTAAGGACGCCGGCCTGGAGGCCGTATCCGCCCATGTGCCCTTCCAGGAGCTTAAAGGGGATATGGAGGGCGTTGTGAGCCAGTATGAGGAGATAGGCGTAAAATACATCGCCATCCCCTACCTTACCGAGGAGGACCGCCCCGGCGGGGAGAAGTTCGAGGAGAACGTGAAAATCTTCGGCGAGATAGCCAAGGTCTGCAAGGCCCACGGCATTGGCACCCTCTATCATAACCACGACTTCGAGTTCCAGAAAATGCCCGACGGCCGCTACGCCCTGGACTACATCTACGACACCATCCCCGCCGACCTTCTGCAGACCGAGATAGACACCTGCTGGGTAAACGTCGCCGGTGAGAATCCCGCCGCCTATGTGAAGAAGTACAGCGGCCGCGCCCCTGTGGTGCACCTGAAGGACTTCTATAAGGAGGGCAAGCCCGGCAATATGTACCAGCTTATCGGCACGGACGTGGAGGAGCAGGAGAACAAGGGCTTCTTTGAGTTTCGCCCTGTGGGCAGCGGTATGCAGGACTTCCCCTCCATCCTGGAGGCCTCCCTGGAGGCCGGGGCCAAGTGGGTGGTGGTCGAGCAGGACCAGTCCAACGGCCGCACGCCTATGGAGGCAATCACCATGAGCCGGGAGTACCTCAAGGGCCTGGGCTGGTAAGCCCTATTCCGTGACATATAAGCTGACGCAGCTTCTATAAAACTGCCCCGCTCCCTATTACGGAGAGCGGGGCTTTTCATTATTTATCTCTTTAAAGCTTGGCCTCAAGCCGGGCCCTCCCGGGACAGGCCACGATTACGAACCCCAGAAGCACGCTGGCAGCGAGGTCGGTGGTAAATATCTGCTCCCACAAAACCTTGGTAATCAGCGGCGCACCCTCCCGGTAAAGGATTCCGCCTGAATTCATAAAGACGAAAAACCTGTCGGCCTGCCCGCCAAGGCACAGCAGCACGAAAATTACCAGGCACGCCAGGGCCCAATAGAAGGCCCGCCGCCTTACAGGGCTGTCAATATCCCTCCCCTTCCCCCGGACCATCCAGCAGAGGCCCGCGCAGGCTGCAAACCTGACGGCCCGGGCAAGAAAGCTTGCATACGGGATTCCCCCGGTTCCATTCCCGGCAATCTCCCCCGAGATAATCACGTAAAAGGGCAGGGTAGAGGCCAGGTGTACCAGCAGCACGCCAACGAAAGAGCTTAGGAACAGTAAGAGTATCTTTCTTTTTGAAGCTGTCATTATGCGGCCCTCCTTTAGAAAATTATGTATAAATTCTTTACATGATTTTAACATATTGCATTAAAAAAGTCAAGGGGGACGCAGACCCGCGCCCCCCTTTTTGCAAATATTCTTTACAAATATTTACACAATGCACTCCCTGATATACTCCGCAACCACCGTCCTATAGTTCTCCGTCCTGTAATCCATCCTGCCCACCAGCTCCAGCATCTCGGCCTTTGACACCCACTGCAGCCCCGAGACCTCGGCAGTCTGCATTGTGAGGGCGCTGTCGTCAAGGTCGGCCCGGACGAAGAATACGTCGGTGAAGCTGTGGCTCTCCGTCTCTATCCAGCGGTAGGCCTTGATAATATCGTCCCCGGGGAGCTGCACGCCCAGCTCCTCCCTTATCTCCCGGACAAGGCACTCCGCGGCGGTCTCCCCGGCAGTGGCGTGGCCCATGGTTATCTCCCACTGTCCGGGCCTGAATTTCCTGCTCTCCGAGCGCTTCTGGAGCAGAAAGCGCCCGTTCCCGTCGTATATATAGGCGTGGACGCCCAGGGTGAAATACTCCCCCTTATCGCCGCCCCGCTCCACGGTCCCGCCGGTGAACTTGCCGTCCCTGGTGTAGAGGTCCTGGAGCTCCGGGCCCCCTGAGCTCTCCGGGCCGTCCAGGGGGATGGGCTCAAGCAGGCTGGGGCGCTCCTCGTTTTTCTCCCTCTTCTCCGGGGCGGGCAGCTCGTTCTCCTTGAGCCTGGGGATAAACCTGGGGGCAAAGCTCCCGGTGCCCCGGCCCATAATATATATCATGCCGATGACGGAGAACACCACCGCGCCGATGAAGTTCACAAACAGGTCCTTCATGGTGTCGTGTATGCCTATGTCAAGATACCCGGGCCACTCCTCGCCGTTTACCACCACGCTCTCGATGGGTATGTGCACCGGCGAGTTCTCCCCGTTGGGGTTCAGGCTGACGGTGTTCACAACATTTATCCAGGTGTCCTTCTGCATGTCCATCTGGAAGAAGGTGTCCATGCCGTACTCGAAGAACTCCCAGAGCACGCCTATAGTCATGGAGAAGCAGAAGGCCACCACCGCCACGAACACCGGGGACAGCCGCACCTTGAACCGGCGGGAGCGGTTGAGGATGTCCACCATGGCGATGCCTATTGCCGCCATCAAAAAGCCGTTTATGGTGTGCAGCATAGTGTCCCAGAATGGGAAGGTCAGGTAATACTCCTGTATCTCTCCCAAAATCTCCGCCGAAAAGATGAACAGCAGGATGATGACCTCAAGGGTGTTTGGCACGTCGATGTGCAGCCGCCGCTCCACGAAGCTGGGTATCATGAACAGCGTCAGTGTAAGGGCGCAGAGGAACACATCGTAGTATTCCCCGTTAAAAAGCTGCAGCACCAGCACCGCCAGCACCAGCACCCTGAGCACCACGTAAACGGTGAACAGCACCGGGTGCTCCCTTGCCTCCCTCTTGGCCTGCTGTATCTCCTCCCTGCGCCGCAGGGCCCGCTCCTCTTTGGTAAGCTTCTGCTTTTTCTTCTTAGCCATTTGCGTCCTCCCTTATTCATTGGTAATTCGTAAGTAATGATATAAAGGTTATTATAGCACAAGTCGGGGAGAGAAATAAAGTGGTAAATAAAAAATACCCGGCTTGACATTTTGCCGGGTTACCGTTATAATGAACAGGAAGGGCATTGCCGCGCGACGGTCTAGTCCAGGATTTTGATTAACATTTTTATGCTAACCGTTCGGGGACCAGCCGGGCGGTTAGCAAGCTTTTGGTGCTAAGTATATCAGCAGCGCCAGCCAAAAAAGAGTGGCCAGCATGTACAGCAGCAGCTTCCATACTTTTCCCATCAGCATCACCCCCTTTCAGGGGAGTAGCCAGACCGCCAATCACCGCAATGCCCATACGCCTTGACCGAACAAAATACCAGCCAAGACGCCCCCAAAAGAGGGGCCTTTTTTATTTTACCAGATTCCCCATATACTGTCAACCAATTATATACTTGACAACCGCGCCCGTCTGCTTCATAATATTAGCATTGCAAAACCACTTAGGAGAGAGGGGTAACAGGAATGAAGAGTTCAGAAAAGGCGGTAATCACCGTCATCGGCAAGGATATGGTGGGTATCCTTGCCAAGGTCACCGAGATCTGCGCCAAAAGCGGGGTGAACGTGCTGGAGGTCACCCAGTCCATTTTGCAGGACCTGTTTGCCATGGTAATGCTGGTGGACATGGCGGGGTCCTCCTCGGACGTGGCGGCGCTGTCCCGGCAGATGGACGCCCTGGGGGACGAGCTGGGGCTGAAGATACATGTTATGCACGAGGACATCTTCAACTCCATGCACAAGATTTAATACTCGCTATCGCTCGCATTAAATCTCCAAGTTTTGCGCAAGCGCAAAACTTTTACCTGAGAGGAAATTGATAGAAATGGATATACGCAAAGCCGAATCAGCCGACCTGCCCATGGTGGGCTTTATAACCCGGCGCACCATACAGGAGGTGTACCCCCGGTTCTACCCCCGGGGAGCGGTGGAGTTCTTCCTGGACTGGCACGGCGACAGTCATATACTGGCCGATATAGAGGCGGGGGAGGTCTACCTGCTGTTTGACGGCGGCATGGCGGCGGGGACAATCACCTTACACAAGGACGAGATAACCCGGCTGTACGTGGCCCCGGGGCTCCAGGGCCGGGGGTACGGTCGGGCCCTGCTGGACTTCGGGGAGAAGGCCATAGGGGAGCGGTACGGCAGGATACGCCTGGAGGCCTCACTGCCTGCGGCTTTTATCTACTGGAAACGCGGCTACAGGGTCGTGGACATGCTCACAGAGTCCGTGGGGCACGGCAGCGTGCTCTGCTGGGACGTTATGGAAAAGCCCTGGCCTGATAATAAGGGGGAATAGGATTTGAATACCAACGAGATACTAGAGACCATAAATATGATAGACAACGAGAACCTTGACGTGCGCACCATCACCATGGGCATTTCCCTTTTGGACTGCGCGGGCCCGGACCCGGAGGCAAGCGCCGTTAGGGTCTATGACAAGATATGCCGCTATGCCCAGAACTTAGTGAAGACCGGCGAGGACATAAGCCGCCGGTACGGCATACCCATTATAAACAAGCGCATATCCGTCACCCCTGTTGCCATGGTGGCAGGGGCCTGCCCGGGGGCCTCCCCCCTGCGCTTTGCCAAGGCCCTGGACAGGGCGGCCCACACGGTGGGGGTAAACTTTATCGGCGGATATTCGGCCCTTGTGCAGAAGGGCTTCGGGCCCGGGGACTACGCCCTTATCGAGAGCATACCCCAGGCCCTTTCCGAGACGGAGCTTGTCTGCTCCTCGGTGAATATAGGCAGCACAAAGGCCGGGATAAACATGGACGCCGTGGGCAAGATGGGGAAGATAGTGAAGCGCACCGCCGAGCTCACCGCGGACCGGGAGTGCATAGGGGCGGCAAAGCTGGTGGTCTTCTGCAACGCCCCCGAGGATAACCCCTTTATGGCAGGGGCCTTCCACGGCCCCGGGGAGCCGGACTGCGTGATAAACGTGGGCGTCTCGGGCCCGGGGGTCGTGCGGGCTGCCATACAGAAGGAGGGCGCGGGGAAGAGCCTTACGGAGATAGCGGAGCTTATAAAGCGCACCGCCTTTAAGATAACCCGCATGGGCCAGCTTGTGGCCCAGGAGGCCTCCCGCAGGCTCAGCGTGCCCTTCGGCATTGTGGACCTGTCCCTGGCCCCCACCCCCGCCATAGGGGACAGCGTCGCCCATATTTTAGAGGGCATGGGCCTTGAGCAGTGCGGGGCCTTCGGCACCACGGCGGCACTGGCCCTTCTGAACGACGCGGTGAAAAAGGGGGGCGTAATGGCCTCCTCCAGCGTGGGCGGGCTCTCCGGGGCCTTTATCCCGGTGACCGAGGACGCGGGGATGATAGACGCGGCAAGGAGCGGCTGCCTGACCCTCAACAAGCTTGAGGCCATGACCGCCGTATGCTCGGTGGGCCTTGACATGATAGTGATACCCGGGGAGGTTTCCCCGGAGATAATCTCCGGCATTATAGCGGACGAGGCCGCCATCGGCATGGTGAACAGCAAGACCACCGCCGTGCGGGTGATACCGGCCATAGGCAAGTCCGCCGGTGAGGAGCTGGACTTCGGGGGGCTTCTGGGCCGGGGGCCAGTTATGCCCGTGAACATGTCCAGCCCCGCAGAGTTTATCGCAAGGGGCGGGAAGATACCGGCCCCCCTGCAGAGCCTGAAGAATTAAAAGGAAGCCCCTGGCGACCCAGGGGCTCCTTTTTATTCTTAATCTTATCTCCTGCCGTCCAGCTCCCCAAGGCTCACGGCAACGGTGTGCCTGATGGGCTTCCACTGGGTGCCGCCGGACATTGCCACAGCCAGGGCCGCCATGAAGCTTGCCATAAAGAAGGGGTATGTGAAGCTGAAGAGTATCTTCCTTGAGGCCCTGGAGGGAATCCTGCGCCACTCGGTTATAAGGGTCAGAAGCCCTGTGAAGTACAGGCCGGCATATGTGCCCGCCAGCGCCAGCAGCGCCGCTATCACCACGGGCCCGGTCTCAAAGCCCGGGGTAGCCAGGCCCACCGCAAACATGATGGTATTCATAATAAACCCAAGGCCCATGAGCACCGCAGCCAGGGAGTTTATCAGCAGGTCATAGCAGGCGAAGTTCCCCGAGCCGAACATGCTGTGCAGCAGGGTGCTGCCGTTTTTGCCCATTATCTGCATGAGCCCCCGCATCCACCGGGCCCTCTGCACCACCGACTGCCTGAAGCCGGTGGGCTGCTCGTCATATAGTATCGCCGTGTTGCAATAGGAAATCTTCTCCCCCCGGCACACCAAATCCAGAGTAAACTCCAGGTCCTCTGTAAGGGCGTAGTAGTGCCAGCCGCCCACCTTCTCAAGGAGCTTTGCAGAGAACAGGAACCCTGTGCCGGACACCGCGCAGCTGGTGCCCAGATAGTCCCGGGGCCTGTTCAGGTACTCGGACTCCCTTAAAAAATACATGCCGTAGCCCGCCGAAATCCAGTTGTCCCCGAAGTTCTTGGCGTTGCGGTAGCCGGTCACCACAGGGCAGCCGTTGGAGAAAACCTTGTTCATCTCCCTTATATACCGGGGGTCCAAAAGGTTATCCGCGTCGAAGACAAAGAAGCCGTCGTATGTGCCCTCGGGCTTATCCTGGGCAATCTTCGAGAGCAGGAACTCCAGGGCGTAGCCCTTGCCCACCTGTACCTTGTTCCGGCGCTGGTAGACCGCCGCCCCCCGGGAGGCCGCCACCATTGCGGTGCTGTCCGTGCAGTTGTCCGCCACCACGTATATGTCAATAAGCTCCGAGGGGTAGTCCTGGGCCTTTATGCTGTCGATAAGCTGTCCGATAACCGCCGCCTCGTTCCTTGCGGCAATGAGCACCGCGAATTTTGACAGGGACCGCTCCTCGAACCGCCTTCCAAGGCCCCGCACCCTGATTAGGGTGAACAGCACCTGATAGCAGCAGCAAGCCGCCACCACAGCCGCTATGGCGAGATTTATGTATGTTAAAGTCTTCATATGTTTTCCGTCCTTTCACGCGGCCGCGCCCGGCCCCTGCTCTCTGTGCCTACAAGGATAATATGAACAAATTAAGTCCAGCGTGATGAATTTCTTACGAATTTCTTAACGCTTGACGAAATAGGGAGAAGGGCGGCGGTGCCGGAAAGGGCAGCGGTGCCGGAAAGGGCGGCGGCGGAAAAAAATAAATACCCTCCTGTAACCACCCCGCCCCAATCGGCGATATGTAAAGTGAGGGTACTCTCAGAGGAGGTGCTGATACATGGATGATGAAAAAATCGTGGCGCTGTTTCTGCGCAGGGACGAGGCTGCCCTGGGGCTCACGGCGGCGAAGTACGGCCTGAAGCTCCGGGCCATTGCAAACAGCCTCCTTCAGGACCAGGGGGCCGCCGAGGAGTGTGAGAACGACACCTATATGCAGGCCTGGGCAGCCATACCGCCCCACGAGCCCTGGGGATACCTCTTCCCGTTCCTGGCGAAGATAACCCGGCGGCTGGCAATAGACGTGGCCCGGGCCCGCTCAAGGAAGAAGCGCAGCGCCCCAGTGCTGGAGCTCACAGCAGAGCTGGAGCAGTGCATACCCTCCCCCAGCGACACGGCGGGCCAGGTGGACGGCGTGCTCTTGGGGGATCTGATAGCCGGGTATCTGCGCTCCATACAGGAAGAACAGCGGAATATGTTTATCCGCAGGTACTGGTACTTAGACTCCATAAAGGACGTGGCCGCCTTCTTTTCCACGTCCCAGGGCCGGGTGAAGACCACCCTTTACCGGGTGCGCCGGGGCCTGCGGGAATATCTCATCAAGGAGGGATACGATATATGAGAGGAAGCGATTTACTTGACAAGCTTGAAAATCTGGACATGAACCTTGTGGCAGGGGCCGCCGCGCCCCCCTCAGGGAGGGTGCGCCAAAAGGACCGGTGGTGGCTCCCGGCCCTGACTGCCGCCGCGGCCTGCATTGTGGCCATCGCCCTGCCCCTGACCCTTGCATACCTGATAAACGGCACCGCCCCCACCATTGAGTACGGAGGCCCGGGGGCCAACAGCAGAAATACCTCCCACCAGGCATCAGCCGGGGACTCCGGGCCCGAGGGCGGCTCCGGCGAGGGCAATGCCCGGCGTGAGCCAAATAATGGCGGGGGCACGGACGGCCCGTTTCTGGACGGCCCCTATGACCTGGAGCCTAAGGTAAGCGTCGCGGGCTACGGCGATGAGTACGTCTGGACAAGATACACCCTTGGCGAGGACTACACCAGCGTATTTGACGAGCTGCCCGCAGAGGACTATTTTAAGTATAACAGGCAGGAGCCGGAGAGCATGGACAGGATACGCTCCGACTATGATTCCGGGGGAAGCTATATCCTAAATGATTTTGACTCCTACCCTCTTATCAGCACTGCCGAGGCCGCAGCCGGCAGGGCCATAACTCCACCCGAGTCCATGGTTGAGTACGGCAAAAGCATTTTTAGCTGCCTCTCTGAATATGTCCAGCCTGTTTCAGGCATATTCAAATGCACCCCGGACGGCAGCGGTCTCTATCTCGCCCAGGTCTCCACCTCTGCCGAGCCCTACTATGACGTCACGGACCCCGGCCTGCGCCAGAGCGGGAAAATATCCGTGCTCATCTGTCAGGAGCCGATAATTCCGGAGAAAGACCTGGCAGAGGGCAAATGCGAGTCCGACGAGACAGTTGTAATCCCCCCGGACGGCGGCGAACCCATAACCGCGTTGGGCGGGCTCAATACCAACAGGGTGCTCATGTGCACCCTGCCCAACGGCATGTGGTGCCGGATAGCCGGGAACTTCAACGTGCCCTATGAGGACATGGTGAAGCTGATGAACTCACTCCTAAATGACACCAGCGTGCTGGACGGGATAAATGACAAGCTCAGAAGCGGCGAGCTCCTGCCTGTTACAACAGAAGAATTTCTGCACAACTACTCCGCAGCCTCCCCCTCTGTAAGCCCCGACCTCCTGGCTGACATCAGCCCGGTGGTGTACCCCTACGCCCTCTTAGTACAGCAGTAAAACAGAGTCAAAAAATCCCCCCGGGCTCCGGGGGGATAGCTTTATTTTGGGAACGCATAGGCCCTGAGCAGGCGCTCAAGGTCCTCTGAGGTGCGGATGGTATGGGCGGCGGCGTGGCTTGGGAGATAGACCCATACGCTCTTGCCCTGCTCTATAAGGGAGGCCATGACGAAATAGGTGCCCATGCTTTTGCCGTCCCAGAGGACCATGCCGCAGCCTGCGGCGTCCGCCATAGCCAGGGTGTTCTGCAGGTGCCTTGGCACCCCGCTCCAGCGGCCCTCCTTCGGCGGGCGGCGCACAGGCCAGCGGTCCAAATTATGGTGGGGCTGGGGGCGGGCGGTGTATACCCTCACCCAGTCGGTGTGCATATCCCGAAGGTACTCCTGCAGCGCCCTGTCCAGGCCCGAGTGGTCCCCCACCAGTATGTGCCAGCCCTCCGAGCAGAGCCTTGATATCATCATCTTCACCCTGTGGTCCGGCTCTGTTATGGTGTGGGAGCCCACTATCATCATTTTCTTTTTCGGCTGCATCCGCGGGCCTCCTTTGGGCGTGCGCCTTTTAGCTTTTTAGCATATTATACCACAGCGGGGGTATGCCGTCAACGGAAAAAGCGCCCCTCTAAATGGGGCGGTGACGTAAGAAAACATTTTAAGCGAGGGTCGGCGTAGCGTCAAGCTGCGCCGACTTTCGCATTATTTTTGTCTTGGGCAGTTTGGGATTGCTCCCGCGCTTCCTCAAAATCAAACGCACCAATGAAGTTATAGACGATCTCGATTTCTCGGATTTTCACCCGCTTCTGCTGTTCGTCGGTCGTGTAGGTTTCGGACACCCTGATCTGTTCCACGAACTCACGCAGGATGGTGGCGTCAAGCTGGGTCATGTCCGTGTACTTCTTCACCACAGAAATGAACTTCCTGACGTTGGTTTTCTTCTGTTCCTGCTGTTTCACTTCCCGCCCCAGGGTTTCCACGATGGCCTTTAACTGTTCCTGCTCCTGTTCATAGTCACGGGACAGCTTGATAAACCGATCATCGGACAGCTTGCCGGAAATGTTGTCCTCATAAATCCTCTTGAAGATCACATCCAGCTCCGCGATGCGCTTTTCAGACTGTGCCAGCACAGCCTTTTTCTGTGCCAGCGCCTTGTCACGCTCCCGCAGGCTCCGTTCCGCCGCCCGCTGGATAAAGTCGTCCTCATACTGTGTCACATAGGAGATCGCTTCCCGCAAGTTCCGCAGTACGATTTCTTCCAGCACTACACGGCGGATGGAGTGCGTCTTGCACAGGGTACGGTCTTTTCGATAGGTGGAGCAGATGTAATACTCCTGTTCCGGCTTGAAGTGGTTGGCCCGGCAAAGGTACATCTTGCCGCCGCAATCGGCGCAGTACACCAGTCCGGAGAACATACCCATGTCCCCCATCTTGGTCGGGCGGCGGCGTCCCTGCCGGATGTTCTGCACAATCAGGAACACGCTTTCCTCAATGATCGGTTCTTGGGTATTCTCGAAGATCACCCACTCGGACGGGTTATTCCAGACCTTTTTCTTGCTCTTGAACGATGGCTTGCTGGTCTTGAAATTGACCGTATGGCCCAGGTAGTCTACTCGCTCCAAAATTCGGGAGATTGTTCCTTTTTCCCACTTATACGGATTAGCCGTAGGAGCGTTGCAGACTGGCAGGCCCTTTTCGCGGGCGTAGGCCGTGGGGGTTAAGATGTTGTTACGTTGCAGCCACTTGGCGATCTGCGTCGGCCCCAGGCCGTCCACGCACAGGGCGAAAATCTTTTGCACGATAGCAGCCGCTTCCTCGTCCACAATCCAACGTTTCTTGTCCTCCGGGTCTTTCATGTACCCATAGGGCGGGATGGTGCAAAGGTGTTCGCCGGAACGTCCCTTGGATTGCCAGGTAGCCTTGATTTTCTTGCTGGTGTCCTTGGCGAACATCTCGTTAAATACGTTGCGAATTGCAGTAAACTCGCTATCTCCCTTTATGCTGTCCACCCCGTCATTCACGGCGATAAAGTGGACACCATATTCTGGAAATACCATTTCACTGATATGGACAAGACCACAAAAATATGGAGCGGAGTTGCTGACAAATCAAAAGTGCGCCAGGGAAAACATTTCCTGTGGCGCACTTTTATCATTTTAGCATCAGGAAGAAAATGAAGATATTTTACAAGCCAGCAAAAATTTTATCTGGTATAATAGACATCACCAAGGAGGAAAACTGCATGAAAAAAGAAGTGCGAACGGTGGTCTACGATGACGAGCTACACATTGAGGCTTACCGTTTCGAGGGCATCGTACAGCCTTTTCCGAACCATTTCCATGAATACTATGTGATTGGCTTCATGGAGGACGGGGAACGTGTCTTGTCCTGCAAAAATCAGGAGTATACCATCACAAAGGGTGATGTTCTTCTGTTCAACCCAGGAGACAACCACGCCTGTGTTCAGAATGACGGCGGTACGCTGGATTATCGTGGCTTCAACATCACCAAAGAGGTCATATTGGATTTGGCGGAGGAAGTTACCGGCAATCGGGAACTTCCTGGATTTTCCCAAAACGTGATTTTTGATGAAGAAGTCACCTGCTATCTGCGCCCGCTCCATGAGCTGGTGATGAAAGGCTCCAATGAATTTGGGAAAGAGGAAAATCTACTGTTTTTGATTTCTTTGCTGATCCAGCAATACGGCCAGCCTTTTGAAAGCTGCATCCCGGAGTGCCGGGAGGAAATTGAGAAAGCCTGTGCCTTTATGGAACAGCATTATGCCGAGCGAATTTATCTGGATCAGATCTGCCGTTGTGCCGGATTGAGCAAATCCACCCTGCTCCGGGCCTTTACCTGCTCAAAGGGCGTCACACCGTATAGCTACCTGGAAAACATTCGTATTGGCAAGGCCAAAAAGCTGCTGGAACAAGGTGTTCCCCCCGTTGAGGCGGCGCTACAAACCGGCTTCTCCGATCAAAGCCACTTCTCCAACTATTTCAACCGATTTATTGGACTGGCCCCCGGTATCTATCGGGACATCTTCAGAGATACGGGGGAAATGCCACATGAAAGGTAAAAACACGGCGGGACATTTCTCCGCCCTGCTCACAATCATAGTTTGGGGAACGACCTTTATCTCCACCAAAATTCTGCTGGTGGACTTCCAGCCGGTAGAAATATTGTTCTTCCGCTTCATCATGGGGCTACTGGCCCTGTTGATTGTTTATCCCTGGCGCTTGAAGGGGACGAACCGCCAGCAGGAATTGACCTTTGCCGCTGCGGGCCTGTGTGGGATATGCCTTTACTACTTGCTGGAAAACATCGCACTCACCTACACAATGGCCTCCAATGTCGGGGTAATTATCTCCGTAGCTCCGTTTTTCACGGCCATCCTGTCCCACCTGTTTCTGAAAGAGGAAAAGCCCCAGGCCAGCTTTTTCATTGGCTTTATAGTCGCAATGGCCGGGATTGCCCTTATTAGTTTCAATGGCTCCAGGCTGGAGCTGAACCCCGCCGGGGACTTGCTGGCGCTGCTGGCCGCACTGATTTGGGCCTGTTATTCTGTACTGACAAAGAAAATCAGCGGTTACGGCTACCACACTATTCTCACCACCCGGCGGGTGTTTTGCTACGGTATCCTGTTCATGCTCCCGACACTGTTCCTGTTCGATTTCAAGCTGGAATTGACAAGGTTTGCAAATCCTGTATATCTGTTCAACATTCTCTTTTTAGGATTGGGCGCATCGGCCCTGTGCTTTGTCACCTGGAATTTTGCGGTCAAGGCACTGGGAGCGGTCAAGACGAGCGTTTATATCTACATGGTTCCCGTGATTACGGTAGTGACTTCCGTGGCAATTCTCCATGAGAAAATCACCGCCCTGGCCGCTATCGGGACAGTTCTGACGTTGGCGGGTCTGTTCCTGTCGGAGAGCAAACTATTTTTGAGAAAAGAGGCAAAGCAAAATGGACTGGCAAAATGAAAAGTGCGTCATGGTCATTGACGAGAGCCTACCGCTGGGTATTATCGCAAATACGGCGGCAATCATGGGCATCACCCTAGGAAAGAAAATGCCGGAGGTGGTAGGAGCCGATGTGACCGACCAAAGTGGCAACGAGCATCTTGGCATCATCGAATTTCCTGTGCCGATCCTGCGGGGTTCGCCAGAAATTATCAAGCAGATACGGGGAAAGCTCTACCAGCCTGATTTTCAAGATTTGACGGTGGTGGACTTCTCCGATCTGGCCCAGGGCTGCAAGACGTATGACGAATTTATTGAGAAGATGGGCCATGTTCCAGAAAGTACCCTGCAATATTTTGGCGTTGCCATCTGCGGCCCAAAGAAAAAGGTCAATAAGCTGACCGGTAATATGGCTTTACTGCGATAAACCAATATAAAAGATTACCTTGCCGCACGACGGCAAAAGAAAAAAGCCGTCGTACAAGCAGGAGTATAGTCACGCCCGAAGCGGCGGCTTTGAGAAATCAGAGCCGCCGCTCTTTTGCATTTTGGCGGTAACAGGAGGATGCCGCCATGCGCTTGCAAATAGATAGGCACTTATCAAAAAAAGCCTGACCCAAGCAACGGCGAACTCCACCCAGGTTTGCGAAAATAGTCGTTTCTTGTCTGCCCATATCGCCATCCCCAACGCCCGAACAGCCTTGTGCTGTTCGGGCATTTTTGCTTTTTCAGGGGGCTGTCCCATCCAGCCCCGATGTCGCGGCCCACCCTTCCTGTTCAGATTTCGCTTGCCCCAAATCTGAACAGGAGGATAACAAGATGGAGATTACCATCAAGAGATACAGCCGCAAAATGACCTATGAGGACGCCGCCACCCTCGACGAGTTTTGGGAGCTGGCCAAGCGTACCGAACGGAGCCTTGACCGCGAGCAGCGGCGGCATTGGGACGGGCGCGAATGTGACGAGTACATAATCGCCGCCCAGGGTCTTTTGCCCTACTGCGCTACCCCGGAGGAATTGGTCTGCCAGCAGGAAACGCTGGATGAAATTCTGGCGGTGCTGGCCCTCTGTACCAAGACCCAGCGGGAGAGGTTTCTGCTCTATGCGCTGTACGACTTCAGCTATGCGGAGATCGGGCGGCGGTGCGGCTGTTCCAAGGCCGCAGTCCATGACAGCATTGAGGGTGTTCGGAAAAAGTTTTTCAAGTTTTTCCGTTGACCTACCCAACGCTCACCCCGGCATGATGGCTACAAGGTGAGGGGCAATCGCCCTATCATCGGGAGGGACAAGCTGCTCCGGCGGCTTGTCCCTCCTATGTCAAGGAGGTCACAGTGAACACCATGATTTTTCGTGCCGGAAATCCTGTCTGTTTCCAACAGCGCACTTATACACCGTTCCGGTGTCGTGCGCCCTGCCGGGGGCGTTGCGTCCTTCGGACGCGATGGGGAGCTGCACTCCCCAAACCCCTTGCACACCCGCCGGAAAGAAACACCCGCTTCGCGTCTGTTCCTTTCCGGCGGGTCATGTATCGTCAACGCCAGATTGGCGCTCACGTTAAAAACGCCAAATTGACGTTTTTAGGATTTTGCCGGGGGAGCGCGTGAAATGACAGCGCCCGAAATCTCTCACATGACCTATCAGCAGTACCGCGCGGCCCGGAGATTAGTACATGAGTGCTGTAACTACGATTGCGGAAACTGCCTGCTTCTGGACAACGGCGAGGAATGTGTCTGCCCGTAGAGAAGATTGCGCTGGCGCTGAACAGGAGCCTTTCATCAGCCAAGAACGCATTGGCCGAGTTGTCGGCGGCAGGGCTGATTGAGCGAAAGCGGCGGGGACAGTTCTTGCCCAATCTGATTTATGTGAAACTGCCTGATGGACAAAAATTTATCCTACCCCAGAAGGACAACGGATTGTCCATCACGGGGGTAGAAAACGACCTTCGGAACGGTTAGAAAACAAGACTTTGCGTGGGCAGAAAGATAACTCCAAATCAAACAAATAGAAACAAATAAATAAACCAAACGAATGGGAGTAAATAGCGCCCACTTTTCGGACAAATGTCCACCATGAAAATTTTGAAAACAAGGAGTTGCCTATGGAGCATATCAGCTACAAGACGCAGACCGAGATTGTCAATTTCCAGGGCCGGGAAATCCCGCTGGAAAACCTCACGCCCATCCTCACCCCGGAGCAGGAGGCGGCAAAGCGCCGGGAGTTGGAGCAGCGGCTCTATGAGGTGTTCCGCAAGTACGCCAGCCACCGGCAGACGGAGGAACCGGTCAGCTAACTTTTCGCCGCGCCGTTGCTTTGCGGGGCTGCTGATGGTATAATCATAGCGTCAGCAGCTCCGTTTCTGTTTCAGAAAGGGAGCGCAAAATGAACAACCGAATTGACGCGATTTATGCAAGACAGTCCATTGACAAAAAGGATAGTATTTCTATCGAAAGTCAGATTGAGTTTTGCAAATACGAATTGAGAGGCGGGAGTTGCAAGGAATATCAAGACAAGGGTTACAGCGGCAAGAATACGGACAGGCCCCAGTTTCAAATGCTGGTGGAGGACATCAAGCGCGGACTGATTGCTAGGGTAGTCGTTTACAAGCTCGACCGCATCAGCCGTTCCATTCTGGACTTCGCAAACATGATGGTTTTGTTCCAGGAGTACAACGTGGAGTTCATATCCTCCACAGAGAAGTTCGACACGTCCACACCGATGGGCCGGGCGATGCTGAACATCTGCATTGTGTTCGCACAGTTGGAGCGAGAAACCATCCAGAAACGGGTGCAGGACGCATGGTACGCCAGGTGCCAGCGCGGTTTCAAAATGGGTGGGCGTGCGCCTTATGGATTTCGGACGGAGCCTATCATTATTGACGGCATCCATACAAAGAAGCTGGTGATTGAACCGACCGAGGCGGCGTTCGTTCGCAAGATGTACGAGATGTATATTGACCCCCAGGTGTCGCTTCACGACATCACCCGACAGCTTACCGAGCAGGGGATGCGGACATACTTTGGCAAACCGTTTTCCAGGGCGACCATCAGCATCATGCTTTTCGTGATTATCAGCGACACCGACGATACTTTTAACTTTGTCGTGAGTATTCTCTACACACAGCTATTCAACCTTTTATGCGACAAGGCAGATGATGAATACGGCGGGCGGCTTCCCGTCCATGTAAGGTGCTTACTTGATGAATTTGCGAATATCGGGCAGATACCAAAGTTTGAAAAGCTCATTGCAACGATACGGAGCCGGGAAATATCCGCGTCAATCATCTTGCAGAGCCAGTCACAGCTAAAAGCAATCTACAAGGACAACGCCGATACCATAGTCGGCAACTGCGACACCACCCTTTTCTTGGGCGGCAAGGAAAAAACGACGCTCAAAGAAATATCGGAGATTTTAGGCAAGGAAACGATAGACAGCTTCAACACTTCCGAAATAAGGGGGCGGGAGCTTTCGCATGGGCTGAACTATCAGAAATTGGGAAAGCAGCTTATGACGGAAGATGAAATCGCAGTCATGGACGGAGGGAAATGTATCTTGCAGCTACGCGGGGTGCGCCCGTTCTTTTCGGACAAATTCGACATAACGAAGCACCCGAAATACAAGTACCTACATGATACGCGCCCCCACTTTCCGGCGCAGTACACAGCGGCAGGAGCCGCACCCCTTACAACTGAATACCGCCGCACCGCAGAACTTACGCAGCGCGGGGACAGCCGCCTTTACCAGAGGGCGGTTTTTTTGTGCGGCGGCATATGCTGACCGCCTTTTGTCCGCTTGCCGGACAGCCGCAGACGCGGCAGAAAGGATATATTTATGGCATTTTTCAATAGCGCAGTAGACGTTTTGCAGACCCTTGTTGTAGCACTTGGAGCCGGGCTTGGTATCTGGGGCGTAATCAATCTGATGGAGGGCTACGGCAACGACAATCCGGGGGCGAATGCTCATGTACGGTAAAGAAGCAAGCAACCGAAAACAAGAGATAGACCGCCAGCACCACACTATTCCGAACAAAAGAACTAAAGACCAAAAGACAAGCACCGTGGAAATGTGTATAACTTGCTATTCCGTCATGGAAAAGTCCGTTCACAGAACATGGAAAAGCTAAAGTGCAGCTTTCCCACATTCTGCAAACGGACTTTCCCACAACTCCATAAGACAGCAAGTTATGCACATTCCCACAGTGCCGACTACTACGGAATCCCTCTTTATCTCCACACAGATTATTTCTTTTATGGCATATTCCAACTTGCGTCAATAGAATAAATAAGCTGGATTATTTTTTCCTTTGGGGTAGAAAAATTATTCTTAATCCAAAGTGAGATTATTGAGAGGCAGCCTTGAATATGATATGTCGCCATATAGAGCATTTCTTCTGAAACGGAAGATATATTTTCTTCTTGCATCCATATTTCAAGATATTTTTCTTCGATGATGTCATACATATGCTCTTGAAATTTGTGGTCAATTCCCTTTCCGAAAAAAAGCAAACGGCTTAGGGCAGGATTTTCATAAATATAATCAATAATGGAATTATAAATATTTTCGTAATGACCTGCTGGATTATCGTTAATAAATTTAGTGAACTCAGATATAGCATCATGTTCCATTTGCTCATATAAGTCATACACATCATGGTAGTGCGAATAAAAAGTAGCTCTATGTATGTCTGCCTTGTTGACTAATTCCTGTACTGTAATTTTTTGAAGTTCCTTATCAAGCATTGCGTCAGCAAGAGCAGACTGTAATGCTTTTATTGTCTTTTTGACCCGCCTATCATGTTTATTCATAGTTTTCTCCTTTAAACAACAGTTTCGAGCGGCAGTGTCGTTTAGGCAACAATTATAGATAAAATTGAAGATAGAAAAACGACACATGTTATAGTATACTGCTTGTTGTACGGATATGTCAATCTGAATACTATAAAATTCCAAGGCAATGGAGGTAACCATGACACAAAAACAAATTGAACGCAAATCGCTGATAGTAAGCTGCATTGTAAACTTAATAATGGCAATAGGTGGGTTTTGGATTTTTTCGATAACAAATATTCAAGCTCTGTTTTTAGACTGTTCCTTTTCAATGATTGCTTCCTGCTCTTGTTTGGCAGCATTGGAAATTTCAAAAATTAGTAATAAAAAGACAAAGAATTACCCGGACGGTCTTTATTTTTTAGAGCCATTATATTCTATTTTTAGAACTTTATTAACATTGGTGCTGCTGTTTTCTTCTGTTGCTCGTACTGCAAAAGCAGCATGGGGGTATTTTGCATATGGCGTTGGAACCCCTTTGATGATTGAACCTGTAATTCCTTATGAGATACTTATGTGTATCATATGTTTTGGGCTGTCTTTTTTTAACAGAAGCCAGAGCCGTAAAACTAATGATTCCAGTACACTTTTAGCAACAGAATCGAAAGGAAATTTTATCGACGGCATATTATCTTTGGGCGTAGCACTGTCTGCGTTCTTGATAAAACTGATAGATATTAACGGAAGTTTGGGTTTCCTTCATTATACTGGAGATTTTTTCATTACGACAATTATAGTCTTGCCTGCAATAAAAGAACCGATAAGTGTTTTCATATCTTCTTTCCGCGAATTGTCAGGAGGGTTGACAACGAATCAGGAACTAAAAAGAACAGTTTTCCAATTTGTAGAAAAGAATCTTAGCGGTATTATGACATTGCAAAAATGTGACATATATAAAATTGGTATGCACATAAAAGTTTGCATTTATATTACCAATAATATTGATTATAAAAAAATACAAACTGTCAAAAGGAATATCTTGAAAGATATATGTCCTATTTACGAAAATGCTGAAATTGTTTTTTGTGAATGGTAAAATGTGATACCGGGAGAAGATAATTAAAGTAGCGAAACGAGTTAAGACCTGCGCATAGAGTTGTTGTTACTTTGAATTATAAACAAGCAACCATAAACCATGCACCGCCCTATGTGGGAGAAAGGGGGAATCATCTATGCCTTGCACAGAAGCATACAAGGAACATATCATGTATACGTTCAATGGCTTTTGCAAGACCGTCATACGCTTTGCGGCACTCAACGCATGGCGTGATAGGAGCAGACGGCGGCAAAAAGAAATATCCCTTGAATACCTCACAGAAGAAAAGTTTTACCCTTTAGGCACGACAGACGAATATTTTGAAGCACCCTATGAAGAATATCCCATTACGATATGCGGTCAGACAGTTATCCTCACCAATGGGGAACTTGCCGCCGCCCTGTTATCTCTGCCGGAAAGAAAGCGGGAAATTATTTTCCTTTACTTTTTCGGAGATTATACACAACAGGAAATCGGGGAAATGTACGGACGCTGCCGGAGTACGGCGTGGCATCACATACACAGTGCCTTGCAAATGCTGCATAAAGAAATGGAGGTGCTTTTCCGTGAGGAATCCTAAACTTGTGCCGTATGAAACGATTGTCCGGGCGACCAGCGGCGAGCCGGAAGCCATTGACGAGGTTTTGCGGCATTACAGCAAGCGAATCCGGCTTGCTTCCCTTGAAAACGGACACGTCAACAAGGACACCGAGGACAATATCAAACGGCGGCTTATCGTTGCCCTGTTCCAGTTCCGCTTTGACGGACAGCCTACCTAACAGGAGGTGAGATTTGTCGCAAAAATAGTCATGCTTATATTTAACGACACAGAAGAAAAAGCGGTTGAGAAAGCCATAGCCGCCCTTGCGGATATGATACCGCTGGAAGCCATGCAGCCGCCCCACTCCCCGGCACTTACTTTTCCGGGATTGGAAATAAAATTACACCAACGCCGGGTATTAAAAAACGGCACAGACATTCCCCTCACCCGTTTAGAGTACGGCGCACTCTGCTACCTTGCCGCCAGTCCGGGGCGGGTATTCACAAAGGCGCAAATCTTTGAAGCCGTGTGGAGCAAGGAAAGCGAAAGCTGCCAGTCAAGCGTGTCAAATGTGATATGCAATCTACGGAAAAAGATAGAGCCGGACAGCGGCAAGCCCACTTACATAAAAACCGTTTTAGGCGTGGGCTACAAGTTTGCTTCCGGGGAATGATAACAGAATAACCGCCGCCCATCAGCGGCAGATAAAGACAGGAAATCAAGAAAAGGTTTCCTGTTTTTTTGCGCCCAAAACCAAGCCGGATTTTGCACCGTAATAAAATAATTCAACTACTTTCTGAAAACATTGCCTAAATTTCCTTTTTTCCCGTAGTAGGTAATAAGGGGAAAAATAATTGCCGGAAAGTTTGGCGTTTTTTGAAACTGTCCGTATATCACTACAAAACGGAACTGATTTCAAGCCAAAAAATGGGAGCTGTTACCAGAGTTACGTCTATGGGAACCTTAGTTGTCTTTGGATTTTTGAAAGGTTTTCAACCGATTGCCGGATTTAGTTATGGGGCAAAGAAATTTGACCGTTTACGCGAAGCAATCAAGACTTCTATTTTGTGGTCAAGTATTTTCTGCGTGGTTGTTGGATTGCTCATGGTTTTATTCTCAACACAAATTATTTCGCAGTTTGCAAACGGAAATGTTGACATGATTGCTGTTGGAGAAAAATCTCTTATGGCAAATGGTTTTTCGTTTTTCCTGTTTGGATTTTACACTGTTTATTCTTCTTTGTTTCTTGCGCTTGGCAAAGGAACAGCGGGCTTCATTCTTGGAGCTTGCAGACAGGGGATTTGCTTTGTACCTGTTATACTCATTCTCCCTTTAATTTGGGGAATGAATGGAATACTTTATGCTCAACCGATTGCTGATGTTATTTCAGCTATTATAACTGCATTTATGGCGTTACATCTTCGTAAAGAATTGGCAGAAGCTGAAGCTCTTATCGGCTTAGAAAAAGCAAATAAATAGGAGCAAAACAAAATCCACACAATAGTATATAGCGAATAAATGTAATCTGCCGGACGACGGCAAAAGAAAAAAAGCAGTCGTACAGCAGAGGTATTTTCACACGCCCTTTTTGACGCGGCGGCTTTTTGAGAAATCAAAGCCGCCGTTTCTTTTTATCTTCTCAAGGAATGACGCGGTATCACTGCTAAAAGCGGCGGCTAAAAGGAGGTAGCCGCCATGAAGCGCATACCCTATCGACAAAATCCGACAATCATTG
>NZ_QZDU01000011.1 GCF_009917525.1 Acutalibacter sp. 1XD8-36
TGGATATATTTCCATCACAAATGACGGTCATTTTTTTGTGTCTCCTGTTAGCCATATGTAAGGTAACACACAGGAAATTGGCCCGGCAAGACAGTCACCAACGCCCAGGGCTACTGCTCCCACAATTCTAAAGGCTACATCTTCGTGGACCTCCCCGGCTGCTACTCCCTCCAGGCCCATTCTGCGGAAGAAGAGGCCGCCCGGGATTTCCTCACCTCCGGCGGGCCTGACTGTACTATAGCCGTCTGCGACGCCACCTGCCTTGAGCGCAACCTGAATCTTGTATTGCAGGTGTTGGAGCTCACTCCAAACCTAGTCGTCTGCGTAAACCTTCTGGACGAGGCCGAGCGCCGGGGCGTTAAGGTGGACCTACAGAAGCTCAGCGAGCTTCTGGGCGTTCCGGTAGTAGGGGCCTCGGCCCGGGACGGCAAGGGGCTAGGCGAGCTCATGGACGAGGCGGAAAAGCTCTGCGCCAGCCCACGCCAAAACCTTGATTTCCCGGTTATGGACCCGACTATGCGCGTCCACGAGGCCCAGTGGATATCCGAGGCCTCTGTGCGCCATGAGCAGAATAACCCCTCAGCTTCCCGGGACCGTAAAATTGACCGGGTTCTCACAAGCCCCCTCACCGGCTTCCCCATTATGCTCCTAATGCTGCTGGGCATATTCTGGCTCACCATCACCGGGGCAAACTACCCCTCACAGCTTCTCAGCGAAGGGCTGTTCTGGCTGGGGGACCGTATCCGGGACAGATTCATCTACCTGGGGTCGCCGGACTGGCTCACTGGGCTCATATGTGACGGGATGTACAGGACACTCGCCTGGGTAGTGGCTGTTATGCTGCCGCCTATGGCCATATTCTTCCCCCTGTTTACCCTTTTAGAGGACCTGGGTTATCTGCCCAGGGTCGCCTTTAATCTGGACAGGTGCTTCCAGAGCTGCGGCGCCTGCGGGAAGCAGGCACTGACTACATGCATGGGCTTCGGCTGCAACGCCGCCGGTGTAGTGGGCTGCCGTATAATAGACTCCCCCCGGGAGCGCCTGATTGCCATGCTGACCAACAGCTTTGTCCCCTGCAACGGGCGCCTGCCAATGCTCATCTCTCTGATAACCATGTTCTTTGTGGGGGCCGCCGGGGGCTTTGGAGCTTCCGTTCTCTCCTCAGCCATGCTGGTGGGGCTGATTGCCCTTGGCATGTTCATGACCCTCGCTGTCTCAAAGCTGCTGTCCGCAACAGTGCTCAAGGGTGTACCCAGCTCCTTTACACTGGAGCTGCCGCCATACAGAAGGCCCCAGCTGGGCAAGGTGATAGTCCGCTCTATTTTAGACCGCACGCTGTTCGTGCTGGGCCGCGCTGTTTCGGTAGCAGCCCCGGCAGGGCTTGTGATTTGGCTGCTAGCAAATATCCATGTTGGAGACGCCACTCTCTTAGCTCATTGTGCGGGATTCCTGGACCCATTTGCCAGGGTCTTCGGCCTGGATGGGGTGATACTGCTGGCATTTATACTGGGCCTGCCCGCCAACGAAATCGTGATACCTCTTATTATCATGGCCTATCTGTCCCAGGGCAGCCTCGTGGAGCTCTCCGACCTCACGGCGCTTAGGGCCCTGCTTGTTGACAACGGCTGGACGTGGGTGACGGCCCTATGCGTGATGGTGTTCTCCCTAATGCACTGGCCCTGCTCTACCACCTGCCTCACCATTAAAAAGGAGAGCGGGAGCTGGAAGTGGACCGCCGCGGCAGTTATCATACCCACCGTCTGCGGACTTGGGCTGTGCTTTATTATAGCCAGCCTCTGCCGCCTGTTCGGGCTGGGGTAGCTATATGGTATAGTTAACGCAGTCCAAAAGAGGTGACACCTCTTTTGGACTTAGCGGCACGGGTGTACCCGCGCCGCTCTGCTTGAAAATCGGTATTTACCGATTTTCAAGTGCGTTTACTATAATGTATGGGGCGAGCTTCGCGTATAACTTCTCCCCCACGCCCTTCACCTCCATCAGCTCCTCAGGAGCAATGAAGCCGCCGTAGGCTTCCCGGTAATCAATAATACGCTGGGCCAGCGCCGGGCCTATCCCCGGAAGCTGGTCCAGCGCGTCTATATCCGCAGTGTTTATGTTTACGAGCAACTCCAAAGGCTCGTCTTCCTCCTGCTGCTCCTGCTCCTGTTCCTCGACAGGCACTTCTTGCGTTATGTCAACCTCATTGCCCTCAGCATCGTAGTATGTCCGGGTCAAGGTGTACACGGTCGCGTCTACATCCTGGCATAGCTGTATAAGGCATACGGCAATGGATATCACCAGTATAACCAGCAGCCCGTGCCTGCCCTGCCGGGTCACCGGCTCCGGCCCTTCCCGGACTCCGCCAGAAGACCGGCTATCTCCTCCCGGCTCAGCTCCCTATGCCTGCCCTGGGGCAGCATTGACAAACGCACTGGCCCTATGGCTGTGCGCTTGAGCCGCGCAACCTCCAGGCCCATGGACTCACACATCCTGCGTATCTCCCGGTTACGGCCCTCATACAGCACTATCTCCACAACTGCCCGCCCGGGCTGCTGCTCCAGCACCCTTGCCTTTGCAGGGGCGGTCATACGTCCGTCGAGCATTATTCCGGTGCTGAGCTTAATTAGCTGCTCCTCGGTTATTCCGGGGCGCAGGGTGACACGGTAGGTCTTCGCCACATGGGTCTTTGGATGGGAGACGGCATTAGCCAGATTCCCGTCGTTCGTCATAATAAGCAGGCCCTCGGAGTCCTTGTCCAGCCTGCCCACCGGGTACACCCTCCCGGGCACATCCTCCACAAGCTGGGCCACGCATTTTCTGCCCCGCTCGTCCTCCATGGTGGTGACGAAGCCCCGGGGCTTGTGCAGGGCAAGGTATATCTTGCCGGAGCTGTTTGCAATACGCTGACCGTCCACAGCTATCACGTCCTTATTTGGGCGCGCGCTGTCCCCGAGCTTTATGGGCCTACCGTTCACCGTAACCCGGCCCTGCTGAATAAGCTCCTCGGCCTTGCGGCGGGACGCGATTCCCGCCTGGGCTATGAGCTTCTGTACCCTCTCTGACTGTGCCAAAGCACTCCCCTCCTTTTCACTTCCTGTAAATTATGTAAATATAAATATTTTATGTCAACTAAATATATTATTAAAGAAATCCGCCAGCTTCTCCCACCAGGTGCGCTTCGGCAGCACTACCGGCTCCGCGCCCTCAGTGGCGATTATTGGCACACTGTAAATCTCAGTGCCCCCCGAAAGGTACTGCACCCGGCCTATCTTCTCCCCGGCTTTTACCGGCGCATAGAGGAATTTTGGCAGGAGCGCCCGGCTCTCCACCCCCTGGGCTTCCTCAATGGGCAGGGTCATGCTCACCTGCTGGCTGGCGCAGACTGTCACCCCCTGCTTGCCGGAGCCCGCCACAGGTATGCTCTCCGGCAGGGCCTCCCCGCCCATGTTCACGGTCTTCACCTTGGAAAAGCCATAGTCGAACATAGCCATATGGTCGTCCCAGTCGTCGGGGGCATTCAGGGTAACTGCTATGAGCGTGGTGCCGTCCCGCTGTGCCGCCGATACCAGGGTGCGCCCGGCCTTTTTGGTAAAGCCGGTCTTTATGCCGATACATCCGTCGTATATGCGCAGGAGCTTGTTATGGTTCTGGTAGCTTATCCTCTGCCCCGGCTCTACAAACTCCACCTGCAGGATGGAGCTTCCGGCTATCCTGGCAAACTCCCCATTCTCCATGGCCTCTCTGCCCAGCAGGGCCATGTCGTAGGCCGTGGAGTAATGCTCGTCGTCGTCTAACCCTGATGGCGTGACGAAGTTAGTCTCGGTCATGCCTATCTCCCCGGCCCTAGCGTTCATAAGCTCCGCAAAGCCCTCCTGGCTGCCGCCGAGATATATTGCCGCGGCGTTTGCCGCATCGTTGCCGGAGGCCAGGAGCATACCAGAGGTAAGGTTTATCAGCGTCAGCCGGTCCCCATCCTTCAGGCCCATGGATGAGCCCTCCACCGCCACCATCTCGGCAGTTATGTCAATAACCGGGTCCCCGGAGCGCTCAGCCTCCTCCAGGGTGAGCAGGGCCGTCATAATCTTGGTGGTGCTGGCCATGGCGAGCTTCTCGTGGGAGTTCTTCTCATAAATAACAGTGCCGTCGTCGCCGGAGATAAGTATAGCGCTCTGGGCAGAGACCCCCGGCTCTCCCGCCGCATGCACGGCAGGCGCCGGTAAAAGCAGCAGTACAGCCAGCAGGATAATTATTTTCTTCATACACACACCGCCTCTCCACAGTAAGATATGCGGACAGGCGCTATGTTATTCTGCTGTTTCCTTCTCTGTCGACGCTGGCACACCGTCCGGGGCAGGCACGATTTCCTCCGGCTCGCCCTTTTTCTTAAAGAGTGAGCTGAGCATATCCGCAATGTCCGGTATCTTCTCCAGCGCCCTGTCAACAGGGCTGAAGTAGGGCTCTATCTGTATTACCCGCACATTTCCGTTGTGTATGGACAGGAATGCCACCGGGCTCACCGTCACCCCCGCGCCGCTGCCGCCGGCAAAGAGCCCCCCGGTTGGCTGGGACTTGGATGGCAGGTCCGAGCCGCCGGCTGCAAAGCCGTAGTTTACCCGGGAAATTGGTATTACCGTAGTGCCGTCCGGCGTGGTGACAGGGTCTCCCACCACGGTGTTCACGTCCACCATTTGCTTAATCTTGTCCATGCTCACGCCCAAGAGGTCGTTTACCTTATTAGAGCTCATTGCTTATTCTTCCTTTCACTCTTTAATATCCTTCTAAGGGGCCTAATGCTCTTTATCACCAGCTTCAGCCCCTCCATAAGCACAAAAAACGGACGTATCGAGAGCTCAGCCGAGAAGTCCACCCGGCTCTCCCATAGGTCGTAGCTAAGGTCCACCGTCACGCCCTTCTTCCTGCATGGCAGCAATGTGAACAGCACCCCGCAGGCCGAATATACCCCCGCTGATATCTTGCCGAAAAGCTCTGCCCCAGCCGCCGCGTCCCCGGCCCCGGCTACACATAAGTATAGGTCGAAGTGCCTGAGGTTAAACCCCCTGAGTATCCCCGCCGTGGCCTGTCCCAGCAGGCTTATAAGCTCGCCTAGGGCCTGCAGGAACCCTCCCAGGCCCTCCCGTTTCAGTGAGGCCTTTATGCGCCCGCCTATATCCGTCCTGCCTGGTTTCTCCGGCTCCTCAGGCTTTTCCTCCTCTTTCGGAGGCTCCTCAGTCTCCTCCTGCGGCTCGCCAGGAAGCAGGGGGATGTTCAGAAAAAGATACTTTATCCTCAGGTGGAACTCACCGTCAAAGCGCAGCTCCGCCCCCACCGGCATAAGGGTCAGCAGCAGCAAAAGGAGCAGCAGGCCCAGTATGGCCCAGAGTATCACGTATAAAACTATCATCCGCCGCCCCCCTTACCATGTTCTGTATACGCTGCCTACACATCCAGGGTTATCTGCTCCGGTCCGTCGTCCTCCCCGTCGTCGGAGTCCTCCTCCTGTTCCTGCTGCTCACCCTCTCCCGGGGGCGGCGGCAGGCGGTCTATGGACTCCAGCTGGAAGCAGCGCAAAAAGTTCTCTGTGGTGCCGTAGAGCAGCGGGCGCCCGGGGAGCTCCAGCCTTCCCCGCTCCTCTAAAAGCCCCTTCTGCACCAGGCTCCCCACCACTCCCGAGCAGTCCACTCCACGGACCTGCTCAACAAAGGCCTTGGTTACCGGCTGGTTATAGGCCACCACCGCCAGCACCTCCATTGCAGCCTGAGACAGCGGGGTGTTCCGCTTTAAATCCAGCGCCGCCCTCACCGGCTCGATAAAGGCAGGGTTTGTGCAGAACTGGGCCGAGTCCCCCAGCATCAGCAGGTGTACGCCGCTCTCTGGGGTATTGTATTTGTCCTGCAGGGCCGAGACCATCTTTTCAGCCGCCGCGGTACGCACGCCCAGCACCTGGGCTATCCTGTCCAGGGCTACGGGCTCACCGCTGGCAAACAGGATGGCCTCGGCCTGGCCTGTAAGCTCCTCTATACTCACGCTTTCTCCCTCCCCATCAGCTTCACCTCACAGAGGTCTCCGTCTCCTTCAACCCTCACCCGGCGGTTCTTCACAAGCTCCAGTAATGCCAAAAACACCGCGACCCTTGCCGAGCGCTCGTCCTTCCCGGCAAACAGCGCCCGGTACGCAATGCTCCCCCGCTTCCAGAGGGTCCTCAAAACATACACTGTCTGGCTTGCCACCGACACTATCCTGGCAGAGACCAGGGCCGAGAAGCTCTCGGGCTTTGGAGGCATCAGGCTCTTGCCCTTGCCCCAGGCGGCCCTGAGCGCCTGGCGCAGCTCCCTGGGGTCGTGTATACGCTTATAGATAAAGTCGGCGGGCAGCTCCTCGGCGGGCCTTGTAACGGTGTTAAACGCCGCCAGAGTTTTCAGTTTCTCCGCCGCAGCCTTACACTGCTGGTACTCCAAGAGCAGCCCTGTGAGCTCCATGCGCGGGTCCTCCTCATCCTCCTGCCTTGGGAGCAGGGAGGCGGTCTTTATGTAGACCAGCCTGGCGGCCATCTCCAAAAATTCGCTGGCAACATCCAGGTCTGCCTCCCGCATAAGGTCTATCTGCTCCATATACTGCTCCAGCAGCTCCGCGATGGGTATATCGTATATATCTATCTTGTTCTTGGCAACGAGGGTCAGCAGCAGGTCTAATGGACCCTCGAAGTTCTCAAGCTTATATTGCAGCTTCTCCATTGGGCACCCGGTCAGAAGCTGAGCCCAAAGAGCTTGAACGGCAGCGCGGCAATCCAGAATATGCCCTTGGACATGGCGCTCTCTATGGCGTACAGGGGCCCGGAGAAGGCCCCGGAGAACATGAGCACAAAGAGCACCATCACGAATACATTCTGATACCTGTAGTAGGTCTCAAGGGCCCGGTCGCTGAGGAACGCTCCCAGTATCCTGGAGCCGTCCAGCGGCGGGATTGGCAATAGGTTGAACGCCGCCAGGGTCACGTTTACCATGACATAGTAGGACAGAAGTGTGTAGACGAAATACAGCACGGAGTTCACCCCGTTATGCCCAGCTATCACCACCATCACATTTAAGAGCAGCGCCCCCACAAGGGCCGCGAGAAGGTTTGACACCGGCCCCGCCAGGGCCACTATCGCCATGTCGCGCTTTGGCTTCCTAAAGTACCTGGGGTCCACCGGCACAGGCCTTGCCCAGCCGAAGCCGAACAGAAACAGCCAGACTGTGCCTATGGGGTCAACGCTGGCTAAGGGGTTCAGGGTAAGGCGGCGCTCAAGCTTTGCCGTAGGGTCCCCTAGCTTATAGGCTATCCAGCCATGGGCAAGCTCGTGCAGGGGCAGTATGCAGATTATGACAAAGATTATTGCCAGGACCTGTGCTGCCACGGTGGGTATATCCACCCGGCCGCCTGCCATAATGGTCCTTATTACGCTGAAAAACATAAATATCCTCCAATTCTTTTGCTTATTTCCAGTAGCCGTACCCATGGATTATAACCTATTTTTAGGAAAAAGACAATTCCTTTCAAAAAAAAACTTGCATTTTCCCCGGCTTTCTGCTATAATCCTATTTGAATTTACGGTCAGACCCGCCTTTGGGCGCACACAAGGTATTGCGTCCCCGGCTGAAACTGGTACATTATTTTCAGAAAGGAATGATAAATATGGCAAAATGTGATTTCTGTGGCAAGGGTGTTACCTTCGGCTGCAAGGTATCCCACTCCATGCGCCACTCCAACCGGGCCTGGAAGCCCAATATCAAGCGCATTAAGGCTATCGTTGACGGTTCCCCCAAGCGCGTCTACGCCTGCACCCGCTGCCTGCGCTCCGGGAAAGTTACCCGCGCTGTGTGAGCATAGCTTTATCTGTTGTATTAAGTTAAACTCAACCACCTTTTAGGGCTGTCTTCATAGACGGCCCTGCTTTTTTATTACCCCATATGCACGTCCAGCTGCGGGTATGGTATCTCTATACCCTCTCTGTCAAAGCTAAGCTTCACCGCCTCCTGCATGGCATAGTACAGGTTCCAGTATTCCTCCTGCCTGCACCACAGCTTCATCACCAGGGTCACGCCGCTGTCCCCAAGCTCTCCCACCGCTATCACCGGCGCCGGGTCCCTGAGCACCCGCTCGTCCCCATCAGCTAGAGTTTTCAGCACATCCTTGCCCCTTTGCAGGTCGGCCTTATATGAGACCGGATAGCTCAAATCCAGCCGCCTGGTGCCGTTTGTGGTAAAGTTCACCACCACGTCGCCGGTTATCTTTGAGTTGGGGACTATCACCTCTTTATTGTCAAAGGTCGCCAAGATAGTGTAGAGTATCTCAATACGCTTCACTGTGCCCTCATAGCCGCCGAAGGCCAGGTAATCCCCCATTTTAAACGGCTTGGTGAAGATTATCTGTACGCCGCTGACGAAGTTTGACAGGCTCCCCTGTAGAGCAAAGCTGGCCGTCAAGCCCGCGGCTCCCAGGGCGGCCACCAGTGAAGTTATGTTTATTTCCAGCTTGGCAATGGCGCTCACCGCCGAGACCATGATTATCAGCGCCTTCACCAGCGAGCCGATGAACCCCGCCACAAGGGGGTCTGTCCGGCTCTTTTTTATGGCCCGCTTTGTGAGCTTCGCCGCAAGCCCAGCCAGCCACCAGCCGCAGAGGAATATCAGCCCCGCCGAGAGCAGGTTCCAGCCAAGGCCGATGAGCCAGCCGGTAAATTTTGTCCAGAGCTCCGCGCCGTCCATATGGGGTCACACCATGGCCCAGCTCGCCCCGAAGGACCTGCGCGCCACCTGCTCCAGGACATCCTTTATCTCCTGGGCGGCGTCCTTATCCTTGGAGTTTTTCAGCTGCTCGTCCAGGAGCTTGAAAAGGTCCTCCAGTGAATCCGACTGCATAAAAGCGCCGCCGGTAAAGAAGCCGTCCCACTCGGGCATATATCTCACGGACTCCGTCGGCACCGCGCGGATTAAATTCTCCGTATCCACTGCCACCAGCTCTATGGGGCCCATGACAGCCTCAATCTTCTCCTTTTCGGTGAGTATACCCATCTCCACCATGGTGTCCAGGGCGTCTACCTTCTCAAACATGGAGAGCGAGCCTGAAAAATGCTCTCTAAGATACGCGATATTCTCATCTGTCATGCCCTTAGAGCCAGGGAGCGTCCGTGGCGGCTGTGTCCCCTTCCAGCTGTTGTAATCACTGAGCAGCTGTACTCCGGGGCCAGAATAGGTGGTGCCGCCCGTAACGGACTTCACTATCTCCAAAAAGGATGCCTCGTCCATGTTCCTGTCCGGGTCCCGCTTATAGGCGTTATAAAGTATCTCGCTTATGTATTTCTCCCCTGTTACCTGCATTGTAAAGCCTCCCTTTATACGTTTATACTGCCTGCCTACACCATGGCCCAGCTCGCCCCGAAGGACTTGCGTGCCACCTGCTCCAGAACGTCCTTTATCTCCTGGGCTGCGTCCTTATCCCTGGAGTTTTTCAGCTGCTCGTCCAGGAGCTTAAAGAGGTCTTCTAAGCTGTCGGACTGCATAATAGCCGCGCCGTTGAAGAAGCCGCTCCAGTCTGCAGCAACTTTAGCCATAAACTTGGCCCGAGCCTCCTCTGGGGTGCCGTTTGCCACTATCTTTTCACTGCCGGCGGACACCAGCTCCACCGGCCCGAAGCCGATAGCCTCGAACATCTCCTGCTTGGTGATGATACCCATTTTCGCCATGGTGTCATAAGCGTCCACCCGCTGGAAGATGTTCAGCTCCCCTGAAAAGTGCTCTTTCAGGTAAGCTATGTTCTCGTCAGTAAGCCCCTTGGTATCAGGGAGGCTGCGCTGGGGCTGTGCCTTTTTCCAGTCCTGATAGTCCGACCAGAGCTGCCCTTCCGGGCTGGTAAAGCTGCCGTTTGGTGTGAGGGACTGTACAAGCCGGTTAAAATCCGTATAGCTCATGCTGTCCATGCTGCCGCTCTGGTATCTGTTGTAGAGCGCGCCTGTAAGGCTGTTGTTCATTACCCGCATGTCAATTTCTCCTTTTTATGTAAAGACCGCCAAATATGGCTTACTGCATATTATAGCACATTATAGAGTGAAATAGGAAGAATTTCCGCGAAAAAATCCTGAAGTTTTCATTTTTTCTTGTGCCTTGCGGTATATTTGTGATATAATCAACGCTGGATAATAGTGTTCCCACGGAGGGAGTTGTTATAGCATGTATAATCAGGTTTGCTGGGTGTGCCTGCCCAAGAGGGACGGAATGGAGCCTGTGGGGGGGGAGCTTGCCCTTGCCAGGCGCAGGTTCCTTCTGGACCAGCGGCACACCGTGAGCATTGACCGGGAGCAGAATATCAAGGGGTTTAAGGGCCGTATAAAGGGCCGCATAGGGAAGCGCCGGTTTTACTGGCGGGCCAGGGTCACGGGGACCTCCGGGGGGGAGATAGCCCTGGAGGAGGCCTTCGGGCAGAAGAACGGCTGGACAATGGTTGTGCGGGACATGTACGGCGTCATAGTCAGCCGGAGCTTTTTTGACAAGCAGCACCTATGGCTGCGCACTGAATATTACGAACCCTGGGACACGGACCAGGCTAAAATAAGCTTCTCCCCCGGTGGCGAGGCGGGAACTATCCTGCGCCGGGACTGGGACCCTGAGGAGAAGAAATACCAGGACATGACCCTGTACACCGTTCCCTACCGCTCGGGCACAGCCGGCCAGAGCGTTGTGGACGCCCAGTTTGGGGAGCCCCAGCTGGTGCTTGTTATGACCGACGGAGAGCTCTGCTGCTGCCCCAAGGAGGAGGCGAAGGCCAGGCAGGAGGCCATGAAGAACGTAAACAGCGGCACTGTGGTGCTCATGCCCGCCTGGGAGATAAAGGGCGGCGAGCTTGTCCGGGAGGACAGCGGGGACGGCGAGACCGGGATAAGCTTCACGTCCCTGGAGGAGTATGCAAAAATAGAGCCCCCCGCCCCGGAAAAGCCGGAGGCCGCACCTGCCCAGCCCGCTCCGAAGCATTTGACACCGCCCGCCCCCGAGGAGCCCGCGCCCAGAAAGGCAGAGCCTGTGGCTGAGCTGCCGGTTATCGAGCCCCATGAGGCCAGGCATATGCAGGGGTCGGTAAACTTTGAGGAGCTGATAGACGCCCCGGCGGCGCCGCTGCCTCCCCAACCTGCCGCTCCCCCTGTACCGGCAGCGCCAGCTGTATACACTCCCCGCAGGATGGAGCCAGAGGCGCTGATACCTGAGCTGGAAATGCCCGGTGTACCGGCAGCGGCGCCTGTGGTTGCCGTGCCCCCTCCGGCGCCTGTACCTGCACCTATGCCTGCTCCAGTGCCAGAGCCGGAGGCTGCACCTCTCCGAACTCCTGCGCCTATGCCAGAGCCGGAGGCCATCCCTCCCCGGACTCCTGTGCCTATGCCGGGGCCGGAGGCCATCCCTCCCCGGACTCCTGTGCCTATGCCGGGGCCGGAGGCTGTGCCCTCCCAAGCGCCTGCTCCCATGGCGGAGCCTGAGCCATTAGTGGAGGAAAACCCTGACGGTGACGCGGACCTTGAGACTATACTTGCCGAGGCCGCGCTGTATGCCAACACCCCGCCGCTGCCCGAGGCCTCCCCTGAGACTGCCGGGGGCAAGCCCATCCCCAGCGGCTATACCGGGGACATTAAGGACGGCAAAATCTCCGGGCGCGGGCGCACCGAGCAGCGCAGCGGCCTCACCTCCTATGAGGGCGACTATGTGGACGGCAGGCGGCACGGCTTCGGAACCTACTATTATAAGGACGGCAACCTCTGCTACGCCGGGGCCTGGAAGGACGACCGGCGGGACGGGCTGGGGGTATCGTTCAGGGACAGCGACCACGCCATGCATGTGGCAAACTGGAAGGACGGACAGCCCCAGGGCCTTGTGACGCTGTTTGACTCAAAGGGCAATCTGCGCTTCAGCGGGCGCATGGAGAACGGCAAAAAAGAGGGCGCAGGGGTCACAATAAACTGTGAGGACGGCACTGTGTTCGTGGGCCAGTGGTCCGGGGGCGAGGCCACCGGGCTGGGGTCGGCCTTTGACCGGGACGGGCGGCTCCTGTACTATGGAAGCTGGCGGGACGGCAAGAGGCACGGGCACGGCACTGAGTTTGACATAAACGGCGGCGTTGTTTTTGACGGTGAGTTCCGGGACGGCAAGTATTATAACGGTGTGCTTTACCAGAAGCTATAAATAAATATAAGTAAATAAAGAAAGTGGGCTTTCAGCGAAAGCCCACCCCGCTCTTATCTGAGCATCTTCTCCATATCCCCCAGCATATCCCCCACTGTGTGGATAGCCCTGCTGGCGTTCTTCCTCATGTGCGCGGCCTTCTTATGGCTGCCGCCGCTCATGGCCCTTGTGCCTATGGCTGCCACCGCCGCTCCGGTGAGAAGCCCTAAGCCTATGCCCTTGGCTACGTTCATGCTCTGCTTGTACATGGCGTCTATCCTCCTTAGCACTATAATAAAACGAAGTACCCTCAGCACTGTCGTCACTCTCATTTTCCCCTCTCCCCTTCAATTTTATTCTCTTTCGCGGAGGCCAAGTATGCCCAGCTTAAACATTGTGCTCGTTGAGCCCGAGATTCCTCAGAACACCGGCAATATCGCCAGGACCTGCGCCGTCACCGGGGCATCGCTGCACCTGGTCGGCCCTATGGGATTCACCCCCACGGACAAACGCCTGCGCCATGCGGGGCTTGACTATTGGCAATATTTAACGCTTCATCAATACGATAGTCTTGGCGATTTCTTCGGAAAAAACACTGGGAATTTTTTCTATTTTTCAACCAAGGCCCAGCGCCGGCACTCGGACGCCAGGTACCCCGACGGCTGCTACCTGTTCTTTGGCAAGGAGTCTGCGGGCCTGCCTGAGAAACTGCTTTTTGAAAACCCGGAGCGCTGTGTGCGCATACCGATGATGTCCGGGGCAAGGAGCCTGAATCTCAGCAACTCCGTGGCAGTAGGCGTGTTCGAGGTGCTGCGCCAGTGGGATTACCCGGAGCTTTTGTGCAGCGGCGAGCTGAGGAATTACGACTGGGCGGCCGCGAAGGAGCTGTATCCGGGGTCTGAATTTCTATAGGGGCCAAATTCAGCGCCTTCCCTCCAGCCCGTCAGCCCTGATATATACAGTTTACGGAAGTTAAACTTTTAAGGGGGTTATTATCATGCCGTCAAAATATTATGAGGGCGAGAGCTTTCAGGGGCTGTCCCTCTCGGTGGAGCTTATAGAGGGTCTCACCCTTGTTGACTGCCTGTTCGAAGGGTGCGTCTTTGAGGGGTGCAAAATACTGCGCTGTGTTATCAACAGCTGCCGGTTTGTGAACTGCCGGATAACCGACCCCAAAACCGACTACTCCGAGGCCAAGTTCCTGGTGCTGGAGGGGTGCCAGCTAAGCGGGGTAAACTGGGGACTGCTGGTGCCGGGCAACGGCTTCGGGGAGCCCCTGGACAAGCTTTCGGGCTGCCGGATGAAGTATAATTTCTTCACGGAGATGGACCTGAGGAAGTTTTCCTTCTCGGGGTCTGAGCTGGACGGCTGCACCTTTGCAGACTGCAGGCTGACGGACAGCGTCTTCACGGACTGCAGGCTTGGCGGCACGGAGTTCTTCCGCTGCGATATGAACGGCGCGGACTTCCGCGGGGCCTCTGGGTACAGGATAGACGTGCTCACCTGCCCTGTGAAGCGGGCAAGGTTTAACCTACCGGAGGCGGCGGACCTGCTCCATGGGCTGGGGCTGCGGCTGGAGTGATGAAAATTAGCGGCTTGACAAACACGCACGATATGGTATAATAAAAATACAGAAAGGCACTGTCCACATGGCGGTTAGCCTACTTGTCTAACACAACATTCATGTTAGCCGTTCGGGGCCGACCGAGCGGCTAACACGCTTTTGGGCCAAAGTATATAATCACGGCAATTGCAATCACGAGAGCAATCACAAACCGTAAAACCTTGTTACCCATACGCGCACACCTCCCTTCGCTGATGAAACTTAGGGAGAATGACCACCTCCTTTCCCAGGAAGATGGCTAAGCCGCCTCTGACTTCGTAAACGAAATCTTATGTATAACAATACCTCTCTGCGTAACCCCTCCTATCCACAGGGGCTTTTTTATTATACCCTGCAAGTCGATTTATGTCAACTCAAATAAATCCGAAAAAACTTTACAAATCCCCCTTTCACTAATAAGCGCTTTGTGGTAGAATAATTGCGATTATATATAAATACGGAGGCAGCCGGATGAGCTTTATTGAGTTTGACAATGTCTGCAAATATTATACCATGGGCGAGACGCGGATTGCCGCCGCGGACCATATCAGCTTCTTTGCCGAGCGCGGGGAGTTCTGCGTTATCGTCGGGCCCTCGGGGGCCGGGAAGACCACGGTGCTCAATATGCTCGGTGGCATGGACACCTGCGACGAGGGCCGGATTATACTGGACGGCAGGGAGATAAGCGGGTATAACCCCCGGCAGCTCACGGCGTACAGGCGGCTGGAGGTAGGCTTTGTGTTCCAGTTCTATAACCTGGTGCAGAACCTGACGGCTTTGGAAAATGTTGAGCTTGCAAGCGAAATATGCCCGGACCCTCTGGACGCCAGGAAGACCCTGGAGGGCGTCGGCCTTGGGGACAGGCTCCAGAACTTCCCCGCGCAGCTCTCCGGCGGCGAGCAGCAGCGGGTGTCTATCGCCCGGGCCCTGGCTAAAAACCCGAAGATTTTATTATGCGACGAGCCCACCGGTGCCCTTGACTACAACACCGGCAAGGCCGTGCTCGGGCTTTTGCAGGACACCTGCCGCAGGACCGGGCGCACGGTTTTAGTCATCACCCATAACGGCGCCCTGACAGCCATGGCCGACCGGGTCATACGCATTAAAAGCGGCAGGGCCATTTCCAACGATGTAAACCAAAACCCCATCCCCGTGGAGGAGATAGAATGGTAAAACGGACCTACCGCAAGAATATCCTGCGCACCGTGCGCGGAAGCCTCTCAAGGTTCCTGGCTATATTCGCCATTGTAGCCCTTGGCTCGGGCTTTTTGGCAGGTGTGCTGGCCTCGCCTATAGATATGCGGATAAGCGTGGACAGCTATATGGACCAGTCAAATATGTTCGACCTGCGTATTGTATCCACCATGGGGCTCACTGGCGGCGATATGGAGGTACTGAAGGAGCTGGAAAGCATTGAGGGCGTCGTGCCTGCTTATGACACGGATACCGTGCTATTCTCCGAGCTCGGCGACACCCATACGGCCCGGATACACACCCTGCCCCCCGATGGCGCGCCGGAGATGTATACCCCCGCTTTGCTTGAGGGGCGGCTGCCGGAGAAAAGCGGCGAGTGCGCGGTGATACTTACCAAAAGCTTTACCGGGGACAGCGACTGGGTGGGAAAGGTCCTTACCCTGGACCCGGAGGAGGAGAATGATGACATTATAGGGGAGTTCACCGTGGTGGGCACGGTGCGCAGCCCCCTTTATATCTCCCTTGAGAACGAGCGTACCTCTGCCGGCACAGGCTCCGTTGACCTGAAGCTTTACACTGTGCCGGAGAGCTTCCAGCAGGACTACTACACCGCCGCCTATCTGACAGTTGAGGGCGCAAGGGAGCTGGACTCCTTCGGTGGAGGGTATGAGAAGCTTATAGACGGCATTTCCGCCGAGCTTGAGTCCCTTGGCGAGGAGCGGGCGCTGGTGCGGTATAACGAGATAATCGACGAAGCCAACGGGGAGCTTGCCGACGCCCAGCAGGAGTATGATGACGCCAAGAGCGAGGCTGACAAGGAGCTCTCCGACGCCCTCAGGGAGCTGGAGGACGGAGAGCGTGAGCTTGAAGAGGGCAGGCAGGAGCTCGCTGACGGAAAGAAGAAGCTTGAGGACGGACAGAAGGAGCTGGACGACGGCTGGGCCAAGTACCGCACGGAGACTGCAAACGCCCAGAAGCAGATAGACGACGGCTGGGCCCAGGTGAGCGGGCATCAGGCCCAGATAGACAGCGGCCTTGCCCAGTTAAATTCTGCCCAGGGGCAGATAACCGCAGGGTACAGGGAGCTTGAGGCCTCGGAGTCAAAGCTTGCGGAGGCTAAAGCCAAGCTGGACAGCACCCGCGCCCAGCTCGACGGCATAGACCAGGGTAAAGCAGCTCTGGCCAGCGCGGCCGCCCAGCTTGGGCTGCCCGAGGGCGACGGCTCGGATAGCTGGGCCATTGAGACAATCACCCTGCTGGAGCAGGCCGCCCCTGAAGCGGGGGCCCAGTTTGCGGAGCTCAAGCTTGTCCTTGAGGCCCTTAGGGCCCAGGGGACGGACTCTGCCTCTGCCCGGGCTGCTCTGGAGACTGGACTGGCTGAGTATGAGCAGGGCATAAAGCAGGCTCAGCAGGCACGGGCCCAGCTGGACCAGAACCAGTACAGGCTGAACTCACAGCTCTCAGAGCTTAAAAAGCAGCAGGCGGCCCTGGACTCCCAGAAGGGGCAGCTCTACAGCGCCGAAAACACACTTGAGTCTGCAAAGCAGGACACTGAGAAGAAGCTCCGCGACGCTCAGAAGGAGCTTGAGGAGGGCCGCAGGGAATATGAGGATGGCCTTGCAGAGCTTGAGGACGGCGAAAAGGAGCTTGCGGAAGGCTGGGAGGAGTACAATAAGGGCAAGGCCGAGGCCGAAGCCGAGCTTGCGGACGCTCAAAATGAGCTAGATAAAGCCCGGGAGGATATTGATGCCATTGAGCAGGGCGAATGGTATGTGTTCACGAGGGATGACAATGTGGGCTTTTCCAGCTATGCGTCCAATGCCGACAAGATAGCCGCTATAGCTACAGTCTTCCCGGTGTTCTTCTTCCTGGTGGCAGCTTTGGTGGCGCTGACCACCATGACCCGCATGGTTGAGGAGGAGCGCCAGCAGATTGGCACCATGAAGGCCCTGGGGTACTCGCCGGTACAGATTGCCGGGAAGTACCTGCTCTACGCGGCGGCGGCAAGCCTTCTGGGCTGTGTGTTCGGGGTGACGGCGGGTATGTGGCTGTTCCCCACGGTTATAATCAACGCCTACAGCATAATGTATGACCTGCCCAAGGTGCTCACGCCCTTTAGCTGGCAGCTGGCTGCTTTTTCGGCGGTGACAGCTACCCTGTGCACCCTTGCAGCTACATTGAACGCCTGCTGGAACGCCCTTAGGGAGGTGCCCGCGCGGTTAATGCTGCCAAAAGCTCCTAAGGCCGGAAAGCGCATTTTGCTGGAAAGGGTAACGCCTGTATGGAGCAGGATGAAGTTTACCCAAAAGGTAACGGCCCGGAACCTGATACGCTATAAGAAGCGCTTCTTCATGACGGTTATAGGCATATCCGGCTGTACGGCGCTGCTGGTGACAGGGTTTGGCATAAGGGACTCTGTTTCTGATATCGTCGCCATACAGTACGGCGAGCTGTGCAGCTATAATCTGATTGTGTGGCTAAAGGACGAGAGCGCGCTGAAGGACCCGGAGCTTATTGAGCTACTCGAGGACGAAAGCCTGGTGCTGGACTCCCTGGCAGTCCTCCAGGACTCTGGGGCGGTGGCGCCTGAGAAGGGCCTGCCCGCGGACGATATCACCATATTTGTGCCCTCTGAGACCGAAAGGCTCCCGGAGTTCTTTCGGTTCAGGCACCGCAGGGACAGCGAGCCGGTGGAGTACGGCGAGGAGTCTGTTATTATTACCGAGAAGCTCTCAGAGCGCCAGCACCTGAAGGTTGGCGACAGCATCACGGTGAAAAACCAGGACGAAGCCGAGGCGAGCTTTACCATTACGGATATCTGTGAAAACTATGTGCAGCACCTGCTCTATATCTCCCCCGCCGCCTATGAGGAGGGCTTTGGCGTAAAGCCGGAGATGAACTCCCTCTTATGCCGGCTGCCTGAGGACGGCCCCGAGGGAGGGACTGACGCGCTGAATACCGCTCTCTTAGGGTGTGAAGACGTGGCTATGACTACCTCCACCGAGGAGCTCTCCAGCAGCTTTAACAACAGCATACAGAGCATTAACTATATTGTGGTGGTGCTGATAATCTCCGCGGGGGCGCTGGCCTTTGTGGTGGTGTACAACCTTACAAATATAAACATCACCGAGCGGGTGAAGGAGCTGGCGACCATTAAGGTGCTGGGCTTCTACGAGTCAGAGGTCGCGGCGTATGTGTACCGGGAGACGGCGGCGCTGACGGCAATCGGCACGGCTGCCGGGCTGCTGCTTGGGGTAATACTGCACCAGTTCGTCATACGCACTGCGGAGATAGACATGGTGATGTTCGGCAGGGCCATCTATGCCCCCAGCTATCTCTGGGCGGCAGTGCTCACTGTACTTTTCAGCGTGCTTGTAAACCTGGTGATGTACAGGAAGCTCACAAGAATCAGCATGGTGGAGAGCATGAAGGCTCCCGAGTAAGGAGGGGTATCTATGAAGCACTTGATAATCGCCGGCGTCCCTAGGGCCGGCAAGAGCACGCTGTCGAGAAGGGCCGCAAGAGAGCTTGGCTGGCAGCATGTGAGCATGGACGCGATAATCGCGGGGTTTGAGCGGTGCTTTCCCGAGACCGGCATTGACACTGGCCTTAGCGTGAACAAAGACAAGGGCTCCATGGAGATACTGCATATTATCAGCGGCAAAATCGGCCCCTTTCTGCGGGCCATGACCGACCCCGATGAGTACGACTGTCAGAACGGCCCCATGGTAATAGACATGTACCAGCTTCTGCCGGAGGACTATGTCAGGCATATAGACCCAGAGGTATGCGGTGTGCTGTACCTGCTCACCGGGGACGTGACACCAGAGGAGCGCTGCCGTATACAGAAGGAGTTTGACACGCCGGAGGACTACACCTACGGCCTCTCTGACAGCGAGCGCCTTGAAGGGTGCGGATACCTGGTGGAGCAGAGCAGGCTCATTAGGGAACAGTGCGAGCGGCTGGGCCTACCCTACTTTGAGACGGCCCGGGATAGGGAGAGGGTTCTGGATGAAGCGCTCAGTAAAATTATAAGTAACAGCAAGGAGGAATCATAGTGGAGAACAGTCAAGCTAAGGAGCTCGGCCTGCAAAGGCGTCTGGTGGCCTATAAAACCTACGCGGCGTGGCAGGAAGTACCCCACGCTATCTATCAGTACGAGCCCGACGCAACGGAGTTTTTCAGTGAGTTCAGGAAGCTGAAGGAAGGCTTCGCAGGCGGGAGCGTTAAGCTGAGCTTTAATACCCTTATGCTAAAGGCCGTGGCCCTGGCACTTAAAGAAGCCCCCATACTTAACGTCAGCTTTAAGTATGACCCCGAGGCCCATAACGGCACAATAACGGAGAATCCCCTTATAAACCCCGGCGTGCCCTGGATTCTGCCCGGCGGGGGCATGATGACCCTGACAGTGCGTGACGCGGGCGGGGGCAGCCTTCTTGATATAGCCGGTCAGGTGGAATCTATAAGGCGGAAGGTAGAGAAAACCGACTTTCCGCAGCTGTTCCTGGCCACTGCCAAGCCCAGAAACCCCTTTGACCCGGGAGAGGGCCTCTCCCCTGCCGACATCGAGGATAGCACAGTGACGGTCTCCAACATCGGCTCCATCTGCAAAAGCCCGGGACAGTTCAGCCTTTTGGAGATACTGCCGCCGCAGGTGTTTGCCGTGGGCATATCCGCGCTCCAGGAAAGGCCGGGAGTATATACGGACGGCTCCGGCGAAAGGGCTATAGGCATACGGAAGATACTGCCAATGTGCTTAGCCTTCGACCACCGGATGCTGGACTTTGGAGATTTGGTGCCATTTATATCAAGATTAGATAAGCTGTTTGCAGAGCCTGGGGAGATATTCGGGTGGTAATTAACACTAAACCCAGCGATAAGAAGTAAACATAGACTATGAAAGCTTGAGAGGCCGCTTATGCGGCCTCTCTTTTTTAGCCTTGACAAAGCGACGCACATGTCGTATAATAAAAGCGACATGTATGTCGCAAGGAGGTAATATTATGCTGAGTAAAGGCGAGAGCACACGTCAGGCAATATGCGGCAGGGCCCGGGAGCTGTTCTGCAGGCAGGGCTTTAAGGGGGTAACCATGCAGGATATCTGCAAGGCCACAGGGCTGAGCCGGGGCGGGCTCTACAGGCATTTCGAGAGCACCGGGCAGATTTTCACCGCCATACTTGAGGGCTTCGGCGGGAACCAGAACCGGGAGATACATGAGCAAATACTTGGCGGCGTTCCCGCAGCCATAATTTTAGAAGGGCTCCTCTGCCGGTACGAGGCCGAGATGCTTGACGGCGGCAGCTCCCTGAGCCTTGCCATATGCGAGTTTTACAGCAGCCCGGACTGCTCCGGCGCGCCGCCGGTAAGCCGGTGGTACGAGGCCTCCCGGGTCGGGTGGACGGAGCTTATGAAGTACGGCCTTGATACCGGTGAGTTTTCCTGCGTGGACTTTCAGGGGGTATTTGACCTGATTGTATTCGCCTATCAGGGGGCGCGGCTGTATGGACGGCTTATGGATTTACCTAAAGACACAGCTCGCGGTATGCTGGGGCATGTGCGAAAGCTGCTGCTTGGGCCGGATATGCTGCGCCTTGAGCGCCCGGCTCCAAAGCACAAGGACAAAGCCCTGGCCTTCCGGGAGGAGTTCTTCTCGAATGGCGAGCCTGTCATTTTCGGCAGCGAGCTTTTTGACAAAACCGAAAGCTATGATGAGTGGCTGGAGTCTGTCACAAGGAACACCGACCCTAAAACCGTAAACCCCGGTTGGGTTCTCACAGATACCTACTTTGCCGTAGACGGCAAAAATAATATCGCAGGCATAATCGACCTGCGGCACGAGCTCAACGGCTTCCTCGCTGACCTTGGCAACTGCGGCTACAGCGTGCGGCCCTCCTGCCGCGGGAGAGGGTACGGCAGTCAAATGCTTGGGCTACTGGCTGCACGGGCAAGGGCAGCGGGGCTCCCTGAGCTGCACATCTCCGTGGAGCGGGAGAATACCCCCTCTGTGCGGGTGATAAATGGCCTTGGCGGGGTATATGAGCGGAGCTTTTCCCATGAGGGCCAGGCCGCGGACGTGTATGTTATCGCCCTTACAAAATGAGATAATGGAAAAAATATAAAGAGCGCGGCTGTTTTTGCAAAGTTCTACTTGCAAACAGGCGCGTTTTGTTATACAATATTTGGTAGTAAGCTCTGGGCTTTCTCTGTAGGGTCCATTATTTCTGTTAAGAAGGAGTGCACTGAAAATGAACTATTTGAACAAGAAGACCGTTGAAGACATCGACGTTGCCGGCAAGAGCGTACTGGTACGCTGCGATTTCAACGTCCCCATGAAGGACGGCGCTATCACCGACACCAAGCGCATCGTCGGGGCTCTGCCCACCGTAAAGTATCTTTCCGACCACGGCGCGAAGGTGATTCTCTGCTCCCATATGGGCAGGCCTCACAACATCTTCAACGATACCGTGAAGCTGGACAAGAAGGAGAAGAAGAAGATAGACGCAATGCCCGAGGCTGAGCAGGCCGAGGCCACCGCCAAGTGCCTTGAGGCCGCAAAGGGCGACGTTCAGAAGTTCTCCCTGGCCCCTGTCGCCGCAGAGCTCGGGAAGCTCCTGGGCAAGGAAGTCGTCATGGCAAAGGACGTTATCGGCCCCGACGCCAAGGCCAAGGCCGCCGCTCTCAAGGACAGCGACGTAATGATAATCGAGAACATCCGCTTCCACTCCGAGGAGACCAAGAACGACCCCGACTTCGCCAAAGAGCTGGCCTCCATGGCTGAGATTTACGTGAACGACGCCTTCGGCACCGCCCACCGCGCCCACGCCTCAACTGAGGGCGTCAGCCACTACCTGCCCGCCGTATGCGGCTACCTTATCCAGAAGGAGATAACCGTCATGGGCGGCGCCCTTACCGAGCCCAAGCGCCCCTTCGTCGCTATCCTGGGCGGCGCCAAGGTATCCGACAAGATTGGCGTTATCGACAACCTGCTCACAAAGGTTGACACCCTTATCATCGGCGGCGGCATGGCCTACACCTTTTTCAAGGCCCAGGGCTATTCCATCGGTACCTCCCTCTGTGAGGAGGACAAGCTGGACCTGGCAAAGGCCACCCTTGAGAAGGCTGAGAAGGCCGGCGTGAAGTTCCTGCTGCCTGTTGATACCAAGGTCGGCAAGGAGTTTGACCCCAATACAGAGAGCCAGGTCGTGGACTCCACCGCCATCCCCGACGGCTGGATGGGCCTTGACATCGGCCCGAAGACCATCGAGCTGTTCAGCGACGCTATTAAGGGCGCCGGCACTGTTGTGTGGAACGGCCCCATGGGTGTATCCGAGTGGGAGAACTTTGCAGCCGGTACCATCGGAGTGGCCTCTGCCGTGGCTGACAGCGGCTCCATCTCCATTATCGGCGGCGGTGACTCCGCTGCCGCTGTGGAGAAGCTTGGCTTTGCCGAGAAGATGACCCATATCTCCACCGGCGGCGGCGCTTCCCTGGAGTTCCTTGAGGGCAAGGAGCTGCCCGGCATTGCCTGCCTGAACGAAAAGTAATTAGCCTTGAAGGGGGGGCGGGGTTTTGCCCCGCCCTCTTTTGTGATAGTATAAAATCAAAAGTTTCGTCCACCTTTTCAAAGGTGGCAGGGGTGGAGGGGGCAGCGCCCCTTCCCCGCCGGAGGCCATAAATATAAATAATAAATAATTTGGAGGACTGATTTTATGAACAAGCAGCTGCGCAAAGCCGTCATCGCCGGCAACTGGAAAATGAACAAGACCCCCCAGGAGGCCAAGGAGCTCATCAACGCCATCGCTCCCTTAGTAAAGGACGCCACCGTTGACGTTGTGGCCTGCACTCCCTTCGTAGACCTTAGCGCCGCCCAGGAAGCCGCCAATGGCACCAACATCCAGATAGGCGCAGAGAACTGCCACTGGGCCAAGTCCGGCGCCTTCACCGGCGAGGTGTCCGCTGAAATGCTCAGCGCCATGGGCGTGAAAATTGTCATCATCGGCCACAGCGAGCGCCGCCAGTATTTCGGCGAGACCGACGTGACCGTCCACGACCGCACCCGCGCCGCCCTGGACGCCGGGCTCACCGTCATCCTCTGCGTGGGCGAGACCCTGGAGCAGCGGGAGCAGGGTATCACCAACGAGCTCTGTGCCATGCAGACCAAGATAGCCCTCGGCGGCGTGTCCGAGGAGGAGCTGGGGCGCATTATCATAGCCTATGAGCCCGTATGGGCCATCGGCACCGGCAAGACAGCCACCGCCCAGCAGGCCAACGAGGTCTGCGCCGCCATACGTCAGACCATCAAGTCCGTTTACGGCGAGGCCGCAGGCGACGGCATTACTATCCAGTACGGCGGCTCCATGAACGCTGCAAACGCCGCCGAGCTTCTGGCACAGCCCGACGTTGACGGCGGGCTTATCGGCGGCGCGTCCCTGAAGCCTCAGGACTTTGCCACTATCGTTGAAGCCGCCACGAAAGGCTAACCTATGAAGAGAGATCACAGCTTCCATATCGTGCTCTGGGTCGCCGCTATAACTTTCACCTGCACCAGGTACCTGTGCGCGGCCATCATGTGCGCGGGCTCTTTGGGGGATAGGGGCACGTACAATATGGCCCTGGAGACCCTGGGGCCCTTCCTGCCGGTGATGGCCCTGATGTGCCTGTTCGGGGCGCTGATGCTCAGCGTCGCCGACCTGGTGATAGTGCTGCGCGACCGCAAGAGCAATAAAAACAAATAAGATACTAACGAAAGGAACATGGTCGTAAATGAAGAAACCTCTTGTTCTGATGATATTGGACGGCTTCGGCATAGCTCCCGACGAGGGCAACGCTATTGTCGCCGCCAACACCCCTAATCTTGACCGCATTTTAAAGGAGAACCCCGTCACCAAGATAGGCGCCTCCGGCATGGACGTTGGCCTGCCTGACGGCCAGATGGGAAACTCCGAAGTGGGCCACACCAATATCGGCGCGGGCCGCATTGTGTACCAGGAGCTCACCCGAATCACCAAGTCCGCTGAGGAAGGGGACATGGAGAAGAACCCCGCCCTGCTTAAAGCCATGCAGTCGGCTAAGGACAACGGCAAGGCCCTGCACTTTATGGGCCTGCTGTCCGACGGCGGCGTGCACAGCCATAACACCCACCTCTATGCCCTTCTTGGGCTTGCAAAGAAGCTTGGCCTTGAGAAGGTATTTGTACACTGCTTCCTGGACGGCCGGGACGTGCCCCCCTCCAGCGGCAAGGACTATGTTAAGGAGCTTATGGCTAAGCTGGAGGAGATTGGCGTTGGCAAGGTGGCCACTGTTATGGGCCGGTACTATGCCATGGACCGGGACAACCGCTGGGAGCGCGTTGAAAAGGCCTATGCCGCCATGGTTTACGGCGAGGGAGTAAAAGCCGAGTGCCCGGTGTGCGCCGTGCAGAATTCCTACGATGAGAACGTCACCGATGAGTTTGTGGTGCCCACTGTATGCGAGGGCGCTGAGCCTGTTGCCAGCGGCGACTCCGTCATATTCTACAACTTCCGCCCCGACAGGGCCCGGGAGATTACCCGCACCCTGGTAGACCCGGACTTCTCCGGCTTTGAGAGGAAGAAGGGCTTCTTCCCCCTTAGCTACGTGTGCATGACCCAGTACGACGCCACCATGCCAAATGTTGACGTGGCCTATAAGCCTGAGAGCCTTACGAATACCTTCGGAGAGTACCTCTCCAAAAACGACCTGACCCAGCTGCGCATTGCGGAGACCGAGAAATACGCACATGTGACCTTCTTCTTCAACGGCGGCGTGGAGAAACAATATCCCGGCGAGGAGCGCATACTTGTTAAGTCCCCCTCTGTGGCGACCTATGACCTCCAGCCGGAGATGAGCGCCTACGAGGTCACGGACAAGATGGTGGAGGCTGTCAAGTCCGGGAAATATGACGCCCTGATACTGAACTACGCCAACTGCGACATGGTGGGCCATACCGGTGTGTTTGAGGCGGCTGTGAAGGCTGTTGAAGCTGTGGACGCCTGTATCGGCAGGGTCGAGGCCGCTGTGAAGGATATGGACGGCTGCATACTCCTCACCGCCGACCACGGCAACGCCGACAGGATGGTGGACGACGACGGCACCCCCTTCACCGCCCACACCACAAACCCTGTGCCCTTCTGCGTGATAAACCATCCCTGTGAGCTCCGTGAGGGCGGGCGCCTGGCAGATATCGCCCCCACCATGCTCAAAATCCTTGGCCTGCCCCAGCCCGCTGAAATGACCGGGGAGAGCATTATAAAGTAAGATACCATCACTGACCCTTTTCTGAAAGGAGGCTGCATATGGACACGTCCGATATAATTGGCCTGGTAATAGTAATCATCGTAGGCCTCAGCCTTGTGGGGCTGTCTGTGCCGCTACTTATGGGCCGGGGCGCCTGGCTTATCGCCGGGTACAACACCATGTCCAAGGAGGAGCAGGAGCACTGGGACGGCCCGGCCCTTGCCAGGTTCACAGGAAAGATACTGCTTGTAATCGGCCTACTGACGGTTACTCTCATGCCGGTTATGTGCATTTTCAAATTCCTTTGGCTGACGGTATTGTACACCGTACTCGTTGTAGGGCTGGGCGTGTTTGCGGCAGTCTGGTGTAATACAGGAAAGCGGTTTAGGAAATAAGGTTTAAAGCATTTGAGCCCCTGGCAGTTGCCGGGGGCTTTTTGTGTGGTTTTATGTGAAATTTGTCGAAAGGGCTTCCATTCTGTAGAAAAATGTGGTATGATAAGTTTGCCACACAATTTCATAAAATGTACTAATTGCGGACACGATACTAGGGCAACAAGTGTTTTCCCCTCTTACTCGTGTTTTCCGTAATTAGTACTATGGTTAAAATGAGATTGTGTGGCAACAATGGAGGGATTCACTTTTGCAGGTGCGTCTCCCATTGGAGGCGCACTTTTTATTTTTTAGAAAAGAGGTAATAGGAATGGGTATGTTTTCCGACAGCAGCACAAAGCGCAGCCTGATAGTCGTCCTAGTGACCCTGCTCATTGGGGCCTGCATAGGCCTGCTTATGATGAAGTTCTGGCACGACGCAAATCCCCCAAAACCGGAGATTATCACACAGACAGTTGAAAAAGAGGTTGAAAAAAAGGTCGTGGTGGACTCAGAGTTTGTTGAGGAGCACCTAAGCAACATAGGCCAGCTCTCTACCCTCGAGGTCCAGTACATGGGCGTTATGGAGATTGAGGATAAGGAGGGGATTTCCTTCATAAACAAGGCCGGATACTCCATGCTCTACACCATTGAAGCCCAGATAGGCATTGAGTTTGACGATATCAACATTGACGTCTCCGATACAGAGGTCACTGTTACTGTACCCGAGGCGAAGGTGCTTAACCGGCATGCCGACGGAACATCCCTGCAGTTCTTCGATGAAAAATGGTCGCTGTTTAAGAACAACTCCATGAATGATGTCCCCACCGCCGTCAAAATGGCAGAAGACAACTTTGACGAGCAGACCGACAAGATTGATACATATACTGGCATAGCAAAGCGGCAGGCCGAGCTGATGGTACAGAGCCTTCTGACCGGCGTAATAGGCGACAAAAAACTGGTGATAAAGTGAGATGTCTACCATAAGAGGGGCGCAGAGTTAAACTGCGCCCCTTCCCTATTCTATTGATTTTTCATACGCCCGCCGCTTCACCTTAGAAAACTGAAACCTCTGGCTGTTATAAAGCCCAAAATACCCCGACATCACAAACGCCACCGCAATCGCCAGGGCAAAGAGCATCAGGTCCGTGGTGCCAAACATCTCGGCGGCAAGGAATATTGTAGCAATAGGGCAGTTCACCACGGAGCAGAAAAGGGCTGTCATGGCGATGGCCGCGGCAAACCCTGGGCCAAGGCCCAGCAAGGGGCCGACAGTGCAGCCGAAGGTGGCTCCGATAAAGAGGGTGGGGACTATCTCTCCCCCTTTGAAGCCCGCGCCAACACAGAGGGCCGTCAGGACCAGTTTCAGGGCGAAGGCCCAGGGCTCCGTCTCGCCGCCTATGGCCCGCTCTATCATATGTGCCCCTGCTCCGGCGTAGTCGGTGAGTTTGAATATCGAGACAAGCGCCGCCATTATGAGTCCACCCAGTGCAATGCGCAGGTATGGGCTGCCCACCAGCTTTGCCCAGAGCTCAGCGGCCTTGTGCAGGGCTATGCAGAGCACGATACCCAGCGCCGCCACAAGTACTGCCAGGACGGTCGTGCGCAGCACTGTGCCCATGTCCATGGCGGGCATCTCCGGGAGGGCATACCCCATTGCCTTCGCGCCCAGGGCCCGGGATATCCAGCCCGCTGTGCAGGAGGATACTACGCAGGGCAAAAGCGCCGCGTACTGGAATGTGCCCACGCATATCACCTCCAGCACGAACACCGCCGCGCTGACCGGCGTGCCGAACATTGCCGAGAAGCACGCCGCCATGCCGCACATGGACATCACTCTAACGTCGTCCTCATCAAATCCCAACAGCTCGCCCATATTATGCCCCACGGAGCCCCCAAGCTGCAGCGCCGCCCCCTCCCTGCCCACGGACGCGCCGAAAAGATGGGACAAAAGGGTTCCTGCTGTTATCAGTGGGGCGAGCAGAACCGGGATATGCTCGTTTGTTGTGACGGATGTGATTATCAGGTTGGTGCCCGCGTCGAAACTGACCCGGCAGAGCCTGTAGAGCAGCAGGGTCACCGCCCCGGCCATTGGGAGCAGCCAGATTATCAGCATATGAGCGGAGCGGTATTCCGTCACCCAGTCTATCGCCCAGTGGAAGGCCGTGCCCAGCAGCCCGCATACGGTCCCTGTCAGTAAAGATACCGCCGCCCATCTCAGGGCCGCAAGGACGTACCTGCCTGCCCCGGCCAGTTTTTCCCGGTCCATTTTACCCGCCTCCTTCAGATTATTCTTATCATTATACATCATACAACCGCCCGGCGCAACCCCGGCAAAGCGCCTTAAAGTTCAGCTATGTACATCTATTTTGTGTTGACATTGCCGGGAAGTGACTATATAATATATTTGTGAGAAAATACCCAAGGAGGTCAAGCTTATGGACTTCAAGCTCTACAAAAACCCGGACGGCCCGGATATCGGCACCACCGGGGCAAGAATAATAGAGGCCGACGGCCTGTATTTCAAGGACCTTTCAGGCACCGGCGAGCTGCTGCCCTATGAGGACTGGCGGCTCAGCGACGAGGAGCGGGCAAAGGATTTAGCCTCCCGACTGTCCATCCCGGAGATAGCCGGGCTCATGCTCTACTCCCCCCACCAGATGGTCCCCGCAATGCCGGGCGGCCCCTTCCCCGGCACCTATGAGGGCAAGACCTTCCCTGAGAGCGGCGCCCTGCCCTGGGACCTGACCGACCAGCAGAAGAGCTTTGTTGACAGGGACCATGTGCGGCATATCCTGGCCATGGCTCTGGAAAATGCCGAGACTGCCGCGCGGTGGAGCAACGAGCTGCAGGCCTATGCAGAGAGCCTGCCCTGGGGTATCCCTGTGAACATCTCCAGCGACCCCCGCCACGGCTCCAGCCAGGCCGGGGCAGAGTACAAGTCCGGGGCCGGGGACGTGTCAAAATGGCCCGAGGGCTTAGGCATGGCGGCAACCTTCTCCCCTGAGACCTGCCGTGCCTTTGGGGACGCAGTATCAAAGGAGTGCAGGGCCATGGGCATAACCACCGCCCTGTTCCCCCAGGTAGACCTGGCTACCGAGCCCCGCTGGATGCGTCTCGAGGATACCTTCGGCTCCCACCCCCAGCTTGTAACAGATTTTAGCCGCGTCTACTGCGACAGCCTGCAGACCACCGGGGGCTCCCCCGACGGCTGGGGCAAGGACAGCGTCTGCGCCATGGCGAAGCACTGGCCTGGCGGGGCGCCCTGCGAGGGCGGACGTGACGCCCACTACCCCTTCGGGCGCTATGCCGTGTACCCGGGGAACAACCTAAAAGACCACCTGAAGCCCTTCCTTGAGGGGGCCTTCGACCTGCCCGGGCCCACAAAATCCGCGGCGGCAATTATGCCCTACTACACGGTAAGCTGGGGGCTGGACGAGAAGGACGGCAAGAATGTGGGCAATTCCTACAGCCACTACCTGATAAACGACCTTTTGCGGGAGAAGTACGGCTATGAGGGCATTGTATGCACCGACTGGGGCATTACCGCCGACCCGGAGCCGGAGATAGACTCCTTCTCCAGCCGCTGCTACGGTGTGGAGGATTTGACCGAAGCCCAGCGGCACCTTCTGGCTATAGAGAACGGCGTGGACCAGTTCGGCGGCAACTCGGCTATAGCGCCCATACTTGAGGCCTACGAGATAGGCTGCGAGCGCCACGGCGAGGAGGTCATGCGCCAGAGGATGGAGCGCTCGGCGGTACGGCTGCTGAAAAATATATTCCGCTGCGGGCTCTTTGAGAACCCATACCTTGACCCTGAGGAGAGCGTAAAGGTCGCCGGGTGCGAGGAATTCTGCCGGGCAGGGTACGAGGCCCAGCTCAAGTCAGTTGTAATGATAAAAAATACCGGCGTGCTGCCCCAGAGGGAGCGCCGGAAGGTGTATATACCCATGCGGCATATCGGGCCCATGAAAGCCTTCTTCCGCTGGGACATGCCTGCCCAGGATATCGACCCTGTAAGCACTGAGCTTGTTGAAAAGTATTATGACAGGGTGGGCTCTCCCCAGGAGGCCGACTTTGCCATAGTGTTTATTGAGAGCCCTCTCAGCGACGGCGGCTACTCCAAGGCCGACCGCGAGGCCGGGGGCAACGGCTATCTGCCCATTACCCTACAGTACAGGCCCTATAAGGCTGAAACTGCCAGAGAGGTAAGCATTGGCGGCGGCGACCCCAGGGAGGACTTTACCAACCGCAGCTATAAGGGCAAGGTTGGCTGTGCCGCCAACGAGAGCGACCTGGACCTGGTGCTGGACACTAAAAAAGCTATGGGCGGCAAGCCTGTTATCGTGGTGCTCAGAATGCACAAGCCCACAGTGCCCGGTGAGTTCGAGGGCAGCGCGGACGGGATACTGGTGGATTTCGGCGTGCAGGGCCAGGCCATTATGGAGCTTATAAGCGGCGCGGCGGAGCCGGGAGGCCTGCTGCCGGTACAGATGCCCAGGAACATGGAGACCGTGGAGGCCCACTGTGAGGACGTGCCCCTGGACATGGAGGCGTATACAGACTCTGAAGGCAACACCTATGACTTTGGCTTCGGCATGAACTGGGGCGGGGTCATAAAGGACGAGCGCACCGGGAGGTACCACAGATGACCCACTCACAGGAGAAGGTGCTGAAGACCTACGACCTGGGGCAGGGGGCCTCTGCCGAGCTTGTGCAGTGGGAGGAAACCCTCTGGTGCGGCAAGCTGCGCATTGCCGAAAACAATACAGACGAGCCCGACATTGAAAAGCTCATGGAGGAGTTTGTGGCCCTTGGTGATGCGGAGCTCTCCCCTGTTGACCCCGAGCCGGGATGGGACGTGTGTATGAGCTTCAACTATCTCACATCAGAGCGGCCCAGCGGGGTTTTCTTCGGGTTCTTGGTCCAGAGCCACAGGCAGCCCGAGGGCTTTGACATGCGCTGGCTGCCCGAGGGGCAGTACCTGAAGCTGGAGATAAACGGGGCCACCGCCAAAGCCCTTGAGAGCGAGCCCTGGGCCGGCGGGGTGCCCCCCTACCAGTGGGTCAGCGAGAACGTGGGTCCGAGGCTGGGCTTTAGCTGTGGGGACAGCGAGCTGCCTATAGCCGAATACTACCACCACAGGGAGGACGGCTCCATCGACGGCTGCTGGCTGTATGTGCCCGTGAGGGAAAAGAACTAAAGAGGCGTAAATATGGGGCGTTTGGGGTAATTTTTTCCTGATTCCTGCCGATATAGTTAGTAGAGACATTTGTATTTTAAGGAGGAATATCTCATGGCATTAGAATTTGACCCCAGTGTAGGCCGCTACCAGGGCGTAGCCAGCTACACTAAGGCCGCTGAGTCCGGCAAGAGCACAAAAGCTGCCGATGTCGCCGAAGGCGAAAAGAAGGCCGCCGAGTCCGGTGCGGCTGAGGGCAGCACCGAGCAGAAGACCGACAGCGTTGAGCTGAGCCAGGACGCAAAGAGCGTGAACAAGATGAGCGACGAGGAGCGCGCCGCCCTGGTCAAGAGCCTGAAGGCCGACCAGGAGTATCAGATGACCCGCTTCGTCAACATGATGACCCAGACCTTCCAGAAGCAGGGCATGACCGCCAAGTCCGCCGAGGACGACAGCTTCTGGCGCATGTTTGCCTCCGGCAACCTGCAGGTTGATGCGGAGACCAAGGCCGCCGCTCAGGAGGCCATCTCCGAGAACGGCTATTGGGGCGTAAAGCAGACCTCCGAGCGTATTTTCAAGATGGCCCAGGCCCTTGCCGGGGACGACGTTGAGAAGATGCACAAGATGCAGGAGGCCGTAAAGAAGGGCTATGAGGCCGCAGGCAAGGCCTGGGGCGGCGATTTGCCCGGAATTGCAGGGGACACCATCAGCGCCGTTGACAAGATGTTTGAGGACTATTTTGCCCAGGCCGGCAAGGTCGAGGGCGAGACTGAGGAATAAGCTCTACTTAATCTCAATATAAAATGGCAGCGCTTCTGGGCGCTGCCATTTTACTTTTTGCGCGGGTAGGGCCTTGTTTCGTCAGTCAGCTCCAATAGGTAGTCCACGCTGGTGTTGTAAAACTCACTGAGTTTTATGAGCACCTCGGGCGGTATGCCCCGCTTGCCTATCTCGTAGTTTGAATAGCATACCTGCGAGCAGTTCAGATACTCCGCAATGTCCACTTGCTTTAGGTCATGGTCCTCCCTTAGGTCCCGGATTCGTCTGTACACTCATGCGCCCCCTCAAAATTAGGTACACAAAAAGTATAGACAAAACAAATTGTTATATTGACATGTAAAGCAAATCGTTGTATAATGGGATTATAGAAAATAGCTTACAAGATATGAAGCCGGGGCAAACTTTCTCCTCCCCCTCCCCGGCTTCATTTTTTATTTCCTGGCGGCAAGGGGCACTATTGACTTTTATCATTGGTTGCGCTAGAATAATTTTGGTAAAATCTGCTAAGATAAAAGAAGAATTAGGATACGCCTACACAAACAACCTGGTCTACGGCATTCCCAACAATAAGTACGGCGGCCCAAAGCCCACCCCGGCCCCCACGCCAAAGCCCACTCCAAAACCTACCCCTGCTCCGTCCACAGACAAGGTCTACTGGACCGAGACTGGCTCACGCTACCATAAGACCGAAAAATGTGTGACCCTAAAAAATGCGAAGCGGATATTCTCAGGGTCTCTTGAGAACGGAAAGCTCAACGGGCGCACCCCCTGCAAGGTCTGCTGGTAAGCCAATCCATGAAGAAGCCGGGCTGCCCCCGGTTTCTTCTTTATTTATAAGAAAAAATCTCCCCAACCGGTTGACCCGCACCTGAATCTCGTGTATAATTATAGTGTTTGCAAAGAAATAACCCAGTGAAAGGAATGCTTAGATATGGTGAAAATACTTACCGACAGCTCCTGCGACCTGTCCCCTGCCCGCTGTGAGGAGCTGGGCGTAGAAATGTTGCCCATCACGGTGAATTTTGGCGGCGAGAGCTTTAGGGCTCATGAGGACATCAGCAACGAGGAGTTCTATGAGAAGCTTGCGGCGGCCTCCGAGCTGCCCAAAACTGCCCAGATAACGCCCGCTTTCTTTGAGGAGAAGTTCACAGGTTATAAGGAGAGCGGCGAAGAGGTGGTCTGCCTGTTCATATCCTCCATGATGAGCGGCACCCTCCAGTCCGCCCGCATTGCCAAGAACATGGTCAACGCGGATAAGGTGTATCTTCCCGACACACTCAATGTAACCTTTGCCCTGGGGCTGCTGGTCGAGGAGGCCGTGAAAATGCGGGACCGTGGCCTCTCCGCTGCAGAGATAGCCTCAGAGGTGGAGAAGCTGGTGCCCAGGGTACGGCTCTGGGCCCTGATAGACGACCTGAAGTACCTGAAGATGGGCGGGCGGCTCTCCGCCACCAGCGCCCTTGTGGCAAGCATACTGGGTATCTGCCCCATCATAACCCTGGAAAACGGCCTGGTCGAGGTCGTGGGCAAGGCCAGGGGCAAGAAGGCCGCCTTTAAGTTTATTCAGAACATGGTGGCAAAGGAGCCAATCTCCGGCGATTTTGCGGTCACCATAGGCCATGCCGCCGTGCCAAACACCCGGGACGACTTCATGGACTTCATGAGCGCCGAGCTCAAGAAGCGGGAGATACTGAAGCTGGACATCGGCAGCATAGTTGGCACACACACCGGCCCCGGAGCCTGCGGCCTGGCATACATCCGCAAGTGAGACGGCGCGCCCTCATAGCCCTGGGGATATTCCTGGCCCTGGGGGCGGGGGCCGCAGGGCTCCTGCTCCTGCGGCCCTCCTGCCTGATACTGGAATATACCGGGTTCTACTGCGCCGGCTGCGGCACCCAGCGCATGGTGCTTGCCCTTCTTAGGGGCGACCTAAAAAGCGCTGCGGGGCTGAACATCTTTATGCTGGCGGCGCTGCCTGCGGCCGGCATATACGCAGCTATAGAGGCTGTGAGGTATGTGCGCGGTGAAAGGCTTCTGTGCAGAGCCAAGGGGTTTGTGCCGGTTTTGCTGGGCGTACTGGCGGCAGCGGCGGTGTTTACCCTGCTGCGCAACCAGCCCGGGCTTCGTTGGCTGGCCCCAGCCTGAAAAAAATGTTGCCTTTTTTTGAAAATATTGAAATTTGTGCAATTTGGCACTTGACTAGCAGAGTCCATAATTCTATAATAGAAATTGCCCATACGGGGCCTGTCGTTATATTAGACGCGGAAAATTCTTTCAATCCGTAAAAATCTTTTATAAAGAGGGTGCTGACTTGTGGCAGGTATCATATTGAAGCTGAACGAAATCATGGACGCCCTTCCGTCATCAGAGCAGAAGGTCGCCGTATACATGGTGAGCAATCTGGATGATATCGTGGGCGTATCCGTGGAGGAGCTGGCCTCCCGGAGCGATTCCAGTCAGGCCGCAGTGGTGCGGTTCTGCAAAAAGATGGGCTTTAAGGGTTACAGGGAGTTTTCCATAAAGCTTGCCAGCGAGCTGGCTGTGGCCATGCACGGCCAAGCAAACAGCCGTGAGTGTCCCGACCTGCGGGCCGGTGATAGGGCGGTAAACGTAATAGACAGCGTTTGCAGGCATAATATGCGGGCCATTGAGGACACCGGAGCCCTTATAGACCCGGACCAGGTGGAGCTGGCGGCGGGTAAAATTTTCGAGGCCCGGCGGGTGGATGTGTACGCCGTGGCTGCCTCCCACCTGGCGGCTTTAGATGCCCAGCAGAAGCTTCTGCGCATAGGGAAGCTGGCCTCCGCCTACTCGGACCCCCACCTGCAGCTGTCCTCCGCGGCCTCCCTCGGCCCCGGGGATGTGGTGCTGGCCCTGTCATGGTCCGGTGAAGCCAGAGAGGTCCTCCACGCCTGTGAAGCCGCCCGGCGCAGCGGAGCCTTCATTATCTCCATCTCGAAGCTGGGGCAGGTGAGCCTTAACTCCTATTCGGACGTACACTTTGGCTTGAGCGCTCCCGAGCCCTCTCTGGGCAGCGGGGCAATGAGCTCAAGAATAGCCCAGATGACTATGGTGGACATCCTGTTCTCCTGCCTTGTGAGCCGTCACTACGAGGAGACCGCCCCTTATCTGGAGCGCACCAGGCAGGCGTCCCTTGCCGTTAGAGTCCCGCAGTAACATAATGTCAAAAGCCTGACAGCTTGAAGCTGTCAGGCTTTTTTACAGGCTTTTCGCCGCATAACACAGTGGTGAAGCCGCATATGGTTAGGACAGGACAGAGACAAAGCCCTGTTTAGTCCGCAGTATACATACGGTACATGGCCTCCAGGCATATCTGAGCGTGGAGCTTGAATTTTTCAAGGTTTATCTGCTCGTTCACGTCGTGCTCATGGGCGGGGATATCGTCGGCAAATCCCGGCCCGAAGGCTACGCCCTTGCCGAACATCTGCCGGGCGTAGGTGCCGCCGCCCATGGAGAAAATAGTGCAGTCCTCGCCGGTCACCTCTTTATACGCGCCGGAAAGCAGGGTCACCAGTGGGCTCTCCTTAGGCAGGTACAGGGGCACCGCGTCGCTCAGGAGGACATACTCAAGGCCTGCCTCCCTTACAGCCTTCTCTATAGTCTCGGATATCCACTTGCCGTCTTTAGTGGCGGGATAGCGGATGTCAACGGTGAGGCTGCAGGACTCGGGGGTAACATTCACAATGCCCAAATTAAAGGTGAGCGGACCGCTGGGCTCGTCGCTGATGTCCACACCAAGCAGGCTGCCGTCGCTGGTGAGGGCTATCCGCTCATGGATGAAGCCAAAGAATGCCCCCATGCGCTCAGAGCCGAAAACCTCTGTCAGCAGCTCAACCAGGTATGAGGCGGCGTTTTTGCCCAGCTGCGGTGAGGCGGCGTGGGCGGCCTTGCCCTTTGCCAGCAGCGTGGCACCGTCCTCGGTGCGGGTCAGCTCTATCTCTATCTCACAGGACTTGGCGGCTTCGCTGAGCTTGTCAAACTCAGCGGCTGTGCAGACTATCCGGCACTCGGCCTTGGAGGGCACGGCATTTGCAACCGTACCGGCAGTAAAGGACTTAACCACCGGGGAGTCGTTGGGGGCCTTGACATTGAAATTCAGGCCGCCCTTCTCACAGTGGCATATACCGTAGCCCGCGTCGGGGGTGAAGCCCATGTCGGGGTGCTGCTCCTTGCTGAAATAGTGGGCCATATCCTTCATGCCTATCTCCTCTGCGGAGCCGAAAATAACCCGGAGCTTGCGCTTACCGGAAACACCTGCGTCCTTAATTGCCCGCAGGCAGTGGAGGGCCACTATTGCCGCGCCCTTATTGTCGGCGACGCCCCGGCCTATGGCCCTGCCGTCTTCAGTCAGCTCCATCTTAAACGGGTCCGTGGCCCAGCCCTCACCGGCGGGAACGACATCCAGGTGGGCCATGACAACGGCGTTGCCCTCCCCCTCCCCTATCTCGGCATGGGCGGCGTAGTAGTCCACATTCTTGGCCTTCAGCCCGTAGCTCTCAGCCATCTCCACGGCGGTGTCCAGGGCCCGGGCGCACTGGTTGCCGAAGGGGTGCTCCCCCTCAGAGGGCACGGCAACCGATGGCACGGCCACCATCCTGCCAAGGTCCCGGACGATATCGTCCCAATAGTTCAGTATCTTCTCTCCAAACATTTTTCTTTTCCTCTCTTTCAGTCCAGAATCTGTCAGCTATAGTAAACGCACTTGGCGCGGGTACACCCGTGCCGCTAAGTGCGTTAGCTATGATAAGCTTAAACTCTTTTGCGCCCAAAGTCAATAAAAATTTCTGAAACAGGAGGCTCCCGGTGATAAACTATATATGGTTTGGGATGATAGCCCTAAGTGTGGTTTGCGCGGCGGTAAACGGACGGCTGCCGGAGCTGTCGTCCGCATTGATGGAAGGGGCCGGGAGCGCTGTCCAGCTGTCTATAACGCTGCTGGGAAGCATGTGCGCCTGGCTTGGGTTTTTGAAGATAGCCGAGCGCGGCGGGCTCACCCGACTGCTGGCGGCAGGCTTCTCCCCTATAATCGACTGGCTCTTTCCTGACTACCGCGGGGATGAGGGGCTCAAGGGGAAAATCTGCATGAACCTCTCGGCAAACCTACTGGGCCTTGGAAACGCCGCAACGCCCCTGGGTCTCTCTGCGATGGAGGCCATGGCTGAAAAGGCCGGGGACGGTGTGCCCAGCAGGGGCATGATACTGTTTGTGGTGATAAATACCGCCTCATTACAGCTTCTGCCGGTGAATATGGCGGCTATGCGTGCCTCCTGCGGGAGTGCCGCACCCTTCGGGGTGCTCCCGGAAATATGGGCCACATCCCTGGGGGCGCTTGTCACGGCGGTGGCAGTTTGCAAGCTGCTGGAGCAAAGGTCAGGGAGGCTCTGCACATGGAACAGATAGGCGCGGCGGCGCTGCCGGTAATAGTCGGAGTGATACTCCTCTTTGGATTCTTTAAGGATGTAGACGTGTTCGACGCGTTTGTGTCCGGGGCGAAGGATGGTATAAAGACCACCATAGGGCTGCTGCCCACCCTTATAGGGCTGATAGTGGCGGTGAACATGGTAAAGGCCTCCGGGCTGCTTGAGGCCCTCTGTGCCCTATGCGGGCCGCTTGTACAGGGGCTTGGCGTGTCCCCCGAGGTGCTGCCCCTGGCGCTGCTGAGGCCCGTATCAGGGTCGGGGTCGTCGGCCTACACCCTGTCCCTGCTGGAGCAGTTCGGGCCGGACAGCGAGACCGGCAAGATAGCCTCGGTGCTGGCCTCCTCAACCGAGACCACCTTCTATGCGGTGACCGTGTACTTTGGGGCGGTGGGGTGCAAAAAGCTCAGGTATACGCTGCCCGCGGCCCTTGCCGGGGATTGTATGGCGGTGGTACTGTCGGTGGTTACGGTTAAGTTTTTTGCTCAGATATAGAAAAGTTCCACCGCCTGGACGGTGGAACTTTTTCTATTACTCCTGAGCCATCACGACCACTTTTATTGACTCGCTGCCGCTCTGGGCCTCGATAGCCTCCGAGAGCTCAGCCAGAGGGTAGCGGTGGGTTATAATTGGGCCGAAATCCACCTTGCCGGAGTTGATAAGGGCAACCGCCCGGTCATGGGTGTCGGGATTCACAAAGGAGCCCTTTATTGTCAGCTCCTTCTTATATACGTCAAAAAGGGGCACCGGGAACTGGGCCTCGGGCTTGGGGACGCTGAAGAGCACCAGCGTGGCCCCCTTTGCTGCAAAGTCGAAGGCGGACTTCACCGCCGGGTTATTGCCCACGCACTCTATCACCACGTCTGCCGTACCCTTCACGGTCTCATAGGAGCAGGGGTCCGTAGGGTCCACAGTCAGGTCCGCCCCCAGAATACTTGCGGCCTCACGGCGCTTCCCGTTGGGCTCGCTGAGTATGAGCCTTGCGGCGCCCGAGAGCTTTGCCAGCTGGAGCATGATTAGTCCAATGGCCCCGCCGCCTATAATGCAGACCGTCTGCCCGGGCCTTATCCCGGCTAAGTCAATACCGTGGAGACAGCAGGCCAGGGGCTCAGCCATGGCCCCTGCCTCAAAGCTGACACTGGGGTCCAGGCGGAAGGCCTGGGCCTCGGGCACCAGGCTGTACTGGGCGAAGCCGCCGTCCCTGGTGACTCCAACGGCCTGCATGCTCTCACAGAGCTGCTTTTTACCGTTGCGGCAGTACACACACTGGCCGCAGTAGATATTTGGGTCAACGGTCACATGGTCCCCGGGCTGAAGGGAGGTTACCCCCTCCCCTGCCTCTATGACCTCGCCGGAATACTCATGGCCCAATACCACCGGAGGGTTTACATCCGCCGAGCCGGGCTCGCCATTTTTAATATGCACATCCGTGCCGCAGACGCCGCATACCATGTTCTTTATGACTACCTCCCCGGGCCCCGCCTTGGGTATTGCGGTATCCCGAAGCTGGAAGCTTCCGTTGCCTACAAAGTAATTTGCTTTCATAGTATCACTCCTAAAATCAAGAAAAGGGGGAAGCTCTTGCCTCCCCCTTCCTGTATAATACTTATTCCGCGACGGTAAAACTATCGTTTACCTCGCAACAGCGCGCCGCTTTGCGCGCCCCGCGAAGTTGGCTTATTCGTACTCTACGACGTTCACCCAGCCCATGAGGAACTCGCGCTCCTCAGGCTTGCCCTTGACGGACTGGGAGGCAGCCACGATGGGCAGCCACTTCTGCACATACTGCTTTGCAGTATCGGACTTCTTGCAGAACAGGTCCAGGTACTGGTCTGCACCCTCCATGTCGCCGTTGAGCCAGAACAGCAGGTAGGTGCGGGCCACGTCGGCGCTGGCGTTGCCCTGGGTGGCATGGGCCCAGTCCAGGACAGCGTAGCCGCCGTCGGGCTTTATAACCACGTTGGAGGGGTTAAAATCCCCGTGGCAGAGCTTACGGTGCTTGGGCAGGCTGTCCAGGCGCGCGTCCAGCTCATAGCGGGTGGTGGCGTCAAGGCCAGTCTGGGAAATCTTCCTGCGCATTTTCTCATGGAGGAAGCTGAGCATGGGGGCGCTCTTTGTGTGCAGCTCCATCTGAATGTCGACTAAGCGCTCCAGGTACTGCTGCTTCTTCTCGGGCTCCTCCTCCATCAGGCGGGCCATGGTCTTGCCCTCGATGAAGTCGGTGACGATGGCCCACTTGCCGTCGACCATCTCAACGCCCTGCACATGGGGCATGGGTATGCCGGTCTCCTCAACGCGGGCAATGTTCAGAGCCTCGTTAAGGATGTCGGCCTTGGAAAAGTCCTCGTCAAATACCTTTATGACCTTATCGCCTTCACGGTAAATGGTCTTGGAGGTGCGTGCCGCGATAACTCTTGCATTTTCCAGATTCATAATCTATACTCCTCCCTAAATTACTTTCCGTAATAGCACTTCTCGTAAATCGACTTTATCTCGCTCATCAGCGGGTAGCGGGGGTTGGCCCCGGTGCACTGGTCGTTAAAGGCGTTCTCCACCATCTCGTCCAGAGTGGCCTTGAAGCCGTCCTCGGTAACGCCGTAGTCCTTGATGGTCTTCTTAATGCCGATTATCTCCTTAAGCTTCTCCAGCTCGTTGATGAGGCTCTCCAGCAGCTCGTCGTCGTTGCTGCCCGCAAACCCGCAGGCCTTTGCAATCTCAGCATAGCGGGCCTTGGCGTGGGGGTACTGGTACTGGGAGAAGGTGCCCATCTTGGTGGGGACCTCGGCGGCGTTGTAGCGGATAACGTCGGTGAGAATTACCGCGTTGGCTACGCCGTGGGGCAGGTGGTGATATGCGCCCAGCTTATGGGCCATGGAGTGGTTGAGGCCCAGGAAGGCGTTTGCGAAGGCCATACCGGCAATGCAGCTGGCCTCGGCCATCTTCTCGCGGGCATAGGGGTCGTTGGCGCCGTTCTCATAGGCGGAGGGCAGGTACTTGAAGACCAGCTTTATGGCTTCAAGGGCCAGGCCGTCGGTGAAGGGAGAGGCCATGATGGACACGTAAGCCTCAATAGCATGGGTCATAGCGTCGATACCGGAGGCGCTGGTAAGGCCCTTGGGCTGGTTCATCATGTTGTCAACGTCAACTATTGCCATGGTGGGCAGCAGCTCGTAGTCCGCAAGGGGCCACTTGGTGCCGGTCTTCTCGTCGGTAATAATGGCGAAGGGGGTAACTTCAGAGCCGGTGCCGGAGGAGGTGGGGATAGCCACCATCATGGCCTTCTCGCCCATCTTGGGGAAGCGGTAGATACGCTTGCGGATATCCATGAAGTCCATGGACATGGACTGGAAGTCGGCGTCCGGATGCTCGTAAAGGACCCACATGATTTTGGCAGCGTCCATGGGAGAGCCGCCGCCCAGAGCTATGATAACATCAGGCTGGAAGCTGTTTATCTGCTTCACACCCTCCAGGGCGCAGGCCAGGGTCGGGTCCGGGGCAACGTCGGCAAAGACGGCATACTGGATGCCCAGCTCGTCCAGCTTGTCGGTAAGGGGCTTGGTGTAGCCGTTCTGATACAGGAAGGTATCGGTGACGATAAAGGCCTTCTTGCGGTGATAGTCGGTGCGTAGCTCCTCCAGGGCCACGGGCATACAGCCCTTCTTGAAGAACACCTTCTCAGGGGTGCGGAACCAGAGCATATTCTCTCTCCTCTCGGCAACGGTCTTGATATTGATAAGATGCTTAACGCCCACGTTCTCAGAGACGGAGTTGCCGCCCCAGGAGCCGCAGCCCAAGGTAAGGGAGGGCGCAAGCCTGAAGTTGTAGATATCGCCTATGCCGCCGAAGGAGGAGGGGGTGTTCACTACAATGCGGCAGGTCTTCATAGCCGCCTGGTGCTGTGCAAGGCGCTCAGTCTCAGAGGGATGGATATAGAGGGACGCGGTATGACCGTAGCCGCCGTCCTCAATAAGGCGCTCGGCCTTAGCTATGGCGTCCTCGAATGTCTTGGCCTTGTACATTGCAAGCACCGGGGACAGCTTCTCGTGGGCAAACTCCTCGGAGATGTCCACGCTCTCCACTTCGCCGATAAGAATCTTGGTGCTCTCGGGCACGGTCACCCCGGCAAGCTGGGCAATCTTGAAGGCGGACTGGCCCACTATCTTGGCGTTGAGAGCGCCGTTGATAATGATGGTCTTGCGCACCTTGTTGAGCTCGGCCTTTGTGAGGATATGGCAGCCGCGCTTTACAAACTCGGCCTTAACCGTATCGTAAAGGGGCTCCATGGTGATAACGGACTGCTCGGAAGCGCAAATCATGCCGTTATCAAAGGTCTTACTGTGAATAATGGAGTTGACAGCCATAACCGGGTCTGCGCTCTCATCTATAATTGCGGGCACGTTGCCGGCGCCAACGCCCAGGGCGGGTGTGCCGGAGGAGTACGCGGACTTCACCATGCCGGGGCCACCGGTGGCCAGGATAATATCCGCCTCAGCCATAACAAGGTTTGTCAGCTCCAGAGAGGGCGCGTCTATCCAGCCGAAGAGCCCCTCGGGGGCGCCGGCCTTAACAGCGGCCTCCAGCACCACCTTCGCGGCGGCTATTGTGCACTTCTTGGCCCTGGGGTGGGGGCTGATGATGATGCCGTTGCGGGTCTTCAGTGCCAGGAGGGTCTTGAAGATTGCGGTGGAGGTGGGGTTGGTGGTGGGGATGACGGCGGCGATAACGCCGATGGGCTCGGCTATCTTGCGGATGCCGAAGGCCTTGTCCTCCTCGATGACCCCGCAGGTCTTGGTCTCCTTATAGGTATTGTAGATATACTCGGCAGCGTAGTGGTTCTTAATGACCTTGTCCTCCACAACGCCCATGCCGGTCTCCTCAACGGCCATCTTCGCCAGCGGGATACGCTGGAGGTTGGCTGCCATGGCCGCGGCGCGGAAAATCTCGTCCACCTGCTGCTGGGTAAAGGTGGCGTATTTCTTCTGGGCTTCGCGCACCCTGCCGAGCATTTTCTCAAAGGTTTCCACGTTTTCCACGATTTCAAAATTTGTTTCCATGAAACTCTCCCATCCTTTGCTGTTTATTTTGTGCTGAAAACTTCTTTCAGGTGGTTGGAGAGCAGTGCCAGCGACACCGCCATGTTCTCGTTCTGCACGAGAATCCCCTCGGGTACCAAGAGGTGGGCGTTGGCAAAGTTCCAAACCGCCAGAATGCCGCTGTCTATAAGCTGGTCGCACACCGCTTGCGCGTGCTCCCCTGGCACCGTGATTATACCGATGTGCACTCCCACCCTGCGGCAGAGCCCCGGGAGCTTATCCATAGACAGTATCTTCTTCCCCGCAACCTCCACGCCGTCAAGGCGCGGGTCCGAGTCGAAGGCCGCCAGGATATTCAGCCCATACTGGGGAAAGCCGCCATAGGCCATCAGCGCCTGCCCAAGCTTTCCCGCGCCTACCAAAACCGCGTCCTGGCTGTTGTCATAGCCTAGAAACCTCTCAAGCTCCTTTATAAGCTCCGAGCGCACATATCCAACTCTCGGGCGCCCGGAGGAGCTCACAGAGGCCAGGTCCTTTCGCACCACTACGTCGTTCAGGCCCAGGGCCTCGGCTATCATTGTAGCCGAAACGTGCTTTTTCGAGCCCTTCCCCGGGCCGCGCAGGTAGTTAAGGTAGGCGGGAAGCCGCTGCAGGGTCTGCTTTGAGACACATCGGTCCGACATCATCATCACCTCTTTTCCATGCAGTCTTTATGCGGGAACTTTTACTGCCTATATAATAGCATACTTTTATCGAAAATGGAAGCAAAAAAATCCGTTATCGATAAAAAATTATCGATAACGGATTTTTGCTTTATTGTGCACAATAGTTAATGTGTCATGCTATCTCTAAAACCGTATTTGGGACTTTATTAGCTGCCGCCGACTTTTTCGCCCAGTTCATGCAGAGCCACGCGCCTATGGCTGTTGAGATAAGGTCGGAGACCGCCCCGGCAAAGACCAGGCCCGTGAAGCCGCCCAGCGCCTCGCTTATGAACAACACCGGCACAAACACCAGGCCCTTACTCAATAGTGAGGTAATAGTTGCGTAGCTCACCTTGCCGGTGCCCTGGAGGTAGGAGGAGCAGAGCTGGTATATGCCGCCCACAGGCGCGGCTATGAGGGAGAGCATTATGAAGCGCCCAGCCTCAAGGACCTGTGGGTCCCTAATAAAGGCGTTCATGAAGGCGTCCCGCCCAAGGAGGAAGCCCGCCCCCAAGACAGCGCTTACAATAGCCGAGGCCCCGCCGGTCACAAGGGTTATCCTGCCAAGGCGCCTGCGGTCCCCCATCCCGAAGGCGTAGGAGATAACCGGCTGCATACCCATGCACACGCCCATGGCTATCATTCCCACCAGCATACCGGCCTTGCCCGCAACGCCGTTTGCCGCAACCGCTATATTGCCGTATTTCACAAGGAGCTGGTTTGAGAACATACTTGAAAAACACATAAGCACAGTTCCAAGGGCCATGGGCACGCCAAGGCTTATTACTCTCAGGGAGATTTCCCTTTTAAGGCTCAGGTATTTTGGAGAGATGGTGAAACAGTCCGACTTTTTCACATGCCTATAGACAAGAATACTGGTGGCTACGTTGCCGATAACCGTGGCCCAGGCCGCGCCCGCTATGCCCATGCCCAGGACTGATATAAACAGTGGATCCAGCAGGATGTTTATGAATGTACCGGCGAGAGCTATAAGCATAGTCTTTGCGGAAGAGCCGTCGGCCCTGATAGCATTGCCAAGACCTCCGCCCAGCATGGTAAATGGCACGCCGAGTATTATAATGGACAGGTAGGTACGGGCGAAGCCCGCGGTTTCACTGTTGGCTCCCATCATTGCAAGCAGCGGGTCCATAAACACAAGCATTGCCGCCGCAAGCACAAGGCCGGTTATCACTGAGCCCCAGGCGCAGAAGGCGCTGTAATATTTCGCCTTCTCCCTGTCGCCCTGCCCTAGGGCCATAGCTATAGCCGTACAGCTGCCAGCGCCGAAAAGGGTGCCGACGCCCTGGAATATGTTGAACGCCGGGCCAGAAAGGGACAATGCGGCAACCTGCATGGCGTCGCCGCCCTGGCCTATAAAGAACACGTCGGCCATATTGTAGAGCACCTGGACTATCATCACCACTATGGTGGGCAGGCCCATTGTGAACAGCAGCTTTATCGGGGAGGCTTCCCGCATCATTTTCTCGTTTTTCATGTGATTTTCTCCTTTCGCCAGCTTGAATTTCTGTTATGACTATAGTATAATACCGACAAGTGTTGTTTTCAACCGTCAATTTTTATACAAGTGTTGCATTAAAGGAGTTTCTCTATGAATACGAAAAATAATAAGCGCTCCCAGAACACCGACGAGGCCATTATAAGGGCGGCCTTCGAGTCAATGCTTCTGGGAGGCAAGCAGATAAGCAAGATAACCGTGAGGGAGATATGCGAAAAAGCCGGCATAAACCGCTCCACCTTTTATGCCCACTACACGGACGTATACGATTTATTCGAGCGGGTCGAGCTGAAGATGGCTGAAATGTGCGGCGAGCGGATGCTGGGCAGTGGATATGACGGCTTTCATGGAATGCTGGAGCGGGTGTTTGAATTTATACTGGAGTATAAGGAGTTTTACCAGATATATTACAGCGAGGTCAACAAGGTCACACACCTCATACAGGTAATGACGTCACCTTTCAAGGACAGAATCGCTAATATCTCCTCTCTGGACATGGGCTCTGGCATTGACGGCGAAGCCATGTACCACTTCAACTTCTTAAACGCGGGAATCAGCTCAATGATAGCCTATTGGCTGGAGCGCAACTGCAGGGAGACCCCGGCGGAGATGGTGGATATGGTGGTGCGCCAGTATAACGGAAGCTCGTTGGTTTGCAGGTGGATGGGGCTGGAGTAGCTTGTGCTGCGGCGTCCAGCGATTGCGGTGGAGATGCTGCGGGCGCATGTTGGGTATAACATTTTAAGCTGCTCGGTCATACACAGCATAATGGCCGCAAAGATAAGCAGATACTAAGGGTACAGGCTTATGCTGATATGCCGGGCTAACAGTCCACGCAGACAACTTACCTGCCGCCCAACAGCTCTATCGGCTCGGCTTTCAAGTTATTCCTTACCATCACCATGGCCAGCAGGAAAATAACCAGAACCAGTCCCCCGGGGACTGCACATATGATTGGCATAAGCGGCGGCTGGGCCACATCGCTCTCCATGAACTCCACCGTCTGGCTCCACTTGCTTGTCCAATCGCTGTACTGGGTGCTATAGACCGAGTATATGCCTTCCTCGTTTTCATTGCTCTTTAAATCTGACCGGCCTATCATGGCCAGCCCCAGGCCGGTCCCAAGTACGGCGCCTGCCAGAGCAAGCACAAGTATGCCCGACACCAGCGATATATAGCACTGCCGTCTGCTCATTCCCAGGCCGCGCTCAATGGCGGTACGGCGGGTCTCCTTGGCAATAAAGAAGTACAGCAGGAAAATGATTACCGCCAGCAGGGCCGCGCCGCCTATACCACAGAGAAGAACAGCTGCGACCCGTGTACGCTTCAGCGAGGGCATGATGACCTCATAGCCGTTGTCGTCGTAGGTAATGTCCAGCATCTCCGCCTGGGGAACAGCCTCCCGCAGCTTTTTATCAAACTCGGCTATGCTGCCATTAGGTATTTTAAAGGATACATTGGTGCTTCTAAGTGGGCCGCTGTAGGCCAGGTTGACATCCGGCGCGGTCACTGAATTTGCGGGGATAATGATGGTGCTTGTGGTCAGCTCCACCTCACTGGTGCCGAAGAAGCTCTTGTCTTTGATATAGTAGGTACCCACCACCTCATAATCACCGGTGAAGAAATGGGAGTATTGTTCGCCATTTTTGTCAAAAAAACTGTAGGGCTGGAAGAAGCTGCTTGAGTCGGCTGAGTTAAACTTGCTGAGCGGATAATCACGCAAGGTAACAGACAGAGGGAGCGTCAGAATAGAATCACCGGCTGCAAACTTGTTGCCATAAGTCCATCCATCCGGAATGAGACATACCTTTGCCCCGCTGCTAAATTCCTCCTGGGTAATGGAACGCCCCGTCATAATCTGAATATTCCCGGAATGGAACGAGGGAAGGAGGTCCAAGTCGTTTACAGCAATGATAGGGTAATAAAGACATTCATCCAGCAAAAGCCCGGCCCATTCCTCCCACCGGTCCATTGAAAAGTCCTTATCCTCCTCATTTTGGAACTGGACTTGCATACCTGAAAGGTCTGCGGGAGAGCCCCCTTCTTCATGGTTTATCACCCAGGCGCCCTCCGGAGTCTGCCAAAAATGATGGAAATTCGGAATAACGCCGTCTTTGATAGGGGTACCATCCACGCCATACTCCGATGAATACGGTATACCCATTGGCACATATTCTATGGTGTCATGCTTTGCACAGAGCTCAGCCTTCATACAGGCCATATACTTCTTGCCCTTCTCAAGGCCGGCGGTCCCGGCAGAATGGTGCGGGCAGAAATTGATTTCCTGACCGCTGTGAAGGGAGCCAAACAGAACCCTGCCTGTCCGGGCCTGCACAGGCTGCCCGTCCAGGCTGTCGTATAATGGTATGATTTCAGCCACTATGGTGGAATTTTGGCGGAGGCCTCCCCATTGGGAGGCGCCTGTACTGAGGTGCCTTATTCCCTTATTTGCGGTACTTTTGTTATAGAAAGACGGGGACGCAATATAGCATACGCGGTTTTCGGGCGGAACGATGTAGTTTGCACCCTCAAAATCCAGCATGTCCAAAGTCACCAGCTCGTCGTAAAAATCATAGCTGGCGGTGTCAATACTATCACAGCCGTTCTCAGAAACTACGGTCTCTGTGGAAGACGGCAGCTGGCTAACCATACCAATGGTGGTAAATGTATCCTCAACCTGATTTATGCGCATATTGGTTTTTATAAACAATACGGAGCCGAAAACCAGCAGCGTTGTGGACGCAGCCAGAAGAAGAATGAAGAGAAGGGCTTTTAAGGGCGTGCGAAACAACTGCTTGATACTCAATAAAAACATTTTCTTACCGCCTTTTAGTCAGTCTTAGTAAGAAGTGCAAGCGTGTCGAAACGGAACAGGAACAGAAGGGCAAGGGCAGTACCTGTCGCGGCGCAGAGCATAAATGTACACATAATGGTACCAGCAAGAGTGGGCGCCATACCTACGATAAGCCCTATTACTGAAAGCGCTAAAAAACATCCCAGTGCCTGAACAATTAACGTACTAAAGAAAGGCGCAGCAGCATTCAAAAGCTTTTGCCGGCCCAAAGAGCTTGCGATGGCAATATCCCGCCTATAGCTGCGCAGGGACAGAAAGGTGATAAGCGCTATAATAGTCACCACCACCCCAAAAAACGGAAGCTGGAAGGAACTATATGTGGCTAAATTCTCAATTAGTTCACTGGAATTTTTAATATACATTTCGTCATCGACGGAAAGCGTATCTCCAATCAAAAGACTGCTGTCCCTCCTGCGTATGGGGCTCATTTCATATATGCCCCTTTCGTTCATCCCGGCTTTGAATTTGTTCAATTCCCTGGGGCTTTTTATGTACGCGCTGGCGGAATCATAATAGAATTTGACCGGTTTGCCCTCGCTGTCTGTGGCGGCCTCGGTAACGCTTCGAAGCCACCCAATTGGGGCACAGGCGTTCCAGCCGCCCTGCATTTTTGTATACTGGGCTTCATAGAGCGCCACGACCGTTATATGCGGGCTTGCAACCTCTATGAGCTTCCCTGCTTCGCCTACGTCACTTTCCTCACGACTGATGACGCAGACGTCCGCTATTATGTCGCTGCCCAGCTCTATTCCGTGCTCTTTGGCAAAGGAGCTCTCTACAGCGCAGACAGGGCTGTCCGCCAGCAGGAACCCTTCGTCCCAGCCGTCCAGATAAGTAAAGCCTTCCGGCTCAAGGCTGTCCATGGCGGATATGGCATTGGCGGCGTGCACGTGCATGGCCCCGCCATCCGGCTTACCGTCCACCGACTGCAATGAGAAGGAGAAGGCAGAGGTGCACAGCACGTCCCGGACATCCTGGGCAGCCAGAGCATCAAAGGTTTCAGTTGAAATACGCAGGTTGCGGTGTGCCGAGCCGTCTGGAGTAATAATGCGCGCCTGAACCGGCATTTGCACAGAGAGCTCGTCCAGGGCCTGCTGCGTAACCTGGATGTTTCGCAGGTAGAAAGCTATGCTGCACACCAGCAGCGCGGCCAGACATGCGGTTATGAGCGTGCGGGCAGGGGTACGTAGCAGGTTGCGTTTGATTTCCAGGAGAAGCAGCATTTTAGTCACTTCCATTTTGGCGATTTCTTTATAATATATTAAGTATATGCTATGATTCAATGGAAGTCAAGTGAATTGCGGTTAGTGTGGGAACCTCTGCTTACAAGAAGCAAATCCGTCTGGAACAGGTGAAACGAGAAGGCTATACCATATCCTATGTTTGGCTGCTGCAAGGACAGAAACGAAGAAAAATACTCTCCCCTTACCGACCCGGCTTTAGAGTTGAGCGAAGTACTCTGCGGCAATCGCAATTCTTCCTGGAGAGCAGCGCACAGTGAAGGTGATACGGAAGCATGGTACACTTCGACTCAAGTCAGTGAAATTCGTATATGCTGACGAGGAATAGATGGAAACCTAATGTTCTTTCAACGCAAGTCTTCAATAACAGAGGGTTCAGATAGAAAATCATAACCACCCATAAAACAGGTGGTTATGATTTTAGCCATTTTTGAGAGGGATTAACCAATCAACTTAATACTATGCCGGAACTAGCTAAATTAAGAACCGCATATATCTAACTTGCTTATTATTACACATGGGCACAACTCCGCAGTCGCGTGTGGGTCAAGCGACAGAGCATCACATAAAAAATTTTCATATTTATCAAAACCCGCCATAAATATCAACAAATCTTTCAAAGGATTGAAGCTGTCTGTCCTTATTCGATAAAGTCAAGCTTTCCCGGCCTCTGGCAAGCTTCAGCGGCCACTCCACTCCAATATCAGGATCGTCCCATACAATTCCCTCATCCCCCTCAGGATAGAACACCTCCCCACACTTATATACCACGACCGCGTCTTCCAAGGTCAAAAAGCCATGAGCGCACCCGACAGGTACATAAACTTGGTTACAATTCTCTCCTGTCAAATCAAATGCCTGCCATTTCCGAAACATTGGGCTGTCCTTACGCAAATCTACTACTACATCCCAAATATTTCCCGAAATGCAACTAACCTGCTTGTAGAGTAAAACGTCTCTTTCAAATCGTCATGTATTCCATGTTCAGCAAACCGTCTTTGACAATGGCATAATACAAAGCAAAAATTTTTAGATTTTCCAGTGTATCACGCGCTCGGTGCTGGTAGCCTCGATTTTGGAAATCAGCGTATCCACAACACGCCGCTTGTCGTCAAAACTAACCTCGTCCCAGTTTTTGAGATAGCCGGATATGCTATCAAGCTGAGAGGTTGAAACAGAATTAGCGGTGAGGTCGGCCACCAGCTTTAACTGTTTTTGCCGTTCTGCGTCCAATTCTTCAATGCGGTTATTTGCGTACTGTAACAAGAGAGGGTTTGCACCGGTCAGCGTGTCAATCAGCTTTTCAATCTCGCTTTCAATTTTGGCAAGTTTGGCGCGGGCGGCGGTGAGCTTTGGATTATAGCCCTCCGCCTTGCCGCCCCTCAACGTCTGAAATTCCCGCATCTTCTTAACCATTTCATTATAGACCGATTTTTCCAGCTCGTGCCGTGTCAGCGTTCCGGGCCCCGGACAGCTTTTGTTTTCTACGCGCTGTCTGCATCTCATGTACGTCACCCCATTTGCGGCGTTCAGACCTACTAACGCATATCCGCAGCACCCGCACTTGATTTTCCCGGCCAGCCATGTATTATGGCATTTCCGGCCATTCTGGAACGTGGTATTTTGGGATAGCTTGTGCTGGACGTTCAGCCAGAGCACCGAGGGAATACGGCCCTTGTGGGGAGCGATAACAAGAATATTTTCCTCCCCCTCCCGGCCCTGGTATAAGTAACAACTATAATCACCCGTGAACAGTTCCGGGGGGCTTTCGATTTTCGCGCCCTGGGCTTTGAAGTGTTCGTAAATATCCATATCAGCCTGGACGTAAACCGGGTTACGCAGGAGCTGCGCCAAAAATCCCCGTTTCAGCGTTTTCCCGTACACTTGAATTTCATTTTCGGTGAAATACCGGGTAATATCGCCGTAGGAGGTTTCGGGCTCCGCATACATTTCATACATCAATTCGGCGTATTCCATCTCGGCGGTTTCAATCAGCCGTTTTGTTTTGATACCGTCCATCACGATGGGCTCCGTGTCAAAACCGTATGGAGCGCGGCCCCGCATATAGTAGCCCTTGGCACACCGGGAATAAAAGGCGTCCGTCACACGCATCTGGATGCTTTCCCGTTCCAGTTGGGCAAACACGATGCAGATATTGAGCATCGCCCGGCCCATCGGGGTTGATGTATCAAATTTTTCGGTGCAGGAAACAAATTCCACATTGTACTGTTTGAACAGCTCCATCAGCTTTGCAAAATCCACGATGGAGCGGCTGATCCTGCGGTAGACAATCACCCGCCGGATAAGCCCGGTTCTGATGTCTTTCAAGAGCTGCTGGAAATCGGGCCGTTCAATGTTCTTGCCGGAGTACCCTTTGTCCTTGTATTCTTTCGCCTCACCGCCTTTTAGCTCGTAACGGCAAAATTCAAATTGACTTTCAATGCTGATGCTGTCCTTTTTGTCAATCGACTGCCGCCCATAAATCGCATCTATTCTATTATCCATAATTAGCTCCCTTCCGTTAAACGGGAGCCAACCTACAATTATATTATACCTCGGGCGGCCCCATGTCACAAGGATGTCGATAGGTTACACGCGCTGTCCGGCGTACTTGCTGAACACGTCAAACAGCTTTTGTTCTACTTCACGTTTGCGCTGTTCCCGTTCCTTCGGAAGGAGAATGGGGGTAAGGTTTTTGATAGTGATTGTCCGCTCTCCCATAACAACGGTTTTGACTTCGCTTTGATACTTTGGCTGTGTTTGCATGAACTCCCTCCCATTTCTTAAAATTTTTGACAGCAAAAAAGGGCGGCACTTTTTACAGTGTCGCCCTGTGGCCTGCCCCGGCTTTGACACAAAGAGGGCCTGTTGGCAAAGTTGGTATTGACAAGAAGGAGAAGTTATTGTACAATACAATTAGCACGTGCTACAAAATAAAAATAAGGAGGATAAAAAATGAATGTAGTGCTGGAACTTCAAAAGTTAAAAGAGGAATTGGTTCTAGAAATTGACGGAAAGATTGAGGAAACAATTGAAAAACTACGCACAGATGGACAGACAGTTTCTGAAAGAGAGAATGTACCGGTAAGAGAATATGAGAGCATTTATCCTTTGAATGCTGGAACTGGTATATATAAAGGAAAACGTCCAACAGGAGTGGTCTTTGCAGGAGGTGAGAGAATAGAAAGTCCAACGTGGAAAAAAGTTATGGAAGAAATTCTGAAAGATTGCTGTAAAAGTTCAACGAGACGGCAGGCGCTTATGGATCTTCGGGGAAAAATTTTAGGGCGGAATCGTGTATTGGTGGGCAGCGAAACCGGGAAAATGCGCAGTCCTATAAAAATAGATGAAGCCCTATATGTGGAAACACATTATGATACAGAGACGTTGTTGCGCATATTGACAACGCGGATACTGGATGAAGTAGGTTACGATTACAGCAAGATACGGATTGCAGTGAAGACAGAATGAGCAGGAGGAGACGTCTATGCAGCTGAAAATACACGTCATTACAATAGAGGATCTGGCGCCCGCCGGTTACCTTCTTCGAAAGTTGGATGCTGTACATGGCTTCTCCTTTGTTTATGAAGAAACTGCATGTCCGTATCACCAGCGAAGTGGCCGTCCTCCTATCGATCCTGTTATGTTGGCAAAATACTTATTGATGGGTTTTCTATACGGCATCCCCGCTAAGCGGCAGATCGAACAGTGCATCCGGACAGACGTAACTCTTCGCTGGTACCTGGGACTGGATCTGTTTGACAGTGTGGCGGATCATAGTACGATTTCTCAGCTGCGGCGGAAACCCTGGTTTCGGAAGATATTCCGGCGGTTGTTTGAGGAAGTGGTGAGGCAGTGCGTACAGAGTGGCCTGGTGAGCGGGTGGCTGGCGGTGACGAATTCCACCCATGTAAAGGCCAACGTGTCCCGAGCGTCGGAGCATGAGATTGACGTACAGGAAGAGGCCGGGAACTATTAGGAACGGCTGGACGCTTACTAGGAGGAGGGGCTGGAAGAACTGAAACGGCAGACGGGAAAGCGCCGGGCGGGACGGACAAAGCAGGTCAAAAGGACAGGCGGCGTTCCCGCAAGAAGGTGAGCCGCACGGACCCGGAGGCTGGCTACATGAAGCGGCCTGACAAGCCAATGGGTTTTATTATCTGTCCCATCAGACCACCGACCCGGATCATGGCATTATCACCGCCGTGACCGTAACGCCGGGGGATGTGCATGACTCCCGGCCTTGCCTGGAGCAGTTAGAGTAAAATATCGTACCCTTGCAAGCTGCGGCGACAGATTCCGCCTATGACTTCCCGCTGGCCCATGGGGTGTTGGCGGAACTTGGCATTGACTTTTTTGTCGTGCCCCAGCCAGCCCATGACCGCACGAAAGCTGAATTGAAGCGGGAGTGGGCTGTTCTGGGAACACTGGGCGGACAATAAAGACAACGGCAGCTGCCCTTTGCGGCAAAAGTGTTTAAATGAGACGGACAAGGCCGGCGCCAGAAAACTCCAGGATAGCTATTTCAAGCCTGTTGTTCAGCGGCATTTCTCCAGGCAGTGGAAACCGGAATACGGGAGGCGCTCAAGCTCCGCAGATCTGGTGCGAAGGTACTTTTGCCGCGCAGAAGTGGGGGCACAACATGGCACGCGTCTTACGACGAGGTTTAGAGGCAGTGGAGAACCACTGCCTCCTTTCTCCCACGGCCTTGAATCTCAAAAGGACGATAAGAAGCATGGACTGACGCCGGAAGGCGTCTTTTTTCTTGTCTAAAACCAGATTTGTTCCCAAAATGTGGATACTTTGTCAATAGGCACATCTTGGGACGCATTATAGTGGAAGAACCTGTACAGTACCGGCCGTCTTTATCTTCTGGCTCACCATTCCTTATCACAATGTACAACTCCACGGCTGTAAAGCTCCGTAATGGTAGCTTTCAGCCTTTTTCTATCCATTCCAATACCATAATGCCGTTGCTTTATCTGAACACGGTCGTATATGACAATTTCCCCTCCTTGGTACAACTTCTTTTGCTTACTGTAATTTCAGACTCGCTGGGCGTGCAATCTATGCCATATATCACTTAATTAAAGTGATATATGGCAAAAAATACACACCAGTTATGCACCTATCCGGTTCTTGCACTGTGTATAATAGAAATATACTGGAGAGGTTTTAACTGATGGATATTGAATATGTGCGGCAAAGAATTACAGAGTTGCGAGTAAAAAGGAATATATCAGAGTACCAATTAAGCTATGTTCTTGGACACAGTAAGAATTATGTCCATAACATTGTGAATGGCTACTCGCAACCTTCTGTAAAGGAATTGCTGTATCTTATAGAAGTGCTTGGTGTCACTCCACGAGATTTCTTTGACGAGACAGATGAATTTAGTAATCCTTATCTCTCTAAAAAGATTATAGATGGTATCAAAAAGATGTCAGATGAAAATTTAGAAGCAGTTCTATTGATGATAGAACGATTAAATTCATAATTATTGTAAACGCACTCTGATTTTGGGGTGCCTTTTTTGTAGATTATATTTATATTCTATCATAGATCGCCGAAATGTGTCAACGCATTTCGACTAAAAACACGATTGTTAGTGTCGTATTGGGTCTATGTCTGTGCGATATAATAATTGCGGTTTAGCGAGGTGGTTTTATGAATGATGAGCAGGTCTATGATTTTGGCATTCGACTTCGACAACTCCGTGAGGAGCGCGGACTATCAAGAAATGCTTTCGCGCAAAAATTGGGAGTAAGTAAAGAGACTATATATCGCTATGAGAACAATGTACAAATTCCATCACTGGATAGAACAAAGCAAATAGCAATCATTTTGCGAACCTCTATCGACTACCTTGTAGGGCTGGATAATCAATACACTCTTAAATTTCCCAACTTGTCAAAAGGAGAGCGTGAGGCACTTAATCAATTCCTACGAGTTTTTGTGGATAAACAGATTCAAGAAAAGTGAGAGGTCTCCCATGCCGGACAGCATGGAAGGCTTTTTCAATCACATTCCCGCCTTCTATCAATAACGATGCTTTCCGTTTAATTCGTTTTACTAGCACGATATATTATAAATCCACTAAGGCGTTTAAGTCAAGACAAACATTACATAAACTAATGGTGTAAGGTGGTGTTGACTTGAATGACAAGAAAAGACTGGATGTAAAAATTGGCTCTAATATAAAGTGTGAGCGTGAACGGGCCGGATTTACGCAAGAAGAATTTTCTGAAATGATTGGCATAGGCTCTAAAAGCCTTTCCGCCGCAGAACGGGGTGTAGTGGGAATATCTTTACTCACGCTACAACGGGTCTGTACCGTTCTTTCTATCCCCAGTGACCGCATTCTCTTTGGAAACATTGCTGGCGCTGAAACAGACGAGATCACTGAACGCCTGCAACGGCTTTCACCCCAAAAATATGAAATTGCAAAGTCAATGCTTAGGGATTTATTAGCTGCTTTTGCTCTATCAGAAAGCTGATATAAAAACCTAGCGGTGGATTTGTTTTATCTTAACACGATTCGTCAAATATTGCAATACAAGTATTTTAGAAAAACCCTTCAGATAGGTCATAATCTCTTTTAGAAAGAGGTGTGGCCTATGTTTGCAAATCAATTAGGGTTTCTGCGGCGCAGCCAGCAGCTTACACAAGAGCAGTTGGCAGATAAACTAGGGGTAACAAAACAAAGTGTCAGTAATTGGGAAAATGGGAATATCATGCCTTCCGTTGAGATGCTTGAGAAAATTGCCGATTATTTTAATGTGAGTGTAGATTATCTGTTGGGGCGCAATGTGTTTGAGCAGGACAGCCTTTCCGTCATTGATGTTACGGGGCTGACTGCGGACGAAATTTCACACATTAAGCTCCTTGTTGACGATTTACGGGAACACAAGATTTGATTACCCCTTGCCCTCTTTTGTAGTTTTAGAAATTCCTCTACAAAATAGTCCGTTCTTTTTACCATCTTAGGCAGTGCTGCTTTTGGCACTGCCTTTGTTATGCTTTCTGACTTACCCGAAAGGCCATGTTGACTCTATATGGGGGTTATAGAGATGATTGTATTTGACCGGCTATGGAGCACTATGGAAAAGAGAGGCATGTCCACTTACACACTTCGGGAAAAGTGTGGCATTGACAGTAAAACGATCCGGCGGCTCCGGGCGAATGAAAATATAGAAACAAAGACGCTGGACAAGCTCTGTGACGCGCTGGACTGTTCCCTTGAGGATATCGCGGAATATATCAGGAAAAAGTAACCTTGCTTATTAAGAATGTGTCCCAAGTTCGAATCGTTGAAAAACTCAGGTAAGCTGATATGTCACTAGAGAATGGAAAAGCTGTCCGTATGCTCTTATGAAAGTATATCGGGAAGAATTGGGGGAGAAGTATCCCGCAGCGGCATAACTTGCCGGAAGGCTGACAGTACTCCTCACAGAGCTAACCTTGTGCGATGTGTTCGCCGTCACTTTTGCCATCATCTTATGCTCGTTGAGAGTACGCAAAGTCACCTAAATCATAAATTATAGGAGATCAAAAGATATGTTCAAAGACAAGGTAACCGTTATAACCGGCGGCGTGCAAGGTATTGGAAAGGCTATAGCAGAGGAATTCAGAGCCCAGGGTACGTCGGTATGTATTATCGATAAGCAGCCAAATGATTATTTTACTGGCGATATCGGCGATGAACAAACTTTAACTGCCTTTGTGGGCAAAGTTATCCAGGATTTCGACCATGTGGACTACTTCATCCATAACGCCCTGCAAGTGGGCATCACCGCGCCATTCTATCTCACCAAGCTGCTTTTGCCCCACTTTGCTCCCGGCATAGCGGTGATAAATATCTTCTCTTCACGGGACCGCATGAGCCAGCCTCAGGCCGAGAGCTATACGGCGGCAAAAGGGGGTGTCTTAGCACTGACTCACGCTATGGTGGTTTCTCCTGGCGGGGAGGGTGATGGTAAACTCTATTTCCCCAGGTTGGATTGACAACGGCAATACCCAGTATACCGGCCCCGATGCCCTTCAGCATCCGGCAGGACGGGTGGAAAACCCCATGGATATCGCCCATATGGCGCTGTTTCTCTGCTCGGATAAGGCCGGGTTCATTACCGGCGAAAACATCTGTATTGACGGCGGCATGACCCGGCAGATGGTCTACCACGGCGACTGCGGATGGACGCTGACCCTTTAACTTTGGTGTGATAGGCGACCTGAGAGCACTGTATATGAAATGAAAGTTCAGCTTTATGGCCCTCTCAGCAGCATAGGCGGCAACACTTTGGAAAGTGTTGCCTTTCCTGGCCCGAGTATGTATTATCAAAATTGAGCCTTAATATTCCTCAGATTGTCGATTAGGAGTACTTTGACCGGATGTACCGTGAACAGCTGATTGACGGTGACCAGTACAACAAATACTATGTGGTTTCCTCAGATAAAATGGAATTGGCCGTCAGCCGTATCACATATTTATGCCATCCCCATAGGCGGTGGAGAGCCGTGGCTTGTAACGCCAGATAGCCCAAGCTTCTGCACGGCTAATAGCTGGACAGCAAGGAACTGGTAAGGATGATCGTAGGCAAGTACGTATTTACCTTAAATTCTTATACATCGCTTACTACAATTAAGTTTGTCTAAATCCACGGAAAGTGGAATCTCTGTTAAAATATAGTTCCGCGCACGTTTTCTTATAAGCTTCCGCTTGGACTTCCAAGTAGCAATCGATAAGCCGCATATTTGCTTCATATAACTTTTTGTATATTTCCTCATCAGAATGTTTTGTGAAATTAACTGCCAGCAAATCGGAGTTTGTGTGCTTGTTTTCGTAGAAATCTGCGGTATCTCTTAATAAGCCATGCTCGATTGCATAGTCAAATAGTTCGCTTCCTGGATAAGGTGTTACTGGTCGTATAGTACGCAGTTGCGCATGGTCATCATATTTTAACAAAAATTCTACCGCTTCATCAATTGCCTCAAGTGGTTCATCTATATTGCCATATATGATATTCAGCCCGGGACTAATACCTACTTTTAGTGTATTTTCAATGCCGCGTGTAATTATTTTGCGTGTAAGCCCTTTATGCATGACAAATAAAGTCTTATCGTCCAAAGACTCTATTCCATAGTTTATAAAAACACAGCCAGCTTCCTTCATTTTCATTAAAACATCTATGTCCGCAAAATTCAAACGCCCATTGCAAGACCACTTTATATTGAGTTTCGCGTCAATGAAGGCCTGGCATAATTCTACCGTTCTTTCTCTGGAACTCATGAGCAGTTCATCGGAGAAAATGACATATTTAATGTTATATTTACTTTTCAAAAATTCTATTTCTGCTATTATACTTTCCGCGCTTCTAGGACGAAAACCCTTATCCATACGATAACAGAAGTTACAGGCAAATATGCACCCGCGCCCTGACAGAACTGGCAGGCACCGCTCATTACCCTGTATATGCGGTTCGCGCAATAGTGCATAATAATTCATGTCAAACAAATCCCACGCTGGCCAAGCGATGTCATCAACATTTTGTATTAATTCTCGGGTTTTAGTCCTTACATATACCCCATCATTATTGATGAACGCAATCCCGTCAACAGACTCTAACGTGCGCTTACCAGAAAAGGCGTCCAATAATTCCACATAGGTGATTTCTCCTTCTCCAATGCCCACAACATCTGCATCCGTCTTCTCTAAAAAATACTTTGGGTCTGCTGCCGGTCCATGTCCTCCGATAGTAAACTTGAAATATTCACGATTCTTTGAGGCGTTAATTGCTTTAGACAATTTAAGTAGCTTCTTATACTGATAATATCCGCCGATTACACTTACTTCAACTACGTCATAATCATGCTGATCTAAGTATTCTGTTAAATTTTCATCTGGCCAATGATAAATATCTTATTGATATATCGTCACCTCATGTCCTGCATTTCGAACTGCCGACGCCAGGTACGCTAACCCCTGCGGAAACCATGTGATATACGAGTCATTATCATAGGCAACAAATAGTATTTTCATTATGTTTCCTCCACATATGATTTTTCACTTATGCAATCTGTTTTAGTTTGCTGAATATAAATTCTTCTGAGAATTTAGCTTGAATTTATATATTCTTCTGCAACCTCATCCACAAAATCCGAATTTTTGCTATACCTATACTCTTTACTTTTATCTTGAGGCGCACTTGAAAAAGATTTGAAGCATTCATTTTTCTCTTTTGGAAAAATTGTATTACATTCCTCTATAGCGTAAAGATCTCCAGCTATAAGCGATAGAGGCTTTGATATGTCTAAGTGTATCGGATGATTGCTTGCAAAAACTGTTATTTTCATTTTTTACAGCCTCCCACTCATATTGCCATGCGGAAACATAAATCTAGCTTTCTCTTTATAATTGCCGCAAAATATTTTCATTCATAATATATCAAAGAAAGCTTTCACACCGCAGTTATCTTTTGCTACCGTTAATATATCAAGGGTTTCTTTATAATATCGCTTATACGCCATTGCTTGATAATACGGATTATCTATTTCGTCTACCTTAGAAGGAAGCTTTAAAATGTCCCGAATATATTTACGAATTTCATCGCTCCTACAAGCTGTATCTATCACACTATTTCCTCTAACCCTGCCTTTCTGTCTGTCACCAATATTAATCGTATATACACCTAAACTAGGAGCTTCAATAATTCCTGATGACGAATTCCCAATTAATCCTGCAGAATTTTTCACAAGAAGATGATACGCATCGGGGTGCAGGTTTTCGTAATATACCGTGTTTGCATTTTTGTCTACAAATTTCCTGATTTTGTCCCGAATATCATCTGAGTGAGTATCCGCATTTGACCCGAGAAATACAAACTTATAATCCGGAAAGTCCTCAAGCGCACACAGTAATTCATGCACTTGTTTTCCCGGACTTATTCCTGTTAATGTCTCCGGATGAAACAATATGACAAAATATTTTCGTGCATCCATCTTTTTGATTTCTTCTGGAACATTTTTAGTATCGATATATAGACAGTTTTCCGCGCCTAAAGAACCCAAATTAAAAACTCGCTCCGGGTCTTCTCCTAACTGAATCACACGCTGCCTATATTTTTCTGTTGCTGTAAAATGGAAGTAACTCATTTTTGTAATGGCGTGGCGGATAAATTCATCGTAATTTCCATATGTGGCCTCTCCGCCATGGATATGCAGGATAGGGATTCTTTGCATTGCTGCGGCAATTGCTATCGACAGCATTTCATATCTGTCTCCCAAGATAATTAGAAGGTCAGGCGGATATTCTGAAAAGAATCTGCCAAACTTATCTAAAACCTCAGCCATCGTATGCAGTATCGCTGCATTAGAGCTTGAATCCAACGACACCTTAACTTCTGCCCCAATATGGAATCCATCTCCATATATCAAATCGACTTGGTGTCCATACTTTTCATCCAACAGCGCTCCAGTTACCAGAATGCTTAAAGATACTCTCTCATCCTTATCCAACAGCTTTAGATAACGGCGCACAATCCCATAATCTGCACGGGAGCCCGTTGCAAATGCTACATTGAACTTTTTCATTTACAGCATAGCTCCAATCTCTTCTGCATACACAAGCAAGCTAATTCATAATCAATTTCGTCATCTATATCAATAGAATCTAACTTAGACATTTTATAGGCCAGGCTTCTTGGCCCAAAAAAGTGCTTTTGCTGTAAATATTCCTTAGGTTTCCCCATAAAAATTGCCCCGTTGGGCGAATATTCCACGTGAGCTTGCCTCCTATAATCCGCATAATTTTCATTAAAGTATTTTAAGCTGCCATCTTCACCTATTGGCTTTACAAGAGACTGCCCATGTTCTGCCTCTTTCACAGAAACCAAAAAGTCATAGTCACTAATGTGGTCATCAAAAAGATGTACCGCCTCGTTAATATGAGTGTCGTTACGCATAGGGGATGTAGGCTGTAAGAGAACAAAATAGTCTATCCAGAGCTCAATCCTATTTAGAAAATCTTCCAATACCATATAGGTCGAAGCCCAATCATTGGATAGTTTCTGGTCTCTATACATGACCTCAGCTCCGAAACTTTCTGCTATCTCACCGTATTTTTTTGAATCTGTGGATACAATAACTGCGTCAAAAAGATTTGTTTTTAGTGCAGCCTTGATTGAATAAGCCATAAGCGGTTCCCCGCATAAATCGATAATGTTCTTGTCACATAGGCCTTTTGAGCCGGAACGGGCCGGTATTACAGCAATCCTTTTCATAACTTCACCCAATTTCATATATTGCTCTCTCTACAATCCCCTGTAGGCATTTGTATCCACGAGCGTTAAAATGTAAGCCGTCTTCAGTGTACTCAGAGTTTAGATTTCCAAACTGGTCATCTAGTTCTTCCAGACTCACCCAGATCACATCCTGAAGCCTTTGCTTTAGATGTAAATTTAGCTCTGCAATCTTGTTATTATCACGGTCCATACGTCCATTCACATGAGCGCACTCTAAAAACATAATTGGTGCTGAATCATTATAGACTCTTATGTAATGCACCGTATCAGCAATATTTAAACACACTTTGTTTAAATCAAAATCGCCCACTATATCATTTGTACCATGCATCACCAGAAACATATCAGCACAGCAATTTAACATTCCTTTTGCCAATATCAAATTTTTATATTCCAAACTGGAGATACCTCTAATACCACAATTACATACTTTAAAACCACTTATTAATTCTATATTCCAATTATCTATCTGAGAATGTCCAACAAAACATATGGAAGGACCAGCAATACTTCCGCGTATCATATCTTCTTTCTCTGTAATGCGCTTTTGTATAGCTGCATCAAGGATAGTCCGCTTTTTCTCCTTTCCTTTTAGCACCAGAGCAAATTCAAAATCATTTGCATCATTGATGACCAATCCCTCGGTTTTACTAAGCTCATATTTCTCTAAAGCTGTTCTATCACTTATGTTTTTACAGAAATAAAACGCATTTACTGAAATAAATTCCACACAAACTGCTATATCAAAGAAGGGAGTCAAATCTAATTCCTGAAGCCTTACTACAGAACATAAAGCTGTTTCATTTATGCAAAACCTATCATATGCGGTTTGTAAAGTGTGGGGCGAAAGAAAGGGAGCCCTCCCGGATACCACGCAGAAGGCCTCGCCCTGAATATGACTTTTAAAATCGTGATTTATATAAATAGTATCCCCATATAAGCAATGTATTTGGTGTGCAACATATTCCGATTCTGTAACTGCAACTATTGATTCAAAAATGGACGCCTCTACCACCGTATCAATGGCATAAGCAAATACCGGTTTACCGCATAGATTAAGTGTCGAAAAATTACTAGACAACCGCTGGTCAGTCCGGCAATCAATATAGCAGACCATACAACGCACCCCATTTCAATTTATCTATGGTATCTGCCAAGGAAATCCCTCATGTTTTATCAGTTCATCTTCTTCAAAGCTGCATTCTGCCTTCATACCCAACAGGTTAAACCAGTCCATTGGGCTTATACCGTTTCCAGGCCGCTTACAGGTTAAATTATCTTCAGAAAAAACTTCTCCAATATTGATACGCCGCTTTGCGACAATAGACTTCCTAGCAACAATCCTGTTCTTCCTCTCTGAATCTGTCACCGTCTTTTGGCCTGTCCCCACCATTGTTTCTATCCGGCGGACACTGTCACATAGATACTTTAATTCTTCAGGTGTTGCAGAGGCTCTGTGGTCCGGCCCTGGTAAATTTTTGTCTAGGGTAAAATGTTTTTCAATCATGGAGATTCCTAAAACGGCAGCGCCAACTGCCGCAACCGTTCCTACTGAATGGTCTGAAAATCCGACAGAGCAAGAAGGAAATGCCGCCTTTAAATCTTCAATAGCTAAAAGATTTACATCTATATCCGGTGTTGGATATTCTGTATTGCAGTGCAGCAGTGTTACCTGCCCCTCAGATGTCCCCTCGGCTATAAGTATTGCTATACACTTCGATATTTCCTCCATTGTGGCCATACCTGTAGAGAGAATAATCTGTTTGTTTTCACATTTGAGCGCACCTATTTTTTGAAGATAGGGAAGATTGGTAATCTCACCAGATGGGATTTTCCATACGCTCTGTCCACTCGCGTACAGAAAGTCAATGGAGCTCATATCAAATGGGGTAGAAAAAACCTCGAGTTCATTTTCTAGGGCATATTGCTTTAGCTCTAGATAGTCCTCATGAGAAAGTTCTAATTTCTGCGTCATCTCTAATTGTGAATCTTCCGTACCAGTTGTAGCTTTTTGGTATTCGGCTTTGGGTGCGTATCTGGATATCAATTCCCCTGCTTGAAATGTTTGAAATTTTACTGCATCCACTCCACATTCTTTAGCCCGGAGCACCATTTCCCCGGCTATTTCTTTATCGCCATTATGATTGCATCCAATTTCCGCAACAATCTTAATTCTTCCCATATCTTTTAACCTTCCTTACATGATAATCATGTGCTTGAGTATTAGACAGGAACACTCTCTTCTTTTATAATCCTTGCAGGAATCCCTGCAACTGTCATACGTTCCCCCACGTCTTTTGTAACAACGGCACCTGCGCCAACTGTAGACCAATCCCCAATTATTTTCTGTCCGATAACAACAGAGCAGCTTCCAATGAAACTTCCAGTACCTACATGCACATCTCCATTTATCACCGAGTTTGTCGATAGGTTTACATGGTCAGATACATAGCAGCCATGTTCTACTAGCGCTTTTGTATTGACTATGGAGTTGTTCCCTATAGAGGCCATACTATTTATAATTGCAAACTTCCCAATGAAGCACCCATGTCCTATTTTGGCGTGAGGAGATACTAGAGCTGTATGGTCCACAATGGTTATTACACGTAAATTCCGCTGTCTCAAAAGTTCATACCAGTGCTTCCTGTCGTGGTTATTTCCAATAGATATGAAATATGTATATTTTTCTGGATTGTGAATGACATCCAAGTTTTTCCCTAAAATAGGATATCCCACATGTTCCGCCTTTTCAACGAAAGAGTCGATAAATCCTACGGGCCTGTAGTTATAAATGTCCAGTGAGTCCAGTGCAGATTTAGCGTATCCACCTGCTCCAATTAAAATCAGTTTCTCCATAATCCTTCACGTCCTAAGCTTGTACAAGAATTAGCATAAATATTTCACACTCTTCTTTGCTCCGCACTATTTTGCCATATGGTTAGTCAAATTTATAGCTTATCATTTTCTTTGCTTTTATCAAATTTTCCTATCATACTTTACCATCACCTGTTTATTTTTTAAATATATTATTTGTCAAAACATGTAAAATGCTGTTAATTTTGCGAAGATGTTATACGTTTAAAATCTCGCACTCATTTTTTTTCAATCCACAATGTGTCGATAAATAATTTTCTGTATAGACATCATGAAATATTCCCTTTAGCCCAACAGGATTTATTGATATAATTTCAGTGTCTGGGTAATGCCTTAAACATATCTTTTTCAGATAATCATATCCCTTTATCCATATAGGCACCTGGATTTCATTGATATGGGCATTAAGCATACTTCCGTCATAATGACCATCCACACTGCAATCACACCCTACCAGATAAATTCGTTTCGGCCTTGTATAAAGTGCAAACTGCAATGCGGGAAAAATTATGGATAGATACCCCATTAAAGGGTAGTATTCTATATTTGCATGGAATCGATTAAAAATTGGAGAAAAAAAGAATTTTCCTGTTTTTTCAGATTCCATCATATATTCTGGAATCTTATCGTTAATCCGGTCATTTTGATTTACACCAAAGAATTTGATAAAGTCGTAATTCTGCAGCTTTTTACACCACTCATGTACAAAATGGAACAAAAAATAGTAATCCAGTTTTAATCCATCCCGCAAAAAGCTGGAATTAGTACCTATATGAACAACTCCATTTATCTGTGAATAGTAGTTTAATGTAGGCCCACATCCCACTACCGCCACTGACTGCCCTTTATGACATCCTTTAAACTTAGAAAAAGTCTCTTTATGTGTATCCCGTATCTCGTTTGCCAAACACAATGCATCTAAATCCGATAGCATACGTGACTCTGCCAAATCTTCCATTGCCTGCATACTGGCCTCTACTAACTCTAATGGAGGAAAGATGACCTCTTGAAACCCCGCTCTACAGCATATATCATAAATCTCATCATACCCACGAAATGCTGTAATTAAAACAGATGCATCCGGCTCTAACTGTACCCATTCCTGCAAACTGCGAAGCGGCAACCCGGTATCCAAATAGGCCATACAAAAGCTGTCCTGTACTTTACTATTAGTTACACCTATCAGTTGGACCTGGATTGAGTTTGCTAGAAATGGTATAATGAGTTTTCCTGCATGGCCAGTTCCATATGCAATTAGTTTTTTCCCTACTAATTTATGAAGGAAAGAAGAACTACCCAACTCCATATCTTTTCCTCCTCACCGACTGTAGCTCTTTAAGGTTACTATTGTTTCACTCATTGCGTGGGCGCTTACAGGAGTCCATCCGAGTTTTTCCAATTTTTCTGCATTCAGCACCTGTCTAGAAATTTTGAAATACTCTTTTTTTTCCATACCACTTGACAGTTTAAAAACCACCTTACATCCCACTGTCTCTGCAGTCCGCTCTGCAAACTCCCGTACTGTCATTTGATAACCTCTGTCCGCAATATTATAGGCACTACCGGGCTCGCCCCTCTCCAACACCAGCAGCATCGCCGC
>NZ_QZDU01000012.1 GCF_009917525.1 Acutalibacter sp. 1XD8-36
TTTCCGTCCAGGATGGGCCGCTCCCCGCGCACGAACAGTAAAGCCAGCTTATTATCCAGCATACGAATCTCGTCCGGGGTCAACAGCTCCCGGCCTAACTGCTGCTCGTTTTTGGAAAAGCTCCCGGAGCGCCCCTTGGACTGCCCAAAGGTGTTGGTGCGGATAGGTCTGCTTGCCCAGGAGCTTGGAGAGATACTCATGGGTGCCGCTCTCGTTGCCGCCCAGGTAGAGCAGCAGGTCGGCATTGTTCATCATGGCCTGCCACTGCTTTTCATAGAGGGCCTTGAGCTGGCTCATGTCCTGTAAGATGATGGATGCCGAGATACCGTACTTGCGGAACGTAGCCAGTCGCATTTCAAAATCCTTTGGGAGCGTGATGTTCCCAAACTCATCCATTAGGATGTGCATGGGAACTTTGAGCCTGCCATGACGGTTTCCGTAGTCATAGAGGATTTCAAAGAGCTGTCCATAGAGCAGGCTCACGAAAAAGTTGAAGGACGAATCCGCAACTGGCGTGACCGCGAAAATCACCGTCCTTTCTTCCGGCGCGGTCAGCAGCCCTAGATCGTCCGAGTTGGTGGTGGACAGCCGCTCAATGGATTCCAGGTTGAACTTCCCCAGCCGGGACAGCAGGGTGATTTGTATACTCTGCAAGGTCTTGGTCGCGCCAGAGTGGTAGGCCCGGTAATGCTTGAGCGCGATATGCTCCGGCTCCCGCTGTTCCAGTTCCGTGAATATCTGCTCCACGGGGCTTGAATCCTTTTCCCCTCCACCAGGGCCATATTGCGGAGCAGAAACTGGATGGTGGGAAAGTTCTGTTCCTCCGGCGGGGCCTCATAGTACAAAAAATAGGCGAGAGCTGAAAGCAGCTCCTTCGCCATATCGTCCCAAATCTGTTCTCCCTTCTGCGCACCCTGCACCGCCGTGGCTTTCCAGAAATTTTCCACCATCCTGTCTACATCGTCATCGTTGCGCAGGAATACAAAGGGATTGTACCTGTCCGAGCGCTCCGGCTCCACCAGATTGAGAACATGGATGGTATAGCCGTGTTCCTTGAGATAGTTCCCGGTGGCCCGGAGCATTTCGCCGGACGGGTCCAGCACCACATAGGAGTGGCTGGCCTGCAAGAGATTGATAAGTACATGAGTGGTAGACTTGCCGGAGCCGCTGCCGCCGATCACCACGGTGTTAAGGTTTCGCCGGTGCCTGTACATGCTCTCCTGGGAGCTGCCAATGGCAACGTGCTGGGTCATTATCAGGTTGGAATTGGGATTCTTACGGTCCCGGTACTTCCGGTCAATGACACGGGGACTGCCCCACTTGGCGCTGCCATATTCTTCTCCGCGCCGGAAGTTCATGCCAGAGGACACAAAGAGCAGCACTGCCAGCCCATAGAGGAACAGGCACACCAGCACACAGCGCGGGGTGTCCGGCACAAGCTGAAACCGGAACGGGTTTGCCATAGCCCTGTTGAGAGCGGAAAACATCCCCGCCAGCCCGCTGTTTATTCCCGGCGCTAGGGCAATACCCAGCCAGACAGCCACAAGCCCCCCGGCTATGCCCACCACTATGGCGGGCAGTCTGTTCTGTCCGGGTTTCATACCGCCAGGGTATTATCCCTTGCATCCTCCGGCCTGTACCGTGGGCTGGAAACATACAGGCCCAGGAGCCGCTCCATCTCCGCAATCCCCCTCTGAATCTCCTGCCCCGCCATGCCGCTGGCCCGGATAACGCTGGAAAGCAAATCCCGGACAGCGCCGCACCTCTCCTGCTCATTGCCGCTGGGGATTTCCGGGAACACCTCCCGCTGGAATAGAATATTCTCGGTGCTGATATCGAACCGCCGCGCCAGCACATACCCACCGCAGAGGGCCACAAAGTTGGTCACAGGATTGCGCTCATAGGTCTTGCCCATGAACTTGTGCTGCTCATAGTGGCAGAACTCTTTGAGCAGGGAAAAGCACATCCGCTGCGCGTCCTGTCCCTCCCGGACGCGCACTTCGTTAAGGGCGGGGATATAGGTCCCGTCCACACCGTCAGGAATCTGTGAATCGTACTCAATGCTGAAGTCAGCGGCCAGGGAAATGGCCCGGATAATGTCCATGGGCTCGGTCCAGAACACTTCCCTTGGCTGGGAGCGGGCCGTGGTCTGGCTGATGTCAAAGCGGTGCTCCACATTGTAGTAATACTTTGTCCGGTGGGTCTTGGAATCCTCCTTGCCGGGGGAGCGGACGTAAACGCGTATGCCCTTTTCGCCTCTGCGGATGTACGCCTGCTCCTTTTTCCAGTCCTCAAAGGAGCCCAGCCGTGTCGCGCCCGGACACTGGGCGTAAATCAGCAGGGCATTGGCGCTGCCCCCGCCCAGGGTCCCGCTGGCAAGGTTAAACCGCTCCACCACGTCCAGCAGGCGGGGGAACTGCTCCATATCGCCCCAAACCCCCTCCACGGTTTCGGCGGTCAGCCTGCCGGTTTCCTCCCGGAGCTTTTTCTGGTAGGCAAGATACTGGCTAAAATCAAAATTTCCGTTCATGATACCATCCTTTCTGCGTTAGATTTCTCTTGTTGACTGGCTCCGCTGCCATAGTCGCAGGGAAATGCCCGCTGGCGTTTGCGGCACTTGCATTGGCATAGTTTGCTTTTAGGGTGTAGCCCTTTTCCCGCAGCGGCAGGCCGCTTTCCAGAATATCCCGCAGCACCAGTCCCCGGTCCTCCGGCTGCTCCACGCCGGGGATGTTTGTCCAATACAAGCGCTGGCGGCTCTGCGCTGACACCAGCGCGGAGTTTATGAGGATAGGCTCCACGCCTAATTCTGCCGTGATCTGCTCCCGGATAGCCGGGGCCATACTCTTGTTGTTTTCATATAGAAAGTAATCCGGCTGATACCGCGCCTTGGCAATCAGGTAGTTGCGGAACAGCTCCCAGCCCTGTCCCTCTGGCCTGGTTTCTCTGTGGCGGGACTGTGCGATACTCCAATGGGTGCAGGGCGAGCCGCCCAGCAGAAGTTTCGTTAATGTGGTCCGATTCGGACCGGCGGCATAGCTGCCGGTCTGCAAATCGGGCAAACCCGATTTGCAGACACATTTACTAATCATCATAGGCACATATCCTCCGGCCCCTTTTTGGATGCCTGGGCCTGTTCTCTGCGCCTCATGCAGAACTCCAGCTCCCATTTTGCACGTCCTATCAGGTCCTTTGTGGCGGACATCAGGTCGGAATGATTGTGGCCCCAATAATAATCCTTTCCGTCTTTACAAGCCCAGGTCACAAACTGAAAAGGGGCCTCGCTATGCACCCCAAGAACAAACTCTATCTCGCCTACATGGATAGAGTCCGTGATGATATAGCCTGCGTTTTTCCTGAAGTTCACCGGGTCACCTCCTTATCAAGATTTGCCTGCTTCCTTTCTTCCTCTGCAAACCTTTGGTCCAACTGCTTCACGGTCCAATTCTTTCTGAATCTTCCCAAAGGGTTATCACCAAACATTGCAATGGCCCGCTTGTCCATATCCAGGAGCCGCCGCCACAAGTCAGGGTGGTGCTGCCGCAGCTTTCGCAGTTCTCCAATCCTCTGCAGCGGGCAGCACCAGCAGGAACAGCGGTTGTAAATCTCATACAGTCCACCCCAGTCAAAGCCCCTGTCATAGCAGATTTGCAGAGCCTGGGCCTCGGTAATTCCCCATTCCACTAGAGGGTATCGTTTGTCCTTGTCCTGTTTGCATCGATGGGATTCATCTGCTGCGATTCCCACATACTGTATAGCGCTGCATTTCTCTTTTACCTGTTTCAAAGCCCTGTCCACCAGTTTTGTTTTAAGGTGTCCAGTACACCATCTCGCCCTGGGGCCGGGCCAGCCGTAGCCAATAACCGGCAGCTCTTTGGTAACACGCCGTTCGATGGCCTTTTTTCGAGTTAGGGGGGTATCGTAAAGGAACCATTCAAAGCCTTTGGGGTGCCGCAGGGTGGTGATATGCAGGCCCCGCTCCCGGAATAGCAGCTCATCCAGCTTTTGCATATGTTCTTTCATTTCCGGGAACTCCATGCCTGTGTCAGCATAGTATACAGCGTCAATGGGCATACCACGCTCAAGCATAAGCAGGAGCATGGCGGTAGAATCCTTGCCTCCTGAAACAGAAACTACATGAAAATCGCTCAATCAATCTCTCCTTTCTCCCTTATCCTGCGCTCGCCCCGTTCCAGCAAATGCCGCGCTGTTCTCCGGTGCTCCCGCTGGATTCTTCTCAAATCCTGTATCCGGTAATAAGTCCCCAGGTCGTGGGTGGCCTTATGCCGAAGTTTCAAATCCTCTATCAGGTGCTCGATATCTTCCGCAAGCCCCAGGTACATTTTGCCATCCGCAATATCGTCCGCCGGGGCGCGTACATCATCCGCCACTAGCTCACCTCCAAGCTCTCATAATGCCGCCAGAGCGTGGGGTTCACACAAAGGCAGCTCTGTATGGTGTCTTTGATACGTGAAACATCCCGCTGAGTTATCCGCTCCGGCAGGCCGCAGCAATGAGCCTTGTCCATATCAAAATAACTGCACTCCGGGCAGTTGCAAATATCAAGATAAAAGTCTTTCGTTGTCAATACCTCCTAAAAATGGGCATGAAAATAGCCCCAATCACAAAAGTAATTGGGGCCAAAGGTTGTATTCTATTGTAATTGGCTTATGGTCTGATAGAGCGCCCGTATATGCTCCATCCATCGCCCACGGTCGGCAGGGTCTTTCCATCTGGCTATCAGGTCATGAGCCGGGTTCTGCACCTTGCGGAGTACCCGCAGAAGTGCTGCCGTGTCCTCTGGCGTGAGTACCAGCCGCCGGATTTCATGCTCCACGTACTCCATGCGGGAGATGTCCAGCACAGCCATGTAAACCTTGCCGGTCTGGAAGAACTCTGCCACGCACTCTGCCAGCAGAACCCGCACAGAATCGAAGTAGACGGGGTATAGGCAGCGCAGTTCCGGCTGGCACAGGCCGGGGGCTGGCCGAATGATTCCGTGGCTGAGTTTCTTAATCAGATACTCCTTTAAGGTCTGAATGGAATGGGCCATGTCCAGCTCTCGATACCCTATCCTTTCTAACTGCCGTTCTGCCAAGACTTCCAGCATATCCTGTCCGAAAGCGGTATCTTTCACACTGATTGCTTTAGCCATCGTGGTCATTTGGCACGGCTCCTTTCTGTTGGGATTTCCAGTTTTTAAGCAGGGAAAGGATGATGTCCTCTATCTGCTGTTGGGTGTAGTCTTCCGGGAAAAATTGATGCAGGCGCGTTCCTTTAAGCGTGACTTGTATCGTGGCAGCTTTCCCATTGGAAAGCAAATCCTCCATTATTTCCCCATTTAACTGTTTGTTTTTGCTATGCTCTTTTAGCTGCTGGGCTTGCCCCAAGGAGGGCGTGACTTCCCACCTACCCACTGCCTCCCATAATAACGCCTGTTCCTCTCGTGTCAAGTATGACAGTTCCACGGCTGGACGCAGCGCCAATTTGTTTTCATCCACCATTTGGAGCAGGGGAGGAATTAGGTATGTTAGGCGGATGTAGCGGCGTATCTGGTCTTGGCTTTCACCAACCTGCTCCGCAAGAATATCCCGCGATTTCTTCCCGGCTAAATTGTGTGCCACTGGCACACAATTATCTTTCCTTGGCCTGCCCGCCTTACGTTTCATGGCATCCAGTTTCATCCGATAGGCAAAAGCCTTTTCGCTGGGCAGAATCTTGTCCCTCTGCAAATTGCTGTCTACCATGATAATGGTAGCCTCGTCATTGTCCATATTTCGGACAATGACCGGCATAGTTTGTTTTCCCGCCAGTTCACTGGCCCTCTTGCGACGGTGGCCCGCTACAATCTCATAGCCGCCCTCTGGCCTGGGACGGACAATTCCCGGCACCAGAACGCCGTATAGAGCAACGCTCTCAGACATCTCCTGCATCTTTTCATCATCCATCACATGAAAGGGGTGGTCTTTGAACGAATGCAGTTCTGTCAGCGGGATTTCTTGAATCTGGCCGCCAGCAGCTTGGGCCACAGTTCCGCCAAACAGCGCGTCCAGGCTGGTCATTTGGATTTTTGCCGCGCTCCCTTTCATGACGCGACCTCCAAGGTCAGGGCCTCATATGCCGCTGATACCTTGCCGGACGGGTCATGTAGATAGATGCTTTTGCCCTCGGCGCTGGTTTCAGCCGCGCGGATGGAGCGGGGAATGATGGTGTCGAAAATTCTTAGCCGGTCGCCGTATGTACCCCGCAGCAGTTCCACGATTCCCTGCGAATAGGTAGTCCGCATATCTGCCATGGTGATTAAAATGCCGCTGATTGTGAGCATGGGGTTGATCTGCCGTTTCACTCTCCCGATTGTTCCCATGAGCTGCTCCATGCCTTTCAATGACAAGAAGTGGGCCTGCATGGGTATCAGGACTTCATCTGCCGCAGACAGGGCATTGATGGTAAGCATACCCAACGAGGGGCAGCAGTCCAGGATAATCACGTCGTACTGGTCGCGGACGGTGTTTAGGTATTCCCGAAGGATGGTTTCACGGCTCATAATGTTCACCAGTGTGACCTCCATGGCGGCTAGGTCGATGTTGGCGGGAAGCAGGTCTATCCCTTCTTCCTGGTGTAGGATTCCCTCGCCGGTTTCCAGTGGCTTGTCCTCTATGACCTTTCCCAGCACAGTGGCAAGGGTTTCTTCCAGTTGGTCCGGGTGCTGGCAGCCCAGACTGGCGGTCAGGGAGCCTTGCGCGTCAACGTCCACCAGCAGGACGCGCTTGCCCTGGCGGGCTAGGCCAATGCCTAGGTTTACGGTGGTGACGGTCTTGCCAACCCCGCCCTTTTGGTTGCAGATTGCAATTATTTTATCCATAGAATATCTCCTTTCCCTTGACAGACTGGATTTGTTTGAACTACAAACTTGTTGTCGTTAATGTGACATCACCCTTTTTATTGAACTCTTTTTCTAGACTTTACCACTCGTTTTTTACTGGAAAAAGAATAAAGACAAACCCGATTTCCCTTGATTTTCCTAGGGATTTCCGACTTGTCTTTATTATATCCTATGGGCACACATTTTCGACCCTGGCTTTACAAAATGGTGTAGACATTAAGACGGTATCCGGGATGCTGGGCCACTACTCAGCAGGATTCACCCTAGACACCTACGCCCACGTCACGACCGCCGCACAGAAAGAAGCTGCCAAGACGATGGGCAGCTTGCTCTCCGGCAGTATTTAGAAGTGCCCGGTCGTTTCCCCGTATGGGTCAGCCAATGGGTCAGGCAAGAGGAAATAAGGGAAAACACAAAAATAAACCCCCGGAACTCCTAGAAGTTCCGGGGAAATTTGGTTGCGGGGACAGGATTTGAACCTGCGACCTTCGGGTTATGAGCTGTGGTGAACCGATCTTTCCAGCCATTTCTAGGCGTTTCTGCCCCTTTTTGCTCGATTTTCTGGCCAAAACCCGAAGGTCTGACCCTGTCCAGTCCACTGAGTTTTTCCGGTTCTGGGTCAGCTTATGGGTCAGACAGCGATCCCGGTTTCACGGACAGTATGGAAAAAGCCGCTGTCAGAATCGGCAGCAGTCAAAAGGACAGGCTCGATATCCGCATTGATTTTTCTGGAAAGCCTCCATAACAGAGCGACACTGTCCAAGTAGTCGCCTGGAATATCATCAACAATAACGGCAATATCAATATCGCTATTTTCTTTGGAAGTCCCTTTTGCCTGAGAGCCGTAAAGGACAACAGACTGAACCTTGAGTTCTTCACGGACCCCGTCAGCATACTTTTTTGCCAGCTTTAACACTTCGTTTTTATCCATGACAATAATTCCTCCGTTTTACGGATCAAATCTTCACACCGGGATTCGGTTAGGGAACGTAAGAGCTTTTCTTTATTGAGGGGATACCTTGCCTCCACATTTAGCGGGCTTAGAACATCCAAAAGCGAAAGCTGATCTTCGCACATTTCAGTGGAAATCTTCGACAGGTTGGCAAGGCGCACCAGGCTGTGGATATATGGCAATTCGCCGTCAGGTTCCCGATGGACAAAAACTGCCTTCAACCCCTTTTCAATCGTCTGGTGGCACATAAATCCCACATATAGAAAGCGTTTTGTTTGCAGCATCGCTTTTGCTGTTTGCAGGTCATAATCCGCGCAGTCCAGCCAATATGCTGTTTTTGCAAATTCATTCATTGAAAAGCCTCGCAAAGTCCAGTTTACTGCTCATAGTATACCACAAGGTATACGAAAAAGAAAGGTTTTTTTAAAGTCAAAATTTGCGCTGCATAAACAAAGAAAGCGCATATTCATTTTGCCACGCAGCTATCCAAAACATCTGAACCCCAATGTCACCTGTTCATATTCCTCTTTCAGCTTTTGCTTATACTCACCCAATGGGTAGTAAATCCGCGACCGCTCCCGGGCGGCCTCGGCGCCGGAGTAGTATATGGACACGTAACGTGGGTGGTATGGGCGATGCCAGCGCTAGCGCAGATGGACGGTTTGCATATCCGTTTCCCGGCCATACCTGGGACACTTACTCAGGTCACAACGGTATCGACATTTCATTTGCTAATTGCTACGGCGAGCCGGTCTATGCGGTGGCAGCTGGAACTGTCCCCTATACGCAGGATGGATACCTGCTAATGGTGTGGGCTTTATTTCCTGCTCCAATTCGGCAAATTCAGGCGAATCAAAAAAATCGATCAGCGTGATACCTAGACCATCGCAAATCTTCTTGATGGTCAAAATTTTCGGGTCCATGCTCTTTCCATACAAGATATTTTTGATGGAAGATGGCGGCAAGTCTAATGAAGTAGCAAGTTTATTGATGGTAATATTGTGTTTTGCGCAAAGTGATTGAATCCGATTGCAAATAGCTGTGATAGTATCTGTGATGGATAACTGCTCTACAAGCTGGAATTTATCGCACAGTCTAGGGGACAGCCTCAGATATTAATTTTTTCCACTTGACATTGACCTTGGGACATGGTTTATACTATAAGAAACTTAGGGCAACACTGCACAAAGACCGGCCTACTGCCTTTGCATACGATTTGCTTACATATTTTCCCTCGGAGCACACAGTTTTCGCTTACCAATTGTCAAATTGCCTACACTCAGCCTGTGCACTCTGACGAAATAATCTGAAGAGTTAATCGAAGATTAACTCTTGCGCAACTTCTCATTCACAATCTTTGTGCGGTATTGCCTTAATTTAGGAGAAGAAAATGATGAAAGTGCGTTTTGTTAAGAAAAAGTATACATATTGGGACTCCCTGAGATTTTCTATAATCAGTTCACCCGTGTGTACGGTATTGTATCTGATCCTGTCTCTTGCTGTTGCAATTCTGCCAACCTACCAGGTCATTGTTAATGCAAGATTTATTGATAATGCGCTGGGACTTATAGACGGCTCCGCAACAAAAAGAGCGGTATATATTTCACTGGCGATCGTTATCGGGATTATAGCATATCAATGGCTTGTTGAGCCCATAAAGGCATATCTTGCCAACAAAATCGAGATGGATATGAGGGTCGGTCTCAAGGGCGCATATGTTGAAAAATGTTCAAAGATTGCGTTTAAGTATGTTGAAAATACGGACAGTATGGATTTAATGAACCGTGTTGCCGACACAATGGAGCATAAGTTTATCGACGGCTTTACAAATGCAGTCAATCTGATATCGCTGTTTATGACAATTACGGGACTTCTTATTGTCCTTATTACACAGATTGCCTGGGTTGCACTGATTATTATAGCTGTTGCCATACCGCTTCTCTATCTTTCGTTCATAAGCGGAAAGGCAACCTATGAGGCCAATAAAGAGATTACCAAATATCAGAGAAGATACAAATATCTCACTACCGTAATGACGGGAAGAGAAAATGTTGATGAGAGAACGGTATTCGGATATAACGAAAAGCTGAACGACAAGTGGTTTGAGCAGTATGAGATTTCCAGAAAAATGGAAACAAGAACACGTGCCAAATGGTTTGTAAAGCTTAAATCCGGAAGTGTGATAACAGCATTTCTGTGTACCTTTATTGCAGCAATGCTTATCAACCCTGTCGCAGCGGGAATTATTACAATCGGTATGTTCTTTTCACTGATAAATGCAACCTTTGAGCTTGTACACACCATGTCATGGTCACTCACAAGATTAATCGAGGCTGTATCCACACATATCGAATACCTTAAGGAGATTACAAAGTTTGCAGCATTTGAACAGTATGATAATGCGGATGCTGTACCTGAAGGCGGTATAGAATTTAAGTCTTTGGAATTCAGGAATGTAACTTTCAAATATCCCGGTACAGAAACCTATATTCTTAAGGATATGAATATGAAGATAGAAGCCGGCAGGCATTATGCCTTCGTTGGAGCAAACGGAGCGGGAAAGAGTACTATTGCCAAACTTCTGACAGGCCTTTATCAGGATTATGAGGGCAGGATACTTATTAACGGAAAGGACCTTGGAGAATATACGGCAGCTCAGCTTAAAGCCTTTTATTCAGTTGTTTATCAGGACTTTGCAAGGTATTCCATTTCAATCTGGGATAATATCGCCATAGGATGCGTTGGCGGAGCGGATGATGAAACAATCAACAATGCCATAACTGCCCTTAAACTGGACTCGGTTATGGAAAGCCTTGAGGATGGTAAGGATACATTGCTGGGTAAGCTGGCACAAGAAGGCAAGGATCTTTCCGGCGGTGAATGGCAGAGAATCGCCCTTGCAAGATGCTTTGTAAGTGAAACACCGATTCGTGTACTGGATGAACCCACAGCCGCGTTGGATCCCATTGCGGAAAGTAACCTTTATAGTGAATTTGCAAAGCTTTGTGAAGGAAGAACCACATTGTTCTTCAGTCACAGACTGGGCTCGGTTAAGCTGGCAGACTATATTTACGTAATTGATAACGGACATGTAGAGGAACAGGGAACGCATAACGAGCTAATGGCCGCAAAGCAGCTTTACTATACGATGTATGACAGTCAGAGGATGTGGTATCAATGAGTGAAAAGAAAATAAGTCCCATTAAGATACTTAAGAGAATAACGCCTCTTGTATGTAAGGCAACGCCTTTCTTTTTTGGATTGTTCATTGTAATTACAATACTCCATGGCTTGTCATGGGCAGTAAAGATTTTGTTTCTGCAGAAGTTTTATAATACTACCAGTGAAGTAATCAATACAAGCGGAAGCATAAAAACCATATATATTTCTCTTATTGTGTACGGCGTGGTTATTATTCTGGCAGAGCTTGTTAACGCACTTAACAATTTCCTGTATCTGCCATTTAACCAGAAGGTTATCGGAAAATTGATGCAGAAGGTTCATCTTAAGATATCTAAAATTGGAGCCATCGAATATGAAAATGCGTCAACTCTGGACAGCATCAACAAGGCCGAGATGGGAATTAATCATATCTTCAACATGGTATTTTCATTTATCATGATGATGGCATTTTTCCTGCCCTATGTGCTGTTTATGGGAATATGGATTTTTACTATTAAGCCGATTCTGGCAATCGTAATTGTTATTTCCATGGTGCCCTGTCTTCTGACAAAGCTTGTGCAGGTAAGTATGTACGCGAATCTTGAGGATGAGATTGCTCCGCTGAGAAGATCTTATGATTATTATGAGAGCACCATCTGCTCCAAGGAATATTTCAAGGAAACGAGAATCCTGGGCGTAACGAACTATTTTAAGAAGCTTTATTATGACACAATGGTTGTTCTGAATAAGAGAAGCCTTAAGGTGGCAAAGAGAGCCTGTCTGTTTGATCTTGCGGGAAAAGGAATCGGCCTTGCAGGTTATCTGGTTGTCCTTCTGCTTTTTGTGAAAGCATTGCTTACAGGTGATATTACGGCGGGTACATTTGCCGCCATATTCACGGCAATCGTAAAGATGCAGGAAATGGTCGGAGAAATGATTCATCTTGTGGGCGATATAGGTAAAAACAGCGGTTCAATCAACAATCTTCTTGATTTCATAGATATGCCCGAAACAGACGGTGAAACAAAGGTACATGATTTCTGTGAAAAGATTGAACTTAAGAATGTTTCCTTTACATATCCGGGAGCGAAAGAGGAATCTCTGACAGATGTTAATCTGACAATTAATAAGGGTGAAACCATTGCAATTGTGGGACATAACGGAGCCGGAAAATCAACTCTCGTGAGACTGATTACAGGTATATATCAGCCCACCGGTGGCAGTGTAACAATAGACGGCATACCCACAAAGGATATTAAGTCATCGAGCCTTTACGGACTTATGTCCGGTGTGTTCCAGAAATTCCAGAAATATCAGATGACTCTTCGTGAAAACGTTAGGATTAGCAATCTTGATGCGGAAAGGGAAGACGGAACTCTGCTGGAAATCTTAAAGAAAGCAGATGTGGATATGGAATCACAGTCTTATCCCGATGGTTTGGAAACCATGCTTTCCCGTGAGTTTGACGGCGTCGACCTTTCAGGCGGACAGTGGCAGAGGGTATCTATTGCAAGAGGTATCAACAGAGACAGTAAGGTAATCGTGTTGGACGAGCCTACTGCCGCAATCGATCCCATTGAGGAGACAAAGATATATAAGAAGTTCAAAGAGATATCCGATGAAAGAACAACGGTGCTTGTAACTCACAGACTCGGAAGTGCCCGAATTGCAGACAGAATCGTTGTTATGGAGAATGGTCGTGTTGCAGAAATCGGAACCCATGATGAGCTGATTCATAAAAAAGGCACATATTATGTTTTGTTCATGTCACAGGCACAGTGGTATGAAAATCAGAATGCTTAATAGGAACGTATAATATGAAGAAAACAGCTGTTTTTTTCCCGTGCAGGCTGCCCGCTATCATACCAGAAGCCTCACAAATTAATACATTAGAAGAATAGGCGCATAAATAATACTTAAAAGAGGAGGATTTTATGAAAAATGAACTCATGTTGATTGGTGAAATTGCAGACTTTTTTGGAATTTCAAGAAAGGCAATGCGTTTATATGAAAAGAAAGGTATTATTAAGCCGGTGAAAGTAGATACCACGAATGGATACCGCTACTATTCAGCAGAACAGGTTCAGCAGTTAAATGCACTGATAGAGTTAAAAGCACTAGGTTTTTCTCTTGATGAGATCAAGATGATCATTGATGGGAAAACATCGAAAACACCATTGCTTGAAATGCTTGAAAAGAAACGGCAGGCATGGCAGGAAGCAATAGATTCTGCGAAATACAAAGAAGAATGTCTGGATAACATTATTCGTAATTTGCAAGGTTCTCAAACCGCGGAAAAAATAACCGTAATGACAGAAGAAGAAAGAGCATGGCTGCTGGTAAAAATGGTATGTATTGAAGATGTCAAAGGACAGAAAGTTCTGAGCGAAGCATTGTGGGTGTAAGGCAATGTGTGTAGGGCTTTAGCACAACTTTACATTTAGCGCTTATATTACTTGTAAGAACGGCGATAGCAAAGCTAATGTTTATCTCGAATGCAGCGAGAGTCCAATTCAGAATGTGATTTACATTACTTTGCCGTTTGGGGTTCTATTGGCTGTGGGGGCTTTCTGTGATTATGGTTTATCATGGCTTGCGCATAGAGCCAATCGTGCTGTTGGGAAGGGAGGATGAATAGTCGGTACTTGTTTTAGAAACTTATAGCAGTGTCAAAATTTGCACTGCAAAACAAAGAAAAGCGGTTCACGATTCAGCCAGCCACTTCTTGAACTCATCAAAAGACATTTTACCAGAGGCGCACTCATCGCGCTTGCCCTTGGCAGTGGAGCTCCAAGCATAGAATGTGCCGGGGCTGATTTTCCCCGCCTTAATCCAGTTAAAGCGTTTCTTGTATTCCCGGCGGTACTCCTTGAACAGCTCGTCTGAGTTTTTCTTTTCTGCCCAGCGTTTCCTCGCGCCGACTTCCCGGCAGGTGTAACCGTTTTCATCTACGGTAAGGTTGCAGAACTCCGCCGTGTTGCGCCGGGGGATTGCGAAATACTTTCCGCAGTAGGAGCAGATGCGCATACGCTGTTCGCGCTTGACGCACTCGCGGATTGAGAACTCCACCATGTTATAGATGGAGGTTGGGTGCAAAACTTCTGCAAAGGTTCCCTCGCCAGTTTGCTCATAGGTGGTGGAAATAGGCTGGAACTTGTAAGCATAAAGCGGTTGGTTTTTCTCCCTTTGGAGATAAGCTTTCAGCTTTTCCTTCACGGGTTTCTTCTTGCCGTCGTCGATATCCAGCACATCCTCAAACAGACGCATGATTTGTTTTTGGAGCGTGTCGATGTCACTAGGGATGTGCCGCAGCTGCTTGTGGGGCAGATGCTTCTGGATATCCTTGTCAGGGTGCTGCTCAATATAGCGGAACCGCGACTGCCAGTCAAGGCGCAGAAACTCGAAGTAGATGTGCTCTTTCGCCAGCTTTTTCAACGTGCTCATCACAACGGCCTGAGAATCGAAGTCGGATTTCTGATAAAAGTTCAGCAGAGCGGCATCCATTTTCTTAAACAGATCCTCCATCGGCCAGATGTCCAGATAGGTGAAACGCAAGAGGCTTTCCAGAAATGGGAAGTCTTTTTCTATTGTCCTTGGGCGTTCTAGCGTCAAATCTTTGTAGACGAAATACTCCCGGCCCTCCGCAAAGTAGGTGTAGAACTCATAAGCCGCCATGTTAACCGTTCTCCCTCACAAATTAAAAATATTTTTGAAATTGTCCTTGACAAATGTATAGCCATATGTTACCATAAGACAGTCGGGCAAATCAAACTGTCTTTAAGAGTAAGTCTACAACAAGGAAACGGAAAAGTCAAGACATTTTTTAGGAGGTGCCAAGTGGTTCAATCCAAGTTCAAGCATTATGAAGAACTGCCACTGTTTCTCAACGCGAAAACAGTGGCAGAGGTTTTAGGGATCTCAGTTGCGGGAGCCTACGAATTGTTGCATCAGGAAGACTTCCCGGTGTTGAGAATCGGTTCGCGCCTGGTGGTTCCCAAGGAACAATTTCTCTCGTGGGTCGAGAGTCAGACGGGAGGTATATAGCGTGAATAGTTTTCTGAGAGCATCATGCAGCGGAGCAAAGAATTTCTTTCCTCTGCCAAATGCAATTTTCAGTTTAGGTTTGTCAACAGGTGAACTGGCAGTCTATGCTTACCTTATGTACTGCGAGGACAGGAAGTCGCATCAATGCTGGCCGAGCTACAAAACTATTGGCAGAGCGGTGGGTATGAGCGAGAACACAGTGAGGAAATATGTGCGGGAGCTTGAGTACAAAACGCTAATTCTCACGGAACCTACAAAGTATGAAAGCGCCAGCGGTCAGGTGCGGAACGGCAACTTGATTTTTACGATTCTACCCATCCAGGGAGCAATCGAGTACCACAACGAGTGCCAGTTGTGGAAATGACCCGTTTGTGGCCCCTGTGAGGGCCGTGTCGGGCGATTGGAGCCGGAGGTCGAGGGAGTTTAGCGGCAACCGGCCTAGAACAGCCGTGTGGGGCATTTGTGGCGATTTGTGAGGGCGGTGTCCACGGGGACGGAAACCGCCCCAAATATGCAAATGTTTGCAACTTTATCCGCCAGAGCAGGATGCAGAAAGCGGTCAAAAAGACAAGCAGGTTAAAGCGCGGAGTCTACCGCGCGGTTCACATCGTCCGGCAGAGCCGGTCGTTAGGGAAAAATCAGGAATTACCGGCCTCCAAAATCAGGGGTCGGTCGGAAAGGAGCGCTTTTGAGCGAGAAAAAGCAAAAATATGCGTACTGGATGCGGCCTTCGATGGTCGCGGAGATTGAGGAAATGCTGCCGGAGGCGAACGCTATGTCGAAAGGAGATTTTGTTTGCAAGGCGGTGGAGTTCTACATTGGTTATCTCAGGCAGCAGAAAAATATTAATTTCTTGGCTCCGATGTTAGCAGGAGCAATCAAGAGCGAGGTGCGTTCCCTCGGCAAGGATGTGTGTGAAATGCTGTTCAAGCTGGCAGTAGAAATTGGAATCAACAGCAATATCACGGCGGCGGTCAATGATATTTCTGATGAATTTCTGGGCGCATTACGGCTCAATGTCGCCCAAGAGATAGCGAGGATGAATGGGATTTTGACCTTCGAGGACGCTAACGAGTGGCAGAACGGGGGTGAGTGATTATGGCGAAAATAATTGTTACCAGCAGGTATATGCGGAACTCACCAAAGCGTTCCGCGACGAACTTGGTGAAGTATATGGGCACCCGCGAGGGGGTTGAGAAGGTGGCTGATGGTGTTGACAACGCTCCGGCCACCGTCCGCCAGCAGAGGTTGGTGCAGGACATCATTAAGTTTGACCCGTCTGCCAAAGACTATGGCGAGTACCATGACTACGAAAGCTCTCCCACCAAGAGCAACGCCAGCGAGTTTATAGACGCCTTCATAGAGCGCAACGCCGACCGTATCGGTGAGTTGGATAAGCTGGTAAGCTACATGGCGGAGCGCCCGGGAGTGGAGAAACTGGGTCCGCATGGGCTGTTCAGCCAGACCGATGGCAAGATAGATTTGGATTCGGTTGCCGAGGAAGTAGGCCAGCACAAGGGGATCATCTGGACACACGTTATCAGTTTGCACCGTGAGGACGCGGAGCGATTGGGCTATAACAAGGCTGAGGCATGGCGAGAATTGGTACGGCGCAACGTCACCGAACTGGCTGAGGCGCAGAAAATTAATCTCACAAACCTGCAATGGTATGGAGCATTTCACAATACCACACACCACCCTCATATGCACCTGCTGGTCTATTCCAAGGATATAAGGCAGGGTTGGCTGACGAAAAAGGGGATCGAGGAGTTGCGAAGTGCGCTGGGCAACGACATCTTTCGGCTGGAGCAGTACAAGCTGCTCACGATGGAAACAGACTTCCGTGACCGGCTGAAGAAGGAGAGCCGAGAGGAAATTGAAAGGCTGCTTGCTAAAATCCGTGAGTCATATGCGCCCACTTCTGAAGTGGAGGTGCTGTTTCTGAAGCTGGTTTCCCAGCTAAAGACCTGCAAGGGGCGCAAACAGTACGGCTATCTGCCGAAAGATATAAAGGACACGGTCAACAGAATTGTGGCTGAACTTGCAAAAGGCGATGACATCGCAAAGTTGAATTCGGAGTGGAATAAGGCTAACCGGGAGAAATTATCACTCTATTTTGAGAAGAAGGGGGCGGACATTTCCCTGGAGGATAACCCTGAGTTCCGCAGTATCAAGAACATTATCGTACGGAGCGCGACGCTAGCAATGAAGATTATGGAGGCGGAACACTCTCAAACGTATGATGTGGGTGGTTCGATTCAGTCAGTGGTCAGTGCTCTATGCAAGCTGATTTCAAAGAGCTATGGCAAAAAGATAGAGCGGCTGAATACTCAGATAGATAGCAAGCTCAGAAGTAAAATAGAGCAGAAGAAGGTGGCCCATGGATTGAAAACAGAGCGCAGTATCCAACAGGATATGGATGACGATGAGGCTTTTGGGATGAGGATGTAGTTACCTCAAATTTTGCGGTGCAAAACAAAGAATACGGTTTGGGAAAAACCAGAAAAAGTAAGAAAAATGTCAGTGGACATAGGCGGGTACTGTGTGGTAGTGTTGGTAGTCAGAAAGGGGGCCAAGATATGGCGAAACGCAGAGCAAATGGCGAGGGCAATATACGCAAGCGCAAGGACGGCCGCTGGGAGGGCAGGTACACTGCAGGCCGTGATCCGGAGTCCGGCAAGGTGATTTACAAGAACGTGCTTGGTAAGACTCAAGCAGAGGTCAAGGAGAAACTGGCCAGGGCCATTGAGGACAACAAAGGCTTGGATATCGTTAAAGCGAGTCAGTACACGGTAGGGCAGTGGATGGACGTATGGTTTGAGAACTACGCCAAAATCAAGGTGCGGCCATCTTCACACAAAACATACAAAGGTTATATTGAAAATCACATTAAGCCAAGCATCGGCAAAATCCCGCTCAGTAAGCTGACTACGCTGGAAGTGCAGGCACTTTACAGAAAGTTGCTCACCAACGGTAGGGTAGAGCGGACGGAATCCAAACAGCAGCCCAAAGGTTTGAGCGCAAAAACGGTACGGAATATAAACCAGGTGATTTCGTCCGCAATGGAACTTGCCAAAAGCCAGAAACTTATCTTAAGCAATCCCACAGACGGTTGTGCCCTACCAAAGGTTGAACACCAGGAGATGAAAACACTGACCGCTGACCAGTTGGCCGCTTTCTTCCGCGAGGCTAAGAACAGCGGCGTGTTCGAGATGTACTACCTGGAGCTGGCAACAGGCTTGCGCCGTGGCGAACTGCTGGGCCTGAAGTGGGACGATATCAACCTGGACATAGGTGTTATCCAAGTGAAACGGCAGGTAGCCAGGATCGATGGGGAAGTGGTGGAGGCTCCGTTGAAAACGAAAAATTCCTACCGCACGCTGTCCATCGGAGCAGACGCGATAGAAATTCTTAGAGAGCAGAGGAGCAAAGTGGCTGGCGAGTATGTGTTTCCCTCGCCCAACGGCGGGCCAATTTCGCCGGACAGTGTCCTGCATATGCTACACCGGGTACTGGATAGAGCCGGATTGCCACCCTTGCGTTTTCATGATTTGAGGCACACGTTTTCAACGCTGGCACTCCAAAATGGAGTAGACATCAAAACGGTGTCGGGTATGCTGGGCCACTACAGCGCAGGATTTACTCTGGATACCTACGCACACGTCACCACCGCCGCACAGAAAGAGGCAGCCAAGACGATGGACAACTTACTATCCGGCAGCGTTTAGAAGTACCCGGTCGTTTCCCCGTATGGGTCAGCGCATGGGTCAGGTAAGGGAAACAAAGGGAAAATGCAAAATGAAACCCCCGGAAACCCTAGTGTTTCCGGGGGTTTTTGGTTGCGGGGGCAGGATTTGAACCTGCGACCTTCGGGTTATGAGCCCGACGAGCTACCGAGCTGCTCCACCCCGCGATATAAGCCGCCTCAAACTGACAGCTTAGTTATTATACTACACCTGAAAGGAAATTGCAAGCCCTTTTCTCAAATTTTTAGAAAAAATTTTCCGGGACCAAAGTTTTTACAAATGGGCTTTCCAATATCCGAGATTTGTGGTATAATATATTGGCATTTCCGGGCCTTATCCGGCAAAGGACATGAAGGATTATAGGAGGATGAAAAAGCCATGATGGAAGAATATACCCTGCCCCTATCCAAAATAATAGAGCATGAGGAGCTTGAGCCCCTCTATATGCCCAGGGACCCGGAGAATATTATCGTGCGCTCCAGGGACGTGATACGTCCGGGGCTGGAGCTCAACGGGTTTTACGAGTATTTTGACACCAACCGCGTGGCTATAATGGGCCGGGCGGAGATGGGCCTTTTGAACCGCTTCGGGGAGGAGCAGCGCACAGAGGTGATAGAGCGCTATTTCGCCCTGCACCCGGTGGCGGTGATACTTGCCAGGAGCATGCACCCCTGGGACGCCATGCTGGAGGCAGCGGAGCGCTATGAGATACCACTCCTGCTCTCCAGGGACACTACCTCGGGGGCCGTCGCCAGCCTGGTGGCCTACCTGAATGTGGAGCTTGCCCCGCGCATTACCCGGCACGGCGTGCTTATGGAGGTCTACGGCGAGGGGATACTCCTGGTGGGGGACAGCGGCGTTGGCAAGTCCGAGGCGGCTATAGAGCTTATCAAGCGGGGCCACAGGCTCATTGCCGACGACGCCGTGGAGATACGCCGGGTGTCCGCCATATCCCTGGTGGGCTCGGCGCCGGACAATATCAGGCATTTTATTGAGCTGAGGGGTATCGGGGTGATAAACGCCCAGCGTATCTTCGGCACGGGGGCGGTGAAGCCCAGCCAGAAGATAGAGCTCTGCATTAAGATGGAGCCCTGGGACGCCACAAAGGCCTACGACCGCATGGGCATTGAGAACGAGTTCGCAGAGATACTTGGCATACGTGTGCCGGTAATCACCATCCCGGTAAAGCCCGGGCGGAATCTTGCGGTGATAATCGAGGTAGCGGCCATGAACAACCGCCAGAAGGAGATGGGCTATAACGCCGCCCAGGAGCTGCTCGCCAATATGGGCATGGACTTCGACGAGCTCCAGCCCAAGGATGTGAAGATGGATTTGGATATATAAGCCGAGGAGCGCATATATTTAGTGGACTGTATAACCATAGAATTGCACAGACCGTAGAATTACACAGTATATAAAATATATACAACAGAAAGGGGCCCGGTATGGACGCTTTGAAATATGAGGAGCTGGACCGGCTTGTGTCGGAGCTTGACTGTGAGAGTCTTCGGGACGAGCCGCTTAGCAAGCACACAAACTTTAAGATAGGGGGCCCCGCCGCAAGGCTCATTACTGTTTTCAACGATAGAGCCCTTTCGGGAATCCTCCGGGGCCTCGCCCACATAGAACTGCCATACTTTGTGCTGGGCAGGGGCTCGAACCTGCTGGTGGGGGATAAGGGCTATCCTGGAGTGGCCCTAAAGCTGGAATTTACCTATGGAGGCATAATGCAGGACGGCGTGACACTGTATGCCGGGGCGGGAATGAGCCTGAACGGTGCCTGTGCATACGCCAAGGAAGAGAGTCTCACCGGCCTGGAGTTTGCCTGGCAGATACCCGGCTCAGTGGGCGGGGCGGTATACATGAACGCCGGGGCCTACGGAGGGGAGATGAAGGACGTTATCACCCGGGTCTGGTACATGGACACGGAGGGCAGGCTTCTGGACGCCACCGGCGATGAGCTGGGCTTTGGCTACAGAAGGAGCGCCTTTATGGAGGGCGGCAGGATAATCACCCAGGCGGAGTTTAAGCTGGCCCCCGGCAATAAAGAGGAGATAGCCGCGAAGATGAAGGAGCTCAAGGACCGCCGCCTGGAGAAGCAGCCCTACGACATGCCCAGCGCCGGGAGCACCTTCAAGCGCCCGAAGACCGGCTACGCCGCCGCGCTCATAGAGCAGTGCGGGCTCAAGGGGCGGAGAGTGGGCGGCGCCCAGGTGAGCGAGAAGCACGCGGGCTTTATCGTGAACACCGGCGGGGCCACCTGTAAGGACGTGCTGGAACTGATGGAAATAGTCAGAGAGACTGTGCTCAAGGAGACCGGCACGGAGCTTGAGCCGGAGGTGCGGGTCATCGGGGAGAACTGAGGGGCTAATAGTAAGGGAAGGGGATGTGTAAAATGGAATTTGTCATACTCACTGGGCTATCCGGCGCGGGCAAGACCCAGGCCATGCACTCCATGGAGGACATCGGCTTTTTCTGCGTGGACAACCTGCCCCCGGCGCTGATACCGGTTTTCTATGATTTATGCGCCAAGTCCGAGGGCTCCATGGGCCGGGTGGCGGTGGTGTCGGACACAAGGGGCGGGGAGCTGTTCAAGTCCTTTTTCACGGCTATGGAGGCCCTGAAGATGGAGGGCAGGCCCTATAAAATACTGTTCCTGGACGCCTCTGAGGACGTGCTGGTGCGGCGCTTTAAGGAGACCCGGCGCAAGCACCCCCTCTCGGACGATTTGGCAGGCTCCTTAGAGCAGGCGGTGAAGCTGGAGCGGGACATGCTGGGGCCGGTGCGGGAGAACTCGGACTTTGTGATTGACACCACCAGGCTGTCCCCGGCCCAGCTGAAGGGCCGGATAGCCGAGCAGTTCCTAACAAGCTCCAGCGACTCCATGTCCGTGCACTGTATAAGCTTCGGCTTCAAGCACGGCATACCCATGGAGGCGGATTTGGTAATGGACGTGCGGTGCCTGCCAAACCCCTTTTACGACCCGGAGCTGCGCCCGAAGACCGGCCTTGACCCGGACGTGCGGGACTATGTGATGGAGAACAGCGAGACCAGGGGCTTTGTGGAGAGGTACACGGCGCTGCTCGACTACCTGCTGCCCCTATATGAGAAGGAGGGCAAGAGCCAGTTGGTGGTGGCCGTAGGCTGTACCGGCGGGCACCACCGCTCTGTGGCCCTGGCCCAGTACACCTGCGGATATCTTATGGAGAAGGGCGTGAAGGCCAGTGTCACCCATAGGGACATGCTCAGGCACTGAATAACAGGTTTAAGGATATGTCGTTTACATCTCAGGTAAAATCGGAATTATGTAAAATAGAGCTGAAGAAGCCATGCTGCCTGCGCGCCGAGTGCTATGGAGCATGGCTGTTCTCCAAGTGCTTCACCTTGAAGGAGGGCAGCTATACCACAGAGAACCCCCACGTGGCCCGCAGAATGCTGGAGCTGGCGGCGGCAGGGGCCGGGGCCTCGGCACAGCTCACCTACGCCGTGAGCCGCCGCAGGCAGCCGGCCTATAAGGTGACCCTGCCCGAGGAGCAGGAGCGCAGGAGGCTTGTGAATGAGTTCGGGCACAGCGGCCTTGAGCCCAGCCTGCGCATAAACCGCGGGGCGCTGGAGGACAGCTGCTGCCAGGTGGCCTTCCTGCGGGGGGTGTTTTTGTCCTGCGGCAACGCCACCGACCCCAATAAGGGCTATCATCTGGAATTTGCCGCCCCCTATAAAAACCTTGCAAACGATTTGTACGCTCTGTTGGGGGAGGCCGAGGCCTTTAGAATCAGCCCCAGCCTGGTGCGCCGCCCAGGAGGGTATGGGGTGTACCTGAAGGACAGCGGGCAAATCGAAAACCTGCTCACCTTCCTGGGGGCTACAGGGGCCTCTATGGAGCTAATGCAGGTGAAGATGTACAAAGAGGTAAAGAACAATATCAACCGCAAGACCAATTTCGAGACGGCGAATATGGACAAAACCTACTCCGCCGCGGCCCGGCAGATTGCAGCAATAGCCGCCATCAGCGACACCGTGGGCCTCTCATCCCTGCCGGAGAACCTGCAGGAGCTGGCGGCGCTGAGGCTCAACGAGCCCGAGCTCACCCTGCGGCAGCTGGGTGAGCGGCTGGGCGTCAGCAGGAGCGGGGTGAACCATAGGCTACAGAAGCTCCTGGAGCAGGGGGAGAAGATACTGAAGGAGAAGGGCGTAGACGGAGTTATGTAGCTTTATATAAGGTTATGTAAATTACGGTACAGAGGGGAGTGGCGGGAAAATGGCTTTCGCACATCTGCACGTGCACACTGAGTACAGCCTCCTTGACGGGGCCTGCAGGATAGAGCGACTTCTGGACAGGGCGAAGGAGCTGGGCCAGGAGGCGGTGGCGATAACGGACCACGGCAATATGTACGGCGTGGTGGACTTTTACAAAGCGGCGGGAAAGCGGGGGATAAAGCCCATAATCGGCTGCGAGGTCTATGTGGCCAAGCGCACCCGCTTTGACAAGGTCAGCGACCTGGACCGGGAAAACCGCCACCTTGTGCTGCTCTGCGAAAACCAGACGGGCTACCGCAACCTTATCGCCATGGTGTCAAAGGGGTGGATAGAGGGTTTCTACAACAGGCCGCGCATAGATTTTGAGCTTATGCGGGAGCACAGCGAGGGGCTTATCGCCCTGTCGGCCTGCGTGTCCGGCGAGATACCCCGGGCCCTTCTCAGGGGGGACTATGAGGAGGCCAGGGAGGCCGCCCTGCGCTATAGGGAGATATTCGGGCCGGAGAATTTCTTTCTTGAGCTCCAGGACCATGGGCTGAACGATGAACATTATGTAAACCCCAGTATTATAAAGCTGTCCCGGGAGACAGGCATCCCCCTGGTAGTCACCAACGACTGCCACTATATCGCCCCCGAGGACCAGGAAATGCACCGGGTGCTCATGTGCATACAGACAGGCCGCACCATCGAGGAGGAGGGCGGCCTTGAATTCGGCTCGGGGGAGCTGTATTTAAAGACCGAGGAGGAAATGCGTGCCCTGTTCCCTGAGTACCCCGAGGCCGCGGACAATACGGTTAAAATAGCTGAGCGCTGCAATGTGGAGTTTGAGTTCGGCAAGACCAAGCTGCCAAAGTTCAGCACCCCCGACGGCTCCCCGAACCAGGAGTTTTTTGAGCGTATCTGCCGGGAGGGGCTTGAAAACAGGTACGGCAAAAACCCCGGCAGGGAGCTTATTGACCGGCTGGAGTACGAGATAAGCACCATAACCCAGATGGGCTATGTAAACTACTACCTGATAGTCTGGGACTTTATACGGTACGCCAGGAGCGTGGGAATTCCAGTGGGCCCCGGCCGGGGCTCTGGCGCGGGGAGCATAGCTGCCTACAGTATCGGTATCACCAACATCGACCCGGTGCGCTACAGCCTTATTTTCGAGCGCTTTTTAAACCCCGAGCGGGTGAGTATGCCCGACTTCGACATAGACTTCAGCGACGAGCGCCGGGATGAGATAATAGAGTATGTGCTGGAGAAGTACGGTGCGGACCACGTGGCCCAGATAGTCACCTTCGGCACCATGGCTGCAAGGTCGGCAATAAGGGACGTGGGCAGGGCCATGGCTATCCCCTTTAACAAGGTAGACCAGGTGGCGAAGCTGGTGCCCCCCGACCTTGGCATGACCCTTGGGAGGGCCCTGAAGTCCTCCAGGGATTTCAGGGACAGATGTGAGTCCGACCCCCAGGTAAAGGCCCTGGTGGGCATGGCAATGAAGGTGGAGGGAATGCCCCGGCACGCGGCGACCCATGCGGCGGGGGTGCTCATAACGGACAGGCCGGTGATGGAATATGTGCCCCTGGCAAGGAACGACAACGTGGTAGTTACCCAGTTCACCATGACTACGGTGGAGGAGCTGGGGCTGCTGAAAATGGACTTTTTGGGGCTTAGGAACCTGTCTGTCATAGACAACGCCGAAAAGCTTATACGAAGGTCCCAGCCGGATTTCTCCATGGAAAGCGTGCCGCCGGACGATAGGGAGACCTTTGAAATGCTTGCCGCTGGGCACACTGTGGGGGTCTTCCAGCTTGAGTCCGCTGGCATGACCCGGCTGGTGGTACAGTCCCAGGCAAAGTGCATAGAGGACCTGATAGCCATAATCTCACTGTACCGCCCGGGGCCCATGCAGTTTATCCCAATGTACATTGAGAACACCCGGGACCCCTTGAAGGTCAAGTACCAGCACCCACTTTTAAAGCCCATACTTGACGTGACCTTCGGCTGCATTATCTATCAGGAGCAGGTAATGCAGATATTCCGGGACCTTGCCGGGTATTCCCTTGGAAGGGCCGATATTGTGCGCAGGGCCATGTCGAAGAAGAAGCACGATGTGCTGGAGAAGGAGCGGCAGATATTTATCCACGGACAGCGCCGGGAGGACGGCAGCTGGGAGGTGGAGGGCTGCGTTAACAGGGGCGTGGACGAGGCCACAGCCGAGGCGCTGTTCCGGGAGATTCAGGACTTCGCCTCATATGCCTTTAACAAGGCCCACGCAGCGGCGTATGCTGTGGTGGCCTACCAGACGGCCTACTTAAAATGCCGGTACCCCAGGGAGTATATGGCGGCCCTCCTCTCAAGCGTGCTGGGCAGCACCGGCAAGGTGGCGGAGTATATGGAGGAGTGCAGGCGGCTGGAGCTGGCGGTGCTGCCTCCACATGTGAACTACAGCGGTGTCGGCTTTACGGTGGACGGCAACAGCCTGCGCTTCGGGCTGGCGGCGGTGAAAAATCTGGGCCGCTCGGTGATAGTCAGGATGGAGCAGGAGCGCGAGGGCGGCGGCAGGTTTACCTCCTTCAGGGACTTCTGCAAGCGCATGACCGGCAAGGACATGAACCGCAGGGCCATTGAGAGCCTTATAAAGTGCGGGGCCCTGGACGGCCTCGGGAACAACCGCCGGGAAATGCTCATAGGGCTCGAGGGGATCCTGGCCCAGCTGGACGGGGACCGCCGCCGGAACATTGAGGGCCAGATGGGCTTCTTCGACTCGCCCCAGCTCTCCGGCGTGGAGGGTGAGGAGCCGCTGACAAGGGCCGAGGATTTCCCCCAGCTGGAGAAGCTGGCCCAGGAGAAGGAGGTCACCGGCATGTACCTGAGCGGGCACCCCATGTCCGCCTACGCGGAGCTGTACGCCGGGGGCAGGTACGCAAGGAGCAGCGATATCCTGCTCAGCGCCCAGGAGGAGGCCGGGGATACGGTCTATTCCGACGGGCAGCGGGTGTCAATGCTGGCCATAGTCACGTCAGTGCGCAGGAAGGACACCCGCTCGGGAATGACCATGGCCTTTGCCACTTTGGAGGATATGTCCGGCGCCGTAATGGGCCTGATATTCCCCAGCGTCCTTGAGCAGTACGGCAACCTGCTCTATGAGGGGGCGGTGGTGGAGGCCCAGGGGCGGCTGAGCTTCCAGGAGGATAAGGAGCCGGAGCTCCTGTGCGACAGGCTTTCGGAGCCGCCGAAGCCCGGCGGGGAGGCCAGGGGCACAAAAAAATCCTCCACGCCGGGGTTGTACCTCCGGGTGGACTCGGAGGCGGACCCGAGGCTTAAAAAGGCCATGCAGTATGTGGATATATTCGACGGCGGGCGCTACGACGTGTTTATAATGTTCAGGGACACCGGGAAGGTGGCGCGCGCCCCGGCAAAGTACAGGGTGGAGGTCAGCCGTCAGCTTATGACGGCGCTGGGGAGGCTCCTGGGCAGCGGGAACGCCCGGTATGTTGATGGAGGCTGAGGGGGAGGCCGAAAATATTGCTAAAACGCAAATATGCCCCCCTAAAATATCAACTAACCCCTTGATAATTCCGGCAGATTTGGTATAATTAAAGGGTAAAACAGTTAATGACCGGGCGGCTCCACGCCCCCGGGTAAAACTTGGAGGGAACAAAAATATGGGAGCAAAAACAATAGCAGTATTGACCAGCGGCGGCGACGCCCCGGGCATGAATGCGGCTGTCCGTGCAGTGGTGCGTAGCGCCATCTCCTTCGGCATGAGCGTCTACGGGGTCATGCGCGGGTATAACGGCCTTCTCAACGGCGACGTTAAGGAGATGAACATGCGCAGCGTCTCAGACATCATCCAGCACGGCGGCACGTCCCTGTTCACCGCCCGCAGCCCTGAGTTCAACACCCCCGAGGGTGTGCAGAAGGCGGCGGATTTCTGCCGGGAAAAGGGCATTGAGGGCGTGGTCGTCATCGGCGGCGACGGCTCCTTCAAGGGGGCCAGGGACCTGTGCGGCGCGGGGATACCCTGCATCGGCGTGCCAGGCACCATCGACAACGACATCGCCTGCACAGACTATACCATCGGCTACGACACGGCCCTGAACACCGCCATGGAGATGATTGACCGTATCCGCGACACCACCGAGTCCCACGACCGCTGCAGCGTTGTGGAGGTCATGGGCCGCCGCTGCGGCGACATCGCCCTGCATACCGGCATTGCCGTGGGCGCTATGGCCACCCTGGTGCCCGAGGTGCCCTACGACTTCCAGAGGGATATTGTTGACCGTATGAAGGCCGCACAGCAGACCGGCAAGCGGCATTACATTATAGTTGTGGCCGAGGGCGTGGGCCATACCCAGGAGCTTACCGAGCGTATCCAGGCGGCTACCGGCATTGAGAGCCGCGCCACTGTCCTGGGTCACGTGCAGCGCGGCGGCTCTCCGACCCTCAGGGACCGTGTGGTCGCCAGCCGCATGGGTTATCATGCGGTGGAGCTGCTGTATAACGGCGCCTCCAACCGTGTAGTGGCCCTCAAGGGCGAGCAGGTGGTTGATTTTGACATCACCGAGGCGCTGAATATGCCTAGGATTTTTGATGAGAACCTGTACAGGGTCTCAGCCAGGCTGTCTATTTAAGTGCCGGGCAGGATTTATAGTTAATACAGCTCAAAAGCAAACCCCCGGACCGTTAAAGGTCCGGGGGTCAATTTATGCCGTTTAGGCTTTTTATTCGTGCCTCAGCGCGTCAATGGGGTTGAGGTTAGCGGCCTTTACCGAGGGTATCAGCCCGAAGATAATGCCGATTATCATGGAGAACACCACCCCGAAGATTATGGCGGGCACGCTTATGGCTACAGGCGTCTCCGCTATCCTGGAGATAATCTCCGCAAGCCCTATGCCGGTCCCCACGCCCAGCAGGCCGCCCATGCTTGTGAGCACCGCCGCCTCAGTGAGGAACTGCCAGAGTATCCGGCTTTTCTTGGCACCGATAGCCTTCTTCAGGCCTATCTCCCGGGTGCGCTCGGTTACGGACACCAGCATGATGTTCATAACGCCGATACCGCCGACCAATAGGGAAATGCTGGCTATCCAGACAAGCTGCTGGTTTGTGGCGTTAGAGAGGTCCTGGAGCTCCTTGGCCTGCTCCAGGGTGTCCTCGGCCTTGTACTGGATACCGTTTGTGTTGGTGTTATAGGTGTTGAGCAAATCCGCCACAGCCTTGCCCGCCGCGGACATGGCCTCGGTATAGCTCACCTGCACCGCAACCTCCTTTGGCTCGTCATAGGAGAAAAGCGCAGGCCAGAGCACATCAGGAAGGAAGACCGCACCGGAGTTCCTGGAGTTCATATAGGTGTAGTAGTCCTCAATGGAGTTGATTACAGGCTCGAACTTCGTGTCCAGCTCCACCACGCCCACCACCACCAGGGCAATGGAGTTGCACTCGATTGTCTTGCCGATGGGGTCCTCGCCCTGGAACAGGCTCTTTGCGGCGTTATCGTCCAGTATCACCACCGGCCTGAAGCCGCTAAGGTCATTGGGCACGAACATGCGCCCTTTTTTGATAACATAGCCGCAGGTCTCGAAATAGCTGTCGTCAATGCCGTAGGTGGAGCAGCCGGAGAGGCTGGCGTTTCCGTAGAAATAGGTGCTGGAGTACCCGTCCTGGCGCTTGGTATAGGCCGTCGCCGCCGTCACGTTCGGAAGGCTCCCGATTGCCTCAAGCATTTCCTCGGTCATAAGTGGTATGCCGTCCGGGATTCCCTCATAGTCGATAGTATAGGGATAGTTGCCGTCGGTGGTATGGTAAAGCTGTATGCGGGTCACATTGTTTCCCGCGCCGATAAGGTTCTGCTTTATCTGCTCGTTTGTGCCCTTGATGGTGGACACAATGGAGATAATGGAGGCAATGCCGATGATTATGCCCAGCATTGTCAGGAACGAGCGCATTTTATGGGCCCAAATGCCCTGGAATGACAGGCGTATATTCTCAATCAAGGATTATCCCCCCTCCGTTTTCCGTCTCAAAGGTAACGCCGTCCTCGGTCCTGCCGGTTATCACGCCGCCATCAGGCAGGGCAGCGCCGGTATCCCCTGAGTCGCCGGTATCGTCTGCGGTGCCGTCACCGTCTACAATATCATCCACGGCGCCTGTGCCGTCATCCATAGTGCCGCCGCCATCCGCAAGGCCTCCGGACGTATCCGGGAGGCTTTCAAGCCCGCTGCTGGATTCATCCTCGCCGCTGCCCTCAGGGAATGGGGGCTCGCCGCTCTCCTGGAGCACGCACCGCACGCCCTCCTTAACGTCCTGACCATAGGGGAAGGCGATGAAATCCTCCCCGGTGGCCCCGGACTTTATCTCCAGGGCATAGCTGCCAAGGCTCTTGCCCACGGTGACATAGGATTTCATGAGCCGGTTGTTCTTACCGGCCTTCATCACATAGTAGCCGGAGTCGTCCTCGCGTATATACATTCTCTCAAGATACAGAGCATCCATGCTGCTGGTATCGTTTACACTAAGGGTTATCTCCACCCAGCTGCCGCTCTGTATGGTGTCGTCGGCGTCCATGAGCACCGCAGTAAACTCGTAGAAGGAGTTATTTGGGTTGGTGTCCGAGGACCAGGAGTTGCCCTCGGTGGGGTAGTCTGAGATTGACACTATCTGGGCAGAGTAGGTCATGCCGTTTGACCAGGAGTTCACGGTGACCTGGTCCCCTATATTCACGCTCCCCAAGAGTGACTCGCTGATGGTGCCGCTGACATAATACTGCTGGGCCCCGGACACCACCAGGAAGGGCCTGCCCTCAGAGGTGGCTGTGTCTATGTCAATAAGCGTGCGCACCTGCCCGTCCACCGTGCTGAGCACCGTGGAGTTCTCCAGGGCCCTGTTGGCTTTATCCAGGTCGAGCTGGGCCTGCTTCATGTCGTGCTGGAGGTTGGTTATCTCCCGCTTCTTGGCCTTAATTAGGTCGTCCAGCTCCTTCTTGGTGTAGTTCATGTGGTTATAGTTATCCGGCTCCGGGGTGGGCTTTGGGGTAGGAGTCGGCGTAGCCGCGGCCTTCTCCTGGGCAGGGGAGTTCACAACGTCTGTGAGCACATCTGTAGCGGCCGCAACCCCTTTTATGATACCCGGCAGGTTTACAGAGCCAGAGAAGCCTGTGCCGTCTATGGTGACCTTGGAGATAAGGCCGCCGTAGTTTGAGTCGTGCTCCCGGACCTCAAACACCGCCGCAAAGGGGGAGATGAGCTTAAAGGGCGGGGGAGTGGGGGACTCTGTAGGCGCTGGAGTGGGAGTCTCTGTGGGCTCCGGAGTGGGGGTCTCATCAGGCCCCGGCTCCGGCGCGGGGGTCTCTGTAGGCTCCGGAGTGAAAGTGGGCTCCGGGCTCATAGTGGGCTCGCCTGTGGGCAGCAGGCCCATCATCAGCTTCATAAAGTCCGGGGTCAGCTTATAGCCGTCCTTACAGAGGAACACATAGGGGTCCGAAGAGGTGCCGCTGCCCCTGTATGGCACCGAGTCCAGCGTCAGCTCAGAGTAAACATTCACGTCCGGGGTGGGGAAGGGGGTGGGCGTGGGCTTCGGCGTAGGCGTCGGGGTGGGGGTAGGCTTTTTGGTGGGCTTTGGCGTGGGGGTGACGCGCGGCTTCGGCGTAGGCGTGGGCTCAACATAGGCCTTGGTCTTCTGCAGCTTTTTAAGCTGCCGGTTGGCCTCGTCTATGCGCACCTGCACCTGCTGCTGGGCCACTGTCTTTGCCTCCACGTCCAGCTCCAGGGCCTCCCTGTTATACTGGAGGAGCGGGTCGCCTATGGCGACGCTCTGGCCCTCCTCAACAAATATCTCGCTTATGGATTTGGAGCTGTCGGGAAATAGCTCCTGCATATAGTCCGAGACGATGTTGCCGCTGGTAGAGGTGTCGCTGCCCCAGTAGCCTGTGGTCAGATAGGCCATGGGCTGGACCTCTACGGTCTTTTGGTCGTTTCGGTAGTTCATATACTGTACGGCGCCGATAATGGAGCCGGCGATTATAACGACCGTGACCCCAAGTATAATCAGGCGCTTTTTCAGCTTCTTATTCATTGGCGGGACCCTCCCCTTTTGCGGGCCCGGACGGGTCCTGCTTTTTGTTTAGCGCCTCAAGCTGGCGCTCAAGGGACTCGATAATGGTCTGCCCGCTTATCTCCTCTCTGGGGGGCTTCGGCGCCGCCGGGGCGGAGACCTGCGGGGCCTGCTGCGACGGCACAGAAGGCGCGGGGGCTGCAGGAGCCTCCTCTGCATTGATGGGGGCCTTATGCTTCCCGGGCTTCGGCAGCTTCGGGAGCTTAGGCAGTCTCGGGGCCTTGACCCTTGGTGTGACTATCTCCCCGGTCCTGTCTACCGCCGGAGCCGGGGCCTTTGATACAGTAGGTGCTGAGCTTGCCGCAGCTGGGGCAGGGCTTGCAACAGATGAAGCTGGTCCAGCCCCAGCCGGGCCTGCCGCGGGCTTTGAGGCTATGGGCTTTCCCGAGGAATTTACCAGCAGGCCGTCCCTGATATGCAGCGTGCGCTTTGCATGGGCGGCTATCTCGGGCTCGTGGGTTATCATGACTATGGTGACGCCCTCGTCGTTAAGGCTCTGGAAGATTTCCATTATCTGCTCGCCGGAGCGGGTGTCCAGGGCGCCGGTGGGCTCGTCAGCCAGAAGTATCTTTGGGCTGTTTACAATGGCCCTTGCTATGGCGACCCTCTGGCACTGTCCGCCGGAGAGCTGGGTGGGCTTAAATTCCGTGCGGTCCCCAAGGCCCACCCGCTCCAGGGCGCGGCGGGCTATGGCCTGGCGCTCCTTGCGGCGTACCCCGGCGTATAGGAGGGGCAGGGCCACGTTGTCAAGGGCGGATTGCCTGGAGAGCAGGTAGAAGCTCTGGAAAACAAAGCCAATACTGTGCAGGCGCACCTCGGACATGCGCTTCTCGCTGACCCCGGCTATGTCCTCCCCCTCAAGGATGTACTCCCCAGAGGTGGCACTGTCAAGGCAGCCGATTATATTCATAAGGGTAGTCTTGCCGGAGCCGGAGGGGCCCATTATCGCCAGGTACTCCCCCTCCTCAACGGTGAGGGAAATACCCCCCAGCACCGGCACCTCCAGTTTCCCCTGCAGATAGGTCTTATAGATGTCTCTGAGCTCAAGCATCATTCTACAGGTTCACCCCCAGCAGCTCCGTCCTCGGACCGGGGCATAATCATATCCGCGCCGTCAGAGGGGGAGGATTCCCCGTCCTCGGTAAAGCTGTCGTCAGTATAAGTGTCATCGCCGCCCTCGGTATAGCCGTCGCCGGTATCAGCGCCGTCGCCGCCTTCGGGAGTCACGGTCCCGCCTTCGTCATAACCGGGGTCGGTCATACCGGGCTCCATATCCGTGGTGCCGTCGGAGCCGTCCATATCCGGGGTCACAATGGCGCTGGCGTCGGTGGTGGTGGGCCCTCCGGCTACCAGATCCTCGGCAGGCATGGCGATATAGTCGGAGGCTGAAAGGCCGCTTAGAATCTCATACAGGCCCTCGCCCTGGTCGTACTGCCCGAGCATTACCGGGCGCAGCTCCAGCTTCTCCTCCTCGTTCCGGCACCAGACAAAGCCGCTGCCGCTGTCCTCCTCGTCTATCACCAGGTACATGGCAGGCAGCCACATGCCCTTATGGGTCATGGAGGCCCCGCTGTCCGGCTCGATATACACGTGCTGGCCCAGCATAAGGCCCTCGGGGGACTCCAGCACAACGTAGAAGTTGTACTTGGAGGCCTTTTCGCCCGACTCCGGACCGTAGTACATATTGTTATTATCCTGGACGGGCTCGTGCTCAATGGACTCCACGGTGCCCCGCCAGCGGGCGTTGGGGTCTACCCTTGAGCGGACCGTCACGGCCTGGCCCTCCACAATGGCCCCTGTGTTCAGCTCGGTTATAGTGCCCTTGATTCTGAACTCCCCTGAGGAGAGTATGCTTATAAAGGGCAGAGGGTTGCCCTGGGCGTCGGTGGAGGGGGTGAGGTTTACCTGCTGCACGGTGCCCTCCACCTCGGCAAAGACCTGGGTGTTCTCCTGGGAGCTGCGCAGCTTGTCGAGCTCGCTCTGCTTTACAGACCGCTGGTACTCCTGGGTCTTTATCTGCAGCTCCACGGACTGTATCTCAACGGTATACTTAAACTGGTCGTCCTTGCTGGCGTCCTTCTGCTCCTTTTCAAGCTGGGTCTTCTGCTCCTGGAGGGTAGTCAGCTGGTTGCTTATGCCCTCCAGCTCCAGCTCGGCCTGGCGGATGGAAAGGTCTATCTCGCCGGTGTCATAGGAGAACAGCGGGTCGCCTATATAGACCTGGTCCCCCTCGGACACAAGCACCTCGGAGACCGTACGGCTCTCGTCCTTGTTTACCTTTGTCACCTTCTGGGGCTCCACCAGCCCGGAGTACCTGGGGTCCGTGTCGGACATCACGCCGGTGATGGAGGATACCGGGGCCACATACACAGGGGACGCGTTCTTCGCGTCCAGGTATCCCTTCAGCCAGAAAAACCATACGCAAAGGGCTATTGCAATCACAGCCACAACAACGCCCGCAGCTATGAGCCGCTTATCCACCTTGCGGGCAGCGGGCTTGCGCATGGGCAGGTTTGTGGACCTGGGCGCCATATGCGCCGCCTCATAGGGGGCGGAAGGCTGTGCAGCATTTTGCTGAGCGGCAGTCTGCATGTGCTGTGGATTCTGCTGTGCGGGCTGGACCGGCGGCTGCTCAGCATGCTGCCGAGCAGCCGGTTGTTGAGCAGCATTTTGCTGTGCAGCACCTTGCTGCCCATTACCCTGCTGGGCGGCGGGCGGCTGGGACTGGGGCTTCTGCTCACCGTGCCTGGGCGGGGCGGGCTTCTGTGCCTGCTCAGGTGCTGGTCTATGTTCCATGTTCTGATTATCCATATGCAAAGGCGCTCCTTTATGCCAGATTCTCGCAATACATTCCTTAGTATTATACATCATCCGGGGCCGTATATCAACCGCTTTTGCCCCTCATATTTTAATTTATTTTTAATAAACTGTTAATTTGCCCACGATTTTCCAGAGGGTTGCTTTTGACGGGAATTTCCGCTATACTTTAGACTGAGAATAATACCGGGAGGTAAGCATATGGCAAAGAAATTTTATGCCGTCCGTATAGGCAGGGACGGCGCAGGGATATACGAGACCTGGGACAAGTGCAGGGCCCAGGTCCACGGCGTGGCAGGGGCCATATACAAAAGCTTCCCCACCCGTCAGGAGGCCGAGGCCTTCATAGGGGGCGGGGAAGCAGTCGGTACAGGCGGCGCACAGCCCGATGGCGGGCAGGGCCCTTTCGAGGGCGCGGTGGCCTATGTGGACGGAAGCTACGACAAGCTCACAGGGGATTTCTCCTGCGGGGCCGTCCTGTTTTACGAAGGCAGTGAGCTCACCTTTTCGGAGCGCTTCACGGACCCCGGCCTCTCCTCAATGCACAACGTGGCGGGGGAGATAATGGGGGCCCTCACGGTCATACGGTACTGCCTTGAGCATGGCATACCGGCCCTTGAGATACACCACGACTATGAGGGCGTAGCCCACTGGGCCACAGGCAGCTGGAAGGCCAACAAGCCCGGGACCAAGGACTACGCCGCCCAGTGCAGGGCCGCGTCGGAGCGTATAAAGCTTAGCTTTGTGAAGGTGAAGGGCCACTCGGGGGATAAATATAACGACATGGCGGACTCCCTTGCAAGGGAAGCCCTCGGCCTCTGATTTTAGCCTTTAACGGCTCTCTCCAGCCGCTCTAAGGCCTTCATGAGCACGTCCTTGGGCACAGCCAGGTTTACCCGCTCAAAGCCGATACCCTCGTCCCCGAACATATACCCCTCGTCAAGGAACAGCTCGGCCTCCACCATCATGGCCTCCAGCTCCTCCTTGGTTTTCCCAAGGGCGGTGCAGTCCAGCCACAGAAGGTAGGTGCCCTGGAGCTCAACAGCCTTTATCTCAGGCAGCCTCTCCCCGATAAAGTCCACAGCCATACGGCGGTTGCCGTCAATGACCTGAATCATCTCGTCAGCCCACTCCTCACAGCGGGTATACGCAATGCGGCAGGCCTCCAGCCCCAGGGCGGAGGGGCCGCCGAAGCCAAGGACTTCCTGGAAGCGCCTGCGGTCCTCATCATCCGGGATAATAATATTTGAGGTCTGCATTGTCGCCAGGTTAAAGGTCTTGCTGGGGGCGGTGCAGACTATTATATTGTCCGAGGGCTCAGCCACGTTATGTATGGTCGTATGCTCAAACCCGGGCATGATAATGTCAAAATGTATCTCGTCGCTGATAATGCGCACATTATTCCTGCGGCAGATATCGCAGATTCTCCCAAGCTCGGCGGCGCTCCAGACCCTGCCCACCGGGTTATGGGGGCTGCACAGCAGGAACATCTTATTCTTTTCCCGGGCGCAGAGCTCCTCGAAAAGCTCAAAGTCGATGGTATAGGCGTTGTCTTTGTAGACAAGTGGGCAGCGCACGATTTCGCAGCCGTGGTTTTCAATAGCCATATAGAAGGGGTAGTACACAGGCGTAAAGGTGATGACCCCGTCCCCGGGCTCACAGAATGCCTTCACAGAGACCTTCAGTGCCTCCACAACGCCGTGGGTGCCCACAATCCACTGGGGCTCTATATGCCAGCCGTGGCGCTTCTCCATCCAGGCGCAGACAGTGCCAAGATACTCCTCTGTGGGCCCGGTATATCCCAGGATATGGGTGTCCATAAACTCCTTTAAGCCCTCGGCTATCTCAGGGGCGTTCTTAAACTCCATGTCCGCAACGGACAGGGGCACCGGGCTGTACGAGAGCTCGGGCTTCTTGCGTTTCATGTCGTCCCATTTGCCGCTGCCGTGGGTAGAACGGTCCACAAGGGTCTCAAAATCATACTTCATTTTGCATACGCTCCTTTAGTTTTTTATATTATTGTTCAGAACAGGACTGACAAGCTCCATCGGGACGAACTGCCCCCCGATAACCTGCTTCTGCCTGCTGAAAAAGCTGCCGTGGTAGTCCGTGCCGCCGGAGATAAACAGCCCCCGCTCCTGACAGAGGGAGATAAGCTCCTCCTGCAGCCCGAAGCCGTGGAGTGGGTGTATACATTCCACGCCGTCCAGCCCGGCCCTGAGAAGCCCCTCGAGCTCACTCCAGAAGGGGCTGTTGCCGGAGGCATACTGGTCGTAAGGTATCTGCTCCCCGGGGTGGGCAAGTATGGCCGCCCCGCCGGCTCCCCTGACGGTATCTATAGCCTCCTTGAGGCTGATGAATTTTATAGAATTGGTCTTAAACCCATACTGGTCGTAGTATTTAAGCCCCTCCAGCAGGGATTGGGTGACTCCTATATCCAGCAGGTAGTTGAGCAGCTTCCAGCCGCCCCGCCCTGCCGGTATCTCATACCTATGGTAATCCGGCTCAGACACCCCCAGGCCGTCCTGCTCCATGAGCCTGAGCAGGTCCAGGTTATACTGCTCCTGCACTCCGGCGTTATGGGCACAGGCCTCCAGCAGTTTTCCGTTTTTGTAGTCAACGCCAAGCCCCAGCATATGGTACTGCTTTCCCTCGTGTATAACGTCCAGCTCCACGCCGGGCAAAAGCTTTACCCCCAGCCGCTCCCCCTCCAGAAAGGCCTCCTCGGTATAGGCGGCAAGGGTGTTGTGGTCTGTTATTGAGATGAGCGAGACATTGTTCCGCTCCGCCAGGGCCAGCGCCTGGGAAACGGAATCGCTGCCGTCCGAGAAGCTTGTGTGTACGTGCAAATCAGCATACTGTTTCATTTTCATTCCACCCCCGCCTTCGGGCAAAACCCATTCATACAGCACTTCTCGCACATGGCCTTCCTGGCAGTGCACACGGCCCTGCCGTGGAGCACTAGCCTGTGGCAGAAGTTATTGGACTCCTCTGGGGGAAGCACCGCCCACAGGTCCCGCTCCACCTTCTCGGGGGCCTTGCTCTTTGTGAGCCCCAGCCTCCCGGATATGCGGATACAGTGGGTGTCGGTCACGACGGCGGGCTTATGGTACACGTCCCCGAGTATCAGATTGGCGGTCTTCCTGCCCACCCCCGGAAGGCTCAGCAGGTCTTCCATATTGTCCGGCACTTTGCCGCCGAAGTCGTCCTGGATTTTTTTGCAGGCCCCTAAAATATCCCTGGCCTTGGCCCTGAAGAACCCGCAGGAGTGTATCAGCTCCCCTATCTCCTCCTCGGTACCCTCACAGAAGGCCTCAAGGGTGGGGAAGCGCTCAAAGAGCGCGGGGGTCACAAGGTTTACCCTTGCGTCGGTGCACTGGGCGGCAAGGCGCACGGATATGAGAAGCTGAAGGGGGGCCTCATAGTCCAGGGAGCACAGGGCGTCCGGGTACTCGGCCTTCAGGGACTCAACGGCCTTTATCGCAAGCTCCTGAGTGGTCATTTACATCAGTCCTTTTCATGTTTTATCTAATAATACTACAATTTCCGACAGTTGACAAGAGAAAAGAGAGAATATATAATACAAAAAAGGGGTGTTTTACTAGATGTCCTCAGCCCTCCTGCAACTTACCGCCCTTCTGACCATGGCAATAGACCATGCCGGCTACCGGCTTTTCCCCGGCACAGAGCTTATGCGCATGATAGGCAGGGTATCGTTCCCGCTGTTTGTCTTCATGCTCACCGAGGGCTTTGCCCGCACCTCGGACCGGGGGAAATACCTTTCCCGCCTGGCGGCATTCGCCCTGCTCTCCGAGATACCATATAAGCTCTTTACAAGCGGCGGGCGCTGGATGGAATCCCTTATAAGGGACCCTATGTCCAACGTGTTTTTCGAGCTGCTGCTTATTTTCACGGCCCTCTGGGGGATAAAGCTCGCGGCTGAAAGGGGCTGGCCCTTTTACGGGATAACGGCCCTCTCTGTGGTACTGGCTGAAGCCTTCGGCACGATGTACGGCATATACGGCGTGCTGATGGGTATTTTCTTCTGTGTATTCAGGGACAGGCGCTGGCTCTGCGCCGTGAGCCTTATAGTTCTGACTGGCCTGTACTGCTGGCAGCACGGCAGCATGTTCCAAATATACGCGGTTTTTGCGGCCGTCCCCATATGCCTTTATAACGGCAGGCGGGGCAGGCGGCTGCCGAGATATTTTTCTTACATATTTTACCCCGCCCACCTGCTCCTGATTTACGGCATATACTGCCTGATTTGACTTGATAATTCCCGGGAAATATGGTAAACTCAAAGGGTAATATAAATGAGTATTGAAATGAGTATTGGGGGAGCGCAATGGTAACCTATGAGCAGATAAGGAACGACCGGGCCATTAAGACCTATATCGCAGAGGCCGACGCGTCCATGGCGGCGCTGGGCTTTACGGAGCACAGCTTTGCCCACGTGGGCCGGGTGGCGGCTGTGGCGGGGGACATACTCTCGGAGCTGGGCTACCCTGAGAGGCGGGTGGAGCTGACGAAGATAGCCGGGTACCTCCACGATATCGGCAACCTGGTAAACCGGGTGGACCACAGCCAGAGCGGGGCGGTGATGGCCTTCAGGCTCCTTGACAATATGGGCTTTCCTCCCGACGAGATAGCCCTTATCGCCACAGCCATCGGCAACCACGACGAGGGCACCGGCGTGCCTGTGAGCCCCGAGGCCGCGGCGCTTATTATAGCGGACAAGTCCGACGTGCGCCGCACAAGGGTGCGCAGTAAGGACGTCCACACCTTCGACATTCACGACCGGGTGAATTACTCGGTCACAGACTCAAGGACCGTGATAGACAGGGACAGCGGCTCCATCTGGCTGAAGCTTGAGGTGGACCCGGCCTTCAGCTCGGTGATGGAATATTTCGAGATATTCATGGCCCGGATGATGCTCTGCCGCAAGGCGGCGGGGAAGCTGGGGCTGGAGTTCAAGCTGGCTATAAACGGCCAGGAGCTGATATAGGGGGGAATATGCAGTATTGCGGAAAATGCCGCCGGGTATGCGTGGAGGGCATTGAAAAATGCCCCGGCTGCCGGAGCAGGAAGCTCCGCCCGGCAGGAGAGGGGGACGAGGTGTTCCTCTGCTGCGCGGACATGTACGCCGCGGGCAGGATTAACGGGGCACTTATAGAGGCTGGGATTGAGAGCAGGCTTGAGAGCGCGGGCAGCGCATATTTTAACTTCGACAGCAGCTCCAGCCCCACGGACCAGAATATATACGTGCCCTATGCTGACATTGATAAGGCGGGCGAGATAGCCGCCGCTGTCTCAAAAGAGGTGGAGCTGGAGCGCTCACCGGAGGAGGACGGCGAAGGGAACAGGCCGGGGGCAAAGCGGATTGCCTGCGAGGTGCTGTCCGTTGCGGCCTTCCTGGCCCTTATAATGCTGGCGGTATACGGCGCCGACAGCTTTGCGGCCTGGCTGAAGGGCATGCTCGGAATGGGATAGGACGTAGAAAACTTAATGGGAAGGGGTAAAGTCATGCTTAAAAAGGAGATGGCGGACGCTTACATATCAATACTGAGGGAGGAGCTTGTCCCGGCTACAGGCTGCACGGAGCCCATAGCCCTGGCCTACTGTGCAGCAAGGCTCAGGGAGGTGCTGGGGGAGGCCCCGGAGAGGGTAGAGGCCCGGGTCTCAGGGAACATAATCAAGAATGTAAAGAGCGTGATTGTGCCGAATACCGGCGGCAGAAAGGGCATAAGGGCCGCTGTAGCGGCGGGGATAGTAGCAGGGGACCCGGGGCTGAGGCTCCAGGTGATAGCCTGCGTGCCCGAGGACAGGCATAAGGACATAGGGAGATACATGGAGTCCACCCCAATCGACATAATCTGCGCCGATACCTCAAGGCTCCTTGACATCTGCCTTACAGGCTGGGCGGGGGGCCATAGGGCCCTGGTGCAGATAGCCGACAGCCACAGCAATATAGTCCGGGAGGAGCTGGACGGCAGGGTGCTGCTGGAGAAGGCTGACAGCGGCAGTCTGGAGGACGGTACTGCGGGCCGGGGCTTTATGCGCGTGAAGGATATTATCGAGTTTGCGGACACCGTGGACCTCTCGGGGATAGAGTGCCTTTTGGAGCAGCAGGCGGACTGCAACACGGCTATAGCCCGGGAGGGGATAAAGGGTGACTGGGGGGCCAATATAGGCTCGGTGCTCTTGAACGACTACCCTGAGGATATTAAGAACGAGGCCAAGGCCTGGGCCGCGGCGGGCAGCGACGCCAGAATGAGCGGCTGCGAGCTGCCGGTGGTCATACTTTCGGGCTCGGGGAACCAGGGTATCACCGCCTCCGTGCCAGTAGTCAGGTACGCGGAGCACTACGGCCTTGACAGGGAAAAACTATACCGCTCCCTGCTTGTAAGCGACCTTGTCACTATACAGCAGAAGAGCGGTATCGGCAGGCTTTCGGCCTACTGCGGGGCGGTAAGCGCCGGGGTGGGGGCCGGGGCCGGGATAGCCTATATGCTGGACGGCAGCTTCACGGCGGTGGCCCACACCATCGTGAACGCTGTAGCCATTATCAGCGGCACCATCTGCGACGGCGCGAAGCCCTCTTGTGCGGCAAAGATAGCCGCAAGCGTGGACGCGGGCATTTTAGGCTACCATATGTATAAGTCCAGCCAGGAGTTCAAAAGCGGCGACGGCATAGTTACGCGTACCGTGGACGAGACCATTGCCAACGTGGGTGTGCTTGCGAAGGAGGGCATGAGGGAGACTGACCGGAAGATTCTCGAGATAATGACAAAGCGCTGCGACTAGCTATAGGAGCTCATCGATAAAGTATGCCCTGCTGCCTGCGGCCTGCCCCCGGGCGTCACGAATCTCCACCCTGAACCAGCCCTCGTCCCCTGTAAGCGGGAACTGGGCCCCGGTGAGGGTTTCACCCGGGAGCGCCTGGCTGCGGTAATAGTTCCTGCCGTTCTGCACCACGAAAATCTTCTCTGCCGGAGAGCAGTTTATATGCAGGGTGTTGTCCTTTATCTCAAGCCCCAGCATTTCCGGCCCTGCGGACCAGTAGAAGCGGCCCTCCCTAAGCGCCTTTATCACGCTCTCATGGGTGAGGCTCTCCGCTGCGATATAGGTGCAGCCCCCAAGGGCGTCGAACTCCACGTCTCCCTTTTGGAACACGTTATGGTTGTCGTCGGCGGCAACGGCGAATATCCGCTGGCCGCTCCTGAGCATATCGTCGTAGGCCTGGGGCGCGAAGCCGTACATGCCCTCAAGCTGGGAGCCGTGGTTATATATCTCCATGGCAAAGAGCCCCTTTAAATCGCAGTAGTCTGTCACGTCCTGAAGGGACCAGTAGGGGTGGTTATAGCAGACTAAAAACCCCTCCTCCACCATCTTGGCTATGTACTCGTTCACACCGGCCTTGTCGTGGTAGTCACAGTGGGGCATAAAGTCCCTGCCCTCCCGGTCCTTAGAAGGCCTGGTGTCGAACAGATTAAAGTGGAAGGTACGCTCAATGGGCCAGCAGCCCCGCTGCTCGGTGAGGTCGGCCTCCATTGCCGGGAGCGCCAGAAAGTTTTCGTCGTCCAGCTCCTTATGCCAGACGTATTCCCGGTGGTCGGTATATGCCACGATGGAATAGCCCTCGGACATATAGAGCTCCTTTATCTCCAGAGGGCTGAGCCTGCCGTCGGAGACGGTGGTATGGCAGTGGAGATTGGCCTTGTACAGGCCGGATTTGGGCAGAAGTACCTGGTCTTTCATTTTAGTTTTCCTCCTTATGATATTCAGGGTTTGGGCAGGTGATTATCCAGGTGTAGCCGAAGGGGTCCCTGGTGCCGGAGCCGCAGCCGGAGTCATCGGGGGCGGGGTGGGGTCGAAGGGGCCAGAGCACCGTGCCGCCGCCCTCCAGCAGGGCCGCTATAGTGCTCTCGGCCTCGGGCTTTGACTCCATATGCACCATGAGCTTTATATCCGTATTCGGACTGTTGCTGCAAAAGGAATCCCCGCCTGCCATCCGGGTGTTCCCCAGCATGAACTCCGCGTGCATAACCTTGCCCGCATGTTCGGGCCTCTCACAGGCCTCCTCCGGCCAGCGGGACATATGCAGCACCTCCCCGCCGAAGGCGCTTATATAGGCCGAGACAGCCTGCTCACACCTGCCGTTAAAGGACAGGTAGGGTATTACTTCAACCTTTTGCTTTTCCATTTTGCAGCTCCTTAAATAGTAGTTTTTCCCAAGCTCCATTATAGGCCCGCGGCGCCGGTAATGTCAAGGAGCAGGAGGGTAAAATATGCCGTATTGTATGGCAGGGCCTGCCTGGGAAGGGCCCGGCGCAAAGGAAAGGGTTAAAGAATTATTTAAAAATTCCCCCTTGCTTTTTTCTTTTAGGGGTGCTATAATGTGCGCGTACATGCGGAAGATGCCGCATGTAAACCAATTCGGGTAAATTATGTACCAAGGAGGAAAACAAACATGAAGAAAGTAATTTCTATGCTGCTGGTTCTTATGCTGGTAGTGGGCTGCTTCGCGGCCTGCGGCAATGACTCCGGCAGCTCCAGCGAGGCCGGCAACAGTTCCAGCGAGTCATCCGAGAGCTCCACTGCTGAGGAGAGCTCCGAGGACTCCTCGTCTGAGGCCAGCGCCACCGACACCAGCGGCGGCGAGAAGTTCAAGGTGGGCATTCTGGCCCCCGCCGTTACCCACGGCTGGGTGGCGGGCGTTGCCTACTACGCCCAGGAGCGCTGCGAGGAGCTGAGCGACACCGTTGAGTACCGCCTGCTCACCAGCAACAACGCCGAGGAGATGACAAACCAGATTGACGAGCTCAAGACCTGGGGCGCCCAGGCTGTCGTGGCCTTCCCCCAGTGGGAGGGCATGGAGGACCCCATTAAGGGCCTTATCGACGCAGGTGTTCCCGTGGTGAACTTCGACATCGTTATCGACGTTGAGGGCGTGTACCATGTAGCCGGCGACAACGTGGATATGGGTACCCAGAGCGCCCAGTACATCGTTGACAAGATTGGCACCACCGGCAAGGTTGCAGTGCTGGAGGTCCCCTCCTCCGGCTCCGTCTCCGAGCTGCGCAAGAAGGGCTTTGAGGAGAAGATAAAGGAGCTTGCCCCCGACATGGAGCTCCTGTACTACGAGACAGCCTTTACCCGTGAGGCTGGCCTGGCTGACTTCACCGACGTGCTCAGCGCCAACCCCCAGATTGATGCCGTGTTCTCCATGGACGACGAGACCTCCATTGGCGTGCTCCAGGCCATCAGCGAGGCCAAGCGTACCGACATCAAGGTTGTCACCGGCGGCGGCGGGTGCCAGGAGTACTTCAACATGATGCCCGAGAACGAGGAGATTTGGATTCAGTCCGCCCTCTACAGCCCCGACATGGTCAAGGACGCTGTGGATGTGGCAGTGGCTCTGCTGAAGGGTGAGAGCCCCGACGTGGAGAAGATTATACCCACCACCATTGTGGACCGGGAGAACTGCGCGGACTACCTGGACGAGAAGTCCCCCTACTAATAATATCTATTTGACCTGAGCAGAAGGCTATGGCGCACACGTCATAGCCTTTCTGTAAATTATTGAGGAGGTTTAGGGTATGACCCTGGAAATGCGCGGCATATACAAATCCTTCGGCGCAAATGACGTGCTGCGGGACATAAGCTTCTCTGTGGCCCCGGGGGAGATATGCGCCCTCTTGGGAGAGAACGGCGCGGGCAAGTCCACACTTATGAACATACTGGGGGGCGTGCTCCCAGCCGACCGGGGCACTGTGCTTCTGGACGGCAGGGAGGCCGCCTTTAAAAGCCCCGCGGAGTCCCTTGCCGCCGGGATAGCCTTTATCCACCAGGAGCTGAACCTGGTGAACGACCTGAGCATATATGAGAACATGTTCATAGGCCGGGAGCTGAAGACCAAGGCGGGCCTTCTGGACGCAAAGGCAATGTGCGCCCGCTGTGCCGGGGTCTTTGAGCGCATGGACGTGGATTTGGACCCAAGGGCCATGGTCCGGGACCTGGACGCTTCCTATAAGCAGATAGTTGAGATAGCCCGGGCCCTCCTGATGGAGGCGTCGATAATCATTATGGACGAGCCCACCACTTCCCTGACGGACCCCGAGATTGACCGGGTCTTCGACATGATGCGCACCCTGAAGGACCAGGGGGTGGCGATGGTGTTCATCTCCCATAAGCTCCGGGAGGTCATGGACATATGCGACAGGTACACCGTCCTGCGGGACGGCTCCATGGTGGCCAATGGGAACGTCTCCGATACCAATGTGGACGAGCTGGCAAAGCATATGGTGGGCCACGAGGTGCGCACCCAGTCCCTGCGCCGGGAGCGTGAGCTGGGCGGTGAGGTGCTGAGGGCCGAGGGGCTCTCCCAGGAGCGGCACTTTGAGTCTGTCAGCTTCTCTGTAAGGGCAGGGGAGGTGCTGGGCTTTACCGGGCTTCTGGGCGACGGGCGCAGCGAGCTCTTCCAGGCGATGTTCGGCAGCGGAGGGAAATACCAGGGGCAGCTCTACCTTGAGGGGAAGCCTGTCACCGTCCGGGACACCCGCCAGGCCGTTGAGCTGGGGATAGGCTATGTCCCCCGGGACCGCAAGGAGAACGGCATTATAAAAGATATGGACATCCTGGAAAACGGCTCCATAGTCACCTGGCCCAGGCACGCGAAATACGGCCTGATAAACTGGCGCCAGGTAAAGGAGGCCTTCAGGCGGCAGGCTGAGACCCTTAGAATAAAGATGGGGGCGGAGGAGGACCTGATAGGCAGCCTCTCCGGTGGCAACCAGCAGAAGGTGGTGCTGGCAAAGTGGCTGAACGCCGGGCCGAAGGTGCTCATATTTGACAACCCCACCCAGGGCGTGGACGTGGGCGCGAAGGAGGACATATATGACACCATCCTGGAGCTGGCCGGCGGAGGGGTCGCGGTCATAGTCCTCTCCAGCGAGGCCCAGGAGATAATACGCCTTTGCGACAGGGCCATAGTGATGTACCATGGCAGAGTCCAGGGCGAGCTCCCCGCCGGGGAGATGGCTGAGCAGGAGATAATGCGCCTTGCAACCGGCGCGTGAGGAATAAGAGGAGGGCAGTAGAAAATGGAAAAAACAGGAAAACAGCTTCTTACAAAGCTGCGGGACCAGTGGCGCAATAACCCGCTTTTCAGCACCGGCATGGCCCTTTTGGTGATGGTGATAGTGCAGACCGTGGCCCTGTCTATGAACACCGGCTTCAGCTCCTTCGGGGAGTGGGCCCAGAGCTGGCTGCAGAACTGGATATCGCTGCTTAGGGGCAACGCGGGCATAGGCATAATCGCTCTGAGCATGACATTTGTAATAATCTCTGGGGGCATAGACCTGTCTGTGGGCTCGGTATACGTGACAGTGGGCGCTTTCATAATGGTGGTGCTGAACACCGGCGGGCCCCTGGCGGGGCTTGGCGGCATACCGGCGATACTTATTGGGCTGATAGGCGCCGTGGTCCTTGGCAGCCTGCTGGGTGAGGGCAACGGCCTGCTCATTTCAAACGGCAGGATGCCGCCGTTTATCGCCACCCTTGGCTCCATGCAGATACTCCGCAGCGTGACCCAGTATTTTATGAAGGCCCAGCGCACCGAGCTGCCCGAGGCCTATAAGAGCATTGCAAGGCTGGAGATAGGGGGACAGCAGCTAATGCCAATCCTCTATTGGGGGCTGCTGGCGGCAGCCATGTACGTTATCTCAAAGAAGACCACCTTCGGGCGCTATGTCTTCGCCATCGGCTCCAACGAGCGCACCACCCGCCTTTCAGGGGTGAATGTCCGGGCCGTAAAGCGCCGGGTATACGCCCTCACCGGCTTCCTGGTAGCAATAGCAGCCATAATCCAGACCTCCCGCATTGGCTCCATGGACTACGCCAGCGCGGGCAGCGGCTTCGAGATGGACGCCATCGCCTCAGTAATAGTGGGCGGCACCAGCATGTCCGGCGGAAGGGGCTCCATTGTGGGCACCGTCTTCGGCACCCTGATAGTGGCGGTTATGAATAACCTCCTGAACCTTATCGGCGTGGACCCCTATCTTAGCGCGGCCTTTAAAGGCGCTATCATCATCGGCGCGGTGCTCCTCCAGCGCAAGGATAAGTCCTGAAAAAACTTTGAAAAAACACAAAAAAACTCTTGCATTTTGCCGCAGGATGAGGTATAATACAAGAGTCGTCCGGGTGTGGCGCAGTTGGTAGCGCGCTTGACTGGGGGTCAAGAGGCCGTGAGTTCAAGTCTCGCCACTCGGACCAAAAAACCGCATTGTAGAGCCATTTACGGCCTATACAGTGCGGTTTTCCTTTTGCCAAAGCCTAACCGAACCGCAATTCAGAACAAATTTCCGAACAAGCTGCGGGGGTTTCCATCAAGCCCGCAAGGGCCTTGCTCATAGCCGCCGAGGTCTTCTTGCCGCTGTCCTTTGCGGACTGGACGTAAACCCCATAAGTGATGGAAATATCGTCGTGGCCCATGAACTCTTGAATCTGCTTGGGGGTGGCTTCCCCACTGCTGGCAAGTACCGAAGCCGCCATGTGGCGTAAGTCGTGGAAACGAATGGCGGGGTCTAGGCCGTTGTTTTTCAGCAAGGTCTTGAACATCCGGGTAATGCCGTCAGGCCGGAAATTGTGACCGTCAGGCCAAGCCACTACTTTGTCAAGCGGTAGGCCATATTGTACATGCCGGGCCCGTAATTGCTTAAAATAGGAAACCGTATCGGGAATCAGCGCCAACGTGCGGTTGCTTTTCTGGGTCTTGGTGTGGTCATCGTCCAACAGCACTTTGCCGTTTTGCGTGACAGTGTGGCGTATGTGCATGGTGCCTTGTTCAAAATCAATATCCAACCAGCGCAGGCCACAGACTTCCGAACGCCGTAAACCATAGCATAACCCTAAGATAATAGCGGAGTGCATAGGTTCCGGGGCGTTCTCTGCTATGGCGAGGATTTGACCGACTTCCCTCGGGTCGAAGGGCCTTGCTTCGGGCTGTGTCCGCTTGGGCCATTTCACCAGCGCGGCGGGGTTGACAGGTATTACATCATCGCGTACAGCGTCCTCTAAGGCCCCGCTAACCACAATGTCATACTTGCGGACGGTCACTACCTTATGGGTCTTTAGAAGCCCTTCATAGAGCCTCTGGAGGGTACGCCAAGTGATGTCTCTTACCGACACATCCCCCAAGGCGGGAAGTATATGGAGATTGGCATAGTCCCGATAGCTTTTGACTGTATTGGGGCGGGTGGTGGTCTCCTTGTCCCGGAGCCACGCTTCCACGTAATACCGCAATGTCAAATCATGGTCGGGAAGAGTCTCGTTCGCCTCTTTCTCCCACTCAGCGAGAATTTCAGCCATAACCTGTAGAGCCTTGCGCTTGGTGTTATCCTTCACCTTATAGCCTGTGCTTTTAGACTTATTTCTCACTTTGCCCGTGATGGGGTTAGTTACCCGCCCCCGCACTGTCCACGTGCCTTTATCATCAACTAAAGTGCCAGAAACTGTATTTTTGCTTGCCATGTGTTTACTCCTTTCGTCAGCAAGCAAGATTATCACCGCACTCATTATAAATGGTTTTGGAGGCTTGCGCAAGCCCCCAATTTAAGTGCGGCGGTAGTTTTGCTGTCCGACTATTTTGAAATATTCACATCAAAGAGGCGCTGCTTCCGTGCCCTCTGCTGAGCCTGCGGGCTTGGCTACGATGGAATCAAACAGCATCTTCGAATCTGTGTCTTGTGTAACGGGCTGTGCCCTGGAAGCATACGGGTTTGGCCTGCCCTTTTTTTCTATCGGGTTGAACCAATCCTTCCCGTCGTATATATAGCCGTGGATGCAGCACTCGTTCATCTCAAGCCACAGTGTAATTCTGCGGGCTAACTGTTGATAGCTGTCTATCTCTTGACGGTATCGCGGCATGCCATCAAAAATGGAGTGGTAATAGCCGTTTGAGCGGTACGGTGATGTAACAATGATTAAGTCGCAGGCAAGGGACTTGTCAGAGTACCTTGACGGGGCATTTACCATCCCACCATACATAAGATTGCGTTTTATTAGGAAAACACACTGTCAAAAGGATTTTATGCTTTGGCGGGTATCAGCCCGCCTCGGCGGTGTCAGTGGAGTTGATTTCAATGTACTCGGCAATCCGGCGGAACTCGTCCGCAAACTTAAAGTGAACGCTGATATTGCCGTTTTCGTAAACCTTGATATGGTCTACCAATTCAATCAGAATTTCGCGGGTCAGCTTCTCGATGTTCTGATATTTTGCAAAAGCTACCAGCGCGGGATGCTGCTGGTCAACACCGTTTGAGAGCTCTTTCCGTTCAGCCGTCAGCCGGGCCAGCAAATCCGAAAGCCCAGCGGCCTGCCGTTCATAATCGGCTTTCATTTCCCGGTACTCCTGCTGGGTGATTTCCCCGTCTTTCCAGTCTTGATACAGCGACTGCTTGTAGCGGGTTATCCTGGTCAATTCCTTTTCCTTTGCGGCTATCTGGTCGTTAAGGCGGTGGGATTGACTTTTTTTCAGCG
>NZ_QZDU01000013.1 GCF_009917525.1 Acutalibacter sp. 1XD8-36
CCGCTCTCTCGAGCGCTTGACTATCTTACCACACTCATCCCCTTTTGTCAACACCTTTTTTCAAATTTTTTTCGATTTTTTTCGACTTTCTATATCTAGATTTTATTCGCCTCATTTTTCCAATATATGGTATGACTTTCTTGTAATTCCCAGGCATACTTTTGCTTGTCCATCATAGAATTATTTGTAAAGGGGTGTGTTCCCATGAAAATTGAGAAGAAAAAATTTTTGATTTTTGTTTGGCGGGTAGGACTGATTATACTTGTCAACCTAATGATAATAGCTATGCTGCTCAACAGCGGGGGCGCCCATGCCCTTTCAAAGTATGGCTCCACCGGCAGTGAGGTCACTCAGATACAGCAGCGCCTTCAGGAGCTGGGCTATGACCCCGGGGCCGCAGACGGCATATATGGAACCCGCACTAAAAATGCTATTATATGTTTTCAGCGGGATTATGGCCTAAGCGACGACGGCATTGCCGGGCCCAAAACACTTGCAGCATTGGGCCTGACTGGAGGCGGCGGCTCCGGCGGCGGAAGCTACGGTGGATTTTCTGAGAGTGATGTTCAGCTTCTTGCTAAGATAATATCTGCTGAATCCCGTGGTGAACCATATCAGGGCCAGGTAGCCGTTGGTGCAGTGATAATGAATCGCATAGCCCATCCATCTTTTCCAAATACCCTTTCGGGCGTCATATATCAGGAGGGGGCCTTTTCCTGCCTGTATGACGGCGGTATAAACGCCCCTGTCGCCGATTCTGCTTATCAGGCTGCCCGGGAAGCTATAAACGGCTCTGACCCCACCGGAGGCGCTATCTATTACTATAATCCAGCCAAGACCACAAATAAGTGGATTTGGTCCCGCCAGGTTATAGCCGTCATCGGTGCGCATAATTTTGCGATTTGATATAAAAACTTTTATGGCGGGACCCAAACAGGAATCCCGCCTTTATCATTAATCCTTTTCCTTGGCAGCTACAGGCAGCCATATTTCGTACTCCATACCATTCCCGGTGCACAAATAATACTCAATATTGACCGGATATGCTAAATCATACTCCCTGTTTCCCGGGAGCCACTCCTGAAATATCTGGGTATTCAGTGCCTGCAGGCTATCTGTGTTTGCGCTTGGGCTGCGAAACCTTGCCCATTGCGCAGCAGGTATTTCCCGCACCGTCAGACCATCCGGTACCTGCCCTCCTTTATATGGTCCGGCTACCATGTAGGTAAATGAATCCTCCCCGCTGTCCACGCAGACTCCATACACTCCTATATCATTCTCCGCGACCGCTCTTTCAATATCTGTCCCTGGCTCCTTGCCCTGCCAAAGCGGTGTTAAATACTGCTCCATCAGCCTTTCCCACATTTTTGGACACAGTTCGTAGCCCCTGTCCATGGGAATGTTCTCCTCAAAACCGATAACCTTAAAGCTGTCCATTTTTTCAACTACATAATCCACATTATATCCCCCTTTTATAGTTATGCTTATTTTTAGAGGTAGAAAAATTTTTATCTTTCCTCTCTGCTTCTCTATCTGTGAAGGCGGAAAGCCATGGAAGCGCGAGAATGCCTTTGCAAAACTCTCCGGCGTCTGATAGCAGTATTTATAGGCCACATCTATTATCTTATTACCCCCGGCAAGCAGGTCCATTGCTGCCAAATACAGCCTGCGGCAGCGTATGTACTCTCCCAGACTGTAGCCGGTCATAATTTGAAAGCCCTTCTGCAAATAGAACGGCGATAGGTTCACCGCCATCCCTATGTCAGCTGGTGTCACAGGCTCCAGCAGATGTTCCTCCATATAGTTGATGGCACCGCGCAGGCTTGTAAGCCACTCCATTTTATACCTCTTTCAGCCTATTTGAGTTTATTATAATCCCTTTTGGGGTAAAAATCCTGACTTTTTCTGCTCAGTTCTGTCCTGAAGCTTCCCCCTTCTTAAAGGACATGAGAAATACTCCTGCACTTAAAACAAACAGGACGGACACTGTAACATAAAATGTCTTGGCCCCAATAGCGTCAAAAACAGCGCCACCCACAAGATTTCCCAATATTCCCGCTACTGATGACATGGATGTAAAAAATGCCTGGGCGCTGGCCTTTAGATGGCTGGGCGCCAGCTCATATACATAGTTTAGGGATGACCCTAGGAACAGTCCGTTGCCAAGGCCAAACAGCATACAGAACAGCATCATTGTGGGCAGGGAGTTTGCAAGCAGTCCCAGTCCAAGACATTCCATACCCATTAAAAGCGCGGAGCCAAGTATCAATACACGCAGTGGAAACTTTATCCTCAGCCGCACCATAAGCAGCAGGAAGGGTATTTCCATAGTAGCGCGAAGCGCCAGGATTATCCCATACTGTTTTGAGTCCACGCCAATGCTTGCCATATAATACGGCAGAAAGTTGCCCTCACAGGCCACCGCTATATAAAAGATGAATCCGAAGCCCAAAAACGCTACATACGCCTTATTTTTAAACAATTCCCCCAAGTTTATCGAACCCTTTTCACCTTTTTTAGCCGGAGCCTTTGCAGCCGGTTCTCTGGCAAAGAAGGTCATCGTAATTGGTATGAGCATGAAAAGCCCTGTGACCCAAAAGGTATTCTGTACCCCAAGGCTGGGAAGCCAAGCAGCTATTATCAGGCTGCCAATAGTAAACAGGAAGGAGCCAAGGCTGCGCAGAACGCCAAAATTCAGTCGTAACTCGTTGCAGTTGCGCACCAGTATATTCTCGGCATACGGGGACATCGACGAGCGGAAAAAGCATACTGCCGGTATGTAGCACATCAAAAGTATGGACGAGCCGTGATATTTCACCGGTACAAGTGGTATTAACGCATACATCAACGAGCCCCCTATGAGCACGGTGATGAGCACCTTACGCAAAGAGCCAATCCTGTCGCTTGCCATGCCCCAGAAGGATACCGACGCTATTCCTACAACTGAGCTCAGCGCATTTACCACACCCATGGACGAGGCGGAAAATCCCGCCCCCTGCAGGTACACAGCCTGGTAGCACCCGAAGGCCCAGGCAAACCAGAAAAATCCGTTTACACCCACCAGGACTATTGCCTGCCTGCCGCTTGTGTTCAAGCGGGAAAAGAGTTTTTTCATTTATTGCTGCTCCTTTTTAGAAAGACGGTCTAGCTACGGTTGATTATATCCCATTTATTATAGATGTCAAGGGTTTCCCGCAAATACATCCCGGTATATTTTTTCCACAGCCCCTTCCAGTGACACATCTTCCCCTATGAGCGTCTCTTTTATATTGCCAAGATAGTCCTTCTCCTGCCACCACCTGCGCATATCCTCTTCACCGAAATCATCCTTATTCAGCTTTGTCTGGTGGCGACGGAGTGTCTCCTCAAATGAGATATCGTAATAGTATGCAAAGATATTTTTTCTCCCATACTCCTCTATAGCGGCATCAAATAGGGATTTATTGCCGAGTAGGGCAGTATGCCTTCCATGACAGTAAATTCCGAATTCTTGTGCCCATATCTCATGAGCTCTATCATAAGCGGCAGCGAGCGCTCTATGCCCTCTTTGCTCCAGACATGCAGTATCTCCATACGGACCATATCATGAGATATGCGCATTGTGTTGGGCCCAAACTTCTCCTGGAGCATTCCCGCGGCAACTGTCTTCCCGCTGCCTGAGTTCCCTCTTAGTATAATTAGCTTTGGCATGATGTCCCTCCCCATATGTTTGTGTCCACATTATATCAGGTGGACACAGACAAAGCAAGCTGCATAATCGACGTATATCGACAGAAAATGTGAATTACTTTTTCTTTTACCTCGAAGGGCTCATACTTGAAAAATTGCGGCCTTTGTGCTATAATTTTCGATTAATAATATCCCTCATATATTTGGGAAATAAAGTTAAAATTATTGAGGAAAGAGAGTGTGACTATGCTGAAAATGGATTATCAACGGAAGTTTTCTAAAGAGGGTCTTACCTTTGACGACGTACTGCTGATTCCCGCCGAATCACATGTTCTGCCCAGTGAAGCGGATTTCTCTACCCAGCTGACCAAGACCATCCGGCTGAACGCCCCTATCCTAACTGCTGCTATGGATACGGTGACGGAGTCTGATATGGCAATAGCCATTGCCAGAGAGGGCGGCGTTGGCATTATCCATAAGAATATGACTATTGAGCGTCAGGCCGACCAGGTCGACCGCGTGAAACGCTCGGAGAACGGTGTTATCGCAAATCCATTTTTCCTGTCCCCCGACAGCCTGGTGATAGAGGCTGAAAAGCTAATGGGACGCTTCAAGATTTCTGGCGTTCCCATTTGTGAAGACGGTGTATTAGTTGGTATTATAACTAACCGTGACCTACGCTTTATGGAGGGTGACGATTTTAACCAGCCGGTTAAGAACGTGATGACTAAGGACCATCTTGTAACTGCTCCGGTAGGTACAACTTTGAAGGAGGCCCAGGAAATTCTGCGCCGGTATCGCATTGAGAAGCTGCCGCTTGTAGATGATAAGATGCGCTTAAAGGGACTTATTACCATTAAGGATATTGAGAAGGCCGTGCGGTATCCTAACTCTGCAAGGGATAAGAGCGGACGCCTGCTTTGCGGCGCGGCTATCGGAGCTACTGCGGATGTTCTTGACCGCGTGGCTGCCCTTATTGAATCCCAGGTAGACCTGGTGGCCCTGGACTCTGCCCATGGGCATAATGACGGCGTCATTAAGGCCGTCAGCAGGGTCAAGAAGGCTTACCCGGATTTACAGGTTGTGGCCGGTAATGTCGCCACAGCTGAGGGAGCCAAGGCACTGATAGATGCTGGAGCTGACTGTGTAAAGGTCGGCATAGGGCCAGGCTCAATATGTACTACACGTGTTGTAGCAGGTATAGGAGTACCCCAGATAACAGCGGTATTTGACGCGGCCTGTGAGGCGGCCAAGCACGGTATACCGGTTATTGCGGACGGAGGCATTAAGTACAGCGGTGACATTGTCAAGGCCTTGGCGGCTGGGGCAAGCGCAGTCATGCTGGGCTCTATGGTGGCCGGATGTAAGGAGGCCCCAGGTGACTATGAGCTTTACCAGGGCAGGCAGTTTAAGGTCTACCGTGGCATGGGCAGTCTTGGGGCTATGGGCAAAGGCAGCAGCGACAGATATTTCCAAGGGGAGCAGAAAAAGTTCGTGCCCGAAGGTGTCGAGGGGCGCGTGCCCTATAAGGGCCCTCTGGCGGACACTATCTTCCAGTTGCTTGGCGGCCTACGCTCTGGTATGGGATACACCGGCTGCGGTACCATTGAAGAGCTCCATGAGAAGGCTCAGTTTGTGCGAATCACTGGCGCGGGACTGAAGGAAAGCCATCCGCATGACATCCAAATCACAAAAGAGGCCCCAAATTATTCTATTAACGTATAATTTCGCGGATTTTCCGTAAAAAGGTATTGACATTCTCTCTTCTATCCATTATAATAATTAGCGTCCCGTGAATCCGGGACGCATATATGGCGGTATAGCTCAGCTGGCTAGAGCATTCGGTTCATACCCGAAGTGTCGATGGTTCAAGTCCATTTACCGCTACCAAATGGCCCGGTGGTCAAGCGGCTAAGACACCGCCCTTTCACGGCGGTAACACGAGTTCGATTCTCGTCCGGGTCACCAAAACGGCGGGTTTCGGAAAGTCGAGACCCTGGCAGGCACGATTAAGAAATGGCGTCGGGCGGTTTGCTTCGACGTTTTTCTTATATCCTACTGAAAGGCATGTGGTGATTATATTATGATAAGGAAAATTTTGGCTTTGGCTGGAGCGGCGGCAATGGCCCTGACACTGTCGGCCTGCGGCGGGCAGATGGAGCAGCTGGACACTTTGGAGCCTGTCTCCTCGGGAATAGACTTGGCCCCGGTGGAGGCTGCAGGCTTTGACGACAACTTGGACGGGCTCTGCAAGTATATGGAGGCTAATAGGGCCGTGTCCGGTGAGAAAGACAATATGTCCTATAAGGAAATCGGCGCCATAGACGGCTGTCGCTACCGCTTTAAGTATGACGGCAGCACGGTGCAGGCTGAGTTTTATGAGTTTGACCTGGATAACCTTGACGAGAAGGGCAAGGAATGTGTTGGTTCGGTCGCTGAAAAAGGCTCTTTCACAGTGCTGGGAAACGAGGCCCCGGCAGTTATGAACGGCAAGTATATGATGGTATACACCGACCCAGACAGCGACGAAGTAAATAAGGCTCATAGTGACAAGGTGTTAGACCTGTTCAACAGCTTCAAGCCCTGATAGAAAAAGCTAAGCCATCCGAGGTATTATCCTTCGGATGGCTCTTTTTTATTGTCCTGCTCTATTCCTTCGAATAACCGCCGTAATAAACATACCGAGCACCCCTACCATCAGATAACAAAAGGCGTAAAACAGAAAGTCCAGCTCCCACATTTCCAGGAATATCCACGCTCCCGCAATGAACAGCACCGGATTAGCTATCGTCAGCCACCAGCGTGCCTTGGCGTCCCAGCCCGCGAATATGCCAGTCCCCAGAGCCCATAGCGGCCCTATGATAAAGAACTCCAGAGCTATAAGCACCATGAATGCGTCCATATTCGTAAATCTAGCCGCTCCAGGCATACCGAACATTATGGCCGCTGTACCTATTAGCCAGGCTGTAGTTGAGCGCTTCATATTTCTCTCCTCTTATCCGATAATTTCCTTGCCGCCCATATACATTCTCAAGGCCTCAGGTATCCTAACCTTTCCATCAGCCTGCAGGTTATTCTCAAGATACGCTATCAGCATACGCGGCGGAGCTACGACAGTATTATTAAGGGTATGCGGGAAATAATTCCCTTCGGCATTTTTGATCCTTATACCCAGCCGCCTTGCCTGGGCGTCACCCATATTGGAGCAGCTGCAAACTTCAAAATATTTCTTCTGCCTGGGGGACCAGGCCTCAACATCCACGGATTTTACCTTAAGGTCCGCAAGGTCACCGGAACAGCACTCTAAAGCACGAACTGGAATATCCAGCGCCCGGAAGAACTCCACGGAATACCGCCACATCTTATTATACCAATCCATGCTGTCCTCTGGCTTACAGACTACTATCATCTCCTGTTTCTCGAATTGATGGACTCGGTACACTCCACGCTCCTCTATGCCGTGTGCTCCGACCTCTTTGCGGAAGCAGGGAGAATAGCTTGTCATTGTCTGCGGCAACTGTTCCTCAGTGAGCAGCTGTCCGGCGTATTTGCCTATCATGGAGTGCTCGCTGGTGCCTATAAGGTACAGGTCCTCCCCCTCTATCTTGTACATCATATTTTCCATTTCGGCAAAGCTCATAACGCCTGTAACTACATCACTGCGAATCATGAATGGGGGTATGCAATAGGTAAAACCCTTATTTATCATGAAATCCCTTGCAAAGGCCAAAATTGCCTCATGCAGGCGAGCGATATCTCCAATTAGATAGTAAAATCCGTTACCGCTTGTACGGCGTGCACTATCAAGGTCAATACCGTTCAAACGCTCGATGATATCTGTGTGATATGGCACCTCAAAGTCTGGAATGACCGGCTCACCAAATCGCTCCAATTCTACATTCTCGCTGTCGTCGCGGCCGATAGGCACGGAATCGTCAATAATATTTGGAATGACCATCATGCGCTTTTTTATTTCCTCGGTCATCTCCGATTCTCTGCGCTCCATCTCCTCCAGTTCCTCAGCAATAGCCGATACTCTTTTCTTTGTTTCCTCTGCCTCCTCCTTTTTCCCCTCTTTCATCAGCCTTCCAATTTCCTTGCTGACTGTGTTTCTCTGCTGCCTCAGCTCGTCTCCCCTAGACTTGCTGGCGCGGAACTGCTCATCCAGAGCCAATACCTCGTCCACTAACACTAGCTTTTCATCCTGGAACTTCTTTTTGATATTCTCCTTTACAAGCTCGGGATTTGTCCTCACTAATTTGATATCCAACATGCTTAACTCTCCTTATCCTGTAATTTTAAGTCTCTCAGTAAATTTTGAAGGTCTTCTTCTCCATAGAACTCTATCTGAAGCGTTCCCCTTTTCTTCGTGCCCGCTACCTTAACTTTACGGCCTAGATAGTCGCTTACAGCCAACTGAGTTTCGGCGTAAAACTGGCTGGGCTTAGCGGAGCGCGATACCTCTATGGGCTGCGTTGTCAAAATACTTTCTCCCTGGGCAGATTTTTTTGCTATGGCCTCCAGCTCACGTACGGAGATACCTGACTTTGCCTTCTCCGCAGCCAGCCGCATCTCCTCTTCTGATTTAAAGCTCAATAGTGTACGTGCATGACCTGCTGAGAGTTCTCCTTGCTCTACCATTGCTTGAATGTCTTCAGGCAGATTTAAAAGCCTCAGTGCATTTGCCACTGCCGGTCGAGATTTTCCCACCGCTTCTGCCGCCTGCTCCTGTGTCATCCCCTGTACGTCTATTAGCTGCTGATAGCCTTTAGCTTCCTCCAAAGGGCTCAAATCTTCCCGCTGGAGATTTTCAATAAGGGCAAAAAGCATCTCTTCCCCATCAGTCATCTCACGGACTACTGCCGGTACTTCCTGAAGCCCTGCCATTCTTGATGCCCGCCAGCGCCGCTCTCCGGCAACTATCCGATAGCCCCCGGTCACCATCGGCCGCAATAGGAGCGGCTGCAGTATTCCATGCTGAGCGATGGATTCCGCAAGTTCCGTAAGGGCTGAACTGTCAAATTCTTTTCGCGGCTGGTCCCGGTTTGGCTCTATATCATCAATACGCACGGTCACCGTGCCTTCACCTTCCAGACTGGAATTCTCCGCGAATATAGCGTCCAGGCCTCTCCCAAGTCCACCTTTCTTTGCGCTCATACCTTATCCTTTCTTTTTGAGTATTTCCCTTGCCAGCTCCCTGTACGCCCTGGCACCCTTTGAGTAGTGGTCATAATACTCTACTGGCTGACCAAAGCCCGGAGCCTCTGAAAGCCTCACAGCACGTGGAATTACTGTGCTGTATACCTTTCGCGGGAAGAATTTTTTTACTTCTGTCACCACCTGTTGGGTTAAATTTAAGCGTCCGTCGTACATTGTCAGCAGCACACCCTCCAGCTCAAGCAAGCCATTATACTGGCGTTTTACCCTGCGGACTGTATTTATAAGCTGGCTTAGTCCCTCCAGGGCATAGAATTCACACTGGATGGGTATCAGTATTGAATCTGCTGCATTTAGTGAGTTTGTGGTTATCAGCCCAAGGGAAGGTGGACAGTCTATAAAGATGTAGTCATAATCTTCCTTGACCTCTTGAAGCGGAGACTTCATCCGTTCTTCACGTTTATCCATTCCTGCCATCTCTATTTCCCCACCGGCCATGTCGATACTGGCAGCCAGCAAATCCAAATTCTTATACTGAGTATGGCAGATAGCGTCTTTTGCACCCTCCCCTCCTATCATCACTTCATACACTGTCAGAGGACACTGGCGCTTATCTACTCCCAATCCGCTGGTAGCGTTGCCCTGCGGGTCGGCATCTACCAGAAGCACCCTCTCATCCATACTTCCGAAAACCGCAGCCAGATTTACGGCAGTTGTAGTCTTCCCTACACCGCCTTTTTGGTTTGCAATTGCAATTGTCTTAGCCATTTCACTATGCTCCGATCCACTTCTCATATTAACACGCTTATTATAACACAAACATCAACGCTTTTCTAGCATAAAATGGCTTTCCAAAAGAAAACTGCTTTTTTTCTAAAATCCTGTTAGCTTTTTGCCTTATTATCGTATACTCCAATGTTTCACATGAAACAAAGGCAGGAGGCCGGAACTTTTACGCTCCAGCCTCCTGCTGTGGGAAATGAATAAGGGAATGGGTTAAACTTGTACTCTGTTTTGTTTTGGAATGCGCACTACGCACTCTATATACTCTTCAGTCTCCTTTTTTTCTGTCTGGGCCTGGATGCCTGCCGTCTTCATAGCATCCACAGCATGGTCTATGGTATTGATAAACAACCTGATATCCTTTGCCACAAATGTCCTGCGGCCCTTACGTATGGGCTCCCGCGGCTTCAGAGAATCTGCTATCAGTTCCTCAGTATTTGCCACATTCAGTCCCCTAGTAATCACCGTTTGTAACACTTTTTGTCTTAATTCAATATTATCTATCCGCAACAGTGCTCTAGCATGACGCTCCGAGAGCTTATGCTTTATTATCTCACTCTGCTCGTCGGAGCTCAATTTTAACAATCTCACTTTATTTGCGAGATATGACTGACTCATACCCAGCCGGCGGGCTGCTTCCTCTTGCGTTATCTGCCATTCCCGCAGAAGATTTACTATAGCGTTTGCCTGCTCAAACATATGAAGGTCCCGGCGTTGTACATTTTCCAACAATGCCAGCACAGCGCTATCCTCTGGCTCACAGTCTGATATAATTGCAGGTATCTCCTTCAGCCCTGCCAGCTTGCAGGCTCTAAGCCTTCGCTCCCCTGCTATCAGATAAAATACACCGTTTTCTTTACGTACGGTTACCGGCTGAAGCAATCCGTTCTCCGTAATGCTTTGCGCAAGACTGCGGAGCTCGTCCTCCTGGAATATCTTTCTCGGCTGCGAGGGATTTGGCATGATTTTTATAACTGGTAATCTTGTCAGTTTCAGCTTGTCTCTTGTAAACATCCGCCTTGCCCCCTTACAGCCTATATTTTACTACACGGTATATAAATAGTTTGTTGTTTTCTGTCGGCGGGAAAAATATTTACAGATACTTCTTAAATCCTTTAACCTGCTCAAATCCGATTGCCTCATAGAATTTATGAGCACCCACTCTGTTCATTCCTGAAACCAACATCTCATAATGACAGTCCATCTCTTTTCCCCAGCGCTCTATTTCGTTAAACATCAACTTTCCTATCCCAAGCCCCTGGAATTTTTCAAGAACAGCCACATTCTCTACCAATAAGATAGGACGGCAATCGCCGCAGATATCCTCAAATACAATTCCAAAGAGACTGCCTAAAATTTCACCGCTTTCTTTATCTATAGCCACCAAGAGATACTTATGCTCATCCTGGCTTATTCTTTCAATCAAACTCGCCATCTTATCCTGGTCCCCCGGGCCGTCGCTAATGACCTGCATTACTTTGTCCAATCCTGGTATATCTTCTACAAGTGCCTTTCTCATCTCAATATTCATAATAGATTAACCTCCTTTTATAGCAGTTAAAGTGGGTGCTTTGTAATGGTTCCACCGTGACGCGGATATCCCTTAGGTGTAAAGCTAAGCTTGCGCACCACAATTAAGTTTCGCTCCCCTGCATTTGGCAGCTGCACCTGCTTAATGTCCACTTTATCCCCGCCAAGTATATCCAGAGCATTTCTGGCTTCAAAAAGTTCTTTATTTGCCCCTGGGCCTTTCATTGCAATAAAGTAACCTTTCATTTTCACCAATGGCAGGCAATATTCGCACAGTATCCGTAATTGCGCCACAGCTCTGGCAGTTACAATATCAAAGTTCTCACGCATAGCCTTATCAAGTCCGGCTTCCTCCGCACGCTTATGTACACGCCTACACTCTACTCCGAGTTCACTACATAGTTCTCCAAGGAAGTTAAGACGCTTATTCGAGCCATCAAGCAGGGTAACCTGCAAATCAGGCCTCATAATTTTAATTGGTACTCCCGGAAACCCTGATCCAGTACCAACATCCAAAACCTTAGCGCCATCTTTAAATTTACAGGCTAACAGCGTTGTTAAGCTGTCTAAAAAATGTTTTTCTAGTATCTCCTCAGGCTCCGTAATAGCTGTCAGATTTAACTTTTCATTCCATTCTACAAGTAGCTTCATGTATTTCTGAAACTTAGCCGCTTGTTCAGCTGTTACTTTAATACCCAAATTTTTTGACTCCAAAATGAGCTTTTGCCTGATATCCTCCATGTTTTCAATCCCCCCTCTCCATTGATGCTAGCCAAATCATCAAGACCGATATATCTGCGGGACTTACGCCAGAAACCCTCCCAGCCTGCCCAAGATTTTCTGGTTTCACTTTCTCAAGCTTTTCAACCGCCTCAAGTCTCATCCCCTTTATCCTGTTGTAGTCAATATCTTTGGGTATAATTTTACATTCTACTCTGCGCATTTCTTCAATATCTGCCAGCTGTCGCTTAATATATCCCTCATACTTCAGTTGTATCTCTACACTTTCAAATACTGCCTGGCCTAATTTTGGACGTTCAATATCAACTTCAGTTAAATCGGCATAAGTTATCTGCGGACGCTTCAAAAGCTCACTTAATCTCACACCTGTGCTGACCGGCGTTGTTCCACGTGAAACAAGAATTTTATTCAAAGCATCACTTGGAGAAAACACAGTATCACACACTCTCTTAAACTCTATTGCCTTTGCCTCCTGCTTACGCTCAAATTTTTTCCAGCGTGAGTCAGATATAAGTCCAATCTCTCTACCTATAGGTGTAAGACGTTCATCAGCATTATCCTGGCGAAGTATTAGCCTATACTCAGACCTAGAAGTCATCATACGGTATGGGTCTGTAACTCCTTTTGTAATCAAATCATCAATGAGAGTTCCAATATATGACCCAGCCCTGTCAAGAATTAGCCTTTCCTTCCCTTTCAGCTTTCTTGCGGCATTTATACCAGCAATCAAGCCTTGGGCGGCGGCCTCTTCATAACCTGAGCTTCCATTAAACTGTCCCGCACCATACAATCCGGGCCAATCACGAAACTCAAGAGTAGAGTCCAGCTGCAACGGGTCACAGCAGTCATATTCTATAGCATATGCGCTGCGCATAATCTGTACATTTTCCAGTCCTGGTATAGTTCTGTAAAATTTCACCTGCACTTCCTCAGGCAGGGATGAACTCATGCCCTGCAAATACATCTCCTCAGTATCAATCCCACACGGCTCAATAAAAAGCTGGTGTTTGGATTTATCAGGAAACCTTATAACTTTATCCTCGATACTGAGACAATATCTTGGGCCAACCCCTTCAATCATTCCGGCATAAAGAGGTGAACGACAGATATTGTCTCTAATTACCTTATGAGTCTCTTCATTTGTCCAGCTAATATAACATACATCCTTATTAGCAAGTTGCACATCTGTATCATATGAAAAAGGCGTAACAGGGTCATCACCATGCTGAATCTCTAAGATAGATATGTCAACAGAAGATTTTAAAACTCTAGCAGGAGTACCTGTCTTAAACCTTCTAAGAGAAATACCAAACTCCCTCAGCCGGTTCGGTAAAAAAGCCGCCGGAAACATTCCATCTGGCCCACTATCATACGACACTTCCCCAACAAATACCTTGCCGCCTAAAAATGTCCCGGTGCATAAGATTACTGCACCGGTATTATAAATCGCTCCAAGTCTGGTAATAACTTCCCATCGATTACCCACAGGCTTCAAATCCACGACTTCTGCCTGTCTGAGCTCAAGGTTCTCACATAACTCAAGCTTATGTTTCATCACCCGAGCATATTGATTCCTGTCTATCTGCGCACGCAAAGAATGTACTGCCGGGCCCTTTCCTAAGTTCAGCATACGGCTTTGTATCATACACTTATCCGCAGTCCTGCCCATCTCACCGCCTAAAGCGTCTATCTCACGTACTAAATGTCCTTTAGCTGTACCACCAATGCTTGGATTACACGGACAATTTCCAACCGCGTCTAGGTTAATGGTAAAAACAACCGTCCTGCATCCCAAACGTGCCGCTGCAAGTCCCGCCTCAATTCCAGCGTGCCCGGCGCCAATTACAGCAACATCTATCTCTCCTGCAAAATAGTTCATACAAATCTCCTCTATTTCCCTACACAGAATCTCTCAAAAACCTGGTCAATAATTTCATCGGATACTTTACGCCCTGTCAGACGATAGAGTGCTGCCAATGCATCCTCAACGCATACAGTTAACGCATCCAAAGTCAGCCCCATATTTAATACCCCTATCCCCTGTTCAAGTGCATCCCTTGCAGACGACGCTGCAAATTTCTGCCTCTCCGTGAAAAGTTCCGCATGTCCGGTATCAAAATTTTCAATTCCAATTAATTTAGAAAATGCACATTCAAGTTCATCAAGGCCTTCATTCTTTACAGCAGAAGCAGTAACACAATATTTGAAATTATCTTTAATATAATCAAGATTTATCTCGCCATTTAGGTCACATTTATTTATTACCGCAATAGCAGGCAGCCCACGGACAAGTTCAATTAGTTTAATATCTTCCTCACTCAACTTTTCCGAACAATCAAATACAACTATAACCAACTCTGCACTTTTTAGCTGTTTCTTTGTTGATTCAACCCCAATTTTTTCTATCGGGTCATTTGTCTCTCGCAATCCTGCTGTATCAGCAAGTAAAAGCGGTACTCCGGCTAAAGATACCTGCTCTTCAACCACATCACGTGTAGTCCCGGCATATGGTGTAACTATCGAGCGCTCATGTCCCACAATAAGATTCATTAAAGTGGACTTTCCCACATTAGGCCGTCCCACCAAAACAGTTTTAATACCTTCCCTGAATATCTTACCGCGTTCAAATCCATCCAATAACTTTGTCAATTCACTACCACATATGCGAAGACATTCTTGCGTTTCATCTATATCAACAATGTCCACATCTTCATCCGGAAAATCCGCCCATGCAGCTAAATGTGCCGCCAAACCCTCTAACTTACTACATATATCCACAATAATCCTGCTCAATACACCAGACTCTGCAGCCTGTGCAGCCATCATAGCGTGGCGTCCCCCAGCACTAATTATCTCCATAACAGATTCAGCCTGAGCCAGGTCAAGCTTTCCATTCATAAATGCACGGCGCGTGAACTCCCCCGGCTCAGCAGGTACCGCACCATTTTTTAGCACTTCAGCCAGCACTTGTCTGGTCACATACAAGCCACCATGACATGAAAGCTCTACCACATCCTCACCGGTATAACTCTTGGGCCCTCGAAATACCAGGGCCACACAGTCATCAAGCTTAACATCTCCATTTTGATAAATCTCACCCAAAGCCGCTGTATAGCCGGACATCTCTGTTATACGTTTGGAGAATTTAGAGCGAAATATCCTGTCACATACCTGAAACGCCTCAGGTCCAGATACCCGTATAACCCCAATACCACCTGGCGCCTGCCCAGTAGAAATTGCAGCAATTGTAGTACCCACAATAAATAACCTCCAATATTCAAAAAGCGGGACAGCATCCGCCGCCCCGCCCTCTGCTATTTTTTTACTTCAATCTTTCCGTAAATTGGTGCTCCAGGGTCATCAGCTTTAGGCACTTCAGCTCGAGGAGCAACATTATTACGATGCTGACCCTTCTGAGACCTGCCGCCATTTTTACGGTCACGGTCATAGCCGCCTTTATTACCATTATAGCCACGACCACGGCGGTTATTACCTCTGGACTGATAGCGCTCTCCGCCCTCTGGCCCAATTACCACATGCCTTGCCTGGTCTGCGCCCTCACTCCAAGACTTTGCGCCCTCTACTTCCTGAACGGCAGTATGGATTATTCTTCGCTCATATGGATTCATAGGTTCTAAAGAGGCATTCCTTCCGGTTTTCACAGCTCTAGCTGCCATTTTGCTGCCAAGAGCCTCAAGAGTCTCCTTACGCTTTTCCCTATAGTTACCCACATCCAAAGTTAATCTAAAATACGCCCCTTCTGTATGATTAGCAACTAATGAGGCCAGGTACTGCAACGCGTCAAGTGTCTCGCCGCGATGCCCAATTACAAAGCCAACATCATCACCACTAAGCACCAAAGCCGCACCCGATTCATTAGGCTGTATATCAACATTAGCACTTGTCAGTCCCATATGCCCAAGTATAGCCTTAACGTACTCCGCAGCCTCTTTAACAGGGTCACGGTTAGGGTCAACTGGAACTTTAGGTTTAAGCTCATTCTCCTCAACAGGCTTCTTGATAGGAACAGACTCTTTCTTCTCTACAGGAGTAACATCCTGCACAGGCTTTACCAGCTCCGGCTTTATCTCATCAGGTACCTCAATGTATGCACGTACTTTAGCCGGACGCCCGCCAAAAAGACCTAATGTCTTCTTTTGCGGCAACTCCAACACATCACAGCTGGCGTCAACAGTCTCAACGCCCAGCTGCCTGCAGGCATTAGCAAAAGCAACCTCAACATTTTCACCGGTTGCAATAGCTTCCTTAATCATTCGTATAACCTCCACTCACAGAAATGTCACTTTTTGCTACCCAGATAGCTGGCAGTATCACCGGAGCCCGAGCCGGATTTCTTTTTCTTTTGCTTGTGCTTTACCTCTTCCTGCTCCTGTTCCTGCTTATCAGCAGTCACCAGCTTGTCTGCTATCAACTTCTGCTGAGTCGCCGGTAAAGGACGCAGGCTGCCCTCAGCAATCTCAATTGCCACAGCCCTGCTGGCTTCTTTTCTGACAGCAAGCTGCTCTGCACTGAAATGCTTATTCATTATCAAAGTCTGCAAGAAACTGGCAAGAATAGAAACTATATTGTACATACCCACAGCCGCAGGCATAATAAACGCCCAGTATACGCTGATAAGCGGAAAGACATACACCATAGCCTTCATACATCCGGTCTGTGTACCATTTCCCATGGACTTAGTGGTATAAAACTGTGTCCCAAAACTGAACACCAATGAGAGCACTGGGATTATCCATAAAAATGTCATAAAGCTGGAGCCCTGAGGAGAGGCAAGCAGGTCAAGCCCCAAAAACCGGAAACCTTTAGAGAAAAATTCTATCTTATCAATATCATTAGCAGAAAACATTGTCAGGTTTGGCCTGAGTACATCAAAATGCTTGATTATCTGCAACTCCTGATATAGACCAAGACCGCTTGCCGAAGCCACTCCAGGTATTCTGGAAATATAATCAGTGGCCTGAGCGATAGTATCACTTGCAATATGAAGTGTGTTTGACAGAGGCATAATAACACTATAGAAAATTCCAAGCATTATTGGGAACGGAAGCAGAGTCATCAGACATCCAGTGCCCGGATTCACGCCCTCTTTTTCATAGAGCTTCATCAGCTCATCATTATACTTTTGCTGGTTATTGGCATAGCGCTGCTGCAGCTCTTTCTGTTTATCCGCCAACTTTGTCTGTGCAGACATACTCTTCTGCTGCTTTACTGATAGCGGGAACATTACAACTTTTAAAATAACCGTAAACAGAATTATTGCTACGCCATAATTTCTAAAAACCGTGTAAAGCGCCCAAAGTAAATAACCCAATAAACTGCCAAAAAAATTAAAAATAGCCATGATAAGGTCCGTATCTCCCCTTTGCCCGGAAGAAAAATTCCGCGCCAGTCAAATTTTGAAATTCCATCCAGAGCCTGTCAATGACCCTTCCTTTTCTTCTCCGGTACCGGGTCATACCCGCCCCTGCTCCAGGGATTGCACCTAAGAAACCGCCACAAGGTTAACATACCACCTTTTATGGCCCCAAACCGTTCAATAGCTTCGATACCGTACTGGGAGCAAGTAGGTATATACTTACAGGAAGGAGGAGTTAATGGAGAAATACATCTTCTATAAAACTTTATAAGCTTTATTAAGAGATACTTCATCAACTTTGTTCCCCGACAAAAATACCAGCTTCCTTCATCTGCTGCCTCATCTGACGGCAAATCTCCGTACTTTTCACAAATGGTGTGCGGCCTCTGGCAACAAAAACTATATCATATCCAGGCCTCACTTCAGCCGATATCTCCCTAAACGCCTCACGTATAACCCGGCGCGCCCTGTTACGCTGTACAGCGCCACCTATTTTCTTGCTGGTAGTTATACCCACCCGCAGAGTACGGCACCTGTTCTTCATAACATACGACACCACTACAGGGGAAACATAGCTCCTTCCCCTGGCGTAAACCCGCCTGAATTCATGGTTTTTGCAAAGTGAAACGAACAATCCCACATCAGCGCCCCCTATCACTAAAAGCAGGGTACAACAAATAAAGGCCACGCTAGGTGACCTTTAAGCGCCGGTACGGTATAACGCTTCATCTGCCCGGCCACATGCAAAGTACCTTGCGCCCGTTTCCGCGCAAACAGAAAGCGCAGTCAATCAATAGGTAAGACGCGCCCTGCCCTTTGCCCGGCGGCGTGCAAGAACCTTGCGTCCGTTCCTGTCAGACATCCTCTTACGGAAGCCGTGCTCCTTCTTTCTATGGAGCTTCTTGGGCTGATACGTTCTCAGCATAAAAAGTCCCTCCTTTCGGGCTTAACCCTTGCATTTTCAAATTATAACCCAAATGCCCCCCATATGTCAACATAAAATTTTCAAGGATTTTATGCAGAGCCAAAAAATCCAAAATATAGTAAAATGAACTCACTTAACCACAATTTATTTTGGTATACAAAAAATAGTAACTGCTAAATTTCAGTCTCAGTGTGCAAATATACAAAATATTAATATTTGTAATTTAATAATATAATAACTATATTCCAAGTTCATCTAGAAATTTTTTAATCATTCTCCACTGCTCAGCAAGTTGATTGTATTTTTCTCTGCCGGACTCCGTTATCCGATAATACTTTCTTGCCGGCCCGCCAGAAGTTTCTCCCATATAGCTCTCAGTATACTTATCACGGCAAAGCTCCCTAAGCAGGGCATAGATGGCACTCTCCTGGGTATCCGTGAAAATCCTGTGCAGAACGGAGAGTACCTCATAGCCGTATCTGTCATTTACCGTCAAAAGGTGGAGCATAGATAACTTTATCAAATCCTTTTTAAGCATGGTCCCACCCTCACAGCAAACTAATAGCGGCAAGCACTAAGCCATATCCCAAGTCCCAGGTAAAGAAAGTAGTCACCTCCTTGACCCACATGGTTGTTGGCATACCATACTCATTATAAATTGACGGATTCATATTCCACCAAAGATTATGTGTCTCAAAGCAAATCACAATTCCCATAATACACAGGATATATACCGCCCGCCAACGATAATCAAACATTTTCGCCATTATAACACTCAATAAAGCTCCAATAAACAGCAGTACCGCTGCAATCTCACAGGCAGTTATAATTTCAAAATGCATCATAAGGCTGAAATCCACATAAAAGCAGTACATAACAAAGCCATACACACACGCTATAACAAAAAGCACTACAGCAAAACCTAAAATCAATGATTTCTTAATATGCTTCCTCCGCTTATTACCTCCAAAACCCAAATACACCATAGAAATAACAGCACCAGTAATGATAAAATATTCTATCTGAAAGCAAATGGGAAAGTCTCTTCCAAAAACAGCTCGCTTTAACGGGGCAAGCAAATTACTAATCAGCTCAAGTGGGTGCAGCATAAAAAGGAATATTCCCGCTAAAGTAAGCACCACAACAGAAACCCAGGTGATTACTTTACTGTTTAATCCACCCAAAATAACATCCAGCCCAAACAGATACACAATACCGCATAGCAGCAAATCTCCAGCCGAATTGGAAAAATAAAAGCCTGTACCCTCTAAAATTATGTCAATAACTGGCACAAGAGCACAAAAAATCAATAGAGCAAGAAATGAATGCCACCTGAGAACTTTTCTCCTATCCGAAAGCTCTATCACCGGCTTCCAAGGCGGCCCAAAGCGCTTCACTGCTTCCTCTTGCCCACCAATTTCCCTAAGAATATCTCTATAATCATCCACAACGCTTTCAGCCTCATCCTGTGGCAAAAACCATCTCGCCGCAAGTGATAGCTTCTTAAAGTAACCCAAACGCTTCATATTGTATCCCTCCTGATTTTATAGTTTCAAACAGCTACTGCTAAAAATATTACTGTCAAAAATATAATAGTCTGTTTAGGTGGAAAAGTCAAGAGGAATGTTGAAAAATATTTGAAAAATAGCTCCAGGTATGCTATACTATCTAGGTAAAACATTTTTATACTGGGGACAGGCAGTAGAGATTCCTGCCTGAACGTGAAAATTGGAGGGTATTTTTCTTGGATTCTTTTAATCAGGCATGGGAGATAATCTGTGAGTTCTGCCGTTCACAGATAACGGATGTGGCGTATAAAACATGGTTTGGACGTCTTAAACCGGTGTCCATGGACTTTGAAAAGGGTGTGGCCATAATAGAGGCCCCAAATGATTTTCATAAACAAACCTTACTCCGCTGCTACAGCGACCTTCTAAGCCGCGCGCTGCAGAATGTATTCGGCGGCAATATAGGTTTTGAGCTTGTAGTTACCGAAGAGCCGGACCGGGTTTTGGAGAAGGACTCAAATCAGGACGAGGGTTACGAGCTCACCTTCGACACTTTTGTTGTCGGGCCCTCAAACCGCTTCGCCCATGCAGCCTGCCAGGCTGTTGCCAGCAAGCCGGCTCTGCTGTATAACCCGCTGTTTATCTACGGCAACTCCGGGCTTGGCAAGACACACCTGCTCTCAGCTGTATCCAGAGAGTTTAAGAACAATTTCCCTGACCGCACTGTGGTATACGTAAAAAGTGAAGATTTTACAAATGAAGTAATAGACGCTATTGCCCGCGGAACTACCCCGGCTCTCCGGGCAAAATACCGCAATGCCGACCTGCTCCTTATGGACGATATCCAGTTTATTGGCGGCAAAACATCTACTCAGGAAGAATTTTTTCATACCTTCAATACCCTATACGAGGCCAAAAAGCAGATAGTTCTAACCTCGGACCGTCCCCCAAAGGATATAGCCACTTTAGAGGACAGGCTAAAAACCCGCTTCGAGTGGGGCCTTACTGCCGACGTCCAAGCCCCTGAGTTTGAGACCCGGGTAGCAATAATCCGCAGGAAAGCCGAAAGCTTCGACTTTGATATTCCGGAGAACGTCTGCGAATACATGGCAAACAAGCTGAAAAATAATATTCGCCAACTGGAGGGGGCAGTAAAAAAGCTGCGTGCATTCCACCTGCTTGAAAACCGCCCTGTAAACATTGCCACCGCTCAGACGGCTATAAGTGATATCATCAACAACTCTCAGCCGACGCCTGTAACTGTAGAAAAGATAATTGAAGAGGTCGCAAGGACCTATCAGGTGACGCCAGAGGACATCTGCTCCCAAAAACGCAATGCTGCGGTTTCAAAGTCACGCCAGGTTGCTATGTATGTTGTAAGGGAGATAACCCAGATGCCTATGGTGGAGATAGGCCAGACCTTCGGCGGCAGGGACCACTCCACAGTTGTATACGCCCTGCGTCAGATGGAGGAACGGCTGGAACGCGAATCGCACACAAGGGACACGGTAAACGATATAATAAAAAATATCCGTGACCGCTGAGGCCGTAATTTCACCACAGTATTTTCAACTTTTCCCTAACATTCCACTAACACACATTAAACAGCCTGTTGAAATCGATTTAACATATTCAACTTTTCAAAAATTATTTCACAGGTAAGCGTGAAATAAAAAATCCTCAAAAACCCATATTTTATAAGGGCTTCCGAAATTATCCACAGTTTTAACAGCCCCTATTACTACTTCTAAATCAATAAAGAATAAAAACAATGATTTATATAGAGAGGAGATCCAAAATGAAAATAACCGTAAACAGAAGCGACATGACTGAAGCTGTATCAAACATGCAGCGGGTCGTATCCTCAAAGACCTCCGTACCGGCACTGGAAGGTATACTCTTAAAAGCAGATGAGGACAAGTTAGAGCTGTGTGCCTATGACCTTGAGCTTGGCATGACAACTACGATATCGGCAAAGGTAAATGAACCTGGCAGAGCTGTGCTCAGTGCAAAGCTCTTTACGGATATAGTTCGCAAAACCCCAGGTGACACTATCTCCTTGGATGTTGACGAGAAAAATATAGCCACCATTGAGAGCGGAGTCAGCCGGTTTACTATCGTTGGCATACCGGCTGAGGAATTTCCCGAGTTGCCAAAGGTGGAAGACGGGGAGGATATACGCCTTACCAGCAGCGTACTAAAGAGTATGATACGCCAGACTGTGTTTGCAGTAGCTGAAAGCGACGCAAAGCCAATACACCAGGGCAGCCTGTTCAGCATGGATGGAGGCCTTCTGGATGTAGTTGCCGTCGACGGGTACCGTCTTGCAAAGCGTACAGAAGCTATTGAATTTAAAAATAAACTATCCTTTGTCGTGCCTGGAAAGACATTGAGCGAAGTCCTCAGGCTGCTTAAAGATACAGAGGACCCGGTTGACCTGTACGCAGGAAAACGCCATATTATGTTTAAAATTGACAACTATATTGTGATATCAAGCTTGCTTGAGGGTGACTTCCTGAACTATAAGGCTACCATACCTACTACCAGCAGGACAAAAGTTATTATGCGCTCAAGGGATGCGATAGAGAGCGTTGAGCGTGTATCACTGCTGATAAACGACAGAATAAAGAGCCCGATACGCTGTGTATTGTCAAAGAATGAGATAAAGCTTTTCTGTACCACCTCAATGGGCAGGGCCAGCGACCAGATATCTGCTCAGATAGATGGTGAGGAGACTGAGATAGGCTTTAATAACCGTTATCTGCTGGATGCCCTTAGAAATACTGAGTGCGACGAGATAAAGGTAGGGCTTAGCGGTCCGCTCAATCCTATGACCATCGGGCCAAAGGAGGGCGAAAGCTTCCTGTTCCTGGTGCTGCCGGTAAGGCTTAAAAACGACTGATAATATTTATCAAGGAGGTCCCCATGGAGGAGATACGGATAGAAACGGAGTATATTAAGCTGGACGCTCTGCTGAAGCTCTGTGGAGTGGTAGTAACAGGGGGACAGGCCAAGGCAGCTGTACAGGATGGCCATGTACAGGTAAACGGAGAGCTTTGTACTATGCGGGGGAAAAAGATACGTCCTGGAGACAGTATCCAGGTGGCCGGACGGGGGTTTAAGGTAGAGAAATGTATGTAATCCGGTTTGCCGCCAGGGATTTCAGGAACCTGGAGGAAGAGGAAATATTCCCCTGTGAGGAAGTAAATGTAATATACGGAGACAATGCGCAGGGAAAGACGAATCTGCTTGAAGGTATGTGGCTGTTTACCGGCGGTCATTCCTTCAGGGGAGCTAAGGATACTGAACTGCCGAGAATAGACCCGGAAACAGGGAAAAACCTGATGGGGACTGCCCTGGCGCTGGATTTTTACAGCGCCGAGCGTGAGCAAAGCGCCATGCTTCAAATAGAGAACGGGAGGCGTTCCGCAGAGATAAACGGAGTAAAAAAAGATACCGGTACAGCTCTTGTGGGAAAAGTGCGGGCTGTGATATTCTCCCCCGAGCATCTGCTTCTGGTAAAGGAGGGGCCAACCCGCAGAAGGAATTACCTTGACACCGCTCTCTGCCAGCTAAAGCCTTCCTATGCGTCGGTACTCACAGCATACCGCCGGGCTTTAATGCAGAGAAACGCCCTGTTGAAGGAAAAAAGGGAGAGGCCCTCCCAGCCTGCCGATACACTGTCTGTATGGAACGCAAGGCTTGCGAGGCTTGGGGCCCAGGTAGTACAGGAGCGCCAAAGCTTTACTGAAAGCGTAGCCCCTAAAATATCCGGAATCTACGATGGCATAGCCCGGGGACGCGAGAGGCTGGAGGTACGGTACTGTCCTTCTGTAAAGGGCGGCAGTACGGTGGGTGAGATAGAGGAACTGTTTATGCAGGAGCTCTCAAGGACATCAGCGTCTGACATACGCTCCGGCTTCACATCAGTCGGGCCACATAGGGACGACCTTGACATAGAAATAGACGGAGTATCCGCACGTTCCTATGGCTCACAGGGGCAGCAGCGCAGTGCTGTTTTGGCTATGAAGCTGGCGGAGGCCCAGATACTCACGGAATTTTCAGGAGAGTCTCCCATAGTGCTTCTTGACGATGTAATGAGCGAGCTCGACCGCCAGAGGCAGGATTACCTGCTGAATCATTTACAGGGCCAGCAGGTATTTATCACCTGCTGCAGTCCTGAGACGGTAGAATTACAGGAAAATGGAATGCGCTTTCATGTTGACGGCGGCGCTGTATACCCGGAAGAGTTTTAGTCTGCCGCTGAAAGGAAGATTTTTACTAATGTACCTGCATTTGGGGCAAGATACAATTGTTATGACTGACCGCATACTTGGGGTTTTCGACCTGGACAACACTACAGTCTCAAAGCATACAAGAGATTATCTTGGCAGGGCTCAGCGGGAAGGCCGGGTAATAGATGTGACCTATGAACTGCCAAAATCTTTTATAGTCTGTGAAAATGATGGAATTGAAAAAATATATCTTTCCCAGATGTCACCTGCAACTTTGCTGCGCAGGGTCAGGGAAGATACTGTTGGATAAAACATGGATGTAAACTTGAAAGGGTGAGAAAATATGCGTTATTTCGGGGTGCCTACCTGCCCGTACTGCAAAAAGAGAGTAAACCTGATAAGGACCTGGTCGCTGAAGCGGCAGGGTGAATACCAATGCCCCAGGTGCGGGGGTATCTCGAATATTTTCCTGTCGCCGCTGATATATGTCATGGCAATGCTGGCAATATTTGCGGGAGGGGCCATGTACTTTTTTCACAAGTTTGTGCTGGATGATATTACCATTGATACCGCAATATATGTATTCATTCCATTTGCGGCATTTTTCCTGTTCAGCCTCTTTATGGTGTATCTTGAGAAACCGGTAATAAAGAAGGTTTCAAAGGAGGAATATGAGAAAAAGCGCCGTATACGCTCGGCTGTAAACAGCAGCGCCGGAGCAGTATCAAACCCTGACGCCCGGCGCGGATACAGCGAGGAAGATGACTTTGTGCCACGCAGCAGCCATAGGCCGGGCCCGGAGGCGTCTGCTGCTGAACAGCGTCACGGCGTGGTAAACCAGGCGGCTTTCAGCAGGGCAAAGCTCCAGGCTGCTGTGGAGAACACCCAGCAGAGCCAGCGCCCCATCTCACCCAGGCCTTCTGCCCGGCCACAGCAGCAGAGGGCGGCAAGGCCCGCCCAGCCAGCAAACCAAGCGCCCCGGCCAAGACCACAGGCGGACAGGGTACAGCAGCCTAGGACAGCTGCTCCGCGTACAGCCCAGCCAAGAGTACAGCAGGGTGCTGCTTATAATCAGCAGCAGGTACGTCAGCGTCCGGTTTCAGGCCAGACGCAGCAGCCTCACAGGGCTGGGACTGGTACCCCGGCCCAGGGTGGGGCATATATGGGCAGCAGGCAAATTCAGGGATATTCACAGCATAAGCCCCAGGGACAAAACCATACCACAAACGGCGGCGGGCAGTGATTCCTGCAGGCTTTACAAATCCTTGAAAATATGCTATAATATAAGATATTAAATACGGCAGAATCTGACAGAGAACACAGGATAATTGGGTTGGAGGGCTATTGCTTTTGGACATCAACGAAATGACAGATATGACAAAAACTGATGAAATATATAATAGCGACCAGATACAGGTGCTGGAGGGCCTGGAGGCTGTGCGTAAGCGCCCGGGCATGTACATCGGCTCTACAGGTCCAAGGGGACTGCACCATCTGGTATATGAGATAGTTGACAATGCCATAGACGAGGCTCTGGCAGGAGTCTGTACCAAAATTGTGGTAAAGCTCTTGCCAGGGAATGTTATATATGTCTCAGACAACGGGCGTGGCATACCGGTAGGCATACAGCACCAGACCGGTTTGCCCGCGGTCACGGTGGTTTTTACAATACTTCACGCCGGAGGTAAATTCGGAGGTGGAAGCTATAAGGTATCCGGCGGCCTGCACGGAGTTGGAGCCTCGGTCGTAAACGCCCTGTCAACATGGCTTGAGGTTGAGATAGTCAGTGATGGTGAGCGCTATTATCAGCGTTTCGAACGTGGCAAGGCAGTTACTGACCTAATTGAAAAAGGTCCTGCTCCTGAGGGCAGCAGCAACGGCTCGGTGATATGCTTCCAGGCGGACCCGGAAATATTCAAGGAGACTACTGTATATAGCTATAAAACCTTGCAGGAAAGGCTGAGAGAGCAGGCCTTTTTGAATGCAGGCCTTGAGATAGAGCTCATAGACGAGCGCGACCCTGAAGAGCGCATACCTGAGGAGCAGAGCTTTGAGCGTCCGATAATAAACAGCTATTGCTATAAGGGCGGCATTAGGGAGTTTGTGGATTATCTCAACAAAAAGAAGGCAGTAGAGGTTATACATTCCGATATTATGCACTTCTCAGCGGTAGCTGATGACAATAATGCAACAGCGGAGATAGCCATGCAGTACACCGACAGCTATAATGAGCTTATGCTCTCCTTTGCCAACGACATCCGCACTGTGGACGGCGGCACTCATGAGGAGGGTTTCAGGCGGGCATTGACCAGGGTGATGAACGACTATGCCAGAAAGTACAATATACTCAAGGAAAACGACAAAAACCTAAGCGGCGACGATGTACGGGAGGGCCTTACCTGCGTTATAAGTGTTAAGCTGAAGGAGGCCCAGTTTGAAGGCCAGACTAAGGCGAAGCTTGGCAATACTGAAATATCAGGCCTTGTAAGCTCCATTGTGTATAAGTACATGCTGGAGTATATGGAAGAAAATCCTGCAACTGCCAGAGCAATCTTTGACAAGGCCCTGACAGCTTCGCGGGCCAGGGAGGCCGCAAGAAAAGCCAGGGAGCTGGCAAGGCGCAAAACTGCACTGGAGAATAACTCACTTCCGGGAAAGCTGGCTGACTGCCAGTCAAGGGACCCGGAGGAGACAGAAATATACATTGTGGAGGGCGACTCCGCAGGAGGTTCCGCGAAGGGCGGGCGAGACAGAAAGTTCCAAGCTATCCTACCCCTCTGGGGCAAAATGCTCAATGTGGAGAAGGCCAGGCTTGATAAGGTATATTCCAACGAGAAGCTTATGCCTGTAGTAACGGCTCTGGGCACTGGCATAGGAGAGGATTTTGACATCGATAAACTGAGATACGGCAAGGTTATAATCATGGCTGACGCCGATGTGGACGGCAGCCATATCCGCACCCTACTGCTTACCTTCTTCTTCCGCTTCATGCGCCCTCTGGTGGAGCAGGGGCATGTGTATCTTGCCCAGCCCCCACTATACCGTATTACTAAAAGCAAGAAGCATTACTACGCCTACTCAGACCCCGAGCGTGACAGGATACTGGCTGAATTGGGCGGCAACTGCCCTATCCAGCGCTATAAGGGCCTTGGCGAAATGGACCCGATTCAGCTGTGGGAGACAACGATGGACCCGGCAGTGCGCATTATGCGCCGGGTAGAGGTAGATGATGCCGCAAAGGCAGACGAGGTATTCACTGTGCTGATGGGCGACAAGGTTGAGCCGCGCCGGGAGTTTATCGTAGAGAATGCTCAAAAGGCTAATTGGGACGTTTAAACGCAGAAGCGAGGAGAAAAATAAATGCCTGATTTTGATAATACAAACATGCCGCCCGAAAAGCCTGAAGGGCGCGTTATAGATGTAGCGCTGTCGGAGGAGATGGAGCAGTCATTCCTAGACTACTCCATGTCGGTCATCGTCCAGCGCGCCCTGCCGGATGTACGTGACGGTTTAAAGCCAGTACACCGGCGTATATTGTACCAAATGTATCAGGATTCGCTATGGCCTGACGGCGCATACCGTAAGTGTATGGATACCGTAGGTAAAACCCTTGCCTCCTTCCATCCACACGGCGACGCCTCTGTGTACGATGCCATGGTGCGTCTGGCTCAGGATTTTTCCCTGAGATATATGCTGGTGGACGGCCATGGCAACTTTGGCTCCGTAGACGGAGACCCGCCTGCCGCGCCACGATATACAGAGGCCAGAATGACAAAGCTCTCTGTAGCCATGCTGGACGATATAAATAAGGATACGGTGGATTTCCAGCCAAACTACGACGACCGTTTGAAAGAGCCCACTGTTCTCCCCAGCCACTTCCCAAACCTTCTGGTAAACGGTTCTATGGGCATAGCGGTGGGTATGGCTACCAATGTGCCTCCGCACAATATCAACGAGGTGCTGGATGGAGTCTGCTGCATGATAGACAACCCCGAGGCAACTTTGGATGAGCTCATGGAGCATATCAAAGGCCCGGATTTTCCCACCGGCGGCATAATCATGGGCCGCAGCGGTGTGCGGGCAGCTTATGCAACTGGGCGCGGCAAAGTGGTCGTGCGCTCCAGAACAGAGATAGAGGAGGACGAGAAGTCCGGACGCTCTAAAATAATTGTAACAGAAATACCCTATAAGGTAAATAAAGCCGAGCTCATTAAGAGTATCGCAGATTTGGTAAAGGACAAGCGTATTGAGGGCATCACTAATATTGACGACCACTCAGACCGCGAGGGTATGCGCATTGTCATTGACGTAAGACGTGACGCTTCGCCGCAGATAGTATTAAACCATCTGTTTTCCTTGACTCAAATGCAGATATCCTTCGGCGTTATCATGCTGGCCCTTGTGGACGGCAGGCCGGAGATTTTAAATCTGCCAAAAATCCTAAGAAAATATATTGAGTTCCAGCTTGAGGTAATAACCCGTCGTACCCAATTTGATTTGAAAAAGGCCCAGGACCGTGCCCACATTCTTGAAGGGCTTATGATAGCCTTGGATTTTATCGACGAGGTAGTGGCTATGCTGCGGGCGGCAAAGTCTATCCCGGAGGGCAAGGCGGCCCTGATGGAGCGCTTTGAGCTGGATGACCCGCAGGCACAGGCTATTGTGCAGATGCGCCTTGGACAGCTGACAGGCCTTGAGAGGTCTAAGGTTGAGGAGGAGCTGAAGGAACTTAGGGAGAAAATAGCTGACCTTCTGGACATTCTCAGCAGTGAGCCCAGGCGGCTGGCAATTATAAAGGATGAGGCAATAGACATAAAGAAGCGCTTCGGAGACGAGCGGCGCACTGAGATAGCTGCAGTCAGCGGAGAGGTCGATATAGAGGACCTAATACCAGTTGAGGAATGTGTACTGACTCTCACAAGATATGGCTATGTAAAACGGCAGAAGATGGAAAATTACCGCACCCAGAAACGGGGCGGGAGGGGTATCTCCGCCATGAGCCGCCGTGAAGAGGATGCTGCCAGCCATATCTTTGTAACCGGAAGCCATGACTATGTGCTGTTCTTCTCGGATATGGGACGTATGTACAGAGTAAAATGCTATGAGGTGCCGGAGGGCTCAAGGACCAGCAAGGGTATGCACATACGGAATATGCTGCCGTTACAGGGAGACGAAAATATAACCTCCGTGCTGAGGCTTTCTGATATGGACGACGATAAATTCCTGGTAATGGTGACCAGAAGGGGTGTTGTGAAGCGCACGAAGCTTTCGGCATTTAACAATGTGCGCAAGGCCGGCCTAATCGCAGTTGACCTGGACGAAGGTGACTACCTGGCCCACGTGCTGGTGACTGACGGCAGTGGGGAGCTCATATTCTCCACCAGGAAGGGTATGACCCTTTGTATGAGCGAGACAGATATAAGGGCCATGGGCCGTGCAGCCAGGGGCGTGAAGGTCATGCGCCTGGAAGAGGGCGACGCAATAGTTGGCATGGACCAGCTGCGGAACGGCGGCATGGTACTGACCGTGACAGAGACAGGCTTTGGGCGGCTCTCCCCCATTGAAGACTACCGGGTGCAGAAGCGCGGCGGCAAGGGCCTGAAAAACTATCACGTTGATAAGTTCGGAGATGTAGCAGGCGTAAAGATAGTATTCCCTGAGGAGGATATAATCATGATATCCAGCGATGGGATAGTTATTCGTATCTCTGCCGGGGAAATACGCCAGTGTGCAAGGCCCAGTAAGGGTGTGCGCGTTATGCGGGTGCAGGAGGGCGAGAAAATAGTAACCCTTGCCAGCGCCCCGCCGGAGGAATCCGATGAGCCAGAAACTGAATCGGAGAGCGAACAAGAACAGTAAAAGATAAAATAAAATTGTCCTCTGAGTAAATCAGAGGACAATTTTTTCATGCCGAAAATCAACCTTTAGGAGTATCAGACATAGCTGGAGAAAAGTCAGGAAGCTCCCCAGTCTCGGCGAAAATTATCTCACAGAGAGACTTGGCTGTTTCACGATATCTCTCCTCAATCAACCTGGCAGAGGTTATCTTACCATCGCTGCTGTCTTCATTTTCCTCCTGTATGGAGCTTACAATGTCGTCTATAGTATCTTTCCAGTTCTGCTGGTCCTGTTCTAACTGAGCACGGTCTTCATCTCCAACAACTTCCTTTGCCGCATTGTATGCCAGAGGAATCATTTCTTTCCAGTATTTTCCCGCAGTCTCGTAAGCTTTGAATATTGCTTTGCTTGACGAGGCTGCGCTCAAGTCATCAGCGAGTTTTGTATCAATGGGATTTTCCGCGAAGACCTCCTCAAAATCTGCCATTTGAGTAGGCTCCTCGGTGGGTTCAGGCTCTTGGGAGGCGGTTATTTCACTCTCTGGCTGAGATGAGGGCTCATCAGGAGGATTTTCACTGGGTTCAGCTATGGATGAGCTGGAGGACGGTGGCGCAGGCTCCTTAATTCCACCACATCCTGAGAATAAAGCAGGCAGGAGCATAAGGGCTCCGGCCAGAAAAAAGGCAGTAAATCTGGTATTTTTCATGAGCAATTTCCTTTCAAAAAAGTATCTTTTTTCACTAAATCAGGCCGTTTTTTACCAAAAAAGCGGTCTTTAATATGCCTATTTGGGTCTTTGCATCTGGAATTTCATTGGCACACACCATCTCTACAGCCCTATCCAATGGTATACGCTCTGTATCTAGGAACTCGTCTTCATCCAGATGGAGCCCCTGCTGACCGCCTACTATCCTGCATGCCCAGAGGCGGATTATCTCGCTGCAATATCCTGGTGTCGGATATACCTCGCCCAAAGATATATAGTTTTCGCCGCGGGTGCCGGTTTCTTCCAGCTGCTCGCGCTTCATGGCCTCGAAAGGGTCCTCACCGGGTTCAAGTTTACCGGCAGGAAGCTCTAAGAGCACTTTTTTATAGGGATAGCGGAACTGGCGCACAAATATCAGCTCGTTATCCTCGGTGAGCGCTGCAACGCTGACTCCGCCTGGATGGTCTACTACCTCGCGCTTTGATAAGGAGCCGTTTTCCAGCTCAACATCGTCTACATGCGCATGTATTATACGGCCATCGTATATAGGCTGCACATTTATGGTCTTTTCGTAAAGCTTCATTTTGACGCCTCCCTTAGTTTTGAGATAGGTCATTCATCACAAGGCCTGTAATGAGCTTAGGATAGAAATAGGTGGATTTCTGCGGCATTTTTTCACCGCAGGCAGCAACAGAGCATATTTCCTCAACTCTGGTGGAGTTTAGCAGGAAGCAGCAGTTGCTCTCGCCGTGTATGACAGATTGTACGGCCTCTTCAGCAGAGCGTGTGTAGGTCAGATTTATCTGTGCAGCCATATTTTCCTTGTCTATGCCGAGAAGTTTTTCTAGAATAAGTGTGTGCAGAATGCTCACATCAAGCTCCCGGTAGGCGGCGCTTTTTTCAGGAAGAAAATCCTCAAGTATAGATGAGTCTTTTAAAGTGAGTATCTGCCAGTTTTCCCCATCAAAATATGCAAAAGCGTGTAGGTTTTCCTCATAAGCGGAATCCAATGCGTCCTGTGCACTGCATAGGTCTGAGGCGGTGCTCGGGTCAAACCACTCCTTACAGGATTCAATAAGACTAGCGCTGTCAAAATTCTCAAGTCCGCGTACCAGCCTGTGGGTTGGGAATACCACCAGCCCATCATCGGACATATCGGCTAGTGTCATCATCACAAAATCTGCGCCATTGCAGTCAGTCCCCTGCTGCTGCAGATATCTGCGGTAGTTGAGGGCAGTTTCATAGCGATGGTGACCGTCGGCAATATATAACTTACGTCCGGCAAAGTCCTCTTGTATAGCTTCAATGGCTGCCGGGTCATTCACTACCCATAACCGGTGTGTAACGAGTCCGTCGGAAAACTCATAGCGCGGGGCAGAACAGGAAGCAAGGTTGTCAATCCTTCTGCGGGTCACATGCTCAGGGTCCTGGTACAAAGAATAAATCTGGCTAAAATTGCAGTTTGTGGCGCACATCAGGTCAAAGCGGTCCTGTTTGGCATTACTGAGAGTTTCCTCATGCGGCAGCACCACTCCGGCAGCAAACTCCTCAAGGCGTACCCTACATATTAGGGTGCGAAGCTTTTTTGCCTCCCCACTATCCACTTTTGTGAGAAACTCCATTTCATAAATATAGAGCCCTGGGTCCATGTCCAGCTTTAGTATCCCATTTTCAATCCAGCTGCGAAGTGTTTCTCCAGCCTGAGTATATGGGTCGTCACCTTTTGGCAGCTCCAAACGGACGATGTTATATGGATTGCGCTTTAAATAATCCTGGCGCTGGTCCTCGCTGATAATGTCATATGGGGCGCAGGTAAGTTCTCCGATGTCTCCCGCTTTGGAGAGGTCGTACCGCAGGGCGCGGAAGGCTTTAATGTCAGCCATAATTGTCTCCTCCTTCATAGTTTTTCGTTTAACTTATCTCATGCTGTTAAGGTATATTGTAAACTCAAGTTGGCTCCGCGTCAACAAGAATCACCCTGTCTTCACGTAATTTTCACAATTATGTGGTATACTGTCCCGGAAACTAAGTTTTTTGAATGACAGTATTGGCTAATATTTTATGGAGGGATGAAGAATGGTATTTGAATTTGAGTTTCTGAACAGAGAAAAAATCAACAGCGCCCTCCCGGAACTGTTCAAAGTTCTTCACGGCAATATGAGCCTGATAGCTCCGACGGGCGGGACATTTGAGGAGGATTTCACGGTATGGCAGGAGTATATGGTCACGGCAGTCAGAGAGGAGCGGCGGCAGATAGTGCTAATGCGCTGTGACGGTGAGCTCGCCGGATACTTCCAGTATGATACTGGCGGCGGTGTGTTTATGATGGAGGAGATACAAATTAAACCCCAGTATCAGGGAAATGGAATGTTCCGGGAGTTATATAGATGGCTTGAGGATAAGATACCGGGGGATATTTCCTATGTGGAGGCATATTCCAATAAAGACAATCTGAAGTCCCAGGGTATACTTGAGCGGCTAGGGCTTGAGTGCGTGGGAGAAAATAGGAGCGGCAGCAGCTTCCTTTATAGGGGAAGCTGCAAAAGGCTTTGGGAGAACTTCAAATGAGGGAAGCCTATTAACGAGATATAGATATTTCATAAGGGTTACAGTTTCGTTTAAAATCCCCCATACCCTTGACAAATCAACAATATTTTGCCATACTATAAAGACCGGCTCTAAAATGGCAGCAAACTGCTATATAATAATACTAAAGTATTATAAATAGAAAGACATACAAACAGGAGGAATCACGGAAATGGTAGAGGTCAGGAACCTGACAAAGCGCTATGGCGCGAATCTGGCGGTGGACCATGTGAGCTTTTCGATTGAGGAGGGCTCTATTGTGGGCTTCCTTGGTCCCAACGGCGCAGGGAAATCCACCACTATGAACATTATCACCGGCTATCTCTCCGCCACAGAAGGCAGTGTGACGGTTTCGGGGAAGAACACACTGGACGACCCCAACGAGGTTAAACGGATGATTGGCTATCTCCCGGAGCAGCCACCGCTGTATCTGGACATGACGGTGAAGGAATACCTAAACTTCGTCTATGAGCTGAAAAAGGCCGAGCAGCCCAGAAAGGAGCATATCGAGGAGATATGCAGGCTTGTGAAAATTGACAACGTGTATAACAGGCTGGTGGGAAACCTGTCAAAGGGCTATAAGCAGCGTGTAGGCATTGCCCAGGCGCTTATAGGAAATCCGCCGGTGCTTATTCTGGACGAGCCCACTGTGGGACTTGACCCAAAGCAGATAATTGAGATACGCACCCTTATAAAGAATCTGGGGAGAAACCATACGGTTATACTGAGCTCCCATATCCTGCCGGAGGTTCAGGCGGTCTGTGAGCGTATTATAGTTATAAACAACGGCAAGCTGGTGGCCGACGGCGCTACGGATACTTTAGCCCATGACCTGTCCCAGGACCATAGGCTTATTATGTGTGCTGAGGGGCCTGAGCGTGAGATACTGCACGCTATCGAGGCCATGGAGCATGTTATGGATGTGTACTCCCTTGGGGAGAAGGAGCAGGGGGCCTATGAATTCAGCGTAGAGTCTGCGCCGGATATTGATATACGCAGGGACTTATTCGCCCTTATGGCCCGCAATGGCTGGCCTATTCTGGCGCTTAGGAACACAGACCTGACACTTGAGGACCTGTTCCTGCAGCTTACCAGCACGGACGCTTCATCTGATACGGGCGACGGGAAAGGAGAGGACTGATAATGACTGCAATATTTAAAAGGGAGATACGCTCCTACTTCAATTCACCTATAGGCTATGTATGTGTTGCAATTTTGATGGCACTCTACGGACTGTTCTACTTTATGGTAATGGCAAGGGGCTCTTCGGTTTATATATCCAGCTATGTATACGGCTCCATGTTCAATTTCTCAATGCTGGTAATACCGGTTATTACCATGAAGAGCATGACCGACGACCAGAAGAATAAGACCGACCAGATATTGCTGACAGCTCCGGTAGGGGTAACGTCTATAGTGCTTGGAAAGTTTTTGGCCTGCTTCTTCGTATTCTTCATTGCGTCTACATTGGGCCTTTTGCCGGCTATGGCAATGAACTTCTTCGCCACCCCAAGCTGGGGAGAGATAATCGGCAACTACCTTGGCACACTTCTCTACGGCGGCGCGATGATATCTATAGGCGTATTTATCTCAAGCCTGACTATAAGCCAGATAATCGCCGCCATCGGCACCTTTGCAGTGTCGGTTTTCCTGATGTATGTGGATTCCCTGGCAGCTTCTATAAATAACGCGGCTGTAGCTGCTGTGGTGAGCTGGGTATCCTTCAGCAACCGCTACAGCACATTTACCCAGGGACTGTTCAGCATAGCCAGTACTGTATTTTTCCTAAGCGTTATGGCTATATTTGTCTTTCTCACCGCCCGCAGGCTTGAGAGCCGGCGGTGGAGCTAAGGAGGTAGAAAAGAATGGACGAGAATAAGCAGAGCCTGGAAAACCAGGAGGAGATAGAAGAGGTGTCCGAGATTGAAGAGGGCGCCGTACAGGAGCCGTCCCCAGAGAAAAAGCCTGAGCTCGGGCCGAAGCCTGAAAAGAAGACGTCGTTATTTAAGGGAAATAAATTCAAGCGCGGCGGCATGGCGACGGTGCTTACTGTGGTGTTTATAGCCGTTGTGGTCGTGGTAAACCTGCTGGTGTCGGTGCTCTCGGAGCGTTTCCCCTCAATGAGCATTGACCTTACTGCCCAGAAGATGAATACCCTTTCGGAGCAGGCAACAGAGATAGCCAGGGGTATCCAGCAGGATACTGATATCTATCTGATAGGCAAGGAAGAGGCCTATGAAAATGACGCCATATACTCCGGCTACGGACTGAAGTACAGCCAGGTTATGAACCTTGCAAAGCGGCTGGAGGAAGTGAACTCAAAGATACACGTACAGTTTATTGACCCTGATACCAACCCTGATTTTATCAGCAGCTATTCCGGCGAAAACCTTACTACCGGCAGAGTGCTGATAAAGACTGAAAAGCGCTATAAGGTGCTCACAGTGGACGATATGTTCTCTATGTCCCAAAACCAGAATACAGGGGCCACTGACATGTTCTCCAATGTGGACAGCGCTCTGGCGGGGGCTATTGAGGTTGTAAACCTTGAAAAAATGCCAATACTGACTATAGCCACCGGCCATGATGAAATGCTGGCCGTTGACAGCATGAATGCGTTTATTGAAATGATGGAGAAGCAGAATTTTGATGTTAGGCAGATAGATATGCTCACTGAGGAGATTCCAGAGGACACCCAGCTGCTGATGATAGCGACACCCTCCACCGACTATACCACTGAGGAGATACAGAAGCTTTGGGACTTGCTTTCAGACCAGGAGAGGCAGGAGTCTGTATCCGTGCTGGTGAGTTTCTATCCCGGTCAGGGAAAGCTGCCTAATTTAACCGCATTTTTGGAGGAGTGGGGCGTCTCTGTGGGAATGGGCTCCGTTGTGGCTGAGAGTGACGCCAGCCGGTACGCCCTTACAAACCCACAGTGCGTGATGGTTGACTCCGTAGGCAATTCCATGAAGGAAAAGACGTATAAACGTCTGGTATCGCCACTTAGCGTGCCTCTGGAGGTTCTCTTCACCGGCAACGGCGACGTTGGCGTTGAGGAGCTATGGACCACCTCTGAGGGTGCGTATGTAGTGACCGAGAACACCTCACAGGAGGAGATGGAGAATCCTGAAACCTCCAAGCAGACTGTTGCTACACTGTCCTCTACAATAACACAGTTTGGCAACGAGTTCTACTACCGCAGTGTTATGGTGTTTGGCTCTTCGCATATCTTCTCCGACAGCTTCATGGAGACAGCTTTTGACAACGCAGAGTATCTCTCTGATTTGATGAAGCGGGCGACCGATACTGACGGGAGCTCTGTATCTATAATGACCAAGAATGTGCAGACCAACACAATGGACGTGACAGCCTCACAGAACACTATTATGATGCTGGGGCTGGGTGTGTTTACCATTGCGCTGCCGGTGCTTGTGCTCGTGCTGGGGCTGGGAATCTTCCTGAAGAGGAGGCATTTGTAAGCTAATGAAAAGAACCGCACGGAATATTATTATCCTGCTGGTAGTCCTCATAGTCCTGGGCGGAGCGGTGCTGCTGCTTATGAAGCTGCCCACAGAGGACAGTGGGGACGAGAGCTCAGGCTCCAGCAGTTCGGAGGCTGTGGAGCGGGCTGCCTTGTTTGACAGGGAGGACACGGATGTCGAGTCCGTGGAGATAAAAAACAGCGAGGACGAATATACGATAATACCCAAAACAGAGGATTCCAGCCTGGGATTCACTCTGCAGGGGTATGAGGACTTTGACTTTAACACCTCACAGGTTGCGGCAAATGTACGCACTGTATTGGGATTCGAGGCTTCAAAGGAGTTGGGCAGCCAGGAAAACCTGGACGCTTTTGGCCTTGGAAGCGGCGGGGCAAAGCTCACGATGAACTATAAGGACGGCAGCAGTGACCAGCTGGTGCTGGGGGATTTATCGCCGGAGACCAATGGCAGGTATGTTCTGAAGGACGGTCAGGTCTATATAGTCGCCGGGGTGCCGGGCTCATTCCTGGAGAGTAAGTTCAGCTATTTCTATACAGCGGTATATACGGTGCCTGACATGACTGAGGTGACGGTTGACGATGAAGGCGAGTCCACTGAAAGCGTTGTAGAGGACAGGCTGGACTATATGACCCTCAGCGGCGGGCACTTCCCCGAGCAGATAAGCGTCAAGCCCAGTTCGAAATATCTTAGCGGCTACGGCATTACCGAACCCATCACGGCTGAGACAGGGAACACGAAGTTTACTGAGCTTATGACATCCTTGAAGAGCCTTTCAGCCTCTTCGGTGGTAGACGCTGGTGTAACTGATGAAAAGCTTGAGCAGTACGGACTTTCTGAGCCGGACGCGAGTATCAGCTTCTCTCTCAATGGGGTTGAGCATGAGGTTAGCGTCAGCGCTAAGGACAGCGACGGAATGCGGTATATGATTGCTGACGGCAATAATATTGTATATCAGGTGGAGAATAGTGCCGTTACAAACTGGGCCGACGCCGGGCTTATGGACCTTCGCATGAGCTATGTTTGGATAGCAAATATTAAGGATGTGAAGAAGCTTACCGTTATCCTAGACGGGGACCAGGTAAAGACCTATGAGATAACCAGAGAAAAGAACGAGGAGAAGTCCACTGACACCAGCACGGAGTATGACATCACCAAGATAATCGATGCCGGTGGCAGCTCAATAGACTATGAAGTATATCAGCCATTCTATCAGAAGATGATAGGCGTGGCGGTGTTCACAGTGGAGGCGGCTGAATACAGCGGCGAGCCGGCGGTGAAGATTGAGTATGAGTATTTCAACGGCGGCACAAATACCGTGGAGTACTATGAGATACCGGGCATGAGCCGGTATGCTGCTGTGCTGGACGGAAAGTACAATGGCCAGGTGCGCGGGACTGACTTGGACGCCATGATTGAAATGGTGCCATAAGACCGCGGTATGGCTTGAAAGGGAGTGTGCTTATGAAAAAGTTATTGTGTTTAGTGCTTGTACTGCTGCTTGCGGCGGGAGCTCTGGTCGGCTGTGCGAAAAAGGAGGAGAACAACTCGTCTTCGGAATCCTCAAACATTTCCCATACGCCGGAGCCGCAGCTGAGCGGGCCGCACCAGGTGGGGCTGGTACAGTATATGGACTATGCCCCCTACGATGAGGCAAGAGCCGCCTTTATGAACCGCCTGGAGGAGTGGGGCTATGGGGACAATAGACTGCAGGTTGACTACCAGAACGCTGGGGGAGACGCGGCGAAGCTGGAGGAAATCTGTAAGAAGTTTGCCCAGGACAAGAAGGATGTTGTGGTAGCTATTTCCGCCCCGGCAGCTGAGGCTGCTGCAAAGGCCTGTGAGGGGAGCGATACCAAGGTGGTATTTATGGGGATAAATAACCCCCATGACGACTTGGGCATTGAGGACCCGGTAAACCCTGGCGGCAATGTCACAGGTGTCGCGGACATGATAACGGCCCGGCCCACTATGGAGCTGGCGCTGCAGGCAAAAGGTACTATACAGACAGTGGGCCTGCTCTATGACCCTGCCTGCCCGTTTGGCACAGATTATGTGGAGGCACTTAGGACCCATTGTTCAGAGCTTGGGATAACTCTTGTGGAGAAAGAGGTTTCCGGCAAAGACCAGGTTGCGGCGGCTATGCAGGAGCTCTGCGGGCAGGCGGAGGCGGTATTCACACCAATGGACAGCACGGTGGCTGCCGCCGGTCAGGAAGCCGCTAAGGCCGCGAGGGACGCGGGTAAGCCCTGGTATACTGCCAGCGAGGACCTGGTGGCTATGGGCGCTACAGCCAGTATAAATATCGATTATACTGACGCCGGTAATAAGACCGCGGATATGGCGGTGCAGCTGGTGGCGGGTAAGAGTGTACAGGAACTGGCAGTGTATTTTTACCCACAGGGACGGGTCAGTGTGAACCAGGAGGCTATGAACGCGCTGGGGCTGAGGTTCCCTGAGGAGGTAATGGAAACAGCCAACTATATCCAGGCACAGAAACAGGAGTAAGCAACAGAATAATTCTTACAAAAAACCGTAGGCGTTTTGCCTGCGGTTTTTTTGTGTTAAAAACTTTCTCCGTCTGAAACCTACACTATATAGAGCAGCTTATAGACACCGCCTACCAAAGATTGGTATCATTGATAGAAATATATTGCAGCGGGCTGCTCCAGCCGGCTTGCAGGAAAGGATTTTGAGTATGGCGAATATACAGGCGAGAAAAAACAAGGAAGGTCAGGTGATTTCGTATAGCATCCGGGTATATAGGGGGCGGGACCCAAAGTCCGGAAAGCAGCTGACACCCTACTCCCATACATGGCGGGTACCGGAGGGCTGGGGCGAAAAAAGGGCCAGAAAGGAAGCGGAGAAGCAGGCGGTGCTGTTTGAGCGGCAATGCAGGCAGGATATATTCTCCGGCGGAAGGCAGACCTTTTCGGAGTATGCGGAATATGTTATGACCTGCAAAACTACCATGGGTATGAAGCATTTAACAGAGATTCACTACCGCCAAAGCCTGAAAAGGGTGCTGCCGGTTTTGGGGCCAATGAAGCTTTGCGATATCAAGCCCCAGCACCTGAATTTACTGTATCAGGCATTGTCATCGCCAGAAGCCAGGAATGACAACCGCATGGAGCAGGTGAAGCCTGTGCTGTGGAAGACTTTAGAGGAGCAGGGAGTAATCGGGGACCTGCCGGCTAAAGGCGGCGGGCTGGTAAGCCTGGCCCGGCTGCGGGAGGGGAAGCTGGTGAAGCCGGTTACTGCCCAGCGAATAGCCGACGCTCTGGGAATGCCTATAGGAGAGCTGTTTACACCTGTATATGGTCAGCGGACACTGAGCTCAAGAACAGTGATGAACTGTCACCTGCTGGTGTCGGCGGTACTTGGACAGGCAGAGAAGGAAATGCTGATACCGTATAACCCTGCCAGAAGAGCAGTGTTGCCAAAGCGGGATGACGGCTCGGACCCAAACTATTTCCAGGAGGACCAACTGGGGGAAATACTAAAGGCTCTGGAGTATGAGCCAATAAAATGGCGGGCGGCGGTGAACTTACTATTGGCTTCCGGGTGCCGCAGAGGGGAGCTGTTGGGGCTTAAATGGGACAAGGTAGATTGGGGGAGAAGGACAATTAGGATAGACTGCGCTATGCACTATGCCGCGGACAGGGGCCTTTTTGAGGGGCCGCCAAAGACCAGAGACTCTATACGCACGCTAGTGATACCTGAGGAGACAATGGAACTGCTTAGGGCACATAAGCTCTGCCAGGAGGAGGAAATAATGATACAGGGGTCAAAATGGAAGGAATCGCCGTATGTGTTTACCGGAGAGCATGGGGGACCCATGAACCCATCCCAGCTGGGCAACTGGCTTACCCGTTTTGAGAAGCGTCACAATCTGCCGCATCTCAATCCGCATGCCTTCCGTCATACAATGACAAGCCTGCTGCTTTTCAGCGGAGTTGACAGTATTAGCGTCAGCCACAGGCTGGGCCATTCCAGCGTTGCTACCACCACGACCATCTACGGCCACCTTATGAAGCAGGCTGAGGAACAGATAAGCGGCAGGATGGAGGAAATCATCAACCGTGCAAAAAATGCCGCCTCGGAGAAGGATGAAGAGAGTTGAATAAATGTTGAATTCCCTTGAAAGGTAAATTTTTTATACGTTGATGTGAAAAAATTGTTGAATTTTGGTGGAATAAGTCGAATTAGTTGAACGAAAGTTGAATTAATTCACTTTTGGCATACGAAATCATAGGATTTTTTTGCAAAAATGGGAGTATATAAATAACTTCCACTCGGCGGCAAAAGAGAGCCGTACGAGAATCTAAAATTTAAGAGGGTTGAAATCATGAACAAAAGCAAGTTCCTTAAGAGACCACTTGCGGCTCTTCTGGCCATTCTTATGGTCGTCGCTTTGGTCCCCATGAACGCTCTGGCGGAGGAGACGGAGGCGTTCGGGTTCCCGGATACCATCACCGTCAATAACCGCAACGCGGTCTACGACGCTGCTAACGACAGGTATGATGTTACAGTGTCGGATACCACCCTGGCCTCCATTTCGTGGACGCCGGTGGCGGACCGGAAGGTGGAAATCACCACCTACCGCGGTATCACTGAGACGGTCCCCTATGATAACCTGGACCTTTTGACCGAGGCCGAGGAGAAGGAGGACAATGTCTACGAGCTGACCCTGACGGTCACCGATACCAAGACCAACACCAAGTATCCTACCAAGCTGCGCATCACCGTTGACGTCACTGTACCCAACGACGACGCCAGCCTGCAGGCTGTTCGTGTGAATCAGAAGTTCACCGCTGGCGGCGACGATTACGAGTTTGAGGCTGTCAAGGGTGAGATTATCGACAACAAGGAAATCCAGATTACCCTGCCCCTTGGCATGACCGCCGAAGAGGTAGGCTTTGACGAGGACAACTTCGGCAAGACCAGCGGTGACGCCGGTGACAGCTCAATCGTGTCCAGGGTGTTCTCCCCCAGCTCTGCCTTTGCTACTGTTAAGTATGCAGCCGGCGCGGACATACTGACCGGCAAGGTCACCGTTACCGCTGTCACAGGCCGTACCAAGGAATACACTGTGCATTATGTGCAGGAGGCCGGCCTTAACAGTGTTGCCGTGAACTTCGGCACAAACCACACCGACGAGGTCGTGCTCTCCGAGCGCAGCTTTGACCCCCAAGGCAAGGTCGCTACTTACAGCGCCTACGTCAAGGATATTGAGAAGCTGTTCAAAAAGATTGACGATACTGGTGCGACATACAAGGCCCATGTGACTTTCAGCCATGAAAAGAACGTAGTGCGTGTTGAGGATTCCGGCGACACTTGGACCGCCGCCTACGATGATGATAGCGACGAGCCCATCCAGAGCGATGAGAACACCATTGACTTTGCAGAAGACAACGGTGTATATGTGGCCTACCTGAACGTCAAGACTAAGGCAAACTATGACGATGATGCGGCGACACCTGCCTACTTCAAAAATGTCAAGCTCGAGCTCCGCAGCGTAAACGACGACCCCGCTCCCGAGGACCCCAAGCTTGTGGAGTTCCAGCTCAACGGCTATGAGTCCGTCTACAACGAGGGCGGCCTAGGCGATACCATCACCTACTATGTTGACAGCGCTTACTATGCCGCCAACGTAGGTGCCGGAAACCTCGCCTCCCGTATTTCCGTGCGCACCAGCGGCGAGGCCGACGTGTCCATCCCCGCCCAGAGCGGCAACACGGATTTCTGGAAGTCCGAAGTTACGACAACAGCTGCAAAGCGTATTTCCAAGCCGAATCCCAGCGCCCCCTACATTGCCAACGTGGATGCCGGCGCGAAGTCCTTCATAATCCGTGTCGCAACTCCCGGCAGCAACGACCAGGGCCGTCTGTACACCATCAAGCTGCAGCCTGTTTCCGCAGGCCCCCGCAGCATTAAGACTGTGAGCCTGGTTGCAAAGAACAAGATTACAATCAACGGCGTGACCTACAACCCCGGCGACACCTACAAGGAGGCCACCAGGAACGGCGATGTCTTCGAATTCGCTCTGCCGGATGGGGATATTATTGATGTTCCCGCTATATCTGCTGGAGCCGAAAAAATTGAGGGTGTTGAGTCCAATACTGCCCTTGTAATCGATAAAAAGTTTGAGGCAGGCGGTACAAATTACGTTGAAAGATTTACTTTCAGAAAAGATTTCTTTGATAATATTCTCACCACTTGGGGTGGGAATGGTCACGGAGTGCTTACCGATGGTACTACTTTCCGGTTTATGCACGACGGTACTGATGTGAAGTTACAATATTCTGCTGATTCAACAACATGGAAAGACATAAGAACTGGAAAGTATGAGGCGGCAACCGGTAGCTTGTCATTTACCGGGGTTGGAACTGTTACCGTCTTCTGGCAAGAGACTGATAAATGGGATGACACAAATACTGGAACCGCACAAAACGGCATGAGCGCGGATGCCTTCAAAACTATCTTTGGTAGTGATGCTTTCGTCCTGACTAACGGAAATGGTAAAGTGCTCACTTATAAGACTGCAGTTCTTAATGACGTTGAGGGCTATAGCAAGCTTAGCGACGTTATCACCGATAACTTCTACCTGGTGACCAAGACCGGCGACGGCAGCAACTCCTCCAGCAACAGCAGGACCGGCGCTGTTATCACTCCCGGCGGCACCTGGAATGCTACCAAGACCACAACTAGCGAGGTAGGCACGAGCGCCTGGAGGCCCCAGGACAGCGGTACTACTGACGGCGCCTATGCCGAGGACGGTGACTGCTATGATGAGCTGGAGAATGGCGTTACCACCCTTGGCGAGCTTTGGGACGAGGATTACCTGCTGCGCAAGGCGTCCGTTGGTACTGGGTATAATGTTGTTAGCGATACCCCCCGCAGCTCTGACATGCTGGTACTGACTGTCACCAACCGCAATACCAGCGGCCATGCCAATACCTACCCTTACGGCGTAACCTTCAAGAAGGCCAGCCAGACCTCCGTGAACCCGCCCAAGTCCGAGGAAGCAGAGCTGACTGTAAAGCGCGCCACCTCTGCCCTGGATAATGACCTGGTATATGGCGGACGCACCATCAGCAGCTTCAACAGCCTGAACAATGTTTCCCCCAAAAATGACGCTCCCTACATCGGCGCCATCGGCGGGCACAACGAGTACAAGGTTGACGAGCCCAAGAAGGTTCCCGGCGGCCCGGACAATGCCTACTATATTGCCGTGCATGTGCCTGAGGACTTCGGTAACGAACTTGACAAAACTAGTGGTGCTGAAGATAGAAACATCTATCTTGACCAGGTGGTGCTCTCTGCCGGCGCTACTGTGACAGTAAATAGTACTAAATATACACCTGATACTGTCAATATCTGGCCTGAGAAGAACATTGTCCGCGAGCTGAGCCTTGTCATGGACGACCAGACCAAGGTTGGCAATACCGGTAAAAAATTTACCATCTCAGACGACGAGCAGGCAGAGGCCTGGTTTAACGGCGCCCCCCGCATAGCTGCGGTTGAGGACGGCAACATCCTGTACGTCAACAGCGAGAAGGACGAAGCTGCCGGAAAGACCGGCATGAACTCCACCCGCGTGTACTATATCATCACGGTTAAGGACAACTGGGCAAAGGACAACAACCTGTCCGGCATTACCTCTGACGACGCCACCATCAGCGGCGGCCGCTATCAGAAGGTCATGAACGTGAACGTGCCCTACAGCTACAACTGGAGCAACTACCGCGACAGCAGCCGCTACGACTTCAAGCTGAAGTTCGGCATGGCTGAGACCTCCATCCTGGTTGACGCCGCACAGGATACGCTCCACGGGCCCTTTACCAGCGCTGACCAGCTTAGTGAAGAGTATCTCCACAAGGATAAGCAGAAAATGCGCAACATCAAGCTCACCAACGACACCATATTCTTCGTGAAGGACAACGAGCTCTGGGTTGTCGACGAGCTGACCGGTGACGAGGTGCAGATAACCGGCTGCGGCAACGGCGTGAAGTACAGCGACAAGACCTGGGGCACCATCGTCACAGGCGAGGCTGAGCTGCACGTGTACAACGAGAGCCAGTCCATGATAGACATTTACAGGCTGCGCCTGAAGATTCAGGACGCTCAGAAGGCCAACGAAATCGTCAGCATCCGCGTCGATGAGACCCCTGCTGTGAAGACCGCGGACGAGAGCGTGTGGAGCGTAGACCTGAGCAACGCCACAGGTGTTGACCTGAGCAAGGTCGCCCTGAACATCACTGTTGCCCCCACCGCCACCATCGAGTCTGTGGCAGGCGCTCCCTACGAGGCTAATGTTAAGAAGTACGACCTGAACAAGGATATCAAGATTGTGGTCGTAGCCGAGAACGGTGACAAGAAGGAGTACACCCTCACCGCAGGCAACGGCGGCAGCGACAATCCCGGCCCCGGCCCCGACGAGAAGCCCTCGGACAAATACGACCTGAGCGACGTCTACTCGGGCCATCTTGAGGACGTAAAGAAGGCCATAGACATGGGTCTGATGTCCGGCACAGGTGCAGCAGGGAAGTTCAACCCCAAGGGCAAGATAGCCCGCCAGGACTTCGCCCTGATAATCGCCCGCGCCGA
>NZ_QZDU01000014.1 GCF_009917525.1 Acutalibacter sp. 1XD8-36
GGGCTTGACCATATTGTTCCTTCCCTTTCTCGTCTTCTCCTTTTACGCTTTATCCAGTTTTTAGGGTACATACCGCTGATTTGCGGTTATCCCAGGACTTAGTTTTTTATGCACCATTAGCTCAGTTGGTAGAGCACCTGACTCTTAATCAGGGTGTCCCGGGTTCGAGTCCCTGATGGTGCACCATACGGCCCGTTGGTCAAGCGGCTAAGACGAAGGCCTCTCACGCCTTAAACGTGGGTTCGATTCCCGCACGGGTCACCATGAGTTCAGTAAGCAGTAAGCTTACAATGTAACTCATATTTTCCTCCTTAGCTCAGTCGGTAGAGCATGCGGCTGTTAACCGCAGGGTCGTTGGTTCGAGTCCAACAGGGGGAGCCAAAGCTGTCTGTAAATTTTTGCAGACAGTTTTATTTTTATGTTGGGGGTGTATTTATGTGTGGCATATCGACCAATCGCAGATAATAAAACGATTGGAGGAGCTTAAATGAATATCAAAATCAACAGGCTTGAGACCGGGGAATGCGCAGTCCTGCGTCAGTTCCTGTATCATGCAATCTTTGTCCCAAAGGACGGACGCCCGCCGGACCCGGCAGTTCTTGATACGCCGGAGCTTCAGGTCTACCTGGATGGCTTCGGCAGCTCGCCGGATGATATAGCTGTGGCACTTCGCCAGAACGGCGATATCATAGGCGCCGCCTGGGCGCGGGTCATGGACGATTACGGCCATCTGTACGACGGAGTGCCCTCCCTGGCGATATCCCTTCTTCCGGAGTACCGCGGGATGGGCCTTGGAAAGCGCCTGCTCTCCGGACTCCTGGACGAGCTTCGCAAAACCGGCCACTCCATGGTGACCTTGGCGGTGCAGAAGGAGAACTATGCGGCCTATGGGCTCTACACCAGATTGGGCTTTAAGACCGTCGGGGAGAACGATGAAGAATATCTCATGCTGAAAGATATCATATAAATAAAGAAAGGACGGCTCAATGAGCAGTCCTTAAATTTTACCCTCAGCCCAGCTTCTCAGCCGCGTCCTTCAGCAGCTCGATTATCTCCAGATGCTGGGGGCAGTGGCCCTGGCAGGCGCCGCACTGGATGCAGTCCCCGGCCTTGCCGCCGTCCTTTGTGGCGTTATTATACTGACCTTTTGCGCGGCCCTCGTCCCCATACAGCGTCAGCTGGTTCACAGCGCCGAATACGCCGGGGATATTTATCTTCTGGGGGCAGCCGTCCACGCAGTATTTGCAGGAGGTGCAGGGGATAGTGGGCAGGCTGTTCAGCACCTCCACCACCTGTGCCACAACCTTTTGCTCACCCTCGTCCAGGGGCTTGAAGTTCTCCATATAGCTTAGGTTGTCGTTCATCTGGGCCTCGTCACTCATGCCTGAGAGCACTGTTACAAGGCCGTCAAGAGAGGCACAGTACCGTACCGCCCAGGAGGCTACAGAGGCCTCGGGGTCTGCCTTCTTGAATATCTCCTGGACCTCAGGGGTCATGGTAGCCAGGGCACCGCCCTTTACCGGCTCCATGATGATAACAGCCTTGCCGTACTTCCTGGCTATCTCATAGCACTTGCGGGACTGTACGCCCTCGCTCTCCCAGTCGGCGTAGTTAATCTGGAGCTGAACAAACTCAGCCTCAGGGTGCTTGGAGAGGATGTCCTCCAGCACCTCTGCGGAGTCGTGGAAGGAGAAGCCTATATGCTTGGCCTTCCCCTGCTCCTTGAGCTCCTTCAAAAACTCCCAGGCCCCCAGGTCCTCAGACTTCTGGGCGCTCTCCTTGCCAAGGGCGTGGAGCAGGTAGAAGTCGTAGTAGCTGAGATGGGCCCTGTCAAGGGACTCCTGGAAAATGCGCTCCATATCGGCCCTGTCCTTCAAGTCCCAGATAGGCAGCTTTGTGGCGCACTGGAAGCTCTCCCGGGGGTAGCGGTCCACCACGGCCTCGCCCAGAGCAACCTCGGACTTGCCGCCGATGTACACATAGGCGGTGTCAAAGTATGTAAAGCCTTTGGACATGAAATTGTCCACCATCTTCTTGGTCTGCTCCATGTCAATTTCCTCGCCGTTCATGGGCAGACGCATGAGGCCAAAGCCCAGCTTTTTGATAGACTCGCCTAAATATTTCTCAGACATTTTTAACCTCCTGAAATTGCAATATTTTTATAATTATAACATATGAAGCCCGCTCCATGTCAAGGACAATTTTTCTTGACAACCGCTGTAAGATATGATATACTGTGGCAAATTTAAACGAAGGGACGGATTACCATGAAAAATACAATTTATCCTAACGGCAAAGAACCCGGGAGGGCGACTATACTTTAACCCTCCCCTAAAAACGGAGGAAAAGCTTTGTATAACGAAAAATCAGCTATTGCAAAATGGAACGCCGATATGTATGACCGGAATGAGACCGGGACCAGGGATGTTGAGTTTGCCCTGTCGGTTATCGGCGGCACACCCAGGAATATCCTAGAGATTGCCTGTGGAAGCGGGCGCTTTCTGGTCCCCCTGGCAAGAGCCGGGCACATAGTCACAGGCCTCGACTTTGACGAGTATATGCTGGAGAAAATCAGCCAAAAGGCAGCGGGGCTCAGCAATATCACCTGGCGCAGGGCCGACGCGGTAAAGGACGAGTGGGGGACCGGCTTCGACGTTGTCATGCTGGCGGGAAACTTCCTCTTTAACCTGATTTCTGATATGGACTACGAAAAGGCCCAGGAGCTGCTTATAAGAAAGGCCGCAGACTCCCTAAAGCCCGGGGGCAGCGTCTACATCGACTACAGCTATACTATGCACCCTGAGGCCTGGTTTGATAACCCCGGCGAAGTCTTTATATGGGAGGGCGCCGACAGCGGCGGCAATACAGGCCATATGCTGCTGCTTGGCAGCAGCTTTGACAGGGAGAGCGGTATGACCTATTTCACCCGCAGATTTGAGCTCACGCTTGCCGGCGGCACTGAAATTAAAGAGGACATACCGCAGTCCAAGCATTTCGCCACCCTTGAGCAGATACATAGCTGGCTCTCCGCCAGCGGCTTTACCATAGAGGAGGAATACGGCGGCTACAGCCGCGAGCCGGTCAGCGAGAGCACGGACAGGGCCATTATATGGGCGCGTAAAAACTGATATAATAAGAGAGTCCAGAAGCGTGAGCTTTTGGACTCTCTCTGTCTTTCCTATAGTCAGCGCAGCTCCTTTAAATCCTCCCCTGTGCACTGCTCCCCGCTGTATCTGGCCTTCTCATACAGCCTGTGCAGGGCGGGGACATCCACCCCCACAGCCCGCTCGGCCTCGGCGGGGCTCATCCACCTCTCAGGAGGCTCCCCGGCCTTTAGGAGGGTCCGGCGGTACTTCCGGCGTATAACAGCCTCAGGAGACCGGTCCCAGAGCCTTGGGCGTCGCAGGGCCTCTGTAAGCTCCCGGGCCTGCTCCCGCTCGTCATGGCCCAGGTACTGCACCACGTCCCGGCTGTCGGTAAAGCTCCTTTTAAAGTCCCTGAAAAGGTGGACTATAGCCAGGAACATCCCGGCTAAAAGCAGGGCGGTTATGAGCCCGAAGAAGATATAGCCCACAATGGGGGGTATCTGGAGGGAGCTGCTTTCTCCCCCGGTAAGCTCTGAGAGGTCGAGCTCAGGCTGGGCGGGCGGGGGAGTAGGGGACGTGAAGTCAATGCCCGGGTCGCCGCCGCTTTTAAACTCGGGCAGCTTCAGGCGCACAAAGCCGGTATTTCCTATGGCCATAGGCAGGAGCAGCACGGCGGCAAGGAACACCCCTGCTAAAAGGGCCGAGCCGGCGATACGCTGGATACGCTTTGCGGGCAGGCCGTACATATCCCTGTTCAGCGTGAGGTAACTGTCCAGCCGGTCCAGGCCGTTATACCCAAGGCACACCAGCAGGTACAGAACCGCCCCCAGCACGCACAGCCACTGCAGCCGCGGAAGCCCATCCGAGACCCCGGCGCTGAACAGGAACAGCAGCACAAACACGCAGAGCCCAAAGTAGCTGGGGGTATCAAACAGGGAGCGCACCGGCCCCTGCTCCTCCTCCGCAATCCGGGAGCGCACCCGGATAAGGCACATTACAAACATAATCAGGGCCCCTCCGGGGTGGCCCGTCAACAGCCAGGAGAGCCCGCAGAGGGCTATATCCGCCAGGAAGAACTGCCAAAGGGTACGCAGCCGCTTTATGGCAAGGAAGCTCAGCCCGGTGGGTACGGCAAAAAGCAGCCACCGGAAGAAGGCTTCATAGGGGGACATGAACTCCAGCTCCGCAAAGCCATAGAGCATGTCGAAGAACATGGCAAAAATTATTCCCATGAGCAGCCCCCAGTGGAGCCATCCCAGCGCCAGCAGCGCGGCGCTCCGGGGCTTTGAGATACGTATTTTTTTCATATTCGCCCCCTAAAACTCTATCCAGACATTTTCAGTGTTTTTGAAGGCCTCCAGCTTGCCGCGCTGGCCCTCGCTGGTCCCAAGGCCGCAGGGGATTACCCTTATGCCCCGGCCCTTGCCCACAAGCTCCGAGAAGGCACGGCCCAGGTCGTCCCGGGTGTTCCGGGACAGCAGCACCGTCAAATCGTCTCCGGGAGGAGGCGCGCAGCTGCATACAGGCCCCTGGCCAGTCTGCAGGCAGGCCAGCTTTTTCTTTAAGGTGAGCAAGCTCCCGGAGCCGGAGACCCCCTCCAGCAGCCAGGGCTCACCGGTCTGGGTGTCCGTGCCGTTGCTGTAGAGGCTCAGCTCAATGCCCTCGGCAAGCAGCCTTTCCGCAAGGGAGCAGGCCAGGCGCACCGCGCACTCGTTGAGGAAATCCCCACCGGGCTCCATGTCAATAAGGAGTATGACCCGCTGGGAGAGGGTGGATTCATGTATGTTGATAAGCAGTCTCCCCGCCCTCGCGGTAGCCTTCCAGTTAATGTACTTCATCGGGTCCCCCCTGGAATACTCACGGAGCCCCCCAAACTCAAAGGGGTCGTCGCAGACTCTCCTGCGGCTGAGGACCTCGCCCATTATCCGGGCATAGGGTATCTGTACCTGGTAGGCGGGGATAGTGCGGGGAAGCACGTAAAACTCCGTGTTCTGGGGCATATGGGAGACATATTTCCTTGTGAGGAACAGGTCCTGGGCGATAAGCCCGGCCTCGTTTATCCGGAAGTACCCCCGCCCGGCGCACTTAAAGGGGAGGGTGCGGGTTATTTTCTGGCGGGGCCCGGCGGTGAACACATCCCGGCGGTAGGATTGGTCGCTTAGGGAGGAGTTTTCCTCGCTGGAAAAATGGAGCCGCCTATCCATATGGAAGCTTATCTCTAAAACAGGCAGGGGCAGGAGCTTCCGGTTTACTATGACCTCGGACAGGCTGGAGGTCTCGTCCTCCACGGCGTACTCCTGGGTAAAGGACAGGCGGCAGCCTAGTCCCTTATCCCAGAAGCGGTCATATAAGAGGCGCAGGGCTGTAAACAGAAGCAGCAGTACCGCCGCGGCTATGAGGATGGGGATAAGCATGGCTATCTGTTCCCCCAGTCCTCGGTGGGGACGGTGACAGAGCTAAGAAGGTCCTCTGCCGCCTTCTTCTGCCCGGCGGTGCCAGTGACGCCGCTTACACTGAGCCTATGGGCGATTACCGGCTCCGCCACAGCCTTCACGTCCTCGGGTGACACAAATTCCCGGCCCTGTACCAGTGCATAGGACTGGGAGGCTCTCAGCAGGGCAAGGGTGCCCCGGGGGCTTACCCCCAGCTCCACGCCCTTCATGCCCCGGGAGGCCTGGGAGAGGGAGGCGATATAGGAAAGCATGGCCTTGTGCACAAATATTTCCCTGGCCTGCTTCTGGAGGGACAGGATATCCTCCTGGGTGCAGACCGGCTGGAGCTCCATAAGTGGCTCAGAGGACCTGAAGCGCTCAAGTATTGCGACCTCCTGCTCCTGGGAGGGCGGGGCCATAGAGATGCGCATTAAAAAGCGGTCCAGCTGGGCCTCGGGCAGGGGATAGGTGCCAAGGGTCTCCACCGGGTTTTGGGTGGCGATAACGAAGAAGGGCGGAGGCAGCTCCCGGGTAACCCCGTCCACGGTGACGGTGCCCTCAGCCATGCACTCAAGCAGGCTGGACTGTGTGCGCGGGGTGGCGCGGTTTATCTCGTCTGCAAGGAGGATATTGCAGAACACCGGGCCGGGGCTGAACACAAACTCGGACCTCTGCTGGTCGAAAAAGTTTAGGCCGGTTACGTCCGAGGGCAGCAGGTCCGGTGTGAACTGTACCCGCCCAAACCCGGCGCTTATAGACCGGGCCAGGGCCCTTGCCATCACCGTCTTGCCCATGCCGGGCACATCCTCCACAAGAACATGCCCCCCGGACAGCAGGGCCGTGAGCAGCAGGTCGGTCACCGCCTCCTGCCCTACCAGGACCTTTTCGATATTCTGTTTTATGGCTGTGATTGGGGTTTGCATTGTATTTTGCTCCTTTCAAGTGCGGTTACTATAAAAGCTCCTTCACGGCCTGGGCGTTCACCTTCTCCACCTCTATGAGCCTGAGGGTCTTCTCCCTGAGCTCCTGGCGCTTGGGCAGCAGCTCTACTGCGCCGTCTATGGCGGTCCGCAGCCATTCCTCGGTTACAGCGCTTAAATCAATCCACTCTCCGTAGTCAAGATACCGGATAAAGGACCCTATCTTCGGGTCGTAGCTGACCCCCACCAGCGGCGCCCCCGAGAGGGAGGAGAATATCAGGCCGTGCAGGCGCATGGAGACCACGACGCTCATGCGGCCCAAGAGGGAGATGAGCAGCTCCGGGCTCTGAATGCCGTCAAGAAGTATGCCGGGCTTCTTCATCTTGTCCATGACCACCCTTGCCGCCGCGCCGTCCTGGAGGGAGTTGATGGAGAGGAAGACCGGGGTGAGCCCCAGCCTGTCCCTGGCGTACTCAGCCGCCGCCGCCAGCACCGGGGCCTTCCCGGAAAAGCCCCACCAGGTGCGAAGCAAAAAGCAGATATATTTTCCCTCAGGGTCCAGCCCGTGGTCCGTGAGCAGCTTGTCCGCCTGGGAGACAGGGGCGGGCTTCAGCACCAGCGCGGGGTCGCTGCCAAGGCGTATACTGGGCCTGTTGACGCCGTAGCGCCCAAGCTCGGAAACGGAGTCCGGCTCCCTAAGGGTGATGGAGTCCACAGAGCTGTTCAGCACCCAGCTTGCAAGCTTTATATTCCTTTTGCCCTTCACAGGGCCAATGCCGCAGCCGTACATTGCCACCTTGCACCCGCAGCGCTTGGCGGCCCAGAGGGTGAACAGATAGTACCAGAGGCTCCTATGGCTTGTGGCGTTCTGTATAAGTGTGCCGCCGCCGTTGATATAGAGCCGCGCCCCGCGCATATGCCAGAGTATCTTCGGTATATTGAAGGTGTAGACGGCGTTGACCCTGTAGCGCTCCTTTATGCTGAGGGTGTTCTTCGCCAGCACCGTGATGGGCACATACTCGTCCAGCTCCCGCACAGAGTGGAGGATGGACTTGAGTATGGCGTCGTCCCCGGCGTTGCCGTGCCCGTAGGCCCCGCAGACCACTACGCCGTCCCGGCGCTCCTTCCGGGTTTTGCACCGGCGCTCCTTTCTGGCCTCGCGCTCCAATATCCGGTTGTATATCTCCAGCTGCCGCCGGACCATGCTTTCAATGGAGTATTCCTCCCGGGCCTTTTCATACAACCGGTCCCCAAGCGCACGGCGGCGCTCCGGGTCCCTGGCAAGGTCCAGAAGGTGCCGCGAGAGGGCCTTCTCGTCCCGGGGGGTAAAGAGTATGCCGGTCTCGCCGTCCTTTATCAGCGCCGGTATGCCGCCCACGTCTGTGGAGATAGTGGCCTTGTGCATTCTCGCGCCCTCTGTGAGGGAGTAGGGGAAGCCTTCGCTCAGGGAGGTGAGCAGGGCAATGTCGATGGCGTTAAAGAAGGAGTTTACGTCCTTCACCCAGCCCGCAAAGCACACCCTATCCGAGAGCCCCAGCTCCTCCGTGAGCTGGGTGAGCTTGTCCTTGTCCTCGCCGTCGCCTGCTATGGCGAGCTTGAGCCGGGGCTCCTGTTCACAGGCCAGCTTCATAGCCCTCAGAAGGGTGGGGATGTCCTTTACAGGGGAGAGCCTGGCGACTATCCCGGCAACCACATCTCCGGGCTTCACTTCCATGCCAATGGAGTGCAGGAATTCCTCCCTTGGGACGCAGTTAATAGGGGTAGTGAAGTCTATGCCGTTGTGTATATTCTCAATGCGGTCAACATGGAAGTTGCGCTGTATGAGCAAGTCCGTGATATTGTCGGAGACCCCGATATAATAGTTCATCCGTCTCAGAGCCACAAGATTGGTGGTGCCGTAGCTGAGCCTTGCCACAGGACGGCCCAGATAGTCCAGCCTGTAGTCGCTGTGGACGGTGGTGACCACAGGGGCCTTGATAAAGTGCTTTAAAAGGTTTCCCATCAGGTTTCCCCTGGCCCCGTGGCAGTGGATGATATCTACCCTCTGGCCCTCCAGAAGCTTTCTCAGCTCCCGAAGGCCGATAAGGGGGTTGCCACTCTCTATCACATGGATGGGCACGCCCATGCGCTGGGCGTCGTCCGAGAACTCACCGCGCCGGAAGCATACAAGCTGGGCGTCGATAGAGCGGTTCAGCTCCCGCAGAAGGTGGAGCACATGGGTCTTGGCGCCGCCGGTGTCGCCGCCGCCGATAAGGTGGATAACTCGCATTTTGCTCATTCCTTTATACCCGCCGGGGTCTTGCCCAGCAGTTTCTCCATGTCCACATGGGGGCAGTGCTCGTCAAGGTACTCCTCCCCCACCTGGACATAGCCCAGCTTCCTGTAAAAGCCCGCGGCCTGTGCCTGGGCCGAGAGCACAGCCTTTTTAGCGCCCTTCAGGGACAGGGCGGCCTCGGCCTCCTCCATGACAGCCGCCCCAAGGCGCTGGCCCCGGCGGTCCTTTTTCACCGCCACCCGGCCTATATGCCAGGAGTCGGGCCCGTCGGGGAACATGCGGCAGCAGGCCACGGCCTCCCCGCCGTCAAAAAGCACCAGGTGCAGGGCGGCATTGTCTGTCTCGTCGAACTCATAGGAAAACCCCTGCTCCTCCATAAAGACCTCCTGCCGCAGGGCCTGGGCGGCGGGGGGCAGGGTGACGGACATTTCAAATCTCAGCATTTAATCGCTCCTTCCTGTAAAATTCATCCAAGAACCAGACCTTCGGCACAGTGAAGTCCCGGCCGTTAAGGTATTGGAGGCAGCCGGCGGGGCTGGTAAACCGGAAGCCCAGCTTATAGGAATACAGCGCCTGCCACTTGAGCCCGAGGCTTTTGTTTACGCTGTTCCTGCCATACTTGCCGTCCCCGGCCAGGGGATGCCCTATTGAAGCCATATGGGCCCGTATTTGGTGGGTGCGCCCGGTGAGCAGGCTGACCTCCAGCAGGGACAGCCCGCCCCGCTCCTCCAGCACCCGGTACTGGGTGCGTATAGTCTTTGCCCCCGGGGAGGGCTCCGGGTCTATATATACCCTGTTCTGTGCCTCGTTCTTTACAAGATAGCCTGTTAAGAGCGCGGACTTCTCTTTAAGACTGCCGCAGACTATGCAGAGGTACAGCTTCACAAGCTCCCTGTCCTTTACCTTCTGGTTCAGCACCCTGAGAGACTCGGCGTTCTTTGCCGCCATCACTATGCCGCCGGTGTTTCTGTCTATGCGGTTTACAAGGGCGGGGGCGAAGGAGCTCTCGTCCTCGGGATTATACTCTCCCTTATCGTAGAGGTAGTGCTGCACCCGGGCAATAAGGGAGTCGAAGTGGTAGTTTTCGTCCGGATGGACTATAAGCCCGGGCTGCTTGTCCAGAAGCATTATATTGCCGTCCTCGTAGACGACGGAGAGCTTCTTGGGGGCCTTGAGAAAGTCATAGTCCCGGGGCCCCACCTGGAAATACTCCTCCTGCCAGAAGACAGTGAGCAGGTCCCCCGGGATGAGCCGGGAATCCGGCTTGCAGCGCGCGCCGTTTAGCTTCACGTCTTTAGTCCGTATGCACTTATACAGCACCTTCTGGGGCAGGTTCGGGTAAGCCTTCAGGAGGAAGCGGTCAAGGCGCTGGCCCCCGTCGTTTTTTGTAATCTCTATTATCCTGCGGGGCAAGGTATCACCTCTTTTTACGGTGGAATAAAAACGGCGGCAGAGACTGGACTATGCCTGTGCCCAGGGCTATGGCGACGGCTATCTTGATAGTCTCAAGGCCCTTTTCAAGGGCCAGGGCGTCGTTACCCATAAAGAAATTATAGCCGGTATAATATATCCCCGCCCCGGGCACCAGCGGGAAGATGCCGCAGATAAGGAAGACTGTCACCGGGGCCCTGCGGGAGAAGGAGAAGGCCCTTGAGAGCCAGGCCAGGGCCAGGGTAGCCAGGAACGAGGAGGCGACAACGCCGCTGCCGAGGGCCCCCGCCAGAAGGTACACAAGCCAGCCGGTTCCCCCGGTAAGGCCGGTAAAGAACAGCTCCTTTCTTGGGGCATGGAAGATGACGGCGAAGGCGATGGTGGAGACAAAGGCCACCAGCACCTGCAGGGAGCCCCCTGCTATAGCCATAAGCCCGGTCATAGCAGCGCACCCCCTGTCAGCAAAGAGAGCACCCGGATTATAAAGCCCACCCCGACGGCTATGCAGCCGCCCACAAGCAGGGCGTCAAGCATCCTTATTGCCCCGGAGAGGTAGTCGCCGGAAAAGAAGTCCCGGATAGAGTTGGTGAGGGCAACCCCGGGCACCAGGCGGATGATTGAGCCGATTATTATTTTGTCCATATTATTCCCAAGTCCCAGGAGGAAAAATGCCGCGCCGCAGAGGGTCACAAGAGCACTTGCGGATAGGTTCGTCAGGAACTTTGAGAGCTTTTTCCTGGCCGTAAAGTCTAGGTACGCCTCCAGCACCAGCCCGCAGAAGAAGGCCACCACAGCGTCTACCCAGCTGCCCCCAAACAGGAAGCTGAAGGCGGCGCTGCCTACGGCGCAGCAGAGCATCCGGGAGAGGAAGGGGGAATAGGGGAGGGTGCGGATGTCAGAGAGCCGCTTCATGGCCTCACCGGGCGTGTGCAGGCCCTCGGCTATCTCCCTTGACAGCTGGTTCACAGCCATTATCCTCCCCAGGTGCACCGCCGTGCCGGGGACATACCTGAAGGTGGTGCTATGGCTCACGCCGTCCTCAGTAGCTGTGGCGAAGATGGAGTTTGTAAGCACATATACGTCAAAGCCCTCTATATCATAGGCCCGGGCCACACGCTCCATAGTCTCCTGGACCCGGGATATTTCAGCGCCGTTTTCCAAAAGGACCTGGCCCATCTGAAAGGGCAGCTCCAAAGGGGATGAAGGCATAAATCCACTCCTTTCATTTTTTCAGCCTCTCAAAAGCCGGAAGGCCGCCTGGAAGGCCTCGGCCTGGCCGCTGCGAAGGTACTCCCTGAGCTCCGGCTCCATCTCAATAAGCAGCCTGCACCAGACCGGGGAGAGCCGGGTGCCGGACTCGGATTTCAGCTTAGCCAGGGCCTCGTCCAAGGGCAGGGAACCGTCAGGGCCTGTATCTCTGGCGTCCATGAGGTGCACAAGATGTATGGCGGCGCTCACAAGGTCCGTGAGCATTACGTTCGGGTCCTCCGACCGGTGGTATTCCGCCGGATAGCCGCCGCTGCCGTCAAAAAAGCGGTGGTGCCCCAGGGCCGCGTATACATACGGCCTGGTGGACGGGCTCTGGCTGAGGAGCTTCGCCCCGGCGTACACATGGCAGCGGATTAAATTCTCGTCCTCCTCCAGAAGACTGCGGCCTATGCGCCGCCGGAAGTTGCTAAAGGCCATATCACCCACATTGTGCAGCAGGCAGGCCTCGTATACAAATTCCTCAAGGCTGCCCCTATGTGCCCTAAGGGACTCAGCGTCATTTAGACCCAGGGCCCCGAGCAGGGCCTCAGGACAGTCCTTCAGGGCCCTTTTCACCATCCTACGTGCTATCTGCGCCGCCATATAGGAGGCGGCGTAGCCGTCCGGGCTGCGGCAGACCACAAGGGTCAGGATAAAATCCTTCTCCTGTATGCCGTCGGGGTACTCCACAAAGCTCTGCAGGCAGGCTAGAAGATTGCTAAGGGTGGACTCGCTGAGCTGATGGTCCGGCATTCTGCGCACGTATTTCTCAAGGCGGCGGTACATGAAGCTTAACACGTACTTTTTGCTGTACAGGTCCTCCCGGCTATGGTCAAGGTATGAGGCATACAGGGCCGGGAGGAACATATTGCAGTAAAAGCCCTCGGGGGAGTAATCCTGTTCGTCCCGCTCCATATACACCCCCTCAAGCCAGTTGAGCAGGTATGACAGGGTGCGCACGCCGCAGTGGTACTGGGCGGCCTCATAGGCATAGCGCCAGCGCAGGGGCACCTGGCCTCCCGGACGGCGGCTGAATTCGTCCATAACATATTCGGCGGAGACCATGACCTCGTGCTGTATCTGAGGGTCAGCTACCCCGGCCCTCAGCACTCCCAGGGCGGTGGTGCGCTCCTGGTGGGACTTTGTGATGTACAGCTTCCAGGGGAGCTCCGGGGATTTCTCATGGTACACAGGGTCCTCAAGTATCTGAAGGGAGCGGCGTATGGCGGAGAGCTTGCGCCGGCCGTCGGCCTCGTCGAGCCCGGCATAGGCGAGTGCCAGATTGCCCATGGCCCGGTGGATATAGCCCCTTGTCTCCATATCCTCTATCTGGTCGTACTGCCTGATATAGGACGCCGCCTCCCCAAAGAGCAGGCTCATCTTCCGGCAGTAATCCGTGCGCTCGGCCCGGCGGAGTATCTCCTGCATATAGAACAGGGACATGGCCCCGTGGTACAGGTGCCTTATTAAAAGGTTGCGCTCACCCCAGTGGCGGGCGTAGGTTATTATGGCGTTGTGCAGATACCAGCAGAGCCCCAGGTCCAGGTACATCCCCCTGTCGTTCATACTGGCGGCAAACTCCTCCAGGTTCTGAATTTCCCCGGGCAGCGCGGTGATAATATTGTCAAGCAGAGGGAACAGCTCCCGGCGGAGCATGGCGGTATTCTCCTCCTTGAGCTTTTGGAGCTCCCGGAACCTGAGGGCACGCTCAGAGGCATACTCCCTGGGGTCCGGCAGACCGGCGGGGATGGCGTTGAGCTCATAGACCCTGCGGAGGTTTTTCAGGTACTTCTCCTGGTATTCCCTCATGTCTGCCGCCCCCTTGTGAGGCCGTCTATGGTGGAGAGGACCTTGTCAATGTCCAGGGGCTTTGACAGGTGGGCGTTCATGCCGGCCTCCAGGGACTTTTTCACGTCCTCTACAAAGGCGTTGGCGGTCATGGCGATTATTGGCACAGTCTTTGCGTCCGGCCTCTGAAGGGACCTGAGCCGGGCCGTGGCCTCAAGGCCGTTCATTACCGGCATCTGTACATCCATGAGTATTGCGTCATAGGTTCCGGGCAGGCTTTCTGTGAACATGTCAACAGCCTGCTGCCCGTCCTCGGCAAAGTCAATCTCGGCCCCCGCGTCCCCGATAAGCTCCCCGGCTATCTCCCGGTTCAGCTCGTTGTCCTCTGCAAGCAGCAGCCGAAGGCCGCTTAAATCACAGCGGGCGGGCTCGGCAATAGCCTGGCGGCTGCCGCCGCCAAGATGGGCTGCCAGGGACTGGGCAAGCTTGCTTTTAAAAAGCGGCAGGGGTATAAAGCCGTCAACACCGGAGCGGGTGAACACATACTCTATCTGGCTCCAGTCGCTGGCGGTGAGCAGCAGTATGGGGAGCTGAGGACCAAGCCTGCCCCGCAGCTCCGAGAGCAGTATGGTTATCTCCGCCCCCTGGAGCTTATCCGCCGTGAGCAGGAACTGGTACTCCGTGCCCATGATACCGCTGTCGTTTACAAGCATTACCGCGTCATCGGCGCTGGACGCCCGGTCGCAGCTAAGCCCCAGCTCCTCCAGCAGGGCCAGGGTGAGTCCCGCCTGCCGCTCGTCGCTGTCAAGGAGCAGGGCCCTGCAGCCCTTCAGGGAGCTGTCAGGCTCCGGGTCGGACCCTGCGGGGAAAGGGATATCCAGTGTAAAGCAGCTGCCCTTGTCAGTCTCGCTCTCCACCTGAATCTGCCCGCCCATAAGCTCCACCAGGTTCTTTGTAATTGTCATTCCAAGGCCTGTGCCCTGTATCCTGTGCACGGAGCTCTTTTCCTCCCGCTCAAAGGGGGTGAAGAGCTTCATAAGGAACTCCCGGCTCATGCCAATACCGTTGTCCTTTACCTGCACGTGCATGGTGACGGTATTATCCCCCGCCGGCAGCACGGCAAAGCTCAGCTCTACCCGGCCTCCCTTGGGGGTGTACTTCACGGCGTTTGACAAAAGGTTCAGGCAGACCTGTTTCAGGCGCACAGCGTCCAGGGTGAGGTTTTCACAGGCTATCCGGCCCATATCCAGCACAAACTGGAGCCCCCCGGAAGCTGCCTGGGGCTTTGCCACAATGAGTATCTCATGGAGGAGGTCAGCTATATTGGTGGGCTCGGCCTGTATCTGCACCCGCCCGCTCTCAATGCGGGACATATCCAGAACCTCGTTTAAAAGGGACATCATATGCCCCGAGGCGACCTTTATCTTCTCAAGGCACTCGCTGACCTTGGTGGGGGCTCCCTCCTGGGCCAGGGCTATGTCCGTAAGCCCCACTATGGCCCCCATAGGAGTCCTGATATCGTGGGACATCTCCGAGAGAAAGGTAGTCTTGGCCTGGCTGGCCATAATGGCCTGGTCCAGGGTGTCCCGGGTGCGGTTATAGTAGACGGTAACCTGCTGGAACAGGCAGCAGACTGCGCGGTCTCCCGGGACAGGCAGTAGGTTATACACCTCCTCACCCACGTGCAGAAAGACAGGGGCCTCGGGAGAGCCCTCCAAAGCGGCGGCAAAGGCCCCGGCTTCAGGGGCTGTCAGGCCCTCAAAAAAGGCTTCGGGGTTAAGGGGGGAGGCGGCGCTGTTATAATAGATAAGGGCGTGGGAGCCGCGGGCGAAGGCAATGACCGGCAGGGGGGAGGCGTCCCACTGGGCAAAGGGTTGGTTTTCGGGCGTCAGAGGGCATCAATCCTTAGTCTATAGTATACTAACCAACATTATAATACGTATCCCAAATAATTACAAGCCTAAAGTTGCCCGGGGAAGGTATTGCAGGAAAGACATGGCAAACTTTCAAAACTGTAAAAATGCACAAAAAAGCGCATACATTTTTGTATTTTGCGTTATTGTATCTCAATTTGGCCTATTCATGAGGAAAAAGCTTGACAGTGCCGCTATGTGGGTTTATAATTTGTTCATACAATATTTTGTACAGTCTTTTGGAACAGCCGCAAAAATGAAAGTTCCGGGAGAGAAATATGCGTGGTTGCAGGAGTTAAGGCCGGAGCCTTAACTCTCAACATATATTAGCAGAAGAAAGGACGACGATGAACATGAACAAGACAGTTAAGCGCGCTTTGGCGCTGATGCTGGCTATGCTGATGCTGGTCACCGTGTTTGCCGCCTGCGGCAACGACAGCGGCAATTCCTCCGGCTCATCATCAGAGGAAAGCAGCCAGAGCAGTGAAGCCAGCAGCACTGAGGAGAGCAGCGATGTAGGCGGGGAGGACGAGGAGCCCACCGACACCGGCTGGACCATCCCCAGCATTGACAGCGACGACTACGACGAGATTTCCGACTACTACTATGAGTTCAATCTGAGCGAGTTCCACGAGCTCTGCGAGGCTTACGCCGCAGAGATTGAGGACCAGAACCGCCGCTGGGCCCTGGAGGCTCTGGCTGAGGCGAAGCTGATGGCTTCCGGCGTTATGCAGCCCACCCGCTGCAACGGCGGACAGTACCAGATAAGCGCCGTTGCCCCCGGCTCAGTTACCTCCAACGGCTGGGGCTCTGACGACAGACGTTATCAGTACGCCCTTATCACCGACAAGGTTCTGAAGACCGAGGACCGCGACGCCCTGAAGAAGCTGCTCAACGAGAAGCGCGGCACCGGCGAGTACCGTGCGGCAGCTACCGAGTACCTGACCTCTCACGGCTATCAGCTCAAGGACAGCCTGAACCTGGCCTTCGGTGAGATGCCCACCACCTATGACATGGTGAACACCAGCCGCGCGGGCGACGCTACCTACTCAATCGGCAGCGTGGACAGCCTCCTGTACTACGACGGCGAGGACCGCGAGCTTCCCGCACTGGCCGAGAGCTATGATGTTTCCGAGGACGGCCTGACCTACACCTTCCACATCCGCAAGGGTGTGAAGTGGGTGGACAGCCAGGGCCGCGAGGTGGGCGACGTTATCGCTGACGACTGGGTTGCCGGTATGCAGCATATGCTGGACTCCCAGGCAGGCCTTGAGACCCTGTTCATCGGCTATGTTGTGGGCGTGGGCGACTACGTTGACGGTAAGTGCGATATTGACGGCGTAGGAATCAAGGCTATCGACGACTACACCCTGGAGTACACCCTGGAGAAGAAGACTCCTTACTTCACCTCCATGCTCCACTACGGCATCTCCCTGCCCCTGAGCCGCAGCTACTACACCGCCCAGGGCGGTAAGTTCGGCGACGACTTTGACGACGCCGACGAGAACTATATGTACGGTCGCGACCCCGACCATATCGCCTACTGCGGTCCCTTCCTTATCACCAATGTTACCGCGGACAACTCAATCACCTACAAGGCCAACCCCCTGTACTGGGATGCTGAGAATGTTACCATTAAGTCCATGTCCTACCTGTTCAACGATGGCTCCGACCCCACCAAGGGCTATAACGACGTGAAGGCCCGCACCATCGACAACTACGGCATTAACAGCTCCACCCTGGTTATGGCTAAGGAGGAGAAGATGGACGGCGACGAGAAGAGCGTGTTCGACACCTACGTATACGTTTCCGCCACCGGCTCCACCTCCTACTTCAACTTCCTGAACATCAACCGCGCAGCCTGGGCCAACAGCAACAACGCCTCTGACGCTGTCTCCAAGCAGACCGACGAGCAGAAGGAAGTTACCCATGCGGCCATGAACAACGTGCACTTCCGCCGCGCCCTTGCCTGCTCTGTTGACCGCGTGACCTGGAACGCTCAGAACGTGGGCGACGACATTGCGGAGCTCTGCCTGCGCAATACCTACACCCCCGCCACCTTCGTCACCCTCAGCGAGGACGTGACCGTGCCTGTGAACGGCGTGGACACCACCTTCCCCGCGGGCACCGACTACGGCAAGATTATGCAGGCCCAGCTGGACGCTGACGGCGTGAAGATTACCGTTTATAAGGACGACCCCAATGCTGAGAACGGACGCGGCACCGGCGACGGCTTCGACGGCTGGTTCAACGTGGAGTATGCCCAGTCCGAGCTGGAGATAGCTCTTGAGGAGCTGGCTGCCAACGGTATCACCGTTGACGAGAGCAACCCCGTACACCTGGATTTTGTGTACCCCTCTCAGAGCCCCACCAGGACCAACGCCGTGAACGCCTTCAAGCAGCAGGTTGAGAAGAACCTGGGCGGCAAGGTCATCATCGACCTGGTTGACTGCCCCGATAACAAGGTTTGGTACGCCACCGGCTACAACATCGAGCGCGGCTATGAGGCTAACTATGACCTGTTCGACCTCTCCGGCTGGTCTCCTGACTATCAGGACCCCTGCTCCTATGTTGACACCTTCCTGCCGAACTACAACGGTTATATGACCAAGTGCATTGGTATTTACTAATTGCAGAGCAATTAGTAAATACACACGGATTTGAACTTCGTTCAAATCCTAGGGATATACAAGAATTTGAACCACATTCAAATTCTAAGGATTTTATATGTCCCGGAGCTTTACTATATTAGTAAAGGCTAAGGCATGCTATCACAGATAGCATGATGGACTGCTGAGAAAGAAGCCGGGCTCGCCCGGCCGAGCATAACGATAGACTTAGAGGGTCTATCCGCTTATGAGAGTGGGCGATGGGGCCGTATGGCTCCATCCCCAATCTCTATATTTACAAGAAATATAAAAGAAAGCAAACCGCAGATGATAATATGAAAAAGTAGATGATAATATGGCAAAATATATTCTAAAAAGATTTTTACACGGCCTTATCTCTATCGTCATAGTGGTGGCGATAGTCATGATGCTGATATACTCTCTGCTGGACCGCACGACCATCTTTGCGGAGGACGAGGTCTACCGCAAGCTGCAGAACAACGCCCGCACCACCTATACCTACCGCCGCTGGCAGGACTACGGCTACCTCCACTATGTGAACTATAACGACTGGCTCAACGAGCAGGTCAGGGAGGGCAAGCTTGACCCCGAGACCAAGGACGAGGCTACGGACTTAGGCCGCAAGCCCGAGGATGACGAGGGCGTCGTGGCCCAGTATGTCAAGGAGTTCACAGACTACTACGAGAGCCAGGGCTATAAGGTGGAGCGCCTCAAGGCAGTAACCTCCCGGCGGAAGGTCGCCGCGGGGGGCCAGGCGGAGCTTTTCGCCCATAAGGACAGGCCCCTGGTCTCAAGGCTATGGAGCTATTTTTCCAGCATCGTCACTATCGACACCATCCACTATGTGGACGAGGACGTTGATATCGGCAAGCGCGAGCTTACCTTCACCACCCATGACCCGGTCTACGGCGGGGAGAAGTTCTCCCCGGCAATAATGGGCAACGGCACAAAGCATAAGTACCTGCTGTACTTTGACGACAAATTCCCGTACCTGCACCAGAACCTCATTACCATAAACCTGGGTACATCATACTCGGTGAACAAGGACCACGATGTTCTTGAGACCATGCTCCAGAGCCAGGGCTCCTATGTTACAAGGCCCACGGTATTCCCAAGCGGCCACGTGGAGGAGAGCGCCGACGACCTGCACACTGCAATCTATCTTGAGGGCTCCCTTGCAGGCTCCGAGCTGCTCCAGTCCCGCTTTGAAGACGACTATACCAACGTCCTTACAAGAAGGGGCGGGCGCTCCAAGGTCGCCTTCTCCTTCAGCATCGGCATTTTAGCCAGTATCATGGCATACGCCCTGGGCCTGCCCCTTGGCGTGTTCATGGCAAGGCATAAGGACGGCATTGTGGATAAGCTGGGCACCTTCTATATCGTGTTCATCATGGCGGTGCCGAGCCTTGCCTATATCTTCCTGTTCAAGGCCATAGGCGGCTCAATGGGCCTGCCCACCACCTTCGACGTGAACAACGGCACCGCGCTTATGTATGTGCTGCCCATTGTGTCCCTGGCGCTGCCCTCGGTGGCGAACCTGATGAAGTGGCTCAGAAGGTACATGATAGACCAGATGAACTCGGACTATGTGAAGTTCGCCCGGTCCGGAGGGCTCTCTGAGAATGAGATATTCGCAAAGCACATCCTGAAGAACGCGGCCATACCCATCGTCCACGGTATCCCCGGGACAATACTGGGCGCGCTCACCGGCGCCATCATCACCGAGCGCGTGTACGTGGTCCCCGGCACCGGCAACCTGCTGACCCAGGCCATCAACTTCTACGATAACGGCGTTATCGTAGGCGTGGCGATGTTCTACGGTATGCTGTCGGTGGTGGCCATCATCCTGGGCGACGTGCTCATGTCAATAGTCGACCCGCGTATCTCGTTCACGAGCAAGAGCCGCTAATGAGGAGGTAGAGAGATGAAATCTGAACTTACAAACCTTAAAGAGCTGGGCCTGCCCGAGGAGGAGCTCTTCTCCTTCGTGGAGCACAGCGACACGGAGGCCGAAAAAATAACCGCCCCCAGGTACTCCTACTGGCAGTCGGTGTTCCGGGTGTTCTTTAAAAAGAAGATAAACATTATCATGCTGGGGCTGTTGGTGCTGATAATTATTTTCGCCTATGTATACCCCACCCTGATAACCTATGACCGCTACGCAAATATAACCGATTCCACTACAAAGCACCTTATGCCAGGGGCGGCAATAGAGAAGTTCGGCTTCAGCCTGAGCTGGATACTGGGCTCCGGCGGCTCCGGCGAGCCCACCTTCGACACCGTCTGGGTGGGGTCCAGGATATCCATATCCTTGGCCCTTATGTGCGCGGTAATAAACCTCAGCATTGGCATTATGGTGGGGGCAGTGTGGGGCTTCTCCAAGAAGGTGGATGTTTTCATGATGGAGGTCTATAACACCATCGCCAACATCCCCTACGTGCTGCTGATTTCCGTGCTGGTGCTGACCCTCACCGCCAGCTTCTGGACAATGGTATTCGCCCTGACAGTCACCGGCTGGCTGGGAGTTGCATACTTTATCCGCACCCAGGTCATTATAATCCGGGACAGGGAGTATAACCTGGCCTCAAAGTGCCTTGGCACCCCTATAAGGCGCATTGCCTTCAGGAATATCCTGCCCTTCATGACCTCTGTTATCGTGACCCTGTCTGCGACCGAGATACCCTCATACATTTCCTACGAGGTGTTCCTGGCCTATATCGGCGTGGGCCTAAAGGATATGTCCCTGGGCCGGCTGATATTCGAGGCAGAGCCCGCCATGGTCACCAACGGCTGGCAGTTCGAGTTCTGGAGCCCGGTGGCGGTGGCTTCCATCGTCGCAGTGGTGTTGTACGTTGTCGGCCAGAACCTGGGCGACGCGTCCGACCCCAGGACCCATATGTAAGGAGGGCTTTTCATGGAAATGAATAACAGGAAAGTCCTGCTGTCTATAAAGGACCTGGAGGTAAAGTTCCGGGTGCGCGGGCGCATACTCACCGCCATCAGGGGCATAAACCTTGACATTTACGAGAACGAGTCCATCGCCATAGTGGGCGAATCCGGCTCTGGCAAGTCCGTCTTTACAAAGACCTTTGCGGGTATGCTGGACTCCAACGGCTTCATAGATAACGGCAAAATTATCTTCAACGACGAGGAACTTGCCGACACCCACGTAAGGCTCATGGGCACCGCCCGCAATACCATTGCCAGCACCCAGAAGAAGCTGGACGAGTACGCAAAGCTGGAGCACGGCTCCGCCACCTACAGGAGGATACTGGAGCTGGAAAGCGAGCGCAAGCAGAAGATGAGCGTCAGCGACCAGGAGGCCGGGGAGCATAGGGATCGCATAGAGGAGCTTCGCTTTAAGCGGGCTGAGGCCTTCAACCTGCGCCAGACCCTGGACGCCCGGACCGACAAGGAGCAGATAAAAAAGCTGGGCAACGAGATAAAGGGCCTTGACAACCAGATAAAGCGCCTGCAGCAGGAATACGAGGCGAAGGTAAAGAAGAACGCCGCCGACGTGAAGGCCGACAGCAGCTACCAGGCCGGCTTCAATAAGCGTATGGAGGAGCTGAAGGCCCAGTACGCTAAGGAGACCTCTGTGGAGATAAGCGCCGAGCAGAAGAAGCGCAACGAAATTCTCGCCAAGGAGATATACCTCTCCGTTGGGCGCTACCCTTTCCATAGGCGCATAAGCCTTATAAGGGGGCTCCTTAAAGAGATAAAGAAGGCCATGCAGCTGGGCGTTGACCCGATGGACGACGCTGTTTTCGACAAGGTGGTCTTTAGGGTGAGGTATATTGACGAGACTGCCGAAGCACTCCACGGTACCTGTACCCTAAACCTTGCCAACGTGAAGTTTGCCGGGGACTGGGCCCAGATTCGGGGCCGCAGGATTGCCACAGTTTTCCAGGACCCCATGACCTCCCTTAACCCGATTATCACCATCGGCAAGCAGATAACCTCCATTATCCTGAAGCACCAGAACTGCTCAGAGGTGGAGGCCAGGGCAAGGGCAATAGAGCTCATGCACAAGGTGGGCATACCCAACGCCGAGGCCCGATTCGACGACTACCCCTTCCAGTATTCCGGAGGCATGCGTCAGCGTATAGTTATAGCCATTGCCCTTTCGTGCCAGCCTAAGATACTCATATGCGACGAGCCCACAACGGCCCTGGACGTTACCATCCAGGCCCAGATAATCAAGCTCATCAAGGACCTGCAGAAGGAGTTCGGCTATACCATCGTGTTTATCACCCACGACCTGGGGGTCGTGGCGAATATAGCCGACCGCGTGGCGGTGCTGTACGCCGGGCAGATAGTGGAGCTGGGCCAGGTCGAGGAGGTCTTCTACGACCCCCGGCACCCCTACACCTGGGCGCTGCTCTCAAGCCTGCCACAGCTGGCCCAGCGCAATACCAAGCTTTACTCCATAACCGGCACGCCGCCCTCGCTCTATAACCAGATAGTGGGCGACCCCTTCGCCCCCAGGAACCCCTACTGCCTGAAGCTGGATACCCTCATGGAGCCCCCGATGTTCCCGGTGACGGAGACCCACTTCGCCAAGACCTGGCTCCTGGACCCCAGGGCCCCCAAGACGGAGAAGCCCGAGCTTATACAGGATATCCACGAGAAGCTCATGCGAGCGTTCAATATATAGGAGGGACAGCATATGGCAACCACAACTGTTGATACCGGCGCCAAAACGCGCCATCTGCCGGAGCATGGGCCCATAGACCCTGCCACCGGCCGGGAGGTGCTGCTGTCCATCCGCAACGTGGACATCACCTTCGGCAAGGGGGACAGCGCCGTTAAAGCGGTGCAGAACGCCTCCTTCGACATCTATAAGGGGGAGACCTTCTCCCTGGTGGGCGAGTCGGGCTCTGGCAAGACCACCATCGGTAGGGCAGTTATCAGGGTAAACCCCTGCGCGGCGGGACAGATACTCTATAAGGGCGTGCCCATCAACGGCAAAATCCCCCGCTCACTGGACCGTGAGGTAATCCGTAACATCCAGATGGTCTTCCAGGACCCGGCGGCCTCACTGAACGAGAGGGCCACCGTTGACTATATCGTTTCAGAGGGCTTATATAACTTCCATCTTTTTGAGAACGAGGCCGACCGCGTAGAGAAGGTCAAGAACATGATAACCGAGGTGGGCCTGCTTCCCGAGCACCTGACCCGCTATCCACACGAATTTTCCGGCGGCCAGCGCCAGCGCATAGGCCTGGCCCGGGCCATGGTAATGGAGCCGGAGCTGGTAGTGGCGGACGAGCCAATCTCCGCTCTGGACGTTTCAATACGCGCCCAGGTCTTAAACCTCCTGAAGAAATTCCAGCAGGAGCGGGACGTGACCTACCTGTTCATCGCCCACGACCTTTCAATAGTGCGCTTTATCTCAGACAGAATAGGCGTTATCTATAAGGGCAAGATTGTAGAGATAGCCGAGGCCGAGGAGCTTTTCAACTTCCCGATGCACCCCTACACCCGCTCCCTTATCTCGGCAATACCCATCCCGGACCCTATCCTGGAGAAAAACAAGGTGCTCTTTACCTACGACCCCTCCATACACGACTACAGCACCGACCAGCCGGAGCTTACGGACATAGGGAATAACCACTTTGTTTACGGCAATAAGAAGGAGCTGGAGGAGTATAAAACTATCCGGGAGAAGGGCGTGCCCATGAAGTCCATCACAATCCGGGACGGCAGCACGCCCCAGGAGCACGAGGAGGAGGACACAGTTGACGCCAGCAGCATTTTAGACACGCCCCTGCACGATACCGGCAATATCTGGTATATGATACTCTCCCTGCTGCTACCGATACTGGGCATAATTGCCGCAGTCATCTTTAAAAAGAAAAACTATATCAGAAACTATAAGGCCTGCAAAAAGGGAGCGGTCATCAGCTTCTGCATAATCGGAGCAGTGATAGCCCTGTTCCTGCTCGCCCTGCTGTTTGCAGTCATATTCTGATGGGGAACAGGGAAAAAAGGCCCCCTGCACTGCCTAAGGTAGAGCGGGTGGAGCTCAACGAGAACCATATAGGACGAAAGTTTATCGCCTTTGTCCTATGCCTTGCCCTGGGGCTTAGCGCCCTGGGGTTCGGCATTTACAGCCTGCTCACTACAGAGCCGGGCTGGGTGAAGATAGAGGCCAGCTCCACCGAGGCCCGCTGCGCCGCGGATTTCAACTTCCAGTATTACTTCCAAAAGGACGCCACAGCCCAGCGCAAGGCCCTCACAACCCTCTACACCCAGGAGTGCATGAGGTTCACAAAGCTTCTCGACACCACAGAATCATATGAGGACAGCCCGGGAAACCTTCACGACATCAACACCCATCCCAATGAGGAAATAGAGGCGGACCCATTGCTGTATAAGGTCCTGGAGTTCCTTATGGACCGGGGGGACGTGACTGTGTACCAGGGCCTGCTGAACGCCTACAGCCTGAACCTATACTACGACGGCGATGGGGAAGACCCTTTTGCAAGCCGCACAGAGCTGGCCGGCATAGCCTTGGACAGGACGGCCCTGAATCTCCGGCTGCTGGGGGAGAATACCCTAAAGCTGGAGGTTTCCGCCGGGTGCGAGGCTCTGGCAGCTGAGCTTGGCCTCGACTGCTACCTGGACCTGGGCTGGCTGAAAAACGCCTTTATCTTGGACAGCCTGGCGGAAACCCTCGGCTCCCGGGGCTTTACAGACGGCATTATATCCAGCCGGGACGGTTTTGTACGCTCGCTGGGCGGGGAAGTGGGGACAGTAGGCCTGAGCCTGTATAAGTGGGAGAAGGATACCGCCGTCGAGACCGGCAGGGAGGAGCTGAGCACCCCCATAAACACCGCCTCCCTCACCTGCTTCCCCCTTCCGGGGGACGACGGCAGGGCCTTTGTCTCACAGAACGCGCTCAGGGCCCAGCGCCCGGGAGAGTATGCCAGGGCCCCGGCAGAGACCCTGCTGCTCACTTCAGAGGACAAGGGCTGCCTTGAGCTGGCCCTTGAGTCCAAAGACCGCCTGCTGGACGGTGAACGGGAATAATTAAACCAAAACTAAAGCCATTGCAGGAAACTGCAATGGCTTTTACTATGATTACCCCAAGTTATCAGGAGGGATATCAGGTGTTGGGGACAATGGCGTTATCGTGGAAGAGCACAGCCACAACGCTTGCGGCGCACCGCTCAGAGGTGCCTTTGGGGTCGAAGCTGTTATTGCCGTTGCCGCTGACAATGCCCAGGGCGCGCATACGGTATACGGCCTCCTTTGCGTAGCCGCTAATTTTATTGTCGTCGGAGAACTTGTCCACCTGGGAGACGTCAATATCCGTGACACCAAGAACATTGGTGAGATACCTGTCCATCATGGAGCACATCTGCTCCCTGGGCAGCTCCTGGTTGGGGTTGAACTTGTCCCCTGAGGAGACTACACCGTTAGCCACGGCCCAGGCCAGGTGCTTTGCATAGTAGGCGCTGTTTGAAACATCGGAGAAGCCGGGGATATCTTCGCCAAAGCTATAGGAGCTGAGGTCCTCGCCGGAGAGATTTGCCAGCACTATGACGAACTGGGCCCTGGTGATGGAGCCGTAGGGGTCAAACTTGCCGTTGCCTATGCCGTTGAGGACGCCCATCTCAACAGCCCTGTCCACCTTATCGGCAAACCATGCCTTATAGGTGAAGTCGGTGAAAATCATGCCGTTGCTCATGACAGTGGCGGTGGTGACAGGCCCCATGAGCCCGTTCTTTATCACAGCGGCTTTATAGGTGCAGGAGACCTGGGCCACAGGGGAGACATAGGGGGTGGTGCTGATAGTCAGGTCGCCGTTCTCATCCAGGCCGGGGTCGGTATAGTCAACGGTGTAATATATGTCGTCAGAGGAGCCAGCGGCTGTCATGGTGACGGTCTCGCCGTCAGAGGTAACCTCCGGGGCGCTGAGGTGCAGCTCAACATAGGCCTCAGACACATACCCCTCAAGGCCGGTGACTGTAGTGACCGGGTACCACATGTGGTAGCTGTTTCCGTGAGCTGTAACCGGCTCGCCCTCGACAGGGCTGCCGGCCTGGAGCTTGGTGCCATTGGAGAGCAGGCCCACCACGCTGGAGCTGGTGTTAGGCTCAGAGCGCAGGTTTACGTTGGAGGCGCTGACGGTGGCGTTATAGTCGAAGGGGATATCATTGGGGTCGTCGCTGCCGGTCCAGCCCTGGCTCTCAAGATACCCCGCGACCTCTGTAGCGGAGACCCATACATTGCTTAAAAGCTCATTGTCAATGGGGGCGGGGGTGCCGTCCTCAAGATACGCAAAGCCGTCGCTGCCTATAAAATAGCCGTCTATCTCAGTGTCAATATCGTATTCGTAATTGGTATAGTGGACCATCCTGCCGTCGAACTCATACCAGCCGTCTTTGGGGTACATGGTGCCGATATCAAAGACATGCCAGCCGTCCCAGTGGCGTTCCTGCACAGAGGCCCGCACCATGTTCACGCCCTCCATGGAGTTGTCGCAGGACTCGTTATTGCCGATATAAATGCCGATATGGGAGTAGCCGCCGGGCTCGGAATTGGTGAGGGCAAGGCCGTGAATCCTGGGCAGCCCCAGGCTGACGGGCCCCGAGAAGACCGTGTTCTGGCGCACCTGGCTGGTAGCTCCCCCCGCGCAGCCGGACACGCCGCAGTCGGAGTAGTAGGAGTAGAGGAGCCCCGCGCAGTCCGTACCGCGGACGCCCCCGACCATACCGCCCTTGCCGCCGTACACATATATCCAGCCCTCGTTATAGGCCGTGATACCCTGCATAGCAAGGCCGAAGCTGGTGGGCGTAGTGGCGGCCCGGGCCCCGGGGCTCCAGGTTGGCAGGCTCACGCAGACGAGTAGAGCCGCCATCATCAGGCCCAGAAGCCCTATGCCCTTTTTGGTGACGCGCATATGCTTTGAACGGTAGTGACTATGTAACATAAAATGTACCTCTCAATCAAAATCAGTAAGTAATGGGACAAAAGCTATAATAGTTACAAAACGGTAACATTTTAACATACTTTGGGGGATTTTGCAAGCCCGGAGGAGGGATATTCACAGCTTATTAACATAGTGTTCATATTTAAGAATTTCCCATTGACAAGAAGCCCGGTTTGGAGGATAATATATAAGTAATATCGCAAGCTTCAGGAGGGATAAGTTATGAAAAAGATATCCAGAGAGTTATTGTCAGTTCTGCTAGCAGTCCTGCTTCTTGTAGCCCAGCCGGTGAGCGCCGGGGCACTGGAGGATGGGGGCGCAGTTACCCTTACCGACCAGCAGACGCTTGTAGACAGCTTCGAGAGCGTACAGCTGACAGTACAGAGCTACGAGAGCACCGCAAACGGCACCGGCTCGCTGTACAGCGGCCTGAGCACCCGGCAGAAGGCGGCTTATAAGGCCCTTGAGAATATATCCTGGAGCAGGATAATCAGCTCCGGCGGCAATACCGTGCCGGTAAGCGTGCAGGGCATAAACGGCACCGTGCTGAGCGGCATGAACAGCGGCGGCACCTTTGTGCCCACAGGCTCCTCTGTGACAGAGTACAGGAACATACAAAACGATGTAAACGTGGCGATAACAGCCCTTCGCTACGACAGGCCGGACCTTATATGGCTTGACGCCAGCGTGGGCAGCTACTATAACTTCCGGGGCACCGGCGGCAGGTACGTGATAACCCAGTTCAGCTTCTACTTCTCCCTGCCCTATGGCGGACAGGAGAACACAATGCGCGACAGGATGATGGAGGCGGCCAGGAGCATAGCAAATGAGGCCTCCCGCCAGCCGGACACCTACAGCAGGGTAAAGCGTGCCCACGACCTTATCGCCGCCCGCAGCACCTATAATAACGGAGCCGCCAGCCGCCCGGGCAGCAGCAGTATGGGCGACCGCCTGGCCCATAACGCCTACAGCGCCCTAATCGACGGGGACAGCTTCGAGCCAGTGTGCGACGGCTACTCCAAGGCCTTTAAGATAGTCCTGAACCTTATGGACATCCCATGCACGGTGGCTATAAGCCATAACCATATGTGGAACAATGTAAAGATGGACGACGGCCTCTGGTACAACGTGGACCTCACCTGGGACGACGGAGGCAATAACGGTAGCCTGGATTATTTCCTGGTGGGCTCGGGGACCGTAATTTGGGGCACAGCCTTCAGCGCCCAGCAGGACCATATCGAGAGGGACCCCTTTAACGAGAACACGGTAAGCGGCGCCAGGTACCCCAGGAAGAACACCGTGGCATATAAATATACAGGCGCGGACTACCCCAAGACCACCTATCCCGACGTGCCACGCTCGGACTATGCCTATGAGTACATTGAAAAGGTGTCGAAGCTGGGATACTTCTCCGGGGACAACGCCGGATATTTTAACCCGGGCAAGAATATAACCAGGGTTGAGTTCGCCACTGTTCTGGCGAAGGCCATGGGAGCGGATTTGGAGGCGTATAAGGGCATGTACAGCTTCTCCGACGTGGGGACCACAAAATGGTACTCCGGCGCGGCGTACTGGGCCAAGGAGAGCGGCCTGATGGTGGGCTCAGGTGACAGATTCAGGCCCGAGGCCCCCATATCCCGCCAGGAGATGTGCGCGGTGCTTGCCAGGGCCCTGGACCTTGACGGCGTGCAGTCTGGCATATTTGCCGACGACGAAAGCATAGACAGCTGGGCCAGGGAGGGCGTATACGCCTGCTATGCCGCCGGGCTTGTGACCGGGAACAACGGCAGCTTTAACCCCAAGAAAAATACGGTGCGCCGTGACGCGGCCATAGTCTTCTCGAAGTATGCCGAGAGGGTAGGCGCGGTCCCCTCCGGGGGACAATAAGCTGACCCTTAAACCATGCCATATATTTATAGTTTGAATTGTTTAAAATGTAAAGTATAAAAGAAGGGATGATACAAAATGAGCAAGGAGCTTGCAAAGGCCTATGAGCCCAAAGAGGTGGAGGGCCGGATATATGATTTCTGGCTGAAAAATAAATACTTCCACGCCGAGGCCGACCCTGATAAGAAACCCTATACCATTATGATGCCCCCGCCCAATGTCACCGACCAGCTGCACGTGGGCCACGCCATGAATATGACTACCCAGGACGTTCTGATACGCTGGAAGCGTATGCAGGGCTACAGCGCCCTCTGGCTCCCCGGCACCGACCACGCGGCCCTGGCCACCGAGGTGAAGATAGTTGAGGCTATGGCGAAGGAGGGCATAAAGAAGGAGGACCTGGGCCGGGACAAGTTCATGGAGCGGGCCTGGGCCTGGAATGAGAAGTACGGCGGCAGGATAACCGAACAGCTAAAGCTTCTGGGCAGCTCAGCCGACTGGGACCGTCAGCGCTTCACCCTGGACGAGGGCTGCTCAAGGGCAGTTCGCCATGTGTTTGTGAAGCTCTACGAAAAGGGCCTCATATACCGTGGGGAGCGCATGACAAACTACTGCGCCCACTGCGGCACGGCCCTCTCCGACGCGGAGGTGGAGTTTGAGGAGAAGGAGGGCAGCTTCTGGCACCTGAAGTACCCCCTTGCCGACGGCTCAGGCTATGTGGAGCTGGCTACCACCCGCCCCGAGACCATGCTGGGGGATACTGCCGTGGCGGTGCACCCCGAGGACGAGCGCTATAAGAATATTATTGGAAAGAAAGTCATTTTACCACTGGCGAATAAAGAGATTCCCGTGGTAGCCGACGAGTACGTGGAGATGGACTTCGGCACCGGCGTTGTGAAGATAACCCCCGCCCACGACCCCAACGACTTTTTAGTGGGCCAGCGCCACAGCCTGCCAGTCATCACCATTATGGACGAGGCAGGGAACATCAACGAGAACGGCGGCAAGTACCAGGGCCTCAGTATGCTTGAGGCTAGAAAGCAGATTGTGAAGGACCTTGAGGAGGCAGGCTATTTAATTAAGGTGGAGCCCATCAAGCACAATGTGGGCACCTGCCACCGCTGCCATACCCCTGTGGAGCCGAGAGTATCAACCCAGTGGTTTGTAAAGATGGAGTCCATGGCGAAGCCCGCTATTGAGGCCGTGCGTGAGAAGAAAATAAAGATTATCCCCGAGCGCATGGAGAAGGTCTATTATAACTGGATGGAGAACATCAAGGACTGGTGTATTTCCCGGCAGATATGGTGGGGGCACCAGATACCCGCCTGGTACTGCGACAGCTGCGGGGAGATATCCGTCAGCGAGGAGGACCTGACTGTCTGCCCCAAGTGCGGCAAGCCTTTAAGGCGCGACGAGGACACCCTGGACACCTGGTTCAGCTCCGCCCTCTGGCCCTTCTCCACCCTGGGCTGGCCTGAGGACACAGAGGACCTAAGGTACTTCTACCCCACCAACACCCTGGTGACCGCCTATGACATCATCTTCTTCTGGGTGGCCCGCATGATATTCTCCGGCATTGAGCAGATGGGGGAGATACCCTTTGACACCGTGCTGTTCCACGGCCTTGTGCGGGACTCCCAGGGCCGCAAAATGTCCAAGTCCCTTGGCAACGGCGTGGACCCGGTGCAGGTCATCGACAAATACGGCGCGGACGCCCTGCGCCTCACCATAATCACCGGCACCAGCCCCGGCAACGACACAAGGTATTCCGACGAGAAGGTTGCCGCCAGCCGGAACTTTGCCAACAAGATTTGGAATGCCGCCCGGTTTATCCATATGAACATCGACGGCTTTGAGGTGTCCCCGGAGCTCCCCGGTGAGCTGACCCTTGAGGACAAGTGGATAGTCAGCAAGTTCAACCGCATGGCAAGGGATATGACCGAGAACCTGGAACGCTTCGAGCTGGGAGTAGCCGTGCAGAAGGTGTACGACTTCATGTGGGGTGACTTCTGCGACTGGTATATCGAGCTTTCAAAAGGCCGCATGAGCGGCGGCAGCGAGAGCTCGGCCCAGGGCGCCAGGCAGGTGCTGGTATGGGTGCTAAGCAGCACGCTGAAGCTCCTGCACCCCTTCATGCCCTTCATCACTGAGGAGATTTGGCAGAGCCTGCCCCATAAGGGCGAGGCCCTGATGATATCCAAATGGCCGGAGTTTGAGGGGGGCCTGGACTTCCCCATAGAAGAGGCCGAAATGGAAAAGGTGATGGAGCTTATCACCGCTGTGCGCACCAGAAGGAGCGAGATGAACGTGCCCCCCAGCCGCCGGGCCCATCTGTATATCGAGACAGACAAACCGGAGGCCTTTGACACCGAGTGCGAGTCAATCGCGCGCCTGGCCTATTGCAGCGGCGTCGAGACCGGCGGCAGCTTCGACCTGCCGGGGGCCGTCACTGTGGTGACCTCAGGCTGCCGGGCCTATCTCCCCATGGACGACCTTATCGACCGGGAGGCCGAGAGCCTGCGCCTTTCAAAGGAGCTGGAGTCCGCAAGAAAGCAGCTGGCTACGGTTGAGAGCAAGCTCACCAACGAGACCTTCATGAGCAAGGCCCCCCAGAATGTTATAGACGGCGTGAGGGCAAACGGCGAGAAGCTCAGGGAGAAGGTACAGCGCATTGAGGAGTCCCTGGACTCACTAAAATAAAGGAGACAAGAATATGAGAGACGAGACCAAATGCCTGCACTCGGGCTATACCCCTAAAAACGGCGAGCCCCGGGTGCTGCCCATAGTCCAGAGCACCACCTATGTGTACGACTCTGCGGCGGAGGTAGCCGCCATATTTGACGACCCCACCAGGGGCCTCTGCTACTCCCGCTTCGGAAACCCCACTGTAATGGCTGTGGAGGCTAAGATAGCCGACCTGGAGGGGGGCGTTGGCGCCATGTGCACCACCTCGGGCCAGGCGGCAAGCCTGCTCTCCATACTGAATATCTGCAAGGCCGGGGACAGTATCGTGAGCCTGCCCACCATATATGGGGGCACAATAAACCTCTTTAGCTTCACCCTGAAAAAGCTCGGCATAGAGTGCATATATGTTGACGGCAATTCCAGCGACGAGGAGATAAAGGCCCAGTTTAAGGAGAACACAAAGCTTTTCTTTGGAGAAACTATAGCCAACCCCGCCCTGAAGGTCCTGGACATAGAGCGCTTTGCCAATATCGCCCACCAGATGGGCGTGCCCATGCTGGTTGACAACACCTTTGCCACCCCCATCCTCTGCAAGCCCTTTGATTTCGGCGCGGATATAGTTATCCACTCCACAACAAAGTATATGGACGGGCACGCCGTGCAGGTGGGCGGCGTTATTGTGGACAGCGGCAAATTCGACTGGACCAATGGGAAATTCCCAGAGCTCACCGAACCCGACGAGTCCTACCACGGCATTTCCTACACCGAGAGCTACGGCAGGATGGCCTATATAATCAAGGCCCGTATGCAGCTAATGCGCGACTTCGGCGTGTACCCTGCGGCCCACTCGGCCTTCCTTCTGAACTTAGGCCTTGAGACCCTCCCGGTGCGCATGAAGCAGTATTGTGAGAACGCCCAGGCCGTGGCTGAGTTCCTGGAGGGCTCGGACAAGGTTGAGAGCGTCATTTACCCCGGCCTCAAGTCCAGCCCGGACCATGAACTGGCAAAGAAATACCTGAAGGGCTCCAGCGGGGTCATCTCCTTTATCATAAAGGGCGGCAGGGAGGCCGCGGCCAAGTTCATGGACGCTGTGACCCTGGCCTCAAACCAGGTGCACGTGGCGGATATCCGTACCTGCGTGCTGCACCCCGCCAGCGAGACCCACCGCCAGCTCACAGACGAGCAGCTTATAGCGGCGGGTATCGACGGCGGCATGATACGCCTGTCGGTGGGCCTTGAGAATGTTGAGGACATTTTAGCCGACTTGAAAGCGGCCCTGGCGGCTGTTTAAGAACTTTTTAGAGCCATTACAGGTGCCGGAGGTTTTCCCGGTAATCCCGCAGCCGCTCCTCGCCAACAGTGTCAATAATACTGTCAATTCTTTCAAGCAATGCGTCCCTGTCCTCAGGCAGAGAGCCCTGGAGCTGGAACGCGTTGGAAGCGCCCAGGGCGGCAAACTCGGTGGGGATTTCCAGGCTCCCGACCAGCGCGCGGATTTCCCGGTATTTCTCCACTTCCCCCGCCTCATGCCAGCGGCCCTGCTGTATCTCCTGATAGAGCTCTGAGCCGGGATAGACAGTCAGCATATTGGCGCCAATGAGCCGCGGATGGAGCTTATTGCATATGGCGGCGGTGGCCTTCGCCCCGAGCTCCCCCCGACCGGCGCCAGATATGCCTGCCAGATAGAAAAAGCTGTAGCCAATGCCGGCCCGGTCAAGCCTGCCGCACTGCTCCAAAATGTCGGCGGCTGAGCAGCCCTTATTCATGAAGCTTAGGGCCTCGTCGTCCCCGGTCTCAATGCCGATAGTAAGGCCGTCATACCCGGCCCCAGCCAGCGCTGTGAGCTCGCTGTCCGATTTCATGGATATATCCGTTACCCTGGCAAAGCAGCCGATAGTCCTGACAGTGGGGATATATTCGCGGATAAGCCCGGCAATAGCCAGCAGGCGCGATGCTTTCAGTACAAAGGGGTTGGCCCCGGTGAGAAAGGCCCGCCGGAAGCCCTTGGGTTTAGACAGCCCCTGGAGGCGTGCAGCCATGGAGGCAAAGGGGTCCGTGTTCCATAGCTGAGCCTCCTGCAGGTCGCGCTCATTATCCTCAAGAGGGGACATCCTGAATTTAAAGGGCAGGCCGTCATATAGGGTGCAGAATTTGCACCGGTGATGTGTACAGCCGGCGGTGGCCTCCAGCAGCAGGCTGTCCGCCTCATAGGGCGGCCGCCATATAGTTCCTGTAAAATGCATAGTAAAAACCTCCTTCGTTTTCCCAATTATAACTCTGTGCCAGGATAATTCAAGTACGGTACTTTTTTGCAGTACCTTGATTATCCCAGCGCAAGGAGCTATAATGAGTGAAAGCGGGGGAGGTTTTGCATATGAGAAAAACAGAGCAGTCCATAGAGCGCTGTAAAACAATGTCGGCGCTACAGAGGATATTAGGGGGCAAGTGGAAGCTGGAAATACTCTACTACATAGCATTTCACGGCGTCAACAGGTTTGGGGCGCTGAGGCGGCAGCTGGGGGAGATAACGGAGTCCTCGCTGACAAAGCAGCTGCGGGAGCTGGAAGCGGACGGGTTTCTACACCGCCGCGACTTCCATGAGGTGCCGCCGAGAGTTGAGTACATATTAACTGGCCTTGGCAGGAGCTTTATGGACGTGATTGCCTACATGAAGGCGTGGGGTGACGAAAACCTGCCGGGGGAGAAATGACGGAACCGCGAAAGCTTATAAGAGGGTTTACAGAAAAAAAGCGGCGGGACGGAAATTATTCCGCGCCAGGGCAAAATTTTTCTTGACGAACAGGCGGGTTTATGCTATAATATCACGGTGGACAAGGGAAGCAGTCCGCGCGGCTTGCCTGCCGGTAGCTGCGGGTGTAGTTCAGTGGTAGAACTCCAGCCTTCCAAGCTGGTCGTGTGGGTTCGATTCCCATCACCCGCTCCAAAGCCCCAATAGGGCAAATATAATCGTGGGCCAAGGGGTGCCCCGAACATGCGCCAATAGCTCAGCTGGATAGAGCAACTGCCTTCTAAGCAGTAGGCCAGGGGTTCGAGTCCCTTTTGGCGCGCCATATGGTGGACGTAGCTTAGCTGGTCAAAGCGCCAGATTGTGGCTCTGGAGACCGTGGGTTCGAATCCCACCGCCCACCCCACACAAAAGGCACGGAGTTTAATTCTTGAAATTAGGCTCCGTGTCTGCCATATTGGGCTGTCGCCAAGCGGTAAGGCAACGGACTTTGACTCCGTCATCCCGTGGGTTCGAATCCCGCCAGCCCAGCCATGTGAATAGCCTGTTGACTTCCGAACCCCCATGGGTTGGACATCAACAGGCTGTTTTCATTTGCCTAGAGTTTATGCGGGATCAGGGCGCGACACTTTACCACGCTAATTTGGATATAAAAGTTCAAAAACTTCAAAACGAGATATGAAAAAGCAGAAAACCGTAAGATATGAACTCCTATGTCCAATATGAAGTTGCCCATATCCCTAGTGTTTGCTTAGAAATTCGCTTTCCTTCTGTAATGGTGTCTTGTATTGATTCGTAGCGTGAGGCCTTTGCTCGTTATAAAAGACTATGTACTTATCAACAGCTGCCCTAAATTCGTTTTCAGAGCGGTATTTTGCCCTATATAGCTCCTCACGTTTCAGATAGAAAAGAATGATTCCATAACTGAATTGTCGTAGGGTGTGTATGCTTTTGAAAAAGATTGCGTGACCCCAAGCGATTTCAAATAACTGCAAAATGCAGCAGCCCTGTAGTTCGTTCCACGGTCTGTGTGGAATATTAGCGGTTGTGTGGGGCAACGGTTTTCATATGCCGTACGAAAAGTACTCTTGACTAACTGTGTGCTGTTAGACTTGCCAATCCTATAAGCTATCACTCTCCTTGCGAACAGATCTATAACCGCACATATATAAAACTTTTTCTCGTGGAAACGGAAGTATGTAACATCACTTCCCCACACTTCATCGGGACAAGTAACATTAAACTGTTGATTCACATGGTTGGTAAATTTCCTTTGTTCCTTATTATAGGTATTTTTCGCGCCTTGCCGCGCACTGGTCAATCCCATTTCTCCCATGAGTTCTTGTACCATATCGGGTGAAGTGTGATAACCTTTTTCTTTCATGATGGCAAATATCTTTTTAGCGCCAAAAATTTGATTGCTCTCATCATATATTTGCTGAATGACATCACAAAGTTCTTTTCGGCGTTGAGCGTAAGATGTGTTCTCGCGCTTGTTGCGCAGGATATGGTTATAGAATGTGCCACGGGGAACATTCTAAAGCCTTCAATTTGGTATCAAGCGAATCGCTGGGAAGACAGCCTGCTGTCTTGAGGATCTCAATGATTCCTTCAAGGTGCTCAACTTTTCTCTCAAGCATACGGAAGTTCTTTAGGGAAAGCTCATTCGGGGTGTCTTGATTACGTGATTCTTCCTTGAGCCAGTTATAGATCGTGCTTCTGGGTACTCCTGTTTCCAGAGAGATATGGGCTACTGATTGGCCGTTTCTGTGGAGAGAAATGATGGCTTGCCTTTCATTGGGTGTGTGTTTATAGTTCATGATATCAACTCCTTTGGAGTTGATTATAACATGCTTTATTTAAAAATATATGTAACCTTGCTTGTGGTTTAGAAAGATTATCGAGATGGTGTAAAAATGTCAATCGGAATACATAGACTATTTTTGTGGAAGGGACTACAATGTTACCCACCCAATTGACGTTTTAATGCTTTTCGTATTTTTGACATATGCAGTCTGGTATCTCTGTCAATCGATTCCTTATATCCAATAATCTTTTTTGAACGTTGTATATATGTCAAAAAGTTGCCGGAACACTTTCTTGTGTGACCATCTCTCTTCTTGATCAGATAACCATTTGCACCCTTAATAGAATATAAATTGTACAAGTTTGAGGCAAGAATGCGTTTTCCTACAGAAATGTTTCCCGGTGATTTTGTTATACTTTTAACTTTCCTGTACATACGCTGATAATATTTTCCAGTCGTTTTAGCTCTGACCGTTATGGTTTTCCCATCAAAAGTAAAACCGAGAAAATTGATAAAGCGTTTTGACTTTTTATCGGATATGCCATACTGTGCGCTACAACTTACTAACGATTGGTTTTCAAATCGGTAATATTGTGTTTTTTCTGGTTCTAAAGTCAATCCATCAATTTTAAAAAATCCGCTCACATCTTTCATTGCTTGAGAGGATGTATCTCCGTTGTCTGGGATCACAATAATAAAGTCATCACTATAACGCATATAGAATCCGTTCAAATTACTTACAAAATAATGAACTTGCCTATCAACATCCATCATGTATATATTTGCAAGCATGCCGCTGATCGGAGAGCCCTGGGGGATGCCGTATTTGTTTGGGTTTGGTTTGATGTGTGTTCGGTTAGCTTTGAATTCCTTTATTGATAGTACACGCGAACGAGAATTCAGTTCCTTACGGCCTTTCAGATCATCCGGCAGATGGTTCAGAGCCAATAAATCAGACAGTTCCCAAACACTATACCTAGTTAAACTTTTGAAGACAGCATAATGATCGTCTGGGAGCCGCGATTCCCACAGCAGAGAACACCATTGACGCTTTAAATAGTTGTGATCCAGATTGTCGAAAAAGCCAGTGAAATCTCCAATCATAATATAGCACGGAGAATTATTTCGGATAAAGTCGATGGCGCGCTTTGCAAAGTTGATATTGCTTTGATGAAGGTCGCTCCTATAGGCTACAGCAACATGGGATATCCTATCTTGTTCTACACGCTGATTATATAACTCGCCTAAAATAAAGTTATAATACTGATATATACAGCGGTCAATGTGTGCAGCATAGCAAATATCCCGCTTTTTATCTGTCTTTCCGTCTGTTTTTGCTTATAATGAATAAACGGATAGAATCCATGCAGTTTTATATTTTTCGGATCTGATAAATAAACGCGTTGCTGCCCTATATTCGTTCTGTAATCAAAGTGAGCATAAAAGCGCATACTTTTTTCTTTTGCCTCATCTGATGCCAGCCATTCTTTATCAGTCATCTCAAAATCTCCTTACAAAATGCAATATCCGCCAACACGAGGGGCAGCATCCCTAAGTTGGCGGATATACAGTTTTGTTGATAGCTTCTCATTGTACAGCTATTAGGACATGCTAAGAAGCCAGCTGCCCGATTACGCAATATTCAACTATGATATAATTGAATGGGATGCCTGTGCCATCCTCTGGATATGTTTGATAACGGTGGCCGCCGTTCTGACAGCTTTCAACCAGTATCACCAAGTTCACAAACCCTATCAGGAGCTCCTGATAGAAATTACTACGAAAGGATTGACAACAATACATCTCCCTTACATCCTACGTGTAAGGCAATAATATTATAGATCATCTGCCATGAATTGTCAACTGCTGTTAGATTGAATAATTTGAAGTAGAGCTGCTTTTCAGACTTTTTTTCGAAAAGCAACTCTATCTTTTCTGTATCCCAATGAAATTACATGGATCTATCAAAATCTGGATAGTAGAGGTTATTTAGGTTCGCATTTTAGACGCAGGAGTTCTCAAAATTCCTGTGTTTTTTCTTTCCATATCTTACTTCAAAACAAAGTGATTTTTCCGAAAATCGATAAGCCCATCCCGCCGCATTTTCCCCAGCTCTTTGGAAAGCGCGCTGCGGTCCAGGTTCAGATAATCGGACATCTCCTGCCGGTCAAAGGGTATAGTGAACTCGGCTCTGCCTGCCCGCACAGACTGGTATGATAAAAAGGACAGCACTCGCCCCCGTGCGGATTTAGGAGTCGTGCAGAATAGGCGGTTGCTTAGGGCTAGATTTTTCTGGAAAGCTCCCATCAGCAAGTGGCGGTATAGCTTTGGGTGCCACGTTTTCTGCCGGTTTTCCTCCCGCAGCAGGGCGGTAATGTCCATCATCAGGACTTGAGCATCCTCCGCGCAGACCACGTCTACCATCAGCGGTTCCCGGCACATCACATAGGTCTCGGCGAACATCTGACCCGCTGGGACTGCCTGTAGGATGCTTCGGGTCCCCCACACGTTCACGTTTTCTATATGGACGCTCCCCGATAGCACAATGCCCATCTCCTGGGCTATATAGCCCGCGTGAAGGATCATCTCGCCCTTTTGGTAGCTGTGCCTGTGCATACCGTGGAGAGTTTGCATTTCATCCAGTTCCTTCGGGGTGATGTCGTGGAGCAGGGGTATAAAAGATAATTCCATAAATTTCCTCCATATTTGTGGTTGCAGCAACATAATATCTCTTTAAACTATACTATAATCAGAGCAAGAAAACAAGGGAGGAAAGAAAATGGTACGTAAAATCATTCATATAGACGAGGAAAAATGCAACGGTTGCGGGGCCTGCGCCAGCGCCTGCCATGAGGGAGCTATCGGAATGGTGGGCGGCAAGGCAAAGCTCCTGCGGGACAACTACTGTGACGGCCTGGGGGACTGCCTGCCCGCCTGCCCTGCCGGGGCGATCTCGTTTGTGGAGCGGGAGGCGGCAGCGTATAACGAGCAGGCGGTCCAGAGCAATAAAGCGAAGCAGAACACCGGTTGTCCGGGCCAGCAGATGCGACGGTTTGACCGGACAGAAGAAGCGCCCGCATCTGCCGCCAAGCCTGTCTCCCAACTGGGCCAGTGGCCCTGCCAGATCAAGCTGACCCCGGTAGACGCGCCATATTTTGACGGTACAAAGCTGCTTATCGCCGCCGACTGCACCGCCTATGCCTACGCCAATTTTCACCAGGATTTCATGCGGGGCAAGATCACGCTGATCGGCTGCCCCAAGCTGGACGGAGTGGACTATAGCGAAAAGCTAACGGAAATTATCCGGCGGAACGATATCCAGAGTGTCACCATCGTGCGCATGGAAGTACCCTGCTGCGGGGGATTGGAGGCGGTGGCAAAGAAAGCCCTGCAAAGCAGTGGGAAATTCATTCCCTGGCAGGTGGTCACGATCTCCACAGACGGCAGGATCTTAGAATAAACAACAGTCACACAAAGGAGGATGCACCATGAATGGACCGATGAAAAATATTGCAAAGGCGGAAGTCCTGACCCTAAAGGAACAAGTGGCGTATCAGGAGGGCTAGGTGGTCAGCAAGACGCTGGCCCAGAACAGCGCGGTGAGCGTGACCCTGTTTTCCTTCGATCTGGGCGAGGAGATCAGCACCCATGAGTCCGGCGGCGACGCCTTCGTCACTTGCGTGGACGGCGTGGGAAGGATCACTATTGAGGGGCAGGAGTTTTTTCTCCATGAAGGGGAGTCTATCGTTATGCCCGCCGGGCACCCTCATGCGGTCTTCGGGCAGGAACGGTTCAAGATGCTGCTAGTCGTGGTGTTTTGAGGGGAGTACGTGCATCTTTTAAGTCAGAGTTGGTTTAACGGCTTTTCAAAAGGCCGGGAAGCCGCATAAATACTGCCTTTTTTGACCCCACAGCGGCCTCTGGCATCTGATAAGCATGGTAAGGCCATCTCCAAACCGGCTAAAACTCGTACCATTTAGAGTTTAGCCGGTTTTTTGCAAGGCAGTTTTCGGTCCTCAATACCGTTCGTGCCGCTTATTTCCGACTTAATGCCATCACAACGCACCCCAGTATGTTATGTTGGCCACGATATCCCCATTAGCAGCTCGCATGGGAACAATCGAAGGCATTTCATCCACACACTTCATAGTGGGCAGATAATCTGGCAGACTATGCAAACCCCCTCCAATATATACGCGTGTCCTCAACAAATGGTGTGGCCGGGCTAGAGCCGCTTTGTATATAGTTATACCAATTGTTTGATGGATAACCGGAGCCGCCCTCATATGTGCTCACATATTCTGTACACACTTGATTAAGCTGTTTAAAAAAGCTGATAAATCCATCCTTGTCAATCAGACTAGTTTCACTTTTGTAATCGCATATCTCCGAGAGAAGACTAAGACCATTATTTCCCAGCGTAAATCTGGCAGCCATTCGGGGGCCCCGACAAGGATTTAGGGCGCTTTCTCAAAATCAACATTTGGACGATTTGATATGGTAGTGTCAAGAATTTTTCGCAAATAAGATTGCAGGGTCTGGCTTGAATAAAGTCAGCCAGCGATGGAGGCGTCCTCCAGAGAGGCCTCCAGGTGCTTCATGTTCATG
>NZ_QZDU01000015.1 GCF_009917525.1 Acutalibacter sp. 1XD8-36
ACATGGTTTACTGTCTCCTTTCTGAATGGGGTGTGATAACTTCATTCTACCAGAGAGCTGCAAACCGTGTCTCTTTTTGTTTTTGCGAAACTTATTTTACCTTATCCCTTTGATATACTAGTATCTGTGCCGATAGAATGATCGCTGCAGCCATTTCCTGCATTTTCACTCTGCCTCCTTAAAATCGGAAAGGGAGACTCGCTTGTGCGTTTCTCCCTTTTTCTCTGAAAATCATCTAAATTGATTCCAAATGCAATTATGATATTAAATGCTTGGCGCTAATTTTGATTTGCTTTAATTTATTGGTGCCAGAGGTCTCTGACAATTTTATTTCATCAGAAACAGGATAGAAATACATCCGCTGTATTTTGGGATAATAAAACAAAATACCAAAATTGCAATTTAGTTTTTCAAACCAAGTAGTTAGCTTTTCTATGTCTATGTTTTTTCTATATTCTGCTTTTTCTTCTATCGAATTATCTAACACAAGTTCGCAATAATATGTATTGCCATTGGCCTTCATCTTGATATCCATATTATACTCTTCATATACCAGAATATTTTCAATACCTTTATCATTTAGATATTCTTCTGCTTTTTCAAACATTTCATTTTTAGGTAGCATATCAAGTTCCTGCGGTTTTTTACGTATAAGCTCCACTAATTGAAATACTGACTTTGCAAAATCCCTCAATTCGATATTATCTTGAACCTTCAGTAATATTTCATCGATAAGAGAATTAATTACACGCAAATTGTTTTCATGTGCTTCCCTCGCTCTTCTGAAATAAATTTGTGTTCTGGAATTAAGTTTGAAAGTATTGATATAGAAGGTTCCTCTATCGTTTTGAGCGATATATTTATAATTATCCTTTTCTTTTCCTCCTGCAATGGCAGGAGTATTTCCAGAAAAAATATCATCAGTACAAGGGTCGAGTAGACTTGTATCCCAAATATCACTTTTCTCTTTATTACACTTTTTGCAACAATAATATAAATTATGATACTTGTGCGAATCTGACAATTTCAAAACCTGTGGCTTAAAATGGTCTATCTCAAAAAAGTTCAGACCAACTATTCCAACTTCTTTTTCTTGCAATTTGCAATACGCACATTCATGAGCGAAATCATTTCTTAAATATTCTTTGCATTTAGCGCTTGAGTAGGTTGCCCAACGCTGCTTTCTTATATATTCCATAACGACATCCTCAGCCCTTCTTTTGATCCAACTTTGAATTAATTTCCTGTAATAAACGAATAGTTTCGGTATCTTGCTGTTGTTTGATTTCAACGGCCCTATACATCATGTTTTCTTCTCTTAAACCGCAAGCTCTTTTTATCTTTTCCGCGACATCCTTATAGCGAGAATTAATTTCTGATTTTTGCAGCTCATAGTCATAGTCACCAAACTGGTCTGCAAAGTCATCAAGCTCATAGTTGGTTAAAAGAACAGCATAGATTGTGCTATCGTGTTTTCTTATTTCTCTTAACACATCTATCCCTTTATATGTGACCTGTTTCTCTAAATGAAAGTCAATAATTAGAAAATCCACATTCCTTTCAAGAATTATATCATAATAACTGTCGACTGTTAATGGAAGGTTATCCAGGTAATTGAGTTTCAACCCTTCAAGAGCAAAAAGTCGAGTATATACGTCAACATTTGCAACTTCGTCTTCAATAAATAGGCCAATCAATTCGTCCATCCTGTTCATCTCCTTTTGGTAATGTCACAATAAATTTAGCTCCTAGCAAAGTTTCAGAACGTGTAACAGATATTTCTCCATGATATTTTTCTACAATATCCATAACAATATTCAATCCTAATCCAATTCCGTTTTCTTTTGTGGTTTCAAAAGGTCTGAAAATCTCTTTTTCTTTCCCTTCTGGAACACCAGCCCCTGAATCTTCAAAATATATCATTAAATGAGAAGGGCTTTGAGAAATGGTAACAAAAATTTTGCGGTTTTCTCGTCCTTTAACTTGCTCAAAAGCATTTGTTATCATGTTGATAACGATGGACTCAAAGTCGATTTGTCTGATTTTATACTCTATTTTATCTTCACATACGAACTGTAAAGTGATATTAAAAGACTTGACTATAGTTTGATAAAAGCTGCCAATTTCCTTCAAAACACTGCTGAGATTAATTTCTGCACTAAGAGTTCTCTTTCGTTTACGTAAAAAGTTAACAATTAAATTACTGTATGCATATATACGATCAAAGTCTCCGCTAACAATAGATATAACATCTTTAATCTGGTCTATATTACCATTATCCAAATAGAGGTTAACGAGTAGTAAACTGGTTTGTATTCTGCTAACAATGTCACTTGTTTCATGACCAAAAGACCCAGTTAGCATTCCTAACGATGCCAAGTTTTTGTAAAGGTTCAATTCACTTTCTTGAAATTCAATTTTTGATTGGTACGCTTTTTGGGTTTGTGAATAATGTCTATTATAATCATATTGGATCTTTTCAATCCCTTGCTTCTTTTTTTCGGTATGTTCAATATATGTTTTTAGAAGCGAATCGATTGCTTTAACTGAAACATCTCCGACATTAGAAGATAATTTTCCAATTTGCTTTACAAAATCATCTTCCTTATATAAGTCTTTTAAGTTTTCAAATTGAGAGTCAATTTTTCTCTTTTCATCTGCAAGCTTTTGGATTTCTTCTTGTTCAGCCAAGTAGGCCCTTCTCCTAACTTCGCTGATAAGGTTTGTACATTTAGTTAAAAATGTGACAAGCTGTGCGTAAGCTTCATTTTCTATAATGCCTTCTCTGTTAGTTGCATCAATTAATAGAGGATTACTCTCATCTCCAATTTTAACCACACCTATAACCTGATTATTTCCCACAAGGTATCCGTGCGTATCTTTTACCTTTTTTTGGTCCAGCAAAAGCCAATCATTCCCAATATCTCCATATGGCTTTACTCTAAAATTATCTCGATAGATTTTGATTCCACAATACGTGTCTAAAATTCTTTGAGCAAATCTAAAATTATATCCAGACTCGGCATCAGACAAATTTCCACTATCTCTTAGGAAGAAGTATATCTCCACCTTCAAGTTTCCGCATAGCAAAGGGGTTTCATAGTTCTCTTCAGCAGTATCGGTTTTTCCTCCTTTATCAATATAAGTTATGCGTGATTTTTGAGCATTATCAAAAATTTCAGCATCAATTTTAGCATATCTTAAATCAAGGATTTCATTGACCAATACCATATCCTCTACTTTAAACGCAGGAGCTACTAATTCAATTTTGAATGGGTCACTCTCTATAAAATCCGGAGCTACTAATAAGCGCAATTCTTTCTGAAGCTTGTCAATGTCTCTTTGTCTCCATTCGTCTCTCAAACCTTCCATGATAAAAACCATACCAGTTTGAGGTTCAGATAAATTATACTTATTATATAGCTCTACGAGCATATTAAATATTTCTGATTCCTTTTGTAAATCTATAGTGTCCAATGAACTTGAAACGTCACCAATCAGTAATTCAATATTCTCGTATTTCTTTATTATCGGCACTACTTTATCTTCAAGTAGGCGAAGGGCATCGCTGCTATAAAACATAGGGTACTCAAAATTTCTTGTTCCAAATATTGACTCCACAATGGCTTTATCTTCCTGAAAGATCTTATCTGTAACCATGAAATAGTCAAGCTGATTACAAATAAATTTTGCGGCTGAAGATTCTTGATGGTCCTTTAGTATACCAATTCTCTGGGTCAATGCTGGGATATTTATTTCCTCATAGCTGTTCCAGTTAATATCTACTCTATATGGCGATTCAAATTCAGGAAATGAGAAAATTCGGACTTTTTCTGCTAAACGTTCAACAGAAAATCTACCAATGCCTTTTTTGCCTGCTTTTTTTCTGCCGTTAGGGGTGTAGGGTTCAGTAACTTTATTGTTTGTGCCAATAACCATCCATTTGTTTTCAAATTCTGATTGTGTCATACCTGTACCAGTATCAATTAGGATAATCCTGCTTTGCGGGGTATTAGGTTTATCTAAAATGACTTTCACACCATAGGCATCTGCATCGTAAGAGTTTTTAATCAGTTCCACCAAAGCTGTTACGAAATCTGTAACAAGTTCACGCCCTAATTGGCTAATATGGCGGGAATTTGTTTTAAACTGCAGTTTTTTCACAAAAGCTTCACCTCAATAACCTATAATCATATTTGTTTCATTAGCAGATAAATCATAGGCTTCGCACACAAGCCTATCCAGTTCATCCTGACGTTCTCTTAATTCTAATAAATGCTCTGATACGAATACCGAAATGTCTTGTACATTATTGTTAGAAAAAGGCAGTAGATTCAATTCGTTGGAAGACACTTGTGTATTACCGCTTATGCTTATAAAAGCATAATTTATTAGTTTCGAGTTAAGCAGTCCCAAATAGTAATACATTATTTCATCTGTTAAAATTTTTCCTTTTTCAGATTTAGAGCATAAGAAATTTACGTGATTTTCTAAAAAATAGCTAGCGTAGCTATTCAAAAATTCATCGGATATCAAGCATGCTTTTAAACGTATGTCCTTTTCAAAGTTAGTTGTTCGTTGTACCAATAATCTCTTACCTGATAAAACATAATTGCATGTTTTGTCAGTCATTTTCGCAAACGACTTCCGTTTACTATTAGCCCAAGAAGTAATGAATCGGAAATCTATAGGCTGAACATCTGCACTATAAACAATTGGGATAGCCCCTTCAGGGGAGTCAGTAAGGGATTCCTTATGTTGATTCCATACGAATAAGCCATTAGAGAATTTCACCAATGAGTCATTTGCAGCAAGCGTTGTGCTATTACTACAGACTTTTTCCAATATGCCATACATTTCAAATTTCTTATTAATGATAAACATATAATTACTATCTTTGTCCGTCATTAACTTAGAGCGAGGTATTGAATATTCAGATAAAACAGCTTGGTTTGTATTAGTAAATTGTATTTTTGTTTTAGTATTACTCGCAGGCGTGTTTTGTAAACAGATTATTAGAACCGCTTGTTCCGCTCTGTCAAATATGTTTTGTCTAGAATCAATATGCAATATTGATTTAATTTGCAAACTGTTTATTTCCTCACGAAGTTTCTTGAAATAGAGTCCGGAACGGATGGATTGAGGTACAATAAAACTCATTGTACCGTTAGGGGATAAATGAGATATTCCCCAATGCATAAATAAAGAATATATATTGGGCTGTCCGTATATTATGGTTTGATATCCATCTATATCTTTTAATGCTTTGGAGTCTAGTTTGAAATAAGGTGGATTGCCAAGTATAATTGAAAAAGTGTTTTTCTCTTCATCTGTAATTGTATTTTTCCATTTCATATTATTTAGTGTAGGAACGGCAAGTGAAAACTTGTTTTTATGCGCGGTATCAGGTGCTATTTCCAATAATATATTTAAAACGCTTAACTTCGTAGCAATAACTGAAAATGGGTTTACATCGTAGGCAAACATATTGTTTTCAACAAACTCGATCAATTTATCGAATGAAAGAAAAGCGCTCATCTGCTTAATAATTTCTACAACAAAAACACCAGTTCCACATGCAGGATCCACTACTAAATCCTGGTCAGATAGAACTTTCAATTCATCTCTAACTTCAAATACCATTTTTTGAGCTATTCTTGTAGGAGTATAAAATTGACCTAATTTCTTCTTAACGTCTTTAGCAATGAATCTGTCATGTTCGTTTATTAATTCACATATTTCTTTCCCGGTAGGTATATTACAATTATTCAATTGCAATATCATGATATCGTCTTTTATTTTATACCATGAGAACATTCTATTGGTATCAAGAATACGTAAAATGTGCAAATATTCCTTTGAACAGCCCATACCATATGCCAGAAAGTATGTAATAACATGAATAAATGCTATTTCAAACGCTATTGTTTTTTCTAAAAGTTGATTATTAGAATCAAGAATAGTGTTTTTGCTGGAATAATTCATTTTCCCGTAGTATGTTTTTTCAAAAGAGCACGGGAGATTACGTACAACATCTTCTGAAACTGATAAAATAATGTCTTTTATTGACTGCATTAATATCATTTGCCTTTCGCGGGTTATCTATATACTGTTGCGGCTTTTCTATAAGACTAACGATTGCGTAGTTTAGTACATTGTAACCCTTTTCCCAAAGAAAGTCAACGGTACCCAGCCAATCAACTCCAGTTATTCGGTTGTACAGTTTAGTGCAAAAATAAACTTATCCAAACTGATTCAGACAACGAAAATCCAGATAAGGACCTTAGAAACTGAAATCTTATTTGTCATTAGTCCTCCTCCTTTATAATGTTCCTGATATTGCCGGAAGAAAACAGAAGAATTATAATAAACAGGCCGTAGGCGACAGCGGCTCCGTATCCGAAGTCAAAGCGTTTGAAAGCGGTGTCGTACATATACCAGATAGAGGTAAGGCAGCTTCTGTCAGGGCCGCCGGTAACCCCGCCCACTCGTGAGAAGAGCAGCTGCGGCTCCGCGAATAGCTGCAAACCGCCAATAATGCTGGTGGTTATCAGAAACATAAAGGTGTCCTTCAGCATGGGGATAGTGATTTTAGTAAATTTTTTCCACCACCCTGCGCCGTCTATGCTGGCGGACTCATACAGGTCGTCGGAGATACCGGAGAGGCCCGCCATGAACATGACCATCATATATCCAAAATACTTCCATACCAAAAGCAGGACCACTACCGCCATGGCGGTAAAGGGCTGCCCCAGCCAGTCAATATAGTCTGTGGTGATACCCAGGGACATCAGCAGCTGGTTGACCGTCCCGATACGGGTATCAAAAAGTATTGCAAACACCAGGCCGATAGCCACCGGCGTGGTAATATTGGGCGTGTAATTGATAAACTGAAACGCCCCCCGGGTTTTACGAAAATAGTCCTTCAGCAATACAGCCATCAGCAGGCCGCAGCCTAGCTGAAGGGGGATGGCGATGACAATAAGCACTATTGTATTCCATAGGCTTTTGTAAAAAAGCGGGTCTGAGGTAAAGAGCCGGATATAATTATCGAAGCCCACAAAAACACTCGGATTTACCCCGTCCCACTTTGTCAGGCTGATGACGAAGGAATAGATAATCGGGAATAGATTGAACGCGATATAAATGGTGAAAAACGGCAAAAGGAAAAGATAGGGATAGGCTTTATTGATTCTTTTTGTTTTCATGTTTCACTTAGCCCTCCGAAAAATAATAAAAAGGGGAGAACAATCAGCTGATACATCCTCCCCTTTCCCAGAACAAGTTATTCAGCTTCCAATTCAGGAACTTTATTTCTTACTTCATCGGTAATATCAGCCAAGATTTGGTCCACTGTGATATCCCCGTTGCTGTCCGCGATAGTATCCTCCGCTATCTTTATGGCCTCCTGTACCTCCATGTCGTACTGGTGGACCTTCCTGGGAACGGTGGTGTTGGGGATAATGGTCTGTGCATAGGTCTTCAGCACATCCTGCCCGCCAAAGAAGTCGTCCACAACGCTGTAGAACTCCTCGTCCTCGTAAACAGGCTTATAGGCGCTCATATAATCCAGGTGGTCCCTGTTGGAAACAGCCCCTTCAATAGTGTAATAGCACCAGTTGACGTAAGCAAAGCCAGCTTCCTTATCCTCTGCCTTAGCGGGGATAGCCACGACAGTACCGCCGTTCATGTAGCCGCCTTCCGGAGGAATCATCAGGCCCCAGTTGCCGCTTCCGTTGGGGTCCTTTACCTTATACCTCCATGTAGGGGCCCAGGTGGGGCAACCGAAGAAAATATGGTTTTCACCGGCGATTGCCGCGTCGCCAGCGGGGGTGTCCCCCTCGATATTATCCACAATACCGGCCTTCTGCATGGTAATGGCCATGTTAAACGCGTCCCCAAGAGATGCCTTCAGGTTCAGCTTGTTGTCCACAACAAACGGCTCCTGGTTCTGTCCCACCATAATATCGAAAGGCTGGGAGATATGGGTAAACAGCTTTACTTCCCCGTTGGATTTTTCAAGAACCTCCTTACCGGCCTCAAGCATGTCGTCCCAGGTCTTTATCATACTTGCCAGCTCTTCCGGGTCGTCAGTTCCCAGATACTTTTTAGCCAAATCCCTTTTATACGCAAGCCCCGCAACAGGGGTGGAGACTTCAATGCCGGCAAGCTTTCCGCTGGGAGTTTCTGAGAGGGGAATCTGGTAGTCCAGCATTTTGCTCCTGTCCAGATTATAGGGAGCCTGAGTCAGGTCCTCCCAGCATTCCAGAGCCATTATCTTTCCTCTGTTGGAGATTTCGCACCACACAACGTCGGGCAAATCAGAGTCAGAGGCAAGGGCTGTCTGAATCTTCATGGGCATGTCAGCCGACGCCACTGTTGTGAATTCAATTTTGATGTCGGGATACACCTCGTTGAAATCATCAATAATCTCCTGCTGGTTTTCCTGCGGCTCCCAGGTCCATACTTCCACGGTAGCCTTTAAATCATCGGCAGCTGCAGATTCTGCCTCGCTCACTTCCTCCGAGGAGCCGGAGCTTTCGATGGTGGAGCTCTCAGGCTTGTCCGCCGGGGGCGAGCATGCCGCAAAAATTCCGACTATCATTAATACAGTCAGAAAAAGCGGCAATAAACGGTAGCTTTGTTTCATTGGTACATCATCCTTTCTGAAATTGAGATGCAAAACGCATCTTTAGTGGTCTCATTATATCGCGGGACTATACGGCATATACAGATAACAAAATATAGATTTTTAACAAAAAGCATGAGTTTCAAGCGACCGTCAAATTTGTGATATAAAGAGGGATTCTTACCATAGTTTTTATTAAAAACACATAGTTTGTTATCTGTTGGGCCCTACAGCTTCATGGTATAATGCCCATAGAGGAGGGCGCAAGCCCGAAAAGGACGAAGCGTATCATCGAAGCGGTTAAGAGGACCGGACGCTATCTTATATTGCTTTTCAGATACATTGCTTTGTATTACATTTTTAACCAAGAAAATTCAAGGAGGCTTTTAAAATGATTCTGCACGAGATTGCTGAGCAGCTGGAGGCCGGGAAATCAAAGGCGGTGAAAACCCTCGTACAGCAGGCAATAGATGAAGGCGTACCGCCCCAGGATATTCTGAAAGAGGGCTTGCTTGGCGGTATGGGCTCTATCGGTGAAAAGTTCAAGAGGAACGAGGTATTTGTTCCCGAAGTGCTGATGGCTGCCCGCGCCATGAACCAGAGCATTGAGATTTTAAAGCCGCTGCTGGCAGAGTCCGGCGTGGAGCCGGTTGGCAGGGCCTGTATCGGCACAGTGCAGGGGGACCTGCACGATATCGGTAAAAATCTGGTCAAGATGATGCTGGAGGGCAAGGGCTTTGAAGTAATCGACTTGGGCACCAATGTGGCACCAGAGACCTTTGTAAACGCCGCCATTGAGAATAGCTGCGATATTATCTGCTGCTCCGCTCTGCTGACCACCACTATGCACGTTATGGAGGACGTGGTAAAGGCCGTGGACGCCGCCGGTATTCATAACAGGGTAAAAGTCATGATTGGCGGCGCTCCTGTCAACGAAGGCTTCTGCAGGCAGATTGGCGCGGACGCTTATACTGCCGACGCCGCCAGTGCGGCGGATATGGCCCTGTCATTTGTACAGTAAGGGGAGGAACTTCATCTATGAATATAAGCAGGTTCCTTTGGGACGCCGCAGCGAACTCTCAGCGCGGGTTGCCTGTCCTCTCATTTCCCGCAGCACAGAAGCTGGGTGTTGACATAGAGCAGCTTGTAAAAACCGCCGGGCTTCAGGCAAGGGCCATGGAGGTTATCGCAAGGGAGACGGATATCCTGGCGGCGGTCAGCCTGATGGACCTCTCCGTGGAGGCGGAAGCCTTTGGAGCAAAGGTTAATTTTTCCAAAAATGAGATTCCTGCTATTGTGGGCCAGCTGGTATCTTACGAGGAGGAAGCCAGGGCGCTGCAGATACCCTCTTTAGACGCAGGCCGTGCCAGGGTCTGTGTAGAGGGCGTCCGCCAGGCAAAGGGGCTGATTGACAAAAAACCCCTGCTTGCCGGTATCATCGGGCCCTTCTCCCTGGCTGGACGCCTTATGGATGTTACGGAAAGCATGTACATCTGCTACGACGAGCCGGATACGGTTCATATCGTTCTGGAAAAGGCCACAGAATATCTGATTCAGTACGGAACCGCAATGAAGGAGGCAGGGGCTGACGGGATTTTGATGGCAGAGCCCCTTACAGGCATTTTGAACCCGGAAATGGCCGCGGAATTCTCAGTGCCATATGTGAAGCGCATTATTGACGCCCTTCAGGACAGGGAATTCGGCATTGTGTATCATAATTGCGGCGGCTCCGTGCCGAGGATGCTGGACGAAATTTTCTCCCAGAACGCTGTGGCCTATCATTTTGGCAACGCTGTCAGGATGGAGGAGATTTTGGCAGCGGCCCCGGCGGACGTGCTCTGTATGGGAAATGTAGACCCCGCCTCTCAGTTTGCTCAGGGCACCCCTGAGTCGGTATATGCAGCCACAAGGGAACTCATAGAGAAGTGTGGGAAATACAGGAACTTCATCCCTTCTTCCGGGTGCGATATTCCCGCTCATTCCAAGTGGGAAAATATCGAGGCTTTCTTTAAAGCCTTAAAGGACTAATCTTTAACCGCGCCTGATGGAGCCTTCATTGGGCGCAGTTTTTATTGGAAGTAGCGCGTGAAAAAAGTTCCCCTTATTGTTCTTTGAGCGCAAAATACTGGATTTTTTGCCGGGTATGGTGTAAAATAAACACGTACCTTTTGATGTTATGTGGTGAATTGTGATTGGAATGGGGCATTGTATGGAAAAGGATGTGCACGTTTCCGCACAGGAGGAGAGTTTGGCGTCCAAGCTCAGGCGTCACCGTCTGCGGGTAGGCTATACCCAGGGGAATGTGGCGGAAGTATTGAATATTACGCGCTCCACCTATACTTATTATGAATCCGGCAGGACCAGCCCGGACCCCGCGACGCTGAACCGAATTGCTAAGCTTTTCGGTGTGTCAGTTGAAGAATTTTTCAACGATGAGCCCTCACAGGACGTGTTGTTTGACCCCGAAGGAGAAAAGCGGCGCGCACCCAAAAAGGTCAAATCCGACCCTGAAAAAATCGCTGAGCTTGCCACAGGTGAGCGGTCTGTAGTTGCCTTCATGCGGGACAGGGGGATTTCACCCGAACAGGCACTGGAAATTCTTAGAGGGGGTCTTAGCGTGAATAACAAGCAGGACAACTATTGACCCTTTCAAAAAGTTCTTCCGTACCCGACGAAAATCGACGGATTCCGCACTTTGCATATGGTATGATACAGCGGTATCAGCCCTAAGGTTGTCGTGCGGTTTTCACAATATATTTTGCGCTTGTAGCTCAGTTGGATAGAGTATCAGACTCCGACGTTTCAGGCCGTTTCAGTTGAGATGAGCCGAAAAGCCCAGTGTTTTCTAGGGGTTTCGAAGTTTGCAGAAAGAAAAAATTTCGTCTTTGACTACTGTTTGACCACTATTTTTACAAAGTTGACTACCGCGGGTTTCGCGGTTCTCATAAATATGCGCTTGTAGCTCAGTTGGATAGAGTATTAGACTCCGACTCTAAGGGCCGCTGGTTCGAATCCAGTCAAGCGCGCCAGAGAAAAGCCCTTGGTTTTTACCGAGGGCTTTTTTGAAATTATTGTAGTAGTTACGATGAAGGAGGTGCACGAGATGATGTACCCATTTCTCACTTTGGATGACGGAACGGAAATCGTCCACTCGGAAATGTTGCTCGATGCCCGGGTAAAGGTTTATATGGAGCGTCCGGACGAGACACAGGGGTTCATCCATGCTACCTGTTTTTTGCCGAATTGTGAGTGGGAAGATGTTTCAGGGTTTTCTGAAACTGAGATAGAACGGCTGCAGGATGTGATATGTTCTGCGGCCCACTTGATTATACCATAGGAGGAACCTAGCAATGGAATCTAAATTTTTCAAAGCAAAGAAGATTTACGACAACGTGACCCTGATTGCCGGTCTGGGCGGCGAGCAAAGCTACTTAATCGAGGGCAACGAGAAGGCGTTGCTTATTGACGGGTTGGCCGGTGTTGGTAGTCTGAAGGCTTTCGTGCGCGAGCTGACCGACCTGCCTGTCACGCTGGTGAATACCCACGGCCATGTTGACCATATCGGCGCGGATTTCGAGTACAGCGAGGTTTACATTGACCCGGAAGACATTGCCCTGCTGTACGAGCACTCCGACCGGGAAATGCGCCTGGGCTTTGCCAAGAGCGGCGCCATGTTCGGGCCTCTGCCTGTCGAGCCTAGGCTGGATGATGTGACCGTACCCGGCCCCATCAAGACTCTGCCGCTGAAAGATGGCGACATCTTCGACCTGGGCGGCGTTCAGCTGGAAACCATCTCTGTTCCCGGCCACACCAGAGGTACGGTAGTTTTCCTTGACCGGGCGCGGAGCGTGGTGTATTCCGGCGATGCCTGCAACCGCAACACTTTACTGTTCACGGAGTTCTCCACTTCTATTGAGGAGTATAAGGAAAGTTTGCTGCACTTCCAGAGTTTCGAGGACGCTTTTGAGCTGTTGTGGGGCGGCCACGGCGGTCAAGCGGAAAAGAAATCTATCATTGAGGACGCGCTCCAACTCTGCGATCAAATCATGGCCGGGACAGATGACGCGGTCGAGGCTGTTAGTATTGGCAGGCCCTGCTGGTACGCTAAGGCCAAGAACGAGCGTTTTCAGCGCTTTGACGGCGGCGTGGCGAACATCGCCTATGCCAAAAATCGTATCTGGAAAAAGGATTTACAATGAAGATCAACCCGCTGATAATCGTCCAGCATTATGGCAGGGATATTCTGGAATCGCCCGGCATGGAGATGAGTAAAGGGTTTATGCAGCACGGGGACACCAGCGTGTTCGCGCACTCGCTGGCGGTGGCGCTGATTTGCGTACAGATTGCGTATTTTCTGCCGAAGTTCCTATCGAAACACCTAAACAAGAGAGCGCTGGTGCGCGGTGCGCTCCTACACGATTATTTTCTCTATGATTGGCACACCAAGCATGAGGGGCATAGTCTGCACGGATTCTTCCACCCTGGTCGGGCGTTAAAGAATGCGGAGCGTGACTTTTCCCTCTCACCTACGGAGCGCAACATGATTAAAACGCATATGTTTCCGCTGACACTACCGCCGCCGAGGTATAAAGAGAGTTGGATTCTGGTGGTGGCGGACAAGGTTTGCGCCATCAAAGAAACTTTTAAGAAATGAGGCAGTTTACTGTGAAGATAGATAAGTTTTCATACCAGCTAGGCGCGGCTGACTGCTTTTGCGAAATGGTTCGGGCTGGGGTGAAAAAGATTGCACTGTCCCATCCCTGCGATACCAAGGATGAACGGGACAGCTTTCTGCCGGAGTTTGATAAGCTGTGTGAGAAGTACGGCGTTTGCTACTATGTTGAGGATGGATCTTTTTTGACAGACCTCTTTCCTCTATCGATGAATCAGGGCAAATTCAATGTGATTTTCTATCAGGATGAAGCGGTACTGAGGGAATACCTTGACTTGAAAGCAGAAAAAGAAAAGGCTATTGCCGAGGGCAAATATGCTGATTGCCGGGAGGATATCGCCCGGCGCTACGGCAAGCTGCTTTCGTACACGGATGGGGGAATCCAGCGTCTGCTGGAGGCAAACTCGGATAAGGCGTAGGGCCAATGCTATTCAACGAACCCATCCATAATTGGAGCGAATGGGGCGCGATATTCCAATCGATAGAAGCGTTTACCCCGCTGGCGAAGGAAATCTTTTGCCGGGAGGGAATGGCGTTTTCCCGACTTGAAAACCTGACGCCCGGAACCAACGCGGTCTTTCGCGCGGGGGATTATGTGGTGAAAATATTTGCTCCCCGCGAGTCCGGCATGGAGCCGCAGGTGGACTATATCAATGAATCCGCTGTTTGCGGCGCGCTGACCCGCTGGGGGATTTCCACTCCCCGCCTGATTGCCCATGGTAAGATACAAGACACCTACCTTTTCTACTATCTGATCACGGAATACTGCCCCGGCGAGGAAGCTGGGACGTGGCTGGAAAGCGACAGTCCCAGCCAACTGGAGGACTTCATTCGGCAGCTTAAGGGGGTACTCCAGGCCATGCACCGCTCCGCCGATGGGCTGATACCGCCGGTCGACCTGCTGGGGCAAGCTTTGGATAATCCCCGCCTGGAACGTTTGCCAGTTAGTTTGCACGATGAAATGGCAAAGCGCGCATCAAAACTGAATGTGACAGACACTGTGCTGGTACACGGTGATTTAACCGGTGAAAACATCCTGATTGGAGCGGATAACTCGCCTATCATAATCGACTGCGCAGATGCCTGCTTAGCCCCCTGGTGGTACGAGCTGGCCCCGCTGGTCTTTGAGCTTTTCCACTGCCGCGGGGATTTGCTGCGGCTGTTCGCGGACACTGATCCGGAGGTGTTCGTAGAACAAGTCATGGATGCTGTTTGCATCCATGACTTCGGAGCGAATATGCTGTGGGGTACGGCCGTCCGGGAAAGGATTCCATGCTTTTCGCATTTGGCAGAGGTCAGAGAGTTTCTGATGAGCCGAATGTGCGGTCGCACTTGAGTTATATGTCTAGGCTCTCTTGCAAAACTGCGCTTGCCGCCTTCTTCTTATCGTCAAAAGCATGGGTGTAAATGTCCAGCGTAGTGGACACCTGGGAGTGGCCCAGCAAACCTGATACGGTAGCCACGTCTGCACCACCAGCAATCATAAGGCTCGCTGCTGTGTGTCTGAGACTATGGACATTAAGGGTTGACGGTAGTCCATGCTTTTTCAAAATCAGCTTGAACCGCCAAGTAAAGCTGCTGGGGGTCATGGGAAGTTCCATTCCATGTCTGCGGAAAATGTAGTCATCGGGAATTAGTTCACGTTCATCATAGGTTTTAGTTTCCTGCTGACAGAATTTGCGGTACTCTTTCAGCAGACTTGCCATCTCAGCGGAAAAGTACACATAGCGGTCACCAGCGGTGGTTTTCGGCTCCTTGACGATGATATCCTCGCCAGTAACCTTGACCACGTTTCGGCAGATGTGGATGGACTTCTCATTGAAATTCACATCGCACCATTTTAAGCCGCAGCACTCGCCCCTGCGCATTCCGGTGGCAATAATCAACTTGAAGTAAGTTTCATATTTAATACTTTCTTCCTCCAGTGCCGCAATGAGTTTCTGCGTAGTTTCCTCGTCAGCCACGTTCTGCTTTTTCTTCTTTTTGCCAGTGTACTTATAAGTGCGCCAAGCCGGATTATGCGACAAAAAGCCGCCCTCCATCGCGTCGGAGAGGATGCCACACAAGCAAGCGTGGACACCCTCAACGGTGCATTCGGAGAGCGGCTTTCCGGTCACAGAATTCTTTTGCTTACGAAGTTCGGCGTAGAGATTTCGGAAGTGTTCGGGCTTTAGGTCGGTGAGTTTGTAGCCGCCCAGGTACGGCATGAAACGGTCGATATCCTGCTTGTCCCGGGCCAGCGTAGACTTTGCCAGCTTAGTGGGCGCAATCTCTCTTAGCCACATTTCCGTGTAGGCCGCGAGAGTAATGGACTTGTCCACTTTCAACGGTTCGTTTTTGCATTGGCGCTCGAAGAGAGCGGCTTCTTCCTCGAGCCATTTTTCCTTGGCTTTAGGTGTCAAATCTTCGGGAGGATGGACGGTTTTCTGCTGGGGCTTGCGGCGTTTACCATCGAAATCGTAGCCCGTGGAAACTACGATCAGATAGCTGTTGCCCCGTTTGCGGATGCTCGCCATAGTGTAGACCTCTTTCCTTTGGTGATTTGCCCTGTTGAGGCAACCTCACAATAGCACACGGCCTGCCGGAAGTCCAGTGGCAGATCCACTTTCTACTTCTGCAACAAAATGTGTGGGCTATGGCTGTCCATAGGCGAATCACTTTGTCGCTAGGCGCTGTGCAGGAGTACGTCTGTCATTACAGTTGCGGCCTGATTTTTTAACTCCATCTGCGGGTGGCAGTAGGTACGCTCCAGGAAGGAGGTATCAGCGTGGCCAGCCAATTCTGCTACAGTTTGCTTATCCACGCCATGGTGGAGCAACGATGAAATCGCATAATGGCGCAGGGTGTGGAGGTGAAAAGAATCCGGGAAACCGTTTTCCTTGAAAATTTTTCGCAGGTGCTTTGTAAATGTATCCGGATGGATGAAGTTCCCATATTCATCGGCGAATAGATAGGGGCTTACCTCGCGCCCAGCTTTTTGCGCCAAGTTATTCTTATAGTGACAATAGCCCAGCACCAACGACGTGATTTCATCTTCGATCACATATTGCGGCTGCGGCCATTCTTGGTCGGCCCCTCCTGCACCCCCTGGCCGGGAATGTGGCTCCGGGAGCGGCTGACCGTAAGTACGCAGCGAGACTTATCCATCATAATGAAATCGTGCCATTTCAAAGCGCAGAGCTCACCCCGGCGGCACCCGGTGTAGAGCGCAAGCACATAGAAAATTTTGTACTCCTGCGGCTCGTCCAGGAGCGCATTAAGGAACCGGTTGGCATCTTCCTCGCTGGGAATAAATTGCTCACGCTTTTCAGTGTCGGGCAAATCAATCATCCGTGCCGGGTTCTTCTGGATGATTTCGTTCCGCTTAGCATCACTGAGCACCGCCGATACCACCGTCAAATATTTCTGCACTGTGGCCTCTTGCACAGGCTTGCCGTGATTGCTGCGCTTACGAAGTTCCACTAGCATATTCTCCAGAGCAATGGGCCGCAGTTTGTTTAGCTTGATGGCTCCGATGAAAGGGTAGGTTACTTTCAACATTCGCTGGTAGCTTGCGATGGTACCCGCCGCGTACTTCACCTGCCTGTCCAGCCAGCGGTTAGCGTATTCCTCGAAAGCCATCTCTCCATCCTCGCAGAATCCCTGCTTGATAGTTCTCTCCATTTCCTCGGCGGCATGAGAAACGTACTGCCGGACACCACGCTTGCCAACGCTGTCCGGCACAGTGATCGTCTTGGCCTTTGAAATTTTCCGTCCGTCAGGGCTATACCCATTGCTGACAGTAATCTTGAATTTGCGCTCGTTCAACTGCTTGATACTTGCCACTGAAATTCCTCCTTACATCCGCTGACCATGATTCTGGTCTTGCTCATCCGATTTTTGCCCCAAAGCGCGTTTGCGCTGGCGCGGCTTTCGTATAGTTGTGCTATCCTTGGGGCGATGGTTCTCGTCAATCATCCCGGCAATATCAGCGGAAAGATATGCGAGATCAGTTCCAATATCACCAGTACCGCTGATGGAATCAGCGCGATCCAGAACAGTATATCCGTGTACTTCTTCATCCGTTCCCGCTCCGAGGAGAGATTCTGCGAAAAGCTTTCGCTCATTCTCCCAGCCTGTGACGATAAATTCTTCGCTATCTCTGCTGATGACTGCTCCATTACCCGCTGGAACTTCTGCGCTGATGATTGGATTTCCTGAGAGCAGCTCTCCAGTTCCTGTACTTTCTGGTCTAGGTGCTCCACCAGTTCCTCCCTGGTTGCTAGCTGTGCCGCCGCTGTCCGAACCTCCATCAGCATTCGAATCTGCGACTGTTGCAGGCCAAGCAACGCCGCCCAATTCTTCTCTGTTACCGTAACGCAAGGCACTACTTCCTGCGCGGTCTGAAGCTGCTGGCGTGCTTGCTCCTTCAAATCTTCCAATGATTTCCGCTCGAAGTTTGAACTCATTCTCCATCATCTCCTTCAGAAATTTTGAATCATACAGCTTGATGTCCCGGCACTTCATGCCGCTGGGTGTGGTGTACGTGATGCTCTTGCGCTCGTCCATCCACTTGACTTTGTACCCTTTCCGCTTGAGCAGCTTGATGAAATGCTCCCGGGAACGCGCCGCAGCCATCGCGTCCTCTATGGCAATCATCAACCGCAATTTCCAACTCTGGTTCTTATCCATGGAGCGATACTCGCGGGTACTAAGCTGTTTGCTATGCTTGGGAGGGTCGGGCGGCAGCACCGAGAACCCATGCGCCAGGCAGATTTCGTCCGATAGTTTCCGTAGTTTCTTCAGCGTAGTCGGCCCCTGACGGAGCATATAGCCGCTCTCAACACACACGGAATTAACCACAAAATGCGAGTGAATGTGCTCCCGATCTACATGGGTTGCCACTATAATCTGGCTGTTGGGCCAAGCTTTTTCCGCGAACTCCTTCGCCAACTCGTGAGCCTGTTCCCCGGTAATAGGCTCGTCCGGCGAGAAGGATTGGGTGTAGTGGTAGAACCACACTGGGCTGTTTTTGTGATGAACAGTGCGGGTTGCTTTGAATTCCTTCACTGCAAATGAAGGAGAGCAGTGGATACCACTGACGAATTTCTGACCGGAAAAAGCGTCCGTGGTCTTCTGCTCCTGTGAAACATATTCCGCAACCTTGCTCAGCGCCGTAGCAGATTGCTTTTGATATCGGATAAAATTCACTGTAGCTATTGGCGTACCTCCTTGTCCGCAAGAGTGAAAAACGCATCGTATAGTCTACTCAAATCTTCGTGTACCTGCTCCAAGTACACCGCATTGATTTGGCCCATGTTTGCCAGAACGGTCAGTTGGTTGAGGTTATTGCCGATGGCCTTTAACTCCCGCGCCACGGATTTCCCATCCAGAATAACATTGACTCTGCCGCGCATTGCCACCGCGCGGATATAGTTGCTAGGAGACATCATGGCTTGTTCCGACTTCTCCTGGATGTGCTGAAACTGTTCCTCCGTGAACCGAACCGTAAAGGCCCTGTCCTTTTTATTATTCATTAAATTCCTCCTATCCTGGGTATGGCTTTTTCCTAGAGTGGGTGCGGGCTACTGCCCGCTGAATGTGCCGTCCGACAACGTCGGACGAGCGCTCTGCTTGCCCTCCCCCAAGGGGGAGGTTTTTTGTAGGACACCGCCACTTGCACCTGTCCGCGCAAAAGCGGCTCTGTGTGGCCTCACACGGGCCTGTCTGGGAGGACTGCGGTTCCTTCCCCATCCAGCCCTTAAAACCGCCACACGTGGCCGACACGGGCCGAATATGGGGCTGCTGTCGCTCTGCTTTGGCCGCACCTGAATCCAAGGGTGCAAGAGTGCAAGGGTGCAGAGAAACTCAAAGCTTTTTACCGTCACACACACTATGTAGAGTCTGCTACACACTCCTCGCACAAGATAGAAGAGTGCAACTAAAAACTTTTGCACCCTTGCACCCTTCAACATAAAAGTCTCCAATCCCATCTCTCTCCTTTTTTCACGGAATCAACTCCGAGATTATCTTTGGCAATTTTCAGTGTCCGCTTGGAGATGTCAGCCTGCTTTGCTATCTGAAACATCTCGCTGGCAGGAACTGAAACCCCTCCGCTTAGCTTGTCCTTTATCAGTTTTTCGGCTAGGTCAACCTTAGAATCTGTTGGCCCACCGTTCAATAAATCACCAGCGGTAATCTTTTCGTAGCCGTCTACCCAGTGCGGACTGCCGTCCTCAATGCTGAACGCCACTGACTTTCCCTCCGGAGCAAGAGAGGATTTGTCGTGGACGATGACACGAATGTGCGGGTCCATTTTCATTCTGCCTACAAGAAGAACGCTCCGAGCAGCGGCGCGGAAATCCATGGAGCCCAAGCCACGGTAAGCACTGTTAGCACCAACTGCCTTATTAAGATGGCCAATCAAAACGATGGCACAGCCAGTCTGCTCGGCAACGGTGGTGAGACGCTTGAGCACATCCCGAATCTCGTTGGCGCGATTCATATCCACGTCCCGGCCCAGGTAGCCTTGGAGCGGGTCGAGGATCACCAGCTTGGCACTGGTCGATAGGACTGCCTGCTCGATGCGGCTGTCGATCAGGCAGAGGGTGCGCTCTGTTTCGTCAATGCACATGATACGAGTGAGGTCAGCGCCTGCGTTTATGAGCCGGGGTTTGATTGTGTCGCCCAGGCCATCCTCGGCAGTCTGGTAGAGAATGTTGATGGGGTCGCGCGACTCCATGCCTGGTAGAGCTTGTCCTCGGCTGCAAATAGCGGCAATCCATAGCGCCAAGGTTGTTTTGCCCTCGCCGGGGTTGCCTTGGATGATGGTGAGTTTACCCTGTGGTATGTAGGGATACCACAGCCAGTGTACCTCCTGAGTTTCCACTTCGGACATACGGATAAGGCGAAGTTCGGTTTGATTTTGGGTCATTGAAACACTCCTTTCAGTTTGCTGCTCTGTAAAAAGTGGGAGCAGTATTCATATTGTAGAAATCGATTTTGCTCATGCCAGCGTACCTCCTTCCACATAAAGTAAGGACGAAACCGAGTGCCGCACTCGATTTCGTCCTTCTACTTGTATTATTGTACGAAAAGTGGTAAAATGTGAATATCGCAGGACAGTGGCTTTTGCCATATGGGACAGGAGGGACACGCTATGCCAATGGGAATCAAACAGCAGAACGATATCATGCGTACGACTATTGATGTTTGGGAGGATAAAGTCTTCCTCAACGAGAAGGAGTACCCTGCGGGTCACTTTGCCACGGAAGTTTTAAATCTTCCTCCGGGCTTTGTTGATACTACTGCGAAAAAGGCTCTTGACCTAATGTCTTTGCTTCCGTACATAACATATCAACCAGACGACGAAAAGCTGGTGGAAATCTTTCCTCAGATAAAACAAATTGTAATAGAGATCTTTGAGGATTTATCTGTGATCGAACCGTTCTCCCTGTGGAACATCAAGGAAGAGCAGGGTCTTGCCGAGGCTATGTTTTCCGAAGATAGCTTGAATGACTTGCGTAATAGGCCCATGGCCTGGGACTTTATTAAGATATACTTATCAGCGTTAATCTCTGTTCCTTTTGCCGTTTATCATTTTGCTGAAGCGGTTATAGACCTGGAGCGAAACTGCCTGTGCCGCCTTGACAAGCGCACTGAAACCTATTTTGCGATGGGTGTGCATGACACATTTAACCATCCGGAGTTCCAAAAATTTATTTCTGAAACTCAAGTACACGAAATAGAACCGTTTACTTATTCTCCCCAAATGACATCGTCCTATTGCTTTGCCCGCGACCCAAAGCATTACGGCGAGATGATATTTGTCAACCGACTGTTCTTCGACAGATACATGGACTTCTTTGTTTATGACTTGCTAAACGGTATGCACCACGGCCACGCCCCAAGCAAATGCCAGAACTGCGGAAGATATTTTCTGACTACTGATGCACGCAAGCCCAAGTATTGCGACGGCATGGCTCCGCAGAACCCACACTATACCTGCCGTCAGTACGGCGCGATGAATCAGCAGAAAGAAAAGAACGCCAATCACCCCATCTTCCAAGTATACAAAACCCGCACGGGTACGATCCGCAAGCACCATCAGCGTGGGAAAATTACGGACGAGGAACGGCAGGAGGCCATGAAGGTCTGCGAGGAGTTGCGGGATAGGGCGCTGTTCGATACTGAGTTTGCCCAAGGAGAGTACCTCCGACTAATGGAACAGGACGCCATCTATGCCGAGGTGAGTAGACGGCTTGGATATGGTGACATCCATGACAAATGAAGAGTTGGTCAAGTACGTCCGAGATGGAGATGCTGATTCTATCGAAAAACTTTTGAAGAACAATCAGGAGTATCTTTACAAGCTAGCCCGGCGGTTGAGTAATAATCCTGATGTGATTGAGGATCTTGTGCAGGAGGGCAGCATTGCAATTCTGAATGCTGCTGGCAGTTATGAGCCAGGGCGAGGTACATTGTTCCTGACTTATGCGACTCCAATGGTCAAGAAAGCCATGCGCAGTTTCATGGCGCGAATGTCTTTGCCAATGGCGATGCCTACAGCGAGGTACCGTCAACTAAGGCAAGTGAACTTTCTTGTAGCCAAGTTTCAGATAGATAAAGAGAGCTCTTCACCCCAAGATTTGCTCTTAATAATCTGCCAGGAAATGAATGTGTCTGAAAAAGTTGCGCGGGGACTGTTGCGAGATTTCAGTACAATCTTTCAGGAAGTCATACCAGACGAGCAATGGGAGCAAAGTGTTCCCTGTTTTGAGGTTGACCCAGCTAAAGTGTATGAACAGGAATTGTTGTCTGAGTGTATCCAGACAGCACTTGATGAAACAACGCCCCGGGAGCGTATACTGATTCAGCAGTATCTTGGGCTAGATGGCACACACGATGATGGCATGACGTTCCAGGAGTTGGCGGTGCTGCTGAACTATAATGGGCATAGCGCCGCAGAGAAAGCATATAATCGGGCGGTCAAATCATTGAGGCAGGCGCTCTATGCTGGCGAGTATGGGGAGTATATACGGGCAAAGCAGGCTATCACAGAGGCCAAGCGTGAATTGTAACCGTAGCGTCAATCATCAATGAACGGTATATCCATATCCTCCATAACCTCCAACATAAACCGCGCCCCTAAACGAAAGCCCAGCGTAAACGATTCACACTCGATTACGCTGGACAGTTCATCTTGGCTGTCTTTCAATTTTTGAAACATTTCTCGCTCCTTGTCGGAAAGCATATCGGAGAGCTGCTGCTCGTTATTCGTGACCAGTTTTAGCAGCTTGTCTATCCTGCTGTTAGGAACAATGCTTCTATCCGTAGGGTTTATATTGCCGTACCAGAATTCTTCTAGAATTTTCATTTTTCTTTTCCCTGCCTTTCTTCAACGACACAGTACCACAAAACTTTGCGGAAGTCCAGAGATTTTTCAAACTCTTTCGATCCAGCTTTTTTCGACACAAAAACGCCATTTTGCGGAAAACCACATTAATTTCAGCAACGGAATATGGTAATATATACCATAGAGATTATGCGAGTGGCTATGGATACAGAAATCTAGTAGAGGCCCCAATGCTAATTAACATTCAAGATGATATTCAAAAACTCCATGCATTATCTTGGCGGAGAAGATGGTGCATCCGCTGAATTCCTTTGTCTTGCCCCGCAAGTCGATGAGGTCCTGCACTCGGTCGAAAACCTCCGGCTCGATGATGAATGGGTGGCTGTCCTCGACATAGTACCAGAGCGGAATGGTGTTCATCGACCTGCCGCCCGGCAGACGGATCTCCTACGTCAAGCCCTGCATCGGCGTGAACCGCTTTGGATCCGAGAGCGTGACCTACGAGGACATCAACCTGGGGAAGTGACCCGGTTGGAAACCTATGGTCCAAAAGTCACAGAAAATCTGGTTCAGGCCGTATCCAGATATATTCTGGCATACGCATTGAAGACCTTGCGGCACTGCTTCATCGTGGGCAGCATCCACGACGAGCTTATCATCGAATGCGGCCCTGGTGTATCCCTGCAGGCGGTCTGCGATCAGATGGGCAGGACACCGCCGCGGATTTCGGGATTGCTCTTACGGGCGGATGGATACGAGTGCCAGTTTTACAAGAAAGATTAAAATACGGGCAGCTCTGATTTGGGCTGCCCGCATTATGGTTTATCCTAAAGATTTATACCAAGCGATGAAAAACTCTCGTTGTCGCTCATACCACTCTTTAGAAATAAGGACTTGCGTTTTTCCAAAGGTATACGGTTTTGCAATAAATCTGACTTCGCCATCGCTGCCTCTGTTGTCGGTTATCCCGGGTATATATTTCTTCATAAACGGCTTTTGCGTATGGAAGACTTGCTTGGTCCATTCTGGTGTACACATCTCGTCGATTTCTATGTCAGAAAAAACGAAGCCACTTTTCTCGAGATTCCCCAAAGCAGTATAAACAAACTGACCGATTTTAAGATTCCCATCGGGAAGAGGAGGAATAGGAATTGATATGGATGTGTTCGCGGAGACAGATACTGGCTTTTCCTCAGCATCACCCGGACTCACAATATTAAGCGTTGGAGTGCTTGCTTTCTTTGCTTTACGGTTTTTGGATCGCAACTTCTGAGTAGCAAATGCTCGAATCCCTATAAGTTCCATGAGGAAAAGAGCCTCATCAAGATATTGATTGAGCAGAGTCTTTTTGAAAATATCTACTTTGGGCGGATTACCACTTTTTTTGTTGTCGGAGTCTAAATTCTGAATGACGCTTGCTTTTTCAATCAGGACATATTCCAGATAATCAATATCGGATCTATTGAGGGTGTCATCTTTTGTGGTCAAGATAATGACGCTTTCCCACCAGTCTTTCCCCGCGATATGCTGAGATATTCTCTTTGCCAAATCGGATGATTGTCCTACATACACTTTTTCTGGAGATAAAAGCAAATAGACACCATAACGGTCGCAGGCACCAGTATTAATTAAATCAGATACCGATTCCCTGGGGGCAGAAAAAAGCTCTCCGGCATTCCAATTAGAATCCTCAATCCGGATAACCCCACTTAGGTTGCCATCATAGAGCAGCATATTTATGATTTTTGCCTGCGCACCCATAGTTTCTATCCTCCAAAAGCGGTATTATTTTTCCTATCGGATCATCCCTGCGGCGGTTAGGACGTCCTTAATCATGTTAACACAATCAACAACATTCTTTCGAATATCGCTTTCCCATATCCTTATTACCGTCCAGCCCTGCGATTTCAACTCTTCATTGACTTCTCTATCTCGTTCTATATTTCGTAGTATTTTCTTCCGCCAGAAGTCAGAATAGCCAGCAAGTTCCTCTTCCAATGAACCTAAACCACGGATAGCCCAATTGTGTCCGTGCCAGTAATCTCCATCACAGAATACAACAACATGATACTTCGTAAAGACGATATCTGGCTTTCCCGGCAACTTTTTATAATTGACCCGGTAACGTAGGTCCTCTTTCCACAAGGCTTTTCTGAGCATTAGCTCTGGCTCAGTGTCCTTTGAGGGAATAGCAGACATGATCTTGTGTGTTACCTTGGGGTCTCGTTCTTTGCTGCTCATAGGATTCCTCTATGCGTTACAGAAAAACGCTTTAACACCAACCGCTCCAACGGCGGTAATGATATGTGTTTTATCCGCTTCCGTTAGGGATTGGCCGGTCAGCGACAGTTTCAAACATATTGAGGGAGCTTTGCCGTCAATGGTCAAGTTCGGTTCATTCGCAATTATTTCCAGAGACTTGCGAAGGGCGGTTTCCCATTTGAGAACAGTTCCTCCGCTTACAACATAAATATGTCCCGACTCAGCCCGCAAGACAAACAGGCCGCCTTGCTTGCCTTTTCCTTTCTGAATGACCGCCGCAGTTTCATTGAAAACATTTTTGATTACATTCTCTGGCGTGGACGCGGCAAGAGCTTTCTTGGTGGCCGCTTTGGTATATGCGTTTAAAACGCCGTCTTTGATGTAGGTTCTCACACGTTCCTTGGGCATATATTCGATGATAACCTTTCCAACCTCTGGGTCATCAACCAGCGTGTCAAGGAAGCGTCCACTCTCAATTCGGCCGCACTCCATATAGCCAAACTCGTCAGCTTTTTTGTAGACCGCGCGTTTGACTTTAGCCTGGATATTTTTAGGTAAAGCATTAGCCATCTTAAAAGCCCTCCGGGAACTTCAGTTTTACTTCGTCATCAGAACCACTGAGATCCGCGACGTCCTCCAGCCACATATTAACAAAACTCTCGACTCTCGCGTCAGAGAAGGAGACGAAGCCCTCTTGTAAGTACACAACTTCATTCTCCGCGCCTTTTGCTTTTCCCTCGTTGTTCATATCAATCATCTCCGCCATCCGCCTGATATCAGAGACGAAGTCCAACACTATAACTTTTTCCTTGCCCTCTGAAAGCCGAAGTCCGCGACCCAATTGCTGCACAAATATCCTTCTGGAATGGGTGGCTCTAAGAAAAACCAGAATATTGACATCAGGAATATCGATTCCCTCGTTCATCACATCAACCGCGCACACAGCTTGATAGTTGCCAGAGGCAAAAGCCAAGAGACGTCTCCGGCGCTCCGCTTTATCAACCTTTGAAAGCGCCGCGCAGGGTATTCCCGCAGCGGACAACATTTCCGCGAAACGATTGCTGTGTTCGATAGACGGAGAAAAAATCGCGATACGGGGATTAGCCACTTCACGCATAGCGTTTTTCAATTCCGATATGACCGCCTCGTCACGTTGCGGAAGGAAAAGGCGCTTATTCAGATCCCGGATTGAAAGGTTCTGCTGACTCATGCTTTGCATGTTATCCCAGTCCACATTATCGCATAGGATTCTATAATCGACTTTTGACAGGTATCCCATAGCCATTCCATCAACGAGTGACACTTTTGCGATGGGGTCTCCAAAAACAGATGTCAAACTCTGACCATCACCGCGCCAAGGCGTAGCTGTCATGCCAACAAGGAATCTTGGGCTTAAGTGCTCCAAGCACGATCTGAAACCATGCGCGAGAGCGTGATGTGCCTCGTCAACAATGACCACATCAAATTGGTCTGGGTCGATTCCAGGAAGGTACCCATACAGGCTTTGATACAAGCCAAACGAAATACCCTCGGTGTTTCTCGGCGGAAGCCCGTCAAAGAAAACTGACGTGGGAACTTCCTTCGTGATCTGCGGCCAGAATCCCTGCTCTAACTGGAGCGCCAAGTCAGTCGCGTGGCAGAGCACGAGAATTTTTCGACATCCACGATCCCACAGATTCCTGGCAATGGTTGCCGCTATAACGGTTTTGCCAAGACCGGTAGCAACGATATAAAATGCTCGTTTGCCACCTTCGTCATAAGAAGTGATTACTTTCTGAACTATATTATCCTGGTACGGGCGTAGCTTTCTGAAACCAGAATGATTTGCGGACATCTGTTCTATGATACTTCTCAGGAAGACCCCGTTCCATAATTTGAGCGTATAGCCGTTGGCGGCAAGCTGCGCTTGACGCTGCCTCGCGGTTCGAGTGAATTCACCGTTTGTGGCGACCGCCGCGATATTTGTATCGTAAAATGAGAGCGCGTTAATTGCCTCATTTACAGCTTGCGGCCCAATATACCGATCACCGGTGACCGCTTTTGATTGAACCACCCAGGATTTTACCACATCGCCTTCAGCGCGGGTCGCGATAACGTCACCGCCTTTGTCGCCCGCTCCACCAATCACGTTGATATCCCGCCACCCGAGGTGTTCCATCATACGAGCGATTGCTCGCTCTAAGCCTTTCCAGTTATATCCGTTTGCGATGTCCTCAGTATAAAAATTCATGACTCAAGCTCCCTGACAAGGAAGTCCACACTGAGAGACGCCCTTGTAAGTTCGTTCTTCTGGATACGCTGGCCAGACCAGGATATCACTCTCAAGGTGTCTTTGATGAATGACAATATTCTATCCTTTGAGTCCTCGCGGGCGCGTTGTGTTGCGTTACTGTCCTGGAGGTTGATACTTAAGTATGGCGTTGAGAACGCCTTCCCATCAAATACTTCTTCCGGGAAGCGATCCACTAATCGGTACAAGGTCTTGGGCGGTACAAACTCAATCGCGTCAAAGCCGGCCGCAGTCGCGTTCTGAAACGGCATAAGCAAACCGGGGTTTGCCTGAATAATACTTGCCACCGTCTCCTCAACTTCGCCCGTGGATTCATGGACGCATTTGACAGCGTCTTCCGCTCTGCCGCGCAACGCTTGTACCAGCTTTTCTCTCAAGAGTTCAAACGCGCTGCTTGCTCGTTCCTGTAGTGCTTGGCGGTCGATTCTGGCGTCATCCATTGATACCTCTACCAAGGATGAGTAAATAGAAACCACGTCAGGAAGCTGATCGCGTGCCTTGAGCTTTTCCGCCATATACAACAGGAGTAGCATCTGTGGGGTAATAGGGTATTGCGTCAGCAGCGGATGTGTGGGGTCATATACAAAATCGCAATCAATCCCATCCGAGTTGAAATGGCAGGGCTTTCTTACGCCATTCTGTTTTATTTCCCCGCACGTGAGCTCATAAGCCCGGATGTTCAGCGAACCAGACCGGCCAAAAGGATAGTTCCTTCCAGAAAGATATTGAATCGGAACGGAACGCTGCAGAAGATCATCCATCGAGGAGGTCTCAGGTACCGCAGATGGAGTAGCGGGCGTAGTGGGAGTAGCGGGCGTTGTGTCACCAGATCCAGTTGCCGACGAGTCTCCAGATGCCGAATCACCACCGAGATACGCTCCAATATCATCTGAAGGCGCATCGCCAGTATTGACCGGTGTGGTGCCGGACTTTGTTCCGCTCTTCTGGTCTTCTTCCTGCGCCGCTTTCCACCATTTCGTATCATCAATATAATCGCGGACACCTTTTCTGAACTCCGCGGCGTATTTCTTCGCGATATCGTTAGGAGCGAATAGGCATACGGTTCCCTTATCAACACGGCGGTAGGCATTTACCAGCAGACAAAGGGGAGAAGCGTTTTCTTCCGTAAAACCCATTGCCTTGCGTGATTTTGGAAGGAACGGGCCAACACCGCAAATTGCTTCTCTGGTTTGCTCCCACGAGGCGTCTGACCTGTCAAAGTCATTTTTCTGATAGGTAGGAAGCAAGTAATCCACATGAAGCTCGCCGACAATGCGGCCACCAATTGATGTACCAAGTTCAACAGGATACTGCAGCTCCTTCTGCAAAGTCAATGGATTCTCGTACTGGAAGAACGTTTTATCTGAAATCAGTATTTTTCTGCCGTTCCTGATGAAGTCAATGCCGAAGTCATTCGGATCGGCGTATCGTTGAATACCAAGCCAACCAGTCAGGCGTTTTTCGCGCTCTACAATGTGAGTCGGGAAAGCCTCACCCTCCTGCATAGCGGTATAGTATTCCTCCGCTTCATCATAGCTGAGATAGCAATTGCGGCTCATATCAAAAAGCGCGGAGCCAAGGCTGCGGTCGATGTTTATCCTGGCGGCGATATTCTGCTTGTTATACCTCACGTACCGAGACTCAGCCCATACGCAGTGATTCCGTGGACGAAGCTGTTTGCTCTTCACAGTTATCGTGATATCCTGGCTGCTAAGAAGCGGTGTGTACACAAGCTCCAATCTTTGCCTGATTTCAGACTCCTTGCCAGAAAGCTCGCTGAGAATACCGGATTTCAGCTTGGAAATCGTAATACGGGTGCCGCACTCATCAGGATCGGTTTTTGATTTGCGGATAATCGGTGCGTCAAATTTCTTCGCGTCGATGAGTTTCTGAAAATCGATTTTTACACCGACCCAATCGGCATCACCTTTGCGTGTCGAGAGAACCATTGTCTCCTCGCCTAATCGAGCTGTCGCGATATTGAATCCCATACCAAACAAGCCGAGGTTTCCGATTGGATCATTGCTGGTGTAGCCCGCCCGGACAGCGTTCTGGAGCTGGTCTATAGACATACCTGCGGCGTTGTCGATAATCTCAACGGTTCGGGCCGCAGCACCGACAGAATCAAAAGACCATGTGACTGTAATGCGCCTCTCACGATCTTCCAGACTCATGTCTGAAAGAAACGCATCGATGGAGTTATCAACCAGTTCAGCGATGCACTGCCAAGTCTGGAAGGGGATTTCGCCCAGCGTCCGCAAAATCTGCGGAGTCGGCGTGATGTCCATAGTGTTGATACTCATTTCTCCGTTCCTCCGATCTTGTCAAGATATTGTTCCACGCTCCGCGCGACAAGGTATGCCATAATCGGTGGAACAGCGTTTCCTATCTGGGAAATGTTCACGGTCTTGGAGAACTTGAATCCAAAATCATCAGGGAACGTCTGAATTCGAGCGCATTCCCTCACCGTCAATCTTCGATCCAACGAATAGTGAAACTGCACTCTGGATTTTGGATTCGCGCGAATGGTGTACGCTGGCTTGTCTTTCTGATTACTCTCGTCGCCTTGACCATTCCCTTTTTTCGCTTTGGATGCCGCGAAATAATCTCCTTGGTTGGGGATAGAATTGTCGGTAACAGTTACGAGGTCGCCAATAGCCCATTCGATACTCCTGTGCTTGCCCTTGAACTGAGGCTCCGGTTCTTCTGGGAATCCATATTGCTCATAGACGTCATTTCGGACACACATGATAATGAGCCGTGTGCGGCGTTGTGGAACCCCATAATCTGGGGCGAACATCTTCCATACTTTTACGATATAGCCCACCGCCGTGAGGTCTTCTTCGATTGTTTTTAGCACCTTGCCCTTTTCCATACGTTCAAGATTGATTACATTTTCGCCGACAACGATCTTCGGCTTATGCGTGTTCATGTAGGCGATAAGGGTCTGGTACAATCTTCCGCGCTCAGATTCAAGACCGCCAAGCGGACCACAGGATGAGAACTCCTGACAAGGGAACCCGCCAATGAGAATATCCGCTTTTGAAACATCCTCCGGCTTGACTGTCGCCAAGTCTTTGACAAAAGCGTGTCCCACTCCAAAATAGTCATTATACGTCTCAATGCAGCGAGGCTCATTATCATAAGCCTCAAGTATTTTGAATGGTAGCTCCGGGTAGTCCTCGTCATGGTATTTGAAACCACCGCGGAAGCCCAAATCCAAACCGCCGCATCCGCAGAAGTAGGACACTACGGAATAAGGCGCTTTTTCTTTGTTCGCAGCCATGTCCAATACTTTCCTTTCTTTATTTTCTATTTCATACCTCTCACTTTTCAGCTAAATCGGTCAAAGAAATTATGCCCCTTTGGTTTTTGCTTATCAAGTAAAATATTCAGGCAGTTTCTCGCTGCGGCATACTCTTTTTTCAACGAGAACGAGTCATCGTCGAGAGCGGCCAGCATGTCTTTGTGCAGGAATCGCTTTTCTCTCAGCTTTCCAACTTCTACTTCATACAGCCATCCGACTTCATCAGGCATACCGTACTCTTGCTGATATTCGTATGTTATTTCACCAATCTCCACTAAAGACTGGTTCTCATCGGGTTCCGCGACGTATGCGTATCTCTCCCGAATGAACTCGTCTTCACGTGGAAGGGAATCAAAATCATACACCTCATCAAAGAAGGTGGTACGGATAAACTCATAGATAAATGACGCCGGCGACACATCAGCCTCGTACTCAGTATCTCCACTGGTAAACTCTATCTGAGGATACATGGTTTCCAGAAACGTCCAGTATCCGTCCCCAGCATCGCATTCTTCAAAGAGCTTTCTCAAATACGGGATAAAGACATACTCATCAATTTTCCCAGGGATCATGTCGTAAAGCATGGAGAAAGTCTTATCGCCGTAATTACGAGATCGCAGGTTATCGAAGAAATCGCCGATCCCCTCAAGGGTACGATCTTTCTGTTTTGAGAAAAACAGAGCGCAAAAGTACTCCTGGAAGGATCGATGAGTGAAATGATATTTACCGCTTTCAAAGTACATGAGGCACAGGTTATCACACAGGTCATCTCTAAAAGCCTTGGCCACTATGTGCCTGTCTGGCCGTTTCGCGTGTTGGGTCAGGCTGTTGAAATACTCCGTGAACTCATATTCCATGAATTCATATTTTTCATCGTAGTATGTGCGCGCGCAGAATTCTGAAAACCACTCCGCGAATTCATCAGCCGTAAGGCCGGTCTCCGACGGGCGCTTTAGCCCCTTCAACGCATCATGGCTTTTTGACAGAGCGTCATAGGCGTCGCGGTAGAAGAGATGTATCTTCGACGGCACGTCCCTAAACAACTCATAGGTCATGTACATGATCGTCAGGAGCAATGGGTTTTCCGCGAACTGACGGTGGGTAGTATAGAGCGTAGACTCCAGTCTTGCTCGGAATTCCTCTTTGATAGAAGAGTCGTCCGCGCTGCACTCCAGCTTGTCAACAAGGGCAAGCGCCTGATCCTTCGTAAACGGCCTGATTTTGAGTATCGTAAAACGGGAATAGGCCGAGAACGTCCGATGCGGTCTTGAAGAGACAACGTACTGGTTGTTAGGAAACCGATCAATAAACTCTTCCAGCCTTTTCTCGAAAGTGTCCGCCTGCTTTGTTCCTACTTCATCCAAGCCGTCCAATAAAAGGAGGCAACGGCCAGCGTCAAGCAGAGATGCCAAGTGCTCCGCAGTTATCCCTGGGCTGAAATTGCGTATTTTGGTGACCAAGTATTCCAATAGTGAACCGCTGCTAACATCGTAGTCCTTCAGCATCAAAAAAATTGGAACTATTCCTGTTTCTGGATAATGCTCGATGGCGTCCAGAAGAAGGTGGCGGATCATCATTGATTTTCCGATACCGCCTGTGCCGATTATGATTACGAAGTTGGAGCACGCAGCCAAGTCTTGAGAACTGGCGTCGTGGATGTACTCAACCGTGTAGGTATTTCGGAAACTCCCTGGAACCGGAACATTCCGAATGATGTCATTACACACATAAATATTCCGTACTGGCGTCTGTTGATACGGGTTGAGCAGAGTGCGAACAGAGCCGTATTTTTGCCCAATCTTCTCCAAATACAGCCTTATGTCTTCATCATCGGTATCAGGACAATCCTCAGAAACGCCAATGAGCCCTTCTTCGAGGTAGAATATCCCGTCCTTATAAAGAACTAAGTCCGGCGCGGTATCAGCATGGCGCGTTATAATCGCGGCACCCATACGTTCTTCAGGTGCGTCATCCGCAGGCGCTTTCTCACTTGCGTCTGGTAGCTTACTATAAACTCGGAGTGGTGAGATACTACCCCCAATATCGCTTTTGAGCTTCCACTCAGCTTTTTTTGAACTCTGGCTATACCAGCTTTCAAATGTTGCCCTGCCGGATTCGGCATCCGGGCTGTTGAGAAGGACATAGTGAAGAACGCTAATCAAAAAGGGCTCAAGCACCACATTGGAGACAAAGGGTAGATCATCCGCGCAGACAATGGTGTCATAATCGATTAGGAATTCCTCATTCTCTTGAATATCCTCGTCTAAGTGGATTGTTTCGATCAGTGCGCGGACGAGCCATTCACAACGTTCCAAATTTAGATAGTTGCTAATAAACTCTAACATTCTTATTGGAAGGTCAGGGTTTTTTGTTTTTACCGCAGCGTCAAAAGCGGTAATTGTTGCCCGCTCCGTGAATGGAACATAAACCCCGGAGTCTGTTCGGCAGGTTTTGTATAAGGTACACGCCTTGCTGAATGTTCTGCCAGCGGTCGAAATATCATCACCCGTAACAACTTCAATGAGTCCTGCGTAAACATCAACGGCTGATAAATGATCCGTTCCGCCTTCAAATTTGTTTCTGGCCTTCCTGCGAACTCGTCGCGCTTCCAAAAGCAAACCGAACAGAATTCCACCGCATAGGTGTGGGATTTTTTCTGCTGGCATTATCGACCCTCCAAAAATAGTAACTCATAGAAACACAGGGAAACCACGGAAACAGCACCAGTCGGTTGACAGCAACCATATCTACAATAGGTTTGAAGGTGAAGTTAAAGGACAGGGCTGCGTGTTTCATCAGTGTCAGACCCCAGGGAAGGGACGCTTGGGCACTACAAAATTACCTAATATTGCATTATATCACAATCCTCGCTCAATGTCTACAGTCAAAGCGTTAAGAACAGCAGCAAATCAGCCTCTGTCCTCCGTCAGGAGGTAGAGATAGATGCCCCGAGCATGGCCTTAAACCGCTCCGGCCAGACCGCCGGTGAATTCCGGAAGTGTTCACCTCCGGCGGCGAGGGTGCAAATAGAATAGACAGCCAACTCAGTGAACAGAGGAGGCACGGAACTGAAACGGAGGACCGGCAACGGCTCTTTGGTTCGGGCGAATTTGTGCACCCTTTTGGCAGTGGGCATTGACGGCTCTCCGTTTCGCAACGACGAAAAGGAGAGTCGAACAATGTCAAAGAATGTAAGAACAAACCCAGTAACCGGCAAACTCGATTACTATTTCCCGATGGAGGTCAAGGATGACTCCGTGCTGGTGTATGCGCGGGAGTACGGCTATGAGGTCGGATGGGCGCGTCTCGGTTTCCGCAAGTTCCTGGCGGTCTTTGTGCCCTGCAAGGATCAGGTCACCGATTCCCACAGAAGGACTACCTTCCTCGACACCCCGTCGGATGTCCAACGTCAGCGGTATCTTAACCTCATCAAGAACGAGCTTTCTGCCCAGGAAGCAAAAAAGCGGGGTGGCCGCTGCAGCATCCCCGATGGCCGCGGCGGGCTCAAGAGGTGCCCTTGCCGTATCCCCAACCCGGACTATATTCCCGGCGAAGATAAGCCTAAAACCATCCCCGTCAAGTGCGAAGGCTGCGTGTTCGAGCAGTTCCGTCAGGAACACACGACCATCACGCTTTCCTGTCTCGATCACGAGGACGAGGCAGGCGAGATGGAGAGCTACGAGGTTCCGTCCCCCAAGAGCTATTATGCCGCCGACCGCTATGAAGAACTGAGGGAGCAGTTCCTTTCGTTCGTCAAGGAGCGAAACCACAAGCTGCTGCCGCTGGCAGATCTGCTGACGGACGAGCTTACCAAGTCTGAAATATCCAGGGAGCTTGGCGACGCCTGGGGAACCGTTACCTCCCGCACGGACAAGCTAAAGGAGCTGCTGACCGAATTCTTGGAAAACATCATCCCGCTGTAAGACACCAATATGCCCCGGAGCCAACATAGGTTCCGGGGTATCTCTCTATGTCTGTCATGCTGCCGCACGGACTAAGGCGGTGCTACCAATGCCACCAACAGCCAATCCCACTAAGAACAGCAGTATCTTCCAGGACAGCTTGTGGGAATGATCCAGTTGCTCACGCTGGAATTCCCGGCTACTGGCACTTTCAAAAGCTGTCGAATCATCCGCTCGACTCATGCGGTCGAGCAATTCATCGCGCCGTTCATCCGGCAGATCCCGCCGCCGCAATTCTCTCTCGCAAGCCGCCATCACCCTGTCGTTCTGGTTCTGGACCCTTGCCGTAGACGCAATGTCAGCGGAGATGGCGCGTTTGGTATTCGCACGGTCATCCTTCACCGCCGCAATCACCTCATCTACCAGCTTCCCCGTCCGCTTCGCATCATATGCCGGATAGTACTGGCCCGTTTGTGCATCAGGCATCTGGGACTCCCGTCGCGCCACAGGTGCCGTTCTTCCGGTTACTACAATATTACTATTTTCCATGTTCTTTTCTCCCTTCGTCAGTGCGAATCTAACCATTCGCGGAATTCATTCATTGTCATGGTGCCGTCAAGCACCGAGTCCCTCTTAATCGGAGCATATATCGTCAGGTCGCTCAGCTTCTTATTAATTTCGTCTGCCCAGTCCGGGTGTCTGCGCCGAGCGTTGTACAGACGTCCCTTGGCATTCTTGATGAGCTTGTCCAGTTCGCTTGTGCGTACCTTCTCCCGGTAGACAATCTGCGGGTAGTAGTCGTTGCACGTCCGTCCCGGACACTGAGGGGCGGGGTAATTGCAGTATTTTGCTGAAGACCTTTTTGCAGTGAAAAATCTCCTGCACTCGGGGTTCTGGCAACGCATAACCTTGGTGGCCGACTCTGCCATGTGTGAAAACTCAAATACGGCCATGGCGAGGAAGCTACTGATGACAAAGCTGTGCTCAAAGGTGCTACTGGTCGCATCATACGAAGTTTGCATGACAATCCCCGGAACAAGGCTGGAATCATGCAGGGCAGCGCAAAGCTCGTCATAGCAGACCTGTTCCTCATCCGTAGCCGTACCCGACCAGACGGCGGAAGTAGCTGCGAAGAGATCAATGCCGTTTGTTAGGTCGATGATGTAGTTGTTGTAACAAAGCCGGAGGAACTCACCGACCGTTTCAAAACCGATGTCATCAAAAAGCCAGTCGAAACTCACAGGCCGCTGTTTTTCCTGCGTAAGGAGTCCAGCGGCTGTTGCACGGTCCAGTGAACGGTATTCTTCCATGCAGCGGATGATACTGCCTTGGGCAAGCCGCTGAGCCGGGAAAAAATCGTCGTAGAGAAGCGTTTCCAAGATATACCTCTCGGCTTCCTCGATTTCATCCTGCGTCAAAGCGTTATCCCACATAGGACACATTCCAATGCTGTTACGAACAATCCGGCTGATGTTGTACAGCGTCTCCCCCTGGAAAATCCGGCAAAGGAGATTGCCTACTGGGTAACTGATATCCGGGTGTCCCAGCACGGTATTGACTCCACCCTCATATGTGAGCGTAAGACCGTTAACACGCATAGCTGTCGCTCCTTTCCTCCGGCTTGGCTCAGTGGCCGACTGTGCCGCCCCGGAGTATTTCATCGCTAACGACAGTCTGTATTATAGCAAATTTCCCTTGTAAAATCAAGCGTTCTGTTACACAATAAGAAGTCATAGTAGAATCGTTATTTAATATTGGTAATACAGAAAAACGCTAATGCAACCGGAGACATATCATGTTTCCTTAGTCAATGCTGCTCCAAGGCTTTCTGTGTCATCTCACCTGATAACGATAAAAACCTTATAACGACAGTCCGTTAAAAGGTGAATACCCCATGTCAGACGCAGGCGACATTCGGAGCAGTAATGGGCGACTTTTTGGTGAAAACCGGCGGCGTGAAAAGGCCGCCCGCCCGGAAAGCCCTTGATTTCAGGCGCTTTTCCGGCTGAACTTCCTGCTTTGTGTTGTATCAAAATCACCAAGAAACTAGATTTTGTGATTGTGGATCCGCCGTATCACGATGAAATTGAAAACAGCGAAAATGAAACCTTTACTTGCTTTTGGTCACAAGTTCTTTTTTCTAACCATAAAATTGTCAATGCGGAAACAATAATGAATGGAGATTCGATTTTCATTCGTCAAATCCGGCGTAAGTCAAGCGGCAGTTTTTGGGTGGCGCTACCAATATTTATTTCAAAGGGAAAGCAAATTATTTACCCTATCCAAGAAGAAGGAGTACTCATGCGTCAATCAAAAGCAATAAAAATTTTGAGTGAGGATTATAAGCTCTGCCATAGTGTGTTTTCAAGCGGGTTAAGGGAGGCCTATCTCTACGGCTCATATGCCTGCGGGGATTTCGATAACGAATCTGATGTTGATATTCTTCTGACGGTAGATTTACGGCCCGCAGATATCTCACACTATCGGAGTCAAATTGCGACTATTTCTAGCGACTTAAGCTTGTCACATGATGTCACCGTTTCAATCATTGTAAAGTCGTTTTTTCACTTTCATCGATATTCCGGTGTGTTGCCATTTTACAAGAATGTGTTGACCGAAGAAATCCACTATCCTGCTCGAATCGACATCTTTGAGGACAGTTGATTATTTGACCAGCTTATGGTATACTATATTTTAATTAAGTTTACCACGCTATTAAAACGGAGGAGAGAACCGATGTCAGACAGAATTTTAACCGGTGAAGAGATACGTTTAGCGATTCTTCCTTTGCTCAAAAAGTATCGGGCCGAGAAAGCCATCCTGTTTGGCTCATACGCCAGGAACGAGGCCGATGGTAAGTCGGACATAGATCTTCTCATCATCGGCGGCGAGCATTTTGCTCCCACAGATGTCTTTTGCATTGCTGACGAACTATACCGCAGTCTTGCCAAAAATGTGGATGTATATGAGCTGAGTGAAATCAATGCCGGTTCGAACCTCTACAATACAATTTTACAGAGGGAGTGCAGATTGCATGAAGTATATAGATGATCAGTGCCTCTTTGACCTTCAGGCCCTCTGACTACTGTTTGACTACTACTTTCAGAAAACTCAAAAATTGCAAAAAATCGAGGCCTTTCTAGGGCTCCCAAGCCCTCGGAAATGCCTTGCTATTTTGTGCTATGCCACCAAAAAGCTCGGTATCATGGGCTTTTCTCATTAACGGCCTGATAACTCCGACTCTAAGGGCCGCTAGTTCGAATCCAGTCAAGCGCGCCAGAGAGCGGAAAAGTTCAGTGTGGACTTTTCCGCTTTTTTCAAATTATCCCCCAGGAGGTACGCAATGAAGAATGTAATTATTGTTGGGCCGTCCAGGGCCGGAAAGACTACCTTGGCAAAGCGGCTGAGTGAAGAATTCCATTATTTTGTTATCAGCCTTGATAAGCTGATCGCCACATTTCAAGCGGCCTATCCCCAGCTTGACATTCGGCTAAACTGGAACCGGGATAAGACAACTGAAAATATTGCGCCGTTTATCGGTCACTTCCTTGGCCTGTTTTCAACTGAAGAGGGGATTGCGGGAGAGCTCAATCTTCGTGCACACAATGTAAAAGATAACTGCTTTGTGCTGGAGGGAGGCTATTTTGAGTTTGAGAAGATAGCGTCCATTCTGAATGAATACGGAGTGGAAGAGCTAAAAGACAGGTTTATACTGATTGGGTTAGTGCAGGGCCAAAAAACGGTTGACGAGTATGTACACGACTTCAAAAAGTATGACACAGCAGATGATTGGACATACAATTTTAGCGAGGATGAATTGAGAGAATACGTCACACACGATGCCATTCCGTTCAATCAAGAGATGACCGATTCTCTCGAAAAGTTCGGTTTTACGATTTATGATACGTCAACGGAACGAGAGCGTGTATTTGATAGAATTATCGAAGATGTAATTAGACAGAATGGGGGCTGTTTTCATGATGATTGATAAATTTTCTTACCAACTTGGCGCGGCGGACTGCTTCTGCGAGATGGTTCGTGCCGGGGTAAAGAGGATTGCTCTGTCCCACCCCTGCGACACCAAGGAGGAGCGTGATAGTTTTCTATCGGAGTTTGATAAGCTGTGCGAGAAGTACGGCGTTTGCTACTATGTTGAGAACGAATCGTTTCTGACTGACCTCTTTCCTCTGTCGTTAAATCAGGGCAAATTTAATGTGATTTTTTACCAAGACGAAACGGTACTGCAGGAATATCTTGGCTTGAAAGCAGAAAAAGGAAAGGCCGTTGCTGCTGGCAAGTACGCCAACTGCCGCGAGGAAATTGCCTGGCGGTACGGCAAACTGCTTTCGTATACAGATGAGGGGATTCAGCGGCTGCTGGACGCAAACGCGGACAAGGAGTAGGTACAATGCTATTCAGTGAACCTATCCATAATTGGAGCGAATGGGGCACATATTTCAATTGATAGAGGCGTTCACCCCACTGGCAAAGGAGATCTTTCGCCAGGAGGAGCTGGCATTTTCTGGACTGGAGAATCTAACGCCCGGAACTAACGCGGTCTTTCGCGCGGGAGATTATGTGATAAAAATATTCGTCCCATGAGAATCTGGCCTTGACCCACATCCGGACTATTCCAATGAGTCCGTCGTTTGCGGTGCTCTGACCCGCTGGGGGATTTTCGCTCCCCGGCTGATTGCTCATGGGGCAATACAAGATACCTACCTTTTCTACTACCTCATCACGGAATACTGCCCTGGCAAGGAGGCTGGGACATAGCTGGAAAATGCCAGTTCCGCTCAACTGGAGAGCTTTATTCGGCAGCTCAAGGTGGTGCTCAAGACCCTGCACCACCCCGCCGAGGGACTGATACCGCCGGTCGACCTGCTGGGCCGGGCCTTAGATAATCCTCGGTTGGAGCGCCTGCCGGTAAGCTTGCGCGACGAGATGGCAGAGCGTGCTGCAAAGCTGGATTTGACGGACACTGTGCTGGTTCACGGCGATTTGACCGGTGAAAATATTCTGATTGGAGCAGATAACCATCTCATCATCATCGACTGTGCCGACTCGTGCCTGGCCCCGCTGGTCTTCGAGCTTTTCCACTGTCGTGGAGATTTGCTGCGCCTGTTTGCAGACACCGATTCAGCGGTGTTCGTAGAACAAGTCATGGATGCTGTATGCATCCATGACTTCGGAGCAAATATGCTGTGGGATACAGCTGTCCGGGAGGGAATCTTATACTTTTCGCATTTAGCGGAAATTATGGACTTTCTGCTGGGTAAAATGTGCGGCCGCACCTGAGTTATATATCAAGACGCTCTTGCAAAACTGCGCTTGCAAAGCTCCACAAACATATTCTCCGGCACTCCAAAACCGCATGTTTCTGTATTTTTTCATTCTCTCATGCTCCAACGAGTAACTAAGCCGCTTACTGTGCTTGGGCGGGTCGGGATGCAACATTGAAGACCCGTGAGCCACGCAGGTTTCGTCTGATAGTTTCCGTAGTTTATTCAGCACAGTCGGGCCAAGTTTTTTTCGTAAACTGCGGGGAGTAGTTGATTCCGCCAGTCAACTGCCGCCCATCTGCCTATACGGTTTTGCACTTCTGCAAAACATACTTCACTCCCTATCCAGCGCCTTTGCCGGCGGTAGTGTCAAGAATTTTTCGCAAATAAGATTGCAGGCTCTGGCTTGAATAAAGTCAGCCAGCGATGGAGGCGTCCTCCAGAGAGGCCTCCAGGTGCTTCATGTTCATG
>NZ_QZDU01000016.1 GCF_009917525.1 Acutalibacter sp. 1XD8-36
GGAGCTTGCCGCTGTCAAAATCATCGTTGATGGAGATAAACCGTACTCCATAGAGAGGGAAAACCTTCTCCATGAAGTAGCCGACCTCCAAGCTGTTCCGGCCAAACCGACTGAAATCTTTTACGATTATACAGACGATTTTTCCCTCCCGCACCAGGTCGAGCAGTTCCTGGACGGCGGGCCGCTCGAAGTTCGTACCAGAGTACCCGTTGTCCACAAATTCTCTAATCTCATAGTCAGCCAAATCATCGAGATTTTCCGCATATTTATGCAGGGCTAGCTTTTGATTGTCGATGCTCATGCTCTCCACCTTGTAGTCCTCTGTAGAAAGCCGGATATAAAGCGCCGTCAGTTTATTCATCGCCCAGCACCTCCAGCAATTCGTTAAAGCCACATTCAAAGCGGAAGTCAATGGAAATATCATCCGGGCCGTTGACTGTGATACGCTCAATCAAAATGTCCACAAGCTGAGCGGTCAGCTCTGTATTCGTATCAACTTTTGTCAACATATCAGCCATACAGATATACCGTTTAGCCTGCTGCTCTAACTCAGACTGCTGGGCGGTAAGCTGTTGGATGCACTCCAAGGAATAATTAACTTCCTTAATGTATCCCTCCCTCAATTCTCTGTACTCTGTTTCTGTAAGAATTCCGTTGACAAGATTTTCATATAGCCCGTTTAGAAATGCCTTGTTTTTCTGTGCCTTCAAGCGTAGTTCTACAATCTCGCCGTCAACCTCACTCTTTTTTGCGGACACCTTGCTGTCAAGCTGTTTTGTCCACAGAAGTTTACCTAACATCACCTCTGCTTTCTGCCGCACAATGCCCATCACTATCTCAAACAGGCGATCCTCCGTTATATACGCTTTGGTGGCGCAAGCCCCCTTTTTCGCTCGGTAGTTCGTCAGGCAGTAGTAGCAGTACCCATCACCATGGCTCGGTTCTTTCTGCTTTTCCTCGCCACTCAGACCGCCTCCCTTCCCTGAGAGAATCGGCCCAGCTCCTGCTCATACTCGGTCTGGTAGCGGTAGGTGATGTCCAGCTCCTGCTTACCCAGCACCCGGATGGATTGTATCAGCGCGATAACCGCCCGTCTGTCCAGCTCCTTCATGGTGGAGAACTGCTTGAAATGCTGCATCCACCGCTGGCGGTCATCGCTGTTGTGCATGGTGTTTTCCACGCTCTGGCGCAGGGCGGCAATGGCCTCTTGATACTGCTCAATCTGGCTGGAATAGCCAGCTTTCCACTCCCGGTACTCCTGTTTCGTCACCAGACCGTTGATAAATTTTTCATATAGCGACCGCTTGAACTCTTTTACCCTATCTAACTGCACCTCGTTCTCCCGGATTTGCGCAGTGTAACCGGCCACAAGCTCCCGGTTTATCTGTTCTTCACCCATGCTGTCCAGCAGCTTATCCAGAGCAATCACGCTCTGAATATGGCTTTGCAGGCTCTCCAAAACGCAGGCGGTCAGTGTGTCCTCCCGCAGCATGACGGGATTCTCACAGCCGTGCTTTTTTCCAGTGGGGCAGTAATAGTAGATATACTGATTTTGTCCGGACTTAGCGGTTTTGCGGGTCATTGGCCCGCCGCAGGAGCCGCAAATCAGTAAGCCGGAGAACAGATAGACCTCTCTGCCATCAGGAGCCGTGCGGGTGTCCAGCGAGAGGATTTTCTGCACCAGGTCGAAATCACGGCGGGGGATAATCGACTCATGAGCGTCCTCCGTGCGCACCCATTCCTCCTGGGGTTTCGTCAGGATATTTTTGAGCTTGTGATTGTATGTTTCCTGTTTGCCCTGCAAGAGAACGCCGGTGTAGGTTTCATCCTGCAAAATGCGCAGCACGGTCTTTGTCGACCATTTTGCCCCCGGCACGTCCGTAAAACCGCCGGTAGGGTGGGGCAATCCCCGGCTTACTTTATACTGATATGGGGAAAGAACTCCCAGCCGGTTCAACTCCGTGGCAATACGCTTGGCACTGGCTCCGTCTATCTTGCGGCGGTAGATGTCCCGCACCACCCGGGCGGCGTCCTCGTCGATTACCAGCCGGTTGCGGTTCTCGGGGTCTTTCTGGTAGCCGTAAATGGGGCAAGCGCCTACATAGTCGCCCTTCTCCCGCTTTGCCTGGAGAGCGCTCCGGGTCTTAACGGAAATGTCGTGGCAGTAGGCATCGTTTATCATGTTCTTCAGCCCGATAGTCAGGTCATCGCCGCTGCGCTCATTGGCTGTGTCGATGTTGTCGTTGATGGAGATGAACCGTACCCCATAGGCCGGAAAAATCTGGCGCAGATAGCGGCCAGTGTCTATCCATTCCCGGCCCAGGCGGGACAGGTCTTTCACGATGACGCAGTTGACTATGCCAGCCTTGATGTCCTCCATCATTTCCAGAAACGCGGGCCGGTTGAACAGAACACCGCTGTACCCATCGTCCACCCGCTCAGAAACAATCTCAATATCCGGGTGGGCGGCAACGAAGTCCTCAATGAGCTTTTTCTGGTTCTGTATGCTGTCGCTTTCCTCTGTGCGGTCTGCGGCATAGGACAGCCGCAGGTATGCGTTGGCCTTATAAACAGACAAAAAATCACTCCTTTTGCTTTGCGGACTTTCCCGGCAAAATCAAAGAGTGATTCGGATTGTGTCTATTCAATTCTTTTTCCGACATCAGTATAGCACAGGGCTTTGGGGAAAGTCAACAGCTTTTTTACAGTAATATTTGTTTCAAGCACTCCTCCAACGTAGGCCCGTCTTTGGAGAACCGGGCGTGGACGGTGAATGAACCGCACTTGAAGCAGTATGGGTTTTTGATTTGGCGTAAGTATTCTTTGATACGTTCGTCCTTTGGCAGATTTGGGTCAACGTGTACGTCACGGATGTCCACCAAAGTGTCTTGTGTAGGGCTTTCTGTTTGTTCATTTTGATTCCTCCAGGATTTGAATTTGTTGAAAATCAAATCCTGGAGGTGGTGCACGTGGGCCAAAAAGCCAATGAGCTTGCTTAAAATGGCTCTTTAGTGCTCCTAAATGCGAAAAAACGCAAAAAAATAAAAGAGATATGAAAAAATCATATCTCTTTTCACGGTAAAGTGTTTTTAGGCATACCTCTGCGCCGACAGGAAAGACTTCTGCGGCGAAAGAGGCAGCGTTATGATACATAGGGATTAATCTAATAAAGAAAAGCCAGCCAGGCAATGTCTCCTGACCGGCTGTTTCTTAGGGGTTACTTCTGGAGCTCTTCGGGGACTTTAGGCTCATAGCCGTACCCGAGAGAGGCCACGCCTGCCCCGAAACTCGCAATGCTCTCAATGAACTTAGCAATAATAGACCATACAGACATCATACGTCCTTTCTCCTTTCCTGGATTTTAGGTATTACCATCAAAACGGCCACTGCCGTCATTGTGGTTGAGCACATACAGACTATGTGTGGCATGAACGAGAGAAAGTATGCTATCAATATGCATAGTCCCTCACACGCAGTGATTTGCCAAGAAATGTTTCTGTTTTTTCGATATGAAACATCAGACATCGGATGATTTTTGTTCTTTATGGGCGTTAGCATAAAAACAACTGCCATAGATGAAAGTACCAAAAATGGGCAAAGAAACTCTATTCTAAGTGTTTGAATCAATCGGGCAGCATCGAAACAAATCAAGTACACTGCATTACTGAGGATAAAACAACGTCCATATGTCTTGGCGTGGTAACCACCAGAAAAAAGCCGGATACTCACGAATATAAGGCTAAAGGTGAAAGAAGTATACACCGCGCCACACAAGCATGACAGAATGAACACGGAGAGCATTACTGCCAAGGATGAAATAGTTATTTCAAATCCATAAATATAAACTGCTCTACGGACTCGGACCATTGGGAATCTGCACAGAAGTTTTTCTGTTAATGCGGTAGCACAAGCGTTTAGCATAACGAGTCCCTCCTTTTCATAAGGCTATTATAGCAGAAAAGGAATTAAAAAACAGATTTTGTCTAAGAGGTATCAAAGTTTGTCTAAAAGGAGTTCAAGCACACGAAAACAGTTGAAACAAAGTAATGGTCCTGGTAGAAACTGCGGAGAGCGCCGCCATATTTTTTTGCTGTGTCAGCTATGTTTTGTAGGCCAAGCCCGTGGAGTTCTTGGGAGTCTGCTTTGGTGGTGTGCAAATTTGGGTTAGATACAAGCGGATCTATGTCCACATAGTTCTCCACACGGAAAAAGAGGGTGCTGTCATTCTTAACCCATATCTTAACGCTGACATTTCTTTTAGCTGAATTATGCACCCGCTGGCTCGCCTCAAAAGCATTGTCAATTTGATTGGACAAAACAGCGCAAATATCAACAGGGTCGATTTCGATTGGTTGAGAGATATCCATCGAATACTGAAAAGGAATGGACAGGTCCTCTGCTTCAGCGGCCTTGCAGTTGATAATAGCGTCGATGATGTTGTTTCCGCTTTTGCAGAAATTCTTTTCCGCATATGATGTTTTTAGGAGAGAGCGGGTGTATTGGGCGGTCTTATCCGCTTGTTCTTGACTCGCTAAAACTTCCAGGGCCTTGATATGATGATTAAAGTCGTGAATCCTCCGTGCGATTTCCTTTCGATTTTCGTATAGTGCTTGGTAGTTCTGGGCAATTAGTTGATTTGTGTTGCGAAGAAGTTCTGCCCTCTGTTTTTCATCCTGATAATTGCCATTGATAAGTAGCAGTGCAATTACAGCAAAGATACACAGACACGAGAAGATGCAGGAAAACATGATAGCGTTCTGCATAGCCAGCAAAGATTGGCTCATAATCAGGGCAATTAACGCTGTCATGACAGCATATACGGAAAGACTCGTACAAAAAAGCAAAAGTCTTTGCTTATAGCGGAGTTTTTGAAGACTAGGTAGAAAGTGCCATAAAAGTACCAATAGCAGTATATCTACCCCCTTATTCACCGCTAAGTATAGGGTTCGCAATGGACACGGATTTAACAGTGCCTGAAAAGAGTATGTATCAGTAACAGGGGATTCTGTTATCATACAGAAGATAAATAAGCAAATATAATCGACCGAATTAACAACCAGGACACTAATTACTGTTGCCGTAGAGCGAAGTAACCAGGATTCTTTTGAGACAAAGCGGCTTGATAGTACAATGAACGTGAAACCGATGCCTATTGTGACAAACGAGAAAGCTTGAACGGAGTTCAAAATAGCAATAATTGCGGTATATATAATAGTAAACCTACAAATAAGGGACTTATGCTTTTGCCCATGATGTAGCTCACATGATATATGCGTAACAGCGCACAGTATAACCGCTCCTTCGCAGACAGTCGCTGCTAATTCCATAAGGTCATAAGCCCACATCATGGTTCTTCACCCCAGACTTGAAGAATTGTAGATTTGACTCCAGGCAGCATTTTTCGGCTAATGGGGAGTGACTCATCGGTATCCATTTCTATGAAAGCTTGGGAAAGCTGCTGGACATGATCCAGATTGACAAAGCAACTGCGGCTTATAAAAACGAATCTCTCATCCCCTATTTTTTTGAATATTTCTTTTATGCCACGCCCGGTATTCACAATTCCTTGACGGGACGTATGGATTTCCAAATAGCGCATTACCCTCTGCACATACAGAATTTCGTCATATGGAATTCGCACAATATCGTGGTAGTATGTAACGGTGAGGAAATTCTTTTCTGCTTTTTCAGCTTCGGCCTGTGCCGCGTCCAGAGCCTCTATTAGTTCCTCATTCAAACTGAGCTTAGACACATACCGCAGCGCATCGACCTTATATCCTTCCCTTGACATTTCGATATGAGAAGTCAGGAATAAAATGGGTACAAGAGGGTGAGAAGTCTTGATCTGCTTCGCAAGGGAAAAGCCATCTAAGCCCGGCATCTCCACATCCAACAAATAAATGTCGTAGACAGAGCCATCTATGATCTCATCCTGCAATGCGGATGGGTCAGAAAAAGTATGAAGCTGGAAGTTTAATTTCTTCTTTTTGGCATACTTCTGTAGAAGTTCGCTGATTTTGTCAATAAAGACAACCTCATCGTCACAAATTGCCACATGATACATTTGCAATTTCCCCCTTAGTCTGATTTGAAATCTGCGTATGTGTACTTAAATGAACGCCTGCGGTTAATATCCAGGAAAAAACTCTGTTCCTCTGAGACTAGCAGCATATATGGATCGTCTGGAGATTTCGGGTTCCGGGGGTTCAAGTTGCTATGATATGCATATACCCCAATATGACGGGTGAGAACCTTTTCCCTTATGTCCTCCAGAACTTCTTGGATGGGAGCGGTGTGGTACTTTGTCGCGGTCCATCGAGGAATCATCGCATGGATTGTATTTAGAGATAGGGCTGGTATTGGTTGTGATGGCGGAATAACAGAGAGGAGTGCCTTTAAATCATCCTCCGTATATTCTTTGATTCGCGAAAATAGATAAAGAATTTCATATAAGTCACAGTCACAAGATAGAAACAACTGGAATAAATCTGAGGTTCCTATTGGAAGAACATTGTCATTCCTAAGAACAATACACTTGGTTACAAATTCAGTCAAATTGCTTCTCATAGTCATATATGCAAATTCCTCCTTGATTTGGCAGCTAGAGCTATTATAGAAGAAACTTGCGTGTTTGTAAAGCGTCTAGGCGTTTATGCAATGGAGTTTTAAATTCCTTTTTGGTAGAATAGTACTGAAAGGAGGGCAGCATATGGATTCAATTGGCCGAAAGATTCGCGAATTGAGGAAAATCAGAAAACTTACGCAGGAGCAGCTTGCGGAGCGGTGCGGGGTATCCCCGTCTTGTATCTCCAGATGGGAAAATGATGTGCTTCGGCCTACTGCAAAAAATATCGAATCTTTATCTACAGCACTGAGCGCAAATATAACTGAGTTATTTCCTTCATATGCTGTCCAGCCCTCCGAGAGTCTAATTGTGCGAGAAATAGTCTCTATTGTGGAGCAAATGACGGAACCCGAGCAGAAGTTCGTACTTGAAACCTTGATCCACTACCAGGAGGTTCGAAATTCTCTTACTAAAGACAGTATACCATAGTTTTCTTTTTTTTTCACCATGTATGTCTAAGTGGTCTATAAGTTCGTCTAAATGAAATCTTTTCAGGAGCAGAGTGCTGCTCCTGAATTTTTTAGACAAACTTTGATACGGCTTGGACAAAATTTTGTTATGGGCAAAAATGTGTGATATAATAAACCCACAGAAAGACATTTCAGCAATATAATCTCAGAACACAATTATTGATTTCTAAGGAAGAGTGGATACTGAGAAATAGCATATGGGAATGAGTAGAAAAGGTGAAGTACAAAGGAAAGAACTATGTGGATTACATAACATTCGGGTATGATTATAATGGCAATGTAACCCACATATGTTGGGTTCAGAATAGCTATGATTTTTTACCGATATTTCCAAGTGTCGAATTTGGTTTCCAAACACTTTCAAGTATGTTCGCTAGAAAGGAAAGTTTGCATGTATAAAAAATCCGCTTTTAATGTCGTCAATAAAGATGTGAGAAGAATTCTCATCTTTAACACAAAAACAAAAAGGTACTTAAAATCAATGAAAGATATAGAAGAGATATCTGATTTGATAGAATATCCTAATAAGTATCCAGACCATCCGCTCATACCGTTTTTAAAAGATGCTGGTGTCATTGTGAACCAGGCATGTGATGAAATGCAACATATTGGGGCATGGCGAAATGAATACATATATTCCCCTAAACTGGAGTTGTGCATTTTACCCACAGAACAATGCAACTTGCGGTGCCCATACTGTTATGAGGATTTCAAGCATGGGACCATGTCTCAAGAAACACAAGACGCATTGATAAACTGGCTAAGAAAAAATCTGCGAAACTATACTGAACTTAGTGTATCATGGTTTGGAGGCGAACCCCTTCTTGCAAAAGATGTTATCGCTTCTCTTTCACAAAGAATGTTGGATTTATGCCACCAGGCGAGAAAGCCTTTTTCGGCATCAATAACTACGAATGGCACTTTGTTAGACCTCGACACTTTTGCGATGTTACAAAAATATCGTATCACTGGTATCCAAGTGACACTTGATGGCCCCAAAGAAACACACGATAAGGTAAAAGGCATAGGGTCATATGATAAAGTGATTTCAAATCTTTTGGCGATAAGGGATAAGGTCAAGTCTTCTCATTCAATTTATATTTCAGTTAGGACAAATGTAACTAAAGATACTTTGTCAACGATGGATAAATATTTGGATGAATTAGCTGAGTTGTTTGCCAATGATTGCAAGTTTGGCTTTTACTTCAGACCTGTTGGAAATTGGAAGATGGATGAACACTTCTCATTATCATCATCTCTATTAGATAGTTTATTTGAATTATACAATCCAATAATTGAACACCGAGCTCCTTTGAATTATAATGCCTATTGCAATTTACTTGAAAATCAAATTTGTGCTGCTGCAAAAAGGAACCAATATGTTATACGTGCGGACGGGACCGTATGTAAATGCACAATGCTTTTGGACGATGAAAGAAATCACATTGGAAAGCTATCCAAATCCGGAGAAATGAAACTGGACGAGGACAGACTCCAAGAGTGGGTGAATTCGTTCAAGGAGGTTGAGAAATGTGGGGGATGCAGCTTTGCGCCATCCTGTATGAGCATTATGTGTCCAGCAAAAAAATTTACTTCCCCCGAAAAACCTCGTTGTGGATATGAGCCCGGCTCGATTACATATATTATGGAGTTGCTTGACCAATGTGATGTGTTTGAAATAATTCCCCCTTGGAGGTAAAGCATAATGACGGAAAGAAGTCGGATCATTGAGTGCTTAAATCATCTTGGTATATTGTGTGATGCTGAATCCAATTTCCTGCTATCCGATATTATTGAGGACTCTCTGCTATTTGTATCTATGATCGTTGAAATAGAGCAAGAGTTTGGAATCGAAATCCCTGATGAATATTTTCAGCCAGATAGATTGATATCATTTAGCGATCTTGTGGAAATGGTTAATACCCTCTCTTCCACTAAATAGTTGAATGAAATTATATGGCATGGTGAAATGAGTTTTAGGTATACAGATACTGTTCGTTTGATACCATAAACCCGTATCACGATGTACATAATCAATAGAATGGGGGTGAATACAATGAAGGAGACTCTGAAGAAGCCTGTGGACTCTACAGCTAATGACAATTGGCTGGATCTGTACGGCGAGTGCACAACCGGTAGCCATTGTGGTCACGATTGCGGCCTGGATTGGTAAGTACACAAAGCAGGACGGTAAGCGTTAAAGCGGTAGCACTAGCGCTTACCGTTTCTTGCATGGTCATATATATAATAGTATATCTGCCATATATATCTCCCTTAGGTCAGAAAGATGAGGCTGTTTACATGAGAATTGCAGTTTTGGATAGTAGAGCTTGGATTCAACATCCAATTTTTCAGAAACACCTTCCTGTTATATTTCAAGAAAGCACTACAACATGGAATAAAAGTACAGAGATAGTGCAAAAACCGAATAATCCCCATGGGACAGCTGTGTGTGCTATAATTGCACACCATACTTCTCCGAATATTGAAATCCATAATTTCGACATATTTCACAAAGAGCCACAAATCTTAACAAAGAAAGTAATCTCTGCTTTAAAATATATATTAGAGTACGGCGGGTATGATATAATCAACATGAGTTTGGGCATCCGTACCCCAAATACTGAATTGGAGGCTCTATGTTATAAGATAAGCAACCAAGGTAGTTTGATTGTGTCCGCTTTTGATAACGCTGGGGCGATCTCATATCCTGCTGCCTATCCGTTTGTTATTGGTGTTGATACTTCACCAAGATGCACCCATGCTGAGGATTTTGTAATCGTTGAGGATAGTCCAATTAATATTAGAGGAAAAGGTGGAGTGCAAAGATTAGCTTGGGTAGATCCACCATATACAATAAGTCAGGGAAATAGTTTTGCTGCGCCTTATATTACTGCCTATATTGCGTCCCATTTTACTAATGGCCCATCGCAAGAGCAGGCGTTGGAATTCATACACCGTAATGCAAAACATGTTTATTCTGCCCGTAAGAGCAATACGATCCTTAGAAAACCATTTCAGATTTCAAATGCATCACTATTCCCATACAACAAAGAGATGACGAGCTTGATATCATTTAGGGAATTATTGGACTTCAATATAATTGAAGTCTGTGACACTAAATACTCCGGACACATAGGGCTTTCTGTCAAAGGATTATATGATATAGAAAGTTGCTTTAATATTAAGAACATTGATGATATTAACTCCAAGACAATTGATACACTCATCCTTGGGCATATCTCAGAAACAGAGGGGGTATCTGGAAAATCAATCAAGCGCGATGCACTTATTAAATGTTTGGAAAAAGGGCTTAATGTGTTTGCATTTGATGATTTCTATTTGAACGAATTTTTACCTCAATTTGAAGCTAAAGGCCTTTCACTGTATTGTCCAAATTATAATACAGTCCCAGTTACAAATTATTTTGGAAAGCTATATCAAATGCGGTCACCTGTTCTTTGTGTAGCGGGAACATCGAAACATCAAGGGAAATTTACCTTACAGCTTCAACTACGAAAAAAACTAAAGGAACGAAATTATATAGTTGGACAACTTGGCTCAGAACCCACATCACAGCTTTGGGGAATTGATGAGGTTTTCCCATTAGGATACAATGGTATAACTGAAAGTAATGTACAAGACATATTAGTTCAAACTAATATGCTGATGCATAAAATAGATGAAAAAGCCCCAGACATAATTCTTGTCGGCTCTCAGTCAAACATATTACCAAGAGCATACTATAATACAGGACAAATTCCTTTATCCCAAGTAGGATATATTCTTGGGGCGAATCCCGATGCAATTATTTTATGTGTAAATTTGGATGATGACATCAAAATGATCTCAAGATTTATTGATGGAATTCAAGGTCTCTGTAATTGCAGAGTGATAGCTTTGGGCGTTTATCCTTTTACATATTCAAGCGGATGGGGAATTATTCGCAATAAGAAGTCCAAGGCGAGTAATGAGTTAGTGGCGAAAGTTATACAAAACTTTGAAAGTACGTTCAATATACCGGCCATCATAGTTGGTGAGAAAGAGCAGGAAGAGAAGCTTGTAAATTCTTGCATTAATTTTTTTACTGGAGATTCAGCATGAGTAAATATGATTTAGGGTTTTTACTCCCGTCAGGACACTTCCAAGTTCAAATTTCTAAAGATTTGTACTGGGTTCCAGTAAACACAATAGGTTCGCCTCAACACAGCATTCAAGAGATAAGAGATATATCAATGTGCACACCGCAAGAAAAAAAAGAATATATTAGCACTCTGTATGATGCTTTGCAATTATTTGTTACCAGCAACTTCCATGAGCTACTGGATGTTGTTGTTATAGCTGAAAACAATATCGAATGGGAACATCACAAACCTGGATATTATGCTATTCTAACGAATTGTGGTTGTTGCTCGTCTGATGCTGCTTGGTTACGATATTTGCTTTTTGATAAATATCAAGAAGTTGGATATATCTCTTTCTCGAGGCCGAATGGCTCTGGCCATGTTTTTAATTACATTCTAACAGAAGGATGGTACTACCTATATGATTTATGCCCATTAACGGATAGATATATTAATAATGTTCTGATTGAATCCGGCAAGATGGCAGACTTCTTAAAAGCAAAATATGTGACAGGAGCTCTATTAAAATGTCGACAACTAGAAAGTTTTGCTTTGTTTTATAAGCGGTTACAATTACGAGGAGGTTTTGACCATCTCTTCTTCAAGCACAGAAGTCCGGAAGTCGGGCCAATTTCAGCAATTAATAAAGGAGGAATAACAACTATATTGATGCCAGAGAATGCAGGGATTACTCCCCTGCTGACGCCAAATACTGAAACAATTCAGTCAAAATTCGTCTCTCACCCCCAATCTATACCAGATTGGGAAAGTAGGAGCGAAAAATTCCAATAAGAGGTGAAAGTAAATGTTCAAAGGAATATTTTTCTTACTGAAATATGCCTGGAAATATGAAAAAAAATATATCCCTTATCAAATTGTTCTACAGATATTGACTGCCCTTATCCCCATAATCGACATAGTATTTCCTAAATATATTATTGACGAAATACTTCGCGGAGATAGCCTCGAGAACGTCTTGTATTTGATAACAGGCATGATCATGTTAAATTTAATGGCATCCATGCTATCAAGCTTTTTAGAGGGAAGGATATTTTTGCTGCAGGGAAGCATTTTTACGAAGTTTCAAACCATGATGGCCGACACGCTCTCTAAAAGTGACTTTCAGCGCCTTGAAGACCCTAAATTCCTGGATACTAAGGCAAAAGCAGAAAAATTCTTGTACGCAAATGGCCAAGGTTTTGCTGTTGTCTTAAAAAACTCGTTTAATATTTTGGGCAAAGCATTTACTTTCGTGGGAATCATTGCTGTAATACTTACATTGAACTGGTGGATTGTGGCCTTGTTCATATTACTCATTCTGTTGGATGCTTGGTACGAATCTGGCATAAGAAAGCAAAATATCCAATGGGACATAAACAAAGCGCCTATTGAGCGAAAAACAAGTTACTTCCTGGACTTAATCGAGAATTTTGCTTTTGGAAAGGAAATAAGAATTTATAACCTAAAAGATTGGCTTGTAGCTAAAGTAAACCATCATTTGCTAGAATCGGAAGCGTTCTATAAAAAGCAAACCAAGTTGCTTAATCGCGCTCAATACATCTCCGTGTTATTGAACTTTATCTTGAAAGGGATTACCTATATCTATTTAGCTTACTGCGTCATTAAATCAACAATAGGTATTGGCGATTTTACGATGTATGTGAATGCAATGATGAACTTTTCCAACGCAATGAAAAGTTTAATGGAAAGCGTATTGGACATTAGACAGTTTAGCGGATATTATGATGCCCTAACCGACTATCTAAACGTACCGCAGACAATGTACCAGGGAAAAAACTTGCCTCTCCCGGAAGGACCATATGAAATTGAATTCTGTGATGTTTCTTTTTGCTATCCTGGGCAAAAAGTTAATGCCTTATCTCATATTTCTTTGAAATTAAAGTATGGTGAAAAACTATCCATTGTTGGAGAAAATGGGGCCGGAAAAACAACTTTTGTGAAATTGCTTTGTCGCCTATATGATCCAACACAGGGGAAAATAACTTTGAACGGAATGAATATACAAGATATAAATTACGATTCGTATATGGGGCTAATTTGTTCTGTGTTCCAAGACTACAAATTATTAGCATTTACATTAAAAGAAAACGTTTCGTTCCAACACTCAAATGATGTTGAGGATTCCTATATCACAAAGCTTTTAGAGGACAGTGGACTGGGAGAAAAAGTGAAAAAATTGTCAAATGGAGTAAACACATATGTTTACCGCACCTTCTCTGAAGAGGGTTTTGAGCCATCTGGCGGTGAAGGGCAAAAGATCTCATTAGCCAGGGCAGTTTATAAAGATTCACCGATTATGATTCTTGACGAACCAACAGCAGCTCTTGATCCTAGAGCTGAATATGAGATTTATCGGAAGTTTTCTGATTTGACAAAAGGAAAAACAACCGTTTTCATTTCTCACAGAATGTCAAGTTCTAAATTTTGTGATCATATCGCTTTTTTTGAGGATGGTCAAATTATTGAATATGGTACTCATGATGAGCTGATGGATTGCAACGGGAAGTATAAGGACTTGTTTGATATGCAAGCCCAGTTCTATATATAGTGGATTTCTTATAACGTTACAAATGCTCATATATTCTTTTCGGTCTTGGCCAAATTAATCAAGAGTAAAAGTCTTATAAATGCCAATGCATTAGGCCGATGCCTTGGCCCGGAAACATTTCAAGATATTTATAAAGTACTTCGGGGCTTTCTGATAAAAGAAGATATCATGTTTTTTTGACCAGATATGATTTCAAGGGCACATCAAGTCAGACTGGTCTTAGACTTTGCCTTTCGGCTCCAAAAGCAGCAGCTTCTGGTCACAAAGACAGTATTTTCGTTTTTTTACGTGTCCGAGCAACAATGATTATAGACTTTATGCCAGTGGCATTTGAGATATTGTTATATTAGAGGGGCAACGTATCAACAATTTGATATTTTAGCCAGTGACTTGCATCCCAATTTTCCCGACCGGAATATCTATCTTATATCAGTGGATGAGCCGCTAGGGTACACTATAGAGATAGGATTGGTATTTGTCGTAACGACACTTTCTGTTTCAGTACCTTTAGGGATGTGTAAAACTCTAAATTGCTTCCAACCAAGTACAATATATGGCATCTTCAAATACGCGTATATCCTATTAGTTTTGTAAAATTTGCATTTCGTTCTTCTATCAGTACCTTAGCTATGGAGGGTAAAAACTATGTCTGAGGTAATACTCCCTTTTAAGATTCAAGATGTCACTTCTTATTGCTCAAACGCTTCCATCTGCGCAATAGCAAGAAACACTTCTGATTCTGAGGAATGGCTAGCTAATAATTTCATTCAATTTCATTATGAGACAGAATATGATGTGTTTCATTATATGGGAACGCATATTTTACAGAAATTCTGCCCGTTTATTCAACATGAACAGCTTGATAGAGATCTTATAAATTCAATATGGTATGGAGATATTATATCTATGTTTGAATTTATGCTATCTAGCAATAGATATATATATTGCTATGTTGACTTGTACCACATTAATGTTCAAAACAAATATTGGTATGATACTCCTCCTGTCTATCATGAGATATTCATTTATGGATATAATACAGATAGAAGCATATTTTACTGCGCTAACAATGTTATGGATGGACAATATCAAACTTTTTTTGTGCGGTACGAAGATATGGAAAAGGCTTATTGGGTAGTCCCGGATGCTTATTGGCATACTCATATTGAACTATACACTTACAAACCGCTTGGGGACGATTATTTGCGAATCAATCCCCAAATGATATACAATAGCATGGAGGACTACTTAAACTCTGAGTACCCTACGTTATTTGCGTTTCATCGCACTTTTTATACGGGAATTTCTTCCCTTAAATATGAACTTAATCGTATCGTTGAATTACCCAAATTGGATCGTCGGTGCTATCACTTGTTTTATGAGCACAAATCCCTTATGATTAAGCGGATCAACACCCTAAGAAAATGCGGGTTAATTCGTAATTCATCACTTCATATACAAAACTATAAGACTCTAGCGAAACTCTATTATCAATTACGCGGGATGGTTCTGAAATATAACATGACCAGCGAGTACGCAATACTACTCAGAATTAAGTCACTGTTTTCGACTCTTATTGATATGGATATAAAAGCGATGGAATCTATTTGTCAAGATGTGATTCGGCCTTAGCCGCCTATATTTATCTATATTGATGTGGTATAGTTAAATTGTTCAGTAACAACTCCCAATACTGTAATTTCTTTTTATTACCTGCTACTGCGGCCAAGCCAACTCCGCAAAGTTCTGCCCGCCGATACCAGCGTCCCCATTGTGATAGAGAGCCAAATGCAGATGCGGTCCGGTAGAGTTACCAGTACTGCCAATATACCCAATAAGCTGTCCCTGGGTGACAGTTTCCCCACTTGCTACTGCTAGTGCGGAAAAATGCCCATAAGCGGAAATCCAACCGTCCCCATGCTCAATAAAGACACTGTTGCCAAAGGACCACATCCCGCCTACACCATGAGCCGGTGTCCATCCATCCTGTGTATAACGAACGGTCCCGGCAGCTACCGCATAGACCGGCTCACCGTAGCAGTTGGCAAAGGAAATATCGATTCCGTTGTGACCAGGGTATGTATCCCAGGTGTGGCCGGGGAGCGGGTAGGCAAACCGCCCGTCAGCAATGGCGCTGGCATCGCCCATACTGCCCACCGATACCTGATAATAGCGGAGAACATGGTCTCCTTACTCTTTTTCATCACATAATCAGCCGACTGCAAGGCCCGCTCGCCCATCACGTTAATGGCGTACTGCTCCGAACTATCAACCTTCTGATTCTGCTTGTCCATTGTCTGTAAATCACTGCTCAAAAAATCAGCTCCTTTCTCTGGATGTATTCCTCCCAGGTTTCCCGGCGAAAACATCCGCTGTAAACATATCTGTGGGCAAATTCCAGTTGTGCCTTGTTGGGGCGAATCCCCAGGCTCTCGTTTCGCTCCGCCTGGGCGTAGAGATTGATTCCCCGCAGCCCTTTTAACGCCTCCACACGGCGAGCAGCGCTGCTCAAATCAGCCGTTACCAGCAGATAGACAAACACCCGGTATGGCTTAATCCCCCGCGCCTTTAACAGTTCGCAGGTGTGCAAAACCGGCTCAATCTGGCTCTCTTGGTCGCAGGAAAAGCGAATACAGCGTATCCATTTCAGCCGTGATAGGATGTCCGCTACTTTCGGCGTAACAAGCCGTGCGTCCATCCCTTGATTTAAGTCGATTCTGTACCCGCTGCCAATCAGCCCCGCTAACTGCTCTATGCCGTAGTCACAGGCCAGGATGTTGTTGTCCATGAGCACCAGCTTGTCCGTGTCGGGTCGAACCAGGTCCTGCCATGCCCGGTAGGGCCGGATATTACTCTCCTTCTTAGGCACTACGCACCACCTACATTTGTTGGGACAGCCTCTGGTGAGATAGCCAATGGCATAATCGCAGCTTGGATAGATGGAGTAGTCGGGAAACATTCTGTCAATCTCCAGGGCCAGCTCCGTGAACAGGCCATAGCCTGTGCCGCCCTTGACGATGTCTGGCGGTAGGTATGGGTTTTCGGGCGTAAAATCAAATACCTTGCTGCTGTATACCCTATCAAAAAGGCCCAAGGGTTCCCACCACTCCACGGTGTCCCCCTGGGCCTTGTGCCATGTAGATATTTTCATCAGCGCATAATTGGGAAAGCGTTTCTTTCCCCGAAAACGTTCGGCTTCCGCGTCATGTAGGCCCACCCTCATTCCTCCACCTCCCGCTGATACCGCGTTTTCATTTGGGCAGGATAGAGGTCAACTGTGGGCTTGCGCCTGCCAGTCCAGCGCAAGCCGCCTGCCTGCCCGATACACTTCCAGCCAGCAGCCCGCAGGCTAACCCCGGTTTCGCTTTCCAGAATGTATGTAATCAGGCGTTTGTACCCCATAGCCCGTGCTGCCCGCCACGCCGCAGCATATAGCATGGAGCAGGCGTTCCGAGAGCCATCAGTGCAGAGGCGGTTGACTTCCAATGTCCAGCCATCGTCCAGATACCGGCTGACCGGCCTGCCCACAATCACTACACCGATTATTCTATCTCCATCAGACAGACCAATGGAAAACTTGTGACCGGTCACAGGCCCGTGGTGCCGGTGATACTCGCTGACAAAAGCGTTGGCCTCCTTCAAAGTAATGGGAACAATTTCTATGGCATATCTCCTCCTTTATCTTTGAAATAAACCCTTTCCCATGTCCCCGATCTAAGCCGGGGACATGGGAAAGGGCTGCGGTTTCCCGCAGCCCTTTTAGTTAGTCATTAACAGCTATCACCGCCAATCTTCCGTTATTTTGCGAATACTCACAGGTCACAAGGGTCAAGAGTCTGTCCCCAAAGACAAACTCCCGCCCGGTATCGTACAGCCTCCTTCCCCTGAGGTTTTCCACAAGGGTGTTGAAAGAATCTGCGCCCATATTGATTTGGTCAAACAGGCTCCACTCGCCATCCGCATAGCTGCCCTTTTCCCGAACTACCGCCGCCACTTGGTATATTTCAGCGCCCTGCTCTGTTTCCAGAAGTATCTCAGTATGGGCGGCGCAGTAGTCCTCATCTACATAGTTTAGCAGCACGGAAAACATACTGCCGTCGTTCATGTGGTGGCCGTAAATAATGAGGTTGTCGGAAGTGTCCAGGCTGCACCGCTCATCCAGAAATGGCAGGCCGTAGTCGGTGTAGTTCCCCTCAAAGTCGTGCTCTAGGTAGAAATCCGGCACATCCGTACTCTGCATAACAGGAAAATCAATGCCCGTGCCGGGAATGGAAATCCAGCCCACGCAGTCCGGGTTCTTCTCCTTCAGCAGAGCCAAATCATGGAGGACGAATCCACCAGAACTTTCCTCGCCAGATTTTGGAGCCGCAGAGGGTTTCGCCACAGATTCCAGTCCTCCTTTCAAATCCGTGACGGTTCCCCTAACGGCCATCTTGCGAATCTCTGCGATTTTTGCCTCCTGTTCTTTTGATTCATGCCAGACGTTCACCAGCCAGCAGGCGGCAACTGTGGAGCCAAGAACCAACAGCACAGCCAGCGCCGCCGCCAGACGTTTCATCGGCGGCCTCCGGAGCGCTTGCGGGAATCCCGGTAAATGAAAATTCCAATAATCAGTCCAGCCAACAGCACCATGCCAGCGGCGGCAAAAGGCAGGATGTTCTCATAGTCCTTCAAGGTAAAGCCCTGCGGCTCATCTTCTGAGACCTCGCCGGGAAGATAGGTTTTTACCTGGATTTTCTGCAAAGATTCCTCATTACTAACCTCAAAACGAACGGTATCACTCTGCCCATCCTGGGTAATTTTCAGCGCATACTCGCCCTTGGGAACCCGGATAAGGCGGTGGACAGTTCCCTCAGAAGTCCATTTCGCCAGCTCAGTATTATCCTTACTCAGCAGCGCCAGGTCAGCGCCTACCACGGCAGAATCAGTGGCGGTACTCCACACAGACAAGTCAACAGCCACATATTTACAAGCTACCGTGAACTTACTCTCAATCCCAGAGGGAATGTCTGTGGCGATTTTCTCCATAGAATACCCGTCCGGCAGTTCAATGGGGACTGCCACAAACGCCGCGACCGGCACATTCTGAATAAGCGCGGTCCCATCTTCGCCGGTCTTGCCAACATAAAGCGCGTTGGCCTTGGTGTAAGGGTCGGCGCGCTTTTCATCAGCGGCTTTCTGGTCCTTGAGCTGGGCCAGAGTTTCGCTGATGTCGGTACTGCCGCTCTCCGTTTCCTTTTTGACTTCCGGCAAGGGGGCCTCTCCCGGTTCAAAAATCCCCACGGTCACACCGGGAACCGGCTGGCTGTCATCGTCCAAAACGGTCAGGGTCAAGTCGCGCTGGTTCGCTACAAACCTAAAGGTCAGATAGGCGCTCCCACTGCCTGCCAGCTCGATTATCTGCGGCTCCAGCAGTTCAAACCCTTTCACGCTTTTGGGCGTGACGGTGTACTTACCAGCCGGAATCTCAGTGACAATTTTTCCATCTGCGCCGGTCTTAAAGTCTTTGCTGAACTTGCCGCCCTCGGCCTTTGTCCCGCTGACTTCAAAAGAGAACGCCTGCCCTGTTTTGTCAGAGGTACAGGCGATGGTGAGCTGCCCATCGGGGATAGGCGTAGGTGAGGGAACAGCCGTGGGCTTTGGGGTAGATGTGGGCTTGGGCGTAGCAGTCGGGGCCGGAGTAGGCGTGACCTTTGGCGCAGTCGTTGCGGTGGGCGTGGGTTTCGTCACATTGTTGGATGTCCCGCCCTGGTTGACGGGAGGTGCCGGGACTGGCGTAGGGTCCGGTTCTTTTTCCGTCAGATACTGCGTGTAGCTGCGCCCGGATTTCTCGGCCAGTTTGTAGGAGATATGCACCGCGCCGCATATTCCGCCACCGTTCTTGAGGTGGTTCAATTCCTCCTGGGCGGCTTGCAGGGTGACATACTCAAAGGTCTTGCTCTCGCCCTTTTTGCCCAGCGTAGCGCCGTAATTCTCATAGGTTACGGTCACACTGCCGATCTGCTTTTCATGGCTGGCAATCAGTTCTATGTCCGGCGAGAACTTCCCGGCAATCAAAACCTCGTTTTCCCCGGCTACGATCTTCTTGCCCTCGCTGGTGCGTATCTCTTTATCGCCGCCAGAGATAACCATGCTGGTGACGGAGAACTTCACGCCAGCAGCCGATTTGTACCCCTTTGGAGTAGAAGTAGGCCGCAGCTCATACTCGCCAGGGTCCAGACTGCCCACGGTAATCTGTCCGGCCTTATCCGTAGTCAGGCCGGATTTTACCGCCGCCGTTCCCTTATACAAGGTATAGGCGGCATTGCTGACCGGCTTTAGAGTACGGCTGTTCTTGACCGTGAGAATCACACTGCCTTTCGCCGGGGCAATGTCCACCGGGTCATACACGGCAAGACCCAGCTTTTTCTCAACCGTTTCCCTGCTGCATACCAGCTTAACAGTCTGTACGGTGGAGGCATAGAGGGAATCAAATTTCAGCGTATTCTTTTCAAAAGAAAGAATAAAGGCGGGGTCCTGCCCCGCCTCCACATTGGTGATTTCTTTATCCATGGTAAACTCGCCGGAGAATGTCTCCCCGGCGGTCTCCCTATAGAAAACCCGGTCCGGGGTGGGCGCGTCTGTGACTACCACTGCCCCAACCGGGAGTGCGCCGGCAAATGCGAAAGCCGCTGCCAGAACGACAGCGGCCAGTTGATTCAGTTTCTTCATACTGTTCTCCTTATGCGCGCCGGTGCTTGAGCAGATACCAGAGCAGCCGCCCAGCGCAGGCAAGCATGAGCAAGGCCGCACCGCCAATCAGCCAGGGGCTAGGCCAGGTATCGCCGGTCTTGGGCACGTCCTTAGAGGGGGTGGTGGGTATCTTCTCGTTTTCGGCAGTAACTTCCACCGTAGGCGTTTTTGCGCCGATCTCAAACTTGTGCTCGGTATCGTCCAGTTTGTACCCCTCCGGGGCGTAAACCTCCTGATAGGTATAGCTACCGAAAGGCAGGTCCTCAAAAACGATCACGCCAACCTCGCCGGGAGCAATGCTCTTGTCGTTGACGATGACCGGATTCTTGCTGTCGTTGATGATCTCAAAGGTGATGCCGGAAAAATCCGCGTTGCCTTGGGGCGTGCTGCCGGTGATGCTGTCCCGCTTTTCAACGGCCAAGCCGCCCCGAACCACTTCATTCTCCGCTGTGACCACATAAATCTTTTTGTGCTCCCTGACCTGCACCGTTTGCTCCGTGAAGGTCTGGAGCATGGATTCATTGGTGGCAACCTCTCGCACGGTATAGGTGCCGTATGGGAGAACCTCGTCCTCCGTGCTGGCATGGCCGCTCTCGTCAGTAACGAGGGTAGCTACCACCTGACCGGGAGCGTAGGTGGTGCCGCCAACCTCTACCGGGTTCCGGCTGCTGTTGACAACCTCAAAGGTGATGCCGGAGAAGCCGGCATTGCCCTGGGGAGTCTCTCCGGTCTTGCTGTCCCGCTTCTCCACAGCAATGCCACCCCGAACCACGTCATTCTCAGCCGTGAAGGTGTACATTTTTCCATTCTCGGCAACTGTCACAGGGATTTCCTCGGTGAAAGTTTTGAGCATGGAGGCGTTGGTGGATTTCTCCCGGATGAGATAATCGCCGTAGGGCAGCACATTGGGGCCGGTAGTGGCCACGCCCTGGGCATTGGTGGTGATGGTCATAGCCACCTCATCGGGCGCGGTTTTCTTACCGCCCACCTCCACGGGATTCGTGGACTTGTTGACGATCTCAAACTGGATGCCGGAGAAGTCAGCATCGCCCTGGGGACGTTCCCCTGTCTTGCTGTCCCGCTTCTCAACAGAAACACCGCCCCGCATGATTTCCTCGGTCACGCTGGCGGTGTTGTCGTTGAACTCGTCATTTGTGCCTGCGGGAATCTCGCAGAGCTGGGTGGATACATCGCTGACCAGATACCCCTCGCCCGCGCTGATCTCCCGGAGTGTCCAGTCCTCTCCATAGGGGAAGTAGTCGGTGGTAAACTGGCCTTTTTCGTCTGTGGTGTACTCCTTGACCAGCTCATTGCCTTTGTACACACCGTACTTTGCCCCAGCCAGTGAGCCGTTGCCCTGGGGGGTACTGCCGGTCCTGTCGTCTGTCTTGGTGACCGTGACCCGCCAGCGTTTCAGCTTATTCTCGAACCGGATGGAGGCGGTCTGCCCCTCGGTTAGCTGGAAGGTCTGTGAGTCCGGCTTGACGTATTTGTTGGGAACATTGATTTCGGTGGCTGTATAGGTGATTTTGCTCCCATCTGCCGCGTAGATGGGCAGTCCGTCGATGTCGATGTTGCCGCTGGCATCCGTGGTCTTGGTGGTGCTGCTCCCATCGCTGCCGGTGATCTGGAACTGGACGCCCTCCACCTTTCCGTCCTCGGAGGTCTTGACCAGACCTGCGCTGCCTACCGCGTCTGTTTTTACCTTGATGTAGCAGCCTACCGGCTCCCCGCCATCCGCGTTGTAGGTGGCAAAGTCCTGTTGGGATGGGTCACTGGTCTGCCAAACGGCTACAGCCTCTTTACCGCCAGCTAGATTATTGTCGTTTTCCACTCTGGATGAAACTTTTGGGGTAAGAATCGGCTCAGTGGCAGATAGGGTTAAGCTATTGCCATTTGTAGCTACTTTTACACCCGGAAGACAAGTCGCAAAGTTGAAATTTTTGAGTACAGTGTTACTGTCTGTGACCGTAGCGCTGTATTTGCTCCCATCCCATCTCATAGTAATGGTTTCAGCTTTGCTGGCCTCCTTGCTGGCAAAGCTGGGTATCTTCATAAAGTCGGTGAGCTTCTGCTTGACCTCTCGGTAATAGGCCAGAAACTTCGTGGAGTTGTATGTGTAGGGCGCGATCTGCTCAAAGTCAGCGTCCACAGCAGCGTCAATACTGTATAGGCCGTTGCTCTGCAGCTTGACATGGTTCTTGACCGCCTCCCACACCAAAAGCTGAGTCACAGCCCACTTGTCGCCCTCATCGCTGGGGCCGTGCCAGAAGTCAGGAGCGTTCCACTGAAAACCCACAGCCAGAATAGCGGCAATGGTCTCCTGCCCGGTTTTGCTTACGTCCGCCCAGGTATAGGGCTGGTCTGCGGTAGCGCCCAGGTCTTGGTCGAGACAATAGGCCGCGATACATTTACCGTTATACAGCATGGACTTTGCAGGCATACGGCCAATATATTTATTTCCTAGAGTTGCCACAAGATTGGGGTTGTCGATGGGGAAACAGTAATACCCCATCTGGAGAACGCCAGCCGTACCCACACCAGCGGCGGCCCTGGCCTTGGCTCTCTGGAGTGCGGGCCAGACCTGACGGGCCTCCACGGTTGCCAGCTCAGTATTGTAGATACTGTCGGGTTCCTCTGCCGGTTCATCCCCAGGAGAGGAGGGGCCAGTTTCCGGGGGTAAAACTGGCTCGTCTGTCACATTCGGCTCGGGCGAAACCTCTGTAGTCGAATCACTTTCGGCAGGAGGTTCGCTGGGCGGAGCTTCGGCGGAGGCCGTTTCCTCCAGCGCGGATTCAGCCGCAAAAGCGGACATGGGTATTACGCTGAAAATCAGAATGACGGTCATAAGAAAAGCAAGTGCTCGTTTCAAGTTTTTTTGCATAAATTCATCCTTTCTCTGATATCAAATATGGCGTCATTTCGATGTGGGCATTTTACCCATCACCACCCCCTCTGTAAATCAACTTCATATCCATAGGCAGTCCCCCTTTCAATGAAAAAAGCCCTTCTGTTTCCAGAAAGGCTTTTTGGTCTATCGCTTATTCGCCGTACAACAAGTAAAATACCCCGTATTTCTGCACTTAAAGCTATAAAATCAAAACATCAATCAATCCTGCCAACAAAACGGTAGTAAATCTCCACTTCCTGCTCCCTTGAGCCGTCAGCAGACTTCACCGCCTCATGTACCGTGATTTTCTCTATCAGGGCGTTCACCAGCTCCGCTGTCAGCTTGGTAGGGCTGGAATACTGCCGGATAAGTTCGACCCATTTTCCAGCATCCTCAGCGCCCTTTGCGGCAGTCTCTATGGCAGTGTGGGCTTGCTCAATCCTCGCGGCCACATCAGCCTGCTCCACCTGGTACTTCTCCGACAGCATCGCAAAATTCCGCTCAGAAATGCGCCCAGCAGCCCAATCCTCATACAATTTGGCAAAGAGTCTGTCCAACTCCACTTTGCGCTTTTCAGCCCGCTTTAGCTCTGCTATGTGACGTTTTTGGATAGCGGCTTGCCCTTTGCCGTTGGCATTCATCAGCCGGTTCACCAGCCTGTCACCGTCTTTTTGCACCGCCTGAATCCAAAATTGCAAACGGGAAAGCACATAGGGGTATAGCACATCGTAGCGTATATAGTGCATGGAACACTCGCCCAGAGCAAAGGCGTTCTTCGCGCAACGGTAGTAACAGTATGGCTTTTTGCCCTGATGATTCTCCACAAAAGACATCGACCAGCCACAGTCCGCGCACTTTACCAGTCCCGCAAAGACCTGTGTCGTACCGTTTTTTCGTTCCCTGCGGCGGCTAGCAATTTGCTGCTGCACCCGGGCAAAATCATCCCGGGAGATGATGGCATCATGGGTATTCTCCACGATAAACCATTCAGATTTCGGCTTAGTCGTTTTCTGCTTTGACTTGAAAGAAACCGTCCCCGACTTGTTGTGAACGCTGTCGCCAATGTAAGTCTCATTGCGGAGAATGTTCTTCACCTGCCCCACCGTCCAGGCGTAACGCTTGTTTTCCGGCTGGTCGGCATACTTGTTGGCATTCGTCCCATAGCGCTGGAAGTTGAGCCAAGCCGCTGTAGGGACCTTCTCGGCAATCAAAGTGCGGGCTATTTTTTCAGCACCAACACCACTCAGAGAAAGATTGTAAATCTTCTCTACTATCCACCGGGTGTCCCCGTCAATCAACAAATGCCCCTTCTGATTTGGGTCTTTCACATACCCAATAGGCGCGCAGGCACCATAGTGAGCGCCATTGGCAAACCTTGCACGGAATGCCGCCTTTACCTTTTTGCTGGTCTGCCGGGCGTGCATTTCATTGAGAATATTAAGGAATGGGGCCAGCTCGTTCTCACCGTTAAGAGTGTCTACATTGTCATTTACGGCAATATAGCGAACACCTTTACTGGGAAAGTAAATCTCCGTGTACTGGCCTGTCAGGATATAGTTGCGGCCCAGGCGGGATAAATCCTTCGTCACAACGCAGTTGATTTTTCCATCCTCGATGGCGTCAATCATGCGCTGAAACGACGGCCGGTCGTAGTTTGTGCCGCTCCATCCATCATCCACATACTCGTCAATGACGGTCAACCCATGCTCTTGGGCGTACTGCCGCAGCATCATGCGTTGGGTCTGAATACTGCCGCTTTCGCCCTGCAGCTCATCGTCACGGCTCAACCTCATGTAGAGCGCAGTCTTGTAAATCTTCGTATTGCTCGGTTGTTTCACTCAAAAAAACCTCCTTAAATGGAAACAACCCACGCTTATGCAATACTCACTAAGTCAAGTATAACATAAGCGCGGGTCAATTTCCAGCTCTATTTTACCCCAAATATCTCTCAGGACGCGGCGCGGTGCACAGCGTCCTCCAGCAAATTATCGATTGATTTTCCCTGCTCCGGGAAATGTTCTGACACCTTGATTTTGTATTTTCCCACCACGAAATACTGGGTACCGCTTTCCGACCTGACAGTCCTTCCAACAGTTTCCTTCCTGTCTTTCGCCATAGGCATACCTCCATAAATGAAAAATGCCCAGCAGGAAACTCCCGCTGGGTTCATATAGTCTCGCTTATTCATCGTCAAAATCAACTTCATCAATCTGGCCTGTGACCGCCTTTTCGATGCGCTGAATAGCGTCCCGCAGACGCAGAACCTCTTGGTAGTACGCACCTTCATCAACAAGGCCAGTGGCATTAGCCATGAAAGCTATTTGGTTCATGTTATTGCCAATTTCTTTCAACTCCCGAGTCATGCCATAGTAATCGGCAGGAGGAGCCTCCCGAGGTTTATAGTCGTGAATCAGCAACCGGATGTAGCCTGACCTTGTAAGCCCGCATTTACGCGCCTTGCGGGTCAAGCTCTTGTAGTCCTGCTCGGTCATTCTCATGTCAAACTTCTTCTGGTTATTCAAATAATCATTCCTCTCAAAATAGAATATGTCTAAAAACAAGGGTCATAGGGTACGCCCTATCCAAGCTGCGTTTGTCCGCACACTTGTCTACACGAGTGTCGGGACAAATGCGATGCTGGCTCGTACCGAAAACGCCTTTCAGCCGTTTTCTCTACTTACCGCCTCGCTAACGCTCGGCAGAGTGCGCTCCGCGCTCATTTGGCCATGTCATGGGCCACTTTCGCGGTGTAGTAGCTGTCCATAGTTGTGGGGGCGTTGAATAGCATAGCCCGCAGGTACTGCTTGATGTTGCGCACCTCGCTGGTGTTGGCGTGAAAGCAGTCGGCAACATACTCGATATGTTCGGCAGTTAGTTTGAGGAATTTGCTCCTTACAACCTCTGCCGGATAATCATCGCTGGCAATACGCACTACCTTACGCTGAGTGCATACAGTTTCCACTATGATGTCCACAAGCTCGTCCAGCAGTGGCTTGTCTACCACATCTACCAGGTGGTCGTACTCAATGTTTTCTTTTACCAACTGCTCATAACTGGCATAACCCGTTTCAAATCCAATCCCATCCTCTCGGGAAAGGATGGGATTGGATTTATCAATATTTACTCTATCTTCACTTTGTTTATCTTTATTTAGTTTCGTGCCGTTTCCCATCGGCGGTTTTCCCGTTAGCGAGTTATCCGTTGTCGGATTTTTGCCCACCGGCTGTTCATAAACATTGTAGACAATGTTCGCCAGCTTGCCGCCGCTGCCGCGCCCCTGTACTCGTTGCAGGTAGCCAGCCCCTTCCAACTCGTTTATGGCTGAACGGATAGCTCCCACTCCCTCGCGGTTGATGTAGGCCAGACCCGCGACGGAATAGTCCCAATCATCCGGCAGGGCCAGCATTTGCGAGAGCAGTCCCTTTGCTTTGAGGGAGAGCGCTGGGTCGCGCAGGTGGTGATTACTCATCACCGTGTAGTCCTTGTCGTGCTGTACTCTGAAAATTGCCATAGCATCACTCCTTGAAAGTATTCTATGTGATGGGGCGACGCCCCTGGTCACCCAAAATGGGCATGAAAAAAGCGGCGTTCAGCCGAAGCCAATACGCCGCGTTGCGGATTGGGGAGTACCAAGTCTACTCCCCTCTAATTATCTTACCACTAATATTATACACTTGACAAAATTCAAAATTTCACTTTTTTCTACTCGCTGCTGTCGAAACAAATATTTTTTAACTATACCAGACTGAAATTATATAGAGATAAACCAAGTTCACAAAAAATTTACATTTGAGAGAATGGCCATGGTAGTGGCGCTAAGCGCCGCGACCTCCATAAGCAGATGTGCAAGTTGCACACTTGCTTTTTCGTTCGGTATCTATAACTGTTGGCAGCAGAAAAAATCAAAAATGCAAAATGTAAACTTGATTTTCTGATTTGAGGTCATAGAAAAATTTGCCGCAACCTCAAAGCTGGTCCGCCGAAATTTGTACACAAATCATATACTTCGCGAGAATCAGAACGAAATATCTTCATTCCGATTTTCACTTGAGCCTTATACGCCTTTTCACTACACTACTTTTTCACATTACAGATTGTAGCACATTATTTTTCGTTTGTCTTCCGATACACTTCCGATGTTTGAGGTCGTGGCAGATTCTGCCATGACCTCAAATCTGGTCACCGAAAATCTTTCGCCCACCAAAACGACATTTTGACGTTTTGATTTTTGTGGGTTTCTTTTGTTGCAGTCAGAGGTTGTTAACAAATTTCATCACCATCTGCGCTGCCTCAGCCCGAGTAGCGTTCCCCCTCGGGTCTAGCACACCGTTCCCCTTGCCGTTGACAATACCGCTCTCATGGGCCCAGCACAGGGCTTTCCACGCATAGGTGCTTACCTTCCCGGCGTCGCTGAAATCAAGCTCATTCTTGCGCGGTTCAGGGTTCCCGGCGTACCGCCAGAGCATCACCGCCAAATCCTGCCGTGTAATAGGCAGGTCAGGAGCAAATTTGCCCCCTCCAACTCCGGCAACGATACCTTCTGCCGCCGCCCAATTTACCGCGTTCGCGTACCAGCCGGTGGTCACATCGCTGAATCTGCCGCTGCCGGACTTGGGCCTGCCCTCATTGTTGTAGATGATCTGCGCGAACTGAGCGCGGGTCAGGCTGTCGTTAGGGCCAAACCTGCCGTTTGCGTAGCCAGACATCAGACCGTTCTTGCAAACAAACTCCACCGCTTTGATGTACCAACCGGTATCGCTCACGTCCGGGAATGGGTTCTTCCATGGCTCTGGCGATTGGCTGGGGGATGTGGTGGGGGTGGGGGTTGGCGAGCCAGTCGGCGTAGGGCTTGGGGAGTCCGTAGGCCCTGGGCTGGGCGTTGGCGTCTGAATTGGTACAAAATCGGCCTTCACGGTCACATCCCTGCCGGGCATTTTGAAGGTGAACTTGTCGTCCTTTTCAGTGAGTTCCACAGTTTTATTCTGGCTGTCTGTAACGGTGATTTTGTCTAACTTATAGCCTTCGTCCGGCTTGAGGGTCAGTGTCACCGTGCCGCCAGAATAGATGCTGGTAGGGCTGGCAGTGACAGTGCCATGCACGGTCTTGTCGACCTTCACGCTGTAGTAACTAACGGGAGGATACCAGCCGCCTCCGCCGCCAGAACCTCCGCTGGACTTCTTTACCCAACCCAAAGAGACCGGCGACAGGCCGGTGACAGTGAACCGGATACCTTCCGCTGTCTTGGTAACAGCTGGCCTTTCCGTTTCGCCGGGAGTTTTTCCGAAATCATCGGTGGTAAACATATGGATTACAACAAAGTCATGGGTGTTCTGGCCAGTCCCCTCCGGGTAGGGCAGGGTAACGGTAAGCCTGCCCTCTGCCGGGAAATTATCTCTAGTGGCAGGTGTCCAATTCTTTCCGCCGTCTTCGCTGACCATCAGCGACACATCATACACAGCAGTATTTTCTTTCGCAACGGCACTGTTTGCCTCTGTCACCGCCAGCTTCATGGCTTTTTCCAGCTTTGCGGGGGTGTTCAAGTCCTGGTTCGCCAGCAATGCCGCCGGGACCGTAGAGATGCCTGTTTCCATCTCCAGCTTAAGCTGCTTATCCGGTGTGGATTCCGGCGGAACGTCCAGTTCCTGTACCGGGGTCACCCGGGCGCTCAGCGTGGGCAGGTCGCTCCCGCCGGGAAGCTCATAGTTTTCCGGGTCTGCCGGGTCAAAGGTCCAGGTTCCCCGCACGGAAACACTGTAATTGCCAGGCTCCTTTGTTCCCGCCAGCCCCTCCGTTGTCAGGCCGCTGGAAACGTGCAGCGCCACCTCGTCATTTACCACCCCGATAAGGCGGAGTTCTCCGTAAACTGCGGCCTCCTTCTGGCTGTTCTGGGGCTTTGAAGCGCAAAGCCCCGAAACGTCCCAGGTAAGCAGCCGCTTGGCAATGGTAATGGGGAAGGTCATCTCGCCCATATGGTCGCCGCTCTCCGCGCTGATTGTCAGGGAATAGCTGCCGGCGTTCTTTGGGGCCTCCGTCAGGTTATTGCCCTCAGAGTCCTTCCACTGATAGGCGTAGGTCAGCCCATCTACCGGGTTGCCGCTCTCGTCGACAGCGGTTGGCGTGCCGCTGTATGCCGCGGGCTGGCCGTCATAGGTTTTGTCCTCCAGCACGATGCCGGAGAGGGAAACCGGCGCTTTGTCCACCACGGTAATGGTAAAGGTGCTCTCGCCGGCCGTATACTTCCCGGATGCCTCCGTGGTGACCGCCTTAATGGTAATGACCGTCCCCTCCTGGGTGTCCTCTGGGATAAGCAGCTCGCCGTTCACCAGGGACGCAAATTCGCCGTCGCCGATCTTATAGCTGACAGTAGGGACGGGAAGTCCCTCGGTAAGGTCCGGGTCATGAGAGTTCACCACCTGGACGGCTACCGTAGCTGTGCGTCCGGCCTGCTGGCGGCTGGGGGCGCTGATGGTGATTTTCGGCTGGGCGGGAGTAACGCTTACCGCCACTTGGGTTTCTCCGGTGGCGTAATTGGCCCCATCCTCGGGAATGAACTTGACCGTGTAGCTCCCATCTTCCAGCGGGCGGGCCTGGGGCTCGGCCCAGGACCAGGCTCCCTCAACTGTCTGCTCTCCATTTTTGGCGCTTCCGCCGGAAAGCTGCGAGTCCGCAAGGGTTTGGCCGTATTCGATCGCCGCGGCAGTAGGCGCGCTCAATGTAAGCCCGGCTTTCGTAATGCTGGCGGTGGTCTGGAACGCCCCGTCGGACAAGGTGTAATTGTTGGCGGCAGCGGTGGCGTTCAGCGTAACCGTGCCGGTGATGGGCTTATTTGCCCCCGCGCCGGGGCTGTCAAACGCAGCAGTCACAGTATAATCGCTAGCGGTCAAGGTCTCGCCGTGTTGGAGCCCGGTAAACTCCACCTCCACCTGGGCGGCGGTATTGCCGTCATAGGGCTTATCTTTCCCGGCCACCGTCACTGACAGGGGGGCGGGGGTGATTTTGCCTGTGGTGGTCAGGGGTTCGGAGATACTGGGGTGGCCAAGTGTGCTGTTGTAAAGCGAATAGTAGCTTGCCTTTTCCCCTGTCAGCCGAATTTTTTGGACGGTGACGGTTTTGTCCTCGCCGACCCCGGCGCTGTCAAAGACCGCCTCATAGCTTAGGCCCACCTTGCCCTCGTCCTGGGGCAAAATTCTGTTCCCTGTCAGCGTCAGGACGTCCTCCGCCGATGTTGTCCCGTCGTAGGTCTTTTCCACCGACTCCTGCAGGGAGAAGTCCGAACCCCACAGATCCCTGGGGCTGATGGTAAAGGTGGTGGTAAGGGTCCCGGTCATGTTTTTCCCGTTGGCGGTCAGGGTGATATTCGCCTCGCCCACATCCACATTGTTGCTGTAGGACACGTCAAAGTTGCCGCTGATGGCAATCGTGACGCCGTTATGCTTTAGGGTCATAAATGCCACCGCAAACTCCTGGGGCTCCCCATTGTACCGATACATGACAGTCCGCTTTTCAAGGGTCATATTGTCATTGCTGACCGCCAGCGGCTTGACATTGAAACGATGCGTATACACCAGAGTGGTAGAAATACCCGGGTCATAGGTATATTGGATGTACTGTTCCCCCGCCTGGCAGTAGGAGCTGCCCGAGTAAAAGACGCGGATTGCCCCGCCGTTTAAGTCGCCGCCCAGGGCAAACACTTTGTTCAGTACCTGACAGGGGGGTGTGCGCTTGGTGGCCTCCGCAAAAACCTTTTCCTGTAGGTTGGTGCCGTCATAGGTTACGTCCATCTCCTCGGGGGGCGTCAGGCTGTCCTCGCTGTACTCGATGTAGTATTTGCCCGCCGTGCTGGTAACCGTCCCCTGGCCGGTCAGGCTGTCCGCGCCGTGTATGGTAATGGGACCGCTTACCTGAATGTCCGCGCCGGAGGGAACCGTGAGCTGGCCTCCCTTGGGGATGTACATGGTCTTAGGCGTATAGCTCCAGCCGGAGTTCCATGCAGCGTTCCCGTAGACATAGCAGTACCCTTGCTCGCTGGTAGGATCTGAAAGGCAGCGGTTAAAAATGATATTCTCCGCATGGCTTACCACATCGTTCCAACGGCCTGGTTTGAAGTCAATCAGCCCACCGCCAGTGATGGCGCCGCTGCCATCGTAGCCAGATCTTATTGTGACCCGGCCGTGGTTATTCAGTGTCCCTGCATTGGCGAGATTGTTTGTGAAAATATGTGCGCTCCCTGGGATTTCAAGGGTTTTGCCCTCTGGAATCTTCAAGAGCGGGGCATTTATTGTAGATAATTGCCCTGTGGAAAAATTTTCAGGCAAGCGCACCGTGGAATCGGCGTAGAACAGGTCCCCTCCTACTTCCTTTTCCGCTGTTATGGTTCCGCCTGTAATAGACAGGCCCCGCATATGGGAGGCTTTGATGCTGCCGTTGGTATGGATCGTGCCGCCGGAAATCACAATTCCCGGGTTGGCCAGCGTACTGACATCCACCGCCCCACTGGGCCCAGACCATATCCCAAAGCCTGCATTTACCATATTGAGCTTTATGTCGCCACCGGAAATACTGACAGGACCCTTCTCCGACTGTATGCCATAGGTAGATTTGAATGTCATATTGCCGCCGTTAATGGTAAGGGCATTCTGCGTGTGGAACAGGTGACCGGCTTGGCAATTATCCGCCATGCTGATCGTGCCGTCCTCCATCACCAGGGAATCGCAGTTGACCAGGGTGCTGTTCTTGTCCGCCGAACGGAACTCCAACGAGCCATTCCCGCTGATTGTGACTTTTTTCCCGGCTGCCGCGAAAATATCGCATTGCCACATATCGGTCTTCTGGATGATGTTGCTGCCCTGTAGGATAATGTGGACATCGGTCACCTCGCTAGGGAAAGCGACCATCGGCTTTACGCCATTGACAAGAGAGGGCGCTTGCAGGTACAGATTGTTTAGGGTCAGCGTTCCGTTGCTCCCGTCCACTGTCCATGTCCAGCCTTCGGTTGTGCTGCCTTCGGGACTTTGGGCGGGCAAGTCAAGATATGACGTCCGTGTAGGCGTATCAGCCGCACTCGCCCCAACAGTAAGCCCAAAAACGAACAAGGCCAGTATTACGGCAATTGCAAATATTTTTTTCATGTTACATATACCTCCGTTCATATTCTATAGCAGCCCCAAGCCCCGGGCGGCGGCAATGGCCTCTGCCTTGCCCGAAGCGCCCAGCTTGCGGTAGTTTTCCTTGATGTGATAGCGCACGTTGTCGGACTTCATTCCAAGCCGTTCGGCAATCTGAGTGGCCGAAAGCCCCTCGCTTTGCAGGCGTAGAATCTCCAGCGCCGTGCTTGAAAAATTCTCCCGGACGGCATTCCTGGGCGACAGGTAGCCTGGATAGCGCCGGGACATCTGCTGGATCTCCTCCAGCACCTGCCGAAACCAGGGACTGTCTCGGCCATGGGCCTTGAGCAGCGGCAGAATCGCCGGGCCAAGCTCGCTGATGACCCGCACGAACTGGTAGCTCTCGGCCTCGTCCAGCGCAACCTTGAGCTGTGGCTCCCACTCCGTACCCAGCCGCCGCCGGACGATGGCCACCAGAAGCCCCGCTTCAATGCCCACGTAGGTCCGATGGACCAGCTTCGCGTACTCCGAGAGCTTTTCCAGCAGGGCTAAAGCCTTGAGGTTTTCCCCCAGCGTCAGGTAGCACCGCGCCTTGGTGAAATAGCGGTAACGCTCCATGGTGATGAACTCCTTATCCTCGTCCGGCGCGGCCTTCATCCACTCCCGGACCGCGTCCATGTCCCCGGCGTAAAGGGCTATCCTGCACCGCATAGCCTGTATATTGGGCAGCATCTGCATGACCCGCTGCGCCTTTGCCGCCGACTGGAAAGAGTCCAGAATTGCCCCCGCGTTGGCAATATCTCTTTGCAAAATCATCATCCGCACCCGTTGGCCCACCGCCGAGAACGCGATCTCAAGCCTGCCGCCGCACTCGGTCTCCACCTGCCCGCGGGATAGCAGGGTCAGCACCTCGAAGGCGTCCGCGCCCTTCTCATATAGGCTCTCCCCCAGGGCGATTTTCGTCAGCCCCTTGCCGTAGCTGCCCAGCACCCGCTCCACCAGCGGCCCGACTGTCCGCGCCAAAGCCCGGTCCGACCGGCTCCACTTGCAGAAATCCTTGCCGCCGTTCATTGTGCTTGGTATGTTGCTGGTGACGGAAAACTCCGGCAGGGAAATGCCCTGGTCCAGAAGCATAGCGGGCGCCCGGAGCATTATCTTCAGCACGTCCCGGCTGCCCCGATGTGGCAGTCCGATGTCCAGATAGCAAAGCCTGCTTTTCGCTTCACGCTTAGCCCCGCCTTGGGCAGTTTTAGCAAACTCTGACAGCTTTTCGTACCAATACTCGCTCTTTTTCGGGTCCATGAGCATGGAGTGGAGCATGGAAAGTCCCGCCATGAGCACCGGACTTTTAGCCGCTTCCTCCTCGTCCATGCCCAGATAGTACCGGCGAAGTTCATAGTAATGGCCCGCCCCGGGGTTCACCCGGGCATTGCGGATAAGCAGTTCACGTATCTGCCCCTGGCTGCCGCTCTGCTCGTACATCTCCAAAGCCTGAGAGATCTGGCCGTCCATCTCATACCAGACCCCGGCGCTCTTCCGGCAGTTCTTTATCTGCTCCTCGCCCAAGCTTTGCTGAGCCTTTTTTCTCAGTGCGTGCAGGAGCACCGGCCGCAGACGGTACATTCCGTCATTCTCGAACAGGAAATTCCCGGTCTCCATGGCCTTCTGCACCATGACGGAGACCAGCCGGTTGGCGGTGATAAGCTCCGCCAGGGGCAGGGTAAACTCCTCCACAACGCTGACCTCCATGAGAAATTCCAGCAGTTCGCTATCCCACTGCACCATGATGTATTCCTCCAGGTAGCGGGCAAAGGCGTCGTGAATCTCCTGGTACATCTTTGGCCCTGGGGACAGGCCCTCCGCCATCCGCAAGGCCGCGTGGCGCACGATATAGCCGTTTCCCTCGGCGGTGTCTGCCAGATATTGCAGACCCTCCTTCGTATAGCTGAGGCCCAGGCTGTCCAGATATCCCTGTATCTCTTTCTTCCCCAGGCACATATCTTTCTCGCTGATAACGATAAATCCTATATTGACATACTCGGGCATGAGCCAGGAGGGCACCGGGCTGCGGTTAATTAAGATAAGCCAGATTTCCGGGTCGGCCGCCAGCCGCTTGACAAGCTCCCGCCTGGGCTCGTCCAGAAGATGCAGGTCGTCCAGCACCACGGTCCCCCGCTCCGGCACGTCGCGCTCGTCCCAGCGCCAGTTCCCGCAGGACAGGTAGACATGGCTGCGTTTCTCTAGGGTCTTCTGCACAAAGGCGGTCTTGCCGAAGCCGGTGGCCCCGTAAATGTAAAGCGTCTGGACCAAGCTTTTGGCGGCTCTCAGCTTTCGGTAAGCGCTCCCCGGCATGATGTACTGTTCCAATGCTCACACCTCCACCCTAAAAATGCGCGCAGAAAAGCCACAGGAAACACGATAGTGCTCCTGTGGCTTTTTGTGATATGGAGTTGAAATGGGCGCAGTTATGCCTTGCTTGCTTGCTTGCTTGCTTGCTTGCTTGCTAAACAATTATTTGTGCTCATCTCGAAATTTCAACCCTTTTTCTGTAAATTTTTTGTGAAATCTTGGCTCAATAAACCATCTTAAGCCTATGATACCACATTATACAGCATGAGGGGTTGCGAAGTACACTCCTTAAATTGGGTAGTGCGACTGGGTTTGCTAATTGTAAATTATCTCGTTATTCACAATTTCTCTTGCGCACGCCTGGGCGTTGTTCATTCTGCCAGCCCATGTAAGAGGATTTGTAGCTTTCAAACCCTCGGTAATACCGCGAGCCTGTTTCATCTGCTTAACAAGAAGTTCATATCGCTCCTGCGCTTGCTGGTCGATGTGGGCAAGGTAGGCGTTTAGCTTACCGTTCATTTGGAGCGAGTTGTAAATTATCGGCCTCTGCTCTTTTAGGTACTGCTTATGCTGTCGGCCCCATAAGCCTATGGGCTGCTTTTCATCCTCTGATACTGTCAGGCAAGGGTAATAGTAACCGTCTTTCAGCTCATACCATAGGCCATTTGTTTCGTCAAAAAATTGGTTCTCCATTTTATAAATCCTCCAAAGGTGTGTTTAGCGGGTAATTACTAAGCGTGGGCGTTTCATGTCTTTAATTATAGAACTTCCCTGGCTCCGGCTCAGTCAAATAATATTGTATGGCTGTGTGCATATCCGTAAGGTAATACTCGATTTTCTCTGCTATCCCCTGTGCGCCGTATAACTCCCACCTCAAGGGTCCGGCCCAGCCAGCGCCTTCATAGCAGAGGCTCCGGTCATACTGGATGGAATCTGGCAGATTCAAGAGCGACTTGATCTCCCGCATTTGAGCGCTGTCCTCGACATCTGCCGGGTGATAGAAGAGCAAAAAGCAACCTGCTTTTTCATCTGCAATTATGTAAAAAAAGTCGCTCGCTGTTCGAGTAAGCATCTTTACAAATCCGTGTGCAATAGCCGCACTACTGCGCATATCATCCTCTACGTCCTCCCAGCTTCCCAAGGGCTTAACACCAATATTGGGCTGGTCCACCAGTTCAGGCTTCCATTTAGCAGTAGTCCCATCAAAGGAGAAAGTAGGGTCATCATTCTTGCCATTGAGCACATAATCCAGAATCTTCTCCGGGTCTTGGTTGGGCTTGAGCTTGGCCCGCACCTCGTCAGTTATAGGAATCTTCGGCGCGTCTGGGACAGGAGAGGGGCTGGGCGTTACATCCGGGCTGGGGGAGGGCGTGGGAGGCTGGGGATTCTCACTGCC
>NZ_QZDU01000017.1 GCF_009917525.1 Acutalibacter sp. 1XD8-36
GATTATGCGGCTTGTCCGAGTTATCACATGTTGCTAAAACATATCCATTCCCAGCCCAAGTTATAGTCCTAGATGTAGGAACTGCTGCGCCACAATTGTCGCATCTGATCACTGGACCACGCGGCTCGATGCCCTCGTCTTCTGCAGCATAAACTGAGATAGAAATCACACTGAAAACGAGTATAAGGGCCATGAGCAGGGAGGTAATTCTTTTGGTCATATGATTTAACTTCCTTCCATTTACTGCGCAAGTTCTGAACTTGCATTGGGTTTACATCCCGCACACACAAAGTGCCGGGGCGGACAGGAACTGAAACGGTCCCACAGAGACACGTCTCAATCTCCTTTAGAACATCGCGTTGGCCAACGCTGGTTGAATGAAAACCGGTCTGTGGTTCGGGTTTCGTTCAACTGCCCATAGTTTAGCAAGAAAAAAAGAAAAATACAACCCCTTTTGCGCGAAATGACAAAAAACGCGACAGAATGGTATGTCGGTATTTTTATACCGATTAGAGCGACCACAATATATTGTGGTCGCACCATATGAACATAGAAGCCCCTCTCCGTGATTGGAGAGGGGCTTCTATGGATATTGGGATTGATTATTCGTCGCTTTTTAACAACACCGAGATATGAAACAGCTTTGTTTCCAAGTCATAGTTGAGGTTGATGGAACCGCCATATTTTTTTACAATAGCGTCTACACTTTTAAGTCCAATGCCATGCTGCTCCTTATTGAGCTTGCGGGTCAAGTATCCGCTGCGGCCATCTTCAAGAGGCGGTTCACAGCATGGATTTGTCAGGGAAAGAAACAGATCGGTTCCCGTCGGGCTGTCAACTCTCAGTGCCACATAGGGCTTTGGGGTGTTCTGAGCAGCTTCAACTGCATTCTCCAGGAGGTTTCCGAACAGCGATGTGATATCGTTGGGAGCAAGAAAATCATACTCTTTATCCCGCACATCCACTTGGAAGTCTATTCCCTTTTCACGGCATAACTCACCATAACGGGACAGTACCACGTTCAGCATGGGATTATCGCAATAGCGTATCTTATTTTGCAGCGCTGGCAACTCTTTTATCTTTGTGACATAGCCCACCACAGATTCCGCGCCCTGCTCCTGGGCAAGGTCTTTTATAGCTGTCAGATGCCTTCGGATATCATGAATCAGCACTCTCTGACTGTCGTATTTTTCCTCCAGAACTCTGAAATAAGTTTCCTCGGCTTCATCCTTTTGTTTCACCATTTGCAAGGCAAGGTACTGTTGGCTGACTCTTTGGCTGTATTGGTACCACGCAAAAAGCAATATGTTAGCAAAAAGTAAAACAAGCGAGCTTATGAGCATCAGGTTTTCAATGTGTACCGGAAGGTGGACGGCCATCCCAGTATAGAACATTACCACCATAACGCATATTGTGGCAAGGGAAAAAAAGGAAAGGGAAAAAGAGACCGCACCATCGTCTCCTTGGCCGGGATTAGACTTTTTCGCAATCAGAAGACATAGTTTTGTAGCTAAAAAGTATAGGAGCTTACTGCACACAGCAAGAATCATCAACGTAGAGGTGTTGGTTTGGTAAAAGTTATAATTACCTAAAATGGACCCAAGGACTAAAACAATGACGAACTCCAGCCCAGTTGATAAACAGGTGAGCATTCCCGCATGGAAAATACCCGCCCTCCAGGAACAGATGTAGAAAACATATAGCAGGACATAATTTATCAGGGCAAACACGGAGGTATTAACCCACATATCCGCAAAATTAAATATTAGAAAAGCAATGCCATACCCGAGTGTGTGAACCATAACGCATATCCAAAGGGAATATTTCCTTTTGTACAGCCCCGAGAAGTAACTCCATGCCGTAATGCCCTCTGCTATGTAAATACAAAAATAGACCAGTATCATATCCATTATGACATCGCCTCCAGAAACAGGAGATATGCGTCTTTGAGCTCCTGATACTTGCGCCGGGCTAAGAAAGACTCCCAAATTCTCCCATCCGGCGTTTTGAGCGTGATGGATTCACGCGTGTATGACAGAATAAATTTGAAGTTGATTATGTAGCTTCGGTGTGGCCTGTAAAAGCTCTTATACTTTAAAAGCCTGTCCCAATATTTCGCGTTTTCTACGGACTCCAGAGAGCGGGAAAGCGTATGGGCCCATACCTTTCGGTCCTCGTTCTCAATCATGACGATCTCATCCGATGAGCAAATAACAGTCTCCTCTTTCGTTTCTATGCTTATTTTCTCCGCGTCCATACTGATTTGGTACAGAGCCTCCTTCATGTTTCGGAACAGGCGCGCCTTGTCAATGGGTTTTGAGAGATAGCGGAACACATGAAATTTCATGGCGTCGTCTAAATAGTCGGGATACGAGGTGACAATAAAAATCCTCACATTGGGATTCATCTCTTTTAGAAACGCTCCCGTGGAGATGCCATTTCGCCCAGGCATTTCCACATCGAGGAAGACAATGTCGACTGGCGCAGCAGACGGAGCAGCCTCAGAAACCAGCAAGTCATCGCCGCTAGTGTAAACTGTGTAGTCGGGCTGGCTAAGACGAGCAGATTGAAAGTATTCCCGTAAATACTTTTTCAGCAGTTTTATTACCTGTTCATCGTCATCGCAAAGAACGATCCTCATATAACCACCCCAGTACTGTGTGATAATAAAGTGATTATATCATATCATCCCAGGAATGTCATCCATTTTCTGGATTTCGCTTTCTCAGCAGCTCAATAATACCTGCTGCCAACTCCTGGTCTTCCCGTGTGCATTGATTAAGGCCATCTACAACACCCTTGGGGATATTGTTTGCCCGCAGAGTTCCTCCTAACAGATAATCTGGGTTCACTTTTAGCTCAACGCAAAGTTTGAGGAACACATCAAAGCTGATACGGTCCTTTGCGTGTTCAATGCCTGACAGATGCTGTTGTGAGATACCAAGCCGCTCGGCTAGATCAGCTTGTTTTATCTTGTTTTTTCTGCGGCGATGCGCTACTCTGCGGCCAAACAGTTCTGCGTTAAATATAGTTATTTCATTAAGACCGTCCATGAGTTCTTCCTCCACAATATGTTGTGTGTATCTTACCACACAAATAAAACAAAGAGAATCAAGTATAGACGGTAATAGCGCCTATATATTAAAAACTGGAATTTTTCGTATAAAAACAGTAATTTCGTCTACATATTCAATAATCAGCTACTTTTGGCCCCAAATAACCATTTTGTATCGATTTTTGACCATTTGGTAAAATGGACTAGATTTTCTTGCTTATATAAAGTATAATATCATGCAAAGGAGGGAACTAAAATGACAAAGGCAAAAGCTCTCATTTCCAAATTAGCAGCCGGCACCGCTTTTTTCCTGTCTGCAATTCTTTTTGTGGGCGCTAACACTGCATCATCCAGCATTATTCACCAGCCCAAGGCTCCCGAAGCACTGCGCCGGTACAGCAAGATCAAGTGATCAAGCGGATAGCTTCCGTCACGGCAAAATGGCTCCTGCAGGCAGGAGCCATTTCTGCTAGTGACGTGGAACTCTACGAGTACGGCATCTACAGCTTTCTTTTTTCCATGTGTCCACTAGCGCTGGTGTTAATTATCAGCATGTTCCTCCACATGGTTGTAGAGGAAATTCTGCTGATTATCCCCTTTATACTTATCCGCAAGTTTTGCGGAGGGTTCCACTTCCAGTCTTCTGTGCTCTGCGGCATCGTGTCAACCTTAGTATTAACCGCATTCCTGTTAGGAATACGCTTGGTCCTTGATACATCGGGATATAGCTGGTGGTGTGTGGCGTTACTACTCGCGGCTGTTCAGATTATAGTGTTCAGCCCTATAGATTCAGAGGGCCGGAGGCTGACGCAGAACGAAAAGAAGGTCTTCAAGAAAATTACCATTGCCCTATCCATTATCACCATTGCCATATGCGCTGTGCTGGCGGCTTTTTATCAAACCTGGGCTGCTGTTTCGGTTGGGTCTGGACTAATCCTCTCAGCAGCGCTCCAGTTTCTATGTCTGTTTATAAGAAATCGTTAACAATGAAGGGGAGGGAATTAAGCTGCAAAATGGGTATTGATACGTCCTGGTTTCCGCGATTCCTGTGCTACCGCCAATTCAATCCTGTTTTGCTAAAGCCACCTTTCTGACCATTGCTTTTCCGCGCAGTGGTCAGCCGTTCCCACTTGCCAGAAACTCCCCCTTTACAATAGAATAACCGTCTTAAAAGCCTGTATACACTTTCTGGATAAATCCAGGAAATGCATACAGGCTCTTTTTATGCCCTTTTTTACGGTCCGTCCCCGCTGCCGCTCCCCGCCTTTTCAATCTGATTTTGGTTCACAACAACAAAATTCAGATTGGAGAGAGCAAAGTGAAAGAAATAAATCTGCGGAAATACTACCCGCATTATGCCCAAGACATGATGGTGGAGGTCCCTGACAAAGTGGCCGAACTCCTGCAGGAGTTTACGCGGGCCGAGGACGCCCGGCGCATCCGTACATACCGCCATAAGGCCATATACTCTCTGGAGCTGATAAACGAGATCCGGGAGTTCCCGGCAGAGGGGCCGCTCCCGGAGGAAATACTGGAGCAAAGCCACATGAGGGAACTGCTCTACAAAGGCTTGCGCTCTCTGCCGGAAAAGCAGCGCTCCCGGCTTATTGCCTATTACTTTTTGGGTATGAGCAAGACAGAAATCGCCCATGCAGAAGGTAGTGAGGAAACCTCAGTAAGAAAGAGTATCCAGCGTGGCCTTACTTCCCTAAAGAAATTTTTTGAGAAAATTTGAGTCAGACCGCCCGGTTTTGCCTCAAAAATGTACGGAATATATAGAGGGACATTTTCCGGGGAACGCCAAAAGGCCATAACTTACCCCTGAAACGCCCTCTGTATCTCTTGCGTACATTGACAATCGAATACACAGTGTATCGGATACATCACTTCCTGACTGCGAGCCGGTGGGCCGAGCGGCCCAGGGGATGGGCGGCGCCCATCCCGGCGATGATCAGCAGGAGGCAGAGAACTTCCGTCCAGCCACAGACTCACGCAATGGGGACAGCCGGGCGAGAACCGCGCGGGGTTGAGATCACCATGAGGGCGTATAGCTAAACGCCCGTCCGATACATTCCCTGGCCGGGGCGCATGGCAAATACGGCTATTATGAACTAAAATCAGATTCGGATACTTTTCCAAAAGATAAGTGTGCGAAGCCACTTTCTTTTGGAAAGTATTTTTCATGATAGACGCTACGGGGATAGGCGAACTATTGGTGATTGGGGCATCGGAGAAAAAGGCTTGTATGATTGCCAGCAAGAGCCGGACTGCGCAGAAAAACATGGCGGTAACTGCCACGGAAAAGCTCTTGAGGAATTACCGCAAGCTAAAATGGTCCATCCAATGCGGCACCGAACATGCGATAAAACTTCTGGATGATGGTGAGTACCAGCGGCTCATGGAGCGGGAGGAAAGTATAGGAAACCAAAACCTGCGCTCCACTGCCATGCTGACCGCCGGAAACCGGGTACTTTGGGCCAGGCTGGAAATCAACTTTGAAATAGCGGGTCTGTATGAGGCCAATTACCTGGGCGAGGTTCTCGCCCGGGAAAACATAGACCTCCACAAGCTGCTATGTGTTACGGATTATGCGGAAGTGGTCAGTGGCGGGGATATCCAAAAACTGGCAGACCACCTGGATGACTTTATCTTCATAAAGGGTGCACAGACGCCTGCCGATGTGGGTGAATACGTCACCCAGCATGAGTATGGCTATGAGGCCGGAGAATGCCTTCGGGACTTCCTGGACTATCACAAACTGGGCGAATACATCACCCAGGAGCGCGAGGGCGAGTTCATTTACGGCAGTTTTGTCTGCATGGAGGAAGGCTGCGATGTGGTGAAGATACTTCATGAAAAGCGTAATGAAATCGAATTAGGAGGAATGTAGATGTTCAAAGCAAAACTTACAAAAGACACCGGGGAAACCGTCACCATCACGCTGCCCCAGGACTATTCGCCCTTGAGCGAGGCAGTGGCCTCGTTAGGCACACGGTTGTGGTCGGAGCACATTCCCATGGATAGGGATGCCGACAAAGTCCGGGGAGAGCTTATTCCAGACAACGAGATGGGCGAACACTTGAGACGCTTGCTCCCGGATGGCTACACCCTGCAGGATGCCAACGATGTAGCGCATATGGTCACCCATGCAAATAAACTCATCGAAGAGGATCTGGGATTGAATATCCTCTTCGACCACTATTCATCGGCCCAGGAACTGCGTGACGACATCCGCAAAATGACCTATGACGCCGGCAGTGAAAGTAAGTCCTATTACTTTCCCCTTACGGGCGTGATTTGGGATGAGGAATGTGAGGATGAGTTCCCTGCGGGAAAAGCGTTCCTGCTGGACCAGTGGAGCGGGATCTTGGATGGATTCTCGAAATATACTTCTAGGGATATTAACAATATGTCCATGTATTTCCGCGGGCCTGGCGCGGACAAGCTGCTCCTGGCCGATTGGGGGTTTATAGACTTAGAAGACGAGCTGTACGGTATAGTGGATGTGCGCCTGACGGAACCCATGACAAAGGAAGAAGAAAAAGAGCTGCGGGACTGGATCCAAGGCCAGAACAGCGATGGGCTGGGCGAGGGTTTTGAGCAGCAAGAGATTCCGACCGACCGGGGGGACCTTTACGTCTCGTTCTGGGACAGCAGCGAGGACTATTTCGTCAAGGATGATGCGGAAATGGATGAGTACCTGGGGCATTCCGGCCAGCAGTTTGGGGGGATGTAAGCGCTCAGTCAGCGCCGCCCATACAGATACTAAATCCCCAGGATTGTAAAAACTTCATACTCCTTAAAGCAATCCTTTAACCATGGGATCAGCTCTTCAATAACATCTTCGATAATCGGGTCAGAGCCTTTACTGTTCTTCACAATTTCACCCCATTGGTGCTTATTAATGACTGTTACCCCATAATAGTCAAAGCATCCAATTACGCCAGAAATGAGTTTTGATAAACCGACTTCATCCCATAATTCATCGCTGATACTTATGGAATCGGGGAGTCAGCATTTGTCATGATAGCGGCCTTTCATAAATTCAAAATAGCAGGTGCTGCCGGACGTTTTCCGTTCTTCTTCGGTTATAAAATATTTCATGCGCTTGCTCCAACGGTTGAGGTGATTGAAAGAATCTTACTTACTCATAATAACACAATGCACCATTACAGTCAACAAAAAGGGGGGAGTTACAATATGCCAAATTACGTTGCAAATATTGTTACTTTCGATGGCGACAAAGAAAGAATCAAAGAGATGCTGTCTGCGATCCAGAACGATGAGTTCGGCCCCGGCAGCATTTCCTTTAACAAGATCGTTCCTATGCCCCCGGAGCTGGACATCGAGTGCGGCAGGAGCAAAACTGACCCGCAAGTCATCCGTAACATTCAGAAGTATGGTGCTCCCAACTGGTACGATTGGTGCAGGAAACACTGGAACACCAAGTGGGACGCTGGCGGTTATGAAGAAGGCGGAGACTACAGCCAATGTGATAAACTGGCCTTTCGGACGGCCTGGCAGGAGTCTGCCCCGGTCATATATGAGCGTCAAGATTTCCTGGGCGTGCTGAAGGACGAGCATCTACCCGACTGGGCCAGAGAAAAGCTGGCGGAGAAACAAGAGCAGACCAATGAGCAGGAAATAACATAAAGGAGGACACCGTGCATATCAAAATCTATCAAATCAATTCCGAGCGCGACCCTGGCAGAGCTAAGTTCATGGGGCTTAACTCTGTCAAGGATATAGACCCCGCCAGCTACGACGAGGTGTTCATCGGAGACGTAGACTGCAAAAACCTAGAGGATGTGTTCACCATGCTCAACACCAGGGGACACCCTCTGCACCGCGGGCATTCCCTCTCCGTCTCCGATGTGGTGCTCACAGAGAACGGCGCATATTTCTGCGACACAATCGGCTTTAAGGATATCGACTTCGATGAAAGCAAGGCCCATAAGCCGGATGGACTGCTGAAAATCGTCTACGTGGAACCCAACCGTCCACCGTTTATCAGCGAGGTGTGCAATGACCTGAAGTCCTTACAGAGGGCTGTAATGGGTCTTATTGAGCCCGTTTATTTGGGGGATGGCACGATCCTGGTAGGCAACGAGGAAGCCAAGCTGATGGGCATGGAGGGAAACCGGCGTGTTGGTGATTCCATCATAGCAGGGCCGTTCTTTATTGTGGGAGAGGATGGCGATGACTTCCGCTCCCTGACAGATGAGCAAACCCAGCGGTACATGGAGCGCTTTACGGAACCGGAGCAAATCAGCCAGCGGGAAGTGCAAGAGGATATGGGATTCACCAGCCGGGATGATATCGACTTCTCAGCGCCGGGGCTGGTCAACGAGGTGATTGATAGCCTCACCCCGGAGCAGACCGCCGGGCTGCAATTTGTGGAGGATACCGTCAACGGCCTACACGCCGCCATGACCGGCAGAACCCCGGAGCAGGTCAAAGCCGCCGAGGTGTTGTACATACTGGCGCTGTCGGAGCAGGCAAAGGAGTCAGGGTTTGTGACAAAGCTGGCCGGGTGCTTTACGGATGGTCAAACAGACGAGCAGCTCATTACCGAGATCAACGCTGTGTTCGGTACTGACCTTGACCCGGAGGACTTCTCTGCAATCATGAACTACGCCAATCATCAACTGGTGGAAGTTGCCAAAGCCCAACTCGGCAATGTGGGGGGCGAGCCATACTGGAGCTGGTACGGTTTCCAGGGCCGGGTGGAGTGGTGCGCCTGTTTTGTCAGTTGGTGCGCCAACGAGTGCGGCTACATCGACAAAGGAATTATACCCAAATTTGCAGGCTGCGATACTGGCGTGGCCTGGTTCAAGAATAAGAACCAATGGCTGGATGGCAGCGCGACCCCTGACTCCGGCTACATCATTTTCTTTGACTGGCCGGACGAAAACGGCGTACAAGATGGCAGCTCTGACCATGTTGGGATTGTGGAAAAAGTGGAGGGCGGCAGGGTCTACACCATTGAGGGCAATTCCGGCGACGCCTGTGAGCGGAACAGCTACCCCATCGGCAATTACCAGATTTTGGGGTATGGGACGCCGAATTTATTCTAAAAACATATAATGTAAAGGAGAAAATTTCTATGGAAAACATAAGGACAATGGCCATTCAGATGCCCGAGGAAACCTATCAGCGGCTGAAAGCCTACCTCAAGCGGCGTCAGCTCAAGCAGAAGGACTTTGTCATCGGGCTGGTAGAGACAGCGATGGAAAAGGATGACGGTTCTGCATTATGCAGCGCGGCCTCTGAATAGGGGCTTAAATAATTATCACTGTAGAAAACATAAAGGAGAGCATATGAATATGAGCGAATTAGATTATAGGACCCCCTCGGACCCCCAAAGGATAAAATATGCGGGTCAGCCCACGGCTCAGGGAGTGTTCGAGGAAATGCAGTATCATCTGGACAGGGCAGGGTATCTACCAGGGGATTTAATACTAAGTTGGGACTGGGAAAATGGCCGTGAAATCCCCAAGGGAGCCAGTGTATCCTGCACCATAGGTTGTTATGAACTGGGAGATGCCTATCTGGAAGCGAATATTCTTTGGTATGATGAAGAACAGAAAAAGCGTTGTGAGGATTCTTTCTTCTGCAACTACCGCAAAACCAGAAAAGAATTTGACGTGGACCAGGCGGCCAAGATTGCCTCTGCCATAATTAAGATGTTCCGTTGGGACGGTCCCAACCTTAAAATCGTGCCAATAATAGAAGAGGCCGACAGTTCGGATATGGCCTATACGGAGCAGCTTTTGAATGCGGCTGGCCGCCCTGGTGAGACCGGTTACAGAATGACCGTACTAACGCTGGAAAAATATCCAGTCTTTCCATTGGATACTTATCGGAAAGCCTGCCACAATGCGGTAGAAACGGCTGACCCCGAAAAGGTCATGTTCCTGCTGGAACAGGCTGAAAGCCATGTGGAAAATCTGCCGGATTGGTTTTACGGCGATATAGCAGACTACGCCCTTTGTGACTATCACCACATCGCTGAACAAATTGTAGACCGCTGTACCCAGCAGCAGGCAGAAGCGATACCTGCCAACTTGCTTTTACAGGCCGTAGATTATGAGGATACGGATTTCGCCTGTAAGCTTGCACAGAGGGGTATTCACGCGGGGGACCTAGCAGAGGATATTATATATTCCTGTTGTGACAATACTTTGGGCTCGCTGCCCGCCGAACTGCTGCGCCTGGGGATGCAGATAAGCCCGGAGGACTACAGCGCGATGTATTCTTGTCTAGATTGTAACTACACAGAAGCTGCCGCTATCCTGCTGGAAAGGGGAATGGACTTCGATGCATTTAGGCAGTGGGCGGCTAAAAAGAATATAAGCATAGCTCAGAATGACGCCTTAACACAGATTGAGGCTATTTGGACCAGGATGCAGACTGGGGAAGAACAACCGAACGGCGGGCTGTGCATGGGATAGATTGCCTATTGAAGCCCGAATCTATGCTCAGCACAGGAAAGCCTACCTCAAGCGGCACAAGGTCAAGCGGAAGGATTTTGTCATCAGGCTGGTGGAGGGCGGCAATGAGTAGGCAAAAACAGTTGCTTTTTGGGTAGGATTCGGGTATAATGTACTTAAGAGAAGGTCGCTATTAAGTACTAGGATTTTCATTATAAAATAAAGAGGTGATTCTCATGAGCATAAGCATAGCCGATATTTCGCTTGCAAACGACCTGGTGTTTTCAGAGGTCATGCGCCAGCCTGAGAACGTCAAGCCGTTTCTTGAAGCGGTGCTTGAGAAGAAAATCGCGGAGATCACCTATATTGAGAAACAGCAGGACATGAAGGACGGCATAAACCTGCATGGTATCCGGCTGGATGTTGCCTTGGCGGATGCTGATGAAACGCGGTATGATATTGAGATGCAGACGGGCCACGCCTATGATTTGGAGCGGCGCATCCGATTCTACCAGAGCAGTATTGACAGAAGGACCCTGGAACCGGCTGAGAGTTACCGGCAGCTAAGAGAGAGCTACATTATCTTCATCTGCACGGACGATTATTATGGTCGGGGACTGGCGCTTTATAAGCGTAAATCTGTAATTGATGGCGCTGAGGATTTGATGTATGAGGACGGCTCCCATGCGTACATTCTGAACGCCGCGTTCACGACCCCGAACACGAACGAACCAGCACTGGAGTTTTTGCGGTATGTCAACGCCAGGTATCGCAGGCTGGCCATTGACATTTCCGGTTCAGACTACTTGACACAGATTGACCGGGCGGTGGAAGATATCAAATCCGATAAAGGAAAGGTGGAGAGACTTATGACCCTGACGGCGAAGCTCAAGGATGAACGGTGGATTGGGCGGCAGGAGGGCTTGGAGGAAGGTTTGGCAAAAGGTCGCGCTGAAGGTGAGCAAAGTGCCATGACTGGCCTGATTAAGCGGTTACTGGAGCGGCATAAGACTCTGGAGGAAATTGCCGATATTTGTGGCCTGGATTTGGACGAAGTCAAAAAAATAGCGGAAGAAGGCTGAGTTAGCTTTTTGCGCGGGATGAAGTTAGGTGGAGTGAGTGCCATGGATTATACAACGCTTTGTACAAGGGAGGAAGGCAGTCCTGTAGATTATCAAATGCTATGTGAAAAGCGCTGGCAGCTCCAGAAAACTCTGCCTGGCATTCCCGATGAGGTCATATCCAAGTTTGACAAAGCATTTGAGATCGAGTATGCCCATAATTCCACCGCCATCGAGGGAAACACGCTGACGCTTGTCCAAACAAAAGCGATTCTGGAGGATGGGCTGTCAGTGGGCGGCAAAACCCTCCGGGAGATATATGAAGTTGCAAACCACGCCAGGGCGTTCAACTATGTGAAAGACTGCATAGCAAAGGGAAGGCCGCTGGACGAGCAGACCATCAAAGACATTCATGCGCGGATTATGGAGAACATCCAGATCGGTGGGATATACCGAAATGTTGAGGTACGTATCACAGGAGCCAATCATAAGCCGCCTCCTCCCAGCGAGATGTACTGGCAGATCAAAGAATTCTGCTCTGTGCTGCACAATCCCCGAGATCTAAACGCTATTGAAATGGCGGCTTGGACACATGCCGAGTTTGTGCGTATCCACCCCTTCACCGATGGCAACGGCAGAACATCGCGGATGATCATGAACTATCAGTTGATGCAGGCGGGTTTCCTGCCAGTTTCGATTGGAATAGAAAAGCGCCTTGAATATTTTGAGGCATTGGATGTTTATGTCGTGAACCAGGATCTGTGGCCTTTTGCGGAAATGGTAGCCGAGTTGGAAAGCCAGAGGCTGGATGAATATTTGAATATTGCCTGTGAGCAGGGTTTTGGGGATACTGAGGATAAGATGGAATTGGATTTTTGTCAGTGAGGGTTCGAAACGCATTACAAACGAAGTAAGAAATTATGTGGCATCTTTTAAGGCAGAGTTCTTGTGACGGCTTTTGAAAAGCCCGGAAAACCGCATAAATACTAGGGCTTTTGGCCTTCCAAGGGTCGATGGCATCTTTTAAAGCACGGTAGGGGCCAATCCTGTGGATATAAAAAAGATATTCGCTCAAAAAATCGCGCCACCGCGCGGTTTTTTGATGCCTGAAAGCCCCGGATTTCAAAAGTGCGAAAACGTGGATGAAAAAACGGAGTTTTGGCTTTCTGGCAGGAAGTAAACCCTCACAACAACAGAATAATGAGTTACACTGAGAGTCAGCTTAGAAAAAGCTGGGGACTATTTGTGCAGAATTTGACCCATATCACATAACCAATCACAGAAAGCTTTTATTAAAAACAGCAATTGCCTTTTCTGCTTTTGGAGAAAAAACTCCCCAAAAGGTGATTCAAACATTCATTATAGGCTGTTGAGGGAGTGTACCTTTCGCAGATTTTATGCAGGGGCAGATATGATCTGTCTACTCTCTGGAAGAAGCGGTGACCTGGGAGAAATGGGCGGATAGGCTGGCCCGCCCCTGAAAGGCCATCTGGTCGTGAATCAAATAAAATGCGCGACAGGACACCTCCGGCCGTTGGCATATTATTGCAGATTGATGAAAAGAGTGCTATAATTAATATAAATTTTGCGGTATTGGAAAATAACTAAACGAAGTCAACGATTCTCAAATAAATCATGAAGAAAGGAAAGGCAGTAGGATTGCAAAGCGAATTATATATTGTTTCTCAAAGGGTAGGAATCTGTTGCAGATTTCTACCCTTAGTTAGTTGTGAACAATCTATAAATTTGATTAAAAAGTCCTTGACAAGTCGTTTCAGGCAAGACGGCCCGCTCCATACTGATTAGCTGCGGGGCGCGGCTGGCTCCCTTTGACATTCCCCAGCTCCGGGAGATCATGAGCTATGACGAAATGGAGCTGGACCGCCTGGGGGGCAAGCGGACGGCGGCTTTTTTCATCATCAGTGACACGGACACCACCTATAATTTCATTGTGGCGCTGGCGTTCTCCCAAATGTTCAACCTCCTGTGCGAGAGGGCGGACAACGTACACGGGGGCCGCCTGCCCCACCACGTCCGGGTGCTGTGGGACGAGGCCGCCAACACGGGGCAGGTCCCGAACCTGGAGAAGCTGGTGGAGGTCATCCGCTCCCGCGAGGTGAGCTTGACCCTGTTTTATCAGGCCCAGTCCCAATGCAAGGCCATTTACAAGGACAACGCGGAGACGATCATGGGCAACATGGACAGCGTGGTATTCCTGGGCGGGCGGGAGCACTCCATCGTCAAGGAGATTTCCGAGGCGTGGCTGGGCAAGCAGACCATCTCCATGCAGACAGACAGGCGCTCCCGCGGGCAGTCCGAGAGTTACAGCCAGAACACGCAGCGCCTGGGCCAGGAGCTTATGACCATGGACGAGCTCACCACCATGCCCGGCGACAAGTGCATTTTACAGCTCCGGGGGCTGCGGCCCTTTTTCTCCCCCAAGTACGACTTGAAGCAGCACCCCAACTACCGCTATACGGCGGAGGCGGACAAGAACAATTCCTTTGACCTGTCCCGCCTGATCTCCCGCCGTATGGAGAAGCTGGACCCCGACGAGCGATACACTGTGTACGAGGCGGACATGCCGGACGAGGCGGACATAGGCGAGGACGAGGACATCTTCAACTATGACGACCTGGACGACCCGGACGCCTTTGTATAACCCTCTGGACACCGTGTCCAGAGGCAGACGCGCCGCCCTCTAAGGGCGGCTAATTTATTAGGGTTCCCGCAAAATCGTAGATTTTGTGGGAGGAGGAGCCACAACGGAATGAATGAGTTTTCACGCTTGCGTGGAAACGAATGATATGAAGTTTGTGGCGACGAGGCCGGGATAACATTCCCGGAGAATATGGAGGTATTTATGCAGTTTTTCACTTCCGCTATCACCACCTTGCAGACCCTCGTTGTGGCCCTGGGCGCTGGCCTGGGCGTGTGGGGCGTCGTCAATCTCCTGGAGGGCTACGGCAACGACAATCCGGGCGCGAATGCTCATGTACGGTAAAGAAGCAAGCAACCGAAAACAAGAGATAGACCGCCAGCACCACACTATTCCGAACCAAAGCAACCAAAAGACAAAAAGACAAGCACCGTGGAAATGTGTATAACTTGCTATTCCGTCATGGAAAAGTCTGTTCACAGAACATGGAAAAGCTAAAGTGCAGCTTTCCCACATTCTGCAAACAGACTTTCCCACAACTCCATAAGATAGCAAGTTATGCACATTACGCACAGTGCCGGCTACTACGGAATCCCCCTCATTCTTATAACAAATTTAAAGCAAATTGCTTATTTTTCAATGCTATTTCGGAGATTTTTTTCATAATAACTACATTGACTTTGAAAGTTTCCCATGTTACAATAGGTTTGCTTGTCAGAGGACTTGCAATCAAAAAGATTGTTGAAGTGGGATAAGACCATTGAGGGTTTTATCCCACTTCTTTTATTTTGCGTGGAGGTGTTTTTATGAGTACAAGAACAAAGTCTTTATGTAGTTACATATTTCCGGCAATGGGTGGGTTATTTGTAACCTATCTTTACAATGTGGTTGACGGTATTTTTGTTGGACAAGGCGCTGGTTCAGCCGCATTAGGAGCTGTTAATATTGGCGTACCTTTTATTACTTTTGTTGTTGCTGTTGCTGCAATGTTCCCAATGGGCGGTGCAACTGTTGTTGCAATACGTATTGGACGAGGAGATAAAGAGGGCGCAAATCACGCTTTTATGACTGCTTTTACTTTAACTGCTTTACTTTCCGTTGTGTTAATGATAATTGGAATGATATTTTCGCAGCAAATTGTTGATATAAGTGGCGCATATAAATTAAGTGATACAATGAGAAAAATGTCAGCAGATTATTTGTTTTATTATACTGCTTTTTCAATTCCTATGTTGATGAGTACCTGCCTGTCTGTTTTTGTTAGAAATGACGGTTCGCCCGCTTTATCATTTATAGGAATGTGTGTAGGTGCGATAGCAAATATTTTTTTAGACTGGCTGTTTATCTTTCCGTTAAATATGGGCATTATCGGTGCAGCAGTTGCTTCCGGTTTAGGACAGGTATTTTCTGTTATAGTTCTTCTTCTACATTTTGTTAAGAAAAAAGGGCAACTTCGCATTAAAGCTTTTAAAATTGATATTTCTCTTATCAAAAAAATATGCAAGCGAGGGGTGCCAGAAGCAATTTCACAGCTTACGACACCAGTTACTGCACTTTGCTATAATCTTATGTTGGCAAGTTTAATCGGGGATATAGGAGTATCTACATTTAGTGTTTTAAGTTTTATTTATTCGCTTGCAAATGCTGTCCTATCTGGTGTGGCTCAAGGCTTACAACCGCTTTGGGGAAATTGTTATGGGAAACGTGATACAAACGAAATGAATTGGTTTTTCCGTTGTGGGATAATTGTTAACTTGATTTTATCCATTTTTATTTATGGTATATTGTTTTTCTTTGATGAATCAGTTATTTGTATTTTTAATAAAGATAGCAACCTTGTACAAACTGCGACTATAGCGTTACCAATGTTCAGTTTGTCATTCATTCCTATGGCACTGAATCTCATTTATACAGATTTTATGTTTTCAACAAAGAGGACAACACAAGCAAATGTGATAGCAATAAGCAGGGGTATTGTTATTAAATCAATTTCCATCTTTTGTATGCCTATTCTATTTGGAAATAATGCTATTTGGATTGCCCCACTTTTTGCAGAACTTATTACACTTATTTTAGCAGTAGGATTGAACAAAACAAAGGAGGTTTTCAATGGCGACAAGCAAGAGCGCAAAAATCATGGCCGAGATCGAAAAGGTCAAGGGCAAAATCAGCGACCAGCAGGCCCGGCTGAAAGAGCTGGAACAGAAACACAAGGAGGCCGAGAACGAGGAAATCGTGGACATCGTGCGGGGCATGAGCATTTCCCTTGAGGAGCTCCCGCTGGTGCTCCAGCGCATCAAGGCCGGGGACGCTTTGGGACAAAATGTCCCGAAGTCCCATAAGGGGGCCCCCGCAAAGTCGGATGACTTTGTGGGGAGAGGAGGAGCAAGGGAGCGGGCGGAGTTTTCGCCGCAGGCGGAAACGGAGTTGAGCGGACTTTGCGACGACGAGGAAAAAGAGGACACGGAATGAAACTGAAAAAATATCGTGTGTTGGCGGCGGCTCTGTGCGCCGCTTTTTTGCTGTGCGGCATCACCACAACGGCCTACGCCGGGGGCGGTGAGGAATGGGAGGACGGTACGGGCGGCCCGGAATGGGAGGGGCTTGACCCCGTGGAGCCCCCGGCCACCCCGGAGCCGGAACCCGAGCCCAACCCGTTCACCCCGGACGGCCAGGGGACGATGGTGGATAACGCCACCGACCAGGACGGCAAGGAATTTTTCACCATCATGGCGGCGGACGAGTCCGTGTTCTATCTGGTGATTGACCGCCAGCGGGAGACGGAAAACGTGTATTTCTTGAACGCCGTCACTGTGGCCGATTTGATGGCCCTTGCGGAGCCGTACCCGAACCGCTCCCGGAGCCGGAGCCTGCTCCCACCCCGGAGCCGGAACCGGAACCCGAGCCGGAAAAATCCGGAGGGGCGGGGACGCTCCTGCTGGTGCTAGCGGTGCTGGCCCTCGGCGGCGGGGCTTCCCGGCTCAAAAGCTAACATCTGAGAGGAGGTAACTTTGGAAAAAGCGCAGGAATACAAGTATTATTCTACCCAGCGGCCCGTTGACATCGGCACATTCCCCAAGGACAAGGACAACCCGCCCATCCGGATCGAAAACTACGAGGGCCGGATTTGGGTGGAGCATGATACCCGGCTTGCGTGGGGCGAGCTGGCCTATGCCCGGCCGCTCTCGGAAAAGGAGCTCTATAACTACGAGCTCAAGCCCTCCCGCGACAACCCCGATATGCGGCGGCTGATGGACGCGCAGGCCCAGGTGGTGGGGAAATGGGAGGATACGGGCCGGGTTCCCGAGGCCCAGCGGCTGACATGGTTTTACCCGGATTTTGGGAGCTATGTAGTGAAAGAATTTGTTTCCCCGGAACGGCTGGCCGAGTGTGCCCGTGGGGTGGAACTTCAGCAGGAGGCCGCTGGCCGCAAACGGGCCCGGCAGGAAAAGGCCCCGATTGCCGCACAACTGCGGGAGGCCGGGAAACTGGCCGGGGAACGGCAGGCCCCCGCCGCGCCCAAACGGAACGCGCCCGACCGGGGCGATAGATAGCGTGGCCGGAAAAAAGCGCCGCCGCCCCGTCCATCTTCATGTGATGGTATCCGAGGAAGAGCAGGCGCTTATCCGGGAACGCATGGTCCGGGCGGGCATCCGCAACATGGGCGCGTATATGCGGAGGATGGCTCTGTGCGGCTATGTGCTCCAAGTTGACCTTGCCCCCGTCCGGGAGCTGGTGTCCCTCCAGCGGCGGTGCTCAAACAATCTCAATCAAGTGGCTATCCATGCCAACACCTACGGGGGGATTTACCCCGAGGAAATATCGGCCCTGCAACGGGACTACTCCGCTTTGTGGGGGCCTTTGTCTGATTTGCTGAAACAGCTTTCCGCGCTGGTGGAGCTGTGATTTGCTGGGGAGCGGTGCTGTGCCGCTCCCCGGCTTTTTTCGTACTTCGGGACATTTTGTCCCAAAGTGCAGGTAGATTGTTGGTGGAGAATGTGATATACTAAATCTCAAACTGGATAAATCAAATATGTACTTTTTGAATTAAGTAATTGGAAGAGGTAAATGTATGGGCATCATTGGAACAGGAAGAGAAACATATCTATATGTTAATGGTATTTCATGTTCTCACGAAATAAGTTTGCGAAAATGTGTTACGCTTGTACCAGTTGATTCAAAAATTGAATTTGATATAGTTTCAAGGTTAATTAAAAGTGACATGGATTATTCTATCGCCGTTTTGAGTTCTGCAACATTATCCTCTCAGCTAAGAATAACTTCTTCCGATGTTGAACAATTAACAGTAGCGACTTGGAATGCACAATGGGACTGTATTTTGTTAGGGGCACTTTTTAATTGTGAAGTTATGAGCAATCTTCAATGTGATAAACCTGTTAATGAACAAGAAAAAGCGACTTACATAAATGTAACAAATTATGCGTTTCGCGCATTGTTGCGAAAATGCTATAATCTATCCGAAAATGATGAAAAGTGGCTTAACAGCTATTATAGTGTTGCTATGGATTTAACCAATTTTGATACTTATAGGACAGCTGTTCATGCTATGGCAAGCTATCGATGGCACTCAATGCCGCGTGTTCAACTGGCGATTCTGTGGTCTGGAATTGAATCTTTATTTAATGTTAGTACTGAGGTCAGTTTTCGAGTAAGCCTCTATATAGCTCGATTTTTAGCTGGTCGTGATGATATAAAGGCAAATGAAATATTCAAAAAGGTCAAAAAATTATATAATATGCGTTCATCTGCAGTTCATGGAAATAAAATGAAAGAAGATATTTCCTCATTTGTCGATGAATCTGCTGCACTACTTAATCAGTTGATTTTACGTTGTGCAGAAATAGGTGAATTGCCCAATACAGACAAACTCATTTTTAATGTATAAATTGCAAAATAATTTTAGCTGAATTACCCACAGCTATTGCTGACCTTAGACTTTGGGACATTTTGTCCCAAAATTACGATAGATGGCCAAAGGGAAATGTAACATGATTTCCAATGAATAACAGCGAAATAGAAAGAGGTGTATAGCATGGCAGAAAATACTTCAACAATCACTTATCAAATGTTCGAGCACGCGTGCGCTTTTGTTGATTGCGCGAGATATTGCCAAATAGAGCCTAACAATATAAAATGCAGAACAAAATCCCACTCTGTATCGGGAATTGTAAATTCCGCTTTTGCTTGCGAAATATTTATTAAAACATTATTAGTTTTTCATGGTGTCCCGGTTGAAGAATTAAAGTGTCACGATTTGAAAAGACTGTGGGGAAAATTCAAAATAAAGGACGCAAATACTGCATTATCTGTTGAACGTGGAATGCGTGAATGGTTCAAGTCCCAAAATGAAAATATGTTTGATGAAATGCTAAATGACATTTCCAATGCGTTTGAATATTGGCGATATATTTATGAGAAACAAGGCGGACGCATCAATCTAAATTTTTTAGTGGGCTTTAGAAATTTGTTAAGGGGAGTATGTTGTAATCAATTATTCGGAAAATCGTGGAGTGAATACGAAAAAGGAGAATGAAATACAGTTGCTCATATATAGATAGAATGTGACAGCAGGTGATTTACCTGCTGTCTTTTTCATAGTGAGAGGAGGTGCTACCACGGCCACGACCTACATCCGGCCCTACAAGCAGGCGGCGGGACTGAGCGCCGTTCAGACGATGGAGGAACGGTTTGCCTACGGGCTCAACCCCCAAAAGCTGGGGGCTGTGTCCTCCCACCTCTGCGACCCGGCCACAGCCGCCGCTGAGTTTCTGCTGGTGAAAAGCGAATACCAGGCGGCCACGGCCCGGCCCGTGGAGCGCGGGGCTCTGTTCTTCCAGATCCGGCAGGCGTTCCCGCCCGGCGAGGTGACGGCGGACGAGGCAAACAAAATAGGTTATGAAACGGCGATGCGCTGGACGAAAGGCAAATACCAGTTTTTCGTCTGCACCCATACCGACAAGGGCCACATTCACAATCACATCTATTTTAATTCCACGGCCTTTGACTGCTCCCGGAAATTCCATAATTTCCTCGGCTCCAGCTTTGCCCTCCGGCGGCTGTCTGACCGGGTATGTCTGGAGCATGATTTGTCCGTGATACAAAATCCCAAACAGCACAGCAAGGGCCGTTTCCTCCACTATGGCCAGTGGGTAGGGGAAAAACCGCCCTCCGCTCAACAGCGGGTGCGGCTGGCAATCATCGCGGCCCTTGAAAAAAAGCCCGCCGACTTTGCCGCGTTCCTGCGGCTGATGGAAGAGTCCGGCTTTGCCGTCAAGCGCGGGCGGGGCGGCGTGGTTTCGTTCCTCGCGCCGGGGCAGGATAAATATACCCGGCTCCGGGCATCCACCCTCGGCGCGGGCTTTGACCCCGGGGACATCCGGGCGGTGATTGCCGGGGGGCGACCCCTCCCGGAGATCCCCAAGGACGCACCGCCCCCGATCCGGCAGGTGGGCCTTATCATTGACATCCAACAGCGCATGGCCGAGGGCAAGGGCCCGGCTTATGAACGGTGGGCGAAAGTCTACAACCTAAAGCAGATGGCCGCCGCCCTCCAGTTTTTGCAGGAGAACAACCTCACCGACTATGACGCGCTGGCGGCCAAGACCACGGCGGCGGTTGACCGGGCCCACGTGCTGGCCGGGGAGCTCCAGACCACCGAGGCCGCCCTCTCCAAAGTCTCCGGGCTGATGGGGGCCGTGGTGGACTATGCAAAGGCCCGGCCCGTGTTTGATGGCTACAAGGCGGCCCGGTACTCGAAAAAGTACCTTGCCAAGCATGAGGCGGAGCTTGCCACCTACCGGGCGGCCCGGGCCGCTATGAATGAATTGTTAGGCGGTGAAAAGCTCCCCAAAATGGACGCGCTGAAAAAACAGCGGCGGGAGCTGGCGGACAAGAAAAAGGCCCTCTATGCCGAGTACCGGCAGGCCCAGCGGGATATGCGGGAGGCCGTGGCTGTCAAGGCCAACATCGACCATCTGCTCGGCCTTACGGACGGGCGCACTGATAAGGAACAGACGCGATAGCGGCGGTGACGCAGACAACCTCTTTGGGACATTTTGTCCCAAAGAGCCGGGTTTGGGGAGGCTCCCCAACAAGCATTTTTGCGGGCCTGCGGCTCAGCAAAAAATTCGGAGTGTGGCCACACCCGAATTGCTTGCCGTTTGTGCGCTCCTTTAGGTTTGCGTGATTTCAAATAAGACGGTTAGTAATTACACTTGCCAATATTGCAAGGTCGTTAGGAGACTTTTTCATTCCATCAATTACCCACTTGAATAGTAAGCTCCAAAAGCCACCCGCATGAAAAAACAAAAAATAATCCATATCTTGACTGAGGGTTTCAGACATTTCATCACTTCGTACTTGAGCATGAATGATGGGAAGATTAGTGTAAAATTTATCTAACAGAAAGTACATCAAATTATTTCTATATAAGAGATTGATGAAATCCCGATTTTGAAAACAAATCTCAAAAAAATTTTTGGTTATTGTATATGTATCTGTAGGAGCAATTCCTTTTATAGAGTTAAGATATTCGGTAGTAATGTCATCAATAACTAAACGTAAAACATCATCTTTACACTCAAAATGACGATAAAATGTTCGACGGTCAATCAATGCTTTTGAAGAAATCTCTCTAACAGTAATAAGGTGATACGCTTTTCTGTTCATTAGTTCTAACAGTGCATCAATAATCCATTTCTTTGACTGCATTGCTATTGGATTATTTGACATAGATAGTCCCCCTGTCACACATAATCGGTTTTGTAGCACTTAATCGCAGCTACTTGATTTTGCAGTGCTCTTTCATTATACTACAGACAAAGAAATGTCTCAAGTGTGGCATTTCCATTGAAGAGGAGTAGGGAATGAAAATATTAGTGTTATACTTTTCTGGTGTAGGTTCAACGAGAAAAGTCGCAGAGCTTATACAAGATTGTCTTTTACATACCAAAAACTGTATCGTGGATTTGTATTCTATCGAAAACTGTGTAGCTATTAACTTTATAACTTATGACGCTTTCATAATTGGCACTCCGGTTTATCATGGAGCCCCATCTAATATTGTCAATAACTATTTTAATTCGTTGCCTCCATTGAGCAAAAAGATACCCGCATTTATTTTTAATACAAGGGCTTTGTGCTCATGCAACACTAATAGACTATTGGCAAAGCAATTATTAAGGAAAAATATCATCACTATTAAAGATCGAGATTATCGGACTCCAGCAAGTGACGGCGCACTTATTCTTCCATTTATAAAAAGATTTTTTTGCTATGAGAAAAATATATACACAAAAATACATTTAGATTGTATGGATTTTTTGGAACGACTACAAACAAAACGGCTGTACGGATATGTGCCACGATTTCGTTTTAGCAGTGTCATAAATGCCCCTAATAAGTTTATGGGACAAATGATTACTTTTAAGATATTTTTACATCAAGATAAGTGTGTTAAGTGTGGCCGATGTATTAAAAATTGTCCGCATTATGCTTGGGAAAGAACTAAATCGGGCTATCCGTTATTTAACAGAGCAAAATGCGAAAACTGCTACCGATGTATCCACCATTGTCCAGCAAAGGCATTATCATTAAGCAAGTATTCAACTCCCCAAAAACTGTTATCATTCATAATCGAAAAGTGAAATGCCTTATAAGATGTTTCGTCTAAAGGTCATAAAAATATTGCCGCACGACGGCAAAAGAAAAAAACCGTCGTGTAGCAATTAAATTCTCATGCTTTGATTTTATCGGCGGTTTTGAAACAACAGATTTCAAGACCGCCGTTTTTGATTGACGTGGCGGCAAAAGGAGGTTACGCCGTGTCTTTCTATATTGTCCGCCCCCCTAACTTGTCAAAAAAAGCCCAGGCTCCGGACAAGGATTTTCCGCTGCACTCTGCGAAAATTGTTGCAATTTAGATAATCACCTCAGCTTATGCGCTTGCGTGGTATTTTGCCGCGCAAGCGTTTTTTGTTTGCCCGGCTTTGGGACAAACAGTCCCAAGGTGCGGAACGGCTCCCCCAGGTGTCGCTCCCCGCCGCCCTCCATATCGTTTCCCGCAACCCGACCACAAAAAACGATATGGAGGTACATACCATGACGATTATCAACTTGCGCGACTTTTACTACTGGTACACCCAGGACGAATATATGGAAGTTTCCGACGATGTGGCCGAGGCGCTCCGGGCCAGCGTCCGCTATGAGGCGGCCTATACCGAGCGTGTCCGCTACAACAAGGCATACTATTCCTTGGATGCGGATGACGGCATCGAATATTCCGCCTGCCTGCACGAGCTCACCCCGGACGAGGTTCTGGAGCTCAAGGAGCGGTTCTGCCGTCTGTGGAACGCGCTGAACAGCCTGCCGGAAACCCAAGGCCGGAGGGTGGATGCTCACTTTATCCTCGGCATGACCTACCGGGAGATTGCCAAAGCCGAGGGCGTGGATAAGAGCGCGGTGCGGCGCTCCGTTCTCAGCGGCATCGCACAGATGAAAAAATATTTGAGAAAAAATCCGTGATTGCCGTCTCCATTTGCTCCATTTTTCTGGTGGTATATGAGAAGAAGTTTTTTCCTCTCCACAACTGAATAGCGGGCGGCCCCAAGTGAACGCGGGGAGCCGGGCGGCGGGTGCGCTTTGACTTCTCCCACGGGAGGACGAGCGACCAACACCACCGCCGCGCCTGGGGAGCTCGCCAGCCCCACGGCCACGATCCGCGAGGGACAAGCTGGCCGCTTGCCACTTGGGGCCGCCGCACAAAACAAGGAAACGCCGGGCCGCTAACTGCTGTCTTTTGACGGGCCAAAGATACGGGCCCGGCGTTTCCTCTTTCAAACAAGTTTAGGTAGCTGTCTACGCCCTCGGCCAAGCTGATAAAGCGGACGCCCATCTGCACAAAAAGGTTGTCAATCAGACTGCCAGCATCGCTGTAATTCCGGGCAAAACGGGAAAGGTCTTTCACCACAACGCAGTTGATTTTCCCGCTCATCACATCCCCTAAAAGCCGCTGGAAACTTTCGCGCTCCGTATCGGTTCCCGTGTGGCCGTCATCCACATACTCGGTGTAGCTTTCAAATTCTTCCGCATGGTTGAAGTGAAAATCGTTGAGTATGTCGCGCTGATTTTTCACACTGTTGCTATCGTCAAGCCCCCGATTGATTTTCTGTAAATCCTCACGGGAGAGCCGGATGTAGCCGCCCATTTTCCAGAGCCGGGCCGTATAGGTAGGGGTCAAAGTCTGCTGATACCCTCTGTTTTTTGTTCGTGCCATTGTTCCTCCTTCCCTATCACATTACACTTATATTATACCTCTGTCCGGGGCAATCAACAAGGATGTCGATGCTTTGGGACAGTTTGTCTCGAAGTAGGAACGGGCCGAAACAGCAGTTACAGCCCGCTCTTTTGCCGGATAAGAAAGGCGGTCAGCGTCTCCTGCAGGGAGGGGCCGCCCTCGGCAAATTCGATTTTCACGCCCACGCCGCCCACGCTAAAGCAGTACGGATTGACGGCCCGTTTCACAAACCGGGCCAGCCGCTCCTCCCGGGGGAGGGTGCGGTCAAAGGCCATACCGCTCACGTCAGCCAGCGCATCCGCGCTCACCGCGCCGATGTTCACGCTTTTCATTTGTTCCAGCTCTTGTGCGGTCAGTTTCACGGCAAAACCTCCTTTTGCGTTTTGGGTTGGTGGGGAAACGCGAAAGGACAGCACTCCGAAAAGTGCTGCCCTTTGGCCTGTCCCCACCTCGGGACAAATTGTCTCAAACCCGGATAGCGTGAACAGCATTATCGTTCCGATAACAAACGTGATGAACGACCAGTATTGTTATCAGA
>NZ_QZDU01000018.1 GCF_009917525.1 Acutalibacter sp. 1XD8-36
GCGGCGATGCTGCTGGTGTTGGAGAGGGGCGAGCCCGGTAGTGCCTATAATATTGCGGACAGAGGTTATCAGATGACAGTACGGGAGTTTGCAGAGCAGGCGGCGAAGGCGGGAGGCTGCAAGGCGGTTTTTGACGTGCCCGAGGAAGTGGAGGCCAGGGGCTATTCAAAGGTGAACCGGCAGGTTTTGTGCAATAAACAGCTGGCGGATTTAGGCTGGAAACCGCTGGGCACACAATGCAACCATATATCTGAAACAATAACTATATTGCGGAAGTGCGCCAATGGATAGCATAAACGTAACCCGCTCCACCCTGCCGCCCTTTGAAGAATACTGTACCGAAATCCGCGGCCTATGGGACAGCCGCCGGCTCACAAACATGGGCGAAAAGCACGAGGAACTGCGGGAGAAACTGCAAGAGTACCTGGGTGTAGAACACATAGGCCTCGTCACCAACGGCCACCAATCAATCGAGCTGACCCTGCAGGCCATGGGGCTGTCCGGCGAAGTTATCACCACTCCGTTTACCTTTGCCTCCACCACCCACGCAATCGTGCGCAGCGGCCTCCAACCGGTCTTCTGTGATATAGACCCGGCGGATTTCACCATAGACGTCTCAAAAATCGAGGGCCTTATAACCGAGAGGACCTCGGCTATCCTGCCGGTCCATGTGTACGGAAATGTATGCGCAGTTAAGGTCATTGAAGATATCGCCAGCAGGCACAACCTGAAGGTAATATATGACGCCGCCCACGCCTTTGGGGTGAAATACAGGGGCCAGGGGATAGCGGGCTTTGGAGACGCCAGCTGCTTCAGCTTCCACGCCACTAAAGTTTTCCACACCATAGAGGGCGGCGCGGTGGCCTGCCAGGACGGTGCTTTGGACCGGCGCATTGCAAAGCTCAAAAACTTCGGACTGGACGGCCAGGAGGACGCCAGCGAGGTGGGCGGCAATTCCAAGCTGGACGAGTTCAGGGCGGCAATGGGACTGTGCAATCTGAGGCATATAGACGATGAAATAGCGAAGCGGAAACAGCTCGCCGAACATTATAGGAAACGGCTGGAAGGTGCTCCAGGCATCCAGTTGAATCCAATCCAAAAGGATGTAACACCTAATTTTGCGTACTTCCCAGCAGTGTTCAACGAGAAAGTTTTTGGCGCAGACAGGGATGATGTCTTAGCAGAACTCACAGCTCATGACATCCATGCACGCAAGTATTTCTACCCGCTGACCAGTGAGTTTTCATGCTACAAAAACTGCTTTTGCCCGGGTATGACGCCTGTAGCAAAGCGGGTAAGTGAAAGAATATTGACACTGCCGTTATATCCTGAGCTGACGCTAGATATAGTGGACATCATCTGTGATATAGTATTATCCTGTAGGAAATGAGGTGGGCAAATGCGCGGCATAATCCTGGCCGGGGGCTCCGGCACGCGGCTCTATCCGCTGACAAAGGTTGTCTCAAAACAGCTGCTGCCGGTATATGATAAGCCTATGATATACTACCCGCTGTCCACCTTGATGCTGGCAGGGATTCGGGATATACTGCTTATCTCCACGCCCGAGGACCTGCCGAAATTCCGGGAGCTCCTGGGAGACGGGAGGCAGTTCGGCATTACGCTCAGCTATGCCGGACAGCCGAAACCTGAGGGGATAGCCCAGGCTTTCATAATAGGCGAGGACTTTATAGGCGGCGAGCCATGCGCAATGATTTTAGGGGACAACATCTTCTACGGCGGATGGTTTTCTGCAAACCTGCAGGAGGCAATCGCCAATGCCGGGTCAGGGTACGCCACGATATTCGGCTGCTATGTGAGGGACCCGGAGCGGTTTGGGGTGATGGAGCTGGGCCCGGGACATCAGGTGCTGTCTGTGGAGGAGAAGCCGGACAATCCTAAATCCCATTATGCCATTACCGGGCTGTATTTCTATGACAATCGAGTTTGTGAGTTGGTGAAACAACTGAAACCGTCCAAGCGCGGAGAACTGGAGATTACAGACTTAAACCGCCTTTACCTGCAGGAGGGACGGCTGAAGGCACAGGTCCTGGGCCGGGGGTTTGCATGGATGGATACAGGCACGGTGGGCAGCCTGATGGAGGCCGCGGTGTTTGTACAGGCGGTACAGGAGAGGCAGGGAGTTGTCATTTCGGCGCCTGAGGAGATAGCTTACTATGCAGGCTGGATAGGCAAAGGTGAGCTGCTGAAAACGGTAGGGCTGTACGGAAAATCCACATATGGAGAGCATTTGCGGCGGGTAGCTGAGGACAGGTTCCTGAGGTAAGTTTATAGAAGGTAGGTGGAAGTATGACTATTCTGGTAACTGGCGGGGCCGGATTTATAGGCTCGAATTTCATATTTTACTGGCTGGATAAGCACCCAGGGGACAGGGTGGTATGCCTTGATAAGCTGACATATGCGGGCAGCCTGTCCACACTGAAATCCGTTATGGATAGGCCGGATTTTCGGTTTGTGAAGGGCGATATCTGCGATAAGGGGCTGGTGCTAGGCCTGTTCAGGGAGGAACGCCCCGAGTATGTGATAAACTTTGCGGCAGAGTCCCATGTGGACCGTTCGATTACCGGACCGGAGGTGTTCCTGCAGAGCAACTACATAGGCACGGCGGTCCTGCTGGAGGCCTGCAGGGAGTGCGGTGTGGGGCGGTACCACCAGGTCTCAACAGACGAGGTTTACGGCGATTTGCCCCTAGACAGGCCGGACCTGTTTTTTACCGAGGACACGCCGCTGCATACCAGTTCGCCGTACAGCGCGTCCAAGGCTGCGGCTGACCTGCTGGTACAGTCGTATGTGCGTACTTATGGAATATCTGCGACGATTTCCAGGTGCTCCAACAATTACGGGCCCTGCCAGTTCCCGGAAAAGTTTATCCCGCTGATGGTCATAAACGCGCTGAATGATGAGCCACTGCCGGTTTACGGCGATGGGCTGAATGTGCGGGACTGGCTGTTTGTGGAGGACCATTGCAGGGCTATTGAACTGATTCTGCAAAAGGGCAGGATTGGTGAGATATACAATGTGGGCGGGCATAACGAGTGGAGGAACATAGATGTTGTGAAGCTTATTCTTGCCAAGCTTGGCAAGCCGGAGAGCCTGATTCGGTATGTAGAGGACCGCAAAGGCCATGACAGGCGGTACGCCATTGACCCGGGGAAGATATGCGATGAACTGGGCTGGCTGCCAGAGACTGGGTTTGAGGACGGCTTGGGATGGACGCTTCGGTGGTATCTCGATAACAGGCCCTGGTGGGGGGATATCGTTTCCGGGGAGTATAGAGAGTATTATGAGATGATGTATGGGGGCAGGTGATAATATGAAGGATTTGTATATTGTGGGTGCCGGGGGCTGCGGCCGGGAGGTGCTGCACATTATTAAGGATATTCACCGAATCCAGGGGCCTAGGTGGAATATTAAAGGATTCTTGGACGACACCGAGAACCCGCTGAAGGGTAAGGAGTGCGATTATGGTGTGGTGGGGACCATTCAGGGGTATCAGCCTAAGGAGAACGATGTGCTGGTGATGGCCATTGCTTCGCCTCAGGCTAAACAGAAGCTGGTGCCTATGCTGCTGGAGAGGGGGGCGGTGTTTGAATCAGTAATCCATCCGTATGCCAATTTGGGGGAATTCAATTCATTTGGACAAGGGATGGTTATATATCCAGGTTTTGGAATGACGGTTAATATAAAAGTCGGAAATTATGTAATTATGCAATCCTGCAGCATAGGCCATGATGCAGTTATTGGAGACTATGCAACGATATCACCGTATAGCCATATACTTGGAAACGCTGTGATTAGTCAGGGCGCATTTTTGGGAACTAATTCGGTGATTCTGCCACATACAGTTGTAGAAGATAATGCGTATGTCGGTGCCGGAAGTATCGTACTAAGACGTGTGAAAGCAGGTACGCGTGTATTTGGAAACCCTGCCCGTGAGATGGATTTTTAGGAGGAGAAAATGAATTTTTTTGAATTTCCAGGGATAGATGTTTCAGCATTGGCAGTAGCAGTGCCAGATAACAAACAAATAAACATGGATTTGGATAGTATATTCCCAGATGGCGAGGTAAAGAAGTTCTGTGAAAATACAGGCATATGGGAAAGGTACACCAGTGTTGGAATGGGAATTACTGCAAGCGATTTGTGTGTTGCAGCTGCAAATAAAATATTTGATTCATTAGATGTAGATAGAGCATCTATTGACGGGCTTATTTTTATTTCTCAAACCCCGGACTATTCTGCAACGCCAACATCGTATGTAATTCAACACCGGCTGCAGCTTGAGAATTGTGGTCTTGTTTATGACTCTAATATCGGCTGTACAGGATTCCATTTTGGAATACAAATGGCGTGTGCCAATATTATGGGCGGTTGTAATCGAGTATTAGTTCTAGTTGGAGATGCAGAGCCAGAGCGGGGATGGGATAGAAAAATATCCAAGGATAGCCTTTTATTTGGGGATTGTGGAGTTGCGGCAATTGTTGAAAGAACAAAAAAAGATGTTCCGCCTATTCAAATGTGTTTACATGCTATTGGTAGGGATTATAAAAAAATCCTTAACCCGTATGGAGGTGCTAGACATAGTCTTATTAATTTGTATAAAGAACGCGGAACAGAAGGCCTGGAAAAATTATTTGTGAACGGCCTTATAATAGAGGGTGCAGATGTATTCACATTTTCTATTACAGAAGCACCTAAAGTTGCAAAAGCGTTCCTGCAGCACTTCGGTAATCATGTTGAGCGCTATGATTATGTATCTATTCACCAAGCAAATCAAATGATTGTAAGCCATGTTGCAAAACGCCTCAAAATTCCACAAGAGAAAGTATTGATGTCCTTAAACAGATATGGAAATACCCGTGGAGGAAGCGTTGCGGTGAATATTTGCGATTTGGTTTCGCAAAATTTAATTTTACAAAGTGAAAGACAATTCTTTAATCTCTCGTTTGGAACAGGTCTAAGCGTAGCTGCACTTGGTATGCAGATGGATATGGACAGATGCCTGCCTGTTATTAATGTTAAAGATTCCTTTGATGACGGGATAGATAACTATACATATTTTTAGTGAGTGGAGCGATGGGTATGAACATTGATTTTGGAATTGCCGGAAAAAAGTATCTTGTAACAGGAGCGTCTTCCGGAATAGGACATGCGACAGCAATACTTATAAGTAGGCTGGGCGGAAAAGTGGTTCTAAATGGGCGTAATGAAAAGCGGCTGAGAGAAACGCTTTCTCAGATGGAGGGAGATGGACACTACTTCATTCCATTTGACTTGAGTAATTTACAGGGTATCTCAAAATTCATAGAAGATTGTATAAAAGGTGATAACTTAAAATTTGATGGGTTTGTGTATGCAGCGGGTGTAATTAATCCGACTTTAATAAAACTGGAAGATATTGATAATGCAACAAAAATGTTCAAAATCAATTACTATCCATATATTGCCCTTTTAAAAGAATTCAGTTCACCCAAAGTGATGAATAATGGAGGAGCAATAGTTGCAATTTCTTCTAGTGCTGCAAAATTTCCGGATAAAGCTCAAGCAATATATGCAAGCACAAAAGCGGCAGTAGATTTATCGAGTGAGGTGGCAGCAAAGGAGTTTGTAAAGAGAAAGATAAAAGTAAATACTGTGAGGCCTCATGCCACGGCCACACCAATGGCAGCAAATTGTTTTGCGGATCCAGAAATATCAGATAGATATAAGCTAGGAATTATTTATCCTGAAGATGTGGCCAAATCCATTGTTTTTCTTTTAAGTGATTTTAGCTCTCGTATAACGGGACAGCATATTTACATATCCGGTGGCCTTTTTTAGAAAATAATACAAAAGGATGGCAAGGGGAGTACAGCATAATGAGTTCATTTTATAACATTATTAGCGAGGAATATGGAAACCAACTGAAACGAACAGATACTTTAGTGCAAATGGGTATGCTAGCACCCATAACTTCTTATTCTCAATATGATGCGAGAATAAGAAAAATAAAGGCCGAATTAGGGGACAATTATTTTTCTAATTGTGCTCTGTTGAAAAACGAAGTAGAAAGGTTAATAAGACTATTCGGTTTATATGAGGTTGTCAATACGAATGGGTTTGTTTTTGTCGTAGATAAACACTCCCATTGGCAAGCGTATATATGCATTAATCCAAATGAGAAATTCATTTTTCCAAAATTAGATAAGAGTGTTCTAATTGAAATGATTGGAAGAAAAGAAAATGATATACAGGGATTTGAATCAATAATTTTATCGGGAGGATTTAAATATTATGAAACATATCGTCAAATCGATGGTATACCCAAATTGAGTAAGGAGGAGTTTGAAAGATTATATAATGTTGTGCTCAAATCTTTGAAAATGGAAGGGGCATTAATTTGCGTACCGAAGGAAGAACAACTGATAGAATTTGACGAAATATATATTCAGGAAATGGATATCTTTTCTCAGCAGCTTTTTACATTGGATGAAAGAAAACGGCAAATGGATGAGGGTTTACTGAAATGCGTTGTGGGGAGAAATGGTGAAATTCTTGCTATAAATGTTGCTTCACAACTTTTTGGCGGAGTCATTGCTGCTAAGCGCAGTTGTGTTTCGAATATTTATGCTCCTGCATTGCTTCTCCATGGGCTAATAAATTTTTATTCGAGGGAAAAAGTTATTAAACCAAAAGACAGGGTTGGTTGGATTGCTGATTCAAATGCCTCTTCAAACAAGCTATACAACTTACTTAAAATTGGAAAGACAGATAAGTTTTTTAGGCAATACGTAAAGTCGGGATTTTTATATTAAGACGAAATATTTCCGTGCAAAGGAGAAATATGAGATATGGCATATTTCAATATTGGGAAGATTAGAATATCTGGTATTGCTAACGCTGTACCAGACGATGTGGAATATTCTGAGGACTACTCTAGTCTTTTTGGAGAAGAGTATGTAAAAAAATTCATAGCGTCAACAGGGATACATAGACGTTATACATCACATAGGAATGGAGTAACGGCTTCTGACTTATGCTGTGCCGCAGCAGAAAAAGTACTTACAGAACTAAATTATGACAGAAGCAATATTGATGCTCTAATTTACGCTTCTTCAAGTCGTGATTATTTAGCCCCGGTCACCGCGTGCGTTTTACAGGATCGTTTGGATCTCACTGAGGAATGCATTTGTTATGATGTTCCCTTGGGGTGTACTGCATATGTGTATGGACTTTATTTAGCTGCACTACAGATACAGGCAGGGTGCCGTTCTGTGTTACTTTTGGCAGGCTCGGCTTCTGAGCAATTACCAAAAGGTTATGTGCCGACAGAGATACCTATGCTCTCGGGAGACAGTGGCTCAGCAACATTGATTGAAGCAGTCGAAGATGCATCGGAAATGTACGGTTTACTTCGCTCAGTGGGGAAAAAGCGAGAGATACTTATTCAGCCGTATGGTGGGCAGCGGCACCCTTTTTGGAGGCTTGTAGAAGAACATGGATTGCAACGGGCGGCTGAACTAAATAACAGATGGTATATGGACGGACTTGAAGTTATGAGGTTTTCATTGCGGGAAGTAGTACAGATGGTGGGCGATTTTTACAGCTATTTTGGCGGTTCAACTGACGACTATGACATCTTAGCATGCCATCAGGCAAACCAGTTAATATTGAAGAACCTAGCTAGAAAGATTAAGTTTCCAATAGAAAAAATACCTATGCCTATTACTGAATATGCCAATACAGGCTGCGGTTCTGTCCCATTGGCGATTTGTGAGCATTACACAAAAGTACCAGTAGACCGTGAAGCAGCAGAAATACTCACATGTGGATTTGGTATAGGTCTTTCTCTTGGAATTGTGAAGATTACTGTAAATCCTAAAAAGTGCTTTTCAACCTTGAAGGTGAGTGAACGATTTGACGATAAAGTGACTTACGAAAAATTCCATTAGAAATGTATTTTAAAATGGCGATAGCTTTCTATGTGAGCGAGTATCGCAGCAGAAAGTTGATGCATAAAAAAGCAGAAAGGAAAGATAATTATGAATCAAAAGGAAAAAATGGCGTTAATTGAAGAAGCATTGGATACTGAGGAGGGAGCGTTGGTACCAGATACAATTTTGTCTGACCTTGACGAATGGGATTCGATTGCGGCACTGTCTTTAATTGCCATGCTTGATGAGCAATTTGACAAAACAATAAGTGGAGCGGAAATTAAGGCAATGAAAACGGTGGAGGATATTTTGGCTCATATGAACTAAAGCCTCGCCATTTGAAGTGAGATGGCCTAGTAGGATAGAGCGGTATGAGTCTCTATACCGCTCCCATCCCACTTCAATTTTATTATTATGCAAATTTGGAGGTTCAGTAGCATGGAAAGATTGTACACTATTTTGGAGGGTGTTTGTCCAGGTATTGATTTTAGAAATGAAAAAGCTTTAGCAACAGATGGGTATATTGACTCGTTTGACATTGTATCAATTATAAGCATATTAGAAAATGAATATAAAATTAGTATACCTGTAGATAGTATGGTGGAAGAAAATTTTGAGTCAGCAGAAACTATTATGAAACTAATTCGACAATTAATCAGTGCTGCAAAGGAGTAATATTGGTATCTCCTGCTGTGCATGGGGAAATTATTGGATTCTGAAAATGAATAACCTTGGCGAAGGTAGTGCTTTGTTTTACTATAAGCCATGACCATATTTTAAATCGTAAAAATTTTTGAGCAAAAATGGAGTATAAAAGATGTTTACAATACTTGATTACTTAGAAGAATCAGCAAGGAAAGTTCCCCAAAATGTATTTTGTGAAGATTTCAAGGAATCGGTAAGCTTTAAGGAGTTTACCGCAAAATCAAAAGCAGTGGGAACGTATCTGATTGAAAGAGTGGAAGGAAAAAATCGGCCAATAGTGGTATGGATGGATAATACTGCCCAGTCTTGGATTGCGATGATAGGAGCTGTTTATAGCGGAAACTTCTATGTACCTGTTGACGCCAACATGCCGGTAGAACGTGTAAAGAACATCTTGAGCACTTTATCTCCAGCAGCAATTTTAGTGGATACAAAGTGCCAGCCAAAAGTAGAAGGGTTAGCGGGCCAAACAGTTTATTGTATTGATGGTATACTGGATACTTCAGTCGATGATAATGCTCTGGCAAAAGTTCGAAGGGAGATGATTGACACAGACCCTGTATATGCTTTATTTACATCTGGGTCAACAGGAGCTCCAAAGGGAACAATCGTAAATCATGCCAGTGTTATTAAATATACTCAGTGGTATACTTCTGAATTTAATATTGATGAAAAAACAATTTTTGGCAGCCAAACGCCTTTCTATTTCAGTATGTCTGTGGCTACTATGTTTTCTGTAATAATTACTGGGGCTTCACTGATTGTAATACCAAAACAGTATTTTACGTTTCCAGCAAAACTGGTAGACTTTATGAATGACAAAAAAATAAATACCATTTATTGGGTACCGTCAGCAATGAAAATAGTGGCAAATTATGATATTTTGAAAGATAAAGAATTCTACTATCTGAAGAAAGTGCTATTTTGTGGTGAAGTTATGCCAACAAAACAGCTAAACTATTGGCGTACACATATGCCAAAGGACACGTTATTTGCAAACCTATATGGACCAACAGAGACTACAGATGTGGCTGCATTTTACATAGTAGATAGGGAGTTTCGTGATGACGAACCGCTACCAATCGGAATACCGTGTAGAAATTGTTCTATACTAGTTTTGAAAGATGACAATACCATCGCCAGACAAGACGAGGAAGGTGAATTGTGCGTACGAGGCTCATTTCTTGCTTGTGGATACTATAATAATTGGGAAAAAACAAGCGATGCATTTGTACAAAACCCTCTGAATACTGCATTTCCTGAAACTATTTACCGTACGGGAGACATTGTAAAACATAACGAGTATGGAGAAATAATGTACCTTACTAGAAAGGATTTTCAAATAAAGCATCAAGGGTATCGCATTGAACTTGGTGAAATTGAGGTCGCGGTAAGCGCGATGGATGGAATACATGAGTGTGCATGTATCTATGATGATATAAATGAAATTATTGTGCTTTTCTATACGGGAGAAGAGCTATCATCAAAATATATTCTGGATGGAATTAAGGAAAGATTGCCCAAATATATGTATCCTGGAAAACAACTACATCTGGATAAAATGCCACATAATGCGAACGGAAAAATTGATCGATTGAAGCTGAAACAGTGTTTATAAGACATATCAGTGTAGGGTGTATGGACAAAATATTAAGAATATGCCACATATCGAAAAATGCGCCAAAGGAGTAGCTGCACCTATGTCCTAGAACTTTGACATGAGTACATTATAAAGTTTAGTTTGGATAAGTTTCTTTACAATCCAAATGTTTAAGAAACAATGATATCTGCTCGAATTTTGCATGGATTTCTCTTTGCATTATTAGGGCTTGTTTGAAAAAAGAAGAAACTGTGCTAAATCAACAAAATAGCGATAGAAGTCAAGTAAACAAAGGCAAGAAAAGAAGCATCCAACTTGTCATACCTTGTGGCAATCCTGCGAAACCCTTTGAGCTTTTGGAAGAAGCACTCAACCAAATGTCGCTCTTTATACAGCCACCAATCTTACCGGCCACGAATCAGAAACGCCATCTGGTAGAAAATCTGTTCCTCAAACTGAAAAACAACCGCCGCTTTGCCACCAGATACGAAAAGAAAGCTCTTTATTTCCACGCCGTTGTCTGCCTCACCTGTATCCTCCTTTGGCTACTTTGATGGTTTTCAAACAGACTCTAGCATTTTTCAGCTATTAAAATAGTAGTTATACTAAAATTAGCGGAGGGAAGTTAGATATATTAAGACTCAAAATTTCGCAACCACTCATTTTTAAGTCTCGCAATCAGTTAGAAACAGTTGGTATAGGAGGGTATACATTGTTTGAAATAAGTGAACTGTTTAAGCAGGTATCACGCTTAAAACGAAGCGAGAAATTTGTTGCAAACAATTTTTGTTCCGCGCATGATTTAGCCCGGATTTCCGAAAGAAAAGGCTCCTGTTTTTTGTGGAATGAAGGCGCGGCTTTAGTTGTAAATTGTGACGGAAAAGTCAACCGTGCATACTTCTTTTTAGAATCCATGGACGCTGTTTCTCAACTGAGAGTTTTAGTGGACCAATTTCCAGATAAACCGGTGGTTGTGGACTGTGTCGGAAGGGTGCCACAGGTGGATCGGCTATCCGATGTGCTGAGAATCTCTGGATTTCGCTCTTATGCAAAACTTAGCCGCTGGAAGAGTGGAAGTATTCGTTTTGGTACGCATCCTTTGCATTTTGACAACTCCTATCGTGTGGCAGAAAATGACGATTGCCTATACATACTAAGAATGTTGAATGAAACGTTTGATCAATATATATCTCACTTGCCCAGCAAGGAGAAGCTACTATCGCTAATAGAAAATCAGTTGGTATTTTGTGCCTCAAACGACGAAGAGATTATAGCTGTCGTATGCCTGGAGAAAATAGGGGCAAAGGCTATATATTCGTATCAGAATGCAGTACTTGAGAGGTATCGTGCAATGGGAATAGGAGGCCGCTTACTTCAGTATGGTCTGTATCAGTTTCGCGAGTGCACACAATATTCGGCCTGGATAGAAGATAATAATATTGTAAGTAAGCGTATGCACAATACTATTGGATTTACGCCTGATGGATTAAAAGACCATGTGCTGATATATGAGTGAGGAGTGATTGCCGTGAGCCTGGCATTCCGGATTAGCGGTAGAATTATGTACCGTTTCACAATGCCGGTTATTGATTCAAATATGTACATGCTGACCGCTGAAAATTCCTGCCTAGTAGTTGACCCTACAGTATCAACAGAGGCAGAACGGATACTGCAAGAAAGCAATGTTGAGAAATGTGTGGTTTTATTAACCCATGAGCATTACGACCATATATCAGGCGTGAACTGGCTTAGGGAAAAGGTAAAATGCGAAGTAGTTTGTTCAAAAATTTGTGCCCAGCGGATTAAGGATTCAAAGAAGAATTCAGCGGCCTATTTTGATGCACTGTTTCTTAATCGTACAGAGCAGATTCGTGAAAAGGTACAGGAGATAATAAACGCTGACTATTATTGTCAAGCAGATGTTACGTATGTTGGATGGCTGAATTTTGAGTGGATGGGTCTGAGAATTGAAATGGGTGAGGCTCCGGGGCATTCGCCCGGTAGCCAGATTATCCGCGTGAATGAGAAGTATTATTTTACCGGTGACTACTTGATTCCAGGTGAACCGGTGATTACCAGGTTTCCCGGCGGGAGCAAGCGTAAATATGAAGCTGTCACCAAACCGTATCTGCAGGATATTAAACCGGAGAGTCTTATCTTTCCCGGACATGGTAACCCCGGAGTTTATTCGGAAATCGTGGGCCGGAATTCAGGGGTGTAATGGAGTATGAGTTTAGAAAAGTTACCTATAGATATTAGCGTGATAGTCCTCAGCTACTATCACGAAAGATACATAGCCCAGGCATTGGACAGTATACTCAGCCAGGAAACCAGCCTTAGCTATGAGGTACTGGTAGGCGACGACGCCTCAGGTGACCGAACGCCGGAAATCCTGCGTGAATACGCGGAGAGATACCCGGATATCATCAAGCCGGTTTTGCGAGAAAAGAACACCGGCGCCAACTACAACAGTGTGGACATGGGTCGCCGGGCGGTGGGAAAATATATCGCATTTTTAGAGGGCGACGATTTTTGGTTGGACAAGCATAAGCTTCAGAAGCAGTACGATTTTATGGAGAGCCATCCGGAGTACTCCGCCTGCTTTGGGAAATGTATGGTCGTGGATGAAAACGGCCGGCCGGACTATAACCGAACCTGCCACTTTGCGCTTAACAAGAAAGTATACACACTGGATGACCTGATTGATTTCTGGCAGGTGCCGGGACAGGTTAGCACGCATATGTATCGTAACGGACATCCGGGCGTGGAGCTGCCCGAAGGCGGGAGCGGGGACGATATCCTCTATAAGGCGCACCCGAATGTGGGGGATAAGACAGGCACGCTGCTGCTGTTGATGGGAGGCCCAATCTATTGTTTCAACGATGTATTTTCATGCTACCGGGTGGTGGACAAAAAGGGTGAACACAATTGGTTTTCCATCCACCACGCTAATCCTTACCGCAACTACGACATGTTCATGTACCCCTGCAATCTGGAGTCATGGGCGCGCAAAAACATGAAGCTTCCAAGGAATAAGCATTTCGGCAAGCGTAACGCCTACCGCTTTGCCAGGTTTGTAGAGGAATGTGTGCGGACACCCAGCCTGCAGAGGTTTAAGTACCTGGGCGAGATGATATGCAAGAGCCATCAGCCGCTGAAATACAGCTGGTATGTGCTGAAAACGCTGATAGAAATGGAGTAACGGCATGAGAAAATCGAGTATGGCGGCAATGGTTTTTGGAGCTGTGATAGGCGCTGCAGCGGGTGGGGCCTTGGTAAAGAAACTATGGCTGGAGAAGTACCGTAAACAGAAAGCAGAGGCAGTGGCAGTCAGCGGCGAGAGAGAGTTATTGTACGGATTGCTGAAGCTGAAGCAGAACGGTGTTAGGCTCAGCGAATATTTTACTGAGCGCGGCCTGCAGTCAGCGGCGGTCCTCGGCATGGGCCGGGAGGGGCGCTATCTGCTGGATGAGCTTGCAAAAGAGAGGGAAGTGGCCCCGGCGTACGGCGCTGAGGCGGATTACCTGGGTTCAGTGCATGAGACACTGATTGTTTACCGCCTGGGTGAGGATGAACTGCCTCCAGCGGATTGTTTGGTTGTGTGTGACCTAAACAGGACGGCTGAAAAGGCCGCTGCTGCCCAGAGGGAGTTTGCAGGAAAAATCGTTACCTTGGAAGATGCAGTTGGCTGGCTTATGGAGCGGCATGGGATTAGGAAATGGAGGGGACAGTCTACTTCGGGCAGGCCGGTAAAATGAACTAACAGATATACCAAATATCAAATTATAACGGAGTGATAGATTATGAAGTTTTGTGAGAATCCATTTAAGTATGCCTATTTAGCTCCCCAGGGAGAAGTACGTCCGTGTCCGTGGATGCATATTACGCTGGGGAATCTATATGAGGAAGACATTGCTGATATTTGGCATAGCCCTGCGGCTGAAACAGCAAGAGAATCTATAAGGAACGGCTCATTTGCCTTCTGCAGAAAGACATCATGCCATTTCCTGGAAAAGGATGAGCTACCGGACTTATCGGAAGCAGAGTTTGCCCAGAAGGCTAAAGCTACTGACCTGCCGGTATATATTAATATTGCAAATGATTTAACCTGTAATATCGCCTGCACCACTTGCAGAAAGGCTGTCTACTGCCCAGAGGAGGGAGAAAAGGAGAAAATAGACAGCGCGCTGGAGGATATCCTGCCAGTCGCGAATCAGGCTGAGCTGCTTGAATTAAATGGGTATGGGGAATTTCTTGCGAACCCGAGCTTTATCCGGCTGCTGAACAGATTAGAGCCCGTTAGGGATGATTTTAAAATATTGTTGGAAACCAACGGCGTACTCTTTGACGAAAATCACTGGGAGCGGTTTTCCCACCTTAGCAAATATGATTTACGTGTAACGGTAACATTAAACAGCTTGCGCAGGGATGTCTATCGATATCTTAGCGGAGGATTTGACCATAGGGACAGGGTTTTAGAAAATTTGCGTTTCCTCAGCAAACTCCGCCGGGAAGAGAAGATAAATTTGTTAAGTGTGACAATGGTGGTGCAAGACTGCAACTTCTGGGAAGTGCCGGAATATATCAGCACCCTGTCTGATGAGCGGGAGTTTATGTTCGATACGATTATGATGAAGCCTCTATACAAATGGTATAAGATGGACGAGGAGACCTACTGGTTTAAAAATATCCTAAACCCCCAGCATCCCTACCACAAATCATACCTGAAAATCCTCGAAGACGACTGTTGGAAGAATTCCAAAGTTTACGACTGGGGCTGCCACAATATAAGGGAGTCCATACCGCACCCCTTAAAGCAGGAGGAGATTTACCGAAAGATACTCTCCAGGATATACGACAATGATGAAGGGTTGATGCCGGTGGATTACCTGAAAAAATGTGTGGACAGGCTCGGCGCAAAGAGAATAGGGTTTTATGGCAAGAATGAGTTTTCTCTAGAGTTTGCAAAATTGCTTAAAGAAACGGGAGTCGAGATCTTTCAGCTTACCTGGGCTCTTGAGGACTGTTGCGGGGAATTCACGAAGGTCGCAAAGCAGGACTTCAGACCGGATATGGCTGACGCTATGCTTATCATTGACTTCTTTAAAGGCGGCTACTGGTTTAAGGACCTGCGGGCGTTGGGATACCGAGGGCCGCTTGTGAATGTGGAGGATTTTGTTCTTCAGAGGGAGCATGAGGCTGGGGAGAGCGTATGAAGAAGCTGGGGTTTGGATGTCTGAGGCTCCCCATGGCCGGAGGAGAGGTGGACCAGGCGCAGTTTAACCGCATGGTGGACCGTTTCATGGAGGCCGGATTTTGCTATTTTGACACCGCGCATACCTACATAGGAGGAAAGAGCGAGGTTGCTATACGTGAGGGACTTGTCAAAAGGTATCCGCGCCAGGATTTTATGCTGGCGAATAAACTGACGACTCCGCTGTTTAAGTCAAGGGAGGACATCATACCCTTGTTTGAGGAGCAGCTAGCTGCATGCGGGGTGGAGTATTTTGACTACTACCTCATGCATGGCCTCAGTGGACGGCTGTATGAGCGGTTTGTTGAGAGCAAAGCCTTTGATGTGGTAAGGAGCCTCAAAGAGGACGGAAGGGTGCAACATCTGGGGATATCGTTCCATGATAAGCCCGACGTACTTGAAAGAATATTGGATGCACACCCTGAGATAGAGGTGGTGCAGATACAGCTGAACTATCTAGATTTTGATGACCCGGTAATAGAGGGCGGCGGGGTATACGAGGTCTGCAGGAAATACGGCAAGCCGGTAATTGTGATGGAGCCGGTTCGTGGAGGCGGTCTGGCAAAACTCCCTGAGGCTGCGCAGAAGTATGTCAACCGGATTGGAGGCTGTAGCCCAGCAAGCCTTGCACTGCGCTATGCGGTGTCTTTCGAAGGGGTAGAGATAGTGCTCAGCGGAATGAGCTCAGAGGAACAGGTAGACGAAAACATCCGCACAATGAAGGATCCATACCCGCTGAACGAACAGGAGTCTGCCGCGCTCGAAAAGATAAAGAGAGTTTTCAGAGGCATGGGCCTAATACCGTGCACAGCCTGCCGCTATTGTATACCAGGCTGTCCTCAGAACATTTTGATACCCCGACTGTTCGCATGTCTGAACGCAAAGAAGCAGTTTGTGGACTGGGATAACTCGAGCAGCTACGAGCATTATACCGGCACGAAGTACGGCAGGGCCAGCGACTGTATAGGGTGCGGGCAATGCGAGGAGATTTGCCCCCAGCATTTGCCGGTGACGAAGCTGCTGGGGGCGGTGGCAAGGGTGTATGACTTAACGCAGGCCGGAGTTTAACTTTGAGTGTAATGATAAAAAGATGGAATAGAAAAGCTGAGTAATATTTTGACAAGCGTAAGCGCAAACTCTTCAAATATATTAATCAATATCATATGAAGGACTCAAATAGGGGAAAATTGATATGTACTCATTTCGCAACCTGCAAAAAGCAAGAAAAAGAATATAGGAGGAAGAGAGATTCGACTTGCCGTTTTGGGAAACTGCGCCACCCAGCTGCTTTCCCAGGCAGTAGAGGGCTATGCCAAGCTGTCTAATCTCAACCTGCGTGTATACGACACTGACTACGGTCAGCTGAATGAACAGCTGCTGGACCCGTCCTCTGAAGTTTACAGCTTCAATGCAGGAATAATCCTTTTATGGCTCTGCACAGAGAAAATATACGAGAACTATCTTGATATGCCTCTGCCATCCCGAAGCAGCCTTGCAGATTATTGTATTCAGAAAATCAAGCGTTATTACCGGACTGCAGACAAAACTTATGCGGGAGTATTATAAAGATTTCTCCAAATATGCAAAGGGACAGCCGCCGGAAAAGAAAGTGGCGTGGATTACCTCCTTTACCCCGGTGGAAATACTGGAGGCCCTTGACATCTCCTATTACTATCCGGGGAGTTATGCGGCAGTCCTTGCTGCAGGTGGCAGGGAACAGGAGCTTATAAGCTCAAGCGAAAGCCGCTTTCTCTCCATGGACTGCTGCTCCTATTCCTGCTGCTACAACGGCTGTCTTGACGTAGGAGAGGGCCCAAGGGGTGTGCCGCCCAGACCGGATGTGCTGATTGCCACAAAAAATCAGTGCAATACCCTACCGGGATGGTGGAATCTTCTGGCACAAAGGTATAGAGTGCCGCTCATTGTACTGGATTATCCTGGGGAAGCTGTTGGCAGGGAGTCTGCTCTGGAATATGTAACAAAACAGCATAAAGCTTTTATTGCTGAAATGGAAAAATTGAGTGGGAATCGGCTTGATATAACAACTCTGGTGAAGTTGATGGAGAACAGCCGGCGCAGTGTAGAAGCATGGGAGAGTATGATTTCATATCTGCCGGAAAAAGATATGAAGCCAACATCTCTTTTCGACGGCATAAATTTTTTGATTACTGCACGCTGTAAGACTGAAACAGCAGAAATGTACGGGCTGATGGCGGAGGCCATGAAAGAAAAGAAGGAGGCTGATACACAGAAAATCCCAACCTTTTGGCTGGGATATCCGCTATGGTATCACGGGGAGAGGTATTTGCGGGAACTCCTGCCGGACTTTTGTATTGCAGGGGCTAACTATATTACATGGTGGAATCTGGATTATAGCGGAAATGATCTATTTGAGAGCCTATTTTCCGCGTATAACTATACTTTTTTAAACCTGTCACAGCATAGCCGGGATAAAAGGCTTTCAGATTTGATAAAAGCTTCTGGGGCGAGCTGCACAATTACTCTGCGTAACAAAAGCTGTAAATGTGATTATGTGTCTGCAAGGAATGTAGATCTCCCACAGGCAGAGCTGGAAATCGACATGATTGACCGAGACTATCTGGACACGGAAAAGGCGCGAAGCAGGATTGGACTGCTGAAGGAGACGATATGTATCGAATAGGGATTGACGTGGGCTCAACATGGACGAAATATTGTATTGTGCAGGATGGGGTGGTAAAGTCCATGTTCATGGAGAAAACGCCGGTCCGTCAAAAAGAATATTTTTGCAAGAAGATACACGAGATGCAGACAGCATATGCCGGTGCAGAAATTGTGTCGTGCGGCTATGGAAAAAGAAACGTTATAGGCCTGAAGAAGGTCAATGAGCTTACAGCGCTTGCAAAAGGCTGCTATTTTGCCGCGGGATATGAGGGGATTGTCATGGATATCGGAGGTCAGGATACAAAGATTATCTGGCAGGAGAAAGGAAGGCTTCGGGAGTTTTTTTGTCAACGATAAGTGCGCTGCCGGGAGCGGGATGTTTCTGATGGATACCCTGAACATGCTTAACAGGAATTTTGGAGAAATCGATTTAACCGGCGTAGAGAATACCGAGGTTCGGCTTTCCTCCTTATGTGCAGTTTTTGCGCAAAGCGAAATTGTTTAGCTGATAGCGGACAACCGGGCGGGAGAGGACATCGTGCAGGCGGCTATTTGGCAGATATTGAGAAAGGCTAAACCGCTCCTTTCCAAGGTGAAAGATAGGCCGGTGCTTTTATCCGGTGGACTGAGCCAAATCAGAGAAATTGCAGGTTATGCCGAGAGAGCGCTTGACAGGAAGTGCGTAGTTTTGAAAGATGGGGCATATTTATCGGCGATAGGATGTACTTGCAGATTGAGAACGGAGTGGAGATGGGGATTATCAGTAACATCACTGCGGCGGTCAATGATATTCCCGATGATTCTCTGGAGAATT
>NZ_QZDU01000019.1 GCF_009917525.1 Acutalibacter sp. 1XD8-36
AGCAGGATATTTCATTCCGCTTTTCATATATCTTGCGGTTTTAAGGACAAGTATTTACCAGTATACAACAGACCACTCTGATAGGAAAGATTTTTAACAATTTTTTTGGAAACATTGGCATTTCTTAAACTTCCCCGTATTAAGAAACGAGGAAAACTTTTTGAAGAATTTCTCTCAAAACTCCGTCAAAAACGCCCTGTGCGGTGTTGTAGATAGTGAGAGGATTTTCAAGAGGGTTTTGGAAACTTCCCAACAAGCAAAATCTGTCCGGCAAGTTGTAGCGCGGACAGACAGATTTACGGAAATGGGGACCCTTTTCCTATGAATGAGTTTTAATAGGAACACTGTAATATCAAGGCTTTTCGGAGCCAGCAACCACAAAAAAATATTATTTGAGCCATCACATTACGCAGAAAGCCGTCCGGCATGAAAAAACGGGCGGCTTTTTTGCGTGGATAGCCGGGAGGGAGGCGAAAAAATAGTAACAAACTTTTAGCACAAGATTTGTGCAACATTCACGAAATTAAAAAAGGAGGTAACGAATGGCAGACGAAAATTAAACGTGAGCCCGGAGGAAAATCCCCAGCCCAGCTTGTTCGATGCTGGCCCGGCGGATGCTCCTGCCCCGGAAACGCCCGAGCCGGAGCCCCCGGCCCCGGAGAACGTCCCCGAGCAGGCCGCCGGGGATGCGCCCGCCCAGGATGCCCCGGCTGGGGTCCCCGGCGCGGTGAATGTCTCCGCTGACCAGATTGAAAAGCTGATGGCGGAGCGGCGGGCGGCGGAACGTGCGGAAGTGGAAAAGAACGAGCCGCCTGAACCGGAACAGCCGCCCACCCCGGCCCCGGAGGATAAGGCCGCCGGGGAAAAGGAGCCCGAGAAAAAGGGAAAGGCCGCCAAGGAGAAAACGCCCGAGCCGGATAAGCCCAAAGCCAAGCGGGGCCGCAAGCCCAAGGAAGAAAAAGCGGGGCCCGGCGAACCGGGAGGGACGGGGGCCCGCCGTGGCCGCCAGTCCAAGGCTGGTAAGGCGGCCACGGACAGGCCCCCGTCCCCACCTCGAGACAAAATGTCCCAAAGCAAAGGGACAAAAGCCGCCCCGGTAAAGGAAGAGGCCCCCGCCGCTCCCCCGCCTGCGCCGGAAGCGCCGCCCCAGCCCCGTGACGCGACCCGCGCTGAAAAGGAAGAGATTGTATATCTCAAACTTTCGGAGCTGTTCCCGTTCAAAGACCATCCTTTCGGTGTGCGGGACGATGCGGAAATGAAAGGGCTTGTGGAGTCGGTCAAGGACAACGGCGTACACCAGCCCGCGCTGGTGCGTCCCCGGGAGGGCGGGGGCTATGAAATCATCGCGGGCCACCGCCGCCAGCGGGCCAGTGAGCTGGCCGGGTTCGCCAATATGCCTTGTATCGTCCGCAACATGACGGACGATGAGGCCATCCTTGACCGTTCCTCTCTGGAGGCTGAACGCAAGCACCCGGAAACGGGCCGGGATGAGCGGTGACTTCGAGACATTTTGTCCCAAGGGCCGGAGGGCCTATCCCCCATGAAAGGAGGCGGTTTTGATTGATTGACGAGGATGTTTCCCGGCGCACGATAGCACTTTCTATCAGAACGGGAAAACTTTCGGCCCGGGTGCTGGCCTATGCGCTCCGGGCGGCTGGCCGGAAGATACAAAAGGAACGCCGGGCCCACCAGACGCCCCACGGCAGGCAGTCCGTGAAAAAGCTCATGGCCCACGGCGCGGCGACCAACAGCATCGAGCTCACCGGGGCCCCAAAAGAATTTGACCGGGTGGCCCGGAAGTGGAATGTTGACTATGCCTTTTATAAGACCGGGCCGGACAAGTATCTGCTGTTCTTCAAGAGCGGGCAGGCGGACGCAATCACCGCTTGTTTTTCCGAGTATTCCCGCCGTGTGCTGGATAAGGCAAAAACAGACCGCGTACCCATCCGGGAACAGCTCAGACGGGCCGCCGCCGAGATACTGCATAACCCCGCCCACAAGAAAGAGCGCGTAAAGGAGGCCGCCCATGAGGACAGATAAAATCAAGAAATTTTTGCTCCCCAACCTCCCCTATCTGTTCATCGGCTGGGCCTGCCTAAAGGTGGGGACGGCCTACCGTCTGGCGGCGGGGGCGGATTTGGCCCACAAGCTGGTGGGGATGGTGGCGGCCCTCGGCCCGGCCTTTGCCGACTTCGCGCCGGGGCTTGCTCCTTTTGACTGGCTCACTGGCATCGCGGGGGCCGTGGCGATCCGGCTGATTATCTATCAGAAAAGCAAGAAAGCCCAAAAATATCGCCGGGATGAAGAGTATGGTTCGGCCCGCTGGGGAACGGAAAAAGACATCAAGCCGTTCACCGACCCCAAGTTTGAGAACAACATCATTCTGACCGGGACGGAATTTCTCACCACCAACACCCGGCCCGCCGTCCCCGCCAACGCCCGGAACCTGAATTGCTGTGTTGTCGGTTCCTCCGGCTCCGGCAAGACCCGGTTCTGGCTCACGCCCCAGCTTTTGCAGGCCCATTCCTCCTATGTGGTGGTAGACCCAAAAGGCGGGGTGCTGGAGCAGGCGGGGTATTTCCTGCAAAAGAAAAAGGGATATAAAATCAAGGTTTTCAACAGCATTGATTTTTCCCGCTCTATGCACTATAACCCGCTGGCCTATATCCGCAACGAGGCCGACATTCTGAAATTTGTCAATACCCTAATAGCAAACACCAAAGGCGAGGGCAAGGAGGGCGACCCGTTCTGGACGAAATCAGAAACGCTTTTATACTGCGCTCTTATCGCCTATATCATTTTCGAGGGCCCGGACGAGGATAAAAACATGAATACCCTTGTAGACATGATTTCCGGCATGGAGGTCAAGGAGGACGATGACGACTTTATGAACGCGGTGGACTATATGTTCGCCGGGCTGGAAAAGCGCAAGCCGGACTGTTTCGCGGTCAAGCAGTACAAAAAGTACAAGCTGGCCAGCGGTGATATATGCTCTAAGCGACTTGTTAATTCACTGATTTTTCGGTGATAGGCAAGGACAGCTTAGAGCATATTTTCATTCAAGGAGGTCTGTGCTATGGCAAAAACCAAGATTGCGTTGCTCTATGAACGCCTCAGCCGCGACGACGAATTAAATGGGGAGAGTTTTTTAATCCAAAATCAAAAAATCATGCTGGAGGACTTCGCCCGCCGGAATGGGTATCTCCGTTTCAAGCACTTCACGGATGACGGCGTTTCTGGAACCCGCTTCGACCGGCCCGGTTTTATGGCGATGATGGAGGAAGTCGAGGACGGCAATGTGGAGGCCATCATCGTCAAGGATATGTCCAGAATGGGCCGGGACTATCTGAAAGTCGGCCAAGTGATGGAAATTCTTCGCCAGCGGGGAGTGCGGCTGATTGCCATTAACGACAATGTAGACACCGAAAAAGGGGACAACGACATGACCCCATTCTTGAATATTATGTACGAATTTTACGCCCGTGACACGAGCCGTAAAATCAAATCGGTATTCAAGGCCAAGGGCATGACAGGCAAGCACCTGACAGGGACGGTGATTTATGGCTATCTGTGGGATGAAAAGCGGGAAAATTGGCTGGTGGATGAAGAAGCTGCCGCTGTAGTCCAGCGCATTTTCGCCATGACGTTGGAGGGCTACGGCCCCTATCAAATCGCCACCCGGCTGGCCGCTGACAAAATCGAAATCCCCGCCGTTCATCTTGCCCGCCACGGCGAGGGTGTGAACAAAAACAAGGTGTTCAACGATATTTACAGATGGAGCACGTCCACTGTTGTTGAAATCTTAAAAAAACGGGAGTATTTAGGCCACACCATCAATTTCAAGACCCGCAAGCATTTCAAGGACAAGAAAAGTCACTATGTCGATGAAAACGAGTGGACAATTTTTGAGAATACCCATGACGCTATTATCGACCAGGAGACTTTTGACAACGTACAGCGTATCAGGGGAAATTCCAGGCGCTACCCGGACGGCTACGGCGAGGCCGCACCGCTGACCGGACTGCTCTACTGTGCCGACTGCGGCGGCAAGATGTATGTCCACCGTACCAACAACGGCAAGCGCATTTCTCAATATACCTGTGGGCAGTACAGCAAGACCCCTGTTGGGGTACTTTGCCCCACCCAGCACCGCATCAATGAGAGTGTCGTGCTTGACCTGATTTCCGGGATGCTCCAGGCGATTTCTGATTTTGCCAAATCTGACCGAGCGGCATTCATCCAGGAAGTGCAGGAGGCCCAGGCCAGCCAGCAGGACAGCGACATCAAAAAGAAAAAGCGGAGGCTGTCGGCGGCACAGAAACGGGCCGGGGAGTTGGAGCGGTTAGTCTGTAAGATTTATGAGGACAACGCTTTAGGCCGATTGCCGGATGCCCGCTATGCCGCTTTGGATGCACAGTACGCCAGGGAGCAGGAGGCGCTTGCCGCCGAGATTGCCGAGTTGGAAAAGGCGGTCAGCAGCTACGACCAAGGGAAGAAATCGGCGGAAAAGTTTATTGCACTGATTGATAAGTACCAGGGCTTTGAGGATATGACAAACACCATGCTCAATGAGTTTGTCGAGAAAATCCTTGTCCATGAGCGTGACCGCAAGGGCAGTATCGAAACCACCCAGGCGGTGGAGGTCTATTTCAATTTTGTGGGCAAGTACATCCCTCCGGCGTTCCGGGACGTGGAGTTGACCCCGGAGGAACAGGAGGCCCTTCGGAAGAAAGAGGAATTGAAAGACCGGCGGCATCAAGCCTATCTCCGCCGCAAGGCCAGCGGTTGGCAACGGCAGTATGAAGAACGCACCAAGGCGGCGAAAAAGGCCAAAATTGACGCAAAGAAAGCGGCTATCCGTCAGGAGGATATAGAACGGGGCGTGTTCTACTATGTTGCCGATCTGCCCCGCCAAGAACCCCGGAAAGCGACTATGCAAGTCCGGCCTACGCTTTGAGGGAGGGGCAAGAACATGAAAACTGATTTGACCTTTGAGAAAGTAATGGCTGTGTTTCAAGATTTTTTGGAAGAAAGCGGCGCATATGAAATCGTTATGACCTCCCACGGCTATACGATTTTAGAGTGGGATGACCGCTGCATGGAGTGGACAGGCACACAGTTGTGTCCGACCCCGGAGAGCATGGCGGACGCTCTGATTTATGACCTGACCGGTTGGCTGGAATACAAAGCTACATTGGCCCGCCGTGAGCTTACTTATGACGATTTGGCAAGGGTGAGCGTCCAGCGGCAGGCGTATCTTGATAAACTCAAATGACATAATGAAAACGGCAGCACAGGCTAACCACAACTGGCCTCGTGCTGCCGTTTACTCCGGGTGTTCTCTGGCTTTTCGGATGCCCTCTGCGGCCCCCTCCATGATGATAAGCTCTTTTTCGTCCATGCCGTTCAGCATACGGTCAAGGTGTTTCCGGCGTTCGTCCTCTCCGTTGTGCCTGTCTGGGTAGAAAAATTCATCTACGGAAATATCCAAAAGAGTGACGAGTTTGTAAAAAGAGTTGAGGCTGGTGTGCTGGCCCCGGTTTTCAATATACATGATGGAGCGGGGAGTGAGGTCTACAAGCTGGGCCAAATGCTCCTGTGTCCAGCCTTTGGCCTTGCGCCTACGTTTGATTTCTTTGCCCAGGGCATGACAATCCAGGCGTTTTTCATATTGGAACATTCTCACATCACCTTCATATTATTTTGCATTTCGGGGGCGTATATGAGAACGAAGTGCAATTTTATATTTTAGTAGCATTTCTTTTCCTATTCTTCAAAAGATTTTTCTCCCTCGCATCAATGCACTATTGACAATTAAGTGTATAAATGTTATAGTGTGTATGTTAATGCATCACATCAGAAGGAGGGCGAAATTTGAAAATACTGATTTCCAATACTTCCGACACCCCGCTCTATCAGCAAATCAAAGACCAGATCAAAGATGCAATCCTCAAAGAAGAACTGGTAGAAGGCGACCCGCTACCATCTATCCGAGCGTTTGCCAACGATTTGAAAGTCAGTGTGCTGACAATCCGGCGGGTCTATGAGGAATTGGAGAAAGAGGGCTTTGTTTCAAGCCAAGTGGGTATCGGAACCTCCGTAACCGCCAGCAACTTAGAATTACTGCGGGATTCCAAACGCCGATTGGTCGAGGCAAAAATGCTGGACATGATCCAGATCGCTAAAACTCTCAAAATCAGCAAAGAGGAACTAAACGAAATGATGAACATTTTGTACGAGGAGGATTGACATGGACAACATTTTGGAAGTGTCCGGGTTGAGGAAAAGCTACGGCAATTTCGCGTTGAAAGACGTTGCCTTTTCTCTGCCGGAGGGCTGTATAACGGGCTTTATTGGCGTCAATGGCGCGGGCAAGACCACTACCCTGCGGACGCTCCTGCGGCTCACCGACAAAGAGGCTGGCAAAATTCAGTTTTTTGGGTTGGACATGGAGCAGAACGAGAGACAGATCAAAGACCGGCTGGGTATCGTTCTGGATGATGGCTGCTTTTATGAGGAACTCTCCCTGTCTGAAATGAAAAGCATTATTGCTCCTGCCTATACCGCATGGTCGGAACGGGATTTCAAGCAGTACATGGATATGTTTTCCCTTGACCCCAAGCAAAAAATCAATACGCTTTCCAAGGGCATGAGGATGAAATATGCGCTTGCTCTGGCGCTCTCCCACGAGGCCGAGCTGCTGATTATGGACGAGCCCACCAGCGGCCTTGACCCCCTGGTTAGAAGTCAGCTTTTGAAAATCCTGACGGAGTACATGAGCAAGGGCGGCAAAGGGGTGTTCTTTTCAACGCATATCACATCTGACCTTGATAAAATTGCGGATATGCTTATCATGATCGACAATGGGAGCATCGTGTTCCAGGAGGAAAAAGATACTCTGTTGGACACATATCGGATTGTCAAAGGTGATGTTCGGGCGCTCACCCCGGATTTGCGTAAGCTGTTTTTGAACATTTATGAGACAGCTTTTGGATTTACGGGCATTACAAAGCAAGTAGCAGAAGTACAGCGTATGCTCCCGGACGCGATGATTGAGCGCCCCGCGATTGAGGATATTATGCTGGGAAACATTGAAGGGGGGAACAAATAATGCTGTTCCATCTGGTGAAAAAGGACTTCCTGATTGTAAAAAAATATGTGCTGCTTATGCTGGTGGCGGCTATCGCAATTCCGCCGGTCATGCTTTGGAGAGCGCCGGAATACGGCGGGGTGATGGGCTTTATCCTTTCCGTCATTTTTGCGGTATTCATGCTGTTGCAGTATGTTTCGCTCAAAGAGTATCAATGCCCCAAAGCGTCCGCCCTGCTGTGCGCCGCTCCATACCCCCGGAGGCTCCTTGTTTTGTCAAAGTACATTTTCTGTATGCTTATCTATGCGATCTGCTGTCTGATTTTCGGAATTGAAACAATGGTGGCTCCGCAGTTAGGGGCGTTGCGCCTGGATGCGCTGGCGCTGATGTTCCTGATAACGGCTATTGTCGTTGGCCTTTACCTGCCGACACAGTATAAGCTGGGCTATGAAAAAACGAAATTTGCATTTGTTGTCATTATCATGGCCTCCCCCGTTCTCACAGCGGCACTACTCAAAATGGAGGGTATGAATTTTGATGCCCTGTTTACGGCCCCGCCGATTTTCGTATATGGTGGCATGATTTTAGCCGGGATTGCCTTTCTTATCATATCCGCCTGCCTGTCTGTAAAATTTTATGACAAAGTGGATTTAGCATAGGGCGAAAGGAATTGAGTATGGGAAAAGACGCTATTTTTCTTTACGCTATCGCCGCTGTCGCTGTCTGCTTTGCTTTGGCCAATGCGCTGCTGCTTTTGTTGAAGCGCGGGAAAACAGGACAGACTATTGGGACTATATCATCTATCAAAATGCCAAATGCGGAGCTGGCGAAAGCCCGCAATTCAAAATGGGCTGAACTCACATACACTGTGGCCGAAAAAACCTATCGTTCAAAAAATCGTATTCAAGTATCAATGGCATCACGGGTCGGGGATTCGGTTACTGTTCGCTATGATATGGAACACCCGGAAAAACTGTATAGTTTTTCTGCTTCCCGGATCATTGCTTCACTTTTGGTCGCCGCTATTTGTGTACTGGCTGCATTTTTCAAATTGGTATGAGAAAGGAGGAAGAACAATGCCGCATTTTCCGCAATGGTTTGTAATCATTTGTATTCTGCTGCCCGTTGCTAATGCAATCTACAAGGCGTGGAAGAACCGCAAAAAGTAGCGATTGCCGCGTAGGAGGTTATTATGGGATGGGACATTTCTGTAAGTGAACGGATATATCACAAGCTGGCAAATGAGCTGCTTTTCAAAATCATAAATGGGACTATTCCCATGGGAAGTAAACTTTCCCCCACTTCTGCTCTTGTGAGGGAAGTCAGCACCAGCCAGGACACAATGCGGAAAGCTCTATGCGTACTTATTGAGCGCAGGGTAATTTCAAAAACATATCGGGGCTATTTTGTTACCGATGATAGGCAGATCATTTGCGATGCCCGTCAGCAGTATATCGAGCAGGAAACAGCACGTTACCAAGCCGCCCTGCTGAAAGTAAACTGCAATGCGAAAATCAAGCTCAAAGCACTGGGGGGATGACCTTATGGGGAAAGAAAAATGGCTATTATGCCCTGTCTGTGGCAATAAGACAAGGCTTAGGCTGCGCGTAGATACAATCCTGATAAACTTCCCGCTATACTGCCCCAAGTGCAGACAAGAAACTCTAATCACGGTTCAACAACTGAATATGTCAATTATAAGAGAGCCAGACGCACAGACGCAGAGCCGATAAACTTGTGAAAAATCACGGTTTATCGGTTCTTTCTGTTTCCACGCGAAACCGCTATTTAAGTCTTTGCGCCATGGGTAAACGGCGGTTTTGAAATTTCAAACCGCCGTTTCTTTTTGAAAAAGAGGATACGGAGGGCGTGTTAAAGTCGCCCATTTTTAAGGACACGGCGGTATCCGGGAGGTATCGCTATGTCCCCTTTTATCCTAACCCCCTTTAATCTGTCAAAAAAAGTATAGCCCCGCCACCGGGTTACTCCGGCTGCAAACACGAAATATGTAAGTATATAAAGAACTATGTCACTTCATGCGCCCGCACAGTACAACGCTGTGCGGGCGCTGTCGTTTCCTGTCGGCTTTGCTTTGAAATAAAGAACGGCTTTCCCCGTTGCCGCTCCCCGCCCCCTCCGTTCAGACCTCAAAAATCTGAACGGAGGAAAGGACGATGGAAATTACCATCAAAATCAATGGGCGGTTTGTTTCTGTTGAGGTCAGCGCCGAGGTTGCTGGCTATTTGGAACAGGCCAAGCGGAACAATCGGAAACTCTACCGGGAACGTCAGCGGTATTGGGACGGGCGCGAGTGTGACGAGTACATAATCAGCACCGAGGGCCGCTTGCCCTACTGCGCCACGCCGGAGGAACTGGTCTGCCAGCGGGAAACGCTGGATGAAATTCTGGCGGTGCTGGCGCTCTGTACCGACACCCAGCGGGAGCGGTTCTTGCTCTATGCGTTGTACGATTTTAATTGTGCCGAGATTGGGGAAATGTGCGGATGCTCGAAGCAGGCTGTGCAGTTGAGCATTGAAGCCGTCCGCAAAAAGTTTTTCAAAATCTTTCGGTAAACACCTTGTCGGCAGACCCCCTAAGTGGGCTATAAGGTGAGGGGCGTTAGCTCCATCACCGGGAGGGACAAGCAGTTTCGGCTGCTTGTCCCTCCTGTCATTTAGGAGGTCAAAATGAAAGTCATCAACCTACGGCTCCACTATCCCCACTATCAGCAGGACAAACTGGTGGAGGTCAGTGAGGAAGTCTTTGACGTGCTGTGCCAGTCCGTCAGGGAAATGCGGAACCATGAGCGCCGCAAGCGGTATCATCGAGCGTTCTACTCGCTGGACGCTTTCGACTGGACGGAGAACTATGCCCTGGAACACAGCCCGTCCCCGGAGCAGCTTGTCATGCTGGCGGAAGAACGGGCCGAGCGTGACCGGCTGGCCGCTGCTTTGCGGGAGGCTCTGGCCTACGCCACCCCCACCCAGGCCCGCCGCCTCTGTGCCTACTATCTGGGAGGGCTGACCCAGCAGCAGATCGCAGACCGTGAGCGCGTCCACAACAGCAACGTGTGTCTGTCCATCCGCCGTGGCCTGTGCAATCTGCGCCGCTACTACGCAGACCACCCACAGGGAAAGTGAGGGCGGCATGGCGATCATCAATTTGCGAAAGCACTACTACCCGCTCTACACCAAGGACACTTTCATTGAAGTGCCGGACGAGGTTGCCGCCGTCATGGAGGAATGTCGGCTCTATGAGAACCGGCAGGAGGGCCAGAAAAGTTACTATCATGTTTACTCTATGGATTGCAGTCCTGGCATTGAGAACCATGCCATGTTCCTGGTGCAGTCCCCGGAAGATTTGATGATCCGGGAGATTGACGAGGCCGCTGAAGAACTGCTGCTGGAACGTCTGGCGGAGGCCATCTCACAGCTATCCCCCACCCAGGCGCGGCGGCTCCATGCCCGGTATGTTTTGAAAAAGAAATTCCGGGAGATTGCGGCGGACGAGGGTATCAGCGGAAGCTGCGCCTGTGACAGCGTGACCGGCGCACTCAAAAAATTGCAGAAGATTTTCGCCCAAAATGGCTGGCTGGAAAAGGAGGCTTGACAGCTATGGGCAAGCCCCAGGAGGAACAGGAGATTGAGAAGAAAATCGGCCAGTTGCAGAACCGCCAGAAGATTTTGCTGAACAAAAAGCGTAGCGAGGAACACCGGGCCAGGACGCACCGGCTGATTGGCCGAGGCGCTATTTTGGAGGCCGTCTTTCCCCCTGTCGTTGATATGGAGGGTGAGGAAGTCAAGGCGTTCTTGATTGCCCTGTCCCGCTTGCCGGGGGCGCAGGAATTGACGGAAAAACCACCGGAAACTGGGGGGTGAGAAGTAATCCCCAGTCCGAATGGCGCACTTATACACCGTGGCCGGTGTCGTGCGCCCTGCCGGGGGCTGTTGCGTCCTTCGGACGCGATGGGGGTTGACACCCCCAAACCCCCGCACCCCCGCCAGAAAGTGACACCCGCTGCGCGTCTGTCACTTTCCGGCGGGGCAAATATCCAGCACTGAAAGGAGGTGCGTTTTTACGGCAATTTTCCATTGTCCCATCCAAATTATCCAGCGGAGCCAGGGCAAGTCCGCTGTGGCCGCTGCCGCCTATCGGAGCGGCGAAAAGCTGGTAAACGAGTGGGACGGCATGACCCACGACTACACCCGCAAGGGCGGTGTTGTCCATACAGAAATCATGCTGCCCGCCCACGCCCCGCCAGCGTTCGCAGACCGCTCCACCCTCTGGAACAGCGTGGAGCAAATCGAGAAATCCAGCACCGCCCAGCTTGCCAGGGAAATTGAAGTGGCCTTGCCGGTTGAGTTGTCCAGGACGGAGCAGCTTGCCCTTGTCCGCTCTTTCGTGAAAGACAATTTTGTTGACGCTGGAATGTGCGCCGACTTTGCCATCCACGACAAGGGAACCGGCAATCCTCATGCCCATATTAACCTGAGTGAATTACCTTACGGGAGAGAGGGCGCGTGCGCCCGCGCGCGAGGCCGCTATGAGAATGTCTTTCTGACGGAGGATGAGGTTGCCGAACTGCAAGCCGACTTCCCCACCGTCTGGCAGGAGTACATCGAGCGATTATCTGAGTACATGGCCTCCACCGGCAAGATCTACAAGAGCCACGCCGCTACCATCCGCCGTTGGGCCAAGGAGGACAGGCGAAAGGGAAAGGGCGGCATATCTGACTATTCGTGCAAGGAGGGCGAGAGCCTATGAATGATTTTGACAGCATCATCAAGCGCACCACCGTGACCCGGCTGGAGCCGGGAGATTACACCGGCGAGGACGGACTTTTGTACTGTGGCAAGTGCCGCACCCCGAAACAGTTTCGCATGGAGGCCCCGCCGTTGGAGGGCCGCTTGCTCCCCCACCCCTGCCGCTGTGAGCAGGAGCGCATCGACCGGGAGGCGGCGGAGCAGGAGGCCCGCCGTCACCGTCAGGCCGTGGCCGAATTGAAGCGCTGGGGCTTTACTGACCCCGCCATGAGGGAGTGGACGTTTGCCAATGACAACGGCAAATGCCCGCAGATGAAACACGCCCGCTTTTACGTTGAGAACTGGCCGACGATACGGGCGGAAAACATCGGCTATCTGCTGTGGGGCGGCGTGGGGACTGGCAAAAGCTATTTTGCGGGCTGTATCGCCAATGCCCTGATGGAACAGGAAGTGGCCGTCCGCATGACGAACTTTGCCCTGATACTCAACGACCTAACCGCCAGCTTTGAGGGCCGCAACGAGTACATAGCCCGCCTCTGCCGCGCCCCGCTGCTGATACTGGACGATTTTGGAATGGAACGTGGGACGGAGTACGGATTGGAGCAGGTCTACAACGTGATTGACAGCCGCTACCGCAGCCGCAGGCCGCTGATCGTCACCACGAACTTGTCCCTTCAGGATTTGCAGCACCCCCAGGACACCGCCCACGCCCGCATCTATGACCGGCTGTTGGAGATGTGCGCCCCTATCCGTTTTTCCGGCGAGAACTTCCGCAGGGCAACGGCACAGGACAAGCTGGCACGTCTGAAAAATCTGATGGACTGAAAGGAGCCGCCTATGGCAAACAAACTTCCCAACGCTACCGCAGGCATGACCTTCCCCCGACCCAAGCCGGACACCCCGCCCTCAATGGTGAAGAAAATCGGCAAAACCACCTACCTTGTGTGGGCGCATTTCAGCGAAACCAGCACTGAAACGATGGAGGACAAAATCAAGCGTATGCTCCGTGAGGAAGTCCGCCAAATGATGGCGCAGGAGTAAGAGCCGCATGAGCAGGCCGGGAGCCATAAGGCCCCCGGCTTTTGCTGTGTCAATTTTTTGAATATTCTGTGAACAGTATTAAAAAGTCCTTGACAACTCGTCACAGGCAAGACTGCCCGCTCCATACTTATTAGCTGTGGCGCAAGGCTGGCCCCATTTGACATCCCGCAACTCCGGGAGATTATGAGCTATGACGAGATGGAGCTTGACAAGCTGGGGGACAGACGGACGGCGGCGTTCTTCATCATCAGCGATACCGACACCACCTACAACTTTATCGTGGCCCTTGCCTTTTCGCAGATGTTCAATCTTCTCTGTGAACGGGCGGACAACGTACACGGGGGCCGCCTGCCCCATCATGTGCGGGTGCTGTGGGACGAGGCCGCCAACACCGGGCAAGTGCCCAACCTCGAAAAGCTGGTGGCGGTCATCCGCTCCCGGGAGGTGAGCCTGACGCTGTTCTACCAGCAGTTGGCCCAATGCAAAGCCATCTACGATAAAAACGCGGAAACCCGGATAGCGTGAACAGCATTATCGTTCCGATAACAAACGTGATGAACGACCAGTATTGTTATCAGA
>NZ_QZDU01000001.1 GCF_009917525.1 Acutalibacter sp. 1XD8-36
CATGAACATGAAGCACCTGGAGGCCTCTCTGGAGGACGCCTCCATCGCTGGCTGACTTTATTCAAGCCAGACCCTGCAATCTTATTTGCGAAAAATTCTTGGCACTACCCAGTATGGACGAATTTTTCAAGACCGCAGGTATGAAATCGGCGGGAAAAGTGGTATGTGCAAATGCAAAGAATAAGAAAGAACTGCCTAAGCGAACAATGAAAAAGATTGAGAGGTGTCTGAAATGAAATTATCCCATAAAAGAATCCTGTCCTTTACAGCAATTTTTCTTTTCCTTATTGTTTTGATTTTTACGGCGGTTTATCTGAAAAGCGTGGCAGATTATAAAAGGTCAGTAAAAGAAACAACATTCAGCAATTTAGATATTTCCATTGTTCCCGATGGAGTTTATGTCGGAGAATATGACGTGAATTTTGTTTATGCCAAAGTGGAAGTAACGGTTCAAAACGGAGTGATTACAAACATTGGTATTCTGGAGCATAAAAACGGGCGTGGAAGCCGCGCAGAAGTTGTTGTTGACAGAATCATTGAAGAACAGAAAATAGAAGTTGACGCAGTATTGGGGGCAACAAATTCAAGCACCGTCATAAAGAAAGCTGTTGAAAATGCCTTAACAGGGGAAAATAGAAAATGAGCAAGAAAACAGAGTGGATTTATTGCCCTGTCTGCGGAAGCAAAACAAGGTTACAAATTCGGTTAGATACAGAATTGAAAAATTTTCCTCTTTACTGTCCGAAGTGTAAACAGGAAAATTTGATTGACGTAAAAGAATTGCATATAACCGTTATCGAGAAAAAATTTTAATAAAGTGAAGAGCCAGACGCATAAAAGACGCAGAGCCGACAGACTTGTGAGAAATCACAGTTTGTCGGCTCTCTTTATGTTCAAGAAAGCAATTTTTACAAAATCAGCAGATTGTGTATTACAGCTAACAAAGGGTATCGTGATGGAATGTAAAGTATGTCAGCAACAAAATCGTATAGCCATTGACCTGTCAAAAAAAGCCAAGCCATTAACAAGGACTATTGCGCCTATGGATATGAATACACACATCATGTAGTATGTCTTAATAACTCACATTACCCAAACGCCTGTACCGCTTCATGTTGTATGGGCGTTTGTTGTAATAGCCCCCTACCGGGAAGAAAGGGGGTGAGTGAAAATGAGATATTCTGAACAGTTCACGGAACATATCGAATATGCGTTCAATGCGTTCTGCAAGATTGTCCTGCGCCATGAAGCCATTAACGCATGGCGAGATTTGAAGCGGAAAGCGGAACGAGAAATATCCCTTTACTATCTAATGTCAGAGAGATATTTTGAACCGTCTGCTATGGACAGTTACTTTGAAAAACGGGACAAGCCGACTGTATTTCTTGTGTTTGGAAAGGAAGTTATCGTTGATGATGAACGGTTAGCAACGGCATTATCGAAATTGCCGAAATTGCGTCGGGAAGTCTTGCTATTGTATTATTTTGTCGGCTATCGTGATGAAGCAATCGGCAGACTGTACAGGCGTTGCAGAAGTACAATAAACAGTCGAAGAAATGTTGCGCTGAAACAGTTGCGGAAAGAATGGGAGAGATTGAAACATGAGGAACAAAAAACTGATACCTTTTGAGGTAATTCAAAAAGCTGTTGTCGGAGAGCCGGAAGCGGTAGACGCAGTATTGCGGCACTACACCGCATATATCAAATCCCTATCTATGTATAAGGGGCATATCAATGACGACACACAGGACAGATTAAAAACAAAACAGGTTGAAGCCATATTGAAATTCCGTTTCGACCAATAAGGAGGTAGCAAAGTCGGGAAAAGCTGTCAAGGGTAAACTTCGCGCTACGCGCCCTTGACAGCTTTTCCCGACTTTACTAATGGGCAGTCAAGAGGGCGAAATCAGTAAACCGCTTTCGCCCTCAGTTTATTATGGGAGTTGTTACGCAGTAGAGGTTATTTTGCCCTTGATTTATGCGGCTTTGTGGGCATTGAAATGACGGGGTAAGGGTTTTATATGTCTGCCCTCAAAAACAGCGTTCTATTGCGTAACAGAACAAAAGTGAATAGCATTAACTTGGGAAATTGAAAATATGTAATAAATGTGATATGCTTGTATGTGTGAAAAAATAATCAAAATTAAGGGGTTTACTATGAATAATTTACTTGTTGGAAATGGAATCAATATTCAATTTAATAAAACGGACTATACCTCTCAGCAAATTGTGCTTAGAATTTTAAAGAATTGTGATAGAGATGATTTTCCGTCACATATCATTGTAAATTTCCCTTATTTGTTAAAAAATTATATTGGACAGCTTTATTTAGAATCACGAAAAATCATTTTAGGTGATTATGATAACTATACATTTGGTTCTGCCGAAAAAAATTCGTTGGTTTCATTTAAAAAACAATACACTGATAAAATTAATATGCTAAGAATTACAGATATCGGATTTGAAGATTACTACTTAATTCATGATTTAGTCTGCCACAAAATGAAAGTATATAATCCAGAACAGTTTTATATAAGAGAATCCATGAAAGTTGCATACCTATATTCAATTTATAATGACAGAAAAATAAATCAGTTATATAAAAATTATCCTAGATTGTTTATTGAATTTCTTATAAAATTTGACAATATCTTTACGACTAATTATGATTCAAATATTGAATTAGCTACAGGGAAAGAAATTTTTCACATTCATGGTCAATTTGATAAAAAAAGTGATGTCTATATTACATCTTCTTTTAGAAATCAACTTCCAGATGCTCCAATTAAAGAAATTGATGTTGATGAAAATTACTTTTATCTTTATTCAAATGCAATGACTACACATTGTGGAGCATATAAAGAGTTTCAATTAAAGCAACATTCACAAGCAAATAGTTGCGTGGAAAAAATGGCTTTAGCGTATAATACTGATTCTAAAATTAAGCAAGAAGTAGATGCTTGGACTCATAATACCAATACGCTTACAGCAAACCTTGGCTATGCTATCCAGCTTAAAGCATCTAATTCTTCGTTAACTTTTACTGACAATTATCACTTTGATTAATTTAAATCTATTTCTGGAACGTTGGAAATCCTTGGTTTGTCTCCATGGAATGATTTTCATATTTTTGAATCCATCAATCTTGCTGATTTAGAAGAATGTGTATATTATTTCTTTGATAAAAGTGAATGTAACATAATTAGAAATATCTTGCCAAATCTTTTTAAACAAGGAAAACTCAAATTTGAATCAGTTGAAACATTTTGGGAGAATTGTTATGAAAACTAAAACTATTATAAAGACTAAAAATGAATTTATAAAATGGATAGGTATTGCAAACCTTTTTGCAAAAAGTATGATTTCACCCAATGATGCTCTTAAACAATTTAACAATCTCGACTCAACACAACGTATAAAGATAAAACAATTATTTGAAGAATATGATAAGATTCGGAGAGTAAAGATTCCAAAGGGAGAAGTTGATGTCGCGTGGGAACTTTCTGTAATGGTTGATGCACATATTATTGCTACAGATTTTAACATAGACCCTCTAACTGCTGTTATGTGTGTTGCTCCGGTCTGTAAAGCTAACGAAAGGGTAGTTTTTAAATAATTGTACCTTTTCTAGTGAAACAAAATACTGCTTTATAAGTTAATATCGAAACTCAACAAAAAAACAGAAAGCTGACTGCTTTTTGAAGTAATCAACTCTCTGCTTTTATTTGCACTCTGTTTGTCAGCGTTGATAATAAGTTGTTGTAAATACTTCCTTATCAACGTAAAATCAAGGAATTCCGGGATTTATCTTTGGCAGGGGCAGAAGGATTCGAACCCTCGGCACGCGGTTTTGGAGAACGGTAATATACATTTTAACTGTTTGCTTCTCGTGTTATTTGGTGTTACCTAGTGCTGAAAATTGGCTAAAAACCTGAAAAAAAGCCTTATGAAGGCTAAAACAGGCGTTCGAATATGCAAGTTTTATGCATATTTGATAGACAAATTGATAGACAGAAAAACAGTAATATGATAGACAACTGTTTCAGCGGCTCTTTATCCGGTTTATATTTTTAGGCAAACCTTACATCCCCTCTTATTTTTTCGCTCGTGTATTATAATGTTTATATCTTCTTTATCAAATGGCTGTTATGAAAATCTATTGTGATTCGCATTGTACAATAATTATTCCTTTTCGTTTGGAGGTATAATTACCGTAAATAATTTATTATCATATGAATCCAGTTCTTTTATTGTTTTCTCAAACCTATACACTCTTGGTTTTGGTAAAGAGGTATCGGTTTGTGAAGGTTTCATAGCTAATCTGTATGGTCGATTATGTTCATCTAACCCATTTAATCCGCCATTCATCTGAAAAACTTCTGGATGACGAATCAGCTTAATTTCACCTTCATCGGCTAAAAGATTCACAGCGATGTGTAGTTCATCGATCGAACCATTGCAATAATTTGATGGGTCGATTAAAAATTTGTTAGATTTGGTCATATCATATGTATTTTTATATTCCATGTTAATTTCCCACGTTGCCACATCCCCAACTTTCAAGTCATCTCCAACTGTTGGTGAATTCCACAAATGAAGGTGCGGACTCTTATAACCTTCAGTATATAAAGACATATGTACGTAATTCAATTTATCAATTTCATCCTTATCGTTCATTGATATACGAAAACGAGGGGTGAATTTCTTATTGGATATGTCAGTTTTAGTATTATTTGACGAAAGTGTAGTAAAGAAAATACCTCGCACTCCCTTTGTCGCAGTTGCATGTTGGAATGAATAATGAATTGACAGTTTGCAATTATCACATCTCTTTGGATTTGGCAGCTCAATCTGGTAGGTAACCTCTACTCTCTCAATGTTAAAATGATTTTTAGTATTAACTTTCAACCCTGCCTTTCTTGAAGCTAGATATGTACAAACCAAATAAGCAGGATAGTCAGTAGATTTCAATTCATTAAATACGCTGCTATAGTATCGATATCGCTTATATATTTGCAGCAAAAAATAACTAAAAGATGCTATGGATGCTAGTAAAAGTAAAAATGCTTTCCAATCCATCTTGCTTCCTAAATTTATTAACCAACCGTCTGATGCAATGAAAGTTATAAGTCCTGTTGATGTTTTAACTGCAAACTCTAGATTATCTTTTTTGAAAAAAGTGCATATTTCATGTTTTATTCTGGCTATAAGTTTTTTGAAAGTATCTTTCCTGCTTTTTTTCTTCATTTTTAAATCCCCTTCCAGATATGTCATGAATCATCTTATATATAGTCGGAATAATTTTTAATAAAATTAGTTATAATATTTCATCCTCTCTCGATTTTTTTGAATCCTTCAAGGAAAAAAATAAGGGAAACTTTTTGAAACCTTCAGTACAGCAGATACTTCATTTTTTATAGTTTACCTAAAACAATAAGAAATATTTTCCTAGTTGATTCATTATCCGTAATCATATAGAATGTGATTGAGAACATTGTCCGAATTCTATCCTAGATTAAAGGAGAGCTCGGGTATGGTTATCAATAATGAATCAAGTTGTCCAAAGTGCGGAGGTAAATTGAAATATTACGATAGAGTTGAGAGAATTGTACGGACGAAAGGCCGCCGTACCAAGTGGGTAACAGTACGCCGCCTGAGATGTTGCAGATGTGGTATGCTGCACAGAGAGCTTCCAGAGTATGTATATCCGTATAAACAGTATGAGATGGAAGTCATCACGGGTGTTTTGGATGGGATAATTACATCAGACACCCTTGGATATGAGGATTATCCTTGTGGTATGACCATGGCAAACTGGATTTCGCATAAATCCCAGTTCCTCTTATGAATACATACTTAGGAGGTTCACTATGGCAAACAAGAATACCGACATGGATAAAGAGATGGTAAAGCTACTTGAGCACTTTGCGCAAGAGTACCACAAGATAGTTGTAAAAGAAACTGTAACGCTGGTTATGCTATGCGCCGGGGCATCGGTTCTGGCATTTTTTACCGTTGAGAGTATAAAGCAGTGTGTTCGGGAACATAACTTCAGAAAGATGTATAGAAAAAAGAAGTGAGGGGCCAGCACGGCCTCTTTCTTTTTTTGCTCCGCGAAATTCGCAATGCTGCTTGATAAACTATCCATTTCCGCCAGTTCATCTGTTAGCTACTCTCGAAGACGTTGAGGAGTACAATAAAATGCTGGAGGCGTATTATCCGCAAAAATCGCAGGCTCTGTTATGAAAGGAGGCGTAGTGAATGAACAAATCTGACCTTTTGAAAGGCTTGAGTCTTCTTGCCGCAGGAGCCGGTTTAGTATTGAACATACTGAACAGTTTTATCGATGACAAGAAGATGGAGCAAAAGATTGAGGAAAAAGTGAATGAAGCGCTGTCCAAAAGAGAGCAGGAGTCCTGACAGGGACTCTTTCTCTTTATATTTTTACAATCGAAAGGAGAGTCAGAAATGGCTAAGATCAATTTTTCAGCCATTGCCAAAACTTTTGGCCGAGGTTTGAAGGAACGAAGTCCTGAAATCCTGGTTGGTATAGGTATCGTCGGAATGATAGGTGCAGCTATTATGGCGGTAAAGGCTACACCAAAAGCCTTGGAGCAGATTAAAGAAACTGAAAGGGAAACGAAGGAGTCGCTCACTCCTAAAGATACTTTCAAGGTAACGTGGAGGAATTATGTTCCGTCCGTAGTAACGGGGACGCTCTCGGCGGCCTGCATTATTGGCGCAAATTCTATACACCTGCGTAGGAAAGCAGCCTTGTCGGCGGCATGCGCTTTGTCAGAAACAGCATTGGCAAACTTTAAATCCCATGCCATCGAGCGTATCGGCGAAAAGAAAGTTAAGGAGATTGCGGACGACGTTGCAAAAGAGCAAATTGGTAAGAATCCGGTTTCTGACAAAGAGATCATCTTCACGTCTAAGGGCAATACCCTTTGCTACGACCCATGGTGTGGCAGATATTTCAGAGGAGACATAGACTACATCCGGAAAGCAGAATATTATCTCAATCAAGAGATGCAGTCTATGGGTTATACATGGACGATATTTTGGACCAGTACGGTATCGTCAGTGTCAGCGATTTGTACGAGGCGGCGGATATTGACACAAATAACTACACGCTCAATAAAATTGGTTGGACAAGTATCCGCAGCGCAGATATTATTCGGGTTCGAGATGGGTGGATGATTAAATTTCCAAAACCAGCCCCCATGCTGAATTATTATAACCGTACTATCGAGCCTATTCTGTCTGCTATTGCCACTGAACTAAAGCGTAAGTTCCTGACTAAAACAGCTCGCTCTCAAAAGCAGTCGGTTGAGTTCTATCGCGACCCGTTCCGTTTGGTACCGGTCAGCAGCATGGCTGAGATCGCTGACAAGTTTACCAGGAATGAAATCATGACGTCCAACGAGATCCGGCAGATTGCTGGTATGATGCCGTCCAGCGATCCGAAAGCCGACGAATTGAGGAACTCAAATCTAAGTGCTCCAAATGGGGGGATACCCATCAAATTCCGAGAAGGAGGAAAATCAAAATGAAGCCAAAGAAGTATGACTTTGGAGGCTGGGCCACCCGAAACAATCTGCGCTGCTCCGATGGTAGGACCATTGTGAGAGACGCATTCAAAGATTGCGATGGATTGACCCGGCCTCTGGTCTGGAATCATCAGCACAATAGTCCTGATAATGTTCTCGGTCATGGCAGATATTTCTTCACAGCTCCAAAAAATACTGGAAGCCATATATGGCGAAGAGGTCCGAGGTTCTATCCATGACGCTCTGGCGGCCATGAATGTGGAGTCAAACGCCGCCATGAAGTTTGCGGCTACGGCAAAGGATTCCGCTATGAACAGCGCTGCTGCCGCAAAGGCATCAGAGGAGAAAGCAGCCCTGTCCGAATCAGCAGCCAAAGAATCCGAAACTAACGCCGCTGCATCAGAGCAAGCAGCGTTGGAAATCTGTGTGCCGACCCTGGAAGAGCTTATTGTCCAGCACTGCGTAGTGAACGTTCTCAAGCCCATGTTCTATAAAGGTATGTATGAGCACAGCTATGCCAGTCTGCCGGGGCGAGGTTCCCACAAAGCCAAAAAGGTCATCGAGAAGTGGATTCGCACTGACGCAAAGAATGTAAAGTATGTCTTGAAAATGGACATCAGGCATTTCTTTGACAGCGTTCCCCACGATGTTCTCAAGGCAAAGCTCTCCAAACACATTCATGACGAGCTTATGCTGGATTTGCTGTTTAAGATTATTGACACCACGGACGAGGGGATTCCCCTGGGGTTTCATACCTCCCAGTGGCTGGCAAACTGGTTCCTGCAAGGATTGGACCATTACATCAAGGAACAGCTCCAAGCAGCCCATTATGTCCGGTATATGGATGATATGGTGATTTTCGGCAGCAATAAGAAAGCCCTCCACAAGATGCGTCAGGCAATTTCGGAGTATCTTGGGAAAGAGCTTGGTCTAGCGTTAAAAGGAAATTGGCAGGTGTTCCGTTTCTCCTATGTGAAGAATGGCGAATACCTGGGGAGAGACCTTGACTTTATGGGATTCCGGTTTTACCGGGACCACACTGTTTTGCGAAGAAGTATCATGTACAAGGCTAGTAGGAAAGCGAAAAAACTTGCGTCAAAGGCCCGGCCAACTGTTTACGACGCCCGGCAGATGCTGTCGTATCTGGGCTGGATCAAGTCCACAGACACCTATGCTATGTATTCAAAATGGATTAAACCTTATGTCAACTTTAGGAAATTGAGACGAAAGGTATCCAAGTCTGACAAGAATAATCCCTTACAGATATATTACCGGCTGGCGAGGGTTTATCAAACATAAAAGGAGGCGGTTTCATGGAACCTACTTACCGGTATTCCGAAAGCACCGTCCGGCCAGAGCAGGTCCAGATTTCCGGCGATACCGTATATCTGCGCAAGGACATCAAAGAATCCAAGCGTGAGGATATGGACGGCGGGACAGTCAGCTATTGGACGTACCAGGAGGCGGCTATGTCTACAGAGGAGTTCAACCGAAATTCCAGTGCTCTTCTTCTGAAGAGGCAGTTGAACAGTGACGGCGACATGCTGGCCATTATGGAGGCCATGGCTGATATGTATGACGTGCTGGCTATGCTGATGGAGTAAAAGCAGAAGAAAGGAAGACAATCATGCACTTTACCAAAGAAATCTGTTTGAAGATAGATGGCATTGATGAGTTGACTGCGATAGCAGAGAAAGCTCAGCGGCAGTTGGACGAACTGATAGATACCGTGCAGGAACTGAATCGCGTGCAAATTCGGGTGGAAGCGAGTCTAAACGACGAGAGATCTCCGGGGAAGATTCCGAAGGAAACATGTCTGAAAAATTGATATGGACTTCGTTACCGTCTGGTATTTGGTTATGGTGCAAGAGAAGAGTACAAATCGAAAGGGCTGTTGACATGGTAAACATCTACTGTACGCTTATCATCAATAAGCGAAGGAGCTTTGATGACATCCGGGAGGACTTCAAAGAAAAAGTAAAAGCCCGGCTGAAAGAACTCGGTTACGACCAGAACGGCAACAAGCTGGAGGCGTAACCGTGCTTTTTTATATTTTAACTAAACTTCTGATTGGAGGTAACAACATGGTTGCATTGTATGTAGCGCTCATTATCAACGGCAGGCGGTCTTTCGACAAGGTGCCCGACAAGTTCAAGGATGCGGTCAGGGCTGACCTGGAGGCCCTGGGCCTTACCGAGAACGGCGACCCGGTGTAAGGTGACCGCCTATGGTTGACACCGGAAGTTGGGTGCTGGTCAGCAGGAGGCTGCCGCCATATTCCAGACCGGATTCTAAGGCAATCGAGTCCTGGTGCGGTCTTTCTGCTGATCTTGATATGCTGCCCAAAACAGGATGTACAGGCAGCACGGCTTATTGCATCGACACAGGAGACCGTTACATGTTTGAGGAGACTACCGATACCTGGTATCCCATGCCATCCTCGGGTGGCAGCGGTTCGGCTCCAGAGGGGGTGGAGTCCTACACAGGATCGTACAGCGTGACCCCGAAAGCGTCCGTGACGCAAATCCTGCCCACCTCCAGCAAATACATGAAGAACAATGTTACCGTGGCTAAAATCCCATATTCCGAGACGAGCAACGCCTCTGACGGTACCACGGTAAGCATTGCAGCAAGCTGATGGAGGTGATGGATAATGGAAGGTGAATTCATTTCACGAGCTGAGCACGAGGAGTTCCGGCGCAGTATGGACGCCGAGCACCAGCGTCTGGAAGACGAAAATAACCGTCAGAACCGCCGCTTAGAAATCCTGGAAAGCGCCACTAAACAAATCGGGGACATTTCTACATCGGTAGAAAAGCTAGCTCTGAACATGGAGAATATGCTAAAGGAGCAGATTTCCCAGGGTAAACGCTTGACCGTGCTGGAGAGCCAGGATGGGCAGAAGTGGCGTCAGTTTGTGGGATATATCTTTGCAGCCGCTGTGGGTGTTATTGTCGGATTTTTGTTTAAGCAGGCCGGGATTTTTTAACATCAAATATCATGAAGTGGGAGGAATAATCTATGGATTTTGGAAAGGCAATCGAGGCAATAAAGGCGGGTAGGAAAGCATCCCGCGCTGGATGGAACGGCAAAGGCCAGTATATCGAGCTGGCTGCCTGCGTCAGCTATAAAAATGCAGCCGGAGAAATCATCAACGTAAATCATCAGGCGCTTGGCAACAATGCGATTGCGTTTGTCGGTACTTCCGGCGTGCAGCTCGGTTGGCTGGCCTCCCAGGCAGATATGCTTACCGAGGATTGGCAGATTCTACCTGACTGAAAGGAGTACAATCCAAAATGAAGAAAGCAATGATCAGTCAGCCATGGCTGACAAGACTGACGAGGAAATTTCTGCTGTCAGAGAAAGGGCTGTAGCTGTTCTTCGTGGCATGGGCTACGAGGTGGTTGATACCCTGTTTGGGGGTGATTTCTACAGCGACGAACAGATGAGGGAGCGTGGCATCACTCAGATTCCGCTCTATTTTCTGGCAAAATCTCTGGAGAGCATGAGCCTGTGCGACACGGTCTACTTCTGCAAGGGCTGGGAGAACGCTCGTGGCTGCAAGTTCGAACACGCGATCGCCGGGGCATATGGCCTAAACATTATGTACGACGAGTAGGAGGGTTCTTGTGAGAGCCATTATTATCGAAGGAAGTGTTAAGGAAATTTCTGAGTTTATAAAAGGGCTCGAAAAAGAAAAACCATTTATGATCTCGAAATGGAGATTTACGAGAAAACGCATTCAGGGCATAAAAGAACCATTTTTAGCTCAGAGGAAGCACTGAAAGAAGACAAGGACATTTCTGAGCATTTTGCAGCAAATAAGGAGTGATTCAAAATGAACATCAACTGGAAAGTACGTATTGCGAACAAGCAGTTCTGGTTCTCGCTGGTACCGGCGATTCTGCTGGTTATCCAGGCTGGCGCGGCCATCTTTGGTTATACTGTGAATTTCGGCGAGCTTGGAAACAGCCTGCTGGCTTTTGTGGACGCAGTGTTCGTTATCCTGGTGCTGTTGGGCATCGTCAATGACCCCACCACTGCCGGGTATGGTGACAGTCATCGGGCAAGGCATTACGAGACTCCTTGGGAGGATTAACCTATGCCGGAAACTGTAACCAAGAGCATCAACAAAGTCATCTACAACGGCGAGGTACTTATTGACCTGACCGCCGATACTGTGACCGCGGACAACCTGCTGAAGGATGTCACGGCCCACGACAAGTCCGGCTCGGCGATTATCGGCGCTTGTCCCTTTGACGTGGATTCTTCCGATGCTACCGCCGCGGTCGGCGAACTGCTGGAAGGCAAGACCGCCTACGCCAGAGGGGCAAAGATTACCGGCGCCATGAAGGACAACGCCGCTGTCGCTGGGGTGATTGCCACCAAGGAGCAGGAGTACACCGTTCCACAGGGCTACCACGATGGTTCGGGTAAGGTGTCCATCGACGCCAACGAACAGGCCAAACTGGTTCCCGGCAACATCCGAGAGGGCGTGACTGTCCTGGGTGTTGAGGGTACTATGTCCGGTAGCGAGGACTCCAAACCCCAGGCCAAGAGCGTAATACCCTCCGCGGAGGAGCAAATAGTTCTTCCCGACGAGGAGTACAACTGCCTGTCCCAGGTGACAGTGGCGGCGATTCCCTATGTGGAAGCGGAAAACGCGGCCGGAGGCACCACCGTAACCATTGGCTGAAGGAGTGAGCCAGATGGCTGTAAATAAAGTTATAGCGAACGGCAAAGTCCTGATCGACCTGACTGGCGACACGGTAACCGCCGGTTCGCTGAAAAAGGGCGTGACAGCCCATGATAAGGCCGGTGAGATTATCACTGGAACGCTTGACCAAAGTGAAGAAATGGATGACATTGACCGGGCACTGACGTATGGATTCTCTGAGGGAACAAGAACATTTACGGATGACGGTACTGTCGTAGCGCGGGACTCTGCCGGCAGGACGCTGACTCGGACGTTCTCCGAAGATGGGAAGACGTGTACGTCCGTACTCGCCGATGCAGACGGAGTAGAGTTGGGAACGATGGTGAAGACCTACGGGGAGGACTTCTCCCAGGTCACCATCACAGACTGGCACGGCAATGCCAAGGTCAAGAAAATTTCGTACAGCGGTTCGCAGGTGGATGTGACCGTTGAGTAGGTAGAAGAACCCGGCTGTCTAAGAGATATCATCTCTCGATGGCCGGGACTTCTTTTATATTTAAGGAAGTTCTACGCTTTATCAAGGAAAAGGAAAAGGAACTGTCGGGGCAAACAGTTCCTTAACACTTCTGCGACAAACTATTCGATGGGGAGCATCAAAGAACACTTCGTTGCAATGATTGAATTTTTCTCCGCACAATTACGGAGAAAACGTAAAAATGATGATATCAATCAAAAATTTTGCGGTTTATAGCTAACCGACCAATTTCAATCTCTTTCTACGGGCCTGAGCGGTAACTTCAGTGTTGATGTAATCGGAATGCGCTTGGACGAACGCTTCTATATACATTATACCAACCGCATCATTGTATTGCTGAATACCGCCCATCTCCGTAAAAACATGGTGATTAAAAGCCGCCGCACCAGCAACACGCTTTCCATCCTTATTTATATAAGAAAAATCAGGATTTTTTGTCACATTTTTCACCTCTTTCCTTTCCCTTGATAAAGCGTAGAATAATCCTCCTAACGTGGCTCCCATGCACGCCATAGCAGGAGACATATACGCTTTCCAAAATATATTATAGTCTATTGGTCAGAGAAAGTCAATCAAAAACAAGAAAGAGGGATTGCCATGAGTCGAGAATTGGGAAGACGGATAGCAGATTTACTGCATAGCAAAGGAATGCTGCAAAAAGAATTGGCCGAGCGGATCGGTCTGACTGAATCCACCATATCAAGGTACATCTCTGGGAAAAGAGATTCGAACCCAGAAGTGCTCGCAAACATTTCAACCGTACTTTGTACCTCGTCGGATTATCTGCTTGGGAAGGTAAATATAGACATTGAAAGCAAGACAATGGCTGTTGAGATAGATCGAAACAAACTGCAAGCCGTTATAGATCAACTTGAGCAATTGAGGTTGGTGTTAAATGAAACCATAAGTACATTGACGACCCTTAAAAAGGAGGATCGCCATGTTCTCTGATTATCCAGACGTTGTATCCATCGCAGAATTACAGTCCATGCTCCGCATAGGTCGTAACACAGCCTATGACCTATTGAAAAGCGGCGCAATCTCGTCCATACGAGTCGGCAAACGCTACATCATCCCCAAAACCAGTGTAATAGAATTTTTGGCACGCGGTTTGCATTCAGAGCCGGGAAGTGTTATAATGTTCCCATCGGATGAAGCCGCTGACAGCCTGGAAAGGAGTATAATGTAATGGCTATCACCGGTTTTGTGACAACCAAGCGCGGCAAATATTACGCCGTACTGAATCTTTATGATGAAATGGGCCAGCGTAAGCAGAAATGGTTCCCTACGGACCTGCCTCTCAGAGGAAACAAACGCAATGCCGAGAGAATCCTGCGGGATTTGATTGAGGAGTGGGAGAGCAAAGAAACACCCTTCTGCGCGATGACATTTGATGAGTATCTTGAGCAGTGGATCGAAACGGCAGACGCCGATATCAAGCCCAATACATACCGTATGTACCAGCTTAATGTGGCGAATCATATCCTGCCATACTTCAAACGGCACCGTATCATGCTGCAAGACCTGAGACCCATGCACCTGGAGGACTTTTACCACTATTTGCAAACGGAAGGCAGTAATATGCGTACGAACAAGCCTTTATCGGCCGCAACCATCAAGCATATGCATCAGTTGATTTCCAAGTCTCTTACGGATGCTGTGCGGAGAGGGCTTATCAACTTTAACCCGGCCTCTGCTGCAAAGACTCCGAGGGCCGAGCGGTATGTGGGAAGTTTCCTCAATCCAAGCGAACTTGACGAGCTATTGGCATTGTTTATTGACAGCCCTGTAGAGCTGCCAGTCAATCTGTGCGCTATCTATGGATTTCGCAGGAGCGAAGTTCTTGGTCTCAAGTGGGAGAATGTGGACTTCGAAACGGGTTCTATTACCATTGCCGAGACCTTACAACAAGGGGTAGGCGGAAACTACGTCGACACCCCTAAAACGCACAGCAGTTATCGGACACTGCCCATGACCAACTCCGCGCGCCTGATGCTGAAAGATCAGCACAAGAAACAAAAACGCCGTCAAGCTGCTCTTCGCAGCCGCTATATCAAGAGCGACTACGTTTGCACCTTTGACGACGGAACTGTCATTTCGCCAAACTACCTATCCAGAACGTTTCACAAAATCATATCAGAAAGCGACTTGCCAAACGTCCGTTTGCACGATTTGAGACACAGCGCGGCCTCAAATTTGCTCAACATGGGGTTCTCCATAGTGGAAGTGCAGCAATGGCTTGGTCATGGAAGCGCGTCAACCACGTTAGATTTTTACGCCCATGTTGACAAAAAAGCCAAAGAAAATATGGCTGACGCGATGGAAAAGGCGTTAAAAAACCGCGTGCAGTGAAACATGTCTGATAGACAAATGATAGACAAGGCGGTTTTGGCTGATAGAAAGAAAAAAGAAAAGCCCGAAACTCCTAGAAGTTCCTGGCTTTTTTGGCAGACCATCACAGAGCATATACGATTGGCTATCTCCGGCCACAGTCTCGGCATCCGTGACCAGCTCTCGGGATATTGTGTTATTTTTGCCGGAATAGTTGAATGCAATCCGTATGCGGTCATCCCAAAGATAAACCGCATTCACAAAAGAATCAATAACTTTCCGGCGGAAGTCCTGGCTCTTGCGGTCACCGTCCCGGAACCGCTCCATCCAGTAGATGATCTGCTCTCGTTCCAGGTGTGTGTGCGATGCGATCTCCAAATCTATGGAGCGTTTCAGTTCCACCGCCTCATGCTCCAACTCCAGCAGGCGGCGCTTGGTGTTTTCAGTAATGATGCCCTTTTCAATGGCTTTCATTAGGTTAGCGGTGGCCTTTTCGTTTTCAGACTTCTGCTCTTGCAGCATGCTCAATTCTGCAGACGCGCCCTCGCGTTCCTGATAGGCCATCACTGCATCGGCGATCCACTGTATCACATCCGGCTGAAGAACATACCGCAGGGTTGCATCCACTACGACTCTCTCAAGATAATCCTGACGAATGTGTTTCTTTTTACAGTCCTTTTCAAGTCTCCGGCGCTGGCAGGAGTAGTAATAATGCAGTTGCCCCAGGTGCCCGGTGCCGGATATGCCAACCATGTGTGAGCCGCACATCCCACAGAATAGCTTTCCTGTTAAGAGATATTCATTGCCCTCGCGCTTACGGCCTTGGGCATTTTTCTTTGTTTTCAATCTGCGGTCCACCTCCCAAAAAATTTCTGGCTTGATAATCGCGGGGACACCGCCCTCAATGCGGACATCAGAAAAGTGGTACACCCCAATATAGGATTCATTGTGCATCATGTTTTGAAAGCTGCTACGGTTCCAAAGACCACCGCTCCGGGTCTTGATTCCCCGGCCATTTAGGTCGTTGATAATCTCTACAAAAGGTGTACCAGCGGCAACCTTCTGGAAAATCTCCCGGACGATCTCTGCCTGGGCCTCGTGTATTTCAAATTTGCCGTCCGCCCCTTTGCGGTACCCATACGGCAAACTACCGCTGTTCACCTTGCAATCCAGGGCGTTGAAGTGCATCCCCCGGCGGACGTTCTGGGAGAGATTCGCGGAGTAATACTCCGCCGAGCCCTCCAGTACCGATTCCAGCAGGATACCCTCCGGCCCATCGGGAATGGCCTCCTTTGCGTAAAGCACCTTGACTCCGTGTTTCTTAAGACGGTATTTATAGGTGGCGCTGTCATAGCGATTCCGCGCAAAACGGTCCACTTTCCAGGTGATGACGTACTGCCAGTGGCCTCGCTCGGCATCCCGGAGCATCCGCTGAAATTCCGGGCGCTTGTCGTTGGTGCCAGTCAGGTGGCGGTCGGCGTAAACCTTAACGATTTCCAGATTGTTCATCCGGGCGAACGCCTCGCAGTCCGCAACCTGCTGCTCGATAGAAGCGTCGTTCTGGGAATGGGAGGAATACCGGGCATAGATTACGGCGAATTGTGTATCTGGCGGCTGTGCTTTTCGAGCCATGCCCATATCCTCCTTTCGAGCCCCTTGCCTATATGGCGGGGGCTTTTTTTATTTTATGCCATCTTCTCCCCAATGCCTGCGGTACCATCGGAGGCTTGTAATTTTTCCGCCGCTTTTTTCTGGTCTTCAAGTTCGGCACGGTACCGAGCTACCTCGGCATCAATATCAATATCTGCAGCTGCATTGTATTCATCAACTGGTACTTCCGGGACATAGACACTGGCAGAACTATCATTGGGTGTAACCGTACCAGAAATTGCAGCAGCAACATCAAGCAGATAATCCATCACTGCCTGACGGTTTTCTGGCTTTAGGTTCAAAAACTTTTCAATCAAAATCTGTTCTGCCCTACTAATTCCGCGCTCTTTGACAAGGGCATCAAGTGCATTGGTGGCTTCCGGCTCGAACATTTCCCCTGCACCCGTGCGGATCCAATCTTCGCTTATATCAAATTCCCGACAAATAGCTAAAATAACCTGATCAGAAGCGTTCCTACCTCCAGACTCGATTAGAGAAACACTGTTAGATTTAATGCCAATGCGTTTCCCAAAATCCTGCTGGGTCAAGTCCATCTGGCGGCGTATTTTCCTTACACGTTCGCCCAAAGTCATTAATCCGTTCACCTCCTGCTGACATATATCATAGCACATCAAGTTCGCTCTGTCAATAAAAAGTTTCTAAGTCAAAGAAAAACGCTTGACAAATGTAGCTAAGCGAGATATAATAATCACACAGTCAAAGAAAAGAGGGGGGGTGAGCACATGACAGAGCAGAGGTACACAGCCCAGCAAGCCGCAGAGGGTGTACTGTTCTACGACACGCTGAAAAGCGTGCCCGAAGATAAACAGGACATCGTAGCCCTGATGGCTGAGGCATTCATCAACGGCATGAACGCTCAGGAGCAGCTGGCGGCTAAGGCACAGCAGGGGGCATAGTCCCTCAGAGATAATCAACGGAGGGAGGCAAGCCCCATGCAGGGATTGAATGAGCCCCATGTCATCACGAAAGAGATTCCTTCGAGCATCCAATTCACTCTGGCCCAGGCCGCATTCGAAGCTATTAAGCGGGACTTCGAGCGGCCTGAGGTTAGGGAAGATTACGAACGGTGGAAAGCGGCAAGAGCCAAAGCTGCAGGAACCGCTGCACAAAAAACCACATAGAAAGGACTATGAAGATGGCAAGATTTTATTTTACATATGGCACAGAGGGCCAGCCTTATTGTGGCGGCTGGTCAGTGGTGGAGGCTCCGGACAGGAGCAGGGCAGAGGTTGCTTTCCAAGCCTACCACCCAGATAAAATGAAAGACGTTCTGAATTGCAGCAGCGTTTATGATGAGGCCCTTTTCCAAAGCACCATCATGGCGGCAGAAGGTAGTTTGGGCGCCCGCTGCCATGAGATCATCCGATTAAGCCGGGAAGTGCTTACCGTGGAAGGAGACCCCCATGCCGATGAAGATTGAGCGACGCGAGCCGGTGAACCTATTCCGAAAGCAAAACCACTGGCGGCTCCGCGACCATATCCGGCTGGCTGTTGTAGTCAAATACGCCGCTCTGACGCTGGCCGGAATCCTGCTTTTCCGGGCCGGGCAGGCCCGCGCCCTGGCCGAGCGGGGATACGAGGCGTTTGGTGGAGAAGTTTTCGCCTTGTTTTTCCCCTTATTTTACTGGATGATGTCCCGTATTATCCGGGATATCCTGGGGATGAGGGGGAAAAAGACTTGGTGGCAAAATTAATACAGGAAATGATTACCATGCTCTGCGGCATTGTTTCCCTGGTTTACATCCTCCGGCAGCAGCGAATCATCCAGCTTCAGAACGAGGCGATTAGGAATTACCGGGAAACCCTGACGCTGCGGGAGGAAACTATCCGGCTTTATAAGGAAGTGTTCGGCATGATGGATAAGCAGACTGCGCAGCTGAAAGCCATACTGCTGCAGAAGGCAGGACGTGAATAAGAAAAGCCGCTCCCCGGCTGGCACCGGGAAAGCGGCAGGCTTAAAAAACCACTATCATTATATCGGGAAAGGAACCGGTTGTCAATGAAAATGGCATTGCAGGGAGCCACCCTCATTCTGATTGAGGTGGACACAGCCCAATTTACCATTATCAAGAGCTGGAACAAAATGCGCTGGGACAAGACCACAAAGCAACTGCGCGGTACCGCCGACCTGGAACTGCTGGACAAGCTCTCGGGGCTGGTTCGGCTGGCCCCCAGCGTGGAAGCCCGCCGCCAGGAGCTGCGCCGGGTGCTGGATGCAGTAGATAGGGAGCGCACGAACCCCGAGCCCAAGCCTTTTTATAAGTACCCGGTGAAGTTGCCGCTGTATGCCCATCAGGTGAGAGGGGCAAATATGGCCCTGCTGGAGTTTGGCTGGGTACCGCCGGAGGGGAATATTCTCCGGCTGAAGGACTGGAAAGGGTGATTTCAATGAAAGAGTCGTGGATTGTTTTTTACTTGCAAGACAAAGAACTATGCGCGATTACCGTTCGAGGGAGTTTTCCTGGCGAGATTACAGCCACAAAAGAACAATTAGCTGTGGAGCATGGCTGTAGCAAGAAAGAAATCCATACAGAAATTATCGTTAGATAAAAGGGGGCATCCGATGAAATTACCCATGAGCGATGCCGAAATCGCAAGGCGTTACCGCAACGCCCTTGACCCGAAAAAGGCGGTCAAGATCCTGGCTCAGCTTAACGGAGCCGGTCCTTCGGACATTACTGCTGCGCTGATCCGGGAGGGGGTAGTGCTGGACACGCCCCCGCCGACCCGCAAGAAGCGAAAGCGGCTGGATCAGCAGGAAGCCCGACGGCTCTATGACCTGAGCCTCAATGACGGTCAAATAGCTGACAAGCTGGGAGTGTCGCCCGGCAGCGTGTACCACTGGAGATACCGCAATGGCCTCCCGGCCAGAACGACCACGGGCTATCACCAGCGGCGGAGAAAGGAAGGGTGTGCATGAGGAAAAAGGTCTTAGAATTAAATGCTGAATGCCAGCAATGCGGTAAAAGATTTCACGTTAAGCCCTCTGCACTAAAGCACACTAAGTTTTGTAGCAAGGAGTGCCATGATATCGCACAAACCAAAGGGGAAATCATATCGTGCGCCACTTGCGGTAAAGAGTTTCGCGTATCGCCATCATTACTTCGGGAAAGGAATTTCTGTAGCAATGAATGCAGGCTCAAGTGGTTAAGCAAACACGTCAAGGAAGAGATGAATGTCCCCGGTCACAGTGTGAGGCATAAAGCACCGCACCTTACCGCTTTGAACCAGGAACGAAATCCTAAGTTGGCATTGGAGCAAGACGCAGCATACCGAGGCATTTATACCAACCATCGCAGAATCATGGAACAACACCTGGGCAGAAAGCTAAAGCCCTGGGAGGATGTCCACCACATCAACGGTATTCACTCGGACAACCGAATAGAAAATCTAGTAGTCATGCCGCACCGCGAACATATGAAATTACACTGGCGGCTTGCCAAAGAAAGGGGTGTGATTTAATGCAAACAGGAACAAGCAAAGGCTTCGGATTCCTGTTTGAATAGCCGTTATGGGTTGTGGCAAAACCTTAACAGCTATCGCCGTAGCCGGAACCGGCTACAAGCTGGGCCACCTGAAGCGGGTGCTCATCGTGGCCCCCACCAGCGTGTGCGCCGTGTGGCCCAAAGAGTTTCAAGAGTACGCCGACTTTCCCTACACCGTGCGTACCCTGCTGGGCACCAAAGCCCAGCGCCTTAAGGAACTGGACGACCTGGAGAAGTGGCCGTTCCCGGCCCTGCAGGTGGCGGTGATAAATTATGAGAGTACATGGAGAGAGGGCATATTTGAGCGCCTGCAAACCTTTGATGCCGACCTCATAATATGCGACGAAAGCCAGCGTATCAAGACCCACGATGCCACCCAGAGCAAGGCAATACATAAGCTGGGTGACCAGGCCCGGTATAAGCTTATCCTCTCCGGCACCCCGGTACAGAACGACGCAATGGATATTTTCAGTCAGTACCGCTTTTTAGACCCCACTATCTTCGGCCAGAATTACTATACTTTCCGCAACCGCTACGCCGTGATGGGAGGCTTTAACAAAAAGCAAGTGGTAGGCTATCGGGACATGGACGAGCTCATCCGCAAGGAACATTCCATCGCCTACCGGGTCACCAAAGAAGAAGCGGTGGACCTGCCCGAGCAGACCTTTGAAAACAGGATAGTTGCCCTGGGCAAGAAAGAGCGGGGCATTTACAACCAGCTAAAGCGGGACAGCGTGGCCCAGCTGGAGGGCGGCGGCCAGGTGACGGCCACCACGGTGCTGACCCGGCTCCTGAGGTTACAGCAGTTCACAGGGGGCTTTCTGGTGGAGGATGAAGCCACAAAGCCCCAGCTGGTGAGCCGGGGTAAGCTGGACGCACTCGCCGACATCCTCCACGACTACGTGCTGGAGGGCCGCAAAAAGCTGGTGATCTTCGCCCGGTTCATCCCAGAGGTGATGGAGATCATCAAGCTCACAGGGGATATGCTGGGCAAGGCCGGGAAACAGTGTGTGTCCATCTATGGGGACATCCCCAAAGAGCAGCGGGGTGAGATAGTCCGGCAGTTCCAGACCGACCTGGACACGATGGCGTTCGTAGGTCAAATAGATACGGCGGGTACCGGCATCACCCTGACCGCCGCCGACACCTGCGTGTATTACTCGGTAAATTTCAACTACGCCACCTACAGCCAGAGCCTCAGCCGGATCCATAGGATCGGGCAGAAGAACCGCTGTACATACATCCACCTGGTGACGGAAAAGACCGTGGACGAGACCATTCTCAAGGCTCTGGCCCGGAAAGAGGACCTTGCCAAAACGGTAGTAGACGATTGGAGGCGGCTGTTTGACTGATGGATGAGAGAAGTGTAAAAGCCAGCCTTAACCAGCGTGTTCGACTCCCAGATGGTATCGAGTACAAGTTTGTGGCGGCTATCATCAATAAAAATGAGGACACTGGCGAGTATTGGTATCAAGCAAAACTAAAAGACCTGAAAGCGCACAGTTCATATAGAATATGCAAGCTGGAGGAGGTGGAGGTGGTAGATTGATACATTTAGGCGACATCACCGCCATAGACGGCCGCAACACGCCCACGGTGGACGTGGTAATCGGAGGCTCACCCTGTCAGGATCTTAGCATAGCTGGCAAGAGGCAGGGGCTCTCAGGAGAGCGCAGCGGGCTGTTTATGGAACAGATCAGAATCATAAAGGAGATGAGGCAGACAGATGCAGAACGCGGGCATAGGGGCCGGTTCATCCGCCCCCGGTACATGGTGTGGGAGAACGTCATCGGAGCACTTAGCAGCAACAAATCCGCCGACTTCCAGGCCGTCCTCGAGGAAACCGCGAAAATTGCGGATCCGGCCGCCGTTATACCTGGACCTCCAAAGGGCAAGTGGACTACCAGCGGATGCGTCATGGGAGACGGATGGTCGATCGCTTACCGAGTTCTCGATGCTCAGTTTTGGGGAGTGCCCCAGCGTAGACGTAGAATCGCGCTTGTCGCAGATTTTGGAGGACAAGCCGCACCAGAAATACTCTTTGTCCGCAAAAGCGTGTGCGGGGATATTGAACCGGGCCAGCCGGAGGGGGAAACCCCTGCCACCGGAACTGGAGGCAGCGCTGATTCTGCAGTCACGCTTAGAATGAGGGCCGGGTGTGAGGGCGGTGGCAAGGGAGCGCTCCTTCAGATAGAGAAGTCCGGCACCCTCGCCTGCCACAATGACCAGGCGCTTTTTACCGCCGAGCCTGCAGAGGGGCAGCAGTACCCTTGTGTATTAACTGACAACCTTCCCCCAGCTACACAGGAAAAGGTGTGGAGCCTGCAGGGCAACGCCGTGGATCGGGAGGTAGGTATGAACGGCTCTGGCATTTCAGATGGCCCCATGTACACCTTGAATACAGTAGACCGCCATGCGGTATTGTGCCTGAACGATCAGGGCGGCAGCTTGATGGATGTCAGCGCCGACAAGGCTGGTACCCTCCGGGCAGAGGCCCACGGCCACCAGCCGGTCGTGTGCGCCGGATTCAAGCCCTTTGCGGGAGCAAAAGCCGGGAGTATAGGCTATCAGCCGGAGCAGGCCCCCACCCTCACGGCAGAGCAGGAATGCGCCGTGTATGAGAACCACGGCCAAGACAGCCGCCTGACGGGACCTCTGGACGTGGCTCCCACGGTAGCCCGGCAGTTTGGCACAGGTGGGAACAACACCCCACTGGTGATGGCTACAGGGCAGGCCAATGCAGAAATCACAGCGGATGCCTGCCCCACCCTCAACTGCAACCATGAACAGCCTATCGTGGCGCACACGCTTCGTGCAAAAGGAAATATTGCAATGCGGGCAGATATGGAAACATACCCAATAACAAATAGGGTTGTGCGCCGCCTGACGGAGCTGGAGTGTGAGAGGCTCCAGGGCTTCCCGGATGGTTGGACAGACATCGGCCCCTGGGTGGACAGCAAGGGCAAGCGGCACAAGGAGTGCACCGCCAGCGCCCGCTACACGGCCCTGGGCAACTCCATCGCCATACCGCCCTGGGCTTGGGTGCTCAAACGCCTGTGCGCCTGCTACGAGCGCCCCGCAACGATGGCCAGCCTCTTTGACGGGATCGGCGGGTTCCCGCTGATCTGGGAGCGGCTCAACGGCCCCGGCACCTGCCTGTGGGCCAGCGAGATAGATGAGTTTGCTATAGCGGTGACTAAGTTTAGATTCGGAAAGGATGAATAATTTATGCCGAAATAGTGTGAGGGCACATTGACGGTACAAAGACACATAGAGATAGGAGAAAAGGAGACAAACCATGATTACAGAGAAAGAGCGCAAGAGCCACGAGGAGCTTTTCAAGCTCATGCAGGATAACCCGGATTTGCCTGTTATTCCATTTGTAGACGGCGAGATCGTTGCTGGAGACGATTTCGGGATATGGATGGGGAGCTGGGGTACCTCTTGTGTGGACGAATATCTCATCCCACCACAGAACTATAAGCCTGTAATCTTCAAAAGCGATGATGATGTATTTGACACTTTGGAGAAATTTCTTCCCGGCGAGGAATTTGACATACTTCCAGAGAGTGAGGAGGAGTGCCGAAAAGTTTTCGATGCGCTCCCATGGACAAAGGCCATTGTCGTTAACATCGACTTGCCGGGTTAAGGAGCACAGCCAAATCATGAGTAAACTGTTCCCCCGCGGCTGCACGATTTTCAACTGCGACCGCCGACATGGCAACTACTGCTGCGCCGACTGCGGCTACAAGAAAGCCTGCCAACCTGGCGCAAGCCAGCGTTGCAGGCCATGTAAAAACAGCCCGGAAAAGTGTGGGCTGGTAAAGCCACAAGTAACTACCAAAAAGAAAAGGAGTTCAACAAAATGAAGAAAAGGATTATTACTATTATACTCGCCACTGTTATGGTCTTTGCACTTGCCGGGTGCCGGGAATCGGAAAAAGTGGCTTACAACGTATCTCAGCAGGCGGACAATTTCAACATAACCCGGCGGTTGGTAGCTATTAACACCCGCACAGACAAGCCCGTGTTGGAGGTTATCGGGAACTTTGCCATACTGAACAATTCCGCCAATGAACTGGAAGTAGTGGTAGAGGTTGACAAAGGGCGCTATAAAAAGCACCTGGTATACCTGAACGAGTGGATCACCTACACAGTAGAGGACTTGAGCGGCGTGTTTGCCGACCCTTACCACTATGAGGTAAACTTCCTGCCGCAGATGATCCAGCCTTTCACGGTGATTTCAGATGATTAAGGAGTGACAACCATGCCCGAACTGCAATACATAGAAGTGACGAGTCTCTCCCCCCACCCAGACAACCCCCGCAAGGAGATTGGAGACGTGTCCGAGCTGGCGGAGAGCATCAAGCAAAACGGTATCCTCCAGAACCTGACAGTGGTGCCTAACATGGTGACTGGTAATATCACTGGGGAAACGTGGCAGCGTGGCTACATGGTGATTATCGGCCACCGGCGGCTGGCGGCGGCAAAAGCGGCGGGCCTCAAAAAGGTACCCTGCGTGGTAGCCGATATGACCCCCAAAGAACAGCTGCAGACCATGCTCCTGGAGAATATGCAGCGCTCTGACCTGACGGTATACGAGCAGGCCCAGGGCTTCCAGATGATGCTGGACATGGGCAGTACGGTGGAGGAGATCGCAGAGAAGTCCGGTTTCTCCCAGACTACGGTCCGGCGGCGGGTGAAGATGATGGAGCTGGATCAGGACAAGCTCCGAGAGGTGAGCAAGCGCCAGCTCTCCCTGGCCGACTTTGACAAGCTGGCCCAGATTGAAGATATTAAGGTCAGGAACCAGTGCCTAGATAAGATGGGTACCCATGACTTTAACCAGAGCATCACCTGGGAGTTGAAGCGGCAGGCTACCAAGAAAAAGCTGCCTGCTGCAAGGAAACTGCTGAAAAAGCTAGGGGCCAAAGAATTGCAGAATTGCGAAACCTGGGGCAACGCTTACGACAGTATCAGTGGATATATTTACCTTGCCGATTGGGAAGAAGATACACCCCTGTTTGACAAGAAGTACAGCGGCCAGCTTTTCTACACACTGGATAAGGACAGCGGCAGCCTTCGGTTCTTTGAAAAGCACAAGCGGGCCGCGCCGGAGAAGAAATCTCCCGAGCAGCGGGCCAGGGAGAAGTGCATCGCTGACGCCTGGGCCGTTATTCGCGAGCAGGCGGCGGTGGCCTATCAGCTGCGCAGCGATTTTGTGAAAGGGCTGCATTATACTCAAAAGAACGCCAATTTGATTCTAAAGGGTGCATTGACCTACGGTGTGCTGGACGCTACCGTTTACTCCTATTCCAACGGAGAGGCAATCAAAAAACTACTAGGAGTGGACCCTAATTATTATGCGCAGGACCGGGCGTCAAAGCAAATGGCCGCTTTCCATGCCGCTGACCCTGAGATTTATCCGGCGCTGATTTACGCATTGTTTAACGACGGGCCAAAGGAGTGCTACTCCGGCAGCTATGAGAAGATATTCCCGGAGCACAGCCATTCCGTCAAGCTGGATAGCTTATATTCCTGGCTCACCTCCCTGGGCTATGAGATGTCCGACGAGGAAAAGGCCATGCAGGATGGAAGCCATGAGGTGTTCCGAAAGGAGGCGCAATCATGACGGAACAGGAAGCCAGCAGAATCCGCTCCGCATACTGCAATGGTTTTCAATATCCATTCGGCGGCGGGTTTGTGGAAAAATGCGACATGGACGAAGTGAACCGAACCGCAGAATTGCTTGACGAGGCCATCAAAAAGCAGATACCACAGCACCCTATCTTGGTGAACAACCATCAAAATCGGCCTTCCCCCTGTTATGAGTGCCCAACTTGTCACGGCAGTTTCACCGGGACAGAGAATGTGGCCTACTGCTACCACTGTGGTCAGGCGCTGAACTGGGATAAAATTCTAATACAATGAAAGGTGATGCACATGGAACTGCTCGAAATGCTCAGCAATTACCAAGCCCTGCTGGAGAAAAAGGACGCCCTCGCCAAGCAGACCAAAGACAACAACGCCGCTATCGAGGCGGCAAAGGAGCAGATCACCCAGCAGATGATTGACGATGACTGCCCCAAAATCAGCACCGGGGGTTATAGCTTTAGCCTCCAGGAGAAAACCATCTACAGTAAGCGCAGCGAGGCCGATATGGCCGCAGACGGCGTGGATTTCTTTGACACGCTCCGCGAGGAAGGCCTGGGGGATATCATCAAGGAAACTGTGACCACCCAGACACTGGGCTCCACCATGCGGGCCTATGTAGAGGAACATGGCGCTCTCTCTGACGCGCTGGGCAAGGTTATCAACACCTATGAAACCTTCGACATCTACCGGAGGAAAGACACTAAGAAAGGCGGTAAAGCAGTATGAATGGAAACGTCGTTACTATGACTGGGGAGCAGTTGGAACAGGCCGCGGCAGAAGCCAAGAGGCTCATGGAGGAAAGCTGCGGCCAGATGGCCATAGATATGACCCTTGCCAGTGACCGGGATATGAAAGAAAATCTGGAAACCATCATCGAATTTCGGCTTCAAACCCTTCTGGGGGCCTATCCCCCACCCTTTGATGTTCGCAACCGGCACGAGGCGTATGGCATCGCGGCGGAGAATTTCTGCCAGGCGAATGCCAGCGTCAAAAAGATTCGCGGGGATATGGGCCTGCTCCTAACTACTCTGGGCGACCCTAACCGGCCCGCTCTGGAAGCCGTGGGTTCCCTACTCAATAGCGCCACCCTGGCCGCGTTGGATGCGATCACGATGGCTGCTGAAATGAAAAAGGCAATGACAGACCTCTACGCCGCCGAGCGCAGTGAACCCACACCACTTGAGGAATTGGCTGAAGGTGGCGGCTTCGAGGAAGCGGAAGAACTGGAAGATATGGACGCAGACACCGATTTTGATGAGGAGGACGAATAATTATGGCAAAGAAAAACGAACTGGCGGTGCTGGACACCTTTAAGCTGGCGAACCCCTATGAGGGCATGGATCCGGAGCTTTTGGCCGAACTGGAGGATGAACTGGACGATCTGGACGATGAAAGCGGCATCACCTGCCGCCGCATCAAAATGCCCAGCGGCGGCGCCCTGGCTTTTGAGGTTCAGGGGGAGGACGAGGATGATGTGGAGTACGTCAAAGAGTTGCAGGGGGTGATCCTCTACACCCACAGAGTCAACGGCTATTGGAGCAAGGCCCTGGGGGACGGTGAGGGCGGTAGCCCGCCGGACTGTTCCAGCATGGATGGGAAAATGGGTATCAACACCACCACCGGAGAGTGCATCAGCTGCGACACCTGCCCTCTGAATCAGTATGGCTCCGACCCCAGGGGCGGCGATGGAAAAGCCTGCAAGAATATGCGCCGCCTGTACTTGATGGTCAGCGGCGACCCTAACTGCTACCTGCTCACCGTGCCGCCCACCTCCATCAAGGATGTGAATAAGAAACTGCGCGCTCTGCTCACCAGTGGTACCCCTTACATCGGCATGGTGGTCAGCATAAAGCTGACAAAGGAAACCAACAAGGGCGGCGTGGATTATGCCAAAATCGTGTTGAACAAGGCCGGCCTTTTGCCTGCGGGTGTGGTTGCCCAGGCCAAAGAGCTGCGCCGCCAGATGAAGGATAAGTTTAAGGAGATGTCCATCAATGCGGCTGAGTATAACGCACCGCAGGGGGATCCGCTTGATATCAACTCCGATGATGACCTCAATGAAATCTTCACGGATCGGGTGGAGGAAACGCCCCTGGCTCCAAATTTTGAAGATGCGCCGCCCTTGCCTGACGATGACAACCTGCCCTTCGCGTAAATAAGCTAGGCCGCACAGGGAGCAGTTGCTCAGCTTTACGAGCCTGCTCCCTTGCGCGGCATTATATCAAGAAAGTGGGGCGACCACATGACGAGCCGAGACTCCATCAATATAGATCAGCTGGTAGATTACAAAACTGAATACAGTCAGGTGGTCAAACACGCACAAATCAGCGGGGACAAGCTGCGCGGGCGCTGCCCTTTCCATGATGACCAAAATAACAGCTTTTCTGTAGACTTGAAAACTGGTCTATGGACGTGTTTTACCGAGGGGCTGAGCGGCAATTATCTGGATTTTTATGCTAAGCTCCACAACACGGACACAAAAACGGCCTATAAGGAAATCCTACGCCAGCACCACATAGACCTGCCCCGGCGGGAACGCAGGAACAAGCTCACCCAATATACACTGAAACAGTATGCCTTTGAAAAACACCTGCCGGAAGATTGGCTCCGAGAGCGCTGCGGCCTGACCGATGGCAGCGACTACAACCGTAATACTCATGAAAGCACCGCCTATCTGAAGATTCCATTCTGGGATGAACAAAAAGAGCTTGTCACCTACCGTAAACGCTTTGCCTATAAGGAATTCCGCTGGAAACTTGGCAGCCACACCATTTTATACGGCCTGTGGCGATTGCCGGAATACAGGGAGAAACAGTCGGCCATTTTGGTGGAGGGCGAGAGCGACACTCAAACGCTCTGGTACCTGGGCCTGCCCGCCCTGGGGGTAGCTGGGGCCCAGAATTTCAAGCCGGAGCAAGCCCCCGCTTTGGACGGCATGACCCTGTATCTCCACCGAGAGCCGGATGGCGGCGGCGATACCTTTATAGCTAAAACCTGCAGGGGGCTGCGGGAGGGCGGTTTTTCCGGGACGGTCAAGGTCTGGTCGTGTAAGCCATTCGGCGTGAAGGACCCCAGTGACCTGTACATGAAACACGGCAAGGAAGAATCAGCCCGGCTTATCTGCCAGGCATTGAAAGCGGCTGAAGAAATCGACTATACCAAGGACCCGGAGCCCGAGGGCCTAGAGGGCGCACCCATTGCCCTGCAGTGTCCGTCCGGCTGGGGCATGAGCGAGGGCGGAATCCGGGAGTACAATGACAAGAAGGGAACCTCAGAGTTGATCTGCCGCACACCCATTCTGCTGACCAAGCGGATCCGCTCAATGGACAGCGGGGAAGAAAAGATAGAGATAGCTTTCCGTCGGGATGGCCGTTGGCTCACCTCGGTGTGGCCCCGCTCCACGGTGTTCTCCTCCCGGTCCGTGCTGGCCCTCTCCGAACTGGGGTGTACGGTTACCAGCGAGAACGCCAAACAGGTGGTGAAGTTCCTGGGGAGCTTAGAGGGGGAGAACCTGGACAAGATACCCTCTGTGCAGGCCACCGGGGTGCTGGGCTGGAAAAGCCCAAGCGCTCCGGGGGAGCACTGGAAGTTCATGCCCGGCCACGATGATGGCCTGGCACTGGACTGCGACCCCACCATGCAGGCTGCTGCTGCGGCTTACCATGAGAGCGGCACTCTCGAGGGCTGGCTTGTGGCCATGCGGCCCCACAGGGAGAGGAACAAGTTCCGGTTTATTTTGGCCTCGGCCTTTGCGGCACCGCTGCTGAAAATCACCCGGCAGCGCAATTTCCTTACTTACAACTGGGGCGGCTCAAGAGGCGGCAAGACGGCGGCCTTGCAGGCTGGCATGTCCGTGTGGGGCGAACCGGAAAAGCTCATGGTCAGTTTCAACACCACCGCCGTGGGCCTGGAGCGCCGGGCGGGGCTGTGCTGTGACCTACCGATGGGCATAGACGAACGGCAGCAGGCCGGGGACAAGCAGGGCCTCCTGGAGCAGCTAGTCTATATGCTGGCCAACGGTACCGGCAAGGTGCGGGGCTCAAAGGGCGGTGGCTTGCAGTCGGTGTACCAGTGGCGGACGGTGGCCCTCTCAACCGGCGAGGAACCATTGACCGTGGAAACCAGCAAGGGTGGTGTCTCCACTCGCGCCCTGCAAATCTACGGCCCTCCCTTTGAGGACGAGCAGAGTGCCAGCGCCATGTACGGCCAGGTGGCGGAGAACTACGGCACGGCGGGGCCAGCGTTTATCAAGCGGCTGGTAGAGATGCCCCAGGAGGATGTGCAGGCCGCATTCGGGGAAATGCGGGACTATGTGCAGAGCCTTAGCGACGGCAAAAATGGCGCGCACACGGCGGCAATCGCGCTGGTGGCCCTGGCCGATGCCATGATAGATACCTGGCTCTTTGAGAGCCGGGAAGAGGTAGATATTGCCCCGGAGAGCTGGGCGCGGGCTAAAGCGATGGCCGCTGACATCCTGGAACAGCAACAAGCCGGCGGCTCCGGCGATGTGAATGAGAACGCGGTGCAGTTCATTGTGGACTGGGTGCTGGCAAACAAAGCATTTTTTAACCCCCAGACTATAGGCACCTGCTATGGCATGATGAGCAGCGAGGGGGAGGTGGCCTACATATTCCCATCCGTCCTGAGTCAAGCGCTGACAAAGGCTGGATTCTCAAACCAAAAGACACTACGGTATATGGCGGAGCAGGGGCTGATTGAGCAAACCGCCGAGAAGAAAGCCAATGGAAACATAGTGATGAGAAATACGGTGAAACGCCGTATCGGTGGTAGGCTGGCAAACTTTGTGTGCTTTAATATCGGGCACCTATCTGAAACGACCGATGAAGTGGAGGCCCTGGCCGACGAATATGACCGCTGGGATAGAGATGAGCAACTTCAGACTTCGATGGATCAGCAATGGACGGAAGTAGACGATGATGGAGATTTGCCGTTCTAAGTGTTCCCACTTTCCACAACGATGTTGAAAGTGGGAGCAGGAGTGGGAACACCTCAAGTGCTTCACAAATCTAGTATTTATGCGGCTTCCCGATGTGCTGTTCCCACTGTTCCCACTGTTCCCACCAAAAACATACCAATCTACCAAAAACGCAAAAATGCAAAATCTACACAGATTTCATTGTAATTTTGCAAAAATTCAAAAAGCAGAGGTATATTTTCGGATTGGTGGGAACACCCCGAAAGTAACCTTGCAACCCCAGTAATATCAAGGGAAACCTGCGTTCCCACCAAGTGCTGGAATTGGTGGGAACACTCCCCAAAAACAACTTTTGCAATCGGAGGGACCAAAATGTTGAAAGACAAAAACATACAACGCTTTGAAAATGAACTCAAGAAAATCGAGCGCCCCGGAATCAACCAACTTCTGCGCTACATACGGAACAGCGATTTCTACTCCGCCCCGGCCAGCACCCGGTATCACCTCTCCTGCGAGGGCGGGCTTCTCCAGCACAGCTTGAACGTGCTGGACGCCCTGCGGGGGATGCTCTACCCAGGCCATGAGGGGGCATGGGAATACCTCACGGCTGGCCGGGTGGTGTGTGAAATCCCTGATGAGAGCGTTACTCTCATGGCCCTGCTCCACGACCTGTGCAAGACACACTACTACAAAACCAGCACCCGGAACGTCAAGAATGAGCAGACCGGGAAGTGGGAGAAAGCGCCGTTCTACACGGTGGAGGACAAGATGCCCCTGGGACATGGCTCCAAAAGCGCCATGCTGGCCATGCAGTTTATAAAGCTGACCAACACCGAACTTTATGCCATCTGGCACCATATGGGTTTCACCGAGCAGGGTGCGGACTTCGGCACGGTGGGCCGGGCGATGGAGCTCCACCCGGCAGTGCTTGCTCTGCATACCGCCGACATGATGGCCAGCCGGTTCATGGAGGGCGAGAGCGGGAATAAAGAAGCCTTTGCAGATATGCCCGCCGGGCAGGAAGCGGCAGGGAGTGCAACTGCACCAGCCTCTGACACACCGCAGTTTGAGGAAGCGCCGCCGTTGGCGCCGGGGGCATGAGACAATGAAATACTGTTGCAACAATTGTAAAAATAAGGATTGCCCCGTCAATTCCAAAAACGCGCCGAAGGGAGAACACATTGAGTATGCCGCTCTTTGCGGAACAAAGGTATGCAAGGGCTATGAGAGGCCGTAGGAGGAAGCCAAGCATGATAAATAGGAATGATATTCTCAACAAAAGTCGTGTTTTCACCCTGGAGGAAATACGCGCCTACCTGGAAGCTCAGACCGGCCACCTCCTCTCCGCCGCCCAGGCAGACAAGCTGCTGCGAGACGCACTGCCAAAGGAAAGCTATTTTCAAAGTGCCATCCTCCGCTGGCTGAGGGAGAACTACCCCGCCGCTTTCGTGTGGAAAGTACAGACTGGCCCCTATGCCCGTCAAGGAGTGCCCGATATCTGTGCGGTGATAGACGGCCGTTTCTATGGCTTTGAAGTCAAGCGACCCTATGTGGGCAGGCTGTCCTGCATCCAGCAGGCCACGATAGAGGCCATAGAAAAAGCCGGGGGCCAGGCCGGGGTGGTTACCTGGCCGGATGATGCCCGAAAATTGATCGAGAACAAATAGCAAAGATAGGGGGAATCAACTTGACAAGGGAACTTTTGGAGGATTATCCACACATCTGCGCAGAGATTCAGGATCTGGAGCGCGAAATGAGCGAACCGGTTTCAGATACGGTCTCCGGCAGCGGGTTGAATTTTCCCTATACACAGCACACGGTTTCTATCAGAGGCGTGCCCCCGGAATTGGCCGTGTTAAAGGCCCAAAAAGAGGCCGAAAAAGAGGAAATAGAGCAGTTTATTCAGGGGTTACCTAACAGTAAGCTGCGAAGAATCGTAAAATACAGGGTGATTCACGGCATGAGTTGGGAACAAGTCGCTGCAAAAATGGGGCACCGGGTATCAGTAGACTCCGTGAAGTACCATTATTATAGCCTCTGGAAAAACTAAAAATATTTCCTCACTTTTCACACGAAACACACCTTTCACGCGAATCACACGATATAATAAATACTAGGGCCCGCAGATAGTAGGCCCCATCCATGTGGTTGACCTCCTTTCCCTGCAGCGCCCTGTGCCTTCGACTTGGCAAAGCCAACGTCGGGTGCAGGGCGCTGTAGGTTATCCCGGAGGCTACCCCAAAAAGCACGCCCCCATATAGCGGGGCCGTGTATAGCCCCGAATATCCGGGGGGTATATAGGGGCCTGTATATGGGGGGCTATTCTGTACACCCCCATAGCAGAGGGCCACCAGAACCCTGCCAGTGTGAGGGACAACGCACATACACACAGGCCCTGGCCATAGGGGCCATGCCATATGCCGTACCATAGCGCACAGCAAGCGCAGTACATGAGAGGACGCACAGCAGAGCCATTGACAAGGCCGCTGACAGACAGCATACACAGGGAGAGGCGAGTACACATGAGAGGCCCAAGAGGGCCGCCTGAGCGCGTCTGTGAGCGCACTAGGGGGTAGGGGGCCGTAGGTACTACTTACCCCAGGCACCCGTTGCGGCCGCGTGAGCCCGCGGTTTTCGTGCATGAAAACATTTTTGAAAATGCCACTTCGCTTCGTTCAACATTGGCTTTGCCAAGTTGACCCCTTATTTTGCCCCTCCAAAGGAGCCCAGCCATGAGAAAAGTAATCGCCATAGATTTTGACGGGTGCCTCTGCTCCAACGCCTATCCCCACATCGGCAAACCTAACTGGAGGGTGATAGCCGAGGCCCTGATTGCCCAGAAATCCGGCGCGGCCCTGATCCTTTGGACCTGCCGGGAGGGGGATGAGCTCCGGGAGGCGGTAGACGCCTGCCGCCGGTGGGGCCTGCGGTTCGACGCCGTAAACGAAAGCCTGCCGGAATGGGCGGCCGCCTTTGGCACCGCTCCCCGCAAGGTGGGGGCAAGCGAGTATTGGGATGACAAGGCGGTGAACAAGGCCCCCGATCAGGATGACCTCAGCGGTTTTGTGATTGAGGAAGTCACGCGCCGCTTCATAAACGCATTTGACGCCGCCCAGCCCCTCCCGGAGGAAGCCCGGAAAACCCGCAAGGCAGTTTTGCAGGCCCTGGAAAACCTCTCGGAGATTTGGCGCAGGGGCGAGTAAAGGAGGCACCGATATGGATTCTATGAACAAAACCGCCGGAGCCGATATGCGGATGGAAGTCCGCAAACTTAGTGACCTTATCCCCGCGGACTACAACCCCCGGGAACCCCTGGCCCCCGGCAACCCAGAGTACGAGGCCCTGAAGAAAAGCATCCAGGAGAACACCTATGTGGAGCCCATCGTGGTGAACTTCGACGGCACAATAATCGGCGGGCATCAGCGCCGCACGGTAATGATGGACCTGGGCTATACCGAGGCCAGTGTGGTCGTGGTGAATATCCAAGACAAGAATAAAGAGCGCATGGCCAACCTTGCCCTCAACAAAATCTCCGGGCGGTGGGACACCGAGAAGCTGAAGGAGATTCTGGTGGGCCTGGACTTGGACGGTTACGACTTCGGCGCTGCGGGCTTCACCCGGAATGAGCTGGAGGATCTGATCCAGGCGCTGGACATCCCCGATGAAGCTCAGGATGATGAATTTGACCCGGACGCCGCTGCGGCTGAGATTCAGACACCTGTCACCAACCGAGGCGACGTCTGGCAGCTGGGCAAGCACCGGCTCCTGTGCGGCGACGCCACCCTGAAAGAGGATGTGGCCACGCTCATGGCCGGGGCGGAGCTTGACTTGCTGGTCACAGACCCTCCCTACAACGTGGACTATGGCGGCAAGGCCGTGTTCCTGGAGAACTATCTGGGGCAGACCGGCCCCAGAGCTACCAGCGAGATAAAGAATGACAAGATGAGCTCCGCCGCGTTTTATAAGTTCCTCCGGGCGGCGTTCCGCTGTGCCTTTGACGTGATGAAAAAGGGCGCTGCGGCTTACATTTTCCATGCGGAAAGCACAGGGACTAAGTTCCGGGAGGCGTTCAGCGACTCCGGCTTTAAGCTATCCCAGTGCCTTATTTGGGAAAAGTCCAGCTTTGTGCTGGGCCGGCAGGATTACCAGTGGCGGCATGAACCCATTCTGTACGGCTGGAAAGAGGGCGCGGGCCATTATTTTATACACGACCGCTCCCAGGACACCGTTCTGCTGGAGGATGAGCCGGACTTTAAGAAGATGAGCAAGCAAGAGCTGCGGGCCTTTGTGGAGGGGTACATCAAGCAGTATAAAGACCTGACCACCGTTCTCTATGAGAAACGGCCCAGCAAAAACGATATGCACCCCACCATGAAGCCGGTCCCCCTGGTGGGCAGGCTGGTAAACAATTCCAGCAAGCCGGGGTGGCGTGTGGGTGACTTTTTCGGTGGCAGCGGATCCACGCTCATGGCCTGTGAGCAACTGGGCCGCACGGCCTACCTTATGGAGCTGGATGAGCGCAACTGCGATGTTATTGTCCGGCGCTGGGAGGAATACACCGGGGAGAAAGCGGTCAAAACGGCGCCATCGGAGGCTGGACAATGAGCCGCCGGCAGCGGAATCTTGCGCTTGATACCCTGGAATTGATTCTGGAAGGAGTTGAACTGATCGTGAGTGCAGACGGAAATATCACCGGCGGCTCTATGTACCCCACCCGCACCATCGCCAAGCTGTTCGGTGTGACCGACCGGCACATCCAGCAGCTGACAAAGGACGGTGTGCTCCCGGCCACAGAAACCCCCAGCGGCCGGCAGTATGACTTGGTGCCCACCATTCAAGCCTACATCCGCTACCTGCGGGACGCAGCCCACGGTAAGACCGGATCCGAGAGAGAACAGGAGCTGAAGCAGCAGAAGCTGGAGGCCGACCTGGCCCTCAAGGGCACCCAAAACGAGCTGCACCGCCTCAAACTTGATATCGCGGCGGGCAAGTACATCCCTGTGGAAGAAGCCACTCTGGACTATGCCCGGTTCTTCGTGGCCTTTAAAAAGTTTGCTCTGTCCCTGCCGGGGCGGCTCATCAGCCGGATCGGCGGGGTAGTGGAGCCTACAGAGGCCCGGCGCATTGAAAAGGAACTGCAGGGGGATGTGACCAAGCTGCTCCGGGCATTCGTGGTGGCCGGGGTGGATGAGAGCCAGGTGCAAGGGACTGGTGCAAAATGAACCGTAAACCCCGGATACGCAAGTACCCGGTGACGGACTATCAGCGCAAGGCTCTGGAAAGCCTCATGCCCCCGGAGGACTTGACGGTTTCTGAATGGGCGGAGAAGTACCGTATGCTGGACAGCAAGACCTCGGCCCTCCCCGGCCCCTGGCGCAATGAGATGACGCCGTACCTGGTGGGCATTATGGACGCGCTGCTGGACTATGAGACGGAGGAAATCGTGCTGTGCAAGTCGGCCCAGCTGGGCGGCACCGAGGCGATTCTCAACGCTCTGGGCTACATCATACAGCAGGATCCCTCCCCCACTCTTGTGGTGTATCCTTCCGACGTGCTGGCGGAGAGTATCTCCAAGAACCGTATTATCCCGATGGTGCAGACTTCGCCTACGCTTCGGGAGCGGTACCAGCCTTTTGAAAGCAAAAAGCTGGAGCTACAGTTTGACGGGATGTATCTCAGCCTGGTGGGCTCCAATTCCCCCTCGAACCTGGCCAGCAAGGCCATCCGTTTTCTGTTTCTGGATGAGGTGGACAAATACCCCGGGGCCAGCGCAAAGGAAGCCGACCCTATCGCCCTGGCAAGGGAGCGCACAAAAACCTTTGGCAATCGGAAAATCTTCATCACCAGCACCCCCACCATCACCACAGGCCATGTGTGGAAAGCCTTACAGAACTGCGACATGGAGAAACACTACTTTGTGCCGTGCCCCCACTGCGGGGAGATGATAGAATTCAAATGGGCAAACCTCAAGTTTCCCAATGATGAGGGTATGAGCTATGTTGACCGGGCGGAGCTGGCGGTGTACGCTTGCCCGGAGTGCGGCGGGGTCATTACTGACCAACACAAGGGGCAGATGCTTAGGCTCGGGGAGTGGCGGGTGGTCAAGCAGCACAGCCCCCACGGAAAGCGGGTGGGCTTCTGGATCAACACCTTTTACTCCCCCTTCGTGCGGTTCGCGGATATCGCAAAAGAATATTTTAAGAGCCGCCATGACCCGGAATCCCATCAGAACTTTGTCAACTCCTGGATGGCAGAGCCCTGGGAGGACACGGCCCTCAAAACCGATGCCGACCTGGTGCTGGAACGCCAGACCCATGTGCCGGAGCTGGTGGTGCCCGCCTGGGCCAAGCTGCTCACCGGCGGTGTGGACGTGCAGAAAACCTGTGTGTATTGGACCATCCGGGCCTGGGGCAGTTACCTCACCTCCCAGAATATTGCCCACGGCCAAGCCCTTAGCCTTGCGGACGTGGAACACGTCATGAACCTGCAGTACCAGCGGGAGGATGGAGGCGCTCCGATGGTGGTAAACCTGTGCCTGATCGACAGCGGCTACGATACCGATATGGTGTATGACTTCTGCTCGGAAAATTCCGAGTGGGCCCTGCCCAGCAAGGGCGCCAGCGGGGCCATGAACGACCACTACCGCATTACCCAGGTGAACCGGCCCACCAGCCGGGCCCACGGTATGCAGATGGTGCTGGTAAATACCGGGCTGTATAAGGACATGATTGCGGGCCGGATGCACAAAAAGAACACAGACAAGGGCAGCTGGATGGTGTATCAGGGGTGTGACCGGGAGTATGCCGAACAGGTCACCGCCGAGCATAAGGTCAATGTACGCTCCGGGAAAAAGAATGTGCTGACCTGGGTGCAGAAAAACTCCCACGGCGATAACCATTATCTGGACTGCGAGGTGTATGCTGCCGCGTCGGCTGACATTTTGGGCGTCCGGGAATTGTACCTGGAAGATATTGCCCAGGCCCCGGCGACCCCGGAGCCGGCCCCCGCGCCGGAGGAAGAATGGATCAAGAGCCATGAGAATTGGATATAAGGGTGTGTGTATGACGTTGCCCTGCGGGCAAGTCAACGAGTTTTCCTGCGGAAAACTCCATAAGGATGGTGAATTGTATGGAAAATACCAATGAGGGCATGGCTATCAACCTGGAACGGTTCTCCAATTCGGAGCTGCTTTCTTATGTAGACGATGCCATCCTGAATATCTTGGTAGGCGGCCAGAGTTACAAGCTGGGAAGCCGGAGCCTGACAAGGGCCGACCTTTCCCTTTTGCGGCAGATGCGGAATGAACTGCTGGCGCAGGAAAACGCCGATGCAGATGGGTGCCTTCTCCCCGGAACAGTGGCCGCATTTTTTGAGGGACGGTGATGCGCATGAATATAATTGACCAAGTTGTAAGCTGGTTCAGCCCCCAGCGCGGCTTTGCCCGGCAAGCGTGGCGGGACGCTCTGCGCCATTACGACGCGGGGGACGATTCCCGCTTGAACGCCAACTGGCGAGCTATCAACACCAGCGCGGAACAGACCGACCGCTACAGCCGGGACACCGTTAGGGCCCGCGCCCGCGACCTGGAACGCAACTCGGATATGCTCAATGGAGTGGTGGGGGCCTTCGTCCGCAATGTGGTGGGCGGGGGCTTTACTCTTCAGGCGGAAACTGGGAACCCTGACCTGAACCACGAGATAGAAAAGCTCTGGGCCCAGTGGTGCAAAAAGCGCAACTGCGACGTCACCGGCACCCAGAGCCTCAGTCAGATGCTGCGCATGGCCGTGCGCCGGAAAAAGGTGGACGGCGGTATGCTTTTCGTCAAAAGGTACACCGGGGACGGCCTGCTGCCTTTCAAATTACAGGCTATGGAGGTAGACGAACTGGACAGCAGCACCATCGTGGCCAAGCATAAGGGCAACCGTGTGTGCGGTGGCATTGAGTATACCCCATACAATAAGCCCGTGGGCTACTGGTTCCGGCAGTATTCCATTGATGGCATCACGGCCCCTGAGCCGGTGTATATCGATGCAAAGGACGTTATCTTCTACTTCAGCAAGCGCCGCCCCTCCCAGCTTCGGGAAATGAGCGACATGACCCAAACCCTCACCCGCATCCGGGACGCAAACGAATTCATGGTGTCGGAGGATGTGAAGCAGCGGGTACAGGCCAGCATCGCTCTGGCTGTGAAGAAGGTGAACCCCACAGGGGTGGGGCGAACCAGTGGGAGCCTGGGCAAAACCTACTCCCGGCAGATGTTTACCCCCGGCATGGTCACAGAGTTAAATGCTGGGGATGAAATCCAATTGATTAACCCCCAGGGCCAGGCCACCGATGCCGCTACCTACGTTAAGCTGCTCCAGCGGCTGGTGTCCTCCGGCCAGGGCTTGAGCTATGAGGCGGTGGCCCGCGATATGAGCGGCAGCACCTACAGCTCCACCCGGCAGAATCTCATCGAGGACGGCATGACCTATGCGGATGAAGTGGAACTGCTGGTGGAGGTCATCGATGAGATATACGAAACCTTCGTCATTTCGGCCATGCTGGCGGGGAAAATCTCCGCCCCTGATTTCTGGAACCAGAAAGAGGTGTACTTCGCCCATAAGTGGGTGAAGCCGCCCAAACCCTGGATCGATCCGGCGAAGGAGGCCACGGCGGTCATGACCGCGCTAAAAACCGGACAGAAAACCTTCAAGCAGGTGGCAGCTGAGAACGGCGCCGACTGGCGGGATCAGATTGACGATATCGCGGAGGTTTTACAATACGCCCAGGACGAATACGGCCTGGATTTAGGAGGGATGATTTTTGGACAGGCAATGCAGTCAGCTGCGGACAACTCCGCCGGCGAGGATGATACTGACCCCGACAAAGAGGACAGCGATGGAGATGAGCCAGATAAGGACGATGATCCCGATGGCAAGGGCAGCGGAGGCGGAGAAAGGCAATAGTTTCCACCGAGATATGACCGTGTCGGCCATCCGGGCAGAGGAAGGAGAGGGGCGCAAAGTTACCCTCTCCTTTTCCAGTGAGGAACCCTATGAGCGGTTCTTCGGCCCGGAGATCCTCGACCATTCGGAGGGGGCTGTTGACCTTTCCCGGCTTAACTCCATCGGCTGTGTGCTTTACAACCACAACCGGGACAAGGTGATCGGCAAGATCCTCCGCGCCTGGGTGGAGAATGGCCGTGGCATGGCGGAGGTGGAGTTTGACGATGACCCGGAGTCAGACACCATCTACAAAAAGGTGAAGTCCGGCTCCCTCAAGGGGGTGTCCGTGGGGTACATGGTCAATATGAAGGAGTCGGAGGACGTCCGGGCTGGAAAGAAATCTGAGGACGGGCGTTTCACCGGGCCCTGCCGCGTGATGAAGAAGTGGCAGCCTTTTGAAATCAGTATCGTGAGTATCCCTGCCGACAGCACGGTTGGTGTTGGCAGGGATTTAGAAACGGCCCCCGCTGGCGCTCCCCTTTCGGTGTATGAGCGGCAGTTACGAATAAACAAAAATATCATTGGAGGTATGTAAGAATGGGCAGAAAAGCAATTCGGGCGGCAAAGCTGCTGCGCCAGCAGGAGCTTGTGAATGCCGCAAAGGACGCAAACCGCGACCTTACCACGGAGGAAAAGGCAGAGTTCGATTCTCTCCAGAGGGAGATTGACGACCTGACCCGTGAAATCGAGGCGGAGGAAAATGAGCCGGGCGGTGAGCCTGATCCCAACACCCGCCAGATGGTGGATGAGGCCATCGCTGGTGAGCGCCAGCGGGTAGCTGGCATCACTACCATGTGCCGGGGCCTGGGTGTTGACCCGGACAAGTTCATCACCGAGGGCAAGACCCTGGATGAAACCCGCGCCGCCCTGGTGGATCAGATGATCAAGCAGGGCGCTCCCCTGGGTAGTCGCGTTACCGTGGGCGAGAGCGGCGAGGATGAATTCAGGCGGGACGCTGCCGACGGCCTGGTCATGCGGGGTGGCTTGACCCCCGAGGGGGCCGGGAACGGTGCCCGACAGTTCTCCGCCATGAGCCTGCGCGACCTGGCTATTGAGTGCATGGAGCGGGCTGGGGAGGCCGGGGCCCGGCGCATGAGCTCGGATGAGCTGTTCACGGCCATCATGCAGCGGCAATACCTGAACCCCACTGCGGCATTTCCGGCCATTCTGGACAATGCCATTGAAAAGTCCTATGTGGAGGGCCACCAGAAAGCCCCGGTGACCTTTGACCGTTGGACGACCAAAGGCAGCCTGAAGGATTTTAAGGTTCACGACAACAACTATCTGGCCGGGCCCATTGGTGACTTCGAGGAAGTGCCGGAGGGCGGCGAGCTGAAAAACGATAAGCCCGTGGACGCCAAGCTGCCCACCCGGCAGCTCAAGACCTGGGGCAAGCAGTTCACCCTTTCCCGCCAGGCGTTCATTAACGACGATATCGACCTGGTGACCCGGATGCCCGCCCGCTACGCTGCGGCGGCCCGGCGCACCATCAACCGGCATTGTTATCAGGAATTGCTGGGCTTGACCCGTGCGGGCAAGACCGGACAGAAAATCTATGACGGCAAGGCCCTGTTCTGCAGCGACCACAAGAACCAGCTGGCGAATGGCACTGGCATCACCAGAGAGGCTGTGCAGGCCATGATTATGGCCATCGGCACCCAGAAGGACCAGTTCGACCAGGCGATTATCATCCGGCCTGAAGCCTTTATTGTGCCTGTTGGGCTGAGCTTTGACATCTACAGCCTCTTCAACTCTCCTGCCATTCATACCACGGATAACACCCAGGCCGTGAACCCGCTCTACCAGTACCGGGGGCTGGAAGTTATCGAGGACGCCACCCTCAACCAGCTGGCCGGGGAGGGCAACCCTGTACCCTGGTTCCTGACGGGCGCCAAAACTGACACCGCTTTCATCGAGGTGGACTATCTCAACGGCCAGGAGGTACCCAGCATCCGCCGCAGTGAAACGGTAGGCCAGCTGGGCTTTGTGTGGGATATTTTCCTGGACTTCAACATCAACGTAATGGACTATCGTGGGGCTATTAAAAATCCCGGCGTAAAGCTGGAAAGCCCCCTCAATAACGCGTAAGGGAGGAACTGAACTATGGCAACAGCAAGAGAAGCCGCAAAGACCCATGTGACCGCTGCGTACATCCAGAAGGGTGAGGCCCTGGACTACAAGAACGCCACGGATAAGACCATCCCCTGCGACGCGGTGGTAGTTGTGGGCGGCAGGATCGGCGTCACCGGCGGCGAGATAAAGCCCGGCGAGCTGGGCTCCCTGCACATGGTGGGGGTGTTCAAAATGCCCAAGACCGGCACGGACGCCATTGAGATGGGCACGGCCGTCCACTTTGACGGCGCGGGCATCACCGCCACGGCAACGGAGGGGACTACCACCCCGGCGGGCTATGCTGCCGCGCCCAGCGAGGCCGGCGACATTTTTGTGCTGGTAAAGCTGCCGGGATGAGGGCGCGGACATTCAAGGAGGCCCTTCAGAATGACGTCAAAGCGGTGTTCCTGAACCCGGCTGAGTTTGGGGAGCTCCATATCGTCAATGGCCGCAAAATGCTGGCAGTCCTGGACGATATGGAGCACATCGAGCGGGAGAAGCGCATGAAGTCCAATATGGACGGTGTGTATGTCAGACAGCTCCTGCTCTATGTGGCTGCTGAGGATTTCGGCGAATTCCCGCCTCATGGCGTTCTCATCAAGCTGGATGGGAAGCAGTATCAGGTGGCAGACGCCACCGATGAAGGTGGCGTGTATGCTATCACATTGGAGGCGAACAGAAGCAGATGATACGCATTGAGGTTGACGTTTCCGGCCTGGAGGAAGTGGAGCGCAAGCTGGGGAAGATGAAAGACCAAGCCCCAAAGGTACTGCGCAGCGCCATCAACAGCACGGCGGTGGAGGCCCGGAAGCAGCTGGCCCAGGAGGCCCAGAACCGGTACACGGTGAAAAACGCGGGTTTTAATTCCGCGGCGAAGATACGCCGGGCCACGGTGAGCAATCTGGTGGCCACCATCCACGCGGGGGGCAGGAAGCTGGATATTCCCCGGTTCCATGTCACCCGGCCCAGGAGCCATAAAAAAGGAGCTCCCGGCGCAAAGGCAGAGGTGGTGGCCGGCGGCGGGCTCAAAGAGATTCGCGGCACCAGCGGCATCAAGGCGTTCTCCTCCACCGTCCCCTCCGGCAAAAGCCGCACCAAGCAGATCCTCCAGCGCCAGGGCGCGGCCCGGTACCCGGTGCAGGTGCTGCACTCGGTGTCTGTGCCCAAAATGCTGGAAATGGTGTATGAGGGCCGGGGCGCCGCCAAGCGGGTGCTGAAGAAAGACATTCAGAAAATCTACAACCAAAAGGTGCAGCAGAAAATTGGGGAGCTGATGGGTGAATGATTGTCCGTGATTTGCAAAAGGCTGTGGCCGCCGACCTGGAGGCCCTGTTCAAAAACGACTTTTTCAAGACCCCGGAAGCGGCCCCGGAGGAAGAATGGCCTGACTGGCTTAAGGAGCTGCCCCAGCCAGTGCCGGAGTGGCACACCCACCGCATGGCAGCCCCCAAAGCCTATGAACAGTTCCTCCCCCTCAAGACAATGGACAACGGCTCCATTGACCCCGAGGCAGAGGATCCCTTCCCTTATATCATCGTCCGGGCGGACAAGGGCGGCATAGAAGGGCCCGCAGATGCCCATAAGGCAGACGTGATCCTGTTCATCGGGATATTTGACGACGACCCCATCAACCAGGGCCACAGGGCCGTGCTGGAGATGATAGAGCGCATCCAGATGCACTACCAGGAAACGCCCCTTCTCATGGGACAGTTCGTGTGCCAGGATCCCTTTGAGTGGGCGCTTCAGGACGAAGAAAGCTATCCTTACTATTTCGGGGCCTGCCAGTTGACCTTTGCCATGCAGGCCCCCAGAGCGAAATGGAGTGATTTAACATGACCAAAAAGGAAGCCGTAAAGGCGGCGGAAAGGGCCGCCAAAAAAACCAAGACCGTATACATCGGCCCCACCATCACAGGCGTGGCTGCCAGAAACACGGTGTATGACGACCTTCCCGAGGAACTGAACAAGGTGGTAAAAGCCCTGCCGTATATGGCGGGGCTTTGCATTCCCTTCTCCGGGCTGGGCAAGGCCATGACGCAGATCCAGCAGCAGGCGGGGCACAGCTACACCCTGTTCTGCAAGGCGCAGGAGGACAGCGCCAAGATTCAGGAAATTGTTCAGAAAGAGGTGATTTAATTGGCGTTTCAGCATGGTGTAAGGGTGCAGGAACAGGCCACAAGCCTGGTAGCCCCTATTCTGGGCACAGCCGGGCTTCAGGTGGTGTTCGGCACCGCGCCCGTCAATCTGGCGGAGGATCCCTACACCGTCACCAACACCCCGGTGATTGCTTACTCTTGGGCGGAGGCGGTAAAAAAGCTGGGGTACAGCCAGGAATTGAATGCGCTGGGGCACCACAAGTACACCTTGTGCGCGGCCATGTACGCCAGCTTCAAGCTGTCGGCGGTGGCCCCGGTTATTTTCGTGAACGTCCTGGATCCCAAGACCCATAAGAAGAAAAACGACCCGCAGACCGTACCTGTGGAGGATCTTGAGGCCCTGGTGCCCCTGACCGGCATTCTGCTGGACACGGTCGCTGTCAAGGCGGTATCCGGCGAGGGTGACGGGGCCACGGAAACCGACCTGACCCCGGACGTGGACTATATCCTCTCCTTTAACGACGACGGCCATCTGGCGGTAAGCCTTGCCCCCGCGGGGGCGGGCGGCACGGCGGCAACTCTTAAGGTAGAGTGTACCTCCATCGACCCCGAGGCCGTGGATGAGTGGGATATCATCGGTGCAAGCGCCTCTGGTGGTGAAAAGGGCTTGGAGGTGCTCCGGCAGGTGTATCCCAAGTTTGGCATGACTCCTGGACTGCTTCTGGCTCCCGGCTGGAGCCATATCCCGGACGTGGGCATAGCCATCGCGGCCAAGTGCGTGGAGATCAACGGCTACTTCTCCTGCGAGGGCTTCATTGACATCGACAGCACTCCCGAGGGCTGTACCGCTTATGACAAGGTCAAGCAAGCAAAGGAAGCGGCAGGGTGTACGTCCATCCACATCATGGCCCTGTGGCCCTGCATCGAGGTGGGCTCCCAGCGGTTCTGGTACTCCGCCATTATGGCCGCTGTGACCGCCCAGCTGGACGCCAGCAATGATGATGTGCCCAGCCTCTCTCCCTCCAACAAGCTCATTGGGGCCACCGGCACGGTGCTGGCGGATGGGAGCGAGGTCATTCTGGACCAGCTCCAGGGCAACGCGGTCAACAGCTTCGGCGTGACCACGGCCATCAACAACAATGGCTGGAAAACCTGGGGCAACCGCACAGCGGCCTACCCGGCCAATTCCGATCCTAAAGATATGTGGCTGTGCTGCCGCCGGTTCTTCAGCTGGTGGGGCAACAGTTTCATCCTGACCTATGCCCAGAAGGTAGACGATCCCGCTGACCCCCGGCTGATCCAGGCCATTGTGGACACGGAGAACATCCGGGGCGGGGCCTATGTGGCCCAGGGGAAGTGCGCGGCGGCCTACATCGAGTTCAACGCCGAGGAAAACGCGGTGACGGACCTGATCAACGGCAAGCTCACCTTCCACCAGCACCTTGCCCCCTATGTGCCGGCGGAGGACATTCTGAACATTCTGGAATTTGACCCCGACGCTCTCAGTGCGGCTCTGAATGGAGGTTGATAGCAAATGGCAGTAACAGGAATCCCCGAAGTCGTCCATGACTTCAACACCTATAATGCCGGCAAAAAGCAGGTCGGTGTGACCGGCGAGGTTGCGCTCCCTGACCTGGAGGCCCTCACGGCTTCTGTATCCGGGGCCGGTATCCTGGGCGAATACGAGGCTGTGGTAGCCGGGCACTTCAGCAGCCTGGAGCAGGAGGTACCGTTCCGGGTGGTCAACAAAGATTTCTTTGACATGATCGCCCCCACGAAAGCGGTAGGCCTTACCCTCCGGGGCGCCATCCAGTATACGGACCAGGCCACGCAGAACACCAATTATATGGGCCTGCGTGTGGTGTTCCGGGGGAAGTGCAAGAAGGTCAAGCCCGGCACGGTCAAGCTGCATGACGTGATGGACGCTTCCGTCACTCTGGAGCTGACCTACATTCTCATTGAGATGGGCAACGAAAAGAAGCTGGAGCTGGACAAGCTCAACCCCAAGTACGTGGTAAACGGTGTGGATCAGCTGGCAAAGGTCCGCGCCCTCACCTGATAGAAAGCAAAAAAATTTTAGGAGGCAATCATCATGGCAAAAGACAACAACATCATCGACGTGACCGAGAACGTGACCGAGCTGGCGGCCCCCGAGGCGGAGCCTATACCCGATACCCTGGTAGAGTTTAAGAAGCCGTACCGCTTCGAGGACAAAGACTACACCGAGGTGGACCTGGCGGGCCTGGAGGACCTCTCCACCAAAGACATGATCGAGGCGGAGAAGCGGCTGGCCCGTACCGGTGTGTTTACCCCGCTGCCGGAGATGAACATCAACTATGTGTGCATCATGGCGGCAAAGGCGGCAAAGCTGCCGGTGGAGTTCTTCGAGGGACTGCCGCCCCGGGAGATGGAGAAAGTCAAGAATAAGGTAACAAATTTTTTCTACGGCGAGGAATAAGGCCGGGAGATGGAGGGGAGCTGCGCAAGTTGTGTGTGCAGCTCTCCTTCTCTATGCGCTGTGACTTATTCCAGCTGATGAACATGGACTACCTGGAACTTCTGCAGATAGCCAAAGAACTGGCGGACTATGTGAAAGACCTAAAGGCCAACAAGGGCAGGTGAGCGTATGGCGGGGCCGTCCCAAGTAACGATAAAGATCGCGGCTAAGCTGGAAAAGGACTTTGGCTCCGCCATCTCCGCGGCGCAGAAAGCGGTATCCGGCCTGAAGGGACTGGGGGGTATGGCGGCGACAGGCGCGAAAGTCGCCGCAGGCTCTCTGGCCGCTGTAGGCGGTGCGCTGGCTACAGCCGGCGTAGCTTCTGTGAACACAGGGCGGGAATTTGAGGCGGCTATGTCCTCCGCAGCGGCTACGGCAAATGCCACCGAGGCAGAGTACAAAAAGCTGGAGGCCGCGGCTATGGAAATGGGCCGCACTACCTCCAAAACCGCAACAGAATCCGCCAATGCCCTGGAGTATATGTCTCTTGCTGGCTGGGATGTGGACACGTCCATATCGGCTCTGCCATCGGTGCTGAAAATGTCCGAGGCGTCTGGTATGGACCTGGCCCACTGTTCCGATTTGATAACGGACTCCATGTCCGCGGCGGGTGTGTCCGTGGATAACCTGGCGGGATACCTGGACATCGCAACAAAGGCCCAGAACAAATCCAACCAGACCGCTGAACACATGATGGAAGCCTTCATCGGGGTGGGCGGTACCATGAAGGGGCTGAATATCCCCATAGAGGATACGGCGACCGCCCTGGGCGTGCTGGCTAACCGAGGCATCAAGGGCTCGGAGGCGGGCAACGCACTGAACGCCATTATGGCGAACTTAACCACGGGCACAGGCGCGGCGGGCAAGATGATGGAAAGCCTGGGGATTTCTGCCTTTGACAGTGAGGGGAAGTTTATCGGCCTGGAAGCGACCCTTCAGAAAGTAAACCAGGCCACGGCTGGGCTCTCGGAGGAACAGCGCAACGCGGCCCTTGCGGCCATAGGAGGCAAGCAGCACATTGACGCGCTGAACGACCTGATGTCCGGTCTCAACACTACTACAGCGGACGGTGTGTCTGAATGGGAGGCCCTAAGCCAGCAGCTATACAATGCGGATGGCGCACTGGAAACCATGCGGGCGACCAAACTGGACAACCTCAACGGCGACCTGGCTACCCTGCAATCGGCCCTGGAGGATACCGGGATACGGGTATACCAGAACCTGCAAGAGCCCCTCCGGGGCGCGGCGCAATTCGCTACAGAGCAAATCTACACCCTATCAGACGCACTCAACAATGGTGGCTTTGAGGGCATGGCCTCTGCCGTGGGCAATGTGCTAAGCAATGCTTTCACAAAGGTGGTGGACTTTGCCCCGCAGTTTATCATGATGGCCTCGGTCATCGCTACCAGCCTGCTGAACGGACTGGTACAGAACGGCCCTGTACTGGCCCAGGGCCTCTCCCAGCTGGTCGTTCAAGGGCTGGGAGCCTTTGCGGGTTTCTATTCGGAATTCTGGAGCACCGGGGCGGCACTTCTGGCCCAATTCCTACAAGGCATGGCCGGGGAGATACCCAACGTAATTGCCATAGGCTCCCAGACAATGCAAAGCCTGGGAGCCGGAATTACAGCGAACCTCCCCACCATCCTGTCTGCCGGTACGGACATCATTGTCCAGCTCATCGGCGGGATCGGTGTGCTTTTGCCCCAGCTGCTCTCAATGGGCGGCCAGATTTTAGGCCAGCTGGTGCAGGGGATCCTTACCGCCATACCCCAGATAGCCGCCGCGGCCTTTACGCTGATGAGCGACTTTGGCTCCCAGCTTCAGGCGAACCTTCCCACGGTCATTCAGCAGGGTGTACAGATGGTGGTCGACCTGGTAGCGTCCATTTGCGCCAACGCGGGGATGCTCATTGACGGGGCCCTTGCCCTTATCAACGGCCTGGTGAGCGGGTTGATGCAGGGGCTGCCGGCAATTATCTCGGCGGTGCCCTCCATCATTTCCAGCCTGGCGAACGGAATTATATCCAATATTCCCACCATCCTGCAGGCCGGTGTGCAGCTTATTGTAACGCTGGCCCAGGGGCTTTTACAGGCTATCCCCTCCCTGCTGGCGGCTATCCCCCAGATAGCCTGGTCGATTATTACCGCACTTACCTCCGTGAACTGGCTGCAGGTGGGCTGGGACATCTTCATGACCTTAGTGGATGGCGTTCTAAGCATCGACTGGCTCCAGCTGGGCATGGATATCCTTAACGCAATTAAAGATGGCATCCTGTCCGCAGTCGGTGGCCTGTTCGAGTCTGTGGGGAATATCTGGAACAATGTGACCAGCTTCTTCACCGGCAAGGGCAAGGAAACTGGCGACAGCACCGCAGCCGCCATACAGAGCACCACTCCGGCGGTTCAAGAAGCCGCCAGCGGAGTGGGCCGATCCGCTGTGACCGGGATGCAGAACAGCCTGAGCACCTCCCTGCCCAGCATGACCGCCAGCGCCAACGCGGCTGGCGCGGCGCTTACCAGCGGGATCAACTCCGGGGTAGCGTCTGGCGCGGGCCAGCTGGACAGTACGGTGGCCAGCATGGGTACGTCCGCCACAGCCTCCCTGAACGGTTCCATCAATCAGGGGCTGGCCTCGGTGAACACCTCCGCCGTAGCTTCCGGCACCGCTTACACGGACGGCATGACCGCCGGACTGCAGAGCGGTATGCCGGGGGTGCAGAGCGCGGCTCAGACCGGCTGTGACGCTGTGGTGCAGCAGACCACATCCAGCTTTGAGCGGGTGCGATCCGCCGTGGAAACCAAGATGAACGCGGCAGCCACAGCGGTTACTAACGCCATCGGCAAAATGCGGGCGGCCATGAACTTCTCCTGGTCACTTCCGCATCTAAAGGTGCCCCATGTGAATATCAGTGGGGCTTTCAGCCTGCAGCCGCCCACGGCCCCTAATTTCAGTGTGAGCTGGTACAAAGAGGGCGGTATTTTGAGCGGCGCCCAGATATTCGGGATGCAGGGCAACCGCCTGTTGGGCGGCGGCGAGGCAGGGAAAGAGGCTGTGCTGCCCCTTTCCACGCTCTGGCAGCAGATGCGGGGGATGTTCGCTGAATCTGCCGGCGGTGTGCGTGAGCGCATCAACGCTCTGGGCCAGCAGCTAGGCTTGGCGGAAAACAGCCGGCGGCTGTCCTTTTCCGGCCTGCTGGATGGCGTGAAAGGTGGGCCGCAGCCTGCAACCGCAGGCGGGCCTCCCATGCAGATCACCTACGCACCGCAGTATTACTTCCAGGGCGAGGCTCCCACCAAAGACGACCTGGAGGGCGCGGAGGAAATGTCCCAGAGCAAGTTCAATGAGATGATGAACAAGTGGATGAAAGACCATAGCAGGAAAGACTTCTAGGAGGCGCGGCCATGAATACTATAACCACCATAATGGGCGACACCTGGGACACCATCGCGCTGAGAGCCTACGGCGGGGAACCTCGTGCTTTGCCCCGGCACACGCAGCTTCTGATGGAGGCTCGGGAGAATATCCGGCTCCTGGATTACCAGGTGTTTCCCACTGGCATCGTGGTCGCTGTGCCGGACGTGGATGACTATGAGACAGCGGACAGCCTGCCTGAATGGAGGAAGTAGCTATGGATCCGAGAAAAGCTAGGGTGGCCCTGCTGTATAACGGTACCAACGCCAATGTGCAGCTGGCCCCCTATCTCAGCTCCTTCAAATACACGGATGTGGCCTCCGGCTCCAGCGACAGTATCAGTATCTCCATCAATGACCGGGACCGCAGGTGGATAAACGGCTGGTTCCCCCAAAAAGGGGACCGGCTGCAGCCCACCATAGAAACCCTTAATTGGGAGCGTGACGGGCAGAAAGGCAAGTTTCCCTGCGGGAAGTTCCTGGTGGATGATTTCAGTTTTAAGGGCGGGCCCATCCGGCTGGATTTGGAGGGCCTCGCTCTGCCCGCTGACAGCGGCTTTAAGGCCACTGAACGCACAGAAACCTATGAGAGTACCACCCTTAAGGAAATCGGCCAAATCGTGGCCGCCAGGGCCAAAGTAGCCCTGCACTATGAGGCCGGGGCCGTGAGCATCGAGAAGGTGGAGCAGAACAACCAGACCGACTGCGCGTTCTTCGGCTCCCTGGTGGAGAAGTACGGATACGCGCTGAAAATATACAATGACAAGCTGGTGGTGTTCGATGAAGGAAAGTACGAGGATAAGGCCCCCAAACTCATCCTCACCGAAAAGGACTTTGAACCCGGCTGGTCATGGAATACCAAGCTGGACCAGACCTATACCGGGGTGAAGTACCAGTACACCAACAGTGAGAAGAACCGCACCTTCACGGTGACCGCCGGAGGCGGGGGCCGCATTCTGGAAGTGAACGATGCCGCTGAAAACTTGGGGGAAGCCACGCTGATCGCCCTGGCCGCGCTGAACAAGGCCAACCGGGGGGCCACCACCATGAGCATCACCATGATGGCCCGGCCCGGACTGATTGCCTCCGACTGTGTGGAAATCAGGGGCCTGGGCAAGCTCTCCGGCAAGTTTTATGTGGAGAAGATAGACCACGATATCGGCAGCGGCTACAAGATGGCTCTGGATATGCGGCTGGTGCAGCCCAGAGTGACGGCCGCAAAATCAGCATCCAGTACGGTATCGTAAGGAGGACGCCATGCAGACCCAATACTTACGCATCGGAAAAATCTCCAGCTTCAACTACCCAAAGGGCACGGCCCGTGTGACCTACGAGGATAAGGGCGGCAGCACCACCGCCGAGTTCCCTTTCCTCTCCTGGCAGTACATGATGCCGGAGGTTGGGGATCAGGTGCTAGTGGCCCATCTGTCCAACGGTACCGGCATGGCATTCATCCTGGGGCCTACCTGGCATAACGAGTGGCGCCCGGCGGAGGGCTTCAAGGGACTGTACCGCAAGGAGTACAACTACAAAAAGCCTGGGGAAGCCTATGAAAGGTACGACGCCAACACCGGGGTGTATAAGATTCAGGTCGGCTCCTGCATCCTGGAAATGAACCGGGACAGCGGGAATATCAATATCATTGTTCCGGGCAATGTGACTGTAAACGGCGATGTGATAGCCAGCGGAATCAGCCTTACAGGCCACACCCACACCGGTGTGCATGGTGGAACAAGTGGGCCGCATTAAGGGGAGGTGTGCGTATGCCAATCGGCAGCTGGGGGCCAGGCCTGGTGTTTTCTGTCAGCGATAAGAAAGTACTTACCTTTAACGATATGAGCCGGACTGTGGCCTCCGAGTGGGCCACCCACAGCCGGATCGGGCTGAAGGACCAAGTCGAGTATCTCCGGCCGGCCCTGCAGAAGCTGACCTTCACGATGGAACTCAACGCCCTTCTGGGGGTGCGGCCCAGGGCCATGCTGGATAAGCTCTGCGAGTATGCGGAAACTGGCCGGGTGTACCCTCTGGTGATAGGCAGCCGGCGCATAGGGAAAAACAAGTGGCGCATCACCAATCTCAGCGAGGCATGGGAAACCGTGCTGAACCGGGGCGAGCTGGTGAGGGCCAAAGTGACCGTGACGATGGAAGAATACCTGTAGGGGGTGCGTGTATGAGTATCACTCTGTCCGGGATAGAAATCTCCTTTGACCGTGCTGGGGGCGATGAGGCCCAGCGGCGGGAGATCGTCCGCAACATTGAGAATATTCTTCTGACCCCGGTGGGCACCGACCCGCTCTACCGGGATTTCGGCATTGACACCTCCGTGCTGGACTACCCCCTGGACACGGCCCAAAGCATGATGGCTGTGGAGGTGATAGACGCCATAGAGAAATGGGAGCCTCGTGTGCGTGTGCGGGATGTGAGCTTTGTCCCGGACCCTGCCGGGAATCTGGGGGTTAAGGTGGTGATTGGAAGTGGATAACCTCTTAAAATCGGTGTATGACCTGCCGGATATTTCCTTCATTGAGAACGACAGCCTGGACGCCATGATGCAGAGGCTGGTGAGCAACTACGAGAAGCGGTACAAGGAGGTTACCGGGAAAACTGTGAGCCTGGGGGCCGCCGACCCGGTACGGGTACAGCTTTACGCCATCGCCCTGGATTTGTACCAGATAGAGCAGTTTGTGGACAGGGCCGGGAAGCAGGACCTTCTCAAATACAGCTACGGCGGCTTTCTGGACAACCTGGCCGGTACCAGGGGAGTCACCCGGCATGGGGCCAGCCCCGCCCGGACGACCCTGCGATTCACCCTCTCGGCGGAGAAGCCCTACGCCAGCGCCATCCCGGCGGAGACCAGAGTGACCAACGGTAATAATCTGTATTTTAAGACCCTGCAGTATGGGGAGGTGCCCGCCGGGGAGATGTTCATGGACGTAGAGGCGGAGTGTACGGTCAGCGGTGTGGAGGGCAACGGTTTCCTGCCGGGGCAGCTCAACATTCTGGTGGACCCGCTGCCCTATGTGGAGCGTGTGGAAAATGTCACTGTTACGGCTGGCGGCACGGATGTGGAGGACGACAAGAGCCTGGCGGAGCGCACGTTCCTGGCGCCCTCCGGCTACAGTACCGCCGGTTCTCAGGACGCCTATACCTTCTGGACCAAGACCTACAATACGGACATCGGCTCTGTGCGGCCCGTCAGCCCTACACCCGGGGAAGTGGTGGTGTACATCATCATGCAGGACGGGAGCCTGCCGGATGAGGAAGTGGTGGATGGCCTGACCGATTATCTGGCCAGAGAAGAAGTGCGGCCCATGACCGACCGTGTGACTGTGTCCGCGCCGGACGTCAAGTTCTTTGACCTTAAGCTCACCTATCGTATCGCCCGCTCCAATCAGGCCACGGCGGCTGCCATCCAGGCAGAGGTGCAGAAAGCCGTCCAGGATTTCATCACCTGGCAGACCACAGAAATCGGCAGGGATGTGAACCCCACGGAACTGGTGCGGCGGATCCGTGAGGCTGGGGCCAAAAGAGTAGAGCTGGCAAGCCCCATTTTCACCCCGGTAACGGAAACCCAGGTGGCCCAGTTGGGGGAGCTGTCTGTAAAGTATGGGGGGCTGGAAGATGATTGACCTCCGGGACGGTAAAATCACAGACCTGATAAACAACCCCATGTCCTACAATCCGGAGACCGTCTCCATAGGGTACGCTATCCTGCAGGAGAAGCAGCGGCTCCTAGCCCTGGCAGAACGTACCAGGCTCATGGCCGTGGTGGAGAATCTGGACGAATGGGTGCTGGACTATCTGGCGGTAGAGCTACGGGCTCCGGCCTATGAGGACAGTTTTCCCATTGAAGTCAAGCGGGAACTGATAGCGGGCACTCTGCCGTTCTATGCAAAGCTGGGTACTCCCCAGGCCATCAATTGGGCCACCCGTACCATCTTCGGGGGGAGCCAGCTGCAGGAATGGTTTGAGTACGGCGGCGAACCCTTTCACTTCAAGATGAAAGTCAATATCACAGATGACATCTTCAGCCTGGAAAAAGACCGCCAGGTTATCAATGCCATCAACGTGTGTAAAAATCTCCGTTCTCATCTGGACGGAATAGAGTATTTCATAAAAGCGCCCACAGCCCTGGCATATGCCGGGGCTGTGCTTTTGAGCCATAGTGGACAAGTCTGGGTGAGCTTGAAGCCGGACTCACACTGGCCCCGGTCGGAGGTTGGCGCCGCGTCCGGCGCTGTGTTTCTGGCTTCTTCCGGCATATGCTCGGTAGAGCTGCCGAAGATAAAGGCCAGCTGGCCGCGCGTCAGGATTGGCGCTCTGGCCGGAGCGGTTCACCTGGGAGCATTTGGTGTGTGTTCGGTGGAGCTGCCCAGAGTGAGCCTGCAATGGCCCAGGGTAAAGACCCGGGTACTGCTGGGTGGTGCCCTTCTGGGGATGTCCGGCGTGTGTTCCGTGAATGTTCCCAGGGTGGCGCTCCGCTGGCCGAGAGTGGGTGTGTCCGGGGCTGCGGAAATGGTAGTGCTGAGTCAGACCATGTACCACCGGGCTACCGTGCAGCCTAAGAAACTGGCATGGCCCAAAAGCACGGCTACAACAAAGTTTGGTGTTGCGGTGCTGGGAGTATATCAAAAAATTACTGTATAAGGAGATGATCGTATGGGCTACTGGCAGCAGAGAGCTGTGACCGATGTGGGCAATGAAATGCTCAATGACCTGATGGCCGGCCGGAAGCTGACTATCTGCAGCGCCTACGGCGGCACGGAGAAAGCCGCAGAGGACGCACTGGCCGGGCTCACCGATGTGAGCGGCGACCGTCATGAGCTGGGCCTGCTGGGGCTGGAAAAGGCCCCAGAGGGCAAAATGGTGCGGGTACAGATCAACAACGTGGATATTGAGCAGGGATATACCCTCCACCAGATCGGTGTGTATGCCAAGCTGGATGATGAGCCAGAACAGCTGCTGTTCATCCTTCAGGATGAGCGGGGCGTAGATATCCCGTCTGTGACGGAGAACCCCAGCTTCGCCCTGGAGGTGCAGGGCCTTATCTACATCACCAATGATGTAGAGATCAAGATAAGCCTGGAGGGCAGCAAGGCAATGGTCACCCCTGCCATGCTGGCTCAGCTGCTGTCTGACCATAACGCCGACCCCCAGGCCCATCCTGGGCTGACAATGGCCATCAAGCAGGTACTGGATCAGGCGCTGGAAGAAGCCGGGAGCGGTAATCTGGAACCCGGCGCGGAGCCTCCCGGCCCCGATACCCCTGCAGAACCCGGCCAGCACTACTTTGACGCCGAGGCGAAAAAGGAGTACATTTGTATCGGGCAGGACGAGGAAGGAAACTACCTGTGGATGGTCACCGGCGCTGGCGTGGACGCCAGCCAGATCATGTACGAGGGCAAGCCCCTGACCGCGTTTCTGAAAACCCTGGAGGAATCGGCCAGTACAGACCGGGCCATTCAGAATATCCCCACACAGTATGGGACGCTGACCTATACGGGAGAGGAACAGACCCTGGTTCTCAACGGCTACGACAGCGCAACGGTGCTGCTCACAGGTGTTCTCGCAGCCACGGATGCAGGCGAGTATGAAGCTCTGGCCACCCCGAAACAGCCCTATTTCTGGGGCGCGGACGGCTCCACGAACACCAAGCCAATTAAGTGGAGAATAGACCGGCAGCCGGTGGAGGCAGTGACACAGACTAACACGCTGACCTATACCGGGGAGGAACAGTCCCCTGCATGGGAGGGTATCCGTCCTGACATCATGACCGTAAGCGGACAGCAGGCGGGTACCGAGGCTGGGGAGTATATCCAGAAGATTACGCTGGATAACAATTACTGCTGGCCGGATGGGACCTACGGTGAGAAGGAATTCCCCTGGGAGATTGCTCGGATCACGCTGGAAGCTGTGCCCTGCCAGAGTGTGGAGAACGTGTATACCGGGGCAGAACAGTCCCCAAGCTGGACGGGCTATGACCCGGAGAAAATGACAGTCACGGGTCCCACAGCGGCTACAGAGTCCGGCGGGTATACAGTGGAATTCATCCCTGGTCCTAATTACCAGTGGCCGGACGGGACGCATGGCAAGAAAGAAGTCATGTGGACCATAGCGAAAGCGGCAGGCAGTATCACGCTCTCTCAGAGCGTCCTGAACCTGAAAGCGTCGGCCATGAGCGCCATCATTGGCGTGACCCGGCCCGGTGATGGCGTGATTACAGCTACTTCCAGTAACGCAGCAGTGGCCACGGCTACGGTGAACGGGGAGCGAATCACGGTGCAGGCCAAGACCAAAGGCAGCGCGACCATTACCATCAATGTGTCGGAGGGCACGAACTACACGGCTCCTGAGAGCAAACAGGTGCCTGTAACGGTTACCCTGCCCACCACAACGATGGCAGACAACGGCTGGGACGTGATAGCCGATGTAGGCGCTGCAGGCAATGCGGCCAACTTCTGGAGCGTGGGCGACAGCAAGGATGTGGTGATAAACGGCAAGGTGGGTAATTTCACCTTCAGCAGCCTGACGGTCAAGGCGTTTATCATCGGCATCAACCACAACAGCACCCGAGAGGGCAATGGTGTGCATTTCCTGCTGGGTAAGATAGGTACGGCAGAGATCGCACTGTGCGATGGCAAGCATGGTAATCAAGGCAGCGCCGGTTACTTCATCATGAACACATCAAATACCAATTCTGGCGGTTGGGATGTTTGCTATATGAACAAAACGCTGTTGAACGGTGCCAGCAACAGCCTGCTGACAGCCCTGCCTGCGACACTGCAGAGCGCAATTAAATCCATCACTAAGTACACGGATAATGTGGGTGGAAATCAGAACAATGCTGCCAGTGTAACCGGCAAGCCGTGCAAACTGTTCTTGTTATCGGAGTTTGAGGTATTCGGAGGCAGAAGCTATGCAAATAGTGCCGAACAAAACTATCAACAGCAGTATGCCTACTTTAAAGCAGGAAACTCGAAGATAGCAAATCATCACACCGCAGTGACTACTGCGGTGTGGTGGTGGCTGCGGTCGCCCTATTACAATGGCAACGATACCTTCTGCGTTGTCGGCTCCAACGGCTACTACACTGGCGACGATGCCTACTACTCTGGCGGGCTGCGCGCCGGCTTCTGCGTATCGGCGGCCTAATCGGCCCCACCATCAGGGACGCGCCAGCGGCCCGTACTGCAGGGCAGCAAGGCGGGATTACCGGGCCCTTAAGGCCCTTCCCCATACCGCCGTAAGGCGGTCGCGCAAAATTTCAAAATTGGGGGTTTTTTGTCTGTAGCCTCTGTGCTATAATGTTCAGCGGAAAGGGGGTGGTTTTGTGTCGGTCCTAAAAGAAATGCGGGCTGTCAGCAAAGCTGAATTTGTAAACACTGCTGGCGAGATATTCGATGAGACAGTAGCGTTCTTGTCCCGGCTCTCGGCCCGGTATTCCCGGCTGCTGGCGGAAAAGACAGCAGATCTTGCTGGAGAAGTAATGGACGAAGCTGAAAAGGCCAACAGCCTGTACCCCTCCAGCCTTCTGCGGATAGACCGTCGGGAGGCGCATCTGCTGGAGGCCAGGGCGGCGCTTATGGCTTTAGACGTGAGACTGGGCCGGTGCTACCGCTTGATGATGAAGAATCCCCAGGGAGCTTTTACCAATTCGGCCGGCCAGTATCTGCCGCCTAAGAAAGCGGAGGAAAAGCTGGACAATATGGCCCAGAAGCTGGGAGAGCTTGTCGATAAAGAAAATGACCTTTTGAAAGGAGCGCTGGACTATGTAGCCAAAAAACGGCGGGAGCTGAAAAAGTAGCTCTTAATTTGGGTGTATCTCTGTAAACGTGTGCTCTGCGGTGTGGTGGTGGCTGCGGTCGCCCTATTACAATAACAACAATAACTTCTGCATTGTCAACAACAACGGCAACTACAATAACAACAATGCCTACTACTCTGGCGGGCTGCGCGCCGGATCCTGAATTTATAGGTCAAATGGAGTAACCGATTGGTGAAAGACGACCTCTTCAGAAGGAGAGATGCTTCCCGGTCGTAAGGCCGAAACTGCCCTTTGATGCCCCTGCACGGACGCTGCTTGCATGGCGGGTGGATGTGCCCTATCCCGTTTCATGTGTCGGGGCAAAGCAGATTAGACGGCACCCTACAAGATATCTGTACGAAGGAGCGAATCATTTTGACAAGTGAGCAGCGCCGGGAGGCGCGATATCAACGCCGCAAGGCCCAAAGAGCGGTGAATAAGGATGAGAGGTGTGTCCGGCTGGGCACCTTTGGGGAAGTGTTCTCATACCGGGATATGTTCAAGTACGGTACGAAATGCTGCAATGGCGTCCGCTGGAAGCAATCCGTCCAGAATTACGAGATGCACCTGTTCTCCGGCACGGCCAAGCGCCGCCGCCTGATTCTGGATAAGAAATGGAAGCCCCAGAAGTGTACGCACTTCACCCTGTGTGAGCGAGGCAAGGTACGGCCTATCGACGCGCCCCATGTGACGGACAGGCAAGTGGAAAAGGTGTATTGCAATAAGGTGCTGGTGCCCCTTTACAGCTCCAGCATGATAAAGCACAACGGAGCCAGCCAAAAGGGCAAGGGCCTGCATTGGCATTTCCGGGAGCTGAAGGAACAGCTCCGCTGGCACTTCCGTCGCTATGGTCGGGCGGGCGCGGTACTGCTGATGGACCTAAAGCAGTTCTTCCCCAGCGCCCCACGAAAAACCATCTTCCAGCGGCATGAGCAGCTGATAACCAACCCGGATTTGAAATGGGCGGGGGACACCATCGTGGAGGGTGTTCCCGCCACCGCTCCGGGCCGGGGGATGCCTTTAGGCGTGGAGCCGTCCCAGCAGGAGATGGTGGCCCTGCCAAGCTCAGTGGACAACTGGCTCAAGTGCCAGCAGGGGATCCACTGCTGCGGCCATTACATGGATGACTACTATGTGATTCTGCCGGATGTGGAGCAGCTGAAAAAGCTGGCTCATGAGATGGTCCGGCGGTTCGCGGCCATCGGAATCCCGGTGAACCAGCGCAAGTGCAAGATAATTCCGCTGACAAGGCCTTTCAAGTTTTGCAAGGCTAAATTCCGGTTGCTGGAAACCGGGCGGGTGATTGTCAACGGCTGCCGGGATGGTGTGAAACGCGCCCGGCGCAAGCTGAAGCTCTTTAAGGAACAGGTGGTAGAGGGCAAGCGGGAGCTTGAAACCGTGAAGCAGTACATGACCTGCCAACTTTCTTACTACAAAGGCTACAATGACCACGGACGGGTGCTGCGGCTCTCACGGCTTTGTTACGCCCTGTTCGGGGATATCATGGGAGGTACAAAGTGTATAAAATCACAAAAGATGGGGCCAGCCTCGGCATGACCGAGCACCCCACCTATATCAAGCAGGCACCCAATGGGTGCCTTGTTTTATGCCCTGAAGCTGAGGCCACCGGCATAGTCTGGGAGGGGACGCCCCTCCATCTGCTGGGCCGGGATGATCTGGAGGGCAGGGAAACCGTCATGCTGGAGGAAGTGGACGGAGGCCCGGAGCTTTTGACCGCCGTGGACGCGCTCTCTGACATTGACGCCATGAATGTCGACCATGAGTATAGGCTGACCCTGGTAAGTCTGGGGCTGACCTCTACGGAGGAAAACAAATAGGAAAGGAGGGGAACGGAATGCTGTATAGAACCTTGAAACGGATGATTGAGCGCGGCCAGCTTGACGGGATGGACAGCAAGCTGGATGTGTTCTACGCCGCCGACAAGCTGACCCAGGCAGAATACCTGGAGCTGTCTGCCATGCTGGGCAGGCTGAGGGGAGATGAGGCAACCGATGTATAAGCGGTATATCGTGCGCCAGAGAGCCCGATTTCAGAGTGTGTTTGAGGGCCGGGTGAATCTTCCCTGGGGAACTGTGGTGGATGCGCGTCTGATAAAAGTAAGCGACGACCCGGAGCCCGAGAGGTGGGAGAGTTTTCTCTTCCTCGGTAGCAAGCTGCTGTGTGCGGCCAGCGCCCAGAACACGAAAGACTTCTTCGTGCAGGACGATGACGGGCAGGGTGAAACGCGGGGGCGGCTGGTGACAGCTATCCTTGCCCGCCTCGACCCCCAGAAAGCCCACCAGGAGGCTTCAATCGCTAGATGGGAAAAGATATGGGCTGACCGTAGATGCAGGGCATACAAGCGGCCAGGTTGCCCACAAGGGCGATCCTGTGAGCCCGAAGAACACTGGATATGGACAGATGACTTCTACAACGCGCCCATCGGGGATTTGCAGCACATTGCAGACCTGGTGGGCGCAAAAATTTAACAAGGGACGTGGCCGGGGCGCTGTGTGCGCCTCGGTTTTCCTTTTGTGAGGTGATGAGAAAGTGACTCTAAATGAAATCCTTGCCCACTTGTGGGGTGGCCTACCCTATGCGGGCGGCGGGCTTTTTGTCCTGCTGACTCTGGTGCAGCTGGCTCCCATCAAGGTGACTCCCTGGTCATGGTTGGCAAAGACCATTGGAAAGGCGATGGGGATCGCGGCCATTGAAAAGAAACTGGATGAGCACATCGCCACCGATGACAAGCGGGACGCGGACAGCCACCGGGTGAAGATTTTGCAGTTTAACAATGAGCTCCTGCGCTCCATCGACCACACCAAAGAGGAATTTATTGAGGTGCTGGCCGAGATCGACGCCTACGAGCGGTTCTGCGAGGGCCACCCGGACTACCCCAACAACCGGGCAGTGCTGGCCATTGAGAACATCCAGGAGAACTACAAGGAACGTCTGAAAAAACATGACTTTTTGCAGGAAGGAGAAGTACGGCATGAGTAACAGTCCATTAAGTTGTATGCGGCTGATCAGCCCCAACCGCAACAGCCCACGCAATCACAAAATCGACACTATTACCATCCACTGCGTGGTGGGACAAATGGGGGTTGACGCCCTGTGCAGCGAGTTCAGCCGGACATCGAAGGGCGCCAGCTGCAACTACGGCATCGGCTATGATGGCCGCATCTGCACCGTGGTGGATGAGGCAGACCGCTCCTGGTGCTCATCCAGCTGGGAGAACGATAACCGGGCCATTACCATTGAGTGCGCCAGTGATGCGTTCTACCCTTACGCCATCAACGCCAATGTCTGGAAAGCCCTCATCGAGCTGTGTACGGATATCTGCAAGCGCAATGGCATTCAAAAGCTGGTGTGGTCTACGGACAAGAGCACCCGCATGAACCATCTGAATGGCTGCAACCTGACGGTACACCGGGACTATGAGAACAAGTCCTGCCCCGGCGATTACATCTACAGCAGGCTGGGCCAGATCGCCAAAGAGGTCAACCAGAAACTCAGCGGCGCACCCGCCGGACCCTTCAAGCCCTACCAGGGCCAGGTAAACGCGGATGACGGGCTCAACTGCCGCACAGCACCTGTGAGCGGCCAAGTGCGCAAGACCTACCCGGACGGTACGGTGCTCACCATCACCAAAGAGGACGGCAACTGGGGCTACTGCGGCGAGGGCTGGGTGTGCCTGGATTACATCAATAAAATCGCGTCGGCGAAAGACCCGGCGGCAAAGGAGGATTCTATCATGGACGGAAAGACCTTTAAGAAAATGTACGACGAAATCAACCCCACCTACAACACCATCGACGAGGTGCCCAGCTACTGGCGGGCCGACATCAAGGAGCTGGTGGACAAGGGGATCATCGCCGGCACGGGCGGCGGCAAGCTGGGCCTCACCAAGAGCGACTGCAAGGCCGCTGTGATTGCCAAGCGCATCCGGGAGAAGCTGTGATGGCCGCCCACATGAAGGAGCAGGCGGTCAAGACCAAGACCCGGCCCGATTTCTCCAAGCAGCTCATCTCCGATATTCGCTGGCTGCTCTGGGCGGTCACTCTCGGGGGCCTGCTGCTGGCTGGGTACTGCATCCACCAGGGATATACCGGCTCCCTTCCGTGGCTTTCCGGGATGGTGGGCCTGCCCTGGACAGCACATGGCGTGGTGTGTTCGTTCTATCTGAACATGGCCAAGTCCGACCACAAAGAGGGCGGCATTACCTTTGAGAGCGCGAAAGCTAATAGCTTTTTGATAGACGAAAACGACAGCCCCGTGGGCTAGGAGGAATCTGTATGAATGAATTTTTGACAACCCTACTGCAGGCCGTTCTGGTAGCCGCTGTGCCCGTGTGCGCGGCGTTCCTGGGCAAAGGGCTTAAGGCGCTGGCCAGCTACCTGGGACAGAAGTCCGAGAGTGACACAGTGAAAATGTACATGGAGGCCATAGCTGACGCGGTGGCAACCGCCGTCACATTCACCAGCCAGGTGTATGTGGACAAGCTGAAGGAGACCGGGCAGTTCACCAAAGAAAACCAGCGGGAGGCCCTGGGAATTGCGGTGGCCCAGGCTAAGAACCTGTTGACCGCCGAGGCTGCGGCCTTCCTTGAGAGCGCCTATGGTGATTTGAATGAGTACCTGCAGAGCCGCATTGAGGCGGAAGTGCGCAACCAGAAGATGGGCGTGGGCACTTTGACGCTGAGCGCATAAGGACATACGAAAGCCCCTGGCTTTCCCAATTGGGAGGGCCGGGGGCTTTTTTATTTTCCGGGCCTATTTCTCAAAGTAGATGCTATACACGGCCTCGGCTATTTCATTGTAGCAATTCCTCTGGCCGCGCTTAATCGCGTTTTGGAGCATTTTAGTCGCCATTTCGGAAGCCTCTTTGTGCTCACAAATTTTCGTGATTTTTTCATACGTTGTCATGATATTCATCCTTTCTGGCCTGCCATCTTCAGCACCGGGAGGCCGTCCCTCGGTGGACGCCCCTTGACATTGGCTGCGCCAAGTCGGGGGAGCGTTTCGGCGTTTTATTTTCTATAGGCGAGTTTGAAAAGGTCGTTTTCGTGAAGTTCCCGGTCTTGCTCCTCCTGTTCAAAAAGGATTGCCCTCAGTTCCCGCACGGTTAGATTCTGATTGTCGATTTCGGTAAGAGCCTGCCTCAATTCGCGGATTGTAACTTTCATTTTTTTGTGTTCCCCTTTCCTTTAGCTTGTCCTTATATTACCATACACACGCATAGAATACAAGAGGCTAAGGCGCACAAACATTCGCCGGGTTTCCTGGTGGTAATGGCAGCAAAAAAGGAGCGGCCCACGAGTTGGCTCGCCAACTCGACCGCTCCATGCCTTTACTCCTGCTCCTCCTGATATCGGTGTATATTCCCCAGAATGTGATCCTGCTCCTCTTGGCTCAAGCCCAGCCCCTCCAGGGCCTCGCGGGTGCCGCAATCCGGGCAGATAAGCTGCGTGCTGTCCCGGGAGATCGCCGGGGCGCCCCGGTAGGGCTTGCCGCATTTGGGGCAGACGGTTAGCTGGAACACGTTATCCATTTCTTCTTTCAAGCGCCATCACCTCCCTTGTGTACGCCCTGGCCTCCAGCAGCGCCTCGGGGTCAAAGCCAAAGTCCCGGTAGCCTACCTCGCAGATGTCCATATACCGGGTGGTAGGCAGTCCCGCCAGATGCCCATCGTTCATGAGATAAACAAAAGCCTCCACTTGCCGCTCCTGCGCCGTTTTAAGGCCGGTATAAGTAATAGGCAGGGTTTCTTTACGGTAGAACACAGGGAAGCCCTCGTAGCGGTCCAGGGCCGCCTCGTCAGCCTCTGTGACAGCCCATACTGCCACAGGAACAACATAGCCGGGGGCCGGTTCAATAGTAAGATAGTTCCCGGATCCGCTCCCACGGAACACCAGTCGCCATCCCTCCAGCTGGGCCGTGCCCACAGGCCGGGCATTGGGGCAGCGGTACCCCATCTGCTCCCAGTTCAAGTTGCTGCCATAAGCAAGGTAGTATTTTTTCATGATTCAACATTCCTTTCAAGTTTATTATATCATACTTGCCCTACCACTGAAAGCCCGCTCTTTGGCGGGTTTTCAGCAGGGCATTTAACCTAAGTCCTTCAAGCGGCTGGGCGGCTGGTGTGCCGGAAAGCGGTATCGCCGCTCAAGCGCCGGGTAAGGATTTCCCGGGCCGTTTTGAATTCCTCCCCGATGAATCCCAGGCGGAGCAGCCATGTCCGCATTGCGTACCGGGGGTTCTCGTTCTGCTGGGGCCGGGGGCTGGCGCTTTTCGCTACCTTAGCCATCTGGCTCAGGGCCAGGCACAGCTGGATGTAGGTCTTTAGCTGGCCGGCGTGGATCCCGCCCTTACGGCCCTCGCCAGGGTTGTCGAACTGGAAAAGCCGGAATTCAACCGTGCCGTGGGTGAAGGTGGCGTGGAGGTTCAGCATATGGTAGCGGCTGTCGTTGTAGTGGGCGCTGCGGCGGTAATCAGCATTCTGGCTTTTATACCACACATCGGACAGAGCCGACATCGTGCTGGGCTTTTCCCGGTTGATCCGTTCCAGGAAACGGGGGTCAACCGTTTTGCAGTAGGTGCCCATCCGATAGTGGTCGAGATTCAGGGCGCTGGCCAAGAGGCCCTCGTGGCTGGCCATCAGGTTCGCCAGGTTCCGCAAGGTAGCAGCATCATGGCCATTGGCTCCGATATGGATGTGCACTCCGCAGCCGTGGGCCGGGTTGCTGACTGCTCCAGCGTGGCGGAGCTGGCGGGCGATTTCCTGCAGGTCCTCCAAGTCATCGTAGGTAAGGATTGGAGTGCCGAGTTCAGCTTTTTTTGTATCAGAACTGGCATGGATGCTCACGTCTCGTGTGATTTTCCACACCCGGCCCTGCTGGTCTTGACAACTCCAGGAATCGTAACTGCCGCCGTCATGCCGGACTGTGCGCTCGGTGCCGAAATACTTTGCTACTACTTTAGCGGCCTGCTGGCGGGTGATCTCCGCCATTTCGATTTCCACGCCGATGGTTTGTTTCTTCATGTCCTCGACCATTTTAGTAAGTTTCGCGTTCATTTTGTTTCCCTCCGTGGTTTGATTGTGTCTGTATATTACCATACACACGCACTGAATACAAGCCGCTAAGGCGCACAAACATTCTGCTATTCTCCTGGTGCATATGCCGGCTTGACTTTTGCCATACATACGCATATAATAGAGTAAAATGGGAGGAGGGACCTAAATGCCAAGATTGTCCGCAGCCGCAAATACCACGCCCATAGATAAGAAGTGCCTGGAACTGGGGATATCCCGGTCGGAGCTTTCCCGCCGGAGCGGGGTGCCGCTGCCCACGCTGGATGCCTGGGGCCGGAGAACACGGCTCCCCAGGGACGTGTATCAGCTTTACAAGGTGGCGCAGGTGCTGGGATGCCACATTGAGGATATCATCGAGCCGGAGCTTGCAGAGACGGAGGAAAGCGGCAAGGAATGAGCAAGGGAGGAAGACGATGATGGAGAACAAATCTGAAAAAGTTTGTGGAGCGGAAGGTCCAGGATGGCCCTGGTGCGTAGATTGTGTGCACCAAAACAAAGCATACATTGGGAGAAAATACTCAAATGAAATTGAATATGATGGGAGGCAGTGTGAGCTCGGATATAGATGGGAAGAAGGCGCTCCCTATCCGGATGATTTTTGAACAAGGCAACAGAAAAAAGTAAGGGGCGGAAAATCTTCCGCCCCTTTTGTGTTTCTTTATGCTGTCATATAGTCGTACAGTTTGGCTTTCAGGACAATCAGCTGGGCCTCTGCCGCCTCGGCCCGGGCCTTGTATTCATCTCGCTCTTCGGCCAACTGGCCAACCTGCACCGTGCGCTGAGCCAGCTGCTCCCCCAAATCCTGGGCCTGCTCCACCGGGTTCCCGGAGAAGTCGTTGTCGATGTTCTCCTCGGCGATATCGAACACGCCACGGAAAGCGGTGGCGATATAGCTGTTTGGCCCCAGGTCGGCCACCAGGGCCTTGATCTGCTGCAGGGCTTCACGCTCCTGGTCTTTGGTGGCCATTGCGGCCTCAGTTGTGTTTTCCTTGCACATTTTTAATTTACCTCCTTGATTTTTGTGACCTGCTCTGTTAAAATCAAGGTAGCCGGGGGCAGGTTTCCCCGGCCCGCCTTGTTTGAGGCGCTGGAGGATAGCGGGGTAACATTGGCGTGTGTACCGCTATCCTGGTTTTTTCACTCCTTCCCGCCTCGGGATTATACGCAAAAGAAAAAGCACCCGGTTTTTACCGAGTGCTTTTCGATTTGGCGAAGCCAATATCGTATTGCCCTCATTCAGTGGGCAACAGCATGGCCAACACGAACGCCGGGCCAACAAAGTAAATTGTGGCGGGGTTCGTATGACTCTGGTATGGCAGGGGCAGAAGGATTCGAACCCTCGGCACGCGGTTTTGGAGTGGATGTGGAAAAGGCATCAACAGACATACATCAGCTAGTTTTCCGCATGGTTGAGCCGTTTGTGTTTCCAAACGGTACGCATCAAAAGATTTTGATGATTTATTGATGATATCCAAATTTTTGGAGCCAAGAAACAGACGGTTTCGCCTCCACAGGCAGCGAGTTTTTGAGTGATAAGGGCAACCAACTCTGTGAAGGTAACATAAAATTTGAGATAAGCCAAGCAACTTTTACCCACCAAAATCTGCGCCGCAAAACTAAAGAAAAGGGGACCCTTGCAAACGAGAACGGTACTGACTCTATATGACAGCGCCATGAGATAACTCACTTTCCGACGATTAGGTCCGCCAGCGTAATCGGCTCAAGATAATCCGAAATCACCTGGTCCAACCCCTGCCAAAGAGGCAGCGTCCGGCACCGGTCTTTCCGGGGGCAAGGCGCCTGTCCCGGCTTCAGGCAGGCAACCGGCACCAGCGTCTCCTCCATAAGCTCAAGGATAGACTTCACGCTGTATTCTTCCGAAGGGCGGTTCAGTCGGTAGCCGCCTCCTTTTCCCCGCATGACGGCAAGGAAACCGCCTTTGACCAGTTCCTTCACCACGATTTCCAGATATTTTTCCGAAATTTCCTGGCGCCCGGCTACATCCTTCAACGGCACATACCCCTCTGCCTGGTGTTCCGCAAGGTCCAGTAGAAACCGCAGCGCATACCTTCCTTTTGTAGAAACCATCCCAAATCCTCCTTTCTTTTTCCTATTATACCACAAGGTAAATAGGGTTTCAAGATGCGCAATATACCTATTGACAAACTAGGTTAATAGGTATATAATGGAAGCACTTCATCGAATGGGAATAGAAAGGAAGGTTGCTTTATGAATTATAAATTTGAAACCCTACAGCTGCATGTTGGGCAGGAGGAGCCCGATCCTGCTACGGATGCCAGGGCCGTGCCTATATACCAGACCACGTCCTATGTCTTCCGGGATTCAGCCCACGCAGCTGCCCGATTCGGGCTGGCTGATGCCGGAAACATCTATGGCCGTTTGACCAACTCCACCCAGGATGTGCTGGAGAAGCGCCTTGCGGCTTTGGAGGGCGGTGTGGCGGCGCTGGCTACGGCCTCCGGTGCGGCCGCTATCACCTACACCATCCAGGCGCTGGCCCAGGCGAGGGACCATATCGTGGCCCAGAAAACCATTTATGGCGGCAGCTACAACCTGCTGGCCCACACCCTGCCTCAGTACGGCATCAAGACCACCTTTGTGGATGCACACGACCTGAGCGCAGTGGCCTCGGCGATCCAGACCAATACAAAGGCCGTCTATCTGGAAACCCTGGGCAACCCCAACAGCGACATCCCTGACATCGACGCCGTTGCGGAAATCGCCCATTCCCACGGCCTGCCGCTGGTCATCGACAACACCTTTGGCACGCCCTTCCTCATCCGTCCTATTGAGCATGGGGCCGACATCGTTGTCCACTCCGCTACGAAATTCATCGGGGGCCATGGGACGACCTTGGGCGGCATCATCGTAGACAGCGGCAAATTTGACTGGAAAGCCTCCGGGAAATACGCGCCCATTGCGGAGCCGAACCCCAGCTACCATGGTATCAGCTTTGTAGACGCTGTCGGCCCTGCCGCTTTTGCCACCTATATCCGGGCCATCCTGCTCCGGGACACTGGGGCCACCATCTCCCCGTTCAACGCGTTCCTGCTCCTTCAGGGCGTAGAGACCTTGTCCTTGCGTTTGGAGCGCCATGCCGAAAACACCAAAAAAGTGGTGGAATATCTCGCCTCCCATCCGCTTGTGGAGAAAGTCAACCATCCGTCCCTGCCCGGCCACCCGGACCATGTCCTATATGAAAAATACTTCCCAAACGGCGGCGCGTCCATTTTTACGTTTGAGATCAGGGGCGGCCAGGCGGAAGCCCACAGGTTCATCGACAACCTGGAGATCTTCTCCCTACTGGCCAACGTGGCGGATGTGAAGTCCCTGGTCATTCACCCGGCTACCACCACCCACTCCCAGCTTTCCCCGGAAGAATTGCTGGACCAGGGCATCAAGCCCAACACTATTCGCTTGTCCATCGGTACGGAGCATATTGACGATATCCTAGCTGATCTGGAGAAGGGCTTTGCCGCTGCGGCGCAGAAATAATCAGAAGTGGTTTTGTTATGATCTATACATCCGCTGACCAAATAATTGGGAAAACGCCCTTGCTGGAGCTGACACATATAGAGGAATCAGAAGGGCTGAAGGCTTAACCCCGCCGGTTCTGCGAAAGACTGTATTGCTAAGGCAATGATTGACGAAACCGAGGCCAGTGGCAGGCTACAGGCGGACTCCACCATTATTGAACCCACCTCCGGCAATACCGGGATCGGCTTGGCCTCCGTGGTGGTGGCCAGGGGATACCGCATCATCATCACCATGCCGGAAAGCATGAGCGTGGAGCGCCGCCAGTTGATGAAAGTTTACGGCGCAGAGCTGGTGCTGACTGAAGGGGGCAAGGGGACGAAGGGCGCCATTGCCAGGGCAGAGGAACTGACAATGGAAATCTCGGGCAGCTTCATCCCCGGCCAGTTTGTTACCCCCCGCCAACCACAGCCGCCCGCAGGACCTCCACTGGCCCGGAAATCTGGATAGACACAGAGGGGAAAGTGAACCATCTTTGTGGTGGGCGTAGGCACTGGCGGTACCATTATAGGCGTGAGCCAATACCTGAAGGAACAAAACCAGGCGGTGCAAATTGTGGCGGTGGAGCCCAGGGACTCCACTACTCTCAGTGGGGGACGGGCCGGGGCGCACAAGATACAGGACATTGGCGCTGGCTATGTGCCAGAGGTGCTGGATGCCTCTGTTTACGATGAAATCATCCTTGTCGGTAAGGCGTTTCTGCACTGCCACATAGCCCATCAGTTGATCAATGCTGCAGTGCAGGACATTGGCCAGCAGCGGCAAAACAGAAATATCCGGCATAGAACTTCCATTTTCCCACTTGGAAACAGCTTGAAAGGATACCCTTATCTGTTCAGCTAGTTTCTCTTGGGTCAACCCCTGCTGTTTACAGAGAGCGTGTATGTTTTTGCCGATTTGATTGCCTATAAAATCCGCCCCTTTCGGGATAAGTATAACCCAAAAGGGGCGAGCCATGTATAGCTTGTTTTTTGAGCTGGGGTAAGGATTCAACTGGGAGTAGAATAGGAGTGTACGGCCTAATACTCCCATAAATAAGGCTGGTTTTGCACCGTTCGATAAAAAAGCAGGCTAAAGCGTGGGCCCTCCATACAGATAGCAGTTTGTCGAGCCGTGTGAGGACGCTGTCAGCAGTTTTATGGCAGTGGTCATGCGTGAACAGGGCAAAGCACGATAAACACCATTGTGCGGCATTTGTGGCGATTTGTGAGGGGATAGCCAAGCAGGATATTGCGCCGCATCTCACTTGGATTTCGAGACTGGTTTTGAGAGAAGATACACCGCAAGGAGCGCCACTATATTGCACAACCCTTGAAGATTCCCAGCCGTCCGATTTTCAAGCAGGAGAAAGAGTAGGGGTCGCGGTGCGTCCCCTACTCGATTCACAACGCCTGGCAACGCCAGGCGTTTCAAGGGATTCCGGGATTCTTAGTGCAAAATCACGATAGGGGTTGCTAATGAGGATTTGGAGTGAAATGTGGGGTTGCTATCGCGAAAAACGGCGGTATTGCGAGGAATTTCCAGGGGTTGCAAATGAAGTGCTGATGTCCCACAAAAATCCTCCCCTTTTGGGGAGGGCAAGCAGAGCGCTCGTCCGACTATGTCGGACGGCACGATTACCGGGCAGTAGCCCGAACCCACTTTTGTAAGGGCAAGACACTTGGCTCAAAATTTGCGTTGCAAAACAAAGAATGCAGCCTTTAGAAATTTGAAAGCCACAGCGCAAAAAGTAAGGAAAATGTCAGTGGACTTTCGGAGCAAGGTGTGGTATTGTGGTGTGCTGAGAAAGGAGGCTGACAAGCATGGCTCAAAAGAAACTGCTCACGAATGGAAAAGCCTTTAAGAGAACCGATGACCGCTGGGGCGGCACAGTCTGGTACATGGATGAAAAAGGAGAACGTAAGCGTAAATCGTTCTCCGGTACTACCAAGGCAGAAGTCACCAAGAAGATGACCGATTACGTCGCGGCCTTTAACGATGCCTTGCAGGAGTCAGATGAATCCCATAAGACTCTCCACGAGAGCATGACCCACTGGCTACAGGTTTTTAAGTTCCCCTCAGTGGAGCGCACTACTTACGACCGCTGCGAATGTACGGTGGAGCACCAGATTTTTCCTCTGCTCGGAGAAAAGGTGGTAGGTGACATCACCGCAGCAGACCTTAAGGAAGTACTGAACCACTGGATGAACCAGGACTACGCTTACACCACGGTGAAAAAAGTGTACATTGCCCTCAATGAGTATTTTCGTTACCTGACCCAGCAGGAAATCTTGCAAAAGAACCCCATGAACAGCGTACCCATGATAAAGAAGTCAAACTTTATGGCGGCGCAGAATAAAGAGGACCTGCCCACGCAGGAAACGGTCACAGTGTTCACGCCAGAAGAAATAGAAAAATTCAAGGCCGAGGCATTCAGCAAATTCAGTAACGGCAAATCCAAATACCAGCAGCCAGCGGCCTATATTCTCATGCTGAACACAGGTCTACGCACAGGGGAACTGCTGGGCCTGCTCAATAGCGACATTGACCTGGAGCATAAATATCTTGAGGTGCGCCAGGGAGTAAAGGAAGTCTGCAAGAGGGATGGGGTAGAGTACACACCCGGTAGAGAGGTCAAGGTTGGCAAAACCAAAACGGCCACCAGCAAACGCCGTGTGCCGCTGAATCAGGCCGCAGTTGAGGCGGTAAGGGAGTTGCGCCAGGAACGCGATTTCGGTCCCACAGCGCCCCTCGTGAGCGACGAGAAGGGCGGCTACACCCGTCCAGTGAACTTCCGCAAGCGGTACTACAGAATTTTGAAAGCTGCTAGGATAGAGCAGAAAGGGCTGCATTCTCTCCGACACACATTCGGTAGCTCACTAGTGAACGGCATAAGACAGCCCGATGGAACGCTTATGGCACTCTCGCCCAGGCAGGTAGCCGACCTCCTCGGACACAGCACCTCGCAGATAACCGAGATGTACTACGTCAAAAAAGACACAACCCGCCTGCAAGGAATCACGGATGGATTCATTTTTTGAAAGGATAATGCAGATTTACCAATTGGAACTAGGGCTTGTTTGAAAATAGAGAAAATGCCGGATTTTTGACCAAAAGGAGGCGATTTCAAGGAGAAATCGCGATTGACGAGGATTTTCTACGCAGAAAGCTACTGCTTATAGGCAAAAAGACGGTGTTTTTGATTTTTCAAACGATCCCTAGACATTTAGGCAAATATAAGGTATAATTATTTAAAAACATTTAGAGGGTGGTGTGGCATATGACAGATGCGGCCCGACAAGAGTTGGAAACTATATGTGGTGTCATTCAAAAAACATTAGACATCGAAAAAATCTATTTGTTTGGTTCATATGCGTATGGAGTGCCGCAAGCGGATAGCGATTATGATATTTATGTGGTCATACCGGATAATGGACCGAGGCCAATTACTGCTATGGGAAATATAAGAAAGGCGTTACTTCCTATTCAGGCAAGGCCTTTGGATGTTCTTGTGGGGTATTCCAGCATATTTGAAAAGAGAAAGCACTGGCCGTCGTCTCTTGAAAGAGAGATAGCAAGGAAAGGAATTTTGCTCTATGGAAGAAATTATTCAGAGTAGCAGAGAATGGCTTGAATACGCAAGGCAGGACTGGCAGGCCGCTAACTATTTGACTACAGCTAAGCCAGAGCTGTACAAGATTATCTGTTATCACTGTGAGCAAGCCGTAGAGAAGGCACTAAAAAGCTTTTTAGTGTATCATGAGGTCGATTTTCCTCGTACACATGATTTGGTAGAATTGTGCAAACTGTGTACCAATATTGACTTAAGATACTACGAAATTGCAGAAGGCTGTTCAGAGTTAACCGGTTATGGCACACAGATGCGATATCCCTCGGGAGTAGAAGTGGATAAAACTGAGATGAGGGGGGCGCTTGCAACTTGCGAAGTGATTATAGACTTTATTGAGACCACATTGGACTTTGAGCAAGAACAGGGACCTCATATATCAATGTAAAGGGATCTATGTTTGCGTTGGATTCAAGAGTGCACAGTGGAGGAGAACTAAAAGTGGGCACAGATTTTTGATGATTTATTGATGATGTGCCAGACGGAAAGGTTAGAAACGGATACGACCAGATACGAAAAAAGCGCAAAATACACGCCATAGGTAGCGGCATCGTAGACCACATCCCACCACCCCAAAACACGAGAAAATCCCGGAATTTCAAGGAATTCCGGGATTTATCTGTGGCAGGGGCAGAAGGATTCGAACCCTCGGCACGCGGTTTTGGAGTGGATGTGGGAAAAGCATCAGCGGACATACATCGGCCAATTTCCCGCGCGGTTGAGCCGTTTGTGTTTCCGAAACATACGCCCCAAAGAATTTTGATGATTTATTGATGATATCCGATTTTCTCAGCCCCCGAAAGGGCTTTTTCTTTGTCTGCTTTTCAAGAAAACGACCAAATTGTTGACGTGATAGTACCATACAAATGACCCATTGTCAAGAGGCTGCATAGCTCAAAATTTGAGCCGCAAAACAAAGAAAGCGACTCTTTGGCATAGATAAAAAGCAAGCCGATTTTTTCAGTGGTTTTCACGAAGAAAAAAAGTCTGGACTTCCGCAGCGGTTTCAGGTATTGTGGTGGCGAAGGACAAAAAGAACCCTTATCACGAAGGAGGCGGCCAGACAATGATAAGCGTAATAAACGAGCTATATAATGGCGAAATATCACCAGTAGAAACAGAAACGCCCAGGGATGAAAAATATCGGCGCACAGTGAACAGGGTAGGCCAGGAGATTGAGGAATTAGAGGAATTATTAACCAGGGAGCAATACAAAAAGCTGGAACACATGATGGACATGAATGCGGAAATATTCAATATGGAAAACAGGGCAGTTTTTGCAGAGGGACTGAGCTTGGGAATTTTGCTGATGGTTGAAATTTACCGCATGGATGAACACAGAGAAAGGTAATCGAAAGAGATATTCGATATTTGAGGGCCGCAAGAGTGCTGCGGCCTTTGGCGTTTTCGGAGAAGATTACACGGAGGGCTGTTGAGGCGTGTAAGGGCCGTGTCGGGCAATTTGGGGCAGCGGTCGAGATGTTACCGCCCGCAGGTAAAGAACGCCGTGTGAGGGCATTTGCGGCGATTTGTGAGGGCGGATTTTAAAGGAGAAATGGACAGCCTACTATCAGAAATTGACCTCAATGTCGCTCTTAACTGCCTCTAATCAGGTGCTATGGGCGCGCTTAAATGCAGCCCTGGACTGTTTCAAAGAGATGTGTAAAAACGAGACCAGCCCTTCCGCCCAGAGGGGTTACAAGCTCATTTATGCACGCTATCTCTGCGATACTCCGATAAGCATATCTGCTATTGAGGAGCGGTTTGCCATTGAACATTCGACATTATACAAGAACTTAAATCGGGCTGTTGCCACGTTAAGCGTGATTCTTTTCGGCAGCGAAAGTACGGAGGATTTCTGCCTGGGTGAGGATTCATAAGCGGCTTTCAGCCGCTAAAAATGGGCCGAAGGCCCAAAGGTACTTAAAACGAAAATTTTTGAGTTTTAAGTACGAGCCAGCATCGCATTTGTAGGACAACGTGTCAGACATTCTGTCCGACACTTGCCCTCAAATGCGCGCTTGCGCGGCTGGGTAGGGGCGCTGCCCCTATGACCCCATTTAGAGCCGCGCTGTCGCGCGGCAGAAAGGAGATGTTCATATCAACACCAGTAGAACGAAAAAGCTCAGCTTACGGCTGAGCGAGAAAGAGTACAAGAGAATTACACGACGAGCTAAGTCTTGTGGATTGACGAAGTCGGCTTATGTTCGTCAGCTTGTCGTTGGGTATGAGCCTAGAGAATCCCCGCCTGCTGACTATTTTACCATGACCCGCGAGTTGAAAGAGATTGGCAACAATATGAATCAGCTTGCTTTCGTGGCTAACGCTACCGGGCTGATTGATGAGGCCGCTTACTATGAGAATGTGATCCGCCTGCGGGATAGCCTACGCCGCATTGAGCAAACAGTAATCTGTACAAGCTATGATAGTTAGAAATGCAAATTTTCCCTTCCTCTTGCTGCTAATGCCATAATCGCATTATAAGCTGCATTTTTCGAGCGCTGTTGCCGATATTATAAAAAAACAAGAAAAAAGTCTTGCTCATGACGTAACGTAATGAGTTATACTATTCGCAGGAGGTCGTTTAAGCGTGGAAAAATTTAGAGCTGTCCCACAAGGATATTTGACGGTAGGCGAGGTTGCAAAAAGGATGGACGTGACAGTCCGAACATTACAGCATTACGATAAGGAAGGTCTGCTTTCGCCGTCAGCGCTGAGCGAAGGGGGCCGCAGACTTTATACTGACAAAGATATTGTCAAACTGCACCAGATACTGTCCTTGAAACATTTAGGGTTTTCCTTGAATGACATCAGAGACAGACTGATTCCACTGGACGATCCGGCGGATGTGGCACAAATTCTTTCAGAGCAAGCAGCTACAATGCGCAATAAGATAGCAAACTTGACAGAATCGCTGTCGGAAATTGAGGCGCTAAAAACAGAAGTGCTCGAAATGCAGACGGTGGACTTCAAAAAGTATGCGGATATCATCGTTAATCTGGAAATGAAAAATGATTTCTATTGGCTTATCAAGCATTTTGACGGAGAAACTTTGGATCATATCCGCAGCCGGTTTGACAAGAAAAGCGGTATCGCGTTTTTGCAAAGATTTCTACATCTCCAGGACGAGGCAATACGACTACAAGATGAGGGCATACTGGCAGACAGCACGGAAGGGCTGCAATTCGCAAAAGCTTACTGGGATATGATTTCGGAGTTCACAAGCGGGGATGCCACTATGCTCCCTAAGCTCATGCAGATGGGGGAAAATGAGGAACTCAATCAAGAGTGGAGGCAGAAACAGGCCCAAGCCAATGCTTTTATTGAACCAGCATTGGGCGCTTACTTTTCAAATTCGGGGATAAATCCATTCCAGGAGGAAACAACATGACGGACGCATTGCAAGTAAAAGGATTGCGTAAAAGCTATGGAAAAAAGGAGGTGCTTAAAGGCGTTGATTTGTGTATACGTAAAGGGGATATTTTCGCGCTGTTGGGTGTAAATGGCGCAGGGAAAACAACTATGCTGGAATGTATTGAGGGCTTGCGGAGGTATGACAGCGGGAGTATAGCCATCAGTGGGCGTATGGGGATTCAGTTACAATCGGCTTCCCTGCCTGCCTATATCAAAGGGATAGAGGCTGTTCGTCTTTTCGCAAAATGGAATAAGGCAACGGTCAATACCTCTATGTTGGTGTCATTAGGTGTAAACGATCTGAGCGGCAAACAGTATCGGGAGATGTCAACCGGGCAGAAACGGCGGCTGCATTTGGCACTGGCTTTAATCAGTGATCCGGATATTGTGTTCTTAGACGAGCCAACTGCCGGGTTGGATGTCGAGGGGCGGATCTCTCTCCATGAGTATATCCGCACTCTGAAAGCCCAAGGAAAAACGATCCTGTTGGCAAGCCACGATATGGCTGAAGTAGAGAGCCTATGTGACAGTATCGCGATTTTGAAAGATGGCCAGATAGCGTTTGAGGGAACAGTAAACGAACTGACGGAGGCGGTCGGAAAACATTACAATATCTGTATCAAAACAAGCCAGGGAACAGAAACCTTTGAAGCTGACAACATTGGGGACAGTTTGATTTCCATATTGAAAGGTTATCAGGAAAAGAGTGTGGACATACATGACATCCAGGTAGACCGTGGCTCTCTGGAACAGCATTTTGTAAAAATAGCAAGGGGGAGTAGGGAATGAACGGCTTTTTATATGGAATTGCACTGCAATGGAAACTGGACTTAAGAAGCAAAACAATGCTGATTACGTGCTATGCCGTTCCACTCCTGTTTTTTGCAGTCATGGGAGGGATTTTTACATCCGTTATGCCGGAGAGCCGCTATACTTTGATTCAGTCCATGACAGTCTTTTCCGTCACCATGGGTGCGCTGATTGGATTGCCGCCATCGCTTGCGGAAATATACAGGAGTGACGTGAAGAACGCATACCAAGCGAATGGCGTACCCCTGTCATTCGGTTTATTTTTGACAAATATTTCAGCGTTTGTTCATTTGCTCATTATGAGTTTCATCCTTTATGTCATTGCGCCGGTTGTCTTTGATGCAAAAATCCCGGTACATCCGGGAACATATTTCGCGGGGGTGACCATCCTGATTGCCGTATCGCTTAGCATTGCCAGTGTGATCGGATTAGCCGCAAAAAGCGCGGCAAATACTTCAATGATATCTATCTTGTTATTTCTTCCATCTACGATGCTTTCAGGGATCATGTTCCCGAACAATATGCTGCCCAAGGCATTTGTGATGGCTGGCAAATTATTTCCCGCGACATGGGGATACGCATTTTTGACTGAGAGTACGTTTATTTGGAATAACCTCTGGCCTTTACTTGTAATCTTCGTTATAGCTGCACTATTGTGCGCTTTTTTGATGAAGAGAATTGAAACACGGCAATAGGAACGAAAAAACTGCCCAGCGGCAGAAAGAAAAGACACCGCTGAGCGAAAAGACTTTTATACATGGCTTATCTTCAGTTGCGGCGGTTTTGAGAAATCAGAACCGCCATATTTTTTAGGTGTATAGTGTATGGAGGAAAGGACGCTAAGCAGTTACGGTAGTTTAAGGACACACTAATATTACAGTATTGATAGAGTTTGGGGAAATCTTTTCAAAAACTTTTGTAAAGAGGACGTAAGGTGTCCAGTTTATAGTATCCTATACTTTGCACAAACAGTACAGATTCTCAGTCATCCGATTTTCAAGCAGGAGAAAGGCGGGTGGGTTGCGCTGCACCCACCCGCCGGTTCACAACGCCCGGCAACGCCGGCCGTTTCAAGGGATTCCGGGATTCTTAGTGCAAAATCACGATAGGGGTTGCTGATGACACTTTGGAGTGAAAAGTGGGGTTGCTATCGCGAAAAACGGCGGTATTGCGAGGAACTTCCAGGGGTTGCAAATGAAGTGCTGATGTCATGCAAAAATCCTCCCCTTTTTGGGAGGGCAAGCAGAGCGCTCGTCCGACGTTGTCGGACGGCACGATTACCGGGCAGCAGCCCGGACCCACTTTTGTAAGGGCAAGGCACCTGGCTCAAAATTTGCGCCGCAAAACAAAGAATACGGCCTTTAGAAATCTGGAAATGCCAGAGCAAAAAGTAAGAAAAATGTCAGTGGACTTTCGAAACAAGGTGTGGTATGTTGTGTTGTTGACGAAAGGAGGCTGACAAGCATGGCACAAAAGAAACTGCTCACGAATGGAAAAGCTTTTAAGCGTACCGACGACCGCTGGGGCGGCACAGTTTGGTACATGGACGAGAAAGGGGAACGTAAGCGCAAATCATTCTCCGGCACCACCAAAGCTGAAGTAACCAAGAAGATGACTGACTACGTTGCAGCCTTTAACGATGCCTTGCAGGAATCAGACGAATCCCGCAAAACTTTGAAGGAGAGCACAACGCACAGATTTTAAATGTTCAAGCTAGCGTTTGCGCAATTTGACAAACTTCCTATATTCTGATAGAATATCCTTGTAAAAAGCTTTAAAACGAAGAGGTGCATTATGCCAAATTATATTATGGATTTACGAAAGTACGTTGGGCACCAACCGCTTATCATGGTGGGGGCCAGCGTGATTGTAGAAGATGCGGAAGGGAAAATCCTATTACAGAAACGGACAGATAACCACTGCTGGGGCTATGCGGGCGGTGCAATGGAACTGGGAGAAACACCGGAAAGTACCGCACGGCGTGAACTAACAGAGGAAACTGGCCTTACCGCAAATGAGTTGGAGCTATTCGGTGTCTTTTCTGGTGAGGAATTTCATCACATTTATCCTAACGGCGACGAAGTTTATATTGTTGACATTGTCTATCTCTGTAAGAACTACTCAGGAGAAATTGAAATGCACGATGATGAGGTGGAAAAGTTGCACTTTTTCTCAATAGGCGAACTGCCAGCAGATATCTCTCCTCCAGTTAAACCCGTCCTAAAGGAGTGGATGGCCACAAAAGTGTGATGACCCAAACTTTGGAAAATTGGAATAAAGAACCAGAACAGCCGCCAGCAGAAACACAAGCGTTCGCTAGAATGAACGCTTGTGCCCCTGAACGGGGCCGCAGAGCAGGCAGTAAGGGAGTTGCGCCAGGAACGCGACTTCGGCCCCACAGCGCCCCTCATGAGCGATGAGAAGGGCGGCTACACCAGGCCAGTAAACTTCCGCAAGCGGTACTACAGAATTTTGAAAGCCGCTGGGATAGAGCAGAAGGGATTGCACAGTTTAAGACATCATTTTGCGACCCAATTGATAAGTGGCGTGAAACAGCCAGATGGCACTATCAAAGCCCTCTCTCCTAGACAGGTAGCTGACCTTCTAGGCCACAGCACCTCGCAGACAACCGAGATGTACTATGTCAAAAAAGACACGACCCGCCTGCAAGGAATCACAGACGGGTTCAATTTTTAGCGAGAGCAAGGCGGTACATGGGAGAGCACCCCGGATTTTTGATGATTTATTGATGATGTACCAGATGGAAAGGTTAGAAACGGATGCAAAAAAAGCGCAAAATACACGCCATAGAGAGCGGCATTGTAGACCGCATCCCACCACCCCAAAACACGAGAAAAGCCCGGAATTCCAAGGAATTCCGGGCCAATCAGACTTGCCGCCAGGCAACGTCTTTGGCAGGGGCAGAAGGATTCGAACCCTCGGCACGCGGTTTTGGAGACCGCTGCTCTACCAGCTGAGCTATACCCCTATCTTTCAGTGCCTCGCTATTATAGCACGCCATAAGGCAAATGTCAATCCCTTTTATCGGCAAAATTTTCAACGAGGGAATGTTGCGCTTTTTTGCCAGTATGTGCAAGCCGTGCCCTGCGATGAAAAGAGAACATTCTGCAACAATTAAACCTATAGTATTTAGTGTTATGAAGAAATGCAAAGCTAGCCACGCGGCGTACAAAATCAGAAGAAACAAGCAATCTCAAGAGAAGAAAGAGACTTTACGGCTCTCACCCCTTCTTCAACATTGCCAGTTTAAGCTCATACAGCAAGTCTCCAAGTCCTTGGTACCATTAATCGTCCTCTTTATCCTGCTCGTCCAAGATTAGATTGAAAAATTCCCGAACTACCTGCACCATTACATCGTTGGGTAAATAGGCGAGCAAAATTATTAGGCTAACAGCGGAAAGAGAATACTTGCCTCCCTCCAAGTCACAGTAAGAGCGTGTGGATATGTAGAAGAAATGAGCCATTTCTTTTTGGGTCATGCTGTTTTCATATCTTAAAATATTTAGAATATTGCGGAGATATGGTTTTAGCAAATCTTTGTATTTTCTCATTGAAAAACCTCCTATAAAGGAAATATAGGAAAATTTAGCCAATAAAGTTTGGGCAAAAACAGTGATACAGGCAACGTCTACAGCATGACATTGCCTGTTATTGATTAAGTCGGGTGACTTTCAGAATTCTAGGAAACATGTTTACCATCGTTCCGTCGGAAGTTCGTTAATTTTGTTATGATTGTGTTGTTGACAATGCCTTTTTGACATTAGTTTACCACATATATCGCGAGATGTCAATAATAGTTTCTTATAAAATATTATTAGCTATCGGACTGTACTCGCACAGCAATTTACCCCCTTGCGAGAGGCGACCTATAGATGCAGACGCCGCACCGCGTCGTCCTTCAGCTCCCGGCCCTTAAACAAGAGCAACCCTGCCAGGGCCACAAGGCTGATACCCACGCAGATAACAGACGGGTAAATAATTCCAATCGCACCGCATAACAATGGTAACAGAGGGAGAAAGCCTGCAAGAATGCAGAAGGTCATACAGAATAGATATTCTGCTGGGCGCAGGCATAGTGCCATCGCCACAATAAAGGCGGCTAGCTGGGCGCAGGGAATAAATATGGGCAGCACAAAATCCAGGGACCAACCGGCGAAGCCGGTGAATACATCCCATAAAAAGGTGGTGACAGATATTACTCCCAGCTGCCAGACAATAGCTTTCATAGGACTGCCCCGCTTATGGACTGTGACCCCCAATACCAGCCAGGTGCTGGCTAAGGCGGCAATGACTAACACGCTCCACCAGCCGGTTTGTGGTAAACTGAAGTTCACAGCGGAGCAGATTACGGCAACCACAACGGTAGCCAGGGCAGCAAGCCGCAGAAACATCCGCATAGTCCTTTTGGCGGGCAGAAGCACAGGGTAGACATTTTCCTCCTGCGTGCCCGACAGTGGGCTCTGGCAGAGAGGACAGCGGTGAAGGGCTCCTTTCACATGCACCCTGCATTGTTCACAGAACAGCATTTTGCTCCACCTCTTTTTCTATATTTGTAGTCAGCGTTACATCAAGCCCCAGCCGGGAAAGCTCTTGAAAAAAGATTCGTTCTGTTTCCCTGGAGCGATAGGGGCTGGCAAATGTGATAACAAAGCTGTCCTCAAAGGAGACGGAGCAGGCCTGAAGGCATCCTGCACAGGTGAGGACGCCGAACTGCCGTATATACTTCTCCGAGCCCTCGGGCATGGAGAGCTTACCGACATTGGAGAAGGAGACAGTGGCTGCCCGGGCGGCAATGCGGTTGGCATACCGAAGCACCACGTCCTTCAATGGCAGCGGTGCAATCCGTGCAAGAAAATTATGTTCCAGAGCACATAGGCTGTCTACGTGCGTTTTCAGCTTTTCTACTGTAAGCTTTTCCTGAAAGCTGCGCTTCACTTGGTCCAGCACTGCCTCAAGGTCGGTGCTGTTTTTGCTGAAATCATAGCCTACGTGGATAATGGCGAAAAAGTTACGTGAGGAGAACGAGGGGAAATAGTTCCGCAGGTTTACAGGGACAGTAACCACCACTGGTTTTTTCCGGCTGCGTACCGGCATCCCCTCATAGATGGAGCGAAGCAGGACGGCAGTAAGCAGTTCGGTAATGGTAACCTTCCGGGCCCGGGCGCAGGCCAAAAGCTCTTTAACGGAAATTTTTCCCTCCAGTATGGCAAGCTGATTTTTGGGCAGGCGATTGCCAGGTATTTGATAAGCGGAAGGAGAGAGGCCAAACCGTCTTGCAGGTTTTTCATAGTATTTTTGGAAGCTGTCCGCCTCCTTCTGCTGGTCGGATATACCTAAAACTGGTACGCAGTTGGCGGAAAGGTTATCATCAGAGTGCCGTATATAAAGATATTCGTAGACCAGTACCCGCAAAAAATCAAGAGCCCCGGCTCCGTCAGACAAAACATGGTACACCTCCAGGCTTATGCGCCGGCGGTAGTATAGCACGCGAAACAGCAGGCTGCGCCGGGGAGAGGGGTAGATGGGGAAACAGGGTGGCAGCTGCTCCGGGCGCACCAGGGCAGGCAAAGGGCTTTCCTCAAGATAATACCAAAACCATCCCCGCCTTAGCACACAGCGGTAGATGGGGAACTGCTCCATAGTTTTGTCAAGGGCGGTTTGGAGGGCGGCAGGCTCTACATCTTCCTCCAGCTCGCAAAAAAAGCGGAACACTTTAGAGTCGTGAGCCGAGCTGGTGGAGGGAAATATCTTTGCAGCATTGTCCAGTCGCCACCAAGGAAGATAATTTCTATCCATCATAATTTTCCTCCAGGAAAGAATTCATGATAGCATACGTCTCTTTTACATGCTTAAACCATACCGGGAGAGAGAAATAGCCGTGCAGGGCGTCGGGGATTCTGTGGGTCTCCACATGGTTACCACCTTCCCGCAGCCTGTCGCCGTATGCCTCGCCCTCGTCTCGAAGGGGACAAAATTCGGCTGTGATTATCAGGGTATTTGGCTGGTCTACAAAGGACTTTGCGGTCAGCGGCGCAAAGTAGGGGTTTTCCAGGTCATATTCACTGTTGCGGTACAGGGCGAAAAAATCCCGCACACGCTTGGAAGTGAGCAGATAGCCTGTCCCGTTCTCCCGCACGGAAGGGAAAGGGGAATCCTCTGAATAGTCATTCCCTACTGCGGGGTAGATTAGGATTTGCCCGGTGGGAAGGAACTCACCTCTGTCACGGGCCATAAGGGAGACCGCGGCAGCCAGGTTTCCACCGGCACTGTCACCTATGAGTACCACGTTTTCAGGTGGCACATCCAGCAGGCCGCTGTGCAGGAAAACCTCCCGGGCGGCAGCATAGCAATCCTCCACTGCCGCAGGGAAGCGGTGTTCAGGGGCCAGCCGATAGTCAACCGAAGCCACAACACAGCCGGTCTGGGCAGCCATATCGCCGCATATACCGTCATAAGAATCAATAGAGCCCGTAACCCAGCCCCCGCCATGAAAAAACAGCAGGACACAAGCCATCTTCCGCTGCTTGGGGGTAAAAATGCGCATGGGAATATGGCTCTCGCCGGAGGGCACAGTATGCTCCCATATCCTATAGAGCCAGGGCTTTCTGGCTCGGCGCGAGGTCAGTTTTTGCAGCTTGCGCTCCACCAGGTACGTTCTTTCTATGTCCAGCTCAGGATAGGACAATAGGCTAAGTGCTGCCAGCATGGCTTTATTGATGGGCATATGGTTTCCTCTTTATTCCAGGTGATTTAGTAAATACAGCGGTTGCTGATACAATGTATTTATTATTATATTATACTCCTGTGATTTGGGTTTGTCAAATTGTATTATGCACTTTGATGGGAAGACATCAAAAGGGTTGCCAGGTAAGTCATAATATGGTATAATACACTAGAATTGCGCTTTGCGGTGACCGTCTGGCGCTGCTGTCAAAAGTCATAGAAAGGCATGATGATTTATGGTCCGAAAGAGTCTCTTTTTACTGGTTGCTGGCGTACTGCTGTTACTGTCAGCTTGTACGAGCCGGGAACCCATGCAGCAGGAGGCTGAGCCCGCGTCAGGGACGGTGGCCCTAACGGTGTGGGGAGCTCAGGAAGATGAGGAGTTACTTAGGGAGCTTTTCAGCTCATTCCAAAAACAGTATGCGGGACAGGCTGATTTTGAGTTTACCTATCAGGCCCAGAGCGAATCCGGCTGCAAAGACGCACTGTTGGCTGACCTGGAGGGCGGGCCGGACGTGTTCGCCTTTGCGGACGACCAGCTGGCGGCACTGGCTGCAGCCGGAGCCCTAGAGCCTCCTGAGGACACGGCAGGTATTGGCAGCGCAAATCTGCCTGCCGCTGTGGAAGCTGCAAGCGTGGACGGTAAGCTCTACGCCTATCCGCTGACTGCGGACAACGGGTATTTTTTATATTATAATAAAGCTTATTTTACAGACGAGGACATACAGAACTTTAACCGCCTGATAGAATCGGCGGCAAAGGCCGGGAAAGTGGTAACCATGGATTGGTCCTCTGCCTGGTATGTGTATGCCTTTTTTGGCAATACCGGCATGGAGGTGCGGATAAACGACGACGGTATTACCAACAGCTGTACCTGGAATAGTACCGAAGGGCCTATCTGCGGGGTTGACGTGGCGCAGGCTATGCTGGATATTGCAGCCAGCCCGGGATTTGCCAGCCGGCTGGACACGGATTTTCTGGCAGGGGTACAGGACGGCTCAGTGGCGGCCGGTGTCAGCGGCGTATGGAACGCGGTGGCAGTGGAAGAGGCCTGGGGGGAAAAAAACACTGGAGCGGCAAAGCTGCCAACCTTTGACTGCGCCGGACAGCAAATCCAGATGGCATCCTTCTCTGGGTGCAAGCTGATTGGAGTCAACGCCTATTCGCCTGAGGTTGAGTGGGCTTCCCGGCTGGCTGAATGGATTACCAGCGAGAGCGGGCAATCCCGCCGCTTTGCAGTAAGGGGGCAGGGACCCTCCAACATAAACGCGGCAAATTCCCCTGAAGTGCAGGGTTCCCCGGCAATCGCGGCACTGCTAGCCCAGTCTGAGTTTTCACAGCTGCAGCGGGTAGGAGGAAAATTCTGGGACCCGGTTACTGAGTTCGCCGGAAATATGGCCCAAGGTAATCCGGGTGAAGTTCCCTTGCAGGAACAGCTGGACAGGCTTGTGGAGGGAGTTACGGCACGATAGGGAACTTTATATTGTAGCATATATCCTATAATATTTCTCGGAGGGGATTTAATGAAAGGCAAGCTTACCCTGCAGCAGCGCCTGATACTGCCTATTGTTCTGCTTGGACTTGTGGCGCTGCTTTCCAACATACTGGCTGTATTCGGCGTCAACAACGTCAATGCCAACGCAGGTACTATAGTTGATACTTACATGGCAAGCGAGACCAAGCTGGAGGAGATACGGCGGTCGATGATGGGAATACACCGGCTGGCCCTATCGCATATCGTCGCGGCGGACCACAGCACTATGATTCAGCTGGTGCAGGAAATCAAAGACGAGGAGGCGGCACTGGACGAAAGACTGGATGCATACGAAAGCTTTGTCAGAGAAGAAGAGAGCGAGACGTATCAGGCGCTTTTAGAGGACTATGACGCCTTCAAGCACGCTCTGGTAAGGCTGGTATGCGCCAGCGCGGACAGCAAAACCCAGGAGGCTTATGCCATGGCAAATGGAGACGTGGCGTCTTACGGAAGCTCGGCAGAGAAGCGGATAGATGAGTTGTATACATCTGCCAGCACTCTGGCGGGTGAGGCCCGGGACAGGCTGTTTATAGTATACCTTACCTCGCTGATAATCAGCGCCTGCACCCTGACGGCTGGTATCATCCTGGTGGTGGCGGCATTCCGTATCGTAAAGAAATATGTTATGGTCCCAATCCGTCAGGCTATAGGAACACTGCAGGACAGCTCCCAGCGGCTGGGCGGAGTGGTGGGGCAGGTGCATGACCGCATCCATAGCTCCAGCGGCAGCGTGCAGGCACTTTCTAGCCTAACGTCTCAGCTCTCCGCCGCTTTGGAGGAGGTCTCCGGAAGCACGGAGACTATCAGTGGAAGCGCTGCCGTAACCCGGGCAGACGCCCAGGACATGGCAGAGGAGTGTGCCGCAATTACAGCTTATTCGGTGGAAATGCGGGGGAGAGCCGAGGAGGTTGAGGAAACCGCCCGCAACAATATGGAATCGGTTAGGGCGCGGACAGAGGAAATTATATCCCAGCTGGGCACAGCTATCGAAAAGAGCAAAAGCGTTGGGGAAATCAGCAGTCTAACCAAAGACATTCTCTCTATTTCTTCATCAACCGACCTGATTGCAGTCAATGCGGCAATTGAAGCGGCCCGGGCAGGGGAAGCAGGCAAAGGCTTTGCCATGGTAGCCCGGGAGATACGCACCTTGGCCGATTCGTGTGCGGAAACTGCTGGACACATCCAGCGGGTGAATGGCGTAGTTACCGGGGCGGTTGACTATCTTTCCAGCAGCGCCCAGGAGCTGGTGGAGTATTTGGGCCATGCAGTGCTTGAGCAGTTCCAGCGTTCGGCGGAGTCTGGCAAGCAGTACCGCGACGATGCAATTTATGTAGAGGGAAGTATCGAAGCTTTCAACAGCCGGGTAGAGCGTCTGCGGGAAGCTATGGACGAGGTAGCCGGCTCCATCGCCAATATTTCCGACGCCATCGGCGGCGCGGCGGAGGGCGTGCACAGCGCGGCAGGGCGGACTCAAAACCTGGTTGAGGATATGGCTGGGATCACTCGGGGAATGTCCACAAATGAGGAGATTGTGGGAGAACTGCAAAGGCAGATGGAAAATTTGGCGAATCTATAAAGTGGTGCTGTGCTTGGAGAAAGTGGCGTGAATAGTGGGGGCTATCGGTATGTCCTGCTATAGATTTCGATGTTTTGGGATTATTTTGGGGAAGGTTTAAGCGAAAATAACGCCTATAGATAGTTTATTATTTGTACGTTAATTTTGAAACCCCAAATGATTTGGAGGATAATAAAAGGTTCGCTGACCATAGCGTATTTTATGGTATCTGTGCCAAATGTGGTGTAGCCTAATCGCTCTGGACATGAAGCACATAAAGCATATCATGAATGGCTTGTCGTGTTGCTGCCAATGTCGGCCGGATGTTTGAGCTCCAGCTCTACAAAAGTTGCCGGGGGATACGGTAAAAGCCGAATTTTCTGATTCCCCATAATAAGAAATAGTCAAAAATGAATTAAATGTTGCTTCCACACAATAAATGCCACCGGCGAAGCCGGTGGCATTTATTGTGTGAGTGTAGCCCCATCTTATTAGCCGCGTACCATGTCGCGCTGGTGCCACCTTATCTGCGGCTCATAAACAGGCTTTTAAGAAGTTTTCTGTCGTTTATAGGCACCACCCGGCAGCCCGTGATTGTAATATGGCGTCAAACTTTCCATGCTATTTAGGAGTTATCCCTACTAGGGGGATGATTAGGTGCGCATTATGAGTTTTGCGCCATAACCCCAACCAGCTTATGAGGAACATACGGCTCCTCTAAGTATTGCAGTTCGCTGGGTGTAAGCTCCAAGTCAATCGCCTTTGCAGCGTCCTCAATATGGTGAAGTTTTGTAGCGCCCACCACTGGTGAGGTTACTTTTGTCAGCAGCCAGGCCAGGGAAATCTCTGTCATGCTTACACCATATTTATCAGCCAGCTCCGATACCCGGTTGATAATCTGGCTGTCCGGCCCGGCGGTGGCGTCATACTTGCCTTTGGCATAGGAATCCTGTTCAAGCCGCTTGGAGCTTTCACCAGGACGTTTTGCCAGCCGGCCTGATGCAAGGGCACTGTAGGGAGTCATTGCAATATTGTCTTCGGCACAGAGCCGTGCCATTTCGCGCTCCTCCTCACGGAAAATCAGGTTGTAGTGGCCCTGAACGGACACAAATTTAGGAAATCCGTGGGCTTCAGCCAGGGCGTTGGCCTTTGCCAGCTGGTAGGCGTAGCAGTTGGAGATGCCTATGGCCCGGACCTTGCCCAGCGTTACGGCGTTATTTAGACCGTCCAAAATATCGAAAATCGGGGTGTTATAGTCCCAGGAATGGACGATGTAAAGGTCAATATAGTCCGTGCCAAGATTTTTAAGGCTCTGGTCTAACATATTCTGTACATGCTGACTTCCGCTTATTCCGGCGTCAATCTCTGCCTGGGTCCGGGGAGGGAACTTGGTAGCAACGACTACATCCTCACGCCTGGCTAAATCCCGCAGGATTCGTCCGAGATATTCTTCGCCAGTGCCGCCTTGGTAGGAGATAGTAGTGTCGAAAAAGTTGACGCCAAGCTCCAGCCCACGCTTTACTATCACTTTTGAATTATGTTCGTCAAGCGTCCATGAGTGCATTCCCTTTTGAGGGTCGCCGAAGCCCATGCAGCCCATACAGATTCGTGAAACGCTCAAATCTGAATTGCCGAGTTTTGTATATTTCACTATAATTCCTCCGTTTGTAGTATTCTTTTAATTATTATATCGCGGCTAGCCTAATATGTCCAATACTCCTTTTGTATAGCAATCTATGCTTTTTCAGCATTTTTTGCAGCTATATATTTCCCAGGAAAAATTGAAATACATCTTTACCATCAACAGAATCTGCTCGCTTATGATGCAGAGTGAGGCGCTCGGGGTGCCATTGTACGGCATATATCCGCTTTTCAGGCCATTGAATAGCCTCTATACCTCCGTCATGGGCTATAGCAGCTATGCTGAAGCCGTCACCAAGTCGGGAGACACCCTGGTGATGTGCGCTGTTGACGGAGAAATGCTCGCCATATAGACTATAAAGAAAGCTGTCCTTTGGAGCGGAGACAATATGTACCTGGTCACACTCCTGCCAGCGGTGTACAGCGGCGGTGGGGAGGTCCTGTATCAGCGTGCCGCCAAAGGCCACGTTCAGCACCTGCATACCGCGGCATATGCCAAGAATAGGCCGGCTGTGAAAGGCATTGACTAACGCCAGCTCTGTGAGGTCTAGGCCGCGGTCTATGCCATTACTTCCATGGTTATCCTCGCCATAGAAGCTGGGGTCCATGTCAGCGCCTCCGGGCAGAAGCAGGGCGTCGCAGCTTTCGGCATCACGCACATCTGTGGATACAACCGCCTGAGCTCCGCAGTCCTCAAGAGCTTCAACATAATTTAAACGCTTCTCACGGTCTCCGTAAATATAAATTTTTTTCATTGGTGCGCTCCTTTGCTGAAAAAATAGTAAAGTACGATATATTGTGGAAATTTGTAAAAACTTGTCGCATATTGTAGAACGATTTTTTGTGCATACAGGAAAGTTTACAGAGTATCCGTTGACTTGCAGACGGTTACACATTATAATATGCTTTGGAACAAAAAAATTTTGCTTACCTTTTTAAATGATTTTCTGTCTAACCCTTGGATGGCAGAAAAGAAAGTGCAATAGTATTGTACAGCCGGCAGTCTTTTTCTGTCAAGAATATTCTTCTTGCAAACAGATTACAGAGAGGATGGTCAATATGGCAGAAAATAATATTTCCCGGCGCTCAAGGCAGCAGAGGCGGCGGGCTAAGGAAACTTTGGCGGCGTTAATTGTTATTGGGGCAATGTTGGCGTGTATGGCTGCAGTGGTTATATCGCTGAGCTTTGCTGACGGCGGCGCTGATATGCCTGTAAAGCAGACTGCCGGTACGCCTATCCGCGTTGAAAGCAGCAGCCAGCAGGACGCATATACAAGGCAGGATGTGAAGCCGGAGGAAAGCAGCTTCCAGCAGCTTTCAGACCCGTTCCTGGTGCTGGTGAACGATGAGGTTAAGCTGCCGGAAAACTGGGAAGTGACTCCAAGCTTTATAGGCGAGGAAGCCGTTGACATCCGAGTATATGACCAGCTAAGTGCAATGATGCGCGCCGCCCAGGAGGACGGTGTGAGTCTGTGGATATGCTCGGGCTACCGCAGCGTGGAGGAACAGGAGATAATACTAAACCGGGAAATAGAGCAGCATATGAATAACGGTATGTCTGAGGAAGAGGCTAGAGAGCTTTCACTGCGTACCATAGCCCGCCCCGGGCACAGTGAGCACCATACCGGATTTGTGGTGGACTTAAACGATGTGGATGACGCCTTTGAGGAGACAGACACATACAGATGGCTGAGTGAATATGCGGAGGACTACGGCTTTGTGCAGCGTTACCGTTCGGATAAGGTAGAAATTACAGGAATAGACAACGAAAGCTGGCATTACAGGTATGTGGGTGCTGAGAACGCCAGGGAAATGAACCGCCTGAATATGTGCCTTGAGGAGTATGTTCAGTATCTGAAGGACCAGGGAGTTGCGTAAGTAGCTAAAAGCAGAGTTAAAATCGCTGTAAACAGCCGTCTTGTGGTAAAATTATGCCCAGGACGGCTAAATTATATCTTGCCAATCACGCCGGTTTATTGTATGATAAAAGGCAAAGCTAATGAAGTGAAAAGAGGGAAGACCATGAGCAATGTAAGGACAAGATTTGCCCCAAGCCCTACGGGGTTTATGCATGTGGGCAACCTGCGCACGGCCCTTTATGAGTATCTGGTAGCTAAGAGCCAGGGGGGGGACTTTATACTCCGCCTGGAGGATACAGACCAGGAGCGCTACGTGGAGGGTGCCGTGGACGTAATCTACCGCACACTGGAGAAGGTTGGGCTGAAGCACGACGAGGGACCTGATATAGGCGGTAAGTACGGCCCATACATCCAGAGCCAACGTCTGGACACATATAAGCCGTATGCTGAGCAGCTGGTGAGGGAGGGGAAGGCATACTACTGCTTCTGCACCAAGGAGCGGCTGGAGCAGCTTCATGAGCAGGGATTCGGTGGATATGACCGCCACTGCCGTGAGCTTCCGCAGGAGGAGGTTCAAAAGCTTCTGGACGCGGGGACTCCATATGTTATCAGGCAGAAGGTGCCGCTTACCGGCTCTACTACCTTCAAAGACGAGGTATTTGGAGAGATAACTATAGAGAATAAGGAGATAGAGGACCAGGTACTCATCAAGGCAGACGGCTATCCAACGTACAACTTTGCAAATGTTATAGACGACCACCTGATGAATATAACCCATGTGGTGCGAGGCAGCGAGTATCTGACATCCACGCCCAAGTATCAGATGCTTTATGAGGCGCTGGGATGGGAGCAGCCCACATATATCCACCTGCCGCTGATAATGGGCCGCAATGAAGATGGTACCACATCGAAGCTGGCAAAGAGGCACGGCTCCACGAGCTTTGAGGGGCTTGTGCAGGACGGCTATCTGCCGGAGGTCATTACCAACTATATTGCCCTGCTGGGTTGGGCCCCCAGAGATAACCAGGAAGTATTCAGCCTGCAAGGGCTGGTGGAGAATTTTTCGGTGGACCGTATCAGCAAATCTCCGGCGGTATTTGATTATGACAAGCTCAACTGGTTTAACAGTGAGTATATCAAAGCCATGAGCAGCGAGGATTTTCTTGCCCACGCGATGCCCTGCTATAAGGAGATATTTGGGGATAGGGAGAAGCCTTGGGATGTGCTGGACTCTATACTGCGGGCTCGGCTGACGAAGTTCAATGAGATACCTGCGCTATTAGCTTTCTTTAAGGAGCTGCCGGACTATCCAACCGATTTCTTTGTGAACAAGAAGTCGAAGACTAACCTGGAAAATTCGCCCAAGATGCTTGAGTCAGCCATAGAAGTGCTGGAGAAGCTGCCCGATTGGAAGCTGGACACGATTCACGAAGCGATGATAGGTCTAGCCCAAAAGCTGGAGGTTAAGAATGGCACATTACTATGGCCTGTGCGCATAGCGGCTGCGGGCAAGCTTGTGACACCAGGCGGGGCCATGGAAATACTAGCACTGCTGGGCAGGGATGAGGCTCTCCGCAGGCTTAGGGCTGGGCTTGGCAAGCTGGCGTAATTCGATAAAATAAATGTGTAAAGAAGGTAATATAATGAGCGAGGAATATAAAGGCGAAAATACTGAGGTCGTCAGCACCAACTTTATTGATGAGTTTGTGAAGGAGGATATCGGGCCGGGGGGCCGCACAGAGGGAATGAAGGTGCATACCAGATTCCCGCCAGAGCCCAACGGTTACCTGCATATTGGCCATGCAAAGGCTATATATGTGGACTTCGGCACAGCCCAGCGTTTTGGTGGCATATGCAATCTGCGGATGGACGACACAAACCCCACTAAAGAGGATGTGGAGTATGTAAATGCCATAAAGGACGACATTCACTGGCTGGGCTATGACTGGGAAGACCGTTTTTACTATGGGTCAGACTATTTTGAAGAGATGTATGAGGGTGCCATTGAGCTTATTGAAAAAGGTTTGGCCTATGTCTGTGAGCTCTCACAGGAGCAGATGAGAGAGATGCGCGGCGACCTGAATACGCCCGCCAGCAGCCCATACAGGGACCGACCCAAGGAGGAGAGCCTGGATTTATTTAGGCGTATGCGTGCCGGAGAGTTTGAGGATGGGCGCATGACCCTCCGGGCAAAAATAGATTTGGCCTCCGGCAACTTCAATATGCGCGACCCGGTGATATACCGTATCAACCATGCTGCGCACCATAGGACAGGTAATAAGTGGTGTATCTATCCAATGTATGACTATGCACATCCATTTGAGGACGCGATGGAGCACATAACCCACTCGTTATGCTCCCTGGAGTTTGAGGACCATAGGCCATTCTATAACTGGGTCATTGAAAATGTAACCCTGCCTTCAAAGCCTCGACAGATTGAATTTGCACGCCTGGGGATAGACCATACGGTCATGAGCAAGCGAAAGCTTCGGGCGTTGGTGGAGGGTGGATATGTGGACGGCTGGGATGACCCGCGGATGCCGACTATCTGCGGTTTGCGCCGCCGGGGATATACTCCTCAGGCAATCCGCAGCTTTTCCGAGAGGAACGGTGTGTCTAAAGCCGCTTCTACGGTGGAGTACGCCTTCCTGGAGTATTGCCTTCGAGAGGATTTGAATATGACGGCTCAGCGGGTTATGGCGGTGCTGCACCCGGTGAAGCTTGTGATTACTAATTATCCTGTTGACAAGGTTGAAACCTTTACAGTCGAGAACAATCCCAACTGTCCTGAGGACGGCAGCAGAGAGATAAGCTTCTCAAGGGAGCTCTGGATAGAGGCAGAGGACTTCATGGCGGAGCCGGTGCCGAAGTATAAGCGTCTATATCCGGATGGACCGGAGTGCCGTTTGAAAGGTGCATATATTGTAAAGTGCACGGGCTTTACGGCTGATGAAAATGGTAATATTATAGAAATAACTGCGGAGTACGACCCGAACAGCCGTGGCGGCGACCCTGCAGACGGACGCAAGGTAAAGGGAGCAACTTTACACTGGGTGGACGCCAAGAACGCTGTTGATGCCGAGGTGCGTATATATGACAATCTGTTCACCGTTGACAACCCGGAAGAAGGTGACTTTCTGGATTATCTGAACTCGGATTCGTTAGAGGTGCTGACAGGCTGTAAGGCAGAGGCGTCGCTGGCCGGGGCTAAGCCTGGAGAGAGCTACCAGTTCATGCGGCAGGGATATTTCTGCGCCGACAGCAGGGACAGCAAACCCGGCAGCCTGGTGTTTAACCGTTCTGTGAAACTCAAGGACAGCTTTAAGCCATAAGCCTGGAAAGGAGCAGCTATGCGGCTTGCCATTGTTTCAGCTCCATGCGGGGCTTTTTAGGGACGACCAGCATGGAGCGAAACTGAAGTCCCGAAGCCTTGTATATATGCGATATATATAAGATATTACGTATATAAAGGAACAAGGATATGAGTAAAAATATTATTGAAGTCAAGAAATTGAGTATCGGCGGTATTCCAGCTTTAACTTGGGGGCGAGAGGCTGACAAGGCCTATATCCACGTCCACGGCAAGATGTCCCGAAAGGAATTTGCCGAGGATTTTGCCGTTATCGCGGAAGAAAAAGGATATCAGACCCTGAGCTTCGATCTCCCCGAGCACGGTGAGCGCGCAAATGACCATGAGTGCCACTGCGATATCTGGAACGGGTCGCGGGACCTTAAACTGATCGCTGGGTATGCGTTTGAGCATTGGAGATCTGTTTGCCTCTTTGGATCAAGCCTGGGAGCATTTTTCAGCCTGCACGCATATAGAAGACTGCCGATAGCGAAATGCCTGTTCCAGTCGCCTATTGTGGACATGGAGTTCCTGGTGAAGAAAATGATGAAACAGTTTGGTATAACAGAGGACGAGCTGCGGAAAAAGGGCGAGGCCAGTAACCCGGTGGACCCTTTACGGTGGGATTATTACCAGTATGTAAAGGCGAATCCCATTACAGCGTGGGATATTCCAACAGCCATTCTGTATGGCGGGAAAGACTGGTTTCAGTCTGAGGAGGTTATACAGAAGTTTGCCCAGGCTCATGGATGTGATTTGACTGTATCACCCGGCAGAGAGCACGCATTTATGGGTGATGGCGACGAAAAAATTGTCAATGACTGGTATTTGAAGAAAATATAGTGATAAAAATAATCCGAGAGTGTAAAAGCTCCCGGATTATTTTTATATTATATTGTTATCCAATAGCGCCGCAGGCCGTCAACTACATTCTCCAGCTTACCGCCGCAGTCCTCGATTGTATGGGCAGAGGCAGGGTTGTCGTCGTCGCAGCAGACAAGAACACGGTCAAGCCCTATGGCTTTGGCTTTCTCTATACCTAGCCCCAGCATGTACGGCGCAAAGCCGTTTCTTCGCTGGCTGGGGCGAATGCCATAGCCTATGTTACCGCCGCCGTTTTTGAGGCGTTCAGTGAGGTAATGTCGCAGGTCAAGAGCTCCTGTAGGGCCGGTATGTGGGCTTTTCAGGATGTATAGGGTAGATTTTGCGAAGGTGGCCGGTACGACGAAGCGCCAGGCGACGCTGCGCTCCAGCCACCGGTCAAAGCGCATATCCTTCGGGTCCAGCCCGAAGGGGGTGACATCCTTGTCAACGTCTATAAACTCTTTCTGCATAGCTTGGAGCTCTCCACGGTCAATATCCTCAGGCAGTTCCAGAGAGAATCCGGACTCCTTTGCACGCATTGCCCAATATTCCCAGGCGCGCATGGAATAGCAGCACAGGTCGCGTTCCTCGCCGTTATAGATACTGCTGCCAGAGCGCAGAGTGCCGTCATACACAAAGCCGGATTTCTCTATCACCCGGCGGGAGCGGTCATTTATGGTGTAATGGTTTACTGTCAGCAGACGCAGCTTCAGCACCCGGAAGGCGTAGTCTATGGCTGCGCGGACAGCTTCAGTCATAAGTCCCTGGCCCCAGTAATTCTTGCCCAGTACATATCCAAGGTTTCGGCAGCCATCAATATTAGGCCGCTTGCCGTCAGGCTCAATACCAATCGACCCGATAACTCTGCCGCTGGCTTTTTCCTCCAAAGCAAACTTTATGTTATTTTCGTCGGTATTATTGACCCATCTGCTTACTATTTCGCGAGACTCCTCAAGGCTCTCATGGGGCTTCCAGCCAGCCCACGGGCCAACGTCCGGGTCTTTGGCGTAGACATACATATCCTGTATGTCTTCCATGCGCCAGGTGCGCAGGCGCATTCGCTCTGTTTCGAGTATCATATTCATTGTTTTGACCTCGCTTTCTTTATTTTTGCCTCAAGTAGGCACATTTTCAATAAATAGGCGGTGCAGTGACTGAGAGGGCAATTAAACTCGTAATTGCTCATCTCACGATTGCTTTCAGTGCCATAGCTACCCAGCCGCGCTCAGCTTTTCGCTGTATCACGGTGAACCTATCCTCAAGTGCGTCCAGCACATCCTGTTCACGTGTGTCAATGATTCCGCTGATGATATAAACACCGTCCGGGGCAAGAAACTCCGGTACAGAGCGGCTCAGCTCTATCACAATGTCTGCCACGATATTTGCGGCTATCACCTGGTATTTTCCGGACACCTTGTCCGCAAGGTTGCCGCAGATACCGGTGAACTTGCTGTCTACACTGTTTAGCCGGGCATTTTCAAGGGCAGTTTTCACAGCCAGCGGGTCGATGTCCACGCCTACTGCGGATTCAGCGCCAAGGAGCAGTGCCGCCACAGACAGTATGCCGCTGCCACAGCCGACGTCAAGGAAATCTACTCCGGGGACCATATATTCTTCAATGAGCTCCATACATAGCCGGGTGGTCTCGTGGGTCCCGGTACCGAATGCCAAGCCAGGCTCCAGGTTTAATACGGCGCGGCCCATGTTGTCAAAATCGTCCTCCCAGATAGGGCGAATGAGCAGCTTCTTTCCAACGGATATAGGCTTAAAATATTTCTTCCAGTTATTGAGCCAATCGTCCATAGCACAGGAGGCGCGGTCGATGCTATACTCAACTCCACAGGCATTCAAGCGTTCCTCAAGGAATGAGACAGCTTCAGCAGGGTTGTCCTCAGGGCTGATGTACACGTGCACGATTGCCTTAGTGCGGTCTTTTGCCAGCAAATCCTCGTCTATCAGGTCGATATGGGCGATTTCCATGGCTTTTTCTTCTAAATCGGAGTAGTCTTCAATATAGATACCATGAGGCACAGTCATGTTAGCTATGTCTCCAGCCAGGTCTGCCTTTGAAGCCGGTACGGTTATTTTTATCTCGGTCCAGTTTTCGCTCATATGCTCTACTCTTTTCTGCTTTATTTTTGCCTAAGCTTGATAGCCATTTTATACTAAGTATACTTTTTTGTCAATCTTTTTCTGAAATCTTTACTGTTTATAGATAACACGGGCAGCTTTTCTGCCTAGCTTAAAAATCGATATTTGCCGGTTTTTAAGTGTGTTTCCTATATACACTGCATGGAGGGAGTAGCCCAATGACAAAGAAAAAGTTTTTCCTGCAGGGAGCCCTGCTTACCCTGGTGTCACTGTTCCTGAGAGTTACAAATATGGGATACCGCTCCTATTTATCTCAGCAGATAGGCTCAGAGGGTATGGGCCTGTATCAGCTGATATTCTCAATATTTATGCTTACTGTCACACTGTCCACCTCAGGCATTAGCCTTGCAGTAACAAGGATGGTGACTGCGGCGCTGGCAAACGGCAGGGGAGAGACTGTGCGCTCGGTGGTAGCAAAGTGTTTTGGATTCTGCCTGAGTATAAGTATCTGCATTGCGTTTACTCTATTTCTGACAGCCGACTTTGCGGCAGGACTTTTTCTTGGCGACTCTGCTGCGGCGCCATGTTTGAGGATACTGGGGCTGGGGCTGCCGTTCATGTCTATGTGCACCTGCATGAAGGGGTATTTTCTTGCAGTAGATGAGTCACTTTCTACGGCAGTCTCAGACGCTTTGGAGCAGATACTCACCATCGGTGCAACGGTGTTTCTTTTCTGGAAGTTTGCTCCGCAGAGTATCGAAACTGCGTGCTTGGCTGCAATGGCGGCGTCAACTTTGGGGGAAGCGGTATCGTTTGTGGCAAGCTGGTGCGCGTACCGCGGGAGCATCCGCAGACATACTCCACGCCGGAGGGAAAAGAGTAAGGGAGTGCTGAGGGGGTTGGGACATATCGCGCTGCCATGCACTCTCAGCTCTGCCGCAAGGAGCCTGCTGAACACCGGGGAAAACCTGCTCATTCCCAGGGAACTGCAAAAGTATGGCCTGGGCTACTCGGCGTCACTGTCCCAGTACGGGCTTTTGCAGGGGATGGCAATGCCAATGCTGTATTTCCCCTCATCTTTTTTAACCTCATTTGCTTCACTATTGATACCCAAAATCGCCAAGGAGCGAGAGCTGAGCCATAAAAATGCTGTGGCGTATATTTCAGGCCGGGCGGTGCAGGCGGCACTGGCCTTTGGCATGTTTTTTGCAGTGTTATTTATAGCGTTCGGCAATAGCTGGGGCCAGGCGTTTTACGGCAGCGACAGTGCAGGAGCATATTTACGTGTGCTGGCTCCACTTGTCCCGCTGACGTACTTGGATGTAGTGGTCGATAATTTGCTGAAGGGCCTGGATGAACAATTTAACTCCATGAAGTATAATTTTACGGACTCACTTATAAGGGTGATTCTGGTGCTTTGTTTTCTACGATTCTTTGGGATGGAGAGTTACGTATGTATCCTATTTTTCAGCACAATTTTCAATGCGTCTTTGAGCTTGCACAGACTGATGAAGGTTAGCCGCCTGCACATCCAAGTGGTACAGCATATCCTTCTGCCTCTGACTTGTGCGGTTTTGGCAGTAAGCATAGGGCGATTGCTATTACAGCACATGGTAATATCAAACGGATTTTTACAGGTTTTTATTCAAACGGCAATATCGGGAGCTATTTTCATTGGGAGCTTCCTGGGAATAAACAGCCTAATAAGCGGTACAGAGGAAAAGAAGTCTATGCAGCAAACTGAGTAATATAGTAAACGCACTTGAAAATCGGTAAATACCGATTTTCAAGCAGAGCGGCGCGGGTGTACCCGCGCCGCTAAGTACAAAAGAGGTGACATCTCTTTTGTACTGCGTTAACTATGCCACCGCCGCAGGTATGGAAGCTTCTTTTTTCCTGCCAAGCGGCGGATTTTTTGTATGAAATGGCAATTCATAAACAATTTACAAATTATCGTATTGACTTTTTCTGACCATCGTGGTACATTATAAATACAGTTTAGCACTCGGAGCTTATGAGTGCTAAACAATGCAGGAGAAAAGAGCTGGCCCGATAGAAAGGAGGGCTGTTCCATGGAGCTGACCCTGCGCAAGGAAAAGATATTGAGCTCGGTGGTGGAGAGTTTCGTCAGGAACGGTGAGCCTGTGGGCAGCAAGGCCATCGCTGAGGAGATAGGAGTTTCGTCGGCCACCGTGCGAAACGAGATGGCAAGCCTCACTGAGATGGGGCTATTAGAGCAGCCGCATACCTCCTCGGGAAGAATACCCTCCCAGCGCGGCTACCGGGAGTTTGTGGACCGGCTGATGGAAGTGCCGGAGTTGACAGCCGGAGAAAAGCGATGGGTGGATGTGAAACTGGCACCGGCACTGTATGACGCGGAGCAGCTATTGCTGCGAACGGTGGATTTGGCAGCGTCTGTAAGCCACTGTGCGGCAATGGCAACAACTCCAGGTGGCGCGGGGACCAGGGTAAAGGCTATACAACTGGTACAGACCAGCCGACGCACAGGTATGCTGCTGATGATGAGCACTGCCGGAACTATGAAGAACCGTGTGTTCCGATGCGATTATGATTTGACGACGGATATTCTGCGGGTGTTCTTCCAGGTGTTCAACAAAGAAGTGACAGGCAAGAGAGTTTCCGATATAACCCCGGCATTTTTACAGAATTTAGGGGCATCTCTGGGAGAGATGTATGCGCTAGTGGGAGCGCCGCTTGGAGCACTTCTTGGGACTGCCAGGGATACAGCCCACACCGAGACACTGTTGGGAGGCCAGATGAACCTGCTTTTTTATCCTGAGCTGGAGCCTGGTGCGGCTAGGAGCATACTGGACCTGCTGGAGAATAAGGAAGAACTATCAGCGCTTCTACAGCAAAAGCCTGGCCGGGTAGCAGCGTTGATAGGCCGGGAGTGTGGGAGGCCGGAGCTGGACTCCGCATCCATGCTGGTGTCACGGTATGTTATAGATGAACAGGACGCCGGAGCTATTGCGTTGATAGGCCCGGTACGGATGGACTATCCGAAGCTTACCGCTATGCTGGATTATCTAACGGAACGCCTAAGCGGTCAACTAACTCTGCTGGCGGGAGAAGACTAGTAAGTAATATTATGGTTTAATACAAATATACAGTTGGAAAGGAGATGCCTATAATGAAGGACAAAGAGGAAAAGAAGCCTCCAGAAGTTGAGGTACTGCCTGAGACTGAGGAGGCTCCAAAGCTGGAGGAAGATCTGGAAAAGCTGCGCCGGGAGCTGGACGAGCACAAGCAGCAATATCTTCGGGTATTGGCTGAGTACGATAATTTTAGAAAGCGTACAGCCAACGAAAAGAGTGCTATCTATAATAATGCCGTTTCTGACACAATACAGGCTATTCTGCCTATCGCCGATAATATCGGCCTTGCCCTAAACCAGGAGAACGCGTCGGCTGAGGATATGCGTAAAGGCGTGGAGATGATTCAGTCCCAGATAGATACGGCCTTTGAAAAACTTGGTATCACCGCCGTTGGGCAGGTGGGGGAGGCCTTTGACCCAAACCGCTGCAACGCCATTGCCCATATTGAAGATGAGAATATTGGGGAGAATGTTATTTCACAGGTGTATCAGAAGGGCTACATGCTGGGCGACCGAATGGTGCGCCACGCAATGGTACAGGTGGCGAACTAAAGCTATAAAAGTTATAACAAGATATATGACGTGAATTGAAAATTTTATTAAGAGAGGTAATTTATTATGGCAAAGACTATTGGTATCGACTTAGGCACTACCAACTCATGTGTTGCAGTTATTGAGGGCGGCGAGCCCGTTGTCATCGCCAACGCCGAGGGTGCTCGTACCACTCCATCTGTTGTAGCATTCAGCAAGACCGGTGAGCGCATGGTGGGCCAGGTGGCGAAGCGCCAGGCTATCACCAACCCGGACCGTACCATATCCTCCATTAAGCGTGAGATGGGCTCCTCCTATAAGGTGAGCATTGATGACAAGAACTATACCCCTCAGGAGATAAGCGCTATGGTCCTCCAGAAGCTGAAGGCAGACGCTGAGGCCTACTTGGGTGATACGGTTACCAGCGCGGTCATTACTGTGCCCGCCTACTTCACCGACGCCCAGCGCCAGGCAACTAAGGACGCTGGCAAGATTGCCGGACTGGAAGTCAAGCGTATAATCAACGAGCCCACCGCTGCGGCCCTGTCCTATGGTGTGGATAAGGATAACGACCAGAAGGTTATGGTGTATGACCTTGGTGGCGGCACTTTCGACGTATCCATCATCGAAATGGGCGACGGCGTGCAGGAGGTTTTGGCCACAGCCGGTAATAACCGTTTGGGTGGCGATGACTTCGACCAGCGTATTATAAATTGGATAGTTGACAGCTTTAAGGTGGAACAGGGCGTTGAATTGACTAATGATAAGATGGCTATGCAGCGCATTAAAGAAGCGGCAGAGAAGGCTAAAATAGACCTGTCCGGAGTTACGACCTCCACTATAAGCCTGCCGTATATCACCGCTGACGCCAGCGGACCCAAGCATTTGGAGATGACCTTAACCAGGGCTAAGTTTAACGAGCTCACTGCCGACTTGGTGGAGCAGACCATGGGCCCGGTCCGTCAGGCTCTCCAGGACAGCGGGCTGTCTATAAATGAGGTCAGCAAGGTGCTCTTGGTCGGTGGCTCTTCCCGCATTCCTGCTGTACAGGAAGCTGTGAAGAATTTCATTGGCAAGGACCCCTTTAAGGGTATTAACCCCGATGAATGCGTTGCAATTGGCGCGGCAATCCAGGCCGGCGTACTGGGCGGCGAGGTCCAGGGCCTGCTGCTGCTGGACGTTACCCCGCTTTCTCTGGGTGTTGAGACAATGGGCGGAGTTATGACAAAGATTATAGACCGCAACACTACTATCCCCACTAAGAAGAGCCAGATTTTTTCCACAGCTGCCGACGGACAGACCCAGGTTGAGGTCAATGTGCTCCAGGGCGAAAGGGAGTTTGCAAGGGATAATAAACAGTTGGGCCTGTTCAAGCTGGACGGCATTGCTCCCGCTCCCCGTGGTATACCCCAGATTGAGGTCACCTTTGACATCGACGCTAACGGCATAGTGAATGTCTCTGCAAAGGACCTTGGAACCGGCAAGGAGCAGCATATTACCATCAGCTCCAGCTCCAATATGAGCAAAGAGGATATTGATGCAGCTGTAAAGGCTGCTGAGCAGTTTGCCGAGGAGGATAAAAAGCGCAGGGAAGAGGTCGATACCAAGAACAACGCCGAGAGCATGTGCTATTCTGCGGAGAAGCTTATCTCTGAGACCGGCGACAAGGTGTCTGAAGCTGAGAAGAATGAGGTGAATGCTAAGGTCGCCGCACTGCGTGACAGTATCACAAACGGCAGTATTGACACCATAAAGGCCAATATGGATGAGCTGCAGAAGGCGCTGTACTCAGTCAGCGAGAAGCTGTATCAGCAGAATGGGCCTCAGGGAGACCCCAACGCTCAGGGACCTGTGGACCCTGGACAGGGCGGCAATCCCGGCGGCGACGGCAACGTGTACGACGCGGACTTTAAGGATGTGAACTAACCGAGGTTTTCAGGAGTTGATTTGAGTGGCGGATAAGAGAGACTATTATGAGGTGCTGGGCGTCCAGAAGTCGGCCTCAGAGGATGATATAAAGAAAGCTTACCGAAAGATGGCGAAGCAGTACCACCCGGACTTGAATCCCGGAGATAAAACTGCCGAGGCAAAGTTCAAAGAGGTCAATGAGGCTTATGAGGTGCTTTCCGACAGCGATAAAAGGTCCCGGTATGACCAGTTCGGTCATGCCGGAGTAGACCCGAACTTCGGAGGCGGTGCAGGAGGAGGCAATCCGTTCCAGGGCGGCTTCGACTTTACGGATATATTCGACAGCTTTTTTGGAGGAGGCTTTGGAGGCAGTTCGCGCAGGGCTAACCCAAATGCGCCGCGCCAGGGCTCTGACGCCCAGGCAAACCTTGCCATAGACTTTGAGGAGGCCGCCAAGGGCTGTAAGAAGAATGTGGAATACCAGCAGATAGAGGTCTGTTCTGACTGCCATGGCACCGGAGCTGAAGCCGGTACCACCCCAAAAACCTGTCCCAACTGCAATGGCACGGGCCAGGTGCGTGTCAGCCAGCGCACGCCCTTCGGCGTTGTCCAGTCTACCCAGTCCTGTGACCGCTGCCACGGCACAGGCAAGCTGATAGAGAAGCCCTGCCATACATGTGACGGCAAGGGCAGGGTGCGCAGAAGGAAGACCATTGAGGTTACGGTCCCCGCTGGTATTGATGATGAGCAGGTGCTGAATGTGAGCGGTCACGGCAACACCGGGGCGAATGGCGGGCCTAGCGGCGACCTTCATGTGTATATCAATGTGAGGCCGCACCCAATCTACAAACGGCGCGGAAACGACGTTTGGTGTGAAATGCCCATAACCTTCACCCAGGCGGCGCTTGGCGCGGACGTAGAGGTGCCAACCCTGGATGGCAAAGTTAGCTATCATGTCCACGAAGGGACACAGCCGGGAGATGTGTTTAGGTTAAAGGGGAAGGGTATACAGAGCCTTCGCTCCAGGGCCAGAGGCGACCAGTATGTGCAGGTCACAGTCGAGGTACCCAAAAACCTTAACAAGCGTCAGAAGGAGATACTATCGGAGCTGGACAATAATACTGACGATAAGAATTACCAGAAGCGCAAAACATTTTTCTCCAAGCTAAGAGATTTGTTTGGAGACTAAAATAAAAAATCTCCGGGATTGCTGTATCAAGCAGTCCCGGAGATTTTTCTATTTTTCAGCGATGAAGAAGAAGCGGGGGAAACGGAATATTATTTCGCCGTTTTTTTGTACCGGGTACTCATCTCGGACCTGACGGAACACCTCCTGATAAAAATCATCCCTTGCCTCTTTAGTCACAGCAGCATCCAGGTAGGGCCGCAAGCCGGTGGAGCTGTACCATTCCATAATTGCCTGATGGGAGGGTAGGCGGTGAAGATATGTAGTCTGCCAAAGGGTGAAGTCAGTCGAGATGTCAGAGAGGATATCAAAATACTGCTCCTGACTGAGAGTGTGGAACAGCCTCATATATGGTATCAGCTCTGTCCATGGGCTATGGGATACGGTTGACTCGATAATCCTGTGAATAGGCTCCTGATAGTTCATTGGTATCTGTACTGCTAAGAACCCGCCAGGTTTCAGCAGGCTCATAAGCCGTGGCAGGAGGGATGGATGGTCGGGCACCCACTGCAGGCAGGCGTTAGAGAAGACAATGTCAAAATCATGGGGCAAACTGTCAATATCCGCGCTTATGTCGCACCGAATAAACTCAAGTCCGGGGTTATCCTTTTTTGCTGTCTCCACCATGTTCTCTGAGAAGTCTGCACCGATTATCTGAGCCTTGGGAAAGCGGGCTTTCAGCACGGCGGTGCTGTTTCCGGGGCCGCAGCCAACGTCAAGAGCTTTTGCCGGAGCATCGCAATTAAGGCGGGCCGCCAGGTCTATAGCGGGCTGGGTGCGGTCATTTTTAAACTTTAAGTATTGACGGGCGTTCCAGTCTGACATAAAATCAGCTCCGTTTCCGTATATTTTATAGACGTATCTTTGTCCACTGGCCCTTGCGGAACCGTAGGAAGGTGAGTATAAATCTCAAAACTTGGTCGCAGAAGGTGCCAAGCCATGCGCCGATAAGGCCGATACCCAGCGGATAGCAGAGCAGCCAGCTCATGCCAGGGCGAATGAAAGTGACGCTGATAAGTGACACCAGAGCGGTGAACTTTGTGTCCCCGGCTCCGCGCAGACAACCGAACAGCACCACCTGCTCTATCTGGAAGAAGAGGGTAACGCTGAGTATGCGCATTATCTGTTCGCCATAGTTGAGGATGACCTGCTCCTGAGAGAACAGAGTAAATATCTGCTTGCCAAACAGAAAGTATACCGTAGCTACGAGGCAGGCGCAGAGCAGTCCTATCTTTTGGCACACGTTTCCGTATATCTTCGCCATATCCGGACGCTTCCTGCCAAGGCTCTGACCTATTAAAGTGACTGACGCTACGGACAGGCCGTCACCGAAGGAGAAAGACATACTCATAAGATTCATGCCAATCTGGTGGGCAGCCATTTGAGTGGTGCCCAGGTGGGCAACAGTCATAGAGAACAGCAGGAAGCCAATGCGTAGGCATATCTGCTCCACAAAAGCACTTGAGCCCACGTTTAGCATGGAGCGTATACTAATACGGTCGGCAATCCATCCCTTTACTGAGCGCAGGTTTATAAAGCCGTCTTTTCTAAGGACGGAAGCAATGCTAAGGCAGCAGGCACATACCGTTCCGATTACAGTAGCCAGCGCGGCCCCGCGCACACCTAAAGCAGGGAAGCCGAAATTGCCTCCTATAAGTAAGTAGTTAAAGACCACATTGACAGTATTGGATATCACATTAGTGAGCATAGCTATTCTGGTATTACCGGCACCGCGCTGTGCAGCATTTAGCATAAGCGATATAGTGGAGAAGCCCATGCCACCCATAATAATTTGTAGGTACTCAACAGCATATTCATGGGTATCGGCTTGGGAGCCAACCATTTTTATAATTGGGCTGGCAAAAATCACAAAGGCTGTACTGATAAGTACAGTGAGGGCGATAGTGATGAGCAGAGCCATCCGCACAATACGGTTGGCGCTCTCGCGATCACCGGCCCCCTTGCGTCTGGCTACCAGCGCTGATACTGCGACATTCATGGACAGAAACACGGCAAGCCCCAGAAATTTTGGCTGAGTGGTGAGGCCGACGGCAGCAATGGCAAATGAGCCCAGAGAGCCCACCATGATAGTATCAACCATCCCAGCAAGACAGACAAAAAATGATTCCAGCACCGAGGGCCAGGCGACATTTACAGCGTCCTGAAATATCTGTCTGTTAGGGGGAATTTCTCCAAGTTCCATACCCTTACATATTTTTTCTGCATTTATAAACTGCAATATACCCACTCTCCCAAACTAAAAATAGTTGTTAATGCAATTATTATACGCCTTTTGGAAGGAAAATGCAAGAGGTGTGGTGAGAAGTTTCATTTGGGAAAATCGTGATGTAATTTAGCTATGACACTGGCTATAAAAGGCTTGTTATAATGTTTTGAAAGCATAAAGCAAGCAGTAAAACATTACTTTTGAGCAGAATGCCCTGTTTTGCCGCCCAAGTTATCGATAAATAGTTATCGATAACAATTATGCGGATATACAGAATTTTTCATTGCAAAATTCATAGAAAAATGTTAGAATATAGACACAGTTCCCAACAACATTTTTTAGGAGGTCAAAGTCATGAAAGTTACAGTGTGCATCGGTAGTTCCTGCCACATAAAGGGGTCCCGTCAGGTGGTCGAGCAGTTTCAGCAGCTCATTGCCGACAACGGCCTGAAGGAGAAGGTTGACCTGGGCGGCACCTTCTGCATGGGCAAATGCCAGCAGGGCGTCTGTGTTACAGTGGACGACCAGTTCTACTCCGTCTCTCCTGAGACAGCAGAGGAGTTCTTCAACACCAATATCAAAGCCAAGGTCTAAACTTATCAAAACCGAAAGGAGACTGGGAGTATGCCGGACTGTTTGCGGTTAAAAAAATCCAACTGTAAAAACTGCTATAAATGTATCCGCCACTGCCCTGTGAAAGCTATACGCTTTTCCGGCAGCCAGGCCCATATCATCAGTGACGAGTGCATCTTATGCGGGCAGTGCTTTGTGGTATGCCCGCAGAACGCCAAGGAGATAGTTGATGAGACCGAGAAGGTAAAGGTCTTTATGCAGAGCGGTGACCCTGTTATTGTCAGTCTCGCTCCGTCGTTTATAGCCAATTTCCCCGGTGTGGGTATTGGAGCTATGAGAAAGGCCTTGAAGCAGCTGGGCTTCTTTGATGTAGAGGAGACCGCTCTGGGGGCAACAATGGTCAAAACTGAGTATGACCGTATGCTCAAAGAGGATAAGCGTGATGTGGTTATCAGCTCATGCTGCCACTCGGTAAACCTGCTTATCCAAAAGCATTTCCCTGCGGCTTTAGAGTTCCTGGCCGACATTGATTCCCCCATGATGGCCCACTGCAAGGACATTAAGCGCCGCATTCCCAATGCAAAGACTGTCTTTATCGGGCCTTGCGTTGCCAAAAAGGACGAGGCGGCCCGATATGAAGGTATTGTGGACAGTGTGCTTACATTTGAGGAGCTGAGCCAGTGGCTGGATTCTGCAGGCATCAAGCTGGAGCAGGAGATAGATTCAGAGGAGTGCAGCCGTGCGCGTTTTTTCCCGACCACAGGCGGCATCCTAAAGACAATGGAGCTGAATGCTCCTTGCTACGCTTACCTGGCATTGGACGGTGCGGAAAACTGCATTGCGGCGCTGAAGGACATTATAGACGGCAAGCTGCATAACTGCTTTATTGAAATGTCAATCTGCACCGGCAGCTGTATTGGCGGCCCTGTGATGGAAAGGCATTCGCCTGTAAGGGATTATGTTGCGGTGTCCGGTTATGCCGGGGAGAGGGACTTTGAGGTCAGGCAGCCTGAACCAAAGTCTATGCGCAAGCAGTTTGCCTATCTTGAAATGCAAAACCGTATGCCAACCGAGGCTGAGATAAATACAGCCCTGCGCCAGATGGGTAAGTTCAAGCCGTCTCAGGAGTTGAACTGTGGCTCCTGTGGCTATAACACCTGCCGCGAGAAGGCCATTGCCGTATGCCAGGGTAAGGCTGAGATATCCATGTGCCTGCCCTTCCTGAAGGATAAGGCAGAGGGCTTCTCTGACGCCATAGTCAACAATACACCAAATGGCCTCATTGTGCTCAACGAGGACTTGGAAGTGCAGCAGATAAACAATAAGGCCAGGAAGATAATGAACATACGCTCTGCGTCTGATGTGCTGGGTGAGCCGGTGGTGAGGATACTTGACCCCACTGTGTTCCTAAATGTGCTGAACTCTAAGCGGGATGTGCGCGATGAAAAGGTATATCTGGCCGAGTATAAGTGCTATGTTGAGCAGTCGGTAGTCTATGACCGGGACCTGCACCTGCTTATTGGAATTATGCGCGATATAACCGATGAGCAGCTTGATAAGGAAAAGAAGGAGAGCATCAGCCGGCAGACGGTGGAGGTTGCCGACAAGGTGGTAGAAAAGCAAATGCGTATTGTCCAGGACATTGCAAGTCTGCTGGGCGAGACAGCTGCCGAGACCAAGATAGCGCTGACAAAGCTGAAGGAGTCAATCACTGATGAATGACCTTTGCGCTGATATCGGATATAAGAGCATTAACCACTATGGCGAGCAGCTATGCGGCGACCATGTGGATGTGATAGAGCAGGGAGACAACTCCACCGTTGTGGTGCTGGCGGACGGCCTTGGCAGCGGCGTGAAGGCCAGCATTCTCTCCACGCTCACATCAAAGATAATTTCTACAATGATGGCAGCAGGCATGCCCCTGGAGGAGTGTGTCTCTGCGGTGGCGGCCACACTGCCGGTCAGCTCGGAGCATGGTGTAGCCTACTCTACATTTACTATAATACACCTATTGAACAATCAGACTGCCGAGCTGATACAGTATGATAACCCGCATGTTATACTGTTAAGGGATGGGGTGAACTATGACTATCCCAAGACCGAGATGAACATAGGCGGCAAGCAGATATTCAAGTCGTCTATACCTTTAAGGGAGAACGACGCGTTTATCGCCATGAGCGATGGGTGCCCACATGCGGGAATCGGAATAGAGTACAATTTCGGATGGGCCATTGAGGATATCACTAGCTTTATGGAGACCATCATCCTTGCCGGATATACGGCAAAGACCCTTTCAACTATGCTGGTGGACGAGTGCTATAAGCTGTATGGGGGAGAGCCAAAGGATGATGTTACCTCGTGTGTAGTGCGTATCCGCAAGCGCGAGCCCATGAACCTGCTGTTTGGCCCGCCGTCCAACCGTGACGACTGCGACAGAATGATGAGCCTGTTCTTCTCCAAGGAGGGCAAGCATATCATCTGCGGCGGTACCACCTCTACAATAGCCTCACAGTTCCTGCGCAAGCCGCTGAAGCCCAGCCTCAACTTTGAGGGCTCAGACCTACCGCCCACTGCGGAGCTGGAGGGAGTAGATTTGGTAACTGAGGGTGTTATAACTATAGCCAGAGTGCTTGAATATGCCAAGGACTACCTGAAGGACAACGACAGATATGAGGACTGGGGCATGAAGCGGGACGGCGCGGCTCTCATAAGTCGCTTCCTGTTCGAGGAGGCTACAGACATAAACTTCTTTGTGGGACGGGCGATAAACCCGGCCCACCAAAACCCTGACCTGCCCATAACCTTCAGCATTAAGATGAGCCTTGCTGAGGAGCTGGTAGATTGCCTGCGGCAGATGGGCAAAAGGGTAAAGGTAAGCTATTTTTAAGGAGGGTGCCAAGTGAACCAACCAAATCAACTGAAACGGTTTGACACCAAGGTACAGTACCTAAAATATAAAGTCCTCCGGGAGACGGCCAGGATGGCTTGGGAGGACCGGCTGCTGGAGGGGATGATGGACATACCCAAAATCATCGTTCCCGGCAAGGAGCCAACAATGCGCTGCTGTGTCTATAAAGAGCGCGCGATTTTGGCGGAACGAGTCAAGATGGCAATGGGCGGCCATGCGGATAATCCCAATATTATAGAGGTAATAGACATAGCCTGTGATGAGTGTCCTGCCGCAGGCTATGAGGTCACAGATTCATGCCGCGGCTGCCTTGCGCACCGCTGCGAGGATGTATGCCGCAGGGGTGCTATCTCCTTCGACCATAACCACGTGGCCCATATCGATAAGAGTAAGTGTGTTGAGTGCGGACAGTGCGCGAAGGTCTGCCCCTATTCGGCTATTGTTGACCGCAAGCGCCCGTGTCAGGTGGCATGCAAGGTCAAGGCTATCTCTATCAATGAGAACAATGCGGCGGCTATCGACGATGAGAAGTGCATACAGTGCGGTGCATGCGTGTATCAGTGCCCGTTCGGTGCGGTGACGGACAAGTCCTTTATGCTCAACGTAATCGATATGCTGAAAAAGAGCGAGGACAATAAGAATTATAAGGTATACGCGGTGGTTGCACCGTCAATTTCCAGTCAGTTTGTATATGCAAACCTGGGACAGGTCATTACAGGGCTTAAGAAGATGGGCTTCTTCACCGTAATTGAGGCAGCGCTTGGCGCCGACATGGTGGCTATGAGCGAATCCCGGGAGTTGGCGGAGAAAGGATTCCTGACGAGCTCCTGCTGTCCAGCGTTTGTGTCATATGTCAAGTCGGCGTTCCCGGAGTTAGAGGAGAACATTTCCCATAACCTGTCGCCAATGGCGGCTCTGGCGGAGTATCTTAAAAAGACCGACCCAACCGGCAAGGTGGTATTTATCGGTCCGTGTACAGCCAAAAAGGCTGAGGCCAGACAGGAGCGTGTACGCCCTCTTATTGATGCGGTACTTACTTTCGAGGAGCTCCAGGCCTTGTTCGACAGCATGGATATGGATATTACGACCCTTGAGGAGGACGTGCTGGACAACGCATCCTACTATGGCCGTATCTTTGCCCGCTCTGGCGGTGTGTCTGACGCTGTGGCACAGGCGATGAAGGAGCAGGGAATAGAGTTTGACCTGAAGGCAGTACCATGCGACGGTATTGAGGCCTGCCGTATGGCCCTGCTGAAGAAATCCAAGAACGCTTTAGCTGGCAATTTCATTGAGGGCATGGCCTGTAACGGCGGATGTATCGGCGGCGCGGGCTGCCTGACCCACGGTGAGAAAAACAAGGCTGAGGTTGATAAGTACGGTAAAGAAGCCATGGAGAAGACTATTGGCGACGCCGTATCTATCCTGCAATAAAAATATTTGAATTGAAAAGCAGTGAACTCCGTGATTTGAGCCTCTGCTTTTCTTTTTTGTCTATTTTCACGAATCAATGAGGTGAATTTTAGTTAGATAGCTTATTGAATATGGAGATGAATTAGTATACAATATATAGTAGATTGTAGCTTTGGGTAGTATGTTGAAATACTGAGGGGGTGTGGTATGAAGCGTAAAAGGAAACATGCAGGTTTTACACGGCTGGGTAAGTGGAGAATATTTCTTATTTTGGCACTGATTTTTGCTCTCAGCATTATTCTCATTGCCGGAGGCAATAACGAGGTGCCGGTACAGGTTATAGGCGGTGATGTAGAGCTTCGGGTGTTTGGCAGGCATGAAAATAATATTGTGATGCTTTTAGAGGATTCCGGTAAATTGCTTGCGTACTATAAGGATGGCTCTAGTACGGACAGCAAGCTGACTCCAGTAGATGTTGTGGAAGATGGTAGGGCATTCTTTCTGGATGGCGGTACTCTGGGGATTGGACAGTGTGATGAAATGAGTTTTAATACGTCGCTCTATTCTTTGGAATCACACTTACAAAATTTTAAAACGGATATGCATGGGCTGTTTCCAGAGGAAAGTGACAAACTGGTATTTTCCAATGCGGGTACCGAGCAGGGTACACATGAGTACATAATATATATACTTTCATCAAACGGTGAGCTGTGGCAGTGTGAATCACTCTCAGAGCCGGAGGAAACAAGAGTTGCGGATGTTGAATTTCTTGACTCAACACAAGGCGGCTGGGTCTATATGTACACTGGTGGAGTTCTGTATCGCTGGAGAGGGGGCGATATGGATTGCAGTGAACTGTTCCTGGACGCACCTTGCCCAAGCAAACTGGTGGGGGAAGATGTATACATAGATGAATCTGGAATGATAGTGAGAATTAGAGACGGGAGTATTGAGCAGGTAGCTGTTGACATTGATGTACTGAATCCTCTCGCCTGTCTAGGGACAGACAGCTATCTGTTCGCGGCAGACAGTTCCGGTGTGGTTCACAAGTATGACTGGTCTGGCGAAGAAGTTATTGAGGTCGAAACAGCTAATACTGAGGGTTATGTCTGTGGGATAGTAGAGGATTATGCCCTCATAATTAAAGACGAAATGTTATGCCTGACAAGGCTTATATTTCGTGAGCCGGACCGTGAGCCTGAGCCGACACCTGAGCCAACGGATAATCCGGGGGAGACCGAGGAACCTAGCCCAGAACCAACAGCTGAGCCAACCCCGGACAACGGTGAGGAAGAGTCGCCCAGTTCAGAGCCTGAGAGCAGCAGCGAGCCGGAGCCCAGCAACGAACCAGAAGAAAGCCCCGGACCTACGCCTGGCGGGAACGACGAGGTGGGCAAGATAATTGAGCGATGCAGATTTAGGGAATTGAGCGGCAATGACGGGAAATATATCTCTGTGTTGAGCGGCTCGAGAATATCAGATTTGAGAAAAATTTATGCACCGCAAAGCATAGAGGCTTTCAATCAGGACGGCGGCGCTATACATGAAGCTGTGCTGAAGACCGGGATGAAGATTAGGCTTCCATATGGCGATGGCAGTGGGGATGAAATTACAATAGTTATCCGGGCAGACTGCACTGGCGATGGGAAGGTGCTGGAGTCTGACATCGTGTTCGCTTCATTGTATTATCTGGATGTCCAGGAGGTTGAAACTGAGGCACAGTATCTGGCGATGGATATGAATGAGGATGGGGTTGTAACTATACACGACCTTCCGGGAATAGCCACTGAGATTAAGCGCATGGAGAGTAAGATATCTAAATAGTATTGAGTTTGTGAGAGCAGCCGTGGTACCTGATGAAGGTGTCACGGCTGTTTTTGGTGTTCGAGATAGGGGAGAGGAAGAAGCTGTAAAGAGAATAGCTTTACAGTGCGAATTATAGCAATTCTAGACGGTGGAATAAGTATACATGCCCGCTCTTGGCGAGTTGTCATAATAATTGGCACTTAATATTCATCAATTTACATAATTAGGTTGACATAAGTGGTAAAGGGCTGCGGTAAAAAGGTAAAAATATTCGTTTCCCTCTTGCAAAATTCTTCCATTTGTATTATAGTAGTACATGCAGGAACAAATCGCGAGTTTTATGCTGGAATCCAGCCGTGATTTCAACATTTAAACACAGATTGTGGAAAACACACTGCGCACCATGACGAGATAGATGCAAGCAATGAATATGTTGATAAACTCCGTAAACCCAGGTTGCAAATAAATTTTGAATACTTTTTCATTTTGCCCTCCTTCTGAGAATAAACTGTATTCTCAAGGCATAGTCATTTTAACAAAGGAAGGAGTGGCACTATGAAAAAAGAGGATTATTTATTTGACATGCAGTTTCTGGAACGGTTTTCAGTTCGTCCTGTGTTTTTACTGCTCAGCGCGAGTTTCATTTGTGGTATCACTGTAGCGGGGGGGGCTGTAAAGGTGTTTAGCTTGCTAGGCGACAGGATAATAATGCCGCTGTTTTTCTCGGGTATTCCACCACTTGGCTTAGGCTTTCTGCAGTGTTTCTCGTCTGTACTGCTGAACGGATTGATTAGCCTAATTGGTGTGTTCCTGCTGGGTGTTACGGCTTTTGGAGCTTTTGGTATACCGGTGCTTATGTTCTGCAAAGGGGTGTCTGTGGCTGTAAGCGTGCTATTTCTACTTGACGGCAAGAGCCTCTCAGAGTTATGGCGTTCAGCTGTCTGCTTTACGCCTGCAGCGGCGGCTGTCTCGCTTCTCTTGATTCTCTTTGCAACCAGAGCATTTGTTTTTTCCGGCGGTCTTGCCAGGGCTGGATTTTCAAGGCACCAGGAAACTTTGGATTTTCAGCTTTACTTTAAAGATTTTATGTGTTTTATTTGCTTTTCGGTAGCGGTGTCCGTTATCGGTGGCTTGTTGGCCTCTATTTATGGAATGATTTAGCCAGGCTGGATTTGTAAATGAGGAAGGTGTTTAAATTGATGCAAGATTATTACTCAATGTTCAGCGAGTTTCTGTCTAGGGAAAAGCCTAACTCTGTGAACACCCGTGAATCGTATCTGCGGGATACCATGAATTACCTGTCATATCTATCAAAGATTGATATTACCCCTTTAAAGGCTGATGAAAGGGATGTTCAGGGATTTGTGGACCATCTTCAGGAGATGAACCGCTCTCCAACGACCATTTCCCGAAATTTAGCCTCTGTCAGGTGTTTCTATAAATTTCTCATTTATAAAGATTTGGTGGACTCTAACCCTGCAAGAGGCATTAGGATAGGCAAGACAGAGAAGAAACTGCCGCAGGTGCTGCAGGGCGACGAGATTGAGCTGTTGTTGGCACAGCCGGATACCACTGAGCCAAAGGGATGCAGGGACAAGGCCATGCTTGAGTTGCTCTATGCTACTGGAATCAGGGCTTCAGAGCTGATAAACCTAGATATTGAGGATATTAACCTGCGCTCCGGAGTCCTTTATTGCCGGGGAAACAAGGGGGTACGTACCATACCGGTCTATCCGTCGGCAGTGGTATCTGTCTCTGATTATATCTACCGTATGCGCGGCCTGATTGCTGGTCCGGGCGGCGGTGGCGCACTGTTTGTGAATCTCAACGGTGGACGTCTTACACGCCAGGGCTTCTGGAAAATCGTTAAGAGTTATGCTGTGGAGGCAGGCATTACCAAGGAAATAACGCCGCACACAATCCGCCACTCATTTGCATTGCATCTTTTGGAGAATGGAGCGTCCGTTAAGGATATTCAGACCATGATGGGACATGCTGATATTTCATCCACTCAGGTGTACGTGCAGTTGTTGGACAACCATGTTCAGCAGGTATACCGTGACTGCCATCCCAAGGCAAAATTGGGTTAAACAAATACAATGTATAGTTAGGAGCTGATTTTTTGAGCCTTTTTGGATTTGGGAATTATGACAAGCCTGGACCAGGCGTAAGCAAGGACGAGCCTCCTAAGGCTGCGCCTATCCGCTTTTTTGAGATTTTTGCCCGGAAATTTTCAAAGCTTGTACAGCTTAACCTTATATTTATCCTTCCAACAATAGTTGCTTTCATCTTGATGATAGCCATATATATGGCGCCCACTCACTATATGGTTATAATAGCTAACGTATTTGAGGTAGATGCTTGGGCTTCCTTCGTGGTGCCGCTGCCGCTGATACTCCTTGCACCGTTTACGGCAGGCCTGGCCTTTGTAACGAGGAACTTTGCCAGGGAGGAGCATGCTTTTGTCTGGTCCGACTTCTGGGACGCCGTCAAGGGTAACTGGAAATACTTCCTGTTAAATGGCGCTATCTGCTATCTGGTATTTACTATGCTGACCTTTGCGGTCTTGTATTATTATGGCATGTCATCCTCCGGGTGGATATACTACATCCCGTTGTGGCTGTGCGTAGTGGTAGCTGTGGTGTTCCTGTTCGCTCAGTATTATCTGCCAATAATGTTTGTGACCTTCGATTTAAAATTCAGCCACGCATACAAGAATGCCATGATTTTCACCGTAGCTGGTTTCGGCAGGAACCTCCTTGTTACCGTGATTTTATGCTTAATGCTGTTTGCTTTCCTGAATATTCCTCTGCTTAATATAACCTTGCTGGTGTATGTATTACTGCTCCTGTTCTTAGTTTTCTCTTTTGTATCGTACCTGGTAAGCTTTGCCGTGTACCCTGTTATTGACCGCTATATGATACAGGCGGCTAAACGCATGGAGAGTGGCGAGGCGGAAAAGCCCTCTACTACTGTTGAGGAGGAGTTTCCGGGACTATTCTCGCAACCCTCAGAGGAGGACGAAGATGAGGACAAGTATGTCTATGTAAATGGTCGGCTGATAAAGAAATCTAATATGAAAGACGGGCATCAGGACTAACCGCAAACAAAGGAACTTGCATAATATAATAAAAAGCCTAGAGAGGGGAGACCTCTCCAGGCTTTTTATTATATGTCAGGTTTCTTCGTCCGGCACAGCTTTCTTTTGCTTTTTCTTTGGCGGACTCATATTTGCAAGAGGATTCGCGTTGACCGCGGCCTCCATCTGCTTATCGGATGTGTGGGTATATATTTCTGTCGTGCCAAGGTTTTCATGGCCCAGAATGTCTTGTAACACCCGGATATCTACATCTCCGTACCGGTACATAAGTGTTGCGGCAGTATGCCGCAGCTTGTGTACCGAATATCCCGGTCCACCCAGGCCAATCTTCTCAAGATACTTTTTTACGATAAACTGCACTGTCTTTGGGCTGATACGCTGTTTGCGGCTGCTGAGGAACAGTGCGTTTCGGTCTATCACGCCATCCTTTGGCCGAACAGCTAGGTAGCCGTCAATGGCGTCCAGACAGGCCTGATTCAGATAGACTATGCGCTCTTTATTTCCTTTACCAAGTATACGCATAGTGTTATTATTACGCAACACATCGCTTATATTTATACTCACCAGTTCCGAAAGCCGCATACCGCAATTAAGGAACAGAGTGAGCATACAACGGTCGCGCTCCTGGTCTGGGCCGTCTACTGCGTTTATTAGTTCGATGCTTTGTTCGAGGGAAAGGAAGTGCGGCAAAGCCTTCTTTGACTTTGGAGGCGTCAGATTTTCCGTAGGGTTTACCTCCAGAAGCTTCTCATGGATAGTCAGGTAGTTGAAGAAGGACTTTAGTGACGATGATTTCCGCTGGCGGGTAGAGCTCATATTGCTGCGTTCATCAGCTACATAATTCATAAACTCAAATATGTCGTTGGTGGTAATACTCCGGATAAATTCCAAATCGATATCCTGCACTGTGATTTCATTTAGTGGCGTGGATTTTGGGACAATATTCTGGTAATGTTTTAAGAATCTGAAGAATGTCCTAAGGTCCATACAGTAGTTATCTACAGTCTTGGCAGATAAACCTTTTATGTTACGTAGGTACATGGCGTACTGCTGTACAATGGCGGACATCTCATTTTTTATTGAAAAGCTCATATATGGCTTTTTAACCTCCCCTCAATTATACAAAATATTCATTTTGTATAATTGCCTATACTTTTATCTTCTGCCATCCAGACTATAATCCATCCGAACAAGACTTTTGCTATTGGGCATGTCATAGCTTTCTCTGTACACTTGTATGTAGTGATGCAACGCCATTTCATCTGTCAGCTTCATCTCGTCCACATCTTGATGCAGTTTTCCAATACCATGAAACGCTGACTGATATGGCGACTCTGACACAAAGCTCTGCTCACAGTCTGTACCTTGTATCACGCACGACACATACTGAGCCTGTGCCACTGCAACCTTCTTACAAAATGTCTCGATGCCGACGTATTCAATCAGCAGGTTAGCTATAATCAAATCGGCCTGCGATATCACGGACTCAGGCTTGGACAAATCTGTCTCAATCAGCCGCAGCGACTTATCTACAGCCCACCTAAATCTCTTTGCACACATTGCTAAATAAGCCGGATTTATGTCGATGCCATAAACAAGCTTAAATCGCTCCAAACAGTGTTCTAATCCATTACCACCAGCAACGCCCAAAACTGCAACGCTCTCAGCTACCGGGTATGCCATCACCTGCTCCCGCATGATATTGTTCAACGCCTGAAGCTGAGCCACATCAGATAAACTCATATGAGATTCATATATTTCCAGAGGGATATCAATCCAAAGATTTTTCATAACCCATAAGCTCCTTTTTTATCGAACAAAGTTTTAGCACAAAGCGACCAACCCACCGACATCCAGCAATTCCCCATCCAACAGTTCTACGACTTTTATACCACGTATATTTAAAAAAGCTCTGATATGCTCATTGTCTCTGTGGCTGTCAAGTTTACCAGCAAACGCCATTACATCCGGTGCAAGCTTGCCACAGCCGCCGCCGATAAATCCGTAGGGATATCCAGGCAGTAAGATATCTCCTGAGTGTATCAGAAGTACATTCATACCGTTTTTTTCCAGACATCTGGCTATTCCCTCATCAGCTGTTATAGCTGATTTTTCATCAACTAGAACTGTAGCGCACGCTGCATAGCCCTGTTTCACATCTAGCCAAGCGGCCTGTATTTTCTCTGCAGCCTGTCTAATTGTTACATCTGCTGTCTTGAAATTCCCCAAGACGTATCCATTCCAGGCAAGTACATTACATAAAACATCACCCGGGTATACGGGTTTGGGTAATCCGAGCGTTTGGAGAACAGGTATGTCATATCTGCTTAACACATTATGTAAATTGCCATCTCTCAAAACAATAGCCTTGCCGCCAATAATACATACCTGCATATCAGGATGCCACTGTACAGGCCCGGGCAAACGATTGTCTGCTGTGGTTGCAACAGTTTTTATTCCCAGCTTACTTAGGCTAGCCCTAAGTTCAGGATACTCTCCCGATACAATCATAAGCTCGGCAGGCCTGTCAAGCAGGTTGCTTGACAGTATATTTTTGCTCATATAGCCGCTTCAAACGCCTGACGAATGTTTTTCGCGCCAATCACTTCTATACCGTCAAAGGTCTTCCCCACCAGGTTTTTCAACCCGTGATAAGGCAGGATACATCGGGTAAATCCCAGCCTGCCGGCTTCAGTAATACGCAAATCGCTATGGCTAATGCTTCGGAGCTCCCCAGCGAGCCCTATCTCGCCAAACACCACAGTATCTTCGCGTATGGGCACATCTTTCAGGCTGGAAATCAGAGCCATTGCCACAGCCATATCTACCGCGGGCTCGTCCAGCCGAAGTCCGCCAATAATATTTACATAAGTATCAAGATTGGAAAAATAGTATCCCGCACGTTTCTCGAGTACAGCAAGTATCAGTGCCAGCCGGTTATGGTCGAAGCCTGTGGACATGCGCCTGGGTGTGCCAAAACCAGAGGTTGTAGCAAGCCCCTGTATCTCTGCAAGCAGCGGACGGGTACCCTCCATAACGGCTGTGACACACGTGCCAGAGGAATCCTGTGGCCTGCCGGAGAGCATCACCATGGAGGGATTCTCAACCTGCTGCAGGCCATGGTCACCCATGTCAAACACACCTATCTCGTTAGTGGAGCCATAACGGTTTTTTACCGCCCGCAGTATACGGTAGGTCATCTGGCGGTCGCCCTCAAACAGCAGTACGGCGTCCACAATATGTTCAAGCACCTTAGGTCCGGCTATTGCACCGTCTTTATTAACGTGGCCTACGATAATCACCGGTATATCAAGGGTCTTTGCACAGCGCATCATGGTGTTTGTGCACTCCCGCACCTGGGTGACACTGCCTGGTGATGAGGTCAGCTCCGTGTGGTTCATGGTCTGTATAGAATCCACCATCACCAAATCAGGCCTCTCATTGCGTATTTGTTCCACAACATACTGCACGTCGGTCTCAGTGAGCACCTTGAGGCTGGGGCTATGCACACCCAATCGAGTGGCCCGAAGTTTTATCTGTCTGGCAGATTCCTCGCCGGAAACGTACATTATCTGAAGTTCCCGGCCCAGATACTCGCATATCTGCAGAAGTATCGTGGACTTGCCGATACCAGGGTCGCCGCCTATGAGCACCAGTGAGCCTTTCACAATGCCTCCACCAAGAACGCGGTCCAGCTCTGAGAGCCCGGTCTTGTAGCGGTGTTCGTCCGTGGTGCTTATCTCATTAATAGGTGTGGGCTGGGAAACATTCCCAAGGCTTCTAACTGCGGCGGTGTGCTGTGGTGAAACCGGCTCCTTTGCCACCTCAAGCATAGTGTTCCATTCTCCGCAGTCTGGGCACTTTCCGGCCCATTTTGGGGACTCAAAGCCGCATTGTGTACACTGATATATTATTTTAGCTTTTCCAGCCATTTACATGCTCCTCGAATGTTGATGGCTTAATTATATCACAAAACTCTTAGCTTGCCAAGTCTGTCTCCTCTTTATTCTGGAGGTAATCTATCAGTCCGTTATAAATAGCCGCTGCCATGTCTTTCTGGTAGCTCTCTGTGCAGAGCCTCTCAGTTTCCTCCGAATTGGACAGAAACCCGCATTCCACAAGTACCGCAGGAACATTACAGTTCTTTAAAAGATATATACTGCCGTCAGCCTGTTTGTTTTCCCGCTTATTTTCCGGCTGCAGGCTGGTGACAATATTCTGCCGTATAGCTTCAGCCAAGTCAGCGCTCTCCGGGCGGCTGCCGGAATAAAAGACCTGCGCGCCGCTGTACTTACCCTCGGAAAAGTGATTTTGATGTATGCTTATCAATATGCACTCGCCAGCTTCCTCTACAGTACGCAGTCTGGACTTTGTGTCAGACCTCTTGCGTTCGGAGATAGTTGATAGGCTCTGGTCGCCAACCGAAACATCGCTGCTGCGTATCATGATAACGTCAAAATTAGCCTGTTTTAGGTCTTTTTCCAGTTCCAGCGCTATTGCCAGATTTATGTCTTTTTCAAGAGCCCCATTTATGGCTACCGCGCCGCCGTCTTCCCCACCGTGACCGGCATCAACGATAATCGTCCCTTTTTTCCTAAAAAAGTCAGCGTGAAAGGAGACGATTCCGAAGGCCTGCATGGTCTGCATGACAAAAAGTATGATGGACGCGGCAAAAAGTATGGTGAAACCAAATTTCCTTTTCATGGGTTACTCCTTTTACGATAAGCTACTTGACTATATGCCGTCGATAAATGAAGTATTCTCTTTTCAAACCTGCCAAACCGTGATATAATATAAGAAAAATCCCAGAGGGAATGAATAAAATGAAAATTAGAGAGTTATTGAATCATGACAAAGTAAGTTTTTCTTGTGAAATATTCCCGCCTAAAAAAGACCGGGACTTTTCAGAGGTATTTAACGTAGTGGACCAAATCAGCGAGCTTGGCGCGGACTACATCAGCGTAACTTACGGCGCCGGGGGCAGTACGTCAAAAAAGACTGTGGAGGTTGCCTCTTATATCCAGAAAAAGCGGCAAACCACCGCGCTTGCCCATCTGACCTGTATAGACTCTACAAGCGAGCAGATTCGGGAGCAATTGACTGAGCTAAAGAAAAATGGAATTGAGAATATAATGGCTCTCCGTGGTGACAAGCCAGTGGACTTTACAGGACCTGCACATTATAACTATGCCATTGAGCTTATCCGCGATATCCATGACAGCGGAGATTTCTGTGTAGGTGCGGCCTGCTACCCCGAGGGTCATGTGGAGTGTGCCCATAAGCGCGAGGATATTGCACACCTAAAAGAGAAGGTGGACGCAGGAGTTGATTTCCTCACAACCCAGATGTTTTTTGACAATAACCTGTTCTATAAATTCCTATATCAGACGTTGGCCGCTGGCATCACTGTGCCCATTGTTCCAGGTATTATGCCAATTATCAACGCCAGGCAGGTGAAGCGCTCCACCGAGCTTTCCGGCTCCACAATGCCCACGCGCTTTCTGACGATTGCGGACAAGTTTTCAGATGACCCATTGTCTATGGAGCAGGCTGGAATAGCCTATGCAACAGACCAAATTATTGACTTAATTGCCAATGGCGTCAAATATATTCACCTATACACTATGAACCGCCCTCGTACAGCAGAAAAAATACTCAGTAACCTTAGCCACATAATTAGGTAACCGAAATGTTAAACCGCAAAGAGATTTTACGATACATTGGAGCTTCTGCAGGCGACGATACTCTGAACTCAATGATAGACCGGGCCGAAAAAGAGGTGGTTGCCGCCTCCAGGCCCAGGCACATATATAAGCATATTGATATAGCTGTAAATGGCGCGGAAGGACGTGTAAACCTTGCCGGTATGGAGATAGAGAGCCGGGATTTGGTCGGACATCTGGATGGCTGTACCGAAGGCTTTCTCTTTGCTTGTACCCTTGGTGTGGGCATTGACTCACTTGTAAAGAGGTATAGCTTTACAGAACTCCCGATGCTCCCTATTGCTCAAGCTGTGGCAGCGGCCTACGTAGAATACTATGCCGACACTGTCCAACAGGAGATTGAGAAGTATGCCAAACAGCATGGCTTGTACCTTCGTCCACGGTATAGTCCCGGATATGGAGATTTTGAGCTTAGCTGTCAGCGGTTTCTTTTCGATGCACTGCAGATTTCCAAAAGTATTGGGGTTTCACTGACCGACAGCTTTTTGATGGTCCCATTTAAGTCTATCACGGCAGTTATCGGACTGTCGAAAGATTCAAAACAGTGTCATATCAATAAGTGCATGACCTGTACAACGAAAAATTGTCCTTTTAGGAAGGAGAGCGAATAGATGAGTAGTATTATGTCAAGATTGGGCTGTAAGCCTTTATTTTTTGATGGTGCCATGGGCACTGTCCTACAGGAAAAAGGGCTCGCAGCCGGCGAAGCTCCGGAGCTTTGGAATCTGAGCCACCCACAGGATATACTGGATGTGCATACAGCCTATCTTGAGGCTGGGGCAGATATAATCAGCACAAATACATTTGGTGCTAACCCGTTCAAATGCCGGGAAAACGGCATAGAGATGGAGAAAATTGTAGCCGCAGGGGTTTCACTGGCGCGGCAGGCAGTACAACAGGCTGGCTATGGCACAGTGGCGCTTGATATTGGACCTAGTGGTAAACTGCTATTTCCTATGGGAGATTTGCAGCTTGAAGATGCTGTAAAGGCCTTTGGGCAAATGACACGCGCTGGCGTTGCAGTGGGAGCAGACTGCGTGCTGATAGAGACGATGAACGACATATATGAGGTTAAGGCGGCGGTTTTAGGTGTAAAGGAGAATACTTCACTCCCACTTTTTGTAACTATGACCTTTGACGAAGACGGAAAGCTGCTAACTGGTGGAGATATCAAGGCTATGGCAGCTATCTTAGAGGGCCTTGGGGTAGACGCCATCGGTATGAACTGCGGGCTGGGCCCTGGGCAAATGCTTGGACTTATAAGAGAGCTTCGCGCCTGTACTTCGCTGCCGCTGGTAGTCAATCCAAATGCCGGGCTCCCCAAGGAGCGAGATGGATGCACATATTATGATGTTGGGCCAGAGGAGTTTGCCGCATATATGAAAGAAATCCTCCAAGCCGGGGCATGGGTCGTAGGTGGATGCTGTGGTACAACGCCTGAACATCTGCGGCAGACTGTAAAACTTTGTAAAAACCTTCGCTGTCAGCCTCTGCCGGAGGTACATAGGACAGTAGTGACCTCAGGCAGCAAGGCGGTTGAGTTTGGCGATAAACCCATCATTATCGGTGAGCGGATAAATCCCACAGGAAAATCCAGGTTTAAACAGGCTTTACGTGATAATGACCTGCCATTTATCCTAAGCGAGGGTATTACCCAACAGGATGCAGGGGCGCATATTCTTGACGTAAACGTGGGCCTGCCTGAGATAAATGAGCGCTCCGTTATGTGTGATGTCGTAACAGAATTGCAGTCCATCTCATCTCTGCCGCTGCAGATTGACACATCTGACCCTGAGACTATTGCTGCAGCTATGCGTATATATAACGGTAAACCTCTTGTAAACTCTGTCACAGCCAAGCGCTCCTCTATGGAGGCCATATTCCCCCTTGTTAGGAAATACGGCGGCGTAGTAATAGGACTGACGATTACTGAGGAAGGCATTCCGGAGACAGCACAGGGTCGTGTAGACGCAGCGAAGCTTATTATAGACACGGCGGCAGAGTATGGAATAGGCAGGCATGATATTATAATTGACCCGCTTACAATGGCGGTCAGCGCCGGGCAGGACGCTGCACTTGTTACTCTTGACGCCATTTCCCGCATACGCAGTGAACTGGGTGTGTACACGTCTCTGGGGGTTTCAAATGTCTCTTTCGGTCTGCCACAGAGAGAAAACGTGACGTCTGCCTTCTTCCTTATGGCCCTCCAGACAGGTCTGAACGCTGCCATTATGAATCCTATATCTGAGCCAATGATGCGCGCCTACAGGTCATTCTGCGCCCTCTCAGGCTATGATGAGAATTGTATGGCGTACATCGAGGCATACTCACAAACAGAGGCAGCGGCTTCCCCGATAGCTGTTTCGGAAATTTCTCTCCGCGAGGCCATAGAAAAGGGCTTAAAGGATAAAGCAGCTCGTGCTGCAGAGGAATTGGCAAAGACTATGACCGGACTGGATATGATAGACCATGAAATCGTCCCCGCATTGGACAATGTTGGGCGACGCTTTGAAGCAAAGGCTCTTTTCCTGCCGCAGCTTCTTATGAGTGCAGACGCGGCAAAAGCTACTTTTGAAGTTATAAAGACACATATGGATGGTCAGGCGTCTGAGCAGAGCAAACTGACTATTGTTATTGCCACGGTGAAAGGAGACGTGCATGATATTGGGAAAAATATCGTCAAGGTGCTTTTGGAAAACTACGGCTTCCATGTGATAGACCTGGGCAAGGATGTGCCACCGAAAACGGTAGTTAAGGCGGCTAAAAGAGAAAAGGCTGGACTAGTTGGCTTGAGCGCACTAATGACCACAACGGTGGCAAGCATGAGGGAAACAATCGAGTTGCTGCACAGAGAGGCCCCTGAGGTCAAGATAATGGTTGGAGGCGCGGTGCTCACACAGGAGTATGCAGATATGATAGGCGCGGATTTCTATGGGCAGGATGCAATGGCTTCGGTCAGATACGCCATGCAGCTGGCAGAAAGTCTGTAAGTAAAAAATAGAAAGACCGGTCAAGTGTGTAGCTACGCATGACCGGTCTTTCTATATTTAGATAAATTTATGTTTTCGCAGCCATTCTGCTGATTCTCGCAGCGCCTGTGCAGTCTTGACTTCAAGCACGGACCGGCAGTTGTTGCGTTCGGCTAGCGCGATATACCATGCTAGGTCGAGTTCTCCTGTGCCTAGCATCATGTGATTTTTCCTGCTCAATGCGTCATGTATGTGAAAATGCCGCAGCCTATCCTCGTGCTCCATAATAAGGGCCTTATCTACCCCACCGGCACTGTGGTCGTGACCGATATCAAAAGTCAGACCAAAAGAGGGACTTTGCAGAAACAATTCTACAGCTTCCTTCAGGAACGGCAATGCAAAAACACCAGTATTTTCAATACAGACTGTGACAGCCCCTTCAGCGGTCTCCTCGCACATGGCAAGGGCCTCCCGGATTCTCTCCAAGAAATGCTCGCGGTTCATATCATAGAGATAAGCTTTTTTATCCGGCAGAGTAAAATACACGCCACTTGAGAGGTGCATGTTGAGCACCGGCACGCCCAGTTCCTTCGCTGAGCGCACAGCATAGAGCATTGTCTGCATATATGCTTCAGAAACCCTGGGATTGAAGTCACACATATCCAAGTTTTCGTCCAGATGTATTGTGAAATAAATACTGTATCTCTCAGCCACTGACTGCAGCAGCGGTACATCTAACTGCTGATATTCCAGCAGGTTCATATTTAGCTCTACAAAACTAAAACCGAGTTCTCTGCAAAGCCTTGCGGATTCCTCTGGGCCCGGCAGTTCAATAAGGGTAGGTATGCCCCAATCCAATGATGTCACCTCACAATTCTTGAAGCTCAAGCCACTGGCGGCGCGTAATTGCATACACTTTTGTGATTGTGTTAGCATCGTCCTCAAATTCGTCTACAAGGTGCATTCCATTGGAAATAGCAGTGGAGTACGAGCCCACATTTGTATACTTCATATAGGAGTACACGGTTTGAAATGGCGTATGCTTAAATATCCAGTCCCGGCACATAGCGGAAGCTTCCTTAGCATACCCTTTGCGCCAAAGGTCCTTGCGGATATGATAGCCGATTTCAGGCTTGATTTTACCGCCGATATTCTGCATGGTAACGCCGCAGTCACCTATAACCTCGTGGATTTCTTTATGTTCCACAGCCCATAACCCAAACCCGAACACCCGATAATTCTCACGATTCCACTCTATCCAGCTCCTGACTTTTTCCTCGTCAAATGGCTTTGGATAGTGCTGCATGGTCTCGGGGTCTGACAGGATTTGGAACAATGCGTCAAAGTCATTAGGCACCATCTCCCGCAGGATAAGGCGCTCGGTTTCAAGGTGCATGGCTATATCCCTTCTATAAAAAAATAAGTGCCATGGATTTATATCCACAGCACATTTGGAGGTGACACCCGGATTTGAACCGGGGAATGAAGGTTTTGCAGACCTTTGCCTTACCGCTTGGCTATGTCACCATCTTCGAGAAAAGACGCTCCCAAACAGGTTGCGTCTTTTCTCATTCCTGGAGCGGACGACGAGGCTCGAACTCGCTACCTCCACCTTGGCAAGGTGGCGCTCTACCAGATGAGCTACGCCCGCAAATGGTGCCTCCGATCGGAATCGAACCAATGACACGGGGATTTTCAGTCCCCTGCTCTACCAACTGAGCTACAGAGGCAAATATAGTTCCATTCGGAACTATTAGTGGCGACCCGGAACGGGCTCGAACCGTCGACCTCTAGCGTGACAGGCTAGCGTTCTAACCAACTGAACTACCGGGCCAACTTAGATCCAATATGGTGGGGACAATAGGACTCGAACCTATGACCCCCTGCTTGTAAGGCAGGTGCTCTAACCAGCTGAGCTATGCCCCCAATTTCACCACTCGGAATATCGCTCCCAGCGACATTCTATATTTTACCTTATTTCCTCTCATTTGTCAATAGGAAAATCAAAATTTATTTGTCTTTTTTTCGAGTTTTTTCGGCTAAGGTCTGTATCTCCTCTTTAGAGAACAAATACTTGCGATTACAATACTGGCAAACGGTCTCCACTAACCCATCCTTGTTTACCGGCAGCGTCTCCAGCTCTTCCATTGGCAGCGTGAGAAGCACGCGGGTAAAGCGCTCCTTGCTGCAGTTACATGCATAACCCACCTTAGTTTCATCCAGCTTCTCAACCTGGAATCCTTTGAGCGCCAGGTGGCACATTTCCTCCAGGGACAGCCCTTTCGCCAGCATGGTAGTCACCGAGTCCATCTCAGCCACATTTCGCTCCAACAGTGACAGAGCGGTATTGTCAGCGCCAGGAAGCGCCTGGATAAGCATACCTCCGGCTAACAGGGCGTCACCATCCTTCTTATCGACCAGAACACCTAGAGCACAGACTGTAGGGGTCTGCTCACTATGGGCATAATAGTTGGTCAAATCTTCGGCGATTTCACCGCTTACCAGTTCAACCTGCCCAGAGTATGGCTCCCCGGTGCCGAAGTCTCTGATGACCGCCAGTCGGCCTATATGCCCCACCGCACCGCCAACGTCAAGTTTGCCGTTAGGCTTTAGGGGAAGCTCAACCTCAGGGTGGTCAACATAGCCGCGGACATATCCCCTGCTGTTAGCTACAGCCAGAAGACTGCCGAGAGGACCGTCTCCGGCGACCTTTAAGGTTAGCGTCGCATTGGCCTCTTTCAGCATTGCGCCCATTAGTGAAGCACCTGTCAACAGCCTGCCAAGGGCCGCTGTTGATGTCTTTGTAAGTGTATGCAGCTGTTGCGCAGTATAGACCAATTGTGTTGAGTCGATGGCAGAGGCCATCAGGCTGCCGTCAGAAGTGATAGTGCGTATGATTCTATCCATATTCTCCTCCTATCCACACTTTTTCGCCGCAATAACGAGCCTCTGACTATCGGCCCTTGGCGGGTCCATGCTCAGCTCGTTATAAGTATGTATCTCTCCAAAACCACACTCATTGAGCCACTCCCTAACCTGCTCTACAGGATAAGCAAATTCAGAAAAAAGCTCAGAGCTGCGCCGGTATATCTTTCCATCACGCTCAAAAAAGTCCAGGCCAATATCGACTCTGCCCGACCCTAAGGCACAACGATTCTGCCACACACAGTACACCGGCTCAACATCGTATACAAATGTGTGGTTGCCCAAAACCTTTTCATGTTTATAGAGTGTGTTCATATCAAACACAAAATAGCCATTAGGTTCAAGAAACAGAGCAACCCGCTGGAAGGTCCTGCGAACCTCTTCTCTGCCCTGCAAATGGTTTATACTGTCCAGTGTACAGAAGACGGTATTGACAGTGCCATACAGGTCCAATTCCTGCATTTTTTGGTGCAGGAATAGGATGTCCGCCCCTGCGTCCATACATTTTTCCCGTGCCTGGGACAGCATCTCGACAGAGGCGTCCACACCATAGACATCTACGCCACGGCGAAATAACTCCAGCGTCAGAGAGCCTGTACCGCAGGCCAGGTCAAGTGTAAGCCCAGGCGGATGTCCAAGTTCTTTCAGGAGTTCCAGCAGATATTCTGCCCGGCGGGGATACTCCGCGCCTGACATAAGGATATCATAATACTGAGAGAAGACCGAATACACTGCCATATCATTCCTCTTTGCCGCAAGTATCGCCACTAAGACCAATACGGTCAAACACCAAGTGATAGCCATCACTGCCATAGTTCAAGGCTCTCGCCACCCGGCTGATAGTAGCTGTGGAAGCGCCGGTCTCAGCGACAATATCAGAATAGATATGCCGCTGTGTAAGCATACGGGCCACAGCCAGCCGCTGGGACATGGCCTTCAGTTCCGGTACTGTGCAGAGGTCTTCAAAAAATTTGTAGCATTCGTCGGCAGTTTCCAAGCTCAGAATAGCACTGAAAAGCGCGTCTATATTTCCGTCCTGTAATTTATCATTCATCGTGTTTATCCTCCGAATCAAAGGTCATTATGCACGAGGTCTTCATATGTTTCGCCCTTAATAATAATCCGGCTCTCCCCCTCTTTTACCATGACGAAGGCAGGTCTGGGGTTGCGGTTATAGTTTGAGGCCATGGAATAATTATAGGCCCCGGTTGAAAGCACAGCCAGGATATCCCCGGTCTCAGGCTTTTGGATATGGGTGTGTTCCTGAATAAGGTCGCCGCTCTCACAGCATTTTCCCGCAATAGTAGCCACATAATCAGCTGGCTGAGCGGCCTTATTAGCTATCAGGCAGGTATAATCCGACTGGTATAGTGCATAGCGCGGGTTATCAAACATGCCTCCGTCAATGGAAACATAACTGCGCACATTGGGAATCTCTTTGATATTACCCACGGTGTACAGGGTGATACCAGCCTCTCCCACGATAGAGCGACCCGGTTCAATATAAATCTTAGGCTGATTTATACCGTACTCTACACATTTTTCTCCGATTTTTGCAGAGACCGCCTCCATATACTCGTGGTATGGGATAAAATCATCAGTCTCGAGATAGTGGATACCAAAACCGCCGCCCAGATTCAACTGTTCAAGCTCTACGCCAAGCTCTTTATATATCCGATTATGAAGTTCCAGCATAACCTCAGCAGCGTGAACAAAAGGCTCTTTCTCCATGATTTGAGAACCAATATGGCAGTGTAAGCCAATAAGCTTTACACCATCCAGCTCGATAGCGCGAGTAACAGCCTGTAAAGCTTCTCCGCTTGTCAAGTCTAGGCCAAACTTGGAGTCTACCTGGCCTGTGCGGATAAACTCGTGGGTATGAGCATCTATACCCGGCTTTATACGTAGAGAAACACGTACGGTCTTGCCCTTTTCCCTAGCAAGCTTTCCCAGCAGCTCCAGCTCTGCAAAGTTATCCACAACAATATCACTTACATTGCTGTCTATGGCAAACTCTAGCTCCTGCATAGTTTTATTATTTCCCTGGAAATGAATATTTTCTCCGGGAACACCAGCTTGCAGCGCGGTGTAAAGCTCGCCGCCTGACACTACCTCCACATCCAGGCCCTCGCTGGTGACGATACGGTACATCTCCTTGCAGCTGAACGCTTTACTGGCATAGATAGGCCTTCCATTACCATGATAATATTTCCCAAAGGAATCGACATAGCTTTTGCAGACGCGGCGAACTTCGTCCTCGCTCATAACATAGAGCGGTGTACCATATTGCTCTGCTAAAGTAATTGTATCACAGCCACTTATAGCCAAATGGCCCTCTTTATTAATGTTTAAACAAGGTGAGTAAATATTTACCATCCCTTTCCCAAATATGTTTCACCCTTCAACAGCGCCGGTAATCAGCGCCTTAATCTCATCCAAGCCTGAGCCTTTTACGGCAGAAAATGGATAAAAGGCTATGCCCTTTGTGGCAAAAAGCTCTGTAAAAAGCTCCGTCTGCGCCGCAGTTTCAGACTTATTTAATTTATCGCTTTTAGTACATACAACCGCGAAGGGGTACCTGCCTGACTGTAAAAAATCTATCATCTGCAAATCGTCCGCAGTAGGCTTGTGCCGCATATCAACAAGCTGAAGCACCAGGCGAAGCTGCCTATCCTGGGCAAAGTAGCCGTTTACTAAGGCGGCCCAGCGCTCTTTTTCACTCTTTGCAACTTTAGCATAGCCATAGCCGGGTAGGTCCACAAAACGGCATTCCATAAGCCTGTAGAAATTGATGGTAGCAGTTTTCCCCGGCGTGGAGCTGGTCCGTGCTAAAGCCTTACGGTTTACAAGTTTATTCAGCAGCGAAGATTTTCCTACGTTTGACCTGCCTGAGAAAGCTATCTCTGGTAAGCCGGCTTTTGGGAGCTGCTTTGCAGTACCTGCAGCCATTTCAAATTCTGCATTCTGAAAATTCACTGGTAACTCCTTTGCTGTGTGCCACTGTCGCAGGCATACCCGGAAGCTGGTGCCTTTACAACTTCTGCCTGTATAACAGTAGTTTCCTGTGGCAGAGGCATTGGCATATACTGAAGCGCGTTTTCTAGTGCGGAATCAATTTTTTTGATGGGAATAAATTGCACATTATCCTTTACAATTGGGTCTATATCTGCCAAATCAGGCAGGTTATCTGCAGGAAAAAGCACCGTCTTAACACCATTTTTATAGGCTGCCATGGATTTCTCCCTTAACCCGCCTATGGGCAGCACCCGGCCCTGTAAGGTAATCTCACCTGTCATAGCAACATCGTGCCGCACTGGAATGCCGCAAAGCGCGGAGGTTATGGCAGTAGCCATTGCAGTACCAGCAGACGGACCGTCCTTTGGCACCGCACCCTCGGGAGCATGTACATGTATGTCATACTTCTCATAAAACTTGGGAGATATGCCCAGTTCTGCCGCGCGGGTGCGGATGCAGGTTATAGCGGCGTTTGCCGATTCCTTCATCACATCGCCAAGAGAGCCTGTGAGCTGTATTTTGCCGGTACCCTCCATAACAGCCACCTCTATTGGCAGCAGTTCTCCCCCAACGCTAGTCCAGGCCAGGCCATTTACCAGCCCGACAATATCCTCCTTCGATACGTTATCCTTCATATACTTACGTGGCCCAAGCAGCTCTTCAAGCTTGTCCTGACGCACAGTATAGCTTTTGAACTCCTCATCGGTCACTATCATCTTGGCGACTTTGCGGCAGATTGCGGCGATATGCCTCTCAAGGGTACGCACACCGGCCTCTCGTGTATAGCCGTCAATCAGCTGACGCATACCAGTACGGGTAAATTTTAGCTGGGACGGCTTTATGCCATGCTTGTCCAGCTGTTTGCGCACAAGGTGCTTCATTGCGATATTAAGCTTCTCCTCAAGGGTATAACTGCGCAGCTCAATGATGTCCATACGGTCATACAGTGGGCCAGGGATACGGGAGGCATCGTTGGCCGTTGTGATGAAGAGCACCTGGCTTAAGTCAAAGGGCATATCAATGTAGTGGTCTGTAAATTCGCAGTTCTGTTCAGGGTCCAAAACCTCCAGAAGAGCCGAGGCTGGGTCACCCTTAAAGTTGGTGCCAAGCTTGTCAATCTCGTCAAGGAGCAGAAGCGGGTTATTGACGCCGGCCTGCTTTACAGCATTGATAATCCGTCCTGGCATAGAGCCAACATAGGTCTTCCTATGCCCCATTATCTCGGCTTCATCGCTTACACCGCCTAGTGATACTCTCACATACTTTCGCCCGGTGGCCTGGGCTATAGAGCGCGCAATAGAGGTCTTACCGACTCCGGGCGGGCCGACCAGACAGATTATCTGTCCTGTCTGAGCTGGGGCAAGGCTGCGTACAGCAAGAGTCTCTATAAAGCGCTCCTTCACCTTCTCCATGCCATAGTGGTCCCTGTCCAGTACCTTCTGGGCACGTTTCAAATCAAGCTTCTCTTTGGAGGCTTTGTGCCATGGCAACTCCAGGCAGGTATCCAGATACAGCCTTATCACGCTGGCCTCATGGGAACCTGAGGGCATACGGTACAGCTTGTCGCACTCCTTGAGCAGCTTCTCCTCACAAACCTTAGGAAGCTTCAGGGAAAGCACCTTCCCCTTTATTTCGTCAGCCTCCTGCTGGGGATTATCATCCTCACCAAGCTCGCTGGTTATCGCACGCAACTGCTCTTTCAGGAAGTATTCCCGCTGATTCTCGTCTATCTGTGCTTGAGCTTTCTGGTTTATTTCATTCTCGACCTGCAGTATCTGGGTCTCCTCAGTCAGCACAGCAATAAGCTTCTGCATTCGCTTTAATGGCCTCAGCTCATCAAGTATGTACTGCTTGCGTTCAAAGTCGATAGAGATATTTGCAGTAATATAATCCGCAAGGCGTCCGCAGTCCTTCTCCTGCAAAACCCCCAGCAGCACATCCGGAGGCACATGCTTAAATAGCCGCAGATAGTCGTCAAACTTCTGATGAATTATGCGGATAAGCGCCTCCGACCTATATGATTTTTTATAAGTCAGTACCGGGCACTTGACAATATTCCCCACTAAATACGGGTCCTCCTGGACCAGTGACATAATCTCGCCACGGCAAAGCCCTTCTACATGCAGCTTCGCGCCATCACTGGTATGGTGAAGCACCTGCTTGACCCGGGCAATGACGCCTATCTTGTACAGGTCGTCGCCTACAGGCTCATTTTCAGACATATGCACCTGGGATACCAGGAATATCAGGCGGTCCCGGGCAATAGCCTCAGACGCCGCAAGCACCGATTTTTTCCGGGTGATGTCAAACTGCAGCATCATCCCGGGGAAGAAAACCAGCCCGCGAATTGCCAGAATAGGCAGGGTCATATTGCCTTCCATTTTTATGATTTCATCTGTAAAATTTTGCATGATGTTCTCCTAAAACCAGCGAAAGACTGCGACCGGTTTTTATCGGCGGCAGCCTTCAAGCTGTTTTGAATTTTATGATGCCGACTCCCTGCGCTCTTTTCGCTTGGGAGTAGTTATCCTTATTTTCATCGGCTTGCGTTCCTTATTATAGACTATCTCCGGATTGCTGCCTTTATCGACCATATCTCGGGTGATAACTACTTTTTCCACAGTGTAGTCGCTGGGGACCTGGTACATTATCGGCATAAGCAGGTCTTCCAAAATGGCACGCAGGCCGCGTGCTCCAGTCTTACGCTCCAGAGTCTTTCTAGCTATTGACACCAAGGCATCATCAGTGAACTCTAAATCAACCCTATCCAAATCAAACAGCTTTTTATACTGCTGAATAAGAGAGTTCTTAGGCTCTCTTAAAATACGAACCAGGGCTCCTTCATCCAACGCCTCCAGTGATGATATCACAGGAATACGCCCGACAAGTTCAGGAATAAGTCCATACTTTACCAGGTCGTGTGGAGTGACTTCTTTCATCCAGTTCTTTTCATCCATCTCACGTTTGCCATGAACTTCCCCTCCAAAGCCAAGGGAACTGGAGGCCATACGCTTTTGCACGACCTTCTCAAGGCCGTCAAATGCACCGCCGCAGATGAAGAGGATATTGGAAGTGTCGATATTTATGGCTTCCTGTTGGGGATGTTTACGTCCACCCTTCGGTGGTACGCTGGCTGTGGTACCCTCCAGTATCTTCAGCAGAGCCTGCTGCACACCTTCACCGCTGACATCCCTGGTTATAGACTGGTTTTCAGACTTCCGGGAAATCTTATCAATTTCATCAATATAGATTATGCCGCGCTCGGCACGGAAGATATCATAGTCCGCAGCCTGAATAAGCCGCAGGAGGATATTCTCAACGTCATCGCCAACGTAGCCTGCCTCAGTAAGGGTGGTAGCGTCCGCTATGGCAAAGGGCACGTCTAATAGCTTTGCCAACGTCTGGGCCAGATAGGTTTTGCCAACACCAGTGGGACCCAAAAGCAGCACATTGCTTTTGGAGAGCTCAACGCCGTCGTCCCCGGTGAAATAAATACGCTTATAATGGTTATAAACGGCAACTGAAAGGGCTATCTTGGCCTCGCTCTGTCCGATGACGTATTCGTCAAGCTTGCTCTTTATTTCCACGGGTTTTGGCAACAGAACACTGCCATCCCGCTCGCTGACTCTGTTGCCGTGCTTCAGACGGTCCTCGTCACTGATGATAGACATGCACAGCCGCACACAGGAATCACAGATATATACACCTGCCCCAGCGATTAGCTGGCCGGCCATCATTTGGGGCTTGCCGCAAAATGAACAGGCTATATCGTTTTCATTGTTCACTGGCATTCGTCCGCATCCTTTCCGGTTATCTCTTGTCAATCACTTTGTCAATCAGGCCGTACTCCAAAGCCTCCTGGGCGGTGAGGAAATTATCCCGCTCAGTGTCACGCTCTACCACCTCTATGGGCTGGCCGGTGCGCTCTGAGAGAATCTCATTCAGCCGCTTCTTAGTGCGCAGGATGTGGTTTGCGTGGATGCTGATATCCGTTGCCTGGCCCTTCGCGCCGCCGCTGGGCTGATGAATCATTATCTCGCTGTTTGGCAGGGCAAATCGCTTACCCTTTGCCCCGGCAGCCAGAAGGAACGCTCCCATGCTGGCTGCCATGCCGATACAGATGGTGGAAACATCGCACTTTATATACTGCATCGTGTCGTAAATAGCCATACCATCCGTGATTACCCCGCCGGGGCTGTTAATATACAGCGCAATATCCTTTTCTGGGTCCTGGCCCTCCAGGTAGAGCAGCTGGGCTACAATAACTCCTGCAGAGGCGTTATTGACCTCCTCGTTAAGGAGAATGATTCGGTCATTGAGCAGGCGGGAGAAAATATCGTAGGAGCGTTCACCCCTGTTGGTCTGTTCTACTACATATGGTACAAGGCTCATGTGCAACTCCTTTCACAAGACGCGTATAGTATTATGAATCTGAACAATAAGATTTATTCCAAGTTTTGCCGGTTTAGCCCAATTTTTTCAATTAGTCCTTGGACTCCTCAGTCTCGGGGGCCTTATCGGTATAAACAACATTTTCCTTCACAAGCTCCATTGCCTTCTGGTTGTACACATCCTTGGCAATATCCTTAGAGCGTACCATCCCCTTGACATTCTCAATGGGCATACCATAGGCGTCGGCAATCTTCTTATACTCAGCCTCTATCTCCTCGTCAGTAGCTTCAAAGCCCTCAATTTCAGCTATCTTCGCCAGGCCCAGGCGCACCCTTACCTGCTGTTCGGCGCGCTCGCGGTACTGCTCCTTCAGGCCCTCAACCGTGCCCTGGGTATACTTCAGATATGTTTCCAAATTCATGCCCTGGTCGCGCAGCTGCATGTCAAAGGAATTTATTATCTCGTCAACCTCGCGGTCAATCATCATCTGAGGTACATCAGACTCCACCCTATCGATGATAGCCTTTATAAGCTGCTGTTCAACGCTGGCCTCAGCAGCATTCTCCTTGCGGGTGCGTATATTCTTTTCAATGTCCTTGCGATACTCCTCAAGGGTATCAAACTCGCTGACGTCCTTAACAAACTCATCGTCAACATCGGGCAACTCACGATGCTTTATCTCGTGGAGCTTAACCTTAAAGGTAGCGTCCTTCCCTTTAAGCTCTTCGGCATGGTAGTCATCGGGGAACTTCACATTTACATCAAACTCATCGTCTACATTATGACCGACAATCTGGTCCTCAAAGCCGGGAATAAACTGGCCGGAGCCCAGAGTGAGGTCGAAATTCTCCGCTTTGCCGCCGTCAAACTGCTTACCGTCAGTATAGCCGTCAAAGTCGATAACCACAATATCACCGTCTTCAGCAGAGCGGCCTTCAACTGTGACGACCCGGGAATTGCGCTGGCGGATACGCTCAATCTCATTGTCAATTTCTTCGGCAGTGGGCTCAGCAGACTCCTTTACAACCTCAATGCCCTTATAGCCGTCTATCTTGACCTCTGGCTGCACAATAACTACCAGCTTGGCCTCAATGCCCTCTTCCTTGCTTATCTTCTCAATTTTATAGCTGTTCACGCCTACGACCTCCAGCCTGGACTCGTCGATAGCCGTGTTCATCATCGGGTTATAGAGGTGGTCTACTGCGGCCTGATAGAAGACATCCTCACCGTAAAATTTCTCAATAAAAGCCCTGGGAGCTTTGCCCTTGCGGAAGCCGGGCACATTCATGCGCTTGCTCTCGCGCTTATATACCTCGTTGATGGCCTGGTTCAGTTCTTCGGGAGTGACCTCCAGCACCAGCTCATGCTGGTTGGTTTCTACATTGTTGGAAGATTTCAAATTCATTTTTACTTTCCCTCTCATGTTAAACTTTATACAACCCGGCGGCAGGCGCCGCGATTTTCACTATCTTGCCCATTATAGCACAACATGGCGCAATAATCTATACCTTTTTTGCAAATATTCTGAGGAAATTACGGTTATTGGCCCAGAAATATCCCTTAATTGGAGCCATTCTCCACAAGTACTGGCTGGAAATTTACATAATCACAGGAAATCAAGTGCATCCTCACGCCCTTATAACTGCCGGTCAGGGCCTTTTGAGCGGCATATTGCCCGTGGATATGCCCAAAATAACAGTCTGACACCTGATTTTCCACAAGAATATCCAGTATCTCCCGGCACTCCATGCCACCATATACCGGCGGGTAGTGAAGGAAGACGGTGAGCTGACCGCCCAATGCCTTCGCCTCGGCCATTGACGCTAAAAGCCGCCCGGCCTCCCTGTTGACTACCTTGCGGTCCTCTTCCGTCTCAGAATTATATAACCAGCCACGGGTGCCGCATATTGCCCGGTCCCCTACCCTATATCCGCAATTATGCAATATACGGATGGTATCAAAACCGTTTGCAGAAAGAAACTGGTCTATTTTGCTGCGGGTATTCCACCAGTAGTCATGATTCCCCTTCATCAGCAGTTTCTGTCCGGGCAGCGAATTGATAAAGGAAAAGTCCTTTACACAGTCTTCCAGCTTCATGGCCCAGGAAATGTCGCCGGCTATAACTACCGTATCCTCGGGGGCTACAGCCGTCCGCCAGTTTTCTTCCAGGCGCTGAACATAATCCTGCCAGCCGCGGAAAACATCCATAGGCTTGTCCGCTCCCAGGGACAGATGAAGATCTGCAATTACAAATAGCGCCATCTCTATTCACCAATTCCAAGTGTTTTGAGGACGTAACTGGCGGCCTGAGAATTTTTTATAGTCACATCAAAGCGCACTGGCTTATCCCGGAGGTTTTTCAGCTGTGATGGAGCCTTAGTTCCTGTTAATGCCTCAAGCTGAGAAATATTTCTGTATTCATCGTTATCATCAATATTTAGAGGCTTAAGCGCTCCCAGAACACTACTGACAAATTTATATGGGCTGGCAGTGGAGGCAATAACTGTTGGAGTATTGCTGTCACCTGTAGCCTCGACATACTGACGGTAGACGTCAAAAGCTACCGCAGTGTGGGTGTCAAGAAGATAAGCGTCATTATGCCATATGCTATTGATTGCTTTAGCTGTTGCAGAATCATCACAGCATCCACCGAAGAAGATATCCTGTACCTTTGCAAGCACCTCACTGCCTACGTCGTAATACCCCCGGGCAGACAGCCGCTCCATCCAGCCGGATAATACTGTGCTGTTTTCACCGGAAAGTGCATACAAAAGGCGCTCAAGATTACTGGAAATCAGGATGTCCATGGACGGTGAGGAGGTTGTGTAAAAATCCCTGCGGCAGTCGTAAACGCCTGTGTTTATAAAATCAGTCAGCACCTTATTGGAATTGGAGGCGCAGATAAATTTCCTAATGGGCAGCCCCATCTTCCTTGCGTAATATGCCGCCAGGATATTTCCGAAATTGCCAGTGGGCACAGCAACATTTATAGGCTTTCCAACGGCAAGCCCTTCCACTTTACAGAGCCTGAAATAGGCGTAGAAGTAGTATACAATCTGTGGAAGCAGGCGTCCCCAGTTGATGGAGTTGGCACTGGAAAACATGAAGTTATGCTCAGCCAGGGCCGCTTTCATTTGTGAATCAGTGAAAATCTTCTTTACAGCAGTCTGGGCATCATCAAAATTACCCTCAATGGCGTAAACGGCGACATTCTTACCCTCCTGGGTAGCCATCTGACGTTTCTGCATTAGGCTAACACCATCCTGAGGGTAGAATACTATAACCTTCGTACCGGGCACATCCCGGAAGCCCTCAAGCGCCGCTTTACCAGTGTCTCCGGAGGTTGCCACCAAAATAACGGCTTCCTTATTTGGTGCAGATTTTGACAGTGAAACGGTTAAAAAGTACGGAAGAATCTGCAGCGCCATATCCTTGAATGCGCACGTCGGACCGTGCCATAACTCCAGAATATGCTTGTTGCCATCGTGTGCAGACAAGCTTTTTAGCTTTATAGGATCCCCGTTGAACTTCTCTTGTGCGTAGGCGTTCTCAACACAATAGCTTATTTGTTCATCGGTGAAGTCAGTCAGAAAAAGCCTGAATATTTTCGCTGCAAGCTCATTATAGCTAAGCCCTGTCATGTCTGACAGCTCGCTACTGATATCGGGGAGCTTTTCAGGAACAAATAAACCGCCTTCTGAGGAAATACCCTGGGCAATTACCTGAGAGGCCTCCAGGCGGAGCTCAGAATTTCTTGTGCTCTTGTACTGCATCTATATCACCCTATCACTTTATTTAGCTAATATAATATAACGCAATTTTCGTAAAATGTCAAAGCAAATTTTCGCGCTTAAAAAAATCCGCAGCGTTTTTAAAGAATATTTTATCTGTCAGCGATTCCGAGTAATTATGTCTCAGAAACAGCTCAATAAGCTCAGGTATTTCCTCAATTCCTGACACAACAAAATCCTCCTTTGCCCCGCCGTCCCAGTCTGCTCCGATTGCCAGTGTGTCCTCGCCGCCGAGTGACAGAAAATGTTCGGCATGGCGCAGAACATCATCCATGCAAGCCTTGCCCTGTTCATCATTTAGGAAGCCTTTATAGAGATTCAGTCCAACCAAACCGCTGGACTCACGTATAATAAAAAATTGTTCGTCAGTAAGATTTCTTGCGCTGTGGCATATACTCTTTGCATTGGAATGCGTCGCGACAATGGGATTCTTAGCTATGGACACAACGTCAAAAAACAATTCAGGACTGGCGTGGGACACATCGATTATGATATGATTTCGCTCCAGTTCCTCCACAACCTGACGTCCAAACGAGGTTATACCGCACTCTCCAGCGGCTTGGACACCTCTGCCTAACTCGTTTTCACCGTTCCATGTCAAGCCGCAAAGCTTTACACCAAACCGCGCAAACTCGGCGACATTCTCAATTTTACCACCTAATGCCGTAGCGTTTTCTACAGTCAGTATCGCATAGTGGTGCCCGGAGTTTAGTTCAAGGTCTCCGGGAGCTTTACACTGACACATAGTCTGATTGGTACTCCTAATCTCCGCAGAGAATCGTTCTGCAACATGTGAAAATCGCTGGAACGCCTTATCTCCGTGTAAGCTATCTGGCATCCAAACGGCATAGCACTGGGCATAGGTATCAAATTGGGCGGCACGGTTACAGTCTATGTGAAGGTCATTGTTTTCAATATGCCTGTCATTGACATAGCACTCAGTCATAGTATCGCAATGAAGGTCAAAATAGCGCATAATATCATCCTCTCAGCATCCAAAGGCATTGGTGAAGTATTGTAAACCCAGCGGTTCACCATGCAAAGTTGTGACTGCAGCAATATCAAACCGAGGCTGTAAAGCAGATGGACTTTTCATTATGAAGGTTTGTGCTGTCAGCATAAGCTTTTTTTGCTTACTTTTTGTAACAGCCTCTAAGGGTGAGACCATCGAACCTGCCGCACGGGTTTTAACTTCTACAAATACAATATACTGAGAATCTTCCGCGATAATGTCAATTTCTCCAAACCTGGAATGATAGTTTTGCGTTAAAATACGGTATCCGTGTTCTTTCAGCCATTTCGCGGCGTATTCTTCTCCAGCGCGGCCTGAGTTTTGAGCCATGACTTAATCACGCCCCTACTTTTCGTGCAGATTTTTTAGAAAGCTCTTTCTGTGTACTGGCAGAATACCGTATTTTTTGATTGCTTCATAGTGTGCTTTCGTGCCATAGCCTTTGTGCTTGGCAAAGCCGTATTCCGGGTACTGCTTGTCCAAATCCCGGAGTAGACGGTCACGGCTTACCTTTGCCAGAATAGACGCCGCTGCAATGCATGCACACTTGCTGTCGCCTTTTACTATGGTTTCCCCAGGAATCGAAAGGAGTGGCATACGGTTACCATCTACCAGAGCGTAGTCTGCGGTAACTTGCATAGCATCCACCGCATGGCGCATAGCTAAAAATGTGGCCTGGAGGATGTTATGCTCGTCTACTTCACGCTCACTGGCCCAGCCTATGCCGTAGGAAATAGCTTTTTCAATAACAACATCAAAAAGTTCCTCACGCTTTAATTCGCTGAGTTTTTTTGAGTCATCAAGCTCATCAATCTCACAGTCTAAAGGGAAAATAACTGCCGCCGCGCAGACCGGCCCGGCTAAAGGCCCGCGCCCTGCTTCGTCTATACCGCAAACCATGGCAAATCCCTGTTCCTCAGCCTGACGCTGGTGAAAAAATCTATCCATCACGGCCACTCCAGGGATATAGCCCCCAGCTTACCGCCGCGGAACTCGTCCAGTACAGTGATTGCGGCCCGCTCGGTGTCAACTTCACCGCCGGAAACCAGCATACCTCTTTTGCAGCCTACCAGTTCAAGGAGCTCATGTCCTGCCAGCGGCTCAGTGGGGAGTTTAACCTTGTATCTGGCCTCTAGAGACTGCGGATAAAGCTCCGCTATAACCTCTAAAAGCCTGCCTGCAAGTCCTTCAACATCCAGTATCTCGTCTTTTACTGCCCCTGTAAAGGCCAGGAGCTCCCCAACTATAGGGTCTTCAAATTTAGGCCAGAGCACACCGGGGGTATCCAGAAGCTCGAAACCTTTGCCAACAGTAAACCAGCGGTTTTGTCTTGTTACCCCAGGCTTGTCCCTCACCTCAGCCTTGCCTGCACCGCCGCCAATCAGCATACGGTTTATTATAGAAGATTTTCCCACATTGGGTATACCCAGCACCATCACTCTGATAGGCCGCCCAGTCATACCCTTTCGCTCCCAGCCGGCTATCTGCTCCTTCAGTTCCTCGCGTATTGCTTGATAAAGTGCGGGCAGGCCCTTGCCGGTTTTACTTTCCACCTTGACGGCACGCACTCCCTGCTCCTTATACTTAGCTGCCCATAGCCCTGTCTGCTTTGGGTCGGCCAAATCACTTTTATTAAGCACCACGACCCGAGGTTTATTGCGAATGATGTCACGAAGCACGGGATTAGAGCTGCTGGCAGGGATACGTGCATCCAGCAGTTCCATAACTATATCCACCAGTTTCAGGTCCTCAGTAATTTTCCTTCTGGTCTTAGCCATATGCCCAGGGAACCACTGGACACGCTGCACCATGCTACTATTATCCTGCTCCATAATGCTCACCACACAGGGCCTACTTTAGACGGAGGGTAAAGATTAAAGACCGCACGGCCCATAATATTCCTGCGGTCTATCATACCTACTGAGAGCAGACGGCTGTCGCTGGAGTTATCACGGTTATCTCCCAACACAAAGACATGCCCCTCCGGCACAGTCTGTGGGAAATCCATAATATCATCCCTATCCTCTGCCGCAAAGGTTATCCCATTTTCAGTGCCGTATACATCGCCTGGGACAACAGTTCCATCTACAATAAGCTCACCCAGTTCCTTATCAAAATCCACGACCTGACCTTCTGTGGCAACAACGCGCTTAATAAGGGTTTCGTTCAGTGCGTGGGTTATCACCACCACATCCCCCTGTTTTGCCTCACCTGCAAGGGAGGTTATCAGCACGCGATTGCCGTCGTAGTAGTTTGGCTCCATCGAGCCGCCGTCTACTGTAATAACCCGGGCGGCAAAGGTAAATACAACTGTTACGATTGCAAACGCCGCCACAATTGTCTCAAGCCACTCCAGCACACTGACGTGGAGAGGCTGTCTTGCATTATCACTGGTATCCATGTAAATCCCTCCTGACTGGCCTATGCCATATAAAAACAAAGACAGAAAAAGGGACGAAACGTCCCTTCTCCCATACTTTTCTGGATTTTACTTGAGCTGCTCCTTGACCTTAGCGGCCTTACCAACCCTGTCGCGCAGATAGTACAGCTTCGCACGGCGGACACGGCCCTGGCGAACCACACGAACAGCTTTTACGTTGGGAGAATGTAAGGGGAAAACTCTCTCCACGCCAACACCGTAGGAAACACGGCGGACGGTGAAAGTCTCGCTGACCCCGCTGCCCTTGCGGGCGATAACAGTGCCCTCGAACTGCTGGATTCTTTCACGCTCGCCTTCGCGGATGTTCACGTCTACCCTAACGGTGTCGCCGATGTTGAACTTAGGGGTCTCCTCTTTGAGAGATTCCTGAGAGATAAGTTTGATTGCGTCCATTTGATATTCCTCCAAAAATTTTATTTCAGACATTCATGCCGGCGTACCGGCAGCGGACTGTCCGCTTCCTGCGCATACTCTGCGCCATGAACCCCACGGGCAAGCTACAAAGAGAAAACCCGCGGAACCTCAAATGCTTGAATATTATACCACAACTTGTAGAGAAAGGCAAGGCTTTTTTACCGCATATCGGAAAAATCTTTTGCCAAGAGCTTTATACGGGTGATTTCGGCATAGGGCTCCAGACCTTTGTACTGTTTTACAGCCTCCAGAAGCAGCGATGGATTCACACTGCCCTCCTGACTGCACGACGATTGAAGCTTTACTCTCAATAAGACTGGCTCAATTTGCTTATCGAGCAGGGCGAAATGAGGCTTGATATCGAACTCTTTGTCCCCTTTTTTGCTGTGCTTCATCACGATTATGCTGTCTAAGGACAATATTTCGTCTAAAACATCTGCCAGAGCCTGTGGGTCTTTCGAGTCAAAACATAGCTCATATTCCGCAAATGCCGTTGCGTCAAAGCTGAGCACCGGCTCTGTTATTTCTAGCACAGAGATGTCCTTTGGCAGATGCTCCGCCAACTGGCGGGCTGCTGCTGACAGCTCCATATCCTCAGTCAGCCGGATATCCATGCACTCCCTGAGCCCTTCCACCCCAAGAGAAAGGGGCATGGCGAAGGTCATATAGATATGGGGGTTAAATCCCTCCGTATACCATACCGGCAGTTTTGAGAGCTTCAGGGCCCGGGACATGCAGCGTGTAAGGTCCAGGTGTGAGATATACTTTGCGACCCCTGTTTTGCTAAACCAAACTCTAACGGTTTTCAATGCAGATACCCCCTTTATAACAGGCTGCGCCGCAGTTTGAGCATTTCTCCAGGCAGTTCGGCGTTGTCAAGCCTTCATAGGCTCGCTTACATTCCTCAATCAAAAACTCCTTGCGCACACCATAGTCAAGATGGTCCCAGGGGAAAATTTCATCAAACCCCCGGGTGCGGTTGGCGTAGAAAACCGGGTCCAGGCCGCAGAGCTTGAAAAGCTCCATCCAGCGGTTAAAATCAAAGCATTCATCCCAGCTGTCAAAATGGAACCCCTGCTCAACTGCTTTCTCTAAAACAGCACAGAGCCTGCGGTCACCTCTAGCGAAGACTGCCTCCAGGAAGCTGGTCTCAGCACCGTGATAGCTTACGCTGACCCGCCGGGAAGGGTTGTTTGTTTTTAGCTCATACTGCTTCTCGTGCAGCAACTCCATAGTGTCCTGACCAAACCACTGGAATGGTGTAAATGGCTTTGGCACGAAAGCCGCCGCACTTAAAGAGACCTCAACAGGCTTGCCGCGGGGCTTCTCCTTATTCGCATAAAAAGCGTCCACTACCTTTTTACCAAGGTCCAGTATTGCCAGAACATCGTCTATAGTTTCTGTGGGCAGGCCTATCATAAAATAAAGCTTGATTCTAGTCCAGCCCTCCGTAAATGCTACGTTTACTGTGCGAAGCAATTCCTCTTCGGTAACATTCTTGTTGATAACGTCCCTCATTCGCTGGGAACCAGCCTCAGGAGCGAAGGTAAGGCCGCTTTTGCGCACAGAATTAACACGCTCCATCAGTTCGGGAGAAAAATTGTCAACCCTTAGAGAAGGCAGTGAAAGGCTTACCTTCTCCGTCTCTGTCCAGCGGTGCAGATAGTCAAGCAATTCGTTGAGGGAGCTGTAGTCGCTGGTACTTAGTGATGACAGGGATATCTCATCGTAGCCAGTGGACGCACATAGGGCTTGACATTGGCGGTCGATTGTCTCTATACTTTTTTCACGGAATGGTCTGTAAAGGAATCCGGCTTGACAGAATCTGCATCCACGTATGCAGCCGCGCAGTACCTCAACAGAGACCCTGTCGTGTATGACCTCTATTAGAGGCACAGGAAACGTCTCAGGGAAGTACGCGCTGTCCATATTATTCACATTGCGCTTGCACACTTTGGCTGGTGCGCCTTCTTTGGGTATGCAGCTTTTTACAGTGCCATCCTGATTATACTCCACATCATATAGCGACGGTACGTAAACCCCTTCTATCTGTGCGGCACGCATGAGGAATTCATCCTTGCTGGCTCCAGTTTTTTTGCACTGACGGTAAAGCTCCATGACTTCAATATCCACCTCTTCACCGTCTCCAAGGAAGAAGATGTCAAAAAAATCTGCCAAAGGCTCAGGATTACAGGCACATGGGCCTCCCGCCACGACAATATTAAAGAGGTCTGGACGGTCTTTACTGCGCAGAGGTATGCCTGACAGCTTGAGCATGTTAAGAATGTTTGTATAGCTCAGCTCGTACTGTAAGGTAAATCCTATAAAGTCAAAGTCCTTTACAGGGCTGCCGCTCTCCAGTGCGTAAAGAGGGATATTTCTCTTAAGCATCTCCTGCTCCATATCCACCCATGGGGCAAATACTCTCTCACACCAGAAGTATGGGACCTGATTCATAGCCCCATACAATATCTTTATTCCCAGATGTGACATGCCTATCTCATAGATATCCGGAAAGCAGAACGCAAATCTTACATCAACTTCATCCTTGTTTTTTACTACTGAATGAGTCTCGCCGCCCACATAGCGCCCAGGCTTCTGAACCTTCTGCAGTATCTTTTCAACTTCTTTTGGGTACATTTTCATCCCTTTTCCTTAGTTTTTGACTATTATATACTCTTTTCAGTTTTTTTGCAAGTGCTATGGCGCACTCAAATCCCATTTTAGTACAAGATACAGCATAAGGTATAGTGCTAGGGCTAGCAGTGAGTAGTTATATTGTGTATTGAGCAGCACCAAAAATCCCAGTGTAGCCAATGGTATAAGAAATAGTAAGGAAATAATACGGGATATTTGTTCAGCCTTATCTTGGGCATATTTGCCGCGCAGATAATACCGTAAAGCCAGCCCGCCATCGAGAGGCTCTATCGGAAGACTATGTGCTAGCGCCATAGCAAAGCTGGCCCCGAAGAATGTACTACAGCTAAGACTAAAAACTAAGGATATTGCGGCAGAGGCCCAGTTTGCCAAAGGGCCGGCAAGGGATATCCATACGTTATGCCTGTCAGTCAGGACAATCTGTCCGGTTATCTCTATCCGGCAGCCTAGCGCGGACAGCACAACTTTTTCTGGATATGCTCCCAACGTCAATATAGCAGCGAGGTGGGACGCTTCGTGCAGACAAACCGCCAGAAAGCACGCCAGACCGCCCTTTGCTCCGGTAAAAATGCAGCAAAAGGCGATCAGCGCAAAAAAACTGAAATTAAACTGGACCCTGCATGGGCCAATATGAAATGCCAACATCAGAGCATCTGCTGCGGGGCGCTGGCTGAGATAGCCGGGGTGGGGGTTGCGGTAGGCTCAGGGGTATATGATGGCTTAGGGGTAGCGCGCTCAAGGACTGGCAGCTCAAGCTCCTGAGCCATCTCGTTCTTGTACCAGGCTCCTATCTCTTGATACTTCGCGTCATCTGATACCCGGAAGAATACCAGGGCCAGTACAGCCATGGCACATATTACCGCCTGTAATAACGGTACTCCGCTCCAGCTTCCTCCCGCCTCCCGCTCTTCCTCCTCCCACAGTTCTTCATCTGGAGAGCCCTCTTCCGGCTCTCCAATGCTCTCTATTTCCCGCAGCTTCTCAGGGTCCTGCATTACAGTATGATACAGATTAGGCCGCTGCAGCCATCGTTGATAATCCGCTCGATGGTCTCACGAACCTTTTCCCTGGCGTCGGTAGGCATACGGTATAGCTTATTGTGCATACCCTCGTTTACCAGCGAGTGCAGGGACTTGCCGAAGATATTGGACTCCCATATCTTTACTGGGTTTTCCTCAAACTCCTTTAACAAGTACATTACCAGTTCCTCCGACTGCTGCTCAGAGCCAACTATCGGTGTTATCTCGGTGTTTATCTGGGTACGGAGCATGTGTATGGAAGGTGCTGTGGCCTTCAGCCTTATACCATATTTGCCGTTTTGCTTGAGGATTTGGGGCTCCTCAAGGCTGAGCTCCTCCACCTCTGGCATAACTATACCATAGCCAGTTTCAAGTACATCATCGTAGGCCTGGCGCAGCTTCTGGAAGGTTTTCTTTATCTCTGTCATCTCAATAAGCTGAGCCAGAAGCTCAGACTCATCCTTTATCTCAAGCTCGGTCTTCTCACTGAGTATCTTGTAGAACAGTGACTGGTCAAATATGAGCTCGGCGCTTGTGCAGCCGCTTCCAAGGTCTATCTGCCGTATATTTACGCTCTGTACAGGGTCGCACACCCGGACATTTTCGAGCATTGTGCGCACCTCACGCATTCTAGCAATGCCGCAGCAGTCCTTTATTGTCCCGAACACCGATGAATACAGCCAGTGGTCCATCCCTAAGGACGCCACCCAGCCAGGCACTGACAGCTCGACCTCACGCACTGGGAACTGGTAGAGGAGGCTTGCAATTATCTCCTTAATTCCCTGCTCGGTAATGTCGATACAGTTGACAGGCAGCACAGGCACTGAATATTTTTCTGAAAGCCGTGAGGCCAGCGCACGGCTGTTGGGGTCGCCGGGGTCAACACAGTTCAGCAACATGACAAATGGACGGTTCGTCTGGTTTAGCTCATCTATGACCCGCTCCTCTGCCTCCTCATACTCGTCTCTTGGGATATCGCTGATACTGCCATCAGTGGTTATCACCAGCCCTATGGTTGAGTGCTCGGTTATTACCTTCTTTGTACCTATCTCCGCAGCCATATTGAACGGTATCGGCTCATCAAACCATGGGGTGCGCACCATGCGCGGCTGGTCTTCCTCTATGTAGCCGATAGCACTGGGTACGATATAGCCAACGCAGTCTATCATCCGTACGTTGAACATTGCGTCGTCGTCAATCTGTACTGACACGGCCTGCTCCGGGATGAACTTTGGCTCTGTAGTCATAATAGTGCGCCCGGCAGATGACTGCGGCAGCTCGTCAACAGCCCTTTCACGCTGGAGTCCATCGGGGATATTGGGTATTACCACCGTATCCATAAACTTTTTGATAAAGGTGGATTTGCCGGTGCGGACAGGCCCCACAACACCAATGTATATCTCGCCACCTGTGCGGTCCTGTATGTCTTTGTATACGTTAAAATCTTCCATATCTATGGTCTCCTCTTATCTGTTGCAGATTATAATGGGCCTGGACTCGGGTACCGTGTCGTCAAACAGCTCGTTTTGCGCCCTTACATCGCTGAGCAGGGCCCTATGGCTTTTGGCAATGTCCCAAAGCTTTTCTCCTGCGGAAGCGTAGTATATCAGGAATCTTGGCCGGATGTCAAAGGCCGGTGAGTTTTCATCTACACCCGCCGAGGTCAGGTACTTCACACTGTTCATGCTCATCAGCGTAGAATTAACTGTGGTTTCAACCGAAACCTCTACGGTGCTCTTATCAACTATACGGTATTCCCAAAGGTCGGTATGCCAGGTACTGTCCGCACGTTTAGTAAGCTGATTTTCAAGCTCCGCACTGAAACTATGGTCGAACTGCTTCTCAATATAGAGAATTCTCCCCTGGCTGTTGACATACAGCATACATATATTGTACTTGACTCTGTAGTTAAGCTTTGTTTTCTCGCAAACTGCCTGCACCATGTCCTGTTCACACCAGATATCCAAAACCTTCTGTATTTCGTCATCTGTAATAGCCAGGCTGCACTTCTTTTTCAGCACCTCCGAGGCTGTCCCATGTATCTGAGTAAATGCGTTTTGGGAGTAGCGCAGCTCTAAGGGAGCCTTGACAGAGTAGGCGTCGTCAATTATCTCCACCTCGCAGGCCTTATACAGGAAGGCCATAATAAACACCTTTGCCATCACGCTAACTCCAGTATACTCGCCAACATCGTCCTCTCTGGGCTGTATGCTGCTCTCTCCTGCAGAAATCCGCAGGTCGCATATACATTCCTCGTCTGCTCCGGCGCATTCTATCACCTGGCTGAAGTCTACTGAGGAGGAAAACTTCTCCGTGCTGCTGTCCACCGCTGAGGTGTACAGGAAAGAGACGTCGGCACTGCCGGTTACAGTCAGGCGTTCCTCAGAGAGCCGGCTCTCTATGATGCGGCATGATACATCACGGTGCAGTATGCTCTCAATAGGCGGCTTGCCGTTTTTCACCGGAAGGGTATCCTCGATGGTGAACTGGTGGCATACAGCGTTGACAGCCTGGTGCGCGGCAAAGCTTTCGCCACGCTTCTCGATGGTCTCATCGTTAATGCTGCAGGTGATAAGCTCCTTCTTCTGTACCACCGCCAGCACGCGCAGGCTTACAGCGGCGTGAAGGTCTATCCTGCGGGCGCTGACCGCTCTGCAGGTCAGGTGGGCCATGGAAGCCTCTACACACGCGACGGCCTTCTCCTCAGAGGTCTTTAGCTTGATACTGGCGCTGAAATCCTTTGTGAACTCACAGCAGCGCACGGTGTCCCCTTTTCCGTCCAGGTATAGCACACGGATGTCGCATACGCCATCACAGGTTAGGGTGTCGCCAGTGATGATGTACGACGATACCTCCGGGACTGCACGGCACTTTAATATCTTTTGGATATCCGTACAGTAGTCTGGAAGATTGTATTCGGTGTCGAGCGGCGTCTCGTAACGGCCGTCAAATATGGGGTCGAAATATTCATAGGGCGCGGTCTTAATCTGGGCCTGCATACAGCATCCTCTCCTTTGACTTTCTTACCAAATATGTATGCGGTCAAATATTAAATATGCGGACTTCCCCTCAAAAATGAAAAGCCGCCCAGTTCGGGCAGCCTCCCCAAACTGAACGGCTTGTGTAAGTATGCGGTTTTATGCCTCCTCTATTTTGCGCACCCCATAGAGCTTACGCAAAAAGAAGCCCCAAAAACCTTTCTTTTTCTCTAAAATTACGACCTTCATTCTGCTGCCTCCCATTCAAATACGTAGTAACGAGAGCCCAAGGGCCACTAAGATAACCGCTGAAAGAAACAGCGCAAAACCTATCGGGCAGAAGCAGGCGATGGTCATACCCAGGCCAAAGCTGACAATGCACATATTCCTGCAATTTTTGTCCTTAATACAGGTACAGTTGAATTTTCGCTTTGACATGCTGCATGACCTCCGCTGTTTTACTCGTTATTCCAGTATACACAGCAGAAGAAAAAGTGTTACTGATCAACTACCACAAGGGCTGAGCCGTTATGTACCCGGACCTCAGCTGGGTCTGAAACTATCTGGTTGCTAACCCCCATGGGAAGACAGCCACAAGAAAGCTGTTCATGGTTTAATGGGTATTTAAGCCCCAGATAGCTCACAAGGCACGCGGAGCCGTTATATGGGAACACAGACACTCCAACACCTACCATACTTGTCATCTTCAGCTTCTCGTCATGAAGAAGAAATATTTTTGTATGCTCATCTGCCATTATGCCGTGCCCGCCGTGCTCACGGATGTACTGTAGCACCTCCAGGTTAGCCAGAGTATGGTCGAAGCGCTTCCCTCCCAGGCAACCCAGAAGCAGGAAACTGTTGAAGCCGAGATTAAAGCCCTTCATCACCGCGAACATGGTATCGGTCACGTCTTTGTCCACAGGCAGGCTCACATATTTAACTGTTTTCGGCGGAAGCTCCTTTGCGGAATCAAAATCACCTACGACCAAGTCAGGTTGTACCCCGGCATCCAGTGCCGTCTCGTAGCCAGCATCGGCGCAGATAACATAATAATGCCTTGGGTCAAACTCCTTGAAGAGCTTCCGGCCGTCCAGAGGGGCGGCCCCGATTATCATACATGCTTGTTTTTCTGCTCCCATTTCTTTACACCCTTTATCTCTTGATACATTGCCCCATAGCTCTCTATGCGGGATTTGGCGACCTTTCCCTCAGCCGCCGCCCTGAGTACCGCGCAGCCCTTCTCGCAGGTATGCGAGCAGGATGTGAACTGGCAGTCGTGGGAAAACCGCTCTATCTCACGAAAACCCGCCACAAGCTGCTTTATGTCCACCAGTTTATAGCGCTCCACATCAAAGGTGGAAAAGCCCGGCGTATCGGCGGCATACCCGCCCTCAGGCAGCGGGTAAAATTCTACATGCCTGGTAGTATGCCGTCCGCGGCCCAGCTTCTGGCTTATCTCACCGGTCTCAAGCTCCAGCCCCGGGAAGACAGCGTTTAGCAAGGTGGATTTTCCGACACCAGAATTCCCAATGAACGCCGAAACCTTCCCTGCCGCCAGCGCTCTCACCTGGGCCAAGCCTTCACCGTGTTCTGAGCATACCGCACAGCACTCTATTCCCGCCAGGCGGTATGTCTCTAAAAGCGGCCCTGGGTCTCCTAAGTCTATCTTAGTGAATATAACCACCGGCTCTACCCCATTGACCTCCGCGACTGCCAGAGTTTTATCAATCAACGGCAGGTTTACAGCCGGGTCACGCAGGGACGCCACTACAAACAGCCGCTCCAGATTGGCAACAGGCGGGCGGACAAGATGGTTTTTTCGGGGTAGTATCTCTATAAGAGCCCCGGAGCCGCCGTCTGCCTGCACAGTTACGCGGTCACCGGCACATGGGGAAATACCATCCTTGCGAAATCTGCCTCTTGCCCTGCACGTCACCATGCCCTGGGCAGTCTCCACAGTATAGAAGCCGCCCAAACATTTTATAACAAATCCTTCAAGTTCCATATACCCCATCAGTTAGTTATTGCTTATTGCTCCGCCGCCGGAGCCTCTGCCGTCATCATCTCCACCGCTGCTGCCACTGCTGTCAGGGTTATCGCCGCCACTGTTATCGCTTGGCGGGACAAAGTCGATGGTCTGGGTTATGGTCGCCTCTTTGGTGTCGTAGTTGAATGATAAATACATATAGTCATTGCCGTTTAGCTGCACAACAACAGTTTCCTGACCAGAGGTGCCTGTATAGGTCAGATTATAGCTGCTGCCAATATATGCGGGATTTATAGTCTTCTCCTCCACAAGAGTACCATTTCGGTATACCTTGAGGTTGATGTCCATATCTACTGAAGGCAGCGAGATATCCTTACTTATAGTCTTTGTCGAACCCTTGCCGGAGCTTACCACTATATCCACCGTTGCTCCCTCGGAAACCTCGGAGCCTGGTGCCGGATTGGTGCTGACAACGGTGCCCTCAGGCTGAGTGCTGGTATCGTCGGGTATGATGTTGCCAATCTTTAACTTGCGTCCCTCAAGTTGTGCCTCAACATCGTACTGCTTTTTGCCAACCAAATCGTCAGGGACCTTCGTTTTCTTAGTAGCTGGGCCCTTGCTGATTTTCAACGTGACGGTTGTGCCCACGTCTACCATCTTCTTAGCCTGGGGGTCGGAAGTTACCACGTGCCCAGTCTCTATTTCATCGTGGGCAACCTCCTCGTATTTTACCTTCAGGTTTAACTGCTTCAAAAGGGCAGTGGCATCGGCCTGGGTGTAGTTCTCCATAACGGGTACTTCGACTTGTTCAACCTGTCCGTTTACCAACAGCTCAACCTCCGAGCCCTTCTTCACCATAATACCCTTATTCGGATTTTGCTGCATTACCTCCCCTGGCTGCAGGTCAGGGTTATTGCCCTCTTTACGGACAAACTTAAAGTTCTCACTGAACTCTGGGTCATTTAAAATGTCGTCGTATATTTTACCTACAAAGTGCGGCATTTCTATTTGGTCGTCCACCTCAGGGGTGAACAGAGTCTCGCTGTTGTTCCAGAGCCATACGGCCCCCACCGCCAACAGCACAATAATGGCTGCAGCGATTACGCCTTTAACAGCCATAGCCCCTCGGGCCCCGCGCTGGGAGCGCACATACTCCTCCTCATACTCGTAGCTGTCGTTATAGTTTGGCTTAAAACGTGCCGAGTCGTAGGACTCAATATTCCGAGGGGTGTTATAATCCGCCCGTCCGGCCTGCAGGTCATAGTGGAACACGGTGCTGGGGTTGCGGCGGAAGCGGTCTATATCGTCCAGCATTTCTCCTGCGGACTGGAAACGGTCCACAGGATTTTTTTCCATAGCGTGCATGGTTATCTGTTCAAGGCCTCTTGGAAGGCTTGGATTTAGCTCTCTGGGCATGACAGGCTTAGCCTGCAGCTGCATGAGAGCTACAGACACAGCGTTATCAGCCACAAAGGGTAACCGGCCCGTAGCCATTTCGTAGAGCATAACGCCTACGGAATAGATATCGGCCTTGTCGGTGATATAGTCCCCTCTCGCCTGCTCCGGCGCGATATAGTGCACAGAGCCTATGGCCTTGTCGGTCATGGTCTGAGTCTCGCTCTGAGAGAATCTGGCAATGCCAAAATCCGTTACCTTAATAGAGCCGTCCTGTAAGAGCATTACGTTCTGAGGCTTTATATCCCGGTGTATTATGCCCTTTTCATGGGCATGCTCCAGGGCCATGAGTATCTGCGTGGTGAAATGCAGGGCCTCATCCCAGCGGATTACCCCTTCCTGGTCGATGTACTGTTTCAAGGTGATTCCGTCGATATACTCCATCACGATATACTGGAGCCTGTCGCCAAAGCTGACATCATATACATCCACAATGTTCGGGTGCGACAGGACAGTGATGGCCTTTGCTTCGTTGCGGAACCGCCGCAGGAACTCGCTGTTATTTGAAAATTCATCCTTCAGAATCTTGATGGCTACCCAGCGGTCCTCCACCCGGTCATAGGCGCGGTATACGCAGGCCATGCCGCCTACACCAACCAAATTGTGTATTTCATACTTTCCGTCCAGACGTTTGCCGATATACTTATCCATAAATGCTTATCCCCAACTTTCTCAGATATTATTTACAACAGCTATGGTGATATTGTCGGAACCGCCGTTATCTACAGCGAACTGAATGAGTTCATTGATTAGAGCTTCTCCGTTGCCCTCATATCTGTCTATATACTCCTCCAGCAGGTCCTCGTCCACATAGTTTGTCAGGCCGTCAGTACAGGCTATAGCTATATCCCCGGCATTAAAATCCCATACGGCGTAGTCCACATTCACATTGTCATGGACTCCCAGTACCCTTGTGATAATATTCCTCCGCGGATGTGTCCGGGCTTCCTCTTTGGTTATCTGGCCGAAGTTTACCAGGTCCTGTACATAAGAATGGTCCATCGTCAGCTGTCTTATTCCGTCCTTGTCCTTTAAATAGGCCCTGCTGTCCCCTACATGGGCTATGTGCAGCCTTTTACCGACCGCCAGCATAAGCACTATGGTGGTGCCCATACCACGGAGCTCGGCGTTCGTTGCAGCCCTTTCGTAGATAGCTGCATTGGCACGGAGTACGGCGTTGACTATCATGCTTTTTATATTGCCCTGGCTCATGTCCTCCTTAAATCTGTTGAGCAGAAGCCCCTCTATCTGTTCTACCGCGATAGCGCTGGCAACATTACCTCCGTTGGCGCCGCCCATACCGTCACAGACCACTGCCCAGGCGCTGCCCCCGGGAAAAATCCCGCACTTACAGGCGTCCTGGTTTGAGCTGCGTACTGCTCCTATGTCAGTAGCGAAGTCAACCCTCATAACCGTTCCCTCCTTTATGTTTTCGACTGAGCTGGCCGCAGGAGGCCTCAATATCTGACCCAAGTGTCCTCCGTACAGTCGCCGTGCACCCGCCCAGCTCAAGTATACTTATAAAACGCTTTTGCCGGGCTATATCGCTTCTTTTATAGCCTGTATCAGTCACATTATTTATCGGAATCAAATTCACATGGGCGGTCATTCCATGGAGCCGTGAGGCCAGCTCCTTAGCGCACTGGTCGCTGTCGTTTACCCCGCTTATCATGGCATACTCAAAGGAGATGCGCCGCCCGGTCTCTCTGGAATAGTGCCGACAGGCTGCCAGCAGCTGCTCCACATTCCATCGTCTATTCACCGGCATGGTACGGTTCCTAATCTCATCATTGGGAGCGTGCAGTGAAATTGAGAGAGTCAACTGTAACTTTTTCTCTGCCAGGTCGTATATACGGTCAACGAGACCGCAGGTCGAAAGAGATATATGTCTCATACCTATATTCATTCCGTCGGGGTGAGAGACCAGCTCCAGAAACCTAAGGACGTTGTCATAGTTATCCAGCGGCTCCCCCATACCCATAAGGACGATGTTTGATATACGTATATTTTCATCCCGCTGAGCCTCCTGAACCTGGCTTAGCATCTCCGACGGCAGCAGGTCTCTTGAAAAGCCGCTCTTTCCGGTGGCGCAAAAGCTGCAATTCATTTTACACCCAACCTGGGTAGAAATGCAAATGGAATATCCGTGGGCATACTTCATGAGTACGGATTCTATCAGTTCACCGTCGTTCATCTGAAACAGATATTTTATTGTGCCGTCTTTTGACACCCGTTTTAGAATTATTTGCGCGCAAGCTATCTCATATCGCTCTGCCAGCATAGCACGCAGCTCTTTGGAAATATCTGTCATTTCATCAAAGCTTACTACACCCCGGTGCAGCCATGAGAATATCTGCTTTACCCTAAACTTTGGTAGGTCTGGGAGCTCCGCCCGAAGCTCCTCCGGGGTCATAGACTTGATATCAATCTTTTCCAACTATCCGCCCCTACCTTGTCTTTTTTCGGAATGATGCCGCAAAGAATCCATCTGAGGTCCCAGCAAACGGCATCATTGTGAGCATATGGCCCGGCTCCTGAATGCTGTGCCTTACACCTATATCTATAGTCATCGGCTCAAAGTCGTTATTTTCCTGTAAAAACCTCTCGGCAACTGCTGAATTTTCTGCCGGATTTAGAGTGCATGTAGAGTATACCAGCATACCGCCTGGTTTCACTCGCTGTGAAGCACACTGTAATATCCTATATTGAAGCTCCGGCAAGCTTTGCAGAGAGCTTATATCTTTATACCGTATCTCAGGTTTCCGCTGTATAACGCCAAAGCCTGAGCACGGAACGTCACAGAGCATTTTATCTACTAACGGTATACACTCAAAGCCCTTTGCAGCGTCATTAACTTTAGTCTCAATGTTAGATAACCCAAGACGCTCAGCTCCGCTTTTTATCAGACCGACCCTTTTTTCATACAAATCCAGGGAATAAACCATACCGTCCGTGCCAATATCTTGGGCAATAGTAAATGTCTTACCACCAGGCGCGGCGCAGCAGTCGCACGCAATTTCGCCTGGCTGTGGATTTAATATATGGCATACCCACTGAGCAGAGAGGTCTTGTACATGGAAGAGACCCTGTCTGAACTGAATAAGCTTATTCGGGGCACCACAGTTGACAAATGACGCTGAATATGGTGGTGATTGTAATGGGTTTAGAGTTACACCACTTTCCTCCAAAGAAGATATAAGTTCATCTATACTACACTTTGTCTTATTTACACGTATAAAAAGTTTTGGTTTTTGTGATAGGCTCTCCAAAAGTCTGAGGGTGATTTCTTCCCCATAGCTCTTAACCCAAAGACGGATTAGAGCGTCTGGAATAGAATATCGGATGCTTAGAGCATTGATATTATTTCCATCGGGTAGAGTAATTTCAAACTTCTTGCGCAATAACCCTCTCAGGACTCCATTAACAAACCCCGATAACTGTCTTTTACCAACTATTTTCACAGCCTGTACAGTTTCGTTTACCGCTGCAGAATCAGGTACACGGTCTAAAAACAGGATTTGATATACCCCACAACGTATTGCCTCCATAGCTGTACGGTCTGGTTTCCTGCGAGGGTCGCTAAGGCATTGAGAGATATAATAATCCAGGGTCAAGCGTTTCTCCAGGACTCCATAGAAAATTACCGCTGACAACGCCTTGTCACAGTCATTCAAATGCGATTCATCAAGGGCGTTATCCAGCACAATATTGGAATATCCAGCATCACGTTCAACATGCAAAAGCGCCCGTAATGCCACTGAGCGGGCAGTATCATGTGATTTTGACATGTAAAATATAGTCCTCTCCGAGCCTCAGTAAAGTTATTTAGCTTTACGAGTAATTACTCCAGTAAAGCGCCATCTTTAATGGTATGTCCCAAAAGATAGTTTTTTCCACTCATTCTTTTGCCGGTCTCCGCTTGAAGCTCCGTTATTTTTAACATCCCCTGCCCACAAGCTATAAGCAGTTCTCCATCAATACTATGCACCGTGCCAGGCGTATTACTACCTTCAACAACTTGTGAAGTCAGCAGCTTTACACGCCTGCCGTCAATGGTAGCTGCCGCACACGGCCACGGGTTTAATCCTCTTATCTGGTCGTGTATCTGCCGGGCTGGCTTACTCCAGTCAATGGCAGACATCTCCTTTTTTAGCATCGGCGCTAGGGTTGCCTGTGAATTATCCTGGGGCGTACCCTTTAGGTAGCCTTGCTCTAGCTGGTTAAGTGTATCAGTAAGAAGCTCCGCACCTATGAGCTTCATACGGTCAAATAATTCTCCGGCTGTCTCTTCTGGACCGATATCTGTCTCGGCTTTTAGAAGCATATCACCTGTGTCCATGCCCTTAGCCATAAACATGGTGGTTACCCCTGTGTTCTTTTCGCCGTTGATGACAGCCCATTGTATCGGCGCAGCACCACGGTATTTGGGAAGAAGCGAGCCATGCACATTGATACATCCAAGCGGCGGTACAGCAAGCACGCTAGGCGGCAGCAGTTTTCCATATGCTACAACTACTATTGCTTCAGGCTTCAGGTCAGCAATAGCTTTTTGCACATCTTCGTCCCGCAAAGAAGCTGGCTGAAGCACTGGCAGTCCATGCTGTAAAGCCAATTCCTTTACCGGCGGCGGCTGCAATTTGTGTCCGCGCCCCTTGGGTTTATCGGGCTGCGTAAAAACTGCGCATATCTCATCCCCTCGGTCAATGACCGCCTGGAGTGACGGTACCGCAAAATCAGGCGTACCCATGAATATTATCCGCATAGCATTCCTTTCTTATCTCCGGCGTTTTCTTCTCTTTCCCTTTTGCTCCTGCTGTTCCTGCTCCTTCTGCATCTGTTCAATTTCCTCAGGCGTGAGCATTCTGCTCGCCTTATCAGTAAAGACAATTCCGTGCAGGTGGTCGACCTCATGGCAAATGCACCTTGCGAATAAATCTTCTCCGGTTGTCTCAAACCACTTTCCCTTGCGGTTTTGTGCCTTGACCGTTACCCTTTGAGGCCTTGACACCATCCCCCATTCATCCGGCAGGGAAAGACAGCCTTCGGCCCCGGACTGCTCCCCTTCAACATGGACTATCTCCGGGTTGATAAGCTCCACAAGCCCATCGCCAACGTCTATGACACATACCTGTCTCAAAACCCCCACCTGAGGAGCCGCCAAACCGGCCCCATTGGCCTCATACAAGGTGTCCTGCATATCGTCCAGAAGCTGGCGGAGCTTATTGTCGAATACCTCCACCGGCCGGCACTCCTTTGCAAGGACATCATCCCCAACCCTAACAATGTTACGAATTGCCATTCTTACCCGTCACTTTCCTTTCTCAATTTGATGCTCTAAATTATACGGTCAGGATTTGGGTCTGCATAGACCGTCACCCGCTGAAAGTCTTTGATTCCCGCAAATTCTGTGAGCAGTCTCGCTATCATCTCACGGAATTTCGGGCTGTTGCGGCACTTGATAATAAGCTTGTAGCGGTATTTCCCGCTCACCCGAGCTATAGCTGCCGGAGACGGCCTGAGCACCCGCATTGGCAGCTGCTGGTATTCGCTCTCTACAAGCTTCCCAAGCTCATGCAAGAAACGCTCTGCAGCCAAGCGGGTCAGATTGTCCTCTCCTCCTACAACTCCGATTACAAGAAGGTCTGCAAAGGGAGGATACATAAGCGCTTTCCGATAGGCAAGCTCTCTTTTGGCAAAGCTGAAATAGTCCTGCTTCGCCGCTAAGTGCAGCACCGGGTTTTCCGGCACAAAGGTCTGTATTACCGCACGACCTGGCAATTTCCCCCGACCGGCACGGCCTACCACCTGAGTGAGCAGGTCAAAGGTGCGTTCATTACTGCGGAAGTCATCGCTATACAGCGTCTGGTCAGCTGAGAGAACTCCTACTAGGGTCACATTCTCAAAGTCCAGCCCCTTTGCCACCATCTGTGTTCCCACCATCACATCGTATTCCCCTCGGGCGAACTCCTCCAATCGGCGCTCAAGAGAATATCTGCCGGACATGGAATCGGTATCCACACGTAGTATTCGGGCTTCAGGAAGCAACTCTTTAAGCTGCTCCTCTGCCTTCTGTGTACCGAGCCCCCGAAAGGCGATACTTTCGCTTCCACAGGAGGGGCACTTTTTCATCAGCGGCACAGAATATCCGCAGTAGTGGCACATAAGCCGGTGGTTAGCAGTGTGATACGTCAACGAAATACTACAGTTAGGACATTTTATGACCTCCCTGCAGCTTCGGCAGCTGGCAAAAGTGTGATATCCCCGGCGGTTAAGCAGGATTATTGATTGCCTGCCCTGCTGGAAGTTCTCCAGCAAAGCCTCCCCTAACGACATCCCCACGGCGTGTTCGCTTCCGGGATGGTCCTCCCAATTCATATCTACCAGTTCAACCTCCGGCATAGTTGCCAGGCCAAACCGGTCCTCAAGCTTGTGGAAGCGAAACTTTCCCTCTCTGGCCATGTGAAATGTCTCTACAGACGGTGTTGCCGAGGACAGCAGGCAGAAAGCATTTGAGCTTGAGCAGCGGTAGCGGGCCACCTCCCTGGCATCGTAGCGCGGGCTGGATTCGGACTTATAGGTGTGCTCTTGTTCCTCGTCAATAACTATCAGGCCCAGATTTTGAACTGGCGCAAATACCGCCGAGCGTGTCCCAACGGCAATCTTTGCTTTACCCCTTCGCACACGTTTCCACTCGTCCATTCGCTCCCCCAAAGAGAGCCCGCTGTGGAACACAGCAACCTGGTCTCCGAACTGATGCTGGAACTGCTGCAGCGTCTGCGGCGTTAAAGATATCTCCGGCACCATGACGATAACTCCGCGGCCTTTAGCCAGCACATACTCGATAAGCTTTAAGAAAACTGAGGTTTTGCCGCTGCCAGTGACGCCGTATAACAGCGCGCACCGGCTGCCCTCAACTGCATTCTCGTATTCATCGGTCAATTCCTCCAGCACCTGCTGCTGGCTTTCAGAAAGCGTTAGTGCGTCAGCGCCCACACTGTCTGAAACAAAGGTCTCAGGCCTCCGGTAAACTTCATACTGAAAAATCTCCGCAGCGCCCTTCTCTGCCAGTGCCCTAACTACCGCCGGGGACGCTCCCGTAAAGTAGCAAAGCTCCTTTTCCGAGACCTCACCGGCATCAGTAAGCACCTGGTACACGTCCTTCTGTCTGGGAGTTAGCTTACCAGAGAAATCGGGGATTAGCCGTACCATTTTGGAGACGGCGTCCCGCGCCCTGCTGGTGGCAAGATTCACCCTGCAAATAACTCCATTTTTCAGAAGCCTCTGAAATTCCGGGCACTCCTGTTTTATACCAATGTCTGAGGAGAGCTTTTCCATGGATACGGCACGGCCTGCTGCGCGCATGGTCATTATTATCTGCCAGGACAGGTCGTCATAGCATTCGCGGTCGAAATTGGTAAATTCAGTGCTGAGCACATAGCTGTCCTTTAACCGGAACTGAAGCCCCGCAGGAATCATCAGCTTAACCGCCTCAAAAAGAGTACAGAAATACCGTTTCTTCATCCAGACAGCCATCTCCAGGGCGTTACAGTCCAGTATTGGCTCACGGTCCAGCACGGAAAGAATTGGCTTTAATCCTGAGCTCTCCTCTCCGTTGAGGGAAAATACTATCCCAACGCGCTCCCGGTTACCGGCGCCAAATGGTACTGTCACCCGAACTCCTGGCTCGACTTTCACCGTCAGGTATTCCGGCACCAGATAAGTGAACAGCTTGTCAAAGTGATAGACGGTGTTTTCCACTGCCACTTGGACAAAAATGCTCATCCTTCCTCAATGTTTTCCGGCTCAATAATGCGGTAACGCTCATGGACAAAGTCCTGTACGGCCATATCTACCGGCTTGTCAATAAGCTTGACCCCCTCATCCTCCGCCCTTTCGGAGATTTGCCTGGCCCGTTTGGCCACCGCGATAACCAGGGAATACTGGTTCATATGCGGGGTTCTAATAATATTTGCGGATGGTTTCAACATACTTGCAGCACTTTCCTTTCTTTAAGTGGTTATATTCAGCCGCCTGATTTAAGCTATGCTTTTTCGGCGGCTAATAAGCCTTCTACAAATCCTGGGTCTCTTGCATACCGTAGCTTCTCGCTGCGCAATATAGCCAGCATATCGTCCACAGCGTCCTCCAGGCGGTCGTTGACTACCACATAGTCATAGTTTCCAGCCTGGGTCAGCTCCTGCCTGGCAGTCGCAAGGCGCTTTAGTATCGTGCCCTCCTCTTCGGTCCCTCGTCCACGAAGGCGCTTTTCCAGCACCTCAAGAGATGGGGGCGTTATGAACACTGACACACAGTCCGGCACTATCTCCTTTATCTGTGCTCCGCCCTGCACCTCTATCTCCAGCACAACATCATGGCCTTCATCCAGCCACTGGTCCACCGGGCCCTTTGGCGTGCCGTACAGGTTGCCCACATATTCCGCATACTCCAACATTTTGCCGCTGTCTATCAACTGCTGAAATTCCTTGCGGTTAATGAAGTAATAGTGCTTTCCATGCTCCTCACCAGCTCTTGGCTGGCGTGTAGTAGCAGAGACAGACATGCGAAGGTTCTCATTCCTCTGGAACAGTTCCTTTAGTATGGTCCCTTTGCCCCCTGCCGATGGTGCTGACACCACAAGTAACAGGCCTTTACTCATCTTCTTCCCCTCCGTCAGCTGTATCTTCCCGGTCATTAAAGCGTCCGGCTACTGTCTCGGGCATTATGGCGGACAGCACAATGCTGCCGCTGTCCATGATAATGACCGCTTTTGTCTTTCGCCCAAAGGTTGCGTCGATAACAGCACCGCGCTCCTTGGCCTCCTGGACCATGCGTTTTATTGGGGCCGACTCATTGCTCACCACAGCCACCACCTTGGACACCGAGACCATATTGCCAAACCCGATATTTACCAGTCTCATATACAGCCCCCTTCTGCATTTTTACTCAATATTCTGTATCTGCTCCCGTATTTTCTCAATTTCAGACTTAATCTCAACCACCAGATATGCTATCTCAGTATTCTGTGACTTTGAGCCGATGGTGTTTGCCTCTCTGTTCATCTCCTGAACCAAAAAGTCAATCTTCCTACCCACAGGCCCTTCGGACTCTGCCAGCTTTTCCATCTGTGCAAAGTGGCTGCGCAGGCGCACTGTCTCCTCGTCTACCGCCACCTTGTCGGCAAACACGGCAACTTCCGTAAGGGCACGCTGCTCATCAAACCGGCTGTCGCCCAGAAGTTCCTGTATCTTATTCTGCAGGCGCTCGCGGTAATCTGCCACAGTACCTGGGGACAGCTGCTCTACCTGGTCCACCAGTGACAGAATACGCTCAGCCCTGCTCATAATATCGGCTTTAAGCCTTGCGCCCTCTGTTTCACGCATGTGAAGGAAGGACTCCACAGTGGGAACGATTATTTCCAATACGTCCTGCCATAGAGCTTCCTCGTCCTCAGGGGCTTTGCTTATGGTGAAGATATCTTGATAGCGGCTCAGCAAAGCTAAGCTTGGGCCGTCAGGAAGGCTATAGCTTTCCTGAAGCTCCGAAAGGGCCTTGTAGTACCCTGCAGCCAGGGAGTGATTAACCCCGACTTCTACAGCAGATTCACCAAGGTTTTCTATCTGCAGGAACACATCAAGCTTTCCCCTTGCTACCCGTTCGTGGAGGTAATTCTTTAGCCTGTCCTCCAGGAACATATATCCTCTTGGCACTCGGGAGTTGACTTCAAAAAATTTATGGTTTACGGATTTTACCTCGAACACAATATGCCTTGTTCCTACCATGCCCTCGCCTCTGCCGTAGCCTGTCATACTTTTTAGCATGTCCGCCTCCCCCGCGGTGCCCGGGGCCGCACCGCTCCATTTCTATATGTTTTCAAGTGGCATAACCCTAACCAAGAAATTTTACCATTTCCCGGGCTCTCTTGCAACTGATTTTTCGAAGATTTCATAGATTTTTAAGAAAAAACCCGCGCGCCTCTTGCTGTGGCCGCAGGTATTTGTCGAATATCAATGAAACTCGTACCTAACAATGGTACTCATGGGCGTAAAAGCATGGGTATCATCGCTGTCAAAACCTCTGGCCTTAAAGAAGCCAAAGAAGTCCGGGAAGGCTGTCTCAATGCGGTCTGCACCGAAATTTTCCCCATATGAGGCCGCAGAGCGCATTAGGGAGTCCAGGATAAATACAGTCTCCCCCTTGGGAGCCTCTGTAAAGTTATACCCGTCAGCAGTAATCCGCAAAATGCGCAGAATAGTACCCTCCAGCTCCACAGCTACAATTCCAAGAGTATCACCGCGTTCACACATAGCCAAAACTCTCGCCTCTGGCCCGGCACACTTTACCCCGCTCAATATAGCGCGCTCCTGCTCGCGGTCGGACATTGGCAATATTTCAATCATCATTCATACTCCTTTACCCTCAATTTTTGCAAAAAAGCACTGAAATATTCCGGCAGGCTCTCAGAAAACTCCATATATTCTCCACTTCTAGGGTGAATAAAGCCAATAAGCCCGGCGTGAAGACACTGGCCATTCAGCTGAGTGATAACTTTCTTAGGGCCGTATACCGGGTCTCCGGCGATAGGATGGCCGGTATACGCCATATGGACGCGTATTTGGTGCGTACGGCCAGTTTCAAGGCGCAGGCGCAGATAAGTGAATCCCTGTAAACGTTCCTCAACGAAATAATGTGTAACGGCCTCCCTGGCGCCAGGGCCGTTAAGCTGTACAGCCATTTTCTTTCGTTCGGATGGGTGGCGCCCTATAGGTGCATTTACTGCTCCGGTATCGTCTTTGAGGTTTCCGTATACTATGGCACGGTACTCTCGCGTTAAGCTGTGGGACTGTATCTGTTCAGCGAGGCTGCGGTGGGCCATGTCGTTTTTTGCTACAAGAAGCAGCCCGCTGGTATCCTTGTCGATTCGATGTACTATACCCGGACGTAGCACACCGTTAATACCTGAAAGGCTTTCCCCGCAATGGCAGAGCAGTGCATTTACCAGAGTGCCTGTGTAGTTTCCAGGGGCCGGGTGTACCACCATGCCTTTTGGCTTGTTGACAACCAGCATGTCGACGTCCTCGTATACTATATCCAGAGGGATGTCCTCTGGCAAAACGTCAAGCTCAACAGGCTCTGGCATGCTCACTGTCACTATTTGTCCGGCAGATAATTTAGCGCTTTTTGCTAAGGGTCTTCCACCTGCTGTCACGCGTCCATCCGCTATGAGATTTTGGATAGCTGACCGGCTTATACCGTCAAGATGTGCCGCAAGCAGCTTATCAAGCCGAATCCCACCGTCGTCTACTATGAATGTAAAGTTTGGGTCATCCATTTTAACCGGCCTGTTCTTTCAGTTTCTTTTCGCGCCGGGCAAGTATAAAGGCGTGGAGCAATAGTAAAACTGCACCGATAGTCACGCAGCAGTCAGCGAAGTTAAAAATATACGGAAAGAACTCAATATGGATAAAATCAACAACCACACGGTCGCCGTTAGGATTCACATTTATAAGGCGGTCTATCAGGTTGCCTATGCCTCCCGCAAGCAACAGAGCCATAGAGGTATAGCTTGCCCAAGTGTGGTTTTTGTATAGAAAGCCCCCGACAATAATCGCTATTGAGACTGCCGCACTCATAATCATGACTAGGTATATCATTCCGTCAAACATTCCCATGGCAGCGGCGGCATTCTCCAGATAGTCAAATTTCAGGAGCCCGGGAATCACGGTAACAGACGTACCGCCAGCACCGTCCCGCAGAAGAGTTACTGCCCAAAATTTTGTAACCTGGTCTATGACGATAAGTATTGCCGCCACGACTAAGACCGTTATTTTAACCGCTTTTCTGCTCAATTCATACTCCTCCTGGATGCTAAGACTTGTCAGCGCCTGCGTTTCCTGCCATCCACCTCCACGCCGTCCCCAAAAGGGAGGTTGCTGTAATTGTTGTTTTTTTCCCGGCGCAGGGCCTCGGGGATATCGGTATGGGCGTTCAGGTCTATACCGATTGAAGTTAAATCGTTGTCCTCTAGGTAGCTTTCAGGCAGGCGCGAAGGCTGCAGCTGCTCCTGGACATAATTATAAGTGTCATTTAGGGTACGGGCCTGTGGCTGTTCCTGGCGGCGGCTGGGGGTGCTGGGCCTTGCAGCCGACCTCTGGACTGGCTGAGGGCTCTGAGGCTGCTGCACAGGAGGCTTTTCCCTTGCAGATCTTGGGGGCTGCTGGGCATGTCTGGGTGTATGGGGCTCTCTGTACTCCTGTATCGGCTGTACAGGCTCCAGCTCAGGCCCTGCCTGGGGCTGAGGCTCTATATCGAGTTCAGGTTCAGCTGAGTATACAGGTTCCTGGAGCTCTGGTTCTGAGAAAAACTCCGGCTCAGCAGTTTTGACAGTCGGCTCCAAAGCAGGCTCGGGAATCTTCACAGGCTCCGAAACAGCCAGCGGCTTGGCTTCATCAGGCTCATCCTTCTGCTTGAACGTTGGGATATGCTCAATGCACTCCAGATGTTTTTTATACATCTCTAAGAGGGACGAGCGGAAGGCTGTTACCTGTTTCTTTATCTCCTCCAGCTCTGTCTTCTTGGTATCTGCCAGCCGTGCATACTCCTTTGCGGACTTGGCTACATCATTCTCGGCACTCTGCCTGATTCTGCGGGCTTCCTCATTGGCCTCAAGCAGCTTTGCGTCTGCCTGGGCGCGGGCTTCCCGCACGATATCTGCGGCCTTTTGCTCGGCCTCCTTCATCAGCGCCTTGGACATGTGATGGGCGCTTAAAACCACTTCTTTAATACCATCCTCATCTGCACGGTAAGCTTCAACCTTTTGGGCCAAGACAGAGAGTTTGCGCTGGCAGTCCGCATTTTTCGCCGCCAGCTCTGAATTTAGCGCTGCCAGCTCCTCGGTCTGCTTTACTGCTGTGTCCCTCTGTCCAAGGAGCTCCTGAAAAGACGCGGCTACCTGGTCGATGAAATTATCCACGTCCTCCGGCTTATAACCAGAGAAGCCAGCCTTTCCGAAGCTCACCTCATTTATTTCCTTTACCGTCAGCATCTTGGATGTTCCTCCCCTATTGATATTTCCTGCATTTTACTGTAAGCCGTCCCTTTCCGGTCAACGGCCCGAAAGAATCCAATACAAACTTCCCATGTCCCCTAACGGAGATTACATCGCCCTCCTCCAGCCGCCGGTCTACACTGAGGACCTCCTGATGGTCCACCATAACCGCCCCTGAGATTATGAGCCTTGCGGCCTTTTCACGGCTGGTACGGCATAAGAGCGCCGCTATGCAGTCCAGCCTATCCGAGGCCACAACGCCGCTTATGTCTTCATACTCACGGATAGACGGCAACGGCTCCTCGTATCCAACCGCAATCTTCACGCCCACCCGGCCTATTTTTCTTAAATTGTCTAAAAAGTACCTCTCCATCTCCTGACGGATAAAGGCCACCGTGTATCCCTCTCCCACTAAAATATCGCCGATAACGCTGCGTTCTATGCCTAGCTGCATAAATGCGCCAAGAAAATCCCTGTGTCCCAGCTTGTCCACGGGCCGATACTTAAATGTCAGCGCAGTTAGCGGGAAACTGTCTGCAGATGGCGCCATATAGTCGGGAAAAAAGCCTGCCATGACTCGTTCTGCTTCCTCATAACCGCCCCAGAGCAAATACCCGGCAGGCTCTTTACGGAGAAAATCACGGCAAAATGTGGCCTCGCTTTCATCAAGAAATCCTATATAGCAGGGCCTGCGCTGACCAGTTCTAAGGCAGTCCCGAAGCTTTGCCAAAAGCAATTCTCTCTGGCCGTCCATAGCTTAGAAGTACAGCCCGTTGCTCTCCAGCTCGTCCAGGACGTCGTCGCCGGTGAGGTCAACAGTATACGGCGTGATGATAAATGTAGAGGTCGCTATGCGTTTGATTTTACCGTTATTGGCATAGGCGACGCCGCTTAGAAAATCTACAATGCGTCTGGAGGTCTCCTTATCAGTCTTCTCCAAATTGAGCACCACGGTATGCCTGCGCAGCAGCTCGTCGGCTATAGAGCGAACCTCCTCGCCAAAGGACACCGGATTACGCACCACCACCTGCAGCTGTGTCTTAGCGTTGATGTTCACCACCCGCCCGGGACTTGCCTCCCGGGGTGTGTATTCCCTGGAAGAAAAATCCCGGGACGTAGGTTCCTTAGGCGTATACCCGGAGAACGATGAAAACGATGAAATCGGAGCGGCCCTGCGGGACTCCTCACGGCTTGAGCCGTAGTCCTGGGTGTCCTCCGTTTCCGTCTGCGTCTCCTCTGGATACTCCTCATACTCGTACTCATCCTCAGGCGGATTCCACATCTTTTGCAGCTTATCCATAAGCCCTGCCATATACAACAAAACCTCCCTATAAGATTACAACCTAGCCCCAAACAGAGATGACCCTACACGAACCATGGTCGCGCCGCACTCAATGGCCTTGGAGAAGTCCGATGACATCCCCATAGAAAGGCAGACCATATCTACATTATCCATGCTTTTCCCCTGTATGTCAACATAATATTGCTTCATTGCAGAAAAATAGCGGCAAAGAATTTTTTTGTCACCACATATTGGGGGTATTGCCATGAGCCCGTTGACGTGTATGCCCGGCAAAACCCGGATTTGCTCGATAAACTCCACCAAACGCTCAGGGTCAATGCCGCCCTTGTTCTCCTCCCGCCCGATGTTCACCTCTACCAGCACATCCATCGTCAGGCCTTCTCTAACACATAGCCGAGATATCTCCCCCGCCAGCTTCACACTGTCCACTGACTGGATACAGTTCACCTTGCCTACCAGATACTTTACCTTATTTGTCTGCAGCTGTCCGATAAACTGCAGGTCGCACCCGCTTTTGTCGAGGCGGTCGTATTTGTCCAAAAACTCCTGTACACGGTTTTCGCCAAGACATGTCAGCCCTTTTGAGATAGCATAGTTTATCACTTCAACCGGCACAGTCTTTGTAGCTGCCAGCAGGGTGATGTCTTCCGGCCTTTGGCCTGAACGCTCCGCTGCCCAGGCTATCTGCTCCATTATTTCCTGATAGTTCCGGTCAAAAGCCTCAAAACGGTCAGCGAACAATTTTTCCGTCATATAAATCAACTCCTCCCACTACTACCTTGTCATATAGCCGTATTGTGTGGTCTGTTACCAGGTTCTTCTGCTCGTCTTCACTAAGCTCGAGCTTGCAGACCGCGTAGCCGTTTACATCCTTTTCCGTGAACACCTGCACAAATTCCAACTGTCCTCCGTAAACCACATACACACCCTTGACGTTCTCTTTGACTTTTGTTACAGTGTTATCTTTCTCGTCAGTTTCCTGGTACTCAATGTCCAAAAAGCGCAGTGCTTTCTCATTGACAAGCACGCCCGAATATGTCTTAACATTAACCTGAACATTTTCATTACGCACGGTGGCAAGGTCTGCGTCCATATAGGTGCACTCAAAGACCACTGCGGTCTTGCCGGAATTAGCGTCCCGGTTCCTGGCAACTACCTTTGCCGGGATTGTAGCTGTGCTGGCAAAGGGGATGTCCAGCGTGACCTCCTCGACACCTTCAAACTTTATCATGGCGTCATCGTCAAATAGGCAGGCCATGTACCACTTGAAATCTTCGCATATCTTGCCAATACACTGCTGAGAAACTGTACCCTTCTCCTCAGCAAGAAGCTGTTCAAGCTTCTTGGGCGTTAAATTCTCCACCTCATCAATGGATACCGCTCTTTCAAGGCCGTCTGCATAGGTGATAAAATATCCTGCCTTAGGCGCCTTGATGGAGTTCATGGACTGTCCCGTGCCGTTCGTTATTGAATCTTTCTCCCTTTTAAGCTCGCTGACCCGCTGTGCATAGTCCTCAGCGCTCTCCTGGCCGGAGAGTACCTGTTTGCGGCTGAGGGACAACAGCAGCGCTTCCTTAGTCTGAGTTACACCTGAAAAATCACCCTGCTGTATGTCCAGCATTACATCGCTCAAATCATCGTAAATCTGCTCCCCAAGAGCCGTGCTTGCAGATACATATGCGTCCATGGGCCTGGACAGTGCGGATAGGCTCTGTATTTCCCGCTCCATACGGTCTGCCATGTTCTGCGCAGCAGCGTCACTTTCACTCATAAATATGTCTGCTATCACCCCGCCGCTAGATACGCGTGACCCGTTTGCCACACGATAATTCAGCACTCCGGTATAATTGGGATTAATAACACTCTCCATTCGTATGGCAAAGCCCTGTGTCTGGATAGAGTCTACGACCTCGCCGTATAGGGCCTCCTCTGTAATTAGGTTATTATTGGTGAAAGAATCCGCCCGCCGGTTTATCGCACTAAATGCCACTGAGACAATGACAAGCAATGACATTATTATCATTGCGGCAGCATAGAGCTTTCTGTTATTCAATAGCATTACCTCCTTCATTAAAGCCGGCATCGGTGTAAAACCCATGGCTTTTCAGTGTATTAATGCACTCCTCCAGAGCATTATCAATGCTGTAAAGTTCATCCATATACAGATAGTGAATATCGGGCTCCCTGGCAAACCAAGTTAGCTGCCGCTTAGCATACCGGCGGCTCTCGCGCTTGATATTATCCACTGCTTCCGCTAAGCTTATTTCACTGTTAAAGTATGGGAAAAGCTCCTTATACCCAATAGATTGTGCCGCAGTAGGACACTTAACACTGCTTTTGCAAAAGTCGTAAAGCTTTTCTGCTTCACAGAGCAACCCATTCTTTAGCATTCTTTCCACTCTGATATCTATACGCCTATAAAGCTCCTGCCTGTCACGGAATACCGGACAGAACATCGTATATCTGTAAGGTGATTCAGCTTGCCTCGACCTTGCTGTCTGCTGAGAAAACGGCTCGCCGGATAAAATACAATACTCTATGGCGCGTAATACCCTCTTGACATTATTGGGGTGTATCTCCCGGGCTGCAACCAGGTCCATTATGCTTAATTTCTGGTGCATTTTCTCCGGTCCAAGCTCTTGGGCTTCGGTGTACAGCCTGTCCCGCAGTACGTCATCCCTGCACTGGTCCTTAAACGTGAAGCCCCTAAGCAGCGACCGTGCGTATAGCCCCGTGCCGCCTACCAATATTGGCAGCTTACCCCGCCTGTTTATGCAGGCTATGGTCTCCCCTGCCAGCTTCACATAATCAGAGACACTAAACTCCTTGTCCCAGTCAAGAAACCCTATAAGATGGTGTCTCGCCTGGTTAAGCTCCTCTGCGTCAGGCTGGGCGGTACCAACAGCAAGGCCCTTATACACCTGCATAGAGTCACAGGAGACAATCTCTCCGTCCAACTCTCTGGCAAGAGCAATACCAAGCGCTGTCTTTCCTGTTGCCGTGGGGCCTGTTATCGCAACTACCCTCTGTTTCATCATACTCTCCCAAATTGCTTCTCAATCTCACGCCGTCCCAACAGGATATATACCGGCCTTCCGTGAGGACAGTAACGCACCTGCGGGTTGTGCTCCAGTTTCACCGCCAGTGAAATAAGCTCCTGACGGCTAGTGTGGTCCCCAGCTTTTATTGCAGCCCTGCAGGCCACGTTGTGATAGACCCAGTCCATATGCTCTGTGGTAATCTCCGTTTTGAAGCTTGCCAAGTACCCGGCTATCTCCATCACTGCCAACGCCGCGTCCTGACCATCCAGCAGCATCGGAGCCGTGCGTACTAAAACCGTACCGGCCCCAAAATCAGATACTTCAAACCCAGCCCGAGAAAGCTCCTGTTCATGTGCTATCACAGCGGTGTATTCCTCCATATCCAGATTCACAGTTACCGGCTCCAGAAGGGCCTGCGCCTCACATCCGCTGCGGCTGGCTTTTAGCCTCTCATACAGCAGCCGCTCATGAGCGGCATGCTTGTCAATGAACATTAGCTGGTCTTTGCTGTACTCCACAATAATATAGGTGCCAAATGCTTCTCCTAATATACGCGATGAAAAGTCACTGACAATTTGCCTTGGCTTTTCCTCCGGAGGTTTCTCAGGCTCTGGCATTTGGGTCATGACCAGCTTTGACTCCTGCACCAATGCTGGTTTTGGTACGGCTTTTTGAGGCGGGGCTGTATCTAAATTCGGCTGGTTTGGCTTAAATACCGGTTTTGGTACTGTATCAAGCGCCTGCTTAATAACCTTCGGAAGCTCCGGCTCCTTAGGCTTCTGTGCCCCGCTATCGTGCAGGAAAAGGGGTTGATTAGAACTTCCGGGCTTGTCTAATGTTAACTGCTCCTTTTTTTCTAACACAGGAGCGTATGGTGATGGTTTTTTCAGTTCCATAATCTTTGGACGGTCGCCTGCATTCAAAGCTGAGCGCACACCATGGTATACAGCGTCAAATATTGGCCGCTCATTCACAAACCGCACTTCAAGCTTAGCGGGGTGTACGTTCACGTCCACCGCCTCACATGCTACCTGCATGTGCAGCACACATGCGGGGAATTTGCCTGCCATGACAGACCCTTTATATGCCTCCTCCAGCGCCGCCATAGCTGTACGGCTGCGTATAAACCGGCCGTTTATGAAGAAATTCTGCATACTGCGGTTGGGCCGGCAGCCGGCGGGAGTGCTGATAAAGCCGTGGACTTTAACGTGGCCCAAAAGATAATCTACAGGTATTAGCGTTGAGGAGAATTCCTTTCCACAGACCGCGTATACCGCAGAAGACAGCTTATTATCACCGGGGCTGTGAAGCTGTTCCCTTCCGTCACGGATGAAGCGTATTGATATCTCGGGATGTGACATCGCCAGCTTGTCCAGAATCCCCGCCACAGAGTTTCCCTCTGTCACATCTTTTTTCAAAAATTTCATCCGTGCCGGAGTATTAAAGAACAGGTCCCGCACCACAATGGTGGTCCCCTGGGGACAGCCAGCCTCTGTAAGTAACGGCTCCTCGTCACCGCCGCAGGCATATCTAACGCCAACCTCCTGGCCCTCAGCCCTGGTGAACAGCTCCACATGGGATACGGCAGAGATAGACGCCAGAGCCTCCCCCCTAAATCCTAGGGTGCCAATAGCATCCAAATCCTCCTGCCCAGACACCTTGCTGGTAGCGTGGCGCAGGAAAGCCACAGGCACGTCCTCCGCTGATATGCCACAACCATTATCTGTGACACGCATATATGTAACGCCGCCACGGCGTATCTCCACGGTGATAACGGTAGCGCCTGCGTCTACAGAGTTCTCTACCAATTCCTTTATCACAGCAGACGGCCTCTCCACCACCTCGCCGGCGGCGATAAGCTCGGCAACCTGCTTCTCCAGCACATGAATTCTCGGCATTTTGCACCTCCCCTACAGCGTTTAAAGACTCTTGCGCAGAATTATCTCTAGCGGCTCTCCCGGCAGAATAAGTGACCCACAGTCCACATAGCCATGCTTACGGTAGAAGAACTGGGCCCGCTCACTGCTCAGTGTTGAGGTCAGTACCACCTCATAGCCCATGCGCTTCATCTCAGACTCCCAGTATTCCACTAAATTACCACCTATACCTTGGCCTCGTTTTCCATCTAACATGTAGAGCATGTCCATAAAAGGCATATTGCCCCAGAAAAGGCTATACCTCAACCATCCGGCAAGGCCGCCGTCATCAGCCACAATAATTTTCTGTGATTCGATAGCGTTTTTTAGTTCAGTGGGAGAAATATGGTGGTCCAAAGATACAAGGGTATCAAAGTCGTTTTCCGTGGCATATCTTATCATATTTGCTCTTCCTTCTCAAAATAGTCGTCGCAAAATTTGTTCCAAAGCACTTCATACTCATCGTGGCCCACACGTTTCATGTCATATGGAGTACCAATCCCGCGCTTTCTCGCCTCCGATACAAAGCCGTGTATATTCCCAGAGTCTTCGCTAATAAACGCGCAAACTTCTTTATATCTGAAATCCATAGCAGCCGCAAGTCTTGTATGTCCATCCAGTGAGATGAATCTGTCCCCATCTGATATAACTGGTATGACTATGTCCTCCGGTCTATGGATGAAGGTTTTGACGGCCTTCAGCTTGGACTCGTCTACATAGAACTGAGAGGGTTGTATTTTGTCAAGCCCAACCATGAATATGTCTACCGGCGGGAGCTCCAGCAGCATTGCTCCATTCTTGTCAACAAAACGAGTAATATGGCCTGCATAAAACCTAAACATATCAATAAGCTCAGGATAAAGACTGACATCTTCCCCACGCACTACTGCCGAGCACCTGTCAATAACCTCTATCTCGTAAGGCTTGCCGTTTACTAAGAAAGCTCCGTGCTGATACAGCACATTTTTGGAAAACCTCCCGTCATCATACATGTCTATACGCTGGATATCTGTCTCCATCCCATTACTCCTTTATTGCTCTTGTCGCAAGATAGCATGGGATATTGTGTTCATGAAGCGTTCCTGCGCCGTTGGTATCTTCATATAGGTGCGTCAAACGGAAACCCGCTTCCAGCTGGCCTCCTATCTGCTCCTCCATAGTATGGGAGAACTGCATTCCATCATCGTCTTTTTCCAGCTGAGCCCGCTGCTCCGGATTTTTCAGCGGGTCAAAGGGAAAGACGCATAGCTCGGAGCGGTCGTCCTCATTTACAAAGAGGAAATTTATTCCGTTGTCCAGCCCGCAAAGCAGGACTCCACCGTGCTTCAATACCCGATAACACTCCTTGAAAATGGGCTTTACCTCCTGCACATAGCAGTTAGAGACCGGATGAAATATCAGGTCAAAGCTATCATCTTCAAAAGGCAGGGGTTTAGTCATATCGCCACGAATGATATTTATGTCATATCCCTCACGGTCCGCTACCATGCGCTCACTTTCGAGCTGCTTTGGTGAATAGTCCAGCACCGTACATACTGCCCCGGCCGCAGTGAATATAGGCATCTGCTGCCCGCCTCCGCTGGCAAGCCCCAGCAGGCGCTTACCCTTCAAACTGCCAAACCACTCCTTCGGGACCGGCTTTGTTGGCGTCAGGAGAACATCCCACTGTCCGTTACATGCGTTCACATATTCCTCATGAGAGATAGCCTTGCCCCACTCCCAGCCCTCTTCTACCCACCTGTCGATAGTTTCGGCATTTATATCCTGATAGTTTTTCATAGGGACTCCTTTATATGTGTAATATTAGTTTTTAAGCATACTGTTAAGCTCAAACAGCGTATTCATGCACTGCATAGGAGTCATGGCGTTCACATCCATGTCCCGAAGCTTTTGTAGCACCTGACCGTCGGTGCTGTCAATAGTCAGCTGCACAGGCTCCTCTCTGCGCCGAATGGCAGACCTGCGGGCAGTCACCTCGCCGCCGCTGGAGCTCTCCAAATCGTTTAGCACCTGCTTTGCCCGCTTTATCACCTTGTCCGGCACCCCAGCCAGCTTTGCTACCTCAATGCCGAAGCTGTCGTCGGCGCCGCCGCGAACTATTCGCCGCAGGAAGGTGATATCGTCCCCGCGTTTCTTTACCGCAATGTTAAAATTTTTCACACCAGGCAGCAGGCTCTCCATCTCAGTCAGCTCGTGATAATGTGTGGCGAACAAAGTTTTTGCCCCAACAAGCTTCGGGTCATGGACAAACTCCAGTACGGCGCGGGCTATGCTCATGCCGTCAAATGTTGATGTACCACGCCCTATTTCATCGAATATAATAAGGCTTTCTGGCGTGGCATTGCGCAATATTTCGGCTACCTCACTCATCTCTATCATAAATGTAGACTGCCCTGCAGATAGGTCGTCCGAGGCCCCCACGCGGGTATATATGCCGTCAACAATTCCAAGCTCCGCTACAGCCGCCGGAACAAAGCAGCCTATCTGTGCCATAATAGCTATAATTGCCGTCTGGCGCATAAAGGTAGACTTGCCTGCCATATTTGGCCCGGTGATAACAGCCACCCTGGTGTCGTTCATGTCCATATCCACATCGTTCGGCACAAACGGCGTATCGTGCAGCAATGCCTCTACCACAGGATGCCGGCAGTCCTTCAGATACAGCTTTCCGCTGACGTTTACCGTGGGCCTGGTGTAGTCGTTTTTAACCGAGACAATTGCGAAGGACGCCAGCACATCAAGTGCCGCCACAGCCTTTGCGCTCTGTTGGATGCGGTTCAGCTCAGCCGCCACCCTGCGGCGTATATCCTCAAAGATTTTACTCTCCATCTCGATTGAGCGGTCATGAGCTCCCAATATCCTGTTCTCAAGCTCCTTGAGTTCCGGAGTGATATACCGCTCGCTGCCTGTAAGGGTTTGCTTGCGTATATAGTCTTCTGGTACCTGATTCTTATAAGAGTTAGTTATCTCTATGTAATAGCCAAACACCTTATTATAGCCGACCTTTAGCTTGGGAATACCTGTGCGCTCCCGCTCCCGAGCTTCTACTGAGGCGATAAGGCTCTTGCCACCTGACATATCACTTCTTATCTCGTCCAGCTGGGCATTAAAGCCCTTTTTGATTATTCCGCCCTCCCGGATAGTAAATGGCGGGTTCTCGTCTATGGCATTGTCAATAAGCCCGGATACATCCTCAAGGCTGTCTATCTGTCCATTCAGCCCGCAGAGCATTGTAGCCTCACAGCGGTCCAAAACATATTTAAGCCCCGGCAGCTTTTGCAAAGCAGCACAAAGCGCCCGCAGCTCGCGCCCATTGGCGGAACCGTACACTATCCGAGTCATAATGCGCTCCAGGTCATGTATACCGGTTAGCTGTTCTATAAGCTCGTCAAGGAGCTGCCTGTTATTCACCAGCTCTTCCACAGAGTTCAGCCGCAGGGTTATCTTTGCCGGGCTCATCAGTGGGCGTTCAAGCCACGCTCGTATAAGCCGCTTGCCCATCGGGGTCTTGGTGCGGTCCAGCACCCATAGCAAGGAGCCCTTGCGCTCCTTGTTTCGCATAGTCTCTATAAGCTCAAGATTGCGCACCGTGTTCAAATCAAGTGTCATATAGGCTGAATTGGACTCAAGCTCTATTTCAGTCAGCCGCTCCATGCCTGTTATCTGCGTGCGGCCAAGATAGTCCAGCAGCGCGCCAAGGGACATTACAGCCACAGGATTGTTGGCTAGGCCAAGCTCGTCTAGGCTCTTCCCGCCAAACTGCTTCGATACAGTTTCCTCTGCCTGCGGCAAAAGATATGCCCCGTCGTCCAAGCATTGTACCGATGCCTGGAGTTTATCGCGGAAAAAATCAGCCAGCTCTGTCAGCTCCATTACCCTCGAGTCCGCCAGAATTTCCCTGGGGGAAAACCTGCTTATGCGGTTTACAAGCTCTCTTGTAAGCTCCTTGGTATCGTCTATGGACTCAACCTGGCCCACATGGAGCTCACCTGTTGACACATCTGCAAAGCACAACCCGACTCCATCTTCGCTGCGGCAGACTGAACAGATATAGTTGTTCCGGGATTCGTCAAGCATACTCCCTTCCAGCACAGTGCCCGGGGTGATGACCCGCACTACCTCACGCTTCACAAGGCCCTTCACCGCCTTAGGGTCCTCAACCTGGTCACAGATGGTGACTCTATAACCCTTAGCAAGCAGCTTAGTGATATAGCCCTCGGCGCTGTGGAAGGGTATGCCGCACATGGGGGCCCTCTCCCCCTGTCCGCAGTCCCTGCCCGTTAGAGTCAGGTCCAGCTCCTGGGAGACAGTTTTGGCGTCGTTAAAAAACATCTCATAGAAGTCACCTAGCCTAAAAAACAGGATGGAATCTGGATTTTCTTTTTTTGCCTCAAAATATTGCTTCATCATGGGAGAAAAATCCGCCATGCCCGAGCCCCCTTATCAGTTCCTTTTCTCATAAAACTGCCTCAGTGGCAGCCACCCCCGCAGCTTGCGCAGTCGCCGCTGCAGCTGGCAGCGTCATAGTCGCAGGTCTCCGGGTCGCCGCCCTCGGCGCATAAATCCAATATCCCCTTAACTCGCTGGAACATGGCGTCAAACTCCGTCTTTGCCGCGTCATACCGCGCCATATGCTCGTTTGCCATTATCTTGGCATAGGCCTCACGCAGCTCCTTATTGAGTCTCTGCATGGTCTCGTCGTTTCTGTCGGGCTTTGCAGCCTCGTTGCTGATAGCCATGCGCTTTAGGTTGAACTCTCCTATGGCGTCCTGCAGTTCCTGGTCCTCGTCGCTCGTCTGGCGGGCCAGCTGCATCTCCACAAACCTCGGGTCAGCCTGTATAGCCTTTCCCAGCTCTCTAGTCAGCTCTATGATATCCATTGAAATTACCTCCAAAAAATATTTTATTCTACAGTGAAATCCGTCCAGTCAATACGGTCGTACACCATCACATCATTGGGCTTAGTCATACCCAGCTTTTCATAGAATTGTACCGCATTTTCATTGGCACAGGTGTACATCACGATGTCTTTCTCACCACCTGCCAGCTCATGAGCCCTCTTTACCAGTGCATGTCCGATACCGTGCCCTGTGCAGTCACGTACCACGCCAAGGTCTGTGATGAACAGCCAATACGCAAAATCCGTGATACCAAAGCACACCCCCAGCAACCGGCCATCGCTATTTCTGGCTGTCAGGCTGATAGGCACGGTTTTTACCAGCATTTGTATGCGCTCATTAAAGCGCTCTCTGGGGTACTGTGAGCCCAAATCGGTATTCTTTAGGAAGTCAATGTATTCTTCCGCTGTCAAGCGCTCCCTATGTATATTATAATCCACGTCACACCTCCTTAATATGCTCCGCCCTAAATTCATCCATATATCTCTTGCAGGCATACGCCTCCATCAGCTTTTCCTCCTCCCAGGTCCAGAGTTTTTCCACGTCTATCATCCGGGCAATCTCCTCGGGAGCGGGCTCTGCCGGAAAAATGCCACAGGGATAGTTTTCGCAGAAGCCGCAGTGCTCATACCCTTTTTCAAAAACGCACTTTCTGGTGCGGCAGTTTTTGTCAAAGAAGACAGCGTCCTCCCTCTCACAGGCGCAGCCGTCGCATATTATTGTCGCTGGGTCGCCGTCAAAATTTAGATTCTGTTTCTTCCAAACAGCGCAGATTTCTTTACGCCGGTCCTCTCGCTCCACATTAGGCCTATATATAAGGCATAAATCACAGCGCATACCGCATTTGGCAAATATCTCCATTTTCCTGCTTTCCTCACTTCACCCGATATTTTTTCTCAATCCGCTTGTAGACCAGTACCAGCACTACCGCGCCGACTGCTCCCAGCACGCACATCAGGATGGTCGCCTCCACCGGCCGCCACAGTGCAGCCAGCCCTGAAATAAACCAGACTGCACTATACCCGCCCCACAGTCTGCCCACGGCCCGGTTATAGGCGGGGATATCTGAAATACTCTCGCTGGGAATCTCCACGCCGGACCAAAAATTCATTGGAGTCTTTTTTTTCACGGAATAGGCGCCAAGACCCAGGAAAATGGCTCCGCAGAGCATACATGACAAAAAGAGAATATATTTTTCCATAATTTACCTTCTCAATCCTAAATCATCCGTCCCAGCAGGCTCCACCCCTTCGCCTCGGTAACCTCCACATCTGCAAACTCCCCTACCAGACTATCCTCTCCAGGGAACAGCGCCACCAAACTGCTTGCTGTCCTGCCCGAGAGCAGCCCGGTCTTTTGGTCCCTGCCCTCCACAAGCACCCGCTGCCAGCTCCCCAACAGCTTTTTGCAGTTCTTGACAGCTATACCCTCCTGCACCTTCAGCAGCTCCGCAAACCACCTGGTCTTTTCCTCGTGGGATATTGGGTCCGGCATACCCGCCGCTTTTGTGCCGGGCCTGGGGGAGTAGATAAAGGTGAAAAGATTCACAAACTTCACTTCCTTTATCAGGCTTAGAGTGTCCAAAAACTCCTCATAGGTCTCTCCGGGGAAGCCAACTATCACGTCTGAGGTAAAGCTCACGTCCGGCATGACTTTCCTTGCATAGGCTGTAAGTGATAGATACTTTTCCCTGTCATACCGGCGGTTCATCTCGCTGAGCACTCTGTCGTTCCCGGACTGAAACGGCAGATGAATATGGTGTGGGATATGCCTGCTTGCAGCCATTACGTCAAATAGCTCTTTAGATGCGTCCTTAGGGTGTGAAGTCATAAAGCGCAGGCGGAAGTCGCCGTCAATGCTGTCGAGGCGTGCTAGGAGTTGGGCAAAATTGACCTGCTCTGTAAGTCCCTTTCCGTATGAGTTCACATTCTGGCCAAGTAGAGTTATCTCTTTATAGCCAGACTCCACCAGGGACCTGCACTCGTTATAGATATCCTCTGGCCTGCGGCTTTTTTCCCGCCCGCGCACATACGGTACAATACAGTAAGAGCAGAAATTGTCACAGCCATACATAGCCGTGACCCACGCCCTGGAGCGTCCGTCACGCCGGATAGGAATGTCCTCGCGGATAGCCTTCTCCTCATGGCCCAGAAGCATTACTCGCTGAGATTCCGCAAGTATCTGGTGCAGCATCTCAGGCAAGCGGTGCAGCACATGTGTGCCGAAAACCATATTTACAAACGGGAAGGTTTTTTGCAGGCGTTCCGCCACCTGCTGCTGCTCAGTCATACAGCCGCAGACACCGATAATAAGGCTGGGCTTGCGGCGTTTCAGATTCTTCAATGCCCCAACATTTCCGAATACCCTGTCTTCAGCATGCTCCCGCACAGCACAGGTATTGAAGATAATAAGGTCTGCCTCCTGGTCGGAGCTGGTAAACTCAAACCCCATCTGAGCCAAGAGCCCCTTTATCTTTTCGCCGTCCGCTACGTTCTGCTGGCAGCCATAGGTGCGCACATATGCCATAGGCACGCCTCCGGCACGAGTATACATCATCTCACGCACGCCTGAAATATATGCGGTCATATCCTCATTCATAGAGTCTTTTCCTCTCCTGGACACTATTTCATTAAAAATGTAATTGTTATATTTTATCATAAAAAACAGGAAACTGCAAGTGATTTGAACGGAGAGAAGTATAAATCCCCGCTGGCAAATTGTTTTTCTTGACTTTTCGCTCCAGGCAAGTTAAAATATACTTGTACAAGTTAAGAAAAACATTCGATACCTGACCCAAAGGATGGCTATCCTGCGTGAAAGGTACGGCATATATTGTGCTTGCTTCGCCGTGCCTTTTTGTGGGTACGGCGTTCTTTTTACGGCAGACGGAGGTAAAGCATGGAAACAAGAGTTGCGGTCATGAGCATAATTGTTGAGGACGCAGAGACGGTGGAAAAGCTAAACGGTGTACTGCATGAGTACGGTGAGTATATTATCGGCCGTATGGGTATACCCTATAGGGCCCGCGGCATCAATATCATCAGTATCGCATTGGACGCTCCGCAGGATACAATCTCAAGTATGGCAGGCAAGATAGGCAATCTGCGTGGAGTCAGCGTCAAAACTGCTCTGTCGGGGGTAACCAGCCATGAATGAATATATTTTATCACTTATAAATACCTTGTTTGAGTCCCATAGCATGACCCTGGAACAGTACAGAGCGCTGATTGACGCCCGCTGTGTTGCTACTGCCGCGCTTTTAGCCGAGAAAGCCGCAGCAGTGCGCAAGAGTATCTACGGAAACAACGTGTATGTCCGTGGGCTTATCGAGGTAAGTAATATATGCAAAAATGACTGTCTCTACTGTGGCATAAGGCGGAGCAACAGGAATTGCGACCGCTACCGGCTCAGTAAGGAGCAGATAATGGAGTGCGCCGCCGAGGGATACCGCCTGGGATTCCGCACCTTTGTGCTCCAGGGCGGCGAGGACACGTATTATACCGACGATGTGCTGTGTGATATTGTGACTGATATTAAGTCCCAGTACCCTGACTGCGCCGTCACCCTATCAATGGGTGAGCGCAGCCGCGAGAGCTATGCCAGCCTGCGCATGGCTGGTGCGGACAGATATCTTCTCCGCCATGAGACCGCAGATAAGGTCCACTATGAGAGTCTCCACCCCGTGGAGATGTCCTTTGACAACCGTATGCGCTGCCTGCATGACCTGCGTGAGCTTGGCTATCAGGTGGGTTGTGGGGTTATGGTCGGCTCCCCGAATCAGACTGCTGAGACTCTGGCAGAGGACTTGAAGTTTATTGAGGAGTTCAAGCCCGATATGTGCGGTATTGGCCCCTTTGTCCCCCACAAGGATACCCCCTTCAGGGACCACCCTGCCGGAACAGTTGAGCTGACCTGTTACCTACTATCTATCATTCGCCTGATTCACCCGCCGGTGCTTCTGCCCGCCACCACGGCTCTTGGCACCATTCATCCTGAGGGCCGGGAGATGGGTATACAGTCCGGCGCAAACGTGGTAATGCCAAACCTTTCACCGGTTTCGGTGCGGAAGAAATATGAGCTTTATGACAACAAGATTTGTACAGGAGAGGAGTCTGCACAGTGTAAAGACTGTCTGAGCGCGCGGATGGAGTCGGTGGGGTATCGTATTGTGACTGATAGAGGGGATATTAAAAAGTAAAGGAGTTTACGGTATGCCAAGTTTGTATGACAGAGCGGATATTTATGACTTAATCGAAAGCGAAGACCGCTATAAAATTTTTAAAGACCATTGGGCAAATGTCCTGCGCGGCAAGGACATCAAGAGCCTGCTTGACGTGAGCATCGGTTCTGGCAGCGCGACTTTGCCTTTGGCAGACCTTGGGGTGAACCTGTCGGGTTCGGACCTGAGCGAGAAGATGCTGGCAAACTGCAAGCGTAAGGCCGAGGCGAGGGATTTCCCCATAGAACTGAAATGCTGCGATTTCAGAAATGTGTCCGAGCATTTTGAAGGTCCCTTCGACTGCGTTGCCAGCACCGGTAATTCACTGCCCTATGTGAGCAACGATGACTTGCTCAAGACTCTTGAGCAGATGGACTCGCTGGTAAAGCCCGGCGGGTACATCTACTTCGAGATAAGAAACTGGGACAAGATACTCGAAGATAAAAAGCGGCTTTTCCCCTATGCCCCATTCTTTGATGGTGATACCCGTATCAATCTGACACAGATATGGGATTATAACAGCGACGGCTCCATCACGTTTAATATTCTCTATGTATTTGAAAGGGATAGCAGATTTTTGCAGATGGAAGTGTTTGAGGAGCATTATATACCCATAAAGAGAGATGTACTTCTAGGGAAGCTTGAGGAAATGGGCTATCTGGATATACAATTGCTTCCATATCCTTCAAAAGCCGATGCGTTGGATACTCCGATAGACAAACTGCCCTGGTACTGTGTAGCTGCCAAAAAGCAGTAAGCTTAAAAATATAATCTGAGGCTAAGAGCAATCTGCCCCAAAGAAAGGAAGTAATTTATTATGGCAAAGTACGACCCCAAATCCCTGCACGCGGAGGAGTTCATCAACGACGAGGAAATCCGTGAGACGCTCAGCTATGCTGAGGAAAACAAGCACAATACCGAGCTCATCGACCAGATTCTGGAAAAGGCAAGGCCCAAGAAGACCGAAACTGGCTATGTCTGCGCAGGGCTTACGCACCGTGAAGCCTCAGTGCTTTTGGCGTGCGATATTCCGGAGAAGATTGAGGAGATGTACAAAATTGCCGAGGAGATAAAGCTGGCCTTCTATGGTAACCGCATAGTCATTTTTGCCCCGCTGTATCTGTCAAATTACTGTGTGAACGGATGTGTCTACTGTCCCTATCACGCGGTAAACAAGCATATCCCACGGAAGAAGCTTACCCAGGAGGAGGTCAAAGCTGAGGTCATTGCTCTGCAGGATATGGGCCACAAGCGGCTGGCTATAGAGTCCGGCGAGGACCCGGTGAACAGTCCTATTGAGTATATACTTGACTGCATAAAGACTATATACAGCGTCCATCACAAAAACGGAGATATCCGCCGGGTGAATGTAAATATTGCCGCCACCACTGTAGAGAACTACCGTAAGCTGAAGGAAGCCGGCATTGGCACATATATCCTGTTCCAGGAGACCTACCACAAGAAGTCATATGAGGAGCTCCACCCCACAGGCCCCAAGCACAACTACAACTACCACACCGAAGCTATGGACCGCGCCATGGAGGGCGGTATTGATGACGTAGGCCTGGGCGTGTTGTTTGGCCTGGAGCTGTATAAATATGAGTTTGCCGGACTTATTATGCACGCAGAGCACCTTGAGGCTGTCCACGGCGTGGGCCCACACACTATCAGTGTGCCCAGACTGAAAAAGGCGGACGATATCGACCCCACTCAGTTTGACAACGGCATTGATGACGAGACATTTGCCCATATAACTGCCTGCATACGCCTTGCCGTGCCATATACCGGCATGATAATCTCCACCCGTGAGACAGAGGCCGTGCGCTCAAAGCTTCTGCGCCTGGGTATCTCCCAGGTCAGCGGCGGCTCCCGCACATCTGTGGGCGGCTACACTCATGAGGAGCGCCCCCATGACACCGAGCAGTTTGACGTGTCCGACCAGCGCACCCTTGACGAGGTTGTCCGCTGGCTCATGGAGAACGGACATATCCCCTCCTTCTGTACCGCCTGCTACCGGGAGGGCCGCACAGGTGACCGCTTTATGAGTCTTTGCAAAAACGGCCAGATACTCAACTGCTGCCATCCCAACGCGCTTATGACCCTCAGCGAGTACCTGGAAGATTATGCCAGCCAGGAGACCAAGGAGGTTGGCTATAAGATGGTGGAGGAGGAGCTAAAGCGCATCCCCAAGGACAAGGTCCGGGAAATCGCGCAGCAGAATATAAAGGATATCAAGAACTCAAACAGAAGGGACTTTAGGTTCTAATCATGCCTTGACTGAACATTTCTGTGGCTCGTGTACTGCAGGATGGCTCCCGACTATTTTGACCCGGAGTGGCACTATGAGTACGGCGGGATATACGGAGTCACCCTGCCGGCTGAGGCTTTAGATACCATCGAAAGGAACCGCACCGACCGGGAGGAAATAGGTAAGCTGGCTTTTTGCAGCCAGGTCAAGAGTAAAGAGAAAATTGCCGCTATTGACGAAAAATTGCTGATGAGAAGGAGGAAATAATTTGAGCAGATTCAGTGAAAAGGGCTACTATGTGAGGGAAAACGCCGCGATTTATCTTACTCCCGACATGGATAGGACCGCTAAGTGGTTTGAGGAAGTCATGGGCTGGTACAGCAATATTGTGGAGCGTGACAGCAACGGCCGGGGACAATACGGAGTAGTGTTCGATACTCCGCCGGAAATTGAGGCCACTCACCTTGCTCCCTTCACCGGCTTTCAGGTGTTCGCGGGCGAGCCCGACGGCGGCGAAATATCCTTTATGCAGGTGCAGGGCATTGATAGCCTGTATGAGCATGTCACCAAAAGCGGCTGGGACAAAATAACCCCGGTGGAGGACCAGCCCTGGGGCGGCAAGGTCTGCCGGGCCACAACTATAGACGGATATGTGATACGGATTTTTGAGTAACGGAGGGATAATATGAGCCTAAACGAGACTGTCTCCGCGGAGCGGCCCCATATTGCTTTCTTTGGTATGCGCAATGCCGGAAAATCCAGCCTTGTAAATGCCGTAACCGGACAGCAGTTGGCGGTGGTATCCGATGTAAAGGGTACCACTACTGATCCCGTGCAGAAAGCCATGGAGCTGCTGCCTATTGGCCCGGTCGTGATAATTGATACTCCAGGGCTGGACGACGAGGGTGAGCTGGGCAAACTGCGTGTAGAGAGGGCGCGGCAGATATTGGCTAAAACTGATATCGCCGTACTGGTAGTGGACGCGTTGCAGGGACTTAGCGGGCTTGATAAAGAACTGCTGAAGCTGTTTAAAGAAAGAGGCCTCCCCTACTGCGTCGCGTATAACAAAGCCGACCTTTTGCCAGAGCATACACAGCTTGGCGAGGACTCATTGTATGTGAGCGCAAAGACAGGTGACGGTGTAACCGCTCTCAAGGAAAAGCTTGGGACCTTTGCCGGCAAAACTGGTAACGAGCGCCGTATCGTAGCCGACCTGCTGAGCCCCGGGGATTTGGCTGTGCTGGTAACGCCTATAGACGCTGCCGCGCCCAAAGGGCGGCTGATTCTCCCTCAGCAGCAGACCATGCGGGATATTCTCGATGCACACTGTGCTTTTGTAACCTGTCAGACTGAGGAGCTGGCTGCAACTCTTGGAATGCTTGCAAAGAGGCCAAAAATCGTGATAACCGATTCACAGGCCTTTCAGAAGGTCGCTAAAGTCACGCCAAAGGATATACTGCTCACCTCGTTCTCAATACTGTTCGCCAGATATAAGGGCAGCCTGCCCATGCTAGTACAATGCGCGGTACAGCTATCGCATTTAAAGGATAATGACCCAGTGCTTATCTCCGAGGGCTGCACCCACCACAGGCAGTGCGGGGATATAGGCACAGTAAAACTACCAGGATGGATAGAGAACTTTACCGGCGTGAAGCCGGACTATACCTTTACATCAGGCGGGGAGTTCCCGGAAAATCCTGATGGATATAAGCTAATCGTTCATTGCGGCGGATGTATGCTTAATGAAACTGAGATGAAGAGCCGGGTAGCCAGAGCTAAAAAGGCCGGTGTGCCTATAGTGAACTATGGCGTTGCCATCGCCCATATGCATGGCATACTGCACCGGAGCCTGGAGGCATTCCCAGACATACTGGAGTTGCTGGATAAGTGAGGAAATTGTCAATATAGCCTAAAATATAGCAGTCAAGCCGGATATGCTTGGCTGCTTTGTTTTGCTTCTACTCATTCCCTTTTGAATGAAAATCTGCTATACTTTATTATGCTAACACTTTGAAACGATTGGGGAAACAGATATAATGAAAATGAAGAGGATAGTCGTCAAGGTGGGAACATCCACTTTGACCCACACCTCCGGCAGTCTTGACCTGCGGAGCATGGAACGGCTGGTGCGTGTGCTCAGCGACCTGTCTGGGGCTGGGCGTGAGGTGATACTTGTAACCTCAGGGGCCATAGCCGTGGGCACAGCTCGTATCGGGCTGCCTGAACGCCCTTCATCTCTCAGGATGAAGCAGGCTGCCGCTGCAGTTGGACAGTGCCGGATGATGCATATATACGATAAGCTTTTTTCTGAGTATAACCGTACCATGGCACAGATACTGCTCACCGGCGAGGACGTGGAGGACCCTTCCCGGGCAGAGCACCTGCGCAGGACTTTCTCTGCGCTGCTGGAGCTTGGAGTCATCCCTGTGGTAAACGAAAACGACTCTGTGTCTTCCGCGGAGATAGAGACTGGGCGGCATAAGGTGCTGGGCGATAACGACACCCTCTCGGCTATAGTCGCGTCACTCTGCGGTGCGGACCTGTTGGTGCTGTTCAGCGATATCGACGGCCTGTATAGCGCCGACCCGCGCACAAATCCTCAGGCTGTGCTTCTGCACAGGGTAACAGAACTAACCCCGGATATACTGGGTATGGCGGGCGGTGCCGGTACCTGGCAGGGGACCGGCGGGATGGCAACTAAGCTCTCCGCGGCAGAGATAGCGATGGATGCCGGGTGCGATATGGTGATTGCGAACGGTGGGCGGCCTGAGACGCTATATGGAATAGTTGAGGGTGAGAATATTGGAACAAGGTTTATTGCAAAAGGAAAGGCAGGTGTCACTGATGACAAAACTTGAAGCTCAATGCGCGGCGGCTAAGCGGGCGGCTTATATACTGTCCACTGCAGAGACCTCCAAGAAAAACATGGTTTTAGAGACTATGGCTGAGACTCTGACCAAGCAGCAGGAGCGGTGGCTGATGGCAAATGAAAATGATTTGGCTGCGGCGAAAGAATGCGGTATGCGCTCCTCCCTGTTGGATAGATTGACTCTCACGCCTGAGCGTATTGCCGGAGTTGTTGACAGCCTGCGTCAAGTCGCCGCCCTCCCCGACCCCATCGGCGAGGTAGACCGTATGGAGACCAGGCCAAACGGACTTATTATAGGCAGGCGGAGGGTACCCCTGGGCGTGGTGGCTATGGTATATGAGGCCAGGCCAAACGTGACCGTAGACGCCGCTGCGCTTTGCCTAAAATCCGGCAATGCCTGTGTTCTGCGGGGCGGCAGCGAGGCTATAAACTCAAACCGTGCGGCAGTGGAGATAATGAGAGAAGTCCTCGTGGGCGCGGAACTGCCTGAAGACAGTATCTCTTTAGTACAGGACACTGACAGGGAAACTGTAAATGAATTGATGCACCTGAACCAATATATTGATGTGCTGATTCCCAGAGGCGGCGCGGGACTTATCAGGGCTGTTACAAAAAACTCCAGTGTACCGGTAATCCGTACTGGCGAGGGGGTCTGTCATGTGTACATTGACCGTGAGGCAGACCTTGATATGGGTGCTGCTATTCTGGAGAATGCTAAGTGCTCCCGCCCGTCTGTATGTAATGCCGCTGAGTGTGTGGTTATCCACCGGGAAGCCGCGGAGGAATTTTTAAGCAAAGCTGTGCCGCTGCTGGACAAGCATAATGTTGAACTGCGCTGCGACAGCGAGGCTCTTGCTATATTAGACTGCAGAGGTGTTCCTGCCTATGATAGCGACTGGGACACTGAGTATGGGGACTATACCCTGGCAGTTAAAATCGTTGGCAGCGTTCAGGAGGCCATTGAATTTATAAACGCTCATTCTACAGGGCACTCAGAGAGTATCATAACAAACAACCACTCTACCGCCAAGCATTTCCTTGACCTTGTAGATGCCGCTGCAGTTTATGTAAATGCCTCTACCAGATTCACCGACGGCGGCGAGTTTGGTCTGGGCGCGGAGATAGGTATATCCACTCAAAAAATGCACGCCCGGGGGCCCCTGGGCCTTGAAGAACTGACAAGCAGTAAATATGTAGTATATGGGCAGGGACAGGTTCGTTAGAAAAGGAGAAAATTATGTTAAATCAAAGAGATTGGCCCACATTCGGTTTTATTGGCACCGGAAATATGGGGGGTGCTCTGGCGAGAGCTGTCTGCCGCAAGGTGCCGGGTGAAAAGGTATTTTTATCCAACTGCACATACTCGAAAGCGGAAGCACTGGCTTCGGAGCTTGGCTGCGTAGCTGAGACAGATAATAGCACCGTGGCTCACAAGGCAAAGTACATATTTCTTGGAGTAAAACCCCAGGGTATGCCTGAATTGCTTGAAGGCCTCTCCCCTATTTTCAAAGCCCGTGAGGACCGTTTTATCCTTGTTAATATTGCCGCCGGGCTGGATATTGCTAAAATACAGGTGATGTCTGGCGCTAATTATCCGGTGATACAGCTAAAGCCTAATACGCCTGCAGGTATTGGCGAGGGCATGAGCCTGTATCTCAGCAGCCCTGAGGTTGAAGCAGAGGAAGAAGCTGTATTTCTGGAGGCGCTTGAGGCCTCAGGGCTGCTGTCCCCATTGCCGGAAAAACTTATGGATATAGGCGGCGTACTGGCGGGCTGCGGGCCGGCGTTTGTAGACATGTTCATAGAGGCTCTTGCAGACGGCGGCGTGGTCTGCGGGCTGCCAAGAGCACAGGCTGTGGAGCTTGCGGCACAGATGGTGGCTGGCTCGGCACGGCTGGTGCTGGAAAGCGGAAAGCATCCGGGACAGCTAAAGGATGAAGTTTGCTCCCCCGGCGGGGTCACCATCCAGGGAGTGAGGAAGCTGGAGAGCCTTGGGTTTAGGAGCGCAGTGATGGAGGCTGTCATAGCGGCCTATGAGAAAAACCTGTCCATGTGACGGGGTACAAAATGAGGAGCGCATAATGCGCTCCTCATTTTAATGTGACCAAGTCTATAAGCCGAGTTCTGTCTTGAGCAGTCATCTATCTTGGCCTGCCGTTACCAGCAGGCTCACGCCACCTCCACAGAGCGCGCGGGCCACGCTTTCCCACTAAAGGGACGCTCCTCCACGGTGTTGCTTCGGATAGGGTTTACAGGGCCGCAGGGTTCCCCCTGCGCCGGTGAGCTCTTACCTCGCCTTTCCATCCTTACCAAAAACTTCGCTAACGCAGGCCTTTGGCGGTATATCTCTGTTGCACTTTCCCTGGGGTCGCCCCCGGCGGCGGTTAGCCGTTATCCTTGCCCTATGAAGCTCGGACTTTCCTCAGACACGCGCTTTCGCCTCGCGCCCGCAACTGCCCGGCTTGCTCACAGTCCTATTTTAGAGTAAAGCGTGCTCTCTGTCAATAGTTTTTTTCCGAGAGCATACGGTTCTTCTCGTTCCAGAGCTCCTGGGACAGGTCAACATAGTAGCTATGTGGGTTTTCAAAGCGTGTGACCTCCTCCCATAGGGTGTCTACCTGGGCAGCGCAGTAGGCTTTAATGGCGTTAAGGGCCCTGGGGGTATAGACACACTCGCCATTCTTGAATATTTGCGTCAGCAGCGGCACCGCGTGAAAGTTTTCAACTGTCTTACGCTTCCAGGTGTGGTTTGGGTCAAAGAGCACGTAGGGCTGTTCTTCATCGATTATCTCATCGTGCATAGTAACAACATCCGCAATGGCCTTGTCTGTCTCCTTATCAAAGAGCCTCCACACATTTTTAAAACACGGAGTTGTAATCTTTACCACGTTTTCGCTTATCTTAATCTTAGGTTTGACCGTGCCATCAGGATTCTCTACTCCCACCAGCTTATACACACCGCCAAAAACCGGCTCGGATGAAGATGTTATCAGACGCTCGCCAACACCGAAGGAGTCCACCTTTGCGCCCTGTATAAGCATGTCTCTTATAATATATTCATCCAGAGAGTTTGAGGCGCATATCTGGCAGTCCTCAAATCCTGCGTCATCCAGAAGCTTGCGGGCCTTTCGGGACAGGTAGGTAATGTCGCCGCTGTCTATCCGTATACCCGACGGACGGTATCCGTTGGGTACAAGCACCTCGTTGAAGACCTTTATAGCGTTGGGCACGCCGGACTTCAGCACATTATAGGTGTCAACCAGCAGTACACAGTTATTTGGGTAAGCCTTTGCGTAAGCTTTAAAGGCCTCGTACTCACTATCGAACAACTGCACCCAGCTGTGGGCCATGGTACCCAGAGCGGGAACCCCGAAAAGCTGGTCGCTAATAGTACAGGCGGTGCCGGCACAGCCGCCGATATATGCTGCCCTAGCCCCGTGCACAGCGCCGTCGAAGCCTTGAGCCCGGCGGGAGCCGAACTCCATCACCGCCCTGCCATGGGAGGCACGTACTATGCGGTTTGCCTTTGTTGCAATAAGGCTCTGATGGTTGATACAGAGCAGCACCATGGTCTCGATAAACTGGGCCTGTATTACCGGGCCCCGAACGGTAACAATAGGCTCACCGGGAAAAATCGGCGTTCCCTCCGGAATGGCCCACACATCGCAGGAAAACTTGAAATTCTGCAGATAATCCAGAAACTCCTCGCTGAACATATTCCGGCCGGAGAGATACGCAATATCCTCAGGGGAGAAATGCAGCCCCTTCAGGTATTCGACCAGCTGCTCAACGCCGGCCATTATAGCAAATCCGCCGTTATCTGGCAGTTTGCGGAAAAACATATCGAAATAGCATACGGTGTCTTTGAATCCCTCCAGAAAATATCCGTTCGCCATGGTAATCTCATAAAAATCCGTAAGCATTGTCAGCTCACGCTGGGAAAAGCTTTTGCTCAATTGAATCGCCCTCTCTGATTCCACATCTATTTTTGCCTTATTATAGCAGGCAACTTGAAAAAAGTACAGTCTTATTTTTCCATTTTAGCATATTAACAAATTTATTTCTTAAAAGGGGTTGATTTTTTACAAATGCGCTATTATAATATGAAATAAAAGAAAATATCTTACGTAGAATTTGAAGTTAAAACTAACATATTCAGGGGAGTGAATATTAATGAGACTGCGAGGGCAACCATTGGGTACGAAAAATTTGATTGGCGCGCGGGTGGAGGCTGCTCGCAGGAGCCAGGGTATGAAGCAAAAGGAGCTGCTGGCTCAGCTGCAGGTAAGAGGTGTGGATTTAAATGCCTCAGGCCTCTCGAAGCTGGAGGGGCAGATTCGGTACGTTACAGACACGGAACTTTTGGCTCTGTCCAGAATACTAAATGTCTCCGTCATGTGGCTGCTCACTGGTGAGGAGAGGCTGTAATAATTTTATCTATAGCATAATAGCATTGAAGTCCAGCCCATGCACTATCTGGCTGGGCTTCTTTTTCGTGGATGCATTTTCACCGCATATTTTGCTCAAATACCTCCATATTACCAATTAGAACGGTTTTGGAGGCGCAAATGTTTCAAATCAAAGAACTAAAACGTCTTGCCCCACTGGTGGTGTTTTTTGCGGCATACAGTCTAATTTTTCTGCTATGGAAGGCCACATTCCTCTACTCCCTCCCCTTCCTGTTAGGCCTGCTGATAGCTGCGGTGCTTCAGCCTGTCATAAAATGGGCAGAGGAAAAACTACATCTCAGCCGCGCTGCCGCCTCGGGTGTCATCACAGTGACAGCGCTGATACTGCTGTTTGCCGGGCTCATATTTATTACCGTGCTTGGTGTGCGGGAGCTTGCAGGCTTTCTTATTAAGGCCACAAATGACGGGTTCCCGGAGTTTTCCCCACCTGTTAGAAGTTTTTTTAGCTGGCTCGGAGACACCTTTCGGCAGATAGACGCAGATTTCCTGGAGCGTAATAGAGAACAGTTGATAGAATTTCTGAAAAATAGCGCCGGTCTTGCTATGGCAGCTATAAACGGAGTTTTAGCGGTGCTTGCGTCACTGCCGCTGCTTTTGACAATGGCACTGGTTACAGGCTTTTCAGCGTTCTTCATCGCCAAAGATTTTGATGTCCTGCGGAGCTGGGCCAGAGGGTTTATAAGCGACAAAGCCGCTGGTAAGCTCCGGCTTGCTGCCGCACACTCCTCCGGCACAGGGAAAAAGTACCTGCTCTCCTACGTATTCATATATTTCCTCGGCTTCTGCGAAGCTTTTATAATTCTTTCAATTTTAAACGTACCATACCCTCTGATAACAGCGGTAATCACCTGTTTTGCAGATATACTGCCGGTGCTTGGACCTGGAATAGTCCTCGGTCCTGTGGCAGTATGGCAGGCGCTGACCGGCTCCTATGGCAGAGCGCTGGGGGTACTGGTGGGCTGGATGGTAATGGGCAGCGTACGCCAGGTTGTAGAGCCAAAGCTGGTGGCCTCAACTGCAAAGCTGCACCCACTGACTATGCTGGCAGCGGTGTATTTCTCGCTGACAGCGGGAAGCCTGTGGGTGCTGATATATACTGCCGGATTATTTATGCTATACTCACTCTTTCGTAATGCTGGAATCCTGCCAGGTCTTATTTCGCCATCGTCTTCACCATGACCGCCTTCTGCGCATGCAAGCGGTTTTCGGCCTCCTCAAAGATATACTGGGCATTTGCCTCAAATATCTCCTCGGTAATCTCCTCGCCTCTGTGGGCAGGCAGGCAGTGCTGGACCATAGCGTCGGGCTTGGCCTGGGCCATAAGGTTTTTGTCAATGCAGTAGCCCTCAAAGGCAGCCTCACGTTTCTGGCGCTCGTCCTCCTGGCCCATGGAGGTCCACACATCGGTAATGACAACATCAGCGTTTTTTGCCGCCTGCATGGGGTCATCAGTCAACTCAAAGCAGTCATAACTATTTGCAAAATCCAATATCTCCTGAGGTGGGCGGTAGCCTTCAGGACAAGCCACAGAAACACTCATGCCGACCTTCAGCCCACCTACAATAAGAGAGTTCATCATATTGTTGCCGTCTCCGATAAAGCACATTTTCAGGCCCTCAAAAGAGCCCTTGGACTCTCTAATAGTCATAAGGTCTGCCAGCACCTGGCAGGGATGGCAGAAGTCAGTAAGGCCATTTATTACCGGCACGCTGCCGTACTTCGCCAGGTCCTCCACCTCCTGCTGCTCAAAGGTACGTATCATAATGCCGTCAACATATCTGGACAGCACTCGGGCGGTGTCCTGCACCGGCTCGCCACGGCCTATCTGTGAGCCCTCCGACGCCAGCACCACCGCATAGCCCCCAAGCTGGTTTATGCCAACTTCAAAGGACACCCTTGTACGAGTCGAGGATTTTTCAAATATCATGCCTAAGCACTTGCCCTTAAGGTGATGGTGCTCAATGCCATGCTTTGTCTCGTATTTCAGCTGGTCGGCAAGGTTTAGTACCTCGATTATCTCCTCGCCGCTCATATCCAAAAGTTTCAGTAAATGCTTCATTTCAGATTATCCTTTCTGGTTTCAGTTGTTATATAGATTCAAGGACCTTTGCGAATATCTCCAGTCCACGGTTTATCTCATCCTCGCTTATAGTCAGCGGAGGCAGGAACCGAACCAGCTCCTTTGCTGTGAGCACCAAAAGTCCATGTTGGGCGCATTTTATTAATACGTCATGTGCATCGCCGGATTTGAGCTTTATGCCCAGCATAAGCCCCATGCCCCGTACAAAGTCTACCTGAGGCAGAGCTTCCAGTCTCTCAGTCAAAATGCGCCCCTTTTCCTGCACACTCTGCAAAAACTCCGGGCAACGCACCCGTCTGACAACCTCTCTTGCTCCTGCACAGGCCACCGGGTTGCCGCCGAAGGTAGAGCCCTGCTGTCCGGGATTTAATATGTTTCTGAGCTTTTCCGTAACTAAACATGCGCCTATAGGCAGGCCACCGGCCAAGCCTTTTGCGCTGGTAACAACATCCGGGCAGACTCCGTAGCCCTGATAGCTGTAGAAATGCCCTGTGCGGCCAACACCGGTCTGTACCTCGTCGATTATTAGCAGTACATCTCGCTCATCACAAAGCCGCCTCAGGCCGCTGAGAAACTCTGGGGCAATGGGTACAACCCCTCCCTCGCCCTGTACAGTCTCTATCATAATGGCGCAGACGCTTCCGTCAAGAAGAGCATCTATTGCTTCAATTTCTCCAGACTGGGCGTACACAAACCCCTCGGTCAGCGGAAGAAAATCCTTATGAAATCCCTCCTGACCGGTTGCGGCAAGAGTGGTCAGCGTTCGGCCGTGAAAGGAATTTTCCAGAGTGACTATCTTATGCGCACCGCGTTTCTCACCGTATTTACGCGCTATCTTGATGGCGCACTCGTTGGCCTCAGCCCCAGAGTTGCAAAAAAATGCCTGGGCCATACCGGCGGCCTCACAGAGTTCCTCTGCCAGAGCAGTATTTTGCGGAGAGTAATAGTAGTTGCAAATATGCTGTATCTCCCCCGCCTGCTTAGAAACTGCCTCTGCCCAACCGGGGTCACTGTAGCCAAGGCTGTTTACCCCTATCCCTGAGGTAAAATCAATATACTCCCTGCCATCTATATCCCAGGCTGTGGCATTCCTTCCCTTTGTCAGGGCAACATCAACTCTGCCATAGGTGTGGATGATGTATTTCTGCTCCTGCTCTTTAATTTGCTGAAAAGTCATAAGATATCTCCTTTAATAGAACATGGTGCCAATGCCCTCGTCGGTGAACAGCTCCACCAGTATGGAGTGGGCAATGCGCCCGTCGATGATATGTGCCCGGCCCACTCCCCTGCGTACCGCGTCTACACAGCAGTCTATCTTCGGTATCATCCCACCGTTTATTACGCCCTCCTTTTTCAGGCGCCGCACATCACTGACGTTCACCACCGGTATAAGCGTGCTCTCGTCGTCCCTATCCCGAAGCAGGCCGCAAACATCTGTCATGAGTATCAGCTTCATTGCCCCCAGCTCAGCGGCAATGCGGGCAGCGGCAATGTCTGCGTTGATATTGTACACCTCTCCGTGATAGCCAGCCGCAACGGTTGAGACAATGGGGATATAGCCGTTTTGCGCGGCATTACGCAGGATATCCACGTTGACCTCTCTAATCTCTCCCACAAACCCCAGGTCCTCCTCCAGTTTATCAGCCTTTAATAGGGAGCCGTCTAAACCGCAAAGGCCGATGGCTTTTCCTCCGGCACTCTCCAGAAGCTGCACCAGGTCCTTATTCACCTTCCCTGCCAGTATCTGCTGCACAATACCGATGGTCTCCTCGTCTGTATAGCGCATTCCGCCAATGAACCTGCTCTCCTTGCCAATCTTATTCAGCATGGCGTTTATCTCAGGCCCGCCGCCGTGGACCAGCACAACATTTATACCCACAAGCTGCATAAGCACTATGTCGCTCATAACAGCCGACTTCAGCTCGCCGTCCAGCATGGCATTGCCGCCGTACTTCACCACTACCGTAGCTCCCGCGTATTTTTTGATATATGGCAGGGCCTGTACAAGTATATTGGCCCGCTCACTGTTGGATACCTGCATTTTGATTCACCCTTTTTAGTTTATGGACTGGATATCTCCCCATGCTGAAATCATCATAAATACGACCAGCACAAAGAAAATAATCAGAAGAAAATTTGCCCCGATACCGCCCAACAACAGCCTGCGCCAGAGCTTACAGGCCCTGTGCCGGGTAATCAGGTGGGTTATTATGCCAGCGATAAGCAGTCCTGCTGTAAGCATAGATGGCACGGCATATAGCAGTAGCACCCCTGTAGCTGTAAAGAACAGCATAAGCATGACAATAAAATTAAGATACAGCAGCACTGAAAACACCGCCGGGGCTATATCCCACCGGCCTTTAATGCCCAGCTTTTCTAACATATGACCCTCCTTAGGTGCGGTAGTCGGCGTTTATCTTTACATAGTCATAGGTCAGGTCGCATCCATAGGCCTCAGCGGATATGCTGCCCATATGCAGGTCTATCTGTGCCTCTATTTCAGACTCCTTGAGGACTTCAAGGGCAAGCTCCTCGGAAAACTCTATCCCCATACCTGCCCTGACTACCTCCACTCTCCCCTTTGCAGACTTAAAGGCTATGTCTATCTTTTCCACGTCCAAATCCGCTCCAGAATAGCCTATGGCGCACATAGCACGGCCTCCGGCATTGGCGTCAGCACCGAAGAAAGCGGCCTTCACAAGGGTGGAGCTGCTCACAGAGCGGGCAACAGTGCGGGCGGTTTCCAAGTCAGGAGCGCCGTCTACACGGTAGACTATGAGCCTTGAGGCACCCTCACCGTCCTTTGCCATCATCATGGCAAGCTTGCGGCCCACAGCCTCCAGAGCAGCTACAAATGCGTCATAGTCTGTTCCCTCTAAAACTATTTCATCATTTCCGGCAGCTCCATTTGCCAGTACCACAAAGGTGTCGTTAGTGGAGGTGTCACCGTCCACATCTATCATGTTGAAGGTTGCGTCTGCGGCAGTCTTGACCGCCTTTTGCAGCATATCAGGCGCAATAGCACAGTCAGTAGTCACAAAGCATAGCATAGTTGCCATGTTTGGGTGTATCATGCCGCTGCCTTTTGATATGCCGCCTATGTTTACTGTCTTGCCGCCTATCGTGAATTTAACTGCGGCTTCCTTTGGCACCGTATCCGTAGTCATTATGGCTGTGGCAGCAGAATGAGAGCCGTCCTCCTTCAGTGACGCCTTCAGCTCAGCCATACCCTCGGCAATGGGCTCAATAGGCAGCGACGGGCCAATAACCCCCGTTGACGCAACAACTATGTCCTCCGGCTTTAAATCCAGCGCCGAAGCTGCTACGCGGCACATCGCCTCTGCCTTTTCAATGCCATCCTGGGCGCAGGTATTTGCAATGCCCGAGTTGCAGATGATAGCCTGGGCTCTGCCGTCAGCTATATTCTTCCGGGTTACAGTAATGGGTGCGCCCTTCACCAGGTTGCGGGTATAGACCCCGGCGGCGGAACACGTGCGGTCGCTGAGTATCAGGGCCAAATCAGGCTTGGTCTTGTTCCTGCGGATGCCGCAGTGTATGCCGCTCGCAGAGAATCCTTTAGCGGCAGTTACGCCGCCTTTTATAAATTCCATTTCCTATTCTCCTAAACTGATAATTTAAAATGCCGGGGGTATAAGCCGCAGACCGGCAGTTTCGTCTATGCCAAATGCAAGGTTCATATTCTGTATCGCCTGTCCTGCTGCACCCTTAACCATATTGTCTATGGCTGAAACAGCTACAAATGTCCCGGTGCGCGGGTCGGCAAAAAGTGAGATATCACAGAAATTCGTATAGCGCACATTCTTCACGTTAGCAGCTTGTCCCTCTGGCAGCAGCCGTAAAAAGAACTCTCCACTATACCTTTTTTCATAGGCCTCACGTATCTTTTCAAGCGTCGCGCCCGGGGTAAGCTTTGCATAGCAGGTAGCCAGTATACCGCGGTTAATTGGCAGCAGGTGCGGCACAAATGTCAGCTTCAGCCCTTGCCCAGCTATTTTTGACAGGGTCTGCTCCATCTCCGGGGTATGCCGGTGGCTGGCTACCTTATAGGCTGTAAAGCCCTCGTTCAACTCAGGGTAATGGTTGCCCTGAGTTGGCTTGCGCCCCGCGCCGGTCACACCGGACTTGCAGTCGGCAATTATGCCCTCCGGCTGAATAAATCCTGCCTCCAGAGCTGGCGCTATAGCCAACGGTACTGCCGTAGTATAGCAGCCGGGATTGGCGATAAGCCTTTTCCCTTTGATTTGCTCCCGGAACAGCTCTGGCAGGCCGTATACTGCCTCATTGTGCAGAGCCTTATCGGTAAAGCCGCCGCCGTACCACTCCAGATATTCGTCCTCACTCTCCAGCCTGAAATCTGCTCCCAGGTCGATAAAGACCTTCCCGGCTCTCATACATTCAGCCGCCAGCTCCTGGGAAAGTCCGTGGGGCAGCGCTGCGAAAATAACGTCACTTTGCTCTACCACCTGCTCCTGTGTCCCGCATATCATGTCACACATATGAAAGTATGCCGGGTAGACCTCAGAGAGCGCCTTGCCCTCAAAGCTCACGGAGCTTATTGCTGACAGTTCCGCCTCAGGATGACCAATTATCAGCCGACAGAGCTCCGCTCCCGCGTAGCCGGTAGCGCCGACCACCCCGGCCTTTATCTTATCCATGCCCTTTTTCCTCCTTATCCAGCAGATCCAACACACATGCCGCCTGGGCCCTCACATTCTCCGGTGCAGGCCCGCCAAGCACCTTACGGTCGCCCACGCACTTATCCAGGGATATAGCTTCATATACGCCTTCATCGAAGGCCGGATGTACACGCTTGTACTCCTCAAGAGGCAGGCTCTCAAGTGTCTCTCCCCGCTCAATGCACAGGGCTACCAATTCTCCGGTTATTTTGTATGCGTCTCTAAATGGCAAGCCCTTTGCAGCCACCAGCCAGTCCGCGCAGTCTGTAGCGTTTATAAAGCCTCCGGCTGCTGCCTTACGCATATTCTGCTCTAGGACTGTCATTGTATCGAGCATCGGTATAAGGGGCGTAAGGCACAGCTTCAGCGTGTCCACCGCGTCGAACACGGCCTCCTTGTCCTCCTGCATGTCCTTGTTATAGGCCAATGGCAGCCCCTTCATCATAGTCAGTAGCGCAGTCAGGTCGCCAATCACACGCCCTGATTTCCCCCGGATTAACTCGGCTAAATCCGGGTTTTTCTTCTGTGGCATAATGCTTGAGCCGGTGCAGTAAGCGTCATCCAGCTCGATGAACTTAAACTCCCATGAGCTCCAGAGTACCAGCTCCTCACAGAGCCTGGACAGGTGCACCATACATAAAGATACTGCAAAGGCAATCTCCGCGCAGAAATCCCGGTCAGACACGCCGTCCAAACTGTTCTTTGTGGGCGCCGGGAAACCCAACAGCTCCGCAGTCAGCTCACGGTCCAGGGGGTACGTTGTCCCTGCCAGGGCGCCGCTGCCAAGGGGACACTTGTTCATACGCTTCAATGCGTCCTCAAATCTGGAAATGTCCCGTATCAGCATCTCGGCATAGGCCAGCAGATGGTGCCCAAAGGTGACCGGCTGGGCGCGCTGCATGTGGGTATAGCCGGGCATAACTGCCGCACTGTACTTCCCGGCTTTTTTGCAGAGCACCCGGAGCAGTCCTCGAAGCTGCTCTATTAGTGACAAACAGTCCTCCCGCAGAGTCAGCCGGATATCCAGAGCCACCTGGTCGTTGCGGCTTCGGCCGGTGTGCAGGCGCTTGCCGGTGTCGCCGAGCCTTGCGGTGAGCTCCTGTTCAACAAAGGTATGGATATCCTCAGCGTCCGGGTCAATAGCAAGCGCTCCGCTGTCTATATCATTCCGTATTTTCTTCAGCTCAGCACATATTTTTTCGCTCTCCTCAGCGCCGATAATACCCTGCCGCCCAAGCATTGTGGCATGGGCTATACTGCCCTCTATGTCATGCCTGTACATGCGGCTGTCAAAGGCGATACTGGAGTTGAAATCGTTGGTCCTTGGGTCAGCTTCCTTTTTGAAGCGCCCTTTCCATAGCTTCATCTCTGTTCCTCCACCGTCAAGAAATCAAGTTCCCTGCTGCCTGAGCATCCGGCAAAGTCTAAAAACGCTTCCCGGTAGTCGCGCATATGGTCCGTAAGAGAGGGGGCGAACTCTCCATCCCGGGCCATCGTGATGAACTCGTCAAAGGTCACCCACTTGGCGTCACAAGTCTCGCCCTGCTGGAACCGTACATTGCTCAAATCCACATCCATGCGCACACCAAAATCCCGGCCTATATAAGGCCAGCTGCAGGAGCAGCCCAGCAGGGTTATCTGCTCCTCAGATACCGTCAGGCCGGTCTCCTCAAAGAGCTCACGAATAACCGCGTGCTCAGGGCCCTCTCCGGCCTGCACGTGCCCGGCGGGATTTTCCCATTTGCCGGGGGCATAGCTTTTGTCCATGCTGCGCTTGGTGAGGAATATATGCCCGCTGCTGTCCATTATCCAAATGCCCACAGCCATGCGGTATTCTTCAGGCCCTAGAGGTGCTTTCTTATCCTTTACTATGCCAGTAGCCCTTCCATCTTTATCATATATGTCTATCAGTTCCATTTGCAATACCCTTTACTTATCGTATGTCAAACCCTTCTTTGCCTGTACCTTGATGGGCAGTCCAAACAGGTTGATGAAACCTGCGGAGTCGGCCTGATTATATACCTCGTCCTCGTCAAAGGTAGCAATATCTTCATCATAAAGAGAATAAGCTGAGGTCACGCCAGCGTCAATGATATTGCCCTTATATAGCTTTAGCTTTACGTCACCGGTAACAGTTTCCTGGGTGCTGTCTACAAAAGCAGACAGGGCCTGACGCAATGGCGTGTACCACTGGCCGTTATATACCAAGTCGGCAAATTTCAGAGCAATCTGCTGCTTATAGTGATATGTCTCCTTATCAAGGCAGAGCTCCTCAAGCTTATTGTGGGCATGGTAGAGTATAGTGCCCCCGGGAGTTTCATAAACACCGCGGGATTTCATACCTACTAAGCGGTTTTCTATAATATCCGCAAGACCAATACCGTTCTTACCGCCCAACTCGTTGAGCTTCGTCACCATATCAGTGCAGGAGAGGGTCTCGCCGTCAAGCGAGGTGGGCACGCCCTTCTCAAAGTGGAGAGTGATGTAGGTGGGCTCGTCCGGGGCCTGTTCGGGAGATACTCCCAGCTCCAGGAATCCAGGCTTATTATACTGAGGCTCATTGGAGGGGTCCTCAAGGTCCAGGCCCTCATGGGACAGGTGCCAGAGGTTCTTGTCCTTAGAGTAGTTGGTCTCACGGTTTATCTTTAAGGGAATATTGTGGGCCTCGGCGTACTCTATCTCCTCCTCGCGGGACTTGATGTCCCAGATACGCCAGGGGGCGATAACAGTCATGTCCGGCGCATAGGCTTTTATTGCCAGCTCGAAACGCACCTGGTCGTTGCCCTTGCCGGTGCAGCCATGGCAGATGGCGTCGGCGCCCTCCTTCTTGGCTATTTCTACAATACCCTTGGCTATAATTGGCCTTGCAAAAGACGTACCAAGCAGATACTTGTTTTCATATACAGCTCCGGCCTTTACCGTGGGATATACATAATCCTGTATAAACTCCTCTTTCAGGTCCAGTACATAGAGCTTTGAAGCACCGGTCTTCTTAGCCTTTTCCTCCAGGCCGTCCAGCTCGGTACCCTGCCCTACGTCACCTGAAACTGCAATAACCTCACAGTTGTTATAGTTCTCCTTTAGCCATGGAATGATGATAGATGTATCGAGACCGCCTGAGTATGCCAGCACAACTTTTTTTATTTCCTTAGCCATAGTTAAAATCCCTTTCTCGTAGTTTTCTTTCTTACATTATTATACAACGAAATTCCAAAAAATCAAGGGCCAAAATGAATAATTATTCATTTTGGCCCTTTTGACATACACTTATTCAAGTCCGGCGGTAATTTCGGGAAACTTGCCCCTAAGGAAATGCCTGTATGTGGGGATATCCCGAGCCTCCTCATACTGCTCCTTGATGCAGCTGTCTATCCAGGCGAGCGTTTTCTCCGGAAGCTCCTCATACCGGCGTATAAGTATCCGCCCCTCCCCGGCGGCGGTAAGTATGGCCTCATAGGCGTCCGGCACGTATTCGCAGCCAAGGACCGGCACGGACTCTGAGGTAATCACAGCGTCCGGGATGTCCGGGAGCTCCTCCATGCCGGACACCTCGCCCGCGGCGTAGATATAGCCAGGAACCCCCTTATAGGTGTCCTCCAGAGCCCCCGGCCAGTATTCGTCCATGCGCACAAGGCCGTTATAAAAGCCGTAGCTGCCCCACTTGCGCATGGTTCCTTCTATCGGAAAGCCCGTCTCCTTGCAGTACTTCTCGATGGCGTTGGAGAGGTATGGCAGCACATTTTCTCTCTTTTTTGACAGATACACCAACGGTTTTCCATGATTTGAGACCCTGGGTTCCAGCACCTCAATACAGTGAACAGGGCTGGCGTGATAGAACATGGCTACTCCTCCTCTCTTAAGTTCAGGTCATACTCCTTTACAGGACCGTACAGCCGCTCATCCACCCTAGCTGTCAGCCTTAGGCCGTCCTCCACATATTCCTCGCTTAGCACAGCTCCCTCCTCCCGGAGCCTTGCCGCAAGGCCGCTTTTTGCGAAGGGCAACAGCAACTCCACCTCGAAGGTCTTCTCGGGCAGGCTATCTTCAACAGCTTGTAGAAGCCTGTCAATACCGTCGCCGTTCAGCGCACTTATACGCACCGCCCCGGGCAGGCGCGGTGCCAGTTCCTCGTCCTTCACCGCGTCCCACTTGTTCAGCACCGGTACAACAGGACGCTCCCCAGAGCCCAGGCTGCGCAGAAGGTCCTCGGTCACTTGTAAATGCTCCCTAGCCTCGGGGCTGGACGCATCACAGATGTTCAGGAGTATATCCGCCGTTGCCGCCTGCTCAAGAGTTGACTTAAACGCCTCAACCAGGTGGTGCGGCAGCCGGCGTATAAGCCCAACCGTGTCAATGAGCATCACTGTCTTGCCGCAGGGCAGCTTTAGGGCCCTGGCAGTCGGGTCCAGCGTGGCGAACAGCTTATTCTCTGCCAACACCCCAGCCTGTGTAAGCCTGTTCATAAGGGTGCTCTTACCCGCGTTGGTATAGCCCACCAGCGCTACAGATACCACTGAATTTTTCTTTCTCCGCTTCCCGGTAACGACCCGGGCTGCCTCGGCCTCGTCGAGCTGCTCCTTTAGGCTGCCTATCCTGCGCCGTATATGCCTTCTGTCTGTCTCAAGCTTGGTCTCACCAGGGCCTCTGGTGCCAATGCCTCCGCCTAGCCTTGAGAGGGCAGTACCCCGGCCCGTGAGCCTTGGCAGCATATAGCGAAGCTGGGCAAGCTCAACTTGGAGCTTGCCCTCACGGCTTCTTGCCCGCTGGGCGAAGATGTCCAGAATCAGCATTGTGCGGTCAATCACCCGCACACCAAAAAGCTCCTCCAGGTTGCGTATCTGGGTGGGGCTCAGTTCTCTGTCGAAGATACACAGGTCCAGTTTTTCCCGCTTTATGAGCTCCGCGGCCTCCTGAGCCATGCCGGAGCCGATACATGTAGCTGAATCCGGGGCCGGACGCTTCTGCATCAGGGTGAAGGCCGGGTCAGCTCCGGCGCTCTCAGTGAGCTCCCCAAGCTCTGCGAGAGAGGCCTCCGCGTCATACTCCCCAGTATCCAGGGCCACCAGCAGTGCCCGCTCCATAGCCTCCTCATTTTCAAACATAATACCCCTCCTCTATAATAGGTATGTTATTTTCCGTTCAGCTCCGCATACTGCAAGACATTGCGGCAAAGGAACATCACTAATAGCGCGATGGGTACATTGGCAGCTATCATACCCAGCAGCATTCCAACAGCCCCGGGCAGAAGCTCCATGCCCATGGCAAACGCACCCAAAATAATTCCGGGCACAGCCATCACCATCAGGGAGATGATATAGAAAAACAGTATCAACCCCTTGGAGCGCACCGTGCCGAACACCCTCTCCACCAGCATATTTCCAGATGTGAACAGCAGGGAGAAGGATATCCGCGCCAATATGCACAGAACTGTTTCCAGCGGGCTCATATTTAGAATCAGTCCGATGGGCACAAACAGGCATACCGCCTCTACACAGTCTGACACCAGGGTCTCGGCTGTAGCCCAGAGCAGCTTTTTAAGCGGAGGCTCCGGTATGAGATAAATATACGGCTTGGATATCTCCCAGTTAAATCTGCCCATGCTCTCAGAGAACATCTGCATATATGTGCTCATGGTGAATACTGCCACAAACGCAGCGGTATTGCTCTCCTCGTCCGAGAACATAAAGCTGTACATCACCGCGCTGCCGATGATTATAAGCATGAATATCATAGTCATTTTTGAGAACAGGAATACCCCTGAGCGCCGGTTTTCCAGCAAATGCTTGTAGAACAAGGCGCTGGAGCCGCTGCCTTTCCCCAGGCCGGTCTTGCCTACGCGCACCTTCTTGGGGGTAACCTCAGCAGGCTGGCCCTCTTTCTTGGCGGTGATGGCTGACTGGGCTACCTCTGCGGTCTGCAGCACATCCTCATAATAGTTGTTTTTGTTCTTTATTACCAGCAGGAGTGCTGCGGCAAAGGCGGCTGCCATCAGCAGGGCGCAGATGCCTACCATGGCGTAATCCCCTGTAAAGATGCCGCCGATGACCCCCGCGGCCCAGCCGGACACCGGGAAGAACACGCCTATGCTGGAGAGGAAGTCAGCCCCGGCCTCCAATACCCCGTACAGCGCAAACGAGAACATATCGTCGGAGTTGGCTCCCACGGTGACCCGGGGAGCGCAGTTGTAGAGCAGCCAGGCCACAAAACCCACGGTCACGCCGTAAACGAAATAACGCACCAATCGCCGGGCACTGTCATTACCGCTGGTGCGGGTATAGGCGGCCATGGCGCAGACCTGTCCCAAAAACAGGCACATGGCATAGCCCAGCACTATCAGTATCAGGTGCACGTATTCAAGGCCGTAGGCCGCATGGAGCCAGCTGTACTGGAACAGCAGGAAAAAGCCCAGCAGCAGGGAAAGGCCCAGCTGCCGCGTGAGGCCATAGAAAAGGACCTTGTTGGGTTTTAGCGGCGACGGAAACAGCATACTCACGTCGGAAAGTGTGAACATTGGGTAATTTCCAGCCCCTCCATTTAGGCCGTTAATAAAGGTCATAAGGAACATAAGGCTGTAGAACAGGACCATAATTGCCGTCAGCTCATATAGAGGCCGGGGCTCCATGTGAGTGTCCCGCCCGCCTATAACTGTAATTGCCAGCATTGCCGCCAGAAATACCACATAAAACAGCTTCGCCGGGTGTTTTACTGCCTCTTTCAGCTGGTTTTTCAGCTTAACTACTGTGAGATATACCAGAGGGCTTCTCATTGTGCACCTCCCTCTGTTATCTGGAAGAACAAATCTTCAAGGCTCTCCCCTTCGCTGCCGTCGTTGAGCATGGTTGCGGCGAAGCGGCCGTTCATCATGATATTAGCCACGTCCCAATAGTCTTCGACACTGTCTATCATATGGGTGCTTATGAGCACGGAAACGCCGTCATCCTTGAGCTCCCTGAAGATATTCTTCAGCTCCTTTATAGCGTGCGGGTCCAAGCCAACCATCGGCTCATCAAACACGGCAACGCGGGGCTTATGGCAGAGGGCACAGCAGATAGACAGCTTCTGCTGCATACCTTTAGACAGCTCCTTACCCAGCTTATCCTTCTTGTCCCAGAGTTCCAGACGCTCTAGAAGCTGCTGGGAATAGGCCTCATCCTGCACCTTGTATGCCCTGCGGATGAACTCCAGATGCTCGGACACTGTGAGAAGGTCATACACCGCGGGCATTTCCGGGATATATCCCAGCTGACGCTTGGCCTCAACTGTATTATTCAGCGCGCCGTTTATCTCTATACGCCCGGTAAATCGCAGAAGGCCAGTTATACATTTAATAATTGTGGACTTCCCCGCACCGTTAGGCCCCATTAAAATTCCTATCTGTCCGTCTCCAACAGCAAAGCTTATATTGTCGTTTGCTATGTTCTTACCGTACTTTTTTGTTACTCCGCTAATTGACAGCATAAATAAACCCCTTTCTCTTATTCACAGACATCTAAGCCATATCTTAGCACAGTAAAAGGGCTCTAGGCAAGAGCCCTTACAAAATTGTAAGACATATGACAGATTTATGAATAGCATTAAATAAATAAGGTTTCCAATCAGGTGTCCTTTTTAGGTTTATTCAGATTCTTGCGGGCCCATGTAATGAAGGCTATAGTTGTGACGATAGCGGCAAGTATATCCGCAATGGGCTCTGCAATGAAAACGCCAAACAGCTTGTTCTCAAAAAATACCGGCATTATAAATATCAGCGGTATCAGCAGAACTATTTTCCGAAGCAGTGCCATCAATAGCGAGACCTTGGCCTGTCCCAGGGCCAGGAAGGAATTTTGAAATGACCCCTGAAACCCGAAAGCAAATACACCGGCAAGGAAAATACGCATTGCCCATACGGTCGTCTCTGTCAGCGCGGCGTCGCTCGTAAACATGCCCACGAATACCTGAGGCACCAGCATAAGCGCCAGCCAGAACACAGTGCCGTAGGTAACGGCGGTGATGGTCAGCAGGCGGACTGATTTTTTTACGCGGTCAAACTTCTGCGCGCCATAGTTGTAGCTTGTAATAGGCTGGGCGCCCTGAAAAAGTCCCTGCATCGGCAGATTGACAATTTGTATGACGCTCCCCAGCACGGTATACGCCCCTACTGCAATATCTCCCCCATATTTGAGCAGGGATGTATTTAGCACAACGCTCAGCAGACTCTCAGTGCTCTGCATAATAAATGGCGATACCCCCAGCGCCAGTACCGGCAGCATTATCTGCGGGCTTATTCTCATGCAGTGCTTTTTTATATGCAGATTGGTTCTCTTCCCGGTCAAAAACCTGATGACCCAGGCCGCTGAAACTCCCTGGGAGATGATTGTCGCCAGAGCCGCACCCTGTACACCCATGTTAAACATGAAAATGAACACCGGGTCCAGGATTATGTTCAACGCCGCGCCTATGACTACGGTTAGCATACTTGTCTTTGCAAAGCCCTGAGTGGTGATAAACATGTTCATGCCAAGGGCTATCTGCACAAAGACTGTTCCGATTATATATATCTGCAGATAATCATTGGCATAGCCTATGGTGTTTTCACTGGCTCCAAAAGCCCACAGGATAGGCTCACCAAATATAAGAAATACTGCTGTTAGCGCAACTGCCACTATAAGCAGACTTGTAAAGCAGTTACCGAGTATCCTCTCTGCTTTCTCGTTATTCTGCTGGCCCATTGCTATAGCGGCCTGCGGAGCGCCGCCCATTGCCACCAGCGAGCTGAATGCCATTATCAGAATGATTATCGGAAAGCAGATTCCTACACCTGTCAGCGCATTTGAGCCTATTTCCGGGATATGCCCGATATAGATGCGGTCCACAATATTATACAGCATATTCACCAGCTGGGCGGTTATCGCCGGAACAGCCAGGGTGAACATAAGCCGACCTATACTGTCAGAGCCAAGGTCCTGCTCCCTCTTAACCTTTGCCTGGTCTCTCAAGGCTATTCATCCTCCTCACTTTCGTCTTCATCCTTGGGCGGCAGTTTAATAATAAGCAGCCTGGACAGCCGTCTGTCCTCTACTCCCAGTACCTTTATGCTCAGTCCGGCCACCTCCACCTGGGGCTGCTCCCCCTCTTTGGGGATGTACCCCAGCAGCTCTGTTACAAGTCCGCCGATGGTGTCATAATTTCCTTCAGGAAGCTCTACATCGGTCAGGTCCGATATCTCGTCAATAGACGCTGTACCGTCCACAGTAAACTCGGTCTCACTGACCCGGTGTATTTCCTCCTCCTCGTTGTCATACTCATCCTGGATATTCCCTACTATGGACTCCATCAGGTCCTCAAGGGTTATCAGTCCGGCAGTACCGCCATATTCATCCACTATAATAGCTATCTGCACCTTGCGCTCAGTCATTTCGGTAAAGAGCTGGCTGCACTTTTTCGTCTCAGGAATAAAATATGCCGGGCGCATGAGCTTAGTAACGGAAACCACCTTGGGCACCGTTACTCCCACATACGGCAGCAGGTCCTTCACATAGCATATGCCCACTACCGAGTCGATATCCTCATGGTACACAGGCACACGGGAACAGCCGTGCTCCAGGGCCACAGCTACAATTTGGGTGATGTCAGCGTCGTCAGGTACGGCGGCAATATCTGTGCGGTGAGTCATTATCTCTCCGGCGGCAGTATCGTTAAAGTCCAGGATATTGGCTATCATATCCTTCTCTGTCTCCTCAATAACGCCCTTCTCCTCGCCCTCGCCTACCATCTGCAGTATCTCCTCTTCGGTTACTGCGTCGTCAAGGCTATGTGGGTCTATGCGCAGCAGTCGCAGTATGCCGTTTACAATGACATTAGTCGCCGCAAGGAACGGCATAGCAGCATATGACAACCTGCCGATGAGCTTAGCGTGCCGGTATGCAAAGTTCTGGGCCCAATGTCGGGCGATTTTCTTCGGAAGAAGGTCGCACAGCATAAAAAACAGCAGAATATATCCCAGCGCAGACAGCAGGCTGCCAAGGCACCAGCGCAGACCAGCCTGCATCGTATCCGGGAATAGTCCGGCTATTGGACGCTGCAAGGCCGTAATACAAAAGGCAAGTCCAAAAAGCCCGCACAGGAGAAGGCCCGACTGCAAAGGCGACACAACGGTCTCTTGGGCCTCGATAATCTTTAAAAGAGCTTTCACCTTCTTATCCCCGGATTCGGCGTCGCGCTTCACCCTAGAAAATGACAAGCTGTATACAGCCGAGGCTCCGGCAGCATAGAAAGCTGACAGGAACATAAAAATAATAGTCAGTATCAGTAATATGGCGGTAGTACCGTCAGGGTCTTCTGGCATGGTGGTGGAAACTCCTTTCCTTATTGGAAAATTTTATATATCACTATTATTGTACAGGAAAAGGTGTGTAATGTCAATCACAAACTCATTTCTTTCGGAACACATCCAGCGTATGGTGCGACCAGCCCACCATATCCTGGCGCTCGCATATCGTCAGGTGATACCTTAGATACAGCTCATAGGTCTCATCATCCATCGCGTCTACAGTTTCGCGCATATGCTCAGTAAATCCGTCGGCAGCAATGAAATGGATCTGCTCCACCGGCAGCATTTCACGCAGGCTGTCGATATGCTCCTTTCGGTACAGCTGGAAGATATCCCATGGGTCCGAGCGGGGCGTAAAGGTTTCCATATCCAGCATACCCTTATCCATGAGTTGGCGTATATTGCCCTTGATAAATCCAAAACCAATAATGCTGGGGTCGCCCATACAGTATGCCGTAAATATCACTCCTCCAGGCTTTGTCACCCTGACCGCTTCAGCCAGGGCCTTCTCCTGGTCCTCCCGGGTGAACAGATGGTACATCGGCCCCAGCAGCAGGGTCACGTCATAGGTGCTGTCAGTATAATTTATCAGTTCCCTTGCGTCGCCCTGAGTAATTTTGACTGGCTCACCCGGCTGAGTATTGTTCTTGAATACCTCAATATTGCGCTCCAAAAGCTCCACCGCGTCAACCTCGTACCCATCCCGGGCCAGCGCATGGCTATATCGGCCTGTTCCCGCGCCAATTTCCAGCACGCGCATACCGGGATGCAGGTACTTATTAATGTACCTCATAGTGGTAATAAACTCAACCCTGCCGTGCTTTGGCTCCAGCCTGCTGTCTTCGTCATAGCCGCCATAGTACCTGTCAAGATAGTCCTTTGTCTGCATATTAGCGCCTCCAATAAAATTTAAACCAACAAAAAACAGTGCAGTGGGTATTACCCCGTCTGCACTGCTGGCTTTGCCTGGAAAATATATCACCCGGCCAATAGCACACACAGCAACACAGACCTACTCCTGCACCAATAGGTGAAGGTAGGCCACTGGAACATGGCATTCAGTTTTGCCGTGAGTGATATCATCAGCAATAGCTCCTCAATGTTGATTTTTTGCATTATAGCACCATAGGCTGGCTATGTCAAGTTTTTTCTCTCAGCTTCGGAACACCATACAGCACCGCCCAGCAGACAGCCGCTATTAGAGGTATTCCAATAAGATAACCTGGGCTGCCCAGAAAGCGCTCAAACCAGCTTAGCGGGTTGCCCTCCCCCGCCCGTGCCAGGAACATAAAGTTTGTGCCAAAAGCCATGTTAAAACAGGCTACAAGTACCGTCACAACCAGCGCTGCTGGAAGTGTACGAATAAACCTCTTAAAGCTGGGCTGAAATCCGCCTGATATCAGAAGAAGGGGATATAAAAGTAGCAGGATATGTGCCGTAAAGCTATGAATACACAGTGCGTTCCAAAGGGGCAGATAGTTCCAGCCAGGAAATGCAAGCGCAAAAAACGCTCCTGGCAGGCACACTGCATACAGCACCTCCTGCAGCAGTTCGTTTGGCTTTATAGCGTCAGCTGCTATGAGAAAAATGTTAATGCTGCACAGGTGCAGCGGCAGAAACGAGGGCCGGAAGTCCCCGCTATATATGGCTATGCCATATTTGAACAATTCATCGCATATCAAAAGCACCGCCAGCACCTTGCGGAATGTCAGCCTCTCATTTTCCCTAAGCCTTCTGTAAACGGCGCAAATGACTGCGCAAAGTAGCACAGCGCTTCCAAGCCAAACAATATGCCCCGGGCAGAAGTGGGAAAAACCCGGGGCATCAGGCGGCAAAGTGTATTCAGTTTCCCAAAAATATGAGGTCTCCATTTTTCACACTCATATGGGCATAGTGGCCCCACAGTTTATGTGTATTCTTGCCAGCCAAAGTATAAATATACAGTGTTTACGCGCAGCAGCAGTTCTTAGTCACTATGACCTCACCCCTGGAATTTGGATTATCTCTGATAATCTCTCCCACTCCGGGCACTGAAATATGCCCAGAAAGCGGATTCTTAATGCTGACGATAGGCGCCGTCAGAGTCGCTTCTACTTCGGAACGCTCGAAGCTCAGGTCTGTATCTATCATCTCACAGCCGATTAGCTTCAGGCACTTGCAGTAGCATAGAGGCTGAGTCCCGATTATCTTGCAGTTCTCAAAGGTGACGTTCTCACAATACCAGGCCAAGTATTCTCCCTTTATAACGCTGTTGCGGACAGTGACGTTTTTCGCGTGCCAGAACGCATCCTTTGTGTCAAAGTTGCAATTCTCAAAAACTGAATCCTCAATGTACTGGAAAGAATATTTCCCCTTGAGGGTCACGTTGTCGAAGCGGAGCTTATTTGAACGCATCATAAAGTATTCGCTCTCCGCAAAGCTGTCCTTCATCTCAATGCCATTGACAGACCAGCCAAATTCCGGCGAGACAATATGGCAATCCCGCATCTTGATGTCTGAGCATTCCCTAAGGGCCTTAATACCATGGAGCTTGCTTTCGTTTATCTCCACATGATTGGAGTACCAGAGCGCTGCACGGCAGAGCTCCGTCATCTCACAGTTGTCAATAGACGCCCCTTCGTCATGCCAGAACGGATACCGCAGGTTGAAAAAGCAGTCTTCCACCCTAACATCACGGCACTCTTTAAAAGCGCTCTCGCCATCGGCGGGTCCGTCAAACCTGCAGTGTTTTACCGTAACCTCTGCGCTCCCATAGAATGCGCGCTCCTCGTCGAATGTTTTGTTCTCAATTACTGTCATATTACTATACTCCTTTATGCCAAAAGCAGGTAGCTTTTCTAATGTCTACCATTATACTCCACTTTTCTAAAAAATGCAAATACCTTTGGCGCATAGGTTAATATGCCTATAGAGTATAGCTCACTCTTTTGAATTTTCACCAGAATTCTTCTGCTCATGCATAGTGCGTATCAGCTCCTTCTGCTGTCTGCGGCGTTCCCTAGCCTCACGGCGCTTTTTAGCCGTTGCCAGCAGGATTATAATAACTATTAAACCCAGCAGCATGAGCGTTGGCAGATGGGTCACAATAAACAGTCCCAGCTCCTGGAAGAACCTGCCGATATCTTTAGCGTTGTCCTTCATGCCCCGGATAGCCCTGCTGCCCCAGCTCTCCGGCTCCGGCTCGGTGAGCTCACCCACTTCATGTACAGACAGATGTACAGTGCTGTAGTTTATCTGATTATCAAAAACCCGCAGCGTCGACTCATAGTTTTGCAACTGATACCGCACAGTCGTAAGCCTGTCCTCAATGCTCATAATATCCGTCAGGTTATCAGCTTCCTCCAGGAGCTCCATAAGGCGCTCCTGTTCCACCAGCAAGGCGTCTCTATAGCTCTCCGCGTCCACATAGCTGAGGGTAACGTCCTCCTCCTGTACTGAGCGCTGGAGGACATTGCAGGTCTCGCCTATCTCCTGTAAAAAGCCGCTCAGCTTGTCCGCAGGGATGCGCAGGGTCAAATCGCTGCTGCGCTCATGCTGGCTATAGGCATACATATTCGATGACTCAATATACCCTCCTGTCCCGGCTACATGGGACTCCAGCCAGGACATAAAGGAATCATATTCCCTGGTCTCGGCCTGCATGTCAACTGTGGTTATCAGCTTCCTGTCCTGAGGACGTACCACCTCTATGCCACCAGGCTCAGCCGCCTCATCAAAGCCCTCCTCAGACATCTCCATATCGGCTGAAGTACTCTCACCAGAAGATGTGGAGTTGCTGGCTGAGTAGCTTTTATTGCCTCCGCCGCAGGCCCCAAGACTCAGCAAAATTACTACTGCAAGGCTGAGGGCTAAAACTATTTTTCCTGTGTGCTTCATATCCTGACCTCCTGTTCTAATATAGTTTACTATATTATATCAAGAGATATTGTATATTTCAACGGATATATCGCAACTGTAACCTGTGGTTACAGGATTGTAAGCCTCAGAATTTCACCTTGCTTTTCCTGTTTGCCCCAAGTACCCCGCCGATGGCTCCGCTGAGCAGCAGCGCGGCAATTTTTCCCGCGCTGGCAGGGCCTAATTCCACCTGAAAAACCAGCACAGATACGGCTCCCGCGCATATAAGAAATACCGCTCCCGCTCCCAGGCCTAGCAGCAGACCCTTCTCGCGCACAGATATCGTGGACAGAAAGCCTCCCAAAAACACCGCGGCGCAGGTGGCAATCGTGGTGATAATCGTAACTGAGCCTCTGGGCAATGACCCGGAACGGCACACAAAAAAGGCTATAGCCGACAGAAGCACAAGGCTGGCTCCGGTGGTGACAACCGTGGAAAGTATCAAAGCTCTTACCCATTTCATAACAAAAAGACCTCTCAGCTCTTAGTATGTGTAATACATAATATGGGCTGCGAAGTCTTTTTATTCTAGAATATTGCCAAAAATCAGGCGTCGTCCTCATGCACGGTGTCAACGCTGCCGATAGCCCAGCGCTTGACACGGAGCTTGGACTTGTCGCTGCCTGTCTCAATAATGACCGACTCGGACTCGTCCTTTACCGCAACGATACGCCCGCAAATACCGCCGATAGTGGTAATCTCGTCACCGACCTGGGCGTTCTTGCGCATTTCTGCTTCCTTTTTCTTCTTCTTACTCTGAGGACGGAAGAAAATAAAGTACAGCGCCACGAAGAAAAGGCCGTAGACTAAAAGCATTACAATAAGGCTCATGCCACCGCCGCCCTGGGCTGCTGAAGCGTCCAGTAAATTAAGGTTGTACATTGTTTGTGAACACATCCCTTCCAATGATTACTACTGATTATATCAGGAAACCCGCAAACTTGCAAGCATTTATTTTTTAGGGCTATATCCTTCGGCTGAGCGCCTCGATATTCTCCGCATAAAACGCCTCAAAACGGTCCTCGTCCAAAGCACCGCGTATCTTTTTTAGCAGGTTATTGTAGAAATACAGGTTGTGCATAACCGTAAGGCGCATGGCGAGCATCTCTCCGGCTTTGAACAAGTGGTGGATATAAGCCCTGGTGAATCTTTGGCAGACCGGGCAGCCGCACTGTTCGTCCAGCGGGGACTCGTCCAGGGTATACTTGGCGTTAAGCATATTCCGGCAGCCCTCCATGGTAAATGCGTGCCCATGCCTGGCATTCCTGGTTGGCATAACACAGTCAAACAAATCCACGCCCCGGCGCACGCCCTCAAGAATGTTTGCCGGTGTGCCCACGCCCATTAAATAACGTATCTTATCCTTTGGCATATGAGGCTCTATTTCCTCGATAACCGCGTACATCTCCTGGGCAGGCTCTCCCACCGCAAGGCCTCCTATGCCGTAGCCGTCCAGGTCCATACTGGCTATCTGTTTCATATGCTCCACCCGCAGGTCGCGGTAGGTACAGCCCTGGTTTATGCCAAAGAGCATTTGCTTTGGATTAAGCGTGTCCTCCCGGGCATTGAGCCTTGTCATTTCAGCCTTACATCTTTCCAGCCACCGGGTTGTCCTGGCACAGGACATCTTTGCATAGCTATACTCTGCCGGGTTTTCCACACATTCGTCGAAAGCCATTGCAATGGTTGAGCCCAGATTAGACTGTATGCGCATACTTTCTTCCGGTCCCATAAATATCTTGTGCCCATCGATATGGGAGGCAAAGGTAACTCCCTCCTCCCTGATATTGCGAAGTTTGGCAAGGGAAAACACCTGGAACCCTCCGCTGTCCGTAAGCACCGGACCCTCCCAGCCGGTAAACTTCCTTATGCCGCCGAGCTTCTTTACAGTTTCGTCTCCCGGGCGCAGGTGCAGGTGATAGGTATTGCAGAGCTGCACCTGGCAGTCCAGCTCCTTTAAATCCCAGGCTGAGACAGCGCCTTTTATGGCCCCTGCCGTTGCAACATTCATAAATCCAGGGGTCTGCACCGTGCCGTGCACAGTGACAAATTCCCCCCGGCGGGCAGCGCCCTCAGTTTTTATCAGTCGGTACATTGAAACCTCCATCTGTTTTTTCTCTGGCTATTATACACGTTATTCCAGCTTATTTCAACTATTTATTGAAATAAGCATATATGTCTGATAAAATAAGCTAAGGCAAAATTAAGCTTTATGGCCTATAATACAGGATGAGGTGATAGCTATGAGGCTACTTTACGCAGAGGACGAGCCTGCCATGTCCGAGGCCGTAGTCGATATCCTGACCTACCATAAGTACATCGTCGAGCCGGTATATGACGGACAGTCTGCCCTGGACTATGCCCTTAGCGGGCAGTATGACGGCATAATACTCGATATTATGATGCCTGTTCTCAGCGGGCTTGAGGTGCTTCAAAAGCTCAGAAGCGCCGGGTGTCAGACTCCGGTACTGCTTCTCACAGCCAAGTCCGAGACAGAGGACCAAATCCAGGGCCTGGACCTTGGCGCAGACGACTATCTTCCCAAGCCCTTCCCTATGGAGCTGCTTTTAGCCAGGGTACGCGCCCTTCTCCGGCGCAGGGCCGGGTATACTCCAAGCCTGCTAAACTGCGGTAACATTACCTTGAATCAGAAAAGCTGCGAGCTTTCCTGCAACGGACAGTCATTTGTATTGTCAAAGCTTGAGTACCGATTAATGGAGCTTTTGATGCTGAACAGAAGCATATACCTCTCCACAGAAGACATATTGTGCAGGGTATGGGGCTATGATACCAACGCAGAGCTGGGCGTTGTGTGGGTATATATATCATACCTGCGCAAGCGGCTTTCAGCTCTGGGCGCAAATGTCGCCATAACCGCCAAGCGCGGCGTGGGTTACACCCTGGAGGTGCCGGAATGATAAGGTCACTCCAAAGGAGATTTGTAATCGCTGCAATGATTGCCATAACCGGGCTGATACTCCTACTGCTCGGGGCAATAAACGCCGCAAACCTGGTACTTATAAGCCAGCGCGTAGACCGCACCCTGGAGCTGCTCTGTGATACCGTCGGCGATACCGGCAGCCCGCCGCCTATGCCGAAGCCCGCGCCAGACGGCAGACCATTCCCCTTCGGAGCGCATAATGACCGCAATGGCGATTACAACGCCTTTATATCCTCAAACTTCTTTGTGGTACGCTTCGGGGCAGATAGGGAGCCTATATTCGTGGATGTAAGCAGCCTCTATGCTATCAGTGAGAATGAAGCCCTGGAGCTTGCCAGCGAAGTGTTGGACCGGGGCTGCAGCCGGGGCGAATACAGACAGTTTCGCTACCTCATTAAGGATGTGCCAATGCACAATACTGTGGCGGTATTTCTTGATACGTCCAGAGAAAGCGGCTCATTCTGGCGTGTGCTTTTGCTTTCAGCAGGTATTGGTCTTGCGGGATGGGGACTGATGCTGGCGTTTGTGGTGCTGCTGTCAAAAAGGGCCATCCGACCAATCGCTGAAAATATTCAACGTCAGAAACAGTTTGTAACAAACGCGGGACACGAGATTAAAACTCCTCTGGCTATCATACAGTCCAACACCGAGGCCATGGAGCTATATAACGGCGAAAACAAATGGAGCCGAAATATCAAGGAGCAGACCTCTAGGCTGAGCGGCCTGGTAAAAGACCTGCTATTGCTGGCCCGAATGGACGAGGGCACAGTACAGGTAGAGCCCAGCGATTTCTCCCTCAGTGAGCTGTTTGAGAGCTCGCTTGATGGCTTCTTTCAACCTATAGATGATAAAAGTATCATGCTTAACAGAAATATTCCTGGAGGTATCACCATTCATGCCGACCGAAAGCAGACGCGCCAGCTTATTTCGATTCTACTTGACAACGCCGTAAAATATACAAATGACGGAGGCGAAATCACCGTAGCTCTAGAAAAAGCTGAGAGCCGGGTGATTCTGCGCCTGCAAAATACCTGCACCACACTGCCAGACGTGCCGCCTGACAAACTCTTCGACCGCTTTTACCGCGCCGACACTGCACGCACACAGAAAAGCGGCGGGTACGGTATCGGGCTGGCTGTGGCACGCTCTTTGGCAGAGGCAAGCCGCGCGGTTATTTCTGCAAAGTATATCATGCCGAACAAGGTCTGTTTTACAGTAAAGTTTAGACATTAGCAGGGGTATTCACATATTTTTCACAGAAGCGTCCCGGAATGTTCACTGGGCGCTTCTCTTTTTCTAAATCTGCTCTAAGGTTCAGCTGTTATTATTTTATGGAACTAAACACGAAAGAGGTGAAACAAAATGGATTTTCGTCATGAATGGAAGCATGAAATATCCCTTGGAGACGTGCAGTATCTAAGGTCAAGGCTGTCAGCTGTAATGTGCATAGATTCATATGCACAAAATGGAAGCTATACCGTGAACAGTCTGTATTTCGACACTCCCGACAACAGGGCTCTGAGAGAGAAAATCAACGGTATTAGCCGCAGGGAGAAATTTCGGCTCAGGTATTATAACAGTGACACATCGGTGGTTCTGCTTGAGAAAAAGTTAAAAACAGGCGGTCTCTGCGCAAAGCTCCAAACTGAATTAACATTGGAAGACACTTTGGCGCTGGTACATGGTAAGTACAAGGTTTTTGAGAGGAATAGCCCGCCACTTTTGCTTGAGCTGTACCAAAAGATGGCCATGCATGGGCTGAGGCCCAGGACTATTGTGCAGTATACCCGCGAGCCGTTTGTGTACGCTCCGGGTAACGTGCGGGTAACCCTCGACTACCACATCCGAACTGGAACTATCTCCAACGAATTCCTTAACCCAGACTGTTGTACGATACCTATTCCCAACAATCCGGCAGTGCTGGAGGTAAAATGGGATAGCTTCCTCCCCTCTATTATCAAGGACCTGGTGCAAAATCCCGGCACACGTACCGCAGCTTTTTCAAAATATGCCGCCTGCCGGATATATGGTTAAAATACTAATTTCAAAAAAGGAGCAGATTTATGTCGTTTCAGGATATATTCAAGTCAAGCTTTCTGGAAAAGGTCTCCAGCGTAAGTATTCTCGATATGGCCCTTGCCCTTGTACTTGCCTTTGGTATCGGTATGCTTATATTTCTAGTCTACAAAAAAACTTTTGCAGGGGTAATGTACTCCTCCAGCTTCGGCGTATCCCTTGTTGCAATGACTATGATAACAACCCTGGTAATACTCGCGGTCACCTCTAACGTGGTTCTTTCCCTGGGTATGGTTGGCGCGCTGTCTATTGTGCGCTTTAGAGCGGCTATAAAGGAGCCGCTGGACATAGCGTTCCTGTTCTGGGCCATAGGAGCCGGTATTGTTTTAGCCGCCGGACTAATACCTCTGGCGGTGTTCGGAAGCGTTGTCATCGGTGCGGTGCTGCTGGTGTTTGCCAATGCCAAACCACATATGAACCCCTTCATCCTTGTCCTGCACTGCCGGGACCACGAGAGTGAGAGGCAGGCCATGAGCTTTATACAGGGCCAGGTCAAGCGCTGTGTGGTAAAGAGCAAGACCGCGCAGCAAGGGGCCATAGAGCTTAATCTTGAGGTCCGTATGAAAGATGAAAGCACCGAACTTGTAAATATTCTCTCCGAGATGAACGGCATCGACCATGCGGTGCTGGTGAGCTATAACGGGGATTATATGGGCTGAGAAAGGAGAAGCCGCATGTCTACACATAGAAATATTGACAGGATATGCTGTATCATACTGGCCCTAACCCTAATCCTGACAGTCCTCTTTGTAAGCGCGAAGGGAATGAGCTCAGAAAATACCCCTCAACCTATGGGCTACGAGAACCGGCTTTTTGATACCGGCATAGTCCACACTCTTGATATCGTAATGGACGACTGGGACAGCTTTATCAGCACCTGTACTAACGAGGAATACTCTCCCTGCTCTGTCGCTATCGACGGTGAGTCCTTCAGGAACGTGGGCATACGCGCCAAGGGCAACACCTCTCTTACCCAGGTTGAGAGCTATGGCAATAACCGGTACAGCTTTAAAATAGAATTTGACCACTACGAAAACAGCCAGAGCTACTACGGACTTGATAAGCTTAGCCTTAACAATATCATTCAAGATAACACATACATGAAGGATTATTTGTCCTATCAGATGATGGCCGAGTTTGGGGCGGTCTCCCCTCTTTGCAGCTATGTATATATTCGCGTTAACGGCGAAGACTGGGGATTATATTTAGCTGTTGAGGGCGTGGAGGAATCCTTTTTGCAGCGCAATTACGGCGCTGACTATGGAGAGCTTTATAAGCCCGAAAGCCAGAACTTCGGCGGCAGAGATATTCAAGGAAACAAAGAAGGCTTTAAGCAGCGACCTGAAAACGCCGAATTTGGCATACCCGACATGCCTGAAGATGACATGGAATTCGGTGATGCTCCTGACACGGGGGATTTTAAGGTTCCCGGAAACTTTGATGGTTTCGGCGGCTTTGGCGGCTCGGCAAGCAGCGACGTGTCGCTTATCTATACAGATGATGACTACTCCAGCTACAGCAACATTTTCGATAATGCAAAAACAGATATCACAAACCAGGATAAAGACCGGCTCATCTCCTCCCTGGAAAGCCTAAATCTTTGCCGGGATATCGACAGTACAGTTGATGTTGAGAACGTGATACGCTACTTTGTTGTACACAATTTTGTATGCAATTTTGACAGTTATACTGGCTCAATAGTACACAACTATTATTTGTATGAAGCTGACGGTAAACTCTCTATGATACCATGGGATTACAATCTGGCATTCGGCGGCTTTATGGGCGCCCAAGACGCAACTGCTCTGATAAACTATCCCATTGACACGCCTGTCTCCGGCGGGACAGTTGACAGCAGGCCTATGCTGGCCTGGATATTTTCAAATGATGAATATACACGGCTGTATCACCAGTATTTTGCGGAGTTTATCTCAAGCTATTTCGACAGCGGCACATTTTCCAGCGAGCTTGAGCGCGTCCAAGCTCTTATCGCCCCATATGTCGAGAAGGACCCCACCAGCTTCTGCACCTATGAGGACTTCCAGAAGGGAGTGGCGGCACTCAAGGATTTCTGCTTGCTGCGCGCTCAGAGTGTCAGCGGTCAGTTGGACGGCTCAATACCGTCAACCTCTGATGAGCAGGCTGAAAATACGTCCGCGCTTGTGGATGGTTCTAATGTCAATATCGCTGATATGGGTACTATGAACAACGACTTTGGAGGCAGGAACCAGGGCGGGCCGCCAGATATCCCGGAAGGCGGCGAAGCCCCAGACATCAGACAGCAGATAGGGGTTGAAGAACGACATCCGGGCGAGGCCGACACGCTTGACACAAGCGGATTGGCTATGGTTGGAGTGTGTGCTTTGGTGCTTATTATGGCTATTGTTGCCGTGATGGTATATAGAAAAAAGGCATAAATTATGACCCGGGCTGTGAAGCCTGGGCCGATTTATGTCAGGATATAAACATTGCATCCCCCATGACCACGGGAGACCCGATACCACCCCGGCAAGCACCCTAAAAAGTGCTACAAATCAAGGGCTTAGAAGCCCCTGAAGGCTGCGGGACGCCGCCCAATACCTTCGGGTGGGAAAAGTATTGTCTCAGTAAAAAAGCCCCTTATAGGGGCTTTTGGTCGGTTAGGCCGGGGCGCTGCACTCATACAACTCATGGGGAGCGATGTCCTGACCGTTGCTCCACTCGATGCCCGTTCCGCCCGGAAGCATACGGACCGTTCTAAAGTAGGACTCGTCTCTCAGCTCGCCATACCAAGGGCCGCTGGCATAAGGGGAAACGTCAAATAGCTTGACCTCCCCAGTCTCGTAGGTGAGTCGGAGCTTCAGGTGGTCTACCGGCTCCGCTTTCACCAATCTCGGCTGCAACATGGACGCCACCTCCTTTACTTCAGCGGGTCAATGCGGAAGAACTGCTCACCGTTGGACAGCAACTTCCAGTTCGCTTCAAGGTCCTCATGGTGTATATCCATCCAGACTTCCAGCATCTTCAGCTTATTCCTCGGAAAATTCTTTTCTCCTTCGAGAACCGTCCCATCCAGAGCGACCACGACCTCCTCGCCGGAATACTCAGCGTGGATGTGGGGCATATTGTGTTTCCCGCCCTGCTCCCGATACATACGGACGATGATTCCGAAGAACATACTCAACACTGGCATATCAAACACCCCGCTTTCTATTCTTATTCTATCAGATTTTCGCCCGATATGCAATCAGATTTTGGGACAGCCTGATAAGATTTTTACTTCTTCTGCCCGTATGTGATTTCTGGCAGCCATTCGTACCGCTTCTCAAACGGCACGAAGTCGCCGCTCTTACCGCAGATACGCTTCATGGCTGCGTCCATCTTCTCTCGTGCGTAGTCCGCCTCCGGGTTCCTCGTCAGGGCGTCGAAGAAGTCATCGTAATATCTGCCCCACGCTTCCAGCACCTTCTTCAGCCGCTCATATCCGAACACATCCTTCCCCATGACCTCCGGGTCATTCAATGTTAGGATGAGCGTGTCCGTCATGTACTGCTGGTAGGTTTGGCGGGTGGCGTCCTGAAGAACACTGTCCCGAACCTTCCGCCGGGCAAGGTAGCCGTTCTTTGCCATGGTATCATCCTCCGCTGCTAATCATAATCCCGGTGAAGTCGCTCTGGCCGATGACCACCTCCCCGTTCTCCCACATCTCCCGCACTCTCTCCTCGGCCTCAGCCCAGCTCGCCGCCAGCACCGGCACCAGTTTCTTCCGATGCTCAACGATGACCACGTTGTACCGGCGCACCGTGGGAGGGATGACCCTCTCCGCCTTCGTCAGCAGGGTCTCCAGAATGAGCGTGTCCTTCCGAAGTTCGAGCTGGTCGTCATAGTCCGGGGACTCTTCGGAGTAGCTGTCCAGCAGCATCTTCTCGTTCAGCTCCTTGCACAGCTCCACGATGTCCCGGACTGTCTGAGGTTCATCGTGGCTATTGTCCTCACCGGCGCTCTCGTCGTGCAGGTAGAGCTTGTAGTCATCGTCCGTCAGCAGCTCATACCCGTGGACTTTGATGTAGGCAAGGACTATCTCGGCCTCCGTGCCGCAGATGGTCACGCCCTGACGGGCGGAAGAAGCTACCAGAGCCTCAGTCGATTTGATTCTCTTCACAGTCTTCATCCTCCTCTCCGTTCTCCACCGGCATATCGCAGGTGTTGCAGTAGCCGTCATAGAACATGGCGGCCCATCCCTTGTTCGGGCGTAGCTTCTCGCCGCATACGGGCAGGTCATCCCTCCTCACCCCCTTGACCGAGCTGGCGACCGCACTCAGGACAAAACTTCGGGTAGTAGTGGTCCGTCTCGCCGTCTCCAACCGCCGCCATAAACAGTCGTCCATCGGCCTCAGCCCCGAAGTACAGCCCAGACCATCCACCCTCAGCGATGAGGGTTTGGCTATCGCTCTGGTAGTAGCTTCCGTCTCCGAGGATGGATGTCTTGATGCTGCACAGTTTGCACGGCGTTCTGGGTTCCATCATAATCACGGGTCATCCCTCTCATTCTGCTCGCAGAACTCCTTCCACGCCTCCTCGCAATAATCTCCCTCGCAGGCGCCGAGCCGGGAAGTCTCGCCCCGCATATACGGGCAATACTGCGGGTCGCAAAGGGTGCCATCTTCACAGGCCGCCGCAAACCTTTTCTCCTCGTCTACGTTCACTCCCCCTCACCTCCCGTCAGGAAGAAACCCACGTTGTCCTCGAACTCGTCCACCGCTTCCGGCAGATACCGCCGATAGGTGGAGCCGTTCTTCTCAAACCAGACGTGCGTGGCAAGGAAGTTGAAATCCCCGCCGATGTCATCGTCTGGATTCAGGAGGCGGAGGGCATCCAGCTCCTCGGCCTCCTCCGGCTCCAGCTTGCCGTGGATGCTCTCTTCCGCCTCCAGCACGAGAATCCTCTCGCTGACCGCTTTCTTCAGGTTGATGATGCCGATGCTGACAGCGCCCCTCAGCACATCGTTGAAGTCGAGGCCCTCACGGGGCCAATCCATCTGGTCCAGAATCTCGTCCCAGCCGTAGCCGATGCGGTCGATAATCTCCAAATCCATGCTGCCGCAGGACAGCATCTCGCACAGCAGGCTTTGCGCTCCGCTCATTCTCTTCCCCTCCTCACACCAAATACCTACACATGAACCGCTCAAAATCATCGAAGTCGGCCCACTCAGATGTACCATCGCCGGTCTCCTGCAACCGCTTCCACAGCTCCATCAAGTAGCAGTCGTAGACGTGGGTGTCAGCGTCAAGGTCGTGGTGCAGGCAGAACGCCGTCCACAGCATCCGCAGGCGGTCCCGGCAGATTTCCTCATCGAAGCAGCTCTCGGCCACATAGCCGGTAAGAAACTCGAACTCAGCCAAAATCGGAATGCTGTTATTCAGATGTTCAATGGCATCAGCAGCCTCATCCATGAGCCCCATATGCCGACCGATAGATGAGCCGTTTTGCAACCCATACAGACGCAACTCTTTCTGAAGAGTATCGTACTTATCATGCATTAGCATGTTCCTCCTTCCATTTGGGCCAGTTTTCGTCCTCACATTCTCCGGGGATGTCTCGAATGGGGCATCCCTCACAAAGAGGGAACCGACCGCAAAACTCGTCGAAGCCCACATCCTCCATCCACCTTGGCTTGCCGTCAACTCCCTGCTGAGGACAATCTCCGTTCAAAGAACAGGAATCGCAATTATACGTTTCATTCTCGCAGTTGTCTTCCTCTTCTTCCACATCCGGCTCCTCAATGTACCCTTCGTCCACAAGGTGTCCGAAGAATCCATCATCAAGTAGCTGATCACCATGCCAGTCAGTGAACAGGCGAGCCACCGTCTCACCATTGAGTTTGGTCAACACGTTATACATTTCCTTTTGGCGTTCGTCCATGTTACGCCCCCTCCTTCTTCCCGACTTTTATAAAATACGGGGTGTAAGCGAAAGCACAATCAAACATTGGCCTATTGGTCACTTGGTCTCTGAATATCGGACAGTGCCAATGGAGACTATACCCATTTTCCTTGCACCACTCGTCCACTACTCGCTTCGTGAGCGGCGTCACGAAAACGTAGAGGTCGGACTCATGGCTGAATATCTGGTCTCTCGGATAACCGGCGGCCAGCAGTCGCTCCATCAGGGTCACGTTTCTATTCCTCCTTCTCTGCCAAATGCGGGAGTTCGCCCCACTGCACATCAACGTATTGCGGACTGTTCATCACAATGAAATAGTAGAGGCCATCCCGGAATTCTTTCATAGCAAGCCGAAGTGGGTCCTTGTAGGTGGCGTCCTCCGCTGTCTGGTAGAGCCAGCAGTCGAGGAGCTTTGCGAGTTGGTAGTGCCACGGGCAGACAGCAAAGCCGTGCTCCCGGTACTCCGGTCTATGGTGTACGATGTACTTGCTGCCATCAATAGTCGGGGCCTCCTCGTCGGCGGGTTCCTCATGTCCCGCATAGCGCCCATTGTAGGCGCGAATGTTGACTGCGTAGAGCCTGCGGTAGATGTCCTCCGCGTAGTAGGTACAGGAGATTTTGCAGTCGGTCAGCTCTCTGTAGAGACTGTCCGGAGCCTCAAAGCCCCAATAGTTGTAGTCGCAGTTGAGCCGGGTTTCGACGGCGTTTGCCAGCGCCGCCAGCGGCTCCGGGTTCATTACAATGCAGGACATTGTTTTACCCCCTTTCCCAAATCGCTCTGCGGGCTTTCTCAAAGCCGTGCAGGAGCCTTGCGTCTGCCTGTATCTGCTCCATCGTGTAGCCGAGCGCGTCCAGAGTGTCCTCGCTGTCCCCGGTGTAGCCATACTCATGGTCGGCCAGCTCCGCAAGAAACATCTGGTAGATGAAGTCGTCCCCGGTCTTGTCCTCCGCAATGGCAGCCGTCATCTCCGCGCTGTGGCGCTCTGTCGTCTGGTGGAGCAGGTCAGCGTCCTTTTTCTGGACGTAACCTCCTGCTCCGATGGAGTAGATTTTGCCCACGTCCTTATCGGGGTCGAGGCCCCATTCTCTCATCATCTCGTCGAACTGTTTCCGGCTGAAGGCGAAGCCCAGCGGCAGGGCATTGAACTCCTTCTGCTGGCGCTGGCGCATCTCTGCGTACTTATTCATGGTCTGTGTCCTCCTCACATAAGAAATATTTTCCGGCTTCTTCGTAACCAATTAGTTTCCTGCCGTCCTTTAAGAAAAACAATGTTGTGTATGGGTGGGAAAGTCCACAAGTAAAAGGTTTTTTTGGCTCCTTTATCTCTAACATTACATTGAGAGGGCCTATCTTTTCGTAGAACTCCTCGCTCGTGACTTGCTTCTTCATATAAGCCTCCAGTTACATAAATTCCGGCATTGTACCGATGATTTTGCGAATCCGGGTCTCGCTGACCTGAAACGGTTTCTTACGGGTACTGTTGTCCATCATAATCTGCGTGTATATCATCATGGGAAGCTCGAAAAGGGCTATGCACTTCGGGTACAGACGGACAGCCTGATTCCTGATTTCAAGGTCGATTTCCTCGTTCCGTGTCATCTTTGTCCTCCTTACGCAATATACCCGAACAGGTCTTCCAGCTCTTTCAAGCTCTTGTCGTGCCAGTCGGCCCGGTAGCTCTGAAACTCGGCGCTCGGCAGCAGTCCGTAGCCCGTGATTTCAGTGTCAATCCGCTTACCGTTGCACCAGAACTCGTACAGAACGACCGACCGGCCGTTGATGGCCTTGACTTCCCGAATCTCGAAGCAGTTTCCGCACTCGGAAACGTACACGAAGTTCTTTCGGAAGTAGTCGGCCTTCTCGCTCATGCCCCGAATAAAGGCAGCGGCGGGGATGATGTTCTGCATCACCCACGCCAGCTCGTCCTCTCGTGCCTTTTCCATTCTTGCCTCATACTGTGCCACCGTCTCGACCTTTGCCATGCGGTAGACATCCTCTTTGGTCATACCGTCGCAGGCCATGTAGAACGCTTCCACCCGCTTGTACTCATCATAGGAAGCCTGATTGTCAACAGCGCCGGTGCCTTCCAAAAACTCGTGATACAGCATAATCAATACCTCCAAAAACTGACCGTCTGGGTAACTTTCTTGTCTACATTCTCATTCTAACTTACCGGCTTGGTAGTGTCAAGTCAAAATCGAATATTTTCAAAAAATTTTTTGCTGTCCGTGAAACGCTTGATTTCAGCCACTTTTGGAGGTTCTCGGTGCCTGTGCTGGCTCATAACAGCCTAACAATCACGCTGACCAGAACGGTCACTTCATCTCGCTCTCAGGAAGTCCGCTGTAACGGCCCCAGAACTTCGCTGAGGCGCTTTTGGTCATGGGGGATATGGAATTATAGCCGCCATCCCAAAGCTGGAAATAGGCCATGAAATAGGCCCCTGACGGGTCTTTGAACAGCTCCATGTAAAACTCGCCACCAGTCTCCGCACGGCTGGAGCAAAGGGACTCCGCCTTGCTGGTGTCATAGGTCACGCCGTCCACCATCTGCACCAGCCGGGGGCTGCTGCTGTTCCCCAGCTCCGGCAGCTCCTCGCCGGTTGATTCCACCATCTTGACCTCGTACCCAGCAAAGCTCAGGGCCTTCGCCAGCTCATCAAAGGTGAGAGTTCCAGCCTTCAGCCGGTAGCTTAGGTTCTGCTGGCTCCAACCCATGAACTCTGCCAACTCCTTCTGTGTCCGCTTCTTGGCAGACAGAGCCGCCCGCACCATGTCGCTTGCGTTCATCGCTCCTCCTCCTCATTATTTTGAGATGCCTGTCGCCGCATTTCCGACAAATCAACAGTGATGGTATGAGTATGGCTGACCAGATTTTCGACAAGCTCACGACCGCTATCTGACAGAATCGGCATCATAGCGGATGCTGCTATCTGCATGGTAGCAATCACCAAAGGCAGGTCAACGCTGTCGTATTCATGTGCTATTGCCAGAAACTTCTTTGTCATGGTAACAAAGCACTCATCCACAACCCTACTGGCTTCCTTGTTGTTTCCGGCCATTTGCGCCAGCATCAGCCGGATGGAGTATGGCATACCTTTCATAAGTTAGTCATCTCCCTCCCGATAGTCGTAGTCGATGCAGCCGTCATCATCGGTGATGCGGGGCTTCCGCTCATGGACCAAAGCGAACCGGCACTCACCACCGTGATTGAACTGGCAGGTCTGTGATTCGCACTCAAAACAGGACCTTCTCAGACCATAGAGCCGTTTCGTCTCAGGCACATAGTCCTCAGCACCCCCGTATAGCAGATAGGCGACCCCTTTGCTATGCCGTTCGTCGAACCAGTGCCAAATTTCCTCACGATGGATACCCGGCCCCCAGCCCATGAATCGCTCCTCAATGCACTCCGTATCTGGATTCATGGGGACATCCGCAAACTGCCCCCACAGCTCCTCCAGAACTTCGTCCCGGTCTCTCAGGGTCTCCATTTCATCCAGTCCGTCGTGGATGTCAAGGTAGTCCTGATAGCCGATGCGGTTCTCTTTGTGCAGTCGGTCGATTATATCAATCGCCTGCTTCTTGTACTCGCTCATTAGGTTTAACCTCCTCTCATCGAATGCTGGAGCGGAAGATGTTCCACTCGTAGTAGATGTCGCTATCAGCAACGTAAACATCAACGCCATCGCAAGCGTCCCGCAGGGTTGTCGGCTCATATCCTTCTTCAGTCAGAGACTTCACCACCGTTGCCACATCTTCGTTGATGCTCTTCTTGGCGTCATCCTCGCTCCAATAGGCGTAGGCATCAGCGCCCTCGGCGAAGTTTCTGTGAACCACAATGAAACAGTCTTTCATCCAAAGACCACCTCCCCAAACACGGCGAACTGGATGATGCAGTCAGCATCATTGGCGTCAATGTCGCAGGTGTCGATGGCGTTGTCCTCGACATTCACATGGCAGCCCTGCTCAAAGTAGAGCTTCACACCCTTTAGGAATTTCTCCAGCGTCAACTCCCACGTCTGAGCGCTCTCTGCATCGTGCAGGATGAGGGCACCGCCACGGGAAATCTGGTCGCTCGCATACTCGCCGAGGCACTCGCCGACCACCTCAGCCTTCCGGCACCAGTAGCAAATTCCGCCATCCAGCGCCACCGCCATGATGTCGTCGATGTCCTGCTGGCTGAGGTTGACATCAATCTGCGGCCGGACAGTGTACTTCTTCTCGTTCATACCAAGCACTCCTCTTTTTTGATTCTGCCGGATGTCCACGCCCCGGTCCTGATACCGACACCCGGCAGCCGGTTCAGCAGAGCCTTCTTCATGCCGTCAAGGTACTTCTGGTAGAGCTGTTTCTGGAGGTTCTCCATCCACGGGAGGCCCCACGGTTCCTCCTTCTGGACCAGCTCCACCGCCAGCGACCACTCGTTGTCCTCTACGCAGACGTAGAACAGCTTGCTCTCCAGAATGACCCGGCGACTCAAATCGCCATACGGCCCATTCCTGAGCCACTCATTCGTTCCGGCCCTCTCGAAACCGGGGAACATCTGGCAGAAATCCGCCATGAAGCACTCCATCGGATTTCGGGGTGTAGGCCAATGTTTTGTCCTTATCTCCGAACCACAGCAGTTTGCTTTTGCCGTTCCGCCTGCAGATGTCCACGCACAGCTTGATGAGCGTGGCGTACGCCTTGTCGTTTACAGCATAGGGGTGTGTAGTATCGCTGGCGCACTCGATGGTGACAGCCCGGTGGTCATTGGCCCCGGACGATGTACACCAACACATGGTTTACCCCGTTCTTTGCCGCCGTGGTAGCATCCTCCCAGACGGGGGAGCTGTCCTTGCCGTTGTTCGTGACCTTCACGGAAAATGCGGCATCTGCCGGGATGGACCCCATGACGTTGATGGCGCAGATGGTGATTTGAGCATCCGCTTCCATCGGTGTCTCCAATGTGATGACCGCCCTTGTGACCTTCTTCGTGAACCTAAGCGTCCTGGTCACAGTGACCTTGCCGTCCGTGACCTGAATGACCATCGTGTGCTGGCCGTTCAGGAGTTTCTGGAAGTAGTCGCCAGTCACGGCAAAGCTGTTGTTGGTCTTCCTCGTCGCTGTGAAGGTGCGCTTCACCGCCCCGTCCATTTTCTCTGTCACGGTCAGGGTGTCGGCGGTGTCCACATCGTCCACTGAGTAGGTGATGGAGAACCCACTGGCCTTCATGCCGAGGTCGGCGCCGTCTGCGCTGGAGCAGGTGATGGTGGGCGGCGTGTTGTTGTCTACCGTGCGCTCGGCGGAGGTCGTGTAGCCGGATGCCGCATTGTAGGCGTCATACGCCTTGACCCGGTACTTCACCTTCGTCCAACCCTTCGTGATGGTGTCAGTGTAGCTAAGGGCGTTCCCTTTGTAAACCTGCGTCCACTCCGTTCCGCCGTTGATGCACCGCTCCAGAATGTACCCGCTTAGGTTGCCATCGCTGTCGCTGGCCGCCGACCATGACACAATCAGCGAGGCCCCTCCCTTCACTTCGTTCGGGACGGAGATTGCCGGGGGCGCACCGGGGGCCACGTTGTTCACCACCGTCACCTGCGAGCTGGTCTTATAGCCAGAGTGCAGGCCGTCACTATCGTAAGCACGAACTCGGTACATCACCGACGCCGTGCCGAACGCCACGGCGTCGGTGGTCTGGGTGGCGGTTCCCTGATATATCTGGCTCCATGTGCTGCCGCCGTTGGTACTCTTCTCCACCTTGTACCCCGACAAATTATTCTCTTTATCGGTACTGGTCCCCCACTTTACGGTGATGGTGCTGCCGCCCATGATGGAGCCAGGGACGGTGATGCTGCTGGGGACGGTTGGCGCTGTGTTAGTCGAGATGCTACCATCATCAGAGACCAAGAGAGAAGAGGGAAGTACCAAAGCGGGGCGGACGCCATAAGAGTTGGAGCAGTTGTTGCCGCCCCAGTCGCCATTGGTGTAGACGTACAGGGCGCGCGTGGCGCCGTAGTTGGAGCTGCAGTAGGGAGAGCGGAGCCACCAGCCCACGGCCGAACCGTTCAGCTTCGCAATCCGCTTTGCATCCGTCTGAGCACAGCCGGAGAAGTATGACAGGCAAGCACCGTCATTAGGAATATAGGAATGGGTGCTTGATGTCCAGTTCACCTCCGGGCCGGACAGCAGGAAAATCTTTGTTGACAGGCCATTAGCCCCGCTGGTGATAGTCGTTCCGTAGCCGGAGCCTGCCCGGTACGGGAGCTTGACCTGCTTGATAGCCGACTTGATGTTGGCATCGAACAGGTTCAGGAACGTGCTGTTGAGGTAACTGCGGATTTCGCTGTTGGCATAGTCGTTGACGTTGGAGCTGTGCCACCGCTTACTTTCGTAGCAGTCCTCCATCAACAGCCATGTTCCATCGCAGCTCGTGTCGTACAGCGAGGACGGCCGCCCTTGATGTACGACGATAAAGTTCTTGTCTGCTCCGCCTACCTTCAGCTTCACGATAGAGCCGACGGCTTTGGAGCTGAGAGCCACATTTGCCATGGTTCATTTCCTCCTTGTAGGTATTACATCCACGGCGGAAGGTCGTCATCGAATGGCTCAGAACGGGAGATTGGGACAGGGCTGACTGTCTCACCTCTCTTCCTTTGGATGTTCCGATACTGCCTTGCTCTCCGCTTGTTCCTTGCCTCTAAGGTGGAATTGATTTTTCGGTGGACCTCTGGCATCACACCGATAATCTCCTTCACCTGACCAGCGAACTTCTGCCGTAGTGCGTAGGTGTCACCGTGGGCTGCGTAAGCATCCCACGCTTGGAACTTTCCGAGGGTTTTCTCCTTCGTGATAGTCCCCTCTGCATAAGCCTTCCTCCAGAACTTGACACGAGAACTCATGCGGTCTATGTTGCTCTGTCGGAGCTTCTGCACACAGGCCCCGGTCTCTGTAAGGTAGGAGTGGAAGCCGAGGAAGTCGATACCGTTCCGCAGCGGGAAGATACCGGTCTTCTGGTTCAGCTCCAGACCGAGGCAGTCCATCCACTCATCAATCTCCTTCAAGAGCCGCTGAAGCTCTCGCTTTGTACGGGCGATAATGTAGAAGTCATCCATATACCGTCCATAATACCGATAACGCTTGACTTCTTTGATGTGGTGGTCAAACTCATCGAGGAACAGCAGGGCGAGTAGCTGAGAGGTCTGGTAGCCCAGCGGAAGGCCCTCTGAGGCGTCGATGTAGATACACAGCAGGTCGTAGACCTGCATATCGAGGACCCGGCGCTCAAATACCTTCCTGAGCTTGGCTTTCAGTTTGTTGTGGTCTATGGATGCGAAAAAATGCCTGACATCGCACTTCAGCACCCACCCGTCTGCACTACCGTTTCGCCGGTAATACTCGACCATGTGATACTTCAGGCGCATCAGGCCGTCATGTGTTCCTTTTTGCTTTTGGCTGGCGAAGTTGTCTCGGATGAAGCTCTTGCAGATGGCGTCGTACAAGATGTTATCCACGACAGCATGGAGAACCACCTTGTCCACGAACGCCGGAGCCTGCACCAGCCGTTCCTTCGGCTCATAGACCTTGAATATTTCAAACTTGCTGGGAGTATAGACCTTCTTGCTCAGGATGGCAGACAGCTTCGCTGTACAGACCAAAGCGTTCGCTTCATACTGAGCGGTGGAAACCTTGCTTCGTTTTCCTTTTCTCGCTGTCAGGTACGCTTCGTAGAGCGTCTCAAAGGAACACATCTCTTCATAGGTCAAAGCGCACCGCCTTTCAACATAGGCTGGCCGGGTTAGTAGGAGAAGCTCCGGCCAGAAAAGCCTAACACCGGTCCCCTTCTCCAAGGTAGCAGACTGCGCCCCTTGTGGGGCGGCCTGCCTCGGTGTGATGTGTTTATCGTCAGCCCATGCACAGGCTTCCGACAGGATGTGACCCCCTTTGATGATGGTGTACCGCTTTCGCTCCCATTTGGGAGCTACTCGTCTCACTTTCCATCAGAGCGGGGCGGATGCCATAAGAGTTGGAGCAGTTGTTGTTGTTCCAGTTGCCATTGGTGTTGACGTTCAGGGCGTTCGTGGCGCCGTTGTTGGAGTTGCAGTAGGGAGAGCGGAGCCACCAGTTCACGGCCGAAAAATACGGGTCACACCCTAATACAAGGCGGATGCCTCCGCCGGGTATCTGAAATTATGTCTGCTGGACCTTCTTCTCGGCGTTGTACTGCCGTATGGCCGTCTTCACGACCTCGACTTGCCGGGCGTCCTGCTTTGCCTCCTCATCGGAGCGCAGCTTGTTCGCCCGTGCGCCGTCGTTCTTCTTCCACGATGCCGTCATGTACTTAACATCCAGCACTTTTTTGGTCCATATCTCGCTCTTCTTCAGGGAGATGACGCCCATGTCCTGCACAATCTGGATATACTCCAGCAGCAGAGAACATCCGTCCAGCACTTTCCCTATCAGCCGCAAGCGCTCATTGTACTCCGTGGCGAACATCTTGCCGTTGGCGGCATGAATGTCCCGAACGATTCCCTTCGCTATCAGACGCATATCCTCGCCATAGCATCGGTACATCGCCTTCGTGAAGCCGTCTTTTTCCTTGCGGTCGAGCTGGCCGATAGTTGTCTGGCAGATGCTCTTGACCTCACGGATGTCATCCAGAGCAGCGATTTTCTGGAGGATGACCCGGACATCCTTCTGGCTCACATCATCGGTCACGACTTTCGTGGCCTGATTGGTGTACTTCAGAAGCTCCCTTGCACGGTTCCCCAGCAGGTATTCCTTGTCAGCCATGCTCACACCTTCTTTCTAAACAGGGACCGCTTCTTGCCGCCTCTAAATCGCAAACAGGGCCATTGTAGAGGCAGCGGTCTCCAAGTATCACAAGCTGGGCGTCCACCCCGCTGTGCGTGGTGCCTGTTATGGTCAGATGGTCGCTGCGGGGAGCATCACAGGGAGGCCGTATCTCAGCGAACAGGTTTCCGATGATGCAGGACAGCTCCGATGGGGCGCAGGCAAATACAATCTCTTCCATCAGAACTCAATCCTCTTTGCCGTCTCGTTCCAGACACCCTCAACCACCACGCCGGTCAGCGTGGCGAAGGTGACGGTGAACGGGTTGCCGGAAACATCGGTGTTATACATCAGCTCCATCAGCGCCAACCGAGAATCAAGGTCTGAGATGATACCCTGAATATACGGGTGCGCCGTAATGGAGCTGTCGTGGGTGTTGATAAGCTCCTGCGCTGCGCTCAGGAACAAGGGGAGCATGACGACGTTGCAATACTCCGATACGTCCTCCGCCGTCATCCACGCCTCGCACTTGTAGTCCACCGACACGCCGAGGTCTTCGCCGATGACGATGCAGACCGGGAACCGGCGTACATCGACGCCCTGTGGGGAGTAGGCGCTCACATACTGCGGGTAGATGCCAAGGCAGCCGTAGTAAATCATCACCTCGCCTTTGTCCGGGTCGTAGGCGTACACGCCGAACTCCCTCAGCCAAAAGCCGTGGTCCAGACCGCCATTCAGGTCGGACCGATACTCCACAATCATCCTCACCGTGTTCTGGTCGTAGACCGGCTCAGTGGAGGTCGCCAGCGCCACCGGCTCCGACAAGTCCTCCATTTCTCTCGGATTTCCGAAGTCAGGCACCCCGCCGGTCCCGACCATGATTTTTGAGAGTTGGAGCTGCTGCCCGGCGGTCAGCTTCGCTATCAGCTCCCGGCCATTTCTCGTGACCACGAATCCATAGAAATCTTCCATGCGTCATTCCTCCATTTCTGGCAGTTTTGTCTGCGTGATATTCCTGAAGGCCGGGATGGGCCTTACCGTGTCCTCCATGCTCTCGGCCACCGGGATTTCCGGCAGGACGGTCGAGGTGTACCCCCGGCCCATCAGCCCTTCAACGGTGAGCAAATCCATCATCTCCGGCGATGCTGTCCGGGCGATGACCTTGATGCCGACGCCAGCCGCCTTGATGAGTGGGGCATTCAGCAGCTTCGGCACATCGTCCTCCGGGGAGAGCATATCGGTCTCAAATACCATCGTCGCCGGTTCCGCCGGGTCCTCCCGATAGTACAGAGGCTTGGGCCAGAACATCCGCAGGGCCTTGATTACGTCGTGATAAGTGCAGTTGTTCGTGTTCTTCCAGACCTTGAAAATCAGGTATCGCCGGTAACTCTCGTCATCCAGCACATACACCGATTCGTTGATACAGGCCAGCGCCCCGGCTTCCAACCGGCTCAGGACAACGATGTCCCCTACCCCGTCGAGCTGCTGGCCCATCGAAGTCTGGAGGCCCCGTCGGTCCCGCAGGTCTTCGTAGAACCGCCGCACATCGTTAAGCTGCTCCCCGATAGCTGAGACCAGAGCGTCGATGACCGGCTTTTCCTTGAACTGTTCAACAAGGTCTCCCCTCAGCAGCTCCACATAGTCAGGCATCTATGACCACCTCGATTCTGTTCTCATCGGTCACAGCCCTTTCTCTGGGGGAAACTGAGACGCTGCGCTGCGTGTACTCCTCCGGCATCTCCCCGTCCTCAGTGGTCGAGAACATCCAAACGTCGATGTAGTCAATGCCCGACACCTGTAAATTGAACTTCTGTGGGATGACGCTCTCGCCGGACTCCAGCTTACCCACCCTCTCCAAAATCTGCTCTTTGATAAGTTCAGCATAGTTGATGGGCGGGTTGGTGTTCCGGCTTAGGGTGATGCCGACCTTGAACCAGACCTTGACATAGGTGGGCCGATTGAAGCGCACCACGATTGGCTCCCCGTACTCTCCGGGGAGCGTGACCTCCACGGAACCGAAGCTACTGATACCCCCGGATTTCTTGTCGAGTATCTGACGGGCTATCTCCGTGGCGTCTCCTCCGTCCACTACCACCTCGACGCTGTGCGGCCAGCGTCCCATACTGTCCACCTCGTTGCTGTCATTCTCATAGGGGGCAACGCTCAGGACACCTTGCACGTTCTCCAAAATGGCGCTCTTGATGCTCTCCAGCATGGAGGATGAGCGGTTATAGATTTTGTCGGCATAGGACCTACGGAACTCCACGTCCGTTTCTGCGAGCTGTCCGGCGATGTGGTCCCCTACATTGACCACCTCCATCAGACCGGCCACAGCCTTCACGACCTTCGTGACAACCCCGTTCGGAATCAGGATGTCCCCGTCATCCACGGTCGCAAACGTGATGACGCTGCCGACCGAGGCCGTGGTCAGGTTTTCCGACAGCACCATCACGTTTGAGCTGGTGGGGTCAGTAGCCTCGATGTGGAGAGCATCCTCCTTCATGCTCACCCTGAAGTCCGGGTCAGTGATGACCTCCCCTAATGCCGCTAAATTCTCGCTTACGCTCTTTGCGGCATCGGGGGTGATGGTATATAGGGTTCCGTTCAAAGCCACCCCCAGCGCCGCCGTAGCCCCCGGAGATGCCAAAATAATAGCCGCCTTGTTGAAGGCGGCACGGGTAATCATGGAATCGCTCGGCAACGTCAGGTTCGTGGCCGGGCTGGTGTCTGTCGCAATCAGGGTCCCCGCCGGAATCACTGTACCGTCTTGGCCGGTGCAGAGTATGCGGTAGTAGGATTTCGCTGGCATCTCACGGGTGGAGCCGCCAAACTGAGCGGCGTTGTCCAGGCTGACGCCGGTGGCGCTGGATGGGTACTGCGAGTAATAGACTTCCTCGCCGAACTCCCACAGCTCCGCTATCCTGTCCGCAGCGTTGGTCAGCAGGTGATTCAGGAAAGACTGCGTGTTCTGCCCGATGTTGACGCCCAGCTTCTTCGTCATGCTCTCCTGCATCTCCGCAAGGATGACATCCAGCCGCTTGATATTCGGGCCTCTGTCTGTCAATCCGTACTCTGGCATAGTTTCACCTCCTCCCTAAAGGTATCTTCATCCGTCGTGAACGTGACGGCGATAGCCGCCTGCCGGGTCTTCTTGTCTATCTGGAAGGTGATTTCTGTGACATCGGTGACGCCTTCCACCTCCATCACGGTCTCACGAATCAGATGCCGCAGCTTCATCTCGTTCGGGTTCTTCACGAAGAGATACTCGAAGTACGGAAAGCCCAGCTCAGGTCCCAGCCTCCACTCCTCGAAAAACCACAGCAGGCGGATTCTCACCGCCTGAGCGATGCTGTCCGTGGGGATAACGTCTCCCGCTGCTGACAGCTCCAAATCGCCGTTGCTATCGAGTTTCAGGTCTACCATCACATCACCCTCCTATGAACACATCCCCGCTCCCGCCTTGGACCGCCCCGCTTATGGAAACGGCGTCGCCAACACGGGCAGCAGGCTTTCCATTGATAAAAACCGTACTGCTCCCGGTGGCAATCACATCTTGGTGGCTGGAATGGGTCACGCACCCATGCGCCGAGTAGTGGTCGCCCATGCGCCCGGCGCCCCGCCCGTTTATCTTCACATCCGGGCTGCACTCCACCAACGGAACGGGCGGACAGGCATCATGCCCGGTACAGTTGTCTCCTTGTCGTGTGGCCTGCGCCATTCTTCTCCCCTCCTAATTTAGATTCACGATACCGCCGCTCACGGTAAGGTTGCCGGTAATAAACACGCCGTCCGCCCTCACCTTCAGCACCGTACTCCCAGCTTTCACGACGGCTGCATCCTCGGCGCAGGCTGTTTGCATGGCGTCCCGCCCTTTGGGAGAGATGCCAGGGATAGCAATAGCATTACTCAGGTCGAACTTCAAAGCCGTGTCCGTCTCTTTCCCGTACATCCAGTAATCAAGGGCGGACTCAGCGAACACCAGCAGACAGCCATCGCCCTCTTTGATGGGCCATGCAATAGCGACATTGGCGCTCTGAGGGAATATCACAGGGACGCCGGAAACGACCGGGAAATCCATCGTCTCGCCGTTCGGTTTTTTGAACTTCGCCACCGGCTTCACCGTGGCAAGGCCGGTTCCGGGGTCGAACTTTTCAATCCTTCCGGGAAGGGCTGTGTGCATTCCCTCTGTCGCCTTCCTCGCCGTCCTGTTTATCTGGTCTACAAGCTCCTGCATCATCTCAGCTCACCTCCAGCAGCCGGGCCGTGCAGGTCCACGACCCTTCCATGTTGTCGCCTTCCACCACCACCGAGTAGACCCGGAAATATCCCCGGACGTACTTGCTATTCAGGTACACAAAATCGTCTATGTTGATAGCAGCGTTCATCAGGTACTCCACGTCCCAGCCATAGCTGAAACTGCCGTTCTCCTCCGAGATTTGCACCCGCTCAGGAGTGCCGACGAGACCTGTCTCAGCAGACAGCTCATAGACCTCCCGGCTCATGGTGTCTCCCGGCTTCTTCACCTGAAGCACCCCGTTGTTGATGCTCCAGACAAGGCCGCTGGTCTCGCAAGCCTTCGTCAACACATTCCGAGCCGGGCCGACGTAGCTGTACCCGTTCGGAATATCCTTGAAGGTAGCATTGTAGGCGAACGAGACCGTCACACCCATCTGGTCGGCGGTGTCCTGAATGAGCGTCTTGCAGTTGACGGCGCCGGTGTAGCTGACGGATACGTAGGTATCTCTCAGCTCTATGCGGTTGTCTACCAGCTCCAGCTCCGTCAGCTCATCGCTGCCGTCCAGCTTCGTCTTGGCAAACGTCACCACGCCAGCAAAGATGAGTGGCATGACTGAGCCGTACCCCGCCCGGAGAGCCACCACACAGTCATCCTTGTTCAGTTCCGCCTTGTGAGCCGGACTAAGGTTCCACAGGGAGACCTTGGCGGTGTTGGCGCTGTCCGTGTCCGCTTTCTCCACCGAGAACGAGATATGCAGGGGGCGGGAGTCTCCGCCTATCTCGAATCCCTGCGACCCGGCTTTCCCGGCGGCCAGCCTGTACTGCCTGTCAAAATTTTTCACTCAGGGTCCTCCTTCCGCATAAGCACGAAAAAAGAGTCGCATCGCTGCGACTCTCTTCCCATGATGTATTCAGTTTATCTCGTTTGGAGCAACTCCCTCTTCAGGAGCGCACATTCAAGGATGATGGCATCCAGCCGGTCCAGTGCCGAGCTTCTGGCCGAGGCTTTCACTTCCGGGAAGTCTCTGGGCGGCTGGACCGGCTGGGCTTCCACCTGCTTCTGGGGCTTGTCAGGCCATTTCATGTAGCCTCTGGCTACCTCTTCGCCCATTTCCTTGACTTTCGGAATCACTTCGTCCTCAAACCAGCGAATCGCCGAATACGGGGCCGGTCTCCTGCACAGGAACTTGACGGCGTTCTCGGCGCTGAAGCAGGTATGCTCACACCGCCCTCTCTTCATGCCGTTGTCCCACGGCACTTTCCTGAGAACCGTCTCGATACGGTTCACTCCCTGATTGCCGCCGGTGACTGCCTTCCTCGGCATCTCATATCCGGCAATCACGGCGAGGTCTGACCCGCAGAAAAAGGCCACGCCGTCCGGGTCAAAAACGACCCGCAACTCCTGCCGGTCGGCGGTAGTGAAGATAGCGCAGTTGTCACGCATCCCGACCACCTCCCCCATAGAGGCAGGACCTCAGCCCCTCATACCTGCTACTGAAAATCTCCTTCAGGATGATGACAGCCCTTTCCACCTTGTCGCCGTCCATGTCGGCGATGCAGGCGTCCATCATGTCAATGGCTGTGCCAACGTCGCCCATGCGAACTACTTCCGTCTCAATGCTTGCTCTGTTCATCTGTCGAAACGCCCTTTCGTAAAAAGTCTCTTGCGATGTTCCGGCAGATATGCTACAATGGGAATCGTTAAGGCACCCTTCTTGCCAGAACACGCTTCGCAAGGCTGGGTGGACAATTCGGGAACGATGCTTGCTTTCTGAGGGCGGGGCATCGTTCCCTTTTTTCCTGTCCACATTCTCATTCTAACTTACCGTCTTGGTAATGTCAATTCAAGTTACCAATGACATCACGCCTTTTTTATAGCTCAACCGCAACGGTAAGTCTGAGCGTAGCGAAGACTTACAAAAAGGTCTTTTAAGGTATTGGTACGGTACGGTTTAGGTACGGTACGGTTACGCTGAACATTTCGCACACGGTTCTTTACACTGTGCGTCTTTTGTGCGGCGCACAGTGTTTGAACAATGCGCTCTCACGCTGGAATGAACACAAACTGCACTGTGCCATTTTGGAAATCAGCACGTCCAATGCTTTCCTTCTCGGTAAGTGCTGCAAACACGCCCACAGGAAGTTCCTGCGTCCCATAGAACAGGTTGAGCGGGAACTGCGGTACAATCCTCACTCCGATAAGCAGAGGCGCTCCAAGGGCGTCTGAGAGGCCGAAGGTCCAGAATCCGCCGGTGTCGTTCCATGTGAAGCGAATCTGGTACTGCTTGCCTCGCAGGGTGATTCTGGAGGTGCTGTCGTTCATGTCCGGCACCTCAATGATGATGTAGTCCATGCTGCACCTCCTTACAGCAGTCCGAAGCTGCTGGCTGCGTTATAGAGGATGGAGCCGCTCTTTCCTGAGCCGCTGGATTTTCCAGAGCCTCCGCCTCCTGAACTGCTTGACCCGCCGCCAGAGCTGCCAGAGCCGGAACCCCCGCCGGACGAACCAGACCTTGTGTTGGCTGTTCCGCCGGAGGCCCCGGTTTTGCCTGACTTGCCATAGCTGGCCGGGATGGTGACGGTCTTGCTCTCCGTCACCACAATCTCTTTGAATGAGATGGGGATTTCACGAGCATAGCCGACCTCGGCGGTTTTCTTGATGCTGAGGCTGGTGACGGCCATGTTGGAGTAGACCGCATCGGACGTGATAACCTCGACCGGCAGCTTTTTGAAATACATCTCCTTCAGCCGCTTCACGACTGCCTCGGTCTTGCCGGGACCGGAACCGAGGCGGCCTTTCCATGTTACGGGGGTATCAGTGACAAACAGCGTCATGTTCAGGACGGTCGCCTTCAGCACGATGGTATCGCTGACCTTGAAGCCCTTCTCCGTAGGGTACTCAGGGACCTCGGACTCATAGTTCTCCTCGGAATCTATGAGAGCGTCGAACTCGATGCCGCCGACGCTGACTGGCTGCTTTGCTCTTGCCATCCTATCACCTCGCTGTCGCCAACGCCCGTGCCATGGCGCTGGTGGAATCCTCCGAAGCCTTATCCATGGCCTCAGCACTCTTCTCCTGCCCAGCACGGTCGCCGTTGAATGTGTTGTTGATTTCTACCTTCTGCGTCACGGTCCGGCTGGAAACGCCGGTGCCACTGGCAGTCTGAGCGGTGCCTCTGGACACCACACTTGACTTGGCGATGACGGACATATCGCCCGTCACCAACTCCAGAGCGCCCTTGACCTTCTCCTTACCTGCTGTGATACCCTTGGTCATCAGGTCTATCATGTCCGGCATATAGGTATGGAAATCGCTAAGGGGGCCGACCTCCGGCTCAGAGAATCCAAGGAACCCCTTTATAGTGCTTGCCACACCAGATACAGCGTCACCTATCCAGCCAACGGCGCTCTTGATGCCATCCACAATTCCTTGGATGATGTCTTGGCCCCACTTGACCGCCTGAGCTGGCAGCGCCAAAATCCAGTCGATTGCTACTTGGAAGCCGTTGACGATGGCGTCCTTTATCCCCGTGACCTTCTCGACGATGACATCCCACGCCGCTTGGAAGAATCCACCGAAAATCTCGGCCAGCTTATTCCAGACGGCGCAGATGTTATCCCATGCGGTACTGAGGATGGTCGTTATCATCTCCCAGATGGCGGAGGCGATGTCCTTAATGGCGTTCCATGCGCCTTCCCAATTACCTGTGAAGACGTTTGCGAGAAAGTCGATAATACCGGCTATGGCGTCCAGAAACGGCTGAATCAGCGAGATGAGCATATTCCAGATGTTGCTGAACACCGTGATGATGGTCTCGCCCCACACGTCCCAGAACGCTTTCAACGCACTAAAGATGGTCTCTGCTGCGCTCTTCAGGGCGTTCCACAGAACCTCGCAGATGGTCTTGATGCCCTCCCATATCTTGGAGAAGGATTCCTTGACCTGCTCTCCGTTCTCAGCCCACCATGCGGACAGAGCGCCGAAGATGGCCTGCGCTGCGCCTTTGATGACCTCCCACACATTCAGCAGGAACGACTTGATGGTATTCCATGCGTTCAATATGGTCTGCCTTGCGTTGTCTGCCCCGATACCTGCCTTGTCGAACAAAGCTCCGATGACGCTGTTGTCTCCACGCATGAACGCTATGAAGTCCTGAATTATCAGGGCAATCAGCAGGAAAATGGCAAAGAACAGTAGCGCCTTTCCTGCTCCCGCTCCAAGCGCCTTCGCCAGCTTTTGGAATCCCTCCACCGCCCCCATGATTTTCTTCACGTTCATCACTAAGAACGTGGCGGCGAGAGCTGCGGCCAGTACCTTCAAGATTCGTTCCGCTCCGCCTACTTTGGCGGCGAAGTCGGAGATTTTCTGGATGATGTTTCGCAGCGAGGTCAGGCCCCGTGTGCCGTAGCTTATGACCTTCTGGAACGTCGGCATGAAGAACTGGCCGATGAGCTGCTTGACCTCCTTCAGTTTGGAGTTGAATCGCCGGACCGTACTCTCATAGGAGCCGAGACTGCGCTCACAGTCTCCAATCGGCGATGCCGGTCACGATATGCGGACCGGCAGAGATGACCACTTCTTTCGGGTTATAGGTCTTGATTTTGGAAGACATTTATGCTACCTCCCTTACAGATTCTCATAGGTCAGGCACCCAGAGATGTTGACCACATGGATTGCCCCGGCCAGCCGTGCGGAGAACCGACAATCGCTCAGAACACGGGACGCCTTCTGGACGCTGGTGAGTTCGGAGGCCAGCGGCACAGATGTAACATAGCCGGGGTTGGCGTTGCCGTCGGCGTCGTACTCAGTAGGAGCGATGCCGCCGTACTTCTGCCCGTCTTTCAGTGAGGCAAGCATCTGATTATCCACCAGACCTATGCCCCCGTCTGTGTACGGGATTTTCGGATTCACCACCAGCAGGTTGACCACCCGAACCTGCATATCGTTCTGGAGCCAGTCACGGAAGCGGATGACATCAATCCACTCCCCAGCGTTGGTCTTGCCGCCCTGCGTCAGATTCTTCGACGCAACGGTGGTCAGATAGGTGATGTTAGCCGCCTCCAACTTCTTGATGAACGTGGACTTCAGCTTGGCCGGGTACACGGCGGCGAGCTGCTTCAGCGCCCACGTTTCCTCCCCTGCGTGGTAGTGCATGGCCTTTGACGCCAGAGCGACCGCCATGCCGTACTGGTTCTCCACCGGCACTTCATGGTCGGGCTGGTCGGCGGTCTCCTTGGCGAAGAGGGGAAAACTGCGGAAATAGAGGCCGGGCTGCACCATGGGGTCATCCGGGTCGTTGTCGATGTACCCGCAGATTTTGTTCTGCGTCTCGGTCCACTGGATGACCTCCACCACCTGCGACCTCTCCAAACCGGCGGGGCAGATGCAGTACCAGCCGTTGATGCTGAGGGCGTTGTCCAGCGTCTCGGACACGCTCCACGGCTTGCCTTCAGCGACGGCCTGCTCCAGCTCCTCGTCCGTAGGCTCTTCAGGGACGGGAACGGTGTCGGCTATGACCGCCACATACACCTCATGCGGCCGGGGACTCTGGGAAAAGGCCACCCGTGCCGCCACGCCAACGGGGTCGGCATCTGCGCCGGTGGCAACAAAGCCCAGCTCCGTCAGTTCGTTCAGACTGCGGTACACACCCACAGCGGGGATGTCCTCCTTCTGGACTTTGGGGGCCGGGCCGAGAATCAGGATGTTGTCAAAGCTGGCCTCGTTCGCAATCGGGCTGGCAAGCGAGATGTCAACCGTACAAATCCTGTCAAGATTTGCGCTCATACTAATTTTCCTCCTTCACGGGTTTATCATTGATTTCGACGTTGGAGAAGTAGCCACCCTCATCGGCAGCCATGTCCTCGTTGCCGCCGCCGCTGGGCGTCGGCTTGATGGCAGGCACCAGCTCCGAAACGTCGTCCGCTTGGATGTCGCCACCCTCGTACTCATACGGCTTTTCCTCGCCGGTCTCAGGGTCAACGGTAGTTCCGCTGTGCTTCACGCTCCCCGCCTCCAGCGTCCCAGTGTAGCCGATGGCCGTCATGGTGAAGTAGACCATTATCTCCATCATGGCACGAAACTGGAAGTTGCTATCATGGATGAGGCCGGTAAGGTCCTGCACCGTCGGCGGCACCACAATGGCGATGTCCCGCTCATGGCACCACTGGACAACGTACTCCGAGTTTAGGAAGCTCGCAAAAGCAAGCATATCGTCCTCTGCGGTATTCTCTGCTATGGGTGTAAAGCCCTGCTCCACCTCTTCCTGCGCCCCATTCGTGAACAGGTCTATCTGTATTGACGTGGAGGCTGGATAGAAGGCGACAGGGCGCCCGTCAATGATTTTGACAGGCGGATTCATGGGTCTGGACACAGGGGCCATAGAGAGCGTCACAAGCGACCCTGTGGGCTTTGCCCGGAAGCTCTGTTTTGTAAACGTCACTTCTGCCCTGTTGAAATACAGCTTGGTCAGTTGGCGGAGTGCCACCTTTAGCTCACTCAGCGTCATCAGCAGCCTCCTCCTTTCCGTCCGGACCAATTTTCGGCCGGGGGACCCGCCTCGCCTCAGCCTCCGACACGATGACAAACTCGCTTCGGCAATGACTGAGCATCGTATGGTCCCAGCCGAGAGAACTCACGCACTCGTACCAGTGGCCCTCCGGGTCCATCTTCCCATGATAAAACAGCCAGTCTCCCCGGCGGCCGGTAGACTGGTCTGCGGTAGTGAACACAAGGTCTCCAAACGCCTTCATGCGTTTGACCCGTTGCTCGCCTTCGGGGAGGGCTTGAATCTCATCCTTTGACAAGGGCTGCACATTCAGGTGTGCTAGCCTGTTCAGCATCGCTCATACTCCACAGCGGGTTGAACTTCAGCTTGTAATCTGGCTCCTCGTCGATTTCCCCGGAGGCGATGCCTGCCCGAAAAATCACGTCCAGCAGATTCCGCAGGTTCCGTTTCAGCATGAGCTTCTGGATGCGCTCGACGAAGCTGTACCAGTTCTCCATGTCGCTCTCGCCGGTGGAGTTCTCCCCGGCTGGGGACCGGCCGAACAGGATGGTCTGCGGGATGTTCGTTAGGGCCGACAGCATATTGCAGGTCGAGTCTATGACATCCTTCACCCCGCTGAACTGAGCCACCTTGAAGTCATAGTTCTCGCCCTCACTGTCAATGGCGATGCTGTTCAGCAGGCCACGTGCCATGTCGATGACCTGCAACCGCTTCAGGACGGCGTTCTCGCCATCGTCGGTGGTCAAGAGGGCGGCAAGGCCCTTCATGGAGTAGATTGCCTGCACTGACCGCTCCAGCATCTTCGTGGCGTCCGTGTGGGACGTGATAGTCTCCCGTAGTGCCCGGCGGATGCGGACGTACTCCGGCATACCCCAGAACAGGTAGGTTGAATCCGTGGTCTGCTCAGGAAGGACTCCGTTGCGGAACACGAGGCACCGGCTCTCATGCACTTGGAAGCTGCCGTAGATGCTGGACACATAGTAGAACTCAGGCTGTCCGAACTTGGACAGGCGGAACTTCTCCATAGGCCCGATGAACTTCTCCAGCGTGAAGTTGCCGGAGCAGCCGACGTAGATGTCGGTCACATCCCACGCCTTCACTATCTTGTTCATGATGGCCTGAGCTTCCGCCGGTACTGAGCCGTAGAACATAAGCTACCCTCCTCGAAGTTATAACAAAAGAGCGGCTGCGCTATCGCAACCGCTCTTCTGCCGGTGATATGGAGCGAAGTGCAGGGTTCGGACCTGCGCCTCCGGGCGGGTAGCCCGGCGTCCTCCGTTAGACTAACTTCGCATTGAAAGGGCCGTGGTTCGGCCCTGTGGCCGCTTAGAACAGCGTGAGCTGCTCCATGTGGAAAGTGGTAGGGGGAGTCTCTTGAATCCGCTTAGAGACCGCCTGACGGGGCTTGGACGGGTCTGGCGTCGGGTCGAAGAGTTCGGGGAGTGCCTCCCCGGTGTTCTTTAGCCACCAATCAGCGAACGTGCGCCGGTGGCACCAATCGTCCGGGCCTTTGCGGATGTCTTCGTAGCAAAGCAGTACAACATCTTTGCCGAGCCGCTCAAAGCGTTGGAGCTCTCTGGTTCGTTCCAAAAGCTCAGGATTGTCATAAATATTGCCGACGACTTCATGCTCACGAAATTCTGTCATCTCCGGGCAATCGTCAAAGAATATTGTTGCTGTCCTCAAGAATCTGGAGGTTTTTTGATGCCAAAACACTTTTTCATGTTGTTCACATTCCTTTCTCACCGGCGACACGCAGGCACCGATGTTCACCTTTGGGTTGTTCTTCAGAGCGTCATGCAGCTCTTTGTCTGAGTGGATTCCGTACTCTTCTGCCAGAATCCGCCGGAGGGTCGCAATATCCGCCATCGCTCAACCTCCGTTCATGGCCTTCAGGCCAATCAGCCGAAGCTCTCCGGCCGCCTTGATGAGACCGTCGAGATAGCTCAGGATTTGCTGAAGGTCCACCCGTTCGTCCTCTGAGATGACTCCATCTGCCGTGATGTCGATGAGCTTTTCCTTGACTTCCTCTACATCCTCCTGCCGGAGCTGCCTCAGCAGATTCAGTGTTGTGCGCTCTACTGACGAAAGCTCCGAGGACGGCATCGGAAAGCTCTTTCCGATGGGACACTCCGACGTACAGTACCAAGCCTTCAGCTCCGGGGCGTTGTAGAGGTCCGCCATCAGCACCACCTTGTCAACCGGGATGACCTTTGTGATTCCCAGCTCGTAGTCGGCAAGGCTGGATGCAGACACGCCGAGAGCTTCCGCTGCTCCTTCCCGGCTGGATAGCTTGTCGTTGTACTTTGCGGCCTCTTTCCTACACCGAAAGCATGGATTCTCACCGGCTTTCATAGCGTCACGCCCCATTTTCTTTACCTCCTCTCTGCGGTAAAATGACCATGTGAATGATTCCTGTGCAGATGCTTACCAACTCGGTAAGCTACCGTCAAAAAAAATAGTGTTGAACTGCTCAGGGGTAAGGTCAAGCTCCCTAACGATGACGAGCTTCTCATCGTCATTGAAGCTAATCTCGCCTCGCTCCTTCTTGCCATAGGAGACCACGGACTTCCCGATGGCAGCCGCCATGTCCTCTTTGGACTTGCCCTTCCTCTTTCTGGCGTACTCCAGTTCCAGTTGGTTCATTCTGCGTTCACCTCCTTCAGTATCTTCATTCTAACATACCGTTTCGGTAACTGTCAATAGGTATTTTATAATTTTGGTCAGTTTTGTTTACTGGGCGTTTGAGATGATATATAATTGGTAAGTCATCACTTTCAGGAGGTAGCTATTATGTACGAAAAGGCCATGTTTGCGGAAAATCTGAAGAAAATCATATCACAACGCGGCACTACTCAGCGGGAGATTGCGGAAAAGCTCGGTGTCACCGAGACTACCATCTCCCGCTACGTCACCACCGGGCCGAAGGGTCGCACTCCCAACGTGGAGTCTCTGGTGGCACTGGCACAGGTCTTGAACGTCAGCCTTGACACTTTGGTAGGGGTGGAGCCTCCGGCTACAGCTCGGCAGGCCCCGGACGTGAAGATTCTGGTCTCCGCCTACGAAAAGGCGGCACTCGAACAACGAGAGGCAATCTGGTCTATGATGACCGCTTTCATGCTCCTCACGCCTGAGCAGAAGGTAGTCATCGAGGCCATCAACAATCAAGAAAAGACAGAAGCCGTTTAACACAGGTCAAAGTTATTTTCTTCGACAAATTCAAGAGGTGATGACATGAGTACGCTAAAAACAGGCGATGAGCATATCCGCTTTGACGGGATGCCGACTGGCTATCTTCTCAGTGACTTCTGGAGGTGGAGTTCCTCCGACCTACTCGACAACACCCTGCGTGGGACGTTCAGCGAGTTCATCGTGGGAACGGCGCTCGACCTTGACCTGTCTACCGGTTTTGAAAACTGGCTGCCGTGGGACCTGACCTATCCTTTCCAGTGGCAGGATTCTTTGGGCCAGACTTACGACGAGGTTCGCATCGAGGTCAAGAGCGCCTCCTACATACAGCCATGGGAGCAGAAGAAGCTCTCCAACATCATTTTCAGCATCCGCCCAACGGTGAAATGGGAGCCGGATGGCCTCCGCTCCGGCCAGCGCCAGCGCCAGTCGGATGTCTACGTGTTCTGTCTCTACGCCGAGACCAACCGGCGTACGGCCGACCCCCTCATACTCGATGGGTGGGAGTTCTACATCGTCCCGACATGGAAGCTGGACGAAATCTGCGGACCCCAGAAGACCATCTCTCTCAATTCCCTCCGCCAGCTCGACCCTATTCGGGCCGATTATTCCGGCATCCAAGCTGCTATTGTGCAATGTGTACAAGGTGATGAGTGTACCCCCCCCCCGGCATATTGCATAGTTTTTGTGCATTTTGCCACGTGATACTTGTATATTATTACAAGGCAGCTCACGATAGCCGAGCTGCCTTGTTTGCTACTTATTTTCGCTTTTTCTGGAGGTCTGACCATGAGGAAACCAGCTAAAAAGGCAGCCGATGCCGTGACTACGCTGAAGGCTGCCATCTACATTCGGGTATCGACGCAGTATCAGGTGGACCGGGCCAGCCTGCCGGTTCAGAGGGAAGAGCTTATCAACTACGCCAAGTACGCCCTCGACATTACCGACTGCGTGGTCTTTGAGGATGCAGGCTATTCCGCCAAGAATACAGACCGGCCGGACTACCAGCGCATGATGGCCCGTGTCCGCACAGGGGAGTTTTCCCATCTGCTGGTCTGGAAGATTGACCGAATCAGCCGGAACCTTCTCGACTTTGCCGCCATGTATGCGGAGCTGAAGAAGCTGGGCATTGTCTTCGTCTCCAAGAACGAACAGTTTGACACCTCCTCGGCGATGGGCGAGGCCATGCTGAAAATCATCCTCGTCTTTGCGGAGCTGGAGCGCAACATGACCTCAGAGCGGGTCAGCGCCGTCATGCTCTCTCGTGCTAATGACGGGATATGGAATGGCGGCAAAGTCCCTTTCGGATATGCCTACGACAAGGACTCCAAGCAGTTCTCCATCATCGAGGACGAGGCTCAGGTAGTGCTGCATATCTATGACCTCTACGAATCTGTGAAGTCTCTCACTACAGTTGCCAAGGCTCTCAACGAGAAGGGCGTACGCTCCCGCACCGGCAAACCATGGAATCCCACCACCGTCCGCACGATGCTCACCAACCCCTTCTACGCTGGGACATACCGCTACAACTACCGGGACGAAAGCAGCAAGAGCTTCACCGTCAAGGACAAGGACGAATGGGTGCTTGTTCTCGACCACCACCCGGCTATCGTCACCCCTGAACAGCAGGAAATAATCGCAGGCATACTCCAAAGCAAGCAACGAGGATGGGCCGGGGCTGGGATGACCTACCAGCGTAAGAACATCCACATCTTTGCTGGTCTGCTTAAATGCGGATGCTGCGGCTACACTATGATTGCTTCCCCTGACCGAGAACGCTCCGACGGCTGGCGCCCGTCAGTATACAAATGCTCCCGGCAGCGTCGCTTCGGGGACTGTGACAACAAATACGTATCTGATGTCACTCTCGGACCCTTTGCCCTGAACTTCATCGCCAACCTCATCCGGGCCTCCAACTCCTTCGGCAAAAGCACCTCCATCGAGACGCTGGAGAAAAAGCTCCTGCGGGGGGATATGTTCTCTCAGGTGGACCACATCGAACGTCCCGGTCTCGAAGAGCTTTACACCCATCTCAGGAGTGGTTTTGACCCGCTGGCCTTTGAGACCCGCACAGTTGACGCCGCCGAGTCCGGCGCCGCCCTTCAGGAGCGTGACCTGCTGCTCTCCGAGAAGCGCAGGCTGGAGAGGGCGCTAAACCGGCTGAAGTCGCTCTTCCTCTACGGTGAGGAAGCGATGGCTGAGAAAGACTATCTTGTGGAGCGCAAGCAACTCATGGACGCTCTGGAGGAAAAGGATGCCCGGCTCGAAGAGCTGGAAGCCGAAGTAGCATCCTCCATCACCATGTCCGATGATGAGTTCATGGCGAAAGCCAGCTACTTCATCCTGAGCCAACAGCTTCAGGACAAACGGTTCGTGGACTATGAGAAATTCATCCGCAAAATCGACCCACAAATCGTCAAGGATTTCCTCAACTCCGTCGTCACAAACTTTTGTATAAAAAACGGGCTTACCACCTCGATTCTCTTCAAAAACGGACTCGAAGTCCAATTTTCTTACAAGGCTCAGGAATAAGAAAAAGCCCAGAAACCGCTTGGCTTCTGGGCTTTTCAGCGTCCCGCTGATGATATTCACTTCAGGTCTCCAATAAACATCGCATCCCCAAAACTAAAAAAGCGATACTTTTCTTGCACCGCCTCCTTATAAGCCCTCAGCACATTCTCCCTACCCGCCAGCGCGGACACCAGCATAATAAGCGTGCTCTCCGGCAGATGGAAGTTGGTTATAAGCGCGTCCACGCCTCTAAACTCATAGCCGGGATAAATAAAAATATCGGTCCAGCCTGAACTCTCTTTAAAGCAGCCCTCTCTCTGGGCCACAGATTCTATTGTACGGCAGCTGGTCGTGCCCACTGCTATCACCCTGCCGCCCCTCTCTTTCGTGTGGTTTATCAGTTCAGCCGTACTTGCGGGCATGTAGTAATGCTCAGCGTGCATTTTGTGGTCTGTTATCCTATCCACACTTACCGGACGGAAAGTGCCAAGGCCTACGTGTAAAGTCACATAGCCCAGTTCCACCCCTTTTCCCTTCAGCTTGTCCAACAGCCCAGGCGTAAAATGCAGTCCGGCTGTGGGCGCTGCGGCAGAGCCTATCTCCTTTGAATACACTGTCTGATAGCGTTCCTTATCCTCCAGCTTCTCTTTGATATATGGCGGCAGGGGCATCTGCCCTATTTCATCCAGCAGCGCGAAGAATACCCCTTCATAGCTGAAGTGCACCAGCCTGTTTCCGTCCTCCTTAACGCCTACTATCTCACCTGTAAAGAGTCCTCCCCCAAAGGCAAATCTGCTTCCCTCTTTGGCCCGCTTGCCGGGCTTACATAGGACCTCCCAGGTGTCATTGCCCTTGTTCTCCAATAGCAAGAACTCCACATGGGCACCGGTGTCCTCCTTTACGCCGTATATCCTGGCGGGCAGTACCCGGGAATCGTTTAATATAAGGCAGTCCCCAGGCCGTATTAAATCTGCAATATCATAAAAGTGCCTGTGACAAGTCTCTCCGGTGTGCTTATCAAGAGTCATAAGCCTGGATGAATCCCTGGGCTCTATGGGAGTTTGGGCTATGAGCTCCTGGGGCAGGTCATAGGAAAAATCACTGGTCTTCATGGGTGACGCGTCCATTTATTCACTCTCCATACGAAAAAATCATAGTATATGCTGGCTGAAAAAATTGACAAGCGGCACATACTAGGGTATAATAGACGGGATAATTGAGTCTATTATATATGATTGCCGGAGATTTTTCAACTGGTTTTCTAGTTTAGGCATGAAAGGAAGAAGAAAATGAAACAGTATCGTGTAGGTATAATTGGATGTACAGGAATGGTAGGCCAGCGCTTCACTACTATTTTGAAAAACCACCCCTGGTTTAAGGTAACTGCCCTTGCCGCCAGCGCCAGCTCTGCCGGCAAGACCTATGAAGAGGCTGTATCAGGCCGCTGGGCCATGAATGAGCCTATCCCCTCTGATATTGCGAAGCTTACGGTTTTTGACGCCAAGGCTGATATGGAGAAAATAGTATCTCTGGTGGACTTTGTGTTCTGCGCCGTAAATATGAAGTCTGATGAGATAATAGCCCTCGAGGAGGCCTACGCCAAGCTGGAGTGCCCTGTTATCTCCAACAATAAGGAGCATCGCAGCACACCTGATGTACCCATGATAATTCCCGAGCTTAATGCCAGCCATCATGAGGTTATTGCGCACCAAAGGGAGCGTCTGGGCACAAAGCGCGGCTTTATTGCCGTGAAGTGCAACTGCTCCCTGCAGAGCTATGTGCCTGCTATACATCCACTAATGGATTTGGGGGTCACAAAGGTACTTGCCTGTACCTACCAGGCAATTTCCGGCGCCAGCAAGACCTTTGAGACCATGCCGGAGATTCTTGACAACGTGATACCCTATATCGGCGGCGAGGAGGAGAAATCCGAGCGTGAGCCATTGAAAATATGGGGCCATGTGGAGAACGGCGTAATTGTCAATGCCACAGCACCTTCCATCACCTCGCAGTGCCTGAGGGTGCCGGTAAGTGACGGGCATATGGCAGCAGTGTTCTTCTCTCTGGAGAACAAGGTCAGCAAGGATGAGATAATCCGGCGCTGGAAGGAGTTCAGGGGCCTCGCCCAGGAGCTGGAGCTGCCCAGCGCCCCAAAGCAGTTCATCCACTACTTTGATGAGGATAACCGTCCCCAGCCAAAGCTGGACAGGGATATTGAAGGCGGCATGGCTATCTCCGCGGGCCGGCTTCGTCCTGACACCCAGTACAATTACAAGTTTGTCTGCCTCTCTCACAACACTCTGCGGGGCGCGGCAGGCGGCGGGCTGCTCATGGCCGAGCTGCTCTGCAAGCTGGGGTATTTCGACTGAGATACGCTAAACCTTTCACTTTAATATTTGGAGGAATCCTTATATGAAACATACCGTTTTTACCGGCGTAGGCACCGCTTTAATCACCCCTTTCAACCATCGCGGCGAAGTTGCCTGGGATGAGCTTGAAAAGCTAATTGAGCTGCAGATAAGCGGCGGGGTTGACGCCATAATTGCCTGCGGCACTACCGGCGAAGCCGCCACTATGAATACAGAGGAGCACCTGAAAGTAACCGCCTTTATTATTGAGAAGGTCAAGGGCCGCGTGCCGGTTATCGCCGGCACCGGCAGTAATGATACATGCTTCTGTGTAGACTTGTCTTTAAAAGCAAAGGAACTGGGCGCGGATGGCCTGCTCCTGGTGACCCCATACTACAATAAGACCTCGCAGAAAGGTCTTATTGAGAGCTTTAACTATATTGCCGACTGCGTTGAAATGCCCTGTATTCTCTATAATGTCCCCAGCCGTACGGGCTGCAATATCCAGCCTACAACCTATAAGGAGCTATCCAAAAACCCCTATATCGTGGCTACTAAGGAGGCCAACGGCGACACCACCTCTGTTGCCCGCACCATTGCCCTCTGCGGCGATGACCTGGATGTATACTCTGGGGAGGACAGCCAGGCTCTGGCTATAATGGCACTGGGTGGCAAGGGGGTCATCTCCGTTTTCTCAAACGCCATGCCCGGGGAGATGCACCAGCTGACCGAGGCCGTGCTAAAAAGTGATTTAGACACTGCCCGTGGGCTCAGCAACAGGTATATTGACTTGATGGACGGCTTCTTCATGGATGTAAACCCCATTCCAATCAAGGAAGCCCTCTGGCAGATGGGCCTCATTTCCACAAACTTCTGCCGTATGCCCCTTACTACTATGCCAGTTGAAAAACAGGCTGTTTTGCGTGAGCTGCTCAAAAAGCATGAACTGATAAAGGATTGACACGGAAAATATAAACCATGAGAATTGGAATGCGAGATATCTGCTCGGTGCAGTTATGCAGCGGATTGTGCCGGGCTGAATACAGTTTGAAATAAGCGCTGCTCTATAACTGCACCTTTTTCACCCAATTATATATATAAATGGAAGAGGTATAGTTATGAAATTATCAAAATACTTGAAGTTAAACCGTATAGAGTTCGTATCCACCTATCACTGCACAGGCCGGTGCAAGCACTGCTCTGTAGGCGGCAGACTGAATAAACCCGGGCCTCACCATATGCCGGTTAAGGAATCTGTAGAGGCCATACACTGGTTTGCGACACATTACCCGATACAATCCGTTATGACCTTTGGCGGCGAACCGCTGCTCTATCCGGAGGCTATATGTGCCCTGCACAGTGCTGCAACAGACTGTGGCATTCCTACCCGGCAGCTGATAACTAACGGCTATTTCTCTAAACGGCCTGAACGCATTAAGCAGGTTGCCGAAATGCTTATAGAGGCGGGGGTTAATAACATTTTGCTGTCGGTAGACGCATTTCATCAGGAGAGGATACCCATTTCTCCAGTGCTGGAATTTGCCCGGCAGTTAATGGAGATGTGTCCGGACAACATACAGCTTCAGCCCTCCTGGGTGGTAACCGAGACTAATAACAACCCCTGGAACACCCGCACAAAGGAAATTTTAGCTGAATTTACAGCGTTGGGCGTACCGGTGGGGCATGGGGATGATATATTCATGGCTGGAAACGCCATAGAAAATCTCTCTGAGTATTACTCAAAACCTAGTCTCTGCCTGGATGATACTTGCGGCTCACAGCCATACACTGAGCCGCTGGACCAAATCAGCTCGCTGTCCATTGAGCCTAACGGTGATGTAATTGCCTGTGCGTTCCCCATTGGCAACCTGCTGCGTGAAAGCATGGAGGATATTGCCGACAGATACAACCCATATGAACATTTTTTCTCCAAAGCTGTGCTCACTGGCGGCGCGAGAGGGCTTATTCAGGCCGTCCAGAAGCGTGATATCCCAGTAGACTTCTCGAAATGTTATTCCGTCTGCGATATTTGCAGGCAGATAAGGGACCTAACTGAATCAAAAGAAACGGATGTGTAAAGATGACAAAACTGCTGCTCTGTGGCTGTGCCGGCAAGATGGGTGCGGCTGTGAGAAATATTGTGAATGAGCGCCGTGACTGTAAGATAGTTGCCGGGGTAGACCGTGCGCCGGCAGAGCCGGGCTTCTCTTTATATCAGGATATCGGCGCTGTGACTGAGCCTGTGGACGTTGTTGTGGATTTCTCCCATCCCAGCGCCCTAGAGCCTATACTGCGGTACTGTAAGGCTAATCAGTCTGCAGCCGTGCTCTGTACTACCGGGTATTCTCCGGAACAGGTGCAGGCTGTTGAGAGCGCTGCCAGGGAACTGCCTGTTTTCTATTCCAGAAATATGTCCCTTGGTATAAACCTGCTGATGGAGCTGGCTAAAACCACCAGCAGCGTTTTGGGGCAGGATTTTGACGTGGAAATAGTTGAGGCGCACCATAACCAAAAGATAGACGCCCCCAGCGGCACCGCCCTAATGCTGGCTGACGCGGTGAACAGTACCCGGGAAAACGGCATGAAGTATACCTATGACCGCCACTCCCAGCGCAAGAAACGCGAGCCCGCAGAGCTTGGCATACATTCTATCCGGGGCGGCACCATCGTAGGCGAGCATCAGGTCATCTTTGCAGGACAGCACGAGGTCATCACCCTTTCCCACTCTGCCCAGTCAAAGGAGCTTTTCGCCGTGGGCGCGGTCAATGCTGCAGTATTTATGGCTGGTAAAGGCCCCGGACTCTATGATATGGGCGATTTGGTCCGCGAAGGAATATAAAAAAGGAGGGCACAGCAGCATGAGCACAGGCACTGTTATAAGCACTGTTGACAATATCACACTGGTAACACTGGTTGGCTTCCCAGCTCAAGTGGATTCTATCGCGACCATATTTGAGTCCATCGCAGAGTATAATATCAACATCGACATGATATCCATGGCCCCAACCCACGGGGCTTTCACCGGCCTATCCTTCACTATCTCTGACAATGACCTGGTGGATGTACTGGCTTTCACCACCAAGCTGAAGAAAGAGACCGACGTAAATGTTATCGTCAGCTCTGTTAACCACAAAATTTCTGTATATGACCCCGCGATGAAGAACACCCCCGGCATTGCGGCAAAGGTTTTCTCCGCCATAGCGGGTACGAAGGCTGACCTGCGGCTTATTACCACATCCGAGGTAGAGATTTCCCTGCTTGTTACCGAGGCTGATTTTGACACGGTGCTCACTGCTATACAAAACGCTCTGTAAAGTTTCAGTACGTTTACAAAGACCTCCCGGCTTTCCGGGAGGTCTTTCATATAGTAAACTTTGTTGCCCAAAACACCAACGGAAGCAGGTATACGATAAGCATAACGGCTATAAATCCAAGCTTCAGCGCTGTTGGTGCACTCTTATACCATATATCTGTCGCTACACGTACCAAATGTTTTCCTCTATACATTCGGTATATTATCACCAAAAGCATTGAGGAGACACTTATAACTGTACCCGGTATTATGCCCATTGGTATATAGCTGACCGTGATTTCGCTATGTCCCTCCGGCAGCGGTATCTCCATAAAACAGTCCAACACCTGTTTCACATGCACCGTCTGTCCATTCACCCGCACCTTTATCCCATTGTACCATGGCACTGACAGGAAAAGTGATTGCCCACTCTGAGCGTCAGCAGAGCCAACAATATCTTCGTTTTTATATTGTAAATCGGCATTTGGCAGCGAGTTTGTCAGAACATCCGTGTCCTTCAAGCCCCTCACTCCAAATGAGCACAGCTCCATGGGCTTGCGGACGGTTATCTCCACATCAACAGTCTCGTTCTCAAAACTTCCCAGTCTCAGTATACCGTTGCAGCGCTGGGTCGGATAGCTCTCTGCTACCTGCTCTCCGTTCACCGATACCGAAAAGCCGTCGTTTATAGCCTCACGCAGCCTTGTAGAAATACAGTCAAAAGCGTCGAAGTACAAGGTTTCCCGTTCTTTTACATTGATTTGGTAACGCAGGATACCTTCTTCCAGATGTATTTCACTATTGCTTTCAGCTGGCTCCCCATCGATTGGCTCATATTTTGCAAACAACTCCTCGCCGCCGGTCAGCCTTTTGCAAAGCTCATTTTGCAGTTGCAGGCGGTCACCAAGCTTCAGTGCCTCCGGAAGTATCCCTGACGGCACAATATACCCCAAATTTCCACTGCTGGTTGCAGTCCAATTTAAGTTTTCATCTAAGACATATTTATTTGACAGAAGTATATCGCTGGCTGCAGTACCGCAGCACCCGGAGGTTTCCATCCAGTATGACGAATATCCAAGCTTTTTCATTGCAGCCAGATATCTGGCGTCGGTCAGGGATGTATAGTGGTTTAGAGTGGGATAGCCCATGCCTCCCAGCAGATTTACATGACAGAATTTTCTCTCCTGTTTGACACGGTACAGACCTTCATCACTGATTTTGGGGGCTGAAATTACCTCCTGACTCCGCGAAGGTACATTGGCTGAGGAGCCTACAAATGCAGGTATCTGCACGGCTGACTGTATGAGCACAATACCCATCAGCGCCCAGGAAGTAAGCTTATGAGAACGTCCCACGGCATGGCACACCCCAAGCATTGCCATAAAGCATGCAAGCCAGAACAGCGACAGGTACAGCGCCCCTTCTGTGCTTACCCATAGCTTTGAGGTATATGAACTTATCTCATCAAAATGTGCATAGAGAACATACCCTCCAACTATGGCCGGCAGCGCCAATATTGGCACCAGCCATAACATGCCCTTTGGGTTTGCCTTGGCTTTATGCGGCGAGTCCAGCCCCAGAGCCAGATACCAAAGGCCTAAGAATATGGGCACATACCCATACCGCACCGGGAACGCCTGATAACTGCCCATATGCCACAGCTTATTTATGGGCTCTATTACCATAGGTAAAACAGTTATTGCCCAGCAGATTGTGATGACCCGGGTTTTTGGTGTCTTTATAAAAAAGCGGCTGAAAAATGGTACTAACGCTGCCCCTATAGTACACAAAAGCACCGGCGCGGTTGTCCTCAAATCTGTAAGCAGCCTGCCGGACCGGAGCGATTGCATCACTCCCCCATCTGTGCGGGCAGAGGCCAGGCACTGTAATAAAGATGGCAGCCAGATTGCCGCCGTTAGCAGCAATGCAATAACTGCGCTTAGCCCCAGCTTTCCCGCCAGCTCTCCGCGCCGTTCTTTCTGCACATATCCAAATATGAAGACAGTACCGCATATTATCATGCCGAGAAACAGCATATAGCTGAGATAATAGTTAAATATAATGCTTAGTGTCAGGCATACGGTGAGAAATCCTGCTCTCCCCTTCTCTATCAGTCTGACAAAGCCCAGCATTGTAAGTGGGAACAGGTAGAGCATGTCCAGCCAGACTAAGTTCTGGTAGTACATCAGCCCATATCCGCATAGCCCATAGCTTATACATAGTGCCAAATGAGCGGGCGGCAGCAGGTTGGGTGCTTCCCGTTTGAAAAATACAGATGCAGAGGCAGCGGCAAGGGATAACTTTATCAACACAAGGATATTTACCAGCAGGTAAATATCCGCTTTCTCCACAAACAGCACAAACAGATGGAATGGACTTGACAGGAAGAAGAAGAATACTCCCCAGAAGCTCATACCCCCGGCATTTTGCAGATTCAGAAACCATCCGGAATTTCCTGAGAGGACATCCTTCAGCTCCATCAATAACGGTATCACTTGCTGTGACATATCGCACCATGCCAGAGTCTTTTCACCAAAAGGATAGAGGCCAAAGACAGCGTATATAATGCTCAAAACAACCGCACAGCAAATTGCCGCATATAAATGAATATGGCATACTTTTCTCATAAAGAAAGTATGCCATATTTTTATTGCGGTAATCCAAAATTTCTCTTTCAACTTTTAAAACAATATCTTACAGTATTCTTACATCCCATAGATTTACAGTACTGCTTTGTGGAACACTTTCTTTCCCTTTTTAATAACAAGTCCCTCTTTTAGCTGGCTCTCAGTGAAGCTCGCTGAGATATCGGCAACTTTTTCCTCGTTGACGGAAACCCCTCCCTGCTGGACCAGCCTGCGGCCCTCGCCCTTGGAGCTGGCAAGGCCTGTTTTTACCAGCAGGTCAAGGACACTTATCTGCCCATCTGCCATGTCGCTCTCAACAAGCTGAGTTGTGGGCATATTAGTAGTATTGCCTCCGGCGCTGAACAGGGCCCTTGCACCCTCCTGGGCTTTCTGAGCCTCTTCCTCTCCGTGGACCATCCTGGTGAGCTCAAAGGCAAGAACCTCTTTTGCCTGATTAAGCTGGCTGTCCTTCCACTCCGCCATCTCGTTAATCTGCTCAATTGGCAGGAAGGTGAGCATACGCAGGCACTTGATAACGCTGCCGTCGTCCACATTTCTCCAGTACTGGTAGAAGTCGAAAGGAGAAGTCTTGTTGGGGTCCAGCCAGACAGCATTTCCGGCAGTTTTGCCCATCTTCTTTCCTTGTGAGTCTGTAAGCAGGGTTATGGTCAGGGCCGGAGCATCCTTGCCCAGCTTTCGGCGTATGAGCTCCGTGCCTCCCAGCATATTGCTCCACTGGTCGTCGCCGCCAACCTGGACATTGCAGCCGTAATGCTGGTACATATGGTAGAAGTCATAGGACTGCATTATCATATAGTTGAACTCAAGGAAGGAAAGGCCCTTCTCCATACGCTGCTTATAGCAGTCTGCCCGGAGCATATTGTTTACCGAGAAGCAGGCGCCCACCTCCCGCAGAATGTCAATATATCCAATGCTCGTAAGCCAGTCGGCGTTATTGAGCATTATTGCCTTACCCTCTCCAAAGTCAACAAACTTCTCCATCTGCCGCCTAAAGCACTCGGCATTATGGTCGATATCTTCCCTGGTAAGCATGGGACGCATATCCGTACGTCCGGACGGGTCGCCTATCATGGTAGTTGCGCCTCCTATAAGGGCAATGGGCCGGTTGCCCGCCATCTGAAGGCGCTTCATCATTGTAAGTGCCATGAAGTGTCCGGCGGTCAGGCTGTCGGCGGTACAGTCAAAGCCGATGTAAAATACCGCTTTACCGTTATTGAACAGGTCCCTCAAATGCTCCTTATCCGTTGTCTGGGCTATAAGCCCCCTTGCCTCCAGCTCCTCAAAAATCTGCATTTCCTGTCATCCTTTCAATTTTCTAGTATTTTTTCGTATCCGACCTCATCCATGCCCGGCTGAATATTGGTAATTTCCCCGGTGCGTTTATATCCAAGGCTCTCATAAAACCGGCACAGCCCCTGCTCCTGCAGGATGGTGCCCAGGGACCACCTCCGGTTCTGAGGATACAGCCCTTCCAGCAGCCTCAGCGCCTCATGCCCTATCCCTCTCCCCTGATACTCTGGCAGCAGGCCGACTGGCGTTATACACAGTAGGCCCTCTGTATGCTTAACGCCAATATACCCCACCTTCTCGTCATCCATCAGGATAAAATAATAGTCGCGCTCAGAAAGCTTGCGCTTCAGGGTTGTCATCGGCTCCATAGCTGGATTCGTGCTGTAGTCCTGGTACTTCTCCAGCAGCGCTCGAAACGCCTGTTTCTGTATAGCCAATAGGGCACCGGCGTCTTTCATGCCCGCAAGCTTTAGTGTTACCATATTCATCACCTTCCTGCCAACGCAAAAAGCCCTCTGTGAAAGCCTGCGCCAGCATAGCTTTAACAGAGGGCGAACATCGTCGCGGTACCACCTCAGTTCACCGAAGCCTCACGGCAACGGTCTCCACAGGTACGACAGCTTGAGCCCCAATAGAACCGAAACCTGTTATACCCTGGCGCTGTAACGTGCGCTTCACGGCCTTTCCTACTGGTAAATACTCTCCATAAAAAAGTATTTACGTTCCGAAAGGCGGCTCAGGAAGGTATCTTCGGCACTGCCATGCTCCCGCTTACACCAGCCGCGGGCTCTCTTTGCCATATAGAGCGGCACCTACATTATTCCATCATAGCCATTGAAGTTATTCTACCCTATAAATCGTGGTTTGTCAAGTCCTTTTTAGCATTTCCTCAGCCATGTCTAGCTGAAGCTGGGTTATTTCGTCCCCGCCGATTATCCTAGCCAGCTCCTGCTTGCGTCCCTCAAGGTCCAGAGGGTCCACCTGGGTGTATGTGCGCCCCTTCTCCACATGCTTACTGATACGAAGGTGATGGTCCGCAATGGCCGCTATCTGAGCCAGATGTGTGATACAGAGCACCTGCCGGTTTTTGCTCACCTGTCGCAATTTTTCACCTATACGGTTTGCCGCCGCGCCGCTGACACCGGCGTCTACCTCGTCGAAAATAAGCGTGTCTATCTTGTCCCGGCCCGAAAGCACTGTCTTAACCGCCAGCATTATCCTGGACAGTTCGCCGCCGGAAGCTATCTTCGACAAGGGCTTTGGAGGCTCGCCCTTATTTGCCGAGACTAAAAATTGCAGCTTATCACATCCGGTTGGTGTCAGAGGCACACGCTCTATCTGGGTAACAAACTCCACCCCGGGCATGTTCAGAAACGCCAGCTCTGACTTCACCTGTTTTGTAAAGCGTTCTGCGGCTGTGTGACGCTTTTGAGATAGCTCCTTCGCCAGAGCTATAGTTTTTTGCTTCTCCTGTTCATACTCAACGCTCAGGCGCTCTTTTTCCTCGTCGGAGAACTCTATTTTGTGCAGTTCCTCCTGGCAGTCCTCGAGATATCTCAGCATTTGCTCCTCGCTCTCGCCGTACTTCAGCCCCAGCCGGTACAGCATATCAAGCCTGCTCTCTATTTCGTCCAAAGCTGCGGGGTCAAAGTCCACAGATATGCCCTGTAGGACGGCATCCACATCCTCCAGCAGGAACCCAGCCTCCCGTAGCTTCTGCACCGGCTCCTCCAGCTGGGACATGTATCCTGACATGCGCTCAAGCTCTCCGGCGGCAATCGAAACATCGGAAAGTATCCCTCCGCGCTCCTCGTCACCGGCAAGCAAAGCCTTCACCATCTCCACCGCAGAAGAAATGCGCTCTCCGTTTCTGGCAATGTCCCGGCTCTGCGTCAAGGCTTCCCGCTCCCCGGGATTTATGTTCGCCGCCTCAAGCTCATCTATCTGGTAACGCAAAAGGTCCATACGGCGGCTCTTTTCGTTCTCGTCTGTATCCAGCTCCCGCAACTGCCGCTGGAGCTCCCGAAGCCGTTTATAGCCTGCCTGGTATTTTTCCAAAAGATTCTCCAGTTTTCCGAAGCTGTCTATATATGTCATATGCAGCTCAGGCGAGAGCAATTCATAGCTCTCATGCTGGCCATGTATTCCTACGAGCCTTGGGGCAATAGCCTTTAGCATAGACACCGTTGCGGGCACGCTGTTGAGTTTACAGGCAGACCTGCCCTCCAGTTTTATGTCCCTCTGTACCAAAAGGGAGCCGTCCTCCTCTCTGGGCACGGATAGGCTGTCAAGTATCTCCAGTGCATCCTCTGACAGGCCGGTGAACATTGCCGACACCGATGCCGAAGCCTCGCCGGTACGCACCAGCTCCTTTGAGGTGCGCTCTCCCAGCACAGCATGGATAGCGTCGATTATCATTGATTTACCCGCACCGGTCTCGCCTGTCAGCACGGTAAATCCCGGCTCCAGGTCTATAGATGCCCGCTCTATCACGGCAATATTGTTGATAAAAAGCTCTGAAAGCACGCGCAAAAGCCTCCTGTTTCCGCAGTTTTATCAAGTTTGCTGACTGAAAAATCAGTTCATGAGCAGCTTCCGCAACTCGTCCTGGGTCTCTCTGGCAGCGGCCTCTGTACGGCAGACCACAAATATGGTATCGTCACCAGCCAGGGTGCCCACAAAATCCTTCCAGTACATAGCGTCCATAGACGCGCAGACCGCCTGAGCCATGCCCACCATACATTTTATCACCAGGATATTCATAGCGCTGTCCACTGAAATTGCGCTGTCTGTAAACAGTGAATGGAACTTCGAGGACATATCCATGCCGCCGTCGCTGCCGGTGGAATATTTGTACCTGCCGCTGCCGGACAGGGTCTTTATCAGTCGTAGCTCCTTAATGTCCCTGGATACAGTGGCCTGGGTCACATCAAAGCCCGCCTCTCGCAGGTATTGGATAAGCTCGTCCTGAGTTTCTATGTCGTGCTCTCGTATCAGCTCTAAAATCTTGGCATGGCGTCGGGTTTTCATGGGTATTCCTTTCCGGCAGGTAAGCCTTAATTATTGAGTTTCCAGCAGTTTCTGGTTTAGTATATCGTAAAAATTATTATTTGTCAGTTTTATAAACCTGGCGCAGCGCCTTGCTCTGGCAAATATCATCCTGTCGCCGGCCTTCAGCTCCACCGGGGCTGCCCCGTCTATAGTTAAGAATAGCCTGCCTCTGTTCCGGGGAATGTCCACTACCAGCCGGGTGTCCGGGGCAAACATCACACTACGGTTAAAAAGTGAGTGAGGACAAATGGGTGTGTATATCATACAGTCCAAGGTGGGCTCTACCACCGGCCCACCGGCAGACAGGGAGTAAGCCGTAGAGCCTGTGGGCGTCGCCACAATGAAACCGTCGGCCCGGTACAGGTAACCGGAATTATCATCTATAGCTACCCTATATTCCACTATCTTCGCAAGCTCAGCTGATACCACCGAGTCGTTCAGCGTGTAGAATTTTCGCTGTCCCTCGTCAGAATATAGGGAAACCTCCAGCATCATCCGGCGCTCTTCCCGCCACCGCCCCTGGGCCAGCTTTGGCAGCAGGTGCATCTGCTCCGGCTCAAGCCCGGCTGTAAAACCCAGCTTCCCGGCGTTGAGGCCCAGAAGTGGTTTATTTAACTCAGCGGCAAGCTTTGCTGCATTAATAATTGTGCCGTCCCCACCTACGGCTATGAGTACATCACAGCAGTTAATAAGCTTTGCAGCCTCACTGTGCGGTACACCCTCCTCATACATTCCAGCTATGTGGACAGTTTCACATCCGGCAGAATTTAGTACCCGGGCGGCCTCTTCTGCTAAGGATGGCGCCTGCTTTTTTGCTGGATTGGGCGCTATGGCTATTTTCATGGGGTAATGCCTCCCATCCGGGTCATCTATATAGAGATATGGTCTCGTCGCTCCACACGTGGACTTCAATATATCTTTCCGGGCCCTGGCTGCCGTCATCGTTCCAGTCCTGGGGCAGGCCGTATTTATCAATAACTGTCAGTATCTCGTCATATGTGTAAAGCTGGTGCCGGTACTCTCTGCCGTCGTTTATTGTTGGACTGAATGTGGGCATTGAGTCTCCGTAAGTGAAGGACAGCGTTTGTACGTCGAACTCCCTAGCATGGATTTTAACTACTCCGCAGTCCTCATACCAGGTGCTAAGCCACGGGCTATGCCCTACCACCATATAATAAGGCGACTGCCTGCGGATAACCCCGCCCTTCTTTGTAAATTCCCTGCGAAGTATGGCCTCACAGTTATGCCGGTACTCCACATATTTATCGTGCCTCTGAGCGCATTGGGAGCCTGGACGTTCTCTTTTCACCTCTTCCAGCAGGGCCTTGGCCTCGTCTTCCAGTAAATCCGAAAGAGTGCGGAAAGGACCTGTCCTTCGGTCAAAATAGTGGTAAAGTATCACGCCTTCCTCCTATTTGTCCAAGCTTTTATGGGACGCCTCCACGACATCCCCCAGGCCCAACACTTCCACACTAAGCTCCGGTGAATCCGACCTCTCCAGCAGAATTAGGTACTCTATATTCCCCTCAGGCCCTTTCACCGGCGAAAAATCCAGTCCCAGCACCGAAAAACCGTTACCAAGTGCAAAACCAATTATTTTTTCTATAACCTCCGAATGCACCGCCGGGTCTCGAACAACACCTTTTTTGCCTACCTTATCCCGGCCCGCCTCGAACTGTGGTTTTATAAGGCACACTCCCCGTCCACTCATACCCAGCAGCTCACGTATAGCCGGAAGCACCAGAGTCAGTGATATAAACGATACGTCTACCGAGAAGAAGTCTATGTCCTCCGGCACCTGTTCCTGGGAGAGATATCGTGCATTGGTGCGCTCAAGGTTTACGACTCTAAAATCATTCCGCAGCTGCCATGCTAACTGGCCGTAGCCAACATCAATAGAGTAAACTTTTTTAGCGCCATTTTGCAGCATACAATCGGTAAAACCGCCGGTAGATGCCCCCACGTCCATACACGTAAATCCAGCTAGTTTAAGACCAAACACCTCCATAGCCTTCTCAAGCTTCAATCCACCGCGGCTCACATATTTCATCCCGCTACTCCGGCATTCAACCTGGGCATCCTCAGAGTAGAGGTCTCCAGGCTTATCAGCCTTCTGATTGTCCACGTAGACATCCCCGGACATAATAAGCGCCTTTGCCCGCTCACGGCTAGGAGCGAGATTTCTGTCCAGCACCAGCATGTCAAGCCTCTTTTTCGGCAAGCCTATCTTCCTCCTCTCCGAAGTGCTCCAACACAGTTTTCATAATACCCTCAGCGTTCAGTCCTAGCGTCTCCAGGGCCCGGAACATTGGCGCGTGCTTCACAAAAGGCTGGTCTATAGCCCGCAGCACGTATTTTCCGGCAAAGCCCTCCTCCAGCAGCAGACTGGCGAAATGCTCACCTGCTCCCCCTTGACGGATACCCTCCTCGAAGAAAAATACCTGGCGGCAACTGATAACTTCCCTTGCAGCGGCGCACTCGATGGGTATCACCCGGTTTAGCTTCAGAAGCTTCACGTCTGTACCACAGGCTTTAAGTTTGTCCGCAGCCTCTGCAGCAAAGGAGAACAGTCTGCCATAGGTGACAATACATGTCTCAGCTTCGGGCGGACCGTACACTGAAAAAGGCTCTATTCCGCTATGGAAATATGAGGGCTTATACAGCTCCCGTCCCCTCGGATAACGTACCGCACATATCCCGCTGCCGCCCTTTGCCAGGTACGCCAGCTGCTCACGCAGTTCCTGAAAATATGTGGGTGAGTATAGTGTAACACCCGGCACAGTCCGCAGGAAAGCTACATCAAACAATCCCTGGTGGGTCATGCCGTCCTCACCTACAATCCCGGCACGGTCTATGGCAAGAAGTATCTTGATTTTCTGCATGGCAACATCGTGTATGAGCTGGTCGTAGCTGCGCTGTAAGAAAGTTGAGTATACAGCGAATACTGGCAGCATACCTCCAACTGCCAGCCCCCCGGAAAAAGTCACCGCATGTTCCTCAGCTATGCCAACATCATAGAAGCGGCCTTTAAACTGCTGCCTGAAGCCAGCTAAACCTGTACCCTCAGCCATAGCGGCGGTAATAGCGCAGATTCTATCGTCCTCTCGGGCCAGTTGGCAGAGGGTCTGCCCGAACACATCCGAGAAACTCTGAGCCTTTTCGCCCGGGTCGCCGGTATCCACGTCAAAGCTGGATATACCGTGATATAAAGTTGGGGACTGCTCAGCGTATTGATAGCCCTTGCCTTTATATGTGCGCACATGGATAAGCACTGGCTTGCGCACCAGCTTAGCGGCCTCAAAAGTCTCGGACAGCTCCTTGATATTGTGACCGTCAAATGGGCCATAATAGGCAAATCCAAGGTCACTGAAAATAGTTGAGTTATATAATATTTTCTTGATGTTGCTCTTAACCCTGCGCATAAGCCTGGCTATTGGCTTCCCCACCAGCGGCAGGTGCCCGAGTGCGTCCTCAACGCTGCTCTTTGCTTTGATATAACCTGGTTTCGTGCGCATGTAAGTGAGGTATCTAGCCAGAGAGCCCACATTTTTTGATATGGACATGGTATTGTCATTGAGTATTACTATAAGATTTCGGCGGTGCTGTCCGGCGTTGTTAAGGCCCTCGAAGGACAGCCCGCCGGTGAGTGCTCCGTCACCGATAACTGCCACCACATAGCCATCTTTGCTCTGCAGGCGGCAGGCCTCAGAAAGGCCCAGGGCCGAGGATATGGACGCACTGCTGTGTCCGCTGGTAAAACTGTCACAAGGACTCTCATCCCGGTTGGGGAAGCCGGAAAGCCCTCCCTCCCGCCTCAGTGTTGAGAACTCGTTATAGCGGCCGGTAAGCAGCTTATACGGGTAGCTCTGATGACCCACATCCCATACCAGGGCATCCTCAGGAGGCGAAAATACCAGTCCCAGAGCCACCGTAAGCTCTACCACCCCGAGGTTTGAGGCCAGATGCCCGCCGTTGTCGGACACCGTCTGGATTATGGCCTCGCGCATCTCCTCACATAGTGAGTCCAGCTCCGGGCGGCTCAGCTGCCTAAGGTCCTGGGGCGAGCGGATTTTTTCCAGCAGTTTACCCATAAACCACGCCACACGGTCCGGCACGCCGGGCCGTTCCTTTCACTAGATTCTCAGCTAATGCCGTTTTGCAGCTTTGCTGCGGTTACTGTGTTCTGCATGAGCATTGCGATAGTCATGGGGCCCACCCCGCCTGGGACAGGCGTAATGCACCCGGCAACCTTCTCGGCCTCCTCAAATACCACATCGCCGCAGAGCTTCCCACTCTCGTCACGATTCATGCCAACGTCTATAACCGCCGCCCCGGGCTTTATCATATCCCCGGTGACAAAGCCTGCCTTGCCCACTGCGGACACCAGGATATCTGCACCACGGCATATCTCCGCCAAGTTCTGGGTTCTGCTGTGGCAGATGGTAACAGTACCGTTATTTTGCATAAGGAGCATAGCCATTGGCTTGCCCACAATATCGCTGCGGCCTATCACCACACAGCTTTTCCCGGCTATCTCCACATTGGCTGATTTAAGCAGCTCAATCACTCCAGCAGGGGTACACGGCAAAAATATCTGCCTGCCCTGCATGAGCTTGCCCACATTATATGGATGAAAAGCGTCCACGTCCTTCTTTGGGTCGATAGCTTCTACCAGCGCGGATTCGTTGAGTCCCTTTGGAAGCGGAGACTGTACCAAAATACCGCTGATTTTGGGCTCGTGATTCAGCCTATCCACAAGAGCCAGCAGCTCCTCCTGGGTCGTCCCCTCCGGCAGGGCATACTCCTCTGAGTATATGCCAACCTCCTGGCAGGCCTTCTTCTTGTTGTTTACATAAATTCTCGAGGCCGGGTCGCTGCCCACTATAACTACCGCAAGTCCGGGAGCAATGCCCTTTTCCGCCAGTATAGCAGCTTCCCCGGCCACCTGGGCCTTGATTTTGGCTGCAACGGCCTTTCCGTCTATACGCAGTGCCAATTCCTCACCTGCTTTCTTTTTCTTCATTGGAAGCTTCAGTTTTTGTCTCAGGCTTTTTATCATCCTCTACAGGGGGCAGGTCCCCAAAGATAGTGCTGGTCTTCAGGGCTGGGTCAACCTCTGTCTTTATCAGCCCTAATGACTCCATAACATATCTGTTGCCGCAGCCGGAAAGGTCGTTCCTGTTTCGGAAGAGTACCAGCAGTACCACTCCAACCACCACACAGCCCGCTGCCACCACCTGGGACACCTTCGGCCCATTTTCAAAAATGAGCAGGCTGTCCGTGCGGGTGCCCTCTATAAAGAACCGCACCACGCCATACCAGATGATATACAGAATGAAGGTTTGACCGTCGTACCTCCGGTATTTTCGGGTAAATATGTGCAGCAGCACAAATCCCAGAAGGCATAAGAGCGATTCATACAGGAAGCAGGGGTGCACCGCCACGCCGCCGGTATTGTCGCTTACCATTCCCCAGGGCAGATTTGTGGGCTCTCCGAAGCACTCCTGATTTACAAAGTTTCCCCAGCGCCCAATGCCTTGGCCTATAAGGAAGCCAAGACAGACTATATCCAAAACAGCCGGTACCCGCAGCCCCCTCCACTTGGCTACAAGGCCACCTACCAGAAGAGCGCCTATGATTCCGCCGTATATGGCAATGCCGCCGTCGTGTATCTTCAAAATCTCTATGGGATTCTCAAAGTACCTGTTATGCCCGCTGCCGTCGTGGAAAAACACCACATAATACAGGCGGGCAAAGACTATTCCGCCGACAGTTCCGGCTATAACCGCGTCTATCAGCTTGTTTGAATCTATATTCATTTTCTTTACGCTGCTCCAAGCATAGACAATGGCCAGTAAGAAGCCAAAGGCAATTATCACCCCATACCAGCGGATGCTGTAGCTCTCTGTCACCTGGAGCGCCACTTCGTTGACCTTGACGTTTATCCCCAGACCGGGAAATTCAACTAAATGCTCCACCTGATAAATCCATCCTTTCCTGCGAACTAAATTGGGCGTATCACCGACAACACGCTGCGGTCGTCCCGAAGTGAGTCCAGCTTTTCCTGGACTTGGGGCAGGGTAAGCTCTGCCAGGGCGTCAATATATGTGAACAGTTCTAACCCCTTAAAGGTAAAATCCATAATCCAGCTTACTATACCCGCCGCATGGTTTAAGGCTGATATACTCTCCCCATACAGGCTGCGCTTGGCCCACCGGAAATCCTCCTCCGGGATACCTTCCCTTTGCAGCCTCGAAACCTCTTCGCGGATAATTGACGCGGCGGCCTCCGGGTCCCTGGACTCTCCCCCAAACATTACGGTGGCATATCCGGAGCCCTCAAAATAGTCTCTGCTGAAGCTCGCCTCGTTAATCAGCCCACTGTCAAGCAGCCTGCGGAACATTACAGAAGCGTCAGACGCTAGTATGTTGAGCAGGGCGCTCATTGCGGCAAGGTCCTTTTCTGTAGTTTTATTCATGGCGCTCCCTTTGTATCCAAACTGGAACACCGGCATGGCTACCGAAAGCTTTTGCTCTATTACAGGCTTGACTATTGTGTCCGGCTCCTCAGGAAACACCCGCTTAACACTCACAGGCGGCGAGGGCTTCAACATCTCGTCACAGACCTCCAGCACTTTATCAACATCAAACCTGCCTGCAAGCACCAGGGCCATATTATTCAGGTTATAAAAAGTGTGATAACAGCGGTACAGGTACTCGGGGGTTATCCTTGCAATGCTCTCAATGGTCCCTGCCGCATCGTCTCTCACCGGGTGCTTATGGTACATGGCCTGAAGATAGTTGAAAAACACCCTCCACCCCGGCAGGTCCTCATACATCTTTATCTCCTGTCCGATAATGCCCTGCTCCTTAGCCACCGTCTCCTCGGTAAAATAGGGAGATTGAACGAAGTCCAGCAGTATGCGCAGGGAGTCGTACAGCCGGTCTGTGCATGAGAACACATAGCAGGTGGACTCAAAGCCCGTAAAAGCGTTGGCGTTAGCCCCAGTCTCCGCATACCTGGCAAATGCGTCGCCGTCCTCGCTCTCAAAAAGCTTATGCTCAAGGTAGTGGGCTATCCCTTCAGGGACAGTCTCCGGCTCTGTCTCGTCGCTGAGCTGAAAGCAACTGTCAATGGAGCCGTATTTTGTGCCGAACATCGCCCGGGTACTGGAGCCGTTCTCCTTTGGGTACAGATAGATGTCAAGGCCGGATGGGTGACTTCCTTTATAGTAAAAATCTCCCGTCCTGGCACTTTCGATTTTTTGAAGCTCCATTATTCCCCGCCCCCTTTCAGCTTGTAGACCACCGCCGGCTGCAGCCGGTTTGCCGCCTGCACCACGTCATCCACAGTATATTCGGTCAAAATGCCTGCCGCCTGTTCCGGGGACATGTCCGGCTGGTCGAAAGCCCTGCTCATATACCAGCTCTCCACCCTGTGAAGTGAGTCCTTCACAGCGCGCAGATGGTTGCACATATATCGTTTAGCATACTTTAGCTCGTCCTCGCTGACTTCACCTTTTTGCATTGCGGTAAGCTGGGCCAGTATAGCTTCCTCGGCCCGGTCAAGGTTATCTGTTTCAACGCCGCTCTCTATAAACATGGCGTTATTTACCCAGGAGAAAGCGCTGTCGCAATAGTAACAAAGGCTCTGCTTTTCCCGCACATTCTGAAAAAGCTTAGAACTGGTGGGCTCGCCCAGCACAGCGCTGGTGAGCTGGAACAGCAGCCGCTCCTCCGCCGGCACCTGTGCTCTAAAGGCCATAGTCAGCTTGGACTGGGCTACCGGCTGGCACTCGGTCACCCTTTTCAGTTCGGGCTTCTCATAGGGCACCGGCTGAAGCTTATGGGCCATGCCTATCTTTGAAAATCTCTCCCTCAGTGCATCAACATCCGGCTGGCAGTCGCCCAATGTGAATATCTCAAACCTTGCCCCAACCAAAAGCTCTTCCCACGCCCCGCGAAGGTCCTCACGAGTCAGAGCTTCAATGTCCTCTCTGCTGCCCAGGCGGTCCAAACCGGCGGGCCTGCCTTCAAACAGCAGCTCGTGGCAGCGCTGGTGGGCGTATATCATTTTGTCGCTGAACTCCGCGTCCTTCTGCTCCAACTGCTGACGCTTCTCCTGCGTAAAGCCATCCTCCGGGAACAGGCCGTTCTCATCCTGCAGCGGGTCAAAGAGGACTCCCAGCAGCAGGCCGCTGAGCTCAGCAAACATATCCTCACCGCCAAAGGCATACCTGCTGGCAATCCCCCCTGCGGACAGCCCCAAGGCCTGGTATTCCCCTATCTTCTGCACCCCTGAGCCCAGGCTAGCGCCATACAGGTATGACAGCCTGCGGCCCAATGCCGTGTAGTCCGGGTACTCCCGAGTGGCCCGGCCCACCAGTGACGGCAGTATAGCATTTCTTGCCGCAGTGGACTTATTAAGTGGCAGCAGCATATTTACCGACACCCGCATGGTCTTGAATCTTGGGTCGGTAAAGCTTTTCAGCGTAACCGCGTCGCTGATGGGATATGTCATAATTTCGCTCATCCAAACGCTTCCTTATTTTAAAATTATACGGTCAGAATACATTGTCCTGTATATTATATCACATTTTTCCAGAAATGAAAAGCTTTCTTTACAGAGTACCGAATATCCTGTCCCCGGCGTCGCCCAGACCAGGCAGGATATAGCCGTTCTCATTTAGCTTCTCGTCCACAGCTGCACAGTATATCTGTACATCCGGATGGGCATTTGTCAGCACCTCCAGCCCTTCGGGGGCGGCAATTATGCACAAAAACTTGATACTCTTGGGCTGGCTGCGCTTCACTATGGTGATGGCGTCCATAGCCGAGCCACCTGTCGCCAGCATTGGGTCCAGCACTATAACGTCCCGCTCGGTGATATCCTGGGGCAGCTTGTTATAATACTCCACTGGCTTTAGCGTGTCATGGTCCCGGTAAAGGCCGATATGCCCTACCTTAGCTGAGGGCACAAGATTAAGCATACCGTCCACCATTCCAAGGCCCGCCCGGAGTATGGGGACAAATGCCAGCTTGCGTCCGGCTATCACCTTAGTGGTAGTCTTCTGCATGGGTGTCACCGTCTCAACATCCATCAGCGGAAGGTCCCTGGTAGATTCATAGCACATCAGGTTGGCAATCTCGCTCACCAATTCCCGAAATTCCTTAGTGCCAGTCTCCACACTGCGCAGAAATGTCAGCTTATGCTGTATAAGCGGATGGTCCATAACAAAGACATTATCATATTTTTTCACGGTATTCCCTCCTTATAGTCTGCCTGCCTCTATATCAGTTATCTGCCCGACACGCCTTGCGTGACGGCCCCCTTCAAAGCGTGTATTTACAAATGTGTCAAATATTTTCACAGCAGTCTCCTCATCCACGACCTTTCCTCCCATACACAGGATATTGGAGTCATTGTCGCTGCGGGTAAGCTCTGCACAGAGCTCGTTTGTAACCACCGCCGCACGTATGCCCTTTACCTTATTGGCAGCAATGGATATGCCTATACCCGTAGAGCACACCAGCACGCCCAGGTCAGCCTCGCCGCCTGACACAGCCTTTGCCACCTGATTTGCTATCAGAGGGTAGTCCACTGAATCCGTACTATGTGTGCCGAAATCCACATACTCAATTCCTTTATCCTTCATGTGGGCCCTCAATACCCCGGCAAGCTTAAACCCGCCATGGTCGCAGCCTATTGCAAGTTTCATTTTGTTTCCTCCCTGTTTTTCAGCTTTGCTTTCAGTTCCCTTTCAGCCTGTGGCATACGCAGATAGGCTGGCAGCAACTCCCCGGAAGAAATCCACTGTCTGCCCTCTGCCAGCAGCGCCACACTGCCGGCCCTCTGGAACCTAACCGCCTCCGGGGCCAATCCAGCGCCCCAGGCGGCAAACTCCTTATGGCAAACAGCAGCTCCGTCTCCAAAGAGCACAAGCCGCCGCCCGTAATGCTCACATTCCCTGCCCAACTCCTCTATTGAAATTGCCCGGTCCTCTGTCAGGCGCACAAGCCCTTCTGGAGTGGCTTCGAATATAGCATTATATACCTGCCCGCACCGTGCGTCCATTGCCGCACAAATAATGCTGCCCACAAAGCCCACGCCGCTATAAGCTATGACCTCCAGTGTAGACAGTCCACAGCAAGCAATACCATGCGACAAGGCCAACCCCTTTACACACGACACTCCGATACGCACCCCTGTAAACGACCCCGGACCATTGGATACAGCTATACAGTCAAGGTCTTTACACCCAAGCCCAAGGTTTTGCAGCAGCGCCTCTACCATGGGCAGGAGCGTCTGGCTGTGGGTTTGTTTAGTGTTTACAAAGAACTCCCCCAGCAGGCGGCCATCCTGTGCAACCGCTGCTGACGCCGGCCCGGCGGAGGATTCTATCCCCAATATAAGCATTATAGTTCCCCCTTCCAGCCTCTGACGGTTATCACCCGCTGGTCATCAGTCTCGCCCGGACGGATATCTACATATATAGTATCCTCAGGCAGAGCACCTTCAATATTCTCGCTCCACTCAATAGCCAGCACCCGGTCTGTGTCAAGATAATCGAAGAAGCCGGTGGAATACAGGTCGTCCCAAGTTTCAATGCGGTACATGTCAAAATGCTCCAGCGTCAGCCTGCCCTCATACTCATTCACTATGGCGAAGGTTGGGCTGCTGGCAACATCCCCAGCACCAAGGCCGACAGCAAGCCCGCGGGTAAAGGCAGTTTTGCCCACCCCCATGCCGCCTGTAAAGGCAATCACTTCACCACCGTGGAGCCCAGCGGCTATACGTTCTGCCAGGGCCTGGGTTTCACTGGGCAAGTTTGTTGTAAAGCTTTTCTCCTTGTCAGAACAATCCATGAATCACCGCATTGTCGTCCACGTCTATTTTTTCTGCGGCAGGCACCTTGGGCAGTCCCGGCATAGTCATAATATCGCCAGCGTACGCAACCACAAACCCTGCGCCTGAGGACAGCTTCAGGTCCCTGATAGTCACTGTAAAGCCTGTGGGCCTCCCCAGCAGTGCCGGGTCGTCGGACAGTGAATACTGGGTCTTTGCAATACATACCGGCATTTTATCGCCTCCCAGAGCTTTTATCTCCTTAAGCGACTTATTGGCCTGATTTGTGAAGGTCACGCCGGAAGCACCGTATATTTTCCCGGCAATAGCGCCTATCTTCTCTTCAACTGTGGCATCATCAGGATAGATAGGGGCAAAATTGCTCTCGCTGCTGTCTATTACGTCGCAGACAGTCTTTGCCAGTTCCATACCGCCTTCGCCGCCCTTTCCAAAAACCTCAGACAGGGCGTAGCTCACTCCCAGCTCCTTGCAGCAGCCGTCAATCACCTTCAGCTCAGCGTCAGTGTCTGTACCAAAGCGGTTGATAGCTACAACTACAGGTACACCAAATTTGTGCATGTTCTCCACATGCGCCTTTAGGTTGACAATCCCCTTCTCCAGCGCCTCCACATTCTCAGTTGACAGCTCGGCCTTTGGTACGCCGCCGTTGTACTTCAGGGCGCGTACTGTAGCTACCACCACCACACAGTCCGGAGCAAGTCCTGCCATGCGGCACTTAATATCCATAAATTTCTCCGCACCCAAATCTGAGCCGAAGCCTGCCTCTGTTATGCAGTAATCTGCAAGCTTTAACGCCAGCCTTGTGGCCCGCACCGAGTTGCAGCCGTGGGCAATGTTGGCAAATGGGCCGCCATGCATGATAGCCGGTGTGCCCTCTATAGTCTGTACCAGGTTTGGATTTATGGCGTCCCTCAGGAGCGCAGCCATTGCACCCTCGGCCTTAATGTCCTTTGCATAAATCGGTTTGCCCTCATAGTCATAGGCTATCAGAATATTTCCCAGGCGCTCCTTTAGGTCTACCGTGTCCTTAGCAAGACAGAGTATAGCCATAACCTCGCTGGCAACAGTGATAATAAAATTGTCCTCTCTGGGCACGCCGTTTATCTTCCCGCCGAGGCCCACTATCACATTGCGCAGCGCCCGGTCGTTCATGTCAAGACAGCGCTTTATGAGAATACGCCTTGGGTCTATTCCCAGAGTATTCCCCTGCTGCAGGTGGTTATCAAGCATTGCACAACAGAGATTGTTGGCTGAGGTTATGGCGTGCATGTCCCCAGTGAAATGGAGGTTGATATCCTCCATAGGAAGCACCTGAGCATAGCCGCCCCCTGCGGCGCCGCCCTTAATGCCAAACACTGGCCCCAATGATGGCTCCCTGAGGGCTATAACGGCATTCTTGCCTATCTTCGCCATAGCCTGTCCCAGTCCAGCAGTAGTGGTGGTCTTACCCTCGCCGGCGGGAGTTGGGTTAATTGCGGTCACAAGTATCAGCTTGCCGTCGGGACGGTCCCGAAGCCTCTCCATTGCCCTCTCGCTTATTTTGGCCTTGTACTTGCCGTAGAACTCCAGCTCGTCCTCTGTGAGCCCGAGCTTTTCGCCTATCTCCTTGATGGGCTTCAGTTCCACACTCTGGGCGATTTCAATGTCTGTCAGCATGGCTTTAGTCAACACCTTTCCAGCAAATTTTTCTAAATGGCCTTACCATTATAGTGTATCTTCGCGAAATAGTAAAGAGCGAATCGGAAAAAAGGGGCAAACATGGTTTTCTGTCTTGCCCTCTGAGGGGTAATGTGTTATAATATCAAAATAGGTCAACATAATATTGAAGTCAAGCTTTTGAGAAAAATAAGGGAATATATATGCTTAATAGTATTGGAAAAAGTATTTTTAGTTATCTGAAACGTGCAGACATTATCCTCTGGATACTCCTGATATCTATGTGCACCTACAGCCTGCTGCTGCTCCACAGCGTTTCACAGTCCATCTCAGTGAACTACTTCCGCGCCCAGCTCTTTCCCATTGTGTTGGGGGCTGTCGGCGCCGTAATTGTCAGCGCCATGGATTATGCTGATATTGCCAACTTCTGGTATCTCATTGCGGGGTTTTCCGTATTTCTCATGATATATACCTATTTTTTCGGCGAGCGTATCATGGGCTCCGGCGGTGTTGATGCCCGGGCGTGGATACGCATTGGCAGCCGGACCTTCCAATCCAGTGAGCTTGTGAAGATAGCCTTTATGGTAACCTTTGCAAAACATCTGGACATTGTCAAAAAACGCGGTGAAATCGGCAGCTTTCCTCAGATTGTCATGCTCTGCCTGCACGCTGCAATCCCCATGGGCCTGTGCGAGCTTCAGGGCGACACCGGAGCCACTATCGGATTTTTTGCCATGTTCCTGTTTATGACCCTTGCCGCCGGCGTACCTTTGAGATATTTTGCAATGCTTGCCGGCGTGGTCCTTGTTGCCTTGCCTATTGTATGGCAGTATGTGCTGAAGGACTACCAGAAAAACCGTTTTGTGGCGGTGTTCAACCTGGACACCGACCCGGATATCCGTGCTGGAGACGGTTTCCAGCAGTGGCAGGGGCGTATCTCCATTGGGAGCGGAGGCCTTAAAGGTCAGGGACTTGGGCAGGGTCCGAGAGTCCGCAGCAATATTGTGCCCTTCCAGCAGAGCGATTATATCTTCTCTGTGGCGGGCGAGGAGCTTGGCTTCATAGGAAGTGTGGCAATTATCGCACTGCTGTTCCTGTTCATGATGAAGGTGCTCCACGTTGCAAACTCCGCAAGGGACGACCTGGGGAAATATATCTGTTTCGGCTTCTTCGGCATTATAGCCCTACAGTCTGTGTGGAACATCGGTATGTGCCTTGTTATCCTTCCAGCCATGGGCATTACCCTGCCATTCTTCAGCGCTGGAGGCTCCTCCTCCATGTGCCTTTATCTGGGCTTCGGGCTGGTGCAGAGTGTTCACATGAGGCGCAAGGAGATAGACGGCCTGCACTTAAAGCACAGTCCTCCTATTCTCCCGGCCTATAAGATAAAGAAACTCTGAATGTCTAAAGTAAATACGTACAATATACACAAAAAGCTGGTGCGGCTTATTACCGTACCGGCTTTTTCCTTATGCTCATATACCGTCCACAAACTCCCTGAATCTAGGCAGCATACCTATTTTGTCGGGGGTATGGGGAGGCATCTGCAGAATGTCATATCCCGGCAGGTTGTTCCCCTCCACCAGCACCGGACGCTCAGGGGTTACCGCCACATCCCAGCCCACATAGCGCATTTGCGGTACCACCTCAGACGCTTTCAGGCAGAGCTCCTTCGCCTGTTCCCAAAGGGGTATCTGCATTCCCTGTATAGTCACGCCGCTCATTGGGTGTTTCTCATAGGTCTTGCGGTCTTTATCGTAGGCAGGGTACTGTATTCTGCCGGTGTCCAGGTCGATTGGCGCGAACATGCCGCCGGAATGAAGATTGTCAACTGGGCGGCCTCCATTACCAATACGCAGGTGGGCGTAGAGTATATGCCCGCCTGTCTCGTTGCGTATAGTTACAATGCGCAGGGTGTTTACCGAGTATGGATTCAGCTCGTTAAGACCGGGGTGCTGCTTCAGCACCTCCTCAACCACACCGATATTGTCCTCTTTCAGTTTGCTGAAAAGCATGTCGATGCTTTTGTAGTCGGCTATTGTCAGCTTTTCAACACCTTTTCCGCCAGTGCCATTGTTGGGTTTAACAATAATAGCATCTTTGTCTTTAACAAACTCGGCGAACTGCTCCTTGGAAATTGCAGGAAAATCAAGCCATTCCCGGCCTATAAATTCCGCAAAAGTGCTGTAAAACGCGCTTTTATAGTCAAAATACTTGTAATACTCCGGGTCATTCAGCATCTGTACTAGTGTATTATTCACACTACGTGTAACGTAGGTCGCTCTCTGTTCCGGGGTCAGATTGTAAAACTCACAGAGCAGATAGTCGTTAAAGCCCGCGCCATAACGCAGTCCACAGCTGACAATATCTGCCAGCACAGCGGGCCTGTTTCGCCCGGTGATACCGTGGACGATCCCAACTGTACGGAACATCTCGCCATAGTCCATCCTGAGCGCTCGGCCCAGGATATAGCTCAGCTTGCCCATTAGAAACACATCCTTTGCATTATAGTCTGCCCAACAGCCCTGCTTATAGTCCAAAGGCTTTGTGCTGCTTTGCGGCGATTTTCTCCCGACGGGCATTAGTGGCCTCCTGGTCCAGCAGCAGCTCGCCCTCGTCGGTTATCCTGAGTACATCCCCCTCCCTAGCCCCATCAGGCAGCTCAGATGTCTCTATGGCAAAGTATTTCTCCTCTGCGTCCTCGCATATAGCAAATTTGCCCTCAAAACGGTCTATTATCAACTGTTTCATAATTTGTACGCTCCTCCTTATCCAATCTGGCCCGGACGTTCTCTCCGTCATATATAAAGACGATATTTCCGTCCGTATCTGTACGGTATATCTCCGCCCCGCAGTTTTCCAGGCGCTCCAGCACCTCGTCTTTTGGCAGCTGGTTCCTGTCCAGCGCAGTAGAAACCGCCGCATATTTGGGCGAGGTTTCATACACAAACCGCAGGCTGCTGGACGTATTGCTGCCATGGTGCCCCACCTTCAACAAGTCGACGTCAATATCCTGTCCGCTGAGAATCAGCGCCTGTTCAGCCTCGTACTCCATATCCCCGCAGAACATCGCTGAAAAGTCCTTGCAGTCCATACGCAGCACCAGTGATGAATTATTAGGATCCTCGAAGCTGCCCACAGGCCCCACCACTGTGAATATCGCCTCTCCCACAGCAAAACTGTCCCCCAGCTCCAGCTTCACGGTGTCTATATTTTTCCACTCCAGTACATCATGAAGCTCTTGCAGCTCAAAGCCCTCGCCGGAAAAATAGCTTGTCCCGGACCGGATAAACGTACCCACGCCGAGTTCCTTGAGCAAACCGGGCATACCTCCTATATGGTCACTGTCCGGATGTGACATTATCAGGAAGTCCAGATAGTTTACATTATTCCGGATGAGGTAATCCACCACAGTGCCTGAGGATATAGGCTTTCCCGCGTCTATCAGCGCCGTATGCCCCCCGCTGCGTATCAGAATAGCATCTGCCTTGCCCACATCAATGATGTGTACCTCCAGAAGCCCCGTTTCACTCCTATGGTCATTGAAGCCCAGCTCGTAGCAGGCCCAGTTAAAAAAGCTCTGTCCAGGCTGCGTTAGGGAGAATGCCAGCGTTAGGACCGCAAAACACATGCCCAGCCTATTGCGCCACACCGCCAGAACAGGTTTTCTTGGTGGCGAAAAATGTTTTGGCATATCCCATAACCCCGCGAATGATGTTTTTACTGCCCTGCAACGTGTATTATAGCGCAAAATTCATGTTTGTGCAACAGCCTCATAAATAAATCTCGGGGTCCGGTACAAAAAAATCACAAAATAAACGATTTAATCCCTTTACAGAAAACGAAATTGATGGTAAAATGTATTGGTAAGTGCGAGGCACGGCTCTGTCCGCCCGGCACACCGAGCATCCTAAAAGGAGGAAATCGTTAAAATGCCAAGAAAAATGAAGACCATGGATGGCAACAACGCCGCCGCGCATGTATCATATGCGTTTACCGACGTTGCCGCCATCTACCCCATCACGCCCTCTTCCGTGATGGCCGACGAGACCGATAAGTATGCTGCCGCAGGCCGTAAAAACCTGTTCGGCCGCGAGGTGCGTGTCACCGAGATGCAGTCTGAGGCCGGCGCTGCCGGCGCTGTCCACGGCTCCCTTGCCGCTGGCGCGCTGACCACCACCTATACCGCGTCCCAGGGCCTCTTGCTGATGATCCCCAATATGTACAAGATCGCCGGCGAGCTACTGCCCAGCGTTATCCACGTCTCCGCCCGTACAGTGGCTACCCATGCCCTGAATATCTTCGGCGACCATTCCGACGTGTATGCCTGCCGCCAGACCGGTTATGCTATGCTCTGCTCCAACTCCCCTCAGGAGGTCATGGATCTGGGCGCTGTGGCCCATCTGGCCGCTATCAAGGGCAAGGTGCCCTTCCTGCACTTCTTTGACGGCTTCCGTACCTCCCACGAGGTACAGAAGATTGAGACCTGGGACTATGAGGATCTGGGCGAAATGCTTGACTGGGACGCAGTTAATGAGTTCCGCCGCCACGCTTTGAATCCTGAGCACCCTGTGCTGCGCGGCCAGGCTCAGAACGGCGACATTTTCTTCCAGGCACGTGAGGCCTGCAACAAGTACTATGACGCCGTTCCTGAGGTCGCCGTCGAGTACATGAACAAGGTGAATGAGAAGCTCGGCACCGACTATAAGCCCTTCAACTACTACGGCGCTCCCGATGCCGACAAGGTAATCATCGCTATGGGCTCTGCCTGCGAGACCATCGAGGAGGTCATCGACTACCTGCTGGCTGCCGGCGAGAAGGTCGGCCTTGTAAAGGTCCATCTGTACCGCCCCTTCGTTGCCAAGTACCTTCTGGACGTTCTGCCGGACACCGTGAAGACCATCTCCGTGCTGGACCGTACCAAGGAGCCCGGCTCCATCGGCGAGCCCCTGTACCTTGACGTGCTGGCAGCTATCAACGGCACCAGCTTCGGCGCTTGCCCGGTCTATACCGGCCGCTACGGTCTGGGCAGCAAGGACACCAAGCCCAGCGACATCATCGCTGTCTACAGGAACATGGAGAGCGCCGAGCCCAAGAAGCGCTTCACCATCGGCATCGTGGACGATGTGACCCATCTGTCCCTGGAGGTCAAGGAGGACCCCGATACCGCTCCTGCCGGCACCACCTCCTGCAAGTTCTGGGGTCTCGGCTCCGACGGCACAGTTGGCGCCAACAAGAATTCCATCAAAATTATCGGCGACCACACTGACATGTATGCACAGGGCTACTTTGACTACGACTCCAAGAAGTCCGGCGGTCTGACCATAAGCCACCTGCGCTTCGGCCATACCCCCATCAAGTCTACCTACTATATCTCCAAGGCCGACTTTGTTGCCTGCTCCAACCCTGCCTACCTTGAGACCTATGACATGGTACAGGATTTGAAGAAAGGCGGCAGCTTCCTGCTGAACTGCTCCTGGGACGCCGCAGAGCTGGATAACCGCCTGCCTGGCAAGGTAAAGAAGTTTATTGCCGACAACGAGATTAACTTCTACACCATCGACGCCTTTGCCATCGGCAAGGAACTGGGCCTTGGCACCCGCACCAACACCGTGCTTCAGTCTGCGTTCTTCTCCATCGCCAAGATTATCCCCGAGGAAGACGCCGTTAAGTATATGAAGGACGCCGCCACCAAGTCCTACGGCAAGAAGGGTGAGGCCATCGTCAAGATGAACCATGACGCTATTGACCGCGGTGCCAACGGTTATGTCAAGGTGGACGTGCCTGCCTCCTGGAAGGACGCTGCTGACGACTCCGTTAAGAAGGTCGCCACCGGCAGCCGTCAGGATTTGGTAGACTATGTAAACAATGTTGTGTTCCCTGTGAACACCTTCCATGGCAAGGACCTGCCTGTTTCTACCTTTGAGAAGTATGCCGACGGCACCTCTCCCCAGGGCACTGCTGCCTATGAGAAGCGCGGCGTTGCTGTTGACGTTCCTGAATGGCTCCCCGAGAACTGCATCCAGTGCAACCAGTGCTCCTATGTGTGCCCCCATGCGGTCATCCGTCCCATCGCCATGACCGATGAGGAGCTGGCAAACGCTCCCGAAGGCACAAAGAGCAAGCCCATGACCGGCGTACCCGGCATGAACTTTGCAATGGTCATCTCCACCCTTGACTGCACCGGCTGCGGCAGCTGTGTCACCACCTGCCCCGCCAAGACCAAGGCTCTGCAGATGGCTTCCATCGACTCCCAGCGTCCCCAGCAGGCCGTATTCAACTACGGTATCGAGCTGCCCGCCAAGGAGGCTGTTGCCGAGAAGTTCAAGGAGACCTCCGTTAAGGGCAGCCAGTTCAAGCAGCCCCTGCTTGAGTTCTCCGGCGCCTGCGGCGGCTGCGGTGAGACTCCTTACGCCAAGCTTGCTACCCAGCTCTTTGGCGACAAGATGTTCATTGCCAACGCCACCGGCTGCTCCTCCATTTGGGGCGGCTCCGCTCCCGCCACTCCCTACACCGTCAACAAGAAGGGCCACGGCCCCGCTTGGGAGAACTCCCTGTTTGAGGACAACGCTGAATTCGGTCTTGGTATGTGCCTGGCCCAGAACGCCGTACGCGGACGCCTGGCTGAGCTTACCGAAAAGCTGATTGCAGTTGATTATGTTGAGCAGGAGGTTAAGGACACCGGCAAGGCCTGGCTGGAGACCATGAATGACTCCAAGGCTAACGAAGCCGCTGCCGAGGCTTATATCGCCGCTCTTGAGTACAGCCGTGCCTCCATCGACTGGACCATCAACTTCTGCAAGTCCGATGCCGCTATACAGGCATTCGGCAGCAAAGAAGCAGCCGATAAGATGCTGGCTCACCATGAGGAGCGCAAGGCCGCCGGCGACAAGTACTGCGACTGTGAGGCCTGCACTCTGTGCAACGAGATTCTGAAGGACAAGGACTACCTTGCCAAGAAGTCCGTCTGGATTCTGGGCGGCGACGGCTGGGCCTATGATATCGGCTTCGGCGGTCTGGACCATGCTCTGGCCTCCGGCGAGAACATTAACGTGCTGGTATTCGACACCGAGGTGTACTCCAACACCGGCGGTCAGGCCAGTAAGTCCACTCCCTGCGGCTCTGTTGCACAGTTTGCCGCCACCGGCAAGGCTCAGAAGAAGAAGGACCTGGCTGCTATCGCCATGAGCTATGGCTATGTGTATGTAGCTCAGGTTGCTATGGGCGCTGACATGAACCAGTGCATTAAGGCCTTCCATGAGGCTGAGAGCTATCAGGGTCCCTCCATCATCCTGGCTTACGCCCCCTGCATTAACCATGGTATCAAGGGTGGCATGGGAGTCTCTCAGGTTGAGGAGAAGAAGGCTGTAGCTGCTGGCTACTGGCATAACTTCCGCTTCGACCCCCGCAGGGCCGACAACGGTGAGAATCCCTTCCAGCTGGACAGCAAGGAGCCTACCGCCTCCTACCGCGACTTCATCATGGGCGAGGTCCGCTATAACAGCCTGACCCGGGCTTTCCCGGAGCGCGCTGAGAAGCTGTTCGCCAATGCTGAGAAGTTCGCAGAGGAGAAGTATGCTAAGCTGAAGAAGATGGCTGAGTAAGATTTCCCTTGAGAACTGTAAAATAGCATAATAAGGACCCGCCCGGGTGACTGGGTGGGTCCTTTGCCGTTCTTTATCCCTCGGCTAAATGGTACTTCAGATTTCTTACAAACTCATTTCCAGCCTTTACCGCGTCGGCCTGGGTATATGTATTCACATCAATAAAGTTCTCCAGTGGACGTATAAATGTGTAGAACTCCTGGTCAAGTGACGAGGTAAATCTTGCATTGTCAATAGGTGCGTCCAGAATAGGCAGGTCGTTGTCGTCTATGGTCACCTGCAATATGGCTTCCTTTCTCTTTTGGTCATACCCGCCGGTGTTTTCAATGCCGTTCAGCATCCTTCCCCATCTTTTATCTGCAAAGCCTTTATACCGTACCGGCCAGCCTGGAAATGGTCCTGCGTCAGTATTGTCCTTTGACAGCTTGAAGTTCATCTCATATGTCTTTGCAGAGGTTTTCAGCTGGCCTTCATGCTGTACCTCCGGTGTCAAAAACAGGCGCAGGAATTCATAGGCCAGCTTCTTGTTCTCACAGCCTGCGCTGATAGCTCCCCAATAAGTTATCTCTGCATTCAGAGTACCATCCGCGGCCCGCATAGGCAGTATCATTATCTCCTCATCCATTGCTTTGCCAATGCCCACAACACTAATAATCTCGCTCATGCTGGCTTTCGCGCCGGGCGAGTCCTCATCAATGGCAAATTTATGGCCTTTATTACCTGTATCCAGGTATGTCAAAAGGGAAAAGCCCCACCCGCTTATCCCCTCCCCAGCATCCTGGCGCTTCTTCCATTCAGCGGCGGTTATCTTTGTACATTCTGCAAAGTCCAATAGTAGCTCTTCTACCTGTTTCCCCTCTATCAGTGCCTCCTCGGTGTCGTAATCACAAGGATTTGGCAGCAGTGAAAGAGGCAGATTGTCGGTAAAGAAGGCATTTGAAGCCCACCGGGAGTCTCCCTGCTCGTTAAGTTCAAGAAACGCGTCTATCATACTGTCCACCCCGGAGTTGAGCCTCTCCCAGTCCAGTCCGGCCTTGTCTAACAGGTCCTTGCGAGTTATATAAATCGGCATTTCATAGCCCAGTGGCAGCACATATCTGGCACTTCCAACAGTACCGGCGTCCATCACTGGCTTGTTTAGTTCTTCGGTATGCAGCTCGGTATCGCCGTTATACAGGCCGCTGATGTCCGCGAACCATCCGTTTCTCATAGTCTGGGCCACATCCTTAAAAAGAGGCTCCATGGGGTAATAGCTTATCTCAGCTATGCTCAGAGTTGGCATAAGATAGATGTCCGGCACTTCTTTACCAGACATCATAGAGATACGGCGATTTTTGATGTAAAATTCCCGTTCCTCCTGTTTTGTTGGAAGATATTCTATATCAATCTTCACATCAGGGTAAATCTCTCGGAAATAGAACAAAATATTTGCGATATTGTCCCGGGGTGAGGAAAAGTGGTTATAATGCACCGTATCTACGTCCCATCCCCAGCAGAAACGCTCGCTGAGTATCTTCAGCGTACCATTAATCTCGCTCTCCTCTATCCTTGGCTCCGGCGGGGTCTCACTTTCCTGGTGCTCCTTGGGCCTTGAACACGAAAACAGGCTCATAAGCATTAGCACTGCCAGCAGGAACGCTGAAAATTTTTTCATATGTACCGCGTCCTCTCATTATGATAACTCCATAGTCAAATTTATTATAGCCTGAAACGGTAAATTTGTAAAGAGAAAACGCCAAAACCCCTTTATTTTGCGGCTGTTTTGTAATATAATAGAAAAGAAAACTATCTGCCGAAAGGAAGTTTAGAATGGATAACATATTGGATAGTGCAAAAAAACTGCATTTTGTCGGCATCGGCGGCTCCGGTATGTGCCCTATGGCTGAGCTGCTTATGCACAGAGGATATGAGATAAGAGGCTCAGACCAGAACGAGTCTGACACTCTCGACAGGGTGAAGAGTTGGGGTATCCCGGTGTATATGGGCCATAGCCCTGAGAATATCGGGGACGCTGAGGCTGTGGTCTATACCGCCGCCTGCAAGTCTGACAACCCTGAGCTGGTGGCTGCAAGGGAGAAGGGTGTGCCGGCTTTAGAGCGCTCGGTGATGCTGGGAATGCTCACTGAGAAGTATCCCCAGCTTGTAGCTGTTTCCGGTACTCACGGCAAGACTACTACCACGGCCATGCTCACCCAGATTTTTATTGAGGCCGGAGCGGACCCCAGCGCCATTATTGGCGGCAAGCTGCCCATTATTAACAGTAACTGTCGCGTGGGCAAGAGCGACACGATTATATGCGAGGCCTGCGAGTATGTTGACACATTTTTGCAGCTGCACCCGGCGGTGTCTCTGATACTTAACATAGAGCCGGACCATCTGGACTATTTTAAGACACTGGACAATATTGTCAAATCCTTCCGGCAGTTTGCCGTGCAGACAGACCGCCTGCTGGTAGTGAATGCCGCCAACCCAAGTGTTATGGAGGCTGTAGAAGGGCTGGAGCGGGAGATAGTTTCCTTCGGCCTTGACAGCAGCTGTGACTATTACCCCGCTGACCTTAATGAGGAGCCATCTGCCTGCGAGGATTTTACGCTCATGTGCCGTGGGGAGGCCTTGGGCAGGGTAAATCTGGCTGTTCCCGGCAAACATAATATGCTCAACGCATTGGCAGCAGCGGCGGCGGCACATTCCCTGGGTATAGCGCCAGAAGCCATATGCTCTGCTCTTGAACATTTTGGCGGCGTACACCGTCGTTTTGAGATACTAGGCCAGTTTGACGGAGTAACTGTGGCTGATGACTTTGCCCACCACCCCACCGAGCTCACCGCCGTGCTGTCCTCCGCCATGCGCATGGGCTATAGGCAGGTATGGGCCGTGTTCCAGCCCCATACCTATTCCCGCACATATACTTTCCTCAACGATTTTGCAGAAGCCCTGGCTCTCCCCGACCACCTTATAATGACAGAGATTCTGGCAGTTCGCGAGGAAAACACCTATAATATCCACACCAGTGACCTGGCGGCAAAAGTTCCAGGGAGCGTCTGGTTTGATGGCTTTGATAAAATTGCGGAATATGTAATGGAAAATGCCAAGCCTGGTGATTTGATACTTACTTTAGGCGGCGGCGATATTTATAAGTGCGCTAATTTGATTGTGGAGCGGTATAAAAATAGAAAGTGAACAGTAAAAGCCTCCGGATTTGACCCGGAGGCTCTTTTTGTGTTAGCTTAAAACTCTGCAACGCCGGTGGTGCGAGGGAATGGCAGCACGTCCCGAATGTTGCTGATTCCGGTGAGGTACATCACCAGGCGATCGAAGCCAATGCCAAAGCCGGAGTGGACCGTAGTACCGAAGCGGCGCAGGTCCAGGTACCAGTACAGGTCCTCCTCTCCCATGCCAAGCTCGAGCATTCTGTCTCTCAGTACATCATAGCGCTCCTCACGCTGACTTGCGCCCACCAGTTCGCCAATGCCAGGCACCATCAGGTCTGTTGCAGCGACTGTCTTGCCGTCGTCGTTCTGACGCATATAGAAGGACTTGATATCCTTAGGATAGTCTGTGACAAATACCGGGTGGCCGAAGTGCTTCTCGGCAAGGAAACGCTCGTGCTCAGTCTGGATGTCCTCACCCCATATTGCCTTGTACTCGAATTCGCTGTTGTGCTCCTCAAGAATCTTAATGGCTTCAGTGTAAGTTATCCGCGCAAAGTCCGACCCAGCCACATGGCGCAGACGCTCTAAAAGTCCCTTATCAACAAACTGGTTGCAGAACTCCATGTCCTGGGGACAGGTTTCCAGCACGTAGTTTATCACATACTTCACTGCCGCCTCGATAACATCCATATCGTCGCTCAGGTCCGCAAATGCCATCTCAGGCTCAATGTGCCAGAACTCCGAAGCATGGCGGGGGGTGTTGGAACGCTCAGCTCTAAAGGTTGGGCCGAAGGTGTAAACCTTTGAAAAAGCCTGTGCCGTACACTCCACCTGAAGCTGGCCGGAGCCGGATAGGAACACCTTCTTCTGGAAGAAATCCTGGCGGTAGTCCACGCTGCCGTCCTCGGCCTTGGGCAGGTTCTCCTGGTCTAAAGTCGTGACCTGGAACATATCAGCGCCCTCGCAGTCTGTGGTGGTTATCACCGGAGTGTGGATATATACAAAACCGTTTTCCTGAAAAAACTTGTGCATACCAAATGCCGCCGCAGAGCGCACGCGGAAGGCTGCGCTAAACAGGTTTGTGCGTGGCCTTAGATGTGGGATTGTACGCAGATACTCGACAGTATGGCGCTTCTTCTGCAGCGGGTACTCCGGCGTGGACGCACCCTCCACTTTTATCTCAGCGGCGTGGATTTCAAATGGCTGTTTGGCCTCGGGAGTGGCAATAAGCTCGCCGGTTACAACGAGGGCAGCGCCTACATTCTGGGCTGCTATCTCCTTAAAATTGTCGATTTTGCCGGCTTCGAATACCACCTGAACACCCTTAAAGCAGGTGCCGTCGTTCAGGTCGATAAATCCAAGAGTCTTGGAGTCCCTTATAGAGCGGGCCCAGCCGCAGACTGTTACGGTCTTGCCAGCGTAGGCGTCCAGGTCTTTATAAAATACTGATACGTCATGATGTTTCATTGTGTTTGCTCCTTATAAAATTATCAATTCAAGCTATATGTCCAGTCTTCATAACGCCAATCCGAACCCATATCAGCTGTGTCTTTAGGCGCGTATGACAACTCACTGATATTATCATCGAGAAAGACCCGCAAGGTCTCCTCCATACCGCTTGCCAAATTCATGGCGGCTAGCTTGCTCTTTTCCGTCCAGAAGATATCCCCTTCATCTGAAGATTTTATCTCCCCGGTAAAATTGTATGCTAAATATAAGAAAGAAATCGTACGCGTACCGTCCTTACTTATCCACTGCTTGACACCGCAAAGCTTCGGGCCAGAAATCGTGAGCCCGGTTTCTTCCAGAACCTCTCTGATGACTGCGTCGACGAAGGATTCACCCGGCTCAACATGCCCGCCAGGAAATGTGATACCCGACCACTTAGGGTCTAGGCGGTCTTGAACCAGTACTTTACTGCCATCACATATCATACACATATTGGTCAGTTCAGTTAAAAAATTCAAAATCTCGCCTCCATCTCAATAGCACAGTCTTTTCCAGCACTATCTGCCCATTGTAGAATTAAGTATATGTATCACAACAGCTGTCTCTCGCCTCTGCCGTCTACCTTTTTGTAGTAAAACTCGCTCAATTCGTCCTCAAGCAGAACCCTCAAGGTCAGTTCCATATCCTCTGCCAGATTCATCTCAGGCAGCTCATTGAGCTCCGCCCAAAAGACCTCTCCTTCCTCCGAAGGCTTCAGTTTTCCGGAAAATTTACAGGCTTTATAATAAAATATAATATAACGTGAGCCGTCATCTTTCATCCAATCCTTGAATCCGCACAGCTTGGGGTTTTCTATAGTAAGTCCTGTTTCTTCTCTGATTTCCCTTATCACCGACTCAGCTATGCTCTCCCCCGGCTCAATATTGCCCGCCAGGAAAAGCTATGCCATGCCAGTCACTGGCTGACCTGGCCTGTACCAGTACCTTTGTACCATCCATTATCATGCACATATTGGTTAGTTCAGCCACTGTATTCATGATATCCCCTCACAATGTTAAGAATGCGTATTTACTCCAGCACTATCTGCCAGTCATTTTCCCCGTCTTCCCGGAAATAAGATAGCTCACTGATATCTTCTCTAAAGAACACCTCGAAGGTCTCCTCCATGCCACTGGACAAATTCATACCGGGCAAATCGGCGCGATTTGCCCAGAAGACCTCCCCCTCCTCCGAGGATGTGAGCTCCCCGGAAAACGTACTGCATTTATATAGAAAGACGATATAGCGTGAGCCATCGTCCTCTATCCAATTCTTGATACCGCATAGGAGCGGGTGTGTAATAGTAAGCCCGGTCTCCTCATAGACCTCTCTGATAACCGACTGGGTTATACTCTCCCCCGGTTCAACGTGCCCGCCTGGGAAGGTGACCCCAGGCCAGCCTTTTTCCGGGCTGCGGCGCTGTACGACCACCTCGCCGCCCCGATATATCATACACATATTTGTCAGCTCTGCTTTTATCTCTCTGGACATCTGTATCCCATCCTCTATGTTTACAGGAGCCTCAGCTCCTGCACTTCTCCATTCTCTCCTCGCCTTAAAACAAACTCGCTATAGCTGTCCTCAAAAAAGAGCGGCAGCAATTCATACATGGTATCAGCCAGCTTCATATTTTTAAGGTCTGATTTATTGACCCAGCGGTTTTCTCCCTCGATGCACGAGCGAAGTTTACCGGAAAACTCACAGCATTTATATAAAAATACGATATATCTGGAGCCGTCACTGTCCATACGCTCCTTCACTCCGCAGAGTTTTGGGTGCAACACAGTAAGTCCGGTCTCCTCATAAACCTCCCGGGCCGCCGCTTCAGTGAAGGGCTCACCGGGCTCAACATGGCCTCCCGGAAAGGCTATACCAGGCCAGCCGGAGTCGACACGGTCCTGTACCAGTACATTATCTCCGTCATATATCATGCACATGGTCACCAGCTCAGCTTGTACTTTCCTGGACATACTCAACCTCCGAAAAAGTTAAGAGCGCCGGAAAAGCTCCGACGCTCCCTTTGTTGGCGGAGAGGATGCGACTCGAACGCACAATGCCTTGCGGCACACCACATTTCCAATGTGGCTCCTTACCAATTAGAATACCTCTCCGTATCCCCGGCTCGATTATTATACCTTATCCCGCCAAAAAAATCAAGAGTTTTTTGCAAAAAAATCAAAGCTAAATTACAACTATTTTATTCCCCTTTGAAGTTTAAGGACAATTCATAGCTTCCCAGCCCTACTTTTACAAATCCCAGCTTATCCAACAGCCTGACCGAAGGGAGATTTTCATCTGCCGTGCCGGTCACAAGCTTTTCAAGTCCCAGCTCCTCTGCGGCATACCTAATCATGCGGCGGGCAGCCTCTGTTGCATAGCCCTTTCCCTGCCACTTGGTATGAAGGCAATAACCAAGGTTGCGTGAGGTATCGTCTACGTGGTTAAGGCTGATAAACCCGATAATTTTACGCTCCTCTTTTAACTCCAGCGCCCAGAACTCATCCGTGCTGGCAAAATAGCCCAAGACCTCACGCAGGCCAGCATCGTCTGTAGGGAAGGCACTGTCGTATATAGCGTATGGTGAAGCCATCTTGTCCCTAATCAGCTCGCAAAAGTCATCAGTATCCACTACTACAAACTTACGTATATACAGTCTCTCTGTCTCCATCCCCAATACCCCTAAACTGGAATTTTTTCGATTATATCATGTTGGTTGCTGTGTGTCAAGCAAGGCTGCTGCCTATGATGAAAAAAATTGGAAAATTTCAAAAAGAATGTTTGAATATTCTTTTGTAATTTGGTATAATCAGAACATAGACTTGCTTTAGGAGGGATATCCTTGAACAAAAAAGGCGCCGCCAATACAGCGGCGGTCATTGAGATAGGCACGAACAATATTGCCATGCGGGTGGCTCAACTTGTCAAGGGCGAGATACGCAGCCTGGATTACCTGAAATACCCTATAAGCCTGGACCACGATGTGTTTGAAACCGGAGCTATTAGTTTTAACAGCCTCAGGCAGCTGTCCTCGGCACTGGATAAGTTTTCAGAGGCACTGCTGTCATATGGCATTGAGAAGCCTCGGGTGGTATCCGGCACAGCTCTGCTTGAAGCAAAAAACCGCTCGCTGGTTGTGGACCAGCTAAAAGTGCGCAATAATATGGACGTTACCGTCCTGGACGGCAGCCAGGAGAAGGCCTATATATTCTCCGAGTTGAAAAAGTGTTTGGGTGGCGAGGCTTCAGTTAAGGACAGCTGCACACTGGCAGCACATATAGGCTCTGGCAGCGTCGGCTTGGCTGTTCTGGACGGCGGGAGGATAGTCTACTTTCAGAACATCCCCATGGGGGCCCTGAAGCTCCACGATGTAATGGGTGAGCTGCGGCGCAACGCCGACGATTTCCACTATATCCTTGAAGAATATATGGACACCATGCTCAACCGCATGAATCTCTCCGGATTCCCCATACGCAATCTGGTGCTCACCGGCACTCAAATCAAGCTTATTGCAAAGCTCTGCGGCAGCAAGCAGATAGGCCCGGTGTTCCATATTGACGTGCAAAAGCTCCAGGGGCTGTATGATTCGGTACGCTCCCTTACAGCGGAGAACATTGCCCTCAGGTACGGTATCACCGAAAGCCAGGCGTCATTACTATATACGGCGCTGTTCATATACCGGGGCATGGTACGCTTCTGTCCCGAGGCCCGTGAGATACTCTCTCCCCCGTTTGACCTGACTCAGGCAGTCATTCGCTATATGCTAAGCCCCAAGGCCGACAGCGAGTGGGCGGCTTTCCTGCGGGAAAATGCCCTAGACTGCGCTATGACTACCGCAGGAGCGTTTCACTGCGATAAAAAACATAGCAGGCTTATCGGTGAATATGCCGGGAAACTGTTTGACAAGCTAAAAAAGATACATGGATTGGACCCGTCAAAGCGTCTGATTTTGGAGCTGGCTGCGGCGCTGCATAGCTGCGGCAGTTACGTAAGTATGAGACAGCACAGCAGATGTACCTTTGACATTATCAGAGGAATGGACATATTCGGGATGTCCTCAAAAGAGGTACTGGAGGTTGCCCTTGTAGCTGGCAGTATCTCCAACGACCTGAATGACCCGGAGTTTGCGGCCCTCTCCTCCAGGGAGCAGATTGTGGTATCAAAGCTTTCCGCCATTTTCCAGCTGGCTAATGCAATGGATAAATCCCATCTTGAGAAGCTGAAAAATGTGAAAATGAGTTTGGAGGAGGATAGGGTGCTCATAAAGGCACAGTCATCCTCCAATACGCTGCTGGAGCGGTGGGACTTTGAGTGCGCCGCCAGATTCTTCAAGGACGTATTCGGGCTCTCGCCTGAACTTTCTGTGAAATTTGACATAATATGAGGTGTTTAGCATGGCTGATAAAAAGATGGCCTATTATAACCGGGAACTGAGCTGGATGGACTTTAACGCACGGGTGCTTGAGGAGGCTACAAAGAAAGAGAACCCTCTAATAGAGCGCCTGCGCTTTCTGGCTATCACCGGCTCAAACCTGGACGAGTTCTTCATGGTGCGTGTTGCCGGGGTCAAAGCTCAGGTAAACTCTGGGTATAAACCAAAGGAGAGCTTTGACCTGACTCCGCAGGAGCTTTTAACTGCCCTAGAGGAGAAGACCCACCATTTTATGGAACGGCAGTATTCCTGCCTGCACCGGTCAATATTGCCCGCTTTAGAGCGCAGCGGGATACGCTTTCTCTCTATCGGGGATATGGACGCAAAGCAAAAGGAGTACCTTGACAAATATTTTTCAAATGTGCTGTTCCCTGTGCTCACACCGCTGGCAGTTGACGGCAGCAGGCCTTTCCCACAGCTTGCCAATAAGTCGCTGAACATTGCCGTGCGGCTTGAGAGCAAGGACAGCAAGGAAAAGGAGAAAAATAAAGATAAGCAGTTTGCTGTTGTACAGGTGCCTGCCATACTTCCCCGATTCCTGGAGCTGCCGTGCACTGAAGGAAGGGCTTTTACTCTCCTTGAGGATATCATTACCGATAACCTGCCCGAGCTCTTTGAACTGCACAGTATAAAGGCCGCGTGTCCCTTCCGGGTCACCAGGGATTCAGACTTGGAGATAGACGAGGAGGCTGAGGACTTCATGAGTGAAGTGAAGAAGTCCATCAAGCGCAGAAAGCGCGGCCGTCCTGTCCGGCTGGAGCTGTTGCAAAAGTGTGATAAGGATTTGCGCAGCTTTCTCATAGACCAGCTGAAAATAAAGAAAAACGAGATATACCAGCTAGCCGGCCCTCTGGACCTGACCTTCTTTTCAAAGTTCGCAGGCGTCAAGGGCTGTGAGGACATGTGCTTTAAGCCCATTATCCCCGTGTCTCCGGCAGATTTCTGGGGGTATGACGATATATTCGAGGCTATTAGGGATAAAGACAGGATGGTGCATCACCCCTATGAGAGCTTCGACTGTGTGGTTAAGTTTATTGAACAGGCCGCTGAGGACGAGGATGTGCTCGCTATCAAGCAGACCCTCTACCGGGTCAGCGGTAACTCGCCTATTATTGCCGCACTTATTAGGGCCGCTGAAAATGGCAAGCAGGTGACGGTGCTTGTGGAGTTAAAGGCACGCTTTGACGAGGAAAACAACATTAACTGGGCCCAGAAGCTGGAGAAAGCCGGGTGCCATGTTATATACGGCCTGCACGGACTGAAGACCCACTGTAAAATTGCTCTGGTTGTGCGCCGGGAGGACGACGGTATACGCCGATATCTGCACCTTGGCACCGGCAACTACAACGACTCCACCGCCAAGATATACACCGATGTTGGGCTTTTCACCTGTAACAGTCAGTATGGCGCTGACGCCTCCTCCCTTTTCAATGTGATAACTGGATACTCACGCCCCCCTGAGTACCAGCACTTCGCCGTGGCCCCCCATGGGCTTCGCAGCTTCTTCGTCCGGCGCATAAGGCAGGAAATAGATAATGCTAAAAACGGCCTGCCATGCGGTATTACTGCTAAGGTAAACTCTCTGGTGGACCCGGAGATAATCTCCATGCTCTATGAGGCCAGTGAAGCCGGCGTGCCGGTGAGGGTCGTTGTGCGGGGAATTTGCTGTCTGATACCCGGCCTTCCGGGAGTCAGCGAAAATATACAGATAATCAGTATAGTGGGCCAGCTGCTGGAGCATAGCCGCATATTCAGGTTTGAAAACGGCGGGGACCCTAAGATATATATGGGGAGCGCCGACTGGATGCCCAGAAACCTTGACCGCCGGGTTGAACTTGTCTTCCCCATTGAGGACGCAGACTTAAAGGAGCGTGCCTTTGGGATTCTAGACACTCTGCTCTCAGACAACACTAACGCCCGGGTCATGCAGGCGGACACCAGCTATCAGCATGTAAACCGCAGGGGCCGCTCGATATTCAGCAGTCAGCTTACCTTCTATAAGCAGGCCCAGGATAGGCTGAAAGCACTGCAGCATGTTGAGAATGACAGCCCGCTCATTCCCATACACTCAGCGGAGGATGTGCGGTAAGACAATATATCATATTAGAATGAAAGGATGATTTATCATGAAGCGAGTAGGTATTTTAACAAGCGGCGGAGACTGCCAGGGACTGAATCCCGCCATAAGAGGCGTTGCAAAGGGGCTCTATGAGGAGTTTGGCAAGAATGTAGAGATATACGGCATTAAAGACGGCTATAAAGGGCTTATCTTCGGGGAATACAGGCTGATGGAGCCCTCGGACTTCTCCGGCATTCTTACAGAGGGCGGTACTATATTAGGCACCTCCCGCCAGCCATTCAAGACTATCAGAGTTATTGACGAGAACAGCGTGGATAAAGTCGCTGCTATGAAGTCACACTATAAGAAGATGAAGCTTGACTGTCTGGTAATTCTAGGCGGCAACGGCACTCAAAAAACTGCTAACCTCCTGCGTGAGGAGGGCCTGAATGTGATACATCTGCCCAAAACCATCGATAACGATGTATGGGGCACTGATGTTACTTTCGGATACCACAGCGCGGTCGAAGTTGCCACCAATGTTATTGACTGCCTGCACACCACTGCTACATCCCATGGCCGAATATTCATTGTGGAGGTCATGGGACATAAGGTTGGCTGGCTGACCCTGTCGGCTGGCATTGCCGGTGGTGCGGACGTTATCCTGCTGCCTGAAATTCCCTATGACATCAACAAGGTGGCAAAGACCCTCAACAACCGTATTGAAAACGGCAAGAAATTTTCTATACTGGCTGTAGCTGAGGGAGCTATTTCAAAAGAGGAGGCCAAGCTTTCCAAGAAAGAATTTAAGAAGGCAAGGGCTGCTGAGAACTACCCCTCCATTGTATACCGCATTGCCGAGGAACTTCAGGATAAAATTGATAACGAAATACGCGTCTGTGTACCCGGGCATTTCCAGCGAGGCGGCAGTCCATGCGCGTATGACAGAGTGCTGTGCACGCGTCTTGGTGCTACAGCTGCTAAGTTCATTAAGGAAAAGACATTTGGAGTTATGGTTGGCATGGTAAACGGTGAGTGCGTGCCGGTACCGCTGGAGGAAGTAGCCGGAAAACTTAAGGCTGTGCCGGTAGACTGCGGGGAAGTACAAGCCGCCAGGCAGATAGGTATAAGCTTTGGTGATTGATTTACTTTAATTTATTCTGATGATTTAGATTTTCAGAAAATAAAACATAAAGGAGCTTTTACTATGGAAGTCCGTATTATTTCCCTTCCACCATTTACCGCCGTTACATCAGGGCCAGACCCGGAGTTTGACTTCTCTCCGACAGGTATACTGGGCAAGTTCAATGAGTATTTTAGCGCTATAACTCCCTCCCCCAGGGATAGCTTTATGCCCAGGGATTTCCTGTTCTATAATAAAGAGGCCAATGGGCTGGAGTGGTGGTATGCCATTGAGGAGAATATACCTGACGGCAGCCTTGCTAAAGTCGAGTTTGACGGAGGGATGTATCTGACGTACATTTACCGCGACCATGATGAAGACACAAATAATAAGCTATACCAGGAAGCTATTGAGTATATAGAGAAAAGCGATGTCCTCGAGCTTGATGAGCGGCCCAATCATTACTCTATGGGCCATATCATAACCCCTCCTGAGCTTATAAGCGCTCAGGGCTATGCGGTTATGGAGTGTTTCATCCCGGTTAAGCTCAAGAATACTTAATTTGTTGTCCCACCAATTTAAATATATTCCAGAAAGGAAACATTATCATGAAATTCTCAGTCAGCCTTTACAGCTTTTTCAGCGCCATCCGCAGCGGGGGGATAACTCCGCTGGAGTGTGTGGCAAAAGCAAAAGAGTTCGGATTTGACGCTATAGAGGCGGTAGACTTCGTCATGGGCTGTTCCTCCCCAGATGAAATGCCTGAGGCTGCAAAGCGGCTCCGCGAGGAAGCAGACAAGCAGGGATTGTCCATCTCATCCTTTGCAGTGGGGGCAGACCTTCTGAACGGACTGGACGGCAGCGGCGACAAAAAAGCTGAAATCGAGCGTGTCAAGCACATGGTGGATATTGCCGAAATACTTGGTGCCCCCCGTATGCGCCATGATATCACTATGGGTCAAAAGGATTCCCCCAAAAGCTATGCCGCTCTGGTGCCGGAGCTTGCCGAGGCAGTGAGAGAGATAACCGAGTACGCCGCCGGTGAGGGCATTGTCACCATGACCGAAAACCATGGGTTCTTCTCCCAGGATTCCGAGAGGGTGGAGCTGCTGTATAACACCGTAAACCATCCCAACTTCGGCCTTCTGTGCGATATCGGCAACTTTACCTGCGCCGACGAGAATCCCGCAACTGCCGTGGCTCGAGTTGCTCCCTACACCCGCTATGTCCACGCTAAAGACTTCATAATCAAGAGCTACTACGACAACGACCCCGGTGAGGGCGCATTCCAGACCAGGGCCGGCAATTATCTGCGTGGCACTATTATAGGACATGGCAACGTACCGGTTAAGCAGTGTCTAAGTATCCTCAAGCGTGCTGGTTATGACGACACTATCGCCATCGAGTTTGAGGGAATGGAACCTGCACTGACTGCCATTAGAGTCGGCCTTGCCAATCTGAAGAAGTATTGGGAAGAGGCGTAACAGCAGAGGACCGCAGCCTGATTGGGTGCGGTCCATCCTTATTTGGCAGTTTTCTTATCTTTAATATTGAAATTAGACCATTAAGTCTGTATGCTGTAAGGAGATTTATCTATGCTGAATTTTGCAACCATCGGCTCCGGCTGGATATGTGAGGAATACATCCACGGCGCCAAAGATACCGGCCTGTGGCAGCTGACCGCCGTATACTCTCGGGACAAGGCCCGGGCTGAGGCGTTCGCCGAAAAGCACGGCGCCAGGCTCAGCTTCACTGATATCGAGGCTATGGCCTCCTGCCCGGAGGTAGACGCTATATATGTAGCAAGCCCCAACGCTCTGCACTACGAGCAGTGCAAGACCATCCTTAGCCACGGCAAGCACGTTATATGCGAGAAACCCCTCTGTGCTCAGGCTGAGAAAGTGCGTGAGCTGGTCCAGCTGGCTGCTGATAAAGGTTTGGTGTTCATGGAGGCTATTATGTTCATGCACCTGCCCCAGAGGAAGATATTAGATGAGGCCATTGGCAGAATAGGGCATGTAAATATGGCACGGTTGGATTTTTGCCAGCGGTCGTCCAAGCTTGACACATATCTTGCCGGAGTCCTGCCGAATATCTTTAACCCTAAGATGGAGACCGGCGCGCTCATGGATCTGGGGGTTTATTGTGTGTATCCGGCGCTATACCTATTTGGCAGACCAGAGCGCTGGTCTGCCTCAAGCGTACTGATGAAAACCGGCGCGGACCAGTCCGGGGCCATAACTATGGAGTACCCGGACAAGCTGGTAAGCATCACATACTCTAAGGTAGGCCAGGCAGGGGCCGGGTCTGACTTCCAGGGAGTTGACGGCACGGTTTCCGTAGAGTCCATCTCAACGCTTGGAAATATGTCACTACGCCTAAAGGACGGCTCCACTGAGACGCTGTTTGGGCGGGACGAGAAATACCTGCTTATGAGCCATGAGGCCAGGGACTTCTACCGCTATATCACCGAGCCAAACGTGACTCGGGAGGAATACTTGCGGTGTACCGAGCTGAGTATTGAAACCGCTGAGTTCATGGAGCAGGCCCGCAGCTCCTCAGGTGTGCGGTTTCCCAGTGACGCTATTGGACGCTAAAAATATGAATAAATAGTTTTCTACTACAAAGCGTTGCGGGAGTGGAGTATCCACTTGGCCCTGTCCCTGGGGTCCAGCCCACGGCGCTTTGTTGTTTTGCCCAACTCCAGAGGGCATGGCTCGTAGCCGGAGAAGCGGCTGCTGATAACGCCTTTGCCACCGGTAAGACTGCCGAAGGTGACCGGATAATCCATGGAAGTAGCTACAGGTACCCGTGCTTCCATAGTAAGCCTATCTTTGTGTATAACAGGGCTGTCGAAGCTGCCGCGCATGGCCACTATGTCGTGGATAAGGCTTCCAGCGTGCTGCTCCTGTGCCATGAAGCGCATAGTTACCATGGGCTCAAGGAGCGTTGAGCCAGTGTTCTCAAGTCCGTTCATCAGCGCCATTGGGGTTGCCGTGAAGAAGTCCAGTGGGTGTGTATGTATCAGGTGGTGGCTCCCTCCGGTGAGTGTTATTTTTAAATCTGTGACCTCCCAGCCATATAAGCCCTGCTTTAGTGCCTCTGGCAGAGTCTGGGCTATATGGGCCTGATAGCGTGAGAGTATCACCCTATCCCCCACTGCCGACTGGAATTTAAATCCGCTGCCCCGCTCCATTGGCTCGATATTAAACTCAATACATGCCCAGCAGGGCTTGGGCCAGGTATAGTTCTCTATGCCAACCCCCGGCTTTGACGGGGTCTCCTTATAAATCACCGATGGGCTGGCAAACTCTGCCTCAAGGCCAAAACGGTCCCTCAGAAACGCTCCAATCACTTCAAGCTGTATCATGCCGGTTATCTTTATATATAGTTCCCGCTCCTCCGGCTCCCACTCCATGTCCAACAGAGGGTCCTCCTCTGTCAGCTCGCGCAGGGCCGCTACCAGGTCTGTCAACTGTTCAGGCTTTTTTGAAAATACCTGGGACTTAAGCAGAGGCGCGGCAATGGCCACTTCCCTTGAGAGTGCCATCTCCCCTATCACGTCTCCAATGCGTATATCCGAAAGCCCATACAGTACGCCAATATCTCCGGCGGTAAGCTGCCCCATATCAACCGTGCGCTGGCCCAGCACCCGGCGTATCTGTGTCACCTTTTCCACCTTTTCCTTGCCCCGCACGGGCACCGGCTCACGGTTTGAAATAACCCCGGAGAAGAGCCGCACATGGGCAGCTTTGCCCATCGACTTATCATGTTCTACCTTGTATACTAATCCGGACAGCGGTGAATCACTTTGCCGCTTGGCCCTCGGAAGGAGCATTATTCCGTCCAGCAGTTCACGGATACCCACGCTTAGCGCCGCAGCGCCCAGATAAACCGGAAACGCTCTGCGGACTGCAATGCTTTCTCTCAAAGCTCTTAGCAATATGTCCTCTGGGATTGGGCTGTCGTTCAAAAAACATTCCTGGGCTTTGGCGTCATTTTCAACTGCCAACTCGGTAAGGCACTCGTTCAATGGCCCCTGCTTTGGCTCTAAACAGAATACCCGGCAGTTGCGCGACTGTGCATCCTCCCAACTCTCCATTACAGCCAGACTAGGGGAAAATCTTGTGGAGAGTTCGCTTATCAACTCCCTGGGTTCTGCCCCAAGGCGGTCTATCTTATTTATAAAAATCAGTGTTGGTACATCCAGCTTGTCCAGCGCCTCCCAGAGCACTTCGGTTTGGCCCTGTATTCCCTCTGCCGCTGAAATCACCAAAATAGCCGCATCCAACATGGAGAGGCTGCGCTGTACCTCTCCGGCAAAGTCCACATGTCCGGGCGTATCGATGAGGTTTATCTGGCACTTCTTCCAGAACAGCCGCGATGATGAAGCCTTTACCGATATCCCCCTCTGCCGCTCGATATCCAACCAGTCTGTCTGAGTATTGCGGCTGTCCACGCTTCCCAGGGTGCGCAGCTCCCCGGCCTCGAAAAGCAACCGCTCTGTGAGAGTGGTTTTTCCAGCGTCGGCGTGGGCTACTATGCCGATATTTATTATGTCCTCCATATGCTCCCTCCATATACAAAAACCGGGAAAGCGCCTGCCTCCCCGGTTTTTCCGCTTACATCTTTAATACCTGTGCTTCTTACAGGATTATCTCCCCATCCACAGTCCCAGGCAGCGCCGCAGCGTTGGACTCGTCAGTATCCACATGCATTGCAAGGGCATAACTTGGGCTGACACGACAGACCACATCGCCAAAGGTCAGATTGCGACCGTTATAATCAACCTTTACAGAGACAATCTGCTTATCTGTGACCCCAGCTTCCTTGGCTTCGTCGGGGTTAAAGTGAATGTGACGCTTAGCTGCAATGACACCTTTTTCAATAGCCACTTCACCTGCAGGCCCCTTCAATGTGCAGCCGGGAGTGCCTTCTAAATCGCCGGACTCGCGGATGGGCGCTGTGACGCCAAGCTTGCGGGCGTCGGTCAGAGATATCTCCACCTGAGTCTCTTTGCGGCAGGGGCCCAGTATGGACATAGACATGGAGCCTTTGGGTCCGACAACCTCTACCTTCTCAGCGCAGGCAAACTGCCCTGGCTGAGACAGGTTTTTTTTGTTTGTGAGAGTAGCACCAGGCCCGAACAGCGTCGCCAGGTCTGCCTCTGATACGTGGACATGATGGGCTGAAGTTTCGACCATAATTTTCATTTGAATTTCCTCCTGAAATATAAAGTCATATAAAAATATAGAAAATTACCGCTCCCGGATTGTCCGACGCTGCGGCGATTTTACAGCGTATTATTTTCTTTGTGCAACCAGCTTGTTGGACGCGTGGTAATGCTTTGGTACTCCCGGATGTTCATCCTCAAATGTGTACGACTTAAACTGTAGGATTTCCCAGTCCTCATAGAGTTCCTTCAGTTCCCCATCTCTTGCCAGTCCTATGGCAAATTCAGCAATATCGGGTGAGGCTGGCAGGGTATCGGTGAATATCTGCATAATATGTATGCCTCCGTGTCTGGTATTCTCCTTAGCCCGGAAGATAAATTCCTTCCACTCCTCCCTGCTGGCGAAATGCAGAGTGCCGAAGGACATTACCAAATCGTAGCTCCTCTTGAACTGAAACTCGCGCAAATCAGCGGTGAAGGCATTGATTTTGAGCCTTTCAGCTTCACAGCGACGCCGAACCCGCTCTATCCCATAAACTGATATGTCAAAAGCGTCTACATCCGTCCACCCCTGCCTGGCAAGATAGAGGCAGTTCTGCCCCTCCCCGCAGCCTACGTCAAGGGCTCCCGCCTGTTTGCTGAGAAGCCGCTCAAACTCCTTGAGAGTTGCATTCGGCTCAACGGAAAACGTCTGGGATTCGCTGCGGTATGTCTCCTCCCAAAAGGGCCGTGCGCCGTTTTCCATAAAATGCCTCCTATGCTTTACATTATACTCCCAGAAAAAGAAAAAATCAATGGAAATTTGACTTTATATCCCTAATATGGTAAAATCGTACCAGATATGGAGGTGTCGATATGTATAATAATTGGGCTGATTTAGAAAAAGCCTGCCTGCAGTGCCAGAAGTGCGGGCTATGCTCTGGCAGGCATAATGTAGTGTTTGGCGTTGGCAACCGCAAGTCCAAGGTGATGTTTGTGGGCGAGGGCCCCGGAGAAAACGAGGACCTGCAGGGAGAGCCATTTGTAGGCCGCGGCGGACAGCTGCTGGATAAGTTTCTGACCGCTGTTGACCTGGACAGAAAATCCAATATCTACATTGCAAATATTGTAAAATGCCGGCCTCCCCAAAACCGCGACCCGCTGCCGGAGGAGCAGGAATCCTGCATTAACTGGCTTCGTAACCAATTTGCGCTGATACGCCCGAAGATAGTGGTCTGCCTGGGCCGTGTTGCGGCAATGCGCCTTATGAAGCCCGACATCAAGATAACTAAGGAGCACGGTGAGTTTATTGACAAAAAAGGCACCTTGATGATGGCAACCCTTCACCCTGCCGCGCTGCTTCGGAATCCCGGACAAAAGCCCGCGGCGTTCGAGGATTTTTTGAAGCTCAGGGAAAAAATAGACGAGCTCGGCTGCGATATTGCAAAGCCGGAATAGCTACTGTGCCTCTGCCCATTCGATATACTCCTCTGGAGATAAATTATAGCAGACTATCTCCCACGCTTTAGGCTCTCGATGCAGTACAGAGATACATGTGTTTTTCAGCTGGGTCTTTCCTGTACCAATCTTGTGTCGGGAGATTACCGCCAGAACCGAGTTTATCCACGCTCCATGTGATATCAGCGCCACACGCTCATCCTCACTGTACACCCGGGCGCAGCCGTCTACCGCCGCCATAGCCCGACCTGCCAGCATTTTCCACGGCTCCATCCCTGTCGGCATGCCCCGGGCCTCCCACCGCTCCCTTTGGTCCTTGGTCATCCCTGAAAGTTTGCCGTAGTCGCGCTCTATGAGCGCCGGGTCCAGTGAAACCTTCCTGGTGTGGTAGACGGCGATTTGTGCAGCTGTATCAACGGCCCGGCTCAAAGGGCTGCTGTATATTGCCGAGAATCCTGCGCCGCTCAACGCTTCGCTGCATAGGACTGCCTGGGCCCTGCCGTCCTCATTTAACGGTACATCCTCGCGGCCCTGCAGCTTTCCCTGAACATTCCAGTCTGTTTCGCCGTGACGTACAAGATATAGCTCCATAAGTCAGCCCTCCCCTTCTTCCGGCGGCAGGGCTGTTTTCTTTCGCCCATATAAAAGCTGGTCTGCCACGACTACCAGGGCTCCGGCAATAACCACCAGATAATATGTAAAAAAACGCCAGACCATCACCGCCGCGTATAGGTCGTTATTTACAAAATAGTTTCGCAGAAAGTTGGAGAAGCCTATCTCCTGCGCCCCCGACGCCCCCGGCATGGGCATGAAAGACACGGACAGCTGCAATAGGCTTTGAATTGCCAGTATCTCCAGATATCCCACCTGGCTATAGCCAAAGGAGCGGAACACAAAGTACAGTACGCTCATTTGTAGTATAAACTGTGGTATCGACAGCAGGATACCACAGATAACACTGTTTTTCTTTTCTTTAAAGTCGTCAGTATAGCTGTCAAAGTCGGCTTCAAACTTATCGATGGCCTCTTCAGCGTGAAACCGGGCGGCAAGCTTTGGGAAGCGCCCTGTAAGCCATTTTGCAAAGCGGCATATGGCCCCCAGCACCGGCCGGAAAAACATAGAGCCGAAAAAAAGGATGGAGCCGCCGTTTATCGCCATGCCTACATAAATAAACGGCAGAATACCCGGATTTTCCCGGGCAATTTTTCCATGGAGGAACAGTAGTGAGAGAATCGAGCAAAAAACAAATGCGCACTGGAAGCAAAAGAATTTCATTATCAGCACCGCTGTAGAGAGGCCCACTGGCACATTGTCACGCCGCAGATAGGCCGCCTGCATTGGCTGGCCTCCGGTGGAGCTGGGGGTAATATAGGAGTAGTAGATTCCGATAAGCCCTATTTTCATGCTGGAGCCCAGGGTCATGGGGATATTCTGGCTGTGCATCAGGAGCCGGATAATACCGCCCTCGAAGAAAAAGTATATTATTGTTATAACTACTCCCGCCGCCAGAAAACCCGGGGCCAGATGGGTTATGGTGTAGAATACATTGCCAAATTCGCGGTTGAATATGCCGAATAAAATGACAGCTATAATCGTCGCGGCGATATAAAGCATACTCCAGGGTATCTTTCGCTTTTTCACTGGATTTGGTCCATTCATCGATAGTGCTCCCGTCCTTTTATATTAGTTGTATGCCATCAGCGGGTTTATGCGCCCATGGTCTGTGCGGTCCATCTTGTCGATGAACTTGACAGCCCTGCCAGCTCCGTTGACAACACAATTCTCCGGCTCACTGCCCACCACTACTGGAATTTTGGTCTTTTTGGACAGCAGTATTGACAATCCATACAGATTCGCGGAGCCGCCGGTCAGGTATATACCGTCAGTAAAAATGTCTGCCAGCAGCTCCGGCGGAGTCAGCTCCAGGGTAGCCTGAACTATTCTGACAATAGAGATGGCTGGCTCTATCAGGGCCTCTATCATGTCGTCTGAAGTCATCGTAGTGGTGCGCGGGAGTCCACTGATAGTATCTAGACCTTTTAATGTATATGAAATCAGCTTGTGCATAGGATAGGCACAGCCAATAGCTATTTTGGCGTCTTCAGCCATACGGTCACCAATAATCAGGTTAAACCTCCTGCGCACATGCTTAATTATTGCTTCATTAAAATCCTTACCGGCGATATGTGTTGAATTGGCTATGGCAATACCGTTAAGGGATATAACTGCCATGTCAGTTGTGCCCTCTCCCACATCAACTATCATACAGCCATGGGGCGCGGCTATATCAACCCCTGCTCCAATGGCTGCCGCGACCGGTTCCTCTATAAGGCACACCTTCCGTACACCTGCGGCACTTATAGCGTCCACAACGGCGCGCTTCTCAACCTCTGTTATACCACAGGGCACGCTTACCACCACTCTTGGCATAAACACCCGGCTGCGCCCAAGCCTGCGGAGATAGTAGGCAATAAGGTGCTCCGCCAATGTCAGGTCTGAGATAACGCCGTTGCATAGGGGTTTCGCAACCGTGATACGGTTGGAGGTACGGCCCAGCATACCATAGGCCTCGGAGCCGATGGCGATTATTTCCTCGGTCATATTGTCCACCGCAATGACAGCAGGCTCATTGAGAACAATACCTCTGCCCTCCTGGTAGACCTTAAAGCGTGCGGTGCCCAAATCAATGGCTATATCATTACCCATCGTGAAACCCATCCTTCACTTTTCCCAGGGGAGTAAATAACTTTCTTATTATGATACCACAATTTCTGCTATAATGCAAGGGCAGATACGCACTAAATATTGGGCCGGTATTTCGCGCTGAATATGAGCGGGCCGCTCCATCTATACCGACAGGAGCAGCCCGATTTGTGCTGATATTATGTTATTCCTCCTCCGGTCCGGCGCTGACAATAACCGTTATGGTCTCGCCGTAATCCACCTGGTCCCCGGCTTCATGGTCCTTATAGCCGATAACATAGCCCAGCTCTACATCGCTGCTAAAAACCTCTTCTTTTGCGGGAGAGAAACCGTCGTCCCTTAGAAGGCCCTGCAGTTCAGCAAAGCTCAACCCCTCATAATCCGGCAGGGGGCGAATGGCCTTGCCTTGGCTAACTGTTACGGATACGGTACCGCCCGGCTTTACGGTTTCGCCAGGCTCCGGGATTTGGCTTATTATGTAACCCTCTGCAATGGTATTGTTATACTCCTTGCTTTTCACAACCAGCTTGAAATCAAACTCGCCGCTCTTTGTGCGATTTTCCCACTGTGTGAAGCTCTGGCCCTTCATGTCCGGCACCTCTATAGGCTCACCAATACTGCTATTGTCAAATATCCCGCTCAGGTCATTAAAGGACATCCCACGATTGCCCAGCCATGAAGAAGCTATAGTGAACAGAATTACCAATGTAACTACACAGGAGATTATCAGCCACGCCACCGGCGGCAAATAAAATCGTCTTCTGGGCAGGTCCCTTGAGACCGGCGGTAGACGGCGTATAGCGTCCGTCTCCTCCACCTCATCTACCAGCGCCGGAGCAGAATTAAGCTCCATTCGGAGGGTCTCAAAACTGCCGGTACGGTTGCCCTGCTTGACCTGCAGGGAGTTGGCTATAGCTGTTACAGCAAAGGGCGGTACAATCCTTAGCACTTCCTTTGATATCATAAGGCGCTGGTCCTGAAGCCTTCGCGTGGCTTCGTCTGGAACCAACCCGGTCAGGCAGAAGAGCATACACGCTCCCAGAGCATATACGTCGCTGACCTCTCCGCAGGCGGCCTTGGTGCTGTACTGCTCCACTGCTGCAAACCCCTTATGCAGCTCCAGGTCCAGGAGCGCGCCTGCCCTGTGTACGGCGTTAATATGAAACCCGGTTATCACCATATTACCTTCACTGTTCACCCTCAGGGTATCCGGTGACAGGGCTAGGTGGCTGACTCCAAGGGAGTTTATAAGGCTGAGGGCTGTTATCACCGGTGTGAAAAGCCTGCTCGTCTCGTTCCACGTAAGCCGTCCGCCGGAATCCTGCACATAACGCCTCAGTGACACGGTTCCCTCGTCAGAGTAGACGGTATAGACTGTCCCGTTATCCTCAACGATGTCCAGCACCGACTCAACTACAGTGACCTCACGCAGCCTGCTTACACTTCTGGAAAGTTCGAGAAAATCCCGGCTGTATTGACGGAAAGTACGGGCATGGTCCGGGCTGGGCACTATTATGCCGGTCTCTTCACGGCTGGAAATGGCCCTCGGGAAAAACTCCCTGAGTGTCACGGTTTTTTGTGTAGTATTATCCAGGGCACAGTAGGTAAAGCCCTCACCATTAGCGGCTTTCGCGCGGCCTACTATGTACCGGGAGGCAACCTCTGTCTCGTACGGCAGCGCCCCATGGGGCTGGGGCTTATTATTGTCCCATCCACATGTCAGGCATTGGCTTATACCCGTCTCTGGGTTGTAGCCGGAAAAACAATTCATACAGAGTTTGCTGGACATTTTCCTACCCCACTGCTCTTTTCAGGTGAAGGCTGTATCCCTCGCCCGAAATGTAATATTTATATGCTATTTTAACATATTTCGTCACAAAAAACAAGGCCCGGTTTTTATCTATTTTGAGATACTGCAAAGATATATAGTCCTACTTTTGTGTCGAATTATTTTTATGGCATACAGCACTATTGGGGCATCCTGAACAGCCGCAGCCACAGCCGCCCTCTCCTCTCTTGCGCTTTATAATACCGCGAATAACTATCGCCGCAAATATGACCGCTATTATGGCGCCTATTATTATAGTTGGCAGATTGATTGTTGTAGATAAAAGCATAGCTTTCCTCCTAATTTGTTATATAATTAGTCTACACTAACTATTTGCTTCTGTCAAGAGGTCCACCATAATTTTCAAACTAAAAAAGCAAAACCGCCGGCCCATATGTCCAACGGTTTTGCTTAACTAATCAGCCTAAAAGCTGTTTCTCAACTTCCTCAAAGCCTATGCGGGCCACAGTGTCCGCAAAACGCTCCCCCTGCTGTCCCTGGTCCCGGAACAGAGTTATAGCCTTCTCTATTACGTCCATAACTTCCTCAGGGCTTGTGAGCAGCCTGCTAAGGTATTTGCCTCGGGCTACCTGCTTGCCCCAGCGTCCGCCGATATACACCTTATATCCCTGGGTATACTCCTCGAAGGCCTTGAAGGGACATTTATTCAGACAGCGCCCGCAATGGTTGCACTTGGCGTCATCCAGCAGGACTTTGCCGTCCACAACTTTCGGCGCGTGTATCGGACAGTTCTTCTCAATCTGGCAGACCTTGCAGCCCCGGCACTTCTCCAAATCTATCACTGGCACCCGCTGGCCTACAATGCCCAGGTCATTTAAATCGGGCTTTACACAGTTGTTTGGGCAGCCGCCCACGGCTATCTTGAACTTATGGGGCAGCTTCACGTCGTGCCAGCCTTCATAGAATTTCTTATGGATTTTCTCGGAGAGGGCGAAGGTGTCAATAAGGCCGTACTGGCAGGTGGTCCCCTTGCAGGACACCACTGGACGCACCTTGGCCCCGGTGCCGCCAGTCTCAAGACCGCGCTCCTTCAAAAATGCCCGCAACGGCTCAATGTTTTCAAAGGGAACCTTCTGTATCTCGGCGGTAAGGCGCACGGTTAAAGTTACCTCGCCGTTGCCGAATTTTTCAGCGGCCTCGGCTACAGCAGCCAGCTCCTGAGCGTTCATTTTGCCATTACGCGTTATAACCCTGCCGTTGAAACAGTCGGGAGTGTTTTTATCCCAGAGAAATCCTAAGCCCTTGACCCTGGCTATCTCCTCGGCCGGTATGCTGGGCTTCTTAGTTGCATTCAACATATCTTAGCTCCTTGATTGAGTTTTTCGCAGCTCGATGTATTTCTTAAAAGATTCCTTTTCTGGCGGCGAGATATTTTCCGGCAGCTTATCAACAGGGAAGAACCGCAGTTCGCTGACCTCGTTATCCTGGGATTTAAGCGTTCCGTGATATTTTCTGCACACAAACTTAACATCGATAATATAGACCTCATCGCCGTTGGGATAGGTATAATGGGTGTCTTCTCCGGAAAATACCCCTAAAAGCTCCAGCTCGTCTGCGATAAGCCCTGTTTCCTCAAACATTTCACGCATGGCTGCTGCTTCAACAGTTTCACCCAGCTCTACCGCGCCGCCAGCAATACCCCAGCAATGATTATCTGTCCGCAATCCCAAAAGAAGCTCGCCCTGTTCATTTTCAACGAACACCCCGGCCCCACACATCTGTATGGGTTGGTGGCCTACGTAGTTGCGCAGAAATCCTATATACCCTGTCAATTATTCCACCTCCAGAAAGTTTTATTCCTCAACCTTCACTCCGCCGCACCCACGCACGGACAGCACATAGCAACTGCCCTCGCCAAACACCTTCTCCATACCAGCCCTAAAGCTGCCGAGAATATCGAATGGCACATAGGCCTGGATAGTGCCCGCAAAGCCGCCTCCGTGGACCCGGCACGCCCCCCTGCCATTTAACAGGCGCTCAGCTACAGCGAGAGCCAAGGTAATCCCCTGCTCGATGGGGCTGGCGGGAGCAAAGACATTTTGAAGCCGCTGGACAGAGGATTTTCCTGATGCACGTACCATCGTGAGGAACCTGTCAAAGTCCCTATCCCTCAGCGCCTGAGCCTCCTCGTGGGCCAGCCTGTCGTCGTCGAAGAAGTGCATGGCCCTCAGTGCAGGGCGGTCACCAACAGCCTTGCGGACCTCGCCAAGCTTGTTGTAGAACTCTGCCTCGTCAACCTCACGCAGGAACTCCTTGCCGAAGAACTTCGCCACATCCTTCATCTCCTGGGGGATAGAGGCGTAGTCAGCGGTCAGGTCTGCATGGTTGCCGCCGGTGTCCACAACACACATGGCATGTTTATAGGCGTTCAGGTCAAAGGACACATTCTCCACCTGGGGTTTCTCCGGGTCGGCAAAGTCCATGGCTGTGACGCTGCCCATGGAGCTTGCCATCTGGTCCAGCAGGCCAGAGGGTTTTCCGAAGTAGACATTCTCGGCGTACTGAGCTATCTTTGCGGCGGTTATGGGGTCAATATTGCCGTCGTTATAAAGATGGCTCACAACTGTCACCACCAATATCTCAAAGGCCGCAGAGCTGGACAGGCCTGAGCCCTTGAGCACCCGGGTCTGGGTATAGCACTCGAAGCCGCCTATATTATAGCCCAGCTCTTTACACCGGGCGCAGATACCCCTGATTATGGCCTGGGAGCCGCTCTGCTCCTGGCGGGCATTCAAGTCGCTAAGGTCAACTTCGTCCATGCGGGGATACTCCAGCGAACGCAGCTTTGCCACGCCGTTATCGGTTTTCCTTGCCATACCCACAATATCCAAGTCTATGGAAGCCGCCAGTACACGGCCGTGGTTATGGTCGGTATGGTTGCCGCCTATCTCCGTGCGCCCGGGAGCGCTGTAGAAGTCCGCCCCCTCAGAGTTGCCGAAGGTCTCCTCAAAGCCCTTTCGTATCTGCTGATAACGCTCTGCTTGCTCCGCATACTGGCTGCTGTACAGGTCTTTTAGATTGATTGTCATAGCTTTGCCCTCTCTCTAGTTTGTTTAATAAGAAATAATATATTATGGCATGAAAACTTATCCGTTCAGCATCGCCATAAGCTCTTCCTCACTGAGCACCGCAATGCCCAGAGTATTCGCCTTATCCAGTTTGCTTCCTGAGTCCTCTCCCGCCAGCACATACGAGGTCTTCTTTGAGACTGAGCCGGTCACCTTGCCGCCGTTGCGCTGTATTAGCTCAGAGACCTCCTTACGGCTTAAGTTGGGCAAAGTCCCTGTGAGCACAAAGGTCTTGCCTTCAAAGATGGAGCCCGCCTGTTCCTGTTCCGCCGCCTGCATGTTTACTCCAAGCGTCGCCAAACGGTCTACAAGTTCTCTTGCTGAAGCGTGAGAAAAAAACTCCACTATCTCCTTAGCCATCACTCCACCGAAGCCGTTTATTTCTGCCAGCTCCTCAGCCGTTGCGGATATGACCTTCTCCATACTGGGGAAGCTTCTGCACAAAAGCTGCGCGGCCTTTGCCCCGATATGGGGAATCCCCAAAGCATAGACCAGCCTGTGCAGGTCATTTTGCTTGGATTTATCTATGGCGTTTATAAGGTTTTCAGCGCTCTTTTGTCCCATACGCTCCAGCCCGGCAAGCTGCTCCACTGTGAGGCAGTATAGGTCTGCCGGGGAGCTTACCATGCCCTCCCGGGTAAGCTGCTCCAATATTGCTGGTCCCAGGCCGTCGATATCCATGGCATCGCGGCTGGCAAAATGGATAAGGTGGCGCAGAAGCTGTGCCGGACACTGGGGGTTAGTACAGCGGACAGCAGCCTCTCCCTCGGGACGGGAAACAGGCTCTCCGCAAGACGGGCAAGTATCAGGAAGCAGGAACGGCACAGTTTCTACCGGGTTTTCCACCACCGACACCACCTCGGGAATTATCTCACCGGCCTTGCGAAGAATTACCCTTGAGCCAACCCGCACATCCTTCTCAGTGATAAAATCCTGGTTGTGGAGAGTTGCGCGGCTGACTGTTGTACCCGCCAAAGTAACCGGCTCAAATACTCCTGTGGGGGTCAGTACGCCGGTGCGCCCTACGTTTATCTCAATATCAAGAAGTGTCGTCTCCTTTTCTTCCGGCGGATATTTGAATGCCTCAGCCCAGCGCGGAAATTTTGCCGTACTGCCCAGCTCCTCCCGCTGAGAAAACTGGTTTACCTTTACCACGGCCCCGTCAATGGGAAAGTCATACTCTCCACGCTTCTCGCCTATCTCTCGGATAAACTGGATTATCTCCTCCATGTCCCCAGATTTAAAGTATATGGGCGGTACCGGAAACCCCAGCTCCCTCAGTCGCTCCAGCGCCTGGTCGTGGCGTGTGAATTCCTCCCCCCTGGCCTGCTGGACATTGAAGACGAATATCTCAAGTCCCCGGGAGGCGGTTATCTTCGGGTCCTTTTGGCGCAGGGAGCCTGCGGCGGCATTTCGTGGGTTTTTGAATGGCTTTTCCTCCAAAAGCTCCTGCCGCTCACAGAGCTTCTCAAAGCCTGAGTCTGAAAGGTATACCTCTCCCCGGATCTCTAAAAACGGTATAGCTTCGGGTAGCTTTTTCGGCACTGCGCGGATGGTTCTGATGTTCTCGGTCACGTCCTCCCCGCTCCGTCCGTCTCCCCGAGTGGAACCTCTGGCAAACACGCCTTCTACATACTCCAGCGCTACTGACAGGCCGTCAAACTTGGGCTCAACTATATATTCAGGCGAATCAACTGCCTCCCGTACACGCCGGTCAAAGTCCCGCAGCTCGTCCTCGGAAAAGGAGTCGTGCAGGCTCTCCATCGGTACCTCGTGCACTACCTCCGCAAAGGTATTATACACCGCCCCCCCCACCTGTCTGGTGGGCGAATCCGCCGTCACCAGCTCGGGATACTGTGACTCAAGCTCCTCCAAACGCCGGTACAGCTTGTCATACTCAAAATCGCTTATCTCCGGGTCGTCCTCAGTATAGTATTTCCTGCTGTGGTAGCGTATCTGCTCTCGTAGTACATCAAGCTCCTGCTCCACTGATTTTTTGTCCATAAACTACCTCGTCTTGCTTTTTCATACTACCGGCAGGCTTATGCCTCCCAGCCTCGCCATTATCTCATCCCTCATGCGGATGGCCTCACGCCTGGCTGCGCCTGCATAATCCTCCGGGTCACAGCCCTCCTTCTGCCATGCGCACATAATACCACGGGATGAGTTGACTATTGCTCCGCAGCCGTGCTTGTCAAAGCCGGGGGCTACATCATCAGCCGCGCCGCCCTGAGTCCCATAGCCGGGCACCAGGAAGAAGGTGTTTGGCAGAGCCTTGCGCATCTCCTTAAGCTGCTTCGGATAGGTGGCTCCCACCACCGCGCCGACACCGCTATAGCCGTACTTGCCTTGGAGCTTTAGGCCCCACTGCTGACACATATTGCCCATGGCTCTATACACCGGCTCATACATGGCATGGAGCATTTGGTCCTGCAGCTCCCCGGATGATGGATTGGAGGTCTTTGCCAGCACAAATATGCCCTTGTCCTCAGCGGCACAGACTTTCAGCAGTGGTTCAATTCCGTCGCTGCCAAGGTATCCGTTCACTGTCAGAGCGTCAGTGCCGAAGGCCTCGAAGGTCTCGCCCTCCACATCCGTTTTTCCCAGGTGTGCCGCGGCGTATGCCTCCATGGTTGCCCCTATATCGTTACGCTTGCCGTCCGTAATAACAAACAGCCCCTTTGACTTAGCATAGGCAATAGTCTCTGCAAGTGCCTTCATGCCCTGCCATCCGTACTGCTCATAATAGGCCGCCTGAGGCTTCACGGCAGGCACAACATCAAATAACGCGTCTATAAGCCCCTTATTAAACTCCAGCAGCGCCGCTGCAGCGCCCTCAAGGTTTTTACCGTGCTCCTCAAAGCACTTTTCTTTGATGTGCTCCGGGATAAAGCTTAGCTTTGGGTCAAGCCCTGCCACGGTGGGGTTTTGCTTGCGCATGATGTTCTCCAGCAGTCTGTCCATTGACATACATATCGCTCCTTTAAATTATTATTTACAGTTCAAACACTTTTTTACCATTTAGATAAGTAGCCCGCACCCTGCCGGTAAGCTCCATGCCCTTGAATGGGGTGTTCCTGCTCCTGCCATGGAGCTTATTGGTGTCAACAACCCATGTTTCGTCCGGGTCTATCAGCACAATATCCGCCTTTGTCCCTGGCTTCAGGGTTCCAGCAGGTATGTTAAGTATCTTTGCCGGTGCTGTACTCATAAGCGATATCACCGCGTTGAGCTCAAGCCTATCCTTCAGAGCCGTCCATGCGGCAGCAAAAGAAGTTTCCATGCCTATTGAGCCATTTGGCGCTTTGGTAAAGTCTGCCTTTTCTTCCGAAGTATGTGGTGCATGGTCGGTGGATATAGCGTCCAGCGTGCCGTCGCAAAGCGCTTCTATCAGCGCCTCACGGTCCTCCCAACTGCCCAGGGGTGGGTTCATGCGGTAGTCCGCATCCATAGACTCAAGTGCTTCATCTGTCAACATAAGATAGTGCGGGCACGTCTCAGCCGTAACCTGCACTCCACGGCGCTTGGCGTCACGAATCAGCTCCACGGAGCCCTTTGTGCTCACATGGCATATATGCACCGGCACTTTCATTCTGGCTGCAGCGTCAATTTCTCTGGCGACTCCATTGTCCTCAGCAGCGGAAGGTATTCCCTGAACACCCAGCTTCTTTGAAACCGGCCCTAGATTCATAAGCCCGCCTTTAGCCAGCTCCATATCTTCACAGTGGGCGGTAAACACCATACCAAGCTCATAAGCTTTAGTTAAGCCATCTATAAGGCAGCCCACGCTCCCCACCGGCTTGCCGTCGTCGCTGACGGCTATGGCTCCGACCTTTTGCAGCGCGGCCATATCCGTACACTCACTACCTGACATATTTTTAGTTACGCAGGCGGCAGTGTAAACTCTGGCATCGGCAGTTTTCGCCCGGTCAAGGAGATTTGCAACAAGCTCCGGGCTATCCATGGGCGGCGTAGTGTTTGGCATGGCAAGCAGGCTGGTAACGCCCCCCGCTGCTGCCGCGCGGCAGGCCGAGTATACATCCTCCTTATGTGTCTGTCCCGGGTCCCGGAGATGGACGTGCATATCCACAAGTCCCGGCGCTGCTACAAGCCCACGGCAGTCAACTACATCACAATCCTCTGTGTCCAGGATTTCGCCAATTTTTTCTATGGACTCTCCGTCTATCAGAATATCCCCCGGACCGTCCAATCCCTGAGACGGGTCGATTATCCTGGCCCCTTTTAGCAGTATTTTCACGGACAACGCTCCTTCCAGGGCCTCAGCCCATATTAAGTATCAGTTCCTCTATATACCATTTCGTCAGCGACAACAGTTCACGGCCGTAATAGCTTGGATAAATTATAGGGTCAGTTTCGGCCGGCAGTCCGCTGGCTGTAAATCCCGCGCTTTCCGCAAGGCGTACCGCACGGTACAGATGGAAGTTTTGGCTTACGACCACCACCTCGGTGTCAAGGCCTTTGTTCTCTGCCTCCTCCATAGCGTACCTCAAATTTTCCCTTGTGTTCCGGGACTTGTCCTCAAAGTAGATTCGCTCCGGCTCAATACCCATGCGTATAAGGGCGTTCCTTGCTGTCAGTGACTCAGGGCAGGGCTCATCGTTCCCCTGCCCGCCAGTAACAATACACTTGGACTCCGGGTTGTCCTGCAAATACTGGTGTGCACGCTCCACCCGGTTTCTCAGGCTCATGCCCATCCGCTCTGCACTGTACACCTGCGCTCCCAGCACCACCACATTTCGTCCGGGCGGCGGGAGCGCGGCCTGGTATGAGACTATCAGCACAGTCAAATACCCCGCCCAGCACAGGCCCAGGGCGTAACACACCGCTATCGTCCTTGCCAGCACCTTATGCCAGCCTCCCTTTGATACCATCTTACCGTACCGCAGCGCTATTGCTATCCCAAAAGCACAGACGGCTACTCCAAATACTGAGCCCTCCGCAAAACCTCCGTGCAGAAGCGGCAGACAAAACCATAATATCCCCGCGGCGCAAAGCACGATGAACAGCACCTTACACCATTTTTTGTGTTTTTTCATATCTTCGCCTTTCTTCTATATCCCCTGCTCTCTTGTATTATACATCATTTTCCTTCAGAGGTAAACCATTCTTTTTCTGTTCCCAAATTTTTTTACAAATGCTCCACCCGCGCAAAAACGGCCCCTGCAGTTTAGCCATGCACGGGGCCGCTTTTGTGATGTTAGATACTTATTGACTCAATAAATGCTGCAAACTTCTCGGGAGTGTCAATACCTTCCGGACGCTCAGCACCTTTACTAAGGGCTCTTGCGTAGGCTTCTTTGCCGTGACGTGAAATATACAGCGCTGCTCCCTTAGCAGTATAACCGTCCTCCGCTCCAAAATAACCCTTTTGACAGTCCACAGCCTCCGGGCAGCTATAGCAGCCGTCAAGCCCCTTCTTACCGGCACAGGTCACATTGGGACAGCGCCTATTATCAAAGAGCGTGGCAAAGGAACAGCCGGGATACTGGCTCCTGCACCCGCCGCACCACTTTGTAAACGGACAGTGGTCACAGTGGTGCCCGCAAACTCCCTGGGGGTCAATACCATCACGGGCAGCCTTTATCAATACAGCCTTAGTTTCTGCACAGCTCTCTATACGTGCGCCGGAAGGCGTGTCGCCATGCTCCAGGTCGTCGGAATAGCTTTTCAGCGTATCACATGGAAAATCCGGACACTCTCCGCAGAATTTCTTCCCCCGGCTAATAGCACAGTCGGCTACCGCACAGGAACCGTGAAATGGCTTGCCGCCTGTAGCGATACAGCCTCCACAATTCATAGACTCTTTGAACTCACAGGCTGTACAGCTCAAACCGCAGTATGTATCTATAGAATCGCACAGCTTTTCAAACTCTGTCATATTATAAACCTCACTTTTGTATTAGTTTGCCTATCATTATGAAACGGTGCTGTAATGTGCCTCTTTCATCCTGGTAATATCCCTGGTGGCTGTACATTATGCGAAAGCCCGCCGCTTCCAGCCTCGGGCCTTCATTCTCAAGGTTATAATCCGGTCTCTCAGGCCGGTTCCTGGCGCCTATCTGCTGGGTCACAATGAAACCGTTTTTGCACAGCGCTCTGACTATCCCATTCAAATCAAGCTCTGTCTGGTATGCGGTAACTAAGTCAAAACTGTCGGGCCCGCAGTCCGGCACATTCCCGCATATATCCAGCCTGCGCACACCCGGCTTTAAGAAATCCTCCACCTTCTGTTCATAGCTCCATGGGAGCGGGCCCCTCTGCCATACCATACTCAGGTATCCTTATCAACCTGGTGGAACTTCTTCAGGTTTCCCAGCTTCTGAGCCCGGCGCTCAAGCTCAGCCTCCACCTGCTCCCAGGCGATACCCTCGTTAGCCATGAGCACGGTGAGGTGGTAGAGAAGGTCGCTTATCTCCCCTATGGTGTCCTCAGCCTTGCCGTTTTTGGCAGCTATTATTACCTCGCCGCATTCCTCTGCGCACTTTTTGAGTATCTTATCAAGCCCCTGCTCGAACAGATAGCCTGTATATGAACCCTCCTGGGCTGAGGCCTTACGCTCCAATATTACCTGATAGAGCTTTTCCATTGCGTTCATTTATTTCCCTCCTTCTTCTCACTCACCAGCTCCTTAAAGAAACATGTTCTGCTTCCTGTGTGGCATGCCGGGCCGTTTGGGTGTACCCGCACAAGCAGGGTATCGTTGTCACAGTCAGCGGTTATGTTCACAACCTGCTGGGTATTGCCGGATGTCTCCCCCTTATTCCAAAGAGCCGCACGGCTTCGGCTATAAAACCAGGTATACCCAGTCTCAATGGTTTTACTCAGCGCTTCGTTGTTCATATATGCCAGCATCAGCACCTCGTTAGTATCAGCGTCCTGCACTATAGCCGGTATTAGGCTGGACTTTGTAAAGAAGCGCTCCAGCTCGTCGTTCACCGCCTCCTGAGTCTTGGCCCTCTTACCAGAAAATTTGTGGCAGACTCTAACTGCCGCCTTTAAGTCTAAAGTCCCGGCATACACAGCCTTGCCCGCTATCGCTCCATACAGGCCCAAATCATAGAGATTGATAATGTCAAGCAGGCTGCTTACCCCGCCGCTGGCTATAATATTGCAGCTTACTGCACGGTTGAGCTTGTCCAGCATCTCTAAATTAGGGCCTGACTGGGTGCCGTCCTTATGGATATCTGTGCAGATTATATACTGCACCCCGATATCCTCCATGCGCTTAGCCACTTCAATATAGTCCATGCCGCTCTGCTTGGTCCAGCCTTCAGCTGCAGCAATGCCGTCCAGTGCGTCTATGCCCACGGCTATCTGCCTGCCGTAGGCTCTAACTGCCTCCTTCACGAAGGCCGGGTCCTCCAAAGCCGCCGAGCCCAGTATCACCCTTGAGGCACCACCCATCAGGTAATCCTCCACCGTCCGCATGGTACGTATACCGCCTCCCACCTCCACGTGCATGTTCACTGTATCAGCCGTGCTGAGTATCAGCTCATGGTTTATGGGCTTACCGGCCTTTGCTCCGTCAAGGTCTACCATATGCAGCCAGTGGGCTCCCTGCTCCCTAAAGCTCTTTGCCGTCTCCATCGGGTCCCCGGCAACCACCTCCGCGGTTGAGTAGTCGCCCCTGAATAGCCTTACACATTTGCCCTCGTGTATGTCTATGGCAGGTAAAAGTATCATAATAATTCCCCCTGTATTTCCTGCCTCTGGCAGTATCTGTTTAGCAGGTATTCTATATAGTCCTCTCTATCAAAAAGCCTCTTGCTATCAGGAGCACCGCAGACTTTGACAAGCTCGCTCAGCGGCACAGTAGCCCGTATGTGCTGGGCACGGCTCTGGTCCCCTGCCAGCCTGGACAGTATCTCCCCTGCGCCGTCTTCCCTAAGATTCCCCAAAAACCACTGCCTTGCGGGTACGCCAATATTGGGTGTTACATTGAACTCACCGTCTATATAAAACACCGCCGGAGCTGTCGTGCCCAGGCTCTCTGTTGTGTGGTCGTTTATGAGCTCACTGTATATCTCCCGCTCTTCCCTACCAAGGACTTCCTGTATGGACTGCTTCTTAAAATGCCTAACCGTGTACTGTGCCAGCTTTTCGGGTATCTTTTCCACGTCATCGCTTGTTATCCAAACTGAGTAAAGCTTCTCTGCCTCTCCGTCACAGGAGCCCTGGTGCACAAAGCACACAAATGGTATGCCTATTGCCTCACAGCGCTTCTCAAGCTCCAGGCGGTCTATGAGCTCTGCCACCTTCACAAGCTCCGGGGCAGTCGTTTTATTTACAAATGCCTGTATCCTTGGGGCGATTCCATTTTCAAGCAACACGTCTATCGCCTTTAGTATGTCCTGGTATGCCCCTTTTCGACCGGTGAAATAGTCCGTTAGTTCTTCCCCTCCAAACAGGGTGAGCTGTACGTACTTTACGTCAAGTGACTTGAGCCATAGAGCGTACCCTTCATCCCTAGCCAAACGCCATACGCTAGCCAGCTCGTAGTGCTCCGGCAGCTTGGAGGAAAGCTTGTTGCACAGCTCCCACTTCTCTTTATAATCGTCCCCAAAGTCCGGCTCACGGTTCCAGTCATAGACTGTGAGCGTTTCTGCAAATGGCCTAAAGGCCTCGGCAGTAGAGATAAGGTCATTTTCTGACAGCTTTGGATTTGGCCGCCAGCCTACAAAACAGTGGCAGCAGCGGTTTGGACAGCCCAGCATGTCCAGGGCTATCAATATATTATCATACTTCACTTGGTACCTCCTACCTATAATACCCCTTTAGAGGAGAGCACTCCCCCGCCGGTGACCTCCACCGCACCCTTTAAGGCGTGGGCGAAGGCCTTAAACAGCGCCTCTATCATGTGGTGGGAGTTCTTGCCGTACTCACACCTAAGGTGCAGGGTCAGCCCGGAATTTACCGATACAGCTCGAAAAAACTCCTCGGTCATGCAGCAGTCAAAGGCCCCTGCAACAGCCTGTGGAAAATCTCCCTCAAATACCAAAAACGGCCTTCCGCTGATATCCAGAGCGCAAAAGCCCAGAGCTTCGTCCATTGGGATAAACGCGTGACCATAGCGCCTTATTCCCGACCTATCCCCCAGGGCGTTTGCAAGAGCCTGCCCCAGTACGATACCTGTGTCCTCAACTGTATGGTGGCAGTCAACCTCAAGGTCTCCTTTGACCCTCAGTTCCAGCCCCAGACCGCCGTGCACGCTCAAAGCCGTGAGCATATGGTCGAAGAATCCGATACCGGTAGAAATGTTACGGGCGCCTCCATCCAGGGAGAGGCTCAGTTCTATATCGGTCTCATTGGTTTTACGGTGTATCTCAGCCGCCCTCATTTGGTCTCCTCCAGTATTTCCCCAAATTTTTCCAGGAACTCCCGGTTTTCCTCAGGAGCCCCGCAGGTCACACGCAGCAGCCCGCCGGTGTACCGTACAGCCACGCCTCGCTCTAAAAGCTGCTGCTGTACTGCTCTGCCGTTTTCCATATCTATAGCAGCGAAGTTGGTCTCACCTGGAAGCAGTATAAACTTGCCCGGGTACTTTGCGCCTATTTCCGCTAATCCTCCCAGCAGCTCCTTGCGTGAGAGCATAATGAGTCCCAGGGCCTCCCGAAGCAGCTCCGGGTGTTTCAGCACCGCAATTCCCAAAGCCTGTGACATACTGTTTACATTGTACGGTGATTTCGCTGCCCTCAATGCGTTTATGAGCTCCGGCTTAGCTATGGCAAAGCCCAGCCTCAGTGCCGCCATACCCATAGCCTTTGAACATGTACGCAGGATAATCAGATTATCAAAGCTCTCCTCCTCACCCAGCAGGCTTTGACCTGAGAAGTCCATATAGGCCTCGTCCAGCACCACTAAGCCGTTTACTCCATGCACCAGCCAGCGCACCTGTTCCCTGCCAAGCACCAGAGAGGTGGGGTTACAGGGGTTGCTGAATATCAGCAGCCGCACGTTCTCTCTGTTGCAGGTTTCTATCACCTCGTCCACGTCAACAGCCCAGCCGTGCTTGCTGATTGCTACATGTCTTGCCTCAGCTAAGTGCCCCCCCTGGGCGTACATGGAGAAATCCGGCTCAATGGTGGCAAATGCTTCACCGCGCATAATAAAGCCTGAGAATATTATGGATATTAACTCGTCCGAGCCGTTTGCTGCTACCACATGTCCAGAATCCACCTTATAATACTCAGCAAATGCCCGGCAGAGCTCAGCCGCCGATGGGTCGGGGTAGCGGTTGAAGTCGAGCTTGTCTATGGCAGCCTTTGCCTCGGCAATAATCTCCTCCGGCAGGCTCAGGAATGACTCGTTGGCGTCAAGGCGCACACAGCCCTCTGCTTCCACCGGGACATACGCTCTAAGCGCCTTCAGCTTTTTGTTTAATTCATACATAGCCTACTCCTTTATCTGTCTTTCCAGCCATACTCTTTTATGCACCACATTACGGTGTCGAACACGTCGTCCGGGGAGTCTCCGGGAGTAATATACCGGCGCAGTCCAATGCTATCCCAGTATTCATTTCCGAAGAAGCTTTTCTTTACTGATATCTCCACGTTGCTCTCGTCAAAATATACCTTATACTGTTTCCGTCCCCGGTTAAAATACAGCACCGCAGCAGCTTTCTTTTCGCCTATCCATTCCAGGCGTCCCTGGCCTGTCAGCGCACTGTAGACCTCCTCGAGAGTCTTCATCAATCCTTTAGCCTCACCTTTATGGAGTTGGCGTGAGCCGTGAGATCTTCAGTCTCTGCCAAAAGTATGATGTCATCAGCAGCCTTCAGCAGCTCCTCCCTGGGGTAATAGATAAAGCTGGATTTCTTGATAAAGTCATCTACTGAAAGGGGGGAGAAAAATCTGGCGGTACCGCCGGTAGGAAGCACATGGTTTGCTCCGGCGAAGTAGTCCCCCAGCGGTTCCGGGGAGTAATTGCCCAGAAACACCGACCCGGCGTTGTCCAGCTTGCCCAGATACTCAAAGGGGTTATTACAGCAGACCTCCAGGTGCTCAGGAGCCAGCTCGTTTGCAAACTCTACAGCCTCATCCATATTTCCGCAGACTATCACCGCACCGTATCCGTCAAGGGATTTTTCGATTATATCCTTCCGTGACAGAGTCTCCAGCTGCCGGTACAGCGCAGCGACCGTATTTTCAGCCAGCTTCTTATCGTCAGTTATGAGAATTGCCGAGGCCATAGGGTCGTGCTCCGCCTGACTCATCAGGTCGGCGGCAAGGTATTCCGGGTCAGCGGAGCTGTCGGCAATTATCAGTATCTCGCTTGGCCCGGCAATCATGTCGATGTCGACCACGCCGTAGAGCTGTTTCTTTGCCGTTGCCACGAATATATTTCCCGGGCCAACTATCTTGTCAACCTTCGGTATGCTCTCGGTACCGTACGCCAGCGCCGCCACAGCCTGTGCCCCTCCCATAAGGAAAACACGGTCAACTCCGGCTACAAGCGCGGCAGCTATTATATTGGGGTCGGGGTGTCCCGCCCGCCCAGGAGGGGTAGCCATAACTATCTCCTTAACACCCGCCACCTTAGCGGGTATCACATTCATGAGCACCGATGACGGGTAGCCTGCCGTGCCTCCGGGCACATAGACCCCTGCCTGGTGCAGCCCGCGCACCCTCTGACCCATTATAATCCCATTCGGCTGGGGGTCTATCCTGCTCTGCTGCTTTTGGCGGCTGTGGAAGTCGTAGATGTTATTGGCTGCCCGGCGCAGGGAGTCCAGAAATTCCTTACTGCACTGGCCCGAAAGCTTTTCCATCTCCTCTCTGCTCATCTCAAGAACATCCGGCGTCCAGCCGTCAAACTTTTTCGAGTATGACTTCACCGCCTCGTCGCCGCCGGTGCGCACATTTTCTACAATTTCAGCTACCTTTCGCTCTATCTCCGGGTCAGTCCTGCCAACCCGAAGCTTCAGCTCCTTTATAAATGCACGCCGTTCCTGCTCACCGGCGTTTACTGTCTTTATCATAGTGTAATCCTCCCTTTTTATTTACTTTTCCAGGTGGGCTTCCAGTCTCGCAGCCAAGTCCTCAATCTCACGTTTACGCAGTTTTAAGCTTGCCGCGTTTACTATCAGCCGCGCAGATACCTCCGCTACCGGCTCAACCACCCCAAGGCCGTTTTCTCTGAGCGTTGCGCCGGTCTCTACAAGGTCCACGATGCCGTCCGCAAGGCCCAATAGCGGCGCCAGCTCCACCGAGCCCTCTATCTTTATGACACGCACATCCATATTCTTGCTCTGAAAAAAACGTCTCGCAACATTCGGATACTTTGTTGCTATGGTCTTGCGTCCATACCCTCCGTAGAAATCAACGCCCTCTGGCGCCGCCAACGCAAAGCTGCACTTGCCAAACCGTAAATCAAGTATCTCAAAAAATTGGCCGCCCCGCTCCATTATCACATCCTTGCCCACAACACCCAGGTCACAGACGCCGTGCTCCAGGTAGGTTATCACATCTCCTGCCTTTGCCAAAACAGCCTCCAGATTGTCCCCTATTGGCAGTATAAGCTTGCGGCCCTTGTCGCGCAGAGCAGTACAGTCCAGGCCTGATTTTTCCATGAGCTTTGCCGTGGAGTTCTCGAGCCTGCCTTTTGTCATTGCAATACGCAGCGGCTTCATACTCTTCCCCCCATGATATCTATGGTCCTGGTATCCTCACCAACTATGGCTACTGTAGGTATGCCCTCGGCCCTGGCATATTCCATCGCCTCGTCAATGGTCTCCCATACCGAGCCCTCACATACCTGTCCCGCGGCTGTCCGTTTTAAAAGCTCATGCTGGGCCTTTGGCTCAAAGCCTGGCTCGCCATGGACCAGCACCTGGGCCGCTCCGTTTTGGAACATATGCGGCTCTAAAAGACTAGCGGCGGCGTCCATATCCATAGCAAAGCCCGCAGCTGGCATCTCCGGGCCGAAGCGCCCGCAGAGATTATCATAGCGCCCGCCGGTGAGCACCGGGCCTCCTCGGCCCTGAACATAGCCGCTGAACACCACCCCGGTGTAATAGTCGTTGCGCTGTACAAGCCCCAGGTCCACCATAAGCCGCTGGCCCAATCCCAGCTCCTGCAAGGCTGTGTACAGTGTACGCAGATAACCCAGTGCCTGGGCGGCGCCTCCGTCCAGCTCCCAGCTCTCAGCCTCAGAGAGGACTTCCTCACCGCCAAAAAGCCTGGGGAGACGCCGCAGCGCCTGGGCCTCGGGGCTGTTCCCCAGCGGGTCAAGCAGTCCGCCTAACGCACCGTAGTTTTTCGCCTCTATTGTAGCCCTTATCTCCTCCCTAGCCTCCGGCGGCAGGTCTAAGCGCTCCACAAGGTGTCTGAACAGCCCGGCATGGCCCAGCTCTATACGGTAATCCCCCGCCACAGCCTTAATGGCCTCTATGGCGGCTCCGATTACCTCCAGGTCCGCCCTCAGGCCCGCCGCTCCCAGCAGCTCCACTCCCATCTGTGAGGATTCGTGGCTTCGCCCGGAGAGCTCGGGCCATGTGCGGTATACGCTCTGGCTGTAGTATAGGCGTATAGGCCTGCGGTGGCCCTGCAGCCTTGCCGCCGCCATACGGGCTATCGGCAGGGTTGAGTCGGGCCGAAACACCAGGAGTCTGCCGCCGCTGTCGGTGGATTTATACATCTCCTGCTGGGGGATTGCAGCGCCCAGAAGACTGAACACATCGTAATACTCCAGACCCGGGGTAATTACCTCCCTATATCCGCGCCTTGTAAAAATAGTTGTCAGCCGTCGCTGGGCCTCCCTATGGGCCCGGCACTCATCAAAGAGCACATCACGGACGCCCTCAGGGGTAAGCTTGCTGTAATTTTTCATGGGCTTTGGTTCTCCTCGCAATTTACTGTGCTAATATAATAAGGCTTCCGCTTTATATTGTCAAGCACTTTATCGCACTAACGCAGTAATATAGTAAATTATATATGTTCTCACTCCACGCCGCTCTCCAATATTGTGAAAGTCAACGAATCACAGTCGACCTCGGCCATGGCCCCTATGGGCAGTACGGTCATGGGTGTCCTATGCCCGAAATCCACGTTGGAAAGCACCGGCAGGTCCTCCCTGTTCACCTCATATTTCAGCACCTTTTGCAGGACCTGCCGGTCCTCCTCGGGCATCATGGGGGTGATAAGTCCCGCGCATACGTCCAGCGCTCCGCTGGCCGCCAGGGCCCGCCAGCCGTGAAGTGCTGCCAGGGCGCTGTTATATGGGGAGAGGTTCTCTATGAACAGTATGCTCCCCTCCCAGAGCTCTCGCCCGGGAAAAATCTCCGTGCCCATGATCTGCTGAAGCGGCCCCATACAGCCGCCTATCAGCCTACCGCAGACCTTTCCATGGCCTTGGATGAGCTGGTAGCCGGGGTTATCCTGCCAGGGGATATCACTCTCCGGCAGATTGCGCCACTCGATGGACGTGTACCTCCGACATGGCTCCACCCGGCCTATCGTCTCCCCGGAAAAGAGCGCTTTGCGCATGGCGTTTTCCGTATATTCATCCAGCCTGCCGGGCTGGGCTATGGGTGTCAGGAGGCCCGGGCCGTAATAGTTCATGACCCCGGCATGGGCAAAGCAGCAGCACGTGGTGGTGATGTCGGAGAAGCCCATATAGATTTTGGGGTGGGTGCGGATAAGCTCATAGTCAAGGTAAGGCAGCAGGCGGTAGGAGTCGTCCCCGCCCATGTTGGTTATTATGCCTTTGACCTCCGGGGCCTCCAGCGCCCAATGGAGGTCCGCCACCCTGTCCTCCGGGTGACTGTACAGATATTCGCTGCCCATAAGGGCGTGGGGGGTCTCCACCACCTTCAGGCCGAATATGTCCTCCAGCCGCTTTTTGCCCAGCTCATAGCGCCAGAGCATGTCCGCGTCCCCCGCGCGGCCCCCTGATATGGAAATAGTGGCTACCGTGTCTCCCGGGCGCAGACGCTCCGGTTTAATAAATTCCTTCATACTTGTACACTCCTATGCGATTATTTTAAAATAACGTGGTCTGGCTGCTCTCCGGCAGGCCCCGCAGGGCGCCCACCTGTCTCAATGTGTCTATAACTGCACTGGACACCTTGGCCCTGTCCTGCAGGTCGTCGATAGATATATACTCGCCGCCGGTCTTTTTTGCGTCCTCAAGACTCAGCGCCGCCGATTCACCCACGCCCTTTAAGCTGGAGAAGGGCAGGCGTATCTTGCCTTCCTCCACAATGAAGCGCGTGGCTGAGGATTTGTATAGGTCTATACCCAGGAGCTCTATACCCCGGGCCATCATCTCATTGACAATCTGCAGGGTTTCAAACTCGCCTTCTTCTTTAGCGCTTGCCTCACGGTTTTTTATCCTCTGGTCGATGTCATGCATCCGGCGAAGCACCTGGTCACGGCCTCCCAAGGCCGTTGCCCCATCGAAATCCTCGCTGCGCACAGTGAAGTAAGCGGCGTAAAATTCTATGGGCTTATGCACCTTATACCATCCAAGGCGCAGGGCTGCTATCATATAGGCCGCTGCGTGTGCCTTAGGAAACATGTACTGTATTTTAAAGCATGAATCAATGTACCACTGGGGCACACCGTGGTCCTTCATGGCGGCAACATGCTCCTCGGTAAGCAGCTTCTTGGCCTTTCCCTTACGGACTATCTCCGTGATTTTAAAGGCCAGCTTCGGCTCCATACCTCTCAGCAGCAGGTATTTCATGATATTGTCCCTGGTGCCTATGACCTCCTTTATAGTACAGGTACCATTGCGGATAAGCTCCTGTCCGTTGCCAAGCCACACCGCCGTGCCGTGGGAAAGACCGGATATCTGCAAAAAGTCTGCAAATGTAGTTGGCTGACACTCCTCCAGCATACCGCGCACGAAATTGGTGCCCAGCTCCGGCAGGGACAGGGTGCCTGTCTTAACGCCGTCCAGGTCCTCCGGGGTAACATGCAGAGCCGCCGGAGAGTTAAAGAGGCTCATGACCTCCGGGTCGCTCATGCTTACCTCCATCACAGGAATACCTGTGTACTCCTCAAGATAGTGGTATATGGTGGGCACATCGTGGCCCAGCTCGTCCAGCTTACATACGTTGTCGTGTATGGAGTGGAAATCGAAGTGGGTGGTTATATTTGGGGAGTCCTGCTTATTGGCCGGGTGCTGTATTGGGCAGAAATCGTAGACCTCCATGCCTCTGGGAATTACTATCATGCCGCCGGGATGCTGGCCCGTGGTGCGCTTCACGCCGGTACAGCCCAGGGCCAGCCGCTTCTCTTCGGCCTTATGCAGTGTGCGGTCCCGCTTTTCAGAATAGCTCTTTACATAGCCGTAGGCTGTTTTCTCCTGCACGCCGGATATGGTCCCCGCTTTAAACACGTTGTCCCTGCCGAATAGCTCCTCTGTATAGCGGTGGGAGCTGCTCTGCTGCTCGCCGGAGAAGTTCAGATCAATATCCGGCACCTTATCACCATCAAAGCCCAGGAACGTCTCAAAGGGTATGGTATGTCCGTCACGGTCCATGGGCTCGCCGCAGACCGGGCAGTTTTTAGGCGGCAGGTCAAAGCCCGAGTCATAGCTGCCGTCGGTTATGAACTCGCTGTGCTTGCATTTTGGACAGATATAGTGGGGCTCAAGCGGGTTTACCTCTGAGATACCGGACATACTGGCAACAAAGGACGAGCCGACCGAGCCTCTGGAGCCCACCAAGTATCCATGTGCCTCGCTGTCAGCCACGAGCTTCTGGGCAGTCATATACAGCACCGAGAAACCGTGCTTGATTATTGAACCCAGCTCCTTATTGAGCCGTGCTTCAACTATCTCGGGCAAGGGGTCTCCATAGCGTTCCTTCGCCCTGGTCCAGGTGATATCAACCAGCTGCTCCTGAGCTCCCTCAATAAAGGGAGGGAAGTTGCCCATGGGCACCGGCCTGATACTGTCGCACATATCTGCAATTAAGTTTGGATTAGTAACTACCACCTCGAAAGCCTTTTCTTTGCCCAGATACTCAAACTCCTTCAGCATCTCGGCTGTGGTGCGCAGATATAGAGGCGCCTGCTGGTCTCCGTCGTCAAAATCCTTCATAATGACCCGGCGGTAGTCAGCGTCCTTAGGGTCCTTGAAATGCACGTCCCCGGTGGCTACCACTGGCTTCTTCAGCTTCTCGCCTATCTTTATCACCGTGCGGTTATACTCCCTAAGGCCCGCCTCGTCCGTATCGCCGTTTCTCACCATAAACATATTATTGCCAATAGGCTGTATCTCCAGATAGTCGTAGAACTCGGCTATCCTGCACAGCTCATCAAAGCTCTCCCCATTGACTATGGCCCTAAACAGCTCCCCGGCCTCACATGCACTGCCAATTATAAGTCCCTCCCGGTACTGGTTTAACAGGCTCTTTGGTATACGCGGGCGGCGGTTGAAATAGTCAAGATGTCCGGCTGAAATGAGCCTATACAGGTTCTTGAGCCCGGTATTGTTCTTCACAAGGATTATCTGATGGTATGAGCGTAGCTTTTTATGGTCGCCGCCCACCAGCGCACGGTTTATGTCCGCAACCGTGAGGGCTCCCTGGTCCTCTGTAAGCCTGCTTTTTAGAGCGGCAAATATCTCCCCCAGCATTGCCGCGTCGTCGTCGGCACGGTGGTGGTTAAAGTCGCCCAGCTTCAGGTATTTTGCAACGGTATCCAGCTTGCAGTCCTTTATGTCCTTTAAAAGTGAGCGGCACATAGGTACTGTGTCAATATATGGGCAGTTGACTTCCATATCATGGCGCTGCCCCGCAGCCCTCAGAAAACTCATGTCAAATCCCGCGTTATGCGCCACCAACACAGGGTCCTCTCCGCAGAACTCAAAAAACATCATCAGCGCCGTTTGCTCATCCGGCGCGTCCTTTACCATCTCGTCAGTAATCCCTGTAAGTTCTGTTATCTTAGGCGGGATTGGCTTCTCGGGGTTCACAAATGTGTCGAAACGGTCCAGAATCTTCCCGTTTTTCATCCGTACCGCGCCTATCTCGGTGATACGTTCCTTTCTCGCCGAAAGTCCGGTGGTCTCCAAGTCAAAGCAGATAAACTCGCCGTCCAGATTCCTGGCACATTCTCCCACAGTGGCAGGGACCAGGTCGTTGATAAAATATGCCTCAGTGCCGTAAATAACCTTAAATTCCGGGTCCTCCTTATTTATGGCCGCCTGGGCATTCATTGCGTCCGGGAAGGCCTGGGCCACGCCGTGGTCTGTGATGGCGACTGCGTGGTGCCCCCACTTATATGCCTGTTGTATCAGGTCTTCGGCAGGGGTAATTCCGTCCATCTCAGACATGCTTGTGTGCATATGCAGCTCCACACGCTTTTTGTCGGCTGGGGCGTTGTCCACTATCTCCACCTGGTCCACTGTAGCTATGGCTTTTGGACGCAGCACGTTCTCCCGGTCGTATTTATCATACTCAAGGCTGCCCCGCACAAGTATGGACCGCCCCTTTTTCAGGTTATCCAGCTCCTTGCACTGGCTTAAGTCCTGTATTACCTTCAGAGTTGTGGAGCCGCTATAGTCTGTTATGTCTATGGAGTATATCTTCTTACTCTTGTCCCTTGTCTCCTTGCTCTCGATATCAAATATCTCTCCCCATACAATGGCAGTCCCCAGGTCCAGAGTCAGGCTGCTCAGAGGCACCGGCCTGCCCTTTGGCACCTGTCCCAGCAGCGGCCTGGCTGTCTCCGGGATTATCTGCGGCAGAAGGCTGTCGCCCTCGCGTATCTCTATCTTACGCTTGGCGGTCTCCCGAGCCATGGACTCCTCGTAGGCCTCTATCTCCCGGACTACAGCTTCCCTCTGGAGCTTCTCCTCCTGATGGTGCACCTGCTCAAGAAGCGAGCCGTCCCCCTCTTTTACTGTGAGCTTCCCTGCAAACTCCACGGTACATTCAATGCCAAACCATTCTCCAATCAGCCCCGCAAGCTTCTCAGCGGTGCCCCTTGCTGTGAGCAGCTCGTAACCTCCGTGGGCCAGGGTAACGGTGAGCTTCCCCTCATGAAATACCGCCTGAGCCCCGCGCAGGCTGCCGTTTAATGAGGCGTCATTTTCTTTCAGTGCCGCGGCAAAGGAATCCAGCAGCTTCGGGTCGAAGACTTCTGCCGGAAAGCGGGGCCGTACCGACACCCTCCTCAGTTTTTCTCCCGCAACCTGCGTTCCAAATCGCTGAAGCTCCTTATACTCCACGGCCTCCTGAAACCTGGCTGTCAGCCGCGCAGAGCGGTCCTCCCGGCAGAGGTCAATGGCCTCTATAATCCCATCTAAAAGCGGCTGGGGAAAAGCTACGCCGTTTATCTCCTTTTGAAAAAATGCTCCTATGCTGCTCAAGCTCTTTCCTCCCTATGGCTTAATCCCTGATGTACGACAAATCTCCAATTCGCAAAATCCTGTGCTCCCAGCCCCTATACACATCGAACTCGCCTATGGCCCCGGCCCTACCAAAGATACCGCAGGTGTTCATAACCTCCGGCGGCAGACCAAGCCATACTATGTTCCATACACTGAGAGCCCCACCGTGGGAGACAAATATAACAGTATCCTCCGCCCGCTCCTGTACCTCCCGGCAGAAGGGCAGAAGGCGCTCATACATCTCCCTCTTTGTCTCCGCACCGGGCATAGGACGCTCGTCAATCATATCGCCGAAATTATCACAATGCTCACGATACCACTCCTTGCTCTTTCCCATGACCAGCGGTCCAGAATTTCTCTCCCGCAGCTCCTGGCGGTACTCTACCTCAATCCCAAGCTTTTCAGCCAACGGCGCGGCAGTTTGGCTGGCTCTTTTCAGGTCTGAGGAGTACAGCTTTACCGACTGTCCCTCAAGTTCTGCGCCAAGCCGCTCGCCTATTCTCCGTGCCTGCTCCCTGCCAAGTTCTGTAAGCTCCCAGTCATTCCAGCCGCCCATCATTCCGTTTATATGCTGCTCCGACTGGCAGTGCTGGATAGTGATTATACGCTTCATGCCGTATTCTCCTTCATAAATGTCTCAATAAGCCTGTTTACTTCATCCGGTACGTCTGTATTTGAGTTGTGTCCAGCCCCCTTGAGCCAGATAAGCGGGAAGCCTGTGCGTTTTGTCCACCGCCTATTATAACGCTTTGAAGAGCCCGCGCCGTCCTTTTCGCCGCAGAGCAGCAGCACCGAGCAGTCCGGCTCCCAATCTCCGTGGGCCTGGGCCGCAAGGCTAAGCAGCCTGTATCCATGGTCGGCAAGCTTGCAGTATTCTTTGGGCGTATATTCCCTCATAGTGCGCTCCATCAGCCCGCGCCCATACTCTGACTGGGCCGTGCCTGTGCTGCCCAGCTTCACCAGCCACTCCCAGGGAATGCAGCGGTAAATCCAATAGGCGTGCTTTAAGAGCGCCAGCTCCCAGCCGGAAAAATAGCTGCGGCTCAGCGGCGCGGAGTCGACGGACACAAAGCCTTGCACCGTGCCGGGAAAGCGCTTTATGTATGCCTGAGCGATATATCCACCCATGGACTGCCCCGCCAGAAAGGGTCTGTCTATGCCCTCCCTCTGGAAAATATCATAGAGATATGCCGTTAGCTCGTCCATGTAAAATTCCAGCTTAAAGGGCCGTGAACTGCCGTGAGCGGGTGCGTCCCACACGAAGCAGTTATATCTGCCCTCAAAATACTCGATTTGCTTGTCGAAAAGGTGGAAATCTGCCGTAAGCCCCGGCAGAAATGCAAGCCACAGCCGGTTCCCGCTTGATTTGCCTATCCTGTAGTGTATATCTCCCAGCTTTGTGTGAAATATTTTCTCTGTCATTTACAGCCTCTCTATCTCCAGGAGAAGCTCCTCCAGAAGCCTGTCCTCTGGCACCTTGCGCAGAATTTCCCCCTTGCTGAATATCAGCCCTTCGCCCTTGCCGCCGGCAACGCCCACATCAGCCTCTCTGGCCTCACCAGGTCCGTTGACTGCACAGCCCATCACTGCCACCGTGAGATTTTTTTCACAGGCTGAAAGCGCCTGCTCTACGCGATTTGCCAGGGGTATCAGGTCAATGCGCGTGCGTCCGCAGGTTGGGCAGGCTATCAGCTTCACGCCTCCCCGCAGCCCCAGGGCCTTGAGGATATCTATACCTGTACGCACCTCCTCCACCGGGTCAGCCGCCAATGATACCCTCAGGGTATCTCCTATCCCCTGCTGCAAGAGGCTTCCAATTCCTATTGCGGACTTAACCGTCCCCATACGTGCGGTGCCCGCATGTGTAATACCCAGGTGCAATGGGTAGTTGCACCGGCTTGAGGCCTGCTGATAGGCTTGTATGGCAAAGTCGACTGAAGAGGCCTTCATGGACAGCACAATGTCGGTAAAATCAAATTTTTCCAGCAAAGAGGCATGATAAAGAGCACTCTCACACAGCGCTTCAGGGGTGGGGTGACCGTATTTCGCCAGGATATGCTTCTCAAGCGAGCCGTCGTTCACGCCAATACGAATGGGTATGTTTTTCTGCCGGCACGCGTCTGCCACGGCCTTTACACGGCTGTCGTCGCCAATATTGCCGGGGTTTATGCGAATCTTGTCTATGCCCGCAGCCGCCGACTCCAGAGCCAGCTTATAGTCGAAATGTATATCAGCCACCACAGGGATATGCACCGCCTGCTTTATGGCGGGTATCAGCTCCCGCACCGCCGCCATGTCGGGTATGGCAATGCGCAGTATTTGGCACCCTGCCTTTTCCAGCGCCCTTGCCTGGGCCACGCTGCCGGGAATATCTGTTGACCGTGTGCTGAGCATGGACTGTACCGGTATGGACGCTCCCCCGCCTATAAGTACGTTTCCGGCCTTAACCTGCCGCGTCTGCCTTCTGTTCATATTATACTTCCTTTCCGCAAATTGCAAATATAAGGCCCCACCCCTCAGGGCGAGACCTTGCTATGCTAAGTTTATTTTCCTATCCTGTTACAATACGCCATATATCATGGAAAGTGATAAGCACCATCAAGCCTATAAGCAGCATAAAGCCCGCCGCATGCACATATCCCTCGTATTTCGCGGGCACTGGCCTGCGGGTCACTCCCTCCCATATTAGGAACAGCAGCCGCCCGCCATCCAGGGCAGGCAGTGGCAGCAGGTTGATAATGCCCAGGTTCACGGTTATCATTATCATCATGAACACTATATTGCTCACCGCCTGGCCGAATCCCTGGCTCAACCCCGCTCCCGCCGCCTGGGAAATGGCCTGTGCAGTACCGACCGGCCCGGCTATCTCATTGAGCCCAAACCTGCCGGTGAGCAGTCCCTTAAGGCTCTCCACCACCATGCGAGCCATGGAAAAGGTGTCAGTACCGGCCCTGCGCAGCACACCGGAAAAACTGCGTTGCTCCGGCATAACGTAGAAATCCAAGGCAGGCGCCTCACTGCCGTCCTCCAGCACCCGGGTGTGCATGGCAAACTCATTAAGTTCTACGCGCACTCCGTCACGCTCCACAGTCATGTGCACTGCCTTAGGGTCAGCAAGAGCCATGGCAAATGACAAATCCCGGTCAGTATAGACAGCATAGCCGTTTATCTCCACAATCCTGTCCCCTGCCCGGGCCCCTGCAGCTTCTGTGGCTGAGTTCTCCGTGAACTTCGAGAAGGTAGTTGTAGCAAATGTCTCCTGGGGAGCCAGCACAAGAATCATAAGGATAAAGCCCAAAATGATATTGAATATCCCTCCGGCAACCACAACCAGGAAACGCCGCCATACCGGCTTATTGCCGAAAGCCCTCTCATCGCTGCTCTCCTCGTCCTCACCCTCCATGGCGCAGAAGCCTCCTATTGGAAACAGTCGCAGGGCATACTGGGTCTCTCCCCGCTGGAATCCAAATAGCTTCGGTCCCATACCCACGGCGAATTCATTTACCCTGATACCTGAGAGCTTCGCCATAAGAAAATGCCCCAGCTCATGGAAAAATACTACGAAGCCAAAAAGCAGTATGCCAATGATTATCAGCAGGGCCGTGTAGAGTATTTGCAAGCTACCATCTCCTAAACTATAACTTTACTAAGCGAAAAGTACCGATTTCACAAATTCCCGTGCAGCAATATCAGCCTCCAAAACATCCTCAACGTTGTCAGCCGGCTGGTCCGGCTGACGCTCCATCGCCTGGGCGCAGAGCTCAGGTATCTGCATAAACCCAAGCCTGCCCTGCAGGAAAGCACTCACTGCCTCCTCATTTGCACCGTTCACTGCCGCCGGAGCCAGCCCTCCTCTTTTCAGGGCACGTATAGCGATATCAAGACAGGGGAACGCATTTAAGTCAGGCGGGTAAAAGCTCAGAGACTGTACAGCAAATAAATCCAGCTCCCCCACCGGTGAGGGCAGGCGCTCAGGATAGGTGAGGGCGTACTGTATAGGCAGGCACATGTCCGGCACACCCAGCTGGGCTATCACCGAGCGGTCGTCATACTCCACCATAGAGTGTACAATGCTCTCCCTGTGTACCACTACTTGTATTTTATCCGGGAGCACATCAAACAGCCACCTGGCCTCCATGACCTCCAGGCCCTTGTTCATCATAGTGGCTGAGTCTATAGTGACCTTCGCCCCCATGGACCAGTTGGGGTGAGCAAGGGCCTGTTCCGGGGTCACATTCTCCAGTTCCTCCCTGGTCCTGCCAAAAAACGGCCCGCCGGAGGCTGTCAGCAGCATTCTCCGCAACTCTCTCTTATTATTTCCCTGAAGACACTGGAATATGGCAGAGTGCTCGCTGTCCACCGGCAAAATATCCACGCCGTTCTGTTTCGCGGCCTCCATAACCAGCGCTCCGCCTGCCACAAGTGTCTCCTTGTTTGCCAGAGCCAGAGTCTTCTTTGCTTTTATAGCCGCAAGCGTAGGCCTCAGTCCTACCATGCCCACCACAGAGTTTAATGTAATGTCAACGCCTTCCCATGCCGCGGCCTCACAGAGGCCGTCAATACCCTCCAGCACCTTCACGTCCATATCCCGCAGGCGTATGCGTAAATCTGCCGCTGCTGCCGAGTCATACACCGCCACAGCCTCCGGGGAAAACTCACGCACCTGCTGTTCCAGCAACTCCACATTATGGTGCGCCGCCATCACAGCTACACGGAACTGTGTGCGTCCGGTCCTGTTCAGCTCCCTCACAACCTTCAGCGCCTGAGTGCCAATCGAGCCGGTGGATCCCAGGATAGACAGGGTTTTCATTCTGGCAAACTCTCCTCTCATAGCTCTTTCCTATAGATGTAGAAACCGGGCCGCTCTGCAAAAAGACTAAATCCCAGCCTCTCATACTGCCCCACCGTACCGTGGTACTGCCAGGGGTATCCGCCATTGGTAAAGGGATATCCTTCGGCATAAATATATCCCCGGGACCTGGCGTCATTCAGAAAGCGCTCCAAGACCATTGTTCCAAGTCCTCTGCACTTGTAACCCTCGGCTATGTCCATACAGTACATTATACTTATTTGCCCAGGAGCGCAGTCCGTGGAATAAAACCTCTCATCCCCATAGACTGTCTCATAGGAGCACTTATCTCCCGCATTGCACCAGCCCATCGGCAAATCTCCATCAAACAAAAGATAGCCGGTCATCCTGCCGGAATCTATTAGGTTTTTCGCCAGCATTCTGCGGTCGAACACCTCTTTGTAGCTTGCCTCGTCAGCCATATGGCTCTCAAGGCAGTAGCAGTTTGCCCTGGGGTCTCCGGGCATAAAGGCGCTCTCCTCGAAGTATCGGAAGAACTCCCCAGCCATTCCGGGGGTCAGCGGCATTATGCTTATATCCATTCTGAACTTCTCTCCTACACTCCCGCCAGAGGCAGGAACATTACCAATAGATACACATATGGCGCCGTAAATATGACGCTGTCAAACCTGTCCAGCACACCGCCGTGTCCCGGTATCACCTGTCCGAAATCTTTTATATGGCAGCTGCGCTTGATGATGGAGAAGCTCAAATCCCCTAGCACAGATATCAGTGAGCCGAAAAGGCCGATAAGCAGCAGGGCAATATAATTGACCCCCACCTGGCCCTGATAAAACACCGCAGAAAACCAGACACCGCAGAGCAGCATGACCACCATATCCACTACCGTGCCTCCGACAAGGCCCTCTACAGTCTTCTTTGGGCTAATCTCAGGGCATAGCTTATGCCGTCCGAAAAGTGTCCCCGCAAAGTACGCCCCAACATCTGCCACCCACGCCGCCAGTACCGCTATGAGCACATAGAACATGCCATGGCTTAGATTTAATTCCCTTAAAGAGACCAGCGTGTGCAGCGCGCATGGTATTATCACCACCATGCTGTACAGCACCGCCACTTCTTTAAAGGTGGTCTCCCTATGGCAGACAATCAGCGCAGAAAAGATAATTAGGGTGTAGACGCAGTATGTCATGAACTGGAACTGCTCGTTGCAGAAGGGCACAATCGCCGCCGCTGCCAGTGAAGGCAGGCACAAAAACCACTTATTCTGCAGTCCCAAAGCGGCGGCCAGCTCATGCACCGCCATCACCGATATAACTGCAACGGCAATATTCAGAGCCAGAGGGAATATCTTGTCAAACACTATAACGGCAATCATAAACACCGCCAGCACAATACCGGATAAAACTCGTTGTACCATGGTGAAATTCACCTTTCTCCTGAGAAATTCACACCCCGCCAAAGCGCCGCTGACGGGAGTTGTATATGGCAATGGCCTGGTCCAGGTCCCCGGGCTTGAAGTCCGGCCAGAGAATGTCAAAATAGACAAACTCCGCATAGGCGCACTGCCACAAAAGGAAATTCGAGATACGCTGCTCACCGCTGGGACGGATGATAAGGTCAGGGGCAGGCTGCCCGGCGGTATAGAGATAGTTGTCAAACAGTTCATCAGTAAGCGCCGCAGGCTCAAATTTACCCGCCCGCACATCTTCCGCAAAGTTCCGGGCGGCGTGTAAAATCTCTGCCCTGCCGCCGTAATTCATGGCAAGGTTTAGCACCATGCCCGTCTTAGAGGAGCTGACCTCCTCTACCTCGGCGATAAGCTCCTGCAAATCCCGGGAAAAGGCACCCACATCCCCGATGAAACGCACCCGGATGTTTTCGTTCATAAAGTCCCTAAGGGCCTCCCGCAGATAGTCTTTGAAAAGGCCCATCAATGCCCCAACCTCATCTGCCGGGCGAGACCAGTTTTCTGTAGAAAAAGCGTATACCGTCAGATACTTTAGCCCAATTTTTGAGGCATACTTGGTGATAGTGCGGAAATTCTGGGCCCCGGCCCTATGCCCCATGGAGCGGGGCTGGAAATGCTTCTTGGCCCAGCGCCCATTGCCGTCCATAATTATACCCACATGCGCGGGTACAGGCTGTTTCATGACAGCGCTCTCTTTCTCCGGCATAGGCTCTCCTTAAATCTCCAGAATCTCTTTCTCTTTGTCCGCGGCGCAGGTGTCGATGTTCTTTACATACTTGTCGGTGAGCTCCTGGGCCTTCTTCTCAGCCTGCTTCAGGTCGTCCTCGGTTATCTCGGACTTCTTCTTCATATCCTTCAGCTTCTCAATGCCGTCCCGGCGTATTGAGCGCACAGCCACCTTTGCCTCTTCCGCCAGCTTGCTGGTCTCCTTAACCAGCTCCCTGCGGCGCTCCTCGTTCAGCGGCGGGAAAGTGAGGCGGATAATTTTACCGTCGTTCTGGGGATTCACTCCCAGGTCCGAAGTCTGTATTGCCTTCTCAATACCCCTAAGCACAGAGGCGTCCCAGGGCTGGATGGTAAGCACCCTGGCCTCGGTAACAGCCACCGCCGCCAGCTGGTTTATGGGCGTGGGGGTGTCGTAGTAGTTTACCATAATTTTATCCAGCACAGCGGGATTTGCCCGCCCGGCGCGTATAGCCGCATACTCCTCCTGGAGATGGCCCACTGCCTTTTTCATCTTGCTTTCAGCCTTGTCAAAAACATCCTTCATCTCTGCCATTTTGATTTCCCTCCTGATAGTTGGTTTTAATATTATAGTTTAAGTTATTTTACCAGTGTGCCCACCGCTTCACCAGTGACCGCACGAACGATATTCTCCGGGTCCTCTATGCTGAACACCAGCCAGGGTATCCCCCGGTCCTTACAGAAGGAGGCGGCTGTCATGTCCATAACGCCCAGGTTCTGGTTTAGGACCTCCATAAAGGTTAGCTCGTCATAGCGCTTGGCATTGGGATTTTTCTTGGGGTCGCTGTCGTAAACCCCATCCACCATCGTGGCCTTTAGGATAATATCCGCCTCAATCTCAGCCGCGCGCAAGGCAGCTCCTGTGTCCGTGGAAAAGAACGGGTTGCCTGTGCCGCAGCCAAAGACTATCACCCGGCCCTTCTCCAGGTGCCTCACTGCCCTGTTACGGATATAGGGCTCAGCCACCTCCTGCATGGCAATAGCAGTCTGCACCCGCACATCAAGGCCCATCTGCTCCAGGCCGTCGGCTACACCCAGGGCGTTGATTACAGTAGCAAGCATACCCATATGGTCGGCCCGGGTACGGTCCATGCTGCCGCTGCTCCGTCCGCGCCAGAAGTTGCCGCCGCCCACCACAATGGCCACCTCAGCGCCCATATCATGAAGGGTTTTCACCGGCCTGCAGATGTCCACAACTGTGTCGAAGTCAATGCCGTGGCCTAAAGAACCTGCCAGGGCCTCACCACTGAGCTTTAAAAGCACCCTCTTATATTTTGGTGTCATAAACCCACACTCCGTTTCTTGAATATGATTATTTCCGGGTCCGCCCCGTCCTGGCCGTACTCGCAGACCATGAGGTATTTCTCGTCCGCCAGAAGTCCGTAGCAGCGGCCGCTGCCAAGCTTCTCAAGCTGATTGCCAAGATACACCCGGTCATCCCGCCAGAATTTAACCTCCTGGCCGCCGGGGAGCACGTACTGTAGGTTTACATATGCACCCGGCAGGGTGTTAAGCCCTGTGACCTCAGGCATATCCGGAATTCCCAGGGCATTGAACTCTGCGATGAGCCTGTCTTTAAGCCCACAGCCTCCGCACTGTCTGCAGCTATCCTGCCCCTTTTCCCGGCAGCAGGCAAATAGCGGACACTGCCCAACTCCTTCAAAGGGTTTGCCCTCTGTCTCACTACACCCGGCGCAGCCGTCCTTCATAGCGCACTGCCCGCAGTCCAGCCCACATACAGCGACCATAGACGCACCTCCCCAAAATTACTTGCTTGTATATACAGTTTAATTGTACATGAAAAACCTTCCTTTGTAAAGCTTTATTTTTTGCACATAGGGTACAAAAAAATAAAGAGGGCGGCACAAAAGCACCGTCCTCATGTATACACTCAGCTTATGCCTTGCCAACAGAGCCGAACAGCTCCATTTTCTCCTTGACAGTAGCCTTGATTGCCTCAGTGCCGGGAGCCAGCAGCTTACGGGGGTCAAAGCCCTTGCCCTGCTTATCCTTGCCCTCCTCAATATACTGGCGGGTAGCTGCAGCGAAGCTCAGCTGGCACTCGGTATTCACGTTCACCTTGGAGACGCCAAGGCTGATGGCCTTCTTTACCATCTCCTCCGGGATACCTGTGCCGCCGTGGAGCACCAGGGGCATGGTGCCGGTCTTCTCCTGAATCTGCGCCAGAACGTCAAAATTCAGGCCGGTCCAGTTCTCGGGGTATACGCCGTGGATATTGCCAATACCCGCAGCCAGCATGGTGACACCCAGGTCGGCTATCTGCTTACACTCGGCGGGGTCGGCTACCTCGCCGCTGCCCACAACGCCGTCCTCCTCACCGCCGATAGCGCCAACCTCAGCCTCGACAGAGATGCCCTTTTCGCCGGCAATGCGGATAATTTCCTTTGTCTTCTCGATATTCTCCTCAATAGCATAATGGGAGCCGTCAAACATAACGGAGGAGAACCCATCCTCCATGGCCTTCAGCGCGCCCTCATAGCTGCCGTGGTCCAGATGCAGAGCCACCGGAACAGTGATATTAAGGGTCTCAAGCATCCCCTTTACCATCCCCACAACAGTATTATAGCCGCACATGTACTTGCCCGCACCCTCAGACACACCGAGGATAACAGGAGAATTGCACTCCTGAGCGGTGAGGAGCACAGCCTTGGTCCACTCCAGGTTGTTGATGTTGAACTGACCCACGGCATACTTCCCGGCCTTGGCCTTGGTAAGCATTTCCTTTGCAGAAACTAACATAACGATTTCCCTCCGATTATGAATTTACACCGGTTCCCCGGCACGTCTTTCCTATATTATAACCGAGCGCACTGGAAAAAGCAACCTGAAAACCGCAAAAAAATATGAAAAACCCCCTTTACAATTTGCGCAAAGTGTGGTAAACTAAGGAAGTTCTATGGGCTCGTGGTTCAGCTGGGAACCCACACGGTACGGTTATATGACCCACTTTTTAGGGATGTATTTCAAGTAGTCGCCGTTCGGTTCGCAACCTCAAGAGCGGCAGTAAGGTTTGTTGTTAGAAAATCGTGCTTTTTATCATAGTTTTATACGGGCGATTAGCTCAGTTGGGAGAGCGCAGCGTTCGCAACGCTGAGGTCGTGGGTTCGAATCCCATATCGTCCACCACTGAAACAGACTTGTTTAGGCAAGTTTGTTTTCTTTTGCAATGGGGGTAACATAGATGTCCGGCTCGGTCTGCCGTAACCCGCTACACTCGGCCACAAGATTCTGGAAGTCCTCAAAAGCCACATTGAACTCAACCTCCAAACTGTAGTCCTTATAAACGTACACCGACTTCACAAACTGGGAAACTATCATCTTCTGGGCTTCAAAGGTACACCTTGCGTAAATTTCAGCCCAGGTTTCCAGTTGAGCGTATTCCTGCTTTTGAGCCTCTGCCCCAGCCAGACACCTGTCAAGCTCGTTCTGTGCGTCTGTGAGAGCAGCCGTCATGCTGACTATTTCTTCTTTGGCTTTCGCCACAAGGTCATTGAGCAGGTCTATACTCAGCTTGCTTTGGCCCCGGATAACTCTGGTGCGTTTCGGAGAATGTAACTTTCTGGTTCAGTACGCACCAAGGACTCCGGAGTCACCTAACGGTGGCGGACTGGTGATACGGCTTTCAGAAAGTCACTTCCTGCTTTGCGGCTGAATTATTCGGCAACTCTCCTGGCGCGTCCCAACGACCTGCGAGAGCCCGAGGTCGTCTCCCTGACCGAAGGGCGCTTTGAAAACGGAGAATTGATGCCGGGCCGGCGTCTCAACGGAGACGAGTTCCATTTGAGGTTCGATAGGGAGCCCCGCGCTGTGATATGTGAGGTTGCCTTTAGATAATTTAATTGCTTTATGGTCAGCTGAATCCTTTATTGGAGACGGCTGGCCTTTCATATTTACCACTCGCTAGGCGAGTGGTTTTCATCGCACAAGAAAAGCCGCTTTAGCGGCGGCCCTTTCTTGTAATGCGTTGTAAAACCTTCCATACTCTTTTATGGGCTAAGTTCGTATCCATACTTCTAGAGAAAGTGAACCTATAAAGTTTATATCTTTACAGATAAAATTCCATCGGATATGACATATATTCGCTGGTCTCCAGCTGGTCGGCAGTAATATACCCCGCCGGTGCGTGCAATAGTGACGGCAGGCGGTTTATAACTGTTGCACAGGTATGCTCAACTGTGGCAGGCTTTATGACGTGGTATTCGGTGTTTGGCTCACCGGTAAACCACCAGTCACACATGTCGCCGTCCTCCGGGCCGTAGACTTTTCCGATAGTCTCCTCCTCTACGGTTATGCCCTGCAATGTTTCTATAGTCACCACTGCTGACATTCCAATACACTTACCCGCTTCAATCGTCTTCCCAAGGGTTTCGGAATAGATGTCATTGCCGATTATACATGGTACATGTTTTTGGGTAATAGATTTTATTGTAAGTCCAAGCTTATTGCAGATAGCTTCAGCGGCGTTCCAGGCATATGACGGCTCAAACCCTGCAGGGTGGGCTATCTCCCTCTCAAATTCCTCAGGGGCCAGGCCACATCCATGCGCTTTTGCTAAAGCCAAACCGTATTCATCCACGTTATAGCTGTATGCACCCTTGATTTTGTCTATCCTATGGCAGCCTGCCGCCGCCATAGCAACCATGTTTATCCAGAAAATATCTTGCATACCTGAACCGGTGATGGTGCAGCCGGTCTCTTTCGCCAACGCATCCAGTCTGTTTATTTCAGCCGCTGCGGTTGTCCAGGGATATATAGCTTCCTCGCAGGTGGTTATTACGTTGATTCCCCTGCGCACACATTTCTCCACATAATCGTATATATCACCAATAAAGCTGAACAGCGTGACTATTGCCACATCGGCATCGCAATCATCTAGGACCTTGTCAGCATCGCTGGAGATGACAATGCCTGTCTTCACCCCCAGCTCTGCAAAATCGCCTACATCCATGCCCACTACTTCGGGATTGACGTCAATGGCACCCACTATCTGTGCGCCCTTCTCATAGAGATATCGCAGAGTATACTTTGCCATTTTGCCGCAGCCATACTGTACTACTCTTATCTTGTCCATATAAAATGCCTCCCGTCACCGTAATAATCGTTCACTATACAGTATACCCATGGGAGGCATTCATTATTACATATTCAGTTTGCCATACCGTAAACTATCACATTATATACATTGATGCCGATTATCACTATCATCAATCCTAACAGCAGGCGTTCGACAGCTCTATTGTCCATCTTTTTACTGAGCGCCACCCCAAGCAGCGCCCCGCCTATACCCCCTGCAGCCATGAGCACCAGATGATACCAAACAAATTCCGGCACATTATGCTGCGCAAGTGCGCTGAAAAGGCTGGCTGTTTGAGAAAAAAGTATGATAAAAACGGAGTTTTTTGCCGCTTCCTTTGCGTTCATTGAGAAGCAGAAGAATAGGAGCGCCACATTCAGCGGCCCTCCTCCGATACCTAGGAAAGCCGACACTATTCCAAGTGCCACTCCTACAACTGCACATATCAGCATGTTTTTTAGTCGATATGAGGGCAGTCTATCCTTTTTAAGGGTATATATCCAGACCAGCACTGTTGTCACCAGCAGGAGCAGCGACTGTGTAAATCCCAGCATATTTTCATCTGCACTGGATTTCACCAGTTCAAACAGCCATTTTCCCAACAGCCCTCCGGCTACCGCCCCAAGCGCCAGCGGCGCGGTGGTGCGCACCTGAAGCTTTACGCCGTTGCTCCTGCTTTTGAGCAATGAAACTATCGCCATTGCCAGTACCGTACAGCCGGAGAGAAAGCTGATTGTAGATACCGGGAGAATATGCAGTGCGTCAAGCACAGGCTTTATTATTACACCGCCGCCGTATCCGGCTATTGAGCCCGCCCCGGAGGCTGTCAGGCACACAAAAAACATGATAACCGCGGTCATTTACTTTGTGCCCCTTCCCTAAACTTCAAGCCTTTTGGACATAAGCTCGTAGTTAGCACAGTATACAAGAGCAGTCTCCTTTGTAATCTTCCCCTGCTTATATAGCTGAAGCAGGCTGCCGTCCATAGTGCGCATGCCTTCCTTTGCTCCGGACATCATTACCGAATCCAGCTGGTGCAGCTTATCCTCACGTATCATGTTCTGCACAGCGTTATTTGACTTCATTATCTCAAACACAGGTATAAGCCTTCCGTCGACCCCTGGCACTAGCTGCTGGCAGACCACGCCTTTTATAAGCTGGGCCAGCTGTATCTTGACCTGCTGCTGCTGGCTTGCGGGGAAAACGTCTATTATTCTTGTTATAGTATTGGCAACGCTGCCGGTATGCAGGGTGCTGAACATCAGCAGTCCTGTCTCTGTAGCGGTTATAGCTGCGGAAATAGTATCATAGTCCCGCATTTCACCCAACAGAATTACATCCGGGCTCTCACGCAAAGCGGAGCGCAGGGCGTCGGGGTATCCAGATGTATCAATTGATATTTCGCGCTGAGTCACAATGGCCTTTTCGTGGCGGTGGACGTACTCGATTGGGTCCTCCATTGTGATGATATGACAGTCCCTGCTCTGGTTTATCCGATGTATCATACACGCTAATGTGGTGGATTTTCCTGTGCCCACTGCCCCTGTTACAAGGACCATTCCCTTTTGATTCTCTGTAAGCGACAGGACCTCTTCAGGGATATTTAGCTGCTCAGGGTCTGGCAGGCCAAATCTTATAAGCCTAATTACAGCAGCCATGGAGCCCCGCTGCCTAAATACATTCACTCTAAATCTCCCCATGCCACGCACCGCGAAGGAAAAGTCGTCGTCCTTGCCCTGGGTGAGCCTAGTCTGCTCCCGCCCGCTGAAACGGTATATCTGATTTATCAGCGCCTGGGTATGCTCTGGCATAAGAATGCCCTCCCCTACCCTCTGCTGATGTCCCTTACATTTAAGGGTAACAGGCAGGCCCGCCACCAGAAAAATGTCTGACGCGCTCCACTCCATTGCCTGCACCAAAACATCCTGAATATCCATTCTATTGACCCCTCTCCTTTTGTTACTCGCCGCTCCACAGGCCGCCAATCTCCTCTTGAGGCTCCCAGCTCTCCTGGATAAACTGCCAGCTCACTATCTCATATTTATCTCTGTTCCGAGCTATCCCGATATGCAGGCTCAGCCCCTCCTCCGTCAGGACCTTCCAGCCTGTGTCGTCTTTGTCCCTCTCCAGTTCATCCCATATTTCAGGGTCCTGGACTATCTGCTGCAAAAAAGCCTGCCCCTGGGCCTCCAATCCATACCTTTTCTCTACTGAGTCAGCATACCGTCTCGCCATGCTCAAATCGCCCCTGGCGGTTGTAACTGCCAGCAGCCCAAGCACAGTCATACATATAACTATTACCGTCAGCAGCAGCGCCAACGGACCAAGGCGTACCGATACCTGTCTCATTCAGCCCCTCCTTACCCATAAAAGACAGCTGTTTTCAGGTTGTAGACCTGTTCGCTGTCCTCCTGCCATGTCACACTGATATTATAGCTTATAAGTCCGTCATAGTCAATCCATGTGATTTCAACACAGTATCCCCCATCCGGGTCAGGAGCCATATTGTTGTTAAACCTAGCCAATATCTTCTGCATCTCCAAATGGCAGGCCGCACTATCGCCGCCTCCCAGCATGTCTACCATCTCGCTGCGGTCCTGAGTTCCAGCCACTATCTCAGCTGCGTTCTCTGCTAAGCGCACAGCTGTAGTCAGGGTTTTTGCCTTGGAGCTCTGTTCCTTTGCAGTAGTAAACACATCTGCCAGCACCAAAACAACACCGGTGAGCACTGCCACCAGCAATATCATCTCCATATAAAACGCTGTAGTTCTACGCCTGTCCTTCATACTCTGCCCCCGACTTTAAGGTAAAGGTCACGCTGCCCGCATCCGTAGAAACTACGAATGTGCGCTTTCCATCTCTTTTAACCTTAAAAACCTCCGTCCTGCCGATTACAGCCGCACTGCCAGGCGCCAGGGGTGAGCCCGCCAGAGCATAGTCCTCCAACAGCTTTCCATCCTTCTGATACACCCGTACCGCATAGCCGCTCACAGAATCCGCAAAGCTTAATACCTGCCCGATATCATCGTCATATAGCGTGACAGCATCCTTGGTGTCGGCATTTTTAGCACGCGTAGAAAAATAGCTGAGCAACAGGCGGCTCTGCCCATTTGCCGCCTGTACTTCTACAGTTTCCCGGTATATCCCCGCGCCGAATATTGTGAGAAATAAAAACGCTATCAAAAACAGAGCCTCTACCGCCAGGGTAAAAAGCATAACCGGAAGATATCTGTGCTTCAAAATAATCCCCCCTACCTTGGCTTGTTATCCACCGTAACATCCGGCGGCAGATTGGACGCAAACACTTCATATGTCACATAATAGTCGTCACTGTTTATTTGCAATCCATAGTTTTCCTCAAGATAGGCGAGTCCAGACGGATACATGCCCTCTACAACATAGCATTGCAGCGCGGCGTTTTGTATAGCCGCCCGCAGTGCCATGGCCCCATCTGCCTCCATGTCCCGCCCGGAGCCTCCGGCAATAAGCCAAAATCCGTAGACAATCAAACCTGCTGTTAGTATAGCGGCCAAAAATACCGGCCAGCGCTTTCCGCGCCTTTTATCTGTATACATCCCCATTCCCCTAACCGATGGAATTCATTATGCCCAGCAGCGGAAGCATAACGCTCAGTAGGGAAACTCCTACCGTCAGCAGCAGCACCCCTGAGAGCAGAGGGTCTACAATTCCAACAAGCCGGTCTGTCAGGGTGGTGCATTGCTCCTCCAGCAGGTCGGTGAGCCTCCAGAGCACTGTCTCAGTTCTTCCGCTGCGCTCTCCAGCCAGCAGTATGCGCCCATAAACCGGCTCAAACAGTCCCTCGTCATACGCTGCGTGGGCAAAGCTATGGCCTGCCCGCAAATGTGCCATGCACCGCAGGAGCTTTTCCTCCACAGGCCTGCATCCTGCCATCTTTATGCTCTCCTCCATGGCAACATCCTGTACGGCTCCGCTGGACAGGTAAGTCACAAACGCGCCCATAAAGCGGTATAGGCCCAGCTCCCTCAGGATGTCCCCGCAGAGCGGCAGCTTCTGCAGGAGATTTTCAAGTGCTGCCCTATGCCTGCTTTTCCACATTACCCTGCCTGTCACCAGTACCATCGCCAACAGCAGCATAACCCCCAGGGCCACCCAGCAGAATCCGTAGGCCCAGCTTATGTACCCATAGGAGGACACGGCAAGGCTGCCTGTCACCCTCTCATATACCTGTGTAAAGGCTGGCAGCACCATAGCGAGCATAAGCGCCAGCACCGCAATTATCATCGCCAGCATTACAGCCGGATAGGTAATGGCACTGCGCAGCTTATCCCCCATGGTCTCCTCGTTGAGGTAGTATTTGCTCAAACGGAATAGCACCGCCTCCAGACGTCCGGATTCCTCCCCGGCTGCTATCATATTCACCGCATAGTCTGGGAACGCTCCGCAGGTTTTCATTGCTTCAGCCAGCCCGTGGCCCAGGTCAAGCTCTGCCTGCATAGCTGCAAGAGCGTCTTCCAGGGCGCCGCCTTTTCCTTCGCTCTGCCTTAACAGTGCAACAGCCTCGTCGGGCTGTATCCCTGACTGTATCATCATGGCCATGCTCTCGCAAAAAGCGCTGACTCCCAGCGCGTCCAGCCTCTGCCCTCTACTTTTCTCCATATCTCCACCCGCCTTCAGTAAAAATATACATCTGTATAGTTAGTGCCATCCCCTATAAACTGAGAATCAGCGCCGTTGGCAGCAAAAGTCATGTCAAGGCGGCTCCAGCTATTTGACTCCACCTCATATTCCACTGTCACCCATCCGCTCTCGTCTGTATAGAACATATTCCAGGCGTGGTACAAATCTCCCGGCTGCACATAGCCAAAGACCATCTTTGTAGGTATTCCCTGGCTGCGTAACATAGCCGCCGCCAGGCTGGCATAGTCAAAGCAGATACCTTTACCAATGGTGAGCGTTTCATCCGGCTGTGGCAGATATCCCTTATTAACTGTGGCAGCTTTTTCTTTATCATAGGTCACGTGCCCACAGATATAATCGAACACCGCCTCCACTACCCCAAGGGCATCCGGCTGCTGAGAGGCCAGCTCCGCCGCAAGCTTGACGCACCGGGAGTCTTCGTTATAGTCCACATACTGACTGGGACGAAGGAACGGTTGAAACTCGTCCTCAAGCTGGACTTCGGCCTCTGTGGAGTAGACCTCTGCATAGTTTGTCCCAGCGGTATTCGTCAGCGCCCGGAAAACATAGCTTCCGTCCCCGCTTTGCAGCGGATATATTGTTGGGGTACCGTCCGGCGGAAGGTCATAGTTATATATCTGCTCACCCGTCTCAACTCGAAACTTCATGCGCCTATCGCTGTTTGCCGTCACCGCTACATAGCCCCTGCTCAAGCCTGACAGGTCTACCATTACCCCATTCTCCCCCTCGGCAGAGCTGGGGTCAAAATCCGCCCTGGCGAACGCAGGAGCCTGATATGGCGTAAAATCGCTCGGAGCTGCAGCAGGGGGGTTTTCATCCTCTGGCGTACTCCCCTCCGGCTCCTCTGGTATTGAGGAAGCCATCTTGCTTGAGCTTGAAGAAGAAGACGGCGATACTTCCTCCAGCGGAATATCCGTATGGCCCTGTATACAGCCGCCAAGACATAATAGCAGAAACAGGGTGGACCATAGCTTAAATTTACGTGCCATGACGCCGCCCTCCCTACTGCATATCCACTTGTTCCAGCCTGCCGTGCAAAACGTATCTTGCCTCGTCAAAATCATAAGCACAGGTGGAAAGCACAACATACCTTCCGCCGGCCTCAGAAATTTCAGCCGGGGTGAAATCAGAGTTTGTCTGACTTTCAGCTATATAGGTTGCAAAATCCTCACCTGGCTCTCGGAAGATAGTATATGTCTCCGAATATGCCGAGGTGGTATAGCCGCTGAAAAGCTTTATCCTGTAATTTGCCTCGGGCGTCAGCAGCCACATAACCGGGTGCTCTTCATAATACTCCTGACTCTTCCATGATTCGAGCCCACCAAACATAGAGCCGTCCTTCATGCTGTGGCCATAGATAATAGAATTGTAATCAACAAAGCCCGGAGTACATTGAGCGTCTACAAAAATTGCGCCGCTCTGGTCCTCCGCGCCAGTATATGAGTGGTGCAGGTAGAATTCATTGTCACTTCCCTGCATCACCGGATAATCTATAGCCGTATCTTCACAATAGAGCCAGCCGACTACTTGTGGGTTATCAGCCCGCAGCCGCTCAAAGTCCACAGTTATAGGAAGCTGCTCTAATATCTCCTCTGAAGTTTCCCCTATGGCTGCACTTGCAGAACTATTTGTCCCGCTGCTATTTTCCCGCTTTTGGGTATACTCTGCCGCGGCGTCAGTATATCCCTGCCTGCTGGCCCGATAGTTCCCCTGGATAGCCAGTACCGCCCCGCCGGAACCCAAAAACACCAGTAGTGCCGCCGCCATTATAATAAGTCTGACTTTCTTTCCCATGCGGCCCCTTTCTGCCTATCGTCCGGTATACCTCCTATACCGGTGATAAAATATCATCCTCGTTATCATTGGCACGGCTCCTTATCCTGCCGGCCAAAATGTTCAGCATCGCCCCGCATGCAGCGAAGCATAGCATATATACCTTGCCAACATTTGTAGTAAAAATCAACATGTACTGTCCCATATACGGGACATATTTCTCAACCCGGCCTATAAGTCCCTGATATGGTACTGGGTTGATATCCTCTTTCTCGTTGGCATCACCCTTAGTGATAAACTCGCCCTCAAGCTTTTTATTTTGTACCACCCGATGGGTCACCACAGACTCGCCGCTCTCAAAGGCAATAATTTCACCCTCGCTGACGTTCTCCGGCTGAACAGCGCCCACAACAATAAGGCTGCCCACTGGTATCTCCGGCTCCATGCTGCCACTAACCACATTGTACATCTCGTATCCAAAAAGCTTAGGCACTGTCAGCAACAAGCTCGCGCCAATAACCGCCAGCAATATAAGCACGCCGAAGATATTGCATAACGCCGCAGCTAACTTTCTCATCTGTCTTCCTTCCTTATCCTGCGGAAAATCAGGAACCATAGCGCCACAGAGAAGCCGCCCAGCATAACCACACCGCCCGCTATCTTTGCCGCTAATGGGATGTTGTTCCAGAATATCTGCCCATCCGATGACAGCTCACTTTGTTTCTCGCTCTCAAGGCCCAATTCACCAAAATCCGCAAGAGGTACGTCGCCGTCGTCAAGGTCCCACTCGTTCAAAGGCGGCCTGCTTGGAGATTCTGTAGCTCCAGGGGTAGGCTCCTCTGCTGGGACACTGTTATCAGAAATATTTTCTTCTGGCCGCTGAGAGGCTGCGGAGTCAGTATCCTCGCTTGAGGCCGGCGGCGTGGTCCCCGACGGCCCAGCCTCGGAAACTACGGTCGTAGTTGTACCAGTATAAATCGTATCTCTCGGCAGAGGTGTATATATAAATGTAAACATGTTTTCCTCAGGGTCAGCGGAGAGAGTTTTTGTCAGGTTATAAGCCTGTGGCTGATATCCTTCGATATACTGATATGCAATAACCGGCCTGTCGCCCACATTGCCATAGTAGGTTTCACTTGGGGCCAATTCCTGGCCTGAGGCGTTATGGTATCTGATGGTATACTGTACCGGCTCTGTCAGCACGCCATATGCCACCACAAAGTCCTGGTCCTTGGTAACTGTAAATGAGGCGGTACGCTTACTGTTGCCGGTTTCAGATATCTCCTCAGTACCCTTACCGCTCTGACGGATACCCTTGATATAATACTTACTCCCATCTTTCAGGGAGACCATATTGTTGTGAAAGTCGATACGGTCATTATAAGAAAGCCCCTCAAAAACCAGCGCTTCCCCCTGGCCCGTAATCTTCCCATTGCCGCTGACTATAGTTCCCTGCTGTCCGGCATATATCCGCACAGTATACGTATACGCCCGCGCAGTTTGGGGAAACGCCATTGTTAGGAGCAGCCCAAATGCAAGAGTCACTCCAATCAGCCGTTTAAGCAGCTTCATCATTACTCTCCCCTCTTCCTCTTATCTTTCCGAAAGCTGTAAATCCCCAAGGCCAGCAGGACCACTCCGCTTAAAGCCATTGCCGCGTAAAGCGGCAGCAGCTCTGTATCATCACCTGTGCGCACCACCTGAGTACGGTTGCCTGTCTGATTGTTGGTAGCCCCAAGCTCTACAGCAAAATTCATCTGCAAATCCGCCAAAGTGTTTTGGTAGTCGTTGATATGTGACTCTCCGTCAAAAGCAACCTCAAGCGTAACCGCTCCTGACTGGTTTGTGGTCAGGGAGTCCAGGAAGAAGAAATCCTTCAATGCTCCTGTAGCTCCATGGAGGCCTTCACCAATAGTGCCGCTGTTGTCACCACCGACTTTCTCGCTGTCATAAAGAATTTTCTCCTTACCGGTCTTATCCTTGTAAGTAAGTTTATAGGTATAGGCACCGCCCTCAGCTACCGAGCTCCCATCTTCCATAGAGGTTATAACATCGTTGCGCATATACCAGTCGGTAGATTTGGCATTTTTATTAACCAGTTTTATGGTAACAACCGCATTGTCCCCGGGCTGAAGCCCACGAAAAACATCGGTTATCTCACCTGAGTCAAAGTTCTCCTCCAGCTTATCGGTAAAAGTCACCTGCCAGTTTGAGTTGCCATAATAAGTATCAGCACTGGCATCGAGCCCTACAAAAATCAGGATGGCCCCCGCCACAAAGCATAGGCATAGCTTTTTCAACTTTCCTGTCATTCACGCGCCTCCTTTATCTAAGGCTCAGCTTTTTATCGGAGGATATGCTTACCTCACGGCCCCAGGTGCTCCAGATAGCGTCCTTGGCGTTGTGGGTCTGTACAGCGTTTACTTCAACCTCCAAACGGAATTCCACGCCGTCATAGTCGTATGTGGTGGTTATCACCGTATAGCCTTCCTTATTAGTAGTCTTAGTCTGGGTAACATGGTCTGCAGCCAACCCGTCAACCTTCAGCGTATCGCTAAATGGTAGAGTAGTCTCTCCAGATGGCAGAATACTGTCATAATACAGCACAATGCGTTCCGGGGTAGTTGACTCATTGTCCAGCAACCAGCGGTTCGTATTCACAAAATTTAAATCTATAAGGTCCGGTGAAAGGTCAAGAAGCTTCTCCTCGCTGCCATCTTCCTTTACCTTCACCCAGTAGCGGTATATGTTCACCCGCACGTACTGGTCAATATTGCCACTATTATGCACTGCCAGCTTCTCGTCATAGACCTTCCCCATCAAGAAATTTTCATTCTCGTCCAACAGGTTTTGGAAAAGCCGCTGGTCTACTGGCACCGAGTTCACGTCCCAGTTGCCGTCAGCCGTCTTCTTATCGTAATCACGCCACGCAATAAATGACCCGTTTTCAACAAGGCTTACACCAATATTAAGTGTCTGGACGCGTGAGGTATAGGTTTTTGAAAAGAACGTAAGGGCCGCCCGGGCACTGCCGATACTGCTGCTGATAAGCAGCACTGCCGCAACAGCAAATAGAGCCAGATTCCCCAGTGTCATTCCTTTGATTCTGCGCTTTTTCCCCATCACTCAGCACTCCTTTCCCGGGCCTTCAGTTTCCTGTTCCAGTCCGCGTAGGGTTTGCCATTATCGTCATATCTAACCGGCGTACTCTCATAAACTACAACGACATTAAATTCCTGCCCATCTATCGGGTCCTTAGGAGGATTCTCGATTTTGACAAGCAACTCCGGGGTTTCCTGTCCGGGCCCGAGAATGCCATTATAATAGTAATAGCCGTCTTTTCCATCTGTCCAATCATCGCCTGTAATATAGGTCAGCTTATATTCACTGCCGGCAAAGGCCCTTGCCCGAATATACAGCGATTCATCGCCGGTATTGGATATAATCACATGTTTAGTCCAGTCCAGCACATCTTCCTTTATCTCTGTGTCTACCTTTCTGGGCTGCAGCCGGATGCCTCCCTTGGCTTCGGTATAGGTGGAGAAATATCCCCAAGCAAGTGGGAGATTAGCTGCCAAAATCAGGATAATTGCAATTCCTGCAAAAATAAGCGATTTCTTTTTCAAAGCTCCCTCGCCTCCTTACTCCTCTGTACTGTCGACCTGTTGTGTTACATGCCATTCGCCGTCACTATAAGTAAACTTGTTAGTTATCGTACCGCCCCCATTGGGAGGGCTATCTTCATCATAATCATTTATAAATTCTACCTGGGCTACTTCGTCAGCTTCAATTACAGCTGTACCCTCTGCGCTGCCAACTATCTCATATTTTGCACCGGAATAAATCTCCGTAACTGTTACCGTAACACCAACCGGCAGCTCTACTGTCAGCACCTGCTTGCCTGAAGATGAAAATGTAATGGTGCGCACATCGCTGTAATGCTTGCCGTTTTCATCCCAGTCAAGCTGGAAAACAAATGTCGCTGGTCCATAGGCAGTATCAAAGGTCCTTAGGGTCTTGACTATCTCAAGCTTCCCCTTTAAGTCGTTAAGTTCAGGCTTTAAATTGACCTCCAAATCGTAAATCCAATCGCCGGGGTTTGCGGTATTGATTACCCCATCCTCAGGCAGTTTACTCGGCAGTGAAACCAGCTCCGGGGCAAAGGTATACAGATGTTTACCTGTCCTGACCTGAGTGACTGTCCTGCTGTTGCCGTCTTCGTCAGTTACGGTCCTCACATAGTCGGTGTCGCCCTTTTTATGGGCAACCAGAAGATAGAGCCCCGATTGCAGCTCGATTTTTGTGCCCGTCTTAATGTCTTTCTGGTCAGGCGTATAGGTATCGGAAGTCAGCACTGTATTCGCTGCCGACTGCGCCACCTCCGCCCACCTATCGTCGGCTATGTCCTGGGGGATTTTAAGCAGGTCAAAGGGCTTTATCGTCTCAAAAGAATAGCTATTCTGCTCAGCCTTCATATCAGCTACTTTGTACAGGTCAACGACCACATCTGCCCCGGACAAATCCTCGAGCATCTCATTGTCTGACGTACTGCACGGATTCACGGTCAGCCAGCACTGTCTGTTCAGGTCCAGCGGCTCGTTGGCCGCGGCGGCCCATATCTGGGTCGCAAGCAAAGTTGACAGTACCACCGCCAGCAGTATAGCTAGCAAACGCCTGATATTCATGGCAATTCCTCCTTCACAAAGCTACTTTTTCTTGAATATGTCACGCAGGTCTTCCGGGGTTATCCTGGGTTTGCGGCGGCGGAAGTATACCAGCGCCACGACCAGCAGCAAAAACAGTATCGGTATGCCCACGGCGGGGATGACCACATAGTTCGGCACCCTAACCGCTTCCGACGCGGCAACCAGCGTCCCGCCCACATCCTCAATGCGCCGCCCCCTTAGCAGCAGCCGGTGGCTGTTCACTCCGTAGGGCGTGCAGGTCTGGAGCGTGCACAGGTCCTCCCCCTGGTACAGGTTCATCTGTGAGATGTCCTCTGGCAGGACTGTGACTATCTGCTCTATCTGATAGGTATAAACCTCATTGAGCACGGAAATAGTAAATACGTCTCCCACCTTGAGCTGGTCCAAGTCCGTAAACAGCCTGGCGGACGGCAGCCCGCGGTGCCCCGAGACGGCGGCATGGGTGCCCGCCCCGCCCACCGGCAGGGACGTGCCCGACAGGTGCCCGCTGGCAATCTGCAGAACTGCCTCGTCGGTGCCGTGGTATATCGGCAGGTTTACACCTATCAGCGGGATGTTGATATACCCCATGATACCTGTGCCGCTCACATCCAGAAGGCTGTTATACTCAGCCTCCTCCTCCGGCGAGAGCACCCAGCGGTTGGGCTTGGTCCACATGCGCTCGTTATACTCCCTGGCAGCGTTCAGAATCTCGTCAATCTCCTCCTGGGACATTGCGTCCACAGTCTCCACATAGGCCGCGATTGCCCTTGACTGGTGCATGGAGTTCCACCAGTCAGAGAAGGAAGGGTACAGCAATAAGCAGAGCCCCGCCAGCACAATGACAAATAAGAGTATATTAGTCAAATTCTTTTTTAGCCATTTCGCCATAAACAAGGCTCTCCTTACTGATGTCCCCCGAAGGGGATACCCGCCGCCGGTTAGCAGCGGGTATAAATTTCTAACTACGAACTCATAAAACCTGTGCTCTAAAACCTCTCAGGCCAATCAGCCGTGCATACGCTTCTTGGTGAACAGCAGCACGCCTGCGCCGACTACCAGGACTGCACCTACGATGTAGATGATGGTTGTGCCCATGCCGCCGGTGCTGGGGAGGACTGAGCCCTTGTTGTTGACAACAGTGACAAGCGTACTACCAGTTTGATCGCCATATTCATACGTGCATTCACCTGTAGGATTGTCATCATCATCAAGAACAGCCGTTATAGTAATTGTCAAATCCTCCATTGTGTTATAGCCATCCGGAGTCTTTGTCTCTTTCAAGACATACTTACCAGCCGCCAAGCCATGAACAGTGAATTTGTTCTCAGTATCACCTTCATTGGCTACAATCGCGCTAACTGGCTTGTAGTCCTCTGGCAGAGTTTCTTTATTGTTCCAAACAAAATATCTGCCCTGCTCATCCTGATAAACCTGAATCTCCTCATCGTTCTCGGTATACAGCTTGAACTCAGCACCTTTCAGCGGAGCATTTTCGCCGTCAACCTTCTCGCCATTCAGGTCATACACGTACACTTTGGTTTCAATCGGAGTACCCTCCTGCCAATCCTCACCATCATGACTATAATCCCATATAGCAGTGTTGTTTACATAATCCAGCTCAATGGCATCTTCATTCACAATGGCCTGATAAGTCAACTCAACAACCACATTGCCTATGCTCGGCATTTTCTCTCCAAGCAAAGCTTTAATGTCAAATGAATTAACTTTCACAATGATTTTCTGCTCATCATCTGGCTCGAAAACATCTATTCCAGGCATCGAGGACAAATCAGAAATTACATTTCCCTCATTATCCTTAATGACCAGCTTTGCAGAGTTCTCCACATATGTGTGGCCTTTACTCATAGTATCAGTGAGTTTGACAAAATATTTTTCGTTTAAATTCATCGTGCCAACTGAGACAGTAGCTGTAACCTTATAATCCAGGGTTTTACCAACCTCAGAATCCATAATCTTTTTATACTCTGCATCAACTGCCTCTTGAGCTTCTTTAACGCTCTTATCGGGGATAAGAATTTCCGGCTTAGGAGTAATTGTAGTATCACCTACAACCTGCACCATCACGTTGGAACGAGAATCGGTGCCTGTAATGTCTGCATCATCTGTTATATCGATTACAACATAATAGCCGCCAGGCAAATTATTCCAAGTAATTGTACCATCGACTGCGTTAGGCGTATCCGTAAAAGAATTACCAAAGCTACCCCTGATATTTTCAATTTCAGTATCTAATTGAGCTGAAGTCATTTCAGAAAGTTTCTTTGCATACTCTGATGCGGTCATCTCCTGCCCATTTGTATCTTGCGCTTTATAGCCTGAATTGCCCCATTCGACATCGCCCAGAGTACCTGTAGGTATATTAGTTCCACCAGGTAAAACTGTACCAGTAAGCAACTGATAGATTACATACTTATGGCCTTCTTGGGCATTATTCATTGTTAGGGTGTACTTGCCTTCTGTTGTGGTATCAGGACTCGTAGCCGTACCGTCTTCACTTGCCATCGCCGGAATAGCAAACGCTGCGCAGATGGCTAAGGCCAATACCAGAGCCAAAAGCTTTTTGATTTGTTTCATTCTCTCATATCCTTTCAAAATATAATTTATATCTGACCTGTCCGCCAGCTCACTTCACACCGCCAATAGCCGTAATAGGCCAAACGCGGAATAGCAGCTTGCCGACTATCAGGTCTTGTGTTACCGCGCCCAGAGCCGTGTTTCGGCTGTCCACGGACTGGGCGCGGTTATCACCCAGTACAAAAAATTCATCCTGAGGTACACTGTAGGGAAATGTCACATTAGATTCGCCGAGGGTCTTCTCGGTTACATAGGGCTCCGAGATGGCCTGGCCATTTACGGTAACATTGCCGTCCCCGTCGATATCGACCTCGTCCCCGCCCTTTGCGATAATGCGCTTCACAAGCAGGGTATTGTTGTAGTAAAAGGCAACGATGTCTCCCCGCTGGTACTCCGAGGCCTTGCCTGTCACCACAAAGTCGCCGTTTCTAAGGGTCGTGTTCATGGCCTCCCCTTTTATCTCCAGCACCGGAAACATAAGGACCGCCACTATGACCGCCGCGGCTGTCACCACCAGCAGCACAAATATCGTGCTTCTCAGCACCCGGTTGTACTCTTTCCTGTTGTTCTCTTTCTTTAGTTCAGCCTCGATTTGCTCGATGGTCGGTAACTCAAGCTCCTTGCCTTTCATCAGCACCCCTGTCAGCGCTTGGGCCGCAGCACCTGGCTCTGGGACACCGGCCTGCCATCGACTATCTCCACGGCGTTGAGCATCTGCATACTGTTCTCCGGCGGGACCTCTGGGGCCGGGATAAATTCATCCGGGCTCTGCGGCGGGTACGCCGGGTATGACGGGTACGATGGCTCCGGCACGGCCGGGACAGGAGGCTGCTGCTCCCTTGCATATGCCGCGTATCTATACTGCGGCTCGTTATAGTAGGCGCGAGGCTGCTCCTTCATATACTGCGGCTGGCTCCACTGGCCCGCCGGCATTGGCGGCGGCTCTCTGAAGTGCTGAGGCTCCCGGTAAGGGGGAGGAGGCTCTCTGTAGGCCTGAGGCTGCCGGTAAACCGGCGGCGGTGCCTGGGGCCTGGGACGCTCCCTCTTGGGCTGCTGGGCCTGATGGCCCTGGTTCTGCACCGGCCCAAACAGATAGTCGTAGTATTCCTGCTCCCTGCGCGTATGCCTCCCGGTAACCGGCGCCTCTCCTGCCACGTGACCGTCGGTATACCTCGCGTCTCCATGCCGTGCCTGAGGCTGCGGCGCAGTCCTGACCGGCTGCTGTACAGGCGGTACCGGGGGCGGGGCCGCCGACGGTGCAGCGCGGGGAGCTGTAGCCGCTGGCTGCTGCTGTACCGGTGGCGGAGGGGCATAGTAATCATCTGGGACCGGCACTGCAGCCACAGCAGTCCCCGCTCCGTCAGCCTTTATTGCGCCGCCTTGAGCAGACTGCAGGGCTGCACGCAGCTTATGTATCTGCGTGTCCTTGTCGTCAAGACGGCGTTTCAGCCGCTCGTAGCTCTCCTCAAGCTGCTGCAGTTTGTCCTGCGCCTCAGCTAATTCCAGCTTTGCCTTTTCAGCCTCCCTGCCCTGCGCAAGCATAAGCTGCAAAAGCTCCCTGCGCCCGAGTTTGTGGAGTTCCTTATCTGTCAACAAGCCACCCCCTTTCTGCGGTCTCTGTGTTTGTTTATTTTCTGCGCCTGCGCCGTACCAGGCACCCTGCCGCCAGGAACATTACAGCACCCGCACCAGTTAAGCCCCATGTACTTGCACCACCGGTTTCAGGTAAGCGGAACTCTTTGAAGATATTGATGAACTTAAATTGGGCCATCACGTCTTCGCTTATCGTACCTGAATAAACACTGCCTTGCAGCCGCCCATCGTTCGGGTCAGCATAAATTTCATAGTCATACTTCTGTTTATCTTTATCCTTAACTATAAATTCAATCTTGGTGCCATCTTCACTTTCCTCTACCCTATCAAAAACGCCGCACTCTTCTATAGTATACTTTGTTCCAACAGGCAGATATTGTATCTCTATCCTCTCGCCCTTTTTCAGAACAAAATATGCTCCATCAAAAAGTACTCTGCTGTCAAGGTAACCGTCGTTCTCAGACTCCTGGATAATCCCTTCTTCATCGTACTTTACATATCTAAAGTTATCCAGTACCTTGTCACCGTTCTTATCTCTTAGCGTGAGCTTGAAAAGGAATTCTTCTCCAGTATCAAAATCAACAGTTTCATCCGAAAGCCCGCCATCTATTGTCTGTTTTTTAACTTCCTTGCCAAAGGACAGGGTGCGGTAGTCCTCTTCTGTTCTCGTACCATCGATTCCGCGCACTGACGGCAGCGTATACTGCATCCAACAAGTAGAGCCGGACGCGCCTCTTTCTGTATAATAGAAATCAAGCCGGTACTTCTGGGCTATTCCTTCTTTTACATAATCCCACAAATTTACCATCTCGCCAACTGACGAGTGCACGCCGCCGATATCACAGATAAGCTGAGAGTCTCCGAATGCCGCCGCCTCACCGTTTACAGGCGTGAGGAACACCCACATGTCATCGTCTCCGAAGAAGATATACTCCAGCGGGCCTCTGTACGCCTCGGTTAGCTCGAATTCAATGGCAAAGTGCATACCGAAGTAAGCGTTGTGGTCTTTGCCATCGTCGCTGAGAGGAAATAGGTCCCAGTCACCAGTTCCCCATTTTTGATTAAACTTATCGCTACCAAACATGAAGTCTTGCTTATCGGAATTACCTGTGATATCGTCCATCGGCCAAAATATATTAGACCGAAGATGAGTATTAGTGCCAGGAATTATGAGCTTGTCTAAATCTCTAGCTCCTGTCCCACCAGTTACCGACGCTATAGAAAGCGTATGGGTATCACCAACTTTATTAAAAGTCAACGTGCCTTTATAGTCTGTCTTTCCCTCGAGCGTTGTCTCTCCAAACAAATTTGGCGCACTCACACCGTCTGAAAACACTGGCGTAGGTCTTGTTGCCCCTTCAAGGACTTGCAAACCTGTTACTAGCCCAAATGTACAGTTCTTAAATCCATTAACATTAGCCTTATTTATTTCATTCCCCTTCCATGCCACTGTCCCATAATTTGTACCCGTATTATTGTTACCAAATGCATACCTTGCACCATCTCCAGTATAGTTACCATCACTGTTTATACCGTTATTTTTTGTGCTATTCGCACGTTTTACGTCCCCAGTTTGCGTATATCCATTGCTGATATCATAGTCAAAGAAATTAGCATCTACTGTAATAGTTTCATCACGTTTGGGCTCATACACCAAACGAATCACATCGTCAGGTGTAATATACAGGTAATTAGGATATCGTTCTGCAGTTTCTTCACGGTTAGTAAAATTCATCTCGCTTGCATCTATATTATTCTCCGGCGTAAAAGCATCTGCACCACCACCACAGACATGACCGTAAGTTTTCCAATACTTTCTTATGTCATCATCACTGTTGGCGTTATCTACAGTTTTTTTGAAACTCTCATCCTCGCTATACAGATTCTTAAACGCATCTCTTAGCACCCATATCTGCTTAATATCATAGTTATCGGCAGCACTGCCCTTCGGCGCAAAGTAATCCAGATTAGGCCGCTTGAAATATGTCGTCGGCTCATCCGTATAAATCTGCATCATCGTTTTATCAGTGGCTACACTTCCATCATAATTAAGGGCCAACTTTTGTGTTGCTGGCGTTATTCCATTTTGGGGAAGTCTTCTGCCAGAAGTATCAATGATATCCAGCGTGCCGTCAGTACCAATCTTCGCCTTATCCAGCCACGCATAATACTGCACAGTAAAGTCCGGGTTTTCCGCCGTGACAACAGTCACGCCGAACGCCGGCGGGCCCTCACTGCCTGCGTCCTTTACAACCGTACTTATAGTGGCGCCGTTCTCATCCACTGTATCAGCCGAGCCAACGTCAACCGCGCTGCCCTCTTTTATCTGTTCCTTTACAAAATCTATCACATCTACTTCCGAGTCCTCGAAGTCTGAAACTTCAAAGGCCCCATCGATAGGCATAGAATATATCTCGTCTTCTTCAGCCTCTTCTGCTGCAGCCTTCTGGCTGTCAACTGATACAAGCGCAGCCATGGCAATTTTTGCGGAGCCGGACTCCTCTGCCGCTTCAGAGCTCCGCTCCTCCTCAAGCTCCACAGCAGCGTCAATAAGCCGCTTCTTAGCGGTGACATCCACCTCAACAGCACACTGTGTCAAATCCAGCTCGGAGCCTTTATAGTACAGGCCATATGAGACCACTCTCAGCTCCGGGAGTCCGTTATCAGTGTTGTCGGAGTAGATAGAATCTGCATAAGTATTATACTCTGGTGTATCTTCTCCCACCTGCTCTACCATTAGCCCAAGCGGATTTTCCGGGTCGTCCAGCACGTTGGCGGGCAGCACGTCTCCGGCGATAGTCACGGTCTCCTCAACCGGCCCATCATTCCACACAGGCTGAATTGTAGGCTCAGGCTCTGCCACAGGTTCCGGGGTCGAAACCGGCTCCGGCTCAGCCGTCGGCTCGGGCGTAGCTTCAGGCTCGTCAGCACTTCCAGTAAAGAATACTCCTGAGTCAGCTCTCTCTTCATCACTCATATTCTCAGGCTCACCCTCAGTGGCATTTTCGTCTGTCACTTCATCGAGCTCCTCAGTATCCGGCTGTGAAGCATCCTCGACATTTATGTCCTCAACGGCCTCCTCAGTCTGCTCTTCCTCCGGCTCTGGCTCTGGAGTTCTCTCCGGCTGCCCTGCTGTCTCCTTGGGGCGGGCAATACCATTAATATGGAAGACCATCATATAATCTTCGTCTTCATACTCAAAGTCCTGAGAAATGCTCAGTACAGTTTTTACTTCAGTATTGTTTGTATCCTGGCTCTGGTTATCATCAGTCCCATTATCGTCAAGCTTACTCTCGTCACCGTCTTCCTTATTTTGGAGCACAGCAAAGCCGACCACCGCCTCAGGAGTAACCTCAATGGCAACAGTTTTGCCATCCTGTTCAGTCACATCCAGAAGCCTGATTTTCTTCTCGTTCTGCACATAAATTCCCTCAGCTTCAAGGCCACCCACATTGCCATACCAAGCCATAGCGGTAACCTTACCCTCCTCCGCAGGCTCGATAGTAAGCTTAATGGGCTCAGACAAAACCGAGATGTCGTCAATACCAGAAACACTAACCTTTAACAAGGCACGCAGCTTGAGCTCCTCATCCTGCATCAGTTCAGCGAACTGCTCCTGCTTCTCTGGCAGGTCCTCGTTCTCGTCCACCCGTTCCACATTGACCCTTGCATTCTCCGGGAAATCTGCACCATTATATATTGCCGTAGCCCTTAGAGTACCGTCCTGATAGGTGGCAGTCCTCTGCCCGGGCATTTCCGCACCCTCGCCGTTACTCTCCAAGTCAGACAGCATATCGCCTTCGACACCGACCGCCCTATAGCAGTCCTCGCCGTGAACATGTTCCAATACCTGCAGCTGACCGCACTTTAACACAGGCATACCATCGGCTGCCTGTACACGGTTTTCTTCTGCCGGGGCCTCCTGAGAGCTGGCAAAAGCTATTTGAGATACATCCATACCTTTCGATGAAAGCTCCTGCACCTGTGCCTCGTCAAGCTGGTCTACTGTATGCAGATAGCATTCTTCAGTGTGGTTATGCAAATGAACATCATTCTTGCCGCAGGCAAGAATGTCCCCCGTGCTATAGCACGCGTCCGAGTGCGTGTGTGCTCCATCGCCCTCGTCCATACCACAGTCCAGCTTATTTGGATAGCAGCCGCTATCATGTATATGCGCTGCAGTCTCCTCTAGTTCACAGACTAACTCTCCGCTCTCGTCATAGCAGGTTTCCTGGTCGTGAGTATGTCCCTCACTCTCCTCGGTACCGCAAACCGGCTCCGCAGAATAGTCTGTCACATAACACAGGTCGGAGTGGACATGCCCTCCAGCACCCTCCTGCATCTCACAGATAAGGACCTGCTGGCTCTGATAGCACTCTGTCGTGTGTATATGTTCCTCAATTTCCGGAAGCATGCAGACCAGATTACCGTCCTTGTCATGGCAGTTCTCCTCATCATGCTTATGCATCACAAAGTCTGCCGTGCCACAGACTAAAACCTTCTGCACACCATCTTCAGGAGGAGTGTAGTAGCAGTTCTCACTGTGCTGGTGCGGTAGATTGTGTGTAAGCACACAGTCCAGCGCCATATTATTCATCGCACGGCCACTCATGCGCAGGGCCATCACAGTACCTACCACCACTACGCCAGCCATACATAGAAACGCCGCTATTCTTTTCTTCCGTTTTCTCTGCTCCCGCAGCAATCTTATTGCCTGTCTATTGGGAGATTCCATAATGCCGCCTCCTTATATCCTATAAATCCGTAGCAGGCATACTGCCTGCACTCGGTATCATTTTGCCTCGTCTATAAGCAGTCCGGCCCGGTTTAGCGGCCATATGCGGCACGCCACCCGGCCCAGCACCATGTCCGCTCCCACGCACCCAACCGCAGCATGGCGGCTGTCAATGCTTGCAGAGCGGTGGTCGCCCAGCACAAAATACTGGTCTATTGGTACCTGGTATGGCAGCGGTATGTCACAGCTGCCCTTTGCCTTTTCCTCCAAATAAGGCTCATCCAAAGGTACATCATTAACATAAACTATGCCGTCGCTGTCGATATTGACCATATCGCCTCCAACGGCAACTACTCTCTTTACAAAAATCGTATTGTTATGGTAAAAGGCTATTATATCGCCTGAAGATATCTTCACCCCGCTGACTGAAACTATCACGTCCCCACTTTGTAGCGTAGGCGCCATAGAGGTTCCCTCAAGCTGTACAACCGGGAACAGGAAGACCACAAGGATAACAACCGCCGCAGATACTACGGCCAGGAAAAAGAGCGTATTCCTCGCCACTCCAGTCCAGAAATGCTTCTTCTGCTCGAACTTCAGCTCCCGCTCCAGCTGTTCAAGTGTGGGCTTCTCTTCCACAATATCTACAGCTTCGTCCGCCGCAGGCTCCAAGCTGGTGGTGTTCTGGTGTGGCGCCTCGTTCATCGTCCATCTCCCCTCTTATCAGATATTATACTCTGTTTTATATCTGATTGCAAGAGTTTTTCTTTAAATCGCACTAAGTGACTGATTTATTCCCACCCTGTGAGATATAAAATCATTATATAATAATTGACCGATGGTGTAAAGCTGTAAACTTGACAATTTTTTCTATAAATAAAAGTTTAAAAAATATATATTTTACCGCCTATTTTTTCAGGTCCTGCAGTGCTCTGTACAGCCTTGCAATGTCTACCGGCTTCGCCAAGTGCTCGTTCATACCGGAGTCCTTTGCATTCTGCACATCCCTCTCTGATGAATCTGATGACAAGGCAATAATTGGCACGATACCGGCGTCAGGTCTGTCCATACCCCGAATAGTTCTTGCTGACTCAAATCCCGACATAACCGGCATACGCAAATCCATAAGCACGCAATCAAACGCATTCACCTTCGACGCTGCAAATGTATCCGCACCGGCCCTCCCGTCGTTCGCCAGTACAACTGAAGCTCCCGCTTTCTCCAACACGATTTTCACTATTCCCCGGTTAATCTCATTGTCCTCCACTACCAGGATATTCATGCCCGATAATTCCTTGTATGTACTTTCATGGCTACCTGTTTCCAGTATCTCCCGGACTTCCTCCGGCTCTATGCTCAAAACTCCGGCTGCTGAGCACTCCAGAATCCCATTCATGTCCGGGCCCACCATATATATCCCCTCCGCTCATTACTTTCCGCTCTAGTTAACATATAATACAATATATTGAGATAATATGCAAGAGGTTTCTACCAAGTGGGCAGGAAATTAACCTAAGTGGGAAGATAAAAAACTTGACACCGTCCGGCTGCGCTATTATTATAGTATACAATAAGGCCATAGTCTCAATATATATGCAAGATGAAAAGGGGTTCAAAATAATGACATTGTTAAGGGATATATCTTTTCTTCTGTCCATGTTCCATGTTATAATACTGTTTCTTCTGCTATTCGAGCCTAAATATTCCTGGAAAACAACCATGGTTATCAGCTTCGGCGGTTGTATGGCAATAATGGTTGCAAATGCGCTTCTGATGATATGGAAGGGACCAGCCATTATCATGAGTGTCGCATTCTTTACATGCACTATCCCCTCTGCAATAATTTTCCTTGCACTTTCCAGACACTGTGGCGGGCGGTTTTTCTTCCTGTTCTGTCTGACCGATACATTGTCCTTCTGGATACTACAGATTACTAACTTCTTAGACCGTCTGACCGGCGATACATATGTTGTCATGTTCATATCCCGGCTCGTTCTATTCCCTCTGGTTGAATGGTTTATCTGGCAGTACCTACGCATACCGTATATAGAGCTGCAGAGAAACCTTAATAAAGGCTGGTGGCTGTTTGCAGCAATCGGCGGCACATATTACCTTCTGATTATGGTGACCTCCGTACCGGTCGGTACGCCTATGCCCGACAAAGTTGGAGTTATGCGCATAATATTGGTACTGATACTTATGCCTCTGACATATCTAACTATTTTACGCTCCCTCTGGCGTCAAATGGTGGAAAACCGTACACGAACTGAGATGGCAGTACTCTCCACCCGAAGCCAGCTTGCACTTGAAAATCTGCGTATCGTACAGGAGAGCGGCGCTGCCCTCATACAGGCCCGGCACGATATGCTCGGCAACTTGAGTGTGCTCCAGTCATTAAGCTGGAAAAAGGACTATGATGGGCTGGACAGATACCTTGCCCTGCTCACCCGCCAAACCGAGAAAATCGTACCAATAAAAATAACGAATCACCCGATAGTCAACGCTATTCTGGCCCAGGGAGCCGAACGCGCTCAAACATCTGACATAGACTTTCGCTGTAAAGTGACTATTCCAGAAACTGTCTCTATACTGGATGAAGACTTGGCAGCATATCTAATTAACCTTGTGCGCAATGCCCTGGAAGCGGTCGAGATGCTTACACGAGACCAGGAGAAATGGGTAGAAATAACTATCCACATTCGAGGTAAATATCTATTCATTGAGTGCAAAAACCCATACTCACATGCCCCGGACCCCGACGGGGACAGCGGACGGTACATTTCACGCAAAGGCGACGGGCACGGCTACGGCTTGTGGATTATGGAAAAGGTAGCGCGCCGGTACCAAAGCGAGCTTTACACTGAGGCCAAGGATGGGGTCTTTCTCGCCCGCACAGCACTGCTTATGCCTGAAAGTAAATAGAAAGGCCGCCGTCTTTCACTTGAAAAGGCGGCGGTCAGTTTTTTAGAAACTCCATGTACTGCTCTATGGCGGGCTTATAAAAGCGCTTACTTATTGGAATGATGATATCGTTATCCAGCTTCGCCTGATAGCGCACCAACTCTGTAACATGGGAAAAGTTTACTATATAGCTGTTATGGCACCGGCAGAAACACCATCCCGGAAGAGTTTGCGCCAGTTCCCGCAAAGTGCCGGACCACTCTTCCACTCCATTTTTCAGGTGAAAAATAATCCTGTGCTGTGCAGCCTCAACAGCATAAATATCACTGTACGCAATCGATAAATGCTTGCTGCCCGCTTTCAGATATATTCTCGCGTCCAGGTACTGTCGGCGTAAATCATCCCGTATCAGCCCGGCCAGCTTCTCCTTATTCACCGGCTTTAGAAGATAGTGCAAAGGCTGTGTATCAAAGCTGTCAAACACATAGTCTCGATAGCTGGTAATATAAATCAGCCGAAACTCAAGTTCTTTTTCCCGAAGCGAAGCTGCTGCACTCAATCCATTAACATCGCCAAACTCCACATCCAGGAGCAGGAGACACCCCTCTTTGCCCCTCTCGAGAGCGTCTATAAGAGGCTCTGCTTTGGAGTAGCAGTCTATGTTAAAATCCACGCCTTGAACTAAGCCCTCTGCTGTCAGGCATTCCGACACGATACCTGCAGCTTCCTCCAGAAATACCGTGTCATCATCGCCAATAATAATGCGGTACATAATTTTACCTCTCTTCCACTCAATTTATATTTTATTATAACACAGCGCCGCAGTTAAGTAAAGTGCTAAAAAGCCACAGCATAAACGAAAAAGTCCTTACAGTATATTTAAATACTGTAAGGACTTCCAGTTGTGGTGCAGGTAACAGGAGTTGAACCTGCAAGAGCTTGCGCTCATATGGACCTGAACCATACGCGTCTGCCAATTCCGCCATACCTGCTCACATCGTCTGGGCTATCGCCCTAACGCTCATTTATTATAGCACCGGCAATATTGTTTGTCAAGACTTTTTTTGCGTTTTTTCTCAAAAATACTATTGTCTCTTCTCGGCACGCACCAGAAGCATCATCGGTCTGCGCAGTTCGTCTGCCATTCCCGGCTGGCCAAGCATTTCCTCAGGCGGCTGGGCCTCCTCAACGGCAGTCAGCGTAAACCCACAGCGAAGCAGACCGTTAAGTATCTGTGTAAGTGTATGGTGCTGCTTTTTTACCTTGCAGCCCAGGAAATTTGTGACCCTCTCTCCAGGTGAAAAGTATCCGTCTATGGGCCAGTACAGAGGAGCCCCGTCAGCATCGTACACCCAATCCTGACCCACGCCTGCGGTAAATACCGGATGCTCTATATTGAACAAAAATACTCCTCCGGGCTTTAGAGTCGTGAAGACCTTTTGATACACTGCCTCCAGATTTTCAATATAGTGCAGGGCAAGGTTTGAGACTACAATATCCCACTCATCAGCCGGATACTCATAATCCTCAATACCGCACAGCCGGTACTCAATAGCCTCTCCCCCGCTCCGCCCAGCTTCAGCCAGCATTTTCTCGCTGATGTCCAGACCCAGCACCCGGACAGCTCCCTGCTCTGCGGCATACCGGCAGTGCCAGCCGTAGCCGCAGCCCAGGTCCAGTACAGAGCTGCCAGACACGTCGGGAAATAATTCCTTTAGCTGGTGCCACTCCCCGGCAGCCTTAAGGCCCTGCCTGCTCCTAGGCATTTGGGAATACTGCTCAAAAAATTTAGAGTCGTCATATTCGTTCGTCATTTTGTCCCCTCCTAAAGTGGTAATTGTATAGTACATGACAAAGCTTTTTCAATGGCTTATTTTATTCTAGGACGGCGCCTTATGTACATTACTACCTTCTCTCCAAGGGCAAGGAGTGCGGCGAAAAGCGCGCCTAAAAAGCCGTATAGCACCGGCCTCATTATCACCATATTTTTGAACTCAATTATTTCTCTGCCCGCCACCGATTTCGGCAATGATGGACTGAGAAACCCAGTATCGGAAGCAGGCGGTGCAAAGCCTTTCAACGCGCCGAAAAACTCGTCTATCGCTCCAGTAATAGTGCCGATATCCGTAATGCGCTCCCGGGGCAATAAGGATGATGGCAGCTCTATGCTGTTAAGCACAATGGGAACACACGCCAGCAGGAGCACTCCCAGCACCAGATTCACACCCAAATACCAGCGGTTGCGTTTGGCTTCCTTTGAGTATACACACGAAAATATCCATAGGATCAGTACCGCCATGAACATACCTGTTAACAGGCCCAATGCAGTGAAATTATCCAGCATCTGGGTCATGTCATTGAAGCTGTACACTTTTGCTCCGGCAAGCTCACGTATACGGCTTTTTGCCCGCCCGGCCATAAACGGCGCCTGGTCGTCCTCCACATAGAACTGGGCAGCTTTTTCGCTCCTCTCCTCAAGCTTTACACCTTCGGGAAGGTCCTTCCAGTCCGTCTCCGGAATTAGGTCCTCAGGAAATACCGCCAGCCAGTGGTCCTCAACCTTGTCGCCGTTACGGATGACCTCAACCAGCTCTCCCTCGCGCAATGGCTTAGAGCTGTACTGCACATAGTCTCCCCAGGCGCTGCTCATCATCAGCTTATCTTCAACCTGCAGCCATCCTTGTTCCTCTGCCACCCGGGTGCCAGCTTCCCAGCCGGTCCCTTCATATATCTTGTATAGGTGTGTACCGTTCTCGTCCTCTATCAGGCAGTCAGCAGGAAGAGAGGGGTCGCTGTCCCATCCGCCGTCGGGCTCAACGGAGGTCACTTTTGGTATCATCTGCTCCTCAATCTTCATAGCTAGGAACGTGCACGCCCCAACCATCCAAAATATCAGTATAAATATAAGTAGCGCTCTCTTTTTCATCTTATTTCACCTCCGCAAGTACAATACCCTCTACAAGCTCACGATTAAAGTAGGTGAACAGGAACAGCGGCGGCAGCACCACCAAAATGCAGCACACCAGCTGCAGCGTCGGGTCAGCCGGAGGCACATAGGCAAGCGCCACAGATATGGGATAGCGCTGGAAATCTTTAATATATGCAATAGGCTGTTCCACCATGTTCCATCCGTCTAAAAATGACAGCAGTGTTACACAGACCAGACCGCTGGTATTCATGGGCAGGACTATCCTTGTAAGCATTCTGAACAGGCCGCAGCCGTCCAGCTTTGCCGCGTCAATAATGTCCTCGCTTACCGACTTAAAGCTCTGTGTTAAAATAAATGTGCCAAGAGGGATAAAGATTGAAGGGAATATCAGAGCAGAATATGTATCAAGCAGGCCCAGCTTGTCGAGCATTATGTAGTTTGGCGCAAGAGTAACTTGCAGCGGCAGGACCATCAGTATCATCAATATAAATAGTAACAAGTTTTTGCCGGGGAAGTCACATTTTGCAAAGCCATATCCCGCTAAAATTGAGACCACAAGCTGCCCCGCGACTATCACCAGACAGATACACAGGCTCTTCCAGAAGCGCAGGAGATACTGCGGCGAGCCCAGAAACACGTCGTAATAATACCCGAAGGTTATACCGTTTGGAGTCAAAAAACTCAGTGTCAGGACATAAACAAAGGGCGCTATGGAGATAAAGGCAAATATCCACGCAAAAATATTTCCTGTTATGGAAGTCTTGGTTTTCATGCCCGAAACGCCTCCTTCCTGCGGACAAATATATAGAACACTGCAAACACAATAAGTACCACAATGAGCAGCAGCACCGAAGCAACCGAGAGCTTCGCGTAGTTCAGATTCTCGAAGCTGTTATTCAGGAAATGCTGGAGCATATATATGTTCTCGTTAGGATGGGTGCCGCCTATCAGAAATATCTCCCTGAAGCACTTGAAGGCGTTTATAAGCGAGAAGATTATCGCAAAGAACACGGAGTACCACATCTGAGGCGTGGTGATATAGAAAAACTTCTGCCACCCGGACGCGCCGTCCAGGTCGGCGGCAGAATACTGCTCCTCTGGTATAGTCACAAGGCCCGCCAGCAGCAGTATGACGCTGTAGCCTGTGTTCTTCCAGAGATACAGGAGCAGCACTACCCCAAAGGCCGCCGGACCGCCCAGCCAGTCCACAAAGGGCAGGCCAAGGGCGCTGGCTACGCTGGGTACCAATCCAACCTCGGCAAAGAGCAGCTCCACCAGTATAACTGCCCCAACCACCGGCATAATGTACGGAAACAGAAATACTGACTTTAACAGCTTATGCTTGTTGGCGTGCTTCTGCATCAACAGGGCTATCAAATATGCCAGCACCATAATAAGCGGCAGTGCCGCCGCCAAAAAGCGCATAGTGTTCCCAAAAGCCAGGGTAAACATATGGTTTGCAGTCACATCCTGGTAATTTATGAAGCCTATAAAATACAGCGCGTCCCCGCTTCCGGTACTTAGTGAATACTGTACCACCAGCACGAACGGTATTGCATAGAACAGCAGGCACCCAATCATAAGCGGAGCAATCAGCAGATAGCCCTGCAATGCGGATTTTGAGCGTTTCATTTTTATCACTCCTAATTTTTAGCTTTCAGCAAGCAGCATTTCTATCAAAACATACTTCTCATGGACAGATTTTTTCCTCGCCTCCTCGTCATACCACTGCACAGTCCAGAGGTTTGCATCTACCGGCCCCGGGAAGTTCGCCGCATTTATCTGCTCCTGCATTTCTGTAATGGCCCTATAATTCGCCTCGTTCATCTGCCAACAGCTCCCTGAAGGCGTGTCGCTGCTGCCCATGCCGGTATATACAGGCAGTCCCTGCATACAATATTGGAAAATATTGCTAGTTTGCTGGGCCTCCGGGTCCAACAGGTAATCGATAACACGGAAAGCTTCGTCCGGATACCGGGCGTTGCGAGTAATGGCTATATCCCGCTTCTGGACGTTAAAGGATGGGAGCAGTATCTCAAGCTGATACAGAAATCCCCCCAAAACCAGGAACCTTGTTCAGTGTCTTGGTGATGGCTTCGGCAGGACATCGTCAACTAGGTCTACCAGTACGGAGACTGTCTTCAGACCGGTGGTCTCCTCCAGATTTTCCGTCTTGGCAACGGTGTCCTTTAGACAATCCCGGGCTTTGCGTCCACAGCTAGAGAGGGTAAGCAAGAACATTACCGCCAGCATAAGGGCTGTCACCTTTTTACTGTTTATCACTCCTTTTATATATTATACACTATTTTTTAGCTTTCTGCAAGCAGCATTTGTATCAGCATGTATTGCTCATGCACGCTCTTTTTTAGCTCCTCGTCCGTTGCACCAAAGATTTCCCATACAGCCATATCCACCGGCCCTAAAAACTTTACCTCGCTTATCTCAGCCCTGGCTGTCTCGAACTCCTTGAAGTTTGCATCTTTCATGTACCATGAGTTTTCCATTGGGTATTCCTCGCTGCCAACGTCTATATGTACCGGCATACCTCCCATTAGGCGCTCTGCATACAAATCGGTTTTCTGCTGGCTCCCGGTCCTCATTATATAGTCAATTATTTTAAAGGCAAGTTCCGGATACCTGGCATTGCGGTTTATTGCAGAAAAGGCTGTTATATTTGCGGTGACTCCACCGTTTACGTTTCGTGCGGGGATTATGCAGTAGTTAGGGCTGTCCTCACCCATGGGAATGCTCACATCATCCCAGCAGGTCTTTGTGCGGAAAAACGCGCCCTGATGGCAGTTTTCGTCTTCTTCCATTGAATTGTCGAAAGAAGCTGAAGCCATTTTTGCCATTTCAAAGTCTTTCATAATGTATTCCAGCAATTCTTCCTCCGTAAATATCGGCTCATCCGCTCCGGGCTCCATCACCCGGCCCACGAAGTCCACAGTTCGTATTTGGCTTGCGAACCTGACGGCGGTATTGTCACTTTGCACCATTTCCATGCGGGTTTTAGGACACACAAAGTCTTCAAGACCGTACTTCTCCTTCTCTACTATTGTCACAGAAAAGAAGTAGGCCATCGGGATAATCTGCTGCCCCTCCTCATTCCTTCCCGCCTCCATTACCACCGGAAGGAACTTATCCCATTCCATATACTTCGCTTTATCAATATAGTCATCTAGCGGCAGAAAAAGCCTGTTTTCCATGGCCTTTTCCGGAAAAGTAAAGAACGGGTCCTTACTACCGCCATAAGTTATACCACTTATGCCATACGTATCCTGACCGCACAGAAACAAATCAGGTCCCTTTCCCGCCATTATTTCAGTCTTAATACGGGTGACAGCATTGCTCCTGTCCACACCTTCATCGGGCATATATTCCAAAAAAACTGTAAATTCCGTGCCGTACCCCGGCAGGCTTGCCAAGGCGTCAATAAACTGCCCGCTTTTCGCCCCAGCCTCTGCATTTGGCAGGTCCATCAGCACCCTCACCACCTTCGTTCCAAACTTTTCTTCCATCTGCTCGACGGTAAGGTTCTCACGCTTCCCTGTGCCAGAGCTGCTTTGAGGAGCGCTTCGGCAGTGGGCAAGAGTCATCAGACATACCAGAGCCAGCACCAGAGCTATCAATTTTTTCATGGTCGTTACTCCTTTTCTGTAAGATATTTTAGTTTGATACAATAACTTTGTAATGCTTATGACTCCGCCAGCATCATATTCATGGTGGTATAGCACTTGGACACAAGCTTATCTATTTCCTCATCGCTGCCCGCCGCCCTGCATTCTTTGAACAGCTTTATCAGCTCCTGGTCGATAACAGTTGGAATGTAGACAAAGGAAATTTTTTCAGCCAGCTCTTTTTGCAGGGCCCGCCTCTCCTCAGACAGGGTGAATGCGTACATAATGCTCCTGCCGTCATCAAAAAAATCGTCGTAGATGGGATTGCCTCCATTCCAGGCGCGAAGGTTGTTGAACAGGAACATTGCAGATTCGTCCATAGTACGGCTCTCGCTCCAGAAGCCCTCTAATGTCAGAAAATCACGATTCATCATCATGTCAACCAGAGTCAATGCGTCCTCTTTATTGGTGGTATTTTGATTTACAGCGATATAACTGTTTATCTTTGCGGTAAGTCCGCCTTCAGTGTTGTACAATGGGATTATAGTCTCAGCTTCCCCATGAATGCCAAGCTCTGTGGATTCCTCCTCGCCCGCAAGCTCAGTCATGGCCCAAGCTATGGCGTTTTCTTCGTCATAAGTGAAGGACAAAGCCTCTTTTACACGCCTACTCAGTTCCTCCTCGGTAATCGACATCGACTCGTTTTCATAGTCCGCCACTTCAGTCAGTGCCACATCCCGGAACCTTCCTCTTTGAATGGCGGCGCCATATCCTTCCCTCGCTGCCTTGTCACTAATTTCAAGCGCCTCGTCCCAAGAGCCAGGTATATTGCCCACCGGCTCATCCGTTCCGGCAACATTATAACCATAGAACATTGGCAAAAGCATCTGGCCCTTGTCCGAGTGTCCCGCAGCCAGAATTTTACTGTTCATAGCGTCCCAATCCATAAACTTTGCGTTGTCCTTCAGCTCGTCCAGAGGCATAAAATACTTATCCATCGCTATCTCAGGTATCTGGAACAGCAGCTCTCTGTCCGGCAACGGCGGTGCATACATAAGGAACACATCAGGCCCGCCGCCGGACAGCAGTTCCGTACGCAGGCTGGTCAGCCGGGTGTGCAGTTCCGCTCCCTCTAATGGAAGCACCTCCAGCTCAATATCTATTCCTGATGGCAGGCCTCCAAGATACTCAATAATATGGCGCAGGTCATCCTCACCGCCAAATTCTTCGTCGGGAAACCCCACATTTGTCACTATCCACAGAGTGTCGGTTGGCTTGCGCTTTTTCTCGCAGCTCGTCAGCAGTATGGTAACTAAGCATACAAGCGCCAGTAACACGGCTATTCCTTTTTTCACGATGTGTTCCTCCTTACAAAATAATTATGACTCAGCCAGCATCATCTGCATCTTCACATAGTGCTCATGTACAATCTCGTCAAGTCCTTTTCCGCTATCGGCATTGATATCGTCCATAAGACTCTCAAACTCATGCTCCACCGGGGTACGGAATACCACTGCGTTTATTTGCTCCAGCAAGGTGGCATACTGGCTGTCGTTCCACTCGCTTGAGCTCCATCCGGCACATGGTATGTCCATATGCACTGGCTGGCCGTTTAGCTGCTTAAGCATATCACTGTTTTGACCTTGGGCTGTGAAAATAGTCTCGACTACCCTGAAGCTGTTTTTCGGCTGTTTTGTATTACGGTTTATAGCGGCGAATGCGCCTATCGTTGCAGTAATGCCGCCTTCGATGTTATAACTCGGCACAAGCCAATAATCAATTCCCCCTTCGCAGCTCATAGGAGAATAACCGCCTATGGAATAATTGCCTACAGTCCCTCTGTCATGCAACGGGTCTTCTACATAAAACTCTGAGAAATCCTCTCCGCTCAGCCCCTGCATCTCTTCTATGCGTTTTACGATTTCCTCCTCAGGTATAAGCATTTCATCATGCTCATAGTCCTCTATCTGCCCAAAGATTGAGCGCATCCATCTGCAGCTGCTTGTATACTGTACCATCCTGTCCGGGCTCTCAAGCATCTCGTCAAATGTCATTGGCAGTTCAGCCTCCAAAGTAAATTTATCCTTGTTGAATGTCATAATATGGAAGCCATATGTAAGTGGCAGAATCTGCTGGCCCTCGCTATTCTTGCCTGCCTCCATGATGTGGGGAGCTAACTTATCCCAATCCATGCGCTCCGACTCCTCTATGTACCCGTCCAGCGGCAGCAGCGCGTGGCTGTCCATGGCCTGTCTTGGAAACGGAAACACCGCCGAACCCCTGTTTCCGTTTTCCATTATGGGATTTTCACATAGGAGAATGTCCGGCCCCCCTCCTGCCAGTATCTCCGTTCTTACCCTGGTAAGCGCCGTATCCCGCTGCTGCTCACCGGTCCAAATATCAGGAATGGTCTCAGTTATTATCATAAACTCTGAGCCGTGGCCTGGGGTTGTGTTCAGCAGGTCGCTTACGGCATTGGGCGTTAGGTTTGACTGGCTCATGTCTACGAGCACTGTAACCATGGGCAGTTCTTTAATGCCTTCATCGGTGACAGCTTTCATCGTGGGCACAGGCTCGCCATTCCCCTTACAAGCCGTAAGCACGTAGCATAACACGCATACGACAGTCAGAAGACCTATAACTGCTTTTTTCATGGTTTTCTCCTCCTTAATCCAATAACTTATGACTCAGCCAGCATCATCTTCATAGTTGTATATGTCTTATGAACCGCACGGCGTATGCTGTCCTCTGTGGCGTCATCAGCACTACAGGCTTCTATCAGAGCGTTCTCCGCCTCGCGGTCCAGGGGAGTATAGAACTTTACGGAATCTATGCGGTCTCGGGCCATTTGGTACTGCTCGAAGTTCCAATCATTCATAAACCATGGGCCTCCCTCCCACATAAAGCGGTTATCTGAGTTCCCGGCCTCCATGTCCATGGGCATTCCCTGTAATAAATAATACATCTCATTGCTCCGCTGGTCATTGCGCGAAAGCAGCTTATCCAGAACGGCAAAAGCCATTTCCTGGTGCTCCGTGTTTCGATTGACTGCACCATAGCTGCTGATTCCCGCTGTAATGCCTCCTGTTTTATTTGGGCCAGCGACGATAATTACCTCGTCCTCAGTGGATTGAGTGGCAAAATTCTGGTTGCACAGGATTCCGCCTACCCAACGCATGACACCGCTTTCTCCGCGAATGTCGTCATAGCCTCCAGCCTTGTTTGTCTGCTCTAACTCATGATAATTCATTGCCAGGTCAAATAGCTCATCTTCTGTAAAGCTAAGCTCTTCCTCTACAAAATCAGCCGGCTTGCCCAGGTACATTAAGAGATTATCGCGAATAGGCCTTGCCATATAGTCAAGCAACGGGTCTTCAGCTGCTATCATATCCTCTTGGGTTTTAGGCAGCGGGTTTGGCAGCTTGTAGTCCTCCTTCAGACAGGTGGAAGCAGTTATCACATAGGTAATTGGCAGAATCTGCTGTCCCTCCTCATTTTTACCTGCTTCCATTACTACAGGCAGCAGCTTGTCAAAGTCAGTAAACTGAGCGTCCTTAATGTAGTTATCCAACGGCAGAAACAGCTTGTTTTTCATAGCCTTCTCTGGGTATGGAAACATGCAGCCCTCAGAGGTGTTCAGCAGGTTTCCCATATAGCAATCCACGATAAATACATCGGCGCCCTTGCCTGACATAAGCTCAATCCCTGCTCGAGTGATAAAATTTGAGCGGTCTGGCTCTTGTGTCGGAACATACTCCATCTTCAGCTCATAATCTGCCATGCCAGATATGCCCAATAAAGACTCATGGATATCACTGCCTGGATTGCGTTCAGCGAAGTCGCATAGCACGGTGAGCGTGGGCTTTTCCTTCCCGCCTTCAGCCGTACCCGATTTGCCGCTGCCCTGGGATTCAGGGCCAGTATGAGCGCTGTTCTCTTTCTGAGCGCAGGCCGTGATGATGGCACATAAAAGTGCAATAAAAAGCAATAATGCAGTAAGTTTAATATGGTTAGTCTTTTTCATTTTTTGTTCCTCCTTATATATGCCATATTATGGCCTTTTAATAGTTTATACATATAAGAAGTCAGGCTTTTGATATTTGGTTGCATGAAAACTAAATTTTTTTAATTTTTATATAAAATAAAGAGAGATGCTATTTCTCACAGAAATAACATCTCTCTTTTTGGTGCGCGAGACGGGACTTGAACCCGTACGCCATAGGCACACGCACCTCAAACGTGCCTGTCTGCCAGTTCCAGCACTCGCGCAACTACGAGAGTTATTATAGCACTTTATTGTCGGGTTGTCAATCGGCTTTTACAATATTATTTCAAAATTTTTACTTCTCCTAATAAATCCAATAACCGAAAGCAATTTGCATAAGCAGCAAAAACATACTTACCGGCAGTTTCTTTTGGCTCGTATAGGCCGCCGTCACACAGGCTCTAAGCATCAATAAATTGAAAAACCATGTTGACAAACCACACCCGCAAGTGTAAAATATATAAGGTTTTGTCTATTTCCGGCGCTTTGCCGGGTCTATCTATTATGAAAGAGGGACTATTGATATGATTATGCTATTGAGTATCTCTGTAGCGCTTGTGGCCGGATTAATAATGACCCGGTTATTCAAGCGCTTTCATCTGCCGGACGTCACCTCGTACCTTATCGCCGGAGTGCTGCTTGGCCCATGCATTATCGGGCGGCTGGGCATCCCAGGGGTTGGGTTCACCAGCTTTGAACTGGTAGATTCCCTGCAGCCCATCTGCGATGTGGCCCTAGGCTTTATCGCCTTCGCCATTGGCAGCGAGTTTAGGCTCTCCTCCCTGCGTACTACCGGCCGTGCCGCTGTCATAGTTGGCATCTTCCAGGCCTTTGTCGCTACGCTTTTGGTGGACGCTGCGCTTTTGGTACTGCACATCTTCCTGGGAGACAAACTTCCTGTCTCCGCAGCCATAACCCTTGGCGCCATTGCTGCGGCAACTGCCCCTGCCGCCACTTTGATGGTGGTACGGCAGTATAAGGCTAAGGGACCTGTTACTGATATCCTGCTGCCTGTGGTCGCCCTGGATGATGCTGTCGGTCTTGTGATATTCGCCGTATCCTTCGGCGCTGCACAGGCCATGGAAACCAATAGCGCCAACATAGCTTCAATAATATTCGAGCCGCTGCTTGAGATTGTTCTGTCCGTAGCCCTCGGCGCGCTGCTTGGATGGGTGCTCACCTTTATGGAGCGCTGGTTCCAGTCCAACCGCAACCGTGTGGCAATGATAGCCGGATTTATAGTCCTTGCGGTAGCCATGTCCATGCTCTCCTTTGAGATTGGCTCTGTGCACGTAAAGTTCTCCTCCCTTCTGGTGTGCATGATGCTTGGTACCGTATTCTGCAATACCTGCGGCGGCTCAGAGGACCTGATGGGCCGGGCCGACAAGTGGTCTGCTCCCCTATTGACCCTGTTCTTTGTACTCAGCGGCGCGGAACTGCATCTTAATGTATTCACCGACTTTGCCATTGTAGGCATTGGGCTTATGTATATACTCTCCCGCTCTATAGGCAAATACCTTGGCTCCATGTTCAGCAGTAAATTCGCCGGATGCTCGCCGGAGATACAGAAGTACCTTGGCATAACCCTCCTGCCACAGGCGGGCGTAGCGCTTGGTATGGCCTCCCAGGTTGGGGCGCTTAGCGAGATAGGCTCCACCATTCGCAGCATTGTACTGTTTGGCGTGCTAATCTATGAGCTGGTTGGTCCCACGCTCACAAAGATGGCCCTTACCGCCGCTGGAGATATCAAACCGAAAGAAACTAAACCAGCTACTGCCGCTACTAAATAATTATATGCAGATACTAAAAGCACACTCCAAACTGAGGAGTGTGCTTTCTTTATGCAGATACTTCAAATATGTGCAGATATTCATGCTCCTTAGGTCGGCAGGTGCGCCTGAGCATTAGCCTCCAGGCCGTTTATGTAATCTACTCTCAGTATTGAGTAGCAGACATCATCGCATATCCTGCCATCGAAGCGCTTGCAGGCCCAAGGCACTATCCCCTCAAACCTGAAGCCGCATTTCTCAATTACCCGCTTGGAGCGCTCATTATCTGCATAATGGCTGACAGCCAGGACGTCCACCTTCTTCTTCTCGAAGGCATATGTTATCATGGCCGCCAGTGCCTCTGTCATATAACCTCTGCCCCACTGGTCCCGGCGCAGCTCATATCCCACGGAGAGGCTGTTCACATGAAACCTTCTGAGGTCGCTCTGAAACTTGAACCGGCCTATCACCTCGCCTGTTTCCCGCAGAACTATGGCATAACATAGGTCGTTGCGCATATCTCTTGAGAACATGGCTGAAGCCGCCTCCATACTGTTCGCGGGCTGGCAGCCCGCAGGCACCATCACCTCCGGGTCGGAGATAATAGGCACATAGGCCCGAAAGTCCTTGTGCTCCCACCGGCGCAAAAGTAGCCGCTGAGTCTCAACGCCTCCCCTGAGCCGTTGAAAAAGTTTCATCTAATACCCTCTTATCCTTATACCTTAGGTTGTTTTATAATACTGATAGAACTGGCAGCGTATCATCCCGTTATAGAGCTTGCGGCGCTTGTCCGCTCTGCGCCCAAACAGGTCCTCAAAGTCCTCATCTGGGGTTATGACGCCATAGCTCCATCCCCTCTTGGGCATAAAAATCCGTCCTATCTGCCGGTAAATGTCCTGGGCAGTTTTCTGGTCCATAAGCCTCTGACCATATGGCGGGTTACAGACTACACAGCCATATTCAGTGGACCGCTCAAAGTCTTTGATATCCTGAACTCTGGCAGTAACATTTACACCTGCCCTTTTAGCATTCTCCCGGGTAAGCTCAACGGCCTCAGGGTCGATGTCATAGCCGGTGGCTGTAAATCCGGTATCTCTGCGCTCCATGCTTTTGGCACGGTCGCGTTCACGCTCCCATACACCAGCCGGGGTCTGTTCCCACACCTCTGCCTGAAACCGCCGCCCAATGCCCGGTGCAATGTTCTGAGCCATAGTTGCCGCCTCAATCAGCAGAGTCCCCGACCCACAGAACGGGTCATAAAATGTAGCGTCTGACCGCAGCCTGGATAACTTGACTAGAGCAGCCGCAAGAGTTTCCTTAATCGGCGCGGCGTTGGAAGCGGGCCTATATCCCCGCTTATGCAGCCCCGCACCGCTGGTATCTAAAACCACGCTCACCTGGTCCTTCATGATGCGGAACCTGATACGGTGGGCGGGGCCGTCCTCAGTGAACCAATCCTGGCGATAGCTCTTTTTCAGGCGTTCCACCACAGCTTTCTTGATTATAGCCTGACAATCCGGCACACTGTGCAGTTGGCTGTTCAGGCTGCTGCCAGATACCGGGAAGGCATCCTCTCTGCTGATAAGTTCCTCCCACGGCAGGGCTTTGACTCCCTGGAACAGTTCCTCAAAGCTCTTGGCCTGAAAATCACCCATCTGTATGCCCACTCGCTCGGCAAACCGGCTGCAGATATTAGCTCTGGCCAGAATATCCCAGCCGCCTGAGAACAGCACTCTGCCATTCTCTGCGTGTACGTCCTCACAGCCCATATCGCGCAGTTCCTGGGCCAACAGCCCCTCTACCCCCAACAGGCAGGTTGCAGAATATGTCATTTCTCGTCAGGCACCAGCAGGCCGTAGTCACCATTCTTCCTGCGGTATACCACGTTTATCTCCCCGGAGGCGTCGTCGCGGAACATAAAGAACTCGTGGTCCAGCATGTTCATCTGCATAATGGCCTCCTCCGGCGTCATTACCTTCACCGAAAAACGCTTTGTGCGCACAACCTGCAGCTCTTCCTCGGGCTCGTCGTAGTAAACGTCAGCAAACTCCATGCCCGCGTCTACCTTTTTGGCCCTCTCCAGGCGGGTCTTGTTCCTGCGCATTTGACGTCCCAACGCAGACACCACGTGGTCCAGCGCCTCATTCATATCCAAAGCGGTATCCTCCGCGCGGAATATGGCACCACGCTGGCGGATAGTAATCTCAACAGTCTGGCGGTTGCGCTCTACGGTAACTGTTACGACCGCCTCAGCGTCTTCATCAAAGATACGGTCAAACTTAGCCAGCTTCTTCTCCGCCAGCTCCTTAAAGTTGTTGCGAAGGTTGACTTTCCGTCCGATAATAGTGATTTTCATAGCTCTTTCCTCCTTCGTGAGTGTGAGAGCAGTTACTGTATCTTGCCCTCTGTCCAACTATAGAATAGCACATTTTATATAAAAAAGCAAGATAAATTTTATTAAATCGTCACAGATTTATGTCTAGTCACGTGGCACCCTACATTAACAGCCACCGGAAGTCCGGCAATATGGGTCGGAAATGTCTCAATATTCACCGCCAGCGCCGTCACGTCCCCGCCAAAGCCCTGGGGCCCCACTCCTGTGGCGTTTACGGCGTTTAACATGTCCCGCTCAAGCTCTGCGTAGTATGGGTCTTTATTTCGTATAGACACATCTCTGCACAGGGCCTCTTTAGCCAGTTTGGCGCAAAGCTCAAAGTCCCCGCCGATACCAACCCCCAGCACTACCGGAGGGCAAGGGTTTCCTCCAGCTTTGTTGACAGTGTCTGCTACAAAACCTATTATATCTTCTCGGCTGGCAGCGGGGGTAAACATTTTTAATCTGCTCATATTCTCACTGCCAAATCCCTTCGGCGCAACTGTCAGCTTGATTTTGTCCCCCGGTACCAGGCCCACATGAAGTATAGCCGGTGTATTGTCCTCTGTGTTGCCCCGGCGTATAGGGTCAGCCACTACCGAACAGCGCAGCAGCCCGTCCACATAGCCCCGGCGTACCCCTTCATTCACCGCCTCGGTTAAATTGCCGTTTATATGCACATCCTGTCCAATTTCAGCGAAGACTACCGCCATACCGGTGTCCTGGCATATTGGCAGGCCCAGCTCCCTCGCGGCGTCCAGATTGCTGCATAGGTCTTCCATAACCGTCCGGGAGACAGGACTTGTCTCTCCGGCATTTCTAATGCAGCTCTCCAGGCTCTCTGGCAGCACTCGATTGGCCTCAACGCATAGCCGCGCAATGGCCTCGGTTATTAGCTCAGCTTTTATCTCTCTCATAATTACCTCCAAGACAAAAAGCCCCGCCAGAGTTTGGTGAGGCTTTGTTTTGTTATTATCTGCGGCCGGTCAATAGCTGCCGCCGCCCTTTTGTCCGCGGCGGGAATATCCTCTGCGCGGCTCATTCCCTCGCTTCAGGTCGGACATCTTCTCGTCACTTGTTTGCTTAAACCTGGACATCATGTCCTCAAAGCTCCCACTATCGTTCCGGCGGCTCTGCCACTCAAAGTCTCCCGGCCGGCCCGGACCTGGCTGGGGTTCAGGTCTTGGAGCTCTGGGAGGTCTCGGTCCTGCAGGCCTTCTGCCTCCCTGAGGCGGCCCCGGTCTGCGCGGCTTATGCTGCTCCTCGGGCGGCAGCGCCTTTTTGATGGAAAGGCTTATCTTCCCCTCCTCGCTTACGGACAGCACCTTTACGCGCACAGTCTGCCCTTCGGAGACGAAATCTTTTATCTCGCTCACGAACGTGGGCGCAATCTCCGAAATATGCACCATGCCGGTCTGTCCGCCCTCAAAGCTGACGAACGCGCCAAACTTTGTTATACCTGTAACCTTTCCCTCGTAAATCTCTCCAACCTCAAGCCCCATGTTCTCCCATTATCCTCCTCGATTAATCCTTTCTCATATCCAAGCGGTCACTCGCCGCCGTCCATAAACACCCGCTCATTAGGTCGGACATAGTCCAGGTCCTCCCTCGCGCGCTTCTCAGCGTACCGACGCAGGCCTTCCTCGTCATTCATGGCTGCGCGCAGCTCCTCATTCTGCAGGTTCTGCTGCTCAAGCTGGGCTTCCAGCTGCTGCAGCTGCTCTTGCCTTTCGGATATCTGCACCTGGCGCTCAACCAAAGACAGCACCACAACGGCGGTCAGGCAAAATATCGCCAGCTTTAGCAGGAGGCCGCCGGGCATCTTCTTTTTTGGCGTTTCACCGCCCATTGGCAGCCCCTCCCTCCAGCGGCAATTTGTGTTAGACTAATTATACACCGGTTTACGTAAGTTTTTCAAGAGGGTTTTTAGTTTTTTTCCGTTTTGAGGCATATATTTCGCGTTTTGACGGTCTCTTTCTATATCTGGGCTCATTTTTTCCGCCAAGAGCTCCTGCTTTGGCCTGTGATTTCTTCTTTTTGGCTGCTTTACGCTTTTTAACCTGTTTCTCCTTTGCTGCAGCCCTTGCAGCCCGCCAGCGCCCCATGAGAAAAATTATAGGCCGGCTTATCCATCTTTTAACCTGCCTGCCCATACGCCGCATAAGTCCAGTCAGCCCGTTTACAAAGGGGTCCAGAGCAACTATGGTTCCCCAGGCCCCAAGGCCCTGCAGGACCATCTGGAACATCCTAAGTCTCCCCTTATCTATCACCAAAGCGCATAGGAAGGCCGTTAGAGCCCATACCAAGCAGAACAGCACATCCAGCACTGCCGCACAGAGCCGGCCTCCATACAACAGTCCCCGCAGCAGCTTGCATCCTAAAAACAGCCCGCCCAGCATTGCGCCTGTCATAAGGCAGAAGCACGCGGCGGGCAGGGTCATGCCGGTCATTTAAACAGCCTGCCGAAAAATGACATGGCTGGGCTGCTCTCAGTATAGGAGACTGCCCCTACCCGGCCTTTAACCAGCATATCTCCTGTGTCCGAGTTGAGGCTCTCGATATGAAGCCCCTCCCCTTTAATATTCAGCTGTCCCAGGTCTGTCTGGGCGGTTATTAGCTCGTCGCTGAAAAAGTCCACACGCCTTATACCTGTGGCGGTGAGCCTATCCCGGCTAATTATGCTAAGGTCATGCTTTTTTACCTGCTGCTCTGGCATATTTCCAACGCCCCTTCCTTGGAAATGTATATGCCGTCAAAGCCCGGTATTATTCCTCCAGCATTTTATAAAGCCCAGAGGCCTCCTCTTTCTTAGCATATTCCGCCACAGAGAGCACCTGTGCCTTCAATACCCTTTCGCCAAGGTGAATCTCCAGCACATCCCCTTCCTTTACATTGTAAGAGGCCCTGGCCTCCTTGCCGTTTACCAGAACACGCCCCGCGTCACAGGCCTCGTTAGCTATTGTGCGGCGCTTTATCAGCCGGGATATCTTCAGATACTTGTCAAGTCTCAATATTGTCACCTCCTTCACTTTACATAAGATAAAAATTGGGCCTGCCAAATAAGCAGGCCCGAAACGGAGTCTATTCCTGCCGTTTACTTGTTTACGGCATCCTTCAGAGCCTGACCGGCCTTGAAAGCGGGGGCCTTGGAGGCAGCAATCTCCATGGTGCCTCCGGTACGGGGGTTACGGCCCACACGAGCCGCGTGCTCGCGCACCTCAAAGGTGCCAAAGCCCACCAGCTGTACCTTATCGCCCTTTGCCAGAGCTTCTGTAACACTATCAACTATGGCCTTCACCGCGGCTTCTGCGTCACGCTTGGTGAGCCCTGCCTTTTCGGATACTTCTGCAACCAGTTCTGTTTTGTTCATTTAATTGCTACCTCCCTGAGTAATGTTCCGCGCGCCTCTTTTGGGCCCGCACTATTGTCTTCGAATCCCGTGACAGTAGCAATGATATCACATCCACCCTCGTTTTTCAAGGGTTTTCGCAATTTTTTGTCCCTTCGGCAGCATAATCAAATCTTTTTTTGCTATTCCTCTGGTCAGAAACAGCCCGAAAATATATATTGCTCCGCCACAGCCTATAGATACACCAACGGCAATGCCGCCGCCCAGTCCCAGCGCCGACATCCCGCTGCACGCACCCCAGGCTCCGCCGCCGCACAATATCCCGCAGAGTAGCGGCTTCAGGAACAGCCGCCTAAAGGTCAGCCGCACGCCTGTCACCCGCCTTAGGCAGTAGAGCTGTGCAGTTGCCAAAAATAGGTAACACACCAAGGTTCCCACCCCTGCGCCGCGAATATTTATCTCCGGGATAGCGCATAGGAACCAGTTCACACCAATTTTCAGTGCCATTGCAACAGCCAGCAGCTTCACCGGCAGGTCTGCCCGCCCTACCGCCTGGAGCATACTTGAAACCGGTGTGTTTACCGCCGCAAATAGGGAGGCAGGCCCTAAGGTCAGCAGTACACCGGCAATAATTGGCGCGGAGCCGCCGCCGTACAGCAGTGAAGCTATTGGCTCGGCCAGGGCCGTGAGTCCTAACCCTGCCGGGAAACATACAAGCGCCGTCACACTGAGCACAGACTCCATGCGTTCCTTCAGCTGAGGCCGGTCGCTCCGGGCCCAGGCCTCGGTGACCGCAGGCAGGGCGCTCATTCCGATTGCCTGTGTCAAAGCAGGGACCAGCAGATAGAGAGTCATTGCAAGGGTATAGCAGCCGTACAGAAATGTGGGCAAGGTCTCCGGATGTTCCAGATACATGGCGGGAATCATTCCCTCATAGGCCGCCAGCAGCCTACCGGACGCTATCTCCATTATATCGGCTATGCGGCTTTGTAAAAAGGTCGCGTCTATAAGTCCGGCAGCGTTCATTGCAATAGAACCTGCTGCCACCGGCCCGGTGATTTTTAGCAACGCCTTAGCCGTCTCCCCCCATCTGCGCGCCGGTGGAGCTTGTTTCCTGGCTCGCAGGTCGATTCCATCGCCCCTTATCTTCCAGCGCACAGAAAGGTACAGCGCCGCCCCCAATGAGCCTGCCGTTACCCCCAGCACGGCCCCTGCAGCGGCAAAGGCCAGGGTCAAAAGGCCAGCCTGGTCCTCCCCTCCTGCCAGCAGACCAAATACAGTGCCGCTCTTCCTATACTCTGCCATACCATGGTTCATAACAAAGTACGCAAGGCCCAAACCAAGGCACAGCTTAACTGCCGCCTCAATTATCTCTGATACTGCGGTGGGGCCCATATTTCTCAGGCCCTCATAATAGCCCCGGTATGTAGCTCCCCAGCAGGCGAAGAGTATAGCTGGCACCAGTGCCAGCATTGGAAAGATGGCATGCTCTGTGCCTATTATCCTTTCGCAGTACACCGGAGCAAACATAGTCATGCCCACCGCCCCGGCTATACCAAAGCAGAGAAACAGGGGCCCCGCCACAGCCTTTACCTGGCGCACATCGTTCCAGCGCCCCAGCGAGGCATTTTCGCTTACAAGCCTTGATACCGCCACCGGAAATCCTGCTGTAGCAAGGCTGAACACCGGGCCATAGAAATTATACGCCACGTTAAAAAGGCCCATTCCATACTCCCCTATGAAATGCTGAAGCGGTATTTTAAATACCGCGCCGATAACCTTTACTACCGCCATCCCGGCGGTGAGGATAAATGCGCCGTAGAGAAAGCTCTGTTTTTTCAATATATCATCTCCGTATACCGTCAAAATGCGGCTTACTGTTAAAAATCTGTTTCAAAGCTCGTCTCTAATGTATATTGCAATTTAGGCCTAAATCATGTATACTTTATTAAGGAATGAGAGCAAAGCCTCTTTTCTCCGTAAAGCATAAATCGTAAAATCTGAACGAAAGAAAGGATTGGACTCATGGACGCAGAAAAAAGACAGTCCCTTGCGCTTACAGCAGCCAAGGTCCGTGCTGGTATCATCGAGGGCGTATATAACGCCAAATCCGGTCACCCTGGAGGTTCCCTCTCCTCTGCCGACATTTTCACCTATCTGTATTTTGAAAAGCTTAATATTGACCCTCAAAATCCCAAATGCCCAGACAGGGACCGCTTCGTGCTCTCCAAGGGCCACTGTGCCCCAGGTCTGTATGCCGCTTTGTCACTTCGCGGGTATTTCTCCCCCGACGAGCTGAAAAAGCTGCGGCATATCGGGGCAATGCTCCAGGGTCACCCGGACATGAAGGGCACCCCCGGCGTTGACATGAGCACCGGCTCCCTGGGCCAGGGCATTTCAGCCGCTGTTGGCATGGCTCTTGCAGCAAAAATGGACGGCAAGGACTATAAGGTTTACTGTCTCTTGGGCGACGGAGAGATACAGGAGGGCCAGGTCTGGGAGGCTGTAATGTTTGCAGCCCACCGCGGCCTCGACAATCTATGCCTTATACTTGACTATAACGGCCTGCAGATAGACGGTGACGTAGAAAAGGTCGCTGGTATTGAGCCCATTGACGAGAAGTTCCGCTCCTTCGGCTGCGAGGTCACTGTTGCGGATGGTCACGATTTTGACAGCATTGACGACGCCTTTAACGCTGCCGGTAAGTGCTCCGGCAAGCCCTTCGCCATCATTGCCAAAACCACCAAGGGCAAGGGCGTAAGCTTTATGGAGAATCAGGCCGGCTGGCACGGCAAAGCCCCCAGTGCCGAGCAGTATGCACAGGCTATGGACGAGCTTAACGCTGCCATTGCCAGCCTGTCCTGATATTGAGGCGTTTTATATGAAACTTCGCTGTATTAACATAGTTTCCCAGGCTCCTGCGGACCTGACTGCATTTTATGAGAATGTGTTTGCCGCAAAAGCCACTGAATTGGTTCCAGGCCGTTGGGAGCTAAAAATTGGGGATATAACGCTGGTGTTCACCCATACCAGCGACAATGTGGTTGTTCCCGCTGATAGCTGCGGGCTGGAATTTGAGGTTGAGAACGTAGACGGAGAGTACGAGCGCATGCTGTCTGCGGGCATAGAAATATCCGCAGCGCCGGTCACATATCCGTGGAAATGGCGTGCATTTGCTGTAAAGGACCCTGATGGTAATAATTTAGACTTTGTACAATATGTCGGTGAATGACCGGATACGAGATGAAAATAGAAAGGAAGGCTGTTTGTATATGGCTGAGATTGTAAAAAAAGCTACACGGGAGAGCTTTGGCGATGCCCTGGTCGAGCTTGGCAAGACCAACCCCGACATTGTGGTGCTGGTAGCCGACCTGGCTGACGCCACAAAAGTCGAGAATTTTGGTAAGGCATATCCTGACAGATTTATTGAGTGCGGTATAGCAGAAGGCAATATGGTAGGCGTGGCGGCAGGCCTCGCGTCCTGCGGTAAGATACCTTTTGCCACATCCTTTGCCATGTTCTCGGCTGGACGTGCCTTTGAGCAGGTGCGCAACTCCGTGGGCTATCCCCATCTGAATGTGAAGATAGTCGGCTCCCACGCAGGTATATCCGTAGGAGAGGACGGCGCTACCCATCAGTGCTGCGAAGATATTGCACTTATGCGCACCATACCTGGCATGGTGGTCCTAAACCCAGCTGACCACTATGAGATGAAGGCTGCAGTGAAGGCCGCTGTAGAGCATAACGGTCCTGTATACATCCGGCTGGGCCGTCTGGCTGTGGAGAGCTGTAATAATAACGATGACTATAGTTTTGAGATTGGCAAGGGTATCACCCTGCGCGAGGGTGCTGATATCACGGTCATCGCCACCGGACTGATGGTTGGAGAGGCTATAAAGGCCGTGGATTCTCTGGCAGCTCAGGGAATAAACGCCAGGCTCATTGACATGCACACGGTGAAGCCTCTGGACCAGGAGCTGGTAATCAAAGCAGCTAAGGAGACAAAGCACATTGTAACTGTTGAGGAGCATAATATTATCGGCGGCCTTGGCGAGGCCGTAGCCGCCTGCCTCTGCGAAAACTGCCCCACCCCACTGATCCGCATGGGCGTTAAGGATGTGTACGGGCATTCAGGCCCGGCGCTCGACTTGCTCAAGGAGTTTGGGCTCTGCGCTGAGGGCATTGAGGCTACTGTAAAGGATGTACTTAATGGTAATCATCCGTGATGCAATCCTTAACGACGCTCCCTCTCTATATCACTTGAACTGTGTTTCCATGGGCTATGAGTACCCTGAAGAAAAGACTGCTGTTCAACTGGAGAAGCTGCTGAGCAGCAGGCGTGACAAGATTTTAGTCGTTGAGCTAGATAACCAAGTTGTAGGTTATCTGCACCTCGTGGACTATGATTTGCTTTACTTTGGCCCTATGAAAAATATTATGGGTATTGCAGTAGACCCCAAGCACCGGCGCATGGGTATTGGTAAGGCTCTGCTTGAAGCTGGTGAAGAATGGGCTAGAGAGAGCGGTGCTGAAGGTGTTCGCCTGGTGTCTGGAGAGGGCCGTACAGAAGCACATACGTTTTACAGAGCGTTAGGGTATGATGGCAATAAAATGCAGCTTAATTTGAAAAAGATGTTCTAAAAATTACCCCCCTAGTAAACTAGGGGGGTAATTTATTAACAGCCTTCAGCTTTGTAACTTCTTTCACATAAAACTTTCAACTTTCCTGCGGCTTCAGACGAACAACCGCCCGCTTCTTTATTATAAAGTAGCATATGCCCCCAATCAGCGAAGCAATAATCCATGTTACCGGATAGGAGATAAATAGCACTTCCCACTGAGGCCACACCGCAAACACCGTATATATCCACACCACGCGCAGCACACACACGCTGAACACTGTGTTGAGCATTGGAACCATAGACGACCCCAGCCCTCTCATGCCGCCAACAAATATACCCATAGCCCCGCAGGTAAAGTATGGTACACTGATAGCCAGCATACGCGCCTTGCCGTACTCGATAACAGCCGGGTCTGAGGAATATATGCCCAGGAGCGGCTTTGCGGCTAGGTAAGCTCCCACACCCAGCACCAGTCCAACTCCAGTCACCAGTATCATGCACTGCCACATCACCTTGCTGACCCTGTCTATCTTCTTCGCGCCATAGTTCTGCCCCACAAAACTTTGTGTAGCCTGAGTAAAGGCGTCCATCGCTGTCCAGACAAAGCCCTCGATATTACCTGCTGCCGTGCTCCCCGCCATGGCAATAGAGCCAAAGGAGTTGATTGTGGACTGGATAAGCACATTGGAGATTGAGAACATAGAGCCCTGGATACCGGCAGGGATACCAATGCGGGCCATCTCCTTGAGCTTATGCTTATAGATTCGCAGCTGCTTCAAGTCCAGGCGATACACTCCCTCGCTGCGCACAAGACAGAGTATCACCAATGCGGCAGATACACACTGGGATATGACCGTAGCGGTGGCAACTCCCGCCACGCCCATGTGCAGGACTATTACGAAGAATAGATTTAGCAGCACATTTATCAAGCCCGCCGTCAACAAAAAGTAGAGCGGGCGCTGAGTATCACCCACTGCCCGAAGTATTGCCGCGCCAAAGTTATAGAGCATACTTGCGGGCATACCGGCAAAGATTATGCGCATATAGAGCACCGAGTGGTCGATTACATCCGCAGGTGTCTCCATCATCTGAAGCAGAGGCCGGGAGAGGCCCATGCCGAGAAAAATAAGCACAACACCGCTGATAGCTGCGGTAAGCATAGAGGTATGTACTGTCTCATACAGGTCTCTGGTCTGGCCTGCGCCGTAGTACCGGGCGACCAGCACGTTCACGCCGATAGAGAGGCCAATGAACAGGTTTACTATAAGATTGTTCAGTGCGCTTGTGGAGCCGACAGCTGCCAGGGACTGATTACCGGCAAACCGTCCAACCACCACTACATCGGCGGCGTTAAACAGTAACTGCAATACTCCTGAGAGGGCCAGCGGCAGCGAGAAGCGTACCAGCTTCCCCAAAAGCGGACCCTCGGTCATGTTGATTTCGTATGTACCCCGGCGCGTCCGGGGCCTCAACCTGAATTTCATTTATGAAGCCTACCCTTCTGTTAAAATCACTCTAAATAATTATTATACTACTTATACCTTACTCCACGCAAGTGATTTCAGCAAAAAAGGGGTAAAAATTAGAAAAAGAGCCCGGACCTTTCGGCCCGGACCCTTTTTATTCTGTTTAAGTATACTTGAAAATCTTACTTCTTCAGACCGTAGACGTCGTAATCCTCGCTGTAAGCGTCGAAGCCCTGCATCTCGATATTAGCATCGTACTTCTTCTGCCACTCAGTCAGGATGTCAGCCAGCTTGTTCTTGGCAGCAAAATCCTGGAGGTCGGCAACCAGCTTATCGAACTCCTCGTCACTCTCAGCAGCCATAATCTTGGGCAGCTCAGCCAGACACTGGTCCTGGATGGTCTTCAGGGCTATGCCCAAATCAGAGGTGGAGTCAATAACGTCGCCCAGACCGGTGTTCTGGTCGGTCTTGAACTTCTGTCCAACCTTCGGGTCCGCCTCGTCATAGGTGCAGAGGTCTGCCTGGATGGAAACAACCCAGTTCTTAACACCAGAACGCTCATTAACGCCATACTTGAAAGCGTCAACATAGTCAGAGTGGGCAGGCTGAGTCCACAGCCAAGCGCCGGCAGCATCCTGCTCCTTGGAGGTAATCTTGCCGTAGTCCATGTTCAGGATAGCATTGCCTTCCTCGTCGAACTCGCCGTCCCAGATGGGGCCTTCGGGGCCGCCCAGAACCTGATACATGGAGCCCTCTTCGGAAATCATCCAGGTAAACAGGTCAAATATACGCTGGGGACGCTCAGCCTTGGTGGTGATAACATTTACGTTCCAGCCAGGAGAGCCTGCCTCGTCGCCATAGGTGATTGTATCAGCAGATACAGGGGGGAACTGGGGGAAGGAAGCGAAGTCTGCGCTAGCAGGGTCGCCAACAACCTCATAAGAGGTAACGTCGCCTGCCTCGGTGGACTTCTCAACGCATACGCGGCGGAAGTTATTTGTGTCGTCCTGAGAGAAGTCATAGAAGAACAGGGCAGGACGGCCATTGGTCATCTTCTCCAGCCACTGGTCACCGTTGTCGGTGTAGACGTCCTGAGTCCACAGGCCTTCACGGTACCACTTATTGACCTCGCGGAGAGCCTCAACAAAGAGAGGAGTGTTGACACACAGGTCAAGCTTGCCCTCTTCCTGAGTGAAGTAGTTCTCAACGATGTTGCGGCCGCCAAAGGAACGGAAGAAGGACTTGTAGTTCTGCAGGCCACCACCGTTGTTGGTAAAGGCAACGGGAATGATGTCCTGACCACTGTAAGCCTTCAGGCCGCCCTCAGACAGCTCCTTGGCCTTCAGTGCGTACTGATGAAGGTCCTCCAGGGTGTTCAGGGCGGGCTTGCCGGCAGCCTCGTAGACCTTGGTGTTGACTATCCACTGGTCGTTACCGCCAGTAGAAGCCTTACCAGGAGCGCGGGGCCAGTTGGGAATACCGTACAGCTTGCCATCAACCTTCAGCAGCTCACGGGTCTCCGGTCCTACGTCCTTCTCGAAAGTGCAGCCATCGTACATAAACTGCTCAATCTCAACCAGAGCATTGGCCTGGACGCAGTTCCTCAGAACGCGGCCGCGGTCAACAATCATGGCGTCGGGAAGGTCGCCGCCAGTCAACATCAGCTGAAGCTTGGAGTCGGAGTCAGCGTCGGGCTTCTCAAAATCAATGTCCACGTTGAACTTCTCAGACATGAACTTGGAGAAAGCGTCAGCGCCCCACTCTTTAATTTGGGCCCAATCATAGTACCAATAGCAACGGAAAGAATAAGGCTCGCTCACGTCGTCAGCGCCAGTAGAAACATTGCTGGGCTCACCGTCGTCGCCGCCATTGCTCTCATCGCCGCCGGCGGTGGAGCTGGTAGAGCTGTTGCCCCCGCTGGATTTATTCCCGCCATCGCCGCAGGCCGCAAACACGCCTACAATCATGACAAGAGCCAGCAACAGGGCCAGAATCTTCTTGCTCATTGTTTTCGTCCTCCTAGACAAATTTTATTTTCATTCAGGCCTCGGGCAAAGGACATTATGTCCCCTGCCCCGCCCGGAATGACTGAGATTAGTAAGTGCCTAAGGCATGATTTAGCCCTTAATGGAGCCGACCATTATGCCCTTGAGGAAGTAGCGCTGCAGGAACGGATAAATAGCAACGATGGGCACGATTGATGTAATCATGGTAGCCATAGTGATGGAACGCACATTGGTCTGCTTGCCCTTTGAAGCCTCGCCCGCAAAGCTTGCTGCGCCGGCTGCTGCCATGCGCTCTGCAAAGGCCGCCTCACTGATAATGCTTAACAGCACAGAGGTCATGGGCTTGAGGTCCTGGTTTGTAATATAGATGTTGGGCATAAACCAGTCGTTCCAGTGATACACGCCAAAGTACAGAGCGATGGTCGCAATGATAGGCGTGGAAACAGGCCAGTAAATTTTAAAGAATATCGTGATATAATTCGCACCGTCAATACGTGAGGACTCCTCGAGGGCGTCCGGCACGGACTGGAAGTATGAGCGCATCAGAATCATGTTCCAGATGTTCACCAGGTTGGGGATTATGTACACCAGGAAATTGTTGCGCAGGCCCAGGGTCTGGATAAGGAAGTAGGTGGGAATCAGGCCGCCGCCGAAGTACATTGGTATCAGGCAGAAGAACGTATAGAACTTCCTGAACACAAGGTTCTTACGTGAGAGGCCAAAAGCCATGGCGCCGGTAACCACCAAGCCGCCCGCCGCACCTAAAATAGTCCTTGCGAAGGTTATGCCGTAGGCCTTCCAGATGGTGGGATTGGTAAATATCTGCTTATAGTTCGCAATAGTGGGCACGCGGGGGTAAATTGATATGCCGCCCAGAATAGTGTCGTCCGCGTGGTTGAAGGATATGGCAAGAGAGTTGAGGAAGGGATAAAGCGTTGTCACGAACACTACTACCATGATTACAACCATGGAGATGATTATGACATAATCGCTTACCACTTTCTTTTCTTTCATTCTATGCTTAGATTCTTTAATACCAGTCATTATGGGGTTCCCCCTTTCTCTTTATTGTGGAGCTTAGAACAGGGCGTTCTCACCGGCCTTATCGGCTATGGTGTTGGCGACCAGCAGCAGGATGAAGTTGATAATAGACTTCAGCAGGCCTGCGGCAGTACCGTAGGATACACGGCCCAAAGAAATGCCCATACGGAAGATGTATGTATCGATAACATTAGCATATTCCGTCAGAGCGCCAATGGACAGCTGCTTGGTAAGCATCATGATTTGGTCGAAGTTCGCGTTCAGGATGCCGCCCACGCTCATAATGAAGAGAAGGATAATGGTGGGTTTGATTGCCTTGATTGTGATATGCCACATCTTCTGGGCGCGGGTAGCGCCGTCGATGTCGGCAGCCTCATACATCTCAGCGTCAACACCGGCCATAGCGGAGATGTAGATGATGGAGTTCCAGCCCAGTTCCTTCCATGTGTCTGTCACAAGGGCCAGACCCCAGAAATACTTGCCGTCCTGGAAGAAGCCTATAGGCTTGTCGATAAATCCGGCAGCCATCAGCATCTCATTGACAGCGCCGCCGTCGGTTGACAGGAAGTCGAACATCAGCAGCGCGCAGACGGTCCAGGAAATAAAGTGGGGCAGATAGCTAACAGTCTGGATAGTTTTTTTGATACCCTGGTTCTTCATCTCGTTAAGCATAACGGCGAAGATTATGGGGCAGACGAAACCGATAGTCAGCTTCAGAAGGCTGATTACAAGGGTGTTGCGGAGAACTTGGGGTATGGCGCTGTCGGTAACCAGCGATATGAACTGCTTAAAGCCCACCCATTCGCTCTGACCGGGGAAGTCGCCAACACGGAACTCCTGGAAAGCCATTACAAGGCCGTAGATCGGTATGTAGCTAAACACGAACAGCAGCAGGATTCCGGGCAGGACCAGTATCTGAAGGTCCCACTGTTCCAGCGCCTGCAAAAAGCCGCTCTTTTTCTTCTTCGGTGTTTCTGCTACCTTTGGATTAGTCAATGCTCATCACTCCCATTGGCTTTCCTGAAGGGAAAGCCATTTTTGATTGTGGGGGCATGCCCCCCAAAAAATCGATCCGGACTTACTGAAAGATCCTTAGCTCTCCCTCCCTATACAAGTAGTAGTTGGTTGGACACAAGGAGAGAAAACCTCTCCGGAATCATGCAATATAACAAAAACAAACAAGTATATCGCAATCTTCCGTAGCTATAATAACATATCGCCCACTAAAATGCAAGCACAATTTGAAATTTTTATTAAAAAATTGTGAATCTTGCCATGCAACTCAAACAACATAACGGAAACCCACATAAATTCCTCAAGATTTTAGGCTTATTGCCAATTCCCCGGGGGTTCTTCCTCTGCCCTGACGGACTTAGGTAGATTTTACCAAATTGCCGCAATTTGCTTGCTATTTTGGCGGTTTTAGAGTATACTGGCATTGTTTGGTAGGCCATACTAAAAATAATATAGCAAAGAGAGGACGGAATCATATGCCATTCATCGATGTAAAGGCCAGCTGTGAAATCACCGCCAGCCAGGAGCTCAGCCTGAAAGAGGGCTTGGGAGAGGCCATTGCTAAAATACCCGGCAAAAGCGAGAGCCGGCTGATGCTCTGTTTTCAGGGAGGCCAGCATATGTGGTACGCCGGAAAGTCCGACGGCCCTACTGTCATGGTGCACACCGCTATCTACGGCACCACCACCCCGGAGGCTGTTGAAGCCTTCGGTCAGGCTGCTGTCAGCCTGATGCGCGAGGTGCTTGGCGCTGAAAATGTCTATCTGCGCATGTCCCAGGGCACCGACTGGACTTTTTGACCGCACTGGTTTTAAACGGTTTCAATAATACCACAAAACATTTCGTTTGCACAGTTACAAAATTGCTACAATTTCCAAATCCTAGAAAGGACGTGTAAAAATGCCATCAAAAAAAGTCGCCATCATAATGGGCAGCGACAGCGATATCCCCGCCGTAACCCCGGCAAAAAAGCGCCTGGAGTCCCTGGGAATACCTGTTGAGGCCCATATTTTCTCTGCCCACCGGACCCCTGCCGCCGCCGCTGAGTTCTCCAAGAACGCCCGGGCAAATGGCTTCGGCGCAATTATCGCCGCCGCCGGAAAAGCCGCCCACCTGGCCGGAGCCCTTGCTGCTCAGACCACCCTGCCGGTCATAGGAATACCAATTAAGTCATCAACGCTTGACGGCCTGGACGCTCTGCTGTCAACTGTTCAAATGCCCAGCGGCGTACCTGTAGCCACTGTCGCCATTGACGGCGCGGACAACGCGGCACTGTTAGCCGCCCAAATACTGGCAGTAAATGACGACGGGCTTGCCGGGAAGCTCCAGCAGCTCAAGGACGAGATGGGCCGGGCAGTTGCGGAGAAGGACAGCACTTTGCAGGACAGACAGTGGTAAATACAAACGACTTTTAGAAAGGACGAGCCATTTATTATGAAGAAAACTGTCATGAGGAAGTATGCTAAGCTAGCCGTGCAGAAAGGCGTGAACCTTCAGAAGGGGCAGGCAGCCGTAATTCAGGCCAGCGTTTCAGAGCATGAGTTTGCCGAGATGGTGGCGGAGGAGGCCTATAGGGCCGGGGCCAAGTGGGTGCGGATGGAATGGACGGACCAGACCGTTACCCGGCTCCACTACCGCCACCAGACCTTAACTGAGTTGTGCAAGGTAGCGGACTGGACCGTGGAAAAGATGAAGTTCACCGCCAAAGAGCTGCCCTGCATGATCCACATCGCCTCCGCAGACCCGGACGGCATGAAGGGGATAAACCCCGCCAAAATGCAGAAGGCCATGATCGCCCAGAGCAAGGTGTTCAAGCCCATCCGGGACCAGATGGAGAGCAAGTACCAGTGGACCATAGTGGCCGTGCCCTCACCCAAGTGGGCCAAAAAGGTCTTCCCCGGGGAGCGGACAAGCACAGCCGTGGAAAAGCTCTGGGGCGAGATACTTAAGGCGGTCCGCGTCACCGAGGACAACGACCCCGTTGTCGAGTGGAGCTCCCATAATCAGCGGCTGGCCGACAAATGTGAAAAGCTCAACGCCCTCGATCTGGAGTACTTACACTATCAGGCCCCCAACGGCACGGACTTCACCTGCTGGCTGATACCCGGCCACAGATGGGTTGGCGGCTGCGAGACCCTTAAGACCACCGGTGTGGACTTTAACCCCAATATGCCCAGCGAAGAGGTCTTCACCTCCCCTCTCAAGGGCAAGTGCGAGGGTACTCTTGTGGCGACGCTGCCCCTTTCATACCAGGGGGTGCTTATCGACAGCTTCTCCATGGACTTTAAGGACGGCAAGGCTGTAGCCGTCCACGCCGGCGAGCACCAGGAGCTGCTGGAGCGCATGATCACTATGGACGAGGGCGCCTGTATGTTGGGCGAGCTGGCACTGGTGCCCAACAACTCCCCCATCTCCAACTCCGGTGTGCTGTTCTATAACACCCTCTTTGACGAGAACGCCGCCTGCCACGTCGCCCTGGGCCGCGGCTTTAACGAAACTTTGAATGGCTTCGCCAATATGACCGACGAGGAGATAAAGGCGGCCGGTATCAATGACTCCATGATACACGTGGACTTCATGATAGGCTGCAAGGAGCTTAACATAACTGGACATACCAGAGACGGCAGGGACGTTGCCATATTTACAGACGGCAACTGGGCCATTTGATTTGGAGGAATACTTATGGAAAGCAATTTGACCAGTCCGCAGGAAAATCATCTGAAAAGCTATAGCGACAGCTATGCCGCCGCCGGTGTGGACGTGACAGCAGGATATGAGTCTGTGGAGCTAATGAAAAAGCACGTCGCCCGAACGGTAATACCGGGCGTTGTATCTGGTATTGGAGGCTTCGGAGGGCTGTTCAGGCCGGAGCTCTCGGAAATGGAGGAGCCCCTGCTGGTGTCCGGCACGGACGGCGTTGGCACGAAGCTGAAAATAGCTATGCTTTTAGATAAGCACGACACCATCGGCATTGACGCTGTTGCAATGTGCGTCAACGACATAGTCTGCTGCGGGGCTAAGCCGCTGTTCTTCCTGGACTATATAGCCTGCGGGAAGAATTATCCCGAAAAGATAGCTCAGATTGTCTCCGGCGTGGCCGAGGGCTGTGTGCAGGCCGGATGTGCGCTTATAGGCGGCGAGACTGCCGAGCACCCAGGCATGATGCCTCTGGAAGACTATGATATAGCCGGATTTACCGTCGGCATTGTGGACAAGCCAAAAATGATAGACGGCAGCAGGTTATCCCCCGGGGACGTGCTTATCGGGGTCAAGTCCTCGGGCGTACACTCCAATGGTTTTTCCCTGGTGAGGAAGGTTTTCGGTATCGGCAAGATGGAGGATAGCGGCGAGTCCCTTGTGGGCGCGGCAATGGGGCTGGCTGTTTCAGTTGCAAAGATGCTCCACAATGATACAGAAATTGTAAACAGGCACTATGACGAGCTTGGCTGCACTTTGGGTGAGGCCCTGCTGACCCCCACACGCATTTACGTAAAATCAGCACTGGCAGCCATTGAATGTGCTGATGTGAAGGCCATCAGCCATATCACTGGGGGTGGGTTTTATGAAAATATCCCCCGTATGCTCACTCCGGGGCTCACTGCCAAGATAGAGAAGGCCGCCGTGCCTGTGCTCCCCATCTTTAACTTGATACAGAAGACCGGCAATATCCCCGAGCATGATATGTTCAATACCTTTAATATGGGCGTTGGCCTCTGTATGGCGGTCTCTCCTGATACTGCGGATAAGGCTCTTGAGTCTCTCCGCTCCGCCGGTGAGGACGCTGTTGTTCTGGGCGAAGTAGTTCCGGGTGACGAGGGGGTGCTGCTATGATAAAGATTGGCGTGCTGGTCTCTGGCGGCGGCACGAACCTACAGCAGCTGATAGACGCCCAAGCGGCAGAAAGGCTTGGCGGCGGGAAAATTGTCACCGTCATATCCAGTAAGCCTGAGGTTTTTGCCCTGGAGCGGGCACGCAGGGCTGGTATTGAGGCGGTCACTCTCAGCCGGAAGGAGTACCCGGACGTTGAGGCCTACAGCCAGGCGCTCATATCCGCTCTTAAAAAGCGCGATGTAGAGCTGGTGGTGCTCTCGGGCTTCCTGACAATTACCAGCGACAGCTTTGTAGAGGCTTTCCCCGACTGCATTATGAACGTACACCCCGCGCTGCTGCCAGCCTTTGGCGGCAAAGGCTACTATGGCCTGCATGTGCACGAGGCCGTTTTACAGCGCGGCGTTAAGCTCACCGGGGCCACTGTGCACTTTGCCAACGAGGTATGCGACGGCGGGCCCATTATCCTGCAAAAGGCTGTTGCGGTTAAAGAAGATGACACGCCTGAAATCCTCCAAAAACGCGTGATGGAGGAGGCCGAGTGGCATCTGCTGCCCAAGGCAGTAGAGCTGTACTGCAGTGGGCGGCTCAGCGTTCAGAACGGGATAGTCCATATCAAGGAGTAGAAATTACACTATGCTTACGGAAAACGCCGTAATAGAGCATGTGCGCCTGGACACACCAATTTACATGACGGGGCTTAGCCTCGTAGCCTCCGGACTTCCACCAGCATTTGAGAGCCTTGGCCTGCTATGGGACAGATTTCATAATAATGAAAGCATCCCGGACACCGTTGACCCTCCTGTGGAGATAGGTGTCAGCATAAATAATAAGGATTACCTTGTAGGCTGTCAGACACTCATTCCGGGCCAGGGTTCTGGCCTTACCTCATTTACTATTCCTGTGGGGGACTATATAAAAGGCAGTTTTTCCGCCGGCTCCTTTGGCGAGCTGGTAGATGAAAGACTGCAGACTATATGGGAGGATATGTCCCGCTGGGCCGGTGAGCATGGTATTGTCTTGTCTGACAGCTTCTCCGTGGAGGTCTATCCTCAGAACTCTGTAAACCTTGAGCGGCCCGAGATGTACTGCCTGTGTCCGATAAAAGGAACCGATTTGTGAAAGGAGCCAGCCAAATGAAACCTATCAATATTTTTGAAGACCTGAAGGGGAACACCTATCCTGGCCGCGGCATTGTCATCGGCCGCAGTGAGGATGGCTGCCATGCTGTCACCGCCTACTTCATCATGGGCCGCAGCGTCAACAGCCGCAATAGGATATTCGTTGCCGAAAGCGAGAACATGCGCACACAGGCCCACGACCCTGCCCTGCTCACCGACCCCTCGCTGGTAATATATTACCCTGTGCGCACCTTTGACGGCGGCATAATCGTCACCAACGGCGACCAGACCGATACCATCTATAACCTTATCTGCTCCCATCCTGAATGCGTAGCCCCCGGCTATTTTGTCCGCGCCCTGCTTACCCGCACCTTTGAGCCGGACCCGCCCCTCTATACCCCCCGCATTTCCGGCATTATCGACTATAAAGACGGCGGCTACTGGCTGTCCATCTTAAAGAGCACTGACGGCGACCCCGCCGCAGCACAGCGTCAGTTCTTCTCCTATGAGCCTATGCCGGGACTGGGCCACTTTATCCATACTTACAAATGTGACGGTGACCCGGTGCCCTCCTTCGAGGGGGACCCCAAGCCTGTATCCATCCTGGGTGACATCGATACCTTCACAAACAGCCTTTGGGAAAGCCTGAATGAGGACAACAAGGTCTCCTTATTTGTCAGATATATTGATTTAGAAAGCGGCGAAGCTGAAACCAGAATCATCAACAAGAACAAATAAATACTATATTACTTTAGTAAAGAAAGGTCGTGCCTTATGGCTAAGGAAATCTCTCTTAAATATGGATGCAACCCCAATCAGGTACCCTCTCGCATATTCATGCAGGATGGCGAACTTCCCGTGCAGGTGCTCAACGGACGCCCCGGTTACATCAACTTCCTGGACGCCTTCAATAGTTGGCAGCTGGTACGCGAGCTGAAGACCGCTACAGGCCTGCCCGCCGCAGCTTCATTCAAGCATGTTAGCCCTGCCGGAGCGGCGGTGTATGTACCCCTGTCCGACACTCTCAAGAAAATATACTTTGTAGATGATTTGGAGCTCTCCTCCATAGCCAGCGCCTATGCCGCCGCCCGTGGTGCAGACCGCATGTCCTCCTATGGCGACTGGGCCGCGCTGTCAGATGTGTGCGACAAGGAAACAGCCACTTTGCTGGCCCGGGAGGTCTCCGACGGTATTATAGCCCCCGGCTACACCGACGAAGCCCTGGATATCCTCAAGACTAAGCGCAAGGGTAACTATAATGTGGTACAGATAGACGAAAGCTACGTGCCCGCCCCTATCGAGCATAAAGACGTGTTTGGCATTACCTTCGAGCAGGGCAGGAATGAGCTGAAGATAGATGAAAGCCTGCTTGAGACTCTGCCCACCGCCAACAAGTCCCTGTCGGACAGCGCCAAGCGAGACCTTATAGTGTCTCTTATCACATTGAAGTATACCCAGTCAAATTCCGTCTGCTATGTGAAAAACGGGCAGGCTATCGGTGTTGGCGCAGGCCAGCAGAGCCGTGTGCACTGCACAAGGCTAGCCGGAAATAAGGCAGACAACTGGTATCTGCGCCAGTCCCCCAGGGTGCTCGAGCTCCCCTTTAAGCCGGACATCCGCAGGCCGGACCGGGATAACACCATCGATGTATATATTTCCGACGACTATATGGACGTGCTCGCTGACGGACAGTGGGAGAACTTCTTCACTGAGAAGCCCGAGCCCTTCACACGTGAACAGCGCCGCCAGTGGCTGGACGGCATGACCGGCGTAGCCCTTGGAAGCGACGCCTTCTTCCCCTTCGGCGACAACATTGAGCGCGCCCACAAGTCCGGCGTAGAATTCATCGCCCAGCCCGGCGGCTCCATACGTGACGACAATGTTATAGAGGTCTGTGACAAGTACGGTATCGCCATGGCCTTTACTGGCATCAGGCTGTTCCACCACTAATGCGCAGAGCCATATTCTGGGACTTTGACGGCACTCTTACCACCGGGGAACCCAGTTGGCGCTCCTGCATGGTAATGGCTCTAGGGCCGTTAGCAGAGCGGTATGATGTGACTGAGGAAAAGCTCCGGCCATTCCTGAAAAGCGGCTTCCCCTGGCACCCGAACGGCGACAGCAGCCTTACCGGAGAAGATTTTTGGCTGGTACTGCTCGACAAGTTTTCTGCGGCCTTTGAGGCCCTCGGCGTTCCAAAAGCCGAGGCTCGGAATGCCGCGCTGGAAGTGCGCAATATCGTACAGGACGCGACGCTGTATCATGTACGGCCCGACGCGGCGGCTACACTGGCAGTCTGTGCCTTTAAGGGCTATAAAAATTATATTCTCACCAACAATTTTCCAGAGTGGGAAAACCTGCTCATTCAGCTTGGCCTGCGGCAGTTTTTCTCAGGGATAATTAACTCCAGTGTAGCCGGCGCCTGCAAGCCTGATGAGAGAATATTCCGTATTGCCGAGCGTATCGCCAACTTCCCGTCACTCATCTGGATGGTGGGCGATAACCCTATAGCAGATATACTCGGCGCTAAAAATGCGGGCTGGCATGCGGCGCATATCACAAAGCCCGGGACAAAAAGTTCCGGGGCCGATGTCACCGTTACGTCACTCAGCGAACTGCTCAAATTTCTGTAACCTTCTGAAACTTCTGAAAGGATTGATAAATATGGATATTTTGGTGATAGGCAGCGGCGGCAGGGAACATACTATCGTCCGCAAGCTCCGAGAGAGTCCCCGCGTAAGCAAGCTCTACTGCGCCCCTGGCAACGGCGGCATCTCTGCCGATGCCGAGTGCTGCAATGTAGACGCTATGGACAAGGAGGGTATGCTGGCGCTGGCAAGAGAGAAAAATGTAGACATGGTATTTGTTGCCCCGGATGACCCGTTGGGAGCCGGTATGGTGGATTTTTTGGAGGCAGGCGGCTTCACCTGCTTCGGGCCCAATAAAAAGGCTGCAGAGATAGAGAGCAGCAAGGTATTCTCGAAGAATCTCATGAAGAAGTACGGCATTCCCACGGCCGGTTATGAGGTCTTTACCTCACCTTCAGAGGCTCTGGATTATATTAGAAGCCAGGGTAAGTACCCTGCCGTTATCAAGGCCGACGGTCTTGCAGTGGGCAAGGGTGTCACCCTTGCCCAAAATGAGCAGGAGGCGGCTGAGGCCCTGCACTCTCTCATGGAGGAAAGAAAGTTCGGCTCATCAGGCGACCGGGTTGTGGTAGAGGAGTTCCTTACCGGGCCTGAAGTCACTGTGCTGGCTTTTACTGACGGTCATGTCGTGTATCCGATGGTGAGCTCTATGGACCATAAGCGGGCTTATGACAATGACATGGGCCCCAATACCGGCGGCATGGGTACTATCAGCCCCAGTCCCTTCTATACCGACAAGATAGCGAAGGTGTGTATGGACACAATCTTCCTGCCCACTATGAACGCCATGAACGCCGAGGGCCGCAAGTTCAAGGGCTGCCTCTATTTTGGTATCATGCTCACCCCTGACGGCCCCAAAGTAATAGAGTACAACTCCCGCTTTGGCGACCCGGAAACCCAGGTGGTGCTCCCCAGGCTTAAGACTGACCTTGTGGATATCATCGAGGCTGTAGCTAATGAGAAGCTAAGCGAAATAGATGTGAAGTGGTCGGACGAAGCCTGCGCATGTGTGATAATTGCAAGCGGCGGATATCCTGGCAGCTATGAGAAGGGAAAGCTTATAAGCGGGCTTGATGAGAACGGTCAACTTGACGGCGCAACAGTCATACACGCGGGCACAAAGCTTGAGGACGGTAAGTTCTATACATCTGGCGGGCGTGTGCTCGGCATTACAGCCAAGGGCGCGGACCTCCGTGAGGCTTTGGACAGAGCCTATAAGTCTACCGAAAAAGTGTCATTTGACGGGGCTTTTTACCGAAAGGATATTGGGAGTAGATGCTTTCTCTCATAATTTATAAGGAGCAGCTATATGTCATGGCAAATTGTTAAAATAATCGCCATTATATCAATGACTCTTGACCATGCGGCTTCTACATTCATAACCCAGCCTTTTCTCATAGAACAGTTGGGTATGAGCCTAACTGTTTCTTCGTATACCCTTCGTGTAATGCACTCTCTAGGGCGCATTGCCTTCCCTCTCTACTCATTTGGCATTGCCCAGGGCTGTACATACACTAAAAACCGCAGTAAATTTCTTCTGCGGCTGCTGGTGTTCGCTATATTGGCAGAAGCACCCTTCCAGCTTGCACTTGGAGGGCTGGGTATGGTGCGCTTACGCCTCTGGCCCCTCCCCATGAGCAATGTGCTGTTTACCTTACTGCTCGGTGCTGCCTGTTGTTTTATCTGGGATTTCTTCTCTAAGAAGAAGCTAGCGTGGGTTGCAGTCTTCCCAATTATCGCCCTGGTTCTGCTGGCAGAGATGCATCATACGGACTATGGCGGTTTAGGTGTGCTTTTCGTGCTCTTGCCCTACCTGTTCCAACAGAAAAAGTGGAAACTTACGGCACTTAGCGGCATGGTGCTAGTCTTATACCTTGCCAGCCCGTTGATAATGCGTTATACTCTACATTGGAGCTACCTTTTCTGTGCCTTGGGAGCTGTGGGCATTCTGGCACTGTATAACGGTCAAAAGGGACGGCAGAACAAATTCTCCCAATACTTCTTTTATGCCTACTACCCGCTACACCTGCTGCTGTTCTATGTGATAAACCAGTGGATAGGCCCCATTGATATAGACTGGGACCGAGTGCTCCCATAACAGACCTAGAAAGAAGGTCCATCTATGAATTCCTGGCAGAATGTACTGCTGACAGACTCCGGATTTTTCGACCCCTTTGACCTCGGGCGGCCTCTTGCACCCATAGTGGAGGGATTATCCCGCATGGTAGACAAGCCTTTTTCCAAGGCCCGGGTGTTGTTCATACCAGTTGCAGCCTGTGATGACGAATCCCGCCAACTGGCTGATATCCTTCGGTGGGAGCTTGAGAATCTGGGGTTTCTGCCCGGGCATATCACTTCCTATGAAATGGATGGCTCCATCAGTGAATCTGCTATACTTGATTTTGACGTGATGTTCTTCACCGGCGGATGGTATGAGCACCTTTTGAAGCAAATAAAAGCTTCGCATTTTGAGGAAATAATAAAAAAATTCGTGTTCTCCAATAAGGTCTACGTGGGGGTCAGTGCTGGCAGTATAATTGCTACCCCAAATATTATGGGCTGCTATGGCGGCGCGGAGAACGAGGAAACCGCCGCTCTAGGGCTGATTCCTGCCTACATAGACTGCCACTGCGACCTCAAGCCTGATTTGCGCCCTAAGCAGCTCCCTCTTCCCCATATTTTGCTGCATTTTAACCAGGCCTTGGCTGTCAGCTTCGATGGATTCCAGCTGCTGGAGGACCTTGAGGCCTGCCACTCTATTGACTGGACATACCCGCCCAGATTTGGCGTTGAGGTATTCCGGCCTATTGACTAAAACATCTTGAAAGGATAATATTTATCATGAATGCACCAATTACATTTGCCATCGCCGGCTTCGGCGACCGGGGCAGCACCTACGCCTCCATGCAAAAGCTCTTTCCCGACCGCATGAAAATTGTAGCTGTTGCCGACCTAAACCCTAACAAGGTAAAAAAGGCCCAGGAGCTCTATAATATTCCCGAAGAAAACTGCTTTGCCAGCGCCGAGGAGATGTTTGCAAAGGGCAAGCTTGCCGATGTTGCTGTTGTATCCACTATGGACCGGCAGCATGTGGGCCACGCTATACCAGCCCTTGAACTGGGGTACCATGTGCTTATGGAAAAGCCCATTTCCCCTGATTTGCAGAAATGCTGTGAAATACTTGAGGTATCCAAAAAACTCCCGGACCAGCATATCATACTCTGCCATGTTTTAAGATACACCAATTTCTATAATAAGTTAAAAGATATTATTAGCGCAGGTAAAATCGGCGATGTTGTGTCAATCTGCGCAAATGAGAACGTGGGGTACTGGCATCAAGCCCACTCCTTTGTGCGGGGTAACTGGCGTAACTCCGATGAGACCAGCCCAATGATTCTGCAGAAGTCATGCCATGATATGGATATCCTCACCTGGCTTGTGGGAAAGAAGTGTAAGTCAGTATCATCTGTAGGCGGCATTCACCTGTTCAAAAAGGAGTGTGCTCCTGAAGGCTCCACCGAATACTGCCTTGGCGGCTGTAAGGTGAAGGACCAGTGTATTTTCGACGCTGAAAGGATTTACATTACCGGCGAGAAGACCGGGCTCATGCATGGCGGCAACTGGATAAGCTCTGTTCTCAGTGTGGAAAATACGGTCGAGTCCACCTATGAGGCCCTGCGCCACGGCCCCTACGGCCGCTGTGTTTACCATTGCGACAACAATGTTGTAGACCATCAGCAGACCAATCTCCTGATGGAAGATGGTACGACCATCCAGTTTACTATGTGCGCCTTCACCGAGGACTGCTACCGCTACTTCAAGGCCATGGGCACTAAAGGCGAGATAGAGGCCGACATGAAGTCCAATATTATCCGCATCCGCGTGTTCGGCAAAGGCGAAGAGGTAATCGACCTAAAGGCCCTGTCCAGCGACCTGAAGGGGCACGGCGGCGGCGACAGCGGCATTATTGAGGATTTCCTTAACATGCTCATTGATGGAGCTGAGCCTACAGAGCGCACCACCACCCTAGAACATTCAATGGAAAGCCACTATGTGGCGCTGGCAGCAGAGGCCTCACGGCTTAGAGGCGGGGAACTAATCGATTTAGAGGAATTTCGGAAGAATTAACATCCAGTCTCCATAATTTGAGTATAAAAAGACATGGGCACTTGGCTCATGTCTTTTTTTATTCTTTATTCGATTGGCTTCATCGTGGGAAACAGCAGCACATCCCTAATAGATGTTGCTCCTGTGAGCAGCATTACCAGCCTGTCCACGCCCATGCCCATACCTCCGGTAGGAGGCAGACCATACTCCAGTGCTGTCAGGAAGTCCTCGTCCACGTCGCAGGCCTCGTCGTCACCGGCGGCCTTCTGAGCGGCCTGGGCCTCAAAGCGCTGGCGCTGGTCGATTGGGTCGTTGAGCTCGCTAAAGGCGTTGGCGTACTCGCTGCCGCAGATAAACAGCTCAAAGCGCTGAGTATACTCCGGGTTTGCCGGGTCCTTCTTCGCCAGGGGCGAGATGTCCACCGGATGGCCTGTAAGGAAGGTTGGCTGTATGAGCTTGTCCTCGCAGTATTTCTCAAAGAACAGGTTCAATATCTCGCCCTTCTTATGCCTCTGCTCGTATTCAATATGGTGCTCGTCCGCAAGACGGCGGGCCTCCTCTATGCTCTCTACCTGGGTGAAGTCCACCCCGGCGTGCTGTTTCACAGCCTCTACCATGGATATCCTGCCGAAAGGCTTGTCAAGGTCTATCACCACGCCGTTCCGCTCCACGGTGCCGGTGCCAAGCACCCTGTGGGCCACGAAGCGGATAAGGTTCTCGGTCTGGTCCATCATGCCGTTTATGTCGGTATATGCCTGATAGAACTCCAGCATGGTGAACTCCGGATTGTGCCAGGCGTCCATGCCCTCGTTGCGGAAGTTGCGGCCGATCTCATACACCCGATCGAACCCCCCCACTATCAGCCGCTTCAGGTGCAGTTCCAGGGCGATGCGCAGGTACATATCCATATCCAGGGTATTGTGGTGTGTGATAAAGGGCCGCGCCGCCGCGCCCTCCGCCTGGGTGTGCAGCACCGGGGTCTCCACCTCCAGAAAGTCCTGGCCGTCCAGGAACTCCCTTATGGCGCTGATTATCTTGGTGCGCTTTACGAACACCTCCCGGGACTCCGGGTTCATGATAAGGTCCAGATACCTCTGGCGGTAGCGGGCGTCGGTGTTTGTAAGGCCGTGGTACTTCTCCGGCAGGGGCAGAAGCGCTTTTGAGAGTATGGTCAACTCCATGGCCTTTACCGATATCTCCCCCCGCTGGGTGCGGAAAACCTCGCCTTTTACGCCTACTATGTCGCCGATGTCCAGAGCCGCCTGCATGGCCTTATAGGCTTCCTCCCCCATCTCGTCTATCTTCGCATATATCTGCACACGCCCCGTGCTGTCCTGCAGGTCCATGAAGGCAACTTTGCCCATACCTCTGCGGCTCATTATACGCCCAGCAACGCTGACCTCTTTGCCCTCAAGCTCCTCAAATTTGTCAAGTATCTCCTGAGCCTTTCTGTCCACGTCAAAGCGTGTATGCAGGTACGGATCATTGCCCTGCTCCTGCATATTGTTGAGCTTATCCCGGCGTATCTGTAGAATCTCACTAAGCTCTTGCGGCTGCTTTTCCGCCATCTTTCCCTCTCCCTTTCCTATATTATATGTGCTGCTATAAAAAATCAGTTTATGGCATTGACAACATATGTGGCCATACCCGCGGGGGCTTCAACAACCACAGTCTGGTTCACCACCGCACCGATAAGCGCCTGGCCCACTGCCGATTCGTCAGAAATTTTGCCATTGCGTGGGTCGGCCTCGTTGGAGCCAACTATGCGCAGTGTACGCTCACTCTGCTTTCCATTGGGGGATGTTACGCTCACATCAACAGTGGAACCGATATGCACGGTCTCGTTGCCCAGAGCCTCCTCATCTATTACAACAGCATTTTTCAGCATCATCTCTACATCGGCAATGCGTGCCTCAACTACAGCCTGGTCGTTCTTGGCTTCGTCATACTCGCTGTTCTCAGACAGGTCTCCGAAGGACAGGGCAACCTTTATCTTCTCCGAGACCTCCTTGCGCCGCACCATTATCAGGTAGTCGCGCTCTTTCTCCAGGTCCTTTAGGCCTTCCTTGGTAACAAAAAACTGCTTCTCTGCCATGCTTGCATTTTCCTTTCCGTAGCGGCTATGCCGTTCTCATCTGAATATTATACTATCCGGGCGCTAATTTGTCAAGCAAAAAGGCCGGACACCAGGTCCGGCCTTTTCCATACTTACTGTTAGGTGTAGCAGAAATATATTGTGGTGCCCAGTATACTGTCATAATAGCTGGTATACACCCCGCTGCCGGAGATAACTCCATTCTGCCCGGTGACATTGGCAGGACAGGTGCTGCCGTTCTCAAGCACATATCTGGCGTTCTCTATAGCTTTCTTCGTCGGCGTATAATTTATCATGCCGTTATACACCGGGCCATACTGTCCGGGCTGGTATATTACCTCCCTGATAGTATTTGGGAAATACTTGCTTTTCACACGATTTAACACCACGCTGCCCACCATCCTCTGGACCCAGTCAGGTATCCAGTCACAGCCCGCCTCAGCGTTGATTATCCGGGCCAGAAGGTCAAGGTCCTCCTCGGTGTATGAGGGCTTGGGGCGCTTCGCCGCCTCAATCGCCGCAAGTATCTCCTTTGCCGTGGTATAGTCGGTGAAATAGGTGGTCTTAGCATAGGACATGTTCAGCTTTTCAATCTTCAAGTTGCGCTGCTGTTCGTAGATAGCGCCAACCTGCATGGCGTATGCGCTGCCGTCCTTCAGGGCGCGGAGCATCATCGTCATGTAGTCCACATCAGGGTCGTAGCCGGTTACGGTGATGTAGTCGCCAAGACCCCCGCTTTTTGCCGATGCGCTTACGCTCAGCATGGGCATTACCGCCAATGTAATTGCCAGTACTGCCGCCAGAAGTTTCTTCTTCATATGAGCACGTTCCTTTCCTTAGGGGACGATAGCTCGTCCTCTGTATTTCAGTCTGGGCACATGTTTGGAGTATATGTTTTTGCTGGATTATTTATGCAAAAACCTTTCCAAAATTTTCCATATGCCAAAGACTAACGGCTCATATTCTACCACCGGCAGGCTGATTTTATTGTCGAGTTTACTGGGCGTACTCCATGTCCGCCGGTGTCCAGTTTTTAAGCACCTCCAGCATATCCTTTGCAACTTCCCTGGCTCCCGGCAGGTCATGCTCAAGATAGTTGCCGCACTCCTCACGCCTGCTGCCTGGAATAATATCATCGAACTTCGAGATAAACTCAAATGACTCCTGTACAAGGGCTATGGCCTGTTCCTTACTCACACTGTCACGAAGGAGCATATAAAAACCCGTGCGGCAGCCCATTGGCCCAATATAAATGACGCTGCCGCTGAGCTCCGTGTTCCTGGCATAGGTTGCAAACAGGTGCTCAAATGTATGCAGCTGGCCGTTATTCAGATAGTCGCCCATATTGGGCTTCTTCATGCGAATATCATATGTTATCACACCGCCGTCTACCCTGGATACGTACATACCCTTCTCCAGTTTGTCATGATTTACTGTAAAGCTAGCTATAGTTTTCATATTATACATTTCCTTTCTACGTTCTTTAGTGAGATTATAGCACGTAAATGTATAAATGTCCACACCCTATGCAGGACTCACAAAAAGTTTTTCCCATTGACATCTAAACTTGTTCGTGCTACAATATATCTCAAAGTTTTACATATTATGGAGGAGATTAGACATGAGCGAAAATCAGCCGGTAAAAAAGATGGAAATGCCCCTCTCCATGCTTCTGCTGGCGGTACACGTCGTCCTGAACTGGCGCAGGCTCCCGGGCCTGCTGAACTTTAGTACCGACATACCTACTGGAGTGGTCGGGACCGTTACCTTTGGAGCCGGCGGGGTCATAGGAATCCTGAGCTATCTTGCCAACGCCGCCGTCACACTGATACCCATAGCCCTGCTGGTGCTGGTGTCCCTGTCTGCAATGAAGCATAAGCCTGTGAGAAAGGCCGCCAGCCTGCTGTGTATTGTACTGGGCATTGCGTTTATTGTGATATTCGGCATCAGTGTCTATACCAACTTTATCATAATGCAGAGCGATTTCTATGGCTTCTTCCCCCACGCCGGGGACGTGGCGGCACTGCTGGTATACGGCCTGGGCATGATACAGATAGGCTCTAAGCTCAGCAAGGACACGCTGCGCCCAAAGATGCGCTCCTATGGGATACTCTTCTATTACCTGATGCTCGCGATAGCTATCTTTGTTATAATGCCCGCGTTCATGGATACGACCATCAGCATCAGCGCCGGGAATATCCTCGGGAACATCATGCTCATTGTCGCCGGGTTCTACCTGCCTGCCACCCTTCTGGAGGAGGGCAAAAAATCCACCCCAGTGAATATAGTCAACCTGTTTGTGAGCGTATTAGCGGTCATCGTCATACTTTCGTTTGGCGACAGGATAGGCTACTCCTCCTATGCCGACAGCCACCAGATGCCCGGCGTCACTACAGTCACCTGCCCGGTCTGCCATAAGAAGTTTACCGATAAGGGCAATAAGGACAGCATTGCCTACAGCAATATGTGCAAATCCTGCCGGACCAGCTATAAGGCTACTAAGGACGCCCTGGGCTGGTAAGCTGATACAGAAAATAAAAGGCCCCCGGAGAGTATCCGGGGGTTCTCTCATGCCAGCGTCTTTACCATAATATAGTCGTCCATCACGAACCCGCCGCCGATATCCGTCACGGCGCTCTCCACTGTCTCAAAGCCCCAGTGCTCGTAGACCTCTTTGGCGTGGGTATTGCCTTTATTCACCGTCAGGCGTATCCTCGAAAGCCCCAGCCTTCCCGCCTCACGCTCCGCCAGCTCAAAGGCGGCATGGGCCGCGCCGGTGCCCTTCATATTTGGCAGAAGGTAGAGCTTGCTCAGAAAGAGCTCCTTTCGGCCCTCATAGTTTGGCGCAAAACCCATGAAGCCTCCAGGCCTGTTATCGCCGTATATTATGTAGTACACATAGTTCTGTTCCTTCATCTGCTGTACTACAGCCTGCGGCGACAGGAACTTTTCTACCATATAATTGATTTGTTCGTATCCCAGCAGCTCACTGTAGGCCTGCTTCCACGCCTCCTTTGCCAGGCGGCAGAGCGTATCTATTTCCTCCGGCGTGCTCATCAGTTTTAGCTCAATATCCATCAGCCATCCTCCTCAGTTGAAAGCTCGCTGTAGTTGCCAAGGAAAGAAAACCTTGGCAGCTCGGCGTTCAGGGCACAGATTAGATTCAATGTATCCGGGTCATGTATACTGCCGGTAAAGTCCAGATAGAAGTCATACTCGAAGGAACGGCCCGGAATCGGCCTGGACTCTATCTTTGTCAGGTTCAGGCCATGGGTAGCAAAGCGGCGCAGCACGCTGTGCAGAGAGCCCGTAGTATGTGCCAGGGAGAAACAGAGGCTTATCTTATTGGCTCCATTTGGCAAAACCGGCTTCTTATAGACCGCCACAAACCTGGTAGTGTTATTGCGGACATTCTGGACCCCCCGCTCTATGATGGTAAGCCCATACCGCTTTGCCGCATCCTCCGAGCAGATTGCCGCAAGTCCCGCTTCCTTCCGCTCCGCTACAGCCTGGGCCGCGGCTGCGGTATTGCTGTATTCCTGAGCTTCAAGGCCCCGGGCCGCGATTAGCTCCGAGCACTGGGCCAGGGCCTGTGGATGAGATATTGCCTTAGTTACTGGCCCAGGAGCAGCCGTAGCCAAACAGTGCTCCACCCGGATATCTACCGCGCCAACAATGTAGAATCTATACTGCAAAATCAGGTCATACACCGCTGTAACTGACCCTGCCGCCGAATTCTCCACCGGCACCACTCCCAGCGCCCCTTTCTCTACCTCCCGAAACACCTGGCTAAACTCAGGCACGAACGTGATATCCCCGTCATCAACAAGCCTGCTGGCGGCCTTGTGGGAATAAGCCCCGCCCACGCCCTGGCATACCACCCGGCCCACAGGACTCGGAAGCTCACGGTCTGCGGTACGCTCCAGCCTCCGCAAATCTGAATCCCCGCCTATTATGGCATGCTCGCGGTCCCGGCTGATAGCCATGATAGCCCGGTAAAAAGCCGCGGCGCTCTGTCCCAGCTCTCCTGCCTGGCGGCTCACTCTGTCGATTATCTCCTGCTCTCTGGCGGCATTGCGTACCGGAGCTCCGGCTTGCTGCTTCAAGGCTCCCACACGCTCCACACATCCCATTCGCTCTAAAAACAGCGGCAGCAGCTGTTTGTCTATCCGGTCTATCTCCCGGCGCTCCCGGGCCAGCTTCTCCTGAAATTCCTGTTCTTTCATACTTAAAATTATGCCTCCCTATTTACTATCTTACAGCATCCTGCTCTGGGCCAGCAGGTCCAGCGCGGCTATACTAGCGGCCGCCTCCACAACCGGGGCCGCCCTGGGCACAACACAGGGGTCATGCCGCCCGGTAACGACCAGCTTCGCGTTAGTATGGGTGCTAAGGTCCACCGTATCCTGTTCCCGGCTTATAGAGGACGTAGGTTTGAATGCTGCCCGGAATATCAGGGGCATTCCATTAGTGATTCCGCCTAGTATTCCTCCGGCATTGTTGGTGCGGGTCCTGACGGAGCCGTCTTCAGACACATACATTGAATCGTTGTTCTCGCTGCCCCTTGAATCAGCCACAGAAAACCCGGCGCCAAACTCCACACCCTTAACTGCCGGTATACCAAAAGCAATAGAAGCAATGCGATTTTCCGCACCGTCAAAGATAGGGTCTCCGGCCCCAACAGGCATACCCAGTATAGCGCACTCCACTATGCCCCCCACACTGTCCTGGCTGAGCCTAGCCTTTTCAATCGATTGGCGCATACTCTCCCTGGCCTCCGGGTTGATGACTGGGAAATACTCACTGCTGAGCCTGTCCAACAGCTCCCTAGAGACCTCTGTTGGATGAAAGGGCTGGTCGTTTATTTTCGCCCCGGCTATTTTCAGCACATGGGCGCCCACAGTAATACCGCGCCTAGCCAATATCTGCCTTGCAACCGCCCCGGCAAACACCAGCGGAGCCGTAAGCCGCCCGGAAAAGTGCCCGCCCCCGCGTACGTCCTGGTGCCCGCCGTACTTGACCTCGGCTGTATAGTCCGCATGCCCGGGCCGTGGCAGAACCTTTAATTGGCTGTAATCCTTGGAGCGCTGGTTAGTATTCTCGATCATCGCGCACAAGGGCGCACCGGTAGTGACATCGTCCAGCAGGCCGCACAGCACCTGGGGCTGGTCGCTCTCCTTACGAGTTGTGGCAGTCTTGTCCTGTCCCGGTGCACGGCGTGCCATCTGTGCCAGGATTTCGGGCAGCTCTATTTTCTCCCCTGCCGGCAGACCCTCAATGTTCACCCCAATTGCCTGGGTATGGCTCCCCCCGAATATTGATATCCTGATACTATTACCCCAACTGGAAGACATTTGCTATACCTCCTAATCTACGGTACTCGTCAAAAAAAGTTGGATAGGTCTTATTTATGCTGTACGCGTCCGTAACCTCCACCGGCGACTCGCTTCTAAGACCAGCCCCTGCCAGCGCCATAACTACCCTGTGGTCATTACAGCCCTGAGCAAGCCCGCCGCTTAGTCTCTCTACCCCATTTATTATGAGGGTATCCCCATCCTCAGAGGCTCTGCCGCCAAGGGCATTTATGGCCTGCTTCATGGCCTCCAGCCTGTCGCTCTCCTTTAGGCGCAGACGCCCTGCGTTCTCAAAGCGGGTTTCTCCGCGACTCAGCGCCGCGCATATTGCCGCCGCCGGGACCATATCTGTGATATTCGATACATCCAGCCTCTGACCTCTCAAACCGCCGAACGGCTCTCCGGCGTGTAGATTCTGCGCCACCAGCTCGTCACCTTCCCAGCGGATGTCAAGTCCAAAGCCGCCAAATACCTTGATACATGCCCGGTCGCCCTGCAAAGAGTCCGGCCTAAGGCCGCCCATACGCACCTTGGCCCCTATAGGTGAAAGCGCGGCTATATTAAGGAAGAACGCCGCCTGAGACCAGTCGCCATCCACCTGATAGGCCGGGCTCTCGTAGCTCTGCCCTCCGGGTATCTGCCAGCCTCCTTCAATGGCCCGCACAGTAACGCCAAAGTTGCGGAGCACGTCCATCGTCATGTCTACATATCCTATAGACTCCAAAGGAGAGGTCAGTATAATCTCGCTGTCCCCCTCTAAAAGTGGCATAGCCATAAGCAGTCCGGTCACAAACTGGGAGCTGATGTTTCCCGGCAGAGTAAACCTGCCTGAAGTTAAGCGCCCCTCTATAATAAGCGGCAGGCCCTGGCCCTCCGATTCATTTTTAAAGCTCACGCCGTGGGCGGGCAAGAGGTCCGCATACACGCCAAGTGGCCTCTGCGGCAGACGCCCCCTTCCAGTAAACCGCCATCTGCCGCCCAACGCGGCGGCAATAGGGATAATAAACCGCAGCAATGAGCCGGACTCGCCGCAGTCCACCTCTCCCCCATTATCAGCACAGAGTATCTCGGCAGCTCTCATTGTAAACGTGATATCATCGCTGTCAAACAGGTTGGTTATCTCACACCACCTGCCGCTTGTACGCATTGCCAGCGCCCCACAGAGCAGCGCGCGTATAGCGGCGGATTTGCTGGGCGGCACGGTAAGGCTCCCGCCGGAAAAGGCAGAGCCGTAGCTTACATGGTCCATATATATTCTCCTTCATAACGCCGGTTATCCGTCTTATTATACCAGCTTTTTATGTTTCTTGCAAGAAAAAACAACACTCAAAGTCTTTATAGTCATTGCAAACCTATACCGGTTATGGTATGATGTGTACAATTCACTTACCCCTGGAGAGGAGGATATCTGTGCCCAAAATCTCAGAGCCTGACCGTAGGAATCCCTGGTATAGGGATGACGACCAATCAATACTTGAGGTTTTTGACGTAAGTGCCGGAACCCGGACGGTACTAAAGGAATTTGACTACCTTATTGAGGCCCCTAACTGGTCCCCGGACGGAAAGTTCCTGACTTATAACAGCAGCGGCCGTATCTACCGCTTTGACCTTGATACCCGCGAGAGCCATGAGGTATTCACTGATTTCGTTACCCGCTGCAACAACGACCACGTTCTGTCCCCGGACAGCTGCAGTATTGCTGTCAGCCACGGTACCAAGGAGGACGGTCAGTCCAGGGTTTACACCGTCCCGCTGGCCGGCGGCGTTCCCAGGCTTATAACCCCTCTTGCCCCCAGCTACTTGCACGGCTGGTCCCCGGACGGCAAGACCCTTGCCTACTGCGCGGAGCGTGGCGGCGAGTTTGATGTCTACACCATCCCTGTTAATGGCGGCGAGGAAACCCGGCTCACCGATGCACCAGGCCTTAACGACGGCCCGGAGTATGACAGCGCCGGGGAATATATCTGGTTTAACTCCGTGCGTTCAGGGCTCATGCAGGCCTTCCGTATGAGGGCCGACGGCTCTGAGCAGACTCAGATGACCTTTGACGAGGAGTGGAACACCTGGTTCCCCCATATCTCCCCGGACCGGAAGCTGGTTGTAATGCTGTCCTACCATAAGGGCGATTTGGAGCCTTGGGAGCATCTGCCCCATAAGAACGTGGCGCTTCGTCTGATGGATGCCGGCGGCGGCACTGTGCGCACCATCGCCGAACTGTTCGGCGGGCAGGGTACAATCAATGTAAACTCCTGGGCCCCTGACAGCAATAGGTTTGCCTTTGTGAGCTACCGTATACGCGAATACTAAAACATATTATATTATTTACAGCATTTGAAAGGAGCACAACTATGTCTATACCTCGTCCTGAATACCCCCGCCCGCAGATGGCTCGCGGAGAAAGCAGCTGGTTAAACCTGAACGGAAGCTGGGAGTTTGAGTTCGACTTTGGAAACAGCGGCAAGGAGGGCTGCATGTGGGAGACCCCATTCTCCAGAACCATCAATGTCCCCTTCTGCCCTGAGAGCAAGCTGTCCGGCATCGGTCACACGGATTTTATGCCTGCCGTCTGGTACCGCCGTACTGTTAATCTGACGGAAGAACAAACCGATAATGTTGTCATGCTGCGCTTTGGCGCTGTCGACTACCTCTGCACCGTCTGGGTAAACGGCAGGGAAACCGGGAGCCATAAGGGTGGTTACGTGTCCTTTGCATTTGATATAACCGAGCATGTACAGCCCGGCGAGAATACTATAGTCGTCTGTGCCCAGGACGATGTGCGTTCAGGCAGGCAGCCAAAGGGCAAGCAGGCAGACAGGCTCTACTCCTCCGCCTGCGACTACACCCGCACCACAGGTATCTGGCAGACTGTCTGGCTGGAGTTCCTGCCCAAGACACATATCGTCTCCTATAAAGTCTACCCCCAGCCCGCAAACAGTTCCGTCATGGTGCAGGCTTCCATTAAAGGCTGCACAGATGGCTGTACCTTCAAGGCCGCTGCTTCCTTTGAGGGTAAGCCTATGGGCTCCTGTGCACGCACCGGCGCCAGTGAACTGGCCTTTGAAATAATGCTCACCGAAGCCCATCTCTGGGCCCCGGAGTCACCGAACCTCTATGATTTGGAGCTGGTTATAGAGCAGGGCGGCGCTGTACTCGACAGGGTAGACTGTTACTTCGGCCTCCGTGATATCCGCTGGGACGGCAGGGCTATTGAGATAAACGGCAAGCCGATATTCCAGCGGCTGATACTGGACCAGGGCTTCTATCCCGATGGTATATATACCGCTCCCAGCGAAGAGGCGCTTATTAATGACATCAAGCTGAGCATGGATTTAGGCTTTAACGGCGCCAGACTGCATCAAAAGGTATTTGAGGAGCGCTACCTGTACTGGGCCGACAAGCTTGGATATCTGGTATGGGGGGAGATGGCAAGCTGGGGCTTGGATATCACCACCGCCGCCGGACTTGAGAACTTCCTGCCAGAGTGGCTGGAGGAGGTTGCCCGGGACTTCAACCATCCTGCTTTAGTGGGCTGGTGCCCGTTTAACGAGACCTGGGACGACCCAAAGACTGGCGCAAGACAGGATAACGAGGTGCTGAGAGCCACCTATCTTGCCACAAAAGCCCTTGACCCCACGCGCCCAGTGATAGACACCAGCGGAAACTTCCATGTGATAACTGATATCTATGATATACATGACTACGACCAGGACCCCGATTCTTTCAGGGCAAAGCTTGCTCCTATGGCTGATGGCGGCGAGGCCTTTGAGACCTTCCCCCAGCGCCAGAAATACGAGGGCCAGCCCTATTTCGTCAGCGAGTACGGTGGAACCTGGTGGAACCCAAATCCTGAGGATGAGAACAACTGGGGCTATGGAAACAGGCCCGACAGTGAGGATGAAGTGCTAAGGCGCTTTGCGGGCCTCGCCGCCGCAATGCTGGAGAATCCCGCCGTCTGCGCCCTGTGCTACACCCAGCTCACCGATGTGGAGCAGGAGCAGAACGGCCTCTATTCCTACGACAGGAGCCGCAAATTCTCCGACCACATCTATGAGGGCATGAAGGCGGCAATGTCTGCACAGGCGGCGATAGAAAAGTGAATGACAATAAGCCAGAGAACGCCCCTCTTTCCCTAAAAATACTGTTCTGTGATGACGACCCTGCCGTGCCTGCCCAGCTTGAAATGAGCCTCCGGGAATATTTTAACGTGAAAGAGCTTCCTCAGCCTGAGTATGCCTCATATACTTCCCCGAAGGCCATGCTCGAAGAACTCTGCCGTCCCGGCGTGCCCCACCCTGATATTGCTTTTTTGGATGTGGAAATGCCGGAAATAAGCGGTATAGACGCCGGGGCAAGGTTACAGGCCCAATACCCATATATTAAAATATTTATCCTTACCTCCCACGCCGACTATCTTGACGACGCCATGCGGTTTCATGTGTTTCGCTATCTTTCAAAGCCGCTGGAGAAAGCCCGGCTGTTCCGCAACATGGACGACGCGCTGTACCAGCTCAGCGTGGATACCAGGCCGGTGCTTATTGAGACCTCCAGTAAATCCGTTACGCGCAGCGCCCAGGAGATAATCATGGCGGAGGCCCAGAGGCGGCGGGTGGTAATACACGCTCTGGACGGAAGCTATGAGTCTACACAGGGCATGAGGTACTGGGAGTCCCTGCTTGATATAGGCAGTTTCTACCGCCCCCACCGCAGCTATATAATCAACATGAAATATGTGCGCTCCTTTTCCTCCACCCTTATCACCCTGGAGGCCCCCGGCGGCATCCAGTACCCGGCATACCTGGCACGGCGGCGCTGTCAGGAGTTCAAGAACGCCTATATGCTGTATGTGGAGGCGACAAGATGATAAAAGAGGCATTCGCCCTGCTTTTGGGATTCACTCTGCTGTCCTTCAGCGGTAAGCTCATATATAAGGGCTTCTGCAAAATAACCCGGCGTTTTTCCGGTGAGAGCTCCCATTTCTCCAGCTACGACCCTGCCGCTTTAATGCTGACTGGATTTTCTCTGGCAACACTGTTTATACTGCTGATGGTGAGCTATACGGCGTTCTTTATCGCGCTGCCTCTTACAATAGGCTCATTGGCCTTGGCTGGCGTGATGATACTGATGTTCGACAACCTGCTAATATACATCGGCTACCGAATAACCCAGCGTATGAACCGGCAGGACCTGTCACGCCAGCTAATGCTCCAGAAGCAGCAGACGGAAATCAGCTACTATAAGGCCATGGAGGAGCAGTATGACCGCCAGCGTGTGCTGATACACGATATACGCAAGCACTTGGGGGCAATACGCGGCCTGGCCCAGGCCGGCGGGGATACGGCTGTGGTGCAGTATGTGGCGGAGCTTGAGCGCTCCCCCGCCCTCCAGAAGCGGGTGCGCATTTGCGGCAACCGGCTGCTTGATGTAATACTTGCCCGGTACAGTGAGGTGTGCGACGAGAAGGGTATCCGATTCTCCGCTGATGTTCGGGACCAGTCCGTGGACTTTTTGAGCCAGAGCGATATGACCTCCCTGTTCGGAAACCTTATGGAGAACGCAGTAGAGGCGGCTAATGGAGCCGAGAGTCCATATATCGAGCTTCTCTGCGACCTTCGGGCCGGGGGCGCCTTGATGGTGTCCCTGGTGAACTCCTGTGCCTCGCCCCCTAAAAGCGACGGTATGGGCGGCTTCGCCAGCACCAAGCAGGATATCGTACACCATGGGCTTGGTATCAAAAGTATAGCCGGAGTCGTGAAAAAGTACGACGGCACCCTGCGCCAATATTATGATGACGGCACAGAGCTTTTCCATACAGTCATACTCATTAAGCACTAGCAAAACCATGCGGCAGACCTGAAAACCGGGCCTGCCGCTTTCTATGCCTACCAAAACTGCACGATTTTCGACCGTTCATGTAAAAGGGGTTGAAATAATTTCTCTACCTGTTATACTCATCGTAAAGGAGTGATATTTATGAAACCTCTCGTCTCAGTTCTTATCCCCTCTTACCAGGTGGAAAATTTTATCTCCCGGTGCCTGGATTCAGTGCTCGCACAGACCTACGACAGCCTTGAGATATGTATAGCCGACGACGGCTCTACCGACGGCACTTTAGACGTTGTGCGTACATATGTATGCGAGCGTTCTGTGCCAATTACGGTGGAGGCCCTGTCCCATAAAGGCGTGTCATATGCCCGCCAGCGGCTGGTGGAGATGTCCCGCGGCGAATACCTTTTCTTTCTTGATTCCGACGACTACATAGACCCGCGCACTATTGAGGTGCTCATGGGGATAGCTGCCGCCCATAATGCCGACGTGGTCCAATGCGCTATGGAGCGCACCGACATGAACTGTTCTCCCCCTATAGACTGTGGCTCCCCGAACCCGCATATCTACAACAGCCGGATGCAGGGCATGACCGCATATCTAAGCGCCTCGACTCCCATGCGCTGTATGTTAGCCGCCAAGCTATACCGAAGAGAGGTGCTATTGGGCATACAGTTTCCGGTAGGAAAGATACATGAGGACGAGGCCACCATCCATAAAATACTGGACCGTGCCCAGGTGACCGCCTGCACTGCCCTTCCCCTCTACCACTACTTCTCAAACCCCGGCAGTATTATGAAGGGCCGCTTCAGCTATAAGCGGTATGACGCGCTGGATGTATTTCGTGGCAAGGTGGAATATTGCTGGCAGGCCGGATACTATTCCTTTGCCAAGCTCTGGAGCCTATACTACTGTGTTACCTGCGTCAAGCTCTATCAGGCGACATTAGAGGAGTTCGGCCCGGACGACTCCCACCTGCCCTGGCTCAAAGAAAGGTTTCATGCAGCGGCTGAGTATTATATCTCCACCGGCCTTGCAGACGATGACTTTACATCTGCATTACGCCGTCAGGCCAAGGATTTATCCGTCTGGTCCATGCCCAAGTTTTTTGACACTGCCGCCACCTTTTTCCGGATATCGGAGACCTCCGGCGAAGTGCGCAGGCTCTTATCCCAGTGGCCCCAAATACCCCATAAGGAGGACGAATTGATGAAAAAGCTGACAATAATTATTCCTGTGTACAATAACCCCCAGGAGCTACGCATGACTATCGACTCTGTGCTGGGTTCGGACTTTCCTCTGGATGACATAGAGATAATCATCGCAGACGACGGCTCCTCTGTGGACATGAAGGCCGTTGCAGACGAATACACAGTCCGTATAGACATCCGCCACTTCTGGCAGGAGGACAAAGGCTTTAGGCCCGGTCAGGCCAGGAACATGGGCATACGCGCTGCAAAAGGCGAGGTCTGTGTTTTCCTTGACTGTGGGGTTATAGTCACCAGAGGCTGCCTTTCTGAGCACTGGCGTCTCTATCAGCAGAATGGTCCAAAGGTAGTAACTATCGGCTATATCTACGGCAACGACCTGACCTCGGACTTGCAGGAAATGCGGGACATAATCGACAATAACACTCCCGACGAAGCAGCAGATATCATGCATGAAAAAGGTATGCTGGACGGGCGTGAGCGTGACTATGTGGTAGGCAGCGAGCTCTACCGCTGGCAGGCCCCCTGGATAGTGCTCTGGAGCCTGCACTTCTCGGTGCCCACGGAGTTCATGCGTGAGAATAACGTGTGGTTTGACGACTTCTTCTGCACCTGGGGCTGCGAGGACAACGATTTCGGCATACAGCTCTCTCAGCACGGCACAAAGTATGTGCTGGGACGTGACGCCCGTGCTATACACTATCCTGCAGAGAAGCGCAGCTATGACCGCCTGCACACCGAGCCGGACTTCAGGGCGGGCTGGATGAAAAACCGGGAGTATCTTAAAGAGAAGTGGGCAGGTAACGAGCTGGTACAGCTTTGGATAAACAAGGGCGGCATGGCGATAAAGGCCCTTCCCCTGCTGCCTGAGGAGGAAGCTTGATGGAGATAAACCCTCTGTTTAGATTCTACATTGACAATAAGAAATACCTGCCGGGTATCCTCACTATCGTTGGCATATCCCTTCTGTCCGGCGTGCTGAAAATGCTGGCGGCAACCTTCTGGGGCCGGGCGGTGGATTTCGGCATGGCTGGGCTTATAAACGACATGATATTCGCCGCTGTCATGATGGCTGTATTTATTCTTGCGGACTGTTTGCGCACTGCCGTACACTACCATATTATAGGCCGTATCACCGAGAATATGTTCCTTGGCGTGCGGGCCCGGGCCTTTCACAAGCTTACCCACGGCGACCCGGCTGTTCTTGAAAACCATTTCCGTACCGGGGACGTGACCGCCCGGCTCAACAGCGATATAGACCTGCTCAGCACCTTTTCTGCCGGACATGTAAGCAACTATTCACGGCAGATATTCTCTGCCCTGTTCGGGCTTTTCGCCTGCGTGTTCATGTCCTGGCAGCTCTCCCTTGCCTATGTGGTAATCCTGCCGGTGTCCCTGGGGCTGGTCTCACTTATCAGCAAGCCCATCCTCAAGCAAAGCAAGAAGTCCATGGACAGCGCGGGCTCGGCTATGAGCCTGGTCGCGGATATGCTTCTCGGCGCGCCCACCGTAAAGGCGTTTGGCGCTCAGGAGCATTTTCAGAAGAAATTCGACGTGATGGCTGAGAGGATGTATGAATTTGAGGTTGAAAACGAGCGCATAAGCATGAGGATGACCGCCGTGAAATACATTGCAAATGTGGTGCAGACTATGTGCCTGTTCCTTGTAGGCTCCTGGCTGGTAACAAAGGGGCTGCTCACTGTTGGTATATTTATCTCATTTGTAACTATGAGCAACTATATCACCGAACTGCTCACCGCTTCAGACTATATGATACAGACCGTCCGTCGGGTAACGGCCTGTGCCCAGCGGTATTATGAGGTGCTGGACATTCCTGACGAGCTTCCCGGACTGCTGGGCCTTGAGGCCAGTAAAAACCCCTGCTCTGCCGAAAAGCTCACCTTCTCCTATGACCGCGAGGGCCGGGTGCTGGATGGGCTTACCCTGCACATCTCGGCAGGTAAGAAGATTGCCATTGTGGGTGAAAGTGGCTGTGGAAAGTCCACGCTGATTAAGCTTATATGCCGCTTCTATCTGCCTGAGAGCGGCAGCCTGAAGCTCTTTGGATTAGAGTCCCTGGACTGGCGCCCGGACGACCTGCGCTCAAGAATGGCAATCGTCACCCAGGACTCCTTCCTCTTCGACGGCAGTATCTATGAAAACGTGGCCTACGGCAGACCGGGGCTCACCCGGAAACAGTGTGAGCAGGCCCTAAAGGACGTGGAGCTCTGGAGCTTTGTCTCCAATTTAAGCGGCGGCATGGACCATCAGATAGGCGAGGGCGGGCAGACCCTGTCCGGCGGGCAGAAGCAGCGGCTTTGTATCGCCCGGGCCATGGTCAAGGAGGCCCCGCTGGTGCTCCTGGACGAGGCTACCTCGGCCCTTGATTTGCAGACAGAGCGCGAGGTACAAAAAAGCCTTGATAAGCTATTAGAGGGCCGCTCGGCAGTCATTATAGCCCATAGGCTCAGCACCGTACAGGGGGCAGACTATATCTACTACATGGACAAGGGCCGGGTAGTAGAGGAGGGCTCACCCGCTGACCTGCTGGCCCTCAGGGGACGATACTACGATATGTGCAGGCTCCAGGGCCTGGTTATAGACATTGGGAGGTGACAAAATGAGAAAGACATCCGCGCTGACCCTTTATAGGCGCAGCTTTGAGTATCTCGGCCGGGCCCGGGGAAAGTATCTGCTCGGGGTGCTGTTTGCCTCCTGTGAGATGGCACTTTTATTTGCGTTCCCATATGTGAATCAGGCGCTCATTGACATAGTTGCCGGGGAGCGGCAGGGAAACATCATGGTAATGCTGCTCATTATGCTGGGGCTTTTCCTTCTGCTGGTACCGCCGGTGATACTGGGCAGATATATGCAGACTACAGCCGCAGAGTTCGGCCGCAGCATGCTCTACAAAAAGCTTTTCTGGCACGTGACCCATATGCCCTACGATACCCTGACCAAATTCAAGACCGGGGACTATATCACCCGTCTGAGGGATGACGCCAGCCGCACTACCGGCGCCTTTCGCTCCTACTCTGTAACCCATCTCATTAGGTTTGGAGTTGTCTTCCCGGCAACACTTATATTGCTGCTCGTCAATGACTGGCGTATAGCCCTTGCCGGTGTGATTTACGGCGGCATAAACCTAGCCCTCTCCCTCTGGCTGAATCCACTGGCTAAGTCCGTTGAGCGGCGGGCAAAGCAGGAAATTGCAAACTCTGCGTCATTTTTAGTAGAGGCGCTGAGGGGAATCCCGGTGGTGCGGGTTTTCGTGCTGCACCACGTGCTCGCCGAACGCTACGCCAGAATATGCGAAATAATCAAAGACAGGCGCATGAAATACCAGAACATCATCGGGATTACATACGGCGTTGTGGATTTCTTTGCCCAGTCTGCCCAGGCCATCGGCTTTATAATCTGTATCCTACTTGCCCGGGACGGCGTGACTCTTGGCAATACCGTGTTTAACGCCACTCTCATGGGCATGATGGCAGACTCTATATACAGGCTCAGCACATTCCTCCTTCTGACCCAGACTGACCTTGTCGCCATGGAGCGGGTTCACAGCCTGCTGGACCAGCCCCTTGAGGACCTGCACGACGGCATAGACGCCGCAAAAACCGATGGAGATATTGCCGTGGAGCTGCGCTCTGTTAGCTTTTCCTATGACGGAGAAAACAATGTGATAGACAATCTGAATCTGACCCTGCACCGGGGCGAGCACCTGGCTATCGTCGGCGGCTCCGGCGGGGGCAAATCCACGGTGATAAAGCTGATTGAGGGCTTCTATGCCCCGACCTCCGGAGAGATACGCTACTTCAGTCAGACCGGCCTATCGCTCTCAGCAATACGCGGCCTGTTCGCATATGTACCGCAGGAGTGCACGCTTTTTGACGGCACCATAGAGGACAATCTGCGAATGGCCCGCCCCGGCGCTGCACAGCAAGAGCTTGAACGCGCCGCCGGGATGGCTGATATCCACGAGTTCATACTTAGTCTCCCCGAGGGCTATAAGACCCAGGTGGGTGAGCGGGGCAGCCAGCTCTCCGGAGGCCAGCGCCAGAGAGTCGCCATAGCCAGGGGCATCCTGAAAGAAGCCCCTGTGCTGCTGTTGGACGAGGCCACCGCCGCTTTGGACTCATCCACTGAAAAAGAGATCCAGGCCTGCCTTGACAGGATATCCGTTGGCATGACTACCGTGACTGTGGCCCATAGGCTCAGCACCATCGAGAACGCCGACCGTATCCTGGTAATGGAGGGCGGCAGAGTCATTGAGGAGGGCCGCTTTAAGGAGCTTATAGACCTTGGCGGCAGGTTTAGGGAAATATATGAGGGCCAGCAGCAGGAGGAGCGCATGAGGCTTGAGAGAGAACGCAGTTGGATATAAATAGAAATCCCCCGGCAGAGCCGGGGGTATTTCATATGCGGGTATAACTCTATGTTGTAAGCCACCTGTCACGTCGGTACGACCTGACATTTGCGTATTGCCATTATCTGCAGCCAATAATAAACTTTACAGCTCTATCTCATATACCGGGCAGAGCTCCGCGCCATGTAGTACCGCGACCGCTCCTCCGACTTCCTCTACCCTGGCAGCCATCCCGGACTCCACATTCACGTTTGCGCCCTCCTTCAGCGGCGTGATATACAGCACAAACTGGCTGTGCTCACTGGCAAACTCACGCAGGCTTACCTCCCAAACTGCTCCGTTGGCGAAATTATCGCTTATGAGCCTGCTGTTCAGAAACAGGCTTCCGATATCACCGCTGTAGTCTATTTGCAGACGCACATCCTTTACACCCTCCAGCAGTCCGTCGGGAATGTCCAGGGTATACCTGCCCGGAGCCACCTGTTCTACAGAAAGTCTCTTACCTGCTCCGGCCCACTGGCCTGCCCGGTACAGGTATTCTCCCAGCACCCCGCTTCTGCCCTGTGCATTGCCTGAAAGGGCATCCACCGGGTAACAACAGATATGATTTTCAGCCTTGACCGTCTCAAGCCTCAAGCCGTTTTCATCCTCCAGCATGGCTTCATCTGTAAAGACCAGCCTGTTCCCTCCGGCAATATACATCTGCTCAGCCAGCCCCCTGCTGAGCACCAGGATACCGGCGGAGCGTTCTCCCTTGCTGACTGTAAATTCTTCCGCAGTAAAGTTCTCCAGACAGACATATGTGCTCGACTTGCCGATGTCTATTTTAGCCTTTTCCTCAAAGGTAAAGCTGCCTCTCATGCCTCTCGGGATGAAGAATACATACACATCTCTGCCATCCTTTTCTAACACCGTAACCGGCTGAGCGTTGGCCTGAACCAGCTTGATTCCCCCCAGGTCCATATTAAACGGAAGTATGGCGTTCTCCTCTGCGGCAATACCGAAGCGGAAGGTAATCGCCCCTTCACTTGTATCCAGAGTGACCGTCTCTTTCAGGCGGTCCTTAGCCGTCACATGGTCCTGGAAATTGTTCACAAACAGGAAACCGCCATGCCCGTCTGTGCGCACAGCATAGCGCAGGGTATCCACGTCGTTTGGGTCAATAAGCGACGCCCCCTCGGGCAGAACAGTCTTCATCGGGCAGAGTATTCCTGCAAACGCGCGCACAAAATAGTGGAGCAGCTTCGTGCGCCGGTAAGACTCCCTAACCTGACCGAACTCGCCAAGAGCCGCCTGGTAGTCGTATGATATCTTGCACACCTGGCTCTCGTTAAGATACTGTCCGTTTTTCCCAATGGGATTGCTCCCGCCCTGATACATATAGTAGCCCAGGAAGTTGCAGCCAGAGGCAAGCTTCACTGCCGCCATAGCGTCCACAGACTTATAGGGCAGCTGAAACCTGTAATTATAGCTGCACATCATCCCTCCGCCCATCTCACAGCAGGCATACGGACGGTCTTCCGGGGCATAGCGCGGCAGAAAATCGTCGGTACAGGCAATGCCGTTTTTATGGTAGTCCTGATAGATATACTGCTCTGTAGCAGGGTGCTCCCCTTTATGGGAGTAGAACAGCCATGGCCTGTAGGCATAGCCTCCCCATAGGGGCAGCATTGAGTCCGGAGTCGGGGCATTGCCCCAGCCTGTACATGTATAAAATACCGGGGTAAGCCCGCACTCAGCGGCAAGCTCCTTCAGGCGCAGCAGATACTCCTCACCCTCATCCCCGCCAAAGGCCCACTCGTTGGATATGCCGGTGGTTATCTCCCATGGCGCTGAGGACGCCATATACTCATTGTCTATCTGCACGCCGATTACCGGCCCGCCGTCCTTAAAAAACATCCCATTAACCTGACCTGCTATCTCCGTATACAGCCGCCTGGTACAGCTGAGGAAGCCCTCGCTGAGCTTCCGTACCTCAAAGGGTTTGCCGTATAGCCAGTCTGGCAGGCCGCCGTTGCGCGCCTCCCCATGGTCGAAGGGGCCGCACCTGAGTATCACATACAGCCCGTGCTTTTGGCAAAGCTTCACAAACCTGCCAAGGTCCCGCCTCCCTGTAAAGTCGAAGCAGCCCTCTTCCTCCTCATGGTGGTTCCAGAACACATAGGTGGCCACGATATTCACGCCACCCAGCTTCATCTTTATGAGCTCATCCTCCCAACGCCACGGCTCCATGCGGCTGAAATGGAACTCACCGCTCACTCCAAAGAACGGCTGTCCGTCCTTTTCCATATAATAGCTGTTTACCGACAGCTCTGTACCGTCTTTACTCCTGCCGTGAAAGGCCTCTCCGAGAGGGCGCGCCTCAACTGCTGCCGCATTACGCAGGGACAATTTATAGTCCATTTATTTATTCCCTCTCACTGCTTTGATTATCTCCCGTGACTGCCTGCAAAGCTCCGCTATCTCGTCCCACCTCTGTCCCTCAATAAGCTGTGCGGTCACCATGTACGAGCCCCCGCAGGCCGCTATCACCGGGCAGCTGATATACTCCTCCAGGTTCTTCAGCGAGATACCCCCCGTAGGCATTACCTTAAACTGTGGAAATGGCGCGCTCATGGCCTTTATCTTCCCGAGCCCACCGGACTGCTCTGCCGGGAAGAACTTTATAAGCTCAAGCCCGAATTTCAGCGCGGCATGGTAGTCCGTGGGAGTTGTGCAGCCGGGGTAAATGGGCACGCCCTTATTTTGGGCGTACTCCACCAGCTCCGGGTCGAAGCCCGGGGTTACTATAAACTGCCCGCCTGCCTCTATAGCCGCGTCTATCTGCTCTGTCACCGTAACCGTACCCGCACCGGCTATCAGTTCAGGACATGTCTCCTTCATCAGCCGTATGGCTTTGTCCGCACCGGCTGCACGGAAGGTGACCTCAGCCACCGGCACGCCACCGGCGCAGAGCGCCTTCCCAAGAGGCGCCGCGTCCCGCTCCGGGTCTGTGAGCTTAATCACCGGCACGATTCCTATCTCTGAAATTGCCTGACTAATTTTATCCATCTATTGTACCTCCAAAAATTTTATTCTCTGTCATAGTCAAGATACGCTCCCTTCATGGGAGAGGCTGCCAAATCCGAGAACAGCCGCAGCACCCCCCGTTTATACTTAGCGGGCTTCGGCTTCCAGTGCTTCTTTCGCTCAGCCAGAACAGCGTCTATTTCCTCCGGGCTCTGCCTCTGTCCCTTCACGCCAACTATCTCCAGCACGCGCTCCTGCACGTCTAAGTGTATCAGGTCTCCATCCTCCACCAGAGCAATGGGCCCGCCCGCCTGGGCTTCCGGGCTGCAATGGCCTATAACCGGCCCGGTAGACGCCCCAGAGAAGCGCCCGTCGGTAATAAGGGCAATGCTCCGTCCCAGCTCCTTATCAGAGGAGATGGCCTCTGAGGTATAGAACATCTCCGGCATTCCCGAGCCCTTAGGCCCCTCGTATCGGATAAACACTGCGTCCCCCGGCTTTACCCTGTGGTGCAGCACCGCATCAATGCACTCCTCCTCACTGTCAAACGGCCTGGCGTTCAGCACCGCCGAGAACATCTCCCTCGGGCAGGCAGTATGCTTGATAACAGCTCCTTCTGGGGCAAGGTTGCCCTTTAGAACCGCGATAGAGCCGTCTGTGCCAAGGGCTTTATCATATGGGCGTATAACGTCCTCTCGGGTTATATTTGTATTATGCTTTTTATTCGCCTCTAAAAGCCACCTCTGGCAGCGCTCATAGAAGCCGTCTTTCTTCAGCTCCTCAAGATTTTCACCCAGGGTTTTCCCGGTGACAGTCATTGCGTCCAGGTGCAAATGCGGCTTTATCTCCTCCATAATAGCCGGGACCCCTCCCGCATAGTAGAAGAACTCCGCGGGCCAGCGCCCTGCCGGACGCACATCCAGAAGATATCTTGCGCCCCGGTGCAGCCTGTCAAAGGTCTCACCGGTTATCTCCAGCCCAAGCTCGTGGGCTATAGCCGGAAGGTGAAGTAAGCAGTTAGTAGAGCCAGAGACTGCCGCGTGCACAAGTATGGCGTTCTCAAAGCTCTCCATTGTCACAATGTCCGAGGGCCTCATACCCCTGCTGTGCGCCAGCTTTACCGCCAGTCTCCCTGCGCTCCTGGCATACTCCAGCAGGTCAGGGCTGCCAGCGGGCAGCAGCGCGCTGCCGGGCAGAGCCAGGCCCAGGGCCTCAGCCATTATCTGCATAGTGGAGGCCGTGCCAATAAACGAGCAGGCTCCGCAGCCCGGGCAGGCGTTTTCCTTGGCCCAGTCCAGTTCCCCATTCTCTATCTCCCCCCGCTCATACCTTGCGGAGTACATGCCAAGCTGTTCTAATGTGAGCAGCTTGGGCCCTGCAGCCATGGTCCCGCCAGTCACCACAACCGCCGGGATATCCACCCTTAAAAGCCCCATCAGGTTTCCGGGCAGGCCCTTATCGCAGCTGGCTATGTACACCCCCGCGTCAAAGGGCGTGGCGCTCTGCTGTATCTCTATCATGTTGGCTATCATCTCCCGGCTGGCCAGGGAGTAATTTATGCCGTCCGTGCCCTGGCTCTCGCCATCGCACATATCCGTGCAGAAGTACCGGGCCCCGTGTCCTCCGGCTTCCGCAATGCCCTCCCTTGCCGCCTCCACAAGCCTGTCCAAATGTCCGGACCCCGGGTGGCTGTCGCCAAAGGTGCTTTCAATAAAAATCTGCGGCTTAGAGAGGTCCTCCGGCCTCCAGCCGGTGCCCAGGCGCAGAGGGTCCAGCTCCGGGGAGAGCTCCCGCATTTTCTGGCTGATAAGGCTGTTTTCCATAGGCTTTAGCGCTCCTTTCTCGTTTGCACATAAGCTTTTGTCCTATCATACCATAGCGGGCCGAAGGTTTCAACCTGCACTTGATATTTTCTGTGCCCTGCGGTATAATTACTACTATAATACGGGAATGGAGAGTAGGACTATGATAAAGCGCAAGAGATACACAGCCTGCCTGTTGGCAGTGCTCTGCATTGCTGTTAGCCTGCATGTACCCGCCGCTGCCAAAGCTTCGGACAGGCACACTATCAGCGGCTTCCCCATAATCTGGCAGATGCCCGAGCTGCCCACCGGCTGTGAGGTGACAGCCCTCACTATGGCTATGCGTTACTATGGGTATAACGTGAGCAAAATCACTATGGCAAGCCGCTACCTGCCCAAGGTCTCCCCTTACTTCTACTATGGAAGCGGCGGCAGGCTCTACGGTCCGGACATGGACAAATACTTTGTGGGCAGCCCCTTTAACTCCGGGGGATATATCTGCGGCCCCACCGCTCTCTGTACTGCCGCGGACGGATATTTTAAAGCCAACAAGATTCATATGAAGGCAAAAGACATCTCCGGCTCCGAGCCTCGGGAGCTGTATGCTCTGGTGGAGCAGGGCACCCCGGTGGTGGTTATGGTGACGATAAATATGGTTAACCGACACGCCTATTTTAGCTGGTACACCCCCGACGGCAGGCCAATGAGTATCAGCCATAATGACCACGGCGCGGTGCTGATAGGCTATACCCCCACCACTGTCACCCTGGCTGACCCTTTAGCCGGGAGAGTAACCTACAGCCGCAGCCGCTTTGAGTCCGTATTCCGTTCCAGGGGAAAGCAGTGCGTAATACTAGAAGAGCCGGTTTATAAGAGCGGCTATACCGACGTGCCGGATAACAGATGGTTCTCAACTCCCATAACCTACTGCCGGGAAAAAGGGCTTATGAGTGGAGTCGGCGACAAGAAGTTCCTGCCAGACAGCGAGATGACCCGCAGTATGCTGGCCGGCGTGCTATACCGCGCGGCGGGCCAGCCGGAGGTCTCCAGCTATGAAATCCCATTCACTGATGTGAAGTCTGGTAAATGGTACACCTCCAGCGTGCTCTGGGCCAGTGAAACAGGGATTATCGCCGGTTATGGCAACGGCCTTTTCGGTACTGATGACCCTGTCACCAGGGAGCAGGTAGTGGCCTCTATCTGGAGGATGGAGGGAGAACCTGAGGCAACTCCTGGGCAGGACTTTGAGGATGAGGGCAACATATCTGTGTACGCCCTCACAGCTGTGGACTGGGCCCATAAAAAAGGCATAATCAGCGGAAAGCCCGGCAATCTGTTTGACCCGCAGGCCAGTATGACCCGCGCTGAAGTTGCCACCGTCCTGTATAACTACACTTCGCTAAAGCAGAAGGAGAGCCAAAATGCCGGATTATAAGCTTATGGCAAAGCAGATAGAATCTCTCGCCGAAATTGACAGCGGCTTCATACCGCTGCTCTCCAACGCCTCCGCAATTTTGAACGAAGGCCTTGAGCGCATAAACTGGGTGGGCTTTTACCTGATGGACAATGGCAGCCTGCTGCTTGGTCCCTTCCAGGGCAAGGCCGCCTGTGTGAGGATAGAGGTCGGTATGGGTGTATGCGGGTCTGCCGTGAAGGAGGGGCGGGTGCTGAGGGTGCAGGATGTTCATGATTTCCCGGGCCATATTGCATGCGACAGCGCGTCTCAATCCGAGATAGTTCTGCCCATCAGAAGCGGCGGGAAGATAGTTGGAGTGCTGGATATTGACAGCCCGGAGACAGGCCGATTTAGCGAAGACGATGAGAAAGGTCTCATGATGGTAACCGCAGCCATAGAGTCCGCCGCAGACTTTTCCCGGCTAAGAACATAGCAGCATTTCACAACATTTTTCGGACATTCTACTACAGTAGAATTGCCTTTTTAGCTGGTCTCTGCTATTCTGTATGCTGAAAAGTGTGGTGGTGGATACGTTAAAATTTGCCGTCTGCGATGACGAGCCGGTAATGGCCCGGGAAATCTCGGAGCTTATCTCAGGCTATATGAGGTCGCGTGGGATTACAGCTTTCTCCGTCAGCAGATTCTCCAGCGGGCGCTCCCTGCTGGAGAGCCCCGACAGCTTTGATGTGGTCTTTTTAGATATACAGATGGAACAGCCCGACGGCATGGACACTGCAAGGCTCCTGCGCCGCCGGGGAGATGGTGTTTTGCTGATTTTTGTGACGGTTCTCAGGGAGCGGGTATTTGACGCCTTTAAGGTGGAGGCCTACGACTATCTGGTAAAGCCTGTAGACTTCAAATCCTTCTCCCAGACCATGGACCGGGCACTTTGCTCTCTGGAGCACAAAGCCTTCAAGTCCATAGTGGTCCAGCGCGGCGGCAGTTCTGAGGTTGTCCCCCTCTCTGAGATAGTTTACTGCGAGGTGCTGGGCCGCAAAATATATATCCATAAGAGCGACAGCTCGGTTATCGACTACTATGATAAAATGGGTGAGCTTGAGCAGCGGGTGGACCGGCGCTTCTTCAAGTGCCACCGCAGCTATCTTGTGAATCTCGCCTATGTCCGAGGACGCCGCCCGGGACAGATTATTCTGCCGGATGGCGGTACCATCCCCGTATCCCGCCTGAGGGAAGGAGACCTTGCCTCTTCCCTGCTGAGGTATATGAAAGAGGGAGGGCTTTGATATGGACTATTTCAGCCTACTCAGCGACATTGCCTGCCTTGCCGGGCAAAGCATTATGCACCTGCTCTTCACTTCAAAACTCTCCGGGAAGAAACCCATGCTCTGGCTTTTCCCGGTTTACTTCCTTTTAATCTGGACTATCGACCACGTATCCATTATTTTCCTCCCGGAAGGCGGGATACTGCCGGTCGGCGCCGGAGTGCTGGCTCTAGCCTGTGCCAGCCGGTACGCGCTTAAAAACCGCTGGCATGTTTCCTGGCTTGCAGCGGTGCTGTCCTTCTATATCTCCCAGCTCTCCTTTGGCGTTATCAACTCAGTGGAGGCGGTGGTATTTCCAAGATTTATCGGGAGCCCATTATTGTACCTGCTCCTAATTGCGGCACTTCTTATATTCTTCCTGCTATGTGCCTGCTGCTACCGGGGCGTCATAAAGCTCATGCCCGGTGCTGACAGCCTGCCGCGTCTAGGGCTTCTTCTGTTTCCAAGTCTGTTTTTCTTCGCTGCGGAGCTCTATATCCTGCGCACATCATACAGCTTGTTCACACCGTCCGTCTCCCCTATGGAAACAGGCAGGCACGCCGTATTACTGTTTTTACAGGTGATGGGCCTTGCCGCAATGCTCTGCACACTGTACGCCTACCGGCAGCTCTGCCAGGGATTCAGGGACAGCGCGGCGCTTCAGTCCCTGACCCAGGCGGCCCAGGCCCAGAAGGTGTATATCTCCGAAGCCCGCAGCCGCTATGAGCAGACTATGGCCTTCCGCCATGATGTAAAAAACCATCTTGCAGTGCTCAGCAGCCTCTTAAACAGCGGAAAAATTGAGGAGAGCAGGGAATACCTTCAGAAGCTCTCGACGGTCTCCGACTCCCTCTCCTTTCCCTGCCGGACCGGGAATGCCGTCGTGGATATCCTGCTGGGCGAGAAGCTGGGGCTACTTAAAGATGTCCGCACAGAGGTGTCCCTGCTTCTCCCAAACCCCTGCGGTATAGACGATTTGGATTTATGCGTCATCTTCGCCAACGCTCTGGACAACGCCATTATCGCCTGCCAGTCATTGGAGGGTGAAAAGCATATTCAGGTCTCCGGTCAGCAGCAGGGGGATTTTTTCATGCTCACCTTTGAGAACTCCTGCACCGACGGCCCCACGCCGGTTTCCGGGACAGGCCTTGCCAATATACGCGCCGCGGCTGAAAAATACCACGGCGCGGCCCTTTTTGAAAAGTCCGGCAGAAGCTTTTCCCTCAGTGTCCTGTTGGACATTTCACGACACCGATAGGGCATTTCAGTGCAAAGGCCTTGAAACCCTGCCTTCAGCCTGCTAAACTTGGCATATGGCAGCTGCCAAAATTCATATGAAGGGACAGGTGATATGCAGGTGAACCCACAGATTATAGATGGCCTTATGGGTGCCAGCGCCAACATAAAAATGGCTGGCACACCTATGAGTGTATACCGTCAGGCCTCTGCAGAGGGCGACACTGAGAAGATGAAGCGTGCCCTGGGCTATGCCGGTGAGTGTACCCAGAGGGCGGCGAAGTATCAGGAGAAGCTGGACGAGGGCATAAAGGCCGAGCGCGAGGAGGCTAAGAAGGATAAGGAGGCCGAGCTTGATAATCGGCTGGAGGAGCAGAATAATCCTAAGCCCAAGTGTACAGATACCGTGGAGATAAGCGAAGAGGCTAGAGCTGCCCAGGCCAACGAGCCTGTGGAAATGGCCACAGAACCGGTCGTCTATACAAATTCAGGCGAGGCTTCGCCTCTACCGGCAGCGAAGCCTGCGGTTATTTTCAATGCATGAAATTATAAAGGAGGGATAATTTATGCAGCCTATTTCCGGCATAAACAGCCGCGCACTTAACCCCCTGGCCCCATTGGATAGGAAAGGGCCCGAGGATATCAAGCGCGCCGGGGAAGAAGCTAAAAAAGACCCGTCAAAGCCTGTTGTGGATGAGTATACACCAGAGAAAAAGCCTGAGTCCGCCGGGCAATACTGGATGGGCCGTGACAAGGACGGCAGTCCGAAGATTTACTTTGACGACCCTGAAAAATCCAGTGGGCCCGATAAAGACAGTGGAGCAGAAGGTCCGCAAAAAAGCGGCGGCAGAAAGCCTGAGACCTGCGTAGGCAATACCGACGACGTTGACCGGGAGATACGCCAGCTTAAAAAGAAGCAGGAGGAACTCAAACAGCAGCTGAACTCCGAGCAGGACCCAGCTAAGGCTGAAGCCCTGAAAAAACAGCTTTCCCAGGTGGAGCAGGAGCTTCGTCAAAAGGACAACGACACCTATAGGAAGGCTCACTCCAAGTTCACACAGATGGCCTGAATGAGAAGCAAGCCCCCCGGAGCCTGTATGCTCCGGGGCTTGCTTCTTAATTTACCTATTTTAGAAGACGGTCGATAGTTTCCCCACTTTGCTGTTCCCAATCTTCCAAAAGCCCCAAAATTACCCTCAACTCTTGACAAGCGGCAAAAGCCCATGTATAATACAATTTATATTTAGTGGCATGAAGCCGCTTTTAGGAGCATGAAGCTCCCCAATTACCCCGAGCACGTATTATTTTATCATGCCAAAGAAGGCATACGCTACCGGTCAGAAGACGCAGACGTATGCCTTTATATTTTTTGTTATTTATTACTTATTTTTGAAAGGAATGATTTTCATGCATATGGCAGACGCTCTTATATCTCCCGCTGTAGGCGCGGCGATGTACGCTGCCTCGGCAGCGACAGCGGGCATATCTATCTACAGGCTTAAAAGTGAGGACAGGCTACGCCCGGAGCTCACTTCTAAACGCCTGCCCACCATGGCGGTGATGTCCGCTCTGGTCTTCGCGGGACAGATGGTAAACTACACCATCCCCGGCACCGGCTCCTCAGGGCATTTATGCGGCGGGCTGCTGCTCACTGCCCTGCTGGGCCCATGGGCGGGCTTCCTCTCTATGGCGGCGGTGCTCATTATCCAGTGTCTCTTCTTTGCCGACGGAGGCCTGCTTGCCCTTGGAGCCAACCTGTGGAATATGGCTTTCTATGGCTGCTTTGCGGGCTATTACCTTATTTATCGGCCCATATTGGGTGCAAAACGGTTAAAAGCCCCTGTGAAACTTACCCTCGCCTCAGTTTTGGGCTGTGTGCTCTCATTGCAGCTTGGAGCATTATCAGTTGTAATCGAGACCTCACTCTCCGAGGTCACCGAGCTGCCCTTCGGGGCATTTCTGGCCCTAATGCAGCCCATTCACCTGGCTATCGGCGCAGTTGAGGGGCTCATAACCGCCGCTGTGCTGGTGTTTGTGTATAATGCCCGTCCTGAGCTCCTGCCGGACCTGCAGGGCTCCGAGAGCAGTCCAGGGAAATTCTCCCTGCGGAGTACCCTGGCTGTGCTGGCAATAGTGGCCGCTGTCACCGGCGGAGGGCTCTCTCTGATTGCCAGCGGCAACCCGGACGGCCTTGAGTGGTCTCTTTTCGGCAATAGTGAGGCTGGATATTCCGAGAATATGGGGCTTGATGAGGACGCTTACGGCATAGATAGCCCTGCCTCCAGGACAGCGGGCGTGATACAGGAGAAGACCGCTTTCCTGCCTGACTACGGCTTTGCCGGCGGTTCCGGGGAGCCGTTGGGCACCAGCGTCTCCGGCATAGCCGGCGCGGCTATGGTGGCGGTTTTGGCGGGGCTTGTCTGTCTCTGCGGTAGCCTGCTCAGAAGGCGCGGGACCGGCAAAAAGTGAGCCGCTTTAACCCAGCCGGTGAAGCCGGACAGAGCCTGCGGCTGGTGGACGAGCTGGCGGCGCTGGACTCTCCCATGCACCGGCTTGCCCCACTGCCCAAGCTCCTTTTGACTGTGCTATATGTGTCCCTGACCCTCTCTTTCCCCAAGTACGCTCTCTCAGGCCTCAGTGTTATGGCACTGTTTCCTGTTTTCGGCTATCAGCTGGCGGGAATATCCCTTTTGGTATGCTTTCGGCGTCTGCGGTTTATACTGCCGCTGGTCTGCGCTGTGGGTCTTTTCAACCCATTCTTTGACCGGGAGACACTCTTTTTTCTGGGAAATCTGCCCGTAAGTGGAGGAGTTATCTCCATGCTGACGCTCCTGCTAAAGGGTGTGTTCGCCTTAACCGCCGCCTTCCTGCTCATTGCCACAACTCCACTTGAAGGCATATGCGGGGCCCTGGGAAAGCTCCGCTGTCCTAAGGTGATGGTAAGCCTCCTGCTGCTGACCTTCCGTTATATCACAGTGCTTCTTGACGAGGCCAGCCTTATGACCGAGGCTTACAGCCTGCGGGCTCCGGGGCAGCGGGGGGTGCACATATCTGCGTGGGGCTCCTTTTTAGGGCAGCTCCTGCTGCGTAGTATGGACCGTGCCGAAAGCCTCTATAGCAGTATGCTCCTGCGCGGATTCACCGGTGAGCTTCCGAGGAGTTTTAATTCTGCCGTGTCACCGCTGTCATGGACAGCCGCCGGAATCTGTGCCGCACTGATGGTTCTGTCCCGGATGTACGACCTGCCCGCCCTGCTGGGCAAATTACTTATTGGAGGCTGAGCCTGTGATAATCTTTAAAAATGTTTCATACTCATATCCAGGCGGCCGGTCCGTGCTGAACGGTGTCTCACTTCACATCTCCCCGGGCGAGCGGGTGGGGCTTATCGGTGCAAACGGAGCTGGCAAGAGCACGCTTTTAAAAGCTGCGCTGGGGCTTGTTGACGCAGACGGCTCCATCACCGTAGACGGCACCGGGCTCAGCCGAAATACTCTGCCGTTTGTGCGCAAAGCTCTTGGCTACGTGCTTCAGGACTCGGACAACCAAATGTTTATGCCTACTGTCCTTGATGACATGGTCTTTGGGCCCATGAACTATGGCATGAGCCGTACCGAGGCTGAGGCCCTGGCCGACAGCATCCTATCCGGCCTTGGCGTTGCCCATCTGAAGCACCGCCAAAATCATAAAATCTCCGGTGGAGAAAAGCGCATGGCTGCCATCGCTACCGTCCTTATGTCCACCCCCAAGGCGGTCCTGATGGACGAGCCCTCCTCCTCCCTGGACCCTAAAAACCGCCGCACCCTCATTCACACTGTCAACTCTCTGCCTATTGCAAAGCTCATCGCCTCCCATGACCTGGATATGATTCTGGATACCTGCGACCGGGTGCTGCTCATAGGCTCCGGGCAGATAGTGGCCGACGGCGCTGCCAGGGATGTGCTTGGTGATAAAGAGCTGCTAGAAAAAAATGGGCTGGAGCTGCCGCTGGGGATGCAGAGGTGCTGGACCGGCAAAAGGGGATGAATAGATATTGGATTTATTTATAACAAGCAAAATCGGGGCGACAGTCCACTTGAATGGCAGGCGTACTGCCGGAATGATAGATAACCGTTTCGGCTTCCTGACTAATTTTAAGAAATGCCTGCATAAAACCGGGCAAATGCTGTATATTTCAAGCGACCCCAAGCCTAATGAAAGAGTGTCCGAATGGTTTCAGAACACCGTAGAGGCACTGGAAAAAGAAGGTATCAGGTTTGATAGATGTTCTTTAGTCAATGGGCATAACGCCTCTATGCTGAAAGATGCAATCACGCAAACAGACGTAATATTCCTCTCCGGCGGGCACCTGCCTACACAGAATCTGTTCTTTCAGAGGATTGGCCTGCGGGATATTCTCACCAGGTTTGACGGAATAATTGTGGCCCAGAGCGCTGGCAGCATGAACTGCGCGGAGACTGTCTATGTCTGCCCGGAACTTCCTAGCGAGAGTTTAGACCTAAATTTTGAGCGGTTTCGGCCCGGGCTTGGACTAACTGACATCAATATCATACCCCACTATAATGATAACCATAGCCTCATTTTAGACGGCAAGCGGTTTTATGAGGATATCGTCAGTCCCGATACCTTTAAAGTGCCGGTTTATCTCCTCCCCGACGGCTCATATTTTTATACACATGACGGTAAAACTGAACTCTTTGGCGAGGCGTACCTGTTTCATTGTGGCAAATTGAAACTGCTGGAAAAACTATAGCAAAACACCCCCTTGCTTTTCCGCGCAAGGGGGTGTACAATATATCCAAAACTAATAAAAGGAGATGCCAACATGACTAAGGAAGAAGCCAGAATAAATGCGGGCGTCCTGTTTGCCCCCGGCGACCCGGAGCTTGTAGCCATCAAACTGCGCACCCATAATCTGAATGTGGACTATAATATGACCCATGAGGATGAGTATGAAAAGCGCAGCGCCATACTCCACGAAATTATCGGTGAGTTTGGCGAGGGCGGGCGCATTCAGGGACCCATTGCCTTCCACTACGGAAAGCACACGAAGATAGGCAAGCGGTTCTTTGCCAACTTCAACCTCACTATACAGGATGACGGCGAAGTCACCATCGGCGACGACTGCAACTTCGGGCCCAACGTCACAATTGTCACGCCGGTGCACCCCATGCTCCCCGGTGAGCGCAAGGAGCTCTACGACTCTGAAGGAAACCCCAAGCACCTTTGCTGGGCAAAGCCGGTACATATCGGCAGCGACTGCTGGTTTGGTGCAAACGTGGTTGTCTGCCCCGGAGTCACCATAGGTGACGGCTGCGTGATAGGCGCCGGAAGCGTCGTCACCAGGGATATCCCTGCAAACTCCTTTGCTGCCGGAACGCCCTGCCGGGTTATCAGGGAGATAACCGAGGCGGACTCTGTGGAAAATCAGCCGGAAATCCTGGGCGGGTACACAGCCCATAAGCCGGAGTAATCAGGGGAAGTCGTAGCCTGCGGCAAAGGAGCGCAGCACGGATTTGTCCGTCTCATATGTGATAAACTTCAGAGCCTCCCCCAGTGTCAGCCAGCGGATATCTATGACCTCTGCCTCCTGGCGCTTCAGCTTGCCACCTGTAGGCTTTGCGGCAAAGTATACCACATCCTTCATCACCCTGGGCTTCGGAGAGAAGGTCACCACCCTGCGGAAGCTTGAATCCAGCTTAACTTTCAAGCCGGTCTCCTCAAATATCTCCCGCACAGCAGTCTGCTCCTCAGTCTCATTATCCTCCACATGGCCCTTTGGGAAGGCCCAGTGCCCGCCGTTCTGATGCTGCAGCACCAGAACGTGTGGCCTGCCCTCCTTCTCCCGCCAGATTATGGCCCCGCAGGACTTCTCCAGCTTGATATCAAGTTCCATCAAATCGCCTCCACGTAATGAGGGCCCGGGCAGACAAGCCCCGGCCCTCAAATTTTTACTTTTATTTTACCGAGAACTTATAGGAAGTCCTGCTTACAAACTCCTCCTCCGGGCGCAGATAGCCGCCGGGGAAGTCCTTATGGTGCACAGTGTCCGGGTAGAACTGGGTCTCCAGGCAGAAGGCCGTGTGGTGGCCCATCTGCTTACCGTTGCGCCCGATAAGCCCATCATCGGGCCTATTGAAGGTGTACAGCTGCACGCCGGGCATATCGGTGAAGACCTCCATAACCCTGCCGCTGTCCGGCTCATAGGCCTCGGCTATCTTGCGGTAGCCGGTCCCGTCCGGGCAGAAATTGTGGTCGAATCCGCCGCAGAGGTTTATGAGATGGTCCTGGCTGAACATATCGTCCCCCAGCTTTTTGGGGCTCCGGAAGTCCAGCGGCCCGCCGCTGACCGGCAGCAGCTCCCCGGTGGGTATCAGGTCGTCGCTCACGGCAGTATATCTGGTGGCGTTTATAGTGAGATATGTTCCGAGCACGTCCTTCTCCGGGTCGCCTGAAAGGTTGAAGAAGCTGTGGTTTGTGGGGTTAAAGAGGGTAAGCTTATCGGTCTGGGCTCTATAAGTGATGTGCAGGATATCCTCCGCGCTCAGCTGGTAGCTGACCTCCACCTTAATATTCCCAGGGAAACCCTCCTCTCCGTCTGGGCTCTCCAGGGTAAATACTATCTCCGGCTCGTCGCCGTCCTTTACCTCGGCCTGCCAGAGGGCTTGATGAAAGCCACCCGGGCCGCCGTGCAGGGAGTTCTCTCCGTCGTTCTTTGCTAGATGATATTCCTTACCCTCCAGGCTAAAGCCCGCGCCGCCAATGCGGTTGCCAACCCTGCCTATCATGGCACCCTGGAAATTCTTCCCAAGATACCCTTCCAGGGTGTTATGCCCCAGCAGCATATCTCCGGGCACACCGTCACGGCCTGGGGCCATCAGGTGTAGTATGCGGCAGCCGTAATCGCTGGCAGTCAGCTCCAATTTTCCCTTGCCCCTGAGGATATAGGCGTGGACCGCTCTGCCGTCAGGCAGGGTACCAAAGTCCTTAATCTCTACCGCCATAGGCTCAGCCTTCCTTGCCCAGCATGGCTGCGCCGATTATACCGGCGTCATTGCCCAGCTGTGCCTTGCAGATTTTGGTAGCTGCGTCAGGATTATTGCCGTACTGCTCCTTCTCAACTATAGCGCGCACGGGTACCAGCAGGTTCTCGCCCTCGTTGCCAACGCCGCCGCCAACACAGAGAATGCTGGGCTGGAAAATGTTTATCATATTGATAAGGCCTACACTCAGGTACTTTACATACTCGTCCACTATCTTCTGACCGGTGGGGTCGCCCTGGCGCATGGCGTCAAAGGCTGTGCGTCCGTTGACCTTCTCGATATCGCCTTCGGCTATCTTCCACAGAGCAGAATCCTTGGGGGCCTCCTCCATGTGCATTTTTGTGCGCTTGATAAGGCCGGTCGCAGAGGCATAGGCCTCCCAGCAGCCCAGGCGCCCGCAGGTGCAGGGCCAGCCGTCCGCTACGATAACACAGTGGCCCAGTTCAGCCCCGGCGAAGTTGCTGCCGGAGAAGATTTTCCCGTCGATGATAACGCCGCCACCGACGCCTGTGCCCAGGGTTATAGCCATGGCGACCTTGGCGCCCTTAAGGGCACCCGCCATATACTCGCCAAAGGCCGCGGCGTTTGCGTCGTTCTCCATATACACCGGCTTACCGTCAAGGCGCTCGGAGAGCATCTTCTGCATGGGGGTGTTCCGGAAGGGCAGGTTATTTGCGTACTCAATAATGCCGGTTGCCTTGTTCACAGTGCCGGGTGAGCCAAGGCCAACCCAGGGCACATCGTTTAAAGTGATACCAGCCTTCTCAAGGGCCTGTCTTGCGGTAGCCGCCATAGCGTCGGCTATCTGCTCGGCGTTTTCAGTGGCGGTGGAGGAGTTGGCTTTCGCGACTATTTTGCAGTCCTCGTCCACAACTCCCACGGCGATATTTGTACCGCCCAGGTCAATTCCCAGATAATACATAAGTAAATACTCCTTTACGATAATTGGGGCCGACCGACTTTCGGGGCAAGGCCCTCCTCTGTTAGTAGTATACTATATTTCCGGCGTGAAAGCAAATATTTTCAAGAAGTTTTTCAAAAATTTTTTTAGCAAAAATCTCACACCGCTCTTGATTTTTCCATCCAGGCATGTTAAAATACCATAGATAAGCCGCTGTGGTGGAATGGCAGACACAAGGGACTTAAAATCCCTCGGTAGCGATACCGTACCGGTTCAAGTCCGGTCAGCGGCACCAAAATTTGGCCCCATAATGGGCCAAATTTAAAAGTTCCTGGAATCAAAGATTCCAGGAACTTTGGCTTTTGTGGTGCTTTTATAGTCTGTGTATGTGTGTATTTGCTATTTTAGTTTGTGTTCTTTTGGGAGTGGTTTCTTTACCCTTAGAAGATAGTATACAAGCCCAACTAGGTCTGCCAGAACCCATCCTATAGGCACAGCCCACCATATCCCTGTCACCCCTACCGGGCCCGCCAGGATATATGCCAGCGCAACTCGGGTGCCAAGAGACACCACTGTAAGTACCACGGACATCCCGGGCCTGCCAAGGCCGCGGTACAGGCCGTACAGCAGAAACAGGCAGCCTATGCCCCAGTAAAAAGCGCCCTCTATGCGCAGATATACCACGCCCTCAGCAATTATGGCGCTCTCCCCTGCCTCCACAAATAGGCCCATTAATGGCCCGGCAAAGATGAATACTAGCGCTGACACAACTATACAGAAGGCAAAGGCGGATATTACCGCGCCTCGGAGACCCTTTCTGATACGTGCCTCCTCTCCCGCGCCGTAGTTCTGGGCAATATATGTGGAGAAGGCGTTGCCGAAGTCCTGCACAGGCATATAGGCGAAGGCGTCCACCTTAACCGCCGCCGCGAAAGCCGCCATCACCGTGGGCCCGAAGCTGTTCACCAGCCCCTGCACCAGCAGGATACCTAAGTTCATAACAGACTGCTGTACACAGGTTAGCACTGAAAACCCGGCTATCTGCCTCACGCTTCCTAGGCGCAGGCGCATGCCCTTCTTGGGCCTCAGCTGGGGGAACTTAATCAAAGTGTATGCCATTATGCCAAGTCCCGACAGATACTGGGATATGACCGTCGCCTCCGCTGCCCCTGCCACTCCCCTGTTCAGCCCTATCACAAACCATAAGTCCAGGACAATATTCAGTACCGCAGACACCGCCAAAAATCCCAGCGGCACTATAGAATTCCCAACTGCTCTTAAAAACGAGGCAAAGAAGTTATAGAGAAACACCGCAAATATGCCGATATATATCACGAACAGATACTCCCGCATCATCCCCCAAACCTCCCCGGGCACGCTGAGAAAGGCCCTAATGCCGTCTAGTGAGGCAAATGCGGCAGCTATGAGCACAGCCGTAAGTCCGGCTACCAGTGCGAATGCCGCCAGCACTCCCTCCTGCAGGCCTTTCTCATCCCGCTGGCCGAAGCGTATGGAGAACACGGTCCCGCTGCCCATACAGAGCCCCAAAAGTATTGAGGTAAGAAATGTCATCAGTGTAAACGATGACCCCACCGCAGCCAGGGCGTTTGGCCCAAGGCAGCGGCCCATTATCAGGGTATCGGCTATATTATAGCACTGCTGCAGCAAATCCCCCATTATCATCGGCACTGCAAAGCGCAGCAGCCCGCCCATTACCGGGCCCCTTGTAAGGTCCTGGTTCATGCCGTCTGTCCCTCCTGTTCATTCTCTTCCCACTCCCGAAGCTTATCCAGGAAAGCCCTGCCGTACTTCCCAGCCTTTACCTCGCCTACTCCGGACACCTCCATAAAGCCCGCCATGTCCCCCGGCCTTCGCCGGGCCATATCCTCCAGGGTGGCGTTGCTGAATATCATATACGGCGGTATCCTTTCCTCCTGTGCAAGCTTCCGCCGCAGGGCCCTCAGCTCCTCAAACAGCGGCCCGCCGCTCTCCACAGCCCCGGCAGACCTGGCAGGCAAGCTCTCCGGCTTTTCGGTCTTTCTGTATAGATATGTAACCTTTTCCTCCCCTGACAGCACTCCCCTGGCATTTCCCGTCAGACGTACCACCGGGTATTCGTCCCCTTGGGTACAGAGGTATTCCTCCTGTATGAGAAAATCCATATAGTCCCGAATCAACTTTCGGTCCACGTCCTTCATAATGCCATAGGTGGGCAGCTTGTCCAGCCCCAGCTGGGACACGCGGCGCTCTTTACTGCCGGACAGCATAAGTATAATGGAGTTCACACCCACGCCCCGCCGGTACTTGCGCTCGGCCCTCGCCACGGCTGAGAGTATCTTCTGCGCCTCCAATGTAATATCCCTGGACTCAAGGCCGCTTTTACAGTTGCCGCAGCTTCCGCAGCCCTCGGGATAGTCCTCACCAAAATACCGCACAAGATGCGCCCGCAGGCACTGGTGAGTCCTGCAGTAGGCTGCCATCTGGCTGAGCCTGTTCAGGTCCCGCCGGCGCACAAGCTCTTGCTCCTCCTCCGTCAGCGTCTCGTTGTCCTGGGAGTTGAGTATCAGGTATTTTGCGGTAGACACGTCCCCCGGCGCGAACAAAAGCACGCACTGGGCGGCTGAGCCGTCGCGTCCCGCCCGCCCGGCCTCCTGGTAGTAGCTCTCCATATCCTTTGGCATGTTGTAGTGCACCACAAAGCTCACGTTTGACTTGTCAATCCCCATCCCGAAAGCGTTAGTCGCAACCATCACCCGGGCGGTGTCGTTTACAAAGTCCTCCTGATTCTGTATGCGCTCCTCGTCGGGAAGCCCTGCGTGATACTTCACCGCCGGTATCCCCCGAATACTCAGCTCCTGAGAGACCGCCTCCACAAGCTTTCTTGTGGCACAGTACACAATGCCGCTCTCCCCGGGCCTCTCCTCTAAAAATTTCAGCAGCCACGCGCTCTTATTCTTTGGCTTCTCCACCCGGAAAAACAGGTTTGGCCTGTCAAAGCCGGTGGTAATCTGCAGCGGGTCCTCCAGCAAAAGGAGCCGCGCTATGTCCTCCTTCACCTGCCGGGTAGCTGTGGCGGTAAAAGCTCCCAGCACAGGCCGCTTATCAAGCTGCCTGATAAACTCCGGTATCTGCAGATAGCTGGGCCTGAAATCCTGGCCCCACTGTGACACGCAGTGGGCCTCGTCCACTGCCAGCATGGATATACGCATTTTCTTTGCAAGGTTTAAAAATCCGTCGGTCAGCAGGCGCTCCGGGGCTACATAGAGGAGCTTATAAGCCCCCCGGCGCACCCGGTCGATTACATCAAAATACTCCTCCTGTGAGAGAGAGGAGTTGATATATGCCGCAGGCACCCCGGACTGCAGCAGGGCGCCCACCTGGTCCTTCATCAGCGAAATAAGCGGCGACACTACCAATGTTACTCCCGGAAGCATCAGCGCCGGAAGCTGGTAGCAGACCGACTTCCCCGCCCCGGTAGGCATGACCCCAAGCACATCCCTCCCGGACAATATGGCGTCCACCATCGCCTCCTGTCCGGTCCGAAAGCCCTCATGCCCGAAAAACGTCTTGAGCAGGGATATCTTTTCCATAATGCTCCGCCTCTTTCCAACAGAAATTTGCATGAGATATTTTATCATATTTATAATGGGATGGCAAGGTTTAGAAAGTAGAATCAGGACAAAATTTCAGCGTCTGAAGCTTCTGTATAATTATATATTGACAACCCAAAACTCCATGGTATAATAACACCATATAGTCAGCAGGGGCTTGGAGACAAACGGGAGATTATTTCCTCCCGTCCCTGTACAAACAGAGAGGTAAATCCAATGGACAATAGGTGGCTCAACTTTGAAAGCATTGCCAACGCCCGCGACCTGGGTGGGTTGAAGACGTTGGAGGGGCACACAATAACTTCCGGGCTGCTTCTGCGTTCCGCAAATCTGGCAAATGCCTCAAGGGGTGATATGGAAACCCTGCGGCGGGAGTACCGGCTTTCTAAAGTCATAGACCTGAGGACGGCAGCCGAGCGTGAGGAGAGGCCGGATGCGTCCATTTCAGGCGTAGCCGTCCGGCATATCCCTGTTTTTTCTGAGCAGTTGGCGGGTATCTCCCATGAAAAGGGCACCGACGCCAGCCAGCTTCAAAAGCTTATACCAAAGCTTGACGGCCTGTACCGTCTGATGGTGACCAATGAATCCTGCAGAAGAAGCCTTGGCCTGGCGGCGGCCTGTGTGATGGAGCATGACTTTACCAGCGGCAGCGTCCTCTGGCACTGCACCGAGGGCAAGGACCGCTGCGGGCTGCTTACTGTTATACTGCTGTCCGCCCTTTGTGTAGACCGTCAGCAGATACGCGAGGATTACCTTCTGACAAATGAGGTCAACAGGCCCAAAGCAGAGATGTACTATAAACAGGTGCTTGCAGCCGGCAGGCCTACTAATGAGGCGGAAATGGTGAGAGACGTCTTCCTTGCCAGAGAGTCATATTTAGATGCCGCCTTCTCTGCCATTGATGAGCACTATCCAGATATGGACAGCTTTTTGCGGGACGGACTGTATATACCTGAGGGAGCTATTGAAAAATTCCGCATAAGCGTACTGCATTGACAAAGAGATATTTTAAAACTAAAGGAGACCCTATGACTACCAAAGAGCGTTTCGAGAGGATTTATCAGCACAAGGAGGCCGACCGGGTGCCGGTTTTTGACAGCCCCTGGGCCGGAACTATCGCCCGCTGGGAGCGGGAGGGGATGCCCAAGGGCGTCGATTGGCGGGGTATTTTGACGTGGACAAGGTGCAGACCATCGGCATTGACATAACCCCACAGTTTGATGAAAGGGTCCTGGAGGAGACGGACAGATATATTATACATACCACCGGCTGGGGCGTGACAATTAAGGAGTTCAAGGAGCTGGATTCAACCCCGGAGTTTCTGGATTTTAAGGTGACTACCCCTGAGGCCTGGCAGGAGGCCAAGGAGCGGATGACCGTTAGCCGGGACAGGATAGACTGGAAGAATCTCGAGGAGAACTACGGCAGGTGGGTACAGAACGGCGATTGGATAGAGGCTGGTTTCTGGTTTGGCTTTGACGTGACCCACTCCTGGATGGCCGGCACTGAGACTTTGCTTATAGCCATGATAGAGGAACCCGAGTGGGTAATGGACATGTTCGAGACCTATCTCGACCGCTGTATCGCCCATTTTGACATGATATGGGACGCCGGTTACCGGTTTGACTCCATCACCTGGCCTGACGATATGGGCTATAAGGGCACGACCTTTTTCTCTAACAGCATGTACCGGGAGCTGCTCCAGAAGTACCATAAAAGAGCTGTGGACTGGGCCCACAGCAAGGGTATCTACGCCCGGCTGCACTCCTGCGGGGACATTATGCCCCTGATTCCCGATATCCTGGAGACCGGCATTGACGCTTTGAACCCCATTGAGATTAAGGCCGGTATGGATGTGTTCGGCCTGAAGAAACAGTATGGTGACCGGCTGGTGCTGCATGGCGGCATAAACGCGGTGCTCTGGGACGATAAGGAGGCCATCACCGAGGCCATCCGCCAGACTGTCCCTGTGCTGAAGGAGAACGGCGGCTATATCTTCGCCTCCGACCACTCCATCCCCAATGCCGTGAGCCTTGAGAATATGCGCAGTATTATCGAGACCGTGAAAGAGGTCGGGAGTTATAGTTAACGCAATGCCCCTTCGCCAATACAAAAGGCGAAGGGGCTTATTATTTTACGGCTTCCAGTTATCTTCCAGAATCTCCCTTATAAGCTGTACATAGCGCTTGACTTTCTCCGGGGTGTTGTTGATATGGTACACATCCCGCTGGGCTATCTCCAGTTTGCAGCCTGACGCGGCCTTTGCCGTTCTGCAAAAGTGCTCACGCACCGCGTCCTCCTCAAGCTCGCTGCCCACCCCCAGCAGGTTTGGGCTGGGCTTGCGCAGATAGACGGTCTTTCTGTCCTTTAGTATCTCACCCATTTTCTCCTCGTTGCACCAGGGCGAGATAGAGAGCTTGCGCAGATTCCTGGCCTTTGAGAGACACCTGTCCCAGAATGGGTCCACCGCTTCACAGCAGCCGTAGGAGTAGAGCCCAAATCTCTCCGATACCTTCTCATAATAGGGGAATACAAACTCCTCATACATTTCCGGGGAAATACCCGCGCTCTCCTGGGAGTCCATATACCCCCACACATCCCGGGTAGTCAGCGGCCCATCAGCTGACGCCGGGAGCTCGTCTGTGAAGCAGTAGCTGCCCTGGGCCAGGTGTTCCTCTGCCGTTGTTGGCAGCAGGATGTTTTCCCGCTCCATCAGGTCCATGAACGCAATATAATCAGTGCTGAGCATTTCCATCATCTTATGAAAAAGCTCTGGGTAATCGTACATGGCGAAGAACATGTCCTCCATGCTCATAATATGTACAATATCCTGGGTTGGGCAGAAGTACAGGGAGTGGCCCACCAGCCGGGCGGACAGGATATCCCCGAATAATTCCTCCAGCTCAGCCTGCCGCTTCCGCGCCTCCTCGGGGTATACACTGTAGACAGAGGGGCCAAGCTTGTGAAAGTCCTCCTCCAAGTCTGAAATCTGGGCGTTGAAATGGTGCCCAAGGTCCTCACCCTGGGTATCAATGGCATGCTCCGCTGTTACGGGCAGGCCGAATGGCACAAAGGAAGTCGGTATAGTAACCGGCATGTAGGCCGGTATCACCGAGTCATCCCCAAATAACTTATGGTTTACCATGCGCCCCAGAAGCTCCCACTCCAGCTTCCTGGCCTCCTCCCCCTGGCAGCGCATTAAGTCTGGGATAATATCTCCCGCGAAGGTGCCCAGCTCTATGGTAACCATGGGGCGGCTGCCGTTCTTAAATGAACCGTGGGCCCTCCAGTCCTCCCGGAGCCTGTCCATTTCCGGGCTCAGGGCCAGCTCCTTCTGCTGCTTTACCAGGTCCCGAAGTATCTCTAAATCTTTCCCGAATATATTCATATTGTCACGGCGTCCTGTACGGCCGCCCTCCTTCCCGAATAGTTCCAGCCTTTCAGAAGAGCATTCCTTCCGTATATGCCTCCATGAAAAATTTGTCAGTGGACAGGTCCACAGTTTCAGCCTGTGCCGCCAGGCTCTCGCTGTATTTGCGCAGGTCTCTGTTGAGCAGAAGCATGGAGGCCCCGCTAAGCGCTGCGTTGCCTATCACCCTCACCTTCTGCACCAGCTCCTCGGGCAGCAGCCCAAGCTTCCCGGCATTACCTACATCAAGGTAACTGCCGAAGCCCCCCGCAACCGCCAGCTCGTCTATCTCCCGGCAGGTTATACCGGCCCGGTGTATAAGCGTGCGAATGCCTGCCGAGACTGCGCTTTTTGCCAGCTGTACCATACGGATATCCTGCTGTGTCAGGCAAACCGGCGGCGCTATCATGAACGGGTCCTCCTCTAAAAAGCCGCTGTTGTCAAGAATTCCCAACTCCAGCAGGCAGGCCAATGCGTCCACCACGCCGCTGCCGCATATACCTATCGGCTCCCTCTCTCCAAGCACATGGGCGACAATACTGCCGTCCTTCACCCAGGCATGGTCCACAGCACCTTCCTTACCAGGCAGGCCCATGGATAGTCCAGCCCCTTCAAATGCAGGACCAGCTGCAGTGGAGCAGCAGGTCAGCCTGCCCTTATGCCAGAGGGCCATCTCCCCGTTTGTGCCCACGTCTGCAAGCAGCTTAGTCCCCGCACCATTGCAAATGCCGCTGTACACCAGGGCGGTGGTTATATCACCGCCCACAAAGGCAGAGATACATCTGGGAAGATACACCGTCCCATGTATACACGGCAGGCTGAGCTCAGCCGCAGCGAGCTCCTCTCCAAAGAGCCTGTCTGCCATAAATGGTGCTCGGGCAAGGCTGTCCGGGCCTGTTCCAGTCAGTAGGTACAGCATAACCGTGTTCCCGGTTATCACCACCTGGTCTATAAGCTCCGGCCCGATTCCCGCTTTATGGGAAAGCTCGCACAAGAGCTCACCTATGCCCTCTCTAACGGACCTTGCCAGTGCCGGCCCCTCCCCTTTCAGAGCGGCCTCCACCCGGGAGATAACATCCGCACCCCAGCTACGCTGGGGATTTGGCCCCCCTGCCTGGGCAAGCCTCTCGCCGTCCGCTCCATAGAGGCAGGCGGCAAGGGTTGTCGTACCCACATCCACCGCTGCACCATAGCGGGTAAAGGCCGGGTGCAGTTCAAGCTCCGGCAACTCGTTATCCATCTTTATCCAGCTCTCACCGGCAGCTTTCAGGGTTACAGCACAGTCGCCCTCAATCCGGGTGCAGCAGGCCAGGCGCAGACCTTCCGACAGCTCCTGGGCTGTGAGGCACGCCAGTTCCTCCAGAGAGGGCTTGCTCAGCATACCATAGGCTATGACCCGGCATTTGCCGCAACTGCCACGACCACCGCATGGGGTCTCAATAGAGTTTTCAGGCAGAATATCACTTAGTAAACTGCCGGCCGGAGCCTCTATGGGCTTTCCGTTCACCTTTACAACTGCCAACGTCTTCCCCTCCAAAAGGCCCGCTAAAACAATAGCGCTCCAAAATAAGTCACCGTGTCCTGACCGTTTATGTACTTCATGCCGCTGGCCTCAGCCAGCTTTGATACATCCACCCCATATGTCTCCAGTGACCTCAGTGCCAGTTTAGGGTGGCGGCAGGGCTCGTTTGTACGCTTCGCGCAGGTCTCACAAATGTGACAGCCGCCCGCGCCCAGCTGAAGCCAGCGGGAGAAGTCCTGCCCCGCCGCCCAGTCTGCAATTTTCTGGGCCAGCTTATTATGCAGCCTGCCCGCCTCCATCATGCCCTCAAAATCATAGCTGTCCTCAAGCTTATTAACTGTCTGGTATACCAGGCCCCAATTATAGGTCTTTGCCTCTGCAATCAGCTGGCTGATATCCCCCGCGTCCGGTGGGCATGTCCAGCAGAGGCCGTAATTTCCGCATAGATTTGCCTTGCACATCTCCCTAAAGGCCGGGTCGAAGGTAAAGTTTTCGAGGCCTATTACCTCCGCCTTAAAAGCCCCCATTTCAACCGCGTGCTCTGCCATTGCCCTATGGTCCATATTCCGATATAACCTCCCTATCCGGCGTAAAATTCCCGGACCGCCTTAAAGAAGGCATCAATATTCTCCCATGGAGAGAGGGGCGGAATGTCGCAGCCGGAGGATATAACAAAATTTTTATGCCCGCAGCAGCTCTCCATAACCTTCAGTGTAGCCTCCCGCACAGATTCCGGCGTGCCGTTGCGAAACTCTCCCGCCGGGTCTACATTGCCCATTACCACTATGTCCTCAGGAATATGGGAGAGCATCTCAGCCATGTCAATAGCATTGCCGAAGTGGTACGCGGCGCTGCCGGTATCAAGTATCGAGTCAATCATAGAAATAGTGCTGCCGCCGCAGTTATGGTAAATCACAAGGAATGTGTCGTCCTGCACGGCCTCAACTATCCTTTTTACATATGGCGCAGAGAACTCCTCAGCTAAAGCCGGGGACAAAAGGCCTGTCACAGGCTCAGCCATCATAACGCCGTCTGCCCCCGCCTCCTTATATGCTTTGCAATAGTCTATAATGAAGCTTACAGCCTTCTCCAGCACAGTGTGCACCATGTCCGGCTCCTCATAGCAGTCAATCATTATCTCTGTCACATCCAGCAGGCGCGCCGCCAGTGAAAACGGGCCGATTACGCCGGCAAATACCGGACGGTCCGTAATATGTTCGGCGGCATATTTAATGGCGTCTATGTAGAGCCCTGTGCGGCATGAGCCCACAGCCGGTATCTCCAGAGCCCGGGCCTCCTCCTCTGTGGAGACAATGCTCCCCACTACAGTGGGCACCTCGCCGTCGGTCACACGGATAGCGGAGCCGAAGCACTCGGCCTCAACAGACAAGTCCATAAGGCTGACGCTTGCCGCCGCATCTGTGCGCTCCGCCACCAGCTCCATAGCCTTTGCCTGAAGCCCGCTGTCTGAAATCAGCTCCCTTACGGTAACCCCCATAGGCTGGATGGCAGGGAAGGACAGAATGGGCATGGCCTTTTTTACCGGGGCCTCAAGCAGGTCCTTCAGCCAGATTCTCATATCCCGCTTCATATAGTCACCACCCATTCAGGCGCTACACAGCTCAACAGCGCAGTCAGCGGCGCTGGCAGCGTCTGAAGTATACCTGTCCGCCCCAATTTTCTGTGCAAAGGCCTCTGTGACCGGCGCACCGCCAACCATAATCTTCACATTATCGCGGATACCTGCCTCCACCGCCTTCTGCACGACCTCCTCCATAACGCCCATGGTAGTTGTCAGCAGAGCCGAGCAGCAGATTATCTGGCAGCCCTCATTTTTGGCGGTCTCCACAAAGGTCTCAGGCGCAACATCCGTGCCCAGGTCAATGACCTCAAGGCCCTTGCCCTCCATCATCATCTTCACAAGGTTCTTGCCGATGTCGTGCAGATCCCCCTTCACGGTGCCAATGCACACCTTGCCCGTGGCCTTTACCCCGGCCTCTGCAAGCAGCGGCTTTAAAAGCTGAGTGCCCATATTCATGGCCCGCGCCGCCACCAGTACCTCCGGAACAAATACTTCGTTACGCTTAAACTTCTCACCGACAACGCCCATGCCGCTAAGCAGACCCTCATCCAATATCTGATGAACAGGTATACCCTCATCTATGGCCTGCTGCACCAGCTGCTTTACGATTTTTGCCTTGCCTTTTTGCAGGTTTTCTGAAATTTCCTTTAGAATACTCATATTTTCTCCTGGTTTATTTTTCTTAGATTTTGTGGATAATTTTTGTGCGCCCCTTGACTATCTACTATAGCGTATTTATTGGAAATGTCAAGGGAAACCGGAGAAAAAGTTGGGGTAATAAATATCTTTTAGTCTCTGCCCTTTTTCATATATACCAATTCATCAATTCCGCTTTGCTTTGTGTGCTTTTGAGGTATACGCAGAATGTCGGAAAAGCTAAGCCTTTTTCATAGATTAACCGCAGTGAATAAGGCCGAGGTGCTTTCTAATATTTGCGCTTTTCAAGCCGGACACACCGCTGTCCTTTTGCAACATAGGCTGCTATCCCTTTACTCTGCCGTTTTCGGCAGCGGCAAAAACCAGATTAATTTCAGAAGGATACTTTTATTGCAAATAAAAATTCGCGCATCCGCAAAAGCGGACACACGAATTGCTGGTACACGAGAGTTGGACTTACCAATTCTCTTTCTACTGGTGCCGGAAGCGGGGGTCGAACCCGCACGGTGTCGCCACCACTGGATTTTGAGTCCAGCACGTCTGCCAATTCCATCATTCCGGCGTATACTCTTTTGTTATTGCCAAGTGTAGTTTTTATATTATACTACTTTTTTGTAAAAATTGCAAGTGTTTTCGAAATAAAAAGTGTACCCATGGAGTGAAATCCAGGCGTACCGCAGGAAATTCCCAGACTTACCCTGTCGCATTTGGAGCCAGCTCACATATTTTGTCAATCACCCCTAGACAATATCCGCGTTATGTGCTATAATATTTATCAGCCTTTTTAAAACTATTTTCGCGGAGGGGAGTTCATGAAGTTCCTTTCAAACAAAAAGCTTGCCGTGCGCATTGGCATCATGACGACAGTGCTTATCCTGGTGGGAATGCTCTTGCTGTGGCTTATCGTTTCTACAAACGCGTCCGCTACGGTACAGGCGAATATTACCAACCAGCTGACCGACGCGGTGGAATCCCGTGCAGCTATCATCAACAGCTATGTGGCCTCAACTGAGGAGTATGTCCGGGCCTTTGCCCTTAGCGGTGAGGTGCGGGAGCTCCTGCAGGACCCTGATAACCCGGAGCTTGTGAAGGAAGCCCAGACATATACTGAGGACTTCGCCTCTGTCAAGGGTGTCTTCGAGGGGCTTTATATCGCCACTCCTGAAACCCACGTCCTTACCCACACATCGGCGGGGGCAATCGGCATGACTACCCGCTCCGGGGACTCCCTGAAGGAATTTCAGAACACCATCCTTGCCCAGCAGCAGCTCACAAATCTGGGGATAATGAAGTCCCCTGGTACCGGGAGCATGATACTGTCTATGTATTACCCCGTCTTTGACGGGGAGCAGTGCATGGGCTATGTGGGGGCGGGTGTTTTTGCCAGCCACCTTATGGACGCGCTGTTAAACCTGGATATCAAGGGTATGCCGGACAGCGAATATGCCTTTCTGAATGTGGAATCCGGTGTGTACCTGTACCATCAGGACGAGGAGCTCCTTAATACCGAGACCGAAGACACAGGCTATCAGGAGATTCTTCGCAGGATACGTGAGGAGGGGAGCACCCAGGCGGGCACCTATTCCTACCGTGACGGAAACGGACAGGAGCAGCTTGTGGTCTATAAATATCTGAAGGACCGCGGCTGGGCCTTTATGGTGCGGGAAAATGCCGCTAATGTCTTCCGGGCTGTGACCTCTATACGTATTATTGTGGGTGTTCTGTGTGCCATAGTTGCAGTTATAATTGTGCTTATCACCCTGCTGGTACTGCACCGCGAGGGCCGGGAGCTAATGGTGGTAGAGGGAGCCATCCGCCGCCTTGGAGACCTGAACCTTGCCGCCGATGAAAATCTGGAGGCCTTCCACGACCGTGAGGACGAGATAGGCAAAATAGCCAACACGGCCAGCCAAGTGTGCAACTGCCTGCGTGAGGCGATTGACGACGCAGGACGTATCCTGGAGGAGATGGCGGACGGCCGCCTGAACGTGGATTTGGAGAAAAACGAAAGCCTTTACATAGGAGATTTCCGGGTGCTCTGGGAGAGCCTGCACTCAATCCGCGATAATCTGGCCCGGGTTATCCGGGATATCTCCCAGGTGGCGGGCCAGGTTAATACCAGCGCAGGCCAGGTGTCCGGCGGCGCCCAGGCCCTGTCCCAGGGAGCTGCAGAGCAGGCGGCCTCCATTAATGAGCTGGTAGAAAATGTGGCGGCAATTACCGCCCAGATTCAGACCAGCAGTATGCGGTGCGAGAGCGCCAGCCAGCAGGTAGACAAGGCCACCGGCTATGCCGCAGAAGCCGATATAAAGATGGAACAGCTTATGAAGGCCACCAAAAACATTGAGGAATCCTCCGCACACATCGTAACGGTAATCAAAACCATAGATGATATCGCCTTCCAGACAAATATCCTGGCGCTGAACGCCTCCGTTGAGGCGGCTCGGGCAGGCACAGCAGGTAAGGGCTTCTCGGTCGTTGCTGACGAGGTACGGAATTTGGCGTCCAAGTCCTCTGAGGCCGCCCAGAATACCAGCGGCTTGGTAAACCGCTCCATTCAGGACGTAAAGAATGGCGCGGAGTCCACAGATTCAGCAGTTTCCGCCATGCAGGTCATTCACAGCTGTGTGCAGTCTATTAAAGGCCTTATGGATGAGATTGCCTCTGCAAGCGTACAGCAGTCTGAGATGATAGACCTGGTGGAGAGCGGAATCAAGGATATCTCCCAGGTGGTGCAGGAAAACGCCTCTGCCGCAGAGGAGAGCGCAGCCGTATCTCAGGAGCTGTCCGGGCAGGCCCGCACCTTGAATCAGCTTATCAGCCGGTTTAGGGTTGAGTGATATATCCAAGCTACGCTGTTAGAAATGTGAATACAAGAAAGATAGGCCGCTGTGTTATGCAGCGGCCTATCTTTCTATATGAAAAGAAGCTGTCCTCACGACAGCTTCTTTTGCACTATTCTTCACTATCCTCAGGCTGGTCCGGCTTCTGCATATTCCGCTCCAGCCACTGGGTGTAGGTCATGAGCACCTGCCGGGGCTTAGACCCTTCGTGCGGGCCCACAATCCCCAGCTGTTCCATCTCGTCTATGAGCCGTCCTGCACGGGCGTAGCCCAGGCGCAGCCTCCGCTGCAGCAGTGAGGTACTGGCCTGTCCTGCCTCCACCACCACCTTTATGGCCTCGTCCATCATGGGGTCGGCGTCGCCAGTGCGCTCGCCGCCGTCGTCCTTGGCACTTTCGGTACTGGCGGCATTGCGCTCGATTTCCTCAATAACGTCGGCGTCATAGTCCATAGATTTGGTCTTCTTCACGAACTCAACTATGGAGGAAATCTCCTCGTCGCTCACATAGCAGCCCTGGACGCGCACCGGCTTATTGCTGCCCACCGGGGCAAAGAGCATATCCCCCTGGCCCAGGAGCTTGTCTGCGCCAACGGTGTCTATAATGGTGCGGGAGTCCACTGCCGTTGAAACGGTGAGGGCTATGCGGCTGGGGATATTGGCCTTGATAAGGCCTGTCACAACGTCTACTGACGGGCGCTGAGTTGCAACCACCAAGTGCATTCCTGCGGCACGGGCAAGCTGGGCCAGACGGCAGATGGAATCCTCCACCTCCTTAGGGGTCGCCATCATAAGGTCCGCAAGCTCGTCAATTATTATGACTATCTGAGGCATGGCGGGCATGGGCTGACCGTTCTCGTCCTCGTAGTTCTGGGCCTCGGCAAGGTTATTATAGCCCTGGAGGTTTCTGACATTGTTCTCCGAGAAAATCTTGTAACGCTTCATCATCTCATTTACGGCCCAGCCCAAAGCACCGGCTGCCTTATGGGGGTCGGTGACCACCGGCACCAGCATATGCGGCAGGCCGTTATAGCCGGTGAGCTCCACGGCCTTGGGGTCTATCATCAAAAAGCGCACCTCGTCGGGGCTGGCCTTATAGAGCATGCTGATTATCATTGAGTTTGTACACACAGACTTGCCTGAGCCGGTGGTGCCGGCTATAAGTATATGTGGCATTCTGGCAAGGTCCGCCACTACAGGCTGTCCGGCTATGTCCCGGCCCAGGGCCACGGAGAGCTTGCTCTTTGAGGTCTGGAAGGCGTTGGACTGTATAAGGTCGCGCATACGCACAGAGCTTCGGGCGCGGTTGGGGACCTCAATACCCACCGCCGCCTTGCCTGGGATAGGTGCCTCTATCCTCACGCCTGTGGCTGCAAGGTTTAGGGCAAGGTCGTCGGCTAGGCTTGTTATCTTGCTTATCTTAACTCCCGCCGCAGGCTGTATCTCGTATCTTGTGACAGAGGGTCCACGGCAGATGTCCATTATCTTGGTGCTGACCCCGAAGCTGTTCAAAGTGTCCACCAGTATCTTGCCGTTGGTCTGGAGCTCCTCAGTCTCCTTAGCCCTGTCCACCTGGGGGCTTGTCGCCAGCATGGTGACCGGAGGGAAACAGTAGGTGCCGGGAGTCTGAAGCTGGTCCATGGCCTGATAAAGGGCGTTCTCCTGTGGGGTGGCCTGACGCGGCTCAGGCTCCTGCATCCTTGGCTTTGGCATGGGGATATCCGGCGCAGGCTCAGATTTCTCCTCCGGTTCCTGAGAGCTCTCCTCTGGCTCTGAGGCTTCGGGCTCTCCCACCGCCTTAGATACCGGCTCGGGCTCCGGCTCTGCTATTGGAGCAGGCGGGTTTGGGGAGAATACCGGGGAGGGCGGGAGCTCGTCCTCCGGCTTCTCCTGTGGCTCCGGCTCTAGCTCAGGCTGGAGCTCCGGGCGGGGGGCCTCGATTCCGAAGACCCTCTCAAGCTTGTCCAGCTTCTCGCTGCGCCCCGGCTTCTTCCTGGGCTCTACCGGGGGAAACAGTGCCGAGGTCCTGCTGCTCACCGGGCCTGATGGCAGGTTTGGCTCAAGGGGCACGTCAATCGCGGAGCGCTGCTCCCAGTCCTCCTGAAGGATGACCCTCTCCTCCTCCCGGCGCTGGCGGGCGGTCTGTATGCCCTCGTTTACCACTTCAACGGGCTTCTTGATGGTGTGGAACAGGCCGATTAAAGTGGTTCCGGTAAGTATCATCACGCTGACAAACAGCAATAATAGTATGATTATCTTGGCCCCTGTCTTCCCCGCCGCGCCTATCAGCAGCTGTCCCAGCAGCCCGCCCATTACGCCGCCTCCAACGCCGGCGTTTGTGCGGTACAGCGCGGTTATGTAGTCAAATACAGACAGGCCGTCTGATATCTTAGCCCCGCCGAAAATGAAGCCAGTAGCGCAGAAAAGCAGTATCACTACGGCTGTAAGCCAGACCTTCCCGCTGATGGAGCCCATAGGCCGGTCCAGAGTGGTTATCACCGCCACATATATCATCAAAACAGGCCAGAGCATGGCCCAGCCCCCAAACAGGCCAAGGATGGCATTATGGGCCCACTTCCAAAGGCTGTCACCCTGGAATATGGTCAGGCACCCGAAAAAGATGGCGCAGGCAAAGAGTACCACCGCCCGCACCTGATTTCTCTGGCGTATCTCCTCGGCGGTGGGCTTTGGCGGGGCGTGCCTTTTGGCCCCAGTCTTTTTTGTGGCTGCCGCCCTGCTCTGAGTGGTCTTTGCAGGCGCGCGCTTTTGGGTATTGCGTTTAGCCGGGGTGCTCCCGGCTGACGGTTTCTTTTGTTCGGCCAAGTTTTCTTCCTCCCTATCCCTCGGTTTTTACGTCTTTTTCTTTTATCTATAACTTTGGTCTAAAGGGGCTTGCCGGTAAACAGGTTTTGCCCTGTGCTCATCTCATAGATGGCGATACCTGTCACCGTCAGCCCGGCGATAAGTGTGTATATGGCGAAAACACTGAGCTTATTGGTGGTAACTATCCATTTGAGCAGCTTTATTGCCAGAAAGCCCACAATAGCCGCGGTTATCACACCAACTATCAGAGTCGCCGTGCCGATAGCCTCCCCCTCGCTCCCGGCATCCTTTATGGACAGCAGGGCTGCCGCTGCTATTGAGGGTATGCCCAGCACAAAGGAGTAGTCGAGGGCCGTCTGCTGGTCTATTCCGCGCATAAGCCCTACGGACATGGTTGAGCCGGACCGAGAGAGCCCCGGGAACACAGCCGCCAGGCACTGGGTAACGCCGGTTATTATGGCGTCAGCCACAGTGTACTGGGTGCGCCCGGCCCTTGCCCCTCTGGCCCAGTGCTTCCCGGGGGCAAGGGCGGCTGCCGTGCGTCGGTTTGCCCATATGCCCAAGAACAGCAGCAGGCTTGTAGCCAGGAGAGCCAGGCCTTCGACTAAGATACTACTGTCGGAAGCCAGCTGCTCCGAGAGGTCCTTTACCTTCATATCCGTGCCCGGAATCGGCAGGAATAGCAGGAACAGCGGCAGAAGCCCGATAACGAGCATGAATATCAGCCGCCGGTCCTCGTTCATCGTGTTCCATTTGAAACGTCCCCTGAACAGGTCGGCTACTAAAAGGCCGAACTCTTTAAGTAAGCGCCAGATAAGCTTTCTGTATACGAACACAACCGCTATCAGTGTGCCAAGATGGAGCATTACGTCGAATAATATCCCGGGCAGCTCTATACCGAAGATATGCTGGGATATGGACAGGTGCCCGGAGCTTGAGACCGGCAGGAATTCAGTCGCGCCCTGTATAACGCCCTGAAATATTGCGTCTAAAATTGTCATAATCTCTCCTTATGTAAGGCGGGCCTGCCGCCTTTTCTCAGTCTGATTTCTTCTTTGGGCGGCCGGGGCCGCGCTTCTTTTTCCTCTTGTCTATCATGGAGCTCAGACAGTCCATGGCGTCTGAAAGGGAGCCCAGGGAATCTATAAGTCCCTCCTCAACAGCGTCCGGACCGTCTAAGACTGTGCCCACGTCCATCACCAGCTCCTGGGTGTTCATGGAGAGGGTGGTGAAGCGCTCCTTTGTGATGTTTGAGTTCTGGGTGACAAAGTTTGTGATTCGGTCCTGCATCCGCCGGAAATACTCAAGGGTCTGAGGTATGCCCAGCACAAGGCCGTTCATGCGCACAGGATGAATAGTCATGGAGGCGGATTCGGCTATAAAAGACCTTTTCGCCGCCACAGCCAGGGGTACGCCGATAGAGTGGCCTCCTCCCAGCACCAGTGATACAGTGGGCTTCTTCATCCCAGCCACCAGCTCCGCAAGGGCCAGGCCAGCCTCCACGTCGCCGCCCACAGTGTTCAGCAGCATTAAAAGGCCGTCTATCTCCGGGTCCTCCTCAACAGCCACTATCTGAGGTATCACATGCTCATACTTGGTGGTCTTGTTCTGGGAGGGGGAGATATAATGGCCCTCTATCTGGCCGATGATAGTGAGGCAGTGGATGGTGTGCCCGTTACTATGGGTCACCACTGAGCCGCTCTCGTTTATCTGCTTCTGCTGGTCGCACCAGCCCTCCTGCTCCGGGGCCTCCATGCCCTCGTCGGAGTTTTTGGCGGACCTGACCTGTTCCTTCTTAGATACAGCTTTTTTCATAGCACAGCACTCTCCTTTACGGAGAGAGTCTGCCCGGACTGCCGCCATGTTATGTATTATACCACTTTTTTTCCCATTGGGCAAGTCTGGAATTTGTAAGAAAAATGAGGGGCCGAAGCCCCCCATCTATCATTTCCCGCCGCCGATGATGGTGATTTTGTCCGCTGTGAGCCCGGTCTGCTCCATAACCGCCTCCTGGATAATGAGCATGTCGGTGTCCTTAAGCTCCCCCGAGACCAGGACGCTGCACTTCTCGGAGGCTATGTACGCCACGCACTCCTCAAAGCCCTTGGCCTTTAAAACGCCCTCCACGTTCGTCTCCTTCAAAATGCTCTGGGCCATGGCCGAGGCCTCCTCCACCGCCGCTTTCTTTGCGTCGCTGTCGGCGTTTACGTCTTCCAGCACCTTGTCCAGAAGCTCCAGTGCCTCGTCTCTTGAGGCCTGGCGGTCCATGCGCGCCTGGGCAAAGCTGTCGGCCTTGGTGTTCGCCTGCTCTGAGCCTGTGAGGTCGTCGGTGACGGTCTCAACATAAGCGTTGTTCACCAGCTGGGCGGCACCCAGCTGGCTGCTGACGCCGCTGGAGCTGTCGCCTACCGGCAGCTTGTTTGTTCCGGCAAACTGCCAGTTAAGGTATACCGCCGCGCCCAGCGCAAGCACCAGCGACGCCAATACTAACTGTTTTCTTCCTAGCTTCTTCATCATTGAATGACCCACCTTTTTGCTTAAATTATAGCTTGCTTACCTGCCCTCCACCACGCATATGCGTCCGGCGGACACCCCCAGCACAGCCCGGGCGGTGTTCACCAGCTTCTCGCGGACAGCAAGGTCCCCCGCCCCCCGGCTGACTATCACCACCCCCAGCACCCGGGGCTGGCGCTGCTGAAGGGAAAGGCCGTGCTCCGAGCCGCCGCTGTCCTTCAGGACCACGTAGGAGCTGTCCCGCTCTTTTGAACCGCCGCCGGAGCTCTCGGCATAGTCCTGGGCGTATACCCCTGCCCCCGAGTCCTCAAGGGTTATCATTACCTGTGGGCTCTGGTCACCGGTGACAGCCCGGACTATCCTCGTAAGGTCCTCCTCAAGCTCCTGGCGGTACTGGGCTTCAGTGAGTCCGGCGCCGCTTTCTGTGGGCGCGGGGTCAGTCTCTTTCCCGGGGGAGAGACTGGAGAGCCATATGAGCACTATCCCCGCCATCCCCAGGATAACGGCTATCCGCGTGAGCTTGCGGTCCTTTGAGGCCTTTTGAAGCCAGCCTTTGAGCCTGCCAAGCCCAAGCTTATCAAGCTCCATCCACGGTCACCTCCAGAGGTACGCCTTTCAGAGCGCCTGAGAGCACCGCCCGGGCCCTCCTTGCCTCACTCTCAAAGGCGAAGGTCAGGCTGGCCTTTGTACATGATATGCTGCCGTCCTCCGTTATATGGATATCCGCGCGTATTTTTTTCGCCTCTATCCCGGCGGCACCCAAAAGCCCCTTTATATATCCCTCCATGTCCTCCCGGGCGGCTTTGGCATACTGGTCCTCCATATACTCATTCAGCGCCTCATTATTCCCTATTTCGTCAGTGTCCAGCTGCCAGTCCCAGTCTGCAGATATTATGGAAGCGCAGAGTGAGGCTATAAGCATAAGGGCGACCAGGCCCCGGACGAAACCCAGCATTTTATCCCTTGGGCAGAGCTTTGAAAGGAGCTCTGAGGCAATCAGCACGCCGCAGACGGTCCCTGCCGCCTGTAAAGTTCCGGTCATTTTGTAGGCACCTCCTTTTATTATCCTCCGGCTAAGAGCACTGCCGCCGCGCTTGCAACGCACACTACACAAATGCTGCCCAGCAGCGCCAGCACCATCTTTACCGCCGAGGCCGCCGCGTTCATAAGCCCGCCTATCTCCTTTACACCGAACAGGTCCCCAAGGCCCTTGCCTGCCATGCAGACCCCTGCCCAAAGTGCGCACTCCGCCATGGCAGGGGCGAAGATACACAGCGCCGCCAGCATTCCGAAGGCTCCCGCCCCGGACTTCACTATGCGCACGCTGTTCTGTATAGCCGTCACCGCGTCGCCCAGAGCCCCGCCCACTATAGGCAGGCCCGCCGAGAGAGCAAGCTTTGCGGCCTTGCCTGTTGCAGCGTCTACCTGGGCATTTACGGCAGTCTGCACGGAGAGTATTGCTGCAAATAATGTCACAAGGGTTGTAAGGGCCCATTTGCCAAGCCTGTACATGGCGTCGGCAAGGCCTCCAAGCTCTGTTCCCGAGACTGCCCCGGCTATGGATAGGCCCAGGTATATTTGCAGCATTGGAATGAATACCCCTGTTGAGAGGACAGGTATGGCTGTTCCCGCCAACATGGTAATGAAGCTGTAGCCGCTGCCGGTGGCCAGGTTTCCCCCGGCTGTGAGCAGCCCGGCGTATACCGGCACCGCCGCAGTCAGGAAAACAGACGCCGCACCCGAAACTCTGCGGCAGGTGGTGAGTATCCCCAAGAGTGGCGCGGAAAGTATCAGCCCGCAGGCCGCCGCACCCACCAGCGGTGATACCCCGCCGTCATCTCCCATGCCTGCTGACAGCCTGCACAGCATCACCACTCCCAGCAGCGCTGCCATGGCCTTTAGGGGAGACGACAGCTTGTCCCGAAGAAGTGAGGAGACCATCTCGAATATACCCTCTCCGGAGAGCCCGCCGGTCACGTTTGCTCCGTCCACCCCAAGCTCTCCCAGCAGGTTTTTGGTGTCGCCGTCCAGGCTGTCGTACAGTCCGGGGGCGCCGCTTTTTTCATATAGCTCGCCGGTCTGGGCCAAGGCCACCGGGGAACATATTACTGCAAAAGCAATAAGAATTATTATAATTATAACTAACTTCCCCACTTTTTTCACTCTCATATGCTCATGATATCCCCCAGAAATTCAAAGAGCTTTGACATCAGCGGCATTGCCGCCCCCAGCACAGCTATTTTTGACGCCAGCTCCACCCCATAGCTCAGGGCGCTCTCCCCCGCGTCCTTGCACAGGCGGGAGGCAAGCTGGCCCACTACTGTAAGGCCCACGGCCTTGAGCATAACCGTAACGCACAGCTCAAACAGCCCCTCCATGTTCATAGCTGAAATGTGGTCTTGATGGCCTCAAACAGGGCGTCTATCTCATTTATTATCATCATCAGCACCACTATAAGCCCTGCTAAAGTCGTCATCAGCGCCTGCTCCTCCCTGCCCGAGCGGATAAGCAGCTGGTTTAAGACCGCCACTATGATACCGATGGCGGCTATCTTAAAGATAAGCTCCACTTCCATTGCTTTTTGGCCTCCCGTGTCTTATATTAGCAGCACCCACGCCCCCAACCCCAGCAGCGCCCCCAGCCCCGGATACAGCCTGGAGCGCTCCTTATATGTCCCCCTGGCCTCGGTTAAATGCTGGCGGGTGCGGGCGGCACAGAGCTCCAGGTGGTCGAGCTGCCCCTGGGTGTCGCTGGCCCCGAGGCCCGCCGCAAAGTCCCTTATAAGCTTTTGGTCCTTCTCGTCTCCCAGAAGGCTGGCCCCGGCTTTATACAGGGCTCCGCAGGGGTCCGAGGAAAACTCCGGCCTTCGGGCGGCTGCCCTGCAGAATGGGCTGTCCCCTGCCTGTATCAGCTCCGGCAGAGGGCGTGCAGAGTAGGCTATCTCGGTCTTGAGCCACTGGAGCAGCACCTCCAGCTGGGATAAATATGTCACCCTCTGCCTCAGCTCCCATGTGCGGCCCAGGCCCCATATCAGTCCCGCAAGCACTAGTAAAACAGAACCCAACGGCTTCATCAGACTGCACAGCTTTCCCGGAACATGGAGCGTTCCCCCGGCCCCTCAATGAAAGCTGGCTCACAGGGATACTCCCTGCCCCGAAGGGCAACTAGGGTTTGAAACGCCCCAGTATTGAGCAGGTCCCGGCAGAAGGGGCGGCTGCGGGGGTCTGAGCCGCTGTGCACGGTGGCTATTAGGCCCACGCCGGCCCGGGCCGCGCTCTCCACCGCCTCCGTATCCCCGGGGGCCAGCTCGTCGCAGAGGATTATCTCCGGGGAGAGGCTTCTAAGAGCCATCTCAAAGCCCGGCCCCTTGGGGCAGTTCCTCAGCACATCGGCACAGGGGCCAAGGCTGAAAGCCCCCAGCTCCCCCCGGCTATCCAGCACGGCTACACGCTTTCCCTGACCGAAGCGGCCCATTGAGAGGGAGCGGGCTATGTCCCGAAGCAGCGTGGTCTTGCCGCTGCCGGGCTCACCGGCTATGAGGGCACCTTTGGTGAAGTCTACCCCTGAGAGAAAAAGCCTGTCCCCGCAGCCGGGCATGTCCCGGGGGATTCTGAAGACAATGGAGGTGATGTCCCTTAGCCCCTTCACCCTGCCGCCTTCCAGCACCGCCGTGCCGCATATACCCGCCCGGCATAGGCTGTCCACCTGAATATAGCCCTGGCGTATCTCATCCTCGTGGCTGAATACTGAACGGCCGCAGATATACATGAAAAGCTCCTGTAATTTACCGGCGCTTACGGTAGGAAGCCCTGGGGCCAGGGCCCGAGTCACGCCTCTTGCCTTCAGAAAGAATACCCCCTCTCTGCCGCAGACGGCTATAGGCTCATCGGACTTAAAATGTATGTCCTGGGCCTGGAGCTTGACTTGGTCCGGCAGGGCAAGCAGCTCGTCCCGGAACAGGGGAATATGGCTGGCAATACGGTCAAAAGCTCTCATAGAGCAGCACCCGCTTTCTTGATTCGTAGACTAGTCCATATGTATGTGTTTTGAAGCAAAAATAGAACAGACCCCGCCAAAAGACAGAGCCTGCCGCTTTACTCAAGCTATCTCACTTCCTGCGGCGGTACCAGCCGGCAAAGCCTGCCAGCACAGCGGACGCGCCCACTGATACCGCCACAAACCCCCAAAGCATGTAGAAAAAGCTCACCCCATCCCCCTTACGCCGGAGGTATGGCCTCCTGCCAGGGGCCCTCGCCCATGGGCTGGGCCTGAGCCAGCACATAGAGCTGCTGCTGTGGGCTTATATCCCTCAGGGCCGTCAGGGCTTCCGGGTCTATCTGGGCATTCAGTCGCACCGCCGTATATAATGGCGGGGTCTCCCGTCCCGGGGGCAGCAGGTCGTCTGTCCGGCTGTTTTTATAGTATAGATATGCACCCTTGGCTGTCCAGTATTCCCCGCCGCCGTCCTCTGCGCTGCCGGATTCCAAAAAGCCTTCCGAGCGTATATGTCCCGCCTCCAGCACCGGCTTACCGTCTATCTGAGGCCCGCATACCCGCACCCGGAGCTTACAGCCTGTAAGCCCGTTATTTACAAAGCTCAGGCTCGAGTCCGTCGTATCCCCGGGCTGCAGTACCGGGGCGGACTCGCCGTCCTCTGAGCCAACCGCCACCACCTGTATCTCCGCCGGCTCCTCATGGGGGCCCAGAACGAAGCAGAGCCCCCATAGCCCGGCTAAAAGCGCCAGCACCAGGGCGGTCAGCAGCCTCCCGGCCCTCATTGCCCCGCCCCCAGTCTGAAGCTGCCCCCAAGGGCCACGTTTGTGGAGCCGCCAAGGGTGAAGCGTACCGTCTGGCTGCTGAGCTTAGGGTCCACCATATCGCTCTCCTCGCTTATCCCAAGGCTGCACAGCTCCTGCTCATCCTGGCCCACAGCGGTTATAGTATAGGTGCCGAAGGGCAGGCCGGTAAATTCCGCTGTAAGGCCTGTCATGCCCCCCTGAGGGTCAGGGTCGGGCCGGGCCTCGGCATAGAGGCAGAGCCCCCGGCCCTCCAGCTCCAGCAGCACGGAGCCGGTCTGCACACATGGCCCCTCTGCCAGCACGCGTATGGAGCCGGACTCCACGTCTATGTGGTATATAAGGTCCCTCCATGCGTCGCCGCCGCTCTCTTTGTGCAGCACCGCCGAGATATGGTAATCCGTCCCCTTTCGCGGGCGCTCGCGGCCCAGGTCCTCCAAATCTTTCTGGCCCTCCATACTCATCCACCAGCACTCCACCTCCCCGGGCTCGTCCCCAAAGGCCTTTGCAGCCTGGTCCTTTAGGTGTATGCCGTTTACCCTGAGCGGCACGGCCTCTCCCAGGAACAGGGTCTCCCGAAGCCACACCGCGTCCGCTGCGGAGCTGCCGGGGGATATGTATAGGAGCACCGCGCATACCGCCAGCGGCAACAGCCTCAGCAGCCGCTTAATCCTTGCGTACATACTTTATTCTCCTTTCGTGGGATAGGGTTTACGATAAAATACCACGTTTCACATGAGAAAGCTGTCTAACTATGGGATACCTGCAAAAGGGGCTGGAAAAAGCTTGCAACCGGGACTGTTTTGGGCTATAATATGTCAGATACTGTATACAAGAGGTGCTACCAATGTAGTTATTCCAGGTATTATATTATAAATTTGTACTAAACTTTAAGTTTCAGAATGGAGAGTATATTATGCCAGATAATAGAGCCGAAATCGAAAAGCGCCGCACATTTGCAATAATCTCCCACCCCGACGCCGGCAAGACCACCCTTACAGAAAAGTTTCTGCTGTACGGCGGGGCAATCGCCCTGGCCGGAATGGTCAAGGGCAAGCGCAACTCGAGGCACGCCGTATCCGACTGGATGGAGATAGAAAAGCAGAGGGGAATTTCTGTCACGTCCTCCGTAATGCAGTTCCAGTATGACGGCTACTGTATCAACATCCTGGACACCCCTGGGCACCAGGACTTTTCCGAGGACACCTACCGCACGCTGATGGCTGCTGACAGCGCGGTTATGGTGATAGACGCCGGCAAGGGCGTTGAGGCCCAGACCCGGAAGCTCTTTAAGGTATGCGTCATGCGGGACATCCCAATCTTCACCTTCATAAACAAGATGGACAGGGACTCCCTGAGCCCATATGACTTGCTGGACGAGATAGAGAAGGAGCTGGGGATAGGCACCTACCCCATGAACTGGCCCATCGGGTCGGGGGTGGATTTTAAGGGGGTCTATGACCGGGAGAAGGATAAGGTGCTCAGGTTTATCCCCGAGGAGAGCGGCGCCGGGCGCAGGGAGGTCCAGGAGCAGGACTTCACCCTTGACGACCCGGGGCTGCCGGGGGCTATCGGCGAGTATCTGTACGGCACGCTGAAAGACGACGTGGAGCTGCTGGACGGTGCAGGGTATGAGTTTGATTTAGAGCGGGTTCGGCACGGTAAGCTCTCGCCGGTGTTCTTTGGGTCGGCGCTGACGAACTTCGGTGTGGAGCCGTTTTTGGAGCAGTTCCTAAAGCTCACCCCCCCACCGCTCTCACGCCAGGCTGAGGGCGCTACGGTGGACCCCTTCGACGATAACTTCTCCGCCTTCGTATTTAAGATACAGGCAAATATGAACAAGGCCCATAGGGATAGGATAGCTTTTATCCGCCTTTGCAGCGGCAAATTTGAGAAGGGCATGGAGGTTGAGCATGTGCAGGGTGGCAGGCGCATGAAGCTCAGCCAGCCCCAGCAGCTCATGGCCCAGAGCCGGGAGATTATTGAGGAGGCCTATGCCGGGGACATTATCGGCGTCTTCGACCCGGGGGTATTCTCCATCGGCGACACATTATGCGCGCCGGGGAAGAAACTGAGGTTTCAGGGCATACCCACCTTCGCGCCGGAGCTGTTCAGCCTTGTGCGGCAGAAGGACACAATGAAGCGCAAGCAGTTCGTTAAGGGCGCAAACCAGATTGCCCAGGAGGGCGCTATACAAATCTTCCAGGAGATAAGCTCCGGCATGGAGGAAATTATTGTGGGCGTGGTGGGCAGCCTGCAGTTCGACGTGTTCCAGTACCGCATGGAAAATGAGTATAATGTAGAGGTATATATGCAGACCCTCCCCTACTCCTTTATACGCTGGATAGATAACGATGGCATGGACGAGACGGCGCTCAGGAAGCTGAACCTCACCTCCGATACCAAGAAGGTGCAGGATTTAAAGGGGCGTTACCTGCTGCTGTTTTCAAATCAGTGGAGCATTAATTGGGCGCTGGAGAGAAACGATGGACTGCTGCTTTCAGAGTTCAGCGAGAACTAAATTCCTGTTCTGCTAAACTTATCCGCCGAGGTGTATATATGAAACTTATAATAACCGACCTTGAGACCCTCCCCTGCCGCGTGGACGGTGAATACAAGCTCATCAGGCCCGGCAGGCCTTTCCGGCACTGTGTGGGCTGTTTCGGCTGCTGGATAAAGACGCCGGGGGTGTGCGTCATACATGACGGCTGCGAGATGACCGGTAGGGACCTGAGCAAATGCAGCGAGCTCATCCTTGTGAGCAGATGTGTGTACGGCTGCACCAGCCCCTTTGTCAAAAATGTGCTGGACCGGGCCATATCCTATATACACCCCTATTTTGCCGTGCGAGGCGGCGAAATGCACCATAGGCGCCGGTATGAAAACCGGCTGACGGTCTCGGCATATTTCTACGGCCCGGATATCACCGAGGCTGAGCGGGCCACAGCTGAGAGGATTGTACAGGCAAATGCGGTCAACTATGACGGCGGCGCGGGGCCGGTGAGGTTCTTTCAGGGCCCTGAGGAATTGGAGGGTGTTACACTATGACTGTACTGATAAACGGCAGCCCCAAACACAGCGGCAGCGCCAGCGGAACTCTGCTGGATATCCTAAAGGGGCATATGAGAGCCGAGCCTGTCATGACATGCCTGCACGGCCCAGAGCCCGGGACTGAAAGCCTAAAAACACTGGCAGAAGGGGATGTATGGGTATTTGCCTTCCCGCTATATGTAGACAGCGTGCCCTCACACCTGCTGGCGTGCCTGACAGAGCTTGAGCAGCTTGCCCGGGAGAAGCAGCCGAAGGTGTATGCGGTGGTGAACTGTGGATTTTACGAGGGGCGGCAGAACAGGCCCGCGCTGGAAATCATCGAGAATTTCTGTGCAAGGGCGGGCTGCCGGTGGTGCGGCGGCGTGGGCGCCGGAGGCGGCGGCGCGCTTTCCACGCTGGCGAAGCTGGGCAAGGGGCCTGCGGGCCCGGTGGACGCAGCCCTCCGGGAGCTGGCTGAAAATATAGGCTCCGGCTCCAGGCAGGAAAACAGGTATGTAACGCTGGGCATCCCGAGGCTTATGTATAAGCTGGCCGGGGAAATGGGCTGGCGAAAGATGATTAAGGCCAACGGCGGCAGGGCCAGGGACCTTGACAAGCGAATAACCTAAGGCAGAAGCACCCCCTCCGATTCATCACCGGAGGGGGTGCTTCTATTTTAGCTGTCCTTTAGCTGTACAGCGTCTCAAGATATCCGTAAGTGGCTGGCATTTCCTTTGTCACCCGCAGGACGTTTGGCAGGAAAGTCGAATCGTTGTAGTCATACTCGTGCAGTTTCAGCTTCATGCCCTTTGCCGGTTTGTACTCCCCGTTGTCAATGGCAAGGCCGCCCCGGGCAGTGAACTCGCCGCCGTAGCCCAGCTGGTATATCTGGTAGTCGGCTTCCAACACACCGTCATAGGTGGTGAAGCGGCCGTTGCGGAAGTCCTCGCTCATAGCTTCCTCAAGGCGCGTCAGGAAATCCTTGGGCAGCTCGTCCAGCCCTTTATAGTCCTTAATAGCGGAGATATCCGACTCGGTGACGGTAAGTCCAGTATAGAACTCCCCTTTGGGCTTTAACCTGCTGACTGTCTTTACCGCGTCTATGGCGTTGAGGGGCATCTGGCTGTATACGAACTCGTCGCTTTTTATTATCTCCCGGCGCAGGTTCCTAATCTCCTCCAGGATGGGCTCGGTCTTAGAATTTACCGGGCCCCTGTAGCATACCGACACGTTCTTGTAGGAGGGCATGCCGTCCGGGTCATGATTTGTGACGTGATAGGATATAAATATTTCCTCCTGATTCCGATAAGCCAAGCGCCCGGGGAGATATGGGTACTGGGCGGCGCGCTCCAGTTCTATATACTTTTTATTGAGCTCGTGCACTTTGTCCAGCATCTCCGGGCTCCAGAGACAATCCGTCAGACTAAACGGAGCCAGTTCATCTATTACCTCTCCTTCAGATATCTCAGTCCTGATTACGGGCCGGGGCTCAATAGGCTCCGCGCCCCAGTATCCGTTCATGTCGATGACATTTACAGGATAATGAAAGTTCATGCTCACATTCTCTATCTCTGAGACCTCCGGGATATCCGTGTCAAGGCCCAGGCCTGTGGAAACCAGGATTATCCCCCCGAGCATCATTGCCCCGGAAATGCCGATGGATATGGCGTGGCTGAGAAGGGCTTTCAGCCTCCGGTGCCAGACCAGCTCCAGTATCAGGAACACCACCACCATTGCCAGGACCATGCCCCCAAGGGTAATGGGAATGCCAAGGCCGCCCACTCTCCAGTAATTTGAGCTGCCGGCTAATATTGAGACCGTCAGCAGGCCTGCCCCAAGGGTCAGCTCTGTGCGCAGGACCCGCTCCAGCAGAACGCACTGCCCGAAGTGGCCTGCCCACTCGCTCTTGCGGCGCTTATAGAGATGATACCCCGCATAGCCGCAGAGGGCCCCGAGGATTGGCAGCCAGATGAATATGGCCGTCCTTGTGAAGCCGTCGGGGTGCTGAAACTCTACCCCCACCGGTGAGAATAGGATTTGAAAGAAATCCATGCTATTCCCATAGCTATACACCCTAGGTATGGTGTGGTCTACCAAGGCCATGCTGCTAAAAACTATGACCCGCCAGCAAATAAGATGTGCCGCCGACGCCATAATATAGCCATGATACGTCCCCGAGAGCGCCGCCATCATAAAGGAGAAGCCCACTAAGGCTATGGCTACCGTAGTCAGGCTTCTGATGTGGTAGCCGCCTAAACCATAGGATGACATCCAGGCTGTAAAGAGCCGGCAGGGTATGATAGGGAGAAGTATCTGCCAGAGGCCGTTTAGTACGGATGCAAGATACAGCTCCCCCCGGGGGACCGGCAGGGCATTGATGTAGTCGGCCTGCCTGCGGGAGAAGCAGTCCCCCAGGCACATAATGGGCATGTAGAAGGCAAAGCCGGTAATAAATATCTCCATAAGATGGACATGGTCCTCAACCCCACGCCTTACGATAGAGTCCCAGAGGGTTACGCCTGCCATCAGCAGCCAGTATATTACGGCAGCGGGCAGGATGCGCCTTAGCTGCCATATGAACACGGATGTGAAGCCGCCGCGCTTATCCAAGGATTTTGTCAATGTCATAACCTGCCGCCTCCATTTCGCTTATAAATACTTCCTCAAGGGACAGCGGTACTGTCTCCTTAAAGGTGGGGCCGAACTGTTCCAGAGCCGCCAGCACATCCTCCTTGGCGCCCCGGGCCACGAAGGTAATAAGTGAGCCGGTCTGTTCGTAGGTGGTAATGCAGAGCTTCTGCTTCAGGCTGTCGATAGGCGGCATTTTTTCAAACACTGCCTGGACGCGCTGGAGGTGCAGGGAGAGCTCGTCCAGCTCCTTCTCAAGGATGAGTCCGCCCTTGTGCAGAAGGGCCAGGGTATCGCAGAAGTCCTCCATTTCCCGAAGGTTATGGGACGCCAGCACCACGGTCATGCGCCGGTCGGCAACCTCCTGGGCGATAAGCTGCTTGACAAGCCTGCGTATCACCGGGTCTATGCCGTCGAAGACCTCATCCAAAAGCAGTACCTCCGGGCGGCTGGCTAAGGCCAGTATAATCCCGGCCTGCCGCCGGTTGCCCTTGCTGAGCGCCTGGAAGCGGGACTTTTCGTTCACCGGGAAGCGCTGACACAATTCCGTAAACCATGCCTCGTCCCAGCTTGGGTAGAGCCTGGAGAGCTGCTTCCCCATGCCCAGCAGGTTACTCCCCGCCGGAAGCGCCAGCTCGTCGGGCACGAAGCGGAGCTTTGACTTGAGCGCCCTATTCTCAAAGACAGACTGGCTGTTCACGGTCACCGTACCGCCGTCGGCACGGTACACCCCCGCAAGAATGCGCAGAAGTGTGGACTTTCCCGCTCCGTTGGAGCCCACCAGCCCGAAGATACTGCCGGTCTGAACAGACAGGTCCACCTGGTCCAGGGCAGTCAGCTCCCCGAAGCGCTTGGTAAGCTGTTTACATTTAATCATGAGTTTCCCTCCTTTTCTGGGTCCGTCAGGCCGGAAAGCAGCTCTATGAGCTCATCCCGGGTTATGCCGCAGGATATGGCTTCCCTCATGGCATTAGCCGCCATATCCAGTGCGTCACGCCTGCGCTTATCCACCGCCGCCTGGGGCTTTGAGAGGAACGAGCCCTTCCCCGGCAGGGAGTGTATGAGGCCATCCCTCTCGAGCATGGAGTAGGCCTTCTGGACGGTGTTGGGATTGACCCCCAGTTCCTTTGCCACGGCCCGCACTGACGGCAGCTGTCCGTTATCCCCGAAAGCTCCGGCAGCCCCCAGGGTGATGACGCTGCGGTATATCTGCTCAAAAATCGGCAGGCCGCATTTGTAGTCGATGACAAACATCTTGGCACCTCCATCTGTACTAGTTCGATTAGTACAGTTAAAGCATACACCCATACACAGGATTTGTCAAGGGGTAAATATAAAAAAATTCCAGGCCCTGATTTGTGGTATCAGGAGCCTGGAATGTATCAGGTTATGTAAACTTAATATAGTTACGGTAAACTTTCAACCTTTGGGATACATCTCCCGAAGGAGCGGTATCTGTGAAGCTCTTGGCGTACCTTCAAGGCGCTTGATGTAGCTCTCAAGCATTCCCCTTGCGTGCTCGGGGCCGCCCTCGCGCATGACTGTCCACATGGGATCTATGTCAAATTCAGACTTTTTCATCTGTTCATCCACCCAGTTGAGAATAAGCCTCGCTCCCTTATCGCAGAGGTCCGGGCGCTCGTCGGCCAAATTGTGGAGCTGGTGCGGGTCGTTCACCACATCAAATAGCTGCTCCTTTGGGAACAGGTGGTAGCCGCCGTGGATTGTGCGCAGATAGAGGTAGTTGTCAAAACGCACACTTCGCTGGCAGACGTGGGCGCACTGGGTTAGCACCAGATGGTCCTTGCCGCAGTTCTTGCCCTGGGTGATGGTCTTGGCGTAGGACACGCCGTCATAGTCATATTCGCCCACGAATTTGGTGCCAAGCAGCTCTTGGATAGTGGGGGCCAAATCCACGTTGTCATGGAAGCCCGGGGCTGTTTCACCCTCCGGCCCGCCGGGCCACTTGATTATCATTGGGATATGACAGGTGGGCTCATCGGCGGTGCCGTGCTCGGCGTATAACCCCAGCTCCCCAAGATTCTCGCCGTGGTCAGATGTAATGATTATTGCCGTATCCTCATATAGTCCCATCTCTTTTAGCTGTCCTATAACCTGTCCGATATTGTCGTCAGTATACCGCACTCCGCAGTCGTAGCTGTCCATAAAGTCCCGCATATCCTGCATTGTACGCACCGCGCCGGGATGGCGTGGGTACTGGTCGAAATGGGTGTCATCCCACATATTGATTTCATTGGCACCGTGAGGCCCAACATGCAGCAGGTGTTCGGCAAATATCTTGCCATCTATCCAGTTGTCCGGCAGAGGCACATCCTTAAACGGGTTGCCGAATTCCTCCGGGGCCCGGTAGGGTGTGTGAGGGTCCCAGTAGTGCACGTGCATAAACCAGTTGTCATTGTCCCCTTTCCGCTTCAGCCAGTCCAGCACATGGGGAGTTACCTCTCCAGCCAGCTCATTGCCACATTTACCTACGTTGAAGCACTCATTGAATCCGGCGTTAAACCACCAGGAGGAGTGCCGCTCGGCGAAGGTGGAAAAGCTTACCGTGTGCATACCGGCACGGCGGAACTGCATAAATAGGCCGTTATCACTGACGCTGTCCCGGAAATGCCGGGTAGTCCCCTGCAGGCGCATGTCGGCGGCAGTGCCTCCATGTCCCACAACTCCGGTGCGGATGCCATAGCGACCGGAGATAAGGGACGCACGGCTGGGCAGGCAGGGGGCGTTTGGGCAGTAGTAGTTGTCAAAACGCAAACCATCGGCGGCAATACTGTCAATCACCGGGGAGGTGTCCCTGGCATAGCCGTAGCAGCCCAGATGGTCCGGACGCAGGGTGTCGATGTCGAACATGATGATACGCATAAGCGCACGCTCCTTTTGGGGATTCCCCACTTATTTCTCTGTAAGTATAGCATATTTTTTTATAAAATGCTATAATAACTGGAGAAATTTTTCAAAATGAAAGGAGCACCAGACATGCCCCCTCTTTCACTGCTTATTAAGCCAGCCTCAGGCGGCTGCAATATGCGCTGCGCCTACTGTTTCTACCATGACGAGGCCCAAAACCGCGCCGTGGCCTCCTATGGGCATATGTCCCTTTCTACCCTGGAGGTACTTATAAAGAAGTCACTCGACTATGCCGACGGTCAGTGCACCTTCGGCTTCCAGGGCGGAGAGCCCACTCTGCGGGGGCTGGAGTTCTTTCAGCAGGCCGTTGAGTTTCAGCGCAGGTATAATGTTAAGAATGTGAAAATAATTAACGCTCTGCAAACTAACGGGCTTACTCTCGACAACTCCTGGGCCAGGTTCTTTAAGGAAAATAATTTTCTCATTGGCCTCTCTCTGGACGGTCCCAAGGCCATCCATGACGGCAGCCGCAAAGATACTAACGGACGCGGCACCTTTAGCCGCACCATGCGTGCCGCCCGGCTGCTCCGAAGCCACAGCGTGGATTTTAATATACTTACAGTGGTTACCCGGCAGGTGGCGGAAAGTATCACACAGATATACCGCTTTTTCCGGCGTGAGGAGCTGCTGTACCAGCAGTATATCCCCTGCCTGGACCCCATCTGTGAGCCTCGTGGCGGCTCTCCATACTCCCTGACGCCTGAGCTGTTTACCGGATTTTTAAAGAAGCTTTTTGATTTGTGGTATCAGGACGTTATTGCCGGACGCTTTATATATGTGCGGTACTTTGAAAACCTGCTTGGTGTGCTTCTTGGTCGCCCGCCGGAACACTGTGGCTTGTCTGGCCGCTGTGCTCCTCAGCATGTGATAGAGGCGGACGGCTCGGTGTACCCCTGCGATTTCTACTGCCTAGACCAGTGGCGGCTGGGGAATATTTTGCAGGACAGCTACCCTGAGCTGGACAAGGCCGCGGGGCAGTTTTTGAAGGATTCCCTATCCCACCCTGCAGAGTGCGGAGACTGTGAATATTTCTTTATCTGCCGGGGCGGCTGCCGCCGGGACAGGGAGCCTCTCTCTACTCAGGGAGAAAACTATTTCTGCCCGGCTTACAGGGACTTTTTCGCCTATGCCCTGCCGAGGCTCCGGGAATTAGCTGGCTTTTCCCCAAGAGGTTAAAGCAGCTTGTGATAGCCTGCCCATACCAGGGCGCGGTCCACAGCGGCCTTATACTTGTGGGCATACACCTGGGTAAACTCTCCGGCGTATACCTCCAGCCTGCCGTTGAAGCCAGTCTTAAATCTATAGACGCCGTTATTGGGGTGGTCCGGGTCGTACCAGTGGGGAACACCGCCGAAGTCATAGGTATGACAGCCGCTCTCTACCGCCCAGCGCATCATCTCCCACTGCATTAGATAGTTTGGCATTACCTCTCTGTGGGCTGCGGTAGAGGCTCCATACAGATAGGTGGTCCTGCCGCCATACTGAACGCATATGGCCCCTGACAGCGCCTGCCCCTGGTACTCACAGAGATATAGCCGGCAGTGTTCCCCCAGTGAGTCCAGCATACGGGCAAAATAGGACTCGCTGCGCATGTCGAAGCCGTCACGGTCCTTGGTCTCCTCCATCAGCCGCTGGAAGTCGGCAAGGCGCTCCTTGCCGTACACTTTGCAGGTAACCCCTTTGCGCTGTGCCAGTCTGATATTATAGCGGCACTTGCTCTTAAAAGAGGCCAGCAGCTCCTCCTCCGAGCGCCCGCCTATGTCCAGCACGTAGTTATTGCGGCACTGTATTGTCAGGTCGTCCGGCTGCCAGGCGGTAAACCTCAGGCCGGCATTACGCAGTGCGTACACGGCCCGGCTGTCCGTCTCGTCTATGGGCGGGTCCAGCTTGCATGAGTAGGCGTGATATCTGCCGGCAAGCTCCTCTAGTCCCTGAAGGATATCCTTCAGGGACTCTTGGTCTGTGACGTCACAGACCGGCCCCCTCGGACAGTATAGAAACGGCTTGAAGGGGGGAGGAAACCGTTTTACCAGCACCAGCGCCGAAGCCCGGATGCTTCCGTGGCTGTCCCTGGATATTATGACCTCATGCCTCCAGCGGTGCTTTACCCCGGCCCATAGGGTAGACTGTAAAAAATGAGCGCTCCTGCTGCTTAAAAAGGCCTCATATTCCTCTATGGCGGCTCTATTGTTAAAATCAAGGTATTCCATCACTTTCCACTCCTTTCACCTATTAGACGACCCGGTTACTTGGAAGGTAAGGAGCATTTTGTAATAAAGTTGTAATACTTATATGTTCGTAATGTAAACGAAAAGAGCCCGGGCAAAGCGCCCAGGCTCCTATTTATTACTGCTTATCTTTCAGTCTTTAGCTCTCCATTATCTGTTTGTACAGCTTGATATACTCGCCCGCCGAGCGGCCCCAGCTGTTGTCACAGTTCATAGCCCGGTCTACCAGCACGCCCCAGCCCTTTTTGTCGGAGTTATAGGCGTAGATGGCACGGTGCAGGCTGTGTAGCATATCGCCCGCGTTATAGGTCATGAACGTGAAGCCGTTGCCCTCGCCGTCGCCACTGTCTGTGATGGAGTCCTTTAGGCCGCCGGTCTCACGGACCACCGGTATAGTTCCATAGCGCAGGGCTATCATCTGAGACAGGCCGCAGGGCTCGGACTTGCTGGGCATGAGGAAGATGTCGGCTCCGGCGTATATCTTCCTTGAAAGCTCAGGCACAAAGCCCAGGCAGAGCACGAAGCGTCCTGGGTACTTCTCCTGCATCCACTTGAAGTAGTTCTCATACTCCAGGTCCCCGCTGCCTAGAATAACTATCTGTGCGTTGGAGTATTCCATAACATTGTCCACAGCATCCTTCACTAGGTCAAGGCCCTTATGGGACACAAGGCGGGTGACCATGCCTATCAGCGGCACCTCAGGGTCTACCTCAATGCACAGGCGCTCCTGCAGCTTCTTCTTGTTTACCGCCTTATTCGCCTTGTCCTCTTTGCTGTAGTTTGCGAAAAGGTCTTTGTCGGTCTCGGGGTCGTAGCCCACTGTATCTATACCGTTTAATATGCCGGACAGCTTCCAGGAGCGCTCCTTGAGGATGGGGTCCAGCTTATGGGAGAACCATGGGTCCAGAATCTCCTGGGCGTATGTTGGGCTGACAGTCGATACCCAGTTGGCGCACTCGATAGCACCCTTCATCAGGTTTACATCCTTATTGAACTCCAGGAGCTGGCTCTCGTAGGCCGGAATGCCGAAGACATCCTCAAGGATATCCTTGCCGTACTGCCCCTGATACTGGATGTTGTGGATGGTAAATAGTGTCTTAATGCCGGAGTACCAGTCGTTATTGGCATAGAAGAGCCTGTAATACACAGGCACCAGTGCGCACTGCCAATCGTTGGCATGTATCACGTCGGGCTTATAGTCGATATAGGGCAGCATCTCCAAAACGGCCCTTGAGAAGAAGGCAAAGCGCTCCGCGTCGTCAAAGTGGCCGTAGAGACTGCCGCGCTTGAAGTAATACTGGTTATCTATGAGATAATAGGTCACAGCGCCTATTTTGGCCTCAAAAATGCCGCAATACTGCCGCCGCCAGGCCACGGGCACGGAAATGCTCGTGACGAACTTCATCTTGTCCCGCAGCTCCTGGGATACGTTATCATACAGCGGCACCACCACCCGGCAGCCCACCATCCTGGCCCGCAAAGCCTGGGGCAGCGAGCCGGACACGTCCGCCAGTCCTCCTGTTGCGGAGAATGGCAGGGCCTCACTTGCACAATACAAAATCTTCATAATTGGTAGTTCCTTTCTGCCTCAAGTTTTTTCCGCGGACTCAGACCCTGCTCCCCTTTGCCACATAGACCGGGTAGCTGGAGGAGCCGGACATGTTGCGGTTCATATCGAACTCTACGTTCTTGTCTGCCACAACATATTCAAGCTTAGTGCCCTCGCCAATGACACAGTCCTGCATAATGACGCAGTTGCGGAGCTTTGCACCCTTCTTTACCCGCACTCCTCTAAAGAGCACGCAGTTCTCAACCTCGCCGTCTATAACACAGCCGTCGGCTACAATGGAGTTCTCCACCGAGGAGCCAAGGCCGTACTTTGCGGGCATATCGTCCCTCACCTTAGTGTAGATGGGGTGCTCCGCCGGGAACAGCTGGGTGCGGACCTTCGGGTCCATCAGGGCCATATTGGCCTCGAAATAGTCCTTGAAGGAGCTGATTGTGTAGGCCGCGCCGGTGTACTCATAGCCGTAAATCTTCATATCCTTCAGGTTGCGCTGCATAATGTCCCTGTCGAAATCATACAGGTTGCGGCTCATGCAGTCGTCCACCAGGTCAATCAGCTTCTGGCGGCGTATAATACATTTGCCAATGCCGTAATTGCAGTTCTGGTCGCTTCCGCGCTTTATAAGTATATCCAGCACGTAGCCCTCTGGGTCCACTGTGTAGACCACGTTCTTATCCGTATCAGGGGATGTGCCGTGGCGGTAGATAACCGTGATGTCCGCGTTCTTCTCGGAGTGGAAGCGGAACACGTCCCTATAGTCTATGTTGGAGACTGTGTCACAGTTGGAAATGAGCACGTACTCCTCCTTGGAGTTCTTTAAAAAGCGGTGGATAGAGGCAAGGCTTGATACCAGGCCGTCGGTACGGCTAATCTCCGCCCCAAACGGCGGCAGTAGGAACAGGCCCTCCCTCTTGCGGGACAGGTTCCAGGTCTTGCCTGAGCCCAGGTGGTCCATAAGGGACTGGTAGTTCTGCTCGGTGATAACGCCTACCTTGTTTACCCCAGAGTTCACCAGGTTTGAGAGGGCGAAATCCACCAGCCTGTAGCGGCCGCCGTAGGGTATGGAGGCCATCACCCGGTTCTCCGTCAGTTCTCTTACACGCTCCTCGTGCACATATGCAAAGAGGATGCCGATAACTTCATTGCCGCGCATCATATGGACCATCTCCCTTTCGTTTCAGTCATATTATTCAGCAGTTTACTCATTTGCCGGCCTCCTCAGCGTCCAGCATCTCCTTGGGCGCTACGCTGCCGCCGGGTGGCACCTTGCAGCCGGGGCCGACTACCGCCACGCCCCACTCGTCTTTGTTCTCAACATCCTCCGGCTTCTGGCCCACCACAGCCCCCGCGCCAACTACGGCGTTCTCGGCAACTATAGCGTACTGTACCCTGGCTCCCTCCTCAATGCGGGCGCCGGGCATAATTATAGAGGAGTACACCTCTGCGCCGGGTGCTACATATACCCCAGCGAAGAGCACGGAGAACTCAAGGTTTCCGTATACATTGCAGCCCTCGGCAACAGTAGAGTTCTGCACATGGGCTCCCTTGGCGATATAGTGCGGCGGCATTACAGGGTTGCGGCTGTAAATGCGCCAGTCGGGGTCGCTAAGGTCCAGGGGCACATTGGGGTCCAGGATATCCATATTGGACTCCCAAAGGCTGTCGATGGTGCCCACATCCTTCCAGTAGCCGTTGAAGCGGTAGGCGTACATGCGCTCGCCGGCATTCAGCATGGCGGGCAGCACGTTCTTGCCGAAGTCGTTGGAGCTCTTGGGGTCCTCCTCGTCAGCTAAGAGGAACTTCCTGAGCTTATCCCAGCTGAATACGTAAATGCCCATATTTGCAAGGTCGTTCTTGGGCTTCGCGGGCTTCTCGTCAAACTCATAGATGGAGTCGTCCTCGTTGGTATTCAGGATTCCGAAGCGGCTGGCCTCGGCCATAGGCACCTGCTGCACAGCTATAGTTACAGCGGCCTCCTTCTCCTTGTGGAAGGCTATCATCTTGGAGTAGTCCATCTTATAGATATGGTCGCCGGAGAGGACCAGCACATAGTCGGGGTTATATCTGTCAATGAAAGGGATATTCTGTGTGATGGCGTTAGCCGTACCCTTATACCAGTCGGTATTCTTGCGCTTCTCATAGGGAGAGAGCACATGCACGCCACCGTTCATGCTGTCCAAATCCCAGGGCTGGCCGGAGCCGATGTACTCGTTGAGCTCCAGGGGCTGGTACTGGGTAAGCACGCCTACAGTCTCAACGCCGGAATTGACGCAGTTGGAGAGGGGGAAGTCTATAATGCGGTACTTTCCCCCGAAGGGCACGGCGGGCTTGGCGATGTCCTTTGTAAGCACACCCAGCCTGCTGCCCTGGCCGCCCGCAAGCAGCATGGCTACGACCTCTTGTTTGGGTAACATTGTTCGTCCTCCTGTATTCTCGTTTTTATATATTACGAAAAGCCTCCGCGATGGGAAACGGTGCTTTCTTGCCTGGAAGTTTTACGCGCTGGCCGTAGCCGCGTGCCTGCCTGCATCGGTAACTATGGCCGGCTCAGGCTTCTCCTTCTTGACCGCCTTGGGCTTTGGCTTCACGCCGGGCTTTGTGCACTCAAGGAAGAACACGGTGTTTGCCGGCAGCGTCAGCTCTATGCACTGCTCGCAGCCGTGCATAGGCTCGTCGATGGTCATTATGCTCTTACCGTTGGTGACACCGCCGCCGCCGAAGGCGCTGTCGTCAGAGGTGAACACCTCGCTCCAGGTGCCCCACTGGGGAATGCCAATTTTATAGTTTTCCCGCTGGACGGGAACAAAGTTGCAGACACACACAAGCTCCTTGCCTTCCTTGGATTTGCGCCTGAAGGCAATAACGCTCTGGGTATAGTCGTCGTTACTTATCCACTCGAAGCCCTCCCAGGAGAAGTCCACCTCCCAAAGCTCGGGACGGCTAAGGTAGAAGTGGTTTACGGCCTTGAAGAAGTCATGGGCGTCCTTATGCTCCTTATACTGTAGGAGATACCACTCAAGCTCCCTTTCGTAGTTCCACTCGTCCTTTTGGGCAAACTCAGTGCCCATAAACTGTAGCTTCTTGCCGGGATGGCCCATCATATAGGTTACAAAGCACCTCATGCCCGCAGCCTTCTGCTCGTCGGTGCCAGGCATTTTATTTATCAGAGAGCCCTTGCCGTACACCACCTCATCGTGGGAGATTGGTAGGATAAAGTTCTCGGAGAAGGCGTAGAAGAATGAGAATGTCAGGCTGTTATGGTTGCCGCTTCTAAATAGCGGGTCCATGGACATATATCTGAGCATATCGTTCATCCAGCCCATATTCCACTTGTAGTTGAATCCCAGGCCACCCATGAAGGTAGGCTTTGAGACCATAGGCCAGGAGGTGCTCTCCTCGGCTATCATCATCGGGTCCAACACCTCAGCGAAGGCCGCCTCATTGAGCGCCTGTAGGAAAGCGACCGCCTCCAGGTTCTCCTTGCCGCCGTCCTTATTGGGAATCCACTCGCCGTCCCGGCGGTTATAGTCCAGATACAGCATTGAGGCCACCGCGTCAACACGCAGGCCGTCCACGTGGTACTCCTTGAGCCAGAACACGGCGCTGGACATCAAGAAGCTTATGACCTCGGGCTTGCCGTAGTCAAACACCAGCGTGCCCCACTCCTTATGCTCGCCCTTCCTGGGGTCCTCGTACTCATAGCAGGGAGTGCCGTCGAATTTGGCAAGACCAGCCGCGTCTCTTGGGAAGTGGGCCGGTACCCAGTCCATTATCACGCCTATCCCCGCCTGATGGCAGCGGTCTACAAACCTCATTAAATCCTTTGGCTGACCGTAGCGGGAGGTGGGTGCGAAATAACCCATCACCTGATATCCCCATGAGCCGTCGTAGGGGTATTCCGTCAGAGGCATGAACTCAATATGGGTGAAGCCCATCTCCTTAACATATGGTATGAGCTCATCCCCCAGCTTATCATAGGAAAACACTGAGCCGTCCGCGTATTTACGCCAGGAGCCCGCGTGCATTTCATATATGTTCACCGGCTGGGAGTAGTGCTTGTCCGTCTCCTTTTTCTTCTGCCACTGGGAGTCTCCCCAGCCGTATCCCTCCAGCTCGTACCACCGTGAGGCTGTGCCAGGCCTGGTCTCCGTGTGCCAGGCAAAGGGGTCCGCCTTATAGGTGTCCTCGCCAGAGGCGGTCTTAATATAAAACTTATACATCTCATAGGGCTCAAACTCGAAGTCCGTATAGCATTCCCAGACGCTGTCGTCCACCTTTTTCATGGGGTACTTGGCGCTATCCCAGTTGCAGAAATTGCCCACAAGGGACACTGCCCGGGCCTTTGGAGCCCAAACCCTTGCCACCATACACCTTTTCCCATTACGGGTGGTCTTGTGCACACCCATATACTCATATAGGCGCCGGTTTTTGCCGCTGTGAAACAGGAATAATGGCACCTGCTCCGGGTCATCCTTTGCCTGCGCGCCAGCAGGGACCTTCTTTTCACCGGTCAGTTCAGTATTCATAGCTGCAGTCACGTTCCTTTCTTTTGACCGGCCTTTTAGTCCTGCGGGCAAATGCGCCGCTTTACAGCCAGCCATACTAGGAGGGAGATTTCCCTGCTCTTATAATACCATATCTGAAAAAAATTTCAAGTGGTTTTTAGTTATTTTTTGGAAAGATTGCGTAACAGACACCTTAACTTTGTAAAAATTCACAAAATTCGACCAAGTTCTATGTGTAACTGTTCCCGCGGCACGAAAAAGCGCCACCCAAATGAGCGGCGCCTGCGGACTATATTATAGGCTTATCCCCAAAGCGGCGTGGGGTATTCCCCCTTGTCGGTGAGCTCCTGCAGGGCATCCACCACAGACTGACGGTCCACCCTGTAGGTCACGCCGTACCACTTGCCCCCGGTCTCAAGCACCCTAACCGTTGCCCTGCCCTGCTGGAGCATGGCGTTTACGGCAAACGGCAGGAAGAACTCGCCCTTTAAGGGATTTTTCGGAAGGTCTTCGCTAAAGAAGCGGGCATACTCCTCCTCAAGGGATTTGGTGAAGCCGGGAGTAAAGCCCCAGAACTGCATGGACACCGGGGTTTCGGGGGAGATATGCACCCAGGTCTCGCCGTCGTCCTCACTGTAGCCGATATTTCCATCGGGAGTGCGGCCTATCTTGGTGCGCTCCACCACCTGGGCAAGCATACCGTCCTCAGTGGCACAGACTCCCCGGGCCACATAGCCGTTTTCGGAGATGGTGTTTTTCACCTGATAGCCCACCATACACAAATCCTGTACCGGGCCCTCAAGATTGGCGGACTTCAGGAAATTATAGAGCTTCTCATAGGCCTCCCGCCCATAAAAATCGTCGGCGTTTATCACCGCATATGGCGCGTCCCCGCAGAGCCTGGCCCCGCAAAGAGCGGCGTGGCCTGTGCCCCAGGGATTCTCCCGGCCCTCGGGGATTTCGCAGCCCTCGGGTATGTCGGTGAGCTCCTGGAAGGCGTAATCTATCTGCATGTACTTCTCAATGGGGGCGGCTATCTCCTTCTTGAAATCCTCCAGCATGTCTCGCTTTATAACGCAGACCACCTTGCGGAATCCGGCCTTATAAGCGTCGTACATGGAGAAGTCAATTATCCTCTCCCCGCAGGGACCCACCGGGTCCACTTGCTTGAGACCTCCCCCACCGTAGCGGCTTCCAAGGCCCGCAGCCATAATGACCAGTACAGGTTCACTCATATGTTGTCCTCCTTTTATTTGTCACCGTAAATAAACCGGTGCAGGTTCTCCCTCATAAGCTCCTCATCGAAGCCCATAACATACTGACCGTTCTCGTTATTAGCGTCATATGCCCCCTCTGCCGCGCCGGGGAAGGTGGCGCTCTCCATTTTAATATGCCCGAAGGCAAATGGCACCTGCTTCACCATATCCATAAAGTCCATGGAGGTCTCACAGTGGGGCACAACACCATGGACTATAGAGGGCCAGCTAAACACAGTGCGCTGCTTGGCCCGCTGCAGCAGCCCCTTCAGGACCTCATGCTGGCGGCTGGTACGCTCGCCGTCGCCGCCGATGTAGCGGATACGGGAGTATGCCACAGCCTGAGCGCCGTTGAGGAGGTACTTGCCGCCGATAAACTCTCCGTCTATCATATTATGCGTGCCGTCGGTGGCGGTGAAGTAGTCGTCGTGCCTGATAGGAGCCTTTGAGCCCTCGTTCTCGGCCTCGCGGCTGAGGTTGAATAGGTTGCGGTTTACCTCCAGCATCTCCTCCCCGGTAAGCTCCAGCTCCACGCCCCCGAAGGCGTCAACTATCTCCGTCATGTCGTAGAAATTCACGGTAATATAGTCTGTTATGTCAAGCCTGAAGTTCTGGTTTATGGTGCGCACCGCAAGCTCCGGCCCGCCATAGGCATAGGCATGGGTGAGCTTATCGTAGCCGTAGCCTTCGATATACACGTTGCTGTCCCGCATAAACGAGGACATTTTTAAAGTATGGCTCCGGCTGTCTATGCTCAGCACCATCACAGCGTCCGAACGACCCACGTTCTCTCCGTCCCTGCTGTCCACGCCGAACATCGCTATATTTTTTACCCCGGCCTGTCCCGCCGCCACAGCCAGGTCGCCGCCCAGGTCAGTGACCTTCAAGCCTGAGAACATGTATATAAACAGCCCCACCCCGCCTATCACCAGCAGGAACACCATCCATGCTATAAGCGCCCCGGCATTTATCCGGCGCTTTGGTTTGGGGGCGGGCCTCCCCCTGCGCGCAGGTTCCTGCCTTTTGGGAGCCCTCTTTGCCCGCTTCACGGCTGCCCGGTCCAGCTGCCGGCGGGATTCGGAGGAGTAGCTGGACACGTCCTCAAACTGCCTGTCCTCATAGTAATAATTGTCCTTTAGGGTCTCGCGCCGGGGCCTTTCCCGGCCTGTCGGCGCTGCGTGGCGGCCTGCCGCCCTGTTATCTCTTTTCTGTCCCATTCACCAATTCCCTATAATATTCTCTTTTTTATCCTAAACTACTTTTTGGAGGCCTCAACTATGTCCTTATATTCCTCCCAGTACGGTGAGCCCTCCTCGAACATGAAGGCGCTCATACGCTTCGCCGCGTTCTCCAAATTATACACCAGGTCGTACTCAATATCCTGTAGGTCCGTCTCTGCGTCGGGGTCCGGCACGGATATGCGCTCCACAGAAAGGTCAGTGGCGAGTATGGGGAGCATTCCTATTATATCATTAATAGAGAGGCTCGTATCCACATATGGGGCCAGCTTCTTTACCAGATTCGGGTACTCGGCCATGCCGAAGTTCTTCACCCGGCTTATCAAAGCGGTGAGCACCTTCTGCTGGCGTTCAACCCGCCCAAAGTCGCTTCCTATATTTCTTATGCGCCCATAGGACACCGCCTGGTTGCCGTTTAAGAGATAGGTATCTACGTCACCGGTGGCGTACATAAAGTCGCTGTCTACCACCTGGGGGTAGTTTGTATTTTCAATTCCGTTATAGTAGTCCTGGTTTTTCTGGTCTTCAACCTCCCAGATAAGGTTGCGGAGATTCAGGTTTATCTCGTCTATCTCGTCGGCAGTTACCTCCATCTCCACGCCCCCGAAGGCGTCGACGATAGCCGCCATATTCACAAAGTTTATGGTCACATAGTCCTCAATGCGCAGGCCGAAGTTCTGATTTAAGGTACGTATGGCAAGCTCCGGGCCTCCCCAGGAGTAGGCAGCGTTCATCTTGGTATTGGTATTATAGTATGCTCCGCCGTAGCCATCGCCCTCAATATAGACCAGGCTGTCCCTGAGAATAGAGGTCATCTTTACAGTATCGTGCTTATTGTCAACGGTGAGTATCATGGTGACGTCTGAGAGCCCCCTGAACTCGCTGTTTCTGGAGTCCACGCCGAACATGGCGATATTTACAATGCTGTCATCCTGGGCATAGTCTACCACCGGGTTATCGTTGATACCCAGAAGGGCCGGGTCCTTGGTGATGGTGGTGGTGCTCAGCTCGCTGATAACATCCATCGATATGTATATCAGCGCCGAGCCGAACAGTATCATTATAACGCACAGCAAACACGCCACGCACTGGAGCGCAATCCTCACCCTGCGGCCCTTGCGCCGCTTCTTGCCTTCACCGTTTGAATAGCTGGAAACATCCTGAAAGGCCTGTTCATTTCTTCTCTTTGCCATTAGGGTCCTCCCCGCCGCCCTCATGCCCCGAGCTGCGGAACACAAAGAGCTTGCTGAAAATGTAGTTTGCGATGATTACCAGCACGCTGGCTATCACCTTTATAAGCTTGTCGTTCACATGCAACAGGTCCACTCCCACGAACATCACAAGCATGTTCAGCAGCAGCGACGCTCCTCTGGCCCCGAAAAACTTAGCCATTTCCAGGGCCACCGCCCCGGCCCCCCGCACCCTGCTCTCAAAGACAAAGCGCCGGTTAGTCACGTAGGCGAAGAGTATTGACAGCACCTGGGATAAAAACGCCGCCGTCATGTAGGGCACGTGCATAAGGTCCGTCATGAGCCAGTAGCTCACCCAGTCCACCAGTGTGGTGAGCCCGCCGAAGAACACGTAAAGTATTAGCTCGCGGTACTTTTTAAAGAGTGTTCGCACCTTTGCCGCCTCCTTAGGAAATAACCCCTGGCAGATATAGCTTGCCCGGAATCTGAGAGAAAAAACGCCCCGGAGCCTGTCCCTGCATGATATAACCGGTATATTATAACTCTTTTTCCCAAAAAATGCAAGTGCTGTGATTTGGATGGGGCCGGCCTTTTCCTTAAGAACAGTCGAGAAACAAAAAACCGCCCGGAAAACCGGACGGCAAAATCCATCTATACCCTCCCCGCAAGCTTTGGGTAGGGCCGCTTTCTCTTGAAGAACTCATACACCGAGCAGCCCTTATCCACCAGTGTGACTACCGCGCCCTCACGATACTTTGGGGGACGGGGTGTCAGTGGAAACATGTGGGTACGTATTATGTCCGCCTCAATGCCTGTGAGCTCCAGCTCCTTCGAGGCGTTGCGCCAGGCTATGTCAGGGTGGCGGGACCAGTGCTTTTTATGGGCAGGGTCGCCGTCCTGGGCGTCATAGAAGAAGTAGTCGTGAAAAAGGGCTCCCCTTGTCATATCCCGCATATGGAACCTTCCGCCCAGCAGTGCCGCCAGACGGCAGCTATAATATGCAACAGCCACGCTGTGCAGCAGCCGGCAGGTATTCCCATGCTGAGGGTATCCAGCCATGCTCCCCAAATTGGAGCCGCTGATAAGGTCGGTGTAGTGACGCCAGAAAGCGTCGGAGTCCCAGTGTTTTGCCATTCAGATGCCTCCTGAAATATGGTATATATTTTATATTATACAGCATATCCAGCGGAAATTCAAGGTGAACTTTCTGGAAAACGGATAAAAATGCAAATGAGAAAGGTCCCCGGTAGCGACCCGGGGACCTCTTATTTATCGATGAAGTTTAACACTTTCTGTGAACTTTTCAAAGAACACTCAACAGCCCATTGGTATATCTTCCTTTTCCGGCATATCTGTACTAATCCATCCGCCCGCATTTTTATTTTTGATTCGCTTTGTTAAGCTATGTAATTTGCGGAACCCGATTAGGTCTATGCCTGCTGGTCATTGCGGGACTTTAATATGTCCAACTATATATTGACCTGCCTTTCTTATGTTCTGTTGTTTGGGGCTTCATCTATATTCATTTGCGGGCCACGAGCCCGCCGTGCTGTGATTCGATACTGTTGTCCATTGGACTCGCCCGCCTTTCCGTCAATGATTTTGCCGCCTTACTGGCTGCCGCCTGCATCCGGCCTTATCTTTCACTCCATCCTGGAGCTACCTGCCGGTCTTTTCTTTTGCCCTGCGGCTGATTTCCTCTCCCCACCGTTTTCACTGAGCTTTTGGGCTTTACCATTTACAGCTCGCTACTTCCGATCCATCCGGCCTGCAACTGACTTGAAGATTTTGTATATCTTCTTTTGTTGTGGCTTAATTATACACCGTCCTCACGGATTTGTCAATAGCTTTTTTAAAATATTTTGAAAAATTTCTGCCAGATATTACAAAGCTCTCAGGACACGGCTATTTTGCAGGGAATTTGGGCAAATTATCTCACGGCGGCAAAATTCAGCTTGACTTTCCGGAGGTTTTTATGTACAATAGGCGTATCGGAAAGGAGCTGTTACTTTGGATACTGGATTTGAAGCAGACCTCATCACCCTCATAGACGACGAGGGCCAGGAGCATGAGTTTGAAATTATTGACGAGTTGGAGACTGACGACGGCCACTTTATGGCTCTGGTCCCCACCCGGCAGGACCCTGAGGATATGGCCTCGGACGCCGAGACCTACTATATCTTCGAGGTCATAGAGGAGGACGGCGAAGAGCAGCTCCAGGAGCTTGAGGACGACGAGCTTTTGGATAGGCTGGCTGAAATCTTCGAGACCCGCTTCAACGAGGCCTATTACGACGAGCCTGAGGAGTAAAGGCAAGCTCCTCACATCAACCTGCTTGATGCGCGAATTGTGCACATATAACCCTACACTCATCAATTAGGGAGCCCCCCTCCGCCTGCGGATTGCAGACCTCCCGGCCCGGCTTTGACCGCGGCTGGAAGAAGGGAGCGTGAACCATGCGGGAGGGCACCCACCTGTTTCCTTTGTAGGCAGGTTATTGAGACGCACATTACGGTCAAGCGGGTTTTCTTGCAAACTAAAGCCCACCGTTCTCAGCTGAACGGCGGGCCTTTTTGTGTGGTTTTTAAGCTCAGTCCGTGAGCTTTTTAAACAGGTCCGTGAGCAGGGCGTCCCGGTTGATATGGTAGACGTACCGCATAAGGTGCGCCGTGGGGCAGCGCTCGTACTGTCCGTCATAAGCAGGCAGGCTCACCGGCTGCAGGCGCGAGAGCATGAAACGGTCATCCCGGTTTAAGAGCCAGGCCACCGCCGTCACGTCCCAGATAACACGGCTCCAGGCTGTACCGGAGGCGTAGCTCTCTGCGGCCTCTATGGTGTTGCGGCAGAGGTAGTCGGCAAGGGGATTTTTGCCCTTGAGCCAATACTCAAGCTCCGGGCGGCTGGTGGAGAAAGATGTCACCACGCCGTAGCAGGGGAGCTGTATAAAGGGCACCCCGCTGCCCATTACCACCCTGGCGGCGGCAACATCCTGTATTAGGTTGAACTCCTTAGTGTCATGGAAGTCCATGCCGTGACCCCCCAGCCAGGACACAACTATGCGGTCCTTTATACTTGGGTCCATAAGCAGGGCTGAGGCTATATTTGTAATTGCGCCTATAGCTACAACGTAGAGTGGCCGCTCCGGGCTATACTCCTTTGCCCTGCGGCAGAGGTCCTTGGCGGCGGGGGATTTTACCGGCGTGCCCTCGTCGGGCAGATACTCCGGCGAGCCCTTATAGACCTCGGCCCTCTCCCCTAGCAGCTCCAGCACCTTGAATATCTCATCGTAGCTCTTGAGCATACCGTCCTCGGGGCCGGAGGAGTTCTCATTAAAGAATGGGGCGGCGTAAATGGCCTTAGTGCGCAGCTCCGGTGAGCGCATCATGTAGGCGATGGCGAACTGGTCGTCTATTTCGTTATAGGTGTCAGTGTCAAGCACCACATCTACAGGCCCCTCGGGTACGCCCAGCGCCCTAATAAGCTCACTCGAATTCAACGGATGTACCTCTCCTGTCGGACTCCAGCGCGGCCTCCATCAGCTTCAGTATACGCAGGGCCTCCTCATTCTTCACTATCTGTTCGCCCTGTCCCAGCACAACGTCGCAGACATTGGAATAGAGCTCGTTGCGGTCATAGGTAAAGTCCGGCAGAGGCATATCGTCCATGGTGTCGCTGCTGCGGGGGGCCATGGTCTTGGAGAGGCCCTCGCCCATGAGGATTGGGGTGGCGTCCTTGTCCTCCCAGCTGCGCAGGAGCACCATATGGCCCTTGTCCTGGAAATCCTGGATGATAGCGGTGCCCTTGGTGCCGGTCATGTACCAGTGGGGCAGGCCGATGAAGTTGCAGGTGCCAACTTCCACTGTGGCGGTAATGCCGCTCTCGAAGGTCATATTCATAATGAAGCCGTCGTCGACCTCGTCGTTGGTGACATGGGTCATACGGGCATAGACAGTCTTTATCTTCCCGGGAATCATCATCACCATGCGGTCCAGCAGGTGCACGCCCCAGTCGAACATCATGCCGCCGCCCTTTTCCTTAATGCCGCGCCAGTCGCCGGGTATGCCGCGGCTGCCGTGGTAGCGGGACTCTATATGGAACACCTCGCCCAGGGTCTTCTCCTCAAAAAGCTTCTTCATAGTGAGGTAGTCCTTGTCCCAGCGGCGGTTCTGCCGGGGATAGAACACCTTGCCGGTCTCCTTTGCAACCTCAAGCACATCCTCAAAGTCCTTGCTGTTCATCATAACCGGCTTCTCACAGAGCACATGCTTGCCGGCCCTCATAGCCCTTATACTCAAATCCTTGTGGCTGTCGTTGGGCGTAGCTACCAGCACCACGTCCACCTGGGGGTCCTCAAGTATCTCCTCGAAGCTGTTATAGGTGTTAAAGCCCTGCCTGCGGGCCCATTCCTGGCGCTCCTCCTTCACATCAAAGGTGCCGGAGAGGGCCATCTTCGTCTTTAAATCGGTATCGCCGGGGGCAAGCTCGCGGCCCTTTGAGCCGTCGGTCATCCAGAGGGCCTGGCCGCTGCCTGTAGCAATGGCTACGGCGTGGCCGCCGCCCATGCCGCCGCAGCCCACGATAGCCACATTAACTATCTTTGACATAGTACATTCCTCCATAATTTGTTTTTATTATAATAATACCGGCCGGAAATTTGGCCGGTATTTGGTGCTCGTTTTAATTATATCATGGAAAAAAATATTGTGCAAGAGGTAAAAGCCTTAAATTCCCAGAACTGCCTTGGCAACATTAAAGTAAATCATCAGCACAACCGCGTCCACAATAGTGGTGATAAGCGGGCTTGCGGTAACAGTCGGGTCCAGCCCCAGGCGCTTTGCCAATATGGGCAGGCTGCTGCCCACCAGGTTTGCCACCAGTATGGCTGCTACAAGGGTGACGCACACCACCGCCGCCACCGTAAGGGATACCCTGTCAATCACCAGCAGCTTCACAAAGTTAGCAAGGGCCAGCGTCCCGCCGCAGAGCATAGCCACGCTGCACTCCTTCAGCAGCACCTTCGGCACGTCCCTGTACTGTATCTCCCCTAAAGACAGCCCGCGGATTATGGTAGCCGAGCTCTGGCCCCCGGAGTTGCCGCCGGTGTCCATTAGCATGGGTATGAAGTTTGTGAGCACCATGCTGGCAGCCAGCGCCCCTTCAAAGGAGGCCAGTATGCCGCTTGTAAATGTGGCGGATATCATAAGGAACAGAAGCCAGGGCACGCGCTTTCGCCAAGTGGCGAACACGCCGGTTTTCATATACGGCCTGTCTGACGGGGCAATAGCCGCCATCTTCTCGATATCCTCGGTGGCCTCCTCCTGGATAACGTCAATGGCGTCGTCAACGGTGACTATGCCCACCAGCCGCCCCTCAGCGTCCACAACCGGCAGGGCCAGGAAGTCGTACTTGCTCAGAGCCCTTGCGGCCTCCTCCTGGTCGGTGTGGGTGCTGACGTACTTTATATTGGTCTCCATTATATTGCGGATGACCTCGTCTTTTTTTGCCAGCAGCAAATCTTTTACTGTAACTATACCCAGGAGCTTCCTCCTGCTGTCGGTGACATAGCAGGTATAGATGGTCTCCTTCTCCACCCCCGTACGGCGTATGCGCTCGAAGGCCTGCTCTACGGTCATACCCCGCTTTAAATCCACGTACTCCATGGTCATGATACTCCCGGCGCTGTCCCTTGGGTAGTTCAGCACCTGGTTTATCATCCGGCGGGTCTCGCTGTCCACGTGGCGCAGTATCTTCTTTACCACGTTGGCGGGCATTTCCTCTATCATGTCTACCGTGTCGTCCAAGAACAGCTGCTCCATCACCTCGTCCAGCTCCCGGTCGCTGAAGCCCCGCACCAGGACCTCCTGGCTCTCCGGGGACATATAGGCGAAGGTATCAGCCGCCAGCTCCTTTGGCAGCAGCCGGAACATAAGGGGCATTTTCTGCTCTTGAAGCTCGTCCAGAAACACGGCGGCATCGGCAGGGTTCATATCCTTCACCATAGCCCCCGCCTCACTGAATTTCCTCTCCTCCAGCAGCCCTTCAAGCCGCCGGAGCTGTTCTGTCATCCTATCGTTTTCCATCGGTGTGTACCTCCTTCATTTTTTAGAGTAAAATGAGAAGCATACAGCACCGGCCCCGCAGGAGCCATTAAGCCGCGCCCGCGAATCAGCACGTTTTTACTAGATATATGTTGACAAGCGAGCCGCTGGAAGGTTCTCGGGGTTCAGCGCTGTCATTACTTCGTGGACCGTTCACCTGGCTCACCTCTGCTTTATCTGGATTTGGGGCCGCGCCCCATACATATTATAGATTACCCGGTTTTCGGGAAAAAGTCAAGCATCATATTTGGGGCGCCAGTATTTTCCTTGAGGCTGTAATAAGAGGAACAAATTGATACCCGGCTTTAGAATATGCTACTTGAAATACGACGTGAATATGTGTACAATAATGGGAAATACCCTCAAGGAGCGTTTATCATGAGCGAATACATACTTACACAGGCGGACTACCTTCTGCGCATATTTATAGCTGCCCTCTGCGGCCTGGTAATAGGCTATGAACGCGAGGCCAGGCTGAAGATGGCGGGCATACGCACCCATACCATTATAGCAATGGCAGCGTCCCTGATGGTGGTGGTGTCGAAATACGGCTTTTTTGACGTGATAAAAATTGACGGCGTCTCTGTTGACGCCTCCCGCATTGCCGCCAGCGTCGTCACCGGGATAGGCTTTCTCGGCGCGGGGATAATCCTAAACCATAAGCGCAGTATCAGCGGCGTCACCACCTCGGCGGGCATTTGGGCAACCCTTGGTATCGGCATGGCGATAGGCGCGGGGATGTGGGCCCTTGGCATTGGGAGCACGCTGCTGCTTTTGGGCATACAGTTTTTCTTCCACAAAAACTGGCGTATACTTAATGGCAGCAATGCGGGCAAAATCCTCCTGCACATGAAAAAGGGCGACGATACCCGGGAGAGGATAGTCAGCGCCCTTACAAATATGAATATACAGGTGATTTCAACCCATCTCAATATTTTTGACAACTCCTTCATTGAGGTGAGCCTCTCCGTAGTTTTCCCAAAGGATTTCAGCGCGGAGAACACCATGACCCTCATGGCCAACTATCCCGAGATTGCGTCTATTGACCTTTGACCCCCAGCACCAGCCAGCGTATCAACGGCACCCGCCTTATCAGCCAGTACAGCGCAGGGGTAATGATAAACCCTGCCAGCATGGTGAGCAGGTAGTTCAGCGCCGCCGGAAGCTGAAGGTATGTACATAGAAGATACCCTGTTGTGAGCAGCACCGGGTAGTGCAGGATATAAATGCCGTAGCTTGATGGGACAATCAGCTTTGTGAACCTAGTCTCACGGTCCAGGAACTTCTTCCCACAGCCTATTATTGCCAGCACCGCAAGCCAGAGATAGATGTTGGTCACATGACTTTTGAGGCACTGGGGCTCTGTGAAGTTTTTGCCGTGAAAGAGTATCATATAGGCTATGCCGAACATAACAGCCGCACCCGCTAGGGGCATGCAGTTTTCCGACAGCTTCTCCTGGACGCTGTCGTGGGACAGGATGAAGTAGCCTATTAAAAAGGCTATAAAGTATATACCGAAGCGGTACATAGTGAGCACCGGCATATTCAGCACCTGTGCCCCCAGGAATATGGGCAGCCATAGCAGTGCCATCGCCGTCATCCCGCACTTCTCCCCCAGCCGCCACAGCCTGTCCCCCTTGTCCAGCTTTCTTAAAAGCACCAGCAGGCAGGAGAAGACAAAGAGCATCTGTATAAACCATAGGGGCCCGGTGCCGCTGAGAGCGGAGATGGGATAGACCAGCGGCCCGGGGATGTACTCAAGCCCGCCGCCCAGCTTGATGTTCAGCCAGCCGGTTACCCAGTGGAGTGTTAAAAGCCCCAGCGTAGAGGGCACCAGCAGCTTTACGGCCCGCTCCCTGATAAACTGACCTGTCGTGCGCTTACTAAGTGCGTACCGGGCGCTTATGCCCGCTATGGTGAACAGCAGCATCATAAACCACGGATAGACAATACTTGCGGCGGCGTCCATAACGGGGATATTGGGCGAGCCCGGGATATTCCCCAGTATGCCCACGCCGTTATAAAGGTAGCACACATGGTACGCCACCACCAGCCAGACCGTACCCGCCCTAAGGTTGTCAATATAAGCTTTTCTCATAATGCCGCCTCACTTTTCATCCTCAGCCTCAGTCTCAAAGACGGCTGAGATAAATTTTGTGAACTGGGCCTTGGGCGGTATGGCAAGCCCTCTATCCCTGTCCCCCAAGACTATCAGAGTGTCCCCCGGTTTTATACCGAAGACCTCCCTTGCCTGCTTTGGTATCACTATCTGGCCCTTCTCCCCCACGGTCACTGTCCAGGCGTACTTTCCCTCCGGTCTGCCCATAGCTGTGCCCTCCTATGCAAAAAGTATGATTTGTATAACTAATCATACCACGCCCGCTGTATAAAAGTCAATGTGTACATAAAAAAACTACCGCTCTCCACTTGACAACCGGGCCTCCCGGTACTATGATAGAAGCCGCAGTAAATTAAGGGGAGGCACGTTTATGAGCGAAATACTTACAAAGGCCCTGAGCGCCGTAATGTCACTGGCGCTGGTGTTTATATCAGGGGTCCCGGCAAATGCCGGTACACCTAATTTCCCCGACGTAAAGGCCGGGAGCTGGTATGAAAACGACGTGAAGGAGCTGGCAGCCAGGGGCCTTATAAGCGGCTGCGGCGACGGCAGGTTCCATCCCGGCGATACCATCACCGCCGCCCAGTTCGTAACTATCGTGGCCCGCTGCGCCGGTATAACCGGTGGCCCTTCAAGCTCCGGACACTGGGCCACGCCCTTTATGTCCGCAGGGCTCAGCCGCGGCTGGTACGACTGGGACGAGATACCGCCCACCGGGGAGAAATTTGAGAAGCCCATCACCCGGGAGCTCTCTGCAAAGATACTCATGCGCGCCCTGCTGCCCGACAAGCGCGGGGACTATAACACCGAGTCCGCAAAGATGACGGACTTCTCCCAGCTGAACGGCAGGTACTACGAGAGCGTTTTAGCCGGGTACTCCTGCGGGATATTTGCCGGGGACGATAAAGGGCGCTTCAAGCCAAAGTCCGGCCTCACCCGGGCCGAGGCCTGCGCCATAGTCATGCGGGCGCTGAAATATATGGACGGTCAGCCTGTGGGCCCGTCTGAGCCGGGGCCGGTTGAGACTATATCCGGTGGGGTCAGCGAAAACGGCTGGCTGCAGGTGAAGGGCACACAGCTCTGCAATGAAGACGGCGAGCCCGTTGCCTTGCACGGCATGAGTAGCCACGGCCTCCACTGGTTCGGGCAGTACACCAGCGAGCAGTCCATCAGAAACACGGCAAAATATGGGGCTAATCTATTCAGGGTAGCCATGTACACCGGCGAGGGGGGATACCTCAGCCAGCCGGAAGTTGTGAAGCAGCAGGCAATCGGGGCTGTTGACAGGGCCATAAAGCAGGATATGTACGTGATTATAGACTGGCATATACTCTCCGACGGCAACCCTATGGACCATCTCAATGAGTCTAAGGCCTTCTTTGACGAAATAGCTGAGCGCTATAAGGACGAGCCCGCCGTGCTCTATGAGATATGCAACGAGCCAAACGGCGGCGCGGACTGGGCCATGGATATTAAGCCCTATGCCGTGGAGCTGGTGAAGACTATCAGGAAGCACTCGGAAAAGGGCATAATCCTGATTGGCAGCAGCACCTGGAGCCAGGACGTGCACCTGGCGGCGGCTGACCCGGTCATTGGTGAAAACCTGATGTATACCCTTCACTTCTACGCCGGTACCCACGGACAGTGGCTCCGGGACCGGGCCGACAGCGCTTTGAAGGCCGGGCTCCCCCTGTTCGTCAGCGAGTGGGGCACAAGCGCCGCGGACGGAAGCGGCGGGGTGTTTATAGAGGAGTCCCGGCAGTGGCTGGACTTCCTGGATAAGCGGGGCATAAGCTGGGCCAACTGGTCCCTCTGCGACAAGAACGAGACCTCCGCGGCCCTGAAACCCGGTACAAGCGGGGACAGAGAGTGGACCGGAAGCGACTTGAGCCAGTCGGGTAAATTTGTGTTTGACAGCTTTTAATTTATATAATTTTCTACAGGAGGCAAAGTATGACTAAAGAATACTATCGCGGAAACCGGGAGCGGCTCTATGCCGGCATGAAGGAGGGCTCCCTGCTGGTGCTCTTCTCCGGCTCACCGGTGCGCAAAATCAACGACGAGTTCTACCCATTTTTCACCAGCCGCAACTTTCTTTACCTCACAGGCCTGGACCAGCAGGAGCTGGCCTTTATCGCCTGCAAGGAGCAGGGGGGTGCGGTTACTGAAAAGGCCTACATACTCCCCCCGGACATGATGGCTGAGCGCTGGACCGGGGAGCGGATAAAGCCCGATGAAGCCGCCGGTATCTCCGGCATTGAGGACATAGCCTTTACCGAGAGCTTTGAGTCTGATTTGCACAGGCTCTGTACAAGCGGCAGGTATGAGCACATATACCTCGACCTGTTCCGGGTCTCCCCCTCTGACCGGGACGAGCCCGCCCATATGCTCCTTGGGCGCATGTCCAGAGACTACCCCTTTATGAAGCCGGAGAACGCCAACATACTTATAAGAAGGCTGCGCACCATAAAGCAGCCCTGTGAGCTGGAAGCCATGAGGAAGGCCGAGGAGATAACCTGCGCGGGGATAACCTCTATGATGAAGGCCTCCAAGCCCGGGATGTACGAGTACCAGTACAAGGCCGTATTCGACTATGCCATAGGCCAGTACGGTCCCCAGGGCCCGGGCTTCCCCTCAATTATCTCCGCTGGGAAGAACAATTTCTGCATACATTACTACTCCTACAAGGGCCAGGCTCTGGACGGCGACATGGTGCTCAACGACGTGGGCGCATGGTACGACCATATGATAACCGACGTGTCAAGGGGCTGGCCCTGCAACGGCAGGTTTAACGAGCGCCAGAGGCAGCTCTATGAGATGGCCCTTGACACCTCCAACCACATGTTCAGCATTATCAGGCCCGGGATGAAGATGGCCGAGGTGGACGGCGAGTCCCACAGGTACTGCGCTGAGCTTATGAAGGATGCTGGGCTTTTGGAGGATGTGAAGGATATCGGCAGGTATATGTGGCACGGCGGGGCCCATCATGTTGGCTATGACGTGCACGACGCCGTTGAGACCCCTGAGGTCATCGCTCCCAATATGGTGTTCTGTGTGGACATCGGCATATACCATGAGGAATTTGGTATCGGCTTCAGGCTTGAGGACAACTGCCTGGTGACAGAGACCGGCTGTGAAAATCTCTCTACCATGACCCCCAGGACCATACCTGAGATTGAGGACATGATGAAGCAGTCTTTTGTGTTTTAATCAACTTTAAATTATCTCAAATTATCTTAAACTATATGAATGATATACTGATGATTATAATGGCTGCCGGAGCCCTGCTGGGTGGCTTCGACAGGCTTAGGGGCAACAAATGGGGCTATGGGGACAAGTTCGAGACCGGCTTCATGCTCCTTGGCTCTATGGGCCTCAGCATGGCGGGGATGATATGCCTGTCCCCTGTGCTGGCAAAGGCCCTTGGCGGGGTCATAGTGCCGCTCTACAGGCTGATAGGCGTTGACCCGGCTATGTTCGGGAGCCTGCTGGCCATAGATATGGGCGGCTACCAGCTTGCAAAGGAGCTCTGTGAGGACCCGGCTATTGGCAGCTACGCGGGCCTGGTGGTGTCGGCAATATTCGGCTGCACAGTGGTGTTTACCATACCTGTGGGCATGGGCATGATACCAAAGGACGACCGGGGGTATTTTGCCCGGGGGATAATGCTGGGCCTCTCCGCAATGCCGGTGGGCCTGGTTGCTGGAGGGCTGCTCTCCGGGATTCCCCTGCTCTCCTGTCTGCACCAGAATATCCCGGTCTTCCTCCTGGCCCTCCTGCTGCTCGTTGGGCTTAAAATATCCCCGGGAAAGATGATAAAGGGCTTCTGTATCTTAGCCGAGGGCATACGGTGGATAGTCACCATCGGCCTTGCCCTGGCTGCTGTGGAGAGTATGACAGGCTTCGGGATACTTCCGGGGATGGCCCCAATTCAGGAGGCCATGTCCGTGGTGGCGTCCATAGGGGTAGTCATGCTGGGCAGCTTACCGGCGGCTGAGCTTTTAAGAAGGCTTTTAGTGCGTCCCTTCGCCTGGCTGGGAGAGCGCCTGGGGATGAAGCCCCAGAGCCTTACCGGGATGCTGGTGGGGCTGGTGAGCGCCATGCCCACCCTGTCCATGTACAAGGATATGGACAGCCGGGGCAAGGTTGCCGCCGGCGCCTTCCTTGTGAGCGGGACAAGCCTGCTTGCGGCACATATGGGATTTGTGATAAGCACGGAGCCAGGACTTTTGGGTGCACTTATAGCCGGGAAGCTCAGCGGGGCTGTGGCGGCGGTACTGCTGGCGCTCTGTGTGCAGAAGCCAGAGCTTGACAAAGCCTCCCCCTCTATGCTATAATCTTTCCATGAAAACCCAAAACTCTCATAATAATGATAATAAGAAAATAAGCCCTAAAGCCGAGCTCGCCGGTTTTTTATGCCTGCTGCTGGCCTTGGGGCTTTTTTGTGTTGGGGCGGCCCGCCTGCTCACGCCAAAGCGCCAGGACTACGGAGCTACCTGGGGGATGTACCTTAAAGAGGAGCCAAATACTGTGGACGTGCTGTTTATGGGCTCGTCCCTGGCATACTGTGACATCGTCCCCGGGGTGCTGTACGAGGAGTCCGGGGTCACCTCATATGTGATGGCCGGGCCCCGCCAGCCCATATCTGTCACATATTATTACCTGCGCGAGTGCTGTAAAACGCAATCCCCGGTCACCGTTTTTATCGAGTGCACCGGTTTTATTTTTGAGAGCGACCCCACTACAAACACCGATATAAAGGCCAATCTCACTTTCATGCCCTGGACGGAAAACCGCCTGCGGCCCACCCTGGACTATACCGAGGGCGACACCCTCATGGGCCTACTCTGGCCCCTCTACGCCTATCACGGGCGCTGGACAGAGCTCGGCCCCGGTGACCTGAAGCCCCAGGAGGCCGACCCGCTCTGCGGGTACACCTACCTTGAGGAAATATGCCCGCTGGATGGCTTCACCGAGCGCGGCGTTTCAGAGGAGCTCGATAACGGAGTATATGAAGAAAACCTCCTGTTTGCGGGGAAAATACTGGAGTTCTGCCGGGAGCGGAACATTCGCCCGGTGTTCTATATCACCCCCTCTGTGGGCCGCCTGCCTGATAAATGGCGGGAAAGGATAGGAGGAGACCTCCAGGAGCTGGGAGCAGAGCTTGTGGACTTTAACGACAGCTTTGACTCCTATGGCTTTGACTTACAGACTGATTTTTTCGACAGCTTCCACCTGAACTGCCGGGGTGCTGAGAAGTTCAGCCGCTGGCTTGGGGGCCAGCTCACCCGGTGGGCCTCCCCCACCGCTCCCCATGACCCGGAGCTTTGGAGGAGCCGTGGAGAGCTCTTCAGCAGCCGCCTGGAGGGCACGCTAAAGGCTGAGCCCAAGTATAAGGACGACTCCACCGCCGCCAACGCCACAGCTGATAAAGACGATAAGGAGGGTAAAAATTGAATTTCAACTCCCTCCAGTATATACTGTTCCTGGCCCTTAATGTGCTGCTCTACTATATCCTGCCGCCCAAGTGCCGGAACTACCTGCTGCTGCTCTCCAGCTACTATTTCTATATGTGCTGGAACCCCAAGTACGCCCTTTTAATGCTGCTGTCCACGGTGATTACCTACGCCTGCGGGCTGCTTGTGTCGGGGAAAGCGCTTGGAAAGAGGAGGCTCTGGCTGGCTTTAAGCTTTGTCTCCAACCTCTCTATACTGTTCTTCTTCAAGTATTATAACTTCGCCTCAAGCCTGTTCACCCGGCTCTCGGGAATGCTTGGGCTGGGGATATCCGCCCCGCTTTTAGACGTGCTGCTGCCGGTGGGCATATCCTTCTACACCTTCCAGGCCCTGGGGTACACAATGGACGTATACCGTGGAGATGTGCCCGCGGAAAGGAACTTCGCGGACTACGCCCTGTTCGTCTCCTTCTTCCCCCAGCTTGTGGCTGGGCCCATTGAGCGCTCGGGGAACATTCTCCACCAGCTAAAAGAGGTACACAATTTCTCCTTTGAAAATATCCGCGCCGGAGTTCTGCCGGTGCTCTGGGGGCTGTTCAAAAAAATGGTGCTGGCGGATAACCTTGCGGTCGCCGTCAACACCGTCTATAACTCCCCCGGCGAGCACACTGGCCCACAGCTTATACTGGCTACCGGGGCCTTCGCCATACAGATATTCTGCGACTTCTCGGCCTACTCGGACATTGCCCGGGGCTCAGCCAAAATGCTGGGCTTTGAGCTCATGGAAAATTTCCGCTGCCCCTATCTTGCCACCTCCATTCAGGACTTCTGGCGGCGCTGGCATATCTCCCTCTCCTCATGGTTTAAGGACTACCTCTACTTCCCCCTGGGCGGGAGCCGCTGCGGGCGCTGGCGGCGCATACTGAACCTGCTGATTGTCTTCGGGGTCAGCGGGCTCTGGCACGGGGCGGCGCTGACGTTTATAGCCTGGGGACTGCTAAACGGCCTGTATCAGGCGGTCTCGATACTCCTCAGGCCCCTCAGGGACAGGATGTTTAAGCTGCTCCACATGCCCCAAAAGGCTTGGTGGCTCACGGCACTGAGGGTCGTTATCACCTTCTCCCTCACCTGCCTCGCCTGGGTGCTCTTCAGGGCCAACTCCCTTACGGACGCCATGGCTGTCTACTCCAGCATATTCGGCTGGATTGCCCGCCTGCCGGAGCTGGGGCTCTCGGGACTGCTCTCAGCCGGGGGCGGACTGGGCCTTGGGCTGCGGGCGCTGTGTATGCTGGAGGTGTTCTCGGTGGGAATGCTCTTTGCAGACTGGTTCATCTGTGAGAAGTCCCTTTGGGAAAGGCTTAACCGTGGGGTGGCCCTGCGGTACTGCGTCTACTTCTTCCTAATCTGCGCCATAATCATATTCGGCTCCTACGGCAGCGGGTATGACCCCCAGGACTTTGTTTACTTCCAGTTCTGAGCCTATCTATAGCACCGGAGTATCCGCCAAAGCTGCATGACTGTAATCAGCGCCGCCGGGCTTATCATAGCGTAAAGGTACCTTCCCCTGTGGAAGGTGCTTTTTATTTGGGGCAGGCGCAGGATATACAGCAGGGGGAACAGCACCGGCAGCAGCCAGCGCCCCTGGAAGCCGGATATCTTGCCCTCGTTTACCGGGGTAAGCACAAGGTAGGCGCAAAGTATGAGCACCCCCACGGCAAAGCAGAGCCCTGCCAGCAGGCCAGCCTTTAGGGTGATACTGCCCCTTTCCGGCAGAGGCTCCTCCTCAGGCTCCGTGAGGGCGGTGATACCTAAGGCGGCCATGAACACCATCGCCCCGGGAGCGCTCACCACAAGGCTTGGGAAGCTGCCCATCTGCGTCAGGAAGCCGGAGGCGGGAAGGTCCCTTAATACGAACCTGGCAAGCATTTTTACTGTCCCCAAAGGGTTGGAGAGCAGGCCCGCAAGCTGGTCCCCAGCCGTCAGCGCCAGTCCCTTGCCCATGGACACAGCCGGGGTCATGAACGCTGCCAGGACTATGGCGGCTATGAGCCCGGACTTTATGAGCATGGCGCGGGGACTCTTATCCCTCTCGGGCCGCCGGAACAGCAGGACCGTGCACAACATCGCCAGGGCCATCGCTATGCCCCCAGAACTGTAGGTAGAGGCCTGAAACAGCGCCGAGGGTATAAGGCCTGTGACGCAGAGCAGCACCCTCCCTCGCCGGGCCAGCTTTATGGCAAAGGATATAAGTATTGTATAGGCAATGAGGTTTATAAACCGTCCCAGTGCATAGCCCACCACAAAGTGCATACCGAAGAAGCGGCCCAGCCATAGGCCCAGGGCACCGGGGATGTATAGGGGCGATGGAAAGCTCAATGGGCTCTCCTCCATTATGTACAGCGCGCCCTTCAGCACGTGGGCCCGCATATGCTGGAAGTATATCCCATTATATTCGTTGCTGGCATAGGCCGGGAAGTCGATAAGCCCCATCAGGCTGCGCTCGGCCTTGGTGATATAGGCCTCCCCGCCGTAGGAGAGGCTTAGGGCATGCCGGTAGTGTATGCCGCCGTCCCCAGGGATATAGGCCGTGAGTGGCGAGGCCGTGATAATCATAAGCCCGATTGTAAGGCTTAAAAGGGCAAAGACCCGCTGGGGGTACGTCTCCGCCTGGCCTCTCAACAGCCAGAGCCCCCAGGCCATTGCCCCCAGCAGGAAGAAATAGGCTATATGCTGCCAGGTATAGGGTATCCCCCTGAAACGGCACACAGACCAGGCCAGCAGCCCGGCGGCAATACCTGCTGCCGCCAACTCCAGGAGCTTTAGGGAAAGCTGCTTTTTTCTTCCCCAAAGGGCCTGTAATCTGGGGGAGATACCGGGCCAAAACCTCAGTACCAGCTCCCCCAAAGCCAGAAGCACCAGGAAGGGCATTGCAAAATCCCTGGCCCTAAATGGTGGTATAACATGGGTAAGGGACTCGACGGGGCTTGGGGAGACCAGTATCTCCTTCGGAATAAAGTCTGCGGGAATGCTCAGGCGCAGGAAGCTGTACTCCTTTAGAGGGAGCGTGAACAGGTACTCCAGCATACCCTCGTTGGACTCCTTCTCCTCCATCCTGTCAGGGCTCAGCTCCCCCGAGGCGTCGGGATAGTGGAGGGTTATGACAGTCCTTGGGGGAAGCTGGGAGCTCAGCCTTACAGACACCGACTGTATCTCCCCTTCAAGGCCCTTCAGCAGTATGTATGGGCCGTCCTCTTCCACCATCAGGGCCTCCCCTTTTTCCCTGTAGTTATATAGCTGCCACTGGCTTCTTGGCACAGGCTGTCCGTCCCCAGGGAAGCTCTCGGGATTCAGTTCCGGCGTGCGGGCCCAGTTTATCAGCCAGACCGACAGGGACATCACCAGCACCGCCGCCAGTAATATGCCCTGCCTGCGGAAGTCCACCTTTTTCATCTTCTCCAACGCCCCTCATTCAAATAGTTTCCTCTGACATATTATAGCATTACAGTTTGTTGACTGCAAGAGGAATATGTGGTATACTTCCACTGATAAGGTATATTGAACGGGAGCGGTGAATGGGAAATGGGACGTTTAAATATAGTCAGGAAGCAGTCCGGCGGGAATGGGCGCACCTGGCCCGGTACCCTTGGGCTTGCGCTTACAAGCCTGCTGTTCATATTGGGGGCCGTGCTGTATGCGGCGGTGGGCTGGATGGACAGAACCCTGCGCATACAGTTCGGGGAGCTGCTATATACCCTCACCACGCCCCTAAAGGGCTCGAACCTGGACATGGTGGCCCAGTGCATACACGCCAGCGGCACCCAGATAACATTACTGCTGCTGTACTTCTTTGCCCTTGCAACAGTGTTGTTTTTACAGCGCAGGTACACGGTGGTATACCGCTCAGATAAGCGCGGTGACATGGACATTATAAAGCTCTCCCGCAGAGTGCTCATGGCAGCGGGCGGGATTTTCTTACTTGCGGCGCTCCTTTTTACTGAGCACACCTTTAAGGTGACAGAATACATACGGCTGCGCATGTCCCCCTCCCTGTTGTATGAGGAAAACTATGTGGACCCTTTGGCTGTGGACATAAAAGGGGAGGGTAAAAGCCTTATCTGCATATATCTTGAGAGCATGGAGACAGCCTACGCCGACACTGCCTCTGGCGGCGTCCAGCCGGACGTGAACTATATTCCCGGCCTTACAAGGCTGGCTGATGAAAACATAAGCTTCTCAGGCTCAGACAAATTGGGCGGCTTCCATGCTATAAACGGCACTACCTGGACCATGGGAGCCCTTCTTGCCACCACCTCCGGGGTGCCCTACTCCTTCCCTACTGAGCGCAACTCCATGGGCAAGTGGGAGGAGTTTGCCGGTGGGCTCACCACCCTCGGGGACGTATTGAAGGAAAAGGGCTATCAAAACGAATTCCTCTGCGGCTCCAACTCCGGCTTTGCCGGGCGCAGGACCTACTTCAAGCAGCACGGCGACTACAAAATCTTCGACCTGTACACGGCCCAGAATCTGGAATATATCCCCCGGAACTATTTCGTGTGGTGGGGCTATGAGGATTTGCATTTATATAAAATAGCAAGGGACGAGCTGACAAAGCTGGCCGAATCCGGGGAGCCCTTCAACTTCACCATGCTCACCGCGGACACCCACTATGTGAGCGGCTATGTGTGCAGCCTGTGCCGAAGCGATTACGATGTGCCCACAGCCAATGTGGTGGCCTGCGCCGACAGTCAGCTTATGGACTTCCTCGGCTGGTGCATGGAGCAGGATTTCTATAATGACAGCGTTATCGTCATCACCGGCGACCACCCACGCATGGACAAATTTCTTGTTGAGGACGTTGAGGATTACTACGACCGCACTGTGTACAACTGCTTCATAAACAGCGCCAAGGAGCCCTCCGGCAGCACCGCCAACAGGGATTTCACCACCCTCGACATGTTCCCAACCATCCTATCCTCTATGGGCTTTGAGATAGAGGGCAGCCGGCTAGGGCTGGGGGTGGATATGTTCAGCGGCGAGCCCTCCCTCTGCGAAACAATGGGTTTTGAGGCCCTTGAGGAAGAGACAAAGAAGTATTCAAAATACTATATCGAGAATTTCTCCTAGGGGGATTTTGCATGTGGATAGCTGCGGCTGTGGGCTCGGCGCTGTTTGCGGGGCTCACGGCGATACTGGCAAAATGCGGCATTAAGCGGACCGGCTCGGACGTTGCGACCGCACTGCGGACCGTAGTGGTGGCGGTATTCTCCTGGGTGATGGTCCTTATTGTGGGCTCGGGGAATACTATCGCTGAGCTATCGCCCCGGTCACTTCTATTCCTGGCCCTGTCCGGCCTTGCCACAGGGGCCTCATGGCTCTGCTATTTCAAGGCCCTGTCCCTGGGGGACGTAAACCGGGTGATGCCCATAGACAAGTCCAGCACCATCCTCACCGTGCTGCTGGCGATAGTATGCTTTGGCGAGACCGAGCGCCTGGCTGTTAAACTCATATGCACGGTTGTATTAGCGGCGGGAATCCTCCTGATGGTGGAGAAAAAGTCCGGTGAGGAGAAATCTGCCCGCTCCGGCTGGCTGGTGTACGCGGTTCTCTCAGCACTGTTCGCGGCGCTGACCTCGATACTTGCCAAGGTCGGTATCAGCGGCGTTGAGTCAAATCTGGCCACGGCTATACGGACAGTTGTGGTGCTCATAATGGCCTGGGCCATGGTCTTCATCAAGGGCGAAGGAGCGGGGCTCAGGGGCATAGACAAGAGGGAGCTGCTGTTTATAGCCCTGTCTGGCCTGGCAACAGGCTGCTCCTGGCTGTGCTACTACTACGCCATACAGAACGGCATTGTCAGCATAGTCGTCCCCATTGACAAGCTGAGCATTGTGGTGACGGTCCTGTTCTCATACATAGTTTTCAGGGAGAAGCTCAGCCGGAAATCCCTTTTGGGCCTGTGCATGATGGTGGCGTCAGCTGTGGGTATGGCTGTGTTCTGCTGAGGGAGCGTTCTTATGGGAGAAATAAAAACCCCTGGGGCTTTAAAGCTCCGGGGGTTTCACTGTTTTACTTTTCTGAAGGTCAGCCTATCTTCTCCTCATTCAGCCTGCCGTCGCGCATATGGTAGATAACGTCGGCCTGGGCTGCGATTCCCTGGTCGTGGGTGACGACGATTATGCAGCGGTTTTCCTCCTTCGCCAGACGCTTGAGGAGGTCTATCACCATCTGCCCGTTCTCAGAGTCCAGGTTGCCGGTGGGTTCGTCGGCAAGCAGCACCGGGCTGTTGCTGGCAAGGGCCCTGGCTATAGCCACCCTCTGCTGCTGTCCGCCGGAGAGCATTGCGGGGAGCTTCCTAGGGTCCACGTCCTCAAGGCCCACAGCGGCTAAAAGCTCCTTTGCCCGCTCCTTTGGCTTGCCGGTCTGGGACTTCTGTATCATCATGGGGTACATTACATTCTCCAAAATATTGAGGCTTGGGAAAAGGTTGAAGGCCTGGTAGATAACAGACACATTCTCCCGGCGGTGGCGCTCGCTGCCGAACTCTTTAACTGACTGGCCGTTAGCCACAACCTCCCCCTCGTTTGGGGTGCCAAGGCCCGCAAGCATGGACAGGAGAGTGGTCTTGCCCGAGCCGGACTGTCCCACTATGGCGTAGAACTTCCCCGCCTCAAAATCGCAGGAAACCTCGTCGAGGGCCTTCACCTGCTGGTATTTGCTCTGGTATACATAGGTCACGTTTTCAGCTTTAAGAACACTCATTTCAGTCACTCCATTTCCGGCCCTCCGGCCTTGTTCTTTACTGAGTATATTGTACCAGTTTTTTGCTGTTTGTGCAATACCACAAAATACATTAACATATACCCCCGCACTGGCCTCGATTGTACAAAAAAGAGAAATTTTAAAATTCTAAAAATTTTTTCAGAAAATATGCAACCAAACCGAGAAAATATTGCTTCTTATAGGTGTATGGGTATGTTTTGCACCGGTAAAGGCCAATATAGTCTTGCTTCAAAACGGGAAATATGGTAGAATCAGCTTAAATAAATTGCCAAAGGAGAGATAGCTATGCCTAACCTAACCCCTACCCCCCATAACGCCGCCACCCCGGATATGATTGCCAAAACCGTCCTCATGCCCGGTGACCCCCTGCGGGCCAAGTTCATCGCTGAGAATTTCCTCACAGACGCGGTGTGCGTGAACACCGTGCGCAATATGCTGGCCTATACCGGCGATTATGAGGGCAGGCGCGTCACAGTCATGGGCGGCGGCATGGGTATGCCCTCCGTGGGTATCTATACCTATGAGCTCTTCAACTTCTACGGCGTGGAGAAGATAATCCGTATCGGCTCTGCTGGCACATTAAACCCCCGCGCTGGCCTGCGTGATGTGGTGATAGGCGTTGGCGCCAGCACCGACTCAAACTACGCCCACCAGTACGGCCTACCCGGCACCTTCGCCCCCATTGCCGACTTTGACCTGGCCCGGGCCGCGGCTGAGGCCGGCGAAAGGCTGGGGATAAAGACCGTTGCCGGGAACATCCTCTCCTCGGACGTGTTCTACTCCGATGACAAAGAGAGCCTGAAAAAATGGCACAAGATGGGGATTCTAGCTGTAGAGATGGAGGCCGCTGCCCTCTATATGAACGCCGCCCGAGCCGGCAAAAGGGCCCTCTGCCTGCTGACGATTTCAGACTCCCCCGACTCCGGCGAGGCCCTCTCCGCTGAGGAGCGTCAGAACAGCTTTACCGATATGATGAAGCTGGCCCTTGAGCTTGCCTGAGGCCGTATATGAGAAAGTATAAGCGTGTTTTTATCGTTGTGATAGACTCCCTGGGAATAGGGGCAATGCCGGACGCCGGTAAGTTTGGCGACGAGGGTGCCGACACCCTGGGACATATCGCCGGAACTGCAGGGCTCAGCATACCCAATCTCTGCCGCCTTGGGCTTGCCAATCTCCGCCCCCTCCTGGGGCTCCCGCCCTATGACATCCCCCTTGGATACCGCATGGTTTTGGAGGAGGCTAGCAACGGCAAGGACACCATGACAGGCCACTGGGAGATGATGGGCCTGCATATCACCACGCCCTTTCGCACCTTCACTGATACCGGCTTTCCCCCTGAGCTTATAGCTGAGCTGGAGCGGCTTACCGGTCGGAAGATAGTCGGCAATAAGAGCGCAAGCGGCACGGAGATACTGGAGGAGCTGGGCGAGGAGGAGCTTGAGAAGGGGCACCTTATTGTGTACACCTCCGCCGACTCGGTGCTGCAAATCTGCGGCAACGAGGAGGCAATGGGCCTTGAGACCCTATACCGTTACTGTGAACTGGCCCGAGAGCTCACCATGCGTGAGGACTGGCGGGTGGGCCGGGTGATAGCGAGGCCCTATGTGGGAATGAAGCGCGGCGAGTTCAAGCGCACCAGCAACCGACATGACTACGCCCTGAAGCCCTACGGCAGGACCTGCCTGGATGCCCTTAAGGAGGCTGGCCTGGATGTGATATCCGTGGGCAAAATCTATGATATCTTCGACGGCGAGGGCCTTACTATGGCCAACCGCTCCAAGAGCTCGGTCCACGGCATGGAGCAGACTATCGAGCTGATGGGTTCGGACTTTACCGGGCTATGCTTTGTGAACCTGGTGGACTTCGACGCCCTTTGGGGGCACCGGCGGGACCCATACGGCTATGCCGAAGAGCTGGAGCGCTTTGATGTGAAGCTGGGAGAGGCTCTGCCGCTGCTGAGAGAGGACGACCTTCTTATGATAACTGCCGACCACGGGAATGACCCCACCTTCAGGGGGACAGACCACACCCGAGAGCGGGTGCCGCTGCTGATGTATTCCCCGGGAATGACCGGGGGCGGGCAGCTTGATACAGGGAAATCCTTTGGGGTTATTGGGGTTACTGTGGCTGAAAACTTCGGGGTGCCCATGCCAGTAGGGACGATTGGTAGCTCTCTGCTGGACAGGCTTGTTTAGGGCACCCTGCACGGTAAAAAATAAAGTAAGGATAGCAGACTTATGATTCTTGTCTGCTATCCTTTTATTTACTGTTAGAACCAAACCCGGAGTGTTACGGAAGCCTGTATACTATTTTTATTTCACACTGATACTCAGCTGCTGGGCCTTAAAGCCGCCTCCGGAAACTGTCAGCTCAATCTCTCCAGGCTCTGTACCGGCACGCAGGACAATCATGGCCCTGCCGTTCCAGGTCCTTCTCCTGCCGGTGCCGTAATCTTCTTCGGTGCAGGGGTTATTGGAGCCGAAGCCAAGCAGGGTTCCCTGGCCGCTGACGGCGGCAGTGAGCTCCACGTCCTGGTCGTAGACCCTGCGGCCCTCCCTGTCCGCAAGGGTGACGGAAACATAACACAGGTCCATGCCGTCGGCGCAAAGCACGGCGGTCTCAGGCTCCAGAACCACCTGGGCCGCGGGGCCGGTGGTAATAAGCGTATCCTCAGCCACGACCTTACCGCCACGGTAGGCTACGGCCTTTATCTCCCCTGGATGGTATGTGACGCTGGCCTTTGCCCTCATCTCCTCGGGCCTGACTTTGGCGCAGGACTCACCGTTGACAAAAAACTCCACCTCGTCACAGTCGGCGTAGGCCTCCACGTCGATGGGCTTGCCGTTGTAGCTTTCGTCGTATGTCCAGCTTGGGCGCACGTCGTACCAGTGCCAGCCTGTGCCGTACTGGGTCTGCCCGGCGTGCTCCGGATGGTTTACAAACAGGTGCACTCCCTTATCATTGCCCCATATAACATTGCGATAATACGCCCTTGGGAGCCACTCGCCATCCAGGGCCAAATCCCCCTGGAAGCAGCTGAGCCAGGGCCAGTAGGCTGTGAGGCCGTGCTTCATTTCGTCCTCATTATAGAAGCAGCGTCCGGCTCCGGCCTCGCCCAGATTGTCTATACATGTCCAGATGAAGTCGCCGATAACATGCTCGTTGCCCTTTACCGCCATCCAGTTGCCCCAGCTCTTGCTCCCCTGGGTCTCGGTGCCCTGTAGGGGCTTGTCCGGGAACAGCTCGTGGAATCTCTCATAGTTCTGGAACTGGTAGTTGATTGAGACTATGTCAAGATTATCTATCATGCTCTTAAAGAGCCGGAAATGCTCCTCATCACTCACATATAAGTCAGGCTTCTGAGGCGGTCCGGCCATGGAGCCGTCCACGGTAATGCACTTGGGCATAAACATGCCGCCGCAGGTCACCAGCCTGGTGCTGTCAAGGGTGCGGATATAGTCGGCCTGGAGCTTTGTCCAGTATTCACAGTCGCTGTAGCCGTTGGTCTCGGGTATCTCGTTGCCGAAGGACCAGCAGTATATGCTGGGATGGTTGCGGTCTCGCCTGATGGTATACTCCGTGTCCCTCTGCCACCAGTCCTCAAACCATAGGTTATAGTCGTTGCGGTTTTTGCCTGTGCGCCAGCAGTCGAAGAATTCATCTATCACAAAGAGCCCCAGCCTGTCGCATGCGTCGAGGAATGCCTCTGACGGCGGGTTATGGGCGGTGCGCACGGCGTTATAGCCCGCCTCCTTCAGCAGCCGCAGCTTGCGCTCCTCAGCCTTGGGCATGGCCCGGGCCCCTATCATGGCGTTGTCGTGGTGGATACAGCCGCCATAGAGCTTGGTCTTACGCCCGTTCACTCTGAAGCCGTCCCCTGCGCTGACTTCAATCCTGCGGATACCCACATTCACGGTATTTACGTCCGGCTCCTGGCCCTCGGCCTCTACTGAGATAGTTGCCTTATACAGATTGGGGGTGATATCGTCCCAGAGAGCCGGGGAGTCAATGCTTATGGAAAGCTGGCAGTTGGTCTTGCCGCAGGCTTTAAGCTTGGCCTTTACCGAGCCCTCCCCACAGATTTTGCCATCCCGCTCCAGCCTGACGGAAAGCACCGCCTCCCTGTCCTCATGAAGGGTATTGGTAATGCCGGCGCTTACAAGCACCTCGCCGCGGTCTGTCCCGGCGACAGGCGTAGTGACAAACAGGTCCCGGGGGTCCAGGTAGCAGGGCTCGCCAATCCAGAGCTCTGCGCTGCGATATATACCTGTGCCTGAGTACCAACGGCTGGAGGGCTGGTTTGCGCTGGTGCGGATACTGAGCTCGTTCTTAACGCCGGAGCGAATCCTGGAGGTCAAATCCACCACCAGCGGGGTGTAGCCGTAGGGGTGCATGGCTATATTGTCGCCGTTGAAGGTCACCCGAGTGTTCATATACGCGCCGTCAAGGTTTAAAAGCACCGTCCTGCCCTTCCAGTCCTCGGGCATGTCGAAGCTCTTTATGTAGGTTGCCACGGCGTCGGGCACAAAGCCCACGCTGGCCTTGCTCACGGCATTGGGGTCACGGTGCAGGTCGATGGCACAGTCGTCCGGGAGGTCAACCTTTACAATGTCGTCGGGCTCCTGCCAGGGCAGGCGCTCCTGCATGGTGCGCTCCCAGCCAAAGTTAAAGGGTATTTTTTTCATATTGCTGTCCTTCCTTTCAAATTCAGGAGTAAGAGTATTGGAATAGCTTTAGTATAATCCAGACAGGCTTTTTCTTCAATGTCCAATCACCTTGCCTATGGCAAAAACTATATCCTATCCAGACTTAAAGGCTTGACTCATAGTCTTGTAGAGTATATAATTTTATAATAATACTCAAGTTAAGGAGGGCAGGCTTATGACAGAGCTCAGGCCCGGCGGGAAAGGTTCCGCTCCAAACGCTCCCTTTGTAATGTCATACATGGCTATCTCCGGCGGCAGGAGCACACACTTCGGCTTTATGGGCGGCTTTGGCCTGGGCCAATACTCCCCTCATCCGCCCGAGAGCCTGCACCGCCATTCAAGCTATGAAATTGTCTACGTGCTGGACGGCGAGTTCGTACAGCACCTTGAAAACGGTGTATTCCGCTATCAGGCCGGGGACGCCTGCTTCCTCAACCCCAACGTGTCTCATAGGGAGGGCTATGAGAGCGGCTGCACCCTTGTGTTCCTAAACCTCAGGCAGGAGTTCCTTGAAAACCTCTTTGCTCCGATACCACTCCACGCCGAGGTGGAGCAGTACGCTCCCGGGGCCATAAAAAGCTTTATCCAGGAGAATAAAAGCACATGCACGGAGTTCAAGCGGGAATACTTGGATTTTGCCGGGACTGCCAGCTTGAAGCAGGCCGGCAGTCCCCCCGCAGCGTCGGTCCTCCTGGACCAGATAGCCGCCGAGCTGGCGGCGGGGGACACCGGCTACGCCTTTAGGATACAGGCCCTGCTCCTGCGCCTGTTCGGAGAGCTTGAGGACCCGGGTAACTATCATCTTTCAAGGATACGCATAGACTCAGGCTCCGAGGAGTTCATCCTCGCAAGGCTCCTGCGCTATATGGAGGAGCATAAAGGCCGCGCGGGAAGACAGGAGCTCTCAAAGCTCCTGCACTATAACGGCGACTACCTCAACCGCATAGTAAAGAAACAGCTGGGACTGAGCATATCCCAGCTGGGCCAGCGTATCTGTGTGCAGGAGGCCAAGCGCCTGCTGTCGGAGACTGACATGAGCGTATCTGACGTTGTCAGCGAGCTGGGGTTTGTGAACAGAACATATTTTTACCGGGTGTTCACTGAGCAGACCGGTGTGACGCCAGGAGAGTTTCGGCGTCACAGGAGGTAGGCGGCCCCTCATCTCCCACGGCCTGCTTTTTCCTGTAGGCCAGGGGCGCCATACCCTTAAACCGGGAGAATGTGCGGGAAAAATAGCTCATATCATTAAACCCGCAGCTCAGCGCAATATCCGTCACCGCCTCGTCCGTGAGGGCAAGTCGCTCCCCCGCCTGCTCCACCCGGAAGTAGTTCAGGTACTCTATAGGCGTCCTGCCAGTCATTTGGGCGAAGGCCCGGCAGAAATATTTCGGGTTCATCCCGGCTACCCTGGCAAGCTCGTTTAATGTAACCGGCTGGTCATAATTATCGCGGATAAACGTCAGCACGTTCTTTAGCTGAAGTATACGCTTCCGGTTTTTGATAACGGCCTCTGCAGGCTCCTTTATCCTGAGCAGGCTCCCCATCATCTGCCATAAGATTCCCATAGCTGTCCACTCATAACCCCGCCCGCAGCTTTCCAGGGACTCAAAGAGCTGGGCGGCAAGCTGGGCTTGGGGGCTTTCCCTTGGGAATATGCCGCTAAACCCTGTTTCATCTGCGAGAAATTCCTGGGCGTTTCTGGCGCAGATTGGGGTGTTATGGAGCAGGGAGCTCAAATCAGCCACCACGCACCCATATACACAGTCCATGGGCGCGCCGCCATGGACCACCCCCTCCCCTATCCAGGCGCAGTCACCTGGCCCCATCGGCATAGTGCGCCCGTCCATAGTGAGGGTGAAGCTGCCGCTTTTTATAAGTATCAGCTCATATTCCAGGTGCCAGTGCAGGGGCATTTGGTAGCGCGGGGAGGAGCGGTCTACATGGTATAGCTCCATAGGAAAATCAGGGGTCCCCCGCGGCTTGTTCTCGTATAGGCTGCTGTAATTCATGATGATTTCAAAAAAGTGAATATACTCCTATTTTACAGGCGTTTTTGTCCAAGAAACAAAGTTTGAAAAATACTATAATACAAATAGTATAGCATGGAATAAATATGCTGTCAACGGAGAGGAGCTTCATATGGAGGATTATCAGGCTATCAAGGAACAGATATGCGATATCTGCCACAAAATGTGGCAGCTTGGCTGGGTCGCGGCAAACGACGGAAACGTCAGCGCTCGCCTGCCGGACAGCAGGATTATTGCCACGCCCACAGGTATCAGCAAGTCCTTCATCACCCCGGACAAGCTGGTCCTTTTGGACAGCCAGGGCAATATTTTAGAGGTCGGTGAGGGCTACCGCCCCTCCAGCGAGATAAAAATGCACCTGCGCTGTTATGACAGGCGACCGGATGTCCAGAGTGTCATACACGCCCACCCGCCGGGGGCTACCGGATTTGCCGTGGCCCATAAGGCCATGGATATGTACAATATGATAGAGGATGTGGCGGTGATGGGAGCAGTACCGCTGACCCCCTACGGCACACCCTCCACCAGCGAGGTGCCCGACGCTATTGAGCCGTATCTTGAGGAGCACGACGTAATGCTTCTTGAAAACCATGGGGCCTTAGCCGTGGGCAGCGACGTGCTCACAGCCTTCTACCGCATGGAGAGCCTGGAGCTCTGGGCAAAGATAACCATCAATGCGGTGATACTCGGTGGCAGCTATGATATCAGCCGTGAAAACATTCAGAAGCTCATTGACCTTAGGGGCTACTACCGAGTTACCGGGCGGCACCCGGGGTATAAGCAGTTTAATCCCGGCGATGAGCTCCTACATAAAAAGTGAGCGCTGCTCAAATGGTCCAGAAAAATTTATTATGGAGGTACAGTCATGAATTATCCAAAAATCGGCATCAGGCCTGTAATTGACGGCCGCTGGGGAGGCGTGCGCGAGAGCCTGGAGGCCCAGACCATGGGTATGGCGAAGGCGGCGGCGGAGCTTATCAGCTCCAGCCTGAGATACCCTGACGGCACCCCTGTGCAGTGTGTTGTCTCCGGCACGACCATTGGCGGCGGGGCTGAGGCCGCTAAATGCGCCGAACAGTTCTCCACCCAGAACGTGGTGGCTACCCTCAGCGTCACCCCCTGCTGGTGCTACGGCTCAGAGACCTTTGATATGGACCCCCAGACCATCAAGGCGGTATGGGGCTTTAATGGCACCGAGCGCCCGGGAGCGGTGTACCTTGCCGCCGTCATGGCTGCCCACGCCCAAAAGGGCCTGCCGGCCTTCTCCATCTACGGCCACGATGTGCAGGACCTGGAGGACGGCTCCATCCCGGCCGACGTAGCTGAAAAGATACTGAAATTCGCCAGGGGCGCTGTGGCTGTGGGCTGGATGAAGAATAAATCCTATGTCAACCTGGGCGGCGTGGCAATGGGTATCGCAGGAAGTTACTGCAATGCGGATATGTTCCAGAAATATTTTGGCATCCGTCCCGAGTGGGTGGATATGACCGAAATCCTGCGCCGCATTACCCTTGAGATATACGACCATGAGGAGTATGCAAAGGCCCTTGGCTGGATAAAGAAAAACTGTCCCCAGGGCTTTGACCTGAACGAAGGCAAGAACCTGCCGGATATTATAACTAAGTCCAAGGTCGTCCCCGCCGATAAAGACTGGGAGTTCATCGCCAAGATGTCTATAATCGTCCGGGATATACTCTTCGGCAATCCCAAACTTAACGAACTGGGCTGGCACGAGGAAGCTCTTGGCAAGAACGCCGTTGCAGGCGGCTTCCAGGGCCAGCGCCAGTGGACCGACTGGCTGCCCAACGCGGACTTCACCGAGGCTATAATGGCCTCCACATTCGACTGGAACGGCCCCAAGGCCCCCACACCCTTTGCCACGGAAAACGACACGCTGAATGGCGTGGCTATGCTGCTTGGCACCCTTATCACCAATACCGCCCCCTGCTTCCACGATGTGCGCACTTACTGGAGCCCCGAGGCCTGTGAGAGGGTCACTGGGCATAAGCCTGCCGGTGTAGCGGAGAACGGCTTTATCCATCTTATCAACTCCGGCGCAACCGCCCTGGACGGCTCCGGCGCGGCGAAAAATTCCCAGGGAGAGGGCTGCATGAAGCCCTTCTGGGATATGACAGGGGAGGACATAAGCGCTTGTCTCGGGGCCACTGACTGGTGCCGGGCCAACTACGAATATTTCAGAGGCGGCGGGTTCTCAAGCCACTTCCGCTGCCACGAGGAAATGCCTGTTACAATGCTGCGTGTGAATGTACTGGACGGCATTGGCCCTGTGCTCCAGCTTGCCGAGGGCTGGACCGCCGACCTGCCCGACGAGATACACAACGTCATTGACAAGCGCACGGACCCAAGCTGGCCCACTACATGGTTTGTGCCCCGGCTCACTGGAATAGGGGCATTTACCGACGTGTACAGCGTCATGGCCAACTGGGGAGCCAACCACGGAGTCACTGTTTACGGACATGTGGGGGCCGAGCTGATTACCCTTGCCTCTATGCTGCGCATCCCGGTGAATATGCACAATGTTGAGGCCGTGCGGGTATTCCGTCCCCATGCCTGGGCAGCCTTTGGCACAGAGGATATGGAGGCCGCCGACTACAGGGCCTGTGCACAGTATGGCCCGCTGTATAAGTAAGTTTTAAAGTATAGTCATATAAAATGTCCCGGAGGTGAAAGCCTCCCGGGACATTTTCCTGTTGTGCGTTATTTTGATTTATGCCGTTTTTCTATTGTTCACCATCTTGATTGCAAAGAGCGTCCCTATCATAAGCACGATTGCTATAGGCAGGACAATCAGCGCGTTGGGCACAAATCCCGCGATAATATAGGACACAAAGCTTACTGCCGCCGCCACTACCGCATAGGGCAGCTGGGTAGACACATGGGCCACGTGGTCGCATTGGGCACCGGCTGAAGCCATGATGGTGGTGTCGGAGATGGGAGAGCAGTGGTCGCCGCACACAGCCCCTGCCATGCACGCGGAGACACATACCACGCCCAGAGGGTCAGTGAGCGGGAATACGCTCAGGGTGATGGGGATAAGTATGCCGAAGGTGCCCCAGCTGGTGCCTGTGGCAAAGGCCAGGAAGCAGCCGATAAGGAACACAACCGCCGGCAGGAATGACTGGAAGCCCTGGGCCGAGCCCTTCACCACACCCTCAACGAAAGCCTTGGCTCCCAGAGAGTCGGTCATGGCCTTGAGGGACCAGGCAAAGGTCAGGATAAGTATTGCGGGCACCATCGCCCTGAAGCCCTCGGGCAGGCACTCCATGGTCTGGCGGAAGGTCATGGTCCTGCGCAAGCAGTAGTAGATGATGGTAAAGGCCAAGGCGAACACTGAGCCAAGCATCAGGCCCACAGAGGCGTCGGAGTTGGAGAAGGCCTCAACGAAGGAAGCGCCGTTAAAGAAGTCGCCGGAATAAATCATGCCGATAACACAGGAGACAATGAGCACTACAATGGGCAGCACCAGGTCCAGCACGATACCCTTCTGCTCCTCACTCTCTTCGGCAGTATTGGCGTATGGGTTTTTGCCGCCGAAGATATCACCCTTCTCAATGGCATTCTCCTCAAACTTAGCCATTGAGCCAAACTCTGTCTTCATAATGGCCATGCCCACCATCATAACGATTGTGAGTATCGCATAGAAGTTGAAGGGTATCGCCTTTATAAACAGGTTCAGCCCGCTGCCGTCTTCAACATAGCTGGCGACAGCCGCCGCCCAGGAGGAGATTGGAGCTATGATACACACCGGGGCCGCTGTAGCGTCGATAAGGTATGCCAGCTTCACCCGGGAAATCTTATGCTTATCGGTCACCGGCCTCATGACCGAGCCCACAGTCAGGCAGTTGAAATAGTCGTCGATAAATATGAGCACGCCAAGGGCCACGGTGGCAAGCTGCGCACCCACCCTGGTCTTGATGTGCCGGGCCGCCCAGCGCCCGAAGGCCGCCGAGCCTCCAGCCCTGTTCATCAGTGAGACCATAGCCCCGAGTATCACCAGGAACACCAGAATGCCGATATTGTAGCCGTCCGACAGCACGCTGATTATGCCGCCCTGGAACACATGGAGCACTGTGCCCTCAAAGTTATAGCCGGAGTACAAAAGGCCTCCCATGAGTATTCCCACAAACAGGGAGGAGTACACCTCCTTGGTGATAAGCGCCAGGGCTATTGCCACTACCGGCGGCAGCAGTGCCCATCCTGTGCCGTAAAACCCGCCGCCCTCAGCAGCCGGCTCCCCGCTGCCAATAAACAGCGGGATTAGGACCACTGCCAGCAGAATGACCGCAAGCAGCGCCCCTTTGATAATGCTTGATTTCTTCATGTTCTTCCCTCACTCAATACAAAAAGAGTCATGACATACCCTGCCATGACTCCAATAATATACTAACAAAGGGTCATAGACAGCGCTCCGCCCCAAAAAAGGGCGACAGTCTGTGAGATTTTCTCCCACAGCCCGGCAAGGGAGCCCAGGCATAGGCCTCCCAGCCTCGGCGGAATCCCCTTTCCGTCTGCCTCCCATGCCCGGGAAATACAGCAGCCGTACTCTTGTCATCCGCGCCTCTATCATGCTAATTATATATATTAGCCTATTTTGCGGGCAATGTCAATAGGTTACGGAACATATTGTAAATAATTCTATTGAGGTAATCCCGCTTTTGCATGTCCCCTACTCCCCCGGGTCCACAAACACAGTTTTATAATTCACATATATCACCATGCCCGGCCTGGCCCCCTGGGGCTTGCTGACATTGCGCACCTGGGTATAGTCCACCGGCACCTGGGACGAGCCCTTTGCCCTGCTGTGGCGGGCGGCAAGCACAGCCGCCTCCTCCATGGCGGTATTGGTGGGCTCGCGGCCCTCTGTCACCAGCACCGTGTGGGAGCCGGGGATATTTTTTGTATGAAACCAGATGTCGTTATTATTTGCCAGCTTCATGGTGAGCCTGTCGTTCTGGCGGTTGTTCCTGCCCACAAGGATTGTGAAGCCGTCGGAGCTTGTAAAGCTCATGGGGGCGCTGACTGCCGGCGGGCGTTCCTTTTTGCCGCGGCCTGCCTTCAGGTAGCCCTGCTCCTTGAGCTCGGCCCGAATCTCCATCAGGTCCCGCTCAGTCTCGGCCCGCGCCAGCGCGTCCAGCACCGACTCTAAGTAGGTGAGCTCCCGGCCCGCAAGCTCTATCTGCTCGGTAAGCTTCTCCTCGGCGGTCTTGCGCTTGCGGTACTCCTTATAGTATTTCTGGGCATTTTGGTTGGGGGTCAGGGAGGGGTCCAGTTTTATCTTCACCATGGGCTGGCCCTCCTCATAGAAATTGGGCAGCTCCACGGACTCCATGCCCTTTTCCATGCTGTATAGGCTGGCGCTGAGGAGGTCCCCCATTATGCGCAGGCTGTCCCTTTGAGCACACTGGTCCAGCTCGGCTTTCTGGGCGTTTATCTTCCTTGAGAGCCGCTCCGAGTGGTTCCCCAACAGGCGCAGCAGGTCCTGCTCGCGCACACGCATACGCTCCTGCTGGTCCTTCTCCTGATAGAAGCTGTCCAGCATTCCCGAGATGCTCTCCCCCTTGCGTATTACGGCAGAAGTTCCATACTGCTGTATATCCGTGAAGGAGAAGTCCATAGGCTTTTTCTGCAGGTTTACCGCCATATGGGGCTCGCCGCTCATGTCCTCTACAGTCTCCCGCAGCTTCTGGTAGAAGAAGCTTAGCCGAAACGCCTGCTCCTCATCCATTGTCATGACCGTCAACTCCCGGCCCCGGCCCACCCTATGGGCCAGCTCCCGGCAGACCACCGGGGACACTCCCTGGAGCACGCTGAGCAGCCCCTTTGAGAGCTCCATGTCCCGGGGCAGGTTTTTCAGCGCTGTACTCAGCTCCTGCGGGGAGGCCGTTAGCATACAGAGCTTGTTCTGGGGCGGGGGCAGGTGATATGTCAGCCCGGGCAAGACCAGGCGCTGGGAGGTCATCGAGGCGTCAACACGCTTTAGGGCGTCGATGATTTTCCCGTCCGGGCCGGTTAAAATAATATTGCTGTAGCGGCCCATTATCTCCATTGTAAGGGTCAGCACAACCCTGTCGCCCAGCTCGTCTATGCAGTCAAAGTCAAAATGCAGAAGGCGCTCCAGCTCCGGCTGGCGTATGCCGCGGAGCTTTGCCCCAAGCAGCCTTTTTCGCAGGAGCATACAGAGCATGGGCGGCTGGGCTGGGTTTTCAAGAGGTATGCCGGTCAGGTGCACCCGGGCGCTGTTGGCCCTGGCTGAGAACAGCACCTTCTCCGCGCCCTCCCGGCTGCGGAATGAGACAACAAGCTCCTCACGGTTTGGCTGGTGAACCTTATCCACACGTGCCCCCAGTAGCCTGTTTTCAAGTTCGTTTTTTATGTGGCGTAGAAACGCGCCGTCTAGTGCCATTTTTTGTTCCTTTCTGTCGATTATATCTATAAATCAAGCTGCATGATTTTCCTTGAATCCTTAAATCCCAGGCTTTCATACAGCCTGATTGCGTCTTCATTCTGGGCCAGAACGCCCAGCTCGATAAATTCGGCATCCCGGCTTTCGGCCCAGTCCTTTACCGCTCCCAGCAGCGCCCTGCCAATGCCGCGTCCACGGTGTTCGGGGGCAACCACCAGGTCCATCAGATATGTATACCGCCGCGGGATAAAGGCGGGGTACGGCGGAGTGTTCTTATCCTGCACAAGAGCAAGCCCAATCGCTCTGCCGCCCTCTCTTGCCACAAGGATATCGCCGTCGCCGCCCTCAATCACCGAGTGGATAAAACTGCCGTCTTCCCCGGCAGGCCGGAACATCTCTGGCTGAATGAGGGACATATCAGTGTTAAGCGCTTCATATAGCCCGGAAATATCCTGCAAATCCTGAAGCTTCGCCGGTTCAATTATTATCATACGGCCATCTCCCCTATACCGTCCTGAACGGCGCACTCTCCGCTTTGCTAACTATAAAGCCGGTATCCGGCACACGCTTTTTAAGGTACGCCGCCAGGTACTCTGCAAAGACCCGCTCGGTCTCATAATGCCCGGCTACAACACAGGTAAGCCCGGTTTTTCTGGCCTCTAGGGCAACGTGGTGCTTCATCTCCCCGGTAATGTAGGCGTCGCCCCCGCGCATGGCGGCATGTGATGGGTAGTCATCCCCACCCGCGCCGCTGCACATGAAGACACGCTTCACCATGCCATCCCCGGGAATGAGCTGCACCGCACCCACAGAGAGCCGTCCCTTCACATGCAGGGCAAATTCCTCTGGGGCCATGGGCTGCTCCAGCTCGCCGGAGTACAGCACGCAGTCCTCCCCAAATACCTCCTCGGGCCGGATGTTCCTAAGCCCCAGCCTGTTTGCCAGGGCCGCGTTCACCCCGCATACCGGTGAGAGGTCCAGGTTGGTGTGGCAGCAGAGGGCCGCTATGCCGTTCTTTGCCAGCAGGTAGGCCGGGTCCTGGCTGCTCATGGACCTTATGGGGTCAAATATCACCGGGTGGTGGCTGATTATCAGGTTGGCATTCATGCCCGCCGCTTCGTCAATAACCTCCCAGGTGATGTCAAGGCATAGCAGCGCCCGGGTGACCACAGTGGCCCTGTCGCCCACCAGCAGGCCGGAGTTGTCAAAGGCCAGCTGGCTGTCAAAGGGCGCCGCGCAGTTTATAATATCGTATATATCGCAAATTCTAGCCATGTGCTTCTCCTTGTCTAAGGTATTCCCTCTCTATCCCCTCGATTATCCCCCGAAGTCTCCCGGCCTCATCCCGAAGGCCGTTATGCTCAGCGCCAAGCAGTGAATTTCCAAGGCCTCGCAGGACTTTGCCTGCATACGCTGATACCTCCGCCGTGCCCGGCTTTAGTCTGCCCATATAGGGGTAAATGCTGTCCATATCCCCAAGCGCCCCCCTATACTCCACCGAAAACGCCGAATACACCTTGCCGCTCTCCTGGGCCGCCAGCTCCTCAATTATAGCAAAACCCATCTGCCACAGGCCTGCGCGCAGCTTGTCCACGGCGCTCATCGGCTGCAAAACCAGGCGCTTGCCCGGGCCCTTCAGCCAGGCGGCGCTGCTGATTATATGCAGGATAAGCTCGCCGCCCATCCCGGCTATAACTATGTCCTCCGCGTCCTCCGGGCCGATACCGCAAAGGCCGTCGCCCAGTACCAGCCGCAGCCTGTCCCCCACGCCGTAAATCTCGCCATGCCTTCTGGCAGCGTCCAGGGGGCCGGGATTTATATCGCTGGCTATGGCCTTTTGCACCGCGCCGGTTTTTATAAGCCAGATGGGGAGGTAGCCGTGGTCCGTGCCGATATCCGCCACTGTCCTCCCGGGGCGCAGGAGCCTGGCGCATAGTGCAAGCCTTGGGCCAAGGGAGAATATTTCCCTATTTGTCATATGCTCTCCAATAAACGAAGCCGCCGCCCAGCTAAAGGTCTCCCCTCGCCGCGCGGCTCACTTTCGTAGGTTACGGGCTTACTTGCTCAGGTGGGCGTTTATCTTGCTCACAAGCTCCTCAGCGTCTACGCCGTGGACGGCGCAGGCCTGCTCCAGGGTCTCCCCGCGTGCGGAAGGACAGCCCAGGCAGTGCATCCCCATCTCAAGGAAGAAGGGGGCCGTGGTCTCGTCAAGGTCTAAAATCTCTCCGATGATAGTGTCTTTGGTTATAGATGCCATTTTCATTTTCCTCCATATTCCGGCCGGTTCAGCCTTTCTCTTAGTTATTATACTATTTCCTGACGGAATATGCAAGACCTAAAAAGGGAAAATATACTAAATTAGTCTAGTTTTTATCCTTCACCGAACTCCCGCCGCATATACTCCAGCAGCTTCTTCTCCCGGCGGCTCACCTGCACCTGTGTCATCCCCAGCTCCTGGGCTGTCTTCGCCTGGGTCATACCCCTAAAGTACCGGCACCTTATGAGCTCCCTGTCACGCCCCTCCATGCCTTCGATTATTGCATAGAGCGTCAGCCGCTCGGCCGTCTGCTCCTCGGGCGCCTCCACAGGTATCTCCAGCTGCTCCCCTTCCTCCCCGCCTGTCAGGGACAGGGGCCTGCGCAGCGCCCCCAGCGCCAGCGCTGCCCGCTGCGGGGTCACGTCCAGCTCCCGGGCTATCTCGCCAACCGTAGGTGCACGCCCCAGCTCGTCGTCCAGCCGGTCCGAGACTCTTTGCGCCTGCTGAGCCAGTTCTCTAAGGCCCCTTGACACCCGCATTGCACCGCCGTCGCGAAAGAGCCGCCGTATCTCCCCCAGTATCACCGGCACGGCATAGGTTGAGAAGCGCAGGCCCCGGCCCGGGTCGAAGTTTCCCGCAGCCTTCACAAGCCCCAGGCACCCGGCCTGCACCATGTCCTCATAGTCTATCCCCCGGCCCATGAAGCGCCTGGCACACAGGTGCACAAGCCCCATGTTCTCGGTTACCAGGGGGTTATCCTCCTTCAGCATCTGGGTGTAAAGTGCTTTGTCAGGGTCACGCTGGTGCCCCTGCCCACGGTTGAGCTCACCCGCACGCTGTCGCAGAAGCTCTGCATTACAGCAAAGCCAAGCCCCGCACGCTCCTCGCCGCCGGTGGTGAAAAGGGGCTCCATGGCCTGCTTCACGTCCGGGATACCGCAGCCCTTATCACGCACACGTACCTGGGCCCGCCCGTCCTCGAATATCTTAACGCTTATGTACACAGTCCCCAGCTTGTCCTTATAGCCGTGGACTATGGCGTTGGTGACGGCCTCGGATACCGCCGTGCGTATGTCAGATAAGTCAGCCACCGTCGGGTCCAGCTGAGCTAGAAATGCCGCCACCGCCGCCCGGGCGTAGCCCTCGTTTACAGAGTTTGAGCTAAAGCTTATCTGTGTCTGGTTTACCGGCTTCATCAGCTCGCCCTCCTCTCTATGGCGGCAACGCTGGCTATGCCGGAAAGCTCAACCATTTTATTCAGATTCTGCGACAGGCCGCAGAGGACTACCCTCCCCCGCCAGAAGCCGCACATGCGCACCCGGCCCAGTATCAGCCCCACTCCTGAACTGTCCATAAAGGGCACGTTGGTAAAGTCCAGGCGCAGGCAGTAGGGCTTCAGCTTCTGGGCGGTGTCATCTATGGCCTCCCGCATTTCCCGGGCGCTGTGATGGTCTATTTCGCCGGAGAGCTTAGCGGTCATCACGCCCTCCTTATAGCTTATCTGAACATTCATATTTATACTTCCTTTCTCTCAAAAGCTTGGCCTGTTTCACCCGCTTATATGCCAAAAGCCCCTGGGAAAAGCGGGTTTTCCCAGGGGCTTTTCAAGCATATTCTACACGGAGCGCACCGCGCTTTTTGTTAAAGCCTGTCACCTATCGGTAAATTTTTCCAGCAGCAGAGGCCTCAGCTCCCCTGCCATATAGAACGAACCGCAGGCTATCAGCGCACCGTCCTCTCCAATGTCCTCCAGGGCCATGTCCAGGGCCTCAGGGAAGCTTTCCGCCGGCACAGCCTCCGGGCAGAAGCGCGAGGCTATGCCGGCTAAATCCCCGGCGCTGAGAGAGCGTGGGTTGTCGGGCCTCACGGTAATAATTTTGCTGAACATTGGGCCCACCGTCTCAAGGGCGGCAGCGCTGTCCTTGTCGGACATCATGCCGATTATGGCGACTTTCCGGCCCGGCACATAGCGCTCAAGTGCGTCCTTCAGCACCAGGGCACAGCCGGGGTTATGCCCGCCGTCCAGCAGGCATAGAGGCTTGCGCGACAGCACCTCCATCCGTGCGGGGATAAATGCCTTCCTAAACCCCTCTGCCAGTTTCTCGTCGGAGATATCAAAGCCGCGCCCGCGCAGTATCTTTATAAGCTCCAGGGCCACGGCAGCGTTCTTCACCTGGTGCCCGCCCAAGAACGGCGTGTGCAGCTTTAGACCCTCCGCCTCAAAGCCGGTGCCGTCTATATCCTCTGAGCATACGGTTACCCGGTCCATGTCAGGTATATGGAGCTCAGCGCCGCGCCCGGTGCAGACCCCCTGTATCACGTCCCACACCTCCGGCTGCTGCTCTGGGTAGAGCACCACGTGCCCCCCCTGCTTTATGATACCGGACTTCTCCAGGGCTATCTGCTCCACCGTGTCCCCGAGCCAGGCGGTATGGTCCAGGGAGATTGACATGACCGCCGCCGCCTCGGGGGGGGGGATGACGTTGGTGGCGTCGTGCAGCCCTCCCATCCCAACTTCAAGAACAGCTATATCGCAGCCCTTCAGGGCAAACCAGTGCAGGGCTATCGCAGTCACCAACTCAAACTCGGAGACGACTATATCCCGGGCATCCAGGCGCTCAACGGCGGGCCAGATTTCCTCAACCTCCCCTATGAGCTCCTCTTCAGTTATCATCTCCCCGTCTATCTGAAAGCGCTCCCTAAAGTTCAGCACATATGGTGAGATATTAAGGCCCGTCCTATAGCCGCTCTCCCTCAGGACGCTTGAGACCAGGGTGCATACTGAGCCCTTGCCGTTGGTGCCGCAGACGTGCACGAATTTCACCTTCTCATGGGGGCTGCCAAGCTCCTCCATCAGCGCGCGCATACGCTCGAGCCCTGGCTTCATGCCGAAAAGCAGCCTTGAGTCTATCTTTTCTACCGCTTGCTGATATGTCATAGGTAATCCCTCGTTTCTCCTTTAAGATAAAGTACCATATGTAGTATAGCACCGGTGAACGTGCCTAGTCAAGCTACGTAGCAACGATTGGCGGCTTGCTGAACATACTCTCTCTTTGGCGAAAATTTCTTGCCAGTATCACAAAGTTTTCCTTGTCAAAACACCCTTGAACGAATATAATATAGATAGCACATTATCTTGAAACTTTTTTTCAGAAAGCGAGGCACTTCTATGGCTGCCCCCATTTCTTTCCTTTCAAAGCTTTTTGGCTCAAAGCTGTTCAAAATCCGGCGCAGGAAAAAATCTCCGGAGAAAAATCTGTCAAATCCCCGCCCAAGACCCGGCCACGGCGACAGGCCCCTGAAGCTTGCTGAGGAACAGCGCCCGGCAAAGGAGGCCCCTAAGCCCGAGCCTGTGGACCCCTATCTGCTCAGCCTGCCGGTGGACCACGTTATCTTCGAGCTCTGGCGGGTCTGCCGGGACCAGGGCGGCTGGCTCCCCCGGCCCGAGCTGAGCTTTAAGACGGCGGAGCCCCAGGTTTTCGACCCAAAGACCTCTATGACCGAGCTTACAAAGCTGCTGATGGCTGTCTCATCCTCTGCGGCTTCAAGGCTCTCGGCTATGACTCCCCCTGTCCTGCCGGCCCCAACCGCCCCTATAGCAGATACTGAGCAGGGTATGACCGAAGGACCCCAGGACCAGGAGCCTCCCCCGCCCCCGGACCTGGACGCCCAGGCGATGGTCTTTGTCGCCGGGGACAAGCTCAGCGCCTGGCTGCTGGCCTACCCGCCCTCAGGCAACGGCGAGGGTGTCACAAAGGGAATAATCATGAACGCCCTGGGAGCCGCCGGAGTTGCATTTGGCGTGGATATGGAGGTTGTTGAGGGCATACCGGCTATGGAGGCCCCCTATTTCCGTATGCACCTAGTGGCCCGGGGCAAGGCCGCCGTGCCCGGCAAGGATGGGGCGGTCATTGACCTGTATCCCCGGGAGACCCGCAAGGAGCTGCCTGTTGACGATATGAACCGGGTGGACTTTACCGCCATGGGCACCACGCAGAACGTGGAGAAGGGCGCGGCTATCTGCCATATAAGCCCGCCCACGCCGGGGGTTGCCGGGCGCACGGTCACCGACAAGGAGCTGCCCACCAGGGACGGCATACCCGCCGTGGCGCCTATGGGCAGGAATACGGCGCTGAACGAGGACGGCACCTCCCTTATCGCCACAAGAGACGGCGGGCTGGAGTTCTCAGGCAGGGCCTTTCAGGTGAATCCCCTGTTGGAAATTGCCGGGAACGTGGACTACTCCTCGGGCAGCGTGAACTTCCTGGGTGATGTGCATATTGCCGGCGACGTCTGCAGCGGCTTTACCGTGCGGGCCATGGGCAATATTAAAGTGGACGGCGTTGTGGAATCCAGCACTATTGAGGCCGGAGGCGACCTTATACTTGCAAAGGGCGTGCAGGGGAATAACCAGGCGGTCATACGCGCCCATAGGGATATTTTTGCAAAGTACCTTGAGAACTGTATTGTGCACGCCAAGGAGAATCTGCACTCGGAGTGCATAATCAGCTGTGAGGTCTACAGTGACGCCGGTGTGTACGTGCAGAGCGGGCGGGGCGCCATTATCGGCGGCAGGGTCTGGGCCGGAAGGGAAGTCGACGCCAATATAGTGGGCTCAAAGACCGAGGTGCGCACCACTGTTGTACTCGGCGGTCTGCCCTGCGAGAGCTATGAGAAGGACCTGCTCACCCAGGAGATTGAGGAGATGGAGAAGCGCCTGGAGGAGACCGAGCGCCAGCCCTCCAGCCCCACAAAGCTCAGCCGCATGTCGAAAATGCGTATGCAGATATCGGTAAACCGGCTGAAGCTGAACCAGCACCAGAAGAGCCTGGATGAGCTTCAGGACGGTCTTGAGCACCGTCCCGCCGGGAGGCTCACCTTCCGGGTGGCCCATCCCGGCACCCTTGTGGAGATAGGCTCCTCCCAGCTGAAGCTTGAGAACGAGACCCGGCACAGTATCGCCACGCTCATTGACGGAGAGGTAAAGCTGATAACTTAATATGAAAACATAAAAAGGGACGCCCTCAGGCGTCCCTTTACTTTTCGCTGTAGCTTTCCAGAAAGCTGTGCTCCTCCCCGCCCAGCTTATAGCCCGGGAAGGTGTCCAGGCAGACGGAGTGTATGCTGTTGAAAATACGCTTCTCTATGTCCGGGTCCTGCTGCCTGAGCCGCGCCAAAAGCCCCTTTATCTCCTGCCGCTTGGACTCCCCTATGCCGCTTGCGGTGTTCTCAGTAAAGCGGCAGGCACACTGTATAAACTCCAGATTATTATAGCGCTTCCAGGCCAATATATCCTCTTCGCGGATACAGTACATGGGGCGTATCAGCTCCATGCCGGGAAAATTTTTGCTGTGCAGCTTTGGCATCATAGCCTGGAGCTGCCCTCCGTAGAACATGCCCAGCAGCGTTGTCTCCACCACGTCATTAAAGTGGTGCCCAAGGGCTATCTTATTGCAGCCCATGTCCTGGGCATAACGGTACAGATAACCCCGGCGCATTCGGGCACAGAGATAACAGGGGTTTTTCTCAGTTTTATTGGCCACATCAAAGATGTCCGTCTCAAATATAACCGCCGGAATATGCAGAAGCTCCGCGTTCTCCTCCATTCTCTGGCGGTTAGGCCGGTTATAGCCCGGGTCCATCACAATGAATTTCAGCTGGAAGGGCACATCGCTGACACGTACCAAAAGCTGCATGAGCTTTGCCAGCAGCATGGAATCCTTGCCGCCGGATATGCACACGGCTATCCTGTCTCCGCTCTCTATAAGCCGGTAGCGTTTTAAAGCCGCAATGAATGGCCCCCACAGCTCCCGGCGGTATTTTTTTACAATGCTCCGCTCGGCCTTTTCAAAGGGCTCCAAGTCCCGCTTCACAGGCCCAGCATCCGTATATAGTCCGGCAGTCCCTGCTCGAACTTCACCCCGTACCAGTGCCCGGAGTCCCCCTGGGTGCCCTCGATACAGAGCACCGTGTAGTCTGCGGCTATCTTCGCCGAGTCGATAAGGGGCCTGCCGCCCATCATGGCACCTACAAAGGCCGAGGCGAATATGTCCCCGGTGCCGTGGCAGCCCTTGGCTATTTTCCTGTGCTCGTAGTAGGAGCGCACGCCCTTCTCGTCCACCAGCACCCCAGTGGACCCGGGGGCAAAGCTCACTCCTGTGAGTATAACGGTAGAGGCACCTGCGCTCTCAAGGCTTTCGAGGAGGCCGTCAATATATGCCCTGTCATAGGATTCCCGGTACTCTGTGCCGGTGAGCATACAGGCCTCTGTGATGTTGGGCAGGATTATATCAGCCGAGAACACAAGGCTCTTCATGGCCTCCACAAAGTCCTGGTCGAAGCCCACATAGAGCCTGCCGTTATCAGCCATTGCAGGGTCTACTATGCTCACGCCGCCCTCTGAGGCCAGCCGCTTTGTTATATCCTTCACATACGCTATCTGCCGGGCGCTGCCAAGGTAGCCGGAGTATACGGCGTCGAATTTAATGCCCTCGCTCTCCCAATGGTCCGCTATGCCGGGGATATCGTCGGTGAGGTCGCGGAAGGTATAGCCCTTGAAGCCGCCGGTATGGGTGGACAGCACCGCCGAGGGCAAAATGCAGGTCTCCAGCCCTGAGGCCGACAGAATGGGCAGGGCCACTGTCAGGGAGCACTGGCCCACGCATGAGATATCCTGTATAGTCAGTATTCTTTTATATGACATAGGTTTCTCCTTTTCTCTAATAAAGGGTATGTGGGCAATTATAGCACAATAGCCACAGCGTGTCAACTTCCGGGCTTTACATCCTGTCCGGGCCGCGCTATAATATATCTACACAAATCCAAAGGAGGATTTTTTAATGGACCTGGAAAAGATGAAGCGCAAGTACGCGTATACCCTGGCAAGAGTCGGGCTGAACGTGCAGAAGGGCCAGACCGTGCTGGTGGAGGCCGCGGTGGAGGGCTGGGAGTTTACCTCTATCTTCGCCGAGGAGTGCTATAAGCTGGGGGCGGGCAATGTTGTCGTCCACTACCTGGACCTGCCCAACATGAAGGTCGCCGCAAAGTACCGCCCCGACAGTGATATGCGCCGGGTGGAGGACTGGGAGTACGCCATGCACCAGGGATATCTGGACGGCGGCGCCTGCTACGTTCGGCTGGAGGGGGTAAACCCCAAGCTCATGGAGGATGTGAGCGAAACGAACTCCAACGCTATATTCTCCCATGTGGACACAGTCAGGAATATCATGCGCAAAGCCAGCCGGGAGAAGCACTGCCAGTGGCTGATAGCCATGATTCCCACCGTCCAGTGGGCCGAGTATATACTGGACAAGACCGGGGATGAGGCGCTGAATGAGCTCTGGGAGATACTGCTGAAGCTCTGCTATATTGACGAAGATAACGACGTTGTGAAGACCTGGGAGGAGAAGGGCCGCAGGAACGCAGAAAGGGGCCGGGCCGTGGACGCCCTGAAGCTCACGAAGCTCCACTATACCGCCTCCAACGGCACGGACCTGACTGTGGGGCTCACCCCCTGGTCCAAGTTCGGCTATGACGGCAGCCAGCCGCAGGTGGTCTTCAACGCCAACATCCCCTCTGAGGAGATATTCACCACCCCCGATAAGTTCGGGACAAACGGCGTTGTCTATGCCTCACGCCCGCTGCTGCTGGGCGGCAAGAGCATAGAAAACTTTGGCTTTCGTTTTGAAAACGGCAAGGTTGTAGAAGTCCTGGCCGGCGAGGGCAAGGAAATGCTCGAGGCCCTTATTAACACCGACGAGAACGCCGGGTATCTGGGAGAAGCCGCCCTTGTGGAGTACCACTCCCCTATCAGCATGAGCGGACTGGTGTACTACACCACGCTTATAGACGAGAACGCCAGCTGCCATCTGGCTTTAGGCCGGGGGCTTGGAGGCCAGCGGGAGGAGTTCAACGACTCCACAATACACGTTGACTTTATGATAGGCACCCCTGACATGCGCATTGTCGGCACTACTGAGGACGGCCGGGAGGTAGATATCTTCCGGGACGGGGATTTTGCTATTTAACTTTAAGTAGAAAAACTTAAGGCAGGCCTGGGGCATATCCCGGGCCTGCTCTTTTCTATCTGTTTATCATATCCTCCATGGCATCCAGAAGCTGGCCCAGGTCGTCCATGTCCCACTGGCCGTGGGGACCGGCAGTGGATTGCAGAAGCTCCTGGCGCATATCCCACATAAGGGTGTCCGCCTCGCTGCCGTCCCGTACCACCTTTGTATACTGCCGCACACTGCCAAGGCCAGTAAGGCTCTGCTCCAGCTTGCCGTACACCGCCCTATATGCGTCCTGCAGCCGGTTTACCCAGCGTTTCCCTGCCGAGAGCTGCTTCACCGCGTCCCTTGCCGCCTCCTTGGTGGAGATATCCATGGCGTCCAGGCGCAGTGCCCTGGCAGATACCCTCAGCCCGGCTAAGCCGCTGCCGGAGCTCTCCTTCTCTGCGGCAGACTTTCTGCCCTCTATGGCCTTTACCCTGCCGCCGCGGATTATTATGGGGGCCGTCTGTCCCCGCCCGAGTCCGCTGTCCCTGCCAATGCCGGGACTGGCGGCGCCGCCCTTTGCTGTAAGAATTCCGTCGGGCTCACCGGGGAAATTGGGCTGGTCGATATAGAGGGCCGTGCCGTCGCCCAGGGATATTCCCGCACAGCCCGAGCCGCTCTCAAAGAGGTTCTCTGTGCCGCGCTTGAGCATCAGGGTAACCCTGTTGCCCCTTCCAAGGCTGCACGCCCGGCCTGAGGGCACCATGCACATAACGCCGTCTAAGGTTAGCTCCACTGCGCCGATACCGTCTGCAAAGGCCAGCCGCCCGCTGAAGGGCCTGTCGCCAGCGTCGGTGCCCATGCCGCCGGACAGACCGTCCACCTTTCCGGTAAGCACCCGGAGCGTCCGGCTGTCCTCCTCGTAGCGCCAGTCTATGTCCTCCTCCCCTCCAGTTACAGTAAATGGGTTAGGGAACATTGACACCGGGACGAACTTTCTCTGCATTCTGCTCCACTGAAGATATACGTATCTGGTCCTAAGCTCCCCGGCCCGGTCCCGGCCCTCCAGGGCTATCAGGTGGGCCGGGTAGCCCTGTGAGGGGTCTCCCTTCATCAGCCAGAGCCTTGCAATGTCCGGCTGTGTGCTCCTCATAAGGGCCACCTGGGCGTGCCGCCCGTCTATCACTATGGACTCAACTGCGTTCCACTGGGGGAACATTTCCTTCCACTGAAGGTCGTATGGCTCAAGCTCCTCCCCTCCGGCGCCAAACACCCGGCTCTCTTTTGGGGCGTTCAGTATTACCGCGCCGTCTACCACCAGCCGCACCGTCAGCTCCGCGGTCTGCCGCTCCAGCATGAACGCCCCCTCCTTCAGGTGCAGCACATTGTCCGGCCCGCCCTTTATGTCCCCTATGCGGGTCAGCCCGCTGCCCGACAGGGTTAGCACTGCTTTCTCTTTAAAGCTAAGCTGGTGTACCTCCGTCCCGCCCTGGGTACGCAGCTGGGCCTGGGCGCTGTCAACCGTCACTTTGGTGGTGCTCACACTGTGCAGTTGGGTCTCACCCCTGCCGGTAAGCTCCATCTCAGGGGCCTGCCGCTCCTGCCCGCGCAGGACTACGGTTTCCTCTCCCCTAATGGTTATGGTATTTGATGTGCTGTCATGGGTCACGCTCGACGGGTCGCGGCTCTCGGCTGTGACAGTGCCCATGTCCCGGGGCTCCGGGGATGGCTGGGGCGCTGTCTTGCCGTCCGCTTCCGGGTTCTGGCCTATGCCCTCCCCCAGCCCGGGGAGCAACATATCGTCCAGGCCCTCCAGCGCCGCCAGCAGCTTTAACAGCAGCTCCAGCTCCCCGCCGCTACCGTTTGAGAGCAAGTCCATAAGGTCAGGCATAGCGCCCAGAAACATACCTGAGAAAAGTGACCTCATGCCGGGCGCAAGGCCGTCTATGAACTGCCTCTGGAAATCCTCAAGGCTGTCAAAAAGCCCATCAGTAAGGTCAGACACCGCCTCATCCGGGGTCTGACCCCCCTCTATAGCCTTTAATAGACGCAGAAGGCCCTCCGCCGCCTGTGCAGCGTCCAGCTTGTCAGTGCCGCCGTTTGCTATAACTGAGCCCAGATAGACCGCCGCCAGATACCCCGCCGCCGGGTCATCCAGGGTGAGCTTGCTGAGGGCAGCCATTATCTCGCTGCCGCTGGCGGTTGGGTCCAAGCCCAGGGCCTCCAGAAGCTCCCCGGGGTCCGGGGCGTCTGCCAGGCCCCACAGGAGCCAGGCGGGAAGCTGAGAGAGGACATTCCGGCCCCTCTCTGCAGTAAAGAGGTTTGCCCCCATAGTGCCGCTGCCCAATATGCGCATGAGCTCCTGGCGCAGCTTTGAAAGCTCCTCCTGTAAGGCTTTATTCTCCGGCTGGGACTCAGCCTCCTTAGCCAGCTCCTCCATCCGGTCCAGGCTGTCCTTCACCTCTGCAAGGGTGGCCTCGTTGGTCTGCAGCACTTGGCGGGCCTTCTGCGCCCTCGACTCCGTCTGGTTTATGCGGCCCATCAGCTGTTTCAAGTCCAGGGACACGGCGGCGCTTGGTGCGGCCTGCTTTGACGAAACAGTGCCGGGCGCAGCGCCGTCCTGTTTCTCCGCCTTCGCCGGCTGCTGGTACTTTAACGCCGCCCTTATCTGATTCCTGCGGACGCTTCTGATTTCCTCCATTGTCCGAGCCCCCTTTTCTCCTTATAAGTTTATTATCGTCTCCACGGAGAAAAAAATAAGGGGGCCGGAAGGTCCCGGTCCCCTATGCTCATAAATTTTACGCGTTCTCAACAGCCTCGCGCAATGCTTCGGTACGGTTTGTCTGCTCCCAGGTAACGCCCAGGTCCTCACGGCCCATATGCCCATAGGCGGCAAGCTTCCGGTAGATGGGTCGGCGCAGGTCCAGCTCCTTGATGATGGCGGTGGGCCTCAGGTCAAATACCTTCTGCACGGCCTCTGCCAGCGCCTCGTCAGAGACAGTGCCGGTGCCGAAGGTGTCCACCATTATAGACACAGGGCGGGCAACGCCGATAGCGTAGGCCAGCTCGACCTCAGCTTTTCTTGCAAGGCCAGCGGCTACTATGTTCTTTGCAACCCAGCGGGCGGCGTAAGCTGCCGAGCGGTCCACCTTGGTGGGGTCCTTGCCGGAGAAGCAGCCGCCGCCGTGACGCCCGCAGCCGCCGTAGGTGTCAACGATTATCTTGCGCCCGGTAAGGCCGCTGTCCCCGACGGGGCCGCCTATAACAAAGCGCCCGGTGGGATTTATATATATCTTTGTGTCCTTGTCGACCAGCTCAGAGGGGATGATGGGCTTGATAACGTACTTTATAACGTCCCTCTTCAGCTTCTCCAGCTTCACGTCCGGGTCATGCTGGGTGGAGACTACAATGGCCTCAATGCGCTTAACAGAGTCATCCTCGCCATACTCCACGGTCACCTGGGTCTTGCCGTCGGGACGCAGGTATTTGAGCGTGCCGTCCTTGCGCACCGCCGTCAGCTGCTTTGCCAGCTTATGGGAGAAGGAGATGGGGGCGGGCATATACTCCGGGGTCTCGTTGCAGGCATAGCCGAACATCATGCCCTGGTCCCCGGCGCCGATAAGGCTGTTCTCGTCGGTCTCGCCGTTTTTAGCCTCCTGGGACTCGTTTACGCCCATGGCGATGTCTGCTGACTGGGCATCTATTGAGGTGAGCACGCCGCAGGTATTGCCGTCGAAGCCGCACTCGGGGTTGTCATATCCTATCTCCTTAACTACGTCCCGGACGATATTCGCGATATCAACGTAACAGCTGGTGGATATCTCCCCCATAACATGGATAACACCGGTGGTGGCGGTGGTCTCACAGGCCACATGGGCGTTGGGGTCCTGGCCGATTATAGCGTCTAAAACAGCGTCGGAAATCTGGTCGCACACCTTGTCGGGATGGCCCTCGGTCACGGATTCTGAAGTAAACAGTTTCATTTGGTATTTCCCCTTTCGGTAATTGTATCGGCAGGATAAACCCTTCTTGGCAAATAAAATAGGACTCTCGAAAAACGAGGGTCCATACCACGCCTCATCTTTCGGTAGAGTTATCACCGGATAACTCCCTTCCGCAGGAATTAGCACCTTGCAGTTTCCACTACAGGTTGCCGGGCATCACAGGGCCTGTCCCTCCGCCGCTCTTGATAAGGATTTATTCTGTTTTCTGCGATATACTATATCACGAGTTTCCCTATTTGTCAATACTCTTTCCCGCATTTGCCGCCGCAGGCTACAAAAAACTTTTCCATATACTCTTTGAGCCTGTCCTCTGCCGCCTGCCAGTCATAGCTCTGCACCGGGAAAATGCCGCCATCCTCTGTCACCTCTGCTACAGGCAGGGATATGCCTGTGCCCCACTCCTCGTCATAGACCACAGTTTTAAACTGGATAGTGTCCAGCGCGTTTGCAATAGTATCGTTCACCATCGCCTTATAGCTTTTCAGCGCCCAGTCCGAGGCGCCGCCATGGGATATAATAGCCGCCGGCTTGCCGTACACCTCAGAGCGGTATCCGTTGTCCTTCCACCAGTGCAGGAAGGTTATCTCCTCCAACTTCTCCAGGAGCATACAGAGCCTTGCTGGAATTGGCGCATAGTGCGGCGAAACAAAAACCGCTCCGTGCCGCGCTTATTAACTTCTCATAAAGTCCGTTAAAGGCCTCGTCATGGGCACAGCGCCTTGTAGAATAACAGCGCCCACAGCCTATACACGGCGACATACCATAATACAGCCGCAGGTCAATTATATCGCAGTTGACTCCCCGGCTGCTTAATATATCATCGACTCTGCCGCATATCTCCATCGAGACACTGCTCCCCCCGCTGTGAAGGATATTTGACGCGGATATGCAGATAACTTTCATTTCTTCTCCCCATCCTCCTGCTCCCTGTGCCTGCGCTTCCACTCCTCTATCTGCCTAAGCCTCTCCCCGAATCTGGCCTCGCTCCCCTGGTTCGTGGGCTCGTAGTACCTGCGGTCCTTTAAGGAGTCCGGCAAACACTGCATGGTGGTGAGCTTTTCCGCGTAGTCGTGGGCGTACTGGTAGCCCTTGCCGTAGTCCAGGTCCTTCATCAGGCGTGTGGGAGCGTTGCGGATAATGAGCGGCACCGGCTCCGCCAGCATTTTCTGGGCGTCGGCGGCGGCGGACATATATGCGGCTTCCGCGGCGTTGGATTTTGGTGCCAGGGACATATATATCACCGCATGGGTCAGATTCACATTGCACTCCGGCAGGCCGATAAAATGGCTGGCCTGGTACGCCGCCACAGCTATCTCCAAAGCGCGGCTGTCCGCAAGGCCGATATCCTCGCTGGCAAAGCGTATCAGCCGCCGGGCCACGTACAGCGGATCCTCTCCTGCCTCCAGCATCCGGGCCAGCCAGTACACCGCCGCCTGTGGGTCGCTGTTGCGCATAGACTTGTGTAGGGCCGAGATAAGGTTATAGTGCTCCTCACCGTTTTTATCGTATAATAAGGATTTTTTGTTTACGCACTGCTCCAGTATCTCCTGGGTTACGGTTATCCTGTCCTCCTGCCGCTGGGCGTTGAGCACCACCATCTCCAGCGTGCCCAGGGCAGTGCGGGCGTCGCCGTTGGCAAATCCTGCTATCATCCCCAGCATATCCTCGCTTATCTGCACATTCTGCCCGCCGAAGCCCCTGGGGTCTGTGAGGGTGCGGCTCAGAAGTGAGACCAGGTCCCCGGTGCTGAGCGACTGGAGCACAAACACCTTGCACCTGGACAGCAGAGCGGAGTTCACCTCAAACGAGGGATTTTCCGTAGTGGCCCCTATGAGCACGATACTCCCCTTCTCAACAAAGGGCAGGAAAGCGTCCTGCTGGGCCTTATTGAATCGGTGTATCTCGTCCACAAAAAGTATGGTGCGCTCTCCCAGCATCCTGGTGCGGTCGGCCTCGTTCATGACCTCTTTTATCTCTTTAATGCCGCTGGTGACGGCGCTGAAATTGATAAAATTTGACTGGGTGCGCCGGGCGATTATCCGGGCAAGGGTGGTCTTGCCAACCCCCGGCGGGCCCCAGAATACCATGGAGGGCACCCGGTCCCGGTCGATAAGCAGGCGCAGTACCTTGCCCTCCCCCAGTAAATGCCGCTGTCCCGCGAACTCATCCAAGTCCCTGGGGCGCATACGGGTTGCAAGGGGTGTATCCGCCGGATTTCCTTCAAAAAACGTTGTCTGCCGGTCCATGGGCCGCCTCCTTCCGATGTTTTATGTGTCTGTGCGGTCTATATCCCCTGCCTCCCTGCGGTACTGGCTGGGGGAACGGCCCGTGTGGGCCCGGAATACTTTTGCATAATATGACGGGTCTGTAAAGCCCGAAGCCTCCGCAGCCTCGGCAACCGAGGAGCCCGCCTTCAGGCTTGCAAGGCTCTTGCCCACCCTATAGTCTGAGAGATAGTCAAAGAGCGGCGTGCCCATCTGGCGCTTGAAAAACCGGCAGCACTCGCTTTTGCACAGCCCTACATGGGCGGCTATATCATCAAGAGTTATCCTGTCCGCATAATGCTCGTGGAGAAATGTAAGTATTTCCCGAAGCCGCCGGAGCTTTTCCGGGTCCTCATTCTGCCCCTTCTGTGACCGGCTGGGACAATGTGCAAATAGCTCTGCCCATACCTGCATAAAGCAGGACTGTACGAGCATTTCATATCCGTTTTCCCTGCCGCCGCAGAGCTCGTATATCTTATGCAGATACTCAAGTATGCCGGCCTGCCAGGGCACATCCGGCGACAGCAGTAGCGATGGCAGCCCCTGGCTCTCAAGGAGCGGCGACACATATTTTGAGCCTATTACACTGCCCTCGAAGCCGGAGAGCAGCCGGGGATGTACCGTTATAGATATGTAGTCACAGTCCCGAGCCTCCTGGAGGGCGCTGCCTGAGTGGAGGGCCCCGGAGTTGCAGAAAAGCCCCTGCCCTGCCGAAAGCTGGTAGCGGCTGTCGTTGACACGGTACTCCATGCTACCCGAGGCGGCAAGGGTAAACTCAACCTCGTCATGCCAGTGCCAGGGAAATGAGCCGGTAGGGTACGCCGAAATCGGCTTGCGCCCTACGTATACAGGGAAGCCGTAGGTGCCGTGCAGCTTCAGTTCCCGTTTCTGGCTGGTAAGTTCCATAGGCCATCCCTCCCCTTGTATTATACCCCAGGGCATAAAGAAAAGCAAGCCCGGAATATCTGCATATTTACCACAAGAAATATGCAGATATTTTCCGAAAAGCCTTGCTTTTGCAGGTTTATTTTGTTATGATATTTCCACAAAAGGAGATGGGACTATGCATAAATATGACTACTCGTTTTTGGAGAACTTCCCCCTGCCGGAAAACCTGAAAGGACTGCTCGCCTGTCTGAAGGGTATGCAGGAAAAATATGAGCGCGAAGCCCGGGAACCCCGGCAGAAGGTCAAGTCAGAGCCTCCTGCCGCCCTGCCCGAACAGCTTCTGGCAGCATATGGGGCATCCGGTGCTGAGCCGCTGCTGCTGGTCCCCTGTGTGGCGCTGGACATGCTGTGCTCCCTGCCTGAGGGTGAGGGCTCCATGCACGCCGCCATAGAGTTGGCCCTGGGGCTGCTATGCCAGTCCGGATATACCATGTGCAGACACTTCCCCCTGGAGGAAATGATATGTAGATATCTCTACTTCTACCGGCGGGCCTTTGACCGTGCCAAATCTCACTGGGAGCAGAACGGCAGCGAGTATCTGTATTATATTGAGATGTTCCTGTCCCTGCTCTATCTCTGCGGGCAGGACAAGCCAAAAGCTCCGGCGGCTCCCCGGCGCAGTACCAAGCGCGCGGCCATTGAAGCGCTGGTACTCGGGAGCGAGGTTCCTATCTCCAAAGCCGAGATTTGCGCCGCGCTGCCGGATGTGAGCCCCACCACCGTTGAGGCGGCTCTGGGAGCTATGGTGCGCTCCGGGAGCGTGCGGAAGGTGGGGGCAGCCAGGGCCGCCCGGTACATCAGGGCATAGTGCGCTCCTTTAATAGGGCGTAAGAGCACAGTCCCATCTCCTGCCAGCGGCAGTCCCCGCAGACGTGCTGAAACTCTGCCTCACTCACCCGGCTGAGGCGTTCCCGCAGCTCTGTCCAGCTCATATCCTGGCCTGTGGAAAGTCCGGTGACCTCCAATGCAGCCCTGTCCCGCCTGGACACATTCTCTGTGCCCAGGGAGCAGCCGTCCGACTCACGGTTTGGGCAGTATCTGCATATATCGTCGTGACCTTTCACAAGCCGGAAGCGCCCGCCCTTCTGCATATACTCTATTGTCTGCGTCATGTTCTCTGTGAAGGCCTGGTCGTAACCGCTGCCTGAAAACATGGTTGCACAGAACATGTGGTGCCCTCTGAACGCTTTCATGCTATTTCCCCAAGGCCCGCTTTTTTCAGGCTGGCGGCAATGCCAATAGCCGCGAAATATGCCAGCACCAGCGATACCACGTCCTTTATTATGTACGGCGCCGAGGCCGTCAGGAAGGATACCGGGAAGCTCATGCCGCTCACCAGCCAGAACTGGAACACACCCGCCAGGTGGCACACGGCTAACCCGGCTGTGCCCAGCAGCAGCGCTATGTATTTTTTGCCTGCCCTGACGCCCAGGCCACAGAGGAAAGCCATCGGCAGAAAACCCCACAGGAAACCGCCTGTCATGCCGATAAACGCACCGAAACCGCCGCTAAATCCCGCGAAAACCGGCACGCCTACCGCGCCCAAGGCCAGGTACACCCCAACTGCCAGAGTACCCATTGCCGACCCAAGCAGGTAGCCGCAAAGTGCCACGGCAAAGGTCTGCAGGGTAACCGGTACACCGGTTGGCAGCGGGATTTGCATTTGAGACATCACTGCCAGCAGCGCGGCCATCATGCCTGTCATAACTACCCGGCGTATAGTGTTTTTGTTGTTTTCCATTTTGCTTCACTCCTATATAATTTATTTAAATAATTTTTGATTTATAGTATTCTCAAATGTTTTTGCTTTGGATGCTTTCAAGCAGCCCCTTTTTAACTATGCTGACCTCCCCTGCGCCGAAGGACTTCTCCTCCCCCGAGGCCAGCCTCACTATCAGCCGGGCTTCATCGTCGATGCCCAGCACTTTTCCCTCCCAGGACTCCCGGCCCTGCTGGAATGTTATATCCAGGCCGGTGAGCAGGGAGAGCTTTTTGTATTCCACCATATAGCTCCGCTCCGGCAAGGCACGGTAGAAGCCAAAGAACCAGTTTAGTATCTCTGCAGCCAGCCTCGTGCGGGTGTCCACAGGGGCGTCGTACCTGTAAAGCGCACCCGCCACCTCAGATATCTCAGGCGGGAAGCCTTCCGGAGGCTCCTGGACGTTCACACCAATTCCAAGCACCGCATAGTTCAGGCCATTGTTCTCAAAGTCAATGGCGGCCTCGGTGAGTATTCCGCAAATCTTTTTGCCCTCAAGGTATACGTCATTGACCCATTTTATCATGGCCTGCCGCCCGGTGACTGCACTGACAGCCCCAGCCACCGCCACTGCCGCCGCCGTGGTTATGGAAAGCGAGTCCTCAGCGGCGAGCCCCGGGCGCAGCAGTATGCTCATATAGAGCCCCGAACCCTCCGGCGAGTAAAAAGACCTGCCAAGCCGCCCCTTTCCCCGGGACTGCCGCTTGGCAATGAGCACCAGTCCTTCGGGCTTCCCCTGCTCCGCCAGCTCCTTGAGCACGGTGTTTGTGGAGCTTACCTCCTCGCGCAAATCAATTTCGATATCCTCCATCCCCGGCCCAAGCAGCCGGCGGATATTTCCCGGGACATACACCCCGCTCTCGGACACCAGCCTATAGCCCCTGTTAGTCCCGGCCTCAACCTGATAGCCGTCCTCACGAAGCTTTTTCACGGCCTTCCACACCCCGCTGCGGCTAACCCCCAGCTTGGCGGCAATGGCCTCCCCGGAGACATCCTGCTGGCTTTCCCGAAGTATCCCCAAGACTCTGTCTGCTATATCCAAGCCTACCACCTCCTGTTTTTTTCACATTGTAACATATGAACTTAGCATTGTCAACCCATTATTTTACTTTTGGTAGACAATCGATTCTGCGTACTTATCTCAAAAATAAATTGAATTTTTTTGCAAAAAGGGGTTGCAAAATGAAAAGGAATGTGGTATTATAATTAAGCGCTAAGGGACAGCGCGAGTTAAGATAAGTGAATATGGGGGTATAGCTCAGCTGGGAGCCCGAAAAGTTAAAAGTATGCCCCCACTGAGAGCACCAAATCTTCATTATTCCGCTTATATCGACCAAAATTGAATAAAGTGTACTCCGATAAACAATATCATCATATGATGAAAAACTCGGGGGTATAGCTCAGCTGGGAGAGCGCTTGAATGGCATTCAAGAGGTCAGCGGTTCGATCCCGCTTATCTCCACCACAGGGTACACGAGAGAAAAGGCTTGTTTCAAAAGAAACGAGCCTTTTCTTGTATGTCGTATGTGTTTCGTAGGCCAGCATATCCCGGCCATGCAAGCACATTCCCACTAGGGGCGTTCAGAACTTTATGAACGCCCCTTTTTTCATGCCCATTTTTAGATATCATCAATTTTTGAAAGGAGTTTGCCGTATGAAAGACCGCCTTGACTTTGACTATTTTTATGGCGGGGAATCGGAACAGTTCAGCTTTTACCGTATCCCCCGGCAGCTCATCGTGGGCCCGGAGTTCAAGCACGTCTCCACCGACGCCAAGCTGCTCTATGGCCTTATGCTTGACCGTATGGGCCTTTCCGCCCGGAACGGCTGGTACGACGAGGAAAACCGGGTGTTCATCTACTACCCCTTAGATGAAATCAAGGAGGCCCTGAACTGCGGTAACGATAAGGCGGTCAAGCTGCTGGCTGAACTGGACACTGGCAAAGGCATCGGCCTGATCCAGCGGGTCAAGCAGGGGCAAGGTAAGCCAGCCATGATATATGTCAAGCGTTTTACCTGCAAGGATATCCCGCCACAGGTTGAAAATCCTCCCTCTCCCCCGGCCCGAAATCCAGACTTCGGAAAAACCGAAGTCAAGAGTTCGGAAAATCAGAAGTCAAGACTTCGGGAAAGCCGAAGTGCAGAGTTCGGAAAACCGGAGTGTAATTATACTTACAAGAATCAGACTGAAAGGAGCTATACCAATCCATCTATCCAGCCGGTGACAGATGGGATGGATTGGCAGGCTTACCGGGAGGAGGTGATGGAAAATATTAGTTTTGACCAGCTTGCGGAGGAGTACGGCAGGGAGGACGTGGAAGGGGTTACGGACCTGATTACCGATGTTTTGACTTCTACCCAGCCCACTATACAGATTGGGCGGGAAAAAGTTTCAATCCAGGCGGTAGTTTCTCGCTTTAGGAAACTGGACGAAACGCATATCCAGTATATGTTTGACTGCCTGCGTAAGAGTACGAAGAAAATCCACAATATCCGCGCTTATCTGCTGACAAGCCTTTACAACGCGCCCACTACCATCGGGCAGTTTTATCAGGCAGAGGTGCAGCATGATTTGTACGGTTCCGGCTAATGTGTCCCAAGTTGGGACACAAAAACAACCATGAAACTCAAGGTCACCGACTGTTGCCATTATATCCGTTCAGCACATCTTCGTCTGAGCTGCGATTATCTAAGATTACAGATAAATATAGTTATTCTTTATATCACATTATTAAAGGATATTCAGATAAGTTTCATGTAAAAAGATTAGAACCAATAAAGATACTGAAATAACCAGGCAAGGTGAATTTTTTATTTAGACACAAAAAGTATTGATAAAATAAAATTCATGGAGTAAAATGTAATCAACGGATTAAAAAGGAAGAAACGATGGGCCTGCTTCATGTGGTTATACCATGTACGAGCGATTTTGTAGTGCTTACTAAATTTTCTTAGAAGAACAATGCATTTTATGCTTTCCCATCATTATTGGCTGGAGCTGAATTGGATTGACTTCATATCTTAAGGGTGTTTTCTGATGTTTACTCTTACTCGAATCAAATATCAACTTTTCCGCTTGCCTGGCCGTACCGTTCTGCTGTTGTTGGCTGCAATGGTCTTTCTGACAAGCTTAGAGGTATATTTAATCAACTTACATACTTGTCAGGCAGCATTGGACAGCTTGGCTGAGAACATCCCGGTTACCGCCAGAGTAGTTAATCGAAATGGTACGAAACACAACCGGCTTGCAATAGATGCGGAGCTGTTCGACGCACTAACGGCCCAGAATGTCCATAACGTATTGTGCACAGCAAACGCTGCCGGTGCCCTTAGAGAGCCGGTGCAAACGGATGAGCAATTTGCTGGCGGCGATACATCTATCACTGCCGCAAATCATTTTTCTGCAGTGCCTGCTGTTTCTGCCGGGACGGTGAGTTTTGCAGAGGAGGCTGACCGCAGCTTCCTGACAGGAACAGAAGGCCTATGCGGTATTTCAGAGAAGTATGCTGAGCAAATGAAAGTGACTCTGGGTAATGAATTGACATTGCCGGTATACACCGTCCACTATTCGCCGGTTGGAGTCCGGTATATCCCTATCGGAGAGCAAAACCTACGTATTGTGTGCACTTATCCGTATACTGAAACGAATATTGGGCATTCACCTGACATAATTGTACCAGCCGCTTGGCTGCGCGCCAAAACAGAACAAGCAGGCGAACCTTTCGTATATAGTTCATTGTCCGTGGTTTTGGATGACCCCCTGAGGCTGGCAAGCTTCAAAAACAAACTGGCCCCTCTTGGCTTTATGCACGTCAGCGAGGGTGACGCTTGTGACGCCATCTCTGTAGAGGATGAGATGTTCATCAAAACAGCAGAGGAATTACTTGAGCATTTAAGGCTGTACAAGATATTCCGGATACCTTTTTTCGTGCTGATTGTATTGCTGGTCATGCTGACGGTGTTCTTAGTGATGAAAAGCAGCAGACGGGATATTGCGATTGCCCGGTCTTTGGGGGAACCTAAACGGCAGATTGCAGTTGTTCAGTTCCTCAGCGCCATGCTGACACAGCTGGCAGGGGGGATTGTGGCAAATGGGATTCTTACTATAATTATACATACCTCCCTCAGGGAGTCTCAGGGAATTCTGCTGGTTTATCTGCTGTGCGCTGCTATTGGAACCGTATTTGCATTAGCTGGGCTTATGCGTTTTGACACATTGGCGCTTTTGGGTAAAGCTGACTGAGTAATAGTTGCGTGAAGCGTGTTTAGGAGAATGATTATGTTCATTATGAGTGTAAAACAGCTGCTGCGAAAGCCTGGAAGGATGTTTTTATTCTTTTCCCTGCTTGCCAGTTCTACCGCGTTATTGATATTCGCTATTGTTAGCATGGTGGCGTGTGGTCAGCGCATTGACATTGTGGAAAGTCAATTTACTACCATTGCGACAGTAACGCAAAATGCAGAACCGGGCGATGGCATACTCAAAGCGGAGATACTGGAGTTTGATTCACCTGACTACATTGTTCCGCCGGAGACCCGTCCCTTTCTTTTGGCCTATAACCCTCAATTATATACCACCAATATTCAGTATACAGCCGACAGCATCCATATCGTGGAATTTTCCCCTCTGGAAAGTGAACAGATGTCTAATAATTCTGTACCAGTCAAAATTGAAAAGATATATTATAATGATTATGACCGTACTTCAAATACAATAAACAACCTGATGGAGAAGGATTTGGAGCCGGGCGATATTATCTCGATTCGTCAGGAACAAGGCCCTGTAACCTTATTGGAACCTGGGAAGCGGTATATCGCAAACCTGTCTTATAATCAACAGGATGAGTATTCACCTTATTTTGGGCCGTTCTCTACCCAATACGACGCGCAGGGGCACCAAATATCAGATGGCGGGCGCCCCCGGATAGAGGAAGTAACCAAGGATTTTTGGCTTCCCGGCGGCCGGGGAGAAATCTGGATGAATTGGGTTGAAGCACACCAATGGGAAAAGAATACTACGGCCCTCCCGGTGCTGCCAACCAACAGTTTGAATGTTCTGCCGTCTTTTCATAGCAAGAACGCCTATATTAACGATGGACGCGAAATTACCCAGGAGGAATTTGCAGGCGGCGCAAAAGTATGTATGCTTCCGCAATCGCTTATGTCTAGAAATATTCTGTCAATTGGGGATAAAATCAGACTGCCTTTACGGTGCGCACTCTATGGCTATGTACCTAATGGATATAAGACGCTGAACTTTAATTGCGGCTACTTCTTTACTCCGCTCGACGCCAATGGCGATTTATATGAACCCTTTTGGGAAGAAGAATATGAAATTGTTGGGTCGTATAAGCAGTTGAGTGAAGAAAATAACGAGCTTACCTATGATGTAATAATTGTTCCGCGGCAATCAGTTGAGGCCACCTGGGATGACTGTATTGCGTATTACGAACCGATGAATGGCTTGAATGCCTCTTTTCAGATTCCTAATGGGAAAATTGCGGAATTCAATGCCAGCCTCCATTTTGCGGCGCCAGCAGCCTCTAAGCTGGAAATCACATATCATGACAACGGATATGAAAACATAATGAGCAGCCTGCTAAACACCCGGCTGAGCTCGATGCTGCTGCTAAGCGTAGGATGCATAGCAATCGTGGTGGTTATTATCCTGTTACTATATTTCTTTGTGGTAAGGGAAAAAAGAAGGACTGCGATTGAGCGGAGCCTAGGCATGACCCGAGTGCAGTGTTACATTTCTTCGCTGTCCGGGATATTCCTGCTGGCGCTTCTGGCAGTAGCCACCGGAAGCGGAATAGGCTGGACGGTGATGCACACCGTAATGGAATTCCAGCTGCAAAAACCTTCTGCTTTTTCACTGTCTTCAACCGCAGCCGATGAAAATGATGAATCCGCTATACCTGCTGAAGAACGTGAAGATATAGCCTATTTTAGTCGCGAGTATAGCTTATGGGCAGAAAATGAACAGTTTGAGACTACTCTCGAATTAGATACTGAAGCGGTATCTATTCATAATCGCATTTATTATGCTACACCGCTTCTAGTCCTTTTTATCTTTACCACTCTTGCATTTATCTTGACCAGGAAAAATCTAAGTATTGAGCCAATAACCTTGTTAGGCGGTGGGTAAAAATTTGCGCATTTGAAATCTGTGTGATAGATGAGTCCCTTGAGATGAATAAATTGGGCCAACTCATTCACAATGTTCCTGCAATCACAACCGAATGGTATACTTAACAGCAGATGGACATGATCTGCCACCATATGTCCTTCTACTATTTCTACCCCCTTGTACTTACACATCCACTTATGTATAATACGCTAGACTGTTCGTTTCGTTTGCTATACGTTGCTCTGTTCTTGGACAATAGACCTTAGCACTCCTATTGTCCAAGAACAGCGGCACTTACTCCTCCCCATTCCAGCAATAGGTGCAGAGCTTACACTTCGGCAGGCCCACCGACTCCACCATATCATCCAGCCGGTGATACCGAAGTGAGGTAAAGTTTAGCTTTTTGCATATGGTATCCACCATGTTCTGGTACTCCTGTGTGTCCGGGTCGGCATACTTTTTGAAATTATCCGGATGGTTATTGCCCTCCAGCTCCGCTATGACCCGGCGGGAGATAAGGTCGTCAATGGACGTCGAGCGGGAGAAGTTCAGGTATTTGCAGCCAAACATCGGCGGCGGGCAGGCGGGGCGCACGTGGACCTCCCGGGCGCCGCTCTTGTATAGGAACTCGGTGGTCTCCCTGAGCTGGGTGCCCCTAACAATGGAGTCGTCTATAAGCAGCAGGCTGCGGTCCTTTATAAGGCCGTGGACAGGGATAAGCTTCATATGGGCTATGAGATTCCGCTGGCTCTGCATGGTAGGCATAAAGGACCTGGGCCAGGTCGGTGTATACTTGATGAATGGCCTTGAAAAGGGTATGCCCGAGGCGTTGGCATAGCCCACCGCGTGGGCCGTACCGGAGTCGGGCACACCCGCCACATTGTCCGGCGGCGCGTCGGGGAAGCTGTCGCGCTTTGCAAGGAGGGCTCCGCAGTTATAGCGCATCTCCTCTACGTTTACCCCCTCGTATGAGGAAGTAGGGTAGCCGTAATATACCCACAAAAATGTGCATATCTTCATATTACTGCCGGGTTTTGACAGCGTCTCCACAGCCTCGGGGCATACGGCAACTATCTCCCCCGGGCCCAGCTCCCGCTCCTCCTTATAGCCAAGGTTCAGATATGCAAAGCTCTCGAAGGACACGCAGTGCGCCCCCTCCTTCATGCCTATGGACACAGGAGTGCGCCCCAGCCTATCCCTCGCCGCAAGTATTCCCTTGGAGGTCAGCAGCAAAAGGCTCATGGAGCCGTCAACGGCCTCCTGTGCGTAGCGTATACCATCTATAATATTGTCCTTCTGGTTTATTAGGGCAGCCACAAGCTCGGTCTGATTTATGTCGCCGCCGCTCATCTCCATAAAGTGGGAGTGCCCGCCTGAGAATATCTCACTCACAAGCTGGTCTGTATTGTTTATCTTGCCCACGGTGACAATGGCATAGGTGCCGTGGTGGGAGCGCACCACCAGCGGCTGGGGCTCATAGTCTGATATACAGCCTATGCCCAGCTGGCCGTGCATCTCCGATACCTCTTTGTCGAATTTCGTGCGGAACGGTGAGTTCTCGATATTGTGGATGGACCTGTCAAAGCCCTTCTCCCTGTCATACACCGCCATGCCTGCCCTGCGGGTGCCCAGGTGGGAATGGTAGTCCGTGCCGAAAAACAGGTCGAAGATACAATTTTCCTTTGCCGCAACTCCAAAAAAGCCGCCCATATTTTAGCCGTCCTTCCGTATATATAATGCTTGAGTATTACGCAGATAATTATACCATGATTCGCCCGCATATGCCAGTGGCAAAACGGAAAAAAGCGCGGATAAGGTTGCACATAAAATGGAAATGTAAAGTGAGAAATCGGTGCAAAACATAAAATTTGCAGGATTATAAAAATAAACTTGCATTTTCACAGGGAATGTATTAGAATATATAGGGTTTGAAGGAGAAAAATGAAAACATATATTGCTGAATTATTCATGGAGGATAATTATAATGAAAGCAACTGTAATGAGCGCAAAGAAAATGAAGCATATGAGCACAGAGGAGCTTGAGGCAATAGAGCAGCAATCCCTCTGTGAGTACCGCGAGATAAAGTCAAGAGGTCTGAGCCTTAATATGTCCCGGGGCGTGCCCTGCGTAGAGCAGCTTGACCTGGCGCTTGGGGTGCTTGAGGCCCTCCATGCCCGCAGCGAGTTTGCAAACTCCAACGGCGACGACTGCCGCAACTACGGCGTTTGGAACGGCCTTTTGGAAATGCGGGAAATCTTCTCGGAGCTGCTGGGGGTGCCAGCCGACCAGATTATTTTGGGTAATAACTCCAGCCTTCAGATGATGTTCGACACTATCTCCCAGGGCTATACCCACGGCTGCGGCGGGCATACCCCCTGGTGCAAGCAGGACGAGGTAAAGTTCCTCTGCCCCTCCCCTGGCTATGACAGGCACTTTGCCGTCACTGAGTATTTCGGCATAAAGATGATACCCGTGCCCATGCTCCCCACCGGCCCTGACATGGACATGATAGAGGAGCTTGTAAAGGACCCCACTGTGAAGGGCTGCTGGTGCGTGCCCAAATACTCCAATCCCACCGGCGTGACCTATTCCGATGAGACCGTCCGGCGCTTTGCAAAGCTCCATCCCGCCGCCCCGGACTTCAGAATCATGTGGGACAACGCCTACTGTGTCCACGACCTCACCGACGAGCCTGTGGAGCTTCTGAATATATACGAGGAGTGCGTTAAGGAGGGCACCGAGGACCAGGTGATTATCTTTGCCTCCACCTCAAAGATATCCTTCCCCGGCGCCGGCGTGGCGGCACTGGCCTCCAGCGCCAAGACCATCCAGAGCCTCAAGGGGCGCACCACTGTGCAGACCATCGGCTCCGACAAGCTGAACCAGCTAAGGCATGTGCTGTTCCTGCACGACGCCGACGGCGTGCGCGGCCTGATGAAGGGCCACCGCCAGATACTCCGTCCCAAGTTCCGTATCGTGCTGGACGCTCTGGAGCGCGAGCTGGGCAGCCTGGGAATTGCCAAGTGGAGCGAGCCCAAAGGCGGGTATTTTGTGTGCCTGGATGTGCCGGACGGCTGTGCCAAGCGGGTAGTGGGACTCTGTAAGGAGGCCGGCGTCACCCTCACCGACGCCGGGGCAACCTACCCCTATGGCAACGACCCCAGGGACAGCAACATCCGCATAGCTCCGTCCTTCCCGCCCCAGAATGAGCTGCGGGAGGCCATGGAGCTGCTGTGCGTAGCAATAAAGCTGGCGGCAGCAGAGAAGCTGCTGGCTGAGAGATAATAACTTAAAAGCAGCCCCGGAGCATTTCAGACTCCAGGGCTGTCTTCGGGAAATGGAGGGATTATTCCATGGAGAAAATATGCGTCATTTCATTCAGCGGTCGGTCCGGGGGAAATTGTGCCAGCATAGCCGAGGAGATAGAAAACTTCTGGCTCGGCAAGGGAGAGGTAGAAGTTTTTGACTTCTCTACTTTTGAGGTGGCCCCCTGCGGGCGGTGCAGATGCGAGTGTTTTAAGGAGCGGGAGAGCTGCCCATATTTTGGCGACTCTGAATTCACTATTTTTGACGCAATCACAAACAGCAGCCTTACATACTTCGTTGTGCCAAACTACTGCGACTACCCCTGCGCCAACTTCTTCATCTTTAACGAGCGCTCCCAGTGCTATTTCCAGCGCCACCATGAGCTGCTGGAGAGGTACCTGTCCGTAAAAAAGAAGTTTATCGTGGTGAGCAACACTGGTAGGGATAACTTCACGACCGCCTTTTGCTATCATGTGCCAGAGGGTTATGAGCCGGATGTGCTGTTTCTTGCCGCAAAAAAGTTTGGAAAGGTTAGTATACATGGTGACCTGATGGCCTCGGACGAGGCACAGAAGGCTGTCCGGGAGTTTATAATGCCGTAATATGCCAAATCGCTGATTTTAGAGGAAAATTTTGCCAAAAGTCTTGAATATTCTCTCGTTTTTGATTATAATTAATGCAGATTGGTATTTTGGGCAGCGTTCGCAAAACGCCTATGTCCGAAACATTATGAAACCGAAAGGAGTACCAATATGAACTATTCCCATGAAGTGGAAAATATGTGCACCGTGACAAAAGGCCCCCATCACGGGCCGGCCCCCATCCCTGAGGAGGGGAAATGGGTCAAGGCTTATGAGATTAAGGATATCTCCGGCCTGTCCCACGGCATCGGCTGGTGCGCCCCCCAGCAGGGCGCGTGCAAGCTGACCTTGAACGTGAAGGAGGGCATTGTGCAGGAGGCCCTGGTAGAGACCCTGGGCTGCTCCGGCATGACCCACTCCGCTGCTATGGCGGCTGAAATCCTTCCCGGCAAGACCCTCTTAGAGTGCCTGAACACCGACCTTGTCTGCGACGCTATCAACGTGGCAATGCGCGAAATCTTCAAGCAGCTGGCCTATGGCCGCAGCCAGACCGCCTTCTCCGAGGACGGCCTGCCCATCGGCGCTGGCCTTGAGGATTTGGGCAAGGGCCTGCGCTCTCAGGTAGGCACCATGTTCTCCACCGGCGCAAAGGGCGTCCGCTACATGGAGATGGCCGAGGGCTATGTTATCAAGATGGCCCTGGACGAGAACAACGAGGTCACCGGCTATCAGTTCGTGAAGCTGGGCAAGATGCTTGAGGATATCCGTCACGGCGTCTCCCCTGACGAGGCCTATAAGAACAATATCGGCCAGTACGGCCGCTTCGACGGCGCTGCCAAGTACATCGACCCCAGAGAAGAATAATCGGGAGACAATACTTAATTAGGAGGACAACTAAATGGCTAACGAAGTCATGTTTGAAGGCAAAGAGAGAAGGATGCCCAAAATTGAGAAATGTCTCGCGGAGTACGGCCTGGGCAGCCTTGAGGAAGCCCGTGAGCTCTGTAACTCTAAGGGCTTCGACCCCTATGATATTGTAAAGGGCGTACAGCCCATCGCATTTGAGAACGCCGGCTGGGCCTATACCCTGGGCTGCGCCGTCGCCATAAAGAAGGACGTAAAGACCGCCGCCGAAGCCGCTGAAGCTATCGGCATCGGCCTTGAGGCTTTCTGCATTCCCGGCTCCGTGGCCGAGCAGCGCAATGTTGGCCTTGGGCACGGCAACCTGGGCGCAATGCTCCTTCGCGACGAGACCAAGTGCTTCGCTTTCCTGGCGGGCCATGAGTCCTTTGCCGCCGCAGAGGGCGCTATCGGCATTGCCAAGACCGCTAACCGCGCCCGCAAGGAGCCCCTGCGCATAATCCTCAACGGCCTGGGCAAGGACGCGGCCTATATCATCTCCCGTATCAACGGCTTCACCTATGTAAAGACAGATTACGACTTCTTTACCGGCGAGCTGAAGATTGAGGAGACCAGGCCCTTCTCCGACGGCGAGCGCGCCGCGGTTAAGTGCTACGGCGCCAACGACGTGCTTGAGGGCGTTGCCATCATGAAGCACGAGGGCGTTGACGTCTCCATCACCGGCAACTCCACCAACCCCACCCGCTTCCAGCACCTGGTGGCCGGCACCTACAAGAAGTGGGCCCTGGAGAACGACAAGAAGTATTTCTCCGTGGCCTCCGGCGGCGGCACCGGGCGTACCCTGCACCCGGACAATATGGCAGCCGGTCCCGCCTCCTACGGCCTGACCGACTCCATGGGCCGTATGCACGGCGACGCCCAGTTCGCCGGCTCCTCCTCCGTGCCTGCCCACGTTGAGATGATGGGCCTCATGGGTATGGGCAACAACCCCATGGTCGGCGCTACCGTTGCCTGCGCTGTGGCGGTGTTCGAGGGCCTGAGCAAGTAAATATCTGCATATAAAAAGGCCGGTCCGGAGCTTTCCGGGCCGGTTTTTACTTGGTTTAAAAAAGTGTTGACTTTTTAAGAGAGCTATGCTAGAATATATTTAACATATAAATTAAATGTTAAATAAGAAAGTGGTGATACTGGATGGGAAACATGCAGGCAACACTCCGGGCCCTGACGGACCCTATACGCAGGGAGATACTCACCATGCTTAAGGGTGGCAGGCTCTCTGCCGGAGAGATAAGCGACCGCTTCCCGGTGAGCGGCGCGGCGGTGTCAAGGCACCTGTCCGTGCTGAAAGAGGCAGGCCTTGTCCGGGACCAGCGCGAGGGAAAATATATCTACTATGAGCTTAACACCTCCGTGCTGGAGGAAATAATGCTGTGGCTCACGGAGCTGAAGGGAGATTCGGAATATGTGGAAGCAAAATAAGGCAAAGATTATCATTACGTCACTGGCAACTCTGCTCCCAAGCCTTATCGGGCTCATTCTCTGGAATAAACTGCCGGAGCTTGTACCTATACATTTCAATTTCAGTGGGGTAGTTGACGACTGGGCGGGCCGACCCGTTGCGGTATTTGCATTGCCGGGATTCTTTTTAGCCTGTCAAATTGTCTGTGCCGTCGCCATGCTCCACGACCCAAGGAAGGAAAATACCGGCTGGAAAGTCATCTCCATACTGCTGTGGGTACTACCGGTAACATCCATAGTGACATGTATGTGCATATATGCAACAGCCCTAAATGTGCAGATAAATATCGCCGTGGTCTGCTTTTCCCTGCTGGGTGTGCTGCATATAGTTATGGGCAATATACTGCCAAAGCTCAGGCATAACTATACCATCGGCATCAGGACCTCCTGGACCCTTGCAAGCCAGGAAAACTGGCACCATACCCATCGGGTGGCCGGCTGGAGCATGGTCATAACAGGGGTTATCATACTGGCTTTGGCGCTGTGGATGAATACCTGGCTCATACTTATCCTGCTGACAGCGGACGTAGGTATACCAATCGTCTACTCCTTCGTTTACTATAAGAGGCACGGCGAAAACAGCTAAGCCGGCGGAAAGCAAAAATTTTGCAGAAAAGCATTGACAGAGCCGCAATAATATGGTATTATAATCGAGCGAGTTGGAGAGGTGTCCGAGTGGTTTAAGGAGCTAGTCTTGAAAACTAGTGATCCCGCAAGGGACCAAGAGTTCGAATCTCTTCCTCTCCGCCATCTGACAACTCCGTTCTGGTAAAAGCCAGCTTACAGATATAATACCATCCTTGGAGAAGTACCCAAGTGGTGAAGGGGCTCCCCTGCTAAGGGAGTAGGTCGGGAAACCGGTGCATGGGTTCAAATCCCATCTTCTCCGCCAAGGTCCGCCGCAGTCTTATTGATTGCGGCGGGCTTTTTTCTGCAAAAAAGCTCCCCAAAACGGAGAGCTTTTACATGGAGACATCCTTCTGCATATTATGACTGTATCTTCTGCACACGTACGTCTTTTCCCATGAAACCCAAAAGCGCGTAATTCCCGGCAATCCGTGAGGTGAAGCGCTCGCCGTACCGCTCCTCCAGCCCAGAGAGTCCGAGGTTTGTGCTGATTACTGTTGGCCTCCCGGACATGAGGCGGGCGTTTACCACATCGTAGATTGCGGCGTTTGAGTAGGCCGAGGAGAACTCCGTGCCCAAGTCGTCCAGGATAAGCAGATCGCACTCCTTTAGGTTTACCGAGGTCCCCTCAATACTGTTGTCCCGCCCGAAGCGCTCCCGCTCCAGGGCCACCGCAAACCTTTGGGCCGAGCCGTACACCACCCCGAAGCCCTTATCCAGCGCTGAATTGGCTATAGCCAGGGACAGGTGGGTCTTGCCGAGGCCTGTGCCTCCCCAGAACAGGAGGTTTGGAGAGTTTGCGCGGAAGTTTTCAGCATATTCCCGGCAGCTCCGGAGAATGCTCTGCATACGCCCATAGGCCGCCGGGTCGTTCCTGTAATACTCCAGGGAAAAGCCGTCAAAGGTGCACTGGTCTAGGGGCAGCTCCGCGCTCATATTTCTGTATGCAAGGTTGCGCCGCAGGGCCTTATAGCAGCCGCAGAGCTTACCGTCGGCAAATCCGGTGTCTTTACAGCGTGGACAGGTATACTGGGGCTCTATGTCCCGCCGTGTGAGCCCGCACTCCCCCAGCAGCTCCTCATACTCCCTTCGCAGGGCCATCCCCCGCTCCTTGCGCTGCTCCAGCGCTTTATGCACATCCCCGCCGGATAGGACGGCCCTGGCTGCCCCTGCAGCATTTGCGGCCAGCTCCCGGCGTATCTCCCCCGCTCTTGGGCAGCCCTGCAGAAATCCCTCCAGATTGCGCCGGGCGGTCTCCTCCGCAAGCTTCCTGCGCCGCTCCAGCTCGGCCTTTGCAGCCTGATTTACATTACTGTCATAGCTCATGATATTCTCCTATGTAATACGCAGATTTAAAGCTTATCCGGCAGCCGCAGCCCGCTTAGCCTCTCCAGCTCGCTTATGTCGTAGCTCTTTTCGGCCCCGCCCCTGTCGCTATTTTTAGCCGCGGCGGCCTGCTTCTGCTGCTGGAGCCCCTGGCGGTCGGTGATACCCTGCTGGCGCCATTTCGTCAGCACCTTATCCATATAGGCCGCGCTGAACTTTCCTGTATGGTCCGCACAGGCCTCATACGCCGCCTCCAGCATTTCCTGTCTGAACCCCCACTCGTACACCCAGCGGCAGGCCCTCTCCTCCTCTGACTTGGTAGGCGAACGCTTCGGCAGTCCCGCCACGGCTGAAACCTTGCTCCAGGCCAGCCGCGCCTTGGAGAGCTGCTGCAGCTTCTCCTCTGCTGCCTCAATGGAGAAGATACTGCTCTCGGCCCAGTCCCTTGCCACAGAGTCGATGTAGCTCGTGCCGATATGCCCCACCTCCCTGGCGTAGTTCAAAAGCATGACCGTGACCTCCACCGGCAGGCCGTAGTCATCGGTAATGGTCAGCAGCAGCGAGCTCATAGCCGGGGAGAGTGTCTTCCCCAGGGCAGACTCGGCCTCCTGCATAAGGTACCGCACCCCCTCGGACTCGGCAAGCCTTGCAGTCAGGTGCTCGCCGTCGGGCCTAAGCATACGTTTTTTAGGCGGCAGTCCCGGCTTTTCCTCTGCCGGCTCCTCTTTTACTGTCTCCATCTCAGGCTCAGGAGCCTGCACAGCGGCTCTCTCCTCCTGGGGCACCGGCAGCAGCTCCCTCCCCGTCTGGCTGAGAAGCCCCCTGTCGCACCAGTACTCAAGGCTGTCCAAGGCCTCATTATCTGTCATGCCAAGCTCCCGGGAAATACCTTCTACAGTAAACCCCTCCCCTGCGTGCCGCAGGGCGTAGAGCAGGACCTGAAGCTGCTCCTTCCCGGCCAGCTTCAAGTGCTTGTCCACCAGGGCGCAGGGCACGGCAAACACCTGGTTCCACATGCCGATATCCAAACGGTAGTCCATATGCTTCCTCCCATGTTTACACTGTCCGACTATTATAGCATATTTTCATGGAATTTCATAGTGCGGAAAGAAAATTTTAGTTCCCGGTCAAAACTTACAATTATAGCTTGCTTTTTAGAAAATACCATTGTATAATACAAATAGAAACCGCTCTCTGCGGGAAAGGGGGCTCTATATGGGCTATATGGACTTTGTTTGGCTGGGGGTCACCATACTGGCGGCTGTTGTTGAGGCTGCCGTACCGGCGCTGGTGTCCATTTGGTTTGTACCGGGAGGGCTGCTTGCCCTTATCGCCAGCCTTTTGAGAGCACCTGCCTATATACAGGTGGGCCTGTTCGTGGCGGGCTCGGCAGCCGCTATTGTAATCACGCGGCCTCTGGCAAAGCGCCTGCAAAAACCCGGGCCCGTGTCCACAAATGCGGACAGAGTCATCGGGGCCGCCGCTGTGGTCACTGAAGAGGTGAACAACCTGCGGGAGGCCGGGCGGGTGTCCGTGCTGGGCAATAGCTGGGCGGCGCGCAGCGAGCGCGGTGATACGATACCTGCCGGGGAGACCGTCATGGTGGTGCGCATTGAGGGCGTCAAGCTAATCGTCGCCCGGGCGGGTCTGTAAGCACCGTTCTGTTCCATATTATAATGCCTAAGGGCAAAACCTGAGAGGAGATTAATTCATGAGCTTATTCGCGTTATTGTCAGCTATGCCAAACTTCGGGGCCATCGGCGGGGTCGTGGTGCTGGTGGTGCTGATACTGTTTATCCTGCTTGTCATAGTTTCAAACATCAAAATTGTACCCCAGGCCCACGCCTACGTTATAGAGCGCCTGGGAGCCTTCCACGCCGCCTGGGGCACCGGCCTGCATATAACCATACCCTTTATCGACCGCATTGCCAAAAGGGTGAGCCTGAAGGAGCAGGTCATTGACTTCCCGCCCCAGCCTGTTATCACCAAGGACAACGTCACCATGCAGATAGACACGGTGGTCTATTTTCAGATAACCGACCCCAAGCTCTATGCCTATGGCGTTGAAAATCCCATCTCCGCTATTGAGAATCTGAGCGCCACCACCCTTCGCAACATCATCGGCGAGATGGAGCTGGACCATACCCTGACCTCCAGGGACGTTATCAACTCAAAGATACGCGTTATTCTCGACGAGGCCACCGACCCCTGGGGTATCAAGGTAAACCGTGTTGAGCTGAAAAACATTATCCCTCCCAGGGAGATACAGGACTCCATGGAGAAGCAGATGAAGGCCGAGCGCGAGCGCCGCGCCAAGATACTGGACGCTGAGGGCGAGAAGCGCAGCGCCATACTCATTGCCGAGGGCGAGAAGGAGTCCGCGGTGCTGAGGGCCGAGGCTGTAAAGGAGACCAAGATACGGGAGGCCCAGGGCGAGGCCGAGGCTATCCTGTCTGTACAGAGGGCCATGGCTGACGCTATTAAGCTTATGAACGAGGCCCATCCCAGCGAGCAGGTCATAGCCCTCAAGAGCCTGGAGGCTTTCCAGGCGGCGGCTGACGGCAGGGCTACAAAGATTATAGTGCCCTCCAGCATTCAGGGCCTTGCGGGGCTTGCCACCTCGGTGAAGGAAATCTTTGATACAGACGCGGCAAAGTAAGCAGCATCAAAACCAAGAGCCTCCCGGACATTCCAGGGGGCTCTATTTGAATATATATTACTATTGAAAGGTGGCATAATATGCAGTACCGCAAGGACAAAAAGGGCAATGATATCTCCCTTCTGGGCTACGGCTGTATGCGCTTCACAAAGAAGGGCGGCAGCGTGGACCTGGACAAGGCCGAGAAGGAGCTGGGGGCGGCTATAGAGGCGGGCGTAAACTATCTGGACACGGCCTATATTTACCCCGGCAACGAGGCTGCAGTTGGTGAGCTTTTACAGCGCCTGAACTGTCGGGACAGAGTGTATATCGCCAGCAAGCTCCCACACTATATGATGAAGTCCGTACAGGGGGCCGAGCGGCTGTTCCAGGAGGAGCTGAAGCGCCTTCGGACGGACCATATCGACTACTACCTTATGCACATGCTCACCGATACCGCCACCTGGCAGAAGCTGTTGGATATGGGGCTGGACAGCTGGATAAAGGGGAAGCTTGAGAGCGGGCAGATACGAAATATCGGCTTCTCGTATCACGGCAGCTCTGGCATGTTCTGCAAGCTGGCGGAGGCCTACGACTGGGATTTCTGCCAGATACAGTACAACTACATGGACGAACACTCCCAGGCCGGTGTGGAGGGGCTGCGCTTTGCCCATGAGCGCGGGCTGCCGGTGATAATAATGGAGCCGCTCCGGGGCGGCAGGCTTGTTGACCTGTTGCCAAAGTCCGCAAAGGAGCTCTTTGAGCGGGACCCTGAGGGGCGTACCCCGGCAGAGCTCGCCTTTAAGTGGCTGTATGACCAGCCGGAGGTGACCTGCGTGCTCTCGGGGATGAACTCTATTGAGATGGTAGAGGAAAACATCAGGCTTGCCGAGCGCTGCGGCGCCGGCTGCATGACCGATTCCGACCATGAGCTACTGGGCCGGGTCCAGGAGGAGATACGCCGCTCGGTGAAAATAGGCTGCACAGGCTGCGGCTACTGTATGCCCTGCCCCAAGGGCGTGGACATCCCCGGCACCTTCCGCTGCTATAACGCCATGTATTCAGAGGGCAAGGCCTCCGGGCGCAGGGATTATTTGCAGTGTACGGTCATGCGCAAGGACCCCTCAAGCGCCTCCCAGTGCATATCCTGCGGCAAATGCGCCGCCCACTGCCCACAGGGTATCCCCATACCCGACCGGCTGCGGGAGGCCTCAAAGGAGCTGGAGACAGTGCGCTATAAGGCCGCAAAGTGGGCTGTAGGTGTGTTTAAACTGTGGTAAGCTTACCTGAAAGGAGAGATACTATGAAAACAGCGGTCATGACCGATACCAACAGCGGTATCACCAAAAAGGAAGCCCGAGAGCTGGGGCTGTACCTAATGCCAATGCCGGTGATAATAAATGGCAGCGTCTATTATGAGGACGAGAACATCAACGAGGCCGGCTTCTATGCCGCCCAGTCCTCCGGCGCTGAGGTGAGCACCTCCCAGCCCTCGCCGGGTGAGGTGCTGGGAATGTGGGATCTGGCCTTTAAAGAGGGCTGGGACGAAATAGTATACATACCAATGACAAGCGGGCTTAGTAAGTCCTGTGAGATGGCTATAGGGCTTGCGGCGTCCTACGAGGGCAAAGTCCAGGTAGCCGACAACCATAGGATATCCGTGCCCCTGAGAGAGTCTGTGCTGCGGGCTGTAAGCCTTGCCAAGGAGGGGCATTCAGCCGCCGGGATAAAGGAGCAGCTGGAGCGGGAGGCGTATCTTGCCAGCATTTACATCACCGTAGACACCCTAGAATACCTGAAGAAAGGCGGGCGCATAAGCCCGGCGGCGGCAATGCTTGGGACTGTTATGCAGATAAAGCCGGTGCTCTCCATACGCGGCGGGGTTCTGGAGGCATTCGCAAAATCCCGGGGCAGGAAGAACAGCCTGGAGCTGATGGTCCGGGCACTGAAAAAGGACGCCGAGACCCGCTTCTCCTCTCTGGACCCGGAGTCCATGCGGGTATGCGCCGCAGGCACCGCCCTGTCCCAGGAGGAGATTGACATGTTAAAAGCTGCCCTTCTTGAGGAGTTCCCGGGCCATGAGGTGCTCTATAACCCCCTGCCCATAAGCGTGGGCTGCCATACCGGGCCCGGGGCCATGGGTGTCGGCATCTGCTTCTAGGTGACAAAATTTTTTGAAATATATCTATAACACCCCTTGACAAACCTGCCAGGGGGTGTTATACTACCACCATAGTTAGTTACTCAACTAGCTAACCAGTCCAGGAAGGAGGCAAATATGCAAAAGCTTGACCTAAGCGGAGAAAAGCCTATCTTTCTACAGATAGCTGAAAGTCTTGAGGACGCAGTGCTCTCCGGGGCGCTGACAGAGGGAGAGCAGCTCCCCTCCATTACCGAGCTCTCCGTACAGTACACCATAAACCCTGCCACGGCGCTAAAGGGTATAAATCTCTTGGTAGACCAGGGGGTCGCCTATAAGAAGCGCGGCGTGGGTATGTTTGTGGCCAAGGGCGCGAGGGCCCTGCTGCAAAAGAAGCGCCAGGGGGATTTTTCCAAGCGCTTTGTGGCTGCCATGGTCCTTGAGGCCGCGCGGCTTGGTATAGCCCGGCAGGAACTGCTGGACATGGTGGCGCAGGAATACGACTGCGCCGGGAAAGGAAGGTAAATAAATGTCAATAGAACTTGCTAACATCACAAAGAGCTTCGGGCAGGTACAGGCCTTAAAGGGGGTCAGCGCCGTCTTTCATGAGGAGCGGATATACGGCCTGCTGGGACGCAATGGCGCCGGGAAGTCAACGCTGCTGAACATCCTCACCGGGCGCATATTCCCCGACAGCGGCACAGTTACCGTGGACAATGAGCGCGGCACAGAGAACGACAGCGCCCAGTCCAAAATATTCCTAATGAGCGAGACCACCCTGCACCCCGACTTTATGCGGGTAAACAAGGCGTTCCACTGGGCCGGGATGTTTTATCCGGGTTTTGACGAGAGTTATGCCAAGGGGCTCGCCCAGGAATTCGGGCTCAGCCTTAAAGCAAAGATATCCGGGCTGTCCACCGGCTATAGGTCCATCTTCAAGCTGATACTGGCCCTGTCCGTAAACGTACCATATGTGCTTTTAGACGAGCCCGTGCTGGGCCTGGACGCGAATCATAGGGAGCTGTTTTATAGGCGCCTATTGGAAAAGTACACCGAGAAGCCCTTCACCGTGGTGCTCTCAACCCACCTTATTGAGGAGGTGGCAAACCTCATAGAGGACGTGATAATCATTAAGGAGGGCAAGGTCCTGCGGCAGGAGTCCCGGGAGGAACTGCTTTCCGGTGGGTACACCGTCTCAGGTGGGAGCGCGGCAGTTGAGACCTATATCCAGGGTAAAAATGTGCTGGGTATTGACGCTCTGGGCGGGCTTCGCACGGCATATGTGCTTGGGGTTCCTGAGAAGGATTCCCAGTCCGCAATGGACCTTGAGTTTGGGCCCATGGACCTGCAGAAGCTATTCATACAGCTCACCAATTCTTAAACTCATTAAAGCAATCATAGAAAGAGGTAACCCAATGAAAATTTATCCGTCCTTCCGGCTGCAGCTCCGGGACCATATCCCGGCTGTCATTATATATTATATAGTGCTTATAAGTATGGCCCTGCTGTCCCTTGCACTTATACCCTTTATGACCCCCGATGACAACGTACATGTTACCACCAACGGCGTCACCGCCGTGACTATAATATTTGCCTTTATATGCTCCCTCTGCGCCTTTAAGGACAGCTTTTTCCTGAGCATCCAGCACAGCGTATCAAGGCGCACCCAGTTTATAGCAAGGCTGGGCACCCTTGGAGCAGTCTGCGCTGTTTTGGCGCTGGGCGACGAGCTCTATACCCTAATGCTCACAGGGCTGGGGCGCCTATTCCCCACGGTCTTTTCAGGGGAATCCCTGTACCAGATGATTTATTCCTACGACGGAATGTCCCCCAAAGGCTCGGTCTTTGATATAATATTCAGCTTCTTCTCCTTCCTAGCGGTTTCCTCTCTCGGCTATCTGCTCACAGTGCTCAACTACCGCCTGAACAAGATTGGCAAAGTGCTCTTCTGGGCCGGCACCCCCATAGCCGTCGTGCTCATAGCCTCCTATATCTCTGCGCACCCATCCGTAGCAGGCATAATAATACCCTTCCTTACAGGCCTTATCTGGGCCCTCTTTTCCAGCCTGCCCAGGATGATTATAAGCTGCACGCTGCTCACGGTAGTATTTTCGGGGCTGACATGGCTGCTAATGCGGCGGGCGGGGGTGAAATAAGCCTATGCAAACAGCTACAAGACAGTATCTCGCCCAGGTTGCAAGGGAAAAAGCCCTTCTCCCCTTCCACGGATATCTTGAGGGCAGGGAGCCAAATATTGAGCCTATAGTAAGTCTTTTCCCCAAGTGGAGCCTTAAAGAGGCCGACCGGCTGTGGTGCGCGGCTTTCGTATACTATTGCTGCATTGAGGCAGGTTTTAAGATACCCTATAGCCCGGACAAATATGTTACCTGCAGCCTGGCAGGCTGCAGCAGCTGGGAGGAATTCGCCATGGGTGACAGCCGGGTGGAGTACCATAGGCGCGGCAGCGGATTTGTGCCGGAAGCCGGCGATATCGTGATTTATGACAGGGTCTTTATTAACCGCGAGCACGACCATATCGGCATAGTTCTCAAGGTCAGCGAGGAGAGTATTCTGGCCGCAGAGGGGAATATTTTTGACGAGAATATATCCGGGCTTGTAGAGCGGGCGAGGGATGAGCATATCCGGGCATTTATCCGGCTGCCGGATGGGTTTGTTTATTAGTTTCATAGTATAAAAGGAGGAGGCAAAATCAGCAGCGTCCGAAAGTCTGACTCTTGCAAACCCCTCCCTTTTTATGGTATAATTTAGGAAACTGAGTTCTAAGGAGGAAGCGCAAATGGTCGAAACAAAGTATGGGAAAATATCCGGCCTGGACCGGGGCTGGTATGAGGAATTCCGGGGAATCCCCTATGCGAAGCCGCCGGTGGATGAGCTGCGGTGGAAGGCTCCCCAGAGGCCGGAGCCCTTTGACAGCGTCTATGAGGCGGTGGACTTCCACAGTAAATGCATGCAGGGCGAAGGGTCTGTGCCGCCCTGGGACAAGGACTTCTACGACGACCCTGTCTTTAACCGTCCGGCAGATGAGGACTGCCTGTACCTGCACATCTGGGCCCCGAAAGACGCGAAGGACTGCCCAGTGGCCCTGTGGATACACGGCGGGGCCTTCCTCCACGGCTGGGCATTTGAGAAGGAGTTTGACGGAGTTGAGTTCTGCCGCAGGGGAGTCATATTTGTCAGCGTGGAATACCGCTGTAATGTATTCGGCTTTTTGGCCCATCCCTGGCTGACAGAGGAGGCAGGTACTTCTGGTAACTACGGTATGCTGGACCAGATTGCCGCGCTGGACTGGGTACATGAGAACATCGCTTCCTTTGGCGGCGACCCCGGTAACATCACCATCTTTGGGCAGAGCGCCGGTGCCATGAGCGTACAGACCCTTATCTCCTCTCCCATCACTGAAAATAAGATTGCAAAAGCTATAATGCAGAGCGGCGGCTCCTATGGAAACGGGCTGCACCGGGACATCCCACTCTCTGAACAGGAGAGCTACGGGAAGGTCTTCTCCCAGGTGCTGGGCGTGAACAGCCTTGAAGAAATGCGCTCCAAGTCCTCTAAGGAGATATACGACGCCATGGGCCCATTCACTGAGAAAGTTATGCCTATAGCGAAGGGGCTTTTCCTCACCCCCACCCTGGACGGCAAACTGCTCACGGACGGCTATTATGAACTGGTGGACAGCGGCAGGATAAAGGATATCCCCTATATGCTAGGCTCCACTAAAAATGACATTATGACTCCTGAGAATATGAACGACCCCATGGACGACCCGCTCTATAGGGGCTGCGTCGGCTTCAGCCACAAGCTGGAGGAGCTTGGGAGAAACCCCGCCTATGTCTATTACTTCACCCGGGACCTGCCCGGAGACGATAAGGGCGCATGGCATTCCAGCGAGCTCTGGTACATGATGGGCACCCTCCCCCGCTGCTGGAGGCCCTGGACTCCTGAGGACTACGCCCTCTCCGCCCGGATGCTCGACTACTGGTGCGGATTCATGAAGTCCGGCGACCCCAACGGCGATGGGCTGGATAAGTGGGAGCCCTGTAAAAAGGATGGAAGTTTCGTGATGAAGCTGGACGTAAAATAAGCCAAGTTGGGCAGCTTTCGCCTAAAAACGTGTAGAAAAGGACCCGGGATTTCTCCCGGGTCCCTCTCTTTATGGCAGGCTTGAATATTAGGTGTACTCTGATTTTAACCCTCTTTGCTATTCAGCGGGTGATAGCACAGCACCATCCGCTCATCGCCCATCTTAGTGGGCTCAGGGCGGGACTGGCGGCACTTGTCCGTGGCATAAGGACAGCGCGGGGCAAACTTACAGTAGGAAATGGAATACTCCTTACCCTCCATATCGGGCATGGCAAGCTCCTTGTCCCACTTATCGCCAACCCTTGGCACGGAGCTCATCAGCAGCTCAGTGTAGGGGTGGGCAGGCTGGTCCATTATCTCCTTCGCAGGGCCGTACTCTATGAGGCAGCCACGGTACAGTGTGGCGATATAGTCCGACACATAGTAGGCCGTAGACAGGTCGTGGGTGATATAGATGAAGGATATTTTATACTTATCCCGCAGGTCCTTGAAGAGGTTTACTATGTTCATCTTCATGGACGCGTCTATAGCCGCCACAGGCTCGTCGGCAATTATCAGCTTCGGGCGGGTGATAAGGGCCCGAGCGATGGAAACACGCTGGAGCTCGCCGCCGGAGAACTGGGTGGGGTACTTGCCCTTCACCACTTCCAGGGACATACCCACGCTCTTCAGGGCCTCGTCCACCAGATTATCGGCCTCGGACCTGTTCTTGGCAATGCCAAGGCGCAGAGCCGTGTTGTACAGATAGGTGTCAACAGTCTTACGTGCGGAGAAAGACTCGTAGGGGTTCTGGAAGATGGGCTGGACGTCCAACTTGAACTGATGGGGGTCATAGCTCTTTTTGTCAGCATAATTATTGCCGTCAAGGATAATCTCGCCCATATCCGGGTCATGCAAGCGCAGGACCATCTTACAGAGAGTGGACTTACCGCAACCGGACTCACCGACAACGGAGAGTATCACGGGTTTATCGCTGTCTATAGACAGGGTCACGTCGTCAACAGCCACAAGCTTCTTGCCGCGCAGAATGCCGCCAACGCGGAAAATCTTGCTGACGCCGTTTATTTCCAGTAATTTCTTAGCCATCAATCTTCCCCTCCTCGTTCAGTAGATGGCAGGCGGCGAAGCGTCCGGGCTTTATCTCCCGGAACTTGGGCACTTCTTGCCTGCACTTGTCCGTGGCGTGGGGGCAGCGGGGAGCGAAGCGGCAGCCCGGCGGGGGATTCTTCAGGGCCGGAGGACGGCCCGGGATACCCACGCGCTGGATGTCCTCGCCCACTCTGGGCAGGGCGCCCACCAGCATGGTGGTGTAGGGGTGGATGGGGTCGTTGAATATATCCTCGGTCTTGCCCAGCTCTATGACACTGCCCGAGTACATGATAGCCATGCGGTCGGTTATCTGGTAATGCACGCCCATATCATGGCTCACGATTATCAGCGTGTTCTTCAGCTGCTTCTGCAGGCGCATGAGCATCATAAGTATGCCCTTCTGCACCACCACGTCCAGGGCGGTGGTGGGCTCGTCGGCCAGCACTACATTGGGGGACATGAAGGTGGCAAGGGCTATAATGGCCCTCTGCCTCATGCCGCCGGAGAGCTGGAAGGGGTAGGCCTCCAGCACGTCGGGAGACAGGCTTAGCTCCTTAAGATAGCTTGCCACGCGCTCCAGAGTCTGGGCCTCGGTCTCGTTCTTCCGGTCCTCCTTGGGGATGGAGTCCACAAACTGCTTCTTCAGGCGGACGATGGGATTCAGCACGCTCTGGGCGGCCTGGGGCACATAGGAGATATTGTTCCACCAGGTCTTGCGAATCTCTCCGGACTCGTATGAGAACTTACTGCCGTTCTTCTCACCCTCCAGCACTACCCGGCCCTTGTCGATGACAAGGGGGAACTCCACAATGTCGTAGAGTGTGTTCAGCAGGGTGGTCTTGCCGCAGCCGGACTCGCCGGCAATACCGAATATCTCGTTGTCGTTGATGGTGAAGTCCAGGTCGTTGATAACATGCACATCGCCGTCGATGGTCTTATAAGAAGTGGACAGATTTTCAATTTTTAGCATATGCGTTACCTGCCTCTCTTCATGGATTGATAGTCGTTATAGCCCGTTATCAGCAGGAACAGGCCTATAAACAGTATCACGGTGGCGATAATAGGAGAGCCTATCCACAGCCATCTCTGAGCAAGGACCGCGTTATAGTTCCTCGCCCACTGAATCATGTTGCCCAGTGACACCAGGTTGCCGGGAGAAAGCCCCAGCACCGCGAGGCTGGACTCTGAGCCGATGGCGGAAAGAGTAGCGTTCATGAAGTTAGAGAGGGACCAGCTCAGGGCAAAAGGCAGTATCTCAGTGACAACTATCTGCATGGTACTCTCGCCGGAGAACCGCGCAGTGTGGATGAAGTCGCGCTCCTTGATGGTAAGGGCCATGGAGCGTATCTGACGGCTGGGCCAGGCCCAGGCGAACATGGCAAGGACAAGCGCCATAACGACGACCGTTGAATTGCCCTTCATCAGAGAGGTCATCATTATAAGTATGGGCAGCGAAGGGATAACCACGAAGGTATCGGTGATTATCATAAGCACGCGGTCCAGCGCACCGCCAGCAAAGCCTGCCAGCAGGCCTACCAGAACGCCCACAACCGTGCCGATGGTAGCGACGATAAGGCCTATCATCAGGGAGTTGTGTATGGCCTCAACGAGGAGCCAGGCAACGTCCTGCCCAAGGCTGGTGGTCCCCAGAAGGTGCTCTGCTGAAGCGCCCAGGTTGTTCGGGTAGGAGTTAGAGATAAACGGGTCCTTATGTGGGAAGAAATAGACCACAAAGCCGATTATCACAAAGATTAAGGTGACGATAAGACCGGTCTTAAGACGGAAGTTGGCGACTTTCCAAAACTTTTTCATAATGCCACCCTCCTTTTATCAGCTGTAGCGGATACGCGGATCCACGAAGGGGTAGATAAGATCCACGATCAGCGTTGCGGTGGAAATAGCTACGATGGAAATAGTGATACAGCCAAGTATCATATTATAGTCGGACTGCAGTATAGCCTTCTGTATCAGCGTGCCCACACCGGGATAGCCGAAGATAATCTCGGTCATGATGGAGCCGCCGAAGACGCCGCCCAGGCTCATTGCAAGAGCGGTCACCTGGGTCAGGATAGAGTTGCGCAGCACATAGCTGGTGCCGATGGTGAACTCGGAAAGGCCCCTATAGCGGGCGTAGCGCACATAGTCCTCCTCGGAGGTTGTGCCGGCCAGGGACTTCATGGAGATAATCCACCAGCCTGTGCCCAGGAGCAGCATGGAGACTGCGGGAAGGATGGACGCCTGCACAACAGAGCCCAGCCAGGCGCCGAATCCGCCATTTGCCTGTATGGTCGCCTGCAGGGGGAACCACTTGAGCACGAAGGCGAAGACTATCTGCAAAACCAGAGCCACCAGGAAGTAGGGTATCGGGTAGATACAGATGGCTATGCCCTCAAGAATCTTTGAGGAGCGCTTGTTTTTTCTGAATCCGGCTAACAGGCCGATGACGTTGCCTATCACCCACGCCAGCAGAGTTGAGGTGAGAGACAGCATGAGCGTATAGGGCAGGTTGCGCCCTATGATAGAGCCCACGCTCTCGGGATAGCTCATCAGTGAGGGGCCAAAGTCGAAGCGCAGAAGGCCATGGCTCAGATAGTAGCCGTACTGCTCTAAAAGTGAGCCGTCCAGACCGAACTGCATACGCAGCTGTGCGCGCAGCGCGTCCTTCTCCTCAGGAGCCATATTGCCCGAGCGGGTTTCCATCTGGGATATCATGTTCTCAACAGGGTCAGAGGGGAACATGCGGGGAATGAAGAAAATGAAGGTCACGCCAATCAATATTGTCAGCGCCCAAGCCAGTATGCGCTGCAAAAAGAATGTTTTGAATTTCATGCTATTCGCCATGCAACACGAAATTTACACAAGGGAGCTCCCTTATGCGCATGGTACTGCTCCTTTCTTCAATATTTGTTCACATTACTTCCTTATCCATGTAATTAAAACGTAAAGGCAGGAGACGTAAGCCGCGGCTTGCGTCCCCCGCCCTCCGTTCATCTAATAAAACTTATATCAGGGTATTCAATTTCCTATTAAATCTTAGCCTGCAACAGGGCTGATATGGGGCAGCATGTACTTGAAGCAGCTCCACCACCACCAGGGACCGTCATAGGGGTTCTCGGCGTTGGGGTAGCCCTCCCAGTAGGTGCTGTTGCTGGGCACGAACTTAGTGCCGGAGAGGAAGTTGATGTCGGGCATTTCCTCGACAGCTATCTGCAGGAACTCCTTATGCAGCTCATAGCTCTCATCGCTGTTGGGGTCAATGTTAGCCAGCTCGTGGAGTATCTCAGTAACGCGGTCGTTGCTCCAGCGGGCGCCCTGACCGGAACCGGTCTCGCCCAGAGGCTTGATGAACGCCTGGTCCCAGCCAGAAATGCCGGTGTAGAAGTCCTTCAGGATACCAGTAGAAGGCCAGTAACCTGCGATTTCGTAGTTGCCCTGGCCGCCGTCAACGTCCCAAGTGGCCTGAGACTTGCTGACGATGTTGCAGTTGAGGCCAAACTCGAGAAGCTGGTTGTAAACAGCCTGCACGCTGCGGCTCTCCTGGAACTCAGCGTCGGCAAGGTAGCTCAGCTCGATGGTGAAGGGCTTGCCATCAAAGTACCAGCCGTCGTCCTTCTTCTCGAGGCCGGCCTTCTTCAGCAGCTTCTCGGCAGCTTCCTTGTCCTGCTTCCACCAGCCTGCGCCGAACATGGTGATGAGCTCCTCGTCGGTACCGGTGATGCCCAGGGAGTCAGCCATACGCTTGGCATAGCCGGTGTCATAGGGCTTGATGGTGGTGCCATCGCCCAGGTCCAGCTCGAAGTCAAGCAGCCAATCCTGCATGGGGATGGTGTAGGTCTCCTGCAGGTACTCGGTGTTGTTCAGCAGCGGGATGGGGGCTGCACGGCCAGCGCCGGAGAAGGTGTTCATGGAAATCTGGTCGATGTTCAGAGCCAGGCAGATGCCCCAGCGGAAATCCTTGTTGTTGTAGGGAGCGCCCTTGCCCTGGGAGAACACTATGCCCTTCGCGCCCGGGTCATCGGGGTTGGCATAGGGGAACTCGTCGTACCAGCACTTAATCTGGTCGTTAGAGGCGTTCATGGTCTCGAACTCCTCAAGAGTGACCTCGCAGAGGATATCGACCTCGTTGCTAATCATAGCCATCTGCTTGGTGGTAGAGTCGCTGAAGACGCGGAACCAGACATACTTAGCGGGGCTCTCGCTGCCGGTGAAGCCGTGCTCGGCCTTGCCGACCACGCCCAGAGTGCTGTCCTGCCAGTCCTCGCGCAGCTCGTAGAGCACCCACATGCCCAGCGGGTCGTAATCCTTCACGGTGTAGGGGCCGCAGGAAACAGGATTCTCGTCCTTAAAGGTAGTGACGTCAGCCTGCTGAGAGTAGATGTGCTCGGGAACAATGCGGTAGTCAGTGCCCCAAACGGTGATACCGTAGCGCTGTGTAAAGCGGGGGAAGGACTCGGTCATGGTGAACTTGACGGTGTAGTCGTCAACCTTCTCAACGCTCTTTATGTACAGCTTGGTGGCGGCGGAGCTGCCGATGGTGTCGTTGTCCATAATCATGTTGAAGGTGAACACAACGTCGTCAGCAGTCACGTCCTCGCCGTCGGACCACTTAATGCCCTGACGGATTTTAACGGTCCACTCGGTGAAGTCGTCGTTGCTCTCGGGCATGCCGTCGGCAATCTCGCCGTACTGCTCGCCCTTGGCGGTGTTCATCTCCCACAGGTGGGCACTTATCATCTGATGAATGCCGAAGCCCATGGCGGTGCCGCTCATGTACGGGTTGAACTGGCCGGGAGTGTCAGTCTTATTCTGGCACTCGACGATAAGGGTCTCGGAGCGGTCAGTACCCACCTCGGTGGTGATGCCGGAGCCCTTCAGGTTTGTAGGCGTAGTCTCGCCCTCGCTGCTCTCCTCAGCAGTAGAGGATTCCTCAGCCTGGCTGCTCTCTTCGGTATTGGAGCTTTCAGTCTGAGAGCTGGTGCTGGAGCCGCCATCGCCGCCGCAGGCCGCGAACACGGTCACCAGCAGGGCGAGAGCAAGAACCAGTGCGATGATTTTCTTACTCATCCTTTCGTTTGCCTCCTTAGAAAATTATGTTTTGCAAAGCGCAGTCCCTGCGGCAGACAGCATACCATTCGTGTAGGTAATTACCTACACGTCAGAAGGGGTACCCCTTCTAAAACACTGCCCTGGCCGCATTTATGCGCCTTGCTCCTAGAAAAGCCCGTGTCCTATACACAACACCTAAAACTGTAGTGTAGACTCGGAGCTTTTTCTACTTTATCGTCAGTATAGCACACCTGTATAAATCTGTCAAGGAAAAATACATATTTATTTTACAAATCATTCATCTTTTCTCAATGAACACTTGCAAAATTGTGCATGGTGTGCTATGCTGAATTGCAAATCCTTTATTGCACTATCAACTTAAATGAAAAGGCGGTCTTAAAATATGACTAATTTAACCATGCCCATTGGCGACGGCGTACACGATGATACCAGTGCTATACAGGCGCTTCTGGACAGCGGGCTGTCCACTGTGCGCCTCCCCTCCCCCACCGGGCATTATGCTATTTCCCAGGCACTGCATATCCACAGCAATACCTCCCTGATACTGGACGGCTTCACTACCGTGCGGCTGATGGACGGGGCGAACAGCCATATGCTTGTGGCGGACGACGGTCAAAGCGAAAACATTTCGGTGTCCGGCGGCATATGGGACTTTAACAACCAGGGCCAGGCCCCAAACCCCATGCGCATCCCCCCTGAGGACGGTGATTACGCCGCCGTGACTCACTTTATCTTCTATTTTGAAAATGTAAAAAACCTTTATGTGGGTGACCTCACCATGAAGGACCCGACTATCTTCGCCTCTACCTTCGACCACGTGGAGCAGTTCACCGTGCAGAATATCACCTTCGACTTTAACCTCGGCAAGCCCAACGCCACGAATATGGACGGCATACATCTTAACGGCGGCTGCCGCTTTGGGCGCATTACAAACTTCAAGGGCGCCTGCTACGACGATATGGTGGCGCTGAATGCCGACGAGGGTAATGGCGGGCCTATTGAGGACATACAGATAGACGGCCTATTCTGTGAGGGCTGCCACAGCGCCGTGCGGCTACTCTCAAGGGGCTGGCCTGTAAGGCGGGTGCATATATCCAATGTGTTCGGCACCTTCTTCCAATACTGTGTGGGTATTACCCGCTACAGCGACGACGGCAGGGAGGGGGTTTTTGACCAGGTACACCTAAGCGATATATATGCCAGCAAAGCGCCCCGCCTGCCTGTCCACGGCAAGGAGGGCGGGTATGTGTACGCCCTTATATGGATAGAGGGCGGGCTGGCTGTGGGTAACCTGCAGATAGACCACCTTCACAGGCGCGAAGCCGTCACAGCTATACCTACGCTGAGCATTATGCCCGGGGCTGATATAAAGGTTTTGGGGCTGGAGCATATCTCACAAGAGAATGAGACCGGTGAAGAAATGCCGGTGATTCTGAACTGCGGGAATATCGGGAAAATGTACCTTCGCGACGTGCAGGAGGGCGGCGATATTCTGCTGGAGAATAATGGTATTATTTCAGAGATAATCAGCGTCGAAAACTGCTAAAAAGCCGTTGCATTTCCCGAGGATTTGCGCTATACTAGACCCGTACGGATATCCCCCCAGGAGCCGTTTCCCTCGTTATTCAGTATTAAAATTTTAGAAACCGAGGTTTGTTCTATGAGCGACAACATGATGTGGGCTCTCGTAAAGGAGAAGCCCGAGGTAGGCCTTTGGATGCGGCGGGTGCCTGTCCCGGAGCTTGGGCCCAACGATGTAAAAATCAAAATCAAGAAGACAGCTATCTGCGGCACTGACGTGCATATCTACCAGTGGAACGACTGGGCCCAGCACACCATACCCATAGGCCTTACGGTGGGCCATGAGTATGTGGGCGAGGTAGTTGAGGTCGGCCCTGGCGTTGAGGGCTTCAAGCCCGGGGATATGGTCTCCGGCGAGGGGCATATCACCTGCGGCAAGTGCCGCAACTGCCTTGAGGGCCATAAAGAGAACTGCAAGGACGCCAAGGGTGTTGGCGTAAACCGCAGCGGTGCCTTTGCCGAGTACCTGGTGATACCCTCCTCAAACGTCTGGCCCTGCAACCCCGCTGTGCCTGAGGAGCTCTACTCCATCTTCGACCCCCTTGGCAACGCCACCCATACCGCCCTCTCCTATGATATGCTTGGGGAGGACGTGCTTATCACCGGCGCGGGGCCCATCGGCATAATGGCGGCGGCAATCGCGAAATTCTCAGGGGCGCGGCACGTTATCGTCACGGATATGAACCCCTACCGCCTGGACCTGGCAAAGAAGCTCGGGGCTACCGAAACGGTAAACCTAAAGGAGCGCAGGCTGGCCGACGTGATGAAAGCGGTGGGCATGACCGAGGGCTTTGACGTGGGGCTTGAGATGTCCGGCAACGCGGCGGGGCTTTCGGATATGATAAATAATATGAAGCACGGCGGTAAAATAGCCCTTTTAGGGCTCCTGCCCAAGGACACCAGGGTGGATATGGAGACAGTCATCTTCAACGGCCTCAACCTGCGGGGTATATACGGCAGGAAGGTCTGGGACACCTGGTATAAAATGACAACCATGATACAGTCCGGCCTGGACATAGCCCCGGTAATAACCCACCGCTTCGACATTAAAGACTTTGAGAAAGGCTTCGAGGTGATGATTTCTGGGCAGTCCGGCAAGGTGGTCTTAGACTGGGCGCATATCAACGATTAGAGGGAGGATTTTACTATGCCACGCAAAAACGATATACTGAACATATACGCTAAAGAGGTGGAGTCCATTAAGGAGGCCGGGCTGTTTAAGGGTGAGGCCCCCTTTATCTCCCCCCAGGGGGCGCGTGTACGCATGGAGGACGGCAGAGAACTCCTGTGCATGTGCGCCAACAACTACCTGGGCCTTGGCAACAACCAGCGGCTGATAGACGCCGCCAAGCGCACCTATGATGAGAAGGGCTACGGCCTTGCCTCGGTGCGGTTCATCTGCGGGACCCAGGACATACATAAGACCCTTGAGCAGAAGATATCCGGCTTCCTGGGCACTGACGACACCATACTCTACTCCTCCTGCTTCGACGCCAACGGCGGGCTCTTTGAGACCCTGCTCACCGCTGAAGATGCTGTAATAAGCGACGAACTGAACCATGCCTCTATTATAGACGGCGTGAGGCTCTGCAAAGCCAAGCGCTTCCGCTATAAGAACAACGATATGGCGGATTTGGAGGCACAGCTTAAGGCTGCTGACGAGGCCGGGGCCAGGATAAAGCTTATCGCCACCGACGGCGTGTTCTCTATGGACGGCATTATCTGCAACCTGAAGGGTATCTGTGATTTAGCCGACCAGTATAACGCCCTGGTGATGGTGGACGACAGCCACGCTGTGGGCTTTGTTGGCAAAACAGGCCGCGGCACCCCCGAGCACTGCGGCGTTGAGGGTCGTGTGGACATAATCACCGGGACTCTTGGCAAGGCCCTTGGCGGAGCTTCCGGCGGGTATACCAGCGGACGCCGGGAGATAATCGACCTGTTGCGCCAGAGGAGCAGGCCATACCTTTTCTCCAACACCCTGGCTCCCGCCATAGCCGGTGCCAGCATTGAAATGCTGAATATGCTGGAGGAGAGCACGGAGCTTAGGGACCATCTGGAGGACGTGACCGCCCATTACCGCAAGCTGCTGGTGGACAACGGCTTCGACGTTATCCCCGGTACCCACCCCTGTGTGCCGGTTATGCTGTATGACGAAAAGCTGGCTGTTGAGTACGCCAAGGGGATGATGGCGAAGGGCGTGTACGTGGTAGCCTTCTCCTACCCGGTGGTGCCCAAGGGCAAGGCCAGGATACGCACCCAGGTATGTGCCAGCCACACCCATGAGGATGTAGAGTTCGCGGTGAAGTGCTTTAAAGAGGTTCGGGACGAAATCGGCAAGTAAGGCATACTTTATGTACACTATATAATATATAGAAAAGTCTCCGGCGGTAAACCGGAGGCTTATAATTATGTCTTTACTGTCTCTATCTCAGGCTGTCTGCTTTTGGGCTCCGTTAAAAGTACGCGGCAGGAGAAGGCTGTCAGGAACAGGGCGATACTGTATACAGCCACAAGCACCCTTGCAGGGGCTATCTCACGGCCCCAAAGCATGATTGGCCCAAGGCCGCTGGTTAGGGTAAACACCACCCTCCCTGCCAGCACGCCCAATAGGCTGAACATGGCGCAGAAGGCGTTGTACAGCGCCAGATACACCGTGCGCCGCTCCTCGGGCAGTCCCTCGTATGGGGCTATGGCGAAGCTCAGGGTTATGCCCACATACAGCACCAGGCTGTATATCACCGACACCGGGTACAGCCACTGGGTGCCCTCGCCTGTAAGGGCCAGCCCCATGGCATAGGGGGCATAGAGGAAGATTGAGAAGAACAGTCCGTTTCTCAGGCCCTGCCGCTGTATGAGCCGCTTCCAAAACGGGGTGAACACTATAACCGCCACGGCGTTGAACATGCCCACGAAGCTTATAAATGTAAAGCTCATGTGAAGGTCTTCCAGAAGGTAGGCGTTATAGTACTGGCTGGGCAGGTTTGCCGAGAAGCTCCACAGGGAAGTGCAGGCAATTATCCTGCCGTATGACGGACAGTGCCTTATGCACTGTACCATCTCCTTTACAAAGGAGCCAAGGCTCTTTGGGGGCTCAGGAACCGGCGGGTACTCGTGTATCCTTCTGAGGGCCAGTATGTCAATTATGGCAAACAGGCCCATTGACACCCTTAAAATCGGCACCGCCCATCTGCCTGCAAGCCCGGTGAGAAAGTCCGCGAAGACTCCCGCCAGGAACAGCATTACAAATACCGAGACGATGTTTATAACATTGAAGAAGCTGTAAAAGCCCAGGCGCATATCCTCAGGAATGCTGCGCATATGCCAGGTCCCCATTCCGGGGCTCACAAATGCGTACAGGCTCTGGCTTATGCTTATAAGCAACAGCACTACCGGAAGCAGCCACTCCTCGGGCATACCGGACATTGCCAATGCAGGCAGCAGCACTATATTTATACCATGGGCCAGGCCCCGCAGGGCTGTCAGCAGCCTCTTGCTAGATGAGAGCCGTTCGGTGAACAGCGGGGATATCAGCTGAATCATGTTGCATAGGGACAGCAGCGTTACAGCCAAATTTACGTCGTTGGCACTGGCCCCGAAGGACAGCAGAAACCCTGTAAGGTATGTGCCGTTGAGCACATTATATATGGCGTTATAGCAGAGCGCCTGGACAAAAATCCATCTGCGTGACACGGAGTCCCTATCCGGGCCCATAAGATATGCCCCCGAGAGGACGTTCAGCCCGGCGCTCTGAACGCGTGCGATAAGCTTCATATATTATATACTTATATATGTGGTTTAATTACCCCAATTTGGCCTACTTGCCGGTTTCATTATACTTGTCACACATCTTGTAGTAGTCATCCCAGCCGCCGGGGAAGTTTATGCTGCGGAACAGCGTGGGCTCCATGCCTCTGGCTATCATGCGGTCGATGACCTCTGCGGAGACGCACCACATGGCGAAGGCGGCGCTGAGGCCTGAGGCCGGGCCGAACTTGTTGGTGGCCCCCTCCACCTCCAGCATGGCGTCTCCCTTGGGGGCGCAGTTGTCTATCACGAGGTCAGCCAGCTCGTATATCTTCTTGCCGCAGGGGTGCTCCGCCTCAACCGCCCCTGAATACTGCATGGAGGTTATAACTATAAGGGTCAGCCCCATCTCCTTTGCAGCCAGGGCGATGTCCACTAAGTTCGGAGCCTTTCCGGAGACAGAGCCCATTACCAACACATCACCGGGGGCGGCCTTGGAATGGCTCATAACTATCTTTCCTATGCCCAGGATTGAGGGCTCGTTGCCCTCCCTGTCTATTTCGCGCACCGGGTCTTCAACGGTAAAGGTGTATTTCAGGGCCTTCAGGAGGGCAAGGCCCCCCGCGCGGTTTATAAGCTCGCTGTTGACAATATGCCCGCTGTCGTATACATGCACGTTTTTGCCCTTCTCAACGGCATTCACAATTATCTCTGCGGCGTCCTCAATATTCTTTCTCTGGGTATCCAGCACCTCGTTCAGCTTGCCCAGCATGGCCTCTGCGTAACGGTCTATAAGCATGATGATTCCCTCCAATTTTATAATAATTATCAGATTACATGTACTTGATATTGTCCCTGTATTCCTTCAGCATGGCATCGTTATGGCTGTCGCCGCCTTCAACATTGGCGCTCATGAACACCGGGGGCACTATGCCGGACTTTACCAGCCGCTCTACCGTGTCGGCCACTATAGCGTTGAGTATTGCCGCGCCCACGGCTGTGGACGAAGCCGCAACCTTCTCCGGCATACCCTCAATGGCGCAGACCGCGTCGCCTACCTCACCGCAGTTGTCTATGGTGATGTCACACACCTCAAACAGCCGCTTGCCGCAGGCCGACCTGGAGGTCACGGACTTTGAGTATACCAGGTTAGTCAGCGCCGCCACGAAGGCCCCCTTCTCCCTGGCAGCCAGCGCCGCCTCAACCGGGACAGGATTGCGCCCGGACACCGAGTGGACTATGAGCACATCCCCCTCCCCTATGCCCGAGTTTTCAATAATTAGCCTGCCATAGCCCTCCAGCCGCTCTATCTGGCTCGTCATGGTGACAGGGCGCACAGTGAGGGTCAGCCCCGGCGGCAGGATTGGGTTTATTACAGCCAGGCCCCCGGTGCGGTAGAAAAGCTCCTCGGCTAAAATCCCTGCGTGGCTGCAGCCAAATGCGTAGATGTTTTTGTGGGCCCTTATGGCCTCTGCCAGTTTTTCAGCCAGCAGGTCCATAGTCTCGGACTGTGTGTCCTCCACCTGACGAAGTATTCTGTGGATTTCGTCAAAGTATTCCGTTTTCATTGGGACGCTCCTTTCGGTACGTTCACTTAAAATGTATTATCTTTCTCTTACTATCTCGTAGAGCTTCCCCACGCCCTCGGGCATAGGAGAGCATGGGGCCTTGGGCAATACGGGCCACTTGGCCTGGTACTCAGGGTACAGTGAGCGCAGCCTTGCGAAAGCCTTCTCTGAGAGCCTCCCCTCGCCCTCTCCCATAGCCATCTTGGCCACCGGGCCTATGACCGGGTCGAAGGCCGAGGGGATTATCTCAGCCATTGGGTATCTCATAGCCATGGTGTTGACAAAGGAGGTGAGCATTATCTCCCCGCTCTTCCAGGCCCCTCCCGCCAGGACTACCGGGCCCTCTATAGGCAGGCACTCCCTGTGCATAAAGGCCATGGCCTGTTCAGCAGCCTTTCTCCCGGCCTCTGTAAGTATGCTGCGGGCGGTATGGTCCCCCCGCTTTGCGCACTCCCCTACCAGGCGGCAGACGCTGGCGATGGTGCCCCTTGTGTCCTTCTTCTGCCAGAACGCCGCCATGGTCTCGCGTATGGTCCTGCAGCCGAAGAAATCACATAGGCCGGGCTCCAGCATGGTCTTCGGCCCCCAGCCGTCATAGGAGCGCAGGGCGGCCTTTATTGCCATGCAGCCTATATCCGCGCCGCTGCCCTCGTCGCCGAAGGGGCTCCCCCAGCCCCCCTGATAGAGCGCCGCCCTGCCGTCCTTAACATAGAACAGGGTGGCCCCGGTGCCGCAGAGCACCAGCATACCGGTGGAGAGGCCCGCGCTGTATATGGCTGTCTCCCCCTCGGAGAGCCTGTTAAAGGCTCCCACATGGCAGCGCTGGCGCAGAAGGTCCTCATATAGGTCCGTGGGGCCGGGCATGGAAATCCAGACGTCCTCTATCTCCACTCCCGTCTGCCCCTTTGCCGAGCCCAGGGCCTGGTCGATACTGTCCAGCATATGCTGCTCAACTAAATCCATGGGCACGAAATTAGGGTTGATTGCCCCGCTGACGCCGGAGCCCACCGGCCGCAGCTCTGAGTCAAACAGCAGTGTATGGAGCTTGGTGCCGCCGCCGTCCACACTGAGGTAAAGCTTGGTCTCCAAACAAAACTCCTCCAGTCATCATCTCGTTATCATTCCATGCGCTATTTGTTCAGGTTATTCAGCGTGACATAGAATTTGTATTTATCCCCCCTATACACGGAGTTGCAGTACTCCATGGGGCTGGCGTCGGCAAAATAGGTGGTGCGGTCTATGCGCAGCACCGGCGCGCCGGGCTCTATCCCCAGAAGCTCCGCCTCGCCATGCACGGCAAGGGAGGCTTCCAGCGCCTGCTTTGCCTGCTGGGTGCGCAGGCCGTACTCCTTCTCAAGTATGCTGTAGAGGGAGCCGGTGAGGTCGTGGTCCAGAAGGTCCGGACAGCGGAAGAAGGGCAGGTGGACAGTCTCAATAGCCATGGGCTTCTCCTCCACCATCCTCAGGCGCTGTACCACAAAGACCTTTGAGAGCTCGGCTATATTGAGCTTTGCCGATACCAATGGGTCCGCGCTCTCCATATCCGCCCGCAGGAGTTTGGAGCTTGTTTTAAGGCCACGTCTTGTCATCTCGTCGGTGAACCCCTGCAAGCTGTCCAGGGACATGGAGGCCTCTCCGCTCCTCACAAATGAGCCCTTGCTGTGCTTCTTCACAATATACCCTCTATAGGCCAGCTCCTTCAGGGCGTTGCGCACGGTGGTGCGGCTGGCATCAAACAGAAGGCAGAGCTCCTCCTCTGTGGGGAGCCGTTCGCCGTCCTTGAGCTCCCCGGATTCAATTTTCTTTACATAGTGCTGATAAATAAGCTGGTACTTAGGTGCAGATTCCATCTTCCCGCCTCCAAACTTTTAGCCTTTGGTTAGCCCTTGACTGAGCCTATCATTATACCCTTCACAAAGTATTTCTGTAAGAAAGGATATACCAGTATGATAGGCACCACGACCACTATCATTGTAGCCATGCGTATTGTCTCCGCCGTAAAGGTCTGGGCTGCCATGGTGCCGGCCCGCTGGGACATGGCGTCTGCGCCTGATACCGATGTAAGGTTTGCCTGGTTTACAAGCTCCATCAGCCTGAAGGCGACTGTTTTAAGGCTCTTATCTGTCACATAATAGGCAGAGTCAAACCATGCGTTCCAGTGGCCCACGCCGTTGAAAAGGGCTATGGTCGCAAGCACCGGCTTTGAGATTGGGAAGATTATCCTGAAGAATATCATCACATCGTTTGCGCCGTCTATCTTGGCCGACTCCTCAAGCTCTGCGGGAAGCTCCCGGAAGAAGTTCATCATAATAATTGCATTAAATGCGCTTAAAAGGCTTGGGATTATGTATACCCAGAAGGTGTTCATCAGATATATCTTCTTTATCAGGATGAAGTATGGAATAAGCCCGCCGCCGAAGTACATGGAGATTATCAGGAGCATGGAGTAAAACCTGCGGCCCATCAGGTTCTTATGGGCCAGGGCGTAGGAGAAAAGGGCCGTGAACAGTACGCTGGACACCGTGCCTATAAGGGTGCGGGAGATGGTGACTCCGTAGGCCTTCAGGAGATTTTCGTCTTTAAACACTGCCTGATAGTTTTCCAGGGTGAACTTCCTGGGCCAGAAGAATATGCCGCCCCGGGAGGCGTCAATGCCCTCGTTGAAGGAAATCACCAGGGAGTAATAGAAGGGATACAGGCACGCGAGGAACACTACAGCCATGATAATATATACCACGATATCCACTGCCCAGTCTTCCTTAGTTTTGCGTATCTTATTGATATTTTTTGCGCTCATTGTGTCCCCTCCTTCCTTAGAATAGTCCGGTGCCGGTCAGCTTGTTGGAAACCCAGTTGCTGCTTGACACCAGGATAAGTGAGATTATTGACTGCATAAGGCTGATTGCCGTGGCGTAGGAGAAGCGCCCCTGGGAGAGGCCCATCTTCAGGGTGTAGGTCTGGAGTATCTCCGAGACGCTGTTGTTCGCCACGTTTCCAAGCATATAGGCCTGGTCGAAGTTTGAGCCGCTTATGCCGCCGCCGAACAGGTTGCCGATTGACATGATAAGCACTATAACTATGGTGCCCTTAATGCTGGGCAGGGTGATATGCCATATCTGCTTTAGCCTTCCGGCACCGTCCACCTTTGCCGCTTCGTACATGGACAGGTCGACACTGGTTATAGCCGCCAGGAAGATTATCGCCCACCAGCCCATCTCCTTCCAGATATCGCTTATGACGACTATCGGCAGGAAATACTGGGGTCCGGACAGGAACGAAATGGGCTTGTCGATAACCCCCATCCCCAGAAGCGCCTGGTTTAAAAGGCCATTCTGCTCGTTCAGGAATGAGAAGAGCATACCCGAGACTACCACCCAGGAGATGAAGTGGGGCAGATAGCTGATAGTCTGCACCGTGCGCTTTACCGGGCTTATGCGTACCTCATTGACAGCCAGGGCAAATATAATAGGCACAGGGAAGGTAAATACCAGCTTCAACAGGCTCATGGATATGGTGTTGCGGATAGTGGGCCAGAACACCAGGTCGTGGTAGAACTCTGAAAACCATTTGAGCCCCACCCAGTCGCTGGTGAAGAAGCCCAGAATGCCCTGGGTCAGCTTATAGTCCTTAAAGGCTATGATAATGCCGAACATGGGCACAAAGCAGAACACGAGAAGGAACGCCACCCCCATCCAAGCAAAAACCTGCAGGGTGAATTGTGATTTAAACCGCTTCCAGCCGCCGCTGGGAGCTTTTTTGACTTTCGTTGCCAATGGGGCACCTCCTTATTACAATTTATCAGGTGTTCACCAGCTTCAGCTCGCCCCGGCGCAGTATGTCGATGGACTCCTCCAGTGGCATACCCTCCCGAATCTCAGTGAAGCCGAACTTTTTAAGGTCCTCTGCAAACTCCTCCACCAGCGCGGCCCTCCCCGGGTCCTCAACGGGGATATGGGTGAGCTTTAAGTAGCGGATAGAGAGCCGTGCCAGCCTTACCTCCTCCAGCACATTTTTATCGTCCGCCAGCATTTCGGCCCGGTCAAAAAGCCTGTCCGCTTTCTCTATAAAGTCCAGGCTCAGGTAAGGGCTGTGGGGTGTGTCATAAATGCCCATATGTACGTCTTTATCCGCAACCTGGGCGTGCATCAGGTCGTAATACTCCCTCATAGGCGCCGCCGCCATTCCATAGACGCCGGAGATAAACTCGTTTACAAGAGTATCGGTGTCAAGCTCCGGGTCCCAGAGAAGCTTTGCCTCAACATACTGGCGCAGCTCGTTGAGCTCGCCGTTCCTTCCCCGGCAGGCGTTGCCCTCCTCAAAGATACCGGTGACGTGGTTTTCTATGAAAAACCTAATATTGGGGGCCAGCACCTTGAAGTCCGGGAATGGGTTCAGGTAGTGGGCAAAATTTGTGGTATAGTCCCAGATATGCAGCCTGTCGCAGACCTTGGCCCACTCCTTCAGGTCGTTGGCAAAGCCGTCCCTGGCCCAGGAGCGTGAGGCAAATGAAGCTACATGGTCGCATTCTGACAGGGGATGGGCAAAGCAGCACTCAATGGAGCACAGCCGCACGGCTACATTATGCCGGGGCCGGATGTATTTGGGAGCCTTGCGGGTGTAGGTATAGGCCAGGGTGTCTATTATTACATCGGGATAGTCCGGCTCAATGGCCTCAGCCACTTTATTAACAAACTCAATCAGGCTGCCCGCGTGGCTGCCCTCCCTCTCGTCAATAGCTTTACAGGCGTCGCACTGGCAGGGGTCAAAGCAGTCGTTTTGGGAGACGGACACTATCTGCGCCTTTGGGTGCTCCTTCAGCCACTGGCGCACCCGGGCTATGGCTATCTCCAAGACCTCCGGGTTTGTGAGGCAGAGCTGTGTGCGCTCCTTAAGGCGCTTTCCGTCCACCAGGGCGAAATACTCCGGGTGGGAGTCGTAATACTCAGCTACAGGCACCAGCTGGTCGAAGGTGTGCACGAAGGGGAAATACTCCATCTTATAGCCGTGTGTATCCCCCACCTCGAGCATAGTGCTGTTGGACTTGTTGCGCACATGCCAGTCCGAATCCATATTCCCTGCACAGAAGGGGTCCCGGTACTCAAGCTTCGGCACCTGGGTGTCGTTCTCAATAACCGGCAGCTCCACACAGCAGCGCTTTGGTATGCGGCTGACCTTCTTGGTAAACCACCGGCAGCCGAGGTAATTCTCAAGGAAGGTGTACACGCCGTACAGCGTGCCCCTGGGCCTGCCGCCGGCTATAACAAGGCGCTTGCCCACGGTCTTTATTGTGAAGCCCTCCTGTCCCAGAGACGGTATATCTATGCCGCATCCAAGCTCACTTACACGGGCGCTGCCGCCCACCAGGAGCTCGGTCTCACAGGACGGCTCATCGTCAAAATAGATGGGGTAGTCCGCGCCGGTTATCTCCTCCAGGAAGCGCTTCAGCTCCTCGGCGGCGTGGCGCTCGGCGGGGATGGCGTCGCGGGCGACGACTATGCGGAACTCCGTGCTGCCGTGCTTTGAGAGCATTGTTTTTTCGCTCATAATTCTCTCCTCAAAATAGGGAAACCCCCGCCTCGCAAAATATTTCAAGGCGGGGACTTCCGTTAGCTTTATCTTCTTAACTGTCCTTTAGAAAGTAATGCCGGCATCCTCGTACTTCTTCAGTGCACCCTGGAACTTCTCGGTGTAGAAGTCATTCAGCTTGCTTATGCCTATCTGCTCGCAGTTGGCAACAAACTCATTATACGCGCTCTCAAAGTCGGCGGCGGAGTACAGGCCGACCTGGGAGTTGTTCCACAGCTCAATGAGTTTGGTCCTAATGATAAACTCATCGGTATCAGCAGCCGGGGTGGTAAAGGCCAGAGCGGGCTGGCGGACATAATGTTCCTTGCGGAACTTCAGCAGGTTGATGTCGCTGGTGGCGTACTCAGGATATGCCAGAGTGCCGGAGCTTACAGAAACTGCTTCGCCGAGGCCGGAGGCCATAAAGTACCAGGGGCCTACGCCCAGAGTATTGGCTTCGCCAGCTTCAACCTTGTCAAGGTAGTAATCGGTGCGAACCAGCAGGCCGTCCTCGTTCAGGTCATAGTGCTTGCCCTCTATGCCCCACTGGGTCAGATGGTCACCGTAGGGGCTCTTGAGGTACTCAACAAAGTTAATAGCACGGTCGGGGGTCTTGCAGTTCTTGCTTATGAAGAAGTAGGCCCAGCCGGTAGCGGCATCAAGAGGCGCATATTCGTCGACGCCGTCATGAGTCAGGGCAGCTACAACAGGCTCAAGGTGGGCATCAATATTATTGGCATCGTAGTAATTTTTGTTTGTATCAGAGGCCAGATTTGTGTTGTAGGAAGCGGAGAACACGCCGCCGCTGCGTACTATCTGGAAGAACTGCTCGGGCTCGTAGGTATAGGCCTCAACGCTCATAAGGCCGTCCTGCACCAGACTGTTCATAAACTGCAGCCAACCCTTGAAGCCGGGGTCTGAAAGGCCGATGAAAGCCTTGTCGTCCTCATAGCTGATGGCGGTGGGAGATGTGAAGCCGTAGAACTCGCACAGGGGGTTTGCCCATGTGGGATGGGGCATGTAGGTGGCGAGGTCGGGATACTTCTCCTGGGCCGCGTCCAAAATTTCTTTAAACTCCTCAATACTTGTGGGCATTTCCTTTCCCATATCCTCTAAGAGGTCGGTGCGCAGGTACAGTCCGGAGTCACCAGGAGACGGAACCCAGCGGGGGTCAGCAAAGTCAGAAGCGCTGCTGTAATGAGAGCGGAGAGTATAGAAGTGTCCGTCGTCCTGAGTATTGTTGACAAGTTCAACTGGGTCAATAAGCTTCATGAACTCGGGGCAATACTCGTTGATAAGCTCGTCATAGGGGTAGCACTGGTCGGGGTCCATAAAGCGGGTCACCTGGTTTGTGGTAAAGATAAGGTCAGGCAGTTCGCCGGCAGCCAGCAGCACCTGCAGCTGGTTTAGGTCTGAAGACTTGGTTACGTCCAGAGTCACGCCGGTCTCCTCGGTGATAAGCTGAGAAACATCGTCGTTGCCCCATGTATCATAAGCATACCAGTCGAAGTCGATGTAGCAGGTCATTGTAACAGGGTCGGTATTCTTCTTCCAGCTCAGGTCGGCGGTGTCCCAGGTGATGTCACCAGTGTTGGTGTCGCCGTCTTCCGCGCTGCTGTCGCCGCCGGTGGAGCTTTCCTCGGTCTTTGAGCTCTCCTCGGTCTTGCTGGAGGTGGAGCTATTGTTGTCGCCGCCGCAGGCTGCGAAGGTGGTAAGCACCAGGATTAGTGCCAGAAACAGCGCTGCAAATTTTTTCATTTTCATTGATAAGCCTCCTAGATTCGCTTAAGTTCCCTTGGTTTTCGTTTCTTCGTCGAGCATTCATAAGTTTCTGGCATTCAGTCCTTTCCCTCTAAGATAAGATAGGAGCGTCGTAGTCCCCCCAGGACCCTTTCCCCGACACATCGGAACAGCCTTCCATGGTTTTTCCTTCCTGGAAAAACCTGTACGCATAATATTATGCGTCTCTCCTCATTTCCGGCTTTAATTCCAATGCAGAATATTGTATCTAACATTCCAATAGATTGTTATAACAATATACTCTTGCTCCTTTTTCATGATTATAATACGCTAAAGTCTCATTGTCAAGCTGAAAATTTCTTTCAAAACAATCTTCTACATAACAACCAAAGTTTCGACAACAAATTTAGTTGTTTTGTCCTGAGTTTTGAGCAAAATGTCGTCACAAAACAAAAAATATTGCCTGTTTTCCACCCTAAACTTGGCACACTGCGCAAAAAGAGCCTGCATGCGCTTATTGCGCACGCAGGCTCTTTGCACATTTATTTCACTTTTATTGAGCTCTTAAAGTATCTCAGGGCCCTCCTCGGTCCAGTGCTCATAGAGCATAGCCCCCACCGATTCGCCCCTTAAAAGGGCCCGCCTGGTGGTGTCACGGCTGCACCACTCCTCCATGCGGCTGAGCCCGAAGCTCTCCCAGTCTCCGAAGAAGCTGTTAAGCTCCTCACGTGGCAGCTCGCCCTTCTCAATGAAATTCCTCATAAGCCGGACGTAGCGTATGGACAGCGCGGCTTTCTCCACGCGCCAGAGCCGCACCACGTCCTCCCGGACGGCCTCCTTCGCTTTATTGAACAGCTCCTCATACTGCACAAGATACTTCTCCTGCAGGTACCCATGTGTTGGCTTGTCGTTGAAGCCCACGTGGTCCCCCTCCCTGCGCACGGTGTCACAGAGAAGGGTGATATACTCCCGGATATACCTGCCGCCAGCGCCGTAGTAGCAGTCGGTAAACTCCTCAATCAGCTTATCCACATCCGCGTCGGCGTTCCATAGGAGCTTTGAGAGCACATAGGCCCTCAGCTCGTTCAGGTCTGTGGAGCCCTTCTTTGCCCCGCAGGCCTGCTCGAACACACCCTTTGCACCGTTGTCCCTGAAGAGCCGCATATTGGGCTTAAGGCTCCTCCAGTTGGGATGGGGCGTGGGATAGTAGTTGAAGCAGGTGGTATAGTCCCAGATATAGAGCTGGGCCCCGGTCTTATGCCAGTCCTGGATATCCTTCACAAACTTCACATTCTCCGGCTCCGTGCACTCCTCAAAGGAGTGGGCAAAGCAGCATTCGATGGAGCAGAGGCGGACGCAGACGTTGTGCCGGGGCTTCACCGTGCAGGCACTGCGGGTATGCTGATACGCCAGAGTGTCGAAGGTCACATGGGGGAACTCCGGCTCCAGGGCCTCGGCTATGGCGTTCACAAAGCGTATCAGCGTCCCTGAGGAAGAGCCGTCCGCCTCGTTTATCCTGCGGCACTCGGGGCACTGGCAGTCCAGGAGCCAGTCATTTTGGGACACGGACACTATCTCAGCCTCTGGGTGCTCCAAAAGATTCCTGCGCACGGCCTCGATTGCAATGGGCAGTATCTCAGGGTTTGAGAGGCAGAGCTGGTTTTTCTCCGGAGTCAGCACCCTCACGCCATTTTCGTCCATAGCGAAATACTCCGGGTGGCTCTCACCATACTCTTTTGGGGAGACTAGCTTCTCGAAGGTGTGCACATACCAGGAGTATTTAATATTGCCGCCCATGTTCCCGCTTATCTGATGGTGCATACCGTTCAGCCGGGATTTCACCGCGAAGCGGGTATACTGGGCGGGCTCATAATAGTTGTGCTCCCGGTAGATAAAACATGGGCTCTGGGTCTCGTCCAGCTCGTCCAATACCAGTTCCTCTGCAAAGGGCACCTTTTCACAGTCAGCTGTGAAGAACCGGCAGCCCAGGCGCTCCAGCACCTCGTACACGCCGTATATCACCCCGCGCTTGCCGCCGGTAATACACAGGCTCTCCCCCACCGTTTTTAAAGTAAAGCTGTCCGCGCCCTCAGGCTTCGGCACGCCGTACTTTTCACAGGCGCTGCCTATGGCTATCACCGGGCCCTCATAGCTGCCGCCGCACTGCTCCACCGCCGTGGAGGTCATTCGCTCCAGATAGGCACAGAGCTCCCCGGCGGCAAATTTTTCCTGTGGAGCCGCGTCGTCAAGGAGCTTCACGCGGATGGTCTCGCCGTTTAAAAATATATTTGTCTTCATAGAGAATTCCCTCTCGTTGAAAGTTATTTTTATAATATTTCCGGCCCCTCAAAGGTCCAGTGCCAGTAGAGGTTGATGCCGATGGGCTTGCCTCTCAGCAGCGCCTTGCGGGTGGTGGTGCGGTCGGCGTCCTCCTCCATTCGGCCCAGCCCGAAGGCCTCCCATTCATCAAACAGGTCGTGGAGCTCCCGGCGGTCCGCCTCGCCATTCTCGAAGAAGTCCCGGTAGAAGCGCATATAGCGTATGGAGAGCCTGGCCTTCTCCACCCTGTACCGGCGTATTGTGTCCTCACGCACCGCGTCTATGGCCTTTATGAACAGCCCGTCGTACTGTGTAAGGTGCTCCTTTTCAAGATACTTATGCAGCGGCTTGTCGTTGAAGCCGGTATGGTCGCCCTCTTTTACGGCAGTATCGCAGACTAAGTTTATATACTCCCGGATGTACTTTCCGGCCGCGCCGTAATAGTAGTCGGTAAACTCCTCTATTAGCTTATCTACATCCGCGTCGGCGTTCCACATAAGCTTTGTGAGCACATAGGCCCTCAGCTCGTTCAGGTCCGTGGAGCCCCGCTGGGCACAGCAGCCCTGCTCGAAGATACCTTTAACGCCGTTCTCCCTGAAGAGACGCATATTGGGCTGGAGGCTGCGCCAGTTGGGATGGGGCGTGGGATAGTAGTTGAAGCAGGTGACATAGTCCCAGATATAGAGCTGGGCCCCGGTCTTATGCCAGTCCCGCAGGTCCCGGACAAAGGTGGTGTTGGAATCCCGGCAGCAGTTTTCGAAGGGGTGGGCGAAGCAGCACTCAATGGAGCAGAGGCGCACCGCCACATTATGCCTGGGCCTGACAGTCGGGGCGCTGCGGGTATACTGGTAGGCCAGGGTGTCGAAGGTCACATGGGGGAACTCCTGCTCCAGGGCTTCGGCTATGGCGTTTACGAAGCGTATCAGCGTCCCTGAGGAAGCGCCGTCCGCCTCGTTTATCCTGCGGCACTCCGGGCACTGGCAGTCCAGGCGCCAGTCATTTTGTGAGATTGAGATTATCTCGGCCTCGGGGTGCTCCAAGAGATTCCTGCGCACGGCCTCGATTGCAATGGGCAGTATCTCGGGGTTTGAAAGGCAGAGCTGGTTCTTGTCCCGGGTGAGCACCCGCTCGCCGTTTTCGTCCATGGCGAAATACTCCGGGTGGCTCTCGCCGTACTCCTCGGGGGAGATAATATTCTGGAAGCTGTGCACGAACCATGAGTATCTGATGTGCCCGCCCCACTCGTCCCTGATTGGGTGGTTTGCCCCGTTGAGCCGGGATTTCAGAGCAAACCGCGAATACTGCCTGTGCTCATAGTAGGCGTGCTCCCGGTAGATAAAGTCCGGGCGCTGGGTCTCGTCCAGGTCCCCGATGGTGAGTTCGTCCACAAAGGGCACCTTCTCGCAGGTAGCGGTGAAGAACCGGCAGCCCAGGCGCTCCAGGAGCTCGTACACGCCGTATATCACCCCGCGCTTGCCGCCGGTGATACACAGGCTCTCCCCCACCGTCTTCAGGGTAAAGGCGTCGTCGCCCTCGGGTACCGGCACACCGTACTCCCCGCATACGCCGCCTATGGCTATCACCGGGCCCTCATAGCTCTCGTCGCACTGTTCCACTGCCGTGGAGGTCATGCGCTCAAGATAGGCGCAAAGCTCCTCTGCGGCAAATTTCTCCTGGGGTGATGGGGCGCCGGCGGTTTTTATACGGATTGTCTCTCCGTTTTGAAAAATCCTTGTCATATCAATTATCCTTTCTGTTTTCAGTTATCCTGGGGGGACCGCTGAGGGAGAAAGGGTATCTGTTAGCCCTAAGGATACTATTTCCCGGCTCCCATGTCAAGCCGATTTTAAAAAATTTTTTTAAAGCCAAGAACAAAGACCGCGCACCGCGCGGCCCTTGCCCGTTTAGATATGAGAAAGTCTTGTACTCAATGTTAAGTATATGCCGGCATGTTAAAAACATGCACGCCAGCGCTTATCCCCCGCGCTTTCTGAACAGTATGAACGACGCCGCTCCTATCACCAGCACACCGCCGCCTATATAGAACAGGGTGGTGCCCATGCCGCCGGTGGAGGGGAGGATGGTGCCCTTGCTGTTGGCGACTCCAACAGTAAAATTAAGTGGCTTCCAATCGTCGGCCCAAGGAATGCCATTAGCCGATATATCAACCACTTTTCCGTCAACTATTGCTATAAACTTCACCTGTGCTTCGTCTTTGTCATCATTAACCTTGATTTCAATGCCGATAGGTTTTTCCAGCTTATTATAGTCTTTAGGAGCCGCTACCTCAATCAGCTCATACTTGCCAATATTAATACCACCAAAAGTGAGGTTTCCTTTCCAGTTATTATGGTCTGTAGTCCACACAGATGGGGGCTTTTCTCCGTAGTTTGAAAACTCCCCTGTTCCAGGGTCAAAATCAGCCTTAATCCACTCAACACGGTCCCCTACGTGATAGCTTCCATCGCTTTTGCCATCAGTCCAATAATAGTCCCCTTCACTGTTCCTGAGAGCAAATTTTGCGCCGGACAGCTGCTCGTGATTTGAACTGTCATATTTATCTACAACTATTGTAAAATCGTAGATATAAACTTCATCTTCAATATAGTTTCCGTACTCCCGATATTGCAACTTAACATTATTAAACTCATTCGGTGTCTGCGCTGCTTTTTGTATCACGGTAGCGGAGTAGGTAAGAGTAACCTCCGCTCCCGGGTGGGCCAGCAAGAACTCAAGCGTTCCCCCTCCTCGCCCATTTTCTTTCTCCGACCCAAATCTTACTGCAAAATGCTTTTCGTTATCATATATTACATGAACTGTATTTGCTACAGTTTGTATATTTCCGACATAGCCTTCTGTTTCCCCAGCCTTCACATATTTTTCTCCATCTATCATTACCGCAACATCCTTGTTTTGCTGCAGGCCGTCTGAGACCTGGTCTTCAAGAAGACATGTGTAAGACCAGTAATAGTCTCCTTTTTCATTCCACCACTCAGGGTCGTCCGGCAAAATAGCCGTAACCTCAAACTTCACAATATCCCCAATATCGACCGTAGTATAGTCAACCCTCTCCTCTTTGCCATCCCGCTCAACGACAATCTTCTTCTCAAGCGTTGGCTCCGTGTTTCGCTTCATCTCAAGGACCATTGACTCCGCGTTCAGCTCAAAAAGCCCGCTCATGCCGTTGCCGTAATCTACGAGGTAGTAGCCATAGGGTACGTTAGAAAACTCGGCTTTTCTTCCGCTGCCTTCTGCCACATATTCCGTATCTTTGTCATTTGCTAACCCAAGTAAATTTTTTGCGGTATCAACTACATTTGCTTCTGTAATTTCAGTACCATTGTATAAAACCTTCGCGCCGTCAAATGTTAAGCCCCATCCCTCAACAGGCACATACTGGTCGCCCGCCTTACTCGCCAGCAAATATAGCTTGTATATATCACCATTCTTTGCGTTATCAATCGTAACTGTCCCGGTCTGCGCATTGTCTTCCCCCGCAAACGCCGGCACACATAACCCCATAATTAACCCCAATGCCAACAGTACTGCCAAAAGTCTACTCAAACTCCTCATGTCGAACCCCCTTTAAATTTTGTTTATAGCGTCCTCAGTCCGGCCTTTTCCTTCGCCGGCAGCAGAGATAGCCTCCTGCCCCGGCCAACAGCAGCGCGGCGGCGCAGTACAGTACCGGCAGTGAGCCTCCTGTCTTTGGCATACGGTATTCCGGCAGGCTTTTCACCGTCAGCACAACATCTCCGCCGTCCCCCGGAGCACCAGCGCTCACCAGCCTATACCGGTCGCTGTGCTCCGCAGGGCGGCCCTCCCCGTCAAAGAAGGAAACATCCCCTTCCGGACATATTCTAAACCGCACACTCTCCCCAAGGGGCATAAACCCCGGAAGGCTGTCAGTTTCTGTCAATATGTATAGCTCGCCGTATTCTATGGTCCCGATATCGGCCTCGCCGTTTTTATTTGTGAAAACAGTCTGGCCCTGACCTGCTAGGCCTACGCTCAGCTGAACCCCGGGCAAGGCTCTGCCGTCGGTATTCACCTTACGTATCTTCAGGTTCCTGCTGCTCTCATACTCGCTGCTGAAGCTCACTGAGGCCGTGTCGTTGTCCACCAGCATTACCTCCGCACTGGCAGAGCCCGCGTCCTTCTCGCTGACCCTGCCCACATAGCTTGTCCTGCGGTAGCCGCCGATATCTGCGGCACTTGTGTCCTCAGTAACAGTATAGGCATTCCCGGCACGGCTTTCGGCTGGCACGTCCATATACCATATCCCCTGCCATTCCTTCTCGCCTACCAGGGCGCCGGTAAACTCCCCGCCTGTGACCTCCCTCTCCTGACCTCCGGCTCCGGCAACAGTAAATTTCACGTTCTCCAGCACCGCGTCCATATCCTGCACGCCGCTGATTGTCTTTTTTATCTCCAGCCGGGCAAAACCCTCCTGCAATTCGGGAAGCTCCGCGGCGTCCGGGGCGGGTACGAAAGCTGCCTCGCTCTTTCCCACTATCAAAAGCCTTGTGGAGTCGCCTATGGAGAAAGACCAGCCGCCATCTATGTTCTGTTTGACAGGCACCTCCCGGAGCTCCCCGGCTGTAAATTCTATTACTCTCGGGGTAATATCCGGCTGCTTTGGGGTTATGTCCACCTCAATGGGCCTGTCCAGCGTTACTGCCTCTCCGGTAGTCCTATCCACCAGGCAGTAGTCAATGAGCTTTGCATAGCTCCACTGTTCATCTTTGCCTAAGCTCTCCTTGGCGCTGCCGTACGCTCTGTCATACTCTGCGCCGGTTATCCTCTCTGTCCTCACCCCGACCCTCTCGGGACCGTCCGCTGCCCGGGCTGCCGGACCGCCGCCGAGAATCAGCCAGGAGGCGATACAAAAAGCTATAAGAAACCCAGCTAAGATTTGGAATGCCTCTGCTACAGTTTCCCGCATACTGCACCACCTCCAAAAATAGAACGTCTGGCCGAATATCTATATACACATAATAATTCATGCACATTATAAAGAACATATAACATTACATCTTTCTATATAACTTAACATTTCTTTTGATGAAAAGCAATGCTATGCAAGAACTAAGCGAAAATTTTTTTCAAAAAATCGCCGCATTTTGCTGAATGGTTCTTTCAAATCATTAAGCTGACAAAAAAGTATACCTTTTGATATTACATGGTGCTTAATTGAGCGTTTGGGTAAAACTGCAAATTTCCATATATATGTATCCAAAAAAGACTTGCATTTTAAACGAGAGTATGGTAAACTTAGTTCGGTAAAACCCACTGTCAAAAGGTATAGTTTTTGACAGTGGGTTTTAATCTTTTTTAGCGCTGTCTCTCCGGCGCAGCTCCCTGAGCCGCCTGTAAAATGTCGCGTCGCTCATATCACAGAGCCTGAGCACCTCGCCAAAGTCAAGTTCCTTCACCTCCCACTTGCGCACTATCTCCCCGAAGTTCCCCGGCACCGGCTTCCCCGGCCTGCCGAACCTCACTCCCCTTGCCTTTGCCGCGGCGATTCCCTGCTCCTGCCGCTTCCTGATATTTACCCGCTCGTTCTCCGCCACAAATGAGAGCAGCTGCAGCACCATATCGGCTATGAAGGTACCTATCAGGTCCTTTGCCGTCCGGGTGTCCAGCAGGGGCATGTCCATAACGCAGATGTCAACCTCTTTCTCCTTGGTCAAAATCCTCCACTGCTCCTGTATCTCCCCATAGTTGCGCCCGAGCCTGTCAATACTCATAACATAGAGCAAATCCCCCTCCCGCAGCCTCTTCACCAGGCGGATATAATTCGGCCTGTTAAAGTCCTTGCCGGACTGCTTGTCGGTGAAGATGTTCTGCGGCGATACGCCCCTTTCGTTCAGGGCTCTCCGCTGGCGGTCTCCGTTCTGGTCCGTGCTGGACACGCGTATGTAGCCGTACTCTTTCATGGTCAAAAGTCTCCTTCCTTGTGATAAAATGGCCTGCATTTTTCCATTTTATATTAAGAAAGGCCTTTTTGATACAGAATAGCCTCACCGTTTTGTTATTCTCCGGCAACGATTGGGCTTTTAATTTAAGCCGGACTGTGGTATAATCTATAAAAACGGAGTGTTGCTCTCCATGAAGATTATCATTTCCCCCGCCAAGAAAATGAACGTGGACACGGATAGCCTGCCTGTTGACGGCCTGCCCCAGTTCCTGCCCCAAACCGGGCGCCTGCTGGCAGCCCTTTGCTCCATGACGCCCCGGGAGCTCCAAGCCCTCTGGAAGTGCAGTGACAGCATTGCCGAGCTGAATATTGAGCGCCTGAAAAGCATGGACCTGCGGCGGGGCCTCACCCCGGCTGTCCTGTCATACGAGGGTATACAGTACCGCTATATGGCACCCGGCGTGATGAACTCCCGGCAGCTTCAGTACCTTAGGGACCATCTCAGGATACTTTCAGGTTTTTACGGGCTGCTGCGCCCCTTTGACGGCGTTACCCCATACCGGCTGGAAATGCAGGCAAAGCTTGAGGTGGACGGCGCCAAGGACCTATATGCTTTCTGGGGCGGCCTTTTGGCGGGGCAGCTTGCCAAGGAGACCGGCCTGGTGCTGAACCTTGCGTCCAAGGAGTACAGCCGGGCGGTCACGGCTTACCTTCCCGAGAGTATGGTTTTGACCTGCGTATTCGGCGAGTCCGTGGGCGGGAAGGTAGTGGAGAAGGGCACAATGTGCAAGATGGCCCGGGGGCAGATGGTGCGGTGGCTGGCTGAAAACGAAATTGACAGCCCGGGAGATATCACCTCGTTTTCTGACCTTGGCTATAAATTTGACCCAAAGCTGTCAAATAATAATCTATATGTATTTATCAAAGGAGGAAAATAAAATGCTGGAAGTTGGAATGAAGGCCCCGGAGTTTACCCTGCCGGACAAGGACGGCAATATGGTCTCGCTGAAGGATTTTCTTGGTAAAAAGGTAGTGCTCTATTTCTATCCCAGAGACAACACCCCCGGCTGCACCAGGCAGGCCTGCGCCTTCGCGGGGGCCTATGAGGAGTTCGGGCGGTTGGGAGCTGTGGTGATTGGAGTGAGCAAGGATTCAGTTGCCTCCCACCAGAAATTCGCTGAGAAAAACAGCCTGCCCTTTATCCTGCTCTCAGACCCGGAGCGCTCCGCTATCGAGGCCTACGGCGTCTGGCAGGAGAAGAAGAACTATGGCAAGGTGAGCATGGGCGTGGTACGCTCTACCTTTGTTATAGACGAGAGCGGAGTTATCGAGAAGGTTATGCCCAAGGTGAAGCCGGACACCAACGCCGCGGAGATTCTGGAGTATTTAAAATGAGCTATGCCTGAACTCCCTGTGATTTCCGGACAGAAAGAGCTCCCCGGAAACCGTATAGTTTCCGGGGAGCTCTTTTCCAGGCCCTTACTTTCCAAAGGCCGCCTGTTCTTCATTTGGGCTGCCGCGCTTCTCCAAATCCGGGAAGCGGTGCTCTATAGCGGCGAGGGATATCTCAATATCCTCCTCGGCCTCGTCTGGTGTGAAGGCTCCTACCGTCACCATATCCCGGGGCTTTATGGCGTTCCAGGAGAAGGTGAGCCCCACATAGGGGGAGCAGCAGCCCGCAGCCATGGACTTGATGGTCATAACAGGCTTTTTGGCGTTATTGATGATTGAGGCCACAGCCTCTATCTCCACCTGCATCAGAAAGCCCATGCAGTTGAAAATCTGGATATAGGTCTGCACGTCATAGCCGTTCTGGTCGGAGTAGACCACCAGCTCCGGCATATGGGCCGAGAGCCCTGGCACCATGCCTGCATCACGTATCATACCTGTATAGTCGTCCAGCCGGACAATCTGCCCCAGATTTTTGTTTACAAGCTGCTCCGCCGCAGAGTGGTGTATCAGGCAGAGCCTCGCCCCGCGCTTCGCGGAATCCTTCACCAGCCGCTCAGACTTTCTCCTGGCCTCCGCCGAATCCGTCACATCCAGCGTGGGCGTGTCAATCATGATAATCTCCTGCCCCATATGCTGCTCTGTCTCCTTAACAGCCCGGGTGAGCTCCGGCGACAGGCCGAAGGGGGCCATGATACTGTCCACCCCGTGGCGCAGATATGCCTCCAGGATGGGCTTGAAGGCCTGGGCGCTGTCATACCGCCGCTTTATCATCTCATCCGCGGAGCTGCTAGTATGGCTCCAGCCCAGCAGCCAGTTTGTGCCGATAAGCATACGGGATAAGGATATGTTCTCAACCTGTGTGCGGGGAAATTTCTTGTCCATATAGTTTGCTCCCTCCAGAGTTTTGTACATTATATCAGAAGCAGGAGAGAAAAGCAATAAATTTACAACTAAGTTATTTTATACTTTAAAAAGGAGTGTTTCTACATGAACATAATTGACGGTATTTTCAGCAGGCGCAGCGTGCGCAAGTTCACCTCCCAGCCTGTCAGCGACGAGGACCTGCACACTATATTGGCTGCCGGCATGTCCGGCCCCAGTGCTGTGAACGCCCGCCCCTGGAGCTTCATTGTGGTGCGCGACCGCGACAAGCTCTGCCAGATGGCCGACGGCAACGGTTCAGCCGCCCAGCCCCTGAAGGGCGCCGCCCTGGGCATTATGGTGCTGGGCGATATGTCCCGCACATTCGAGCGCGCCCCGGACTACTGGGTAATAGACGGCTCCATCGCCGCGCAGAACATGATACTCGCCGCCCACGGCCTCGGCATAGGCTCGGTCTGGCTGGGCACCTGGCCCCAAAAGGAGAAGATGGACGCCCAGCGCAAGATTTTTGGTCTGCCGGAGAGCGCCGTGCCCCATTCTATAATTGCCTTTGGATATGCCGAGGAGTCTCAGCGAGAGCTGCCTGCCAAAGGGGGATATGAGGAGGAGCGGGTACATTTTGAGAGGTGGTGAGGACCTTTTGCAGGCTTATGCCCAATAGCTGTCAGCTTGCAGCCTGTCACAACTTGCATAACGGCCTCCACTCTGTAAATATTCCCCTCTCTATAACTGTATGTCTCAGCAGATTTTATTCAGCACCCTTCCCTCAAGCCAAGCCTTCAGATTGTCAAATACAATCTCCGCGCGGCGCTCCAGCGCCTCAACTGTGGCGAAGGCCACATGGGGGGTCAAAAGGGTGTTGGGTGCTTTTACCAGGGGGTGGTCCTCGGGAATGGGTGGCTCGGTCTCGAAAACGTCCACCCCTGCCCCCGACAGCCTGCCGTCCTGCAGGGCTTCGGCCAAGGCCTCGCTGTCGACTATGGGCCCCCGGGCGGTGTTAATCAGCATGGCTCCCGGCTTCATCCTGCCAATCATCTCCCGGTTTATCATGCCGTTTGTAGAGTCATTCTGCGGCACGTGCAGGGTGACGATATCGCTCCCGGCCATCACCTCCTCAAGGGACGCAAAGCGCACCCCAAGGGCCTCCAGCTCCGGCTTTACTGTACGGCTGAAGGCCATTACTTTCATGCCAAAGGCCAGGGCTATGCGTATGACAGCGGAGCCTATTTTGCCGGTGCCGACCACGCCCAGGGTTTTCCCAAACAGCTCGGTGCCCACCAGGCCCTCCTTTGTACCGGCCCTGCGCACCGCCTGATTACATGGGACAATATTCCTCGACAGCCCCAGCATAAGCCCGAAAGCCAGCTCGGCCACCGCCACGTCCGAATACCCTGAGGCGTTCGACACGGAAACCCCCTTTTCCCTGCAGGCTGCGATGTCAACATGGTCAACTCCGGTAAACGCGATATCAATGTACTTTAAATTCTTGCCGGCCTCCACCGCCTCCCTTGGGAACGGTAGATTCGCCACCATTACCGCGTCTGCCCCCTCTACCCGGGCGCAGAGCTCCGCCGTATTTTCTGGGCGCTCCCCATAGGAGATAAATTCATGGCCCAGCCCGCGTATCTCCTCTGCGTACCTCTCCAGCAGCCCGGCGTTAATGCCCAGGGGCTCCACCAATACGATTTTCATTATGATTCCTCCTGTTAAATTTATGGATTTACAATATTTACCGGCTCGCCATTTAAAAATCCGCGCAGATTCTCAGTGGCGATGTCCATAAGCCTGGCCCTGGACTCCTTCGCCGCCCAGGCTATATGCGGGGTAATAAGGCAGTTGGGCGCCCCAAGAAGCGGGTTGCTCTCCCTTATTGGTTCAACGCTCACCACATCCAAAGCCGCGCCGCCCAGCCTGCCGCTTTTCAGAGCCTCTGCAACGGCGGCCTCGTCAATAAGCGGGCCCCTGGCGGTGTTCAGCAGGAACGCCCCATTCTTCATCAGCCCCAGTCTCCCGCTGTTTATCATCCCGGTATTCTCCGGGAACAGCGGGCAGTGCAGGGAGACAACGTCCGAGCGGCCCAGCAGTTCCTCAAGGCTTACAAACTCTGTCCCGGGCTCATGACTCTGGGGGCAAGGCTGGGTATATACCAGCAGCTCCATCCCAAAGGCCTTTGCAAGCCTACCCACCGCCTGGCCTATGCGCCCGTAGCCAATCAGCCCCATAGTCTTCCCCGCCAGCTCTATCAGCGGGAAGTTCCAATAACAGAAGTCCCGGCTTTTTGTCCAGTCTCCCCGCAGCACACTGTCGCTGTGGGCTCCTACATGATGGCAGAGCTCCAGCAGCAGCGCCATGGTATACTGGGCGACGGCAGAGGTTCCATAGGTTGGGATATTGGTGACCGATACCCCATGGGCCTTTGCCGCAGCTATGTCTACCACATTATAGCCGGTAGCCAGCACGCCTATATATTTAAGCTCCGGGCAGGCGGCAATCGTCTCCGCGGTCAGCGGCGTCTTATTGGTGAGGACTATTTCTGCTCCCTCCATCCGGGCAAGAATCTTATCTGCCGGGGTATAGTCGTACACCGTAAGGCCCTCCGGCCCCGCCAGCTCCCCAAACCCCTGCCAGCTAAGGTCGCCAGGGTTCTCTGCATAACCGTCTAGAATAACTATTTTCATATTATCTCTCCTTAAATTTGCAGTCACACCAGCCGCCAGGCTTCATCCAGGAATCGCTTGCACGCCGTCAGCACCACTTCCGGCTCCTCGTCCTTCCAGGGTTTGACCTCAAAGCTCAGCACAGGCGGCTTTTCCTTATTCAGGAAGCCGGTCTCCAGCAGAGTGCGCAGGAATTTTACCAGCTCCTCTTGACCGTTGACACTGCCCGGAAACCCAAACCTTGGATGAGCGTCGCCGTAGGCCTCCAGCGCCGGGTCTATGACGGCATTGCCGATATGCACATGGGTTATAAGGTCCTTAACCGGCAGTATTGATTCCTCTATCTCCTCATGTATCAGCGGGAAATGTGACAGGTCTATGAGCAGGCCGAAATTGTCGTATTCCCGGCGTATCTCCTGAGCAAACTGCTTTGCGTACATGGTCGGCCCCATAAGGCTCTTTTTGTCCACATCGTAGTCGAACACCTCCAGCTCCACCTGCATTCCCCGCTCCCGGGCCAGGCGGCACAGCTCCTTGGTTGATTTCACCAGGGCTTCATAGGACTGCTCCTTAGTTGCCTCCTCATACTTGCCGCTGAGGAAGGCTATTCCCTTTGCCCCCAGCTCCTCCGCCTCTAAAATGCCCTCCTTCAAGGACTCCAGCGCCTGCAGGCGGGCATTTTCATCCAGGTCGTTTATGTTCAGTCCCGTAGTCAGCAGCCTCGGCTGCGCGCCATAGCATACGGTCATACCGCTTTCCTTAAGAAGCTTTGCCGCCTTTGCCCGGGTCGTCCGGTCCTTAATCCAGCTGCACTCGATAGCGGTAAAATATGGGTCTTCAGCTAATTTTTTGATAGTTTCAAGAATCGGCCCCTCGCCATTCATTATAGCAGGAAAGCTCATGAAAGCAATAGTCCCCAGTTTCATATAGCTGTATATCGGCTCGTTCATAATCTGTATCCTTTCTGCATTTTTTATATTGTTATAGCTCTTCCAATAGCACCGCCGCAAACTCCTTCAGCCTTTCCAGGCATACCCGGGTGCTCTTTGCCAGGGCGCTGGCAGTGAACTTTCCCCCTGACAGGGTATCGCCTATTCTGAATCGTCCGGGCAGCTCTACCCACAGCTCCGAAAGCTCTACAGGCTCCTCAACGGTTACGCCATGGCAGCCAGAAAGATTCAGCATTTGCAAAAGATAGCTGCCGCCTGACCTGTCCCAGAATACTTCCACCTGGGGCGGAAGGTTTCCTTTAAGCTGTATTAACTCCGGCGCTGCCTGGGTAAGGGTAAGGCGCAATATCTCCCGGTACTCGGGATAGCCCAGCCTGTGGTAAAGCCAGCCCAGCCGCCAGGGCAACAGCATATGTCCATTTGGCGAACGCAAAAGCCCCGGGGCGTCGGTCAGCCTATGTCCGAAGCAGCGCTCCGGCGGGCCAAACCATGCCCTCTCCACCCTTGGCATGGCGCCGGGCCAGCCCTCGTAGCAGGCGAAGGGGCCATCCAGCAAAATCCAGCCCCGGCCCTCCAAAGTTTCCATGCCTGTTTCCGGATCTACACTAAGGTATGCCGCCCTGTTAGCTGTAATCTCCTCCTTCCGTACCAGGCCCAAAATTTCCTGGAGCCGGGACTCCATCTCCCCCGCCCCCAGTAATATAAGCTTTTTGCCCACCTTTTCCGCTGCCTCCAGAGCCTCCGGCAGCACGTCGCCAAGCTCTGGGACCAACACTGTTGTGTACTGCTCCAGAAGTCCCGGCTCCTCAATAACCCTGGAGTCCAGCAGGCAGTCGAATAAGATGTGCAGCTCCTTGAGCGCCCTGAACACTCCCTGATAATCCTGGCTTTCCCGGCGGGATAGCGGAGCCAGCACCGCTATTTTGGCCAGTGAGCTCAGCCGTCCGTATATCTCCTCATGGTCCGCATGGTATCTGAAGATTTCCTTCGCCGCCGCCACGCTCTCCCTGTCCGGGTAGCCCTCAAACACGCCGATAATACAGAAATCCAGGCCCGAGCCTGCTGCAATATTTTCATATAGTCGTATCCTTGTCAGCGCAGGGGGTACGGCTGAAAACCGGTAGAACAGGTCTGCGGCATTTATCACACAGTTGCTTATGATTTTATCCTTCCAGCTTGAGCGTACTTTTAGCACGTTGGAGGAGGAATTATACAGCCAGAACGGCAGCGGCCTGTCCACCGCGCTGTTGCTCTCGTCCCGGATAATATCTACGTGGCTGTGATGATAGGTACACAGGGCTATTTCGTCGCCATACTGCCGCACAAGCTTATGTATGCGCCCCAGCACCTTTCCTACCACCCGCTCCTGAAACGCCCGGTATTCCTTCAAATTGGGCTCGTCGGGAGCTTCGGTTTTTGGCAGGTCCTTGCCGCCACTGTACTCTGAAAAGCGCCTGCGGCATGAATCACAATGGCATGGCCCATAGTAATTCCCGCTGTAGTCCCAGGTAATAAAGCCGAACATATTGAAAAATATGCCGTCTACCGGGTATCTTGTCAAAACCTCCTCGATTATATCCAGAGCGCGCTCCTGCTGGTACTCTCCGCATACACAGGTCGCCACAGTGTCGTTATAGGGAACTGCGCGGCCATCTGCAGAGCGGTAGTACCAGTCCGGGTGCTGGTGGAAAAAGCACTGATGGGTCTTGCTAAAGTCAAATCTTGCTATGACCCTTATTCCCGCCAAGTGGCATTTTTCAACTATCTCGCCCAGCAGGTCGCGCTCCCTCAGCCAGGAGGTGGGCTGCTGGAACTCCAGCTCTGTCGGATAAAACGAGGATATCCCCCCTGCGCCCACCATAACCGCGTTGCAACGGAAATCCTTGAGCTCTGCTATAAGCTTATCAACGTCCATGTCCCCATCGATGTCGCGCATATTGTTCTGCACCAGGCGCAGGTTATTTTCCATCCACCAGGCCATGTCCTGCTCTCCCCTCATTAAGCGTTATCTTCACCATATCCCAGTATGACAGCTTAGGCACTGTAACAGTGACCTCATCCCCCTCCTGCTTCCACAGCGGCGTGTCTCCAGACAGCTTCAGTTCAACCCTCTCTGCTCTCCTGCCCTCCGGCAGCCTGACACTGAACTTTGCCCCATGATACTCCACAGTATCCATAAGCGGGCGCTGGCCTATACCGTTAAGCAGGTGGATAAGCAGGCTGCTTCCATTTTCATAGCACACCGCCTCCAGGCCGTTTACCGGCTTCATTGAGAATGTCTCCTTGCCGCCCAACATAAAGCGCACCAGATTCCTGCCCAGACGGCTGTGCTCTGCCAGCCTGAACTGTCCCATAAGCCCGCCCAGCATAAACGGCAGGCACATTACCGCGCCGCTGCCCGCCTGGCGGTAGAGGCAGAGGGGCAGCTCCGTGCGGTCCACCAGCATACTGGCCCTCTCCGGCGGCGCTCCTACTGAATTAAGCGGCGCAAAGGGCGGCACCAGCGTTGCCATAACCTCCGTTCCGGGCAATGGCTTACAGTAGGCCGTCTGTCCCCGGTGGGGCAGTAATGGTGTTTCTTTAAACTCATCTCCGCGCAAAGCATCCCCATTTTGCTCAAATCTCCAGTAGCAGGCGGTAAGGGGCTCACTGGTGCTTATAGCTTCCGAAATACCCAGCAGCTTTGCCACCGGCGCAAGCTGCCCTCCGCTTGCACCCTCATAAATCAGCCTTCCGCCCGCCCCGACGTACTCGTCTAAAATCTCCGGAAGTCCATTCTCCAGGGTAAAGCCCTCAGGCACGATAACCAGCTGGTAGCCTGCCAGCCGCTGCCTTGTGGCCTGGTACGGGGCCGCCAGGTCAAACTGCAGCTGGTTGTTCATCAGTATGTCCGCCCAGCCCTCGGCACATTTACTGCCGTCCCAGAGCAGGAGCATGTCGGACCTTGGGCTGGCTCCGTCCATATCCCCCTCTATACTGGCGATATGCCTGTCAACCTCTGTAATGGCTTTAAGCAGCCTCTTATCGCTGATGGTATCTTTAAAGCCGGTTATACTATGCCAGAGGCTTCCCCCTCCGGCAGCTACACCACTCATCCAGAACAGGTATTCAGCCGTGGGCAGGCCTGTATGCCGCCAGTCCATACCCGGGCAGGAGTGGATTATGCCAAAGGGCGCCGGACGGCCCTGGGCCGTATTCCCAAGCTTCATGGACAGCACAGGGTGCCACAATGACGGCAGGTCCCTCCAGCCCCTGGAGAGCACGTCCTGGGACTCTGTGCATATCATGTCCGCAGTGGCGTAACGGTCATCCAGATTATCCTTATAGAGATTATAATATAGTATCAGCGGCAGGTCAACCCTCTTGGCCTTGACCGCCCTGTATATCACATCCATATTGTCCCGCACACAGCGGCTTGCAAAGCCCGGCTCCAGTCCCACCGCCTGCTTAATGGCGTAGGTGGTGTCCTTTTCCACTGCGGAGCCGTCCATGGGCAGCTCCCTGCCGTAGAGCTCGCGGTATTTTTGCCGGCAGGTCTCGCAGCAGCAGTATTCATAGTTGGGCGCGTTAAAGAATATGCCGTCAATATCGTAGCGGTCAATGACCTCCTCCAGCACCGGCACAGCCACCTCATGGCTCCTGTACCCGGCGTTTATGCAGGTTAGGTACAGGTTGGACCAGGCCCCGGGGCGCATTGCGCCGAAAACTCTGGGGGACATATCCGGCTCACGGACAAACCATTCGGGATGATTCTGATAGGCAATATCATCCGCCTTGCTGAAGTCAAACCTGGCCACCAGCTTCACCCCATGCCTATGGCAGGCCTCTATCAGCTCCCCCAGTAAGTCCCGGTCATTTGGCAGGTACTCATTGATATGGTGATACTGCACCCGGCTTTGATACCAGGCATAAATGCCGCCCACATTGGTTACCAGCACATTCCCCCCCATTTCAACGGTCTCCCGGGCAATCTTGTCCGGGTCCATCTTTGCCGTGTCCATTACCTGCAGGTTGGTCTGGATGACCCGCAGCGGCCCGTGCCACCAGTATTTTTTATTTGTTATCATATTTATCACTCCACTACCACCATCTCGTGGCTTTCTATTCGCTCTATAGTTATTTCCAGCTTACCATCCTTCACCACATTTCCGGGCCTGCCGCCAGCCACCCTGAGCTCTGCCTTGGGGACAGCGCCGGAACCTGGAAGGGGCATTGTGACCGTTATGGGCCCTACCGGGGCCGCCCCCTCGCAGTAGCCAGGATTTATTGAGCAGTCCGTAAGGTTTACAAGGTGGAGTATCCTTCTCTCCCCCTGACGGTAGATAGTGCAGTCCAGCCTTCCGGGCCCGGCAATCTCCACCGGCAGACTGCATCCTGCTGTAAAGCGCACCGCGTTTTGCAGCAGCACCCTATGGTCCGGCAGGTGCTCGCGTCCGTAGCACCTGTCGATGTCCGCTGCAAAGTATACTACCCGGCTTCCGCTGTCCAGGGTGCCTGCAAAGATTGTCCCCAAATCCGGCCGCTCCTCCCGTATCCAGCTGAACTCAGGCGGATAGATTGGAAACGCCGGGATATACCCTGTTATGGGCTTCAGCGGCCCCCTGCTCTCAACCTCATAGAAGCCTCCGCCAAATGCCAGTATATCTGTCTTCTCAAATCCGCTCAGTACCTGATGGCGGCTTTCAGGCAGCAGCAGATAGTTGTGCATATCAAAATATTCCCAGCTGGCGGTTTGGTCTCCGAAGGCCCCGAAATATTTCTCTCCCAAACTGATTCCCAGCCTGTCCCATAGGCGCTTCTCCCCGCGCAGTTCCCCATCCTCGTTACGGGCGCCGGACTGTCCGGTCAGAATCAGATTACCGCCGGTATCTAAAAAGCTGCATATCTGCTGAATCTGGTTGTCGGTCAGCACAGCTATATCCGGAAGGATAAGGGTATCTATCCTATCCCTATACCGTGCAATATCGTCGGCATGTACCGGCAAAAATGGTATGCGCCCGGCGGAAAGGGCCCGGCTGAATCCGCTTAGGGGATATGAGCAGCGCTCCTCCATATTATCCCGCCCATAGAAGTCATGGTTTAGCTGGCTCCAGACCACCGCTACATTCGCCAGGTTTTCCCTGTTATATAAATACTCCTCGTTATCCCTGTGCCATTGGAATATTGGCGCGGGCGTATCGAACTGTCTCCTGTCCCGCTGGCCGCCGCCAACATGGTGGAACCATGGGGTTATCCCCCCGGCTATCCCCTCGGCTATCCAGGTACGGGTCTCGGCGGCAGGATTAGCCGCAAGCCGGAAGGCCCTATGGCCTCGGACATAGTTTGCCATGCTTTCGGGAACCTCTACGTCTTCGGAGGAGGCAAGCTTAAACAGCATTCCATTCATGGAATTCTGCTCAAAGCCGCTGATAGTCTCTCTGGATTGGTGGTCGCTGAATATCACCCGGGAGCGGCTGCAGAGCTCCTTTAAATCCGCAAGCCCCTGGCAGGACCCTGCCACGTCCGCGTTGAGCATTCCCAGCCACAGGCAGTCATCGCCGCCATACTTTTTCGTTGTCTTGTTAAACAGCTCCCAATTCTCCGTGCGTAGGCCATAGCTCCAGCGCACCCATTTTCGGTATACCGGGTCCTCCCAGTCAGCTTTCTCCGGCAGCTCTTCTGCGCAGTCCTCCATAAAGCGCCTGCGGCAGTTGTCACAGTAGCATATGGTATTGCGCCCCAGCCCCTTCCAGCTATTGTCGGAAAAACCCTCGGGACTGTAGCGCTCAATGATTTCCTGCAGCACCTGTGGTATGTATTCCTTGTAGTAGCCGCTGTTCACACATGAAAAATACCGTCCCTGGGACATAACCGGCGAGCCGTCCTTATGGCGGCAAAACCAGTCGGGATGGGCGTCAAAAAATTCCCGGGTCGCACGGTTTATGTCCATGCGCGCCACTACCGCAAGCCCCGCCTCCCGGGCGGCCTTGCTAAACTCCCCATAATAGTCCCGGCCGTCCAGCATTGCGGCGCGGTACTGAAGGCCGAACTTGCTGGGGTAGTAGGCCACTATACCGCCGCAGTTGATAATGACCCCCTGCACGGCAGTGCGCTCCCACTGCTTCTTCCAAAACTCCAGATCGCAGCTCCTTGGGTCATCCTCAGTCAGGTTTGTCTGTCCCCAGCGGCGCACCCGCCGGTACCATGGTATCCTTTGCTCTGTCATGCTACCTCTCTCCTTATATTGTGATGATATTGCAATAGTCAGGGGAAACCAAGCGCCAGCCTGATTTCCCCCTCCCTTCATTCTTCCGTTTTTCCTCTATTATCCTTTGGCCTCAAGGCTTCTGTGCCTGGAGTTTACCGCATTGCGTCGAAGAACTCCTGCCACATCGCCACATACTCGTCCACACGAAGGCGCTTGCAGTTTTCAATGTGTTCATTCCACTGGGCTTCTGTCAGGCCGTTTACTACTGATGTGGCAATGAACTTACTCATATAGTTGTCGATATCAGTATGCAGCAGGTTCCGCGCTGCGGTCTTCTCCGGGTCATACATTCCCCTGGGCATCATAGTGACACAGTAGGGCAGAATGCGCTCGGCAGCCTCACGCTTCTTGTCATTGCGGGGGTCTGCCACTTCCAGGTCGGCGTACTTCTTCCAGATGAAATTGGGGCTGTTCACGCTTCCGCAGATAGTGCGCTTGAAATAGGTCAGGTTGGTGCCTTCTGGAACAAATTCCTGGGTCTGAGTCCAGTGCCCCTCGTCGTCAGTGTATTTCCAAAGGCCCTCTCCCTCGGGGCCCCACTGCCATTCCAGCAGGGTTGTCTCGTCCTTCATGCAGTAGTCATAATACCGCACAAGGGCTTCGGGGTCTTCACAGGCGGTGGTGACGCAGTATCCGAAGGTAGCGCCCAGAGGCTCCTTGCCGCCATACCAGAGCTGGTCGCCCTTGGGGCCCTTCAGCGGGTCCAGAACGATGTAATCGGCGTACTTGCTGTCCATAGAGTCGGGAATCCAGTATATCAGCGAGCCCATGAGCACGTCCTCATTCTGTGCCTTGGCGTTCTGCTCATCGTTGGTCATGGTAAAGGTATCATTGTCCAGCAGCTTCTCCTCATAGAGCATATGCAGCCAGTTAAGCCCATCGAACAGGCCCTCCTCCGTACCGCCGAAGGTTACAGTCTCATCATCCAGGGAGTAGACATAGTCGCCGGGCAGTACCACTCCAAAGGCACCGAGTATGGCGCTGAGATTGTGGGCGTAGTCGTTGGCCTGGCGGGCCTGGAAGGGTATCTCGTCATTGGGGTCGCCGTTGCCGTTCATGTCGTTGTCGCGGAAGTACCTCAGCACCTCTACGAATTCGTCGGTGGTAGTGGGCTGCTCCATGCCCGCCTTTTCCAGCCACTCGGGATTCATCCACAGCATATTGTCCACTCTGTTGGAGGGATTTGCCTTGTTGGTCGGGAACACGTATATTTTGCCGTCGGGAGCTGTGAGTGCTGACTTCAGGGCAGCGTCCTCATCCAGCATTTCTTTAACAGCAGGAGCTATCTCGTCCACAAAATCACCAATTGGGGCAAACAGCTCCAGGTTGGACATAACGTCCACCTCAGCGCCGCAGAATGCGTCCGGCAGATTATTGCCGGCAATCATAATGTTTACCTGCTCCTTCCAGGAGTCGGAGGGGATGTCCAGCCACTCAATATCCACATTGGTGGCGGCGTTGGTCTTCTGCACACACTGCTTGTCCGCAAAGCCGTTCTGAGAGTTCGGGTCCTTGTTGACAGCCACACGGTAAGTCTTCTTTTCCTTCAGAATTTTTTCTCCGGACTTGTAGATATTCCCGCGGATTAAATCCTCGTCTTCGCTGTCGTCAGCCGCCGCAGTGCTATCCTCCGGTGACTCCCCGGACGCTTCCGGCATGCTGCTAGGCTGCTCGCTGGATGTACTGTTGGAGCCGCTGTCTTCGCCGCAGCCGGCGAGGATTCCTGCAATGAGCAGCATTGCCAAAACCGTTGCCAGCAGCCTTTTTAAATTTTTGTTCATTTTCTTTACCTCCTAAGTTGTCTATATTTCACGGCCTAAGACTAATGGGCCAGTCCCGGCCGGGCCGACCGTATCAGTTGTGGATATACTGCCATGGCGGGCTTACCCCTTGATACTGCCCATCATGACTCCCTTGACAAAATATTTCTGCACAAAGGGATACAGTGCCATAATAGGCAGGGTGGAGATTACCATTACAGCGTACTTGATGGTAGCAGCCAGCCGCTGCATTTCAGCGATATCCGCCGCGTCCACATCGCTCTGGATAGTCTGCCCAGCCAGCAGCACTTCACGCAGGATTAGCTGAAGGGGATAGAGCTTCTGGTTGGATAGATAAATAAGTGCGTTAAAGAAGGAATTCCAGCTTCCTACGGCGATATAGAGCAGTATGACCGCAACTATCTCCTTGGACAGGGGCAGCACCACCGAAATGAAAAACCGTCCGTTGCCGCATCCGTCCAGCTGGGCTGCCTCCCAGAGGTCATCGGGTATTTTTGACATGAAGAACGTGCGCGCCACTATCAAGTTAAACACCGAAAACATGCCCATAATTATCATCACGTATCTTGTGTCGGTAAGCCCAAGATTTTTCACCACCAGATATGTAGGCACCAGTCCGCCCTGGAAGTACATAGTGAAGACCACAAGCTTCATAATCGCGTTCCTGCCCACTAAATCCTTCCTGGACAGTGCGTACCCGGCGCATACAGTGACCGCCGTTCCAAAGATGGTCTGGAAAAAGGTATATATGATGGTATTCCCATAGCCCCTCCAGATACGCGAATCCGCAAACACATATCTATAGGAGGCAAAGCTCACGTCTACCGGCACGAGCAGGGACTTTCCGGTTATTATCGCGTTGGGCGAGCTGATGGAGGAAAGCACCACATAATACAGAGGATAGAGCGTAATAATTGCCGCCAGGACGACTAGACAGTTCACTATAATGTCGAAGGCCCTATCGCCCCTGGACTGGGCCAGCCCCAGCTTCCTTTTTCCCAGCTTCTTTACGTTTTCCATAAAAGAAACGCCCTCCTTACCACAGACTGCTGCCAGACAGCGCCCTGGATGCCTTGTTCACGCCGATTAGCAGAATGAAGTTGATTATATTGTTGAACAAGCTCACCGCGGTTGACAGGCTGTACTGCGCTCCCTGTATACCGACCTTGTATACATAGGTGGAGATTATCTCGGACCGGGCCAGGTTCAGGTCGTTTTGCAGCAGCAGCGACTTTTCAAAGCCTATGCTCATAAGGTTACCCACAGCCATGATTATCAGTATCACCATTGTCGGCAGGATAGACGGGATGTCGATGTACCATACCCTTTTCAGCTTGCTGGCTCCGTCAACTATGGCGGCCTCGTGCAAGTCTTCGCTGACACTGGACAGGGCTGCGATATAAATTACAGCGTTGTAACCGGTGCGCTGCCAGACGCCGGACATAACGTACATTGTCTGGTAAAGGCTTGGAATCCCCAAAAACGAGATTGGCTCCATGCCCAGCTGCTTTAAAAGTATGTTAAACAGCCCCGTAGAGCTGCTGAAGGTGTTCAGCATACCGCACATTACCACTACAGATATCAGGTGCGGGGCGAACGTAGAGCTCTGGGTCAGTTTCTTCAGCCAGGGCACAGTGGTGTAGTTGAGCAGAAGCGCCAGTATCACAGGCATGGGGATAGTTGCAACAAGCTGGTAGGCGCTCAGGCTGAGGGTGTTATAAAGCAGGTCCTTAAATTGATAGGAGTTGAAAAAGGTCTCGAAGTGCTTCACTCCCACCCATGGGCTGTCCCATATGCCCAGCGCGCCGCGGAAATCCCTGAACGCAATTTGGATACCGTAAAGGGGCGCGTAGTTAAAGATGATAAGGTACACTGCCATCGGCAGTAGGAACAGATATAGGAGCCAGTTTTTTCTGATACCGCCCCACAATTTACACCAGTCTCTTTTTTCTTTTGGCGGACGGCCGGTGCTTTCCTTTGCAGCTACCATGCGGCATTCCTCCTTGAATGATTATTATTTTGCTTTCTCCGGATAAACGCCGGCCTGCCAGCGCTCCGTCCCGGGTGTGAGTACATTTTACACAATATCCTCCATAACGTCTATAAGCGTTTATTGAACTTGCCCTATTTCACGTTCAATATTCAAGTATTTTCTTGTTTCTTGAATCAATTTAGCTAATTTTCTGCCTCACATTCAATAGATGCAAATTGCTTTTCACCCACCTTAATGGTTATAATATACGAAACATAGTATTGTTTATTTGGATTTGCGCCATAATTTTCACTTAGCTTCTTTTTAAACGCGCCGTCCCGGGAAGGAGATGACTACATTATGAAAGAGCCTCGGGAGAAACGCCCTGTCTTCTTCAGTATACTGCTTTCCTATCTTATTACAATGGCCCTGCCTATGGTCCTGCTAAGCTTCCTGTTCTTCTGGTTCCTCTATCAAACCTACGATAAGGAGCTGATACGCAACGAAGCGGACGCCTTGACCTGGAGCCAGACTCTTATGGACGACGTAGTCAGAGAAATGCAGAGCAATGCCAGCATACTTTTAAATTCCAATGAATTTCAGCCGGGTTATTTAATGGAAGCCTATGGCAATTTCTACGATGTGACCCGCAGGCTGTCTAATATTACCTATACCAACACATTTGTGGACGGCTACTATTATTTGAACGGCGAGGTCAAAATGCTTTATAGCAGGGAGACCATGTTTGATTATAACCGTTTTTGTAAATACGGCCTTCTCTATAAGGGAATGACCGCGGAAAACCTCGAAGACAAGCTGCTGCAAAACAGGGCTACCTACTGGCTGCCCGCCGAGCATAACAATAGCGAGGGATTTATCACATACTTAGCCACAAACAAAACCAGCAGGCTTCCCCCCAGCGCCGCCATACTCTTCCAGATAAAGGAGTCCACCCTAAAGGAGATACTAAACCAGGACAGCCGCTCTCAGCAACGCAATATACTGATGATATACGAGGGAAAGCTGCTCTACAGCAGCTCAGATGACTTTTCCCAGGAGCTGCTTGCCGCAGTCCAGGGGGAGCTGGCCTACGGCGAAGGGAAGCTCCGGGTACAGCTTAACGGCGAGGAGCACCTTGTATTCTATACCGGCTCCGACTCCACCGCCGGCCTTCAGTATGTGTCCATAGTATCTTTTAGCAGCCTAATGCAGACGGTATCCTTTTACCAGGCCATTTTTATCGCGGTAATCCTGGTAGTCTCCCTGGCATGCAGCTTTGCAGTTCTCAGGTTTATGAATATAATCTATACTCCTATGCAGCAGTTCAGCGTTATGATAAACAAGATGTCCGGGGCAACCTCACTTAAATCTGACAGGGAGCAGCTGTCAATGGCCCGCAAAACACTGACCGAGCTCCAGGAGAGCCGTCAGAAAAGCCTGCGCCGCGACCTGCTCATTGAGCTTTTGAGCGGCTGCTTCACTGAACAAAAGGCATTTGAGCAGGAGGCGCAAAAGCTGGAGCTGGATTTGTACGGTGAATTTTACAATGTCATCCTCCTCCAGCTAAAGTCCGACGGTATGCACACCGCCCCGCCAAACCTCTGTGAAAATATCGGGGCCTTTTGGACAGGCAGCCTCCCCGCCAACCTTAGCGGCCAGTTCCTATCCCTGCCAGAGACAGCCTCCATAGCCCTGCTGGTGGCCGGTACTACCGAGAATCTTGAAGCGCTCTATCTCCGGCTGGACGGCCTGCGGCTGGCTACAGAGAGCAACTGGGACGACATAAAGCTGGTGGTAGGCGTCGGGATGGAGACCTCCTGCACCCAGGTTCCGATGGCCTATTTCCAGGCTGAGAAGGCCTGTGATTACCGGCTGTTCCAGCAAAACGGCGGGCTCGTCTTCTTCCGGGACATCAGCGGTGACAATAAGTGGAAGGGCATATACCCCAGCCGTGAAATTGACAACCTATATCATGCCATCTCGCAGATAGACCAGGGGCGGGTTTTCCTGTCGCTGCAGTCCCTGCTCTCGGAGATACTGAGCACCGACAGCCTGCTCTATTGCAGCTATATCCTTAGGGACGTACTGACCACGTCGGTCCGTGCGCTGCATGAGCTTGACTGTGACGCCGGCAGTGTCGCTCAGCTGTCCCAGGAGTTTACTTACGCCCTAAACAATGAGGATTCCCTGCGGCAGTATATCTCTGACCTGGGCCACGCTATTACCGACAGCTTTTCCGACCATAAAAAATCTGCGGACTGCGGAGCCCCCTCGCTGGAATGTAAAAGCGATTCACTGCAGAATATCCTGGACTATATCGCCACCCACTTCTGTGAGGAGACCTTTTCTGTCAAGACCGTTGCTGATAATTTCAATATGTCCGTCTCCAACCTCAGCCATTATTTTAAGAAAAACACTGGGCAAAACCTTTCGGAGTATATTGCCTCCCTGCGGTTTGAGCAGGCTAAGCAGTTACTGCGGAATACCGACCTGCTGCTTCAGGACATCAGCGTCCAATGCGGTTATCTGCATTTATCCACCTTCATGCGGCAGTTCAAGCAGCGGGAGGGCTGTACTCCTGCCAGCTACCGGGCTAGTTTCAGGCCAAAAAGCCAGTAGTGCCTGGCACCAAATATAATTACAAAGAAAGGAAAATAGCAATGAAAGTAGGAATGATAGGACTGGGAATCATGGGCCGTCCAATGGCAAAGAATCTTTTGAAGGCAGGCTATAACCTTACAGTCAACGACTGTAATCCCGCCGCTGTGGAGGAACTGGTCTCTGCCGGGGCAAAAGGAGCCTCCAGAACCGAAATAGGCAAAACCTGTGAGCTTGTGCTCACCATGCTTCCAAACGGCCCCCAGGTCAAGGAGGTAATGCTGGGCCAGGACGGGACCGCGGCCCATATGAAGCCCGGCTCCGCCTTCATTGATATGAGCTCCATCAACCCTGTCACCTCCAAAGAGATAGCGGCGGCGCTTGAGAAGATGGGGATTGATATGCTGGACGCCCCTGTCTCCGGCGGCGAGCCCAAGGCTGTTGACGGCACCCTGAGCTTCATGGTAGGCGGCAGGCAGGAGGTGTTTGATAAGTTCAGGCCTGTGTTGGAGGCAATGGGCTCCTCTGTAGTGCGCTGCGGTGAGGTAGGAGCGGGCAACACCACAAAGCTTGCCAATCAGATAATCGTGGCCTGTAATATCCAGGCCCTGTCAGAGGCCTTCACCCTGGCCCAAATGGCCGGGGTCGAGCCCAGCCTGGTCTTTGAGGCCATTCGGGGCGGGCTTGCCGGTTCTGTAGTTATGGACGCCAAGGCTCCTATGATGATGGCAGGCAACGATACTCCCGGCTTTAAAATTGATTTGCATATCAAAGACCTGGGCAACGCTCTTGACTGTGCCCACACTGTCGGAGCCCCGGCTCCCATGACTGCCCATGTTCAGGAGATACTTCAGTGGGTGCATAGTCATGACGACGGGCAAAAGGACCATAGCGCCATAGCCCAGTATTATGAGCATTTAGCGGGCATTCGCCTGGGCAGGGAATAGCCCGCTCCCGCCCCGCAATTTGACAACAGAACACAACATATGATAAGATAAAAATAAGGTCGGCAGTGCCGCGGGCCATGCCGGTCTTCACTTTTAGCGGAGGTGTGCAGAATGGACAAAAACCTGCGGCAGGACGCCGAGAGAATAATTTCAGACAGCATAAAAGCCGTCCTTCCCGATGAAGCAGTGCTGCGGGCGCTGAAGGATTTTTCGCCCGGTAAGGGCCGGGTGCTGCTGGCAGCCGCGGGGAAGGCGGCATGGCAGATGGCAAGGGCCGCGGTGGAGGCGCTGGGCCATGTAGACGGCGGCGTGGCAGTGACAAAATACGGACATATTATGGGGGAAATACCCAATGTGAGCTGCTGGGAAGCCGGGCACCCTGTCCCTGACGGCAACAGCTTTGCCGCCACTGACAGGGTCCTAAGCATGGTCCGGGGGCTTTCCAAAGAGGATAATGTGCTGTTCTTGCTCTCCGGCGGCGGGAGCGCCCTGTTTGAGAAGCCGCTGATACCCGGGGACGAGCTTCAGGATATCACCCGGCAGCTGCTGGCCTGCGGCGCGGATATCACAGAGATTAACACCATCCGCAAGCGGCTTTCGGCGGTAAAGGGCGGACGGTTTGCCCAGGCCTGTTCACCGGCCCGGGTGTTCAGTATCGTGCTCAGCGATATTATCGGCGACCCTCTGGACATGATTGCCAGCGGCCCAGCCTGCCCGGACTCCTCCACCTGCGCCCAGGCCATGGCTATTGTTGAGAAATATTCCCTGTCCCTATCCCCCGCCGCTTTAAGCCTGCTGGGTAAGGAGACCCCCAAGGCCCTCAATAATGTCACCACACGAATCACCGGCAGTGTAAGGGAGCTCTGTGCCGCTGCCGCCGATTCCTGCCGCAGTCTGGGCTACCAGCCGGTGCTTCTGACCGACCGGCTGGACTGCGAGGCCCGGGAGGCCGGGCGCTTCCTGGCGGCAGTCCTCTGCAGTCATGCCGGCGACAGCCGCAGCCTGGCCTTTATCGCCGGCGGTGAGACTGTTGTGCACCTGACCGGCAGCGGGCTCGGCGGGCGAAACCAGGAGCTGGCCCTTGCTGCCGCTTTGGGGATATCCGGGATTGACGGCGCTGCCGTGTTCTCTGTTGGCAGCGACGGCACCGACGGCCCTACAGATGCAGCCGGGGGATATGTGGACGGCGATACCCTGGGGGAGCTGACTACAAAGGGGCTGGACCTGTCCGCTATACTTAAAGACAACGACGCTTATAATGGGCTCAAGGCTGTTGGCGGGCTGATAATCACCGGACCCACCGGCACCAATGTAAACGATGTGTCCGTAGCCCTGCTGCGCAGAGCCGTGGAATAGACAAACTAGAGGGGTAACAAAATTATGAAGATAATTGCTTACCGTTCCGGGAGGCGAATATGCAAAAATTAAGCCATATTGATAATGGGAAACAATTTGACTGGGGGCTTGCCTCAGAGGACTATGCCAAATATCGCGATATTTATCCCGCTGAGTTCTATCAAAAACTTATCGGCCTTGGTCTATGCGTTAGAGGCCAATCTGTTTTGGATTTAGGGACAGGGACGGGGGTTTTGCCGCGAAACATGTATCAGTTCGGCGCAAAATTTGTTGGAGCTGATATATCGGAAAATCAAATTAAGCAGGCAATAAAGCTTTCAAAATCTTCGGGGCTGGATATAGATTATGTGGTCGCCTCGGCAGAAACTTTTGATTTCCCGGACAAAACCTTCGATGTTGTAACCGCTTGCCAGTGCTTTATGTATTTCGACAAGTCCATAGCTTTGCCCAAAATACATAGAGTCTTAAAAGAGAATGGCCATTTTGTCATATTGTTCATGGCGTGGCTGCCTTTTGAAGATGAAATTGCAAAAACAAGCGAAGACATGGTTTTAAAATATAATCCGGCTTGGACAGGCGGAGGGCTCAGGCGTTACGAACTTGAAGCGCCAGAGTGGCTTGGGAATATGTTTGAGGTTGCCAACACCATCACTTATGATATAAAAGTACCATTCACCCGCGAAACATGGCACGGACGTATAAAGGCCTGCCGCGGTATCGGCGCTTCGTCGCTAAGCTCTGGGGAAATTGCCGCCTGGGAAAGTGAGCACAAAAGCTATATGGAAAGTCTGCCCGAAACATTTGATATACTGCACTATGCCACGGTAATGGATTTGCGGGCAAAATAGCCTCACGCCTTTTTGTACACTGTCCAAAAGTGCCATAGTAAGTTATATGCCCATGTAGAGTAAAAGTATAGTAAAATCGGGGTGCAGTTTGCCGACTGCACCCCGATTTTTCATGCCTTGTTATGAAGCCAACTCTATGGGTAAACTTTGTTTTTTCAATCAGCCGGACCTCCCTGCTCAGCCGCCATGCCACCGGAAAAGCCCAGCTCAATCAGCAGCTCTCCGTTCTCTATCCGAGCGGAAGCTTTTCCGTCCATTTGCTCCATCAGCTCCCGGACAATAGTCAGCCCCAGCCCAGCTCCGCCGTTGTTTCGGGCTGGGTTTCTCTGATACAGCCGGTCAAAAATACGGCTCGGGTCTGGCACTGGCCCCTCCTCTATGAGGTTGGCAAAGCAGACGCCACTTTCTGTGACGGATATGGAGAGGTCCCCGCTCCCATGCCGGATTGCGTTGGCAATCAAATTCCTGTAAATCCTCCCGAGCGCCTCTTTGTCCGCGTAAAAGGAGATGTCCTCGCGGTCAAACCGCAGCCTCGGCTCAATTCCAGCCGTCTCCAGCTGGAGATAAAACTCAGCCAGCACGTCGTACATCGGCGGGAGCACCGCTGTCATTTTGCATTTCAGGGGCAGGGAGCCGCTTTGCAGGCGAGTGTAGAGGAACAGTTCATCCAACAGTCCGTCCAGCTCACCTAAACGCCTTCCAATGATTTTCAGGTACTCCTCCCCTTTCTCCGGCTCCTCCTCCAGCAGCTGCAAATACCCCATTGCCCCTGCCAGGGGCGTGCGGATATCGTGGGAGATACAGGCCATTGTGTGCCTGAGCTCCCTCTCCCTGCTGAGGGTCTCCTGCCGGAGCTGCCTGCCTTTTTCCAGCCGCCTGTTCACCGCCCTGCACAGCCTCCTGGCAGGCTTGCCGCCGGCTTCTACCGTCAGGGCCAGGTTGCTCTCCGCCGGGGTCTCCTCCAATATCCGGGACATTTCCTGCATTTGCCTTCGGTATGCGTGCAGCCTGAAAAGCGCCAGTGCCAGCGCAAAAACAGCAAGGATTAAAACCGCCAGCATGGAGAGCCCTCCCTTCAGATATCCCGTTTTTTAGTCAGCAGCAGGCTTACAGCAATGTAAAGCACGCTCCACACAGCCACGCCCGCCAGGATAGTCCAAGCCTGCACCATCCCCGGCGCACAGCTGACGCTCACCAAGGAGCTGATGAAATACTTATCTATGCGGGGCAAGCCCAGTGTCTCGGTAAGCGTTCCGAGTATCAGCGCGGGGAATCCCGCGCCGCAGAATAGCGACATAAATACCCCTAAGGACGCGCTGCGCGTTACCGTCACCATAGTAAAGGCCATCAGCGAAAACGCCCAGGTGGGCAGCCAAATCCAGAAGGTGTAGCCGGCCATATCTCCTATAGTGCTGGCAATCGGGTGCAGCCCGAAGAACGGCGGCAGCACCAGGGCGAAAAGCACGGATACCACCGTGACTATGCCGCTGTATACCCCGCCAATGAGCACCTTTGAGGCTATATACTCCCAGCGCCCGGGCCTTGCAAAACAGATATTTTTAATGTACCCTCCCGCAAAATCTCCACCAGCAAAGAAGGTCATCCCCATGCCCGCCAATATGAGCAGGCAGCCGTTTGCCAGGCACTCATGGACAAAGGTAAGCTGGCTCATTCCGTCGATATAGGCCCTCATCTGGTAATCCGCGCCATCTACCTCCACACCGCTCTCCTCCATTGCCTTTAAAACCTCCGGAGATGACATTATAGACAGCATGAAGCACATAAACAGGACCATGGCTACGGCTACTGCCAGCATAATATAAAAGGTACGGCTTTTAAGCAGCCTGCGGCTGTCCATTCTAAATATGTTAAACATGGCTTTCCCCTCCCATTTTCTCCAAAAAATAACCCTCAAGGTCCTGCCGGTGCGTGCCCATTTCCTCTAGGGCGATACCTGCATTTGCAAGGGACTGGCCCACGGCCTTTGCGTCCACTCCGTCGTATATGCGTAGCTCCCCCTCGGGCCGCATTTCCCAGCGCTTCAGGCTGAACTCACGCTCCAGGACAGCAGCGGCCTTTTTGGGCTGGTCCGTGCGCAGGTGCAGGTAGTCGGTGCATTTCTGCTCCAGCTCCCGGGCTCCCAGCTGCTCTATCATCCTGCCCTGCCGTATAATGCCGTACCGTGTGGCTATCTTGCTGAGCTCCCCCAGTATATGGGAGCTCAGCAGGATTGTGAGGCCGCGCTCCCGGTTAAGTTGCTGAAGCAGCTCCCGCATTTCCCGGATTCCCTCAGGGTCCAGGCCGTTGATGGGCTCATCCAGCAGCAGTAGGTCCGGGCTGCCCAGCAGCGCAATACCAACGCCCAGCCGCTGCTTCATACCCATGGAATACTGTTTCACCGGCTTTCTCTCACCTGGGGCAAGGCCCACTGTTTTCAGCGTTTCATCTACCTTCGCCTTGGGGTCGGCCACCCCCAGAAGGTCGGCGTAAAGGCGCAGGTTCTCCCGCCCGCTCAGGTCCTTGTACAGCCCCGGCTGCTCAATCAGCATACCTATCCGCCGGTGGGCTACCGTGTCCCTGAGTGGCCTGTCGAAAATGGTTATCTCTCCTTCTGTGGGGCTTGCCAAGCCGCATAACAATTTAAGCGTGGTGGACTTCCCGGCCCCGTTCTGACCGATAAAGCCGTAGATGTCCCCCTGCTCTACCTTCAGCTCCAGGTGGTCCACGGCCCATTTGTCCTTATAGCGCTTGGACAGGCCCATTGTCTTTATGACTGCCATTCCAATGTCCTCCTTTGTTTGGTTTACAGGCATAGTATAGCAGGCAAGTGTCCAAACTTCGCAAAGAAAGGGTAAAGAAAGTATAAAGTTCAGCTTAGCTTAAAGCCGATTCCCCATATGGTCTGGATATAGCCGTCCGTGCCGCTGGGGCGGAGCTTTGCGCGGATATTGCTGATGTGCACATTAATAGTCTTGTCTTCAATAGCGCATTCTTCCTGCCAGACCGCTTCATAAATATGCTGCTTTGTGAAAACCTTCTTGGGGTGGCGTACCATCAGCTCCACAATCTTAAATTCATGGGCCGTCAGCTCCACAGGCTCCCCGGCTGCCATAAGGACCATCCCGCCAATATTTAGCCGCCACTCCCTAAAGCACAGCTCCTCTTCCTCAGGGACCGCGCTGGCGTGGCGCAGCTGGACCTGTATCCTTGCCCAAAGCTCCTCAAGCTGATAGGGCTTTGTCATGTAGTCGTCCGCGCCAAGCCCCAGCAGCTCCACCTTATCAGACAGCTCCGAGCGGGCCGACAGCACTATCACTGGCACCCGGCTCTCCCTGCGCACCTCGTAAATAAGCTCGCTGCCGGAAATCCCGGGCAGCATCAGGTCCACCAGCAGCAGGTCCCAGCCGGAGCTTTTCCAGAGCATACGGCCCTCGGTGCCGGAAAATGCCTGGGCACACTGGCACCCGTGCCGCCGCAGGTATTGGGCGGTTGAGTTGTTGATGTCGGTGTCATCTTCGATAATTAGGATATTGGGCATGGGACGCTCTCCTTGTTTTTGGTGTGAATACTTTGAATAATAAGTATAGCACCAAATTTTTTGGCAGTCAATTGGGGGGTAGGGATTTGAGTGCAGTCAAAAACCCCCGGCATCGCCGGGGGTTTTGCTCATATACCCTTTCTAACGCACAAGGAGCCACTTGTCAAAGAAATCTCTGACTATCCTGTAGGGCTCGTCTCCCTGGAAGAACCCGTGCCCTTGGCCGTGTATCAGGTGGAACTCGGCGGGGCTGCCCAGCTCCTGGAGCTTCTGATAAATCATCCTGCTCTGGTCCACCGGCACCAGCGGGTCCTCGTCGCCGTGCATAATGAGGAACGGGGGCATATCCCTGTGGAAGTAGTTTATGGGGCTGGCCCACTCCAGCTTCTCTATAAGCTTTTCTTTAGGCGGGTTGCCCAGCAGCGCTGCCGCCACCGAGTTCTCCTCGTGGGCCATATGGGTCATGCTGGCGGGAGAGTACCCGGTGCACACGGCGTTTACGGCGCTTGAGAACTCCTGCCAGCCGCCGCTGCCCTCGAACTCCTCTATCCCCTCTGTGCTCCCCAGCAGGTTTACCAGATGTCCCCCTGCCGACTCACCCCAAACGCCGATTCGCTGGGGGTCCAGGCCCCACTCCACGCTATGGGCGCGTAAAAAGCGGATGGCGCATTTGCAGTCCTGTATCTGGGCCGGGAAGGGGGCCTCGTCCGAGAGGCGGTAGTCTATGCAGGCGACAAAGTAGCCCTTGCCCGCCAGCTTCAAAAGCTCTATCTCCGGGCGGTAGTTGCGGTCCAGCTCATGGTCGCTCCAGGCGCCGCCGTGTATCCAGACTATCACCGGGGCCGGGTCGCGTTTCTTCTCCGGGCACCAGATGACATCCATCTTCAGCGCGAAGCCGCCGGCATTGCCAAAGACCAGGTTTTTCTTCAGTGAAGCCCCATAGCTCAGGTATTCCTCGATAAACTGTTCCTTCATTTCAAATCTCTCCTTTTCTGTCCGGGAGCCTTAGGAGTTGGCGTACTCCTTTGCCTGGGCCTGATATGCCGCCAGCACGTCGTCATAACCTGCGGCCTTCATCTTGTCCACGAACTCCTGCAGTCCTGTCTCCGGGTCCACAAAGCCGAACTCCAGGGGCAGTCCGTACTGACTCACCACGTTGCTCAGTGCCGCCAGCTCGTTCTTGTACTCGCTGTCGTCAAATACAAAGCTCTGCAGGATGTTGAACTGCTTGCGGGTATTCAGGTCGTCCAGCATCTCCCTGTAGCCCTTTACGCTGGCCTCCTTGGAGGGCACAGTCTGATAGTCCCAGTTGCGCCATGCGGAGTAGCAGAACCAGTCGGTGCCGTACTTGTCGGAGTCGGGTCCGGGCACCACCACGTTCTCATTAAGTGTGCCGTCATCGTTCTTCTCCCCGGCGAAATCCCAGTGCTTGCCCTCAATGCCACGCTGGGCCAGGTAGTTCAGCTCCTTGTCGTTGCGGATAAGGTCCAGCACCTTCAGCACCAGGTCGGGGTGCTTGGAGGTAGCGGCTATGGACAGTCCGCCACCGGTTGCGGCATATGGCAGGAGCTGTACGCCGCCGGTGAGGTCATACAGGCCAATCTCTGCCCCGGCGTTTTTCAGGCTCTGGTCCATCAGGTTTTTCATATTGTTAATGGTGCCGCAGTTATAGAAATAGCAGGCAACCTTGCCGTTGTCAAACAGGTCCCGGGTCATGGTCTCGTTAGAGAGGGAGTCCTTTGAGATGTACCCCGCTTGGTTCCACTTATACATGCGCTCGATATAGCTCTTATACTCGGGGGTCTCCAGAATACTGAACACCTCGGGCTTGTCCTCGGTGATGTCATATCCGGCGTAGAGCTGGAAGTAGGAGCTGCTGGTGCCCCACTCGTTGGGGGCGATAAGAAATGCGTCCATTAAGGCGCTCTGGGACTGTCCGTCGGCGGTATAGGGCACCATGCCGGACTCGTTGTCCACTACGGCCTGCATATAGGCCTCCAGGTCCTCAACCGTCTCTATCTCGTCCATCTCATACTTGACCCTCAGGTCGTCGCGGATACCTACCATGGACTGGACGAACTCGTTATGGAGCTGTGGTATCATGTATATTTTGCCGTTTACCCTGGTCTGGTCCCAGGCGGCTTCCGGAGTATGCTCCCAGGTTATGGGGCAGTGCTCCTCAAGCATTTCGGGAGTCAGCTCCATATAGGCGTTCTTCTGGGCCTGGGAAGCGTAGTAGCACCAGTAGCTGGAGAACACGCCGTCCATCTCGGTCTGTGAGGCAAAGAGCAGGGGGTACTTTGTGCTGTACTCCCCGAAGGAGAGGTAGTTTACCTCCATCACAGCCCCCACCTCCTTGGCAAGGCGCTGGTTTATCTGCTCCAGCACCATGTCCAGGTCCTTGGCCTTGTCCCCAAGGAAGTACATCTGCAGGGTAACTACATCCTCCGGGGCCTCCTCCCCGGCATCGGATGACTCGGGCTCCTCCTGGGAAGAAGCGCCGGAGCTCTCGGAGCTGCTGCCGCTGCTCTCAGGCTGCTGGCCTGAGGTCTCCTTCGCGCCGCACCCAAAGGCGCTAAGCCCCAGGAGCACCGCCAGCAGGAGAGCCAGCAAGGGTTTCATTTTTCTCATATACTCGCATCCTTTCAAAAATATTGCTATCTCCGAAGCCGGAGCGTTAGCCTGTATAAAAATTTATCCCTTCACCGCGCCTATGGTGATTCCCTTGACAAAGTATTTCTGTACAAAGGGGTATAGCAGGATGATGGGGCCGGTGGCCACGACGGTCATCGCCAGCTTAAAGGACTCGCTGGGGAATACCTGGTCCCCAAGGTCTATGGTGCTTGCCGCCGCCGATTTCAAAAAGTCCAGGCTTGAGAGCAGGCGGTACAGATAGTATTGCAGTGGATACATGGTCTCATCCTGCATGAAAAGCATTCCGTTGCGCCAGTCGTTCCAGTAGTTCAGGGCAATAAACATGCCGATACTTGCAAGGGCGGGCTTTGCAAGGGGCAGCACTATGCGCAGGAATATGTAGAACTCACCGGCGCCGTCTATCTTTGCCGACTCTATCAACGCCCCGGGAATGGAGCGCATGAAGTTTTTCATGATAATAAGATAGAAGACGTTCACCATCATGGGCAGTATAAGGGCCAGATAGTTGTCTTTAAGGTGCAGGTAATTTGTCATCAGGATATACCAGGGCACAAGGCCGCCGTTAAACAGCACCGTGAAGAACACGAACATTGTGAAGAAATTCCGGCTCTTAAAGTCCGGGCGCTGGAGCACATAGCCGCACATGGAGACTATGAACAGGCTGACAGCCGTACCTGCGCCGGTAATGCCGACGGTCACCAGATATGAGCGCAGTATTTTGCCGGGGTCCTCAAAGGCCAGCTTGTATGCCTCTGTGGAAAAGGTCTGGGGCCATAGGCTGTAGCCGCGGACATATATCTCGTTTTCCGGGGTGAGGGACCCTATCACCACCATCCAGAATGGGAATATACATAAGAGCGCCACAATGGTCACCGCCGCTCCTGCAATGGCTACGAATATTTTCCTTCCTCTTGAAGAAATCAAAGGGGCTCCTCCTTTCCCTAATACAGCGAATTTTCAGGGTCCACCCTGCGTATGACCCAGTTGGTGGCGGTCAAAAAGGCGAAGCACAGGACGGACTGGAACAGGCCCACCGCCGCGCTCATGCCGTACTCCTGGGAGAACAGCAGGGAGCGGAACACAAACGTGTCGATAACGTCGGTGGTGTTAAAGAGCAGGCTGTTTGTGCCCACCATCTGATAGAACAGGTCGAAGTCCCCGCGGAAGATATTGCCTATGCCCATTATAACTAAGATTACCACAGTTGGCTTTAGGCACGGCAGGGTTATATAGCGTATCTTCTGCAGCTCCCCGGCACCGTCCAGGGTGGCGCTCTCGTATATCTCCGCGTCTATCCCCATGATTGCCGCAAGGTACACCACCGAGCCGTAGCCCACGTGCTTCCAGGAGTTGAGGAAAATGATGATGAAGACCCACAGGGTGCTCTGGCTGTAGATGTCCACCGGCTCGCCGCCTATGGAGCGCAGCAGGTGGTTAAATGCTCCGAAGTCGTAGCTGAAGATGTTGTATACAAAGGCTGAGACCACCACCCAGGAGATAAACGTGGGCAGGAACATAGCCCCCTGGGTTGTCTTTTTAAACCACTTGCCCCCTATTTCCGAGATAAAAATTGCCACAGTGATTTCCACAATGTTATTCACAATAATAAACGCAATATTATAGAGCACCGTATTGCGCATTACCACCGCGGCCTGCCCGGAGATAAAGAAAAACCGGAAGTTTTTGAAGCCGCACCATGGGCTTCCGAAAATACCCTCTGAGTAATCGAACTGCTTGAATGCCAGGACAATGCCCGACATTGGCAGATAGCAAAAGACGACCACATACATGATTACCGGCAGGGTCATCAGCAAGAGCGCCGGGTTCTTTCTGATGTCGTACCGCAGGTTCTGCAGCCATCGCATAGCGTTCCCTCCTTATTCTGCCGCACCGCTGCCCAGGCACGTTCCCGCGCCCGCACACTGATACGCCTGTGTTTTTTTTATAATAGCACAGGAAAAAATCTAATAGCACCCGAAAAATCTCTGATTTTCAGGATAATTTTATCCATTTGGCGGTAAAGCGTTCCCATTGCGCCTGGATTTCACTATAATAATAGCTAAGACAGACGCCAGTATAAAGGAGGGCGGCATGGCATATGTTATGCGCTATGATTGTGGACGACGAGAAAGCTATCTGTGACGGCCTGACAGAGAATATGCCCTGGGCTCAGATGGGCATTGGCAGGGTCATACGGTTTTACTCGGCTAAAGAGGCGATAGAGAGCAAAGCTGTCCCGGACATACTTATCAGCGATATCTGTATGCCCCGGATGACCGGCATTGACCTTGCGGAGAAAATGCTGGAGAAAAACCCGGAGTGCAAGGTCATCTTCATCAGCGCCTATTCAGACAAGGAATACTACCGCTCCGCTATCTCCCTGCACGCCATGGGGTACATTGAGAAGCCCATAAATCAGGCCGAGGCCATAGAGGTCATATCAGGCGCCGCCGCCCTCTGCCAGCGGCAAAAGCACCTGATAAGCCAGCAGAAGGGCATGGAGCAGTACCAAGTAGAGCAATTCTGTCGGGACGCCGCCAACGGGCATTTTCGGCGCGAATGGCTGGAGGACCCGTTTATCGCCGGGTTTGCCGCCCGGCACCGGTGGTTTATGGCGGTGCAGGTGATGGTGCGGCCCGGGCTGCTGAAGCCCGGGGAGTCGCAAAAGCTCTGCCATACGGCTTCAGAGCAGTTCAGAAGGTTTTTCGCCCAGTGCCTTGCCATTGTGAAGGAGAAGGACGTGCTGCTGCTCATCCTGGCGGACAGCCCGCCAAAGAGCGAGGCCGCCCTGCGCGACAGTATGCGCCTTGCCATAGACAGCATGGCCCAGCGGGACGAGCTGTTCTTTGCGGCTGGGGCGCCGGTGGCCTCAGTCGAGAGCCTGCCTTCCTCCTGTGCCAGCGCCGCGGAGACCTCCCGGCTGCTCTTTTACCGGGGCTACGGCGGGGCCGTGTTCTTTGAGGAGTCCCGCCGCCCGTACCTTTCGGAGTTCCGGCTGGACGAGAGCTTTTTAGAGGAGGTCCCCTGCCTTATCAGGGAAAACCGCGAGGACGAGTATATGCTGAAGCTGCAAAAGAGCCTGCGCACTGCCTGCGAATGTGTGAACTGCCCGCCGGAGGCCATTAAAAAGGAGTATTCAAAGCTGCTGCGGGTGCTGTCGGAGACCGGCGCGGCTATCTTTCACCGGCAGGATTACGAGACCTACCATATGTGGAAGACCATAGAGCAGGCGGGCACCCTGCTGCGGCTGAAGGACTACCTGCTCACCGTCTCAGGGGAGCTGTTTCATGAGCACAGGAAGTTTTCCCGATATGGCAGCACAGTGTACGCAGTTGTACAGGAGCTGAACCGGCAGCTGTCAAACCCGGATTTTTCCATACGTATGCTTGCCCAGACTCTGCATTTTCGGGACACCTACCTTAGCTCCCTGTTTAAAAGCAAAACCGGCACCACCATAAACCGCTACCTGATGGGCCTGCGCATGGAGGAAGCCCGCCGGCTGCTGCGAAACACGGAGCTCTCCATATCCCAGGTGGCTATCCGCTCGGGATACCGGGATGTGGACTATTTCACCAGGTGCTTTAAAAAGCACACCGGCGTCCTGCCCTCTGCCTTCCGGGGAGGACAGAAACGATGAGACAGAAGCTCAGGCGCTTTTTCTCCGTGGTATACTATAACCTGCGCACACGGCAGAAGCTGTTTATCGGATATTTGCTGGCGGTAATGCTGCCCTGCCTTTTGATGACGGCGCTCTTTTATTACTACCTGCACAGTTCCGTTCTGGACACCGATATCCGCTCTGTGCACACCATGTCCCGGCAGGCCGCCACGTGGCTCGACTCGGCCTTCCAGCAGGCCCGCTCCATCACAAACAGCCTGTTGCTGAATTTTGATTTCAATGAGATATTGGATAGCTGCAACCGGGACAATAACTATTTCCAGAAGCGGGGAAATATTATCAAGCTCTCCCATATAAAAACCACCTTGCAGGAGTATAAGGCCGTGCACCGGACCTGCTTTTATTTCAGCGACTCTGTTATTGAGGCAAACCGGGACACCCTGTTTTTCCTATCTGAGATTGAGCGTGAGGGGCTGCTGCAGAGTATTGTGCAGCAGCCCGGGGACCAGCTTTGGACTGTTTTCGCCAATGAGCGGCGCATTATGGGCGGCGGCGAGACCCTGTCAATGCTGCAGCCGCTGTTCAACCCTGAGGATATGTCTGAGACCATTGGTTTCATACGGGTGGATTATCTGCAAAACGACCTGAAAAGGCAGATAGAAAACTTCCTGCCCACCGCCCGCTCCACAGGGTTCTTAGTGGACCGCTCCGGCGGCATTCTGAGCCGCGGTGGGCCCTATGATAAAGACGGCGGCCTGCCGGTTCCCTTTGGCGGACTGATGGAGGGCAGAGAGCCTGATGAGCCATTTTATACATGCCTGGACGCCCTTGGGGAGAAGACGCTTGTATGCGTCAATCCTGTGCCTGCCAGCGGCATGTACCTTATATTCCTCACCCCCTTTTGCGAAATCGAGCGGTCCGACTCCCTGCTCCTGGTACTGGCAGGCGTGCTGATGGTGCTTGAAGCCCTTATCACGCTGTGCTTTGGCGGGTTCCTCTGTATGTCCCTGGCCCGCTCCAGCGATTTGCAGCTGCGCCTGCTCTACTCCCAGCTCAACCCGCATTTTCTCTATAACACCCTGGACATAATCAACTGGCAGGCCATCAGTCTGGACGCGCCGGAGATATACCAACCCCTTCAGGCGCTCTCCAGGCTCTACAAGCTCACGCTGAATAAGGGCAGCGCCTATATCTCGGTAAAGGACGAGCTGGACCATATACGCCTGTATGTCCAGCTTCAAAACCTGCGCTTTCAAAACGGTATCAGGCTGCAGACAGATTACTCCCCGGAGGTATTAAATCTGCGTATACTGAATATGCTGCTTCAGCCCATAGTTGAAAATGCAATAGTACACGGCATACTAGAGCGCCCTGAGCAGTCCGGAACTATAACCATAACCGCGCGCCTTGACAAAAACGACCTGGTGTTCTGCGTGGAGGACGACGGCGTGGGTATCCCCCCTCAGCTGCTGAGCAAAATACAGGGCTCCCCCTATCAGAGCGAGGGTTACGGAATGCAGAATATCCGGGAGCGCATACGAATCGCCTATGGACGGGGATACGGGATATCTATACAGAGCCTGCCGGGTATGGGGACAAGGGTGGTGCTGACACTGCCGGCGGAGCATGGGCGCGCAAAGCCGGGGGAGTAATACGGCCCGGCAAAACACTTTTCCGCGCCGGGAACACACTTGCAAAATCCCAGAAACTTCTCTATAATATATCTAAATGGGAAAGGATGGGGTGTGTAATGCGTCAGAGCACTAAGGAGGCCATTGCCGAGGCCTTTGAGGGCCTGCTGGAAAAGCGGAGTATCGACAAGGTGACCGTTAAGGATATCGTTGCTGTGTGCGGCATAAACCGTCAGACTTTTTACTACCACTTTCGGGATATCTATGATTTAATGGAATGGGCGCTGACAAAAGGTATTGAAAAATATGCCGGGCAGCATTTGACCGCAGAACAGGATTGGCGGGAGCAGGTAAAGCTGCTGTTCCACTTTTTCTACCTGCACCGCAAAATCGTCCTGCACGGCTACGACGCCACAAACAGAATGCAGTATGAGCGGGTCGCCGTCAAGTGGGTGTCAGAAATGGTGGGCGGCCGGATAGAGGCCTATCCTCAGGCGGCGGACGTCTCGGAGGAGAAAAAGGAGTTTATCTCTACGGTCTATGCCCGCGGCTGTGTAGGATTCCTGCTGGAGTGGGTGGAGGAAGGTATGCCCGACGAGCGCCACGTACGTCTTGATGACTATTTCGTCATGATAGACGGCAGTATCGGGTATGTTCTGGATAAGTTCGTAAAATCATGATTTAGACGAATTTATATTTTGCAGTATTTTCTTACAAAGAGGCCCCTCTGTCTATTTTTACGACAGAGGGGCCTCTTTGTCGGTTGTTACCGGCTGCATTAGCCCTTATAATTGTATCCATAAAACACACCGCAATATCAGGAGGTCATACTATGGATACGAAAATCGTGCGTTACGGACTAAAAAAGGCTTTCGGCTATATTGAGCGGAACCCGGAGGAAAACCTTCCCAGGCTGATGGACTGGGTGGACCGTTTCGCCCCGGAGGGCGACCGGGGGTTCCCGGTGCAGCGGGCGGCGTTCCGGCAGGTGATAGAGGACCCTGACTGCGCCATGCACAGGCTCATGTACCGTATCTTTACTGAAACGGATAAAGACGTGCTCAAGGCTGTTTTCGAGAATTTCATCGTCAACGGCAACCTAGTTGGCTGGCCCAGGCAGGAGGAGCTTCGGGAGCAGTACGGCTGCAATATTCCCTGGGCAATCCTGCTTGACCCCACCTCCGCCTGCAATCTCCACTGCACCGGCTGCTGGGCGGCAGAATACGGCAGCCGGCTGAACCTGAGCTTTGACGAAATTGACAGCATTATCACCCAGGGAAAGGAGCTGGGGGTGTACATCTACATATACACCGGCGGCGAGCCGCTGGTGCGCAGGGATGATTTGATTGCCCTGTGCCGGAAGCACAGCGACTGCCAGTTCCTATGCTTCACCAATGCCACCCTCATTGACGAAGGCTTTGCCGACGCCATGCTCAGCGTGAAAAACTTCATCCCTGCCATCAGCGTGGAGGGCTTTGAAAGCGCCACTGACAGCCGCCGGGGTGCGGGCACCTATAGGAAGGTGGTGGACGCAATGGCCCTGCTCAAGAGGAAAAAGCTGCCCTTTGGCATCAGCTCCTGCTATACCAGCCAGAATTTTGAGTCTATCAGCAGCGACGAATATTTCGACCAGATGGTGGAATGGGGCGCGTCATTTGTGTGGTATTTCCACTATATGCCAGTCGGCAATGCCGCCGTACCCGAGCTGCTCCCCACGCCTGAGCAGCGGGAATACATGTACCGCAGGATACGCGCGGCCCGGCGGGAGAAGGCTATCTTCGCCATGGACTTCCAGAACGACGGAGAGTTCGTCCAGGGCTGTATCGCCGGCGGGCGGCGGTACTTCCATATAAATGCGAACGGCGACTGCGACCCATGCGTGTTCATACACTATTCCAACGCCAATATCAGGGACATGAGCCTTTTGGATGTGCTCCGCTCCCCCATCTTTATGGCCTATCATGATGGTCAGCCCTTTAACGGCAACCATCTTATGCCCTGCCCCATGCTGGAGAATCCCCACAAGCTGCAGGAGATGGTTGAGAAGTCCGGAGCTCACTCCACAGACCTGGAGTCCCCCGAGAGCGCGGAGCACCTTTGCGAAAAGTGCAGTGAGTATGCGCGAAACTGGGCTCCGGCGGCGGAGAGATTGTGGCAGTGCTCCTGCCGGGAGAAGCAGGAGCGGCAGGCGGAGAACAATGCCGAGAGCTACAGCGCGGCAGTATAGGAAAGGGCCGCAAAACAGTGTATATTGAGAAAGGACTGGTGTTTTTTGGAAAGAATTGCACAGGGTATCGTCCGCCGCAGGGGGCTGGTGCTGGCAGCAGCTATACTGCTTTTGATACCGGCACTGCTGGGCGCGGCGGCCACCCGAATCAACTACGACATACTCACCTACCTACCCCCGGAGCTGGACTCCATGCTTGGGGAGGCCGCCCTTGAAAACGACTTTAACCTGGCGTCCACCGGCATGGTGACTGTAGAGGGCATGCCCTTGGGAGAAATGCTCGAGATGAAGGCCGAGATGGAACAGGTGGAGGGCGTGGAGCAGGTATTCTGGCTCAGCGACATAATCGACCCCGCTATCCCCCGGGAAATGCTCCCCGAAGGGATACGGCAGGCCATGTACGGCGAAAACGCAACCCTAATGCTGGTGCGGTTTTCCGAGCCTTCAGCCAGCAAAAGCACGATGGACGCCGTAGCCAAGCTGAAGGGGCTATTGAAGGAGCACAGCTTCTTTGGAGGCATGAGCGTTATCCTTCAGGACACCAAAGCCCTGGTGGATAAGGAAATGCCCCTTTACATCCTCTGCGCGGTGGGGGCCAGCCTTCTGATACTGTTCCTGGCAATGGAAAGCACCCTGGTGCCTGTGCTGTTCATGCTGGGGCTCCTGTTCCCCATCCTGTATAATTTTGGCACCAACTATTTCCTGGGGCAAATCAGCTATATTACCCAGGCCCTGTCCACTGTCCTGCAGCTGGGGGTGACTATGGACTTCTCCATCTTCCTCCTGCACCGGTATGAGGAAGAAAAGCAGCGCAGTTCTGACAAGGAGCAGGCAATGGCAAGGGCTATTGTGAATACCTTCTCCTCGGTGACGGCCTCCAGTCTTACGACCATCGCGGGCTTTCTGGCCCTATGCACCATGCGCCTGACACTGGGCCGGGACATCGGCATTGTTATGGCAAAGGGCGTGGCGCTGGGCGTTATCTGCACTATAACCGTCCTACCCTCGCTGATTCTGACCTTCGACCGGGCGGTTGAAAAGCACCGCCACCGGGCCGTTATCCCACAGCTCAAAAGGACCAGCCAATTTGTCCCCCGGCACCCAGGGCCGATTCTGGCGGTTTTTCTGGCGGTTATGGTGCCGTTCACCCTGGCACAGAGTAAAACCGGCGTATACTATACCCTGTTTGACAGCCTGCCCCAGGACCTGACAGGCATTGTGGGCACGAACAAGCTGAAGGAGGACTTCGGCATGACAACCTCCCACTTTATCCTGGTGGACGAAGCCATGGGCGGCGAGGAGCTTGAAGCCCTGTGCAGAGACCTTGAAAATGTGGATGGAATCACCCAGGCGGTCTCTGTCAGCGGGCTGCTCCCCTCGGGATTTGACTTTGGAATGCTGCCGGAGGATATAGCACAGCTTGCCCAGTCCGGCGGGAAGAAGCTGATTTTAGCAAACTCAGCCTATAAGAGCGGCACCGGTGAGCTGACTGCCCAGCTAGAGGAGATGGACGCGCTGATAAAGGCCGCCGACCCTGCCGGGGTCATTACCGGCGAGGGCGCTATGACTAAGGACCTGATTGAAATTGCCGACATTGACTTTGCCAATGTGAGCGCGGCCTCCATTGCGGCGGTGTTCCTAATCATCCTGCTGAGCTTCCGCAGCCTGTCCATACCCGTGCTGCTGGTGGCCTCTATTGAAAGCGCCATCTTCATCAATATGGGTATCCCCTACTTTACCGGCACGAAGCTGCCCTTTATCGCAAGTATCGTAATTGGCACAGTACAGCTGGGGGCCACAGTAGACTACGCCATCTTAATGGCTACACGCTTCCGGGAGGAACGCCAGAGGGGGCTTGGGCCAAGGGAGGCGGCTCAGGTTGCCTGCCGGTATTGCAGCCAGAGTATTCTCTCAAGCGGCCTGACCTTCTTTGCCGCCACCATCGGCGTATCAGCCATCAGCCGCATGGAGCTGCTGAAAAGTATCTGCCTGCTGATTTCCAGGGGAGCTCTTATCAGCATGTTTGTTATAATCGTAATACTGCCCTGCCTGCTTCAGCTTTTAGACCCGCTCATCCGCCATACAACCCTGCACTGGATGGGCAGGCCTCAGAAAGCGGAAAAGCAGTCAACTATAGAAAGGAAGGAACTTGCATGAAAATTTGGAAACGTGCTTTAAGTTTGGGACTTTCGGCCTTGATGGTCGCGGGCTGTGCCCTGCCCGCCCTTGCCGCTGAGGATGTCGCGGAAAAAAGTGAGACTGTATACGTGGTGCTGGAGCCGGACGGCTCGGTGCGTAGCCAGACGGTGAGCGTCCATCTGCACAATGAAAGCGGCCTCTCCGGGGTCACCGACCGCTCTGTCCTGACAGGTATTGAAAATACCCATGACACGACCGCCTTTACCCAGGAGGGTGAGAAGCTCCGCTGGGACACGGACGGCACCGATGTATATTATAAAGGTGAGACTGCACGGAAAGCCCCTGTAAGCGCTGAAATTACCTATGAGCTGGACGGAGCAGAAATTGCCCCGGAAGCCCTGGCTGGAAAGAGCGGGCGTGTAAAGCTTACGGTGAAGCTTGTAAACAACGAAACCGGCACCGTGCAGATAGACGGCAGACCCCAGCCGGTATGCACACCCTTTGTCACCATGGTGGCAGCGGTGCTGGGCGAGGGGTGGACCGGCGTTTCCGCTGAGCACGGTAAAATCACCGGCGCGGGCAGTACCCAGGCCGTGGGCTTCGTCTGCCTGCCGGGGGTGCGTGAATGCCTGGAAGGGATTGGGTCGGAGAAGCTTGAGGGGCTTGAAGACCGCCTGCTGGACGAGGTGAGCATAGAGGGCTCTGTAACAGATTTCACTCTGCCGGATATCCTTATCGCCTGCGCCACGGACACCGAAGCTCTCAGGGAGGAGGGTTTTTCCGGGCTTGACGAACTGGACGGCGGCATGGACAGCCTGCGTGAGGGCATGGATGAGCTCCTGGACGGAGCCGGCAGCCTGGCAGCCGGTGCAGCGGCACTGGAGAGCGGCGCGGCGGCACTTTTGACTGGCGTGCATACCTTGTCCGATGGGGCACAGCGCCTGATGGACGGCACCGCACAGCTTCAGACCGGGGCGCGCCAGCTGAGCAGCGGCGCCGCCGAAGCGCGGGACGGGGCCGCCGCCCTGCAAACCGGGGCAGACAGTCTGGCGGCAGGCCTATACAATCTCCAGAGCGGCACCGGGGCCCTTTACGACGGGTACATCCAGTTAAAGGATGGGGCCGACAATCTTGCCGCCGGGCTCAACACCCTCCAAGGCAAGGGGCAGGCTCTGGCAGACGGCATAGGGCAAATCACCACGGCGGTGGGTCAGCTCTATGAGGGGGCCGGCCCGGTAATGCTCGGAGTCCGGGCGTTTGGAGGCTCCCTGGCTATTGCGGCGTCCAGCGGTGCGGAGGCAGCAGCAAGCCTGCCCGACCCCGGTGTATTTGCCCCGGATGAGGCCCACGCCGCCGACCCTGTATATCAGCAGCTTTTAGCGGCGTATACAGGCGCGTACAGCGCGGCAACGGGCATGGCCGGTGGAATGGCAGAATTGGACGGCTCCTACAGTCAGATATTGGGCGGTCTGGAGCAGGTGAGCGCAGGTATAGAGTCACTGCATAACGGCGTAAACGGCAGTGAAGGGCTTGCAGCCGGGATAGCCGCCTATACCCAGGGCGTAGCGGACGCCGCCTCCGGCGCGGCACGGCTGCAGAGCGGCCTGGGCCAGCTGGGAGCCCAGCTCCCCGCATTGACCGGCGGGGTGGACCAGCTTATAGCCGGGTCAAACCAGCTCTCGGCAGGGGCAGGCTCCCTCTCCCAGGGCAATGCGGCGCTGGCTGACGGCGCGGCACAGCTCGCCCAGGGCACTGACGACCTGGCGGCGGGCACAGCACAGCTCCTCGACGGCATACAGGCACTAGCTGAGGGCACTGCCTCCCTGCACGACGGCACGGTGGAGCTAAGTGACGGAGCGTCGGCACTATGGGAAGGCCTGGGCCGGTTTGACTCCGAGGGAATCAGCCGGTTGACCGGTGCGGTAGACGCCGAGAAGCTGCCTGCCCTTCGGGCAGTGGCAAAAGCTATGCGCGGGCGCATGGAGGACTACGGCAGCTTTGCAGGCGCGCCGGAGGGAGCTGAGGTTACAACTAAGTTTGTGATGAAGACAGCGGGCCAGGTACAAGAGGACATACCGGCCCATAAGGACACAGCCTGGGACGACGCTCAAGAGCCTGAAAGCTTTTGGCAGAGGGTGACCGCCCTGTTTGGCAAATAGCAGATAAAACGCCGCGGGCATAGAAGCCCGCGGCGCTTTGTTGTCTCCGTAATTATACTGTAAAGCTGTCCTTGAGAATTTCTCCTGCCTTTATACCACTGGGGAAACACTCTTTTCCACAAGGTCTATACAAAATTCTGCGGTCAGTGTAACGCTTTGATTTGTCTCGTCATACGTGATTATTTGAGCGATTAGCTGGGTTACGCCTTCCGGCACAGCCTCCCCTGAATAAGTCAGCCGCCAGTAATGGTCCGGGTCTTCATCGCTGTAGGTTGTTATGCCGGTGTTCAGCGTAATACACCGCCCGTCTTCCGTTAGCAGTCCGATGTCGGAAAATATGCCGGAATCATATCCAGCAAGCTCACGCGGCACGTCCATGCAAATCTCGGTAGTCGCCAGGGAGGAATTGAAATACCTGAACTTTATGTCATTTTGCATTACGGTCTCAGAAATGCTGACCTTTTCATCGTTGAAGGCAACGGTAAATTCAGAGCTTGCCACACCCAGCTCGGTGCTGCCGTACTCGCCGCCATAGCTGTAGTGGGTGGCGACGTATTTTACGCGGATATCCCCGGCTCCTTCCGGGCGGTATTCCCCGGGGATTTTTGTAGAAATGGCGTCGCTTATATATTTTCCGTCCTCCGTCTTTACCCACTCTCTTGAAATCAGTGAAAAATCAAAATCTATCTTCACCCCATTGATGAAAACATCGAAATCCCAGGAGGTATAGTCTGCGTTTGGGTCAGTTTCCGTTTCTATCTCCCCCACGGAATACAGCGTCATGCCGTCATAATAGGCTTCCCTGACGGAGAATTTCAGGCCGCCCTTTTGAGTTGCAGTCACCTCGCCGGTGACCGGCTCCATGTGTTCCGCAATCAGGTCGAGATTGTCTGCGTTATAGTCGCCGGGCTTATCCTTTTGTGTGATGAAGCTGAACAGCCTGCCGAAGGCTCCTGTGGCCCCCACCCCTATTGTTAAGCTCAAAATCAATATAGCAGCTGCTGCAAGTGCCAGCGCGCGCTTTCTTACCTTTTTCCTGTTTATTTTCATGGTATCCTCCATTTCTTCACGGACCCGGCGGTTCTCTGCAAGGATTGCCGAGAGCATACGTTTATCCGCGGGGTCGCCGGGCCCAATCTTATTCAGCGAATCAATAATTTTGCGGTTCTTCATCGAAATCCTCACCTAACCTTTCCCGAAGTATGGCACGTGCCTCATGTAAATAGTTGCGGATTGTAGACTGCGGTTTTTTGAGAAGCTTTGCTATCTCAACACTGGTGTAGCCCTCATAGTAATAGAGGTACACCGCTGTTTTATATCTGTTCGGAAGCTCAAAAACGGTTTTGATAACATCGTCTGTTTCAATATTTTCCAAACAGGGGATATCGCAAAAGTCCTCGATATTTTCGCGTTTGCGCCACCAATGACAGACCATATTTTTGCATACATTCGCCGCTACTCTAATCAGCCATGCTTTTTCGTGCTCTGCAGTTTCAAACGCGGGCCCTGCCTTTATCAGCTTGAAAAAAGTGTCCTGCACCGCGTCCTCTGTGTCGGCAGGGTTTTTCATGTAAGCGAAGCAGACTTGATAGACCGTCTTTTTGTGCCGCTGGTATATTTCCGCAATCTCTTCGTCCGTACGCAACAAAGAGTTTGACATTTCGCTGCCCCCCTTTCACTTATAATACAATATAAGCTGCAAAAGTGTCGGATTTTTTTATTGCAAAATGTCTGCATGCCTAAAAGTTTTCTGTTTTTGCTTTTATCATTGCCATTACAGCACAAATGGTGTATAATATGCACAATACTTCAAGAGGAGGGCAATTATTATGAACTACAGGACGCTGGGCCGCACAGGTCTCACGGTCAGTGAAATTGGCCTTGGCAGTGAGGCCTTTGTTAAACAGACGGTGGAAGATGGAGTGGCTTTAGTCAATGCCGCAATAGGCGCAGGCGTGAACTACTTCGACCTGTTTAATCCCGAGCCCCATGTGCGGGACGTTTTCGGCCTTGCCATGCAGGGGCGGCGCGAGGAGTTCATCATGCAGGCGCACCTCTGCTCGGCCTGGATAGACGGGCAGTACAAGCGCACCAGGGATATGGACCAGGTGAGAGCCGCCTTCACCGACCTTATGACCCGCCTTCAGACAGACTACATAGACGTCGGCATGGTCCACTATGTGGACGAACAGAAGGACTTCGACCAAGTATTCGGCGGCCCGGTCATTGAGTTTGCGAAAAAGCAGAAGGCCGCCGGACACATCAGGCATATCGGCATGAGCACGCATAATCCCCGCATAGCTATACATGCGGTGAAGTCGGGGCTGATTGACGTGATTATGTTCAGTATCAACCCGGCCTATGACATCTGCTTGTGTCAAGCAATCACAAAAATTATTTTGGTTTTGTTAAGTCGGATAGAATACCCAGCCATTGTGAAAAATGGGGGCATTTATCTCGGATAGCCGGAATTGTAAGGAAATCTATCCACATACATGGATCGCCTTTCTGGTAATCAACGGCCCGAAGGAGCCGCTTGGATGGTGCCGTTTCTGCCCCATGGTTGATTTCTTCTGGTGGAATACCCTTTGTCTCCTCGTAAAGCCTGTCTAAACTTTGCTGCTCATCGGGTTCCAGATGCACTTTTTTCAAGACACGGACATCGGTAAATAGCAACGCCTCGAACTCGTGAAGTTGTATATAAGGGATGAAACGGTCAGAGCGTCCCCAAAAGCCAGGGTCAGATGTAATAGCCTTTTTCAGCGCTCCCTCCAAAATACGTACAGACTTCTGATGATCTGGACATCTCATGGCCTGATCATACTCCGGGAAGTCTGTGGGCAGCCGGAAAAAGTCAAACATGGTGGTAACATAGGCGCTTGGATCTTCCCGCAGCCAACGCATTATATCGTTTTTTGCCTTTGCATAGTTTGGCATCCCTCCACGGTATTCTCTCCCTGAGTGCTTGTCGCGTCCGGTAAGGACACAACGGGAATCCAAAATAATGTGCCCGCTGAAATAGCTGTTAAGAGAAGATCTCACGAAAGACATCTCCGTCTGGCCTTCCGCCACCACATTCACGCGTATCATAGAGGCAGCCCTCCCAATACGTTCTTCTCCCACAATTCTCCCAGCGTGTATTCTTCTAACCAGTCACGCAATTCAGATTCTTTATGCCTGCGAAGGACGCTGCACTGGTTGGCCGCGTCATAATCTGCCGTAATCACATCATTGCAGGAAAACTGGTTCAGCAGCAGAGGAGATTGGGTTGACACTATAATTTGAGAGGTTTTGCTTGCCATGCGGATTTCCTTGGCCAACAGCGAAATTGCCATAGGATGCAAGCCGATCTCCGGCTCATCCAGAATGATGGTCATGGGGGCAGTCCGCGACGGCTGTAGAAGCAGAGTAGTGAGGGCCACAAAGCGCAAAGCACCATCTGAAAACTGGTGCGGCCCGAAAATTTCCTCGCTGCCAGCTTGCTGCCAGTTTAATGGCAGCCTGCCATTTGCGTCTGGCTCCAGAACAAAATCGTAGAACTGCGGGAGTACCATGCGAATGTACTCTTTGATGCGTTCATAGTAGGGAACTTCTTCCAAATCTGTCCGCATACGGTACAGGAACGCCGCGATGTTTCCTCCGTCTGAGCGCAAATAGGCATCGTCCGTTGTGTTAGTACTGCTGCGGATGCGGGAGTTGATAGACGTGTCGTTAAAATGGAAAACCTTCAAACGCGCCAGATAGTCCCGCAGGGTTCGGGATGTAGGGTCGTAGGCATCCGCAAGGCCGGATTCATTATGCCCCACGCCATAATCGCTTTCATATGGAGCAAAATGCCATCTGTCCTGATAGGACATACTCTCCTGTGCGAAAAAGAGCTGGTCAGAGACGGATCTTTCCAAGCTGAAAGAATAAGTATCTTCTTTGTCGCCCTCTCCATCCGCTATCACCAGTTGGCCCCGGATCTGCTCTGTATGCTTTGGCCCAACATGAAACAGAGCCTGTGCCCCCTGTTTGGCGACATAACTTCGCAGCCCTCTGGTCATCATATAAGAGACCATCTCTAAAAAGGAGATCAAGTTGCTTTTCCCAGCGCCATTAGCCCCAATGATTATATTGACATCGTGCAAATCGATTTTATTCTTCTCTATATCATCACTATATGAACGATACCCCGCAAGCGAGATCATTCGCAATTTTTCTTGTGCCACGCGGTTTCCTCCTTTGAAAGAAGCCTTTTGTATATTATAGCCGCATTCAAGCACTTTTGCAAGGGTTTCGACTTGTAAAACAGAGCTATCCGACAGAAGGTTTAGTTGGATTAGATTTCAGTTTTTTCATCAAAGCAGCCGCCACTATATTTCCATTCGATCTCCAACTCATCATTATCGAACACAACCACCCGATCTATCGCCCCATACATCTGCTGACGCAGCTGCTCGTCCGAATAGGCCAAGCTGTCTGCCGCCTCCTTTAGAGCCTGCCTACCACTATCTTCTGTAGCCGCTTCTTGGACAAGGCGTTCCTCATCCTGACGCTGCTCCTCCAATTCCTGCCGCAAGTTTTCTTTCTCCTGGAGGAGTGCCGACTTTTTCTGAATGAACTCCTCTTTGGCCAAATCCCCAGCGCGGTACTGCTCATATAGACTGAGGTTCTTGCTGTCCAAGCCCTCCAATTTAGCTGAGATTGCCTTTTGCTGGACTCTGCACTCTTTCAAGGGGTCTTTCTCCGGTGCTTCCCAGTTCTGCTTGTATTGCTCCCCCAGCACCGCCAGATGGGCCTTGTATGCTTCCAACACCACTTTTTCCATGTCGGTACGGCTCCAATGTATCCGGGCGCATGGGGTGTCTTTCTGGTACATCCGGGTGGCGCAGGATAAGTATTCGTCAAGGCCGAAGGTCCTGCGCAGCCGCCGGCCGCAATGCCCGCAGTAGTAAACCAAATCCACACGCTCTTTCCGGGTGGCTTTTGTATGTTTGGGCTTACGGAGGGTAGCGTTGGCCTTCTCATACTCCTCATGTGTTACCAACGGCTCATGGCTATTTTCCACCACAGTCCACTGGGATTTGTCCAGCTTGCGCTGAACCTTCGCCCGGATTGTTGCGTTCTCACACTTAAAATTGACCATCGCCCCAGTATACTTGTAATCTTGAATTATTCTGATCACCGCCTGATGGCTCCACATAGGCGCGCTATGTTGGTCGCTTCTAACTGTTCCCTTATGCTGCTGGGGCGTGGGTACTCCACAATCATTGAGCCTTGCGGCTATTTCTGTGCTTTTTGCGCCGCCTATGGTCCAGTGGAAAATCTGCTGCACGATGGGTGCAGCAACCGGATCGGGTATCATTTCATGCTTTACTCCAGGCTTTTTCATGTAGCCATAAGGGCAGTGGGTCACATATTTACCTTTTGCCATCTTCATGTGCATAGCGGATTTCACCTTATCCGACAAGTCTTGGCTGTACCGCTGGTAAATCAGATTGCGAAACGCCACCTCAATACCGCCGGTAGTGCCGATATACCTGCTGCTGTCGTAGTGGTCATTGATGGCGATAAAGCGCACCTGCAAAAACGGAAAGATGTGCTCAAGATAATCCCCAGCCTCAAGGTAATTTCTGCCAAACCGGGACAGGTCTTTTACGATGATGCACCCGATTTCCCCCGACCGTACCAGCGCCAACATGCGCTGAAGCTCCGGGCGGTCAAAAGCTGACGTTAGATAACGATACTTTTGAAAACACTGGAAAATCAAGGTTTTTCGAGCGACGGACAAGCAGGGTATTGTACTAAAAACTGAATACGACGCAGAAGCGGCGTTTCTTACTCTCTATACGGGAGAACAGGAACGCTGCTTTTTTCATGCCCTTTGTTACGCAGTAGGGGCAGAAAAAGCCTTGCTACAAGCGGTTTTCCGGGCGCGTATCTGGCGCGGAAAGGGATTTATACCTTATCCCCCGAAACCGCGCTTCTACTGCGTAACAAATCCAAAGCAAAGGAGCTATGAACTATGGCAGTTTTCAGAGTGGAACGAAACAAGGGCTACACTGTTATGAGCAACCACCACCTACGCAACAAGGAGCTATCCCTAAAAGCAAAAGGGCTGTTGTCGCAAATGCTGTCACTCCCCGAAGATTGGGACTACACTTTGAAAGGCTTATCCCTTATCAACCGGGAGAAGATAGACGCTATCCGCGAAGCCATTAAGGAGCTTGAACGCACCGGGTATATCGTCCGGTCAAGGGAGCGCGACGAGAAAGGACGCTTGCGGGGCGCGGACTATGTGATATTCGAGCAGCCACAGCCGCCTACGCCGGATTTACCTACATTGGAAAATCCAACATTGGATAATCCAACGCAGGAAAAACCAACATTGGAAAAACCTACGTTGGAAAATCCAACGCAATTAAATAAAGATATACAAAGAACTGACTTACCAAAAAAAGAAAAAATAATTACTGATGAACAAAGTACCCATTCCATTCCTATCCTTTCCCCTAACCCCTCACCTTGCAGAGAAGCGGCTACGCCGCCGGAACGGAAAGGAACGGAAGCGGCAGCACAGAGCGCAGTAGAGATATACCGGGAAATCATCAAGGACAATATCGACTACCACATTCTCAAACAGGACATGAAGTTTGACGGGGACAGGCTGGACGAGATTGTAGACCTCATGCTTGAAACCGTATGCACCGCCAGAAAGCGGGTACGGATTGCGGGGGACGACTACCCGGCAGAGCTTGTGAAGTCAAAGTTTATGAAACTGGACGGCGAACATATCCGCTTTGTGCTTGACTGTATGCGGGAGAACACAACCAAAATCCGCAACATCAAGCAATATCTGAAAGCCGCCCTTTTCAATGCCCCGTCCACAATCGGCAACTACTACACTTCCCTTGTCGCCCATGACATGGCAAGCGGCGCACTGTCACCGAAAAAGCCGCAGTACGGCGACCCGGACTATTATTCATACAACGAGGGCGAAAGCCTGTAAAACAACAAAAGGAGGATTTTATTATGGCACAGAAAATGACAGGAGCATTGGTATTTGACGAGCGCACCGACCGTTACGACATTCGCTTTGACTTAAACAGCTACTATGGCGGGCTGCATTGTGGAGAGTGCTTTGACGTATTCGTGCGGGGCAAGTGGAAGCCAACCCGGATTGAGTACGGCGACAACTGGTATCTTGTGGGTATCAGAGCCGAGGACTTGAACGGGCTGCGGGTGCGTATCTGACCGCCGCCCCATAAAGAAACGCGAAACGTCGTATATCGTCACTGACCCGAAATCCGCTACCTTTTTTATTTTCAGAAACTATCAACACAGCACAGAAAGAATGAGGTATCAGAAATGATTGAGAGCAAGATTAAACGGAGGGAGGAAGAAATCAATGGAAATTTGATAGAAATATTGGTGTGATTGTGGTATTATTGTGACTGAACAAATTTGTAAGATTAAGGAGTATTCAATGAAATCAGAAGTATTTTATAAAAGACCGCTTTTTCCGCGAAGATTGCCGCCGCGCTCCTTAAATCCGGCAAGGCGAATGTGAAGAAGCTCTATTCCCCGAAAACAGGCAAGACCTACGACGGAACTATCGTTTTAGCCGATACTGGTGGGAAATATGTCAACTACCGTATCGAAGTACAGAAGAACTAAAAACTTGAATAGCAAGCATAGGAAGCGGGTACCCACTTCCGTAAATCCCTGTCCTGCCGCTGACGCGCCGGACGGGGATTTTGCTTGTTGGGAAGTTTCCCAAACCCTCTAAAAAAATCAAAAAAATTTTTGGCAAAACGCACCGCCCCGCCGTAATAGGGAGCGTACCCAAAAAGCGCGGCGGTGCGCCGCCATTTCAGAAAGGAGCGAATGAATGGAAAAGAAAAAAGGCTACTCCATGTTTGAGCGTGACAAGTTAGACCCGGCTGACAGTATGCGGATAGAGCGAAATATTTATTTTGAGGAACAGACCGCCGACCTTTCCGGGCTTACCGCCCTGCCCTTAGAACAGTTACAGGCATTACGGGAAGAATACGCGGCGGCTGAACAGGCAGCTTTTGAAGCCTTGCAGGAACAGGCGGCGGCCTGGGACGAACAGGCGGGAAAGACGCTTGCCATTGACAAAGCCATTGAGTATGTGAGGACACCCGAAGCCACGCATACCGCGAACCAGTGGGAAGCTACGGACTATGGGAAGCACATCAGCAACCGCGTCTACCAAATGCGCTACCACATATCCGAGAATACCCGGTATGACAGGGAAAAAGAGAAATCCATTGATTTACAGGGCTTTCCGCGCGTGAAAATCAGAAAGGCGATACTTTATACCTTTACCACCGAAAATGGCGTTCTACTGCGTAACATTCACGAAAACAGCACCCATAAAAAGACAGGGCGCGGAAGTCATATACTGGCTTCCGCGCCCTGTTCTTTTTTTGCCTATCTGACATTTCCCTTTTCCATTTCTTCAAGCGGGAACTGCGGGAGGGCTTCTATCAGCTTCTTTGTGATGGACTGGCGCATATCTTCGTTGATTTCCTGTTTCGTGCTTCCGTCCGGCTGTCTGACCGCTACCGTCGATAGCCTGTCGATTTCGTCCTTGTAGCACTCCACGACTTTCTCCACCGCCCATTTTTCCCCGGCAACGGCGGCGCGTATGGTTTCATATTCCGGCATTTTCTGGTTTTCCATGCTCAACGCTCCTCTGCTTTTTGATAGCCCTATCATAGCACAGCGGCGGGGATTTTGCTATCCTTATCCGCGCTCTGTTCCCTTTTCACGTTCCGGCTGCCTGTCTGCCTGTAAAATGCTGTCAATGTTCTGCTTGATAATATCATATTCCCGGACTTTCTTTTTCAGCTTCCCATAGTCGGCGTAAAGGGCTTCTTTCTGCGCTTGGAGGGCTTCATACTCCGATTGCAGCGCGGCGAGGTTCGGGAGCTTTGCAATGCCCGCCGCTTTCAGCGACCTTGCGGCGGCTTCATGTAGGATAATCGCCTGTTCCTGTCCGGCGCGGTATTTCTCCCTGTTCCTTGCCTTGCGGTATGCGTCATAGACGGGCTTTGTCTTTTGGTAGGTGGAAACATTCTTGATAAGCACCGCCATTTCCGCAAGCCGCTTTTCGGCGTTCTTCAATGCGTCTGCCGCCTGTCCGCTTTCCGCTGCCATTTCCAGGGTCCGGCTGACTAAATCCGCGTACTGCTTAATCTTATGTTCCGTCAAGAAATTCATGGTTTTAGCTGCCTGTTTCAGATTGTGGATTTTCGCCCACTGTTCATAGCCCTTACTCTGCGCCGCCTTGATACTGTTCTCAATGTCGATAAGCAGCGACACGCCGCGCTGTTCTCTGGGAGCTTTCGCCGCTTTTGCCCGTCTGCCCGCTATCCGTTCCCTTATGGCTTCCTCTGTATAGTCTGCGCCGAGGGTTTTAAGGCGTGTGAAGCGTTCCTGTCCGGGGGCGCGGCATGACACATATTTCCCCGGCTTTATCTCATAGCCCGCCGCCTGTAACCGCGTTAGCAATTCCTCAAAACTGGAAACTTGGGGGATAAGCGCGTCAAGGGCGGTTTTCAGCTTGCCTTTCCAACTTGTACCCGTCTTTTCTGCCTGGTACTCCGCATAGCTCTTTCCCTTGCTGCCCTTGCCGGGAACGACGACGGACAAGCCATTCTCCCGGCACAGCTTGTCGCTCATGTTCCGTATGCCGTAATAGCTCCTTTTGTTGGAATTGTATTTATGGTGGTCTACAAAATTCACCGCGCAAAAAATGATATGGTTATGGACGTGTCCTTTGTCAATGTGCGTCGTGAGTACATATTCATGCTGCCCCTTTGTTACCGCGTCGGCAAGCTGCTTTCCGATTTCATGGGCTTTCTGATAATCGACTTCCCCCGGCTCAAAGGACTGTATCAGATGAAAGGCTAAATTGTTCCCCTTTTGGAGTGCTTGGGACAATGTATATTCAAACTCAATATCTGCTGTTTCATAGGAGCAGCCGAAAGAGGACACAAGCATTTTTCCGTCCGTCTTGTCCGGGTTTTCGATATAGTCAAGGGCTTTGCTTAGAGTGCTTTTAACAGGCTTAATCTTTGTAACCGCCATATCTCCGCAAGCACCCCCTTTATTTCCTCTATATCCTCTTGGTATGCGTTTCCCGTCGCGTTTACGCGGCGTGCTATCTGGTTGACGTTGACACCGATTTTCTGTATCTCTGCGGTCATTGCCTTAATGTCGCTATGGTCTATCTGAATGATATACCCGTCAATGGCAATCTTCCGCAGATATGCCGCCATGTTCCGGGTGGGTACGAGCTTCATTTTTTCCAGTATTAAATCCCGTTCCGCTTCCGTCACTCTGAATTTGATTTGCACCGTCCTTTTGCGTCCGTCCATGTGTTCGCTCCTTTCCTTTCCGTTCCGAGGGTTTGGGACACTTCCCAACAAGCCATTTTCAACCGACGAGCCGCAGCGCGGGAGGGCGAAAATACGGAAGTGGGTACCCGCTTCCTATGCTTGCTACGAATGTTTTTATCCTTTAGGCTCTTATCCCTTACTACGGAGAAAAAGCGATTTTGCCAAACTTACGCAAAAGAAAAACGCTGCAATCTCAAAAAAGATTACAACGCTTTCTAAATCCTGTTCAGTTTTAAGCCGGACATTTCTATTCGCCCTCTTTTTCGACTTCGGAAATCTCTTTTGCCGTTGCGGTCACAATCCGTATGCCCGTATCGCTCATACCGTCAAGGAGCGCGTCAAGCTGCCGCCGCTTTGTGTCCTTTACGGCGGGCGTGTCTAACAGGAATTGGTCTACGGATATATGGTAACGCTGTATCAGCTCAAAGAATATCTGTAAACTTGGGTGCTGCCCCTTGTTCTCAATGTTCGCAAGGTAGCGCGGCGAGATAAACATTTCGTCGCCTACTTTCTTGCGGCTCTCCTTACGTCCTTCACGCGCTGCCTTTATCGCTGCCCCGAAAGCCTTGAAGTCATATTTCGGTACTGGTTTTTTGCCATAGTTATTCACCCTATTACATTTTACTGTTCACCTTTGCTTTTGAATATGTCTACGCAGTTCTATTAGTTAGCCAAAATAAATCATATTTTTCTGCCGTGCAATTAAATACCGGCTGAATGTATCTTGACAAGCAGACGCAAAAAGAATATAATACATACCAAACGAATGAAATGGAAGGTGGTAGATACATGGCGCGTAATAAATATCCAGAAATAACCGTTGAGAAGATATTAGAAGTGTCACAGCGGTTATTCATGGAAAAGGGGTACGACAATACTACTATTCAAGATATTGTAAATGAACTTGGCGGACTGACGAAAGGAGCAATTTATCATCATTTCAAGTCAAAAGAGGAAATTATTGACGCATTAGGGGGGAAACTCTTTTTTGACAACAATCCATTTGTTACCGTACAAAATCAGAAGAACCTAAATGGTTTAGAAAAAATGCGTGAAGTCATTAAGTTAAACCACGCAGATAATGATAGGATTGAACTTGGAAAACAGAGTATACCTCTTTTGAAAAATCCCCGCTTGTTGGCTGAACTGGCTGATACAAACAGGAAATTGATTGCCCCTCTTTGGTTGCAACTTATTCAAGAGGGAATAGCGGACGGCTCTATCCAAACCGGGTATGCAAAAGAACTATCTGAACTTTTGCCATTACTTACAAATTTCTGGTTAATTCCCTCTGTCTATCCTGCAACCCCGGAAGAACTGCTTTCAAAGTTTGCATTTATCAAATATTTGTTAGATAGTATGAACTTGCCGATTATTGATGATGAAATTTTCGGTATGGCACAGAATTACTTTGAGCACTTAAACATAGGCGAATAGATAAAATTGCCTTGCAAAAGGCAGTTTTATTTTCAAACTATACATTCATTCGTAAGGTATTATTTTTTAAGCATATACATACCGTCTTAATGTATGAAAGGAGAATAGTATGTCAAAATTAGACCAAAAAATTGAAAATGCTGCAAACAAAATTGAAGTTGCCGCAAATGAAGCATGGAAAAAGCGGTCATTCCGCATTGTATCTAAGTCTATATCTGCTACGGCAGAAATCGGACTGATGATAGGGGCTGCACATTTATCCGAAAAAGGCTATAAATCAGCCGGCACCTGCCTGTTTGGTTTAGGGGCAGTAGGACTTGTCTGCGATATACTTTTTAACAGAAAATAGGAGGACACCGCTATATGATACGATACTTAAAACAATACAAATTCTTGCTTTTCCTTACCGCATTATTTACTGCAATCAGTTCTCTATCTTATGTATTTATTGCTATCTTATTGCAACAAGTTATGGATATTGTAGATATGGGCGATATGGACGGCTTTATTAGAATACTACTCTTTTCTTTAGCCTACTTTGTACTTATGGGAGTATTCATGTACCTACAATCTTTGTTTAGTAAAAAATTTGTCTGTAAAATTATGAAAGCTGTCCGTTCTAAAACCTTTATAGGAATTGAACGACACACGATTGAGGACTACTCAAAAAATAATACTGCTGATTATTTATCCGCAATTACGAATGATGTAAAAATGATTGAAGATAGCTATTTACTGCCCCTGTTGCAAGTTATCCAGTATACGATTATTTTTATAGCTTCCCTTGCTGTAATGATTTACTTTGACATTATCGTTACAGTCTGCGTGATTATCGCAATCGCTATCATGCTTGTTGTACCCAGTCTATTCGGAGGACTACTCTCCAAACGACAGGATAAATATTCTGATATGCTATCCGATTTTACAAACCATGTAAAAGACCTGTTATCCGGTTTTGAGGTTATCAAGTCTTATCGAATGAAAAAATATGTCCTCTCACGATTTGAAATAAGTAACGAGGACACTATAAAAGCAAAATATTCTGTTGACAAGGCGATTGCAGCAAATGAAGCGGTTTCTATGGTGCTTGCGCTTCTTGTTCAAGTGGTTGTTGTTTTTCTTTCTGCATATTTCATTATCATTGGTCGTATCAGTGCAGGAGCCTTGTTAGGCATGGTACAGGTAAGCAGTAACCTTGCAAATCCATTATTGATTATTTTTAGCAATATTCCCAAAATCAAGAGTATAAAACCAATTACACAGAAGCTAAATAACCTTTCAGATTACAAGGAACAGAACACAAATACAAAAAAATCACCCTCTTTCAAAAAAATGATTTATGTAGATGATTTGCATTTTTCCTATGATAAGGAAAACGAAGTCATAAACGGTATTTCACTATCCATTGATAAAGGGAAAAAATATGCTTTTGTCGGTAAGAGTGGGTGTGGAAAGTCTACATTTATTAAGCTGATTGCCGGATATTACTCTGATTTCAAAGGTGATGTACTATATGACGCAGACAGTCTTTCCGTTTTGGATATTGATAAAATAACTGCGCTATCGTCGGTCATTCATCAGAATGTTTATATGTTTGATGAGAGCATTTTTGACAATATTTGCCTACACGAAGATTTCAGTAAAGAAGAATTGCAATCCGTATTGTCTGATAGTGGTTTATCACAGTTTATTGAGCAAGTACCAAACGGACTTAAATATCACGTTGGAGAAAATGGAGATAACCTTTCCGGCGGACAGAAACAAAGAATTGCCGTAGCAAGAGCCTTAATTCGTAAGAAGCCACTGTTGATTTTAGACGAGGGTACGTCTGCTATTGATATGCAAACTGCATATGATATTGAAAGTAGGCTATTGGCAATATCTGATTTAACGCTACTTACTGTCACTCATAATATGAGCAGCGATATTCTTACACTCTATGACGAAATTGTATTTATGGCAGACGGAAAAATAATTGAACATGGCACATTTGAAGAACTTATTACTAAACACGCTGCATTTTATGACTTCTACCAACTAAAGAAGTAGGTATCTTTAGAGGAAAGTTTTTTTGAACTGTACACAATCCTTAAATAATATTATCTGCTCCCTTAACGGGGAAAGAAAAAAACCGTTAGAGGAGCAGATGTTTTTGTATGCCTTTTTATGCAATATCTAATCTATCGGCGGTTTTTGAGAAATCAAAACCGCCGTTTCTTTTTGGCTTCTAATGAAATGACGCGGTATCACTGTTAAAAGCGGCGGCTAAAAGGAGGTAGCCGCCATGAAGCGCATACCCTATCGACAAAATCCGACAATCATTG
>NZ_QZDU01000020.1 GCF_009917525.1 Acutalibacter sp. 1XD8-36
CAGGTCTTGGTGATGACCCACTTGTTCTTCTGGATGGTGGAGCGGTCCACTTCGCCGTTGGCCACGGGCACGGTGTCCTCGTGGGCCTTCATGGTGGGAAGCACGACCCAGTCCTTCTCCTGCTCGGAGGAGAGGTACTCCAGGGCGGTCCAGCTGTAGTAGGTGCCGACCTGGTTGTTCTTAATCTTGTTGGAGAACACCTCGGTGTTCTGGGAGAAGCCCTCCTGGTCAATCAGGCCCTCTTTGTACAGGTCATGGTAGTACTCCAGGAACTCGCGGTACTCAGGAGTGTTGACAGCAGGGCCGACCTTGCCGTCGATGATGGTATACATGGTGCCGGAAGCATTGCCGGTGGCACCGCCGTGGCCCATGCCGAACTGGCCCATGTCATTGGTAAGGGAGGCGCACCACATGTCCTCGGAGAAGCAGTAGGGAATCTCGTCGGCCTGGCCGTTGCCGTTGGGGTCGCCCTCCTTGAAGGCCTTCAGAACGTCCTTATACTCGTCAAGATTGGTGGGGATGTCCTTGCCCACAGCGTCCAGCCACTTCTTGTTGATAATCTGGATGCCGTCGCCGGTGTTCTCAAACAGGGACTCATAGCGGCCCAGCATGCCGTAGATTCCGCCGCTGGGGGTAGTCATAATCTGCTTCCAGTCGGCGCTTTGAATCTCGTTATAGGTCTTGAGGCTGTTGGGGGCATAGGTCTCCAGCATGTCCTTGAGGTCTACCAGCTGGCTCTCGTTCTGCAGTATCTGGGCGTCAGACAGCAGGGCCCAGAACACGTTGGGCATATTGCCGCCTGCCAGCAGCAGGGGCACCTGCTCGCCGGCGGTGCCGGCTGCCAGCTCGATGAACTCCAGGGTCAGGCCGGTTTCTTCGGTGATGTTCTTGAAGGAGGCCTTCTCGTTGTAGCTGGTGGTGGTGTCGAGCATGTGGCGCTCCTTGGCGATGGAGATAGTCACAGGAGTTGTGACTATGGGCAGCTCAGTGCCGGGGTTGGTGTCGTTCACGACCTCGCCGCTGGGCTCGCCTGCCTCAGAGGAGCTGTCCTCAGCCGTGGAGCTGGTCTCAGAGGACTCCTCGGTCTTGCTGCTGCTCGGCGCGGAACTGTTTCCGCTGTCGTTGCCGCAGGCTGCCATAATCCCGACTATCATAGCCAGGCACAGCAGCATTGCTAAAATTCTCTTCATGGTTTTCCTCCTTGGGAAGTTTTCGTCTTTTATGACGCGTTTATATGATAACCCTCTTGGGGATTATCCCTTGATTGAGCCTATCATGACGCCCTGTACAAAGTATTTCTGAAGGAAGGGGTACACGCAGATAATAGGCACGGTGGAGATAACGATGGCGCTGTACTTGATAACGCTGGACATCAGGGCCAGCCTCTGGGCCGCCATGGGGTCCGTGCCGGTGTCGGCAGGATTCATATTGGCAACGAGGAGTATCTCCCTGAGGACGTTCTGAAGGGGCAGCTTGTTGGCGTCCTGTATAAAAATCATGGGGTAGAAATAGCTGTTCCAGTAGCCCACGGCAATATACAGCGCTATGACCGCCACTATGGCCTTTGACAGCGGGAATACCATCTGGAACATGTACCTCACGTTCCCACAGCCGTCTATGGATGCCGCCTCCCAAAGGTCCTTGGGCAGCGTGGAGGCACAGAAGGAGCGCACAAGGATTATGTTATATACCGAGATGCAGGTTATGATTATCATCAGGAACCTGGTATTGCTCAGGTGCAGGTTGTTTATCAGGATGTAGAAGGGTATCATGCCGCCCTGGAAGTACATGGTGAATACGAAGGCCTTCATGATGAAGCCAGCGCCGGGCAGGTCGTCACGGCTGAGGGCATAGCCCGCCAGCATGGTGCAGAAGGTGCCTATGAGGGTGCCGCCGGCGGTGTAGAGGATGGTATTGCCGTAGCCGGTCCATATCTTCGGGTCGGTAAGAGTCCTTTCGTAGCCCAGGGTGGTGAAGCCCCTGGGGTAGAACAGCAGGGTGCCGTCGTTCACGTACTGGGCGTCTGAGAAGGACGCCATCAGCACAAACCACAGAGGGTAGATAATGGTCACCAAAAACAGGCAGAGTATAACAAAGGTGACGATATAGAAAACCTTGTCGAATACGGGCTCTTTGATAGCGTTGGGATTGTTTGCCATTTATATTCCCTCCTTCCCCATTACCAAAGGCCGGAGCCGAACAGCTTGTTTGCAAGCTTGTTTGCAGCTACCAGGATGACGAAATTTATCACGTTGTTCATAAGGCCTATGGCCGTGGAGAAGCTGAACTGGTTGTTTGTAAGGCCTATCTTGTACACGTATGTGGAGATAATCTCCGACACGTCCGCAATAAGGTCGTTCTGCATGAGGTAGACCTTCTCATAGCCCACGTTCATTATGTTGCCGCAGCTCATTATCAGCAGGATTATCATGGTGGGCATAATCGTGGGGATGTCTATATGCCATATGCGCTGCAGGATGTTCGCCCCGTCTATAACCGCCGACTCATGCAGCTCGGGGCTCACGCCCGAGAGGGCCGCGATATAGATTATGGAGCTGTAGCCCATGCTCTGCCAGATGCCCGACCACACGTACATGTGGGGGAACAGGCTCGACATGCCCATGAAGTAGACCGCCTCGCCCCCGAAGGCCTTGATTATGGTGTTTACAAAGCCGCTGGAGGGGGAGAAGAACAGGTTCATCATAGCCACCAGCACCACGGTGGAGATGAAGTAGGGCATATAGGTGACGGTCTGGGCGAACTTCTTAAAGCGAAGGTTCTTCACGTAGTTCAGGATGATTGCAAGGCATATGGGAAGCGGGAAGCCGGCAACCAGGCTGTATACGGAGATTGTAAGGGTGTTTTTCACTATCTCCCAGCAGCGCGGCGTGGAGAAGAACTGGTTGAACCACTTGAGACCCACCCAGGCGCTGCCCCAGATACCGTCGCCGCCCCGGTAGTTCTTAAAAGCTATCTGCAGGCCGTACAGGGGGGTGTACATGAACAGGACTATAAAGACTATAGCCGGTATCAGGAATATGTAGAGCTGGTAGTTCTGTCGCATCAGCTTCAGCGTCGCCTTGCGCCGTTTCTGCTTATCCGTAAGCTCCAGCGCGGCGGCGCCGCCGGTCTTTTCTTTGGCAGCCATTGGCGGTACCTCCTTGGGAAAGTGTGAACAAAGTGTAACTTAATGGTAGTATCATAACATACTTCCCCAGGTTTGGCAAGTAAAAATTTCAAAAAACTACAAAAATGTAACTGTTTATTTGTGCGGATTGACAGAGCAGGTTTAAGGGATTTACAATATCACCTGCAACCATTTGGAGATTCGCGACAAAAACATGCATTTTAGTTAGTGCAAGTAGACAATATACATAGTAAATAAATTGTATAACATATATACCATACTTAACTTATATAAGGTATATACTTATAAAGCCTTTATTCAAGGCCATCGTCCCAAAAGGAAAGCTGCGGTGGCCCCATAGTCTTATCTATCTCCGCCCGCAGCGTGAGCCGCTCGTCTAAACTTTTCGCCTTGATTATGAACTCCAGCCCCATGACTTTCCTCCCCTGTTTGAGCTCCGTATACTCAACGTCCCTGTCGCTGTACAGGTTCACCTCGTTCACCGCCGTCTTCAGCACCCGGCGCTTAAAATCCCGGTATTCGCCATACTCCCCCGCGTCCAGCAGCTCCTTCAGCTGGCTCACCGAGAACCGGCAGCATACCCTCTCCATGTCATGGTAGTGCACAGACCTTACCAGCTCATACAGCCGTATGGAATACTTGCTCCGGAAGCGCAGGGTATATACCAGCTCATAATCCGTAAAGTTCTCCCTCAGCTGCAGCAGGTACGGCTTCATATCCTTGTCGAGCCGTATCTCCACCGTGCCCTTGCCCTCATCAATGTAGGGCTTCTCTATCCACCTCAGAAGAGTCTCTTTCCCGTTGTCCAGCCTTACCCAAAGGCTCTTGTCCGCGATTTCCTTTATGGCGGCCTTCATCTCAGCATAGTCCTTGCCCCCGAGCCTGCTGATGCCACATACCCGGCTGAATTCCGCTATAGAAAATTTATAGACCTTAAAATCCTCGTCCCAGGGGTTTATCTGTGAGATAAGGAAAAGGACTATCTTCTGCTGCTGGGCGGACAGGGAAAATCTGCTCTTCTGGATGAGCTCGTTGGCCTTCGTTACCTTCCGCTCCCTGGGGTCGGTTATGTGCAGCTCAGACATAGGGTCGTGCCTCCTTTCAGGTTCTCTTAAAGCCTACCACAAAAAGAAGCAAATAGCAAGGAACTGGCTTCCATTTTTTGCGGGGTTTTTGTCACGAAACAGCATTTTCCGCGGGGTTTTTGTCACATAAGCGGGGTTTCAAAACATGCCCCATGGGGGAAATGTCACATTTGTGCGGGGCAAATGTCACCGTTATGCGGGGGAAATGTCACATTTGTGCGGGGCAAATGTCACGTTCGGCATACTACTTATTATAAGAAAATAAAGAAAATAAGAAAGTAAAAGAAAGATAAAAAAAGCAGTGATATTTTCTTTGTGTTGAAAACCCTGTTGAAAACATTTTCTCCAGGCTGAAATATGTTTCTACAGAAAAATCAAATCAATGCTGACAATAGTTTAAGGCACTCTCAGATACCCGTAGTTAAGCCTGTAAGCTTCTGTATTGCATGTTATCAATATAAAAAGTATCCCTTGTCCACTAAGGCATAAAAACGCTCACAGGGGTATCAGAAGCCAAAATACGGCTATCCCCATAAATGGCACTCAGAAGCTCTATAAGGCGCTCCAACTATTTAACGGTACTTTTCCTGTCCAAGCATATAAAAACGCCCCAGAAGCCATTCTGAGGCGTTTTAAAGGCATTCCTGGCTTCAACTATCTCCCCAGCTTCCTAAAATCCTCCAGCAGCTGGGCATTTTCCCGGATATATTTCTCCATCAGCTCATCAATCATCTGGCTGGTACTCTTGCACTGCACATAGGCCAGCTGCTGTATATCCCTGTAAAGGCTCGGCTTCAGCGCCAGGCAGTACCGTTTTTTCAACTCCCGGCCGTCAGAACGCCCGGCCGGAACCGGTTTTCTGCCGGGCTCGTCTATAAACCCTGCCACAGCCGAGCGCCTCTTTGCCTCCCGCTCCTCCAGCTTGTTCACCTTGCCAGTCTTAGCCATTCCCGTCTACCCCCTCTATCAGCTTTTCGGCTATAGCCATGTACTCCTGCGCTATGATACCTCCCGGCTCCTGCTCCACAACGGAAAGCCCATCGTAAATCCCCTTTTTAGCTGAGGCCCGGCGGCGTATGACCCCCAGCACCCGGTATTCCTTTTGTAGCAGCGTCAGTATGTCCCTGTCGTCGGAGACCCTGGTGTCAAAAAGGGTTGCTATGACCCCCAACACCTCAAGCTTAGGGTTTATCAGCTCCCGGACCTCGCTGACACTGTCCTCAAGAAGGGTGAGCCCGCGGTATGCCAGATAGTCCGTTTTTACAGGGATGATTACGCCGTCTGCACAGGAGAGGGCGTTGATTGTGAGTATGGACAGCTGCGGAGGGCAGTCGATGAGTATGAAGTCATAGTCCCTGCGGACCGGCCCCAGGGCCCGGTCCAGCACCCTCTCCCGGCCGGTCATGGACAGCAGCTCCATCTCTGCAGCTGCCAGGTCTATCACCGAAGGCGCAGCGTCCAGGCCGTCACGGACATGCACGATGCACTCCCTGATGGGCAGGGCGTCCCGCTTCATCACGTCGGCCATGGTCTTAACCATCTCCAGGGGCTCAAGGCCCATGCTTATGGTGAGGCTGGCCTGGCTGTCCAGGTCCACTGCCAGCACCCTCATGCCGAGACCGGCCAGGGCCGCGCCCAGGTTGTGGGCGGAAGTCGTTTTGGCCACTCCCCCCTTTTGGTTTGCTATGGCTATCGTCCGCATTTTTCTCCTCCTTTTATTATATACCTTATATAAAATAAATAAAGTATATAATTTATGAAAGTTATATGATATATGCCCATTATAGCGCGCCGCCGGGACATGTCAAGGGGAAAATGAACACAGGAGAATTTTTTACGGCAGCTTGTTCCCTGCCGCGAGGTACAAAGAGTACCAGTCCTCCCTTGAGAGCTCGATTTCGCAGGCTGTGCAGATATCTGCGAGCCTCTCGGGACTGGTGGTGCCGCATATCACCTGCATGCCCGCCGGGTGGCGCAGTATCCAGGCTGCAGCCATGGCCTGGGGGCTGACTCCGTATTTTCCGCCCAGCTCCCTGAGCTTCTCGTTGAGCTCGGGGAATTTCTCGTTATCCAGGAAGACCCCCTCAAAGAAGCCGTATTGGAAGGGGGACCAGGCCTGTATGAGCACATTTTTCAGGCGGCAGTAGTCTAAAACTTCGCCGTCCCGGTCGGGGGCGTGGGGGAACTCGGTGTTTGCCGAGAGGGCGTGGTCTATGAGCCCGGTGCACATAAGGCCGAACTGCAGCTGGTTTACAAGGAGCTTTTGCTTTACCCCTGACTGCAGCAGCTCCAGCTGGCGGGAGTTAAAATTGCTCACGCCGAACCGAAGGACCTTGCCGGAGCGCTCCAGCTCAGTGAAGGCCTCGCAAACTTCCTCGGGCTCCATCAGGGTGTCCGGCCGGTGGAGCAGCAGCAGGTCCAGCCGGTCGGTGCCCAGCCTTGACAGTATGCCGTCCACGCTCTCTATGATGTGGGATTTCGAGAAATCGTACATACCGGGCCTTATGCCGCATTTGCTCTGGATAATGACTTTTTCCCTGAGCCCGGGCCGGGCGGCAAGGAGCCGCCCGAAGGCCTGCTCGCTCTCCCCGCCGCCGTAGATGTCGGCGTGGTCGAAGAAGTTGGCGCCGTCGGCTATGGCGGTATCGACGAGTGCCGAGAGCCTGTCCGGGCTAAGGCCGGCGATGCGCATGCAGCCTACGGCGACGGCGGGGACCTTTAGGTCTGATAGGTTTCTGTACAGCATGGGGTAGTGCCTCCTTTGGGTTTCTTATAGTGCATATATAGCATGGTTTATTGGGAAATGCAAGCTACACTTAAATAGATGAACCACCGAGGAGACTCTTATGGTGTCGTATTTGCGTATGAAGGAGTCCGGATATGTGCGGTAGGTGTGAATATAATATTTGACTACGGCCAGCGGGCGATGCGCCGCCGTCAAAACGGCGTAGTCAAAAGTCTGGAATTATGACCTTGGCAATCTATGCTAAGAACTGCACTTTCCATGTTTAACGAGGATTATGCGACGTTTCCCAAAGACGATATAGCCAGGCCCTCAGGATTGTCTATACCGTTGTGGGCTAACAAAACTGAAGGCACAGGAACGAGAAGCGGTTGAGACAGTACAAAACAAATCACAATAAAATTTATGTGCAACGCACTTGCGTTGCACATAAATTTTGGATATAATAATACTGACACCAATTAAGGAGGGATATAGCATGGCAAGCAAAGGAAATATGACGCTTCGCATTGAGCCGGAATTGAAGTCACAGGCCGCAGCCCTTTTCCAGGCGCTTGGAATGGACTTGAGCACCGCCACCGGAATCTTCTACCGGCAGGCGCTGCGCTGTCATGGTCTGCCGTTTGAAGTCAAGCTGGATGAGCCGAATAAGGTTACCTATGAGGCTTTGGAAAGGGCTGAGCAGGGTGAGGATATGTATGGGCCGTTTGACAGTGTAGAGAGCTTGATGGAGGCGCTGAATGCTTAAACCCGAGTTCTCAGGACAGTTCAAAAGGGACTATAAAACCGCGATAAAGCGAGGCTGTTCCCCGGAAAAGCTGGAAACCGTGATATCGCTGCTATGCAGAGAGGTTCCGCTGCCGGAAGTATACCGGGACCACGCGCTTATAAACTCGCGGAACTATAAGAACGTAAGGGAGTGCCATATTGAGCCTGATTGGCTGCTGGTCTACAAGGTAGAGAAGGATAGGCTTGTCCTTCAGTTACTGAGAACGGGGACGCACAGCGACCTTTTTTAGTGGGTTCGTGCCAATGCCCGGGGGAGCGCCTGTCTTACATTGTAGGACAGGTGCTCTGCGTGCCCTTCCCCCAAATGGGGAAGTATTTGCCAAAAGGAGAAAAATATGAGCAAAAAAAGGATAGTGATAAGTGGTTGCCTCATATTACTCGGTATCATATGCTGTATGCTTATTTTTCTGAGCCAAATGCCAAAGTCAAATTTAGCAATAAAGTCAAAGTTAAAATTTGACAGTGAGGATGTTTGCAAAATAAGTATTCGTTATCGGCATGAAATTTCAACATATGAAGAAATAGACATCATCAATAAGGTTATAAAATTGCTTATAGATTTTAACTATAAAGAAAAACTAGTGATTTCTTCAGGTTTCGCTGGCGGTGACGACTGCTATTTGACGGTGGTTGAAACCAATGGAAAAGAGTACACTTATATGATTGCACCACCTGGAATACGGATAGGAAATGTATGGTATATAGGGGATGAAATGTACTTTTATGAAATATTTGAATTGCTCAAATATGAAAAATAGATATATTGATTTTCTCGGCTGTATCTGCATCAAATCTATATTTTGCCACGGTGATAAATATTGTGCCAGAGTTTCCGTATGTAGTAAAAATGCTGTCTATTTCTGGAACAGAGTCAGAGATGTCCCTCTCTAAGGATTAAAGCACTTTTTAAACCCCCTCTTCCTGGCCTCCCTAGTGACCGTCGACCGGCTTATCCCGGTCATTTCGGCAACCTGGGTATATGAGTGAGTCTTCAAAAGCTCCACAGCGTGGTCCAGCTGGGCCCGGGTAAACTTAGGCTTTCGCCCCTCCTTGTATGCTGGGTCGGTAGCGCGGCGGTAGGCCCGGCCGGACTGGGTGCGGCTGATTATCAAATCGCGCTCGAACTCAGCGAAGCTGAGCATTATATGGAGTATGAGCCTGCCCATTTCGGTGTCCTCAATAGTGCCAAGGTTCAGCACCTTCACCCTGATGCCGGCCCTGACCCAGTTCACAACCAGCTCATAGGCTTCTGTCTCGGTGCGGGCAAAGCGGTCCAGGCGGGTGACTACGATTGTGTCGCCGGGGACAGCTTCGGCGCACATGAGGTCAAACTGCGGGCGGGCAAGTGACACGCCGGTAAAAACGTCCTCATAGAGCTTTTCACAGCCCTCGCTTATAAGAGCCGCGCGCTGGTCCTGAAAGGATGTGCCGGAGGCTTGGCGCGGTGTGCTCACGCGGATATATCCAAGGGTCATTGCAGATACCTCCCAATTTTATATTTTTGAAGAATTTGGTCTTTCACTGACATAACTCTTTTCCATGGCTTTTTCATTTTCAAGTATTTTTGGGTGCTTTTTGAACGGTTCTGGACGGTTTTTGAGCAGTTTTAGGGCGATTTAGGGGTATTGCCGGCCCGATTCGGCGCACATGGATTATATAACTTATATAAGATATATAGTTTATTAAATTTATAGATATTATATAGCCGACAATCAAAAAGCAGCGCTTTTACACGCTGCTTTTCCTGTCTTTTTCTTACCTTCTGACGATCACTGTATCAAACCCCTGGAGCTCTCCCACAGGCTCCCCGGTGAGTATGTCAGTCTCACCCCTGAAGCTCTCGGGAGCACTTTTTGGCGTGCCGGTCAGGTTGATAATGAACCAGTACTCGCGGCCCTCAATGGTCCGCAGGTCCACCTCAAGTTCCGTCTCGTCCGGGATAAGGGGCTTCACATCCGCGCCGGCGGTCAGGGCGTCAAGTATCTTGGCAATTCCGTCATGGTCCGGCTGGGTGCCCACATAGTACACAGTGCCTTTACCGAAGCTGTTTTTTGTAACTGCAGGGGTGCCCTCATAGAAGTCGCCGCCGTAGACTGCAAGGGTCTCGGCGCCCTCAGGGCGTATGATGTCGCAGAGGAGCTTGCACTGGGTCTCGATGCCGTCCGGGAACCGCAGGGTGTTGCTCTGCTCCGGGGCCAGGGCGTCTATCTCCTCGGCCCAGATTCCGCACAGCCTGCGCAGGGGCCCGGGGTAGCCGCCAAGGTGCACATTGTCGCTCTGGTCCACTATGCCGCTCATCATGCCGGTAATAAGGGTCCCTCCGGCCTCTACAAAGGCTTCTAGAGCCTCTGCAACGCCTTCCTTGACCATATACAGCACCGGGGCGCATATGGCCTTATAGCGGCTGAAATCGCCGTCTACGGGTATCATGTCCACAGGGATGTGGTGCTCATAGAAATACTGGTAGTACTGATGTATCTGGTCCACGTACTTCAGGTCCACGTTGGGGCCGCTGGTGTACTCAAGGGCCCAGTAGTTGTCCCAGTCGAAGATTATGCCAACTTCGGCTGTATTTTTGGCTCCCAGGGTCTCGGCGCCAAGCTTTTTCAGCTCCTCGCCAAGCTGGGAGCACTCCTTGAACACCCTAGTGTCCCCGCTGCCTGAGTGGGCTATGACTGCACCGTGGAACTTCTCACAGGCGCCCTTTGAGCGGCGCAGCTGGAAGAACTGGATTGTGTCGGCGCCATGGGCAACAGTCTGGTATGACTGGGCGCGCATCTGGCCGGGTTTTTTCAGGGAGTTATAGGGCTGCCAGTTCTGCTGGCTGGGGGTCTGCTCCATGAGCATAAACGGCGCGTCTTTAAGGCCGCGCATAAGGTCGTGCCGCATGGCGGTGAAGCTCCAGGGGGTGTTATAGGCCGGGTAGTTGTCCCAGCTTACAATGTCCATCTCCTTGGCCCATTTGAAGTAGTCCAGGCCATTATAGGTGCCCATCAGGTTGGTGGTGATAGGAGTCTCCTTGTCGTACGCCCTTATGGCGTCCCGCTCCAGCTTATAGTTTTCCAGGAGGGAGTCGGAGAGGAACCTGTCGTAGTCGATGGATATGCCCGCAAAGGCGGTCTTGCGGGTGAAGCCGAAGCCCATGCCGTCGGAGAGGTTGTTGGGGGCCACTATCTCGTCCCAGTCGTAGAAGGTATGGCCCCAGAACTCCGTATTCCAGGCGGCATTCACAGCCTCGAGGGTGCCGTATTTCTCCCTGAGCCAAATGCGGAAGGCCTTCTCGCAGTTCTCGCAGTAGCAGCCGGTATTATACTCGTTATTTATGTGCCAGCAGACTACATGGGGGTTTGAGCCGTACCGCTTGGCCAGCTCCCCGGCAAGCCTGGCGGCGTACTTCTGCCAGACCAGGCTGTTGGGACAGTGGTTATGCCTCTGGCCGAACTTATGCCTGCGGCCCTCAAAGTCCACCCTTGTAACCTCAGGGTATTTCTTAGCCATCCATGCGGGCATGGCCCCTGTAGCTGTAGCCAGCACGATGTCTATGCCGTTCTCGCTGAGCATGGCGATTATATCGTCCAGCTCGGAGAAGTCGTAGGTGTTCTCGTCAGGCTGGAGCTTTGCCCAGGAGAACACGTTGACAGTGGCGGAGTTTATGCCCGCCTTTTTGAACAGGGCCATATCCTCGGCCCAGATTTCCCTGGGCCACTGGTTGGGGTTGTAGTCGCCGCCGTATAAAATGCGGCTGAATGGAGTTTTCATGGTGATTTCGCCTTTCTGTGATTTTTTCTGATTTAGCTGAAAAGGTCGCTATGCGTGCCTATCCTGATAAGATACAGGTACAGGTCTTTGCCGTCCAGCTCGTAAATAAACAAGCCAGTCAGGCTGAGTATGGCGCTCTCTCGGTAGGCCTGACGCTATATTGCCCCATCTGATAGCAGCGCCTTCATCATCGCGTCCACGTCTGTATTTATTTGCGATGTCAAGGGATTTGTGGGGATTTGTTTGCGGGTTGTTTCGCGCCGCACAGACCTTGGGGCGCTGCCCCAAACCCTGCAAGGGGAACGGGTTCCCCTTGACCCCTTTCTCGCTTTGCGCGGTTTACATACAAGGCCCCCGCCACCCATCAGGGTAGCGGGGGCCGTTTTTGCTTAGGTTACAGGGGGTAGATTACAGGTTGCCGTCCATGAAGTCCTGGTACCACTGCAGGTAATCGTTGTAGCGCAGGTCCTCAAGGCGCTTGCAGTAAGCGTCCCAGGAAGCGTCGTCAAGGCCTTCCATAACGGCCTGGGCGCGGAACTTCTTGACCTCGGTAAACAGGTCGGTCTCAAGGAAGCTGCGCTCGTCGGTGGCCTCGGGGGTCACGTAGAGCTGGGGCAGCTGGTTCTCCTTCTTAACGAAGTCGGCGTTGACCTGCTTGACCATCTCGTCGCGCAGAGCGGCTGCGGGGGAGATTTCGCCGTCGTTTACAGGGGTCTCTGCCTTGGTCATCAGAGGCGGGTCATTGACGGTGCCGTAGGTATACTTCATGTGCTCGAAGGTGAACTCGGGGGTGGTGTCGTCAGGCACTACGAAGTAGTAGACACCGGGCTGGTCCTCATACTCGTCCCAGAGCTTGCCCTTCTCGCCCATAGCTACGGTCATCTTGCTCTCAACGTCCCGTGCCAGGTAGTCCCACAGGCGCAGAGCGGCCTCGGGATGGTCACAGGTCTTGGTGATGACCCACTTGTTCTTCTGGATGGTGGAGCGGTCCACTTCGCCGTTGGCCACGGGCAC
>NZ_QZDU01000021.1 GCF_009917525.1 Acutalibacter sp. 1XD8-36
GGTCTTTCACCTCAAGCTGGCCCTGCAGCGTGTCAATGGTGGCCTGCAAAACGTCAACTACACCGTCAACCTGACCGTCAACTTTGGTTGACGCGCCGTCAACCAAACCGTCAACCGGTTGATGGTTTTGGTTGACGACAACTGTTGCGTTATTAGGCAAAAATGCCGATTTTATCAGGTTTTCACCGTCAACCGATACCATCAACCTACCGTCAACCGTTGCCGTCAACCCCTGTAAACTGGTTGACAGTGGTTCACTCTTCATCTTCTTGAAAACAGCCTGCTTTGATACACCCAGCTCATCCGCTATCTGCCGGATTGTCTTCACTCTGCTCTCTCCTTCTGCTCGACTTTAGGTCCGAACTTAGAACAAGTCGCTATGAGTTCCCGTCCTGGTCAAGTACAAGATTAGCTCACCGTCTGACACCTCATAGATTAGCAGCCAATCAGGGGTGATGTGGCATTCCCGGCACCCAGCATAATCACCAGACAAACTATGGTCCTTGTATTTTTCCGGCAGTTCAGCACCTGCGGCAAGTGTATCAACCACGCTGCCAATCAAAGAGAGGTCATACCCTCGTTTCCTTGCCGTCTTTAGGTCCTTCTTGAACCTTCCGGTCTGGACAATCCTGTACTTGTTGCTCATGTATCCAGGTCCTCCAGAAGCTCTGCAAAGCTGCCGTAGGTCTTCTTGTTTGGATCTTTCTTCAGCTCCTGCACTTCCGCTATGGCAGCAATCGTATCTGCATTCGGCGTTCCATACTGGATAACGCTCTGCATATACCGCACAATATTTCCCTTCACATTCTCGCCGTTCTTCACAACGATGCTCTTATAAGCATTATAAATGTCCCTGTCCATCGTAAACGAACAGGTAACCGTCTTCTGGTTCATAACGATGCCCTCCTTTTGTTACTTAGTTATTACACTTAGTTATATTAGTATATTTGCTTCTTTCTACACAGTCAATACCTGTCATTCATTCACAACGTCTCCAACAGCCTTGCCGTTCATGCGTCCCCCATCCGTTCCAGAGGGACACTGCCCCTGCCGCCTCCGGGCGGTAACCAGGGCCACATTGTCCTCCGCCAGCCTGGATTACTCCGCCCAGTTTTCAATCTTGAGGCCCGGCACACGCTTAAACTCACGGACATTATTTGTCACCAGGACCATATTTTCGGCCCGAGCATGACCGGCTATCAGCATATCCATAGGCCCGATTGGCGTACCAAGCTCCTGCAGCCAAGCTCTGATAGCTCCGTATTCAGAGGCCGCAGCCGAGTCAAACGGAAGAATAGTCAAAGGAAACAGGAATCGGAGCAGCGCCCGCGCATTCTTCACTGAATCAGAACTGTGCTTCATGCCATACTCCAGTTCAGCTAAGGTAATGGCTGAAATACATACCCCATTACTTAGTTCTTCCTTAAATTTTACTAGTACCTTCTCTGGTTTATTTTTTATAACATATATACATATATTCGTATCTAACATATATGTCATAGGCTCTCTCTCTCTTTCTGAATCCCCTGGTCCCGACCATCCTCGAAGATATCACTGGTAAACCCATCCAGACCATCCATAAAAATCTTCCATGCTGACTCTTTCGGTGCCAAGAGGACTGCATCACCAAGCTGCTGTACAGCTACCTCATCCACATTGAAGCGAAACTTCTTTGGCAGCCGAACCGCCTGGCTCCTTCCATTCTCAAAAATTTTTGCCGTGTCCATATACATTCGCCTCCACAATTAGTATATATCATGATTTATATTTTGTCAACCGAACTATCCCACCACTTCCGAATAGTCTTTGGGTCTAATCCCGTGTCCCTATGGCAGTCCACCTTTCGCCCCTCTGGGTGCTGTAGCCGCCACTGAGTCACTTTGTTCTGCGCTGATGGTCTTCCCGCCCATTCATAGTTGGGATAATCAACTGCCTGTACGGCCCGCGCTCGTTTCAAGTGTTCCTCCTGTTTACGCCAATTTCTCTTATTGACCGGCATAGTCAGACCTGAAAGCCTGGCTATATCATCTCTGGGGAACGTCACATAATCCTCGTTGAACATAGAAAGTGCTGCCTCTACATCATCTTTTGTGAAGCGGTTAATCTTCTCCACACTCATATCATCGTAGGGCTGTAGCAGAGAATAGGCATCCTGACGCAACTCCTCCTCCGCAATACCGCACTTCTTGGCATAGATTGCCAGGGTCATAATCCCATGATAGCGGTGCCCCACCCGAATCTCGCTGCGAATCCGCCGCAGCCACCAGTCGTAGAGATCCCTTTTCACCGTCCAGCAGTTCCGGCGTTCCCCCCGCACGACCCGGCGCTCATACCAATCCGGATACTTCTCTTTTGCCTCAGCCAACGGCATACTTGCCTTTCTCAGAATTCCTTGGAGCTTCTGCCGCTCCCCATTGGAATCCGGTATCCACTCCAAAAGGCTGTTCAGCTCCACCCGATCTCCAAACCGGAATGCCACCACCGGATATCCCGGTCCTAGCTTCGTCCCAGAGCCAACAATACGAAACCCCTGCATCAACCCCTGCATCTGCGGCTGTTCTATGGAAGATGTGAACCGATTCCAAATCTGTCGGGTCAGGGAATATTTCAATTCTTTCAGATAGTGCTGATTCTGAGGGTACATAGGAACCGGCTCTGTCAGGACATAGTACAAATGCAGTCCAGTCCCACTGTTTACAACAAAAGTAGCCTTGGGCAAAATCTTATAGTCCATCTGGTGAAGCACATCCCGGAGCTGAGGCATTCCAACCCCGTCCAAGTCAAAAGCCAAGGCATAGAGGTACCGCGCCATTTTTCCCGACCGCTGTTTCCCGTAATAGGAAATAGGGGACATGATAGTGAAACTAGTGTTCCTAAGCTCATCCAGCTTCTCCAAATCATCCGTAATGGTGTACCGATGTGTCCGTCCATCCCCTTCAATCTCTAAGGCAACTCCATTCACAGAGCCTCCCTTCCCTGGCAAAGTTACAGCAATACCATTGGCTTTGCCATCCTTATAAACGCCTTTACGCTCAAAGGAACCCTCCGGGAAAATCTCCCGATAGAACACAAACGGCTCCACAACATCCAGACACTGAGCCAAATAAGCATTTTTCTCTAAATACAACACCTGATACTCCGCCAGGGTGCCACCAAATGCATTTTCCACAACACAATCCTCCGCAAAAATCGAAAGAAAAAGAAGCAAAAAGAAAAATAAGGATGCCCTTCGGGCAATATAAGGGGGGAAGGGGGAGCAAAAGAGCGCCGCCTACGGCGGCTTAAAGAGAAAGTCACCTCCCCCTTCCCCCCTCGCTCCAGCAGTGGAAATGATGGAAAACCCTATGGGTTTCCCACATTCCCACAGCCTCCGCTCACCCCCTATCCCCCTCCGACTTTCTCCAATCACCGATGAACCAATGAAAAAAGATTTAAGGGCTTTAAGACCATAGGGGGGCGTTTATTATCAATACTTTTTTCCCTATTTTTTCTTTGGTCAAAGTATAACTCATATGGCCGATTTTTGCAAGTGATTTCAACCCAACATTTTCTGGTTTCCTAGAAGGAATTTAATTACCAAAAAATATAGGGAGGTTATATTATCAATGAGTTTTTCCCTATCTTGGAGGCCACATACAAGACCGAAATGGTAGCCAGCAACCATCTGCCATCCCTTTTGTACTAGAACCGAGTGCAAACGGGGTTCTAGGTACGAGCCAGCAACGCATTTGTCCGGCAAAGAGTCCGACATCCTGTCCGACACTTTGCGTCAAATGCCCGTTCACACGGTGCGGTTAGGGGGAGCCTCCCCCTAATACCTCTGGTGGTGTATCTTTGCCGCTGGCGCAAGCCCCACCAGAACGCCCTAGAAGGCCACAGAAACGATTTTGAGCCACCAGTAGTGAAAGTACACGCCAAAAGCCATGAAGGCCCCCTACACGGCCACTAAGAGGCCGTGTAGGCCATCCAACCATTTTCTACAAAAGAGAAAGCGCGAACTGCTGCACTGGCAAGCTCACGCTTTCTCTTTACTGGGGGAATCACTGGTCATAGTGGCCCTTGCAGGCCATAATTACCAGCGTGTCACCGACCAGCTTATACGTCAACCGGTCGGTATCGTTGATACGACGGCTCCAAAGACCAGCCAAATCGTATTTTAGCGGCTCAGGTTTGCCGATACCATTGTATGGGTTCCTCTGAGCGTCCTTGATTAGGGCGTTGATCCGCTTGGTGATGGCCTTGTCGGTCTGTTGCCAGCCGCAATAATCCTCCCAGGCATCACTATCCCATTTTATATCCCGCCCCATCAGTCAACCTCAATCAGCTCGTGGCTTTCCAAGGGAAGAGTCCCGGCATTGAGAGAATCCAGCTTACTTTTGAGGTAACGGACATTGCTTTCAGAATAGAACGGGTCCGGATCAGCGGTGATTTCAAAGGGGATACGCCGCTCCTGCTCGATTTTCTTACAGCAAACAGTCAGCATGGTAGTCAAGTTCATTCCCATTCGCTGGCCGATTTCCTCCAGATTCTTCTTCAGCTCCACATCCATACGAAAATTGACGTTTACGCTCTGCGCCATAGTTACGCACCTCCAAACTTATTATACGCCAAAAGCAATGCAATGTAAAGTGATTTCTTTACACTGCATTGATTTTCATCTGCTTAACCCTCAGCTTGGCGCTTTTTCTTCTGCTTCAAAGGATTCCGCATCTCAGCAGGAACTGTCCCCAGCGGCCCTGTGTGGATGAGGCTCATCTCCCAATACTCTGACCGGAAGTTCGCCCGCAGCCGATACTCCAGCATAAAGTTTTCTTCCGAGTTCCGGCTGGAATCCTCGTCCATTTCAGAAAGGCCGAGCTTTACAGCCACAATCTGCGGCAAATCCGTCTGCAGCAGCTCATGAACCTGCTCCGCCGGCAAATCGACCTCATAAGGGGTCTGTATCACAGTTTCCCATGCCCATATATGCTCCCGACGAGATCCAGCTCCGCATTGGTACAACCGGGTTGAGGAAGACAGCACCACAAACCCCGTATGCTGTTTCTTCGGTACTACGCCTCGTTCTGCATTGGCCCGTTCCCGGCAAATCCGTTTCAGGCCAGCATTCAACTTCTCTTGCGCGGCATTCTTGTCCTGTTCCATCTGTAAAGCTGTCTGTATATCCTTGACCTCCTTCGCCGCTTCCCATCGGGCACACTCTATCTCATGGTTCGCCTGTTTCTGAGCTTCCTCAATCTGATTCTTCGCGTAAACCCGGGTCTGTTCCAGTGTTCGACAAAGGTCCTCGTACTCCTCACGGGGAAGAACCACATGGGAGTACCCGTCCTTCTCGTCCTCAACCGTCCTATAGCCGCCCATCATGCCCTTTTTTGCAAACTCTACGATAACCCCCGCCTCCTTACAGTCCTCGGATGTAGTTGTCCGCTACCACGTTAATCCTGTTATGCCCCAAAGCCTTGCTGCACACCAGCATGGCAGTCTTGTCCAACTTCTTCCCCGCCTCGTCCTTCCGACAAGTGTATACCTGGCTCTGGTACCGCCTCCCCGTGCCTTTGCTTATCCGGTCAAAAGGTATCTCCTTAATCTCCCTGGCATGGGCCTTATAGATGGCCGTGGCGTAGTCGGACCGATAGGAATGAATATCCGCGCTCTGATGGACGTGCTGCCAGACGATTGCCCCAACCGGCGTACTCTGTATCCGCTCCACGATCTGCCCAGCGTTCTTCCCAATGATTGGCGAGAGCCGTTCCCGGCCTCCCTTGCCATTGCGCACATAGACGAAGTATTCCTCACGGAACAGCTTGGTATCCCGCAGGACCTCCACGCGCCGGACCTCCTGCGGCGTCAGTTGCTCAGCCGGAACCTTTTCCAGCTGAGCAAGCTCCTGGTCAATCTGTGCCCTGGCCATCAGATCGCCGCCCCGAAGTGCTGCCAGCTCACTGCGCCGCAGTCCTGTGCCTTTACAGAACTTGATTAGTTCATCGTTATTTGCCTCAGAAAAATGCTTGTCCCGCACCCGGTCACCCCGGCTGCGGGTAATATCCTCTCGTCTGCGTTTTGGCGGGGTAAAGTACCCCTCATCACCTGGGCTGATACCGTAGAGCTTCCCCAGCGCTTTGGCCTCCACCTGAACTGTCCAGGCGGAAAGCCCTTGGTCCGCCCGAACCTGGAGCCACTCGTTCACATACTTTCTGGCGCTTTTCAGCGTGGTACACTCCGAATGGTTCTCCTTCATGTACTGGAGGAAATACTTGGTGTGTTTCCAATAAGTTTGGTAGGTATTAAAGGAGAAAATCTTCTCCTTGTCCTTCCCAGCGGCCGCCGCGGCCCGCTTGCTCTCGCCGAACGCCTGCATCGATACCAGCTTGTCATAGGCTTGCTGGTGCAGGTCCTTAAAATAGGTCTTGTTCTTTCTTCCCATAGGCTGCTACCTCCTTCAAGCGTTGTGCCCTGGTCAAGGCACTTCTTGACATTGCCTTGACATCCTTTTATCTGTTTAAGCTAGGCCGCCTCAAGCTTCCCGGTAGGGCCAGCCATCGGCAAAGGAACACTTTTTAACGTCTTATGTGTGACGGGAAGGAGCCAAAGGCCCCCAACACTTTTGACCGCTTATGTGTGCGGCCCGGAGCTTATACAGCGCTCTGGGATACGTTCAAGAAGGTTGTGCGCATTTTAGGCAGGGTGCGCATTTCAGAGAAAATACGCATTTTTCCTAAGGAAAAGCCCGTTCAGAGGGCAGATAGCGGCATCCCACAGAGTGGAAGCGCCCATCCAGCCGCTCCTAAATGCGCACAGTGCGCACGGAAAGAACCGCGGCACCAGTCGGATGATACACTAGCAGGACAACCGTGCTTTCACAAGGATTACTTACACTGCAGCACACGCAGAATCCGATTCGCAAAAGGCTACTAAGGCAAGTCCAGCGTGTGCAAGGGGTGCATCAGCCCTGTCGGACTTAGAAAAAGAATTTTTGTTACAGTGCCAGTATAGCATAATCCAGGGGAAAAGTCAATAATATAATCTGGTTATTTGAAAATATAACGGTTTACCCGTTCACACATAGTGCAAACGGGTAAACCGTATTACACTTGCCCCAAAAGCTCATATAAAGTCGAATAATACAAGACCCCAGTGCTACAATGCACTGGGGTCTACTGTTTACTTTCTTTTTTGTTCTGTTTTGGGGTCTTATTCAAATGGGAACCGTTCTACCGTAAAATATCCTATCCCAGTTGTGCTATAAGTACTGGTTCTTACTCCAACCGTTGTAGATGAGGTCCTACTTCCATGAATGCTTAAGAACTGATAAACGGCTAACTTTGTCGCAGATGCAATGCTTCTACCAGTACTCATATTTGTGTATCCCAGGTTGTAATTTTGGCCCGGTATCCTTGTGGCATATGAGCGAATTTCCCAGGCTCCACCTGTGGTAGTTCTAAAGAATGTAGGGTCACCTGTAGCTGTGGGGCTACCCATGTAGGCTGTGCCTTGAAAGATAACTTTTTTAGAGCTGAGAGGTGTGGCACTTGCTTTGACAGAGGGAGCTAAGGTCACCTTTTCCACTGGTATATCCCAATCTGGAAAGAGTGTACTAAAAGTAGGCAATTTTTCTCTTGTCCCAGTTCTCCTGTCACCAATATAACCTTCATAACCATCGGCTATCCAATTATTGCTGTATATAATTTCTCTTCTTGCTTCTAAAATTTTATTTTCAATGGATTTTTGAGCCTCGGTTACATCCATACCAATATATTCAGATATATCTATCTGTGTTTCATTGCCGGAAATCCTCTCTTGGGCTGATTTAACGTCAATGTAGTTTGGAATATCCCAATTGGGGTAAAGCTCACTGAATTTGGGGAGGACTTGGAGGACTTCTCCTGTCCGCGCATCTCCAATGTACCCTTCAAATCCGTCAGCGACCCAGTTGCTACCCAAGATAGTAGCATTTCTGGACAGTAGAAGTTGAGCCTTTACGTCTGCCTTTGCTTTCTCAATGTCCAAATAGGCATAGTATTCGGTTTCTTTGTCTACTGTATCAACTGAAGGCTTATCGGTGGTTGCCGCAAAAGCAGATAGAGGACTTATGACGCAAAGGACCACAGCGATAAGCAGTGCAATAAATTTTTTCATATGTGGCATCTCCTTATTGCCTTTTTAGAATTAAAATGCAGAACCGACAAATCGGACCGCAATCACGAGAGTTTGTTCTTTCCCGCCATCAGCATCGGTTGAATATGAAAAAGTACAGAGAGGGACCTCTTGGTTCATCTCGATTGACTGAGAAGCGTCAAGGAAATGTGTATCTAAAGATTCTTCCACAAAAGAATCTCCTGGCTCTATCGTGTATTCTGTTAGTCCACTACAGTCGATGACCACATGCACCAAGCCGTCCATTGTCTCTATGTACAGCCTGCCAGTTAGCTGGCTGACAGGCTTTCTCTCTTGGCCGATGGAAATCCCACCATCTAACAGTGTTTCCGATTTTCCATCTACCACCCGGTACGCTTTCAGCTCTATGGAAACGGCTTCTGGTGATGAGGTGAAATAGAATGCCTGCGACAAAGGTCGGGCAGGAAATTCTTCTTTCCATCGAAGGCGAGCACCTTGTCGAACATAGTGACCGTCTATGGGGTGTAACTCATACATTTTATTTGCTGCACAGCTGGACAGGAAACAGATGCAGAGAGCCAAGATAAGCATAAGTTTGTGTGGCGCTCTACTTGAGGACAATGGCATATGTCCCATCAGGTAAACCATTGCTGAGTTTAATCGGCGATTTCCCCTCGGCATCGTAAGTTTCTGTTCCTACGATAATCCCCATCGTAGTGGATCTTGTAAGAGTTCCTTTTGTTTTATTTAGATAAGGAGTGAACTTGACATAGCCAGTTTTCCCGGAGGGAACTTTGTATGTCACTGAAAAGTTTGTACCCGTAGACAGAGAACGTTGCCAAGTAAAGCTGGCACCGATTTGTATAGCCCTTTTGATGGATGAACTTAAAGTAACACCGGCACTGTATGAATCGCTAATCGTAATGGATTCCCCATATGTGATAGAAGCAGGCCCTTTCACGTCAGCGGTAACTTTTACTGCACTGCCACTCACTTTTGAGGATGAACTTTCCTTATAAGAGTAAGTGGTGTATGGCATAGGCGTAACATCCCGCTCTAGCATAGCTGGAACATCTGATTCTTCTGCACTTGAGATTTGTTCTGAGTCCAGAGCGTTTAGTTCATGCACATACTCTAACAGATCAACAGGGACTGTTTGGCCATCGTCATCAAAACGGAAGGCTTCCACTATTGTTTCGCCAGAGAGTTTATTTTCGAGAAAAACCGTCCCATCTTCCTGACGGTTTACTTCCCATTCTTCGGAGCCAGTTGCAGAAGCAAAAGAGCATACCGAAAAAACCAGTAACAAGGCCACAACCAAAGAAACTACACGTTTCATCAAAAAACCTCCTTAAATTGTGTCATCGAATGTTTACAAGCGTGGGGGTTTTAGTCCACCCATACGCCTCCCTTTACTGTGATTGAAAAACCATTACCACGATTTGCAGCATAAAATTTATAACTTCCTTTTGTTGTTGTGCCGATTGCTACACCATAGTAATTTTTCATATCAACATCTGCAGTTCTTTCAAATGTTTTTGTTCCTGTTGCCCCAATAGTCATTTTACATGCCTTATCTGGGCCAATGGAACACGTGATTTCCTCGCCATCTCCTACAACGAAGCTACTACCATCCGGCATAGAATAAGTCGTTTTCCCATTGGGGTTAATTGTATTGGAAGTAATAGTCCAATTCCCTGTTTTACGGGCCTTATCCACAACCGTATTCTCTGATTTTTCTGAAAGCGTTTCGATAGGTACCTCAGCTTCTGCCACTAAACCATCCCTAGCCACTACCTCTGCCAAGTTATGCTCTTCAGAAATTTCATTAAATTGTTCTTTACTCACTTCGTACAAGCCACTGTCATCAAAGTAGAAATACAACAATGGCTTTTCATCTTCTGCTTGCATAGAAACCACACCATTATCTGATGTTTTCTTCGCCTTTACCTCATCTTCAGGAGTAAACACTTGATAAAACTCTTCATCGCTAACTCGTTTCCCCTCATCTCCATCAAAAATGTACTTGATGGTTGGTTTTTCTTCGTATTTGGGCGTAGTCAACGCAGCCGATGGAACCGCAACAGCAATTAATAGCGCCGCAATTCCAACTAATGCTCGCAATTCCAACTAATGCTAATGCTTTTTTGAACTTCATTTTAAGCAACTCCTTTGTTATTAAACTAATAATTTACATATCCAGAAACGTTTATTCCAAACGCAGAATTGTTTCTTACAGCAAATGTGTACTTCCCTCTTTCCGTAATCTTGATGGCTAGATTAATGCTTCCATCTGTCACCGTCACATAATGGAAACGCCCGTTAGGGCCAACCAACCCAACATCTACACTTGCTGAAAATGGAGCGTATGATGCCTTGATGGTAATTACCTCGCCAACCTCCATGGGAAAACTGGTGCTGGCACGCATAGAAGAGTTCGCTTTAACGTCAATGGTAAAGCGGCTAGTCGCTCTTGCAACAGGCTGGTTACCGTCTGACTCTACAATCTCAACTGCGGACGCTGGGAGACACACACAGCTCAACATCAGGACTAACGCAAGTATAGTACACAGACACTTCTTCATGCTGTTCCTCCTTACTTTTAGTTAAAATTAAACTCATCCAGGGACTCTGAACTCAAATTCCCGTTGCTCATCTCGTCAAGTGGTACTTCCACACTCACCCCTTCCTCTGTGCTGTTTCTATGTACGACCAGGAGAATCACAAGGGTCAAAAGCACGATAGCTAGAACAACTATCCCTGCAAACCTGACCCAACGCAGCCTTGCTCGTGGTCGTTCTGGAACAGAATCTGTAATCTCATCGCCTTCGTTTGATGTGCTTTCTTCCTCCGCAGGAGACTGTTCCGGCCCTTCCATCTCCGATTCATCCAAGAGGGATTCCAGCGGTACCTCATACAGGAGACTCAGGTCCTTCAAGCGTTGCACTGATGGTGTCGTGGACCCGCTCTCCCAGTTAGAAACGGACTGACGGGAAACATTCAGCCGCTCAGCCACATCGGCCTGCGTGATTCCTCTTTTCTTGCGGAGACGATACAACTTTTCGCGTAACTCCATCTCCTGTTCCTCCTTCAGTTTGCCACAAATCCCATTAAATGTAAACCAAACTTGGTTTACATTTACGCAAGTCTGACTTGCGTTTTTAATTTTATCGTGCAATTTATTATACAATCAGCCAGAAAACAGTTTTCTGAACCAACTGCGTTTCGGTTCTTCCTGCGTATCACTTTCACCTTCGCTAGTGAGCAGATGCTCCTTCATCGTCCCTGCATGAAGAGCCTGGGCCGCTGCCGCTGTCTGCTGGGCAGTGGTCAGAGCCTCGGTAAGCTGGAGAATAGTCTGGGCCTGCTGTTCGATCTGCCGGTCTTTCACCTCAAGCTGGCCCTGCAGCGTGTCAATGGTGGCCTGCAAAACGTCAACTACACCGTCAACC
>NZ_QZDU01000022.1 GCF_009917525.1 Acutalibacter sp. 1XD8-36
GATTTCAACCCTCTTAAATTTTAGATTCTCGTACGGCTCTCTTTTGCCGCCGAGTGGAAGTTATTTATATAATAATCCCTTGGGACGAAAAATGCAAGCCTTTTTTTCAACTTTTTTGCATCTTTACATAATTATTTTTGAAATGGGCAAACTATGCTGAACCCGCGGTTTTATGCGGTTTTTACTCATTTCGGGCTTGAAAACAGCTCCACATTTCAACATTTCAACCATGCTTTTCCTTGGGCACCCCTGCCAGCACTGGCAGAATCCTCCAAGTATTCAGGCCGAGATTTGTACAAGTTTACAGCATTTTCCTCCCTTCTTACCCCATTGCTGTTTTTAAATTTCTCAGCCCGGACGCAAAAATCTCCTGCATTTCTGTCCCGATGCCAAGATTATAACATAAAAAGTGCCCCGGCGCAACCTCCGAAGCACTTATTCCTCTCTTTTCCTCTGCCTTGCAAGGGCCCCGCCCAGCTGGGCCACAGCATTCCCGCTTATTTCGCAGCCGTGCTCCCTGCAGAAGGCATACAGCACAGGGCTCGGCCCTAGGCACTGCCCCCAGCGCTCACCTGTCCTTCTGACCTGTCTGCGCCTGCTAAGCCCCGCGCCCACCAGCAGATAGTACCTGCCCCGCCACATGCACAGGGCCGAGTTTGCCAGCGGCTCCAGCCGGTAGAACTCCGACACGGCAGCGCATAATGCAGTAGGGCCGTCATACACAAACACCAGCGGCTGTGGGGGCGTTTTCAGCTTCACCGGCGCTCCCCCCTTCCTACAGCACCATACTATGTGTGCCGCAGGTCCTTTGTGCCTTTACTTTCTCATATGGCCAGGCAGCGCATTTCAAGGTAAGGGTCCTCGGCACGGAACACGGATGTGCCTGCAACGAGTATATTTGCCCCCGCCGCTTTACATAGGGGGGCCGTGTCCAGGTTCACCCCGCCGTCCACCTCTACCAGCGCCTGAGGGAACCTTGCCCTCAGCTTATAGACCTTGGGCAGCATATCCACCATCATGCTCTGTCCGCCGAAACCGGGCTCAACCGTCATCACGGTAATCTGGCTCAGGTCCTCCCCCCACTGACCTATTTCGGAAATGGGCGTCTTGGGACTTATGGCTACGCCCGCTTTTGCCCCGCTGGCCTTAATCGCCGCTATCACCGCCTGTGGAGGGTCCTTGCACTCTACATGGAATGTTATTATATCCGCTCCCGCCTGCCGGAACACGCTTATATATGGCAGCGGCTCCTCCATCATCAGGTGCACATCAAAAAGCAGCTCTGTCTTCTTCCTGATTGACTCTATCACTGCCGGGCCAATGCTCAGATTGGGCACGAAATGTCCGTCCATCACGTCCACATGGAGCATGTCCGCCCTCCTGATTTTTACAATCTCCTCGCTCAGCCGGCTAAAATCCGCCGCCAGCAGTGACGGTGCAATATAGACCATATTCCCCTCCTGTTTTCATTATGTTGGGTCCCTTCCCAAATTCTCCCCAAAATGTATATATATAATGATAGCAAACCGCCACGAGTTAGCAGAGCGTCTGCGCCAGTATTGTCAATATGGGTATGGTAATTATAGACAGCACTGTCGATACCGCTACCAGCTTTGAAGCCAACTCTGAGTCACGCTTGTACTGCACCGCGAACAGCACCGCGTTTGCTGCAACCGGCGTTGCCGCCTGTACAATTGTAGCCAGAAACAGCTCCTTTTCCGGGCGCACCCCTTCCGGCAGCAGTATCAGTATCCCCAGCAGCACTGCCGGAATAGCCAGCAGCCTTAAAAACGACACCTTGTACACACTCAGGTCTGACATAAACGAGTGCAGGTCCGCCTTTGCTATATAGCTCCCGATAACCAGCATTGCCAGGGGAGTGTTTAAATCGGCTATATACCCTAAGGGCTCCGCTATTATCCCCGGCAGCTCCAGTTTCAGAAAATATATCGGAAGCCCTATTGCAATACCTATAACCCCCGGGTTCAGCAGCACAGTCCTAATGTCCAGTTTCGCCTCGCCGCTCATCATGCTGTAGCCGTATGTCCAGCAGAGCACATTGAACATCACCACTCCGAAGGACGCGTAAATTACTCCCCTATCCCCTACAATCCCCTGCACAAGGGGTATGCCCATAAAGCCCACATTGCTGAATATCAGGGAGAACCTCAGCACCTTCTGTCTCTCCACAGGCTCCTTTTTGAACACCAGAAGGCTCACACCCAGCCCTATCAGCTGCCAAAGGGCCGGCAGGGCGATTGCCATTAGCAGCAGGGATATATCCAAGCCCCCTGCCGAGCCGATAAAGGAGTTTATAATAACGCATGGGGTCACCAGCTTTATAAGTACCATGGTTATCTCAGAAGCCCCCCGGTCTGTGAGCATTCCCTTTCTGGTGATAAAGCACCCCACCAGAATGAGTATAAGTATCACCGCTACCTTGGACACGACCTCAAGCATTGCCTCCATACCCATCCCCCTATCCAGCCGCTTTTACGACTTATCTTCCTTGTCGCCCTTACGTGCCTCCGCAGTCTTCTTCCTATACTCCCGCACGAACGCCGCCGTCAGTATAATAAGCGCCGCGCCGGTGACGCACTTGAGGGCTATCCCCCAGCCTCCGGCAAAGAGGTCAACCTCCGGCAGCAGGGCATTCACCAGCCACCAGCCGCCCAGGACCAGAAAGAACAGCCCGGCAAAGATAAATATCTTGTTCTCCTTCGCCATTGAAAATATCAGTATCAGGCCGATAACTATCCACAGGCCCGCATACATGTACTGCTGCGCGAATTGCTCCATATTTACCCTCCACACCCTTTCTTCGGCTTATTATAGCCTTTTTTCTCCATAATTACAAGCCCGCGCCGGATAAATCGGGAAAGCGCACAAAAAAGGAGAGACGGAGCGCTCTCTCCGTCTCTTGCTTACTCCAAAATATACAGCACCATCTGCCGCCGCCCTATGATGCTGCACTCCTCCAGGGTATCGTAGCATAAATCAGCGATTATATCTCCCGCCATGCAGGCCCCTCCGGTGTCTCCTGCCACCCCATAGCCATAGACTATTTTGCCGTCGGGCGAGGCCACGTACATCTTGGTGCCATAGGGTATAATCTCCGGGTCCACAGCTATCACGCCCCGCACCGCTTCCAATCCTATTGACGTTGTTCCGCCAGGGATACAGTATGCTGTGCAGGTGCCGGTTATGGTCTTTGAGTATGATATCTCGTTCCCCCATGGGTCAGTCAGCGCCCCGGCCTCTGCCGACACTGTTACGCTGGGCTTCTTGCCGCCTGTGGGCGTGGGGTCAGGCGTTGCCCCGCTGCCGTCGTCTATAAACTCCAGCTTAGGCGCAGTAGTCGGCATACCTGTCCCCCTCATGACTATCTGCTTTACCGGGTCGCTCTTTACCTTCTCAGAGAGCAGCTCCCTCTCCTCCAGCTTGCCGTCCACATAGGTCGCCCGGTATACTAGCTCCTTCTCCCCTTTAAGTCCCGCGCTGAGCAGCTTGGTCTGCCCCTCAGGCAGTTCACTTGAGCTCACATACTGTATCCCGTAATCTATCTCCTCGGTCTCCTTTTCTTCACTTATTTTCACACGCTGTACGACGACCCTCATTCCATTAGTAAGCGCCCGCCCCTCTGGAACATTCAGCCTGTCATGTTCCCCCAATGTAAATCCGCACTTCTCCAGCGCCTCCCCAACTGTTGCCGGTGAGACCTTAAAGCGGCTTGTCTTGCCATCTGCTGTGACGGTAAAAGCTGTCAGCATTGTAACCGTAAGCTCCATGCCGTCCTCCAGTGGAGCGTCTATGCTCTCGCTGCAGGCCATGTCCTCAGTAAACTTCACTCCGGCCTCTTTAAGAGCGTCCGCAACTGTGCCTCCAAAAAGCGTGACTTCTCGTGTTGCCCCTTCAAAGTTCACCGTCACATGGCAGCAGCGTTTAATGTCCACCGCCAGCTGGGCTGATATCACCAAGCCTCTGTCCGGATTCACCACATCGTCCGCCCCCAGGGCCATGCCATTATCCCTCAGCGCCTCCTCTATAGTAGCCCCTTTACGGGCCGTTATGGTAGAGGCAGCCCCGTTGTCTGTAACAGTAATCTCCACCCCACGGTAAACAGTCACGGTGCAGGATTCGCTGTCAAACTCCGCGCTGTCACCCGGCGCAAGCTCCGGCATACCCTTACGCTGAGCAGCATTTAGCAATGCCTCCTGGTCGGCTTTTCCCGCCCTTACACTGTACGTAATATCGCCGTCCTGCACGGTGCCCGAAACCGAGTAAACCGTAGCCTTCAAAATAACCGCTATAATTAGCGTAAGGGCCAAAGCCCCTGCCGAAGTAAGTACGGCAATACGGAGCCAAAGTTTTCTCATTTGCTGTTTATAGTACATGGCTTCTCCCAAAACTTTTGATTTTTTCAATAAGACCTCTCCATCTTACCATAAGGCAGGGTAAATGTAAAGCTTTCTGCCAGTCTTATGCAGCGCTGGAAAAAGAGACCCCGGAAGACCACAGGGGTTTCCGGGGACATTTTGCAAAAATTTAGCGCTTGGAGAACTGAGGAGCGCGGCGGGCTGCTTTGAGTCCGTACTTCTTGCGTTCCTTCATTCTGGGGTCGCGGGTTAGGAATCCGGCCTTCTTCAGCGCGGGGCGCAGATTCTCGCTATCGTACTGCAGCAGCGCGCGAGCCACTCCGTGGCGGATGGCTCCGGCCTGTCCGGTAACACCGCCGCCGGATACACGGCAGACGATATCAAACTTCTGGTCGTTATTGGTCAGGGCCAGGGGCTGGCGTACAATGTACTTCAGTGTATCAAGGCCGAAGTAATCGTCTATATCCCTATCGTTGATAGTGACCTTGCCGGTGCCCTGGTAAAGGCGCACGCGAGCCACGGAGCTCTTTCTCCTGCCTGTTCCGTAGAAATAAGGTGCGGTCTCATACATAGCTCAACATCCTCCTTTACATATTCCAAGCTTCCGGCTTCTGGGCCGCATGCTTATGCTCCGTGCCGGCGTACAGGCGCAGGCGGGACATGGCGTTGCGTCCAAGGGAATTGGACGGAATCATTCCCTTGACAGCCAGCTGCATGGCGAGCTCCGGCTTTGTCTTCATCAAGGAATCGTAACGGGTGGCCTTGAGATGACCGATATAGCCGGTGTGGCGGTAATAATACTTCTTCTCCGCCTTGCCGCCAGTGAGGACGGCGTCCTTGCAGTTCACGATGATTACATGGTCTCCACAGTCCACATGGGGCGTAAAGGTGACCTTATGCTTGCCGCGGAGCAGTACCGCAGCCTGAGCCGCTACACGGCCCAGAGGCTTGCCGGCGGCGTCGATAACGTACCACTTACGCTCGACTTCCCCGGCCTTAGGCATCGTAGTTGACATAGCTTAAACCTCCAAACTTTCACTGCCTTCTTTTGAACACCTGTTGATAATATCACAAGTTTCCCCCGCTGTCAACACCTTTTCCCTGCTTTTTTAATCGGCTCCCGGACTATCGCTTGTTTTCTCCTTTTTCCACCTGTTTTTCTCATATTTTCTCTTTTGCCATTTTCATTGAATTCCCATCTGCTTTTTTGAACATGCAAAAGACCAGCTTCAAATGAAGCTGGTCTTTTGTGTTGGCAAAAACCTATTTTCCCGGGCCGTTGCCAGCCAAGTATCTTCGGCACGAACGAGCTTAACTTCCGTGTTCGGGATGGGAACGGGTGGACCCTCGTCGTAATCAATACCAACTTATCACTGTCGGTCTTCCCGACTGCTCATATATAATACCACAGTCCTCCGAAAAATGCAAGCCTTTTTTTCAAAAAATTTCAATTTCTTTATCTTATTCAAGATATCGTATGGCAATTACTTTTATCCATATATATCGTGGCTAAACGTATCTCGTCCTGCACAGCAGCCATACCATATAAGCATGAAAATTTAAAATACTCAGTTCAGACTCATGTCAGTCTCACTGTGGGGTTTAAAGTCCAGGTTGGCGTGAAGGTATATCTTGAACTCTGCAATATCAAGTTCCTTGCCTTCACGGAGCAGGCAAAGAATTTTTTCCCTGCTCAAACTTTTGTAAAATTAAGAAAGATGACTCCAAACGAAGTCATCTTTCTTGTGTTGGCGGAAACCTATTTTCCCGGGCCGTTGCCAGCCAAGTATCTTCGGCACGAACGAGCTTAACTTCCGTGTTCGGGATGGGAACGGGTGGACCCTCGCCGTAATCAGCACCAACTTGTTTCTGTCGGTCTTCCCGACTGCTTGAATATAATACCACAATCCTTTTCAAAATGCAAGCTTTTTTTCAAAAAATTTTTTGATTTCTTGTATCTGCAAATATATTGTGTTTTATATATAGAGATATACCAGATACATGCTATATTTGTTATTGGTGTAATCAAATTATTAGCTTTCTTTTCTAGTAAAAAGAATAATCCCCTTGACTTGTACTATTTAATAGATTAAACTGTACCTATAAGTTTTCCGTTTATTCGGATATTAAAAGGAGGCTCTTTCTATGAGAAAAGGTAAATTTGGCATTGTCCTTTGCTTCTACCCCATCGCGGCTTTCGCTGCGGTGATACTTAACTCCCCGCTTATCTGCGCTGCTCTTACTGCTGTAGCCGTCTTCCTTGAGAAGGATGATTGGACTGGGAGGCAGACTGTTCAGGCCTGGATGGCATCTGCAGTCGTGTACTTTGTCAGTCATATGGCGGCCTGGCTGGACATGATATATATCCCATATATCAGCGGCTTCTTATCTTTAGTCAGTTCTGTTATCTTTGTTCTGATATATATTGCAGCTATTATTTTCTCCGTACTTAGCATTATCCGTGTACGCAAGGACGAGGAGGCAAACTTCCCTCTGCTTTCCGAGCTTGCCTACCGCATCTATGGCCAGCGCAAGCCCAAGCCGGTAGTACCCCCTATGCAGTATCCCTCTCCTTACAGTATGCCTCAAATGCCCCAGCAGCCCTCCCCTGCGGCTGCACAGGCCCCTCAACAGCCATACCCGCCACAGGGTGCATATCCCGCTTCCCCGGCCCCCGCACCTCAGTACACCCCTCCTATGGCTGTACAGCCCTCTTATGAGGCACAGCAGCCCCTCCAGCAGCCGCAGGAACCGGGTCAGGATAGTTCCAACAGTTAAGCAGCAATAAACCTCACCTAAAAAGGAGGCTTTTTATCATGGATAATCGGGAATTCATCCGCAGAAAGAGCGGTGGTCCTGTGCGGCGGCCCAGCCGCCGTAATGGTCCGCCACGGATTCTCTGGGTTCTCCTCGCACTGGCAGTTCTCGCAGCCATATTTCTACTTATTTTCTTCTTCAGAAAGAATTCCGGCAACAGTGAAGAGGAAGGGACAGGCTCGGTACCTGAGCCAACTCCACTGGTTTCTGACTCCTCAAATCTGGCCAGTGAGCCCAGCTCGGCCCTGGCAACACCCGAACCGCCATCCGCTGCCATGCCGGACCAATCATATCCTGACTCTGCCCCCACAGATATGGGTAGCTTCATGATTGCGGAAGGTAAGGGGTATGATTATTATAAGTTTAATGAAGAAAACACCAATAACTTTATATTGGCCGTTGATAATGCGGTAAAAAGCCTGCCGTCTTCCGTGAATTTTTACTCTGTAATCATCCCAGCCAGCATGGATGTAACGCTCCAGGAAAGTTATCTAGTTGACAATCAAGTAGACAGCAGCGACCAGCGCAAGGCTATCGACAGCTATATTTATCCATCCATTTCCGCCATGGCCCCCTCCGTCAAGACCGTCCCCACCTTTAATCCCCTTCGGGAGCACTGTAATGAATATATTTACTTCAATAGTGACCGCACCTGGACCCAGCTGGGTGCCTACTATGTCTATCGCTCCTTCTGTTCTGTAAAGGGCATTGAACCTGTCTCACTGGATAGTCTCACTAAAAAGGAATACGAGGGCTTCTCCGGCGGTTTCTATGGGGAGTCCAGCAGCGATTCCCTCTACACGGATACCGTGGAAGCCTATTTTCCCGGTGGCAATACCAGCCTAAGCTTTACTGATAGCGAGGGCGTCCAATATGAAAACTGGGCCGTGATTTCTGACGGAGACGGATATGATTCCTCACTGCTGTATCTAATATTTGCCGCAGGAGACCAGCCCTATAAGGTGCTTGAAAATAGCGATATTACCGACAGTTCTGCCTGCGTTGTCGTCCAGGATTCCTATGGAAACTACTTTATCCCCTTCCTGACACAGCATTATCAAAAGGTATATGTGGTCGACTACCGCTCCTATAGTTACAGCGTACCTGAGCTCGTTAGTGAGTCTGGAGCCACGGATATTGTCCTTATGGCAAATGTACTCGCTACCAGCAGCTCCTCGACGTCTGAAAGTTTGAACAGTATCTTTTAACAACTCACACATACTAAAATAGGGCAGCAAAATGCTGCCCTGTTTTCTTTACAATTTATTTGCTAGCAACTGCCATGAAGTGAGGGCTATATCCCAAAACAGAAGGCTCTGACTCTGTTAAGCGCAGCAGTTCAAGCAAGTGCTCACGGCTAGAGGTATCCTCCCATTTGGCATTCAAGTCAGGGGTAGGCCAGATTATTCCCTCAATCGCAAGCATATCTCCTATGGCAAACCCCGCCTCTTTCAATTCATCTGCAAAGCTTTCCGGGGTGTGGAAATAGGCCTCGGCTATAAAGCGCGGGTACTTGTCCGGCCGGTGGTGCTCTCCTGTGGTGAGCTCACTCCGGAGCATGTCCATATAGGTCTCGTCGTCGATGAAGTCGTTGGCGGTGCGGTAGGTGGACAGGGCCCAGGTAGCTGAGCTGAATTTGGATATGCCGGTGGCAATCAGCAGGCCTCCGTGACGCAGGATGCGGCGAGCCTCGCTCAGGGCCTTGAGGCGGTCCTGTTTGTCTGTAAGATGGTACAGCGGGCCCATGAGCAGCAGCGCATCGCAGGAGTCCTCCTCTGCAGGCAGGAAACGGGCGTCAGCGGGCTCAGCATGGTATGGGACGGTTTGATGGTCTATGGCGTATCGAACTGCCGAAGGAGCCAGCTCGTAGAGGGAGACGGTACAGCCCAGAGAAGCAAGCCAGTCGGAGTAATAGCCTACGCCGCCTCCCACGTCGAAGACTGTCATGCCGGGCTTAATATAACGTGCCAGGAGCTCCTTCGTGCGGGCGGCCTCAATGACACCTAATCTACGCTCTAGGCGGCCTATTTCAGCGCCGTTTTCGTAAAAGTCATATATCTCTTTATTGTTCATAGTATGCCTCGCTTTATAGGATATGGTTTATACTGTCTCCGTTTTGACGATACGGAAACCATTCTCAGTGTAGAGCGAAATCGCTCCACGATTCCAGTCCGCAACGTGGAGCATGATGGGTGAGACGCCCATACGCTGCATACGGGCCACTGCAAAGCGCAGCAGCCTCTTACCATATCCTTTCCGCTGATAGCTTTTTGCTACAAACAGGTCGTCTATCTCGTCTTCGTAGATAGCAACTGAGCCTGCCAGGTGGTTATCAATCTCAAGAATGAAGATATTTTCTGACTTGTTGAGTAGAACCTCCCGGGTGTCACAGCAGTTGACCGGGACCAACCCAAGAGCGCTGCGCATACCGGCGAAGCAGTCATTATAAGCCTCGCTGTAAGACGGGTAGTCTCGGTCGGCGTAGCTGCGAAGGGTCAGGGACGGAGATGACATTTCCCCGCCTGTGTACTCCATTGTGTGGGCTATGATGCTCATCCGGGTCCCCCTCCCTTTGACAAATTTTACGTATTGAGCTCTCCTTTATGTTGTATATGTATGCCTATGTGGCCTATGCCCAGGATAACTGCCAATATCAGCATCCAGATTACCTTACCATATATTCCCAAAAGGAAAAATACTGCTACCGGCAGCACCGCTCCTGGAACCGGAATTCCCAACAGACTGCGATAAAATCGATTTAGGGTCTGCCCGGTGGTAAAATAGCGCACCCACCATAGGATATAAACCATCATCAGTACCATTGTTGCAATCAGCCACCAGGTCCAGGGCGTCCAGGTGTGGAGGTTGAAGTCACCGAATATCAGCGCACATGTAGTAGTGAGTACCTCTCCGGTGCGTTCAAAGGCCAGTAGCAGCTTACTTTCGTTTGCAAAGCTGTAGCCCTCCGGCTTGTGCTGTGCCCATATAATGTTCGGAATGAAAAGCATCATCAGAATTATCGCGCCGATATATGAGAACCCAAGATGTCCCAGCAAAGAGAAAACCTCCATTTATGGAAAAAACAGCCTATCCGATTGGACAGGCTGAGACCCTCATATTTTACCTTTAGAGCAGTACTCATGTACCCTAAAAACTGGATAAAGCGTAAAAGGAGAAGACGAGAAAGGGAAGGAACAATATGGTCAAGCCC
>NZ_QZDU01000023.1 GCF_009917525.1 Acutalibacter sp. 1XD8-36
TTTCCGTCCAGGATGGGCCGCTCCCCGCGCACGAACAGTAAAGCCAGCTTATTATCCAGCATACGAATCTCATCTGGGGTCAACAGCTCCATGCAACATTGTCAAGTGGTAAATTCAGAGATAGAGCAAAATAGTAAACAGCCCTCCCCAAAGATCAAGATTCCCTGATCTTTGAGGAGGGCCGGTTCATAGCGCTTTTCGAGGTCATGCTCCTTTTTCGGAATTTCGTTCTTGATTGCTTCTCAAGATTCATCGGATTATGGGCCAGGACTGATAACTCGCAATTATACAATATTTTCTTCCTTCATCTTTGAAGAAATATCATCAAATAGTTTTTTCGCTTGTTCAGAAGTTATATTCTTAATATCAATCTTCTTTTTTTCTAAATCAATTGACACATCTATCTTTAATGCCTTAATTATTTTCGCAATTCCCAAAAGCACACCTGTTGAACCGCCCATAGCTACAACTATTTTGGCTACATCTTCAATTACTTCAGGGCCGTTATAACCATCATCACCAGAAATACTACATGATTGTAACACAATAAAATCGTTTAGGTATAATGTGGTTTCAAGAGACTTCAATGTACTAGGTTTTCCCCATATCTCAAAAGTGTTAGTCATTAGTCTGTCCTCCCATCTTTTACAGATTGCTTCGGTTCTTAAATAAAAATTATCTACATCAATCAATTCATTTGCCGACTCAATGGTTAGTAATTCCTCATCCTTTTCCTCCTGCATAGTTGATATGAGTCTATCTACCCACATTTGGTTGTCTTTCGCTCGCGCAAACAAAAAATAATCTCTACTCAAACTAGGGACATAATCATAATGGAGAGGTTTTTTTCTTACTCCTAATCTGCGAAAAATATCTTCTACTTGCTTATGCATAGCAGCATATTCAATCATAATATATTCCAAACTTCTATATGAATCTGGAGCAATATCTATATATTCCTTAATTTCTCCACTCTTCGTCTTAATGAGAGCATTTTCCATAAAGCGTTTATAATTCGGAGTCTCTATGCCCATAATAGAGTGAATTTTTAGCATAAAAGCACTGTCAACCATTTCAGTGGGAAACTTGTGGTATATGTTGTCCTTCCCTTTTGCCTTCTTCAAATCCCTTACAATGTCCTTTTTGTTTGTCAATATTGACTTGATTTGGTTTTCTTCTTTTAAAGAACAATTAAGCATAAACTCAAATCTTTTATCAGGATTATAAATAAATCTACTTATTTCAACAAATTCATTTAAACTCATTCCAATTAAATCATAATTGTAAAAGGGAACCATAAAAATCGTGTTTAGAATACCAATAAACAAGTCATCCCATTTTTGCTTCAATTGCTCAATCTTTTTGTAAGAGATTAAATAAAATCCATTTTCTGTAATAGCTTTTTTTGCATAATAGCAATCCTTTTCTGACAAATTTTGAAAATTACAAGAAAAATAGCAAGCAATACCTTCCTGAACCATTCTTGCACTATTCATCAAAATTTTATATGTTTTTTATAAAAACTAAAAATATCTACAAAGTTCATGTTCATTGAAAGAATTTTATCTATATCCAATATCTGGGCTTCGATTTCGCGGTTTGGATCAATTACATGATCTATAACATCTTTAAATCTATCAATAATGTGATCCTTTAAATTTTGTATTATTTGAAAAAATTTTGAATAATAATTCCGTAAGCGTTGCAAAAAAAATATTTATGAATTCTTTCGTGGGTTAATGTTGAGTTATTATGCAAAGCAAAAGGAATAAATATTTCAGAAAATTGAGGAAAATATGTAGCTGATGTTATTCCTATGCTTTGCATTTTATGCTCAATAACTTTATAATACAAACTGGTAGGCTCATCCATAAAAATACTCCTAACGATAGGCCCTAATGTCAAAGTCATTACTTATCCAGACCGAACCAAGTTAATCCTTGCTGGCACGCTAATCCTCCTAAAGTATATATTAAATACACCACAAACTCAAGATCATTTTTCGGCAATTGGTAGACAAAAAGTGTCTCTCCCTGCTGTTTTTAATGCTTACATACTCACAAGCAATTTATTTATGGAACCTTTGATTAAATGCGCCTGCGGAACTTTTTCACCAAAATTTTGTTGTGCTTTCTTGAAATACACAAGGTATTCCTGCAAAACCGCGCTGCATTCTGGCAAAAAATCTCTCGTAAATCCCTCTTGCCGATTTAATCAGAGGTCCCTTAAGAAGCTGTATTCACAGGCGTTGAATGCCGTCTGAGCGGATCTTTTCGCGCCCATCCGGCATCCCCCGCCTATGAGTACAGCTTCTAAGGTCATTGTTTTAATTACAGTCCTTTTTAAACGTGTAAAGAACTGTAATATTGATTTAAGCCATAATTTCACCAACAAAGTTATAAACAATACGGACTTTCTGCACCTTTTCTCCATCAATGACTTCAACTGCACTGATAAAGATTTTGTCAATGAGCCGATTCAAGATTGCTTCGTCCAACTCCGTAATGGACGCATATTCCCGGATTTCTCCGATGAACCGCCGCACATCGCTGTCGGCGCTGCTAGCGATACGCAATTCATCTGTGATCGCCTGCATCCGGGCTTTGTTGTCCGTCTGCTCCTGTTCCAGAGTTTCCGTCATGCGGAGAAACCGCTGCTCGGTCAGGATGCCCCTTGCTTTGTCAGCGTACAGGCTCATGAACATATCATCAATTTCCTGGTTGCGCTTCGCAAGAGTGTCCTTCTCCTTTTTCAAGCTGGTTTCATCAATGGAATACCGCTGTTCCAGCCGGTGGGTCAGTCGGTCATAGAACGCTTCTGCATCCTGCAAGGCCATCTTGCCATGCGCTATAATGTCCAACAGCACAAGGTTATAGAGGTCACGGGCTTCAATCTTATGACTGGTGCAGGCGTTCTTTCCTAGGCGGTTGTAGGTCTGGCAGATGTAATAAGCCTTATCAATCGGTTCCCGCATTTCTCCGGTAAAGCGATTCTTTCCAGTCCGGCCTACCTTCTCATAGCGTACCTGCATGGATTTCCCGCAGGTAGCGCAGTAGACAAGACCATGGAACAGATTATAGAACGGACAGCTATTCCCCTGCATGATGGTCGGGCGGCGATCAATCAGCTTTTGCACTCTATCCCATTGTTCCCGGCTGACAATCGCCTCGTGGCAGTTCTCGACAATTTCCCATTGATCGCGGGGAATGAAATTTACCGTATTGGAACGAATTGCCTTTTGATGGCATTTACAAACTACATGGTCGCCTTTGTAAACCGGGTTGCGGAGCATTTTGCCAATCACCGAACCACTCCAAGAATAGTAGCGAACCTCGGATTCAACAGGCATCTTGATACGGGTGATAGGGATTTTGCGTTCCAGCAGATGCTTGGCAATCTTCATCGTTCCACACCCATTCAGAGCTAGATCAAAAACCAACTTGACTATGGGCGCGGTTTCCGGGTCGATAATCAGGTGGCCGTGATCTGCCGGGTCGCGCATGAGGCCATAGGGAGTAGGCCCGCCCAAAAACTTCCCCTGCCGGGAGCGGGCCATCCAGCCCGCCAGCACCTTCTTGGAAATATCCCGGCTATACATATCGTTCAGGATATTTTTGAAGGGGGTAATGTCCATCTCCTGCCGGTTCAGACTGTCCACGCCGTCAGTAACAGCGATATAGCGGACGTTGTGACGCGGGAAGAAGATTTCGATATAGCTGCCAGCTTCAATGTAGTTCCGGCCCAGCCGTGAGAGGTCTTTCGTGATTACACATTTGACCTTCCCGGCCTCAATGTCGGCAATCATCCTCTGGAACGAAGGACGGTTGAAATTACGGCCTGTGTAACCGTCATCAACATAAAATTCGTAGTCCAGCAGGCCATTTTTCTCGGCGAAGTCACCAAGCAGAGCCTTTTGATTGCTGATGCTCATACTCTCGTTTTCCCGCCCGTCCTCAATGGAAAGTCGGCAGTACAGAGCGGTGACAGAGGGGGTAAGTTTATTCTTCCTGTTCATTGGTGATCTCCTTAATGAACAGGGACACGATACGGTCATGATACCATATTTCGGCAAAATTTTCAACAGGCATTTTTATCGCTCTCCCTCTTTTCAAGCCAGGATTCAAACTGTCCGCAAGCCTGGGATTCAATGGCCTGCTCAAAAGCGGCCCTCATACTCTGGCTACCGCTGTATTCACGGGTCACAATGAAGCGGGGCTTATCCTGGCGTCTGGTCTTGGGTGCAGCGGGTTTGTCCTGTTGTGTTTTTCTCATAGGCAGCTCCTTTCAGTTCATCAGATTTTTCAGTCGTGCCAGTTTGTCCTGCGCCATAGCCTTGCGGAAGTTCTCACCAGAAAAGCGGATAGGGGCGCACATTTCCAGCAGACGGTCATAGATACGGGCATGAGCGGTATCCTGGGGATGTTGCAACTCATGGAGCGGAATGTTGGTGGTCACGATCAGCGGCCTGCGGCTGCGGTAACGGCTGTCGATTATGTTGTAGACCTGCTCTAATCCATACTCTGTCCCGCGCTCCATACCAAAATCGTCAATAATAAGCAGCAGGGCGTAGCAAAGCTGGGATATGTACTCATTCCGCCCCTCAAAGCTGGCGGTCAGATCATTCAGAATCAACGCAAAATTGGTCATGCGGACGGTAATCTCCTGCTCCATCAGCGCATTGGCGATACATCCCGCGAAGTAGCTTTTCCCAGTACCAACGCCGCCCCACAGCAGATAGCCGACGTTCTCCGCCAGCATGGTGTCCCAATGCTCGACATAGAAATGGGCGTGTTTCATTTGCGGGCATTTGCCGTTGTCATTGGCGAATGTCCAGCCGCGCATAGCAGGGTCGGTAAATCCCCGGCGTTTCAGATCGACCACGGTCTGAAGGTGACGGTGGGCCTCCTGCTCTGCTGTCTCTCGGTCAATGCGTTCCTGCTCACACCGGCAGGGACAGGGAAGCAGCCGCCCCTCCAGCGGCGGTGCGTCCATACGAAACTGCTTCGGGGTGCGGCATTTCCCGCAGTACAGAAGTCCATCTTCGCCAGTGTAGTCCTCCGGCCCTACATGGGTCACGGTCATGCGCTTGATAATGCTGTCAAAATCATTCATAGGCTCTCGCCCTCCTCGTAAGTGTAATTGGGTATGCTCGTATCCTTCCGCCTGTCCCCCGCCGCCCAGCGGCGAATAGTGGCGGCGTGGTTCTGGTAGGTCTTGCCCGTGGAGGCCATATACTCGGACAGCTTCTCCACATACTGCGGCCAAAGGCCGGGAAGTTCCGCTTGCAGTTCGTCTACCTCCGTATCCGAAAGAAAAACATTCTGATAGCGGCCTCGCGCGCGGGCGCACACACTCTCACTCCCTTCAAGTGATTCTCTCAATTTACTTGTAAGGTTATTAGTGGACAATTTTCTGTCCGTCAAAGGGATAGTTTTCTGTCCATCAGAAGGACAATTTTCTTTCCTTCTGACAGACAATTTTTTATCCGTCAAACGGACAATATCCTGTCCATCAGGAATCTTGATATAGATGCGGTTCGGTAGAGACTGGCCCCGCCGCTTGCGCTCGATCAGGCCGGCGCTTTCCAATTCGTTCAATGAATTTTTCACGGTCATAGGGCTGCGGTCTATGACGTTGGCGATCTCAACAATGGGAAACACAATGTAAATCTGGCTACTGCTATCAGCCCAGCCATTGGCCTGAGATAGCCGCGCCCTGTCCAGCAGAACCATATAGACCAATTTGGTTGCTAACGCTAAATCCGCCTCCAAAAGAAAACGCGGGAATGGCAGGTACGGCGGCAACTTGGTATCTTTCGTCATGTAGTCAGCAATATGGGTGTCACCTCCCCGCCGTTGCGGGCTGTCTGATGGCCTTCCGAGACACTGGATAAGGAATGTATCAGGCCCCCATTGAGCCGTCCCCGAAAAGCCTTGCAAAATCAGCGTTTTTTGCCCCCTAAATGCGTAGAATTGTAGTAGCGTTTGCGCTGACGCTCTGCCTCTTTCTTCCGGCGGGCCGCAGTAGCACACTCTGGGCAGTATTTCGCCCGGTTGGACTTCGGCAGATAATAGCCGCCGCAGAGGACACATTTCTTCTGGTCTGCCCGGTGAAACAGGGCGGCGCACAGGCCAGCGTCCAGCGGCAGGACTGCCGCCCGAAACCATTTGCAGATCAGTGAGTAGGTGATGCTCTGCGGGCAGACACATTCCTCGCCACTGTCTAACAGTAGACAGTTCCCGCAGTCATAATTGCAGCAGCTATGTACCAGCCGCCGCGCCGTCCGGTACTGCTGATAGTTCATGTGAACAATCACGTTTCACTCTCCACGATGGGCAGCTTGATGTAGATGTGATAGGGGGTATGGAGGGCTATCAGCTTCTTTTCCACCAGCCCAACGTCCTCCAACTCCCGGAGGGACTGCGCCACGGTGCTGGGGGTGCGGTCAATGATCTCCGCGATGGTCTTGTTGTAGAACGCCAGATACCGCTGCCCACGTTTGTCGGTCTGCGCAGCCTCGGAGTTCAGTATCATATCCAGCATAATTGCGTAGACCTCCTTGGCAGTCAGCCGGATATTCATGCCCAACAGGAACCGGGGATAGGCCAGGTAGGGCGGCGGGGTGGAACCGTTGGTGATGTAGTCAGTTTTCATGTTCCTTCTCCATTTCGTGTCGGATTTCATGCACTTTCTCGAAAAATCCTTTGATTGCGGTTGTGACAGAATAGGCACTATCGCCCAATGCGTCAAATTGAGAAATTGTCATTCCGGCGAAAATTTCCGCCCGATGGTGGAGGGATTCAATGCCGGAAACATAGCGGGCGCATAGGGCCTTAAACTCGCTCAATGCCGCTTCGCCGTCTTTCATCCCCTGCTGTTTCGGTGTGGGCGGCGATACGGTCAGAACGGCAGCGGCTTCCTCCTGCTGGTCAGGGGGCAATCTGGAAATTTTCAGCGCGGCCCCCTTGGTGATCTTATCGCCAGCGTCCCGAATGGTTTTCTTGGCCTCCGGGGTCAGATTGGCGGCAGTCTGGACAAGCCGCTCCACGGTGCGTTTGCTGATTCCCTGTTTGTTGGCGGTGTCCTCGGAAAAGGGCTTGGTCTGTAAAACCGTCAAATTGTCGTTTTTAGCTGTCTGCCCGTTGCGCTGGCCTTGGCGTGTCTCCGGGTGGATGGCCTCATAGAGTTCCTTCCGGCGCAGAAGCAGATCGCCCAGCTCACGGTGGGACAGCCCAGCCCGGACAAAGTTCTCGTCAATCTCTGCCAACTCCGCTTGCAGACCGTCCGCGTCACTGACGGTACACTCGATTTCCGTCCAGCCCAACAGCTTCACCGCCTCCAAACGGTGCAGGCCAGCGATAAGCGTGTTATCCTGGGTGACGGTGATGGGATTCATCAGGCCCACAGCGGCGATGCTCCGGGCGAGTTCTTCCACGTTCCGCTGCTGGGTGTCGCGCCGTCCCGGATTGATTTTGATTTCGCTGGTTTTAATTTGCATGGCGATTGCCCTCAATGCGAAAATGTAGCTATAATCCGGTTGAGCATTTCCAGGTCGGGGCCGCCCAGCGATTCCCCCAGTTCTACGGGAAGTGCAATTTCGATTTCACGGGCAAGTTGCGCGTCGCTGGCTTTCTCGATTTGCTCCACGGAGTTCCAGAGGGTGGAGCGGTCTAAAAACTCCGGCGGGGCGTGGGCTGGCAGTATGATTTCTTTATGGACGATGCCGGGTTTATGCGTGTAGTCGTGGGTTTTTCCGTCCCACTCATTTGTCAGCCGTTCGCCGCTCCGATAGGCGGCGGCAGCAACAGCCGAACGGCCTACGCTCCGCTTGATGATCTGAATGGGACAGTGAAAAATCGCTATACAGATTTCCTCCTTCCTCCGCAGTCATTAGCAGGGGATATAGGCCAGCGGAAACGGAACAGACGCAAAGCGGATGTTCTGTTTTTGCTGGCGCACAAGGGGTTTGGGGAGTGTAGCTCCCCATCGCGTCCGCAAGGACGCAACAGCCCCCGGCAGGGCGCACGACACCGGAACGGTGTATAAGTGCGCTGTTCTCCGAACGGACTATTCCCCGTCCCCGTTTTTATGCGCCTCTTGCGCCGTTTTCTCCGCTCCGGGCAGGCGGGATAGGTCGATTAGGAACGCTTTGAGCGCTTCGCCGCCCATGCTGGCGGTGAAGGGGAACACGCCCTCCATGATTGCACCATGCACGATCATACGGTGGTTCCGGGCGTGGCGCTCTGCGTCCCTCTGCTTGTTCAGCAGAATTTTTACCTGGTTCTCATACTGAGCCGCCTCTTTTTCTGCCTCTGCTTTCTGTCGCAACAGGGATTCTTTTTTGTCCATGATGGGATAGACCTCCTTTCTGCCTAGGGACAAGCTGGTGCTTGTCCCTAGGCAGTAATGGAGCAAATGCCCCTCACTGGGTAAGCCTCAAAACAGCCCGTTGTCAGGATGGTTTGAGAAATATTTTAGAAATTTTCTGCGGACGGCCTGGATGCTCTCATAAACGGATTCTCTGGAACAGCCCTGTATCATTCCGATCTCCGTATAACCGAAACCATATAGCGCATAGAGCAAAAACCGCTCCCGCTGGACTGGGGTGCAGGTGTCCAAAATGGACAGCAGCAGAGCTACGGTTTCCCGCTGACATACGATGTCCTCCGGCGTGGGCTGATAGGGCAGCAGGCCCTCGGTCATGGCTATGTACTCGTCAAACTCCCGGTCATCCCAATGCCGCCGCTTTTCATGGGAAAGGTTTTCGGCCTGCCGCCTGCCCTGGTCGTAGCATTCGGCCACTTCGTCATTGACTTCAACGGACACCATGCGCCCGTTGATTTTATGGTGATCTCCATCGTGTTTTCCTCCTGTTCAGATTTAGGTTTTGCGAAATTTGAACAGGGGCGGGGAGCGGCACCGGGGCCGGATGCCCTTTGCTCTAAAAATGAGAAAATCCGCATGGCAAAAGGCCGTACGGATAGATGAAATGCAATATTCAGCTACATAAGAAATTGTTGTATCTTCAAGGCTGGACTTCGCCGTAAGAGGGGTCAGAATTTTTTTGACATCTCACCTGGTCTGGTAAATGACATTGGCACAGCGGCTACCTCCTAAAGCCGCCGGTTTTGAATAGACGATAAGCGGCGGCACTTGGTCAAAGTACCGCCGCCATGTGGAACGTATATAAAGCCAATGTGGAGCCTATGTGAAACGAGAATTTTATTACTCTTTCGGAGTGACTACAATGCCGTCCGCACTATTCGGGTCTTTGAAACTGTAAGTGTAGCCATCTGGCAGGGAAACACTGTCAGAGTTGTCCTCAGCGCCCGGCTTTGTTTCATTATCAACATCAATACCCGTATCATCAATTTCCACGGAGTTCCCCAAATTCGTGTCCTGATCGCCGCCGTCTTTCTGATTTGTACAGCCGGTGAACAGCGAAAAGCAGGCCAGCATACACGCCAAAATAATAGCAATTTTCTTCATCACATTTCCCTCTCTTTCAAATGTCCTCGTTTGATTTCCAACACCACATCCGCCTGCCTTGCTACCTCGCCAGAGTGTGTCACGACCACCACGCACTTCCCGAACGTATGGGCGCTCTCTTTCAAAATCGCCGTGATTTCCTCGGCGGTGTCGGCGTCCAGGTTCCCGGTCGGCTCGT
>NZ_QZDU01000024.1 GCF_009917525.1 Acutalibacter sp. 1XD8-36
GACACTACCCATTCCAGTTTAGAAATCCTGTGCTGTCTGGCATACGCTCTCAATATATCGTGCCATCCGTCCACGCATACGGCGCCTATTGCGTCGATATCCGGGTGTGACTGGAACGCCTCAAGAGTATAAATTATGACAGGCTTGTCGTTCACATTTAGGAACTGCTTGGGTATTTCCTGGTGCATCCGCTGCCCTTTACCGCCGGCGATGATGAGTGCAATGTTCATGAATTAACCTCCAAACCAAACTCTTTAATGAGCCGGTCTACAATGGCTTTTGGATCTTCCTCATTATCATTTTCAATTACCACATCCGGGCTGTTGGGCTCGTCCCATGGCAGGTCAACACCAACAACTTGCTTTACTCCCGGTGAGTACAAGCCCTTTTGGTTGCGCCTGCGAAGTGTATCCATACTGACTTTTATGTATATCTCACGGTAATTCTCAATGTTCTCACGGCACCAGGCACGTACATCCGCATACATCCCAATACCGCAGTAGACTGCATCTATCCCTTGGTCTGCCATTCCATTACAGCGCATAAGGACGTTTTTTGCACCCTGCCGCCGGGCTTCCGTGGAGTAATCCCGGGGTGCGCGGGCATTAGCTTTATCGCGGTTTTTATCGCCGTCAATCAGCACCGCGTCCGGCTTGAGTGTCTGCAAGCGCTGGTAGAACAGGCCGCCTATTGTCGTCTTCCCAGCCCCCGCAAGCCCTGTGAAGAAGTAAACCGTTCCTTTTTTCATCTATTTACCTCCTCAGTGATAAATCGGCCGCTCTAAAAGCTGTGCGTCAAGTTTTAGCTTCGGCATCATATAAAGCGGCTGACCGGCCCGGTTCACAAAATTCAGCCCATTCATAAGGACCTCAAAGGTGCGCATACGCTCCTTGTCCATCCTCTCCTGTGCATTGTCAAGAGTAATCTCAACCGATTCTTCCGGCTTTTTCCCTGGAATCAATGTCTTCCCATCCTTTATCTGTTCCATAAGAACAGGGTGGTAGGTCTGCCGTATATAACCGTCTATTGTTGTACATCCGGCGATAAGCTCCTTCACTCGCTCAACATCAACTTCCTCGCCATGGTAATAGTTACAGTCATATCCGTAATACTCATACGCATCCCGCATAAAGTATTCAATCAGATAGCGCTCGGCGTCATTTGCATACTCGTCATAGGTTCTATAAACAGACTCAATGCTCATCCCTACGCGGCCTTCCTCAAGCTTCCTTCCGTATTCAGAGCAGTAGGTCATGCTTTCGGTGTATGGGAGGTCCAGGAAAGCTGCAAGCGCAGTGAAAGTAGCCGTAGGATTAAGCTTACCGTCCTCAAACCGCACCAGCACACTGTCCCTATAGAGCCGCTCATGAGGGTCCAGCATAAAGCTGCGGTTCATTATGCGCTCGGTGACAGCATCGGCAACGACACACCGCTTTCCGTCCGGCTGGGGATTTTCCCAGCTTGCCTTAGCAGAGTTGAGCATAAACCTGACTGTAGCGGCGTGGCTGTTCGTCAGGCGGCGCATAGGGGTAAACGTCTTGATATACTTGAAATTCCTGAATATCGGCGACTTCATTATCCTGTCATACTGTCCCGACACCAGCGCCGCCCGCCCCTTCATATCCAGCTCCGCCATATACACAATATTGGGGAAATGTGGCTGGAAGAAAAGCGCCGGGGCAATGCGGGAGGAATAGTCAAGGCCGGCTGTCGCACGCTTGTCATTTAGGAAATAGGCCACAAGAAAATCGCGCTCTGTCCGTCCCTTCATCAGGTACAGCTCTCTGACATAGCGGGGGTCCCAGTCAGCGACAAAGCCGTCGGTATCCTGGGTGCTCTTCACCAGGTCAAGCATCTGCCGAATCTTTGTCATCACCTCTTCAACATTGCTGAGCATAAGCGATGGCATAACTATCAGGTTGGGGTGGTTGTCAAATATCTCGTTAAAGAAATCGCCGCCGTTATGGGTGGACAGCTGGGTGTGCCAGATAAGCCTGCTGACCTCCCGGATACCTATGGGCCTGAGGGTAAACTTGCTGTAGTCTATCCCAAAGCGCTCCTTAAAATCGATGGGGTACTCAGCTACCCCATCCTCAATCAGAAATACAAACTTCTTGTCCTCGAGCAGCATGCGGATATTAATGCACTGGAGATAGGCGCAGAACACCGCCCAGTTTGTGTAGTGCAGATAGATGTGGTTCTCCTTTGCCACATATGTACTGTCCCGCACGTTGTCATTCAAATATTCCAGCTCATACTGGGAAAAAATATCCTTTGCCAGTATGGGATTTTCCAAATCATGAAAGAAGTGGTGCCTGATTACAGGCTCCTTAAAGTCAATCAGGTCTCCAAAGCGGTCCTCCGCTATGTAGTATGGTATATAAGAATTGTCACTATATGGGTAAAAGAGAATTGGCAGCTCCTCAAAGGGGACAAAATTATCCCTGAAAAAATATGGGTACTTCTTCAGGAGCTTGCAGTTCCTCTCGTAATGGGACTTCAAATCCTTCACATTCGGTGTGTAAAACGCCTCAGTCATAATGCTGAAGGCCTCTTCCCGGAACAGCCCTTTGCAATGCAGCCTGTGGAGCACAGTATATGAGACCTGGTAGTCGTCACCAAACTGCAGGTTCCATAGGGCCGCCTCAAGCTCCGCGCCAGGATTATCCTCAATCCCCTCGTTCAGCGCGGTCTTATATGCCTTAGCCGCTTCCTTGTCTTTTCCAAGCCCGACCAGCTTCCTGGCAATCTCCAGGCTCCTGTTTTCACTCATCCAGGGCTCCCTCCCTTAAAATATAAGGGAAGGGACGGGCCGTCGCCCGCCCCCTCTCTTTCAGAAAAATATTTTGGTAGGTCAAGTTCAAAAGTGCCGGAACATTCCTGCAAATTACTCTTACTGGAGCAGCTGCAGAACGCCCTGGGGAACAGCATTGGCCTGGGCTAGCATAGCCTGGGCGGACTGGATCAGGATGTTGTTCTTTGTGTAGGCCATCATCTCGTCGGCAACGTCGGTGTCGCGGATAGTGGACTCGGCATCCTGAATGTTCTCTGCCATTACGGACAGATTGTTCAGGGTGTGATCCAGACGGTTCTGGGCGGCGCCCAGGTCGCCGCGGGTGGAGGATACCAGGTTGCTGGCATACTGGATGTAGTTCAGTGCCTCGGCAGCAGTATCCGCGGTGGTAATGTCTATAGACTTCCCAAGGAACAGGTTGTCAGCGTGCATGTCATTTGCACCGACCCTTATCTGGTTGAAGTTGTGGGCGGTATCTCCTATTTGCAGCTTTCTGCCTCCATTGAACGAGAATGTCGGCAATGAGCTAACGTCAAGCTTAATGCCCCTGCTGGCCGTGATAACGAGCTTACCGCTAGAAGCTGTGAGAGTCAGAGTAACCTCGTTGCCGTCCAAATCCAGTCCCTTCAGTGCTGTGCTGCCAATCTTACTTGCAATTGCACTGGCAATCGCGCTGGCAGTTACGCCAGTGCCGACCCTCAGAATACCATCGACCCAGCTAGCAGTTGAGCCAGCAGCCGCAGTACCAGTTGCCAGCGCAACACGATAGGTCTTATTGCCCACCTGGATGCTGCCGCCAATCAGGTTCTTCATGTCATCACCGAGGGTGATAGTCATTGTAGCGGTAGCAGTAGCAGAGGTAGCCTGTGTGAATTCAGCAGTAGCAACAGACATCTCGCCGTTCAGCAGCTTAATGCCGTTGAAGTTGGCGCTGTCGGCGATACGGTCGATTTCCGACATCAGGGAGTCAACTTCCTTCTGGAGCTGAACGCGGTCAACGTTCTCGTCGTAGGTGCCGTTGGCAGACTGGGTGGCCAGGTACTTCATGCGCTTGACCATGTCCTGAATCTCCTGCATGGCGCCCTCAGCGGTCTTAACGAGGCTGATGCCGTCCTTAACGTTCTTCTGGGCGGCGTCCAGGCCGGTAATCTGAGCACGCATCTTCTCGGATATAGCCAGACCAGCAGCGTCGTCACCGGCACGGTTAATCTTGTAGCCGGAAGACAGCTTCTCCAGGTTCTTGCCCAGAGCGGAAGTGTTGGTGGTGTAGTTGCGGTAAGAGTTCATCGCAAGAATGTTGTGTTGAATACGCATAATTTTCTCTCCCATGATTATTATTTTTGCGTTTCGGGCTTCCCGGCGTTCATCGCCGGGCCTGCGCCTCTTGCCGGAGTGATCGGGTCCGGTCATGGCGCTGTATATTTCAACCGGTCCCGGGACCAGCGGAAATCGGGATTAAGCGGGCTGCTTTTCCACAGCTGCGGCCAGCTGCCCTGCATGACATTCGTACTTGATTTTGCAGAAATAGCTGCCCTTTTCTTTTTGAACATTTGCCGCCTGAATTGTCATGTTTTCCGGCAGCTCTGTGCTCTGGATGATTGGGACGAGGCCCAGCTTAGGGAGCCTGATGCCGCCGCCTTCTATTCGAATCATGAAGCCGCCCTTGGACTGCTTGCTGTAGGTCGTGTAGCTGCTCAGACCGTCTACCGGCGCCGGCCTTGGGTTATCGTGCGGGTTGTAGTCGTGGTTTCGGAAATCTCTTAGAAGCGCGTGGTGCAGGCCATTTAGTGCCAGGCTGTCGACATCCTTCAGCTCGGGGAACTCCCGCTTGTATTTCGCCGGGGTCGGGACTAAACGGCGGCCCAGCTCTGCCTGCAGCCTAGCCTCATCTGTTATCATGCGGTTCCAGAGCATGGTACAGCAGGCCATTGTCTTTTCTATCAGGGCTGCCTGCTCTGCTGTCGGCGCCAGGCCAATCCTCACGCTGCCTGTCATGTCTTCAACTCCCCGTTGAGCCGGGAGACCTGCTCCCGCATTGTTATAATTTCATCCACTAATTTAGGATTGTCATTTTCAAGCTTATCTAAGAAAGCCTTAAGCTGCCGGGCTGCGTCCTCCCGCCGGGCAAGGGTCTCCCTGCGGCGGATATTCGCGTTCCGCTCACAAAGGGTCTGGGAACGGTTTTCCCTCAGGAACGGGGGACGGGGGTTATTTTGCTCATAGACCTCCCCGCGAAGCACCGGCACATCCTTTGGCGCTTCCACCGCCACTTCCAGGTAATTGCGTTTTTTCTCGAACACCTGGATGGTGATGTCCTCCCCAATCACCAGGTATTCTCCCGGCTTGAGTCTCAGTGTCAGCATAGGGTTCCCTCCCCAATTTAACTTGCCTCCTGCTCGGCCCTGCGCACCGCGTCGTAGAAGGTGGTGGCCGGCATCCCGCATAGCCTGGCGGCCTCTTTTAGGTTCATTTCACGGTTGCGCCAGGACTTCCGTACTTCGTCAAAGTTATCCGGCAGGGGCTTGCGCCTGGTGCCAAACTGCACGCCCCGGGCTTTGGCCTTTGCTATGCCCTCGGCCTGACGGGCGCGGCGCTCACGGCGCAGGCTCTGCTTGGTGGCAGACAGGAAAAGCTGTGAAACAAATGCACCGAGCAGTTCCTCGCAGTGCTCAGGGTCCTCTTCAGAGATACGCGCCACCAAGTCGTCCGCCAGCTTTGGCAGGCTGTTCCTGAGCTCCTGGTCCGGCAGGATTTCAGCCATTGCGCATTACCTCCTGTCTCTTGTCCGGCCTTGTGTGAAACACCGGACAGCAAATTTTTTCTGAGAAGAGGCTTATTTTTTTCGGATTTATACCGAATACATTAGTGTAGGGCCTAAAAGAGAGCAAAAAAGAAGTGTCCGGTGTTTCACACAACCTCGGACACTTCTTTTGTATTATTTTATTTCTTTTGACTGAGATTCTGCTCGGTTGAGCTGTGTTAATGTATCAAAGTGTATATCCCTGGAAACTTTATTGACAGTTTCAGCCTTTTCTGATAAACTCATGCTGACATAAGCAATCAGGAGGAATAAAACATGTGTAAAATTACGACGGAAAACAATTGGTTTGTGGATGAGCAGGGCCGCCAGTGCATTTTCAATGGCTTGAATATGGTGTGTAAAGACCCGGAGCATGGCTTTGTCTACCCATTGGATGTTGGCGACTACCAGAGGCTTGTCCATAGCGGTATCAATATTCTGCGCTTTGGCCTCTTTTGGGCGGCAGTCGAGCCGCAGCCTGGACAGTTTGACCAGAATTACCTGCAAAGGATAAAAGAACAGCTGGCTCTCGCGCACCAGGCAGGGCTGAGGTTTTTTCTTGATTTCCATCAGGACCTGTACGGAGTATCTTTTGGAGGAGGCGCCCCTGCCTGGGCGGAGGCCACAGACGGACTGCCGCATAAGACCGGCGATTTGTGGAGCGACGCCTACTTGCTGAGTCCTGCGGTGAACCGCGCATTCCAGCATTTCTGGAATGATGACCCGGTGTGCGGTATGGGGCTGCAGGTCCATTTTTTAAAGATGCTGCGCCACACGGTAAGCTTTTTCCGTGGCACCCCGGGTCTGCTGGGATATGATATCTGGAATGAGCCATACCCTGGTCCGGCAGGGCAGGAGGCTCTTGGTGAGGTAATGGCGCACCTGCCTGGTTCAGTTAATTTTGAGCAGGAGGCAAAGAAAGCCCAGCTGATTGCCGGGCTTTCTGATATGGATTTCTATCGCAGTTTAACAAAGATTATTTCAAGGCACACAATGCCCTTTGAGCAAGACCTACTGACACCCTTTTATGAGCGCGCGGCGCAGGTGATACATACAGAAGACCCCCAGATGCTGCTGTTTACAGAGCCCTGCTATTTTACAAATATTGGGGTCCCATCTGGAATTGGGCGGCTCACTTTGCCGGGGCAGGTGTTCTCGCCCCATGGCTATGATTTGATTGTAGACACTGGTCATGATGAACTCTACGACCCGAGCCGCATTGAATTGATTTTCCAGCGCCACCGTGAAACGGAGCTGCAGCTTGGTGTCCCTGCATTTGTAGGAGAGTGGGGAGCCTTTGAGGGCCGCTCGGGAAACGAAAAGGCCGGGGAACAGATGATGAGAATAATCGAGCGTAACCTATGGAGCCATACGTACTGGTCATGTGCAGAGGATATTACTTCCCGTCCTGAGTGGCGTCAGCTGGTGCGGGGCTATCCGATGGCAGTAGCAGGTAAACTACGCTCCTATCATTGGGGTGAGAAATACTTTGAGATGGAATATGCCGCAGTACCCGGGATAACGGAAGTGTTTGTTCCGGATTTGGGAAGCCACGTATGGGATGTGACCGTCACCAAAGGCCGTGCGGATATAGATACTTTTTGCTGGGATGACACAGGGCATGGGATTATGCGTGTCACAGTTGAGAGTGAGCAAAATGTGAGTTTTGGTGTGACTAGAAGAGATTAAGCATTTGTGGAAGAGATTTTGGGAGCGGCATTAGCTTTGATGTCATGGCTACGTTCTCCGTTGGCGTTAAGTAGTCAATCAGATGGTAACTCTGAAAGATAAATGACACATGACTGCGCCGGTAGTCGGCAAGAACTGTCTTTGCGATGTCCTCTCCCTGGTACAAAATTTGACCGCTGGTAGGGCTGGCAAGACCACCCAGCAGGGACAGCAGACGGTTTCATAGACACAGTCCCGAAGGCGCAAGGCCAGAAATAAGGCCAGCACCAAAAAGCAGATGACGGATACTACGGCAATCGCGATAAAAAACGATATTTTGCAGGCCCTTGCAAAGATTCTTTCGCGTTCTGATAGTCATTGTCATAGCGGGTCAATGTGCAGCTTTGCCAGTCTGTGCCCAGGAGCGCCTGTATTTCTGTCATAATACGTTTTAGCCAGTCCTGGTCGTCAACATAGAAATCGCCGTACTGGACGCTGGTACTGGCTTCTGTTCCGTAGAGCAGGCATGAAGATGTGGCAAGGTCGGTAAACACTTAGTTAAGTATCACTTCTCTTTCACTTTCTGTGGTAGTGGGACTGCCTTCGGTCAATTCAAAGCCTCCGCCGGTGAAATACGAAATCCCAATACCAACAGCTGCCACGATAAAGGCAAGCTTCAGAAATTGCAGCTGCATGAACAGATAAGCTCTCCGTACGTATAGCCCACAGCTTTCAGTGCGCCAAAGTTTTTCATGTTGACTTTTATATAATTGACAATATTTATAATAATTCCTGTGTCTAAAACATGAACCTGTGTGAAAATTTTTAAATTAGTTTTCGTGCTTTTCTACGCAGGCTCTGTTATCCTGATTTTTTGAAAACCCAGTAATTTCAATGGATTGTAAAACAAAATAGAGCCGTTTCTCGATAAAAGGGTTCGAAAAACGGCTCTACTCCAACTGGCCCTACCATGCTTAAAAGATGCCATCGACCCTTGGAGGGCCAAAAACCCTAGTATTTATGCGGTT
>NZ_QZDU01000025.1 GCF_009917525.1 Acutalibacter sp. 1XD8-36
GGCAGTGAGAATCCCCAGCCTCCCACGCCCTCCCCCAGCCCGGATGTAACGCCCAGCCCCTCTCCTGTCCCGGACGCTCTTCATATCGTTATTACAGATGAAGTTCGGGCGAAACTGAAAGATAACTTGAATCCCGAAATGCTGCTGGACTATGTTTTGAATGGGAAGAATGATGATCCCACTTTTGCCTATGATGGAACTACAGCTACATGGGATATTTCTCTCACCACCAGTCCAAGTGTAGGCAAATACTTTTTGGGGGATTGGTTGGATATTCCAAGCGATTACAACAATACCTCAGCGGTTGCAAATGGATTTGTCCAAATGCTTACCCGAACAGTAAGCGATAGATTCTATATAACTGCGGACGAGGAAACAAACTGTTTTTGTCTTTACTATCACCCGGCAGAGGTCGAGGACAGTGCTCAAATGCGGGAAATCAAGTCGCTTTTGAATCTGCCCGATACCATAAAATATGACCGCAGTCTTTGTTATGAAGGCGCTGGCTGGGCCGGACCCTTGAGGTGGGAGTTATACGGCGCACAGGGGATAGCAGAGAAAATCGAGTATTACCTTACGGATATGCACACGGCCATACAATATTATTTGACTGAGCCGGAGCCAGGGAAGTTCTATAATTAAGGACATGAAATGCCCACGCTTAGCAATTACTCGCAAAACACCACCTTTGGAAGATTCACAAAACGGCATTACCGAGGACTTGAAAGCCGCTGATTTGATGGCGTAGGTTGGCAGGATAAACAATGTTCAGGCTTGCGCGAGAGAAATTGTTAATAGTGAAATCGTTCTTGTGTAACAACAATGGCCCTCCAATCATGGAGAGGCCATTGTTGTTATAGAATCTTTTATATCATCAGAACACACTGCGGCAAATGCATCATGTGATGTCCCGTAATAGGCATCAAAATCATCCCGCCCACGGTTAACCATCCCCAAAATACCAGCAGCCACACCGAGCGGAAATCCGTTGTCACCCCGCCTTCATCCAGAATGCGCATGCCCCACTCCTCCGGCGCCATCGAACGCACCTGCTCCAGTGTCAGGCCGCGCAGTATCTCCCGGGGTACCACCTTATTCTGCTCCCCGGAAACCTCAGCCGGGTGCACCATAGCGTGTACCTCCAGCAAGAGCGCCCTTATCTTGTCGATATCCGCTCCCTACAACGCGGTTTTTAGTTCCTAATACCTTTCATAAAATGCTGAAATAAGCTCATTTTTATCAAAATTCTCCCTCCAATTTCTCAAACTGCCGCACCAATACACTCGTCGACCACTCATACATATCCATAGTCTCATACTGCCTGTACTCACACTCTAGCGACACCAGCACCATCAAATACACATCATACCACAAGGCCCGCCGTTTCTGGCTGGCTGTCAGATCCCATATTCCATACCCCGCAAAAAAATCCTCATTCCGGGCATAGGTGCGGAACCCCACCTCCATCAGCGGGTCGGCCCAGAGACTGCGCTCCCAGTCGATGATGCCGGTGACTTTGCCGCCCTCCACAAAGATGTTGCCGTCCCAGCAGTCCCAGTGGACCAGCCGGGGCTCGATGATTTCCTCGAAAACCGGGCAGTCGCGGTCCAGCATTTCCCAAAGCCTGCCAACGTCTATCTTTATGTCCACATGGCCGTTTTCCGCGTCCGTCACCCCGGCCTCAAGCATTTTGCGGAACACAGGGAACCACTGCTCCCCTTGAAATTCCGGCTGGCCCGGGTAGCCAAAGCGCGGGCATCTTATGTCATTTATTCTTCGGTTTATGGCCCCCACCTGCCGGTTAATATCCCCGATCTCTCCATCCGTTAGGCTGCTTTTTATGGAATTAAGGCTTTTCCCCGCCAGTTTCTCCATGAAGAAATAGGGAGAGGCGCAAATAGCGCGGCTGTTGTCCCATCCCAGCACCGCCGGGGCGGGCAGTCCCGCGCTTTTTGCGGCCTTCATGGCATTGACTTCGCTGTACATGATATTGCGCTCATAGGTCATTATCCTGGTGCCTGGAGCCGGCGCAACTTTCAGGATGACCTTCTCGCCACTGTCCAGCTCCACCTCATAGGCCACATTGAAATAACCCTCAGTAAGCTCTGTATAGCCAACCATATTTTTGCCGGGAAAGCAATGCTTTACCATGCGCTCGATGGCTTCTCGACTCTGTTCATTTTTTGTCAAGCTTTTCATTTATAATACCTCTCTGTTTCTTGTAAATTATCACGGCCCACAGGGCTATGAGCCAGTCGCTGAGTGCCAGTGCCCACCAAACTCCGTCCATACTTTTTAAGGTTCCGGCTATCAGCAGTATGGGCAGACGGATAAGGAAAACGCTCCCCAGGGAGAGGAAAAGCACCCTTTTCCCCTGTCCCAGCGCTTGCAGATACGCCTGTACAATGGGCAGCAGCCCGGCGGCCGCCAATGTCCAGCAGAGCACCCGCAAGGCCGCGCTGCCTTGGGTAATCAGCTCTTTATTGAACAGCGCCATCACTTGCTCTGAGGCAAAGTACAACACGACTGCCGCAGAGAGGCCATATGCCAGCGCGAATAGGAACGCGTACCTCATGATGCGCCTTATCCGGCCCATATCCCTGCGCCCAAAGTCAAACCCCAGCATGGGCTGGATGCCCTGCATCACCCCGAAGAAGGGGGTGCACACAAAGCTCTGCACCCGGCTGACGATGGTAAAAGCGCTGATCGCGGCGGTACCTCCGACGGCCCCTAGCACCTGGTTTCCCAAGGTGCCCGCCAAAGTGCCGCCCAGGCTCCCCAAAAACGATGGCAGCCCTACGCCCGCCATCTCCCGGAAGGCCGGTCCGTTCCAGCGGACATCTCTTAGCGCCACCCGACAGGGCGTTTTCCTGCGGAAGAAAAAGTAGTATACGCTGTTTGCCGCCGAAAATAGCTGGGCAATGAGCGTTGCCAGCGCCGCCCCGGCAATGCCAATATGCAGGCCATAGATAAACACCGGGTCGAGGATAAGGTTGATAAGCACCGGGCCGCTCCACTGGATGGTGGAATAGCCGATGTCGCCCTGGGCGCGCATGATGCCGGAAAATCCAGTGCTGACCACCGTACTCAGGAGCATGATGCGGCCATAGTCCACGGCGTAGGGGTATATCTCCGGGGTACAGCCCAGCAAGTCCAGCAGCGGGTCGAGGAAAATCAGCCCTGCCGCTGTGATGACGGCCGAGCACAAAAGCCAGACAAACATCATGCACCCCACCACTCTGCGCCCCTGGGAGTCGTCCCCCTCCCCCAGCCGCCGGGAGATGACCGAGCCGCCGCCGGTGCCCAGGGTGGAGCTGATACCGTTCACCAGGGTCAGCACCGGCGCGAAGACGCCCACAGCGCCGCTTGCCATGCCGCCTACGCCGTTTGCCACGAAGAAAGTGTCCGTCAGGCTGTATACATGGTACAGAAAAAGGGAGAAGGTGGTCTGGGTGCAGAGCGAGAGCATGAGCCTGCCTACTGGTCCCTCCAATTTGTTGCGCTGCATAAATATTCCCCCTTGCTGAACCAATTATATCAGCGAGGGGGGCTTTTGTCTATTTATTCATTTGCTCTGTGTTCTCTATTGATTTGACTATAATTTTCCCTGTACTCCGTAGGCGATATGCCGAACTTCTCCTTCATCCCCTGATACACCGAGGCGGCGCTGCGGTAGCCTACCAGCTCCGCTATCTTCTCAATCGGATATTCTGTTCCGGCCAGCAGGGTGGCGGCCTTTTCCAGCCTGTACTCCCGCAGCAGATCCAGGAATTTCATGTTGCAGTGTTCCTTTATGGCGCGGCTGAGATAGCTTGGGCTGAAGGAAAACTCCCTGGCGAGCCCATCCAAAGTTACTGTCTCGCTGTGTTCGTAGATATACTCGGTAATGCGCCCCATCTCCACCGCGCTGTGCCCCAGCTTGTACCGGCGCTCCTGCCCCTCGCGGCGGGATAGAGCAATAAGCAATAGCTGTAGCCAGCTGGTCTGGGCAATATTTTTATACGGATCTTCCGTATAGTATTCGGTCATCATAGTCTCTACGAACAGCCTTTCTTCGCCGGTACAGCCAGTGTAATGGAGATAGTGATAGTAGTCCTTCGTGCCCGCCCAGAACCGGGACTGCTGTTCGCCCAGCCGCTGGGTAAATCCCGGCAGCAGGGTGCCCGTCGGGATTATCACCTTGATAAGCACTGCGTTCTCCTCCTCCTGCAGAAGGGCGTGGACGACATTTGGGGCTAGTATGAAGATGTCGCCCTTATGCAGAGTGACACAAGTACCCAGATTTTCAATGAACTGCAGGCAATTCCCGCTGTACATATAGAGCAGCTCCACGAAGGTGTGCCGGTGGAAGTAGAAGGGGGTATGGTACAAATGTACTTTTGCGGAGAAGTAGTCCTGGGTGCGGGTGAGGACTCGCCTGCCGGTCTGTATCTCCCTGGCATCCGGGAATTGATAGGTGCCCTCGGAGAGGGAGCGCTCCATATCGGAAGTGATTTGGTACTCGTCGGGCATTAGGGTGGGGAGGTCCCTGTTCAGGCGGAGGGTTTCCTGGAGGCGGGAAGTTTCAAGTATGTGAGCAAAGGATGCGCCCATTGAATGATGCTCCTTATGTAGATAATAACTCAAAAGCAATTTCAAAAACAAGTCTACAGCAGGAAGCCTTAAATGTCAATGGCATTTCTTTAAAAGTGAGACTCAAAGAAGCTCTGAACTATGACCTGGCCTTATGACAAAAATCTCCGTTTCTTTGCTGAGGTCATGGCGCTTAGCGCCGCGACGATAGGCGTCTTCTAAATGTAAATTTTTTGCAAATCAGGGCCATATACCTATAATATCGTAGTAAAATAATACAAATTATGGGGAATATCCACAATGAAGAGGATAAATTAAGGATACTTTGACTGGACTTTGAATTTTGTCAAGTGTATAATATTAGTGGTAAGATAATTAGAGGGGAGTAGACTTGGTACTCCCCAATCCGCAACGCGGCGTATTGGCTTCGGCTGAACGCCGCTTTTTTCATGCCCATTTTGGGTGACCAGGGGCGTCGCCCCATCACATAGAATACTTTCAAGGAGTGATGCTATGGCAATTTTCAGAGTACAGCACGACAAGGACTACACGGTGATGAGCAATCACCACCTGCGTGACCCAGCGCTCTCGCTCAAAGCAAAGGGACTGCTCTCGCAAATGCTGGCCCTGCCGGATGATTGGGACTATTCCGTCGCGGGGCTGGCCTACATCAACCGCGAGGGTGTAGGGGCTATCCGTTCAGCCATAAACGAGTTGGAACGGGCTGGCTACCTGCAACGAGTACAGGGGCGCGGCAGCGGCGGTAAGCTGGTGAACATTGTCTACAATGTTTATGAACAGCCGGTGTGCAAAAACCCGACAACGGATAATCCGCTAACGGAGAAACTGCCGATGGAAAATAGCACGCAACAAAATAAAGATAAACAAAGTAAAGATAAAATAAATATAGATATATCCAATCTCATCCTTTCCCGAGAGGATGGGATTGGAATTGAAACGAGTTATGCCGACTATGAGCGGTTGGCAAAAGAAAACATTGAGTACGACCACCTGGTAGATGTGGTAGACAAGCCACTGCTGGACGAGCTAGTGACCATCATCGTGGAAACTGTATGTACGCAGCGAAAGGTAGTGCGTATCGCCAGCGACGATTACCCGGCGGAGATGGTCAAGAGTAAGTTTCTAAAGCTGACCGCCGAACATATCGAGTATGTTGCTGATTGCTTTCACGCCAACACCAGTGAAGTGCGCAATATCAAACAGTATCTGCGAGCTATGCTATTTAACGCCCCCACAACTATGGACAGCTACTATGCGGCAAAAGTGGCCCATGACATGGCCACATGAGCGCGGAGCGTACTCTGCCGAGCGTTAGCCAGGCAGTAGATAGAGAAATCGCAAGTTTTGCGTTTTCTCTACGAGCCAGCATCGCATTTGTCCCGACACTCGTGCGGACGAGTGTGCGGACAAACGCAGCTTGGATAGGGGAACCCCCTATGACCCCTGCTTTTAGACATATTCTAATTTGAGAGGAATGATTATTTGAATAACCAGAAGAAGTTTGACATGAGAATGACCGAGCAGGACTACAAGCGCCTGACCCGTAAGGCGCGCAAATGCGGGCTTACAAGATCAGGCTACATCCGGCTGCTAATTCACGACTATAAGCCTCGGGAGGCTCCTCCTGCCGATTACTATGGCATGACTCGGGAGTTGAAAGAAATTGGCAATAACATGAACCAAATAGCTTTCATGGCTAATGCCACTGGCCTTGTTGATGAAGGTGCGTACTACCAAGAGGTTCTGCGCCTGCGAGACGCTATCCAGCGCATCGAAAAGGCGGTCACAGGCCAGATTGATGAAGTTGATTTTGATGATGAATAAGCAAGATTGCACGAACCCAGCGGGAGTTTCCTGCTGGGCATTTTTCGTTTATGGAGGTATGCCTATGGCGAAAGACAAGAAGGAAACTGTTGGAAGGACTGTCAGGTCGGAAAGCGGCACCCAGTATTTTGTGGTGGGGAAATACAAAATCAAGGTGTCGGAGCACTTCCCGGAGCAGGGAAAATCAATCGATAATTTACTGGAGGACGCTGTGCACCGCGCTGCATCCTGAGAGATGTTTGAAGTAAAATAAAGCTGGAAATCGGCCCATGTTTGTGCTATACTGAACTTAGCGAGTATTGCATAAGCGTGGGTTGTTTCCATTTAAGGAGGTTTTTTGAGTGAAACAACCGAGCAATACAAAGATTTACAAGACTGCGCTCTACATGAGGTTGAGCCGTGACGATGAGCTGCAGGGCGAAAGCGGCAGTATTCAGACCCAACGCATGATGCTGCGGCAGTACGCCCAAGAGCATGGGTTGGCCGTCATTGACGAGTATGTGGACGATGGATGGAGCGGCACAAACTACGACCGGCCGTCGTTTCAGCGCATGATTGACGACATCGAGGATGGCAAAATCAACTGCGTGGTGACGAAGGATTTATCCCGCCTGGGCCGCAACTATATCCTGACAGGCCAATATACGGAGAAGGTTTTCCCTCTCTATGGAGTACGGTTTATCTCCATCAACGATGATTTTGACAGCGGCAAGCTCC
>NZ_QZDU01000026.1 GCF_009917525.1 Acutalibacter sp. 1XD8-36
GACACTACCCATTCCAGTTTAGAAATCCTGTGCTGTCTGGCATACGCTCTCAATATATCGTGCCATCCGTCTACGCAGACCACACCTACGGCGTCTATATCCGGGTGTGACTGGAAGGCTTCCAGCGTGTAGATTATCACAGGCTTATCGTTTACATTCAAAAATTGTTTGGGTATCTCCTGCTGCATTCTCTGGCCCTTGCCGCCGGCTATTATCAGCCCGATATTCATACGCTTTCCTCCAGGCCGAACGCCTTAAAGAGCCTGTCCACAATGAGCTCAGGTGCCTCTTCCCTATCATTTTCAATTACTGCGTCGGAGCTGTCCGGCTCATCCCAGGGCAGGTCAACGCCTACCACTTGCCTTGCTCCAGGAGAATATAACCCCTTCTGGTTGCGCCTTCTCAGGGTCTCCATACTGACCTTTATATATATCTCACGGTAATTCTCAATGTTCTCACGGCACCAGGCACGTACGTCGGCATACATCCCAATGCCACAGTAAACTGCATCCAGCCCCTGCTCCGCCAGTTCATTGCATTGCATAAGGAGGTTTTTTGCACCCTGCCGCCGGGCTTCCGTGGAGTAATCCCGGGGTGCGCGGGCATTAGCTTTATCGCGGTTTTTATCGCCGTCAATCAGCACCGCGTCCGGCTTGAGTGTCTGCAAGCGCTGGTAGAACAGGCCGCCTATTGTCGTCTTCCCAGCCCCCGCAAGCCCTGTGAAGAAGTAAACCGTTCCTTTTTTCATCTATTTACCTCCTCAGTGGTACAGCGGCTGCTCCAGGAGCGCCGGGTCTAGTTCCAGCTTTGGCATCATGTGCAGGGGCTGCCCTGCACGGTTCACGAAGTTCAGGCCGTTTTGCAGGACCTCAAAAATGCGCAGCCGCTCACTGTTCATCCGCTCCTCAGCCTCGTCCAGGAGGATTTCTACTGATTCCTCCGGATTTTTGCCGGGCTTTAGTGTATGCCCATCCTTGGCCTCCTCCATGAGCACTGGCCTGTAGGTATCCCGGATGTACTTATTTATAGTTGTACACCCAGCGATGAGCTCTTTCATGCGCTCCATGCCTACGTCTTCGCCGTTGTAGTAATGAAAGTCATAGCCGTAATATTCATAGGCATCGCGCATGAAGTATTCTATCAGACACCGCTCGGCGTCATTTGCAAACTCATCGTAGGTGCGGTATAGGGCTTCAGTCCCAAAGCCTACTGCATTTCCCGGCGTTATTGGGTCGCGCTCTCCATATTCTGAGCAGTAGGTCAGGCTCTCGGTATATGGTAAGTCAAGGAACGCCGCCAGCGCGGTGAAGGTGGCTTTAGGGTTCAGCTTGCCGTCTTCAAAACGCACCAGTACGCTGTCTTTGTAGAGCCGCTCGTGGGGGTCCAGCATGAAGCTCCGGTTCATGATACGCTCGGTGACCGCGTCCCCCACAACGGAGTGTTTGCCGTCCTCGCGAGGGTTGACCCAGCTATCCTTAGCCATGCCGTTCATAAACCTGACTGTAGCAGCATGGCTGGTCGTCATACGCCGCATGGGCGTGAATGTCTTTATATATTTAAAGTTCCTGAATATTGGCGAAGCCATTACCTCATCGTACTGATTAGACACCAGCGCCGCCCGCCCCTTCATATCCAGCTCCGCCATATACTCTATATTGCTAAAATGTGGCTGGAAGAAAAGGGCCGGGGATATTCGTGACGCATAGTCAAGACCCACAGTTGCTCGTTTGTCATTCAGAAAGAATGCCACGAGAAAATCCCGTTCGGTGCGGTTTTTCATTAGGTACAGCTCTCTAACATAACGGGGGTCCCAGTCGGCAATAGCGCCAGTTATATCCTGCGTACTCTTAATCTGGTCGATTATTTTGCGGACCTTTGACATGGTCTCCGCTACGTTGTCAAACATAAGCGAGGGCATAACAATCAAATTGGGGTGATTGTCAAATATTTCATTAAAAAAGTCGCCTCCGTTATGAGTGGACAGCTGGGTGTGCCAGATAAGTCTGCTGACTTCCCTGATACCTATAGGCTTTAGCGCAAACTTACTGTAATCAATACCGAAGCGCTTATTGAAGTCGATAGGGTATTCACCTATTTCGTCATCAATCAGGAATACAAACTTTTTGCTTTCAAGTAAAGCCCTTAGGTTGAGGCACTGCAGATAGCTGCAGAACTCCTCCCAATTTGTATAGTGCAGATAGATATGGTTTTCTTTTGCAACATATGTACTGTCCCGCACATTGTCGCATAAATATTCTAATTCATACTGTGAAAAAATATCTTTCGCTAGTATGGGATTTTCTAAATCATGGAAGAAATGGTGGCGAATCACCGGCTCTTTAAAATCGATTAACTCCCCAAAACGGTTTTCATTTGCAAAATATGGGATATACGAACTGTCATCGTATGGATAAAACCGTACCGGTAATTCCTCAAACGGCACAAAATCTTCGTGGAAAAAGTATGGATATTTCTTTAAAAGCTTGCAGTTTCTCTCATAGTGAGACTGCAGTTCCTTTATATTTGGCGTATAGAACGCCTCAGTCATAATGCTGAAGGTTTCATCCTGAAAAAGCCCCGCGCAGTGCAGTTTATGAAGCACTGTGTATGAAACTTTATAGTCTGTGCCAAACTGCAGGTTCCATAACGCAGCTTCAAGCTCCGCAGCAGAGTCCCCTTCTATACCTTCATTAAGCGCTACCTTATACGCTTTCGCCGCTTCTTTATCTTTTCCAAGCCCGACTAGCTTTCGGGCAATCTCCAGGCTCCTATTGTCGCTCACTCTGGGCTCCCTCCCATAAAAATATGAGAAAGGGACGGGCAGACGCCCGCCCCTTCTCCTGTGCAAATATTTCGGTCGGTTAGATATAAAGTTACCGGAACAATCTGACAAACCGCTCTTACTGGAGCAGCTGCAGAACGCCCTGGGGAACAGCATTGGCCTGGGCCAGCATCGCCTGAGCGGACTGAATCAGGATGTTGTTCTTGGTGTAGGCCATCATCTCGTCGGCAACGTCGGTGTCGCGGATGGTGGACTCGGCGTCCTGGATGTTCTCTGCCATTACGGACAGGTTGCTGGCGGTGTGGTCCAGACGGTTCTGAGCTGCGCCCAGGTCACCACGTGTAGAGGACACCAGGTTGCTGGCGTACTGAATGTAGTTCAGTGCATCGCCCGCCTTGTCGGCGGTGGTGATGTCTACAGAATAGCCCAGGAACAAGTTATCCGCATGCATATCGTTGGCACCCACACGAATCTGGTTGAAGTTGTGGGGGGTATCTCCTATCTGCAGCTTACGGCCGCCGTTGAAGGAGAAGGTGGGCAGAGAGGTAACGTCAAGCTTGACGCCTGCCTTAGTTGCTGTAATCTTAATCTTTCCACCAGAGGCTGCAACTGTCAGGTTTGCCTCGTTGCCGTCCAGGTCCTTTGCCTTTAGTGTAGACCCAAGCTTTGCCACGAGAGCTGACACAACTGTGCTGGCTGTAGCGCCTGTGCCCATCTTAAGAACAGTCCCGTCGAAGGTAGCAGTGCTTCCAGCAGCCAATGTTCCGGCTGCCAGCTCGACACGATAGGTCTTATTGCCCACCTGGATGCTGCCGCCAATCAGGTTCTTGGCGTCACTGAGCGTAATCTCCATCTTAGCCGTTGCAGTAGCGCTGGTCGCCTGGGTGAAGGTGGCCTCACCGCTGGACATTGAGCCATCCAGCAGCTTAATGCCGTTGAAGTTGGCGCTGTCGGCGATACGGTCGATTTCAGACATCAGGGAGTCAACTTCCTTCTGGAGCTGAACGCGGTCAACGTTCTCGTCGTAGGTGCCGTTGGCGGACTGGGTGGCCAGGTACTTCATGCGCTTGACCATGTCCTGAATCTCCTGCATGGCGCCCTCAGCGGTCTTTACCAGGCTGATGCCGTCCTTAACGTTCTTCTGGGCAGCGTCAAGGCCGGTAATCTGAGCACGCATCTTCTCGGATATAGCCAGACCAGCAGCGTCGTCACCGGCGCGGTTAATCTTGTAGCCGGAAGACAGCTTCTCCAGGTTCTTGCCCAGAGCGGAAGTGTTGGTGTTGTAGTTGCGGTAAGAGTTCATTGCCAGAATGTTGTGCTGAATACGCATAATTTTCTCTCCTTAAAATTATTTTTGCGTTTTTGGTTTACCCACGTTCATCGTGGGGGTGCGCCCTGCGTCCCGCTGGCCTGGCGGGGGTTCAGACGCTTTATCTCAACCGGCCTAGGACCGGGTGAAATCAAAGTCAAATGTTCTCGCTGCGCTTCTTCGGCGGGCGCTCGTCCGTGCGTTCCACGAGCTTTCCGCGCAGCACAGGTATCTCTTTTGGAGCCTCCACCGCGACTTCGATGGAGTCCCCCTTACGATGGAATATCTGAACGGTTATATTCTCTCCAATCGTCAGGTATTCTCCCGGCTTGAGCCTTAATGTCAGCATAGGGTTCCCTCCCCTAGGTTTAGCTTGCGGCCTGCTCCCCGGCTTCCTCCTGCTCGGCCCGTCGGACCGCGTCGTAGAAAGTAGTGGCCGGCATCCCGCACAGCCTGGCGGCCTCTTTCAGGTTCATTTCCCGGTTTCGCCAGGATTTTCGGACTTCATCAAAATTGTCCGGCAGGGGCTTGCGCTTGCTGCCGAACTGCACACCCCGGGCTTTGGCCTTTGCTATGCCCTCGGCCTGACGGGCTCGGCGCTCACGGCGCAGGCTCTGCTTGGTGGCAGACAGGAAAAGCTGTGAAACAAACGCGCCAAGCAGTTCCTCGCAGTGTTCAGGGTCCTGGTCAGAGATATGCTCGACAATGTTTTCCGCCAGCTCCGGAAGGTACTCCTTTAGCTCCCGACCTCCAGTCAATATAATCTCTGCCAAAACGCATCACCTCAACTTGCTTTGTCCGGTGTTCCGTGAGATATCGGACAGGTTTTGAAGCCGCTTATTAGCTGGCTTCACACAATATATCGGCAGATTTTTGGGAAAGTTTAGGGTTAAATGAAACTTTTTTGAGTGGACGGGGTTGTACACAATTTCGGACAGGTTTTTCTATTTTATACACTACATATTGTCCCGGCTTTTCATACGCTGTGCCGCGTCATAAAAGGTGGACTTCGGCACCCCGCAAGCTTCCGCGGCTTTGCGCAGACTTATTTTCTTTTCCCGCCACGCCTGGTACAGCGCCGGGAAGCTCTCGGGCAGGGCCCTGGCCTGGGGGCCGAAGTGCACGCCTCTGGCCTTGGCTGCTGCTATGCCCTCGGCCTGGCGGGCTCGTATATTCACCCGCTCGTTTTCCGCTACGAAGGACAGCACCTGGAGCACTATATCGCTGAGAAAGGAACCAAGTAAATCCTTATCCCGGCGTGTATCGAGCAGGGGCATGTCCATGTGCTACCCTGGAGAGGTCGAGGATTTACTATCATCTGGAGCCTGCGGCAGGGGAGTACAGGCGCAGGCTTGAGGAGGAGTATGAGAGGATGACGCTGGGAGTCAGGAGTTTTTTGGAGTTTGTGCGGTCATAAGTGGTTGGGAAAGGGCTTTTCTTTGTTATGCGGCGCAAATTTTGCACAGGAACTTTGCCCTTTCTTTTTCATATACTTTGTGGTATACTATAAACTGTAAACTGATATTTGTGATGATTATGCAATGGATGAATTTGCAAAAACTGCATACTGGCTGGACTGTGCGGATTACGACTTGCAGACCGCCAAAGCTATGCTTGAAACAAAGCGATTTCTCTACGTTGGATTCATGTGCCATCAGACCATTGAAAAGGGGTTAAAAGCAGTTTTCGTTCAACGACAGCCAAACAGCGAACTGCCTTATATTCACAGCTTGGTACGCCTTGCCAATCTGCCGGGAATTGCAGCTGCGATGAATGAAAGTCAGCTTTCCCTCCTGGACGTTCTTAATCCGCTGAATATCGAAACCAGATACCCTCTCAACAAAGAAAAGCTCTTGCGTTCCCTAACTGAATCACGCTGTGAAGATTTAATTCGCAAAGCGGAGGAATTATTGACATGGATAAAACCGAAGTGTTAAACTTGGCAAAAAAATATGCCGCTGTTGTCCGGAAGGAGTTGGACACCCGGTCAATTATCCTTTATGGCTCTCAGGTAAAGGGGACTTCCACAGAAAGCAGCGATATTGATATTGCCATTATTGTTGATGATATTCCAGGCGACTATTTGGACAGTGTCGCTCTATTATGGAGGCTTTCCAGAAAAATCAATGCGGATATCGAGCCTGTCCTTTTGACTGCTGCCGATTCTGACAGCGGCTTTCTCCACACTGTCCGTGAAACCGGGATCGTTGTCTGACCCATAAGCTGACCCAGAATCGAAAAAACTCAGTGGACTGGATAGGTCTTGACTTTCGGGTTTTGGCTGAAAAATCGAGCGAAAAGGGCCGGAAATGCCCGGAAATCGCTGAAAAAATCCGCTCACCACAGCTCATAACCCGAAGGTCGCAGGTTCAAATCCTGCCCCCGCAACCACATCGAATCCCTAGAAACTATAAGGTTTCTAGGGATTTTTTCTATTCGTTCGCAACATTTTTAAGGGCCTCCCCAGGCCCCAAAATTCAACTATAATTCAACTCGGCCTTTTTTATCCTCAAATTCAACTCTGAGTTCAACAGGCGGCACTCCAACTGTCTACGCTTTTTTCAGGAACACATCAGCCAGAATGTCGGCGTTCCGCTCGTCTGCCTCCTCCATCACATGGGCGTAGATGTTAGCCGTGGTGCTCACCTGGGCATGGCCCAGCCTTTTGCTGATACTCACGCTATCCACCCCATTGAAGTATAGCATAGAGGCCATTGTGTGCCTCAAATCGTGAAACCGTATCTTGGGTAACCCCGCCCGGTAGTGTCAAGAATTTTTCGCAAATAAGATTGCAGGGTCTGGCTTGAATAAAGTCAGCCAGCGATGGAGGCGTCCTCCAGAGAGGCCTCCAGGTGCTTCATGTTCATG
>NZ_QZDU01000027.1 GCF_009917525.1 Acutalibacter sp. 1XD8-36
TCCACAGCAGAATATTGAAATCGTCTGGAAAATAGGCGGTTTTGGCTCTAGCGGCAAAGAAATTCAAAAAACTTCTGAAATTTGTTGTCGTGGGCTTGACATACGGGTGGCGGAGGGCATGAAAATTTATATAACTCAATCCTGCTGACACTAATATCCGTTTGTGGAGCGTTACTATCGAGTCGGGGTAATACATCTCGCCAGTTCGCGTTGAGGGGAACATATAGGGGTTATCCGGGTGCTTGAGGTGTTCTCGTTGGAGTAGTTCCACGGCTTTCTGTGGGATGGACACCAGTCTGACTGAGGTTTCTGTCTTAGGTCGGGTGATGACAATGTTGCCGTTCTGGTCGCGGGTGGCCTGCTTGCTCACGCTGATGGTATGGTTTTCGATGTCCAGGTCTGACCAGAGGAGCGCTACCAGTTCACCCTTGCGTAGACCGCTGACCAGCTCCAGGTAAAACATGGGGAGAACGTGGCGGCGGTCGGTCTCGTCAAGGTAGGCTTTCATGTCCTCGGCGGGAAGGAACTTCATTTCCTTTTTCTCCAGTTTTGGAGCAATGCAGTCTGTCGTGGGGTTGCGCTGAATCAAGCGTTCTTTGACCGCCCTGCTCAGTGCGTTGTGGAGCATGAGGTGGATGCCGCGAACCGTGGAGGCGCTTAGACCAGGAGATTTCTTTTTCTGGATCTCCCGCAATCTGCCGTTTTCGCGGAGGTCGTGGTAGAGTTTTTGCAGGTCGCGGCCTGTCAGCTTGTTTAGCTTGATATCGCCTATGCGCGGGTTTACGTGAAGTTCGATGCTCCGGCGGTAGCATTCGGCGGTGGAAACCCGCACATTTGGCTTGGCGTAGAGCGTGTACCAGTTTATCAACCATGAACCTACCGTGTAATCGTCGGAGCGGGCTACGTCCAAATCCTTGGCATCGTCCATTGCCGCGGCCAGCTTTTCTTTGACTTCTGCTTGGGTCTTGCCCAGCACGTTTTTGATGATTCGCTTGCCGGTGGCGGGGTCATAGCCAGCGGTGTATCGACCTTCCCATCGACCGTCTTTCCTTTTGCGGATGTTACCTTCGCCGTTTGCTCGTTTCTTTGCCATAAAACGGCCCCCTTTCTCAGCACACCACAATACCACACCCTGCTGAGAAAGTCCACTGACATTTTTCTTACTTTTCCAGTTCCACCCAAATTCCTTTTCTTTGTTTAGCAGCGCAAATTCTGATGGTATCAATCTTCGTAATATCCAGCTAAAATATCTTCAAAACGCACCTTGCCACGGGTACGGCGCACATTATTTATAGCCTCGCGGCGCATTTCTTCTACCTGCTCCGGTGTGTACTCGGAAAGTTCTGCCAGCATCCGCATCACCATCTCTAACTGTACTGCATAGCGGAAGAGCCCTTTTGAGATAGCTTTCGCGTTATCCTCAGATAACCTCAAAACCGCCCCAGCTAACTTTTCGCCCAAAATGTCATTATCCTGTAAATCGCTGTTAGCCATGAGGCTTTCAACCGCTCGTGTGAACAATTCATTTCGAGAAGAAAAGCCCTGCTCTTTCGCAAATATGTCTGTCCGATTGACCAGCCCTCTGTCCAAATATAGGCTTATTCGCTGCATTTTTTCTGAATCCATAAAGCACCTCCAAAATCGTGTTACACCAACTTGTGCCCCCTAGATTTTCCCTTGTATTCAGCCACTTTTTGAATCCGCAACCCCTAACTCTACACCAAACTCATATTAGCAACCCCTAGTGTGACCCTATCTTACACCGCCCTGTGAATCCTGAAAAAGCCCGTAGTTTCTAGCCCTCCCGCCCGGCTCTGCCGGACGGTGTGAACCGCAAAGGCGCCGGCATGGCGCCTTGCTTTCTCCTGCTTGTTTTTAGACCATGTTTTCTTTTGCTCTCTCTGGCTGGATTATTTTCCATTTCAGTGCATATCTTTGCAGCGAGTTTGCGCCGTTGCTCGCGGAGGATTTATGCCACTGCTGGAGGCAAGGTCGGTGCCCCTTACAAATCGCCACAAATGCCCCAAAACGGCGAACTGGGACTGCTCTCTTCTTACTCCTTGAGAACGGCCCAAGTTCGCCTGACACGGCCCTCACAGGGGCCACAAACGGGTCAAGTCCATAACTGGCACTTGTTTTGATACTCGATTGCTCCCTGGATGGGGAGAATCGTGAAAATCAAATTGCCATTCCGCACTTGTCCGTTGGAGTTCTCATACTTTGTAGGCTCTGTAAGAATGAGCGTCTTGTACTCAAGCTCACGCACATATTTCCTTACAGTGTTCTCATTCATACCCACCCCGCTCTACCGATGGTCTTGTAGCTCGGCCAACACTGATGCGACCTCCTATCCTCGCAGTACATGAGGTAGGCGTAGACCGCCAGCCGAAAAGCCTAATTAGATGAAAGAAAAACCTCCTTGTAGTAGGATAGAAGAGGTCTAGGCAGCCGCACTACATTACAACAAGGAGGAAAGACAAATGAATGACATTAATAGTCTACCACCCCAAAGCGGAGACGCCAGCACCATACAGCGTTTGCGCCGAAATTCCGCAGGCAGGAGATCTATGGAAAAAATCAAGGCGGACATAGGGAAGATGCAGAGAAAATTGTGCGGGCAAGTGCGCCTGTCAGCCGCCCCGGCTTACCATTCATGCAGGATTTTGTCCACTCATGCAAAACCTATTGCTTTGAGCCGAAATTTTTGCTATGGTATACGTGGAATATTATGCCCGGTCAGCCGGGACAAGAAAGAATCGGCAAGGGGGGTCCCCCCCTTGTCTCGTAGGTTACCTACGAGACAAAATCTCCCTCTGCCGGACAGGAGGAAACTATGAGAAGCTGGAAACAACGGTTGTGCAGCCTGCTGCTGTGCGCGGCGGTACTGGTAAGCCTGTGCCCTGAGGCCCTGGCGGGTCAGTATCTCCTATCTGGATGAAAACGGAGATAAGAAGTTCTGCGAGACATTCCTCCCCGTTTCCCCCACTCTCCCCGATTGGGAGAACGGCGTTTGGTATGTGGCGCGAGGCTCTCTACGTTTCCCAGTGCCCATCACCGTTACCGGAAACGTCCACCTGATTTTGGCGAACGGCTGTAGTTTGGAGGGCACGGTGGGCATCAACGTAAGCGAAGGGAACAGCCTGACCATCTACGCACAGTCCAAGGACGAGAGTGCCATGGGCAAGCTGGAGTTTTACGGCAGCACAGGCAGCGCGGGCATTGGTGGCGGAGACGGAAGCAACGGCGGCACCATCACCATCAACAACGGCACGGTGACTGCCACCAGCCAAGACGACGGGAACAACTACGGCGGCGCGGGCATAGGCGGGGGCAGCAAAGGAGGAGGCGGCAGCATCACCATCAGCGGCGGCACGGTGAAGGTCAGCAGCGAAAGCGGCGCGGACATTGGCGGCGGTAATAACGCCAAGGGCAACGCTATTCTCCCAAGCGACAAAATTGAGATCAGCGAGAGTGCCAACGTGACGCGCCTCGATGGAAAAGACCTGAATATCGGCCCCGTACATGAAGCAAATACAGACGAATGGGGTTCCGATAGTACCAGCCACTGGCGTCCCTGCAAAATAGAGAACTGCGCCGAAAACCATCAATTTGACAAGGCCGACCACAGCTTCGGCGATTGGATAATTGACATCCCGGCCACCTCTGACAAAGAGGGGCAGAAGCACCGGGATTGCAATATCTGCAAGTATTTGGAGACCGAGACCATCCCGCCTGTGCACAGCCACAGCTATGGGGCTGAGTGGAAGTCGGACGCCGCCGGCCACTGGCATGAGTGCTCCTGCGGCGATAGGAGCGGCGACGCCCCCCACAACCCCGGCGGCTGGATTGTGGACCAGGCGGCCACCAGCTCCACAGCGGGCCGCAGGCACAGGGAATGTACTGACTGCCGCTACTGGACACAGACCGAGACCATCCCCGCCACCGGGGGCGGTTCCTCCGGCGGCTACGTTCCGCCCACCTACAAGCCCGATGTGACCCAGCCCGGCGAGGGCGGCAGCGTGAGCGTTTCCCCCTCCAGCCCGAAGCGGGGCGACACCGTGACCGTGGAGCTCAGGCCGGACGAGGGCTATGAGCTGGACAGCATCACCGTCACCGACAGGGACGGCAAGAGGGTGGAGCTGACGGCGCAGCCGGACGGCACTTACACCTTCTGGCAGCCCAGCGGCAAAGTGAAAATCGAAGTGACCTATAAGCGGACGGAAACGCCCTGGGATAACCCCTTTTCGGACATATCCGAGGATAACTGGTACTATGAGGCGGTGCGCTTTGCCCAGGAGCAGGGCCTGATGAACGGTTACAGCGACGGCCGATTCGGGGCGGAGGATACCCTCTCCCGCGCCCAGCTTGCCCAAATCCTGTTCAACAGGGAGGGCCGTCCCGGAGTGGATTATCTTCTGGATTTCTCCGACGTAGGGGGCAGGTCGTGGTACGCCGGGGCCGTCCGCTGGGCCGCCAGCCAGGGTATCGTGAGCGGCTACGGAAACGGCACGTTTGGCCCCAACGCCCCCATTACTCGTGAGCAGCTGGCGGTGATGCTCTGGCGGTACTCTGGCAGTCCTGCCGCCGCCAGCAAGGAACTGGATTTCAACGATGAGAGCCAGATCAGCGGCTACGCGCTGGAGGCTATGCGCTGGGCCGTGGAGAACGGGATTTTGAACGGCTACGGTGACGGGCGGTTAGGTCCAAAGGGGCAGGCCACTCGGGCACAGGCGGCGCAGATACTGAAAAACTTTATTGGGAACCGGAAGGACGACACTTGAAAAAGCGGTTCTTTTCGTACGAACCCTCTGCGTGGCGTTGGCAGGCTGCGACCAGCCCGCCCCGGCCCAGGGCGGCGAATGTTTTATGGAGGGAGAAAAGTCTTTAGAGCTTTCCTAGGCATTGTCCGATTGGCCAGCAAATAGCTTCACCACCCATTTTTTATGCTTCTGCTGTGCAATAAGCTCTCTCTTTATAAGTTGGAGATGTGTCAGAAAAGCCTTGTAAATCAAATGATTACGGTTAGAAGGAAGTAATTTCAGATTAGGCGGTATAGCCCCAATTACAAGGGCTGTACCGTCTTTTCTTGCGCTCATTGAGCGCATTTTCCTTATGCGCCTTGCCGTTTCGGCTGCGTGGCAGAAAGAAAATTGATTTCCCCTACAAAGTTGAAAACAATATCTACTTTCTGTACCCGCTTCCCGTCCACTTTTTCCGGCGCATGGACTATGATTTTCTTGATAAATTCATTGACGATTGCGGGGGTGAGTTCCTTTATCCCCACATACTTACGGATAATTGCGGAGAAGCCGCCAAAGTCGCTCTTGTTCTGTTCGTAGGTATCGACTTCCTGCTGGTCTGCCTTGACCTTTTCTTCCAGTTCCCGCTGTTCCACTTCATACTCTGCGGACAGCTTCAAAAATCTGTCGTGACTGATTGCGCCGCTTATATCGTCCTCATAAATCCGCTTGAAGATACGGTCAAGCTCTACAATCCGTTTTTTTGCCTGTCCGACTTCCCGTTTTCTGCGCTTCATTTCCTTTTCCGTTTCGGCAGAGCGTTGTGCGTACATCATTTCATGGAAAGCCATGATGTCATCAAAGAAAAGGGCAGTCACATCAAATATCCTGCTCCATACTATCTGCTTCAACACTTCTTCGCGGATAAAGTGCGCCGTACAGCTTCCCGTATTGCTCTTGTACTTTGCACAGCGGTAATGGTCTTGTGAGCCATTAAAACTTTTGCAAGTAGCGAAATGTAGCTTACTCCCACAGTCCGCACAATATACCAAGCCGGAAAACAATCCCTGTCTGTCCGCTTTTGTGGGGCGGCGTTTGTTCGCTCTTAGTTCCTGTATCCGTTCAAAAACAGCGTCCTCTACAATCGCTTCATGGGTATTATAGAAAATTGCCTGCTGTTCTTTTGTGGTTGGAATCCGCTTCTTTAATTTGTGGGATTTGGAATAGCTTTTGAAATTTACGGTATGTCCGCAATAGTCCATACGTTCCAAAATGCCGACAATCGTGCTGTCTTTCCAGTTGTACGGATTTTCGGGAAGTGCTTTCCCCTTTTTCTCGGCATAGTAGGCTTTGGCAGTCGGTACTTTATCTTCCTTGAGGATTTTCGCTATCTGCATAGGGCCTTTCCCACCGATACATAAATCAAAAACCCGTTTCACCACAGCGGCGGCTTCCTCGTCCACAATCCATAGCTTTTTGTCCGCAGGGCTTACCATGTAGCCGTAAGGCGGCTTTGTCAGATGTTCCCCCGCTTGTCCTTGCGCCCGTTTGATTGCTCGTACTTTTTTACTTGTGTCTTTGGCGTAAAAATCATTAAACAGGTTGCGGAACGGGGTAAAATCGTTATCCCCCTTTGCGCTGTCTACCCCGTCATTGACTGCGATATATCTAACGTCACGTTCTACGAAAAAGATTTCCGTATCCTGGTCAATTCCTTTTCCTTTGCGGCTATCTGGTCGTTAAGGCGGTGGGATTGACTTTTTTTCAGCG
>NZ_QZDU01000028.1 GCF_009917525.1 Acutalibacter sp. 1XD8-36
GAGATTCGTATGCTGGATAATAAGCTGGCTTTACTGTTCGTGCGCGGGGAGCGGCCCATCCTGGACGGAAAGTTTGACTTCAAGCGCCACCCGCACATTAAGGAAACCACCTATGGCTGGGCCGCGCCCTATGTCCACAATGAGCTGACCCATATTGCCGCCAGCTTTGAGCCTGTGATGGACTTGACCCAGGAGCAGGCCATGGCTTTGCCGGAGGCCAAGCCTGTGTGGTTTACCTTTATTGACGATAATGAATCCAAGTAGGAGCGGTACAGATGTGCCGCTCCTGCCATTTTTTAACGAAAGGAATGATTCCATGAATCAGAAAACAAGGAAAATCTTTCTGAAAATGAGAAAGCTGCTGGCAGTGATTGCCGCCGTTTTGGTGCTTATGAGCTGCAACCTTATCCCGGCCCAGGCCGCAGGTGCGGACGCACTCACCATCCGTCCCCTCATCACCGGGGTAACAGAGGTGGATACCATGCTCACCAACCTCAACGAGCTGATTACCGGGCTGGTCAAGGTGATTGGCGGTATTCTCTGTATCTACGGCATTTTGCAGGTGGGAATGTCTTTCTCCGGCCATGACCCCAGCCAGCGCATCCAAGGGCTGATGTGTATCGCCGGAGCAATCATTATCTTCTTCTCGCCGGAAATCCTGACTGCCATCCAGAAATAGCCTATGTTTATACAATCCATACTGGACCTGTTCAGCTTTGCCACAGAAACAAGCTACAACTTCCTGACCCAGGACCTGACTGCCTTTGCACCCAACGTGGCGCTGGCTATGGAGAACATCAACAACGGCTTGCAGGCGTTCTCCTACGCCCTGCTGGTGATTCTGACCCTTTGGAACGTGGTACGCACCGCCGGTTCCTATGTGGAGCTGAAACGCCCGGAGCACGTCTTTAAGCTGTTTGTCCGGTTTATTCTGACAAAGTACAGTATAGCGGTGGCGTGGCGGCTGGTCAATGGGATTTTCATGATTGCCGGAGCGCTCATTACCAAGGTGTTCACCACCAGCGGCCTGACGGACGGGAATATGTGGGCAGGCGTTACGGCCCCCAACTTTGACGATACCGGCATCCTCAAAATTATCTCCACCATTATGGCGGTTGTCAACCCACTATCACAAATTCCCTCGCTCCTACTGGGGCTGATTGGCTTTATCGTGGCGGTAGTGCTTTCCGTGACCCTGCTGCTGACCGTAATCGGGAGATTTTTTAAGATATATTTATTCGCGGCACTATCCCCCATCCCCCTGGCTACCTTTGGCTCGGAATCCACCCACTCCATTGGGCAGAATTTCCTCAAGTCCTTTGCCGGGGTGAGCTTGGAGGGCCTTACCATTGGGCTGGCCCTTATCGTGTTCTCGGCCTACTGCCAGTCCCCGGTCATAGACCTATCAGGGCTGGGCATTTTCCAGTGGATTGGGGATGCGGCAGAAGAAATGGCCTATATGTACAGCCTGATTTTCAATATGCTCCTGCTGCTGGGTATCATCAAGGGGGCCGACCAAGTGACCCACCGTATTTTCGGGATGTAGAAAGGACGTGATGGCAATGGCAAAAAGTATGCAGATAAAATCCAATCAGGATGTGCGGGAGTATAGGGAGGTGGTCTACTTTGGTATGACCCTCCGGCAGCTTATTTTCTCCGCGCTGGCGGCAGCGCTGGGAGTATATATGCTCTGTAACCGCAGGATGAGCATGGAGGCCGTGAGCTGGCTCTGCGTGGCGGCGGCTGCGCCCTTTGGGGCCTTTGGCTTCGTGCGCTGGCATGGTATGCCATTTGAGCGCATGATAGGGGTGTTCATCCGTTCCCGGCTGGTGCTGAACAGGCCCCTGTTTTTTAGGCCGGAGAATCCGCTGAAAGCCCTCGCGCATACGAAAGTTGGCAAGAATTAGGCTTGCAAACCTGCCGGGAAAAACGTATAATATAAGTAAAAGGGGGCGGTTCCCATGGCAATCAAGCCGTTCAAGGATTTGAGCATCGTGGACGATTTCATGTTTTCAGAAGTTATGCGCCAGCCGGAAAACGTCAAACCGTTTTTGGAGGCACTGCTGGGCAAGTCTATTGCAGAGGTCGTTTATATTGACAAGCAGAAGGACCTCAAGGACGAGTATGACGCCCATGGAATCCGTCTGGATGTGTACCTTAAGGATGAGCACAACACCAAATATGACGTGGAGATTCAAGCGTCCCTGCACAGCGCTTTGGAGAAACGGGTACGATACTATCAGAGCGGCATAGACCGGCACTCTTTGGAAATCAGCGCGGACTATGAGGACCTGAGCGAGAGCTACGTCATCTTTATCTGCGCCCAGGATTACTATAAGGCTGGGCTGGCGGTATATGAGCGGGAGAGCCACATAAAGGGCGCTCCCCGGGTTCTGTATGAGGACGGCTCCCATGTGTTCATTCTCAACGCAGACTTTACAGTAGAGAACGCCAACCATGAGATTCTGAGCTTTCTGCGCTACGTTCGGGCAGGTTACAAGGGGGAGTCCTTTGACGTGTCCCATTCCTCCTACCTGGCGCAGATCGAGACGGCTATCAGCAACATCAAGAAAAACAGCGGAAGGGAAGTGGAGTATATGACCATGGCGATGAAGATGCTGGATGAGCGGAAAGCGGGACGGGAGGAAGGCCGTAAGGAGGGTGTTAAGGAAGTGGCGCAGCGTATGCTTTCCCACGGCCTTTCGCCGGAGGAAATCAGCGGTTTGACTGGGCTTGACCTATCCGAAGTAGAGAAGCTCACTCGCCAATAAGTCTATCAGTTCATCAGGAAACGGAAAAGGCGCTCCCAGACGGAGCGCCTTTTGTTGTACACATTTTGAGTAAGAAAAGGAGAGTGATACACAAGAATGTTGCAAAGCGAAAAGAAGATGAAAGCCCGGCACCGGGAGAAAAACTACTTCAAGCGTCCCCGCTCCACCCAGGATTTGATTCCCGTGGACACCGTGTACCCGGATGGGATGTTCCTCTCCAATGGCAGCATCTATTCCAGGACCTACCGCTTCTCTGACATCAACTACCAGATAGCCGGTCAATCGGAGAAGGAGGGCATTATCCGGGATATGCGGGCGCTGGCTAAGGGCTGCACCCCCGGTGAGATGTCCCAGATCACCATTATCAACCGGCACATCAACCGGGAGCTGCTGGAACGGCTGCAATACCAGACTGCCGGGGACGGCCTGGACGAGCTGCGCGGGGAAATGAATGGGATTCTGGAAAGCCAGGCCGGGCGGGGCACCGGCATTATTCAGGAGCGGTACTTTACCGCCTCTGTCAGCAAGTCCACGCCCAAAGAGGCCGGGATACACTTTGACAGAGTGGGCACAGAACTGGCCCTGGGTTTTGCCAACATGGGCTCCAAGCTGGCCCCAGTTGACCTGTCGGACCGTCTACGCATCCTCCACGACTTTTACCGCCCCGGGGATGAAAATTACTGGCACTTCGACTTTGAGGACAAGCGGCGCAAAAGGCACAGCTTTAAGGACAGCATTGCCCCCATGAGCTTCCTCCCAGCGCCGGACTACTTCAAAATCGGGAGCCGCTACGTCTGTGTGCTGGCAATGACCGAGTACGCCAGCTGGATTTACGATGATACGGTCAAGGAGCTTATCAATCTCGATACAGAGATGATTATTTCCGTGAACTTCCTGCCTGTGCCCACCGAGGAAGCCGTGAAATACTACACCCAAAAGCTGGATTCCCTGGAGGCCAACTCCATGCGCTTTCAGCAAAAGCAGCTCCAGCGGATGCAGATCGCGCCCCCGGAGCCGTACAACTTCCGCAAGGACAGGGACGCTATTACAGACAGCCTTAACGACATCATCCAGAAGGACTTGGGGCTGGTGGTGGCTACCGTCACCCTGGCGCATATGGCGGATTCCCTGGAGCAGCTTGATTCCGACACGGAGCTTATCCGCAATGTCACCAGAGGCAAAAACTGCGAGTTCAATATCTGCACCGAGCAGCAGCTTGACGCGCTCAACACGGTCCTGCCCTACGGCCTGGACCGTATCTCCATGGACCGCAGCCTCACCACCGAAACCCTGGCAGCGTTCGTGCCCTTTTCGGCCCAGGAGATTTGCGATTCATCCGGGGTACTCTACGGGCAGAACGCAGTCACAAGAAATTTGGTGGTGGTTGACCGGCTGGCTAAGAGCAGCGGCAACGGCTTTGTGCTGGGCATGACCGGAGGCGGCAAGTCCTTCTTCTGCAAGAATGAGCTGGTGTCCCTGCGGCTGAAATATCCCCCGGACAAGGCCGACTTCCTGCTTTTGGACCCTGAGCAGGAGTATGGAAAGGTAGTCACAGAGCTGGGCGGCGAGGTGTATCATGTGGGCCAGGACAGCATCAATCCCTTTGATTTGGAGCTGGACATGGACGAGCGGAACCCCCTGGCCTATAAGACCGAGTTCATTACCACTTTCTGTGAGAAAGTCAGCGAGGGGGACGGGCTGGACGCACAGACAAAATCCCTTATAGATAGAGCAGTAAGAACTGTTTACAAGGACTTCCTGAAATCAAAGGGCAGGTTTCTGCCGCCGCTGCTGGGGGACTTCCGGGCCGCTCTCCAGAAGATGGATAATCCCCGTGCCGGGGAACTGGCCCTCTCCTTAGAGCGCTTTGTGGACGGTGCGCTGAATACGTTCTCTAAGTCTACTAACATTGACACCGGCAACAGCCTGATTTGCTACAGCTTGAGCGGCCTGCGGGACCAGATGAAACCCATTGGCACCATCATCACCCTGGACCACCTGCTGGGCCGGGTCATGCGTAACTACAAGGCCGGGAAGATTACCTTTGTGTATGCGGACGAGTTCGCCCTGCTGTTCCAGGACGAGGACACCGGCAAGTTTTTCTCCAACCTCTGGCGCAGAATCCGCAAGTACAACGGCTACTGCACCGGCGCTACCCAAAACTGCGAGGAAGTGCTTGCCAGCGAATCCGGGCGGGCCATGCTCTCCAACACGGATTTTGTGGTCATGCTCAACCAGTCCCCCTCCAACGCCCAGCAGCTCTCCGAGCTGTACAAGATTACAGAAAACCAGCGGACCTACTTCACCAACACCCAGCCGGGACACGGCCTTATGAAGATCGGCGGGGCCATGATTCCCTTTATCAGTACCGTCCCGGCTGATACCCGGCTATATAAGCTGCTCTCCACTAATCCGAGAGAGCGAAAGTGGAACTGAAAAGAATTTGAAAACGTAACTAAAAAGGTGTTGCAATCTGCAAGAGGGTGTGTTATACTATGGGTAGAGAAGGAGGGATACTCATAATGAAACCCACAAACACACTCCAGTACAAAAACTATCTCTGTCAGGTTTCCTACTCCAACCTGAAAGACAGCCTGATTGGGCGGATATTGGGAATGAAACAAATACCCATATTCACAGCGCAGACCGTGGCGGGAATCAAGGAGAGTTTCCACCGGGCGGTAGACGATTACCTCACTGCCTGTGCGGAAACCGGCAAGGAGCCTACAAAGCCGTTTACCGGGATGTATACGCTTCGCTTTAGCCCGGTTGTCCAAGAGGCATTGACGGTCTATGCCCTGGCCCACGATACCACTTTGGCACAGGTCATGCAAAAAGCCCTGGATGAGTTTATAGAAAACCACGACATACCAATGCCGGGAGAAAATGGGGAGGAAAACTAAGATGAAAAAGAGATGGATTGCAACGCTGTTAGCGTTACTCATGGGAATGAGCCTGTTGACCGTCAATGCCTCTGCCGCAGCAGAGAAGTTCACGGACGTGAAACCGGGGGCTTGGTACTACACAGCCGTAGACTATGCGGTAGGTGAAAAGCTGTTCAATGGTACGTCTGCCACTACCTTTTCCCCCAATGGCGCTATGACCAGAGGAATGTTCGTGACGGTGTTGGGGAACAAAGCCAAGATTGACCCGAAGGACTATCCCACAAGCAGTTTCAGCGATGTGAAAGCCGGGGTATGGTACGCACCCCATGTAGAGTGGGCCGCGCAGAACGGCATTGTGAACGGCACGGGGGGCGGTAAATTCAGCCCCGACAAGAGCGTGACACGGGAGCAGATGGCGGTTATCCTTTACAACTATGCCAAGTTCACAAACTGCGACCTGACGGTCCGGGCTGGCCTACTGGAGCAGTTCCCGGATGGGAACAAGGTGTCCGGCTATGCTAAGTATGCTATGGAATGGGCCGTTACCCACAAGATCATCAACGGCAGCGGCGGCAGACTGGATGCCAGCGGCACAGCCACCAGGGCGCAGGTGGCGCAGATCTTCTACAGCAGCCAGGAACTGTTGGCAAACGGCGGCAGTGAGAATCCCCAGCCTCCCACGCCCTCCCCCAGCCCGGATGTAACGCCCAGCCCCTCTCCTGTCCC
>NZ_QZDU01000002.1 GCF_009917525.1 Acutalibacter sp. 1XD8-36
TCGGGAGTGAACTGGGCAACCTGGTGTATCGTGTCATAGGACAATCCGCAAAAACAATAAGCATTAAGAAACTGTGTCTGGGAAACCCGCATCAGGTTGCCGGACTTATCCAGGGCCACTTTGACATGAGCCTTGCAGGTCTCGTCCATGACCCGCCGGTAGACGTTGTCGCAGAGGATTGCCATGGTATTTGTGGCGGCATTGATATCGGGAAAACCCGCCGTGTACTGGTCGAAATACTCAGTGAATTCCTGTTCAAATTCCTCGTCCCGGTTAAGGAACGGGAACATAGCCATCATCACAGCAGCGCCATCGCGGCCCGAGTTTTTCAGTACATACAGCTCGCCGATCTCCGTGTTTTTGTCGTAGACTGTGGCTGAAATGGCCCCGGTGCTGCTGTCAAAAATTGCCAGGTGATAAGCGTCCGGGCCCATGGAGGACTTGTACTCCGCCACCGAGCGGTGGTCGATCACGCCCACAGCGCCCTCGCCGGAGCCGTTCATGCAGGCGCAAACGGCGTTCAGCGCCTTGATGACTGTAAAGCAAAGGGTCGCCTGTTTGCCGTCGCCGTACTTGGACGCCACAGAGATTTTCTTGTTGGTGACCGTATCGAAAGGCGGCGGCAGCGTAGCGCGGTTGAAACTGAATAGGTTATTCAGAGCGGCGCTCATTTTCATCAACTCCTGTTATTTTTATACCCTCGGCAAGTACCTGCGTTCTGAACCCGGCGCGGGCCAGCTCGGCGCAGATGTCCTGCCAGCTCTGGGCTACGGGCAGCTCAGTCTCCGGCACCAGCACATGGTCCAGACCATTTTGCCGGGCCTCCTCACGCTGTGCGCTCAAGTCCGCTGTGTGAGCATCCACCCACTGGAAGGCAAGAAGGGAGTAGTTGTCCGGCTCGGTTTCTTCCGGCGAAGGTTCGGTGGGCTGCTGGGTAGGGGCAACGGTAATGCCTTCGTACTTTAGGCCGGTAACCTGTAGGTTTTGGTACAGCACCTGTGCCCGGCGATAGCCTCCGGCCTGGTTCAGGAGGATGTATGCCTCGTGGCCCTCCAGAATAAGCTTTTGAGCTGTAGGGAACTCCCATACCCAGCGGGCATTAGGATAGTCCCGGGCTACTAGCTCGGTTATTCGACCGCATATCATGGAAAACGCCAGGTTTTCCATGTCGCGCTGGGTAGGGGTTGGTGCCGGGATGGGTTCTGCCGGTATGACCGGCACGAGTTTGGCGGTTTTTGCCTTCCTGGACTTTACCAGAGTGCGCGTGATGACTGCCAGGCCGTAGATGACAAGGAAAATCACCATGGGCCAGAACCGGCATACATAGCAGGCCATGATGGCAAGGCCCACGATTTTAAGTGAATCCAGTAGGGGGCTGCGTTTTGCTTCCTGCATGGCAGGCTCCTTTCCTCCGAACGCAAAAAGCGCACAACAAGCAAAATACTCGTTGTACGCTCTATTCACGCTCAGATTTCATTTTGTTTTACCTTAGTCGTCAAAGAAGGATGTGCCGCCGAACGCCTCATAACCGGTGAACTCGCCGGGGGCCTCAGTAGGCAATGGGGCTTTGTCCGGCTGGTGAACAGGGGCGGTATAGCTCTCGGATTCATCCTTGGACTTGCCGCCCGCATACTCAATGTCCTCAGCGATAACGTAGAGGTTCTTGTGTGTCTCACCATCTTTGTCCTTCCAGACATCCTCGTCCAGACGGCCACGGATATTGACGTAGACGCCTTCCTTGAGCTGCATCTTCTGGATGCGCTCCGCCATGTAATTGAAACCTTTGACGTTGATGTTGATCCAGCGCCGGTTGTCCTCGGCCTGGGGGTCATACACCTTTTTGCCTACACGGAACCAGACTGCCTTTCCGCTGTCCGACACCTTGATGGCCGGTTCATCCTGGAACCCTTTGGAGATTACTGCTCCTGTGATGAGAACTGCTAACATTTTCTGCCTTCTTTCTGGCGGAGTTACCGCCTATAATTCAGTTTTGGCGCTCTCAGGAAACAAAAAAAGTGCCGACCGCGCATTCGTGCTAAAGCACGCGCAAATCGACACTCTGTAACTCGGATACTATGTTTTCCTGTGGAAACCATGAAACTGTATCTATAATATATCACAGTTTCCAGGCTTAGTCAATCCTTTTCTTGGGAGGGGCAGCGAGCGCCAACGCCAGATAGCCGTATACTTTGAAGATGCCGTCTTCCTCATAGACCTGCGTATTGACTGCAAGATAGAGCGCCACCGTACTGCCAGTGGGAAAAGGCCTTCGGCCTGCTGAAATTTTGATGAGCCCTTGTTCCGTATCAATCAGCAGGAACTTGGGCTTTCTTCGCAGGCCTGATGTGCTGACTTCTTTTACGGCCCCGGTCAGGCGGATGTATTCCCCTTGCATACAGCGATAGAACAACAGCCCTCCGCTCCCCAAGAGATAGCCCGCCATCGCCAGACCGGGAATTGCCAGGCCGAGCGTGCCAGTTGCCGCCCATATAACCCCAAAGAGCGCCAACATTGCCAGACCAAGACCAATGCGCTGAATAATCTGCTTTTGCAAAGGAGCTGGCAGCTCCTTGAATTTTCCCCAGCCCGGATTCATAGCAGCACCAGTTTCTTTCTCTTCAGCAGTGATATCAGGTCAGCCACCACCCTGTCCCGACACTCCGCAGACTCCATCTGCTGCTCCAACAAATTGTCCGAGATATTGAACGGGTTGTAAATACTCTCTACCAGGGCCTGCCTGTTCCTGGCTCTCAGCAGCTTTCGGGTGGGCCGGATCTCCCGGCTACGCAGATAGATTAGCTCGGCAACAGTCATGCGCAGGCCAGCTTTCTTCAGCCAGCAGAGAAGTTCCCTTTCCCCGGCGCTCAGGCCCAAATTCAACCGTTGGGTGGGGCAGAGGACGCAACTGGTCAAGGCATAGTAGCGAAAAGTACCAGTGTTTTCCTGTTGGATTTCAGCAAGCCCGGCTCTGGAGAGGCTTGCAAGGGCCAGCTCCTCTGCCTTGGTGTGGGCTGACGCAAACGCATACCGCCCCTTGCGCCACAGCTCGGCCTGGAGGCCGGAAAGCTGGACGGTCTTGCCACAGCGGGTCACCTTGAGGGGCTTACGCAGGCTGCTCTTTGAAATGCCTTTGGATATGTAAATCATAAGTTTTTGGCTCCTTTTTTGGATTATGCAATATTACACAGGCGAGTAGTGCCGTTTGCAACTCACAAAACGTATAAAATTGCCACGCAGGCCCCAATCACCACCAACAAGCACAGCACCAGCGCAATCACCTTTTTGACTATTCCTTTGTCCAGCCCATCCCGGCGGTGGTCCTCGTCTATGGGGAGGCGGTCGTCGTAGTAGCCGTCGTAATCGTCCTCTGGGGGCGGCTCGGTCTTAGAACGCCTTGGGGGAGTGACCTTCTTCTTTTTGGCGTTTTTGCGAGATTTCTTTTCCTTGGCGGGCTTATCCGGCATCGTGGTGCCTGATGCGCTTTCCGGCATTGACTTCCCACATTCCGGGCAAAAAGATACGGCGCTGTCCGGGAGGGCAGCGCCGCAATAGGGGCAGTATTTCATTTTCAACAACCTTTCCACAGCAATGTTAAAAAGCCGACCCAGGGACTGGGCCAGCTTTCCACGCTAATAGTATAGCAGATTCTCATTTCCGTGTCATCGGCTTGACATAGGCAAAATATAGGCAAACGCAAAATTTTTTCGCGGAAAACACTCAGTTTTTCATGTATCGCTTGAGCTCGTCGTAAAAATTTTCTCGCGTCCCAGCCATGATGACGACGATGATCTTATTTTCCCGGTACTCCACTGTATAAGCAAGTTCATAATTTGCCTTGTTATAATAAATGTTATATCCATATACACCAGCGAGATCGCCGGTTTTCATTTGTCCCACCATGTGGTCATGGCGTATCTCGTCTATGTCCGCCTGGTACAGAGCCTTTAGCCGTTTATCCTTGAGCTTTTTGAAAAAACGGGTCGCCGGAGGCAGAAAGCGCACGTCAGCCGTCATGCCCCACCTCATCGAAAATTTCGTCATAGGAGGAATACTCCACTGTACCATCAGCCGCCTGCTCCGCCTCGGTCAGCATGGCCTCTACCGCCGGACGGATTTTCCTCTGGGTTTCACGGAACTTTTCTAGTAGTTCCTGCCCGCTATATCCCTGGGCGACTAAATCGGCCAGAATCTGTTCCGCGAACTCGCTGCCGGAATTTGTTTTGACAGGCCGAATAACCAACTCGTTTCCCCTCAACACGCACTCCGCCTCAGAGTCAAATCCCAGCGCCTGGAAAAACCTCTGTGGAATAGTGATCTGCCGTTTTGCCGATATACTGACTTTTTCATTTCCATTGGGTTTTCCTCCCTTGCAAAGATTCTTTGTTTCTTTGTTTAATAATAGTATATCCCATTCCCCGCTTGATGTTAACTAAGAAAAAGGCCGGAAACCCAAAGGTTCCCGGCCCAGTTCACTAACTATGCGTTTTCCGCAGTCTGAAGTTTTTCTACCTCGTCAAGGTTCAAACCGGCAAACTCGGCTATCTTCTCCAAAGAGAGATGCCCGTCAGCCAGCATACGTTTCGCGGTCTCAACTGCGTTTTCCTTGCGGCCCACTTTCATGCCCTCTTCCAAGCCCTCTTGAAGGGACTGCTCCCGCATTTCCTCCATCACTTTACACATAATGGCAACGCCCTCCTTGCTTTCTTTATAGAACCGTACCCGGTCAGCCAATGCGTTATAGTGCATCTCCGCCGGGTCTGTACAGGCGAAATCGTGCATGAGCAGGCCAATGGGAGAACTGCCCCGATAGGCGCCATTCACATAGATAATATGTGTGCCATCATCAAATGGCGTCCCCATGTCATGGTCGTACCGGCTGATGCGATGGAGCGGCAGTCCGCCGCCCAGCACATCGTTTTCCGTGATGAACACAACATAGGTCTCGGGTAAATCGTCGGTATCCTCGCCCTTTGGCAGCAGGTTCACGTCCATCATGGCGCTGTTGTACCGTGCCCTGCGCTTTCCCGCGCCATGATCCGCCCGCTGGATCTCCACGTTAATTTTTCGCCCCTCGCTGTCCGTCGCAAGTATGTCCAAACAAACGGAGCGATTCAGCAGGTTTTCCACGAACACCTGAGTGCGCACGTCCGTAACCTGCAAATCCGGCTTTTCCAGCACGATACGCAACACCAGCTCCACACAGGCTGTCTCGCCCTCGAAACACTTTGTCATAAAATCATCGTCCAACAGCCGGAATCCCCGCAATCGCTGCAAATCCTCCTGGTGCTGGCGTTCCTGTTTACCGGTCATAAAAACACCGCTTTCTATTTAATTTATTGTACCACATTTCAAAAGGCTTATCAAGTACCGCTTTCTGCCTGACGGTCAAAACATCGCCACCGCCCCATACCCCGGTTCAACAGAGTAAACCGGCTCGAGGACATTCTCTTTCGGCTGTGCCGGAATACGTTCCAGTTTGGGCGGCGTTTCCTTTTTTGACTCTGTCTGTCTTGCGTACCACGCCGACAGCCATGCCTCGTAGTGCGCTTTAGTTGTCAGCATAAGCCCGCTGAAATTCTCATAGGTTAAGCTGACTGAGACATGGTTCTCCGGGCTATTTCCAAAGCGCGGCACGATAAGCCCGGTCTTATTGGTCTCGCCGGGGCCGCTGCTGGCAGCAAACAGGAAATTGCCGTTCTTCCCGCAGACCAGTTCAGCCGTGCGGGACAGACTCATGCCGTCGGGCCGAGAACGGTTGATTTTTGCCAGCTTTTCAGCCGAGGTGCCGCCCAAGCACTTATAGAGGGGCTCCTTGTTTCCCTCTTTCACGCGCTGGTTCATCATGTACCGCAGCTCGCCGGAGCAGAGCTTTCGGCACAGCTCCAGGAACTCATCCACAGCCATATAGATGTGGACGGAATTTGTCTGCCGCTGCCCTTCCGGGCGCTTCATATCGTAGGTAGCAAAGCCGAAATGCACCTTGCCGAACTGGAAGGAGTCATTCAGGCTCTCCACGAAACAGGCGCGGGCGTCTTTGCGGATGATCTGGTGTTCGTTGCGGTCAGTGTCCATTTTGGCCCTCCCTTTTCTGCATCTCTTTCAGCGCCGCTATCAGCTTCTCTGTATTTCGCCGGTACTGCTCGACCAGCGGCCTGCCTAAGTCGAAGTCGGAGAACCTATACCAAAGGTACTGCACAATCGCGCGCTTTTGCTCCGAATCCGGGACATTCCGCATGAGCAAGGCAATCAACGGCGCGGAGTCCATATCGATACGCATAAACTCTCTGTCCTCCGGGGAGAAGAATTTCTTCATCCACCGCCCGGCCTGGACTTGACCACCCTTGAAGTGATGGCCCTGCTCCATACTCAGCAGGTACTTACAGCCGCCATCCTGCGTCGGCTCTGCCACAAAAGGGTAGAGCCGGCAGGCAGTGGGTTTGGCCTGCTGAATCGAGCAGCGGTTGCCGTCAAGGAAGATGCAGTCGTCATCAGGGCCGGTGCTCTTGAGCATATATACCGTGTAACCAGACTTGTCCAGGAGTACCGGTTCGGCATGTCGGGCAAAGATTTCGTCCAAAAAGGAGATATGTTCTCCATGGCCGCGAAGGTGCTTTGCCAAGCGGTATGCGTCCAGAGTATTCAGAGGAACACTCTCCCGCACATGCCGGCAGCAAGCCCCGCAGTGTTTGCAGTGGAAGTTGACCTGTTCGGAAGATGATACCGGTCTGGTGTTCGGCAGGTGAAAGCTCATTTGCCGCCCTCCTCTGCCAGCTCTGATATCAGCTTGTGAAGTTCACCCAGATGAGCGCTAAACTGTGGTTCAAAGGGCTTCTCTATGTCGTACATTAGGTAGAGGATTGACCCGGTGAGGCTCCATATGGGCCCCATATCTGCACCCAATTTCTTTTCCAACCTGCAAAAGCACATACTCAGCTCGAACAGGCACTTCTGCCACTTGATAAAAAACTCGTCCTCAGGCGAGAGGCCAAATTCACCCAGCCATTCCCGAACCGTATGAGTCTCGGAGTCGTCCCCACAGCCTGGTTCAGAAAAGAAGTACCGAATGTCCTTGACTGTTAGCGAATGGATATTTCCCTTCTCTCCGGCAATGCCCCGGCCAATAGGAAATAGTGCACAGACGGTAGGCTTGGTATTGTGGACAGAGCATTTCCTGTCCTTGAGCAGCGGGCAGCGTCTGATTTCGCCTCGGGGCTTCAGCCGTACCACTGGCAGGCGGGAATCGCTGCCGATGTAGGTCTCGCAGTAAGTGTTCATTACCTCGTGCGGGGTCATACCCAGCTCCTTTGCCAGGTTGTACATATCTCTGGGATTAAGGAGGATGTCCTCTCTTTTGATGCAGCACTTGCCGCACATGGTGCAATGAAACTTGAAGGGCTCATCCGGCTTAAGCTGGTTTTTCTCAAACTCGTTGAGAATGTACTTCATTCTTGCGTTCATTTTTGCCCTCCAAATTTTCCGCTATTTCGCAAATACGCTTCCATATCTGACATGGCATGCTGAAGGTCAGCGGAAAAAAGCTCCCAGTCTTTGGAGAGCTGCACAAGCTGCTGCGAGTGGATCAGGCTGGCGGCACTCAGCTCAAATACCAAGTTGGCGTTATCCAAGTAAAAGGTATAGGGCAAACTGAGTACGCCTTCCCTGACCAGCACCAGACACTCGCCCAGGCGGGAGCCGTCCCCTATGGGATAGAGCCAGCACAGGTCATTTCCGTAACGCTTTTTATAGTCCTCGCAGAACTCCATTAGGTCAGTGTGGGTACAGTCGTTTTCGATAAGGAAGTTAAGAAGCTCGTCCTCAGACTTCAATTCGTCAAAATGGACTTCCGCACCACCAATCGTCACAGGCCCTACTTTCCCCTTGTGGTTCGGGGAGACTCCTACCAGCCAAATGCCCTCCGGCGCTATGAATTTCCTTTCCCACGCGAAGTCCAGGCCGCTGCGGAACAGGTGCTCGCTCAGCTCCATACCAAATACATTTGTAACGGTTCCCCCTTCATCCGGAAGGGTGTCCTGCCAGTTTTCGGCAGGGAAACCGCTGAGGTACATGATTTGGCAGGCCTCGTGGAGAGGCAGAGCAGGCTGGTCGGCGCACCAATAAGTTTCGTCATCATATTGGATACGGCACTGTACTGGATGACCGAGATGCTTTTCGGTTTCGGCTGCAATGATATTTGCAACCTCGGGCCAGGACAGAAAGTAACAGATTTTTTCACACAAATTCATTGTCAATACCTCCATGGTAAGGTTTATAGTAGGTTGTGTCATCAAGATGGGACTGGTACGCGCCCACACAAACTTGCATGGGAATGTCCTTTTCGGGATTATATTCCGCAAAACAAATCAGCTCCGAACGCTCCCCCATATCCAGGAAAATCTGGATGCAAGGATAATCGCCATTCCCCTCTTGAGCGGGTCGCGGTATTCCAGCCTTCTTTGCCGTTCAACTGCTTGCGGCGCTCCCAGATTTCATCCTCACGTTTACCCCCAAACTCATAGTCAAGGATGGAGCGCAGATAGGGGTCAATTTCCACGCAGTCCACGTCCAACGGCTGATCGTAGTTGCGGCGCTGGGCATTTTGTGCGACGGCCTTTACCAAGTCCCCTTTGCCTGCGGATGGCTCCAATACCGTTCCCACATAATGCCAGTCAATCCCGGCCAACAGCCGGTCTGCCAGCGCCGGGGGGCGTGGGGTAGAAACCTTTAAGGATTTCCGGCATAATGGCTATGCTTTGTATGTTCATTTGAATGTCTCCTATATCACATAATAATTATAATTTTGCTGATGGTATAAATATCACCCCGCCGTTCTCTCTGCACTCCTCCACCGCATAGCAGCCCTGACAAATCCCTCAGTAAATGCTCTGACATCCTTGGGCACAGAGGTGTCGCTGAAACCGTAGAGCTGCCGGATTCTGCCCTCGTCCATGTCGATTTCCGTGGTATATAACGGCTTATCCGGTTGAGGGGTCTGGCGGATAAAAAACACCATCTGTCTGCCGAGAACGTGACGGTCATAATAGCTGGCGCTGCCCACGCAATGGTTCAGGCTTATGCCCTCGTTGATGAAGTCATCCCGGGTCTGGGGGTACACAACCTGGTATTTTTCGTTTGCGTACTCCTGTGCCCACCAGTACAGTCCGTCCTGGATGGCAAGGGGCAGCAGGGAGTTTTCCTTTTCTCGCTTTTGCTCCGCAAGCTGGGCCGCCATCAGGTCATGCTGGGCTTTCAGGTCACGGGGCTCCAGAATGGCCTTTTTCTTCATGTTGCACCCTAGCCTCTTGGCCATGTCCAGGTAATCCCGATATAGCCCAAGTAAATTCGCAAAGGTCTTCTTGCTTTTCTTTTGGCTCTGCAAAAACCGCAGTACCCGTCCCAAACTGTTATACTCCATAATACTTCGCATGGTATTCAAGCTGTTATAATCCAAATTAAGTGCGCATAGCTGCCGGAACACCTCGAAGGGCACCCATTTCTTGGATGCAGCAAGCAGCTTTATCTCACTTTCCATTGCCTGGGTTTCCCTTAAAAGGGGGAGATACTGCTTGCTGATGCCGGTCAGCTCAGAAAAGCCTATAATACCCGGTTTCTGCGATGATAAATTCGCCGCCAGGACAGGGAGGCCTAGCTTGAACAGGTACTCTGCCTGTGGGATATTTCTCAGATTCTGCAAAAGGCCATAGAACCAGATTGGCCTGCAAAGGCCCTGCAATCCGGCCCGCAAGTCAACATGACAGTATCGTTCACCAAAGATTTCCGGCAAGTTTTCCGTGTAAACATAGGTGGCAGAGAAACACTCTGAACCGTTCCGAAGCCTGTTCCAGCCGCTACAGTAGTACGGATATTGTCTCCACCAGTAGGCGTAAGTTTTCTGCCTGCCACTTTTTTCCACAGTGATGTTGAGAAAAAAGTCGGTGTAGTCATACTCCGGTCTCATTTGGAGGGGAGAGATTGCTCGCCGTACTTTTGTATATCGCAGGAGCACTTGCCCGTCCACCAGATAGGGAATACAGATTTTTGCTTTGCTGATGAAAGGCTTCTCGGCCCATTCACTCCGGAATCTGACAGGTACGCCGCACTTAGGACAAATGCCCTCGCTACCTGGTTTCACAGAGCGGTCGAGGAGGAAACGCCCTCCACAGTGCATACATCGTCCCCAACGTCTGCCTTTTTCCAGCTTGGACAGATAAATGATTGACTTGTGGAACACATGATTCTCGCAAAACTCGTCCAAATTGGAAGGGTAGGCTGGGAACATATCCAGATGCCGCTCCATGAGCTGGTATTTTGCCTCCAGAGCCTTTTCCTTTTTCTTCCTGTGCCAGCGCGCGATAAACTTGGCCACGCACTCTTCGACCTGCTCCTGAATGTCCCACAAGAGGGGGGTGATTCCCAAAACATGAGAAATGCTCTCCATGGAAGTGGGTTTTACCCTGACCGGTTGGCAACGGATGTTCTCTGCGATAAATGGCTCTCTTTTCGTCCAATCTTGGACATCTGACTGCGCCCTCCAGGTGATGAAGTTATTACCATCGGAGAAAAAGCGGAAAATTAGCTGCCGATTCTCATACACATCGACTGCAAGGATGTCCCCACACTTGGGTAGCTGATGGACTGCGGCCCCTGCCGTAAGAGGAATCCTTTTTGTCGGAGCAGGAGCGGGGGAAAGGGGAAGATTCTGCAACTCTTTTTTGATAAGCACAGTGTCACCCCCTCAGAACAGCGAAAGCTGGATAATTTCCGGCTGTGCGGCCTCTTTCTTTTTGGGCGGCACAACCGTTACCTGGGGCTTCGTCTGGGGTTTTGGAGCCGGTTTTGCCTTTGGCGCAGGCTTTTCAGGAAGTTTTGACATCTCCTCCTCGCTAGGAGCAGCGCCGTTTATCTCAATGTTCATCAGGAACCTGACGTCCGCATTAGGATAATAGGCTCGCACTATGCCCCTGTACACGTCGAAGTCGGAGATGTGGTTGCCAACGCCTTTCATCACCTCGGCACAGCAGTCGGAGAGCGTTCGCTTGGTCTTGTAAACCACCTCGGCAAACTCCGGCGACTCCTCGCAGAAATGGGTGACCTGCGCTGCGACATGGGAGGAAACGCACTTTTCTTTCTGGCCGCCATAAAAGTTTTTCAACTCCTCTGCGATTTTTTCCACGGCCATGGGCCGGAGGGTTTCTTTTGAGCCTGCTGGCTCACTTTCGGGCTGGTAGTCTTGGATGGGGATGATATTGCTCTCCGTTTCAACGCATTCAACTTCTGGACTCATTTTGACGCCTCCTGTTTTTTGATTTTCAGTTTCCCTCTTATCGCCAGTTTCTCCCAGCACAGCCACTGGCCACAGGAATCATGGTACTTGGGCCGATACATCCCCTCCTTCTTGCCTTCGCGGCGCTGGGTGATGGTGTCGCAAGGGATAGATATAGTCGATGTAGGGCTTTTTTGTCGCTCAGTGCCTATCCTCCTCTTTGAGTTTCATACACAGCTTTACCTCGCAATCGACATGAAGTACCTCTGGGCTTTCCTGCCCAGTGTGTTTGGCCCACCAATCATTTCTGAGGGCGTTGCACCAGCGGATTCCAGCTCCGTTTCCTCCACGGCCAGCATTGAACCGCAGGCCACAGATATCGCACTCCACAAAGTAATAGCCTGCCCTCGAATAATTCATCCTGTGTTGTTCATTCAAGGTTACTTCGCCTCCTCCGCCAAATTTCTCATAGGCCGCAAAACGGTGTCCACCTTGCGGAACGCCTCAACGAGTTTGCCCTCTGCGAAGTCTGCGCTGGCCGCTGTGGTGTAGCCTGCGTAGGCTACCTGTGTGGTGCCTCCTGGCCCATAGAAAAAACGTATATCCAGCATATCGCAGAACATATAGCTGTTCTTCATGTGGAATTGCTGCCCTACCTGCTTGCAGACTACGGCAGTAGGCTCCGCCTGTCGCTCTGGTCTCATACTGCTACCCCTTCTCCAAGCCTGTGAGCCGGGGCGAATTCTTTGCCCTCCTCGTATCCCTGCGCATAGGTGTGGGGGTCAATGGTGTCCAATGTCCGTGCCTTGAAATCTTTTTTTCCGAGACTCTGTGCGGCCTCCTGCACCTCTTTCGGCATTAGCAATATAAGTCCCCACTCGCCGTGTTTCTCCTTGTTCTGCCGTTCAAGGGCTGTCCGAATGCCACTTACAAAGCCGTAGCCATAGCTGTCACGCTGTTGCCTGATGTACCAAGGATAGTACCCTGCCAGCTCATTCTCAATTGCCTTTATCCCTACCCTGATACAGTCCACTGCGTACTTGAAAATCGCCACGCAAATTTCCACATCGTCCTCAAAGCCGATAAAGCCGATGGTCTGCGTCTGGCGGCCCTTTGTGTGATTTCTGTACTCTTTGCAGCAGTAGCTCTCGCCAATGATAGCAGAAAGGCCGGAGATCCACGGGTCGCGCCGCTTGCTAAAGGTGACGTCGGTAAGCATTTTCCTTACAGCCTGCTTTTCCGCCTCCCCCAACTCCGCCTCCGTGAGCTTGTGCTTTGCCATCAGCTCACGGGCTTTAAGGAGCGCCGCCCGTGCCTCGTTCTCGTTCGGGCTTTCTGCTAGCGCGAGAAGATACCGGATTTTCCCCTTGATGTCTGTCGGTTTAGCCATATTGCACTGCCTCCTCTGTGATTTTTGGGCTGTGCGCCCAATAATATATGAAAAAGGCAAGCAAAGAAAATTTCTCTGCTTGCCTTTTTGCCTGGATTGGCTTAGGAAATCTATTGTGCCGAATTTTCAGCTGAAACGCAAAAAGCGCCTGACAGTATTACTTCATATCGTGAAGTAATATACCCATCAGACGCTCTGTAACTCGGAAACTGTGTTTGATTGAGCACACTTGCTCGTAATCAATACTTGATACTGTGAAAATAGTATATCATACCCACAAGGATTTTTCAAGCCCTATATCTCAAATTCAAATACCCACAGGAGGATTCTGGCTAGTCTGAAACGAGCCTGCCATGCACCACAAACCTTGCGTTATGGAACTCATAGCTGCAAGTGGAGAGGGTAACGATTCTGTCCGCTGCTGTTGGAACGACCATGCTTTCAAACAATGTTTTTTCCTTTACAGCTTTCAGCCAGTCCCCAAATTCTTCATCCGAGGTAAAGTCCAGCCGCCAGGCGTCCCCATCCACGGTGGACACATACCCCGCGAAGAACTCCACGACGTAGCTGCCATCTGGCGTAATGAGCTGGGCAGTGGGGTGCTCCTCGCAGAATGATGAATCCTTGTAGTATATCAAGTTCTGGAACATACTCCCATTATCCATATGGTGTCCATAAAGGATGCTATTCCTGTCGGAAAAGTCCGAGCTGTCACGGCTGTCAAGGAAAATGCACCCGGAACTGTTCCACTCGCCGTTGAACAGGTGGTGGAGATAATAGTCGTTGTCGCCACCTCATGGATGGAGTAGCCGTTCTCCAGAGCGTTGGAACAGAAAAAATGGCGCAAAGATTTTGGGGTTATCACATCCGAGTATTGATTGAAAATCTGGTTGATTCTGGATGCCGTCAGCTTTCCGCTCTGCCTGCTGACGAAGAAAAAGGGGCTGTCGGAGTTGCGTTCCTTCAGATACTCCCGCAGGGCATGAACAATTTTGTCATTGATGTAGACCAGCCGTTGTTTGTCGCCCTTGCCGATGACGCGGATCTCCCTGGCCCTCAGGTCAACATGCTCCACTTTGAGAGCGGCGCACTCACTCCGCCGGATTCCAGAGTAGGCAAAGAGGGTCACAATGGCGTAGTCCCTCTTGCTGCCGCTCTCCAACAAACGCTGGCGAAAAGTCTCCACATCTTTCTTCGAGACAGTGCTGGGGCTGGCGTACTGCAGCTGGATTTTCATGAAGTCGTTTTTGAGCACAACGGCCTCGGTCTGCCGGCCAATCTCTATGAGCCATTCATTGTAGCTGCGCAGGGAGGATAAGTGATGGTTCACCGTTTTGGATGTGTAGCCCCTGATGTTCCGCATGTAAGAGATATACTCCAACACGTTTGCACGGTAAAGCAGTGCAGGTTGTTCACAAAAGGTCTCTTGGCACCATTTGAGGTAGAGAGATACATCCCGGTAATAGGCCGTGATGGTGCTATGAGATTTCCCCCGCGCCTGCAGATAGCTTAAAAACTCATTTAACATAATAATCGCCTCCATTCTTCATTACACAAGAATTGGGGCGATTTTACAACTGCTATTTTGAAATTTATTTTCCCAGCAGCCGCGCATACTCATCCCGCTCACTCACTGGTATTTTCAGCGTTTCCACTGCCTGATCGAAGGAGAGCGAAAGCGGTTCCATAAGGTCCTTTATGGACTGAATGCGGTTTTCCTTAATACCCTCTTTAATGCCCTCCTTAAATACCCTCTCTCCGTCCCCTCTCAAAAACACCCTTGCTCAGATTGCACATGCCAGACACCTCCTGTTCAAAGCTCCGCGATATGGGTATGGAAAATTCGTCCTCCAACACGTTCTTTTTGTCTCGGGCTGGATATTGGCCGCCAGCAGCACGTCCCGGAACTCCTCCAGGCACTCCTTCATAATGCGGGCCGGAATAGCTTTCTCAGAGAGCAGGTGCTTGCAGGCCACTTCGTACTGAGCCCTGATATCCGCCGAGTCAATCCCCGGCCCACAGTCGTGTTCCCTTGCATGCCCGTCATCTCTTTTATAGTATCATAACACAAAATCGGAGTTTTTCAAGGGCTTCCATGGGCGGGGCCTTTCTGGATTTAATTGTGTTTAACTCGTTTCCATATGATTTTCTACTTGTTTTGTTTAACTGAGAGGTAGAGTCGTGATTAAAGACATCGTCCAGTTCAACACAATTTGTATTGTGATAAACTCAGCCATATCACAAGTCCTCACTTCCTCGTTGGATATAAGGGGATGATTCTCCCCCTTGCCATTATAGCACAATCCTTAGTTTCGCGGTTGTCCTTTCTTTGCGCGTATTCCAGTATGATTTCATCCAATTTGGCAAGCTGCTCTTCCTTTTCATACTTATTCATCCCACGCAGACTTCCTCCAAAGCACTCGTCCATAGCTGCCGGATTGGAATCCTTTCTCCAGATTTTTGCCCATTCATCTGCTGAATCTGTTGTGCCTATATATAGCGCTTCCCCATCCCTTCTATCGTAAGCCAATACCTGGCCTTTGGATTCCATAAGGCGCAGTGTCAGCCTGCCTAAAGCTGGGAAATGCAGAATTTTCTTTTCAATCAAGTCGCCCAAGGTGAATGGAGTTTGCTCCCTCCAATAGTCCTTTAGTATTTTCCGCTGGGTGAATGTAAGGAAACGTTTCATGCAGTATCCCCCTTTCTTAGGCCATGTTGATAATGGCAAGCCCATGGGTTCGCGCATAGTTGACTGTGTATGCTGTCCCGCCTCTGAACTGGGTCTGATAACAGACGCATACAGAGCTGCAGTCTACAAGGTGGCGGTTCCGCTTGTGCATACAGCCAGTGGCGTAGATCTCGCTGGTGTAAACGGTCTCGTCGGCTCTTTGCCGGATTTTTTCGTATTTATCAACGTCTTTCGCTTTCCAGCCCCTCGTTTGATCTTTACAAGGCAGAACCAGGATTAGCCGCAGTTCTGAGTAGGTATCGCGCAGGCGCAGCACGGTTTCGGCCGCAAGGGTATCGAAACCAAGAGCACCCCCGGCGCAGTAACGAATAATGCCGTTATTATACAGCTTTACTATGGTCTGTTCCAACTTTTCTTCTATCACAGCATAATCTTTTTCTGGTATCTGCCTGTGGCCCGTGAAGCAACTAGTCCGCTCCCGCATTTTTTATTCTCCTCCTTGTATGGGATATATCTTTCATATTATAGCACACTTTTTGCTTTTGGGATATATCCCACGCGATTTATCCCAAATTTGCGTAAAATAGTAAGCAAGGAGAGGAGGGTGGAGAAATGAACGCAAAAGATGCGGTTGCGAGAAGAATTCAATATCTATGCTTAGAGCGGGATATTGCTGTAAATGCTCTCGCAAATCAAAGCGGTATCCCTCCATCCACCATCTACAGTATGCTAAACAAAAAAAGTCAGAATCCTGGCATTGTGTCCATTCAGAAGATTTGTGACGGTCTGGGAATCAGTGTGCGGGAATTTTTTGATAATCCGCTCTTTGATGATTTGGAGCAGGAAATCAAGTAGTGTGTATACTGTCACAAATGTCAGGACATTTCCTCCTGCCCTTTCAACTCAAAAATAAACTCTAATGAAAAATCATGCAGCAGTGTAACATTGCTTAGTTTAAGGAAGTTAATCGGTACGCCAAACCTCTTGAACTGGCGATCCTTTTTCAATTTTTGGATAACAAGCCGGTAAATCTCGGGCTTGTACTTCTTCACTTCATTTTGCAGAGCTTCCCATGAGCCGTACTGGTATGTGGGAAGGCCCACAGTCAGGCGAATACGGTCAAAGGTAGATTCATTTTTGTTTTCTGGAAAACGCTCATAAACAGGAGGCGAGATATACTGCACCAACCGCTCAACAGGGGATGGCTCCCGCCGGACGTGGTGTACCAACTCTGTCGCCATGAAAATTCTGACGCACTCTGTTAAGGTTGTGCCAACTTCAAACCGGGAAACAGCCTTGCGCCAGAGATTATTATTAAAACAGGTTTCTCCTTTAATCGTGAATATACTGAATTTCATCCGTTTTTCATCTGGAAACAGCTTTGAGCCCTTATCAAGCGAGAAAACTTCATTTTCATTGAAATAGTAGGTATTTCCTTTATGTTGAGCGACCGGTGTATTGAGCACGCCCTGTTCAATCAAAAAATCTCTTGTTATAGCAGCTAATTCTTCGTCTGAAATGCTTTGTATGTATTCGTCCATTTCTGGAAGGAGGTACTTTTCTACATTTTGATCCAATTTCCCAAAGGTCGGGAATTTGCTGACCGCTCGCCCCCAAATTCCCTTTTCTATAAATGAGGGAGTCCATAAGGGTTCATCTGACGGTTTATTGTACCCCTTCAACATCACATACATGTCGTTTTCTCCGTGGCCAGTTACTTGGTACAAATAACAGCCTTTGCTGAAAATGGATTTGCCTGCAATACCCTCTGCTACTAGCTTTCTAGTAATTGTTTTCGATAGTATGCTCTGGGAACAGCCTTTCCCTGTTGCTTTATTGATAATCATAAGCGCGGCCCCCGAAGATCTGTATGGGTATTACTCATCTTATTCATGGGTATCTTGATTGTTTCTAGCATTTCTGTCTGGTCAGGTAATCCGCCAAAGCATAGATAAATTCCACCGGCATAGGCTTTTCTACAACCTCATGTTTTACTATGCGGCTGTAGACCGTCGGGTTCTCAGTAAACCTCCAAATATTGCTGACCATACGTGTCAGCTCCCGGCCTACCACTGCAGGATCGGCTTTTTTGTTAGCTGAAACCCGTTCACATATTTCAAGCGTAGTCAAGCGTTCCGGCAAATCAATCACAGCCTCACGGATGGCGTTCACCAAAAATGGATAACCCTTGTAGGTTTTCTTGATGCTGAATTGTTTCAGCGCACCCTCTATGCTGTTTGTAATCTTGTCGGGGGCCTTGGTTGGGAAGTTTGTTTTCAGCCTATGGGCTGCAATCATCTGCTTTTCTTCTTCACTCAGATCACCAACTTTTTGGGGGTCCACAGTAGGCATATGGCGGACTCTTTGCCGGGTCGTTCTGAGATCAGTGAATTCCTCTGGATGCAGGAATGATTCCGGGGGTATTTGAAAAATCGCGCTTAGAGCTACTAAAGTTTGGACATCTGGACATGTTTTGCCTATTTCATAGTTAGTATAAGTGGCTCTGTGTATGTGCAATGCGGCAGCTATGTCATCTTGGGAAAAACCGCAAGTTGTCCGAACTACTCGCAGCATCTTTTTCAACTCTATCAAATATGTTCCGGTATTCTTAAATCGCGAACGGATTAACGTCAACTTTGTTCACCTCTTCTTTGTATAAAATAGGGCGGAAGTGGTCCCCTCTTTATTTGGTCGCACTTCCGCCTCTTCGTTTACTTATTGCCGCTTAGGAGCAATCACACCTGCGTTCCTATGGTAATCCAGTAGGGGTCAACCCAATAACCACGGGTTTCGTTCCACCGGCGTTTCTGGAATTTTCCTTCATAGGCCCGGTACTTGGTAACGATTACATCCGCATGGGGCTGGATGTCCTCCACACTGTTTTGCGCTGCAAGCGGAGACGTTTCAGCCGCCTGTGCTGTATTCCCCAGCGCGGCAACTGCAATCATCGCAGAAAAAAGGAATGCAGCAAGTTTTTTTGTTCTTTTCATTGTAAGGTGCCTCCTTCTTTATTTTGAACGGGGAATAGTTCCCGGTCCATCGCTGCTATTTCAGATGCAGAGATAATGTATTCTTCGTCTTCTGTATGGATTGTGTAGCTACCATCATAGTTCAGCGTGACAATAGCTTCCTCCACTGCGTAAGTTTGATACTCCTGTTCTTCCGGCTGGTAGGCGGGCTGTAAAAGAAATAGATAGCTGACTCCTAATAGGAACAATGCTATTATAATCATCACAAGGATATTGGACATTCTATTTTTACCTTTTCTATATAGTATAAGGTAAAAGCGGCTTTTTAGGGACGCCGACGCGAACTGGCGGGTCGGGCTGGGATACCGGCTGGCAAATTCCAGCAGAGTCCGGCAATAATACCGTTTGGCGCTGGGGCTGGCCGATTGCAGGGCCTCTGTGTCGCACCGATGGTCGCACAGCCTGACAGCTACCGCACGGCAAATCAGAACACTGGGGTTCCACCAAAATAGTACACAGAGAAGACACAAGGCGAAATCCAGCAGGCCATCATGGTGCCTGACATGGGCATATTCATGCCGGAGGATATAATCAAGCTGCTTATGGGTGTAGCTGGTATCAGGCAGTAAAATTGTCTCTCGCCAAAATCCAATAACGCAAGGCGTGAAAACCCTTGGGGTGAAAGCCACCCGCAAGCCAGATATGCCGTACTTCTGACAAAACCGCTGTATTCGGTTATCGTCTGTAGTAGGAATGTTTCTCGCCGCCCAAAGCCGGAAAGCATATCTCGGAAGCCACAGGGCCAGCCCCATCACGGTTCCGGCCAGCCAGACTTCAAAGAACCAGGGTTCCGGTGTGGGCGAACCGGCAGCTCTATCTATCAGTCTATGCAGGCGGTTCAATGTGGCTGCGCCGACTTCCTTGGTGACCTGCAGCTCTACTGGCAGGCAGCAGCGGGCTAGCGCCGCGGCAGTGAGCACCACCAGCGGGGTCACCCCAAACCGGCAGAGAAACCATCTGCTTCGGCTCAGAACGGACAGGCCCAGGGCCATCAGCCCGCCCCACAGAATACTGTTGAATATGGAATGGATGGTCACGGTCATTTTTTCTTGGAATCCTCGATTAGCTGTTCTAGTTTGTCTCTTTGTCTCTTGCTGATCTTCCTGGTCAGGCATACGGAAGATACCAGAGAGCGTTTTTGAAATAGTTTCCGTAAACTCTGTTTATGCCAGCGTCTTTCTTTCTGCGCTTTTGAGAGTGCATACATCTCAGGATGCTCAATGGTCTGTTTCAGCCAACGGAAATTGCGGTTTTGCTCAAACGGCGGCACGTCTTCCATCTCACTTAGGATGTCTTCCGCTGCTGTCTGATATGAACACGAACGCCCGGATTGAATTATATCCAACACAAGCCGCTGTAATTCGACAAAATTTCCAGACACGGGCATCCTCCGCAGAGAATCTACAGAAATGCCAAGTGTATCACAGATTTTATGCACTGCTTCGATTGGGATGGATTCTTCCTCCATCGCCTGTGCCACAAGTTCTTCTGGCACACCGCACTGTTTCGCGAAAACTTCTGCTGTTAAGCTGCTTTCATACAGGCGCTTTTGGATTTGATAAGCCAGTTCCATGCCCATCGTTTCTGCCGCTGTCATCTAATATCACCCACTTTGCCCCGAATTGGGTTTTTTTATAACAAAATATCTCAAAACAAGTTTGATTGTGCGAGTATTTATCTGTACAATTAGAGCAAATAGTTATGGTGGTGATTTTGATGCTGGAAAACTTAAAACGGCTGCGGATAGAGCGGAATATGACCCAGATGGACTTGGCTCTTGACTTAGGCATACCACAGTCAACATACCAGCAATATGAGTCTGGGACCCATGAGGCTGGCTATGATACCCTGATTCAGATGGCGGATTATTTTGCCGTTTCCATAGATTTTCTGCTGGGACGTACAAACATCCGTGTTCCGGTCAGTGAGGATAACCTCAAAGTCGCTATGCGTATCCAGCAACTGGGCAATCCGGAGTTCAGCCGGGCAGCGCTCACATTGCTGGAACAAATAGAGAAAATGCGTGAGGTATAAGATTCCGTGTATACTATAGCACATATTTCGTAAACTTTCAATAGATAAGTACAAAATTTGTAATTTGAAGGTTACCCCAAAATCCGTTATACTGCAAATAAGAACAATAGGGGGGACGAACTTGACGAATCTGGAAATGCTCCGGGAAAGCCGGAAGTGGAGCAGAAAACGGTTGGCAGAAATACTGGGAAACGATATGACAGTAAGAAAGCTCTATTCCTATGAACGTGAGGGAGTCAGCCCTGATATGAACACACTGATTTTGCTGGCAGATACCTTTGGCGTTTCGGTGGATTTTCTCCTGGGCCGTTCTTTCCAGGATTCTGCCATCCCTTGCCAAAGGTCCAGGGGTTTCGATGCCTCCCGGTTTGGAGAGCGGGTCCGCCAGTTCCGAGAGGCCCACGGCGTCAGCAGGAAGTTTGTGGCACAGGAGGCAGGTATTTCAACAGCATATCTGACTGCCGTTGAAAGCGGGATTAGAGTTCCCAAGCTCCTAACAGCGGTAAAAATTCTGAATGCTTTGGGGGCATCCTCCGACTTCGCTCTGATGGACAATCTTGATGCTGCCGTCCCTCAAAAGGCCAACTTACTGCAGAGCAAAATTGCCGCGCTGCCCCCAGAAAAACAGCGGTTTATACTGAATCTTCTGGAATCCATGATTGAGGCCATACAGGAGTAATCCGGCTAGGTTTTCATTTCCACAAACCATTTCCCGCCATCTTCATATAGGAAAGTCTCTTTGCCTTTCACCACCACCGTGTAGCGGCTAGTTGTTGGGAACTCAGAGAGGATTGCCACTTTCATCACTTTCTTCACTTTGTCTACGGGGAAGGTCTGCCCGCCGCAGAGGGTTATCTTCTGCGGTTCTATGCTGCCGTCAATTTTGTGGTCCACATTCACCTCCACATACTGCTTGCGTCTAGTCTGACCCATCATAGGGGTTCACCTCCACTTCACCGGCACATTCTGGAATATCATCCCCCTCCAATCCGATGATGTCCGAACAGGGGATATAGGCAGCGGAGAGGACAATAGCCTTTTCCTGCAAATCGATTGCCTCTACCGTACCGGTTTCGGTGATATAAGTCCCTACCTCTGTGTCACCTATCATCTTCTCCATACGGAAATAGGTGATGGAAACCTTTGCCCCAGGCTGCACCATATGCAGCTTGCGGTCCAGCAGCTCCTGGGCGTCGTCCAAAAGACTGGCCCTGACAGTGAGCTGCCGCTCCACCTGCTTGGCGAGCAGGGCTAAATCAAATCCCCGCAGTGCGTCAAAACTGCTGAAGAGTTTGGCCCGGTTGCCCAAGTCCATTTTCGGGTGGGAGGAGGGGGGTCTCTCCATATTGATGATGTCCGTGTAGTCGTTCATTCTGTTCGCCTCCTATGCACGATGCCCGCCAATCTGGCGGCTGCGTTCCAGGGCTGTGGCCCCTTCCATAAGGCTGTACCCCTTAAAAACCGCGCCTTTCCCATACCGCTTTTCCAGACCCAGGGTTGCCTGCACCAGGGCTATCTCTTTCTTTTCGCTGCTCAAGTCAAGGAAGAATCCTAACTGCGGCGCAACCTCCGAGGCTTTGGAGAGCCGGATGGCGCTCACCCCCAGGTGCTTGGAGCACAGGCGTTTATCCATGAGCCGCTCAAACAGCTCCATGCTTGCGCTTAGAATCCGGCTGGGACAGGCGGTGGGCGCTCCCAGCTTGATGGTGCCGTGGACGGGTTGCGGCGCAGTCTTGCCATAGTGATTGATAACTGTGGGGCCGGAGTAGGCTCCGTCAGCGGTTTCGTGCCAATCGTAGCTGATAAACATGGTCAGCCCATCGGCTATCATGCCGCTGTCCACCAGCCGTTTCACAAGCTGCTCTGTCATCTCCCGGATAACAATCCGGGTTTTTTCATAGTCATAGCCGCATCTGAGCACTTGGCCCTCATTAAAAGATTTTGTTGCCGGTTGGTAGTTCTTTATGTGCTCCATCCGCGTCGGTTCAAGGCCCCAAGCATGGTCCACAAGCATCTCTGCATCCACACCGAACTCCCGAAAAAACACATCCTCGTTGGTCAGGCTTAACCGGGCGATGTCGCCCATTGTATGGATGCCCCACTTTGCCAACCGTTTGGAAATGCCCCCGCCAACCATCCAGAAGTCAGTCAACGGCTCATGTGCCCACAGCTTTTCCCGATAACTGTGTTCGTTCAGTTCGGCAATGCGGACTCCGTCTTTGTCGGCGGGGATATGCTTGGCAACGATGTCCATGGCGACCTTCGCCAGATACAGGTTGGTGCCAATGCCAGCCGTGGCGGTAATCCCTATGTTCTTTAGGATGTCCCGCACCATGGTCATGGCTAGTTGGTGAGCGGTCATGTTGTAGTAGGAGAGGTAGGGGGTTGCGTCGATGAACACCTCGTCCACCGAATACACATGAATGTCAGTTGGGGACACATACTTGAGATAGATGCCGTAAATCTCGGCGGACACGTCTAAATAGCGCTGCATCCGGGGCGTGGCAATGATGAAGTCAATCTCCTTGCCGGTCAGATTCTTGATCTCCCGCAGGCGCTGCTTGACTTCAAACAGCCTGGCCCGGCCAGAGATTTTGTAGGCTTTTAGGGAGGGGGACACAGCCAGACAGATCGTCCCATCCCCCCGGACCTCGTCTGCCACCACCAGATTTGTGGTCAGCGGGTCCAGGCCACGGTCTACACATTCTACGGAGCTGTAGTAGCTTTTAAGGTCACAGGCAATATACTGCTGCATTTTCATCACCTCTTTTTGCCGAACGTATTTTCTTGCTATAATCATCTTAGCAGAACGCACGTTCCTTTTCAAGGGGTAATTTCTGGAAATTTGCCGGAAGCTGATTTGGTCAAATGAAAAAGAAACGTCCGGAAGCTGATTTTTATAAAAAAATATAGTGTTTGAACAAAATAGCCGCAGTACCGTATGGGATTCGCCGCAAGTCCTCACTTAACCTTTACAGAAGTCGAAAAAATGTGTATAATGGGGAAAGGGGGGATGGTCATGTTTTGGCGCAGGGGTAAAAATCGGGCTGCGGTCTTTGTGGATTACGAATACTGGTACGTCTCCATGAAGGAGCTCTACCGTGCCGGACTTGAAGGGATGGAGTGAGCAGCTCCGGGAACGGTATCAGGTAGACAGCCTCCGATTTTTTGGCAACTTCCTTAATCGGAATCTGGCGGAGGAGGTAGTACGCATCCGGGAAGTCAGCAATGACATCATCGAAACGGACTGTAATAACGGCAGCGCTTATATGAAGGATATGTCAGATGTCATCATCCTGGACGCGCTCTACCGCACTGCGGTTCAGAAACATTCACCCCAGACCTTTGTGCTGTTTACTGGTGATGGACATTTCCAGCCAGTGGTACGGTATCTGGTCCAGGACCTTGGCAAGCGCGTAGAGCTCTATGGCATACGGACTACGATTAGCCGTGCGCTGCGGGACACGGCCAGCGAAACCTTTGAGATACCGGAGCAGGACTCCAATCTGCTGGCATGTTTTCGATACATTGCAGCGGATTTCAACCGTATCGCCTTGAATCATGATAAGCCATTTGCAACCTTTCAGAGCCTTGTGTCAAGAGTTTCCCGGAAAAATAATGTGCCCAAGGAACGGGTGGAGATGGCGCTGGCTGAGATGATGAATCAAGGGCTCATTACGAAAAAGCGGTATCGGGTTTCCTATGACAAACCCATGATAAATGTGCTGATTCCTGAGTGGGAGGAGCTGATTGCGGCGGGGCTACATCAGCCCTAAATGCTACAACCGCATAAAGGATGAATCAGCATTACACCCTATGTGCGGGCATAACCAAAGAGGGACTTAATTGGGGATGTGCGTAAAAAAGAAAAAAGCGCCGGAAAGGGACACTTCACATAAGGAAGTGTCCCTTGCGGCGTTTATAAGTATTTGCAATGACGGTTGGATATGATGAATTTGTAGGAAAATAAATATATTAATGGAGGACAACTACAATGAAATCATTGTTCGAACAATTCGGCGGTACATACCATAATGAAAGTGATTATTTAATTCCAAATCTTACACTTCCTAAGAGCGAAGAAAATGATATTGGTATTTATGGACAACAGCATTTGAGATACTTACAAGAGTACCTCAAACTGACTTATATTAATTTGCTTACAAACGGTGTTCTCAATGAATATCTGTCTGAGATTGATAATCAAGCCTGCGAAAGATTTTCTCGGATTGTGGAACAAATGAAACAAGAGCAAGAAATCACCGAACAATTAAAAGAAGATAATCCCATTGAGTGGACAAGGAAGATGAATTGCATTAGACAACAAGTAGAAGAAATTGTTTTAAATGAAGTGACTTATAACTAGTTTGAGGAGCGGTATTGGCAAAAGCTGATACCGCTATCCTTTTCAATCTATGGTGGAAAATTAAGGTTTCCATATGATATAATCTCAATATATAGCTTCTAAACAAACAAATAGAAAATATAAGGAGTTGTGAAATATGGCAATAGACAGAATAAAAATTTGTAATTTTAAGAGCTACAAAGGAATATTTGAATTAAAACTTAATAAAGGTTTAAATATTTTAGTTGGAAATAATGAAACTGGAAAATCAACTATTTTAGAAGCCATACATTTGGCATTAACAGGTATGTATGGTGGTCGTAATATTCGCAATGAATTGTCACAATACCTTTTTAATAGGGAAGTGATTGCAGAATATATAGAATCAGTGAATAGAGGAACCCCATTATCTCCACCAGAAATCCTAATTGAAATATTTTTTGAGGGGTCATTATGTCCAGAGTTTGAAGGAAACAATAATACTGAGCGGTTAAATAAAGTTGAAGGACTTCAATTTAGAATTTTTTATAACGATAAATATAATGATGAATATGCTAAACTCATAGCATTAAAAAAATTGTCAAGCTTACCTATTGAATATTATGATGTTTCATGGATATCTTTCGCACGACAAGCAATAACGATAAGAAGTATTCCTATTAAGTCAGCAATGATAGATTCTTCAAATTATCGTTATCAAAACGGGTCAGATGTTTATATTTCGCGTATAGTTAAAGATTTACTTTCCCCAGAAGAAGTAACATCTGTTGCCCAAGCACATAGGAATATGCGAGATGAATTTATGGAAGACCCTTCAATTCAAGCAATTAACGATAGAATTAGTAAAGAATCTTCAATTATAGATGGTGAAGTTTCGTTATCAGTGGATTTAGGAACAAAGAATGCATGGGAAAATAGCCTTGTAACCCAGTTAAATAATATACCTTTTGGGTATGTTGGAAAAGGGGCACAATGTGTTATGAAAACCGAATTAGCCTTAACACATAAGCAAGTACAAAACGCAAGTATAATTTTATTAGAAGAACCCGAAAGTCATTTATCCTTTTCTAAGTTAAATCAATTAATTTCATCAATAGAGAGTAAATATGGCAATAAACAAATTATCATATCTACTCATAGTAGCTTTGTAGCAAACAAGTTGGGGCTTGAAAATTTGTTATTGTTAGATAACCATAATATAGTTAGAATTGCAAAATTGGATTCAGCAGAATTCTTCAAAAGAATAGCAGGATATGATACTCTAAGATTAATTTTGTGTAAGAAAGCAATCCTTGTTGAAGGTGATTCGGACGAGTTGGTGGTACAAAAAGCATACATGTGTAACAATAATGGCAGATTACCTATACAAGACGGAATAGACGTTATTTCTGTAGGAACTTCATTCTTGAGATTTTTAGAATTGGCTTCAATTTTAAATAAGAAAGTTTCGGTAGTAACTGATAATGATGGAGACCCTAACGCATTAAAAACCAAATACAGCGACTATTTGGGGGATAACAAACAACCTAATATTAATATTTGCTACGATGAAACTGTTGACACTGGAACACTTAAAATTGGAGAAAAAAATTATAATTACAACACGTTGGAACCCAAATTACTAAAAGCAAATAGTTTAAATTTGTTTAATTTGATATTCGGAACACAATATGCAAATGAAGATGATTTGCGAAAATACATGAAGCATAATAAAACGGAATGTGCTATGGCAATATTTAATACATCTGAGACTATTGTTTTTCCAAATTATATTATGGAGGCAATTAGTGATAATGAATAAATTAGTTATTGCTGCTGCAGGTTCAGGAAAAACCACCTTTCTAATAAAAGAAGCTTTAAAAACAACAAACAAAAGAGTTCTAATTACAACTTTTACTGAAGCAAATGAGGCTGAAATTAGAAAGAAATTTATTGAGATTAATGGTTCTATACCAGAAAATATTTATATTCAAACATGGTTTTCGCTTCTTTTGCAGCATGGGGTTAAGCCTTATCAGAGTGTAATATTGGAAGAAAATATAAAAGGATTGTTATTAGTTAATCAAAAATCAGGTTTGAAATATAGGGGTAAATTTCCAGTTTACTATCCAGAATCTGACCCAAGAAACCACTACTTTAGTAAAGGAATGATGATATATTCCGATAAAATATCGAAGTTTGTTTGCAAGGCAAACGATGCAGTAAATGGATTAATAATTGATAGATTAAGCAGAATTTATCCCAATATATTCATAGATGAGGTTCAAGATTTAGCTGGATTTGACCTTGAAATAGTACGTTTGCTTTTGCAATCAGATTCAAATTTAATAATGGTCGGTGACCCAAGGCAAGTTACATATCATACACATGAGGAAACAAAGTATGGAAAATATAGTGATGGAAAGATTGAACAATTTATTCTTGAACAATGTAAAAAAATAGATATTCAAATTGATAAAACTTCCTTAAATACTACTTATAGAAACGAAAAACGGATATGTGACTTTGCAAACAGTATATATCCAGAATATCCCCCTTGTAATTTTGTTGAAAAAGGAACTACAGGACATGATGGAGTATTCTTTATTGAACCATCAGAATTAGCTGAATATTTAGATAAATATGACCCTATGCAGTTAAGAGATAAGGTAAATGTGAAAGTTAATAACAACTATCGTGTAATGAATTTTGGGGAAGCAAAAGGATTATCTTTTGATAGAACAGTAATTTATCCTACGAAACCTATGTTAGAATGGATTCAAAATCATTCAAAAGAATTAGCGGCATCAAGTCGTTCAAAGCTCTATGTTGCAATTACAAGGGCACGTTATAGTGTTGCTATAGTATTTGAAAACAAGAAAAATATTTGCATTGATGGGATAAAAAATTATCAAAAGGACTGTTGATATTTAAGTAATATTTTGAAGTGATATGTCTTACCAAGCACTGAATTTGGTTATCCAAATTCGCTTGTTAGGGACATTTGCCCCTAATACCCCATAAAAAGGATGCAGAGCTAATAGTAAGTGGGTATCACTCACTGCTTACTGGCTCTGTTTTTATTCCGCAATTTTTTACAATTCAAATTTTGTGCTTATTGATATGATATTTGCAGGCAGGAACACTGTCAATAAAATTTGAAAGGAAGTGCTGAGAATGGATTATAAAAATCTGTTTGAAAAATTCAATGAGGGAGGAAAGTTACTTTTACCAAATGCTACGGTAGCCTTTGACGCTATTTCATGGTCGAAACATCCAACTTTCGAGGGTGTGGAATTAAAACATATTATCACATCCGAAAAGACAGATGGACAGTTCAGCTTCCATCTTGTGAGAATAGCCCCTAATAAAAAGATTGGCAATCATATCCACGAAAAGCAATTAGAAACACATGAAGTTATTTCTGGTGCAGGCATCTGTGTGAACAATGGAGCGAAGCTGCCCTATGAAGCAGGCGTAATTTCCATTTTTCCTATCGGAGTACCGCATGAAGTCATTGCAGGAGAAGATGGTCTTTATCTGTTTGCAAAATTTATGCCTGCATTGTGCTAACTCATTTCCCAGTTTTAATTTCCTCAATATTGCCAAATGGTATAGAGGTATCCTTTAAGATTGTTTGGGAAGATAATTTATAAGTTAGCGGTGGTAAGCCTACCTGCTTTTCAAATTGTTTTATGAAGTGGCTTTGGTCGCAAAAACCTGTGGTCAAAGCCACTTCTGTTATTGTTTCAGCATTGTGCATCAATCGTTGTGCCTTGCGAATGCGGTTTTGAAGTTGAAACTGATGCGGTGTAAGTCCCACTTCTGCCTTAAAACTTCGGATGAAATGGTATTTACTGATAAATGCGTTTTGAGCCATTTCTTCAATACTGACTTTGGCTTCGGGGTATAATTCCAACTGCTTTTTTAGGTTATTGATAAATGGATTTTGGCTTTCAGAGTGCCAATCTGTATAGGCGGCAAACGAGTTTAAGCAGTCCAATAATTGTAATATCTGGTACTGATTGATTCTTTCTGTATTTAAAGCATTCATTAACAGAGCCATTATGTTATGCCTTATTTTATCGGCGGAATAGTGTGCGGCAATATTTTTATCAATACATAAACTTAGCAAAGTATAGCTGCTATGTGTTGAAATGCTATGCGGCATATATGGGCAGATGATAAAGGTCTGATTTTTTTCATAAACCTTTACATTATTATTCGCAGTAAGCACAATAGAGCCATCTAACACAATGCCGATTGTAAGCACGGAAACATGGTTATGAGTGGGATAGGATATTGTTGAATTTTCACAGAAAATCAATTCCATGCCCATATTAGAATTATATATGTAGCGTATGCTATTTGTTGCCATAAGTATTACTTCCTAACTATTTATGTGCCTGCCAGATAATGTGCGTTATTTACTCGCTGAGGTTTTCATCTCCCCATTGTTTCATGTGTTCAAAAACGGGAATGAAACTTTTGCCTAAGTCAGTAAGGTTATACTCCACACGGGGAGGTACTTCTTTATAGTCATAACGAGTAATGAAGCCGTCCGCTTCCAGTTCCCGAAGCTGCTTTGTTAGGCTTGATTCCGTAATGTCACCGATATGCCTGCGAAGCTCTCCAAAGCGGTGTATATCCCGAAAGGCGATGTAATAGATAATTTCAATTTTCCATTTACCGCCCAAGATTTTTTGTATGGTAGAAACTGTTTTGCAGCGTTCAACAGCCAATGTACTTTTTTTCATTCCTGCCACTCCTTTCAAAGACAGTATAACACACCTTTTCTGAAAAATCAATGTACCATTATAAAATAGGTACTACAAAAAAGTACAGTACTTGTAAAATCATCGTACACAAGTATAATTAGTATAAACCCACGGAAAAGGAGATATGTTTATGCACTACACAGGAACGATTTGGCGACCGCCGTATGAAGCGGCATCAATTTTGTTGGAAGTAACGGCAGGCTGTACGCATCATAAATGCAAGTTTTGTACCTTATATAATGACTTGCCGTTCAAATTCAGAATGTCCCCTCTGGAGGATATTGAGAGTGATTTACGGGAGGTTAAAAGAGCAACGAAAGGTTGGAACAGCGGGCGTATTGACCGAGTGTTTTTGACGGGAGCTAACCCCTTTGTTTTGTCTTATGACAAATTAACTGCCATTGCAGAGCTAATCCACAAGTTTCTCCCATCCGTAAAGTCTATCGGCTCGTTTGCGAGGATTACAGATGTTACCCCTAAAACCGATGAGGAACTTGCCAAACTGCGGGCTATGGGATATGACGGTCTGACAATAGGAATAGAAACAGGCGATGACAAAGCCCTGCGGTTTATGAACAAGGGATATACCTCGGCGGACATTATAGAACAATGCCAGAGATTAGATGCAGCAGGCATTCATTACAGTTTCTTTTACTTGGTAAGCATTTCTGGGGCGGGGCGTGGAGAAATCGGAGCAAAATTGACGGCTGAACTATGCAATCAGATACATCCTACGCTTATCGGGGCAAATATGCTTACGATTTATCCCGATTCTGAACTTTTTGCAGAAATACAGCGTGGGAACTGGCAAGAGGAGGGCGAACTTGAAAAATACAAAGAGGTACGGACGCTCATTGAAAATTTGCAGATACCTACCATCTTTGCGGCAATGGGAGCTTCCAATGCGTATCAGTTTCATGGGCAACTGCCGAAAGACAAGAATAAGTTGTTGGCGTTTCTTGATGAAATCATAGGAAATGTCAGCGAAGAAGAATTACAGAGGTATAGAAAGAGCGTTCATCATCTGTAAGTGAAAGGAGGAGCAATCATGCACTTTACAGGCAGAACTTGGCGACCACCGTATGAAGCTAATTCGGTCATCATACAGGCTACCTCTGGCTGCACCTACAATAAATGCAAGTTTTGTAGCCTGTATAAAAACGAGTGTTTCCGAATGTCGCCTATTGAGGAATTTGAGGAAGATTTAGCAGAGATAAAAAGTTATCAGCCAAACGCCCGAAGAATTTTCTGGACGGGAGCTAACCCGTTCGCAATGAGCTATGAAAATCTTAAATTGCGGGCATTGACGGTAAGGGATTATCTGATTAAGTGTCAGACAATGGCTATGTTTGCGAGCATCCGTGATATTAAAAACAAAGAGGTATGGCAGCTTAGGAAATTGAGAGCGATGGGCATTAACGGACTGAGCATCGGCGTGGAAAGCGGCGATGACGAAACGCTTTCCCTTGCCAATAAAGGATATACCTCGGCGGATATTCTGGAGCAATGCAGGAAATTGGACGAAGCAGGCATTGAATACTACTTTGTTTATATGACAGGGCTTGCGGGAAAAGGCGGCGGATACCAAAATGCAAGGAATAGTTCAGAGCTGTTCAGTCAGCTTAATCCGTATTTTATTTCCGTGGACTCTCTCACGCTTTTTCCAGACACAGAGCTTTACCAGATGGCACAGCAGGGCTTGTTTGTACCTGCCGAGGAAAAAGAGCGTATCCGTGAATTGCAAATTTTAATCAATAACCTAAATATACGCACACACTTGTTTGCGAACACGGTATCTAATTTCACGCCAGTAACGGCGTATCTTCCCTATGACCGTGAAGAGGTAACGAACGAACTGCAATTTGTTTTAGATAACACAGACGAAAGGGAGATGCAGGAATATAGAAATAATTTGAAGTCTTTGGGATAAGGCTTACAGTTGAAGTTAAAGTCCATCAAATAAAAAAACAGCGTTTTGGTGGGCTGTATCTTCACGCCCAAATGAAAATAGTTTAACCCTCCAGACCTGTTTGAGTTTGGAGGGATTTTTTATGTTCTTTTTTCGGGCAGTAATCTATTTGCTCACACAACGCAGAGTTTATCCATACATAGTATATTGGGGAATGGCAGAAAGCCAGTTAAAAAAATTCCTGCCCATACAACGCTACTTCTCGCCATGAAACCAGAAGTAGAATTTCCATTTAACAGAATTAGTATCACCTATAACCGTAGAGGTCACAGAGCCTTTGCGGTTTTTCTTTTGTCGTTTTTTATCGGAATGTGCCATAGGACTGTATGTTGCTGTTGTGTTCATTGTCGCTCTCCGCCCTTTCCATCTGGATTTTATATTTTCAAAAATTCAGATTGGAGGTATTTATGGTGAAGTATGCACCAAGAAGGGTATATATCAAGGAAAGCGACGGTTATGCGGAATTGTCCTATCAAGATTTCTGCCGCCGCAGGCAAACCGACCAAAGTTACATGGACAAGCTATTTATCCCCGTGCAGGGTTGTTTGCTTGAGGTTGTGCGAGAACAGTACACAGATTTTTATCGGGATAAAGAACGTTGGCGTTATCTGAAAAAACTGGACGCGAACCACAAGTTGCTTTCATTGGAGGGATTTACGGACAGTGAGGGGAATGTGCTTGATTTCATTGTTGATGAAGCGGTGGACGTTGCGGAAATCGTTGTCCATGCGGTAATGGTGGACAGGCTGAAAGCCGCCCTGCCCTTATTGTCGGATGGTAAGCAGGCATTGGTAAAAGCAATCTTCTTTGAAGAACTTCCTGAGCGGGAAGTTGGAGTGCGGTTAGGCATAACACAGAGCGTTGTCAATAAACGCAAAACTAAAATCCTTGCGAAACTGAGAAAGATAATGGAGGTTTAAATTTAAGGCGTTCAGCCCCCTTGTTTTTTCCTTTGGGAAAATGAGGGGGCTTTTGCCTGCCCTCTCAATCAGTTTTGATTGGAGGAAATAAAGATGACATACAACCACGGACGAGAAGAGAGAAAATGGCGCATCTGGAAAGAAGCCGAAGAAAAGATTTTACGTGAGTGTGGCATTGATGACGCGGTCATTGAGCAAATCCGCACAGATGACAGGGCAGATTTTAATTCCAACAGGCGGTTTTACCGATGGGCGAGCGATTTCGGAGAATACCTTGAGGGTATAGCAGACAGGGAGAAGCAGGCGGAAGTAAGGTCTGTTTCTGATTTACTGGACGAGATTGAAAGCGAAAATCTGTACCTTGCCTTAATCACGGTGGACAGACGCACATTACAAATCGTCCTGCTGAAAATGCAGGGCTATTCCACAAAGGAGATTGCCCCACTTGTGCATTTAACCGCAGGGGCTATCTATGCAAGGATGCAGCATCTACGGAAAAAGCTAAAAGATTTTAAGCAATAGAGGGCAAATTTTAACTTTTTCAAGGACTATAGGGTGAGGGATATTTTTTCTCACTCTATTCTTCATGGGAGGATTATTGCATATGGACAACTATATAGACAAAAGAACAAAGGAGCAATTTACCGAAGATACCGCTATTCGAGAAGCAATCAACAACATTTACGATATGCTTGCTGATTTGCCGAAAGAGAAACGCCTTTCTTTCTTTGGGCAAATTTCAAAACCAAAAGATTTGGATTTTGTAAAGGAGATAGATGGTATTTATTATGTTGTCTGTTCTCACTTCAATAAAGAACAAAGGGAAGATATGATAACCAAAGTTAATCGGATATTAGGTACAGAGGTATGAAAATATTTTTTAATTCGCACTTTAAAGCGTTGAAGTAAGACGGCAGATATGGTAGAATAGCATCACTACAAACATCATATCCGACTGTCGGAAAGGAGTTTATTTTGAACAGACAGTCAGAAAAAATTACTGCCCTCTATTGCAGGCTTAGCCGTGACGATATGCTGCAAGGGGAGAGCAACAGCATTACTAATCAAAAATCAATTGTCAGCAAGTACGCAAAGGATAACGGATTTCAGAATCCCCAATTTTTCGTAGATGACGGATATTCTGGTGTCAGCTTCACAAGACCGTCTTTTATGGAACTGATGGAGCTTGCCGAGGCGGGAGAAATTGGAACGATTATTGTCAAAGACCATTCAAGGCTTGGCAGAAACCGCCTTGTTGTCGGTCAGCTATTGGAAGAAGATTTTGTCCGTCTGGGCATCCGCTATATTGCCATTATGGACAATATTGACACAAAGGACGGATTGAGTGATTTTCTCCCTGTGCAGGACTGGTTCAATGAGATGCATGCCAAGAATACTTCAAAGAAAGTACGGGCGGTATTCCAGAACAAAGGCATGTCGGGGAAACCTCTTACAACGGTTATCCCCTACGGTTACAAGAAGAACGAAGCCAATCCTGCCCATTGGTTGATTGACGAAGAAGCCGCAGAGGTTGTACGCAAAATATTTCGCCTATGCGTTGAGGGATACGGACCGACGCAGATAGCAAATATCCTTTTTTCGGAGGGTATTTCAACGCCAACAGAGCATTGGCAGGCACAAGGGCGAAAGACATCTGTACTTCCTGCTGTTCCACATAAATGGGCGGCAAGGACAGTTGCGGATATTCTGGAACGGCTTGAATACTGCGGACATACGGTTAATTTCCGTTCTACGACACGCTCTTTTAAAGATAAGACCAAGATTCACAGACCGAAAGAGGAATGGAAAGTATTTGAAAATACCCATGAAGCCATTATTGACAGCGAAACATGGGAACTTGTACAGGAGCTTAGAAGCCACAAGCGCAGACCAAACCGTACAGGCGAAGTCAGCATTTTTTCAGGATTACTCTATTGTGCCGACTGCGGGGAAAAACTGTATTATAGCGTGACGAACAATTACAGCCGAGAGCAGGCATACTTTTTCTGTTCTAACTACCGCAAGAATACTGCAAACTGTACGGCACATTATATTCGTGAAAAGGTTGTCCATGCCTTAGTGCTTGAAAGTTTGCGGCGTGTGCTGTTCTATGTGCAGGCGTTTGAAAAACAGTTTGTGCAGGAGCAACTTGACAAATCAAGCGAAGAACAGCGGAAAGAAATTGCCAAGAAGCGGCGTGAATTAGCCAAATGTGAAAAGCGTATTGCTGAACTTGACGTATTGTTTCAGCGGATTTATGAAGATAATGTATCGGGAAAACTGAGCGATGAGCGTTTTGCAACAATGTCGGCAAGTTATGAAGCCGAACAGAAAATGCTGAAAGAATTACTTACCCAATTAAAATTGGATATTGAAATGCAGGATGACAAAACTGCAAATGTATCAGGCTTTGTGGAAAAGGTCAAGAGGTATACCGAAATCAAGGAACTTACGCCTGCCGTCGTCAATGAATTTATAGACTACATCATGGTATCCAAGAAAGAGGTCATAGACGGAAAGACAGTGTATCCTATTGATATTCACTATAATGGAGTCGGTATTATCAACGCCCCATCCGCTGAAGAATATGAAGAAATGTTCCAGGAACGCTTGAAACAGAAGCGTTCCAAAGAAGAAAAAACGGCATAGCCACGAAGACTATATCGTAATTTGATACAGAGATGCCCTTGTACCCTTCACTTCCTTATGTGAAGGGTACGAAGTCGGCGCTTTTTTGAACTTTTGTCATTGTGGATTGAATACATATTTTAGGCACTCACGAAAATTTCTTTATTGCTTCCTTAACCTCCTCAGAGGTAATATCCCTATACCCATCCTCTTTGATTTCAGTTCCGTACCAGGTCTTGTAACCATCCCAGGTGTAGGAATCTGGAGAACGTCCGGAATTGTACACCTCCTTATTGGCCCTTGCGGTAAACTGATACCGGTCTTTGCCGTCTACGCTGAGATATAGCCATATTTCAGGACGCATTCCGTCCTTCCAGTTGGGATCGCCATGGGATTCTCTTTCAAATAGTTCAAAGAGATCCTCTATAAAATCCTCATCGCTGACAACAGGCAGAAGACAGCCTAGGATGGTGAAGGCAGATTCGTCATCGAAGTCCGGCCCGGTTACAGTGATATTTACACCTGCCCCATAATTGTACCCGTATGAAACACTGGCATCGGGATAGTCTTCGCGGACTTCTTTCTCAAATTCACGAAGCTGGGACAGCCTTAAAGGCAGGAACATTGTACACCCCCAAAAACTGGTTGCGATAATAGCAGCCATTAGAATCAGGGCACATATTCTGACCCACCTTTGATGCCTTTCCCTAAAACCAAGCTCTTTTTTTCTAAATATCATAATGCAATCAGGTGAAATATGCAAAACCGCTATCAAGCAAGCTGCTCGTCATATTGGCATAATATGCATCCCAGTCAAGACCTCTACGTTGCCCCATGCTTGAAACCCCCAGCCACCGGTCATCGCCTGAACTCTGGAAGTATTTTGTTATGGTGACCCAGTGCCACGCCTCCACTTGACCGCTTCCAAACGGTCCAGCCAAATTTAACGAACCGACTGGTCTATCCAATTTCAGTCCGTTTTTAATGAAATTCTCACACTGATTTTTGGGAGGGGTACAGTACCAAATATTTGAGGTCAAAGTAACTCCGTTATTCGATGCATAGCGGACAACATCGCTTGCCCAGCTTGAAAGGGATATTTCGCCAAATGGGGCGGGATTAACGTAATCATACACGATGTTCATAAAGCCCCGGAAATTCACAAAAGATAGCGCTGAATAGGGATATAGTTTTCTGTATTTGGTATCTGTTCTGGACATATAATACAAAACATTACTCGCTGCTACTGGACCACAACCGTTGCTTCTTTTTCCTGAATCCTCATACCAATTTTGATTTCCACCATACCAGGTTTTACCATTGTTGTCCACTATGGGAACAAATTTATCTGTCCCTTTCCATTCACAAGATAACCGCACATCTTCTACGGCAACCCTGGCAGCTCCCCTTGCAGAACCGCTCTGCTGGATCTGATCCGCCATATTAAGCGACGACTCCACCCTGGCTGCATTTTCAGGACTCCGCACCACCTGATAGCTTGCGGTAAGCTGCTCGGCGTTTTCAGCGACAGAGGCTGTAATATCAACAGCTTCAGCCCCCTCCTCCTGCATCAAGAAAATCTGTTTCCCTTCTTCACCGTCAATCAAATATCCGTATTGCATCGGCTGAAAAAAGACCGGGACAGCTTCCGGTGTTGAATCCAGAAGCTCACGATAGGCAACAAGCAGACCCGTATCCCAGGCCAGCATATACTTGGTGAATCCATCTTCAATCGCACCCATCGTGATGTAGCCGATCTCCCCTGTTTCCTGATCAACAAGCGGAACAAGATAAGCAAAGCAATTGCCTTCCAAATCGGCCAGAGGAATCCAGGCGCTTTCTTCTCCCGGCGACAGGGTTCTTCCTTCCGCCTCATGCTCTGTCATAATGTAGGTATTGATTTGATAATTCACCAAATCCCGAATATCAGTTTTCTCCAACGGCGTTGCTTCAGATATATCAGACGTTATTTGGGAAACTTGTTCCTGGATCGCCTCCATTTCAGCATGGGCATTCACTGCAGCCGCCTGTACGCTCAGGGTAGGGATGCAGCCAACAACAGCGGCTATCACAAGACAAACCAGCTTTCTGACACTTTTTTTCATGACTTAATACCTCCTTGAAATTTTTTGCAGCTCAGCTTCCTTTTGAACTTTTTAAGTTCATCGGAATCACCCCTTAAACGCCCAACTGTAGACCTGTCTGTAGTGAGAAGACTCTTTCCTTCTTGTTTTGATATGTACTCTTCAACAATATTTCAAACCAAACCTACTATTTTCCAAAGTGTAATCACATTGTCTATCATACTTTCGCATAAGGCCATCTAAAAATTTTGTCAGGCACACATATTAAGTTTCCTTGAGCCATAAACAGTCTGTTTTAATTGTACCTCACTTTCATTTCTATGATTGATTCCTTTGACTGCATTCGACAATTCGGCCATCCTCCAGCCGGTAGACTCTGTCCAATCCCTTCAAATTATTATAGTGATGCGTAATCATGATGACCGACTTCCCCGCCATCTGATTCACTATCACATCATGCAGATAGGCGTCTGACTCCACATCGAACCCAGAGGTAGCCTCATCTAAAATCACAATTGGCGCGTCCTTCAATAAAGCCCGGGCCACTGCCAGCTTCTGCTTTTCCCCGCCGGACAGCCGGGCTCCATTACGACCGATTAGGGTTTTCATACCTTCCGGCATTCGCCCAATGTAGTCAGCCACGCCGCTGGCCTCCATGGCGGCGCTTACCTGGCCCGGCAGCGCTTGACCAGTTAGGTCGATGTTCCCGGCGATGTCACCTAGAAACAGGTATGGCTCCTGGCTAACCACCGAGAACAGGGAGCGGTATTCATTCAGAGACAGTTGGGAAACCGGCATACCATCCGCCATGATTTCCCCGGAATCGGGCGTGTAAAACCGCAGCAGCAGGTTCAGAACTGTGGACTTCCCGCTGCCGTTCTGACCGATGATGGCAATCTTTTCCCCAGGCTCCACATAAAAGCTCGCGCTCTGCAGGATGGGCCGGTTTTCCTGATAGGAGAATGTAACATCCTTAAATTCCAATCGGGGTGGGCATCCACTTACCCGCTCTGCTCCTCCAGCCTGCTCCGATTCCATATCCAGGAACCGGAACAGCCGCCTGGCCGACGGCATAATGCGGGCAAAGTACATTTTCAAGTTCAGCAACGCTGATACCGGCCCTGTCACATACCAGGAGTAGGACACAAAGGCGAACACCGCCCCAATCGTCAGCCTGCCCTGGCAGATCAGGAGGCCTCCCACCAGGTAAAGCAGGATAGTGACGCTCCACTCCAGCAGAGACTCCCAGAGGGTGTTCCAGGCATCCAGCATGGCGCTGCCTTTTTGACACTTCAGCAACCCGTCCAGCTTGTCCTGAAAAGCCCTGTCCCGGCTCTCAAACAAGTTCCACAGCTTGATTTCTTCCACGCCTTCCAGGTTGTCGCCGAACCACTGGGAGAAGTCCCGGCTGCTCTCCATGATCTGGTCCATGACTTTTTCCTGCTTCTGAGACAGCCGCCGTACCAACAGTATCTTGACTGGCACCATAGCAACCACAATGAGGGTCAGTTTCCAGCTGATGAGGAGCAGGCCCACCAGTCCGCTGATGACACGGAACACCGAACTGACGCTCATCACTGTATACCGGTCTGTGATGGAAGCTACTTGGGATGCGTCCATCTGCAGGCAGCTGAGGATTTCGGCGTTGTTCTTGTCCTCAAAGTAGGATTTTTTCAGTCGTAATAACTTCCGAAAGACCTGCTGAAAAATAGTATAGAGCGACTTATTATGTACGTCCACAAAGAGCCGGGTCTGGGCTATCTCTACTGCTTGATTGAGCATCACCAGCAACGCTAAGAGGCCCACTGACCGGCACAGTACAGGCAGGTTTTGGGCCTGCATACCATCATCCGTTATCCTCTGGATGACCAGGGGCTGAAGGAAACCGATAACTGTAGAAACTATCAATAAAACCCATGCTATAACAAAACTCTTTTTAAACTGGACCAAATATGACCTGATAAGCCTAAAAACTGTTATATTACCTGTTTTCTTTTTTTCACATACTCCAGCACATTTCAAAAAAACGCTTGCCCCAATCGTCTTAATTTTATGTATGGGAAGAACACTTTGTTAAAACACCGCTTTCCATTTCCCAAACGGTGTCGCAAAGTATATGTATATCCTCCGCATTGTGGCTTGCAAGCAGAATAGTCTTGTGCTTACCGCGAAGAGTATCCAGCAGTTTTCTCATATCATCAACACCGTTTTTATCCAGACCATTCATAGGTTCATCCAGTATTATGATGTCAGGGTCTTCCATAAGCGCCTGTGCTAGTCCTAAACGCTGGCGCATACCCATGGAATACTTCCCCACATGCTTTCCCTCGTCCGGGTCAAGACCAACTGTTCGCATAGTTTCCCGAATTTCTTCTTTTCTAACTTTGCGATTGATGTCAGCCAGAAATTTCAGGTTTCGATACCCACTATACTGTGGTAGAAAGCCGGGACTTTCAATGATGACGCCAATACTCTGCGGAGCGCGCTTTTTTAACCCATAGTTTTCACCATTGATAAGAATTTTCCCTTTATCAGGATACATTAGTCCACAAACACATTTGAACAGAACCGTTTTTCCTGATCCGTTTCTGCCAATAATTCCATGTATCTTTTCAGCTTCAAAGCCTGCTGACACATTATTTAGAACTAAGAATTCGCCAAAGCTTTTGGAGACATTCTCTAACTCTATTGCGAGCATTAAAATAACACATCCTTGCTTTTATATTGAAAACGAAAACCATATCTCTAAAACAAAATGGAAGAAAATGGGAGACGTTTTGTCTGAGCTTTCATAGCTTTTCACTAAAGGGCTTTGAAGGGCTGAATGGATTTTTTCCTAATTACTAAAAAGGATATTATCCAACAGCATACACTAAGCGCAATCAAAATAGCCAGCGCATAGCTCACAGATGGAGTCTTGGCTATGCCGTCAATATGTATTACTTCAAGATTAACCCATGAAACCGGAGAAAAGAAATAGAGAGAATGGCCAGAAGAGTTAGTAGCAAAATATTGCTCTAAAACAAGCAATGAACCAAGAATATTACCGACGGAACGGTGAATCGTTAGATTGGCACAAAACATAATGCTGCCAATAAGGACTATAACCAGAAAAGCAATTGTAGCTGTTACTCCAAAGGCGCATTTAGGCGAGTACTGGTTCAATATAAAAGAAGAAATACGCGTGGGTAGGTCAACTAACTGCCACGCATTTGTGTTTGCCAATGAGTACAGTATTTTCCCCCACTCGGGCATATGCGCCGCATAGAAAAACACAGGTATTATGGACCATAAAATAATGTGGGCTATATAGATAGCAGATAACAACAGCACAAACAAAAATTGTGCGCAAAGCCACTGTCTACGGCCTGATCGAATAAAAATATATGGTTCTGTATTCTCTAAAAAGGGGGCGTCGCAAAATAGTAAAACCCCCAACAAAAAGAGCACTAATACAATTCCTGAATTATTCAACAGTAGAGGAAATAGCCAAAGCGAGACAGGCTCTCCTTTCAGCCTTGAATATTCGCATATTGGAGCTGTAATATCAGATAAATATACAGCGGAAATAATTAAGATAATATAAAACCTTGGTTTTGTAATCAATCTAAGGCAATTATACCTGAGCACAAACAGTGGGACAAGCATATCACTCATTTAGTATTTCCTCCTTTGCCGCAGAAAAGAATAGACAGCCACACAATAGAGATAGAAAAAGGAAAAAAAAGACAGAATAGAATAAATTGAGCTCAGGAGAACCTCTCCACGCCGATCCATCCACAATATGCTGTAAGTTAAGCCATACTGGAAGCCTTAGAGTATCTACAATCCTCCCCCAGATGTAGTAGACTGCTAGAGGAGAAAAAAGAACCACAAATATATTTTTTATCCGCACTGAAACATAAAGTGTTATTTGTGAAAGCATTGCAGCAAATATTGCCCTCAATAACATAACATAGACAATATTGGCGGACAGATGCGAACCAACTTGCTGGCGAAAGTCCTCGTCCAATATGGGAAAACAAAAAGACAGCTGACCCAGGAAGATTCCATCGCCCAAAATGACGGCAAGAAAAGTAACCGCAAAAGATGAAAATATTTTTGATAACAAATATGGTAAGCGATTGCTACGAACCACCGCGAATCGGTAAAAGCAACTTTCCAAATCTGCACGATAAAGCATTGTCCCAGGGATAGCAGCCAGCAGAAAGTAGATGTTCTCTATCCCCATCGCATGCGAGACAAAATAGAAATAGGCAACACACCCACCCACCGCTTTAATATCCTGCCATGCGCTCAAATAATTGATAAAGGCAATTCCCAGAACGACTGCGACAAACTTAATAGAAATTAGAGTTCGATACAAATCTTGGCGGAGTAAGTGAATAAATCTGGCCATCAATCTCCCTCCACTAATTCCTTACCGCTTTGGGCATCTATGTACTGCCATGTGGTGTACTCAAATTTGCCTGTCTCTGCCTTTTCACTTTCACCTGTTACAAGAACTGAGGCTGCCCATGCGGGAAGAAACTTAATGCTTGTATGTTCTGTATCGTCGTATTGAGGATAATATCCTAACAACATATCTTTAATCTCATATGTTTCATCAGAGAGCAGCATATCGTGCAACTCTGTAAATCGGCTGTGGGCCTCATCCTGAGAGATTATGTCTAATTTTTCATCACCAATGTCTTGCACATCTACTGCATTAGTTATCATGACTAACTCAAAACCTTTTGAACTTATTATTGCTGACACATCTTCGCCCGTAATATATGTGCCTTGTCCGGAGCTTCCATAGATTAAAGGAAGTAGAGGAATCCCGTCAATAATTGGAGTAGCCTTCAGATAGTAGCATTCCTTATCCTCTGTCCACTCGTCAATGACCCCTTCCTGCTTACCATTTTTCTCCTCCAGCACCTTTGCTTGCGCATTCATCGTGGCACTATCCAGAGCATAACACGTGATAGTATACTCACCTTCGCGTCCTAGAGTTTGTATCAGATCTTCAAGAGCATTTACTGCCTCGTCATGGCCCATAAAGGATAGACTATCGCTTTGAGAAAACAAGTTTGCATTATAGTTAATCTCTTGAGTGTTATTGCGAAAAGTATACAGCACTGAATTTACATAGTTCCCTTCAGTTTGGGAATACACTAACATCCCTGAGTCAATCGTAAGCACAGCGCTCGCGCTACTGAAAAGTGTTCCGGTACCCTGTGGGCCTTGGCCTCTTGCTATTTCAGGTTGTTCTAACGGGAAAGCCTTCATCACGGTTTCTTCTTCTGGAGTCCACATTGCCCCCAAAACTGCATGACATTCTTTTGTGCTGGCAGTTTCATTTTCATCCCCTAAAATAGATGAAGACATTCCATCTCCCATTGTGTTCTCTGAAACTGCTGCAGAGTTTTCACGTTGCGACACATCATTTTCGCTCGAACTCTGCGCTCTGTTTTTGTACTCTGCTGTCTGGCATCCCGTAATCATCAAGCACAGAACGCAGATAATTAAAAAAACAAATGCTTTTCTCATGTCAAGTTTCCTTTCTATTTCTAAAATGAGATGTATACGGCAAAGATTCACTTTGCCGTATACATAAACGCATTCATCCTACTTGGTCAATCTCTCTCATAGCTGGGCAACTTAATCCACATAAATTAAGAAGTTGCAATTCTTCTTTACTTGCGGGACGAAAGCAAAATGGATTAAGATGTCTGAGATAGAGCACTTAATAGTGCTCTATACCCTTAGGGCTCCCAGTTAACAGTTACATAGGCGTAGTCGTAGGGATTGTCATCATCATACTGGACAGCCAACTTGTAGGAGTAACCCCAAGCTCCGTGGCCTGACAGGTAGGAGGGCTTAAATGTCCCCGCATACTTTGTTGAAACCAGATTGGATGCCCAGTTGTTACCAGTGTCGCGCGCACGGGCATGAATCATCTCTTCACCTTCATACCAACTGCTTCCTTTCTTCAGTTCCATCTTGAAGTAGCTGTCCGTGTTCCACTTGGGAACCGCATTTGACAGCTTTGCCCCTTGGTTCTTGTATACCTGGAACGTGTCAGTCCAGGCATACGCAGAGGCACCTACCGCAAGGGATGAAATCAGCATAACAGCGGCGAGAAAAGCAGCACTCATCTTTTTGATTTTCTTCATGATTTTTTTCATTCCTTTCATTTAACGGCGCAAGCTTATAACTTGCTTTGGTTTATATCCGGTGTATACAACGTACCCGGGCGGACGTGAGATCCTATTGGAAAAGGATGCCATCGGATCGTCTTCAGCGCCGCAGCACAATGGCTTTGTACCCGGCACTTCTATTCTCAGACCGGCCGGTCAATGAGACAGAGTTAGTTTATATCGATCCAATACGGGTCGACCCAGTAGCCCCAGGTTTCATTCCAGCGGCGGAACTGGGGTCTCCCATTGTAAATTCGATTTTTGACTACAATAACATCTCCTAAAGGCACAATCCCGAACATTCGATTTACTCCTTCCTTATCTTTAGACCCTCGTTTATATATGTTTCAAGGGCTATTCTATTCAAATTATCATAAATAGCACCGTTGCTTAAAACTAACGAATAGCTCCCATCTGCACGTTCAGAAATATAGGCTCCATCAGTGCTGAACTCTTCAACCGATTCATTTGTATAGATATCCTCCACCGGCGGATCAAATGCTGGCTGTAGCACGAACGAATACGAAGCCACAACAAGTGTAACCGCTAATGTCCAGAAAGCCCCTTGGCATAGTCTTGAGATAGACCGTGGGACCGCCGTTATCATGCGGAACCGTTCCCTTGTGTCATCCTGATTCTTCCTAGAGGCCAGCCCGGTGGAGAGCATGGGCGGTTGAGTACGGCCTGCGCTTTCCGCTCTTTCCAGGACTCGAACGATTGTCAAAAGATACTCCAACCGCTCTCTTTTGCTGAATTTCTCCGTGGCCCTAATGTCGCACTTGATTTCAAGTATCTGGCTGATGTCCTTTTTCAAAAGATACACTGCCGGGTTCCACCAAAAAACACAACAAAACAAATGAACAAGAAATTTCACAGTCAAGTCCCGATTACAGAAGTGGGTGTACTCATGCTTCAATATGTAGTACATTTCTTCCTGGGTGTATTCGTGCTCCGGCAGGCAAATACGGTGCCGAAACAGTCCCGTACCCATAGGAATGTCCAGTGTGGGGCAGATACAGACGCTGACTGCGGGCATCCGCCATGACTCATTTTTTACACGTTCCAAAACCCGTTCAGCGCGGGAGTCTTTGTTTGTGGAATACCACTCCGCTTTCCGGGAAACTTTCCAGCTTTTCCAAAGGAACTGCACGATAAGGTTCACACTAACCACGGCCCATATGCCACATATGGCAAGCAGCACACGTATTTGGGAATCCCCAACAGAAATTTGAGCTGCCCATACCGTTTCAAACACAGTGCTGAACATATTATTGAGACCGATGGGCACAGTGAAAGGAAGCTCCAAAACAACGACAGTTCGAAACAAACAGAGAACATACAGACCGAGAATTGTGTGGACCCCAAAAGAATGAAGGAAAAGGGGCTGATTACGCAGCATGTGAATCGCTACAATAAAAAGAGCGCTGAATAAAACTGACATAACGAATGAAAAAACTGTCACGCTCACTCTGCATCATCATCCCTCATCTCATATTCTTCAATGATTCCCCTCAAATCGTGGATGAGGTTACTCAATCCCTCTTTGTCTCCTTTTTTCGCCATCGCGACCGCCTCGGCCTCCACCATCTCGCTGGCAGTGAGCCCACCACGTTTCATCATTTGACCGTAATACTCTTCCCTGGAAAAAGTGGGTTTGAATCGCCGTGTTGCCTGATTGTTCAGATATTCCAGTTCAGCTACTTTTAGCGCTCCTTTTTCCACAAGGGAGTAGACAATTTTTCGCATATAGTTGTCTTTCCAGGTCTTCTCTTCGCCTTCCCAAGAATTTATCATTTCCTGGACGCTGAGAGGTCCGTCCTGTTTCCAAAGAAACACCATTACGGTCTCCTCGGTCTTTGTGAGTGCTGGAATCTTCAATGTTACACCTCCTCTCTCTATCACAACGAGATGTCTTTGAGCTAGCCATCTGTTAAATAAATTATAACTTATGTCCTCGAAAAAATCAAGTGTAAATTATAAAAAATCTGTTGTTTTTACCAATCAAATGATTTTTTTATCAAGACTCAATGTTAAGAGATTAGATATTACTGTTTAAGGCGCAGTAATCAATTGTCACATTTACCTAATATGAGTCATTCTTACATAAATCAAAATTAGTTTTTCCTCTCCCTAACCTGAATTTCTTCCCCTAGAGCCGAAACAGCAATCACATCGTGTTCTTCCACAAAAGGATTCCCCCAACACCTGGAATCCAAGGAATCCTCTTTATTATCTCCCAACACATACAAACTCCCCCGGGGCACCTGAATCATAAGGCCTTTGTGTATTACTTCATCTCCAGAGACTGCCGCAATCCGCTTCACCATAAGTTTGCCATCATGCTGGAAGACAATAATATCCCCTACTTTTAGGTCATCAAAGATACGGCTGCCCACAATTATGCTTCCCCTTGGCAAAGTTGGCTCCATGGACTCGGTTGGCACATAACCAATAAACAGCACGAATCGGAACAGCAACACAGTTGCCAGCAAGAAGAGCACGGGAACTACAAATTTCCATCTGCCTTTCACGATTACCTCCTTAAATAGAAAAAGCTGGGTACCGGAAATGAAACCGGTACCCAGCTCTGTTTTATGCCGCGTAAATCTCCATCATTTGAGCCGACCCAGGCCGGCTCTTCAAAAACTTCCTAGCCTTAGACACATAGGCACTCACCAGATTATCACTTGCGCCCATCCTCTTGCCAATCTCCCGGCAGGTGTAGCCTTTCGCCATCAGCACCATAGCGTCAATGCCCTTGACAATATGGGGCGGGGCCTTAGCCTTGGCTGACATCAGCTCCCGCACCAGGTCAAAATTTATCTCCGCCTTGCGTTCGCCATCATCCGGCTCAGGTATGTTTTGCTCACAGTCCTCAATGACCTCTGTATTCTTCTGCTTATTGGCTTCTACCAGCACATCACAAATCTCATGCCAGATCAGCCGGTAGGCGTATGTAGAGAACGTACCGCCCTTGTCGGTAGCTGCTGCCTTGCACAGGCCGATGCACCCCACCTGGAACAGATCCTCCCGGGTGTAGCTGCCAACGGAGGTCTGTCCCTTGAGCTTGTCTCCCAGCACCTTATAAACCAGCCCCAGGTTCTCCTCCACCTTGGCCTGCTGCTCTTTCGTCAGCTTCATGTTCATGATACCCTCCGTTCTCGCGGGCCGTGCCGGGGCCGCGCATTTTGGGGCTGCAAAAGTTTCCTGCTGTCCTGAATCACCATCTTGCAGTAATACTCGCCCAGGTGACCAATGTGAGCGTCTTTCAGCGGAACACAAATCTTGTCCGCAAGCCAACGGTAGGACTCCTGCCGGGTCATGCGTCCGGTCTTGTGGAGCTGGTCGAAGTAGTAGTGGGCTGTACGCCGGAGCGTGCGGAGCTCATGGTTAGCAAGGCTACCCATGGGAATGTTCGTGCCGGGGTGGACTTTCACATAGGCGTCGCACTCCGGGTAACGGCTGCACACATAGAGCATGGCCCCCTGGCTGTTCTCGCGGTAGATTCCGTCGGCGCTTCTCAGCACAACCGGGCTGCCGCAGTAGGGACAGCGCATCCGCTGAGTTTTGTTTTTGGTAACTTTATGTTTACTCATATCATAAATTCCTCCAAACTCAAAAAATGAAAATAAAAAAGCCGGAAGGTGCAAAGAACACCGGGCTGCCTGGATAGCAGGCGACCCTGAAGTGTTCTATTGCAGCCTTCCGGCCTTGAAACAGTGGGAAAAGCGCCCACTGTTGTCTACGTTATTGGGGACTCCATCATGTAGTCCGTCCCGGTGTGCTATCCGTCCGGGAGCCTGAACGTAGTGTTCTTATAATTATATTATAGCACACCAGTACAAAAAAAGCAAGAGTAAAAATGCGTATTGTGCATAATGTTTTATATTTCATGCTTTTTGAGCATTGATTATTTTTATTGGTCTCTTTCAGAACCAGTCTGGGTAGACTCCTTTTTTCGCCCAAACCAGAAAAGGAACAGCGCCAGCAACCCAGCGATAGACCCACCCAGCAGAATCAATGGCAGCAAAATGCTGCGGCCATCGCCGGTTTTAGGCACATCGGGAGTGGGAGTTTTAGGCTTTTCCGGAGTCAGGGTGACGGTCTGGCCTTCGTCATTGATGTCAGCGTGGGCGGCCACCTCTTTGCCGTCGCGGTACAGGGTCTCGAATACCACCAGTTCGGTCTTGGCGGTTATCTTGCTGCCATCGAACTTGAAGGTAACTATGACCTCACCTTCAGACTCCTCTGGGGTAAAGGTGGCTTCAGAGGTGATTTCTTTGCCACTCACCAGGAATTTTTTACCCGAGGACTTGTCCATGAGCACACCCTTCACGGTATACTCCTTGCCGGGAGTCAGACCAGTATAGGAAACCTTATCCTCCAGCACCAGCTCCTTGGAAATGACAGCCTCTTTCTTGCCGCCGATGGTGGCGGTGGTCTTCAGCTTAGGCTGCCGGATGACTACTTCCCGGCCAAGGCAGAAGCGTCAAAGGTGAAGTCGATTTGTACGGAACCGCTGGCGTTCTCAGGTGTGAACTCCTTCTCAGCGGTGACTTTCTGGCCGTCCACCAGGAGGGCCGCGCCGCTGGATTTGTCCATGAGTATGCCGGACAGCTTATAGGTCTTGCCAGGAGTCAGGCCGGTATAGGAAACCGTGTCCTTGATGGTGACTTCACCCGCAGGCTCAGCCTTTTTCTCACCGTTCACAGTGGCGGTAGTCTTGATCTGGGGTTCTTCCGGCTTCTCAAACCCTACGGTCTGGCCCTCATCGTTGATGTCCGCATGAGCAGCTACCTCCTTGCTTTCATAGCTCAAGCTCTCAAATACGACCACGGACTTCCCAGCCAGGGCAGAAGCGACCAAGGTGAACTTGATTTCTTCCGTACCGCTGGCGCTCTCAGGGGTGAACTCTTTCTCTGTGGTGACCTCCTTACCGTCCACCAGCAGCTTGCCGCCTGTGCTCTTATCCATGAGAATGCCGGACAGCTTATAGGTCTTGCCAGGGGTCAGACCGGTGTAGCTGACCGTATCGGTGATAGTGATTTCGCCCTTGGGTTCCGCCTTTTTCTCACCGTTCACGGTAGCCGTGGTCTTAATCTCCGGCTTCTCGCTGAAGGTCACAGTCTGGTCCTTATCCTCAATATCGGCATGGGTGTAGACCTCCAGCTTGTCCCGGTACAAGGTTTCAAAGACAACTACCGTCTTACCGGCCAGCGCGGACGCATTAAAGGTAAAGGGAATGTCAATAGTCCCCTCGGCCTTGCTGGCCCGGAAGGCAGCCTTGGCGGTGATTTCTTTGTCATTCACCATCAGCGGTTTGCCGGTAGCCTTATCCATGAGCACGCCCTTGACTGTGTACTCCTTGCCGGGAATCAGGCCGGAATATTTCACCGTGTCGATGATGGTAACCTCGCCAACAGGCTCGGCAGTGTGCTCGCCGTTAGCTGTGGCAGTGGTGCCGATTTTTTGGCTCGGTAAACTCCACGGTCTGGCCCTCGTCCTCGATATCAGCGTGGCTGGCAACCTTGGTATCGCCCTCAAACAAGTCCTCGAATACAACAACGGATTTGCCAGCTAGGGCAGAGGCGTTAAAGGTGTAACTCAGCTCAACTGTACCGCTCTCAGCCTTGGGAGTAAACTCTTTTTCTGCCGTGACCTGCTTACCGTCTACAGTCAGGGGTTCGCCTGTGGCCTTATCCATGAGTACGCCAGACAGCTTATAGGTCTTACCCACGGTCAGGCCGGAGAACCGCACGGTGTCCACAATGGTGACTTCGGACAGCGGCTCACTGTTCTTCTCACCGTCAACCGTGGCGGTGGTGCCGATCTCCGGGGTTCCTTCCTTAATATCGTCAATGGTGCCCAGCTCGATCACCGTGCTGTCCCTGCTGATGAAAATATTGGGGACTGTCACCAAAGCATAGCCCTTATTGCCCTCACAGCGCAGCTCTTCGAGGGTGTAGTAGTCATAGGGCAGGGCGCAGAGGCCGTCCTGGGTCTCCACCATCCAGTCCTCGGTGGTCTTGCCAAACCAGGTGCCTGCTTCATCGTTCCACTCGCCCTCCGGTCTATCATCGTTGCCGTTGGTGTTCTGGGTATGGGGGTTCCATTTCGTTTCCGTTCTGACTTCGCCATTGCTGTCAGTTATGAGAATATGGCTCTCACCCGTGGTCTGAGAGGTCAGCTTAAAGGCCACATTTGCGAAACGGTGCATGGTGTCCTCGCCCACCTTGACGAACTTCAGATCGCCGCGCTTGACCTGATTGTAAGCCGCCTCTCCCTCCCGGTACTCCTTGACAGAACCGTCAATCAGCACGTCAAAGGGCCGGATGGTCTTGTCCGTCCACAGATAGCCGGTGCCAGGCTTGCTCTCTGCCAACTCATAGGAGCCATAGGGCAAAGCCCGCACATCGGATTGGGCAATTCCGTCCTTGACCTCAATGGTCAGGCAGACCTCGTCCGGCTGGTACAGAGCGCCGTTTACATACACGGCATTCCGGCTCTTGTTGGTAATCTCAAACAGCGTACCGTCCAGACTTGCCATGCCCAATGGGGTCAGCAGCAGGGATTCCAAATCCCGCTTTTCAATGAGAACGCCGCCGCGAACCACCTCGTTGTCCATGAAGAACGGATATATTGGATGCTTTTGAACGCATTGTTTCCTCCTATGCTTGACAAACAGCAGTGAGGAGTGCATCTATATATTACACCACTGCTTGTCGGAATTTACAACTGTTTTTTCAAAATTTTTTTATAACCCCGCTCCGCTTCGCCCATACAGCGATGAAGTATTTCCATAAACCGTTCTCGAGTCAGCTCCGTATCCAGCCACTGGGTAGCCCGGTATGCGTAGCAGCCAGTATTGCTGTTGATGGTATGGCATCCCAGGGTGCTGTGCAGGTTTATCTCATTTGCAGTAAGATATTGGGCCACAGAGGCCGGTATAGGGATTGTCCGGGCCAGGCCAATTACTATCAGCGGATGGAGATGGGAGAAGGACACCTGAAGGTACCATTCATTCAGGTTGGCGGAGAGACACAGGTTATCCTCATACTCAACCGGGAGGGCCTCCCGCAGCATGGCACGGACACTAGCCGCTAATCCGTCCCGGCGGATTTGTTCTTCCTTGGATATGGCTCCTATACGTTCCGCCTCCTATCTCGCCGCCGCAATGTGGGTAATGGCTCCCCAAATCCGATTGCTCTCATGGTTAATGCCGAGAATTCTCACTGTGACTCTTGCACCTCTGGGCGGCCTGCCCCGCTTGGGATAGCTGCAGAGACAGTCAATACCTCCATCCAGAGCAACAAACACACCGTTCACGTCCACCATGCTGACAGTACCCACATAGCAGCTGTCCACGGAGTACATGCGCAGGGCTTTCTCATAGGGATTCTCACCCGCCTGCTTGACCGAGGCCACGACCCGCACAGTGTCCCGCCCGCTACGTTCTACCTCCAGCACCTTGACCAGCACCCGCTGACCGGCTTGGAAGTACAGCCCCGCGTCCATCCAGCGCTGGTAGCTCAGCTCCCGGAGAGGGATATAAGTCTCCAGCCCGAACAGGTCCACAAAAATGCCTGCCCGGATGACGGAGACGACGCGGGCCTCCGCGCATACGCCGGAGTATATGCGCTGGTTGCCATCCCGGTCTGTGCCAAAGTAGTATTCTCTGCGCTTGGCGGCCATAGCGTCCAGGCGGCTACCCACCGCCAGACCAGACTGCTGGTCGATGCCCTTGACAATGTAATCCACCTCAGCGCCCAGCCGCTTAGTGAGCATATAGTTCAAGGTTTCATCCATAGAGCGGCCACGAGTGTCTTCTGGCGGCACAACGGCCTCCTCAGCTGGAATGATGACCTTAAACGCGCCATGATAAATGACTGCCATGGAACTGGTTTTGGAATTAGCCACCCTTTCCACGCCCTGCAAGGTACCGGTCAGGATGCGCCCGGTTTTTTGAGACTCCACCAAATCCAGCAAGTCATTCCGCGCCCGATCCGCCTCGGTCTCTACAGTCCGGCCCCCATCAATGCTTAAAACGGAAACCGGTCTGGTGACAGCACGCTGACGGACCCTCCTCCGCCTGGCCACGACGTCTCCGCCAGGCAAAATGGACTGCATGGATGGCTCTGTACCAGACTGGCTTGGAATTGAAGTGGTCTTCCCCTTCCGGCCCGCCTTCAGGGTTATTTCAGAACTGGTTTGGGGAACAGCGTCCTCCTGTTTCGGTTCGCCACTTGAATCGGAAAGATTCTGAACCGGTTTGGGAGATTCCTGTGAAACCGGCTCAGAGTCCGTAAGTTCCTGGCCGTCTTCCGTTAATTCAGAGCCAGTCTGGGAAAATGAGGGTTCTTCAGGTCCAGCAGGGCTCTCTTCAGCGCTGAAGGCGATGCCATCGCCCAAATCTAAATCGGTCTGGGGGAGAGGGCTTTCCGGGCCGGAAAAGGCGCCGCTCGCTTCCCCGGATACCTCATCCAAAGTCATTTCAGTTTCGGTCTGGGGAATGATAGGTTCCTCGTAAAAGTTGTTATCTGTGATAAAATTACCTCCTTTGTCGCATGAAAAAAGCACCTCACAAAGAGGTGCTGACGGTTTCTATTCTGCCAAACTGCGTATGCGCCGTTCGGCTTCTTTATATACCACATCGTCGTCTCGGATGGAAATCACAATGAACTACACTGGACAAGGGCATAAAAATATAATGGCCTAACGGTATGCCCGCCGTCAGATTTTCCATTCAATTTGCAGCTTCTCACTGGTGGCGCGAATAACGGTAATCATCAAATCCACCACCTGCTGCTTGTCCTCAAAGCTGACATTCTCCCAATCATCCAGATAATTGGAAATCGTGTCAATCTGCTCCGGGGACACCGCCTCGGCGGTCAGCTTGGCAATCTCGCCGGCAAGGGCCTGACGGCGGTTGTCCAATTCCTCAATCTTGGCGTTGGCATAGGAGATCAGCACCGGGGTCGCGCCTGTCAGCGTGTCCAGCAGCTTTTCAATCTCGCTCTCCACCTGGGCCAGCTCCATCTGCTTTGCCGTCAGCTTCGGGCTGGCGGCTCTTTTCTTTTTGCGGCCTGTCAGCGTCTTGTAGTCCTCCAGCTTCTTCACCATCTGCTGGTAAACTACCGCCTCTAAATCGCGGAGACGGATTGTACCGCAGCCGGAACAAAACTTGCTGTCAGCGTGTTTCGTACAGCGCAGATAGAGATACCCGCAGGAGTGGGCCGACATCAGAGCATAGCCACATTTGCCGCACTTGATTTTCCCCGCCATCCAGGTGTTGCGGGCTTTCCTGGCCGGTTGATAGGTCTGGTTCGCCATCATCTTCTTGCGAACTCTAAGCCACAAATCAGACGGGATAAAGCCCTCGCTGGGGGCCAGCACCAGCGTTTGGCCTTCCAAGTGCGTGTGCTTATTCTCGGTGCTGCCCTTGCTCCGGTAGTAGTAACATCCGTTTGTCCCTACGAAGTCGGCGGCATCATTGTAGATGTTCGTCCCTTGGCTATTGAAAAACTCGTAAATATCCAGGTCAGCCATGGTGTAAATGGGATTACGAAGCATGATGCTGATGGTCGCCCTGGAAAACGGTTTGCCGAAGTATGTCCGCATCCCCTGCTCGGTAAGCTGTCGGGTGATGTCGTGAAGCGACACCTGGGGGTCAATGTACATCTCGTACATCTTCCGCACGAACGCCGCCTCGGTCGGTTCAATCACCAGCTTCTTTGTATGGATGCCGTCAATAATGATAGGCTCCGTCCGAAATCCATAAGGCGCTCGGCCTCCCATTTTGAAACCTCGCTGACACCGGGCATACCATGCGTCCTGCACCCGCTTCTGGATTGTCTCGCGCTCTAACTGTGCGAACACAATGCAGATGTTCAGCATCGCCCGGCCCATCGGCGTGGACGTGTCGAACTTCTCTGTGGAAGAAATAAATTCCACGTTGTACTCCTGGAACAAAGCCATCATGTTTGCGAAGTCCAGAATGGAACGGCTGATGCGGTCGAGCTTGTAAACGACCACCCTGGCAATCAGTCCACGCTTGATGTCATCCACCAGCATTTGAAACTGGGGTCTGTCCGTATTCTTACCACTGTAACCCTTATCTTGATACTCCCGGCAGCTTCCACCCCTCAACTCATATTTGCAAAACTCAATCTGACTTTCGATAGAAATACTATCCTTTTTGTCAATGGACTGTCTTGCATAAATCGCGTCAATTCGGTTGTTCATTTTGCGCTCCCTTTCTGAAAAGAAACGGAGCTGCTGACAGCTTCATTATACCGTCAGCAGCCCCGCAAATCAATCTCTATCTGAAAAAATCACGAGGCGGACGTTTCCCTCTGCTGGTACTTGCGGAACACCTCATAAAGCCGCTGCTCCAACTCCCGGCGTTTTGCCGCCTCCTGTTCCGGGGAGAGAATGGGCGTGAGATTTTCCAGAGGGATTTCCCGGCCCTGGAAAGTCACGATCTCGGTCTGCGTCTTGTAGCTGATATGCTCCATAGGCAACTCCTTGTGTTCAAAATTTTCATGGTGGACATTTGTCCGAAAAGTGGGCGCTATTTACTCCCACTCGTTTGGTTCATTTATTTGTTTCTATTTGTTTGATTTGGGGGTAGTTTTCTATCTGCGGAAGGTCTTGTTTTCTAACTGTTCCGAAGGTCATTTTCTGCCCCCGTGATGGACAATCCTTTGTCCATCTGGGATGGGATAATTCTTTGTCCATCAGGCAGTTTCACATAAATCAGATTGGGCAAGAACTGTCCCCGGCGCTTACGCTCAATCAGCCCCGCCGCCGACAACTCGGCTAAAGCGTTCTTGGCAGATGAAAGGCTCCTATTCAGTGCCTCCGCTATCTTCTCCACCGGGAAAATGATGTAGACCCAGCCCGCTTCGTCCGTCCAGCCGTTGAGCTGGGAGAGGTGCGCCCTGTCCAGCAAGAGTGCGTAGGTCAAGGCGGCGGTATGGGACAATGCCATATCCATCAGGAATTGGGGGTAGGGAAAATAGGGCGGCAAAGTGGTATCGACTGTCATGTAATCGGTCATGGTGTTAGCCTCCTTCGTGCTGGCTGTTCAGACCGCCGCTGTGGGCCGTTAGAGGCCCGTTTTCGGGGCCGGGAAGGAAATGTATCAGGCCCCCGTCGAGGGCGGTCTTGAAAGCCTTGATTTACAAGGGCTTTTTAAGCCCTAAAGCGTGACACTTCTGCCTTTGTCTGCGCTTGCGTTCGGTGGCTTTAGCCCGCTTCATATGTGCGGCGCAATCAGGACAGTATTTCGCCCGATTGGATTTTGGCAGATAGAGGCCACCGCATAGGACGCATTTCTTCATGTCGGCCCGACAGAGCAGGGTAGCGCACAGGCCAGCGTCCAGAGGGAGGACGGCGGCGCGGAACCATTTGCAGATTAGGGAATAGGTGATGCTCTGCGGGCAGACACATTCCTCGCCGTTGTCCAGAAGCAGGCAGTTTCCGCAATCGTAGTTACAGCATTCATGTACTAATCTCCGGGCCGTGCGGTACTGCTGATAGGTCATGTGAGAGATTTCGGGCGCTGTCATTTCACGCGCTCCCCCGGCAAAATCCTAAAAACGTCAATTTGGCGTTTTTAACGTGAGCGCCAATCTGGCGTTGACGATACATGACCCGCCGGAAAGGAACAGACGCGAAGCGGGTGTTTCTTTCCGGCGGGTGTGCAAGGGGTTTGGGGAGTGCAGCTCCCCATCGCGTCCGCAGGACGCAACGCCCCAACCTGGGGTCCCCGCAAAGTCTCAGACTTTGTGGGGAAAGGAGGAGCAAGGGAGCGAGCGCAGTTTTCGCCGCAAGGCGGAAACGGAGATGAGCGGACTTTGCGACGACGCGCGCACGACACCGGAACGGTGTATAAGTGCGCTGTTGGAAACAGACGGGATTTCCGGCACAAAAAATAACGGTATTCACTGTGACCTCCTTGGCATAGGAGGAACAAGCCGCCGGAGCAGCTTGTCCCTCCCGATGATAGGGCGATTGCCCCTCACCTGGTAGCCATCATGCCAGGGTGATCGTCAGGGCGGTCAGCGGAAAAATTTGAAAAACTTTTTCCGAACACCCTCGATGCTTTCATGTACTGCGGCCTTGGAGCAGCCGCACAGTTGCCCAATTTCCGCATAGCTGTAATCGTACAGCGCATAGAGCAGAAACCGCTCCCGCTGGGTCTTGGTGCAGAGGGCCAGCACCGTCATAATTTCATCCAGCGTCTCCCGCTGGCAGACCAATTCCTCCGGGGTGGCGCAGTAGGGCAGAACGCCCTGGGCAGCGATTATGTACTCGTCACATTCGCGCCCGTCCCAATGCCGCCGCTGTTCCCGCTCAAGGCTCCGTTCGGTGCGCTTGGCCAGCTCCCAAAACTCGTCAAGGGTGGCGGCGTCCTCATAGGTCATTTTGCGGCTGTATCTCTTGATGGTAATTTCCATCGTGTTATCCTCCTGTTCAAATTTTGGGAAGTGCGAAATCTGAACGGGAAGGGCGGGCCACGACACCGGGGCCGGGGCTGGGATTGCCAGCCTAAAAACAGAAAAGCGCCCGAACAGCACAAGGCTATTCGGGCGCAGGGGATGATGGTATGGGTAGACTGGAAACGACTGTTTTCGCAATCTTGGGTGGAGTGCGCTGTTGCAGGGGTCAGGCTTTTTTTGACAAGTGCCTATCTATTCGCAATCGCATGGCGGCATCCTCCTATTGCCGCCGAAATACAAAAGAGCGGCGGCTCTGGTTTCTCAAAGCCGCCGCTTCGGGCGTGACAATACTCCTGCTTGTACGACGGCTTTTTTTCTTTTGCCGTCGTGCGGCAGTTACAAAATGTATTGATTTTAGAACGTGAATTTTGTCTACATCTTAATCATCCATTGGGCTATTGGATTGATAATTGATACAGGAAGCAGTTTAGCAGAAAGAACAAGTAATTTATTATAAAGGCCAGCAGTAACCACCCGCTTTCCTTTTTGCAAATTGTTGTAACCAATAGCGGCAACAACCTCTGGCTGCATCACGAAAAATTTGAAAAGCAGAGTGTCATTGATATTTGCTTTTTCTGCAAATAGGGTTTGTGTTGCACCTGGGCAAAGACAGGTTACTGTGACACCAGTACCTTTTAGTTCTTGGTAAAGTCCGTTAGAGAAAGAGAGAACATAGGCTTTTGTAGCAGCATAAACCGCATCATAAGGGCATGGCATATAAGAGCCAGTAGACCCAATGTTCAGGATACGTCCATACCCACGTTTTATCATTCCAGGTAAAAATGATTTCGTTAAGGCGGTCAATACTTTGATATGGACTTGTATCATATCAAGCTCATTTGAGAGGCTGGTATTCGTAAAGCCCCCTGCTTCATTAAAGCCAGCATTGTTTACAAGAACATCAACAGATAGGCCCCAACTGTGGATTTTCTCCATAATCATTTCCACTGCATCCACTTCCGCTAAATCGCATGAAATGTATTCAACTGAAACTTGATAGCGTGATTGTAGGTCTATTTGCTGCTGTTGGAGTTTGTCCCTGTTTCTTGAAACAAGGACTAAGTTGTTCCCCATACTGGCGAATTTTTCGGCAAATGCTTTTCCAATTCCACTGGTGGTTCCAGTGATTAAAACTGTATCCATCTCTAACTTTCTCCCTTGCTCTTGAACAAATTCCATTCTTCAAGATATGTCAAATCTTGGGCAGACGGTGATTGCAAGAGTTCTTCATAAAATACCAATTTCTTCTCTGTCAACGCTAAAGCGTTTTGTAAATTTACCATTTGGCTATGGAGATCATCAATGTACTCTTGCACCATAAGGCGGCGTTGTAAAATCGTTTTTCCGCCCTGTGTCAACAGTAAGATATACTCACGAATAGAACGGATAGGTACATTAGCCATGCGCAGGCATTGTATCATGTTTATCCACTCAATATCCGTATCGGAATATTGCCTATATCTTTGCTCCGTTCTTTCAATCGCTGGAAGTAACTGTTCCTTTTCGTAGTAACGCAGAGTTGCAGTGGTAAGTCCAGTCATTTCTGCCGCCTCTTTTGCCGAGTACATCTCAAATCCGCCTTTCATCATTTAGGATAAACTATGAAGTGCGCTTCAAAGCAAGATGAAATTATATCATCGAGCCAAAATTTTTTGAAGGGTAAAAATGTAAATAAAGCAGGAAAAATCCCGACGCTACCAAAGTGCCGGGATTGTCAGCAGTCCGTTTCAAGATTAATTTGTGGTCTTGTCCATATCAGTGATACGCATAACCCCACCCCCCATAACCAACTGATATACCACCCGGTATCCCAGGCTTTTCAGCTTGATTTTGTAGAATCCGCTTAATTTCGCGCTGGCATGGTTGCCCAGAGGCTTGCCAATGCCATCCGGGGGCGGCAGAGGACGCTCGGCGGTTTTTTGAATCGCTTTCAAAATCAGCCTGCGGTTATATGGGTCAAGGCGCTCCAAATCCCGCAGAGCCGCTTTCAGATACTCCACCCGCCACTTCATTCCTCAATCTCCACATCCACTTCGTCCAGGTCACTTTGGGTGATGCCGAGGGACTCCATGACCTCATCCTGGGACAAGGTTTCCTCTGAACTGGCTGCCCGCCGCTGGGCCTCCTCCTGGAGAATATAGTCGGACAGCATCTCCATCAGGGACTCGTACTTTTCAGGCGACATGAGCACGCAGGCGGGGCGGTTGTTCTTCATGACGATTTTCGGGCCGCCTGCCTGGACTTCCTCAAAAATACGGCTGGCCTCTCCCTTGTTGAACCGGGTGATGGGGACGATTGACTTCATCATATTGAACACGGTCATTTCATTCACGGCGCATCCCTCCTGAGTAACAACCTTTCCATCTATACTCATATTATACTGAAAGACGCGATAAATGTCAATGAATATATCGATGTATTTAACATCACATCAAAAATCAATGGGCGGCTTTGCCGAGCTGTATAGGCTGGGCTTTGTTTTTGGAGCCGCTTTCACTTCATCCCGGTCTGGGGGAACCGGATTCGGTGCGCACACAGCCGGTGCGGGCGGGGCCTTGGCGTGGTAATCCATGATGGATGTCCTGGATAGTTCTCCCGCCATAGGATGTCTGGTGTAATCCAGCTTCTTGAGCCGGAGCACGTTACACCCCCGTATGATACACAGCAGCTCCTCATTGGGCAGCCGCAGCACCTCGTCCGGCGTCAGCAGCTTTCTCCGTCCCTGGCCCTCTGTCTGCCGGTACTGGGGAATAAACTGAGCCACCGCCATGGTCTGGCGGGTGGTGGATGTAGAGTCTACCCGGATGCTCATGTCCCCGCTCCGGGATGAGAAATACTGGGCGGTCATATCGTCCGTGCAGCCCAGCATAAGCTGGATGTCACAATTGCCGATGATCTCGCTCCAGAGATTGTTTGGGTACCGGTTCTGGAGCTGTCCCAGGCTCTGCACCGCCAGCATCACCCGGATGTCCCGGGAGCGGATCACCGAGAGAGACCTGGCAAAATCCGAGCCGTCCGCCGCGCCGCCGATCCTGCCGACGTTATTGAACTCGTCTAAGATGAGATTCACCGGCACGACACATTTTCCACCCGGCTGGCTGTCCGCGAACCGGGTCAGCCTTATAAAAAGGAACGAGAAGAACAGCGAGGAAAGGAACGCCATGGTCGCGTCCTGGTCGCTGAGAATGATGTAGTACGCACACTTGCACTGACCGGGAGCGATCAGGTTGATATCTGAGCGGGTGATGATGTTCCGCACCGACTGATTTTGCAGCACCTGCAGCCGGGTGCCCAGCCCCAGCACGATACCAGACCGCACCGCGTCGCTGGACTGGGCGAACAGGCTGAACGGCGCACGAGCTGGATGGCTCAAGGGCAGCTTGCTGAACATGGCGGTCAGCTGGCGCTCGCTGTTCTGGGTGAGCGTCTGATAGACGGTCGCAAGGTTCTTGGACTCTGTACCCAGCGTGCTGTCCTGGTCAATATATAGGATAAGGGCTTTGAGCAGATTAGCCTCTCCGTTGTCCCAGAAATGATCTGTTTCTCCGGCGCTGGTGTTGCCAATGATTACGTTCGTGAGTACCTGGGCCATGAGGGTGTCGCCGTGGAGGTCGGCCATACAGTTCCAGGAATCCCCATGGGCAGGGTCCACCAGATTGAACACCTTGACTTCATACCCATGCTTGCGGTATAACTCCGAGGTATCGTTGTAAATCTCGGCCTTGGGGTCTGTAATAACCACGGACTCGCCCCTTTTGATGCTTTGGAACAGGGCGTTTCGTATGACTGCCCGGGACTTCATGGTGCCGGATGCTCCGAACACCGCAATGTGCCGGTTGAGCCGGGTATCTTCCGGCATACAGACTGCCCTACCCCGGTGTTCGCCAAGAATCGTTCCCTTGGCCTTGTCAATGGGGCTGATTTCCAGAACGGACTGCATCTCCTTCCCGCTCATCCAGCCAGCGGTGCCGTAAGCCCCGGTGGAACTGGTCTTGAACCCGCGGGGGTCAAGGTCTTTCTCTCCAAACCGATTTTGCAGTTTGAAGTAGATTACCAGACCACCAGCCACGGCAACAACCAGCGCCACGCCTTTCAGCCCATTCAGACTGAAAGCTGCCGGATAGCAGGCGATGGGATTCCAGTCTACCGGCTCCATCTGCGCCTGCCCTGTGATGCCGTCATGCTCCAGCCAGACCTCATAGTTGGCAAAAAGCTGCCCCAGCACCCCGCCCAGATATAGCAGCACCGTGACTGCCAGCACAATGCTGACTGCCATGGCAACCCGGCGCTTATTCAAAAATATCAGCCTCCTTGATTTCTAATGCTTGCTCTATCGCCTCCAATCCTATCGTCTTTATGACTGCCCGGCCCTCCAGGTATTCCCGCAAAAACTCCACCTGATGTGGAAAGCACAGAACCTCGAAGGGGCCTGGGATGTACTCAATGGCTTCCTTGAACCAGATGAGCCGGTTCAGGTCGCCGTCCAGGTGGGAGAACACATAGCCACCGTCCACACAGGCATCGTACTCGAACCGGCCTATGCCGTAGGAACGGGTTTCGGGGAGGAACAGGGCGTCCAGAATCCGCTCTTTCCAGTTGGGGACAGTCAGAATCCGCAGCTGCCGTACACCAAAATCACTTAGTGGAATAAAGTGAATGTGCTGGTACGCCGCGTCTGGCTGCACAACTTTTCGCTGTCCCGCGCTTTTCTCTGAGAATGACTGCAAGGCAATTTCCTCAGAGGCTCCGAAGAGAATGGCGGAGTCCACCATTGGTATCCCCGCATTCAGGCGGGCCAACTCAGTCAGATGGTGAACTGTCTTGATTTCGCCCATGCCGTTCCACTTCATGGCCGCGTCGCGGGTATTATAGATACCATAGCAGCCGCCAGGATAGAACACTGCCCCGGTCAGCCGGGTAAAAGCGGTCTTGTTGGTCTTTGAACCGGATACCCGCTTGATGTCCCTTGACAGGTACAAAGAGGGTGCTTTGAGAACAACAGACCGGATATCCTTATCCTGAAGTTTAGGCAGCAGATAGGGCCAAAGCTCCATCCCAGCCTGCATACAGACTGCCGCAGCCTCCGCCACCCGGTGATTCCTGTCCAAATGCTGTAAATCACCGGGGAAATGGTGCTCCCAGAACGCATCCATATAATAGGAATAGGCTTTGGGATGTACCCACTCCAGGATAGGTAACGCCTTACGGTAGAGCCGCACTGTTTTTGTCCTGCCAGTTCCGGTAACAGTGAACAGCCGGCAGGTCAACTCATCGCCGGTTTGCGTATTGTGGAACACCTCAGGGGCGCATAATTTTACGACCAGAGCCTTATAGACCCTTTCGCTCCCAAGCAGCCCCAGGGACTGGAACGGGAACTCCCCCACGAAGGACAGAAGAGCCGCCAGCTTTGACACATGACTGCCGGGCCTGAACTGCACCATTGAATCACCTCTCGCTTTTTGGAAGAACTCGACATGGGCCGAACTCTCTCAGTCGGACAAACTCCGATTTTTCTCAAGGAGGAAACCCGGAAATCCGACTTTTTTACGTTGTCGTTGACTTGTGTAATTCCTGTGCCCTTATAAAAGGCCCATTTTTACATATGCTTTTCTGACTGAATCCCGCAGTTTTTTGACAGCGCCACGCCATCGCCGGACATAGATTTCTCGACTGCCAGCCATTTCTGGAAATCATCTTTTGGGACCACATATACCTCGGTGCGCTCCTTATCCCCAGCAGCGCTGCAATAGAAATGATTGCATACACCGGGGCTGTCGTCCGGCAGGGTATAGAGGGCCACAATGTCACTCACGATGTTGACGTCTAGATTGTCGTGGTCTCTCCACTGGCGTTCGGGTCTGTCCCGGCTGTAGACGTGCCGGAAAATCAGGACACAATCGGGATAGCGTACAGGCGGCTTATCCTGAAAGAACCGCCGCATGGCTGGGTAAATACAGCCACGGATGTAGTCGGCTGAACCCTGAGACTTCTTTGGGAGCAGCAGCGGCAAGCGAAGAGAAAACCACCCCTCTGCCGTGTACCCGATCTCCACCGGGACAGCCTCCTTAACCGCCTGATCCACATGAGCCTTTGCAAGGGGGTTACCGGTGTACCCCGGCAGCGCCCGGGTCAGCAGCGTCAGCCGCTCCGAGTTGTATTCCAGCTGCAGCGCGTGTTCCAGAGCCGCCTCGTACCGGCCATTTTCAGCCATCCAGCGGATATTTTCCATCTGCTGGGCCATCTGATTTAGTTTGGCCTCCGCTTGGGCCAAAACTTCAAGAAATATGCTCATATTTCTTCCTTTCATCTGATTTCAAAAGTTTTGCAAAGCAAAACTTGGAGAGATGAAAAATTCTTTTTCATCTCTTTACCTCACGAATAAAATCTGACTTCTGGCTCTTCCTTGCCCTGGAACTCCACCGTTGCAAACAGACAGGGTGCTCTGGGGAGCCGCAACCCCTCCGCCATGGAGATATGTGGTAGGACGATGATGTACTTCAAGTCCTCCTGGGGCTGCAAAAGCCGGAGGAGACTCTGCTCACTCTCATACAGCACCACAATCTCATACCCCACGTTCTCTTTGAGGAAGAAGATTTGTGACGGATAGATTGCTGGATAGTGGTCCATAGGCCCAACCTGGTCAAAGAACTTCAGCAGCACCCACACCGCCAGGATCGTCCGCTGGTCTGGCTTGCACATGGGGTCAAGGCCTACATAGTAACCGCCGGAGATATCCTCGATTTGTCCCCGGCGGCGTAGGTTCTTCAGCATTTTCTCAGCCGTTCCCGGCGGTTTCCTTAACATTTTGAGCAGTTGCGTTCGGGGTAAAGCCCCGTATTGGCTCAACCACTGTACCACATACTGCTCGTCGGCAAGCAGCATGGGCATCACCTCCTTTTTCTCACAAATGCTTGCTATTTGCATACAATAGCGTTATAATAGTAATATATCGAGCAATGAAAGGAGCTTTTCGCAATGTCACAAGCAACCATCACAGCCCGCGTGGATGCACAGGATAAAGCCGCTTTTGACGCTTTTTGCTCCAATGTGGGGCTGAACACCTCCACCGCCATCAACCTTTTTGTCAAGGCTGTGCTGCGGGAACGGCGCATCCCCTTTGACATCACCCAAGGCCCCGACCCCTTCTACAGCGAGGAAAATCAGGCGTACCTAATGAAATCCGTCCGCGAGCTGCGGGAAGGGAAAGGGCAGCCCCATGACCTGATTGAGGTGGAGGATGAGTGAAAAAATCTGGTCGGACGACGCCTGGGCAGACTACCTTTACTGGCAGGCTCAGGACAAAAAGACACTGAAACGCATCAACCAGCTCATTCAGGACATTGAGCGCAACGGCTGTATGGACGGAATTGGGAATCCTGAGCCCTTAAAAGACAATCTGCAGGGCGAGTTCAGCCGGCGTATCAATGAGAAGGACCGACTTGTTTACCATATGGAAGACGGGCGAATCTATATTGCCCATTGCCGCGGACATTATGGTGACAAGTAACGAAAGGCTCCGGGTGTTCCGGGGCCTTTCTATGCGCATTTTCAGGTAAATACTCATTTCACCCAAAATGCGCTTTTTATGGTTTTCTCATGTTTTTACCCCAAATATGCCTATTTCACCATGCAAATTAGGCCCATTTCTCGGCTTTATACGCATTTCCAGCACCAATACACATTTTCCGAGAAATACGCTTTACGCATTACTCATTCCCCGCGTTGTGCGCATATCGCTGTTTCTCTCTCAATATCGCCTCCAGTTCCGCCCTATCGGTGGTAATCATCTCCTGCTCCTCCCGGGAAGCCTTGATGACCACCGGCACCTTATTGTTGTTTGAGTGCACCAGCGCCTCGCCTCGCTCGAACCGGGTTATGGAGCGTGTCTCGGTCTTTGTGAGCTTCAGCACCTCCTGGACATACCGGGCTTCGTCCGGCTCCAGGTTCAGGATTATCTTGTTCTTGGAGTTGTTGATGATAGCCCGGCCATACTTGCCATCTTCCAAACTGAAAAAGTCCGAGAGGTCCTGTGTGGCTGAGATAGCCGCGCCGCCAAAGCCCCGGATGGTCTTGAAGATGGTCAGGCAGAAGTCCGCGGCCTGCCGGTTGGACGAGGCCCCCACCAGCTGCCAGATCTCGTCAATCATGATGGCTTTCTTTTTGGTGCGGTCAGCCTTCACGTTGTCCCAGACGTAATCAAGGGCAATCATCATGCCCACAGGGAGCAGCTTGCCCTTGAGTTCGGACAGGTCAAGAACGATGTACTTGTTACTCAAATCAACATTGGTCTGCTGGTTAAATGACTGTGCCGAACCGGTTACAAACCGGCTGACAATAATGGCCACTCTCTTAGTCAAGGGATTCTCCAGCAGATTCTTGTGGAGGTCGCCCAGGATGGGCATTTTCTTCATCTTGGGCGGAGTGGCCTTGCTGTCGATATAGAGGCTGACATTGTCATGAGTGATACCAAAGTCGGCGTAGGTCTTGATAAGCGCCTCATCCAGCATCTGCTCCTCCTCGTTGGACATATCCGGGATAAGCAGGGAAAAGAAAATCATGAGCTGCTGGATTTTCCGTGCCAGCATGGAGTCCTCCTCGCCGCTGTCACCGTCAATCAGCTCCATCTCCGGGGAAACCGTGTGCCGAATCTCCATCACATTGATGCAGTGGGGCGAGCCGGGCGCTATCTTGATGTACTGCCCGCCGATACGATTGCAGGCCCGCCGGAACTCGTGGCCCTTTATGGGCGCCAGGATGTAGCATTGAATCCCTCGCATCCTCATTCTGAGAGCCAGCAGCTGGAGGGTAAAGGTTTTGCCCGCGCCGCTGGTGCCCAGGAGATTCAGGTTGGCGTTCTTATTCTTGCGGGTGTCGAACAGGTCAACGATACACAGGGAATTGTTGTGCCGGTTGACTCCCAGCAGCACCCCGGTATCGTCGGACATCTCAAAGCTGGTGAACATATAGGTGGATGCCGCTCCGCTGGTCAGTACATTTCTCTGGGACTTGCGCTCAAGAGAGCTATCCAGCTTCAGGAATGGCAGGACTGAATTAAGAGCCGCCTCCTGCTGAAACCGGCAATCACTGACTTGCATATCCATAGATTTCAGCATATCTACCATCTGCTGCTTGCGCCAGAGCAGTTCTTCATAAGTCCGGGCCGAAACCGTGACGAATACGGACATATAGAACAAGTCTTCGTTGTTGTTGGCAATGCCCTGCTTGATGAAGTACCCGGCCTGGATGGAGTTTGTCAGCTCCTCATAGTCCGTGCTGGTGTCCTGCATACTCCGCAGTTTCGTGCGGTTCAGGCGTATGCGCTGGGCTACCTTGTCAATGGTGCGACTTCGGTTCTCCCGGCGCAGATGTACATCTACGTCAATGCCCTCACCGGCGTTGATAAGAGATGACATCCACCCTGCCCGAACCGCTCCCGGATAGCCGTTGCCCCTTATATATAGAAAGGCATAGTACAGACCGTCCATGACGGTATAGTTAAAATGGGTTAGGTCAATGCCAATCACCTTGCCTCTGGCCGCCATTGCGTCCAGCACCACCCGGTTGACCCTTGCGCTGAATGGCTCGTCCACGCAGCTCTGCCGGTTAAAGAACATGTAGAGAATCTCGGCAGTGGCCTCGTCCGGGTCAGCGGGCTGAATGATAGAGTTCCCACATTGGAGGAAGTAAGCCCGGGCGTTCTGCTCAGCGGTCTGCAGGGCGCTGTATACCTGCCCCACGTCCTGGGAATCTCCCCGGCGTAGCTCCTCATACTGGAAAATCAGAAAAAACCGGCGGGTCAGGGCCTCCCGGCTGCCAACGTCTTTAATGAGCCGTATGTAGCCCTCGCCCAGAGATTTGCTCTGGGCGTTCTCCTCTGATTCCAGCTCGCGGCGCACCATAGCCACATGGCGGTCAGAGTCCGCCTTTCTTGGCGCGAATACGCACAAGGGAAACGTGGGGCAGTCGCGCTTTGGAAAGCTGGTGGCCTGGTTCAGCAGGAAGTTGAATTCCCCTGCCAGGAGCACCCGCGCTGAAGCGCACTCAGAAAATCGCGTTGCGGTTTCGGCCCCTATAATACGCGCGTATATTTCTTCACCTAAGAGTTGGAAGCATTGTACTTATGACTGCAAGGAATGTTCGTGTACGACTAATCCTACAGTTGTGGAGAACCACGAGAGAAGTGGGTGTACTGCGCCCATTAACCTTTCAAAATCGCCAAAGGAGTTTTTTGACTATGCAGAACCCAAACGAAAAGATGACATACGAGCTGCAAGAGGCCCAGCTTGCGGAGAAATCCCAGGCTTTTATCAACCTTTTGACCCAGCGTGGAATTTTGGCTAATCCCAAGGTCACCAACGAGAAGATTCGCGCCGCCCGGCAGAAGAAAGACCGTGACAGCTACCACAACACCCTTCTGCTTTTGCAGAACTACCGCACACTGGTCTGGGTGATGGAGTGCTTCCCCGAGACCGTTGCAGAGGAGCTGGACAGGCCGTTCTCGGATGTGGACGAGCTGCTTGAGCAAATGGATCTGCAGCTTGCCATGGGCAATCGCAAGCTGGAGAATCAGCTGGAGGGTGCCAAGAAGTCCCGGCTGCTGCTGGACAGGGTAAATGAGGCGCTGACTGTCCTCAAGCAAAAGCCTAAAAACGGCATGGAGCTTTACCGATTGATTTATTTGACCTACATAGGTCCCGAGACGCTCCGGCACAAGGAACTGCTCTACCGGCTGAATCTGTCCTCCCGGCAGTATTACCGTTTTCGTGAGCAGGCCATTACAGTTCTTTCCATTCGATTGTGGTCTGCTCCAGCAGCGGATGTGGATTTCTGGCTGGAGATGCTTACATTTCTGGAGAGTATTCAATAGGGTTTGTTATTATATTCTTATTGTGAAAACAAATTGCCTAAATTTTGCCGACCTATAGCCATTGACTTGAAAAAGGAAATGTGCTAGGATTGTATCGTACCAAATTGGGGGCAGCGATAAAAGCCACTCTGAGGAAACTCAGGGCGGCTTTTTTGTTTGCCCAAGAGTTAGCCGCAAAACGGCTAACTCTCTGCGTTTTGCTTTGCAAAACATCAATAAAATCTCAAAGGAGGCAAAAATGACAAAACCAAAGAAGAAAGGCCAGAGGCTTGCAACAGCCTACTGGTCGCTGGTGGGGGCTGGCACAGCAGTCATGGTATCTCTGCAGCCCGTGCTGGCGACTACCATCTGGACCCGGTTCTCCACAATCATGAAGGACTTCTACGGCCAGCTGGTGACCATCAGCACCATCGTGGCAGTCACGGCCGCAGCTATCGCCCTGCTGGTGCGGATGGTTTCTCGGAATCAGCGCTCGGTAGATGAGGCCACCAGCTGGCTCAAGCGCATTGTCATCACCTGGATTGTGCTGAACTCCCTGGGGTTCATCGTTACCTACCTTCAGCCGCTCATCGCCGGAGGCAACTATACCGGGACGTAAGGAGGCAGAAAAATGCTCGATTGGATTTTTGAGGGCATTGTCAAGTGGGTTGCGGGTGTAGCGTCAGAGCTTATGGACACCGTTTCGGGGCTGTTCCTGGACGCCCTGGGCACGGACATGACCGCCATGGAGGAATATTTCCCCTTTGTGACCAAGGCATTCACCGTGATGCAGTATTGCTCCTGGGCCGTACTGTTTCTTATCACCGTCTGGCAGCTCTTCCGGGTATTTGGCGGGCCAATCACGGAGGCCGAGAACCCGCTGACTCTCATCGCCCGCGGCAGTCTGTTCGCAGTCCTGATTGCCTACGCAAAGCCCATTTTTCTTATCACTCTGGATATGGCCAGAGCGCCTTACACAGCGCTGCTGGACATTGCCATGACCGGGGAGGATTTTACCTTCGCCGGAGTGGAGGAGACTCTGAGCAACGGTATAGCGTCCTTTGTAGCAATAACCTCGGTTATTGGCCTGCTGCTCATTCTTATCCTGCTGATTGCCCTGGGCTGGAACTACTTCAAGCTCCTGCTGGAAACCGTGGAGCGTTATGTGGTGGTAGGTGTGCTCTGCTATACCTCGCCGCTGGCCTACTCCATGGGAGCGTCAAAAGCTACGTCCCAGGTGTTCAAAAGCTGGTGCCGGATGGTGGGCTCACAGCTCATCTTATTGACCATGAACGTCTGGTTCCTAAGAGGTTTCAGTACCTCGGTGGGGCAGTTCATTGGCAATGGGGGCGCTTTGAGCAACGGGAACGGCAGCATTTTCCTCTGGCTGTTCTGCGCCCTGGCCTTCCTCAAGACCGCCCAGCGGTTTGACAGCTATCTTGCCAGCCTCGGACTGAATGTGGCCCAAACAGGCAGCAGCATGGGCATGGAAATGCTTATGGCAGCCCGCGTCCTAAGTGGTGCAGCCAGCGGAGCCAAAAGCGCTGGCAGGACATTTCACTCCCCCGGCTCTGGCGGCTGGTCTACCGCAAGCACGGCTGCTGGTACGCCCGGCAGCGGATTTGCTGCTGGCTTTGCCAACAAGTTCAAGGGAAACAGCTATGTCCGGGACGCGGTGGTCGCTGGCGGCACACCTATGGGTGCAGGGGGAGGCATGGGCTTTGTGGGCCGTGCCTTTGGGGGCATGGCAGCCCGGAACGGCGCGACGCTTACCGGGGAGTCCATCAGCTCGGTGGCAAGCCGCCAGCCCGGTGTTTCCGGCTCCATTGGCGGCGAGATTGCCGACCGGAGTTTGGGCAATTATATCCCGCAAATGGGCGGGTATCAGCTCAGCGGCACAACCATCAGCGGCGGGCAAATCAGCACTACGGCGGTGGGCGCGGACGGGAAGTCCGCCGAAGTCGCCATGTTTAGCGCAGCGCAGTATGAGGCCCCCAGCGGGCCCCATTCGGTGGTGACCGCCTCGGATGGGAGCCAGTGGTATCAGATAGCAAGCGGCGCTGGCGCAGGGGCGTTCTTCGATGCGCCAGCTTTCTCTGGCAGTCTCAGCGAGGCATTGCAAATGGCTGAGACCTTCCCCAACATAGAAGCCGGTACACGTCTGCGCACAGTAGGCGAGGGGGTCATGGAGGCCAGCACGCCAGAGGGCAATACCCTCTGGTACAACTCGGCCTATTATGACGAGCCGGACGCTCCCCACTCCATCGTCCAGTCCGCAAACGGCGTGGACTGGTACGCCATGCAGCAGAACGCTCAAGCTCCGGAGTTCGAGCCCGGCGAGCCCGCTTTGGCATACAACCAGGCCCAGTTCCAGGCGTTCATGCCCGGTTTCGAGCAGAAGGCCGTCAATGTGGACGGCTCCACCCGGCAGGACGGGCACTTCGAGGTCCGGCATGAGAACGGTTCGGGGACTATGTTCTTTGACACCACCCGCTATGCCGCTCCCCGTGGGGATTACAAGGTCTACGAGGACGTGAAAGGCGGCCAGTGGTACGCTGTCCCGGGCGAGGCCAGCGTGGAGCGCAAACCGGTGTATGAGAACGGCAAGCCGGTTTACGACGGGGACAAGCTAAGAACCACGCAGGTCGCAACTGTCCGCTACAGGAACCAGCCTACACGGTATGCCGTGCCCCAGGCGCGGCCTCTGACGGAAATCAAATCACCTAGACGTAAACATTGAGCCGGTTGGATACTCCAGCCGGTATTTTTATTTGAAGGGAGTGCTGCCTATTGAGTGAGCCAGTCAAACAGCAGATTGGGGACGGCCAAGACGATTTCGGCCAAGCCGCCGGGAAACTTGTGGAGGCCGCAAAGCAGGTGAAGGCCGCCAGCCAAGGAGCGCAGACTGCTGCGCAAGCTGCAAATACGGCAATCGCCACGGCGCAAGCGTCAGGCGGCGCTGCTGCGGAGGTCGCGGCAGGCTCGGCGGCTGGGCCCTGGGGAGCGCTGCTGGCAGCGGCATGGGCCAGCCGCCACGCGCTGTTCAAGGTGCTGGTGTGCGCCTGCCTAGGCTTGCTCATCATCATTGTACTTATCGTGTCCCTGCCCAGTATCGTGAGCAACGGCATTTTCGGGTTGGACGGCGTTCAGCCCATAGACGGCGCAACACTGCTGAGTACATATAACGAGATGGCTGAAGTGGTGGACCAGGCGGTGGATGACGGGTACAATCAGGCGTTGGCCGAGGTGGAGGACATCATCACCTCCGGCGGCTATGATTACCAGCTCTCCATGGATGCGCTCAGCAACTATGCCCATAGTTCGGCGGGATATGATGTGTGCTACATTCTGGCGGCGTACTCGGCCTCCATGGAGCAGAAAGACACCAGTAAGGCCGACCTGACCGCCAAGCTGAACGCCGTCACTGGGGCCATGTTCCCCGTCACGAAAGATGGTGAGGGAACTGTGGAGCAGGAGGCACAAGGGACTCCGGCCCCTTCCCCACCACCGGGAGCAACCCCAGCGCCCAGCTCTGTGACAGTTAAGTATGTGAAATGCACTATCCACCAGTTCGACACCTCCGTTATCGCCACGGCCTTTGGTCTGGATTTGGAGGCTCCCTACGGCGAGTTTGGCATTACCTACCGGCAGGCCATTGAGAATATGGCGAACGCCCTCAAGCGTACCATGTACGGCTCAGTGGTAGCCGGGTCATCGGTCCCGCTGACAGACGAGGCGCTTATTGCCTTTGTCAACAGCCAGCGCTGTTCGGATATGCGCAAGCACATCCTGAGTACGGCCCTGTCCCTAGTGGGCAAGGTCCCCTACTTCTGGGGCGGCAAGTCCGAGGCTGGCTGGAACGACGCCTGGAACACGCCCCGGCTGGTCACGGCGGCAGGAGACCATACCAGCGGCACCATCCAGCCCTTTGGCCTGGACTGCTCCGGGTTCACAGATTGGATTTACAAAACTGCTGTAGGAATGAGCCTGTATGGGACGAACTGGAGCCAATGGGATAACTCCTTTGCGGTTTCAGCAGCTGAGCTTCAGCCGGGAGACCTGGGGTTTCTCGGCGGCCGGGAGGACTGGACCCACGTTCTCATGTTCGCGGGCTACGGCGAGAACGGGCAGCGGATGTGGGTACACTCCTCCGGCGGCGAGGGCGTGATTCTCAACACCCCCAGCTATGAGGCGGGCCTGTCACTGCGCCGGCCTTCTGGCGTTGATTTTGATGCACCTGTATCTGGCGGCGGGACTGAAGTGGGAACGCCAATCTCCACTTTGGAGGTGGATGTCACCCACTACTGTGCCTGCACTTTATGCTGCGGCGAGAATGCCGCCGGTATCACCGCCAGCGGCAAACGAGTCAGCCAGGGCATGGTCGCCATGTCCAGCCACTACCCTTTCGGCACGCAAATCAAGATAAACGGCGTGCTGTATACCGTGGAGGACCGGGGCGGCTCTGGGATTGAGAACGACATCCATCGGGTGGACATCTACGTTCCCGACCACAATGAAGCCCTGCGGCTGGGCCGGTTCAAAACAACGGCCCAAATCTATAGACTAGGAAGATGAATATGGACGAAAAACCTTACAATAACGTGTTCGCTATTCCCGCAAACTACACGGACTCAGGCAAAATTTTTGGCGGGATGCTGGAGCTGCGGAACACCTTAGAAGCCGGTTTCCTGTTGATCCTGGCAGGCTACCCGGAACTGATGTGGCTCCCTGTGACCGGCACCATCAAAATCGTCGTCATGACCGTGACCCTGCTCCCCCTGGGAGTGCTGGCTGTCATGGGTATTGACGGCGATTCCCTGTTCCAGTACCTGGGCCATGTCATGATGTTTGCCGGGAGCAGAAGAAAAATTCACATGAAGAGAGTTGGCCGCCATGACCCAAAGAAAACGAGAAAAGCAAAGAAAGCTCACCGCGCAGGGGTTCCTGCCGGTGAGAAAAATCGAGCACGGCGTGGTGGAGACCACGGACGGGCGCTACCTGAAGATTCTGGAGATTGAGCCCATTAACTTTATGCTGCGCTCAGATGAGGAACAGTTCAACATTATCTCTACCTTTGCAAGCTGGCTGAAAATCTCGCCCATGCGCCTGCAGTTCAAAAGTATTACCCGGAAGCGCAGGCGGGCGCAGGGGCTTCAAGACCGCTATCTGTATGACTACACTTTTGCCAATGACAACGGGCAGAATCCGCTGATGAAGAAAGCCCACGCCTATGCAGACAACTGGAAACAGGCATATCAGGACAATACCGGGCTTCTCCTTTTCGGGGATGTGGGGACGGGGAAATCCTTTTTCGCCGGTTGTATCGCCAACGCCCTGCTTGACCGGGATATTCCGGTGCTGATGACGAACTTTCCCTCTATCCTGAACCGGCTGACCGGTATGTTTTCCGAGGACAGGGCGGACTTTATCGCCAGTCTGGGAATGTATGACCTGTTGATCATTGACGATCTGGGCGTGGAGCGGAATACCGAGTACGCGATGGAGCAGATGTTCCATGTGATCGACTGCCGCTACCGCAGCCGGAAACCCATGATTATCACAACGAATTTGAAACTGGAAGAAATCAAGAACCCGCCCGATCTGGCCCATGCGCGCATCTATGACCGCATATTGGAACGGTGCGCCCCGATCCTCTTTGACGGGAAGAACTTCCGGGAGGAAAACGCCGAGACTACCAAAGCGGCGGCAAAGGGGATTATATCCCAAAAATGAAACTGGAAACCGACAGATTGGAGCATTTCCCCGCCGCCACCGGCGGGGCATCCGGGAAAGGAGTATATGACCCTATGAGCAATATGAAAAACGCCCCTGAAATGACAGCATCACCCAAAATCGGCGCAGAACAAAAGGATGCGCCCGCACTGGTAAAGAAGATCGGGAAAACGACTTATGTTGTCCGGGTACATTTCAGCGAAACCAGCAAGGAAACCATGAGCGACAAGATTAAGCGTATGCTGAAAAATGAGGTTGAGCAGATGTAAAAATGCGGAGCCGGAAACCGTCTCATAGGTTCCCGGCTCCGCGCCGTTTCAGTATTGGAGAAATTCAGCCGGTGTCATAATCATTAGATTTTTCACGCCGGATTCTAAAAAGTCTTTATCGCCGGTTAGTAAAATATCGGCCTTTGCTTCTATGGCTGCCCGAAGAATCGGGCGGTCATTTACATCACGGATTTGTTTCTCTGAAATATTTTCCTCTGTCGGAACCGGAACCAGTTCCAAAGTCAGGAGCGCAACGGAAAGAAATTTATCCAGAGATGCAAGTCGATTCGGAAATTTTTTGTTAAATATCCGCTTCATTTCGTCCACATTCTGCTCACAGATCAGCCCATGATGAGGATAGGATGCCGCTTTTACATACGCCTGAAAAGGGATGCCGTTTGCACTTAGGGCGGCAGAAATCAGGACATTGGTATCAATCAAAACTCTCATGCGTTCTCATCCTCATTTCTCAATTCTTTCACAAGTGCCATGACATCATCATCGGAGGTCAGACCAGCGCGTTCTGCTTCTCCAGCCATCTCTTTTTGAAGCACCTGCATAGCGTAGACAGCAGAATTGACAATACGGACGGTGTTTCCCTCAACGATAAACGTAATGCGATCGCCGCTTGCCACGCCGAGAACTTCCCGAATATCTTTTGGAATTGTAATCTGCCCCTTTGCCATGACTTTTGCGTTGTCTACAAACGTATTTGCTAACATGATTTTACACCACCTTTCTGAAATATGGAAAGTAGGGATTTCCCTACTCTTATTATATGCAGAGGACACAGAAAAATCAAGGGAAAATGCTGGAAGTAGTATAGATTGAGAGACTGCCATTTTTGAATTTTCTGTGAATTTGATTAAAAAGTCCTTTACAAATCGTCTCTGGGCAAGCAGAGAAAGCCGTACCCATCCGTAGTGTAGACCGCCCCATTCATACATTCCTTGCCGGAACACTTGACTACCCAATCGGTGATTTGATAGGTCAACTTCTTGGTCTCTTTGTCCAGCTCATATGTTAGATAGCCGAGCTGGGACAGCTTATCCAGCGTTTCCAGAGCCTTGGCGCGGTTCCTGACACCTAATATACTCTTTAGACCCACAACGCCACCGGCCCACATTCCCGGCTCCACAGCGTTCTCATAGCCGCAATAGGAGGCCACGCCCTTACGGAACGCCGCGCGGCTGGCAAGTCGCATACAGGCTCCCATGATGCCCTTGCCGGTGGGCAGGGCGCTTCTGGGCAGCTTCACCCAGTTGTATTTTTGCAGGCATTTCATGGTGGGGTCTCCTTTATAAAGTTAGTAAGATTTTTCTATTCAAATGCGATGGCGGCTTTCTTCGGAAAGCCGCCCCAATTGGCCGAGATAACGAGTTGAACGCTCAGTTATCCCTTTCGGAAATGCCCGATTTTTGCAATAATCTGCTAATACGACTCAAAAACAGTACCAAATATTAGCAGGCACGATCGTGTAACAAGAAGGCACTTGGAGGTTCACTTGTGTCAGTAGTATCTAGGGCTGAGTGGGTTTATGGGGGACCTGCCGATACTACCGGTATAATGTGTCCATGAAACTCCTAAGGGCTAGTTGAGGGTTCGATTCCCCCAGGGGGTGCCAAAGCTATGCGCTTATGCTGACATTGGCCTAACGGCCAAGTCGCCAAGTTTCGGAACACAGTTCCGAAACTTTTCTTTGGTTATTGAGCAAGTATGTCTTTCAAACCTAACTACTCCTTTTCCTCATTTATCTTTCTATACAATTAATGTTATTTTTGCATCCCCGCTGGTCCAGCTTGAATTTATCACAGATTACCGTGATATCTAACTGGACTACCGTATCTACATTTTCCGGCGGGTCTCCTTCCTTTTCAAGCAGCCTCACATGGAAAGGTGCGGCGAAAGCCTCGTACTTTTACCTTCCAGAATGTTTAGCATCTGGCGAAGAATTTCATCGTTCACTCGTTGATGTGTATTGTTATGTTGTCTGTGCAGGCAGCACTCCAGGGCCTTGATTCTCCTAAATTTAATTAGTTGTCCATACAATTATGCTTGGTTTGCACTCTACCGGTTCCATTGACATCCCTTTCTCTTAAATGTTATAATACGGTAAAATAAGTGTATATGTCCCAGGAGGAGAAAAGTGAAAACTTTTCACTTTCACTGGCTTGATACCAGCCTGCTTGAAACCGGAACGGACTAGGAAAAATACCAGTGTATTGTCCAATGGGCCCAAAAAGCCAGGTCGGTAAATCCGGATGTTTTTGACGAGCTGACCAGATGGCTTTTAGAGTCCGAAGGATGGAGCTCACAGGAATTTGAAGAAAACAAAAACTTGCTTTTGAACGATATCTTCGGCAAGTTTTTGGCTCAGAATGCACTCTTAAGGGAGGTACTTGCCAGCCTGAAAACCGTCCGGTATGGTCAACCCGCCGGTATTTGAGGCCTTAGATCGGTTTGATGATAAATTACATGGCAACACCAATACGGATGCGTTGCGGGAAGCTGTGACATCGGTTTTTCAGATTTTACAGCCCTGCGCGTTCGAGAAACCCGAGAACTTTTTGCGGGAGGCCAAACCGGGCATTTCGGGACCGATTGGGTGCAGCCTTATGGCTATATAAATTTTTTGAGCGACTGCGACAGTGCCGTTCAGTGGGCGATTTTTATGCCGGACCTGGTCCAGCAGCAGCAAAAAGGGTTTAGGATGGTGTCCTTTGAATATAAAAAGCTGCCTGCCATGCGCTTTATTGGGAAAGAAAAAGACTTCTCCATGGACTCGGAAGAATTGGAGGAGCTGTTCCGCACCTTGGACCTCCTATCGGGATACCACAGTGGTTTCGACCGGGATATCCTTTTTATTCACCACAGATCAAAGGGTGTTGATGTCGAACCACCTCACAAACTTTGGGGCCGGTTTATGGCAGCAAATACTCCGGTACCGGAAGGGTTTGAGGCTATCGAGTTTGCGCCTGAGGATAACCGCCAGCCCGGACAGCCCTATTTATCCCAGTTCGCGTATGCGGTTTTTGCCGGAGACCAGAATGCCATGCACCAGCGAGAGGGTTTTGACTCCGACGCTATGTACGATGTAACCAGAAATACCATCTTGGGGCAAAATGTTCCTATCCCATACCCGGAGAAATACTGGACTGCCGAGGTATTCCCAGAGGGACCGGCAAACGGCAGTTATATCTATTTGTTCAGTGCGCAGATTTCCTGAGCATAATGGTACGGCTATGGGCAGCTCAGCCTTCGGCACAAGCACCTGGCTGAGGCCGTTCTATTTTGCTCGAGCACAACGGGCGCTGGGGTAACTTGTTTCATGTATGGCAGGCTCCTTTCCTCCGAACAAGCAACGGGCTAAAGGCCCGCCATTATGCTCCAAAAGCGCATAACAAGTTGAAAAACTCATTGATGCGAAAAAGTTCCTCAACAATTTTTGTTGAGGAACTTTTTATACTCTCAGATTTTATTTTGATATGCTTAACAAACACCTGCAGGATTTTGCAATTCATTCACTAACCTTCACCAGCTCAATTCCTTCACGCTTCCCGAGATTCCGGCCATACTTTTTCTCCGTGCTGTTATTCCAATGCTCATGTACGCCCAGGTTTGTGGCTCTATGCCCCCGACTGTCCGTATAAGCGGTGCCGGAAGGCGCATTCCCCACCAGCCCGGCCTCATGCAGATAGTTCTCGTTATTCACGCTTGCGGCAGCCCGGTTATAGCTTGTAACAGTAGGTTCGTTGCTAAGAAAATCTGCGCCTACACTGTCAATCGCCACCGGGTCCTGGCTGACAAACACGCTGGCCGTATAGCCACCATTAAAAGGCTCCTGCTGCCATGCAGCATTCTCTTTCGTAATAGAGGACCCCTCGCTGGGGGCGCAAATCAGCGCGTCCAGCATATAGAGCACTGTCTTGCCGCCCAAATCCGCGTTAGACATCAGATCCACAAGTGGGCTGTAAATGCCCATCTCATCCCGGGTCAGCCACTGGTGGAGGTTGGCCCCTTCCGGCGGGCGCATAGCGTTGCCGTTGATGAAGCTGCCGAAGTGGTTCTTGCCACACAGGGTGATACCGTAGCTGTGGCCCTTGAGATTGGCAAGGTTGATAACGTACTCGGCCTCTGTCACGCAGGTGGGTAGGTAGTTCACCCGGCCGCTGAACTCTTGCGACCAAATTACAGGCGCATTTTCGTCTGCTACGCCATTGTTGCGGCCCACAAAGCTCACACCCCGCAGATTGCCCTGCGTACACATTTCGACCATGTAATTGGGGAACAGCCGGGACACATCATACACCGTAATATCATACGGAGCCACCCCCGCCTCCCGCACCAGAGATGTCAGTAGGGCTTTGAGCAGTACCGGGTTAGTGTAGCTCATGGCGGTCTCGCCGGAGGTGTCATCGTCCATCACCGCCGAACCGTTGATGTTGGCCTTGATGGCTATCCTCTCCCCGGATTTATAACCGCCCTCGCTCTTATAGGCGAACAGCGCCTGCCAGCCCTCCTGTGGGGTCGTCTTGCCGCCCAGCTGGGCAATGCTCTCATCCACCATCTTCTGTATGGCCGCTTCGTCAAAATGGGAGAGCTCCCACCAATAGCCGCTGCCGTCCCAGCTTACGGAATCTGGGTCGTGAACCCAGACCACCCGGCCCGGCATAGCGCCGACGCCTGTACCCATAGGCTCATGCTGGGGGAAGGTACCATCGTAGGGAAGGGCAGGGACAGTATCTGGCAAATCCAGGCTGTCTATCCAGCTTTCGATTTCTTCTCTGCTGGTGCCGGAGCTGAACCGTTTTCCGTCCAGCCACTTTGCACCTCCTGTAAGCTCATACAAATTTGTGGCGCTGGAGCCGATGGGGCTACTGCCGGAGGTACAGAAGGGTACGATAGTCTTGTCGGCAAAGTCATAACTCTCCAAAAAGGTGCTGATAATGCGCGGGGCCTGCCCGTGCCAGATGGGGTAGCCGATGAACACCACGTCATACTGGCCCATGTCTTCCACGCCTCCGGAGATGGCGGGCCGGGCATCAGGGTCCTTCTGCTCTCGGTCGGCGCGGCAGTCGGTGTAGTATGCCAAGTCATCCTCGGTGTAAGGCTCCTGGGGTGTAATCTCGTAAATTTCCGCACCCAGGTGCTCCGCGGCATACCCAGCCAGGGGGCGGGTGTTGCCAGTAGCGGAGAAGTATGCCACCAGTATCTTTGCGCTGTCCGGGCCGGGGCTGGGCGGCATGTTCGTATCGTATTTAGAATAGTTCATCAGCATAGTTGCCACCTCCGCTCGCGTGACATAGCCCTTAGGGTCAAAGCTGTTATTCCCTTTCCCGCTGATAATACCGTTGGCCTGCGCCCAGTCCACGGCCTCAAGAGCGTAGCCGCTGACCTCGGACATATCGGAGAATCCCGCGTCCTTGCCCACCTCCGGGCTGCCAGCATAGCGCCAGAAAATCGTGGCGATATCTTCCCGGCGCACATTGTCGTTGGTGCCGAATTTGCCGTTTCCATAGCCGGAAATAATGCGGTTTTCCTGGGCCCAGGCCACGGCTTTCGTGTACCAGGCGTCCGGCTTCACGTCTGTAAAGGTGGGGTTTACCATGACGGCGGGGCTTTTTGCATGGCGGTACAGCACCGTTGCCAGCTCGGCGCGGGTCATGTTGTCATTTGGAGTGAACTTTCCGTTTCCTTTGCCGGACATCAGGCCGTTTTCCCGACAGTATTCCACGGCGGTATAATACCAGTCGCCGGGGGCAACGTCTGTAAAGGTGTCCCCTTTTGAAATGGTTACGGCTTGGCTTTCCACCGGGCTGTTTTCCTCTGAAGTACTTGGAACTGTCAGGCTTGTAACGCTGTCCTCCGGGGATTCTGCTGCCGCGCAGGCTGAGCATGTCAGCAGCAGGAGAACAGACAACAGGAGGGATAAGATTCTTTGATTCATAGACACTCCTCACTCTGTCATTATTTATGCGTTTGCAGCTTTGCTTGCATGATTCCGCTTTGTGGATTTCACCGTCTGCCAAAGGGCCCCGGCACTCAGCAGGACAAAGCAGGCGGCGGTCATGAAGAACTGCACCTTCAAATCTTCGCTCACCAACCCGAACAGATTGCCCAGCCAGGGGGTGACAAAGGCCCCCACGCTCTGGAACACCAGCACCAGATTGGTGGCGGTTCCACCGTAATCGCCGTAGCTTCGGGAGGCTTGTTCCTGAATGAAGGGCATGAAAATCAAATACCCATAGCCCAGCAGAAATGCCCCGGTCCATACAGGCAGCAGACTGTTGGCAAAGCCGCCCATGAGAAAGCCTAGCACGCAAATTCCAAATGCCAGCGCCAGGGTGAGGCTGCCCAGCTTTGCCCGGAGTTTGCCGTAGGTCAGCCCTGCGGCAAAGGAGCCCAGTGACAGGAAAGTAATAGCCAGACTGCCCTCCTTGGCGGTGCCGTAGCCGTAATCGGTAATGAGGGTGGAAGCCTTGATGACGTACACAGTCGCCAGCATAACGGAGACGAACATGAGCAGTCCCAGGCCCCACAAGCCCAGCGGCAGTTTACCGGCTTTCTTTTCTACCGGTTCAGCGGGAGCTGTTACTGTACCCTCCGCCTTTGGTACGAACACCAGAACCAGGGCCATGACCGCGAACCCCAGGAAGTACACGGAGAAGGACACGTTCCAGCCAAATACCAGCAGCTGGCCCGCCGCAAAGGTAGCCGCCGCGCTGCCCAGGCCAGATATGCCGCCGTTCAGGCCAATCATGGTGCTGCGAGTCTGACCATCAAAGAAGTGGACAATCAGCGTCAGCAAAGAGGACATGAGCAGTCCGCAGCCCGTGCCGAAGAAGCAGCGGGTGACAAGAATCACCGGGAACAGCGGCAGGAAAATGGGGATGATGCCGCCCACGGCGCAGAACGCCAGCCCCAGCAGCATGGCCCCCTTGTGGCCCAGTTTTTTGGCGATAAACTGCTCGCCCAGCACGCCCGCCATCTGGAACAGGGAGGGCACGGTAGCAATCAGCTCAATGGCGGACAGGGACACCCTGGGAAAGGCCGCCGCCATCTCCGGCACAAGACCGGTGACGGCATTCAGCGAGGCGGACACCAGGCAGGTGGACAGCAGGGCGATTTTCAAGACGAGATTTTTGTTTTGATTCATGGGGTTCTCCTCCTCTTTATTTTGAACACCGGATAGTGTAGACCAGATAATCCAGACAGTCTATGCGCTTTTGCTCCCTGTGCATCCCATCCGGCAGCGTCCGCCGGTGCCTTGCAAATACAGTATAGTACACATGAGAGCAAATATCAAATACACATTTTGAATTGACTCTCATACTTGAAAGGTATGGCAAATTCTGCTATACTGTATGGTGAAAACAGATAGAGGAGGAAGGAAATGGACATCCGCGTACTGCAATACTTCCTGGCGGTGGCCCGGGAGGAGAGCATCACCAAAGCCGCCGAAAGCCTGAATATGACTCAGCCTCCCCTCTCCCGGCAGCTGAAGGACTTGGAGGAGGAGCTGGGCAAACAGCTGCTGGTACGAGGCAAAAAAATCGCCCTTACTGAGGATGGTATGCTTTTGCGCAAGCGGGCAGAAGAGCTGATAGACCTGATGGAAAAGACGAAAGCCGAGCTGACCTCCCCACAGGAGGGAATTGCCGGGGATATACACATCGGCTGCGGGGAGACAGAGGGGATTTCTTTTCTGGCAAAGACTGCCCAGGACTTACAGGAAAAATACCCCATGGTCCATTTCCACATCTATAGCGGGGCCGGGATGCTGGTCAAGGAAAAGCTGGACAAGGGGCTCATTGACTTTGGTCTGCTAATCGGCGCGGACACCTCAGACTACGGCTATATTAAACTGCCCATAAAGGACACTTGGGGCGTCCTCATGCACAAGGACGCCCCACTGGCTGAAAAGGAGAGTATCTGTCCCAAAGATTTGTGGGACAAGCCGCTGATTGTCTCCCACCAGAACAACCCCGCTGGCGCGGAGTTTGCCTGGCTGAAGCGGGACACTTCCAAGCTGAACATTGTTGCTACCTATGACCTTCTCTATAATGCCGCCCAGTTTGCCAAGCGCCGCTTTGGCTATGTAATCGCTTTGGATAAAATCATCAACACCACCGGGGACAGCGAGCTGTGTTTCAGGCCTCTGTCACCCTCCTTGGAGGCAGAACTATTCATTGTGTGGAAAAAATATCAGGTGCACTCCCGGGCGGCAGGAGCGTTCCTGAATCAGCTGCAGGAGGAATTGGGGGAGGCTCTATGAAGCCATGCTTTGCAAATCCTGGTAAAAAATACAGAAAAAGCATTTACGGTCATCGTAGTAGCCGTCGTAATTGTCCTCTGGGGGCGGCTCGGTCTTGGCACACTTTTCAGGGACAGACTTCTCCTTGTGGGGCCTTTTTCGTGATTTCTTTTCCTTGGCAGGCTTGTCCGAGGCAAGAGTATTTGATGTGTTCTCTGGCAGAGACTTGCTACATTCCGGGCAAAAAAATACGGCGCTGTCCGGGAGAACAGCGCCGCAAGTTGGATGTGCCATTTTATAGGCCCCTCGTAAAACTCCTGCCCCGCAGGGTTTCCCTTCATTTGTGCTCCGCGAGAAAATCCCGTACAGCACCGGTCACCATTTCCAGATGGTGGTCATAGCAGTGGGTGTCTCCCGGCACGATTACCAGCTTGGCATTGGCGTAAAGCTCCGCCGCGCGCCGGGCATACTGCAGAGGTACGGCTTCGTCCGCATCGCCCTGCACGATGAGCACCGGACTGGTGTAGCGCTGGATTTCGTCCTCCACATGGATGGTCTGGGCCACGCGGATGTAGTTGCCATTGAGCTTTAATCCCCCGAACTCTATCATGTCCGGGATATGCTCTGGGTCGAAACTCTGCCCGACCAGATTCCCCTGACGCGCACCGTCCGGAATCATCCAGGCCGGGGCCAGGGGGATGATGGCCTTGAAGTCGTCGCGCTTCATGCCCGCCACCAGCATGGTCAGCAGCCCGCCCTGGGAGTGGCCGCAGAGGTACAGGCTGTCAACGAATTCCAGGGTCTTGGCGTAGTCCACCACCGCCAGCGCGCCGGTGACCCATTTGTAGAGGGTGTGGTCCTCAAAGCGGCCCTCACTTTTGCCGTGACCGTACATCTCCACCCGCAGTGTGGCTATACCCATCTCGTTCATGGCCTGGGACACTTCCACGATATGACGCTCTTCCATATGTCCTGTGAAGCCGTGTATCACAATAGCCAGGGGGCATTTTTCCGTGTTCTGAGGTTTTTCCAGCTTGACGTGAAGTTTGATTCCGTCGCTGGGAATGAAAAATTCCTGCATTCTGACCGCTCCTCTGTTTTTGAAATTTTTTCTTATAGTATAGCACAGTTTCTCTAGGTCTGCAAGACATGCCATACCAGATAATCCCCCCTAGTAAACCTGGGGAGGGGGTACATAGACCCTAGAAGTGGGAAGTACGGACTTCACCCCTAAAGGAGCATGGAAGGTTTGACACCGCATTACCATCACGGACCGCCACTAAATCGGACAATTAAAAACTACCGTGACTCTTAAAGAGCCACGGTAGTTCACCTCACTTAAAGACTATAACATTATTCATAGGCCGCGACCTTGGCCCGGTATAGTAGGTCCCCTCCACATAGAGGTTTGAGGAGCCGCCGCCGTCCAGGTTTACCGCGCTGTAGCAGCCAAGGCTCACCATCACATGTGAGAGTTTCGGCAGGGAGGTGTTGGCTGTCAGAAGCACCAGATGGCCCTCGGGCTTTATCCCCAGGCAGACCCGGCGGTCGTTGGAGAAGTTATTTATCCCGCTCAGGCCCTCGGCGTTGTAGGTTGAGGCGTCGCCGTAGAGCCAGCCGTCCTTTACCACCTGGGGGCCGACGCCCAGGGCCAGCTCGATATCCTGGGTCTCCGAGCCCTCGTAGTAGACGCTCTTGTTCACATCGGTGCCTACAACCATTGAGGTAATAAAATCATTCTGATACATACGGTCGGCCTGCTGGACTATCAGATAGCCGTCGTTTGCGTTGGGGATACCCACGTCCTGATTCCTGTAGACTGCAACAACGCTACCGCTATTGTCAACCCTGACGGCATACTTTGGTTTAAAGCCCAGTGTCCTTCCCCAGTCCCTGGTGAAAATTATGCGCGCGCCGTCCTTACTGCTGGACGGACGGACATTCACCACCACGTTCTCTGCCTTCTTCGTGGTCCCGTCGGGATTATATACCTCAAGGGTCACCCTGGTGGTAAAATGCTCAATAGAGAACCTGCCTGTGCTGTCCATAACGATAGTCGACTTTGCCGGGGAGTGGGCGTTGTATGTAGAGATAAGCCTGCCGTTTTTAACTATAGTCGCATAGGGCATATAGGTGTCGAAGCTGAAGAAGCCTCCGTTCACGGCAATCTTCGCCCCGGTACGGCTAATAACATTGGCTATATTCTCCCCGCCGTCTATCAAATCATTGCCCATGACAACATCGGGGGTATACCAGCTTGGGTCAAACTCCACCGCCGCTACAGACACATCCTCCACCCTTTTGCGTATGACCTTATAGTTCGGGTCCCGGCTCACCTTCAGGAACGTGGAGAGCATCTGGGCCGCATCGCAGCGCTGGCTGTTATTCTTGGGCTTGAAGTAGCCATCATTTCCGTTAAGTATCCCCGCCCTGGCGCAGGCGTACACCGCGTCCTCGGCATAGAGGTTAATGGCATAGTCGTCCTTAAAGTACATGGGCCCCTTCACTGGGGGAATGCCGATACCCATGGCCTTGGTATAGTTCACCAGCATAACAGCCATATCCTGGCGGGTGAGCCTGCCGCCGGGATTAAACTTATTGTTTCCGGCGCCCTTGACTATGCCGTTTTCGCTGGCCCAGTTTATGTAGGGGTTAGCCCAGTAGCCTGTCTTCACGTCCGTGAAGCTGCCCCTATAGTTGTACTTTCTGAGCTCGCTTTCCGGCAGAGCGCTGTGGGCAAGCATAGTGGCAAAGTCCGCCCGGGTCAGGTATCCTCCGGGCCGGAACGTCCCGTCCCCCGCACCGCTCATTATGCCCCTGTTCACCATATCCCGCACCGCATCAGTGTACCAGGCGTTGGAGGGCACATCTGTAAACCCCGCCGCGGCACTGGCCCTGACGCCGGCAAATACTGCCAGCAGCGGCACGCACAACATGACAATTAACGCTCTCAGCTTCCTTTTTAACATGGGTATCATCTCCTTTTTTGTAAGTTCTTCATATATTTTAACATATTATAGTCGATTTGTCTACCCAAATATTACTTGGCAAATACTTCCAACCACCACCGCCGACACATACAGCACCCCGGCAATGGAAAAATTCTCCTTCCAGTTCCTATTGACCCTGAACAGCACCAGCAGCCCCAGCCCGGCCCCAGTGCACAGCCCGGCTGCAGCCGCCCCAAATGACAGGGAGCCCCCAAGGTACAGCTCCGTCAGTATCACCGACGCGGCACAGTTGGGTATGAAGCCTATGAGCCCGGCAAGCAATGGCTGCCAGACGCTCCCCGCCAGGAGCAGCCTTGAAATATTCTCCTCGCCCACCAGCTCTATCGCCACATTCAGCGCCATATTTACTGCCAGCAGAAACAGGAATATTTTCACCGTATGCCTAAGCGCCGGGCGCAGCACGCCCTTTTCCCCGCAGCCGCAGTCCCCGCATAACTCATGGAACGGCTGGGACGCCCCTTGCTTTAAAAACCTGCCGTACACGACATCTGTCAATATGCCCACTGCTGCCCCGGCTGTCAGCTTCACTATAAGGAGCAGCCCCAGGTCCTTCGCCGCGCCGGGCCTTGAGAGCAGTATAGGTATGGCCTCGTCCGATGTGGCGATGAACACCGCCAGCAGCGTCCCGGGGGTTATCAGCCGCCCTGCGTAGAAATTTGCCGCCGCCACTGAAAACCCGCACTGGGGCACACAGCCCAGCGCCGCCCCTCCTACGGGCCCCAAAGGTCCCAGCCTCCCCAGAAGCCGGGCCATGCCCTCGCTGGCCCTATGCTCCAGAAACTCAATGAGCAGGTATGCCCCGAACAGGAACGGCAATGTTTTAAGTGAGTCTATTATCGCGTCAAGTAATATATCAAGCATATTTCAACCTCACATCTTTTCCAGTATTATACCACAAAGCTTTCCCTTTTTAAACCCCGAATAAAACCTCCCCATACCGCCCATACTTTTCCCAGAATATGGAAAAACTGTGAAAGGTATGATTTTATGAGCTCCAAAAGCAACCTAAAATTTCCGCCCCTTTTCAAAGCCGCCCTCTGCGCCCTGTCCCTCACCCTCTCCCTCTCATGGCTCACCGCCGCCGGGCCCGCCCAGCAGCTCCCCGAGAACATACTGCGCCTGCATGTTGTAGCCAACTCAGACGATGAAAGGGACCAGGCGCTGAAGCTCCAGGTCCGTGACGCGGTACTTACTGAGGCGTCCCGCTGGTGCAGTGAAGCGAAAGACCTTTACAGCGCCAACGCCGCCCTTTGCACCCATCTTGAGAGTATCACTGAAGCTGCCCAGCTCACTGTGAAGGAAAAGGGCTTTACCGATACCGTCACCGCCACCGTAACCGACGAATTTTTCCCCACCCGCAGGTATGGCTCCTTTACTCTCCCTGCCGGGCGCTATCGCACCTTGCGTGTTGTGATAGGCGAGGGTGAGGGGCACAACTGGTGGTGCGTGGTGTTCCCGGCCCTATGCCTGCCTGCCGCAAGGGGGGAGGATGTGCTGGCCTCCCTGCCGCCGGACCAGCGCGAGCTGGTGGAAAATCAGGGGGTACAGGTCAGCTTTAAATTTATCGAGCTCTATGAGGAGCTGAAAAATTGGCTTGCCGGGGGAGCCTAAGGGGTGTATAATAGTATATTATCGCGCATGTCCCCCATAAACCGCGCATTTTAAGGAGGCCCACATGCTCCAGTTCATTCTCGGCCGCTCCGGCAGCGGCAAAACCGAATACCTCCGCCGCACCATCTCTAATCTCGCCAGCTCCTCCTCCGCGCCCTGCCTTATGCTCGTCCCTGAGCAGTACAGCTTCGAGACTGAAAAGGCCATGCTGCGGCTTGCAGGCCCCCAGCTCGCCAACTCCATCGGCATATACAGCTTCACCCGCCTTGCCGACTCCGTATTTCACCGGCTGGGGGGCCTTGCCGGCCACCGGCTCACCGACGGCGGCAGGCGTATCCTCATGTCCTCGGCCCTTACAGCCTGCGACGGCCTTTTGGATGTGTACAGGGAAGCCGCCCGCTCAGGCAGGGTCACGGAGTTAATGCTCACCGCCATAGACGAGCTCAAAATGTGCGGCGTTACCCCAGAGGACCTATCTGCCACCTCAGAAGCGCTCAAGTCTGGCAGCCGCGGGCTCTCCCAGAAGCTCCGGGAGCTGGGCGCTGTCTATGCCGCCTATGACGCCCTGGTTGCCGCCTCATACCTGGACTCCCGGGACGACCTCACCCGCCTGGCCCAGGCCCTTGAGGGCACGAATATCTTCTCCGGCTATACCATCGCTGTGGACTCCTTCGAGGGCTTCACCCAGCAGGAGCTGAAGGTGCTTGCAAGGCTGATGGCCCAGGCGGACACTATGCTTGTCTCCCTGTGCACCGACGGCCTCGCGGAAGACGATGCCGGGCTCTTCGCCCTTGTGGACCGCACCCGCCGCCAGCTTACCGCCATTGCCGGGGAGCAGGATGTGAAGGTCCTCCCTCCTGTAATGCTCACCCACTCCCCCCGCTTCCACAACGAAAACCTGAAGCTTCTGGAGGCCCAGCTTTTCTGCCCCGAGGAGGTCCTGACCTCCCCCGACCACGAGGGGATTGTCCTCTACCGCGCCCGGGACGTGTTTGACGAGAGTGAGTTTGTCGCCTCATACATACGCCGCCTTGTGGCCGAAGGCCTGCGCTACAAGGATATTACAATCATCTGCCGCTCCCCCCAGCAGTATTACGGCAGCCTGGACATAGCCCTGAAAAAGCGTGACATCCCATGCTTTATGTCCCAGCCCGTGCGTGTGGATGCCGAGCCGGTTACCCGGTTCCTCCTCTGCGCTTTCGAGGCCGTCCAGAGCGGCCTTGCCACCGAGGATCTTCTGGAGCTCCTGAAAACCGGCGTGTCCGGCTTCACTGCCGGAGAGATTTCCGACCTTGAGAACTACGCCTACCTCTGGAAGCTCAAGGGCTCCCACTGGCGCGCCCCCTTCACCCGGCACCCCCGGGGCTTCGTCCACGAAATGTCCGACAGCGACCGGGCCCTCCTTGACAGCCTAAATAATATGCGCGAACGCCTTGTGCCCCCCCTGGAGGCCTTCGCTCTCGCCACCGCCGACAGCTCCGGCGCGGAGATAAGCCAGGCGGCTTACGACCTGCTGCTCTCCTTCGGCCTGGAGGAATCCCTCCCCGAATACTGCCGCAGGCTGGAGCTTGCCGGGGAGGACGCCATAGCCGCCCGCCAGCTCCGGGTCTGGGACCTCCTGATGGAGACCCTGGACCAAATGCACAGCATTTTGGGGGAGCGCAGGACCTCCCGGGAGCGCTATTACCGGCTCCTGAAGGAGGTGCTTGCCGGGGAGGATGTGTCGGAAATACCGGAGACCGCCGACCAGGTGATATTCGGCACCGCCGAACAGGTGCGCCAGACCTCCCCAAAGGCCGTCTTTCTCATTGGCGTGGCTCAGGGCGACTTCCCCCTAAACCCCAGCTCCTCCGGGGTCTTCTCCGACGCGGAGCGCCGGGAGCTGATAGAGCTCCGGCTGCCTCTTGGGGACCCATTAGAGCAGAAGGCCATTGAGGAGCGCTATCTTGCCTACTCCGTGGCCTGTCTCCCCAGCGACCGGCTGATACTCTCCTGGCCTGTTTCCGCGGGAGGCCAGGACAAGGAGCCCAGCGAGCTCATTGCCGGGGTGCGGGGAGTCTTCCCAACCCTCGCCCCTGAGCGGGGCCTCCCCGAGGATTTCTTCTCCTGCTCAAGGGAGGCCGCCTTCTCCCGCATGGCTGCCCGCTGGCGGGAGAATAGCCCCGAGGCCGAGGCACTGAAAAAATTTATCCGCGGGGATTCGGAGCTCTCCAGCAGGCTGGAGGCCCTGGAGCGCGCGGCTGGCCGGCGTCCACAGCAGCTCACTGACCCGGAGCTCACCAGGAAAATTTACGGCGAGCGGGTCTTCCTCTCCCCCACCCAGATTGAGACCTACCATAGCTGCCCCTTCAAATACTTCTGCCGCTACGGGCTGAATGCCCGGGAGCGCCGCCCAGCCGAGGTGGACATTTTGCAGTACGGCACGCTCATGCACTACCTTCTGGAGCAGGTCTTCTCAGAGCCGCAGTCTCATCGCGCCAGGTGGACGGATGATGATTTGGAGGCCTTTGTCACCCGGCTGATAGAGGTCTACGCCGCCGAAAACCTTGGCGGCATTGACTCCCTCACCAGCCGCCAGCGCTACCGCCTGCGCCGCATGGGTTCCTCGGCCTGCAAGCTTATCCGGCACCTGGAGCTGGAGCTGGCCCAGAGCAAATTCGTTCCCGAGCACACGGAGCTGAAGCTTGGCAGGGACTTCCCCACCCTTAGGATAGAGACCGCCGCCGGCGATACTGTCACCGTCGGCGGCACTATCGACCGGGTGGACGTGCTGCATACCGGCGGCAGGAGCTTTGTGCGGGTCATAGACTATAAGACCGGGGGAAAGGATTTCAAGCTTGGGGACGTGCTCTACGGCCTGAACATGCAGATGCTGGTCTATCTCGCCGCCCTGGTACAGAGCGGCAGGCGCTTCCCCGCCGGGATACTCTATGTCCCCGCCGCCGAGCCCAGCGTAAGCGCCGAGCGCGGAGCCAGCCCCGAGGAGATAGCAAAGGCCGGCATGAAGGAGCTGCGCATGAGCGGCCTTGTGCTCAGCGACGGCGAAATAATCGAGGCTATGGAGGCCGGTGCAAGGGGCGTATTTATCCCTGCCGCCCTGAAAAAGGACGGCACTCCCGACAGCCATAGCTCGGTTTTAAGTGAGGGTGAGCTGCTGAGGGTGCTGGAATACTCAAAGCGCCTTATAGCCTCCATGGGCCTTGAGCTGCTCCGGGGCACGGCCCAGGCAAAGCCCAATATGAAAAACCGCAGCGCCTGCCGCTTCTGCCCATATTCCGCTGTCTGCGGCATGGAGCTTGGTGAGCGGGACGTTGAAAATGAGCGCCTAAGCCAGAAAGAGGCTATGGCTGAAATTGACAAAAGACTGGAGGAAATCAAATGAAAAAGAAAAGCGGGGCCCGCCGCAGGCCCGGGAACGGTTCAAAGCTTGCCCTGGCTGTGGTCACCTTCCTGAATCTAGCCCTGACCCTGGCGCTTGCAGTCATGCGCCGCCAGGAGACCCTCCGCGCCATACGGGAGGAGGACAGGCTGAAGGTACTTTTGGAACAGCCGGAAAGTTCAGGCAAGCCGGAGTAAATAAAAAAACAGGCCTATGTGAGCAAACCCACATAAGTTAGATACTCGTAAGACAGTATTAGATTTGTTTTTTGGAAACGGCGTAGCGTTGGCTATACCGTTTCCCCGTTTTGTAAGTCGTTCAACAGGGACGCGGGGAGTATTCCCACAAGGTCATAGGATATGTCAATCTGCTGTTCCCTATGTCCATTTGAAGTGTCCGGCATATGGACGTAAACTGCTTTCACCATGTCATTCAGTACGGTGGGTGTCAGTTCATCCATGTCGAGATACTCATGCACCTTACTGATGAACCGTTCAATGTTCTCTGCCTGTTCTTCCTGTCGGTTAATTTCCTCATTCAGTTGCAACAGCTTTTCCCGCAGTTCTTCCTGTTCCTGTTCGTAATCGTCAGAGAGCATTTGAAATCTGCTGTCAGAAAGTTTACCATTTGCGTTATCTTCATAAATACGCTTAAACAATCGGTCAAGTTCCGCAATCCGGCGTTCCGCTTGCGTCAGTTGCCGCCGCTTTGCCGCCAACTCCCGTTTTGCGTCTGCTTTCTGCTTTGCGCCCATAGCCTTACGGAATTGTTCTTCATGGTTGGCTACACAAGCAATCGTTAGCCGGAGATGTGCAAACACACCCTGTTCCAAAACTACGGCGCGGATATAATGTGTCGGGCAGACTTCTTTTCCTTTCAACCTTGAAGTTGAACACACAAAATGGTCTTGCCGCGCTTCAAAATTTTTGCTTGTGCAGTAGTACAGCTTTTCGCCGCAGTCAGCACAGCGGACAATGCCGGAAAACATATTTGTCTTTCCCGTTCTTGTCGGGCGGCGTTTGTTCTTCCGTAATTCCTGTACCCGCGCCCATGTGTCAGCATCTATGATTGCTTCATGGGTATTTTCAAACACAAGCTGCTTTTCTGCCGGATTGTAGCATTTCTTTTTAGTCTTGTAAGACTGAACAAAAGTTTTGAAGTTTACTGTATGCCCTTGATACTCTGGACGTTCCAAAATAAATGTTACCGTTTCGGCACTCCAACGACAGGGGTTATTTTGCGGGGCGTTTCTCGTTGCGCGTCCGTTTTGCATGAAATAGACTGTCGGAGTGACTATTTTTTCCTCTTTCAGAATACGGGCAATCTGTGTCGGTCCGTACCCCTCTAAGCATAAGCGGAAAATCCGGCGCACCACTTTGGCGGCTTCTTCATCTACAATCCAATGCTTTTTGTTGTCGGGGTCTTTCATGTAGCCATAGGGCGGGTTACTGCAAAGATGTTCCCCCGCTTCCCCCTTTGACTTCATCACAGCGCGGATTTTCTTACTTGTGTCCTTTGCGTACCATTCGTTTATGATGTTCAAAAACGGGGTAAAATCGCTGTCCTGCTGGTTCGCGCTGTCTATGCCGTTGTTAATAGCAATAAACCGCACGCCTTTCTCTGCAAAGAGGACTTCGGTGTAAAAGCCTACTTTCAGATAGTCACGCCCTAACCGCGACATATCCTTGACAATCAGTGTTGAAACTTCGCCGTTTTCAATCCGTTCCAGTAGTTCACCCCAACTCGGACGATTGAAGTTCGTACCAGAATACCCGTCGTCCACGAAAAACAATGTGTTTGAAAAGTGGTTTTCTTTTGCGTATTTACTTAAAATCGCCTTTTGGTTTACAATGCTGTTGCTATCGCCCTGTAATTCGTCATCGCGTGATAAGCGGCAATAGAGGGCGGTAATTTTGTCAGACTGCCTTAACATAATTTCTGCTCCTTTCATCGGCGGGCAGTCTTCCAATACAGGATTGCTTGAAGCTATTATAGCGGCTTTCCGTTTATTCTTCAACATCTTTTTCTGCTTTTTCCTGTCCCATAAGGCGCAGAACCTTGTGGGGCAGGCTCCTTTCCCCGTCATAGCTTCCCGTAAAGCGGTAGAGCGTCCTGCCGGATTTTATCGCCACTTCCTGTTTTGGCATTTCTTGGTATAGTGGATTTTTTACCACGATATGCCCGTCCTTGATTTGCCGTTTCCGTTCCATTCCTTTCCCGTCCTTTCTTTGTTTATTAAAGTGATAAGTTTCGGAGCAAGCATAGGAAACGGGTACCCATTTCCGTAAATCTGCCCGTCCGCGCCACGACTTGCCGGACAGATTTTGCTTGTTGGGAAGAATCCCAAACCCTCTTGAGAACCCTCTCACTACCTACAACACCGCACAGGGCAGTTTTGACGGAGTTTTGAGAGAAATTCTTCAAAAAAGTTTTCCTTATGCCTTACTACGGGGAAGTTTGGGAAATGCCAATGTATCAGAAGAAAATTTCTAAAAATCTTTCTTATCGGGGTAGACTGTTGTATACTGGTAAATACTTGTCCTTAAAACCGCAAGATATATGAAAAGCGGAATGAAATATCCTGCTATAATGCAGAGAGAAAGGAGGAAGCTGCAATGCCGGGGAATATCAAAAATGTAATGACGGCAATCGACTATATCGAAAGCCACCTGCACGAAAAACTGGACTTGGAAACAGTTGCGGGGGCTGTACATTATTCAAAATATCATATGCACCGAATGTTTACAGATACGGTAGGGTTGACAATTCACGATTATGTACAACGCCGCCAATTGACCGAAGCCGCAAAACTGCTTGTTCTTTCCGACAGACCAATCCTTGAAATTGCGCTTTCTGCCGGATATGAGAGCCAGCAGTCTTTTACGGATATTTTCAAAGCCATGTATAAAAAATCCCCTAACAGGTACAGGGAGGAAGAAGAATTTTATCCATTGCAGCTAAGATATGTCTTGAATGAAAATCCTACAAATTTAGAAGAAAAAGAATGGCAGGATAAAATCGTCTTTGCAACACAGGAGGACATACCCAAATGGATAGAACTGGTTCACCTTGTCATTGACGGGTTCCCGCATCTGGACGAGAATCAGTACCTTGAACAGTTGCAGGAGTATATCAAAAATAAGCGCGCATTGATTTTGAAAGACGCTGATACGGCAATCGGGATTATGGCGTTTAACGAGGTGACAGGGAGCATTGATTTCTTTGGGGTACACCCACAGTATCGGAAAAGAGGAATAGCGAAAGCATTTTGCGAAAAGACATTGTATGAACTTACACGTTCCGCACAGATTAGCGTGACGACTTTTCGGGAGGGCGACAAGGCAGACACAGGCTATCGGGAGATATGGGGAAGCCTTGGCTTTGCCGAAGCGGAATTGTTAATTGAGTTTGGCTATCCAACACAGCGTTTTATACTTCACAGAGAAAAATCGGAGGGCGGGGGACAATGAGTGACCAAAATCCACTATCACAAAACTTTACAATAAAATCATTGCTGAAATTTGCATTTCCGACAATTTTAATGATGATATTCATGGGGCTGTATACAGTCGTTGACACAATTTTTGTGGCACGATTTGTAGATACAAATGCACTTTCGGCATTGAATATTGTCTGCCCTGTTATCAATCTGATTGTCGGTCTTGGAACTATGCTTGCAACAGGAGGAAGCGCGATAGTAGCACGCAAAATGGGAGCAGGAGAACAAAGTAGGGCGGCACAGGATTTTACGCTGATTATTTCAGCGGGCATTTTGTTAGGTGGATTGATTGCAGTGTTGGGAACGGTTTTTATTGACAGGATTGTATGGGGACTTGGAGCAAGCAGTATTCTATTTCCATACTGTAAAGAATACCTTTTTATCCTGCTGTTATTCACGCCCGCAAGTATCCTGCAAGTGCTTTTTCAAAATCTAATCGTAACGGCGGGACGCCCCGGAATGGGTATGGTGCTTGGCGTAAGCGCAGGAATCGTAAATATTTTACTGGACTATATTTTTATGGTGCCGTTTCACATGGGCATTAAGGGGGCGGCATTTGGTACGGGCATTGGCTATATGATACCGGCGGTGATTGGATTATGGTTCTTTTCCGCAAAGAGAGGCAGTCTGCATTTTAGGAAGCCAGTCATAGATTTTTCCGTATTGGCTGAAAGCTGTACCAATGGTTTTTCGGAAATGGTAAGTCAGGCGGCAACAGCGGTTACAACATTCCTTTTTAACCGCATTATGATGAAACTGCTTGGAGAAAACGGAGTTGCGGCAATCACAATCATCATCTATACACAGTTTTTATTGAGTGCCCTTTACATAGGTTTTTCTATGGGAGTATCCCCTATTATCAGCTATAACTATGGGAAGCAGGACGAAAAACAACTAAAAAATGTATTTTCTATTTGTATGCAATTTATTGTCTTTGTTTCGGTCACTATTTTTGCAGTAGCAATTATTTTTGGTTCGCCATTGGTTCGTGTTTTTGCAGAAAAGGGAACTCCTGTTTACGAAATTGCGCGAAACGGATTTTTGATTTTCCCATTCAGTTTTCTATTTTGTGGACTGAATATTTTTACCTCTGCCACATTTACTGCATTATCAAACGGGAAGCTGTCAGCAATTTTGTCATTCCTGCGGACTTTTGGACTGATTACAGTGCTTTTGCTTACATTGCCTAATCTTTTGGGCGTAACAGGGGTATGGCTTGCAGTACCGATAGCGGAGCTAATCACTATGGTTGTAGCATTGGTTTTTCTTCATCAGAACAGAGAGAAGTATCACTACGCATAAAAGAAGATGTTCATGCCGTCTGGCGGTTAATAAAAAAACCGTTGTGTGGCGGCAAAATCATCATGCGCCAAAACAGAATATAAGCGGCTGAACGGCGGTTTTGAAATAACAATCAAAGCCGCCGTTCTTATGTGGCAGGAAAGTTTTCATAGATATGGCGGTATTGTGAGGTACTGCTATGTCTGTTTTTTATTTCATGGGTGGTTTTGGCTATGGTGAACTATCAAAAAAATCCTGTCTTGTGGAACGGGATATTCTGCCTATGAATATGAACACACATATCATTTAGTATGTCTTAATAACTCGTATTACCCAAAAATCTATGCGGATATATTCTGCATGGATTTTTGTTGTAATAGCCCCCTACTGGGAAGAAAGGGGGTGAGAGAAAATGAGATATTCTGAACAGTTCATGGAGCATATCGAATATGCGTTCAATGCGTTCTGCAAGGTTGTCCTGCGCCATGAAGCCATTAACGCATGGCGGGATTTGAAGCGGAAAGCGGAACGGGAAATATCCCTCGACTATCTGATGTCAGAACGATATTTTGAACCGTCTGCTATGGACAGTTACTTTGAAAAACGGGACAAGCCGACTGTATTTCTTGTACTGGGAAAGGAAGTTGTCGTTGATGATGAACGGTTAGCAATGGCATTATCAAGATTGCCGCAATTAAGGCGAGAAGTCTTACTGCTTTATTACTTCATCGGCTATCGTGATGAAGCAATCGGCAGACTGTACAGGCGTTGCAGAAGTACGATAAATAGTCGAAGAAATGTTGCACTGAAACAGTTGCGGAAAGAATGGGAGAGATTGGAACATGAGGAGCAAAAAACTGATACCGTTTGAGGTAATCCAAAAAGCCGTTGCCGGAGAGCCGGAAGCGGTAGACGCAGTATTGCGGTATTACACCGCACACATCAAATATCTGTCTATGTATAAGGGGCATATCAATGACGATACACAGGACAGGCTAAAGGCTAAACTGGTTGAAGCCATATTGAAATTCCGCTTCGACCGATAAGGAGTAGCAAAGACGGGAAAAGCTGTCAAGGGTAAACTTCGCGCTATGCGCCCTTGACAGCTTTTCCCGCCTTTGCTTGTGGGTAGTCAAGAGGACGAAATCAGTAAACTGCTTTCGCCCTCAATTTATTATGGGGATTGTTACGCAATAGGGGGTATTTTGTTATTGATTTATGCGGCTTTGTGAGCATTGATATGACGGGGCAAGGGTTTTATATGTCTGCCTTCAAAAACGGCGTTCTATTGCGTAACAAAATGAAAAAGACAGGCAAGAAACGGTTTGTTTCTTACTTGTCTTTTTCTGCACCCTGTATGGCAGTTACCCTATTTCAGTTTGTTACTTGATACTGTTTTATGAGTAGCTATCATAGGCCTGTAATTTTTTTGCTTACTCCTCGCTGTTTCCGTCCTCGCCGTCGCCGCTGTCCAGCTCCTCGAAGCTGATATCCTCGTCGTCATCGTCGAAGTCGAATTCCAGCGTCTCCCCGCAGTGGGGGCAGACCATGGTATCTTCGTCCAGCATATCCTCCGAAAGCTCGATGGTCTCGCCGCAGTTGGGGCAGATGGCCTCGAACTCATGGTGGTGCCCGCAGCCACAGCCGCCGTGATGATGGTGGCCGCAGCCGCAGCTGTCCTCGCCTATGCCGTAGAACTCGGACTCCAGGGTGCCCAGGTCCTCGTCGACCTCGTCCAGCTGGTCGGCAATGCCGTCAACCTCGTCCTCCAGCTCATCCACAGAGGTGCAGAGCTCGTCCAGCAGCTCCGCCACCGCGTTCCAAAGCTTGGTCTCCTTGGCGTTAGGGTCCAGCTCCAGGCCGTCCATCAGCCCACGGATGTATGATGCGCGTTCTGAATTACTCATGATTTTCTTCCTTTCTTGGGGCGCTGCCCCAAACCCCGCAACCTTTGAAAAGGTTGACGAAACTTTTGATTTTCCGGCTTTCCCGATTGGGTTTTATGCGCGCTCCATGTATTCGCCGGTGCGCGTGTCTATCCTAATCATTTCGCCCTCGTTGATGAAAAGGGGCACACGGACCTCTGCCCCGGTCTCCACTGTGGCGGGCTTCAGGGTGTTTGTGGCGGTGTCGCCCTTCACGCCGGGCTCGGTCTTGGTGACCTCCAGCTCCACGAAGTTGGGGGGCTCCACGCCGAACACGCTGCCCTTATAGGACAGCACCTTGCACTCCATGTTCTCCTTCACAAACTTGAAATTGTCTGTGAGCACGGAGCCGTTTATCGGTATCTGCTCATAGCTCTCTGTGTCCATGAAGTAATAAAGGTCGCCGTCGCTGTAGAGGTACTGCATGTCCTTCCTCTCAATGAAGGCGGTGGGGTACTTGTCGTTGGGGTTGAAGGTGCGCTCAGTCACCGCCCCGGATATTACATTGCGTATCTTAGTGCGCACAAAGGCCGCGCCCTTGCCGGGCTTCACATGCTGGAACTCAATGATGGAGTACACGTTCCCCTCCATCTCAAAGGTCACGCCGTTTCTGAAATCTCCTGCCGTTACCATAGTTAAAACCTCCCGGAATATTCTTGACAACTTGCTATGCTTTTATTCTAATATATTTTGCGCTCAAATGCAATAGTTTTCTTACAGTTCAATGAGCTCCTTCGGCGACTTTGTAAGGCTCCTGCACCCATCTTCTGTAATGAGCAGCATGTCCTCTATCCTGACGCCGTACTTCGCCGGCAGGTATATGCCGGGCTCGTCGGTTACCACCATTCCCTCGGCGCAGACGGTATCGTCCTTTGAGGAGAACGCCGGCCACTCGTGTATCTCAAAGCCGACACCATGGCCCAGGCCGTGTCCGAAGGTGCCAGGGTAGTCCTTCTCAATAATATCCCTTGCTATCTTGTCCACGTCCTTGCAGAGCATTCCCGGCTTCACAGCGTCTATAACCGCCAGCTGGGCCTCCAGGACAGTCTCATATACCTTCCTCTGCTCGTCGCTCACCTTGCCAAGGGCAACGGTGCGGGTCATGTCAGAGTGGTAGCCGTCCAGGAGCGCGCCGGTGTCCATGGTGATAAAGTCGCCCTTCTGCACCGTGTTCTGCCCCGGCACCGCGTGGCACTGGGAGCCGCTCTTTCCAGCGGCGACAATAAGGTCGAAGGCCACGCCGTCGGCGCCGTTCTTGCGCATGAAGAACTCTATCTCCAGGGCCAGCTCCCGCTCTGTGACGCCCTCCTTAATAAAGGGCAGGATATGCTGGAAGGCGGCGTCAGTGATGGCCTGGGCTGCCTCTATCTTCTTCACTTCCTCAGGGGATTTTATCATCCTCTGGTCCTTGATGGCATTGTCCAGGGTCTCGTCCAGCACAACCTCAATGCCCTTCTCGTTAAAGGCCTTCTCGAACTTCCTTGAGTCGGCTACGGAGAGCTTGTTTATCTCCATATAGACCTGCTTCACGCCGTCCTGCTCCATGAGCTCGCAGAGCTTCTCCACAAAATTCTTGAAGCCCACCACAGTGCAGTTTTTGGCGCTGTAGCCTGCCGCCTCCTCATAGCGGAAGTCCTGCAGGAGGTACGCGCCCTCCGCGGTAATCAGCAGCGCCCCGGCGTCCGAGGGGAACTCCGTGAAGTACCGGCGGTTGCGCTCGGAATATACCATAACGCCCTTCTGCCTGTCCCCGGCGATGAGCCTGTCGCGTATGCGCTCAACGGGATTTTTCATTTTATAACATCCTCTCTCTTTTTAAATTTAACTCTCGACCCCCGCTCAAAATGCCTGCGCACCCTGAACGTCCAGCCCTCCTCGGGCTCGATGGGCTCCAGCAGCACGGATTTCATCCCGCACATATTTGCCCCTATTACATCGGTAAAAATCTGGTCCCCGATTATAACGCAGTCCCGGCACCTGAGCCCCAGCATTTTAGCCGCCCGCACATATCCGAAAGGCAGCGGCTTCATAGCAAAGCTGATGTACGGCAGCCCAAACCTTGCGGCAAATGCCGACACCCTCTTTTTATAGTTATTGGACACTATCACCACTTTGTACCCGGCCCGGGACAGCTCCCTGGTCCACTCCAGCGCGCCCTCGGCGGGCTCGTGGGAGGTGTAGGTGGCGATGGTGTTGTCCACGTCCAGCAGCACAGCCTTCGCTCCCAGGCGCCTGAGAAGCTCCGGCCCCACGTCCCTGGCCCTCTGCTTCACGGCTGTCGGTGTGAATACTCCCATGATTTGTCGCGCCCTCCTGTCCCCAAGAAAAAGGCGGGCGCCAACACCATGCGGAGCGCCCGCCTTTCATCAGGTCTGCAGCTTAACAGCAGACGGAGCATACAGCCCGCACGCCCTGCAGCGCGCGACCGGCACTCCGCTTCCCGGCCCCTCGCTTACTTGTACTTGCGCTTGCGGGCCGCTTCGGACTTCTTCTTACGCTTGACGGAGGGCTTTTCATAAGCCTCCCGCTTGCGAACTTCCTGGATAACGCCAGCGCGGGCGCACTGCTTCTTAAAGCGCCGCAGAGCACTGTCCAGGGACTCATTTTCCTTGAGCCGTATCTCAGCCATTCATATCCCTCCCATCCGCCTAAAAGGCAGGGGTGTGCGATGCGATACTTGAAAAGTATACTACAACGTAAACATTATAGCTCCAACCCCCGGGCTTGTCAACCCCCCATGAGAAGACTTTTTAGATTGTTACGTTTTGTTCACGGTTTCTTCATGATTCGGGTAAATACGCCAGAGAAAACTCCCGGCCCCGCCAGTCACTTTCCGTCCCTCATGCTCTTCTTCCTCCCCAAGGCCTCGTCGTACTTCTTGCCCAGCACCCTGAAATATATCTCGAACCCCAAGCAGAGCACCACGAAGGCTATGAAGAATATCACCACAAAGGACACCCACGCCCCCAGGTCGCCCATTGGGAACCACTTGAATGCCCAGGCAAAGCCGGAGCAGACTCCGTATATGAGCCCCATGAATATCACAAGGCGCAGCCAGTAGCTGGGCTTTTTCAGCACCTGACCGGAAAAGAAAACATACTGCAAAAGGGTGATTATGCCGCACATGGCAAGCATCTGGACGACGAGGGAATAGCGGATATACTCCCCGCCGCAGAGCCCGTCGATGAACATATAGATACATATGGCTCCCGTAAAGCTCAGGCACCCCCAGGTCTTGAGCTCGCCTATAAATTTCAGAAATTTTTTCATATTATATCAGCCTCCATTTTCAAATCGGACCTTTTAAATTCAAAGCCCCAACCGCTCCCTCAGCCCCGGAGCGTACTGTCTTGACACATAAACTGCCTCGCCGTTATCCATGGTGAGCCTTATTCTCCCGCCCAGGTCCGGGCGCAGGGACCTTATGGCGTTGAAGTTCACCAGCGCCGATTTTGAGGCCCTGAAGAAGTCCCTTGCACGCAGGCGCTCCTCCAGCTCCCAGAGCCGCAGCTCAGTCTCATATACGCCCCCGGCGGTGTAAAGGAACGTGCGCTTGTCGGCAGTGTCGGCATAGAGCACCTTCACAGGGTCCAGCAGGTATGTCTGCCCCTCCAGCTGCCCGGTGAGCCTGCCGGTCCCTTCAGCCTCCAGCTCACTGAGCTTAGCAAGCACCCTCGCCGCATCCCCGCCGGCCCTGCCGCACCGCACCACCACCTCTGTCTCCATAAGCCCCGGTACTTCTTCCACCCGAATTTTCATTGTCCGCCCCCTTCTCATTTTCTGCAGCTGCAAGCATAGTATAGCCCCTTGCCATAGCTGGCGCAAGGGGTTTTTCCTGACCTGCACGGCAGATGGCGTAAGCTGCGCTATAGTGTAGACAAATGTAGGCCGTGCCCCCATTTTGCCCTCCCCCCAGATATTGACAACTCCCCACAATATGCTATAATAATCGAAATAACTCCAAAAAGGACTGATACACCGTGAAACGCAATCTGACTATCGACATACTGCGGCTGGCAGCATCCTTTGCCGTTGTGTGCCTGCACAATTTCAGCGGCTCGGGGGTGGCAGGGGCTGAGGAGACCGTAGCGCTGGCGCGGTTTGCGGTGCCCCTTTTCTTCCTGTTCTCTGGGTATTTCTGCGCCGTTATGTCCCGGGAAAGAAAGCTCCGCCAGATATTGCGCATATTTGCCTGGGCAGTGCTGGCAAACCTCTGCTATCTGACCCTGGACCTCTCCCATCAGTCCAACGAGTTCCTTGTAAAATTGCGGATGCAGCAGATATTCCCGGAGGGTTCCGTAAAAAATCTGCTGCTCTTTAATGAGTCGCCTATCAGCGCGCACCTTTGGTTTTTGGGGGCGTTTCTGTACATCCTTATACTGGACCTCCTGCTGGGCTGGCTCTTTGATAAGCTCCCCCAATGGGTGAAATGGGCCTTTACCATAGCTCTGCTCCTTGGCGGGCTCACCCTCTATCAGCTTCTCACCCGGAATCCTGAGGTTAATTTCCAGCTCTACCACTACCGCAACTTCCTGCTCTTCGGCCTGCCGTTCTTCCTTATAGGTAAGCTCATAAGGACCAGCTCATTTGATAAGCTCAAAATATCCGGGTTCCTCTACCCGTCCCTGCTGTTTTTCGCCGCGACGCTCACCATCTTCGAGTACCGGGCCCTGGGAGCCTGGGAGCTGTATATCGGCTCCATAGCCACCACGCTCCTGCTGGCGCATCTGGCGTTCAGATACTCACTCACGGACGCGCCAAAGGCTGTGCGGGCCATAGCCTGGCTGGGCCGGGAGACGGCATTTACAGTGTACATCATACATATATACTTCCTGGACCTTATCAGGAGCATATACTGGGCCAATCACCCCTGGCAGTTTGAGTTCGGGGTGTACCATATGATACCGCTGCTGGTGTTCGTCATATCCATGGCAGCTGCCCTGCTGATAGCCTTTGCAAGAATCGGGGCTAAAAAGCTCCTCGCTAAAACCATGAAAAAGCGTGCCCGGGCACAGGAATAGCGCTACCCCTCCTCAAAGCGGGCCCTAAGCTTCTCCAGGGCCCGCTTCTCTATCCTGGAAACATAGGAGCGGGAGATACCCAGCTTCGCCGCCACCTCCCGTTGGGGCAGCGCCTTGCGCCCCCCGAGCCCATAGCGCATGACTATCACATTGCGCTCCCGCGGCTCCAGGGCGGGCAGGTAGCCGTAGAGCTGCTCCGACTTCATGCGCAGGTCCAAATCGTCCACCACCGTGTCCTCGGCTGCCATGGTGTCCATAAGCGTCAGGGCGCCGCCGTCCCGGTCGGATTCGATGGGCTCGTTGATGGACACATCCCGGGCGGTCTTGCGGCCCCAGCGGAAGGACATGAGGATTTCATTTGCTATCCTCACATGGGAGAATCAAATCTGGGACAGTTGTATAGTCCACGTCCCCTTCCGCGCCGAACAGCACCACATGGGCCAAATTACCGTCCCAGACCACCTTCTGCACCACGGTACGGATGGCGGCGCGCTTTTCCTCTACAGACAGCAAGTCTATTGTGGTGCGGAAACCGCTGAGCATTTGGGTGAGTATGTCAAACTCCTCCGCGCTCAGCTCGTTTTGAGCTGTAAGGCCCTCCAGCTCGGTGATCCGGGCTTGGAGGGTTTCTTTCTGTGCGGTCAGCTCGTCAATGCGCTTTGCAACCTGATTCTTGGCGGCTGCGCTGTTCAGCTCGGCGAGGGAATCAACTAAGGCGGTGAGCTTGGTTTCTACGTCCGCACATTCTGTGCGGAGTGCTGCTAACCGCTCGTCATACCCGGCCCGGTCGCCGGAATAAAAGCTCCTGCTCTTTTCCAGGAGCTTCACGAAAGTTGACTTATCCTCGGTCAGGCCCTTGATTTCCTCAATCACGGTGGCGTCCAGCCGGTTGCCGCTGACGTTCTTTTGGGCGCACTGGCTCCCCTGGCTGTGCTCCTTGCGCTTGCAGATGTAGGTGTACAGGGGCTGACCGTCCTGCCCCAGGCGCTTGGAGAGCTTTGGGTACATTCGGCTGCCGCAGGAGCAGAATAGCAGGCCGGTGAGCAGGGCCTGGTTGCTCCGGGGCTTACGGTAGGATTTGGAGCGGTTCTGATCCAAGCTCTCCTGCACCTTGACCCACTCCTGGCCCGGTATCAGCCCCTGGTGCTGGCCCACGGTGACAATCCACTGGTCGACCGGCAGGTAGATTGTGGCCCGGCCTTTCTCCTGGTCGGTGCGGTTGTAGGCCAGCATCCCGTGGGTGCTGTCAAAGTCAACCTGAGCGGAAAACAGGTCGGCCTTGCGGTCAATGAAGAATTGATAGGCATCCTGGTCGGCTATGAGGTAGACCGGGTTCTGCAAAATGCTCTTGATAGAGAACCGGGTGAAATCCCGGCCGGTTTTGGTCTTGACACCCTGGCGCAGTAGCTCGGCCTCTGTCTTGGAGAGGGAATCGGTTTGGGCATAGAGGGCGTAGATTTTCTTCACCAACTCCCCCTCATCCGGCAGGAGTTTCAGCTTGCAGGCTTTACGGCTCTTGCCATCTACGGTGACGGCCTGTACGCTCTCGGAGCGGTAGCCGGTGGGGGTGTTGCCGCCCAGCCAGCGGCCGGTCTTGGCCAGCTCGTGCATATTGTCCCGGATTCGCTCGGCGATGGTTTCCCGCTCCAACTGAGAGAACACGGAGGCGATGTACATCATGGCCCGGCCCATAGGGCTGCCGGTGTCGAACTGCTCCCGGATGGAGATGAAGGCCACACCCAGGCGGCTCAACTCCTCAATAAGAGTGGAGAAGTCGCTGATATTGCGGCTGATACGGTCCAGGCGGTAGACCACGATGGCGCTGATTTCATGGTCGCGGGCGGCTCTTAGCATTTGCTGGAAGGCCGGACGGTTCAGGTTGCCGCCGGAGAAGCCTTCGTCCTCGAAGACGAGGGCGGCGTCAGCGGCGGCATCGCCGTTGTGCAGGCGGATATATTCCCGGCACAGCTCGATTTGGTTGCCGATGCTTTCGCCTTTGCCGGTGAATTTGGATTTGCGGGAGTAGATGGCGATGGGGGGCATGGGAGTTGCTCCTTTTGGTATGTGTTTTGGCATAGTATAGCATAGAGTAGCAAAAATGTACAGACTAAATTTACGGTAGGCGGCGCAAAAAGAGGTCACGGCACTTTTTGCCGTAACCTCTTTGCTTATTTTGGGTTTAATCAATCGTTGCCTTGATGCGATTACAGAGCCTTTCTGGAATATCGGCTTCCGTTTCCCACATAATCGTATTCTTTTGTGCAATATCGAAATGAAGCTTTATATCCTTTTTGCACAGCTGAATAACTGGCTTACCCAGCCCCATCGCATAGCCTTCTTCAAAGTAAGCGCCATTATTTTGGTGTGTTAAATCAACTACCACAAACTTGCTGTCACGGATGTACTTAAGCAGTTCAGGCGTAATAAATTCATTATGTTGGACTTCATCAATAAAAACCGCTTGATAATCAGCCTTTCGAATCCCCTCTCGGATTGCTTCTCTTAATGTTTTAGTATCATCGCCAAACTTCATAGCAACTAAAACGTTACGACCAGATGCCCTATACTTTTGAAGTTCATCAACCCGGCTATAGCCTTTGGGTGTCAATCGTAGTTTGAGATAGGTATCCTCTGTAGTTCCAAAATGGTGTTCAACATAGGAATCTTCTGAAAGCCAGTTGAGCATATATTTCAGTTCATTGCCATAATCTTCCCTGCTGCGCCTTTTCTCTAAGGTGTCCACAAAGGGTATAGCTTTAGGAATGTTTTCTTTCCGATCTATAAACATCAAACTTAGCGACTCCTGATAGTTAAAAGAAATGAACTGCCCCATATGAGCCATGTGTTCAGATAAATATAAGAGAATATGGTCTACACGCTCTGAAAAAGTCTTAGGGTACCAAGCTCCTACAATCTCTGCGTCCATGTGAACAGGCCGCCCATGCGTGATATCGCCGTTGTCAAAAGCAGTTCTATATTCGTCGCAAATATCTTTATTGAGAAGAGTATGATAACGGTACTCCGTGTTTCCTTTATGGCTAAAACAGTGATAGAACAGATACGATGCTAAACGGTTTTCATCAATTCCTGTTGAACCATGAGCACAAAGCTGAAACCGCCCACACACGGGGCATTCATAGAAAACACGATTTAGGGCATAATCCGCTTGTGCATATGCTGTTGATTGACATACTGGACAAGTTACTTCACCGTTCACTATATTACCTCCTTCATTCTCTCACACAGCGGCAGCATTTCCCCAGCTTAACCATAACGAGTTTTTTGTTCGACAAAGGGAGGAACAGAAATATAAACAAACTTTTTGTGCTTTTGCAGTCTGAATTTCCTTGGCTTTGTCGTTCCTGCTTTTTAGTGGGAATATATCTAATGGTATGTTTTCCTATATTTCTCTAATGAGGACAACGACCGTGCGAACGAGTGCCTAAAACATTGCGCAACCTGTTTTCGATTTATCGTTGCAAAAAAATTTTCTTCTGCATGACTGTCAAGCTCGACAATGTGGCAATCTTGATCTGAGAACGTTCCCCAAAATGATTCCGGATGAAGGGCACAAAGCAACAGTTTAGGTGAAATTGGATAATAAACAACAGTACTTGTGTGTAAGAGCCCGTTAGAAAACGGACGGGCATTTCCTGTGCGGCCATTTATAAACAAAACCGGATTGTCACTGGTGATAAATTCTGCGTTGCCACAAATTCTAAGGAATAAAAATGTGCGATTATAAAGAGCTTCGCTAAACATAGTAATTCTATTCATATCAAAAGCTAGATCCATAGAAATATGCTTAAAGTAGTACTCATTCGTAGCAAATTCTGATGATAACTTGAGCTGTTCCTCATTCAAAGGCCCAAATTTCTTTTTTGCTTTCTCAAATGCGTCTGGTAAATATGCTTTAAATAGATTACGTTCAAACTCTCGTGTTTGCTTTCCTCGTAGTAATTGCATAACCATCACAGCAGCAAGCTGAACTTTTTCTGTGTCATCCAAAATGACCGTACCCATAGGGACAAGCCGGTTAGTGCGTGCGGCGATTTTTTTAAAGAGTTTTCCCATTATAGGCTCTATACTTGTAGCATAGATGCGCTCCCAACAATAAGGATTTTCAAGCTTATTTAGAGTATAAAAGTCTTTTTCCACCCCAACTGCTCTAACTCCGGTAGAAAATACTTTTCGGCTGTGTGTGTCCAGTACTGCTATAGAGTTGGTCGGATTACAGAAATTTCTCAAGTACACTTGTGGTATATGGTGTTGCTTAACGGGGTCATGTTTCTTACTGATTTCCGCTCACCTCACTTTGCTATGGTGATAGTCGAATTAATCATGCTTGATAGGAGTTTCCATTGTCTGCTATTAATATCCTCGCTATATTCCTCCATACAGATGCACAGCTCCTGGCTCTGCTTATCCTCTCGCACAAAGCCACCATGTAGCCCATACTTCACCAGATAGTTCTTCAAGACCTCAAATTTCTTTGGCGAAAATATGTCAATATCCTTGCTCTTTCCTGTCCGGTCAAAGCCACCCTTGGTTTCAATAACCCATATCTCGCCCCGGACGCTGATGATATAATCCGGGAAGAAAGACTTCTGCTTGCCGAAACTGTCCATGTACACGATGGAGAAATACTCCGCGCCCTTGTCACCATTCTTATAAATCCAATCCACCGCACCACGATCTTCACAAAAACGCTCAAATTTCTTCTCCGAGGCGGACCGAAACTCAGCCGAGGCCAGGTAGCCCGCATACACATTTTTCTCCATCTCCGCTTGAGACTTTGCAGTTCCATCATAGGTAAACAGACAAGACTGGGGAATATGAAACTCCACAGTAGTGATACTGGGGGCCTTGACGATCTGCTGCTCCAGCATGACCGCCATCGCCTGCCGTACATCGTTTTTGATGCGGTGGGCGTTGTTCAGCACAAAGGCATAGACCCCCCGTGTCTCCAGTGCCAGCAGCTTGTTTGCACACTTGGTGTTCTTGTCAAAGAGCCGCCGCAGGATGGTGTTCATCTGCGCATACTCCAGCCCGACCTTCAGGCCGATCTCTGCCACACGGTGGTGATACTCCCGACCATGAACATGGGTGTTCAGCGGAGTTCGTATGCTAATGTCATTTAGATCAGCAATTTGATTGGCGTTCAATGTGGAGACTGCGCCGGATTTTGTATAGTCCACAATATCCTCAGAAAACAGATAGCCAGCCGTCTCCAGTCTGGTTTGGTTTTCGGTCATACTATTTCCGGTATGGTAGATTTGCGCGAAATATTGTACCATTGCTGTCAATGCAGCGGCGGCGTCACGAGGCTGGGCAAGTCCGGATTTCTGCTCACTGATCAGGGTGATCTGTTTGAATCTCGGTTTCAGATATAGCGTGGCGGCGTCCAATGCGCCTTTTCCCATGCTCGTCTTGACTCCTTCGGTGAATTTCTCGTCCAGGGTATAGAGATAGCAACTGTCCAGCAGGTCGATGCCGTAGTGTTTCACCTCTGGCATCCGTCGGATGCGCCCAATGGTCTGTATCTCAAATGTCTCGCTCATGTTATCCCGTAGCTTCACCAGAATATGCGCGCGGGGACAGTCCCAGCCAGTGGCAATAGCCTGCTTGATAATAATAGCAATCTGCGGGGCATCGTTCTGCTCAATGCCCTCCAGGTTCTGGTGCCTTTTTGATAGCCAGACTGCCAGTTGGCCGTTTTCATAAGAAATGCCCTGGGCCTCGAACCAGCGCTCGATTTCGTCCTGCATGACTTCGTTCTTATTCGGAATTTGAACAATGATCAGCGGATTGACCTTTGACCCTTTCTGAAGGAACGCGCTATGCAATTCCCTCTGTTTATTCAAAGCTCGCTCCAATAAATAGGCGGTTTCATTTTCCACTTGAAGTGACTGAGGAAAGTCCTCATTTATCACCAGCATTTTCTTAATGAGTTCTTCCGCAATCACATCTTCCTCTGGGATTTCAATCCGCTGAGCTTTGGGGTAATTTTTCGGTGTGGCAGAGCAGCGGATGATTTTCTCCGGCGCGAAATAGTGGAGGATGTCCGCCGCTTTCACGGTATCGTTCTGGTGGCTCTCGTCCACGATAACAACAAAGGAGAGACCTCTATTTTGAGCGTTCCGAATATGCTCCAGAAAATTGGTGCGCTCACCATCCTTCAAGGCATTGTTGCCCTTTTTTGTCAGCTTTTCCCAGTTGATAAAACAGGCGTCGTTTTCCTCAAATCCGGAGGTCATCACATCCGTCAGCAGCTTGGTATGGCTGCCGTAGATGTACTTGTCCATCTTGGCCTTGCTTTGCTCCTCTAAGTCACCTTTGCCAGGTGTCAGCCAGACAAAGACCTTGCGGAAAAAGCTCTTGCCGTACTCGTCCATGAAATGGGTCAAGATGATGGTCTTGCCGCTGCCAGTGCAGCTTTTCAGAATGATTTCCTGCTCAGGGCCGGACATGGCCTCCATCAGATTGGCGATGGCCTTCAGCTGAAAATTTGCAAGCCGCATGGTCAGCCCTCCTGTCCTCGGTAGTAGTAGTCGGGAATAATATTGACTCGGATGCCCCGCTCTTTGATGATAGCATCCTGCTCCCCGGTGGGCAGAATGTCGTGGCCCAGGTACAACGTATGGCACTTGGAAAACGTTTCTGGGTGGGCAATAAAGTCCGTCAACTCTTCGTCTGTCAGCACAATGGCAATCTCAGCGTTTTCGATAAAGTTGACGCCGTTCTCCAGCTCCACCAACTCCCGGACGTGGCGCAGAAGCTTGTCTGCATACTCATAATAGAGCTGCTCGTTGATGGGTACATAGTCGATGCGGTAATATTTCAGACTAGCCGCGTAGCCTTCCCGCTCAATCACCCGCTTGATGCGCTCATAGGTCACATTCCGGCAGATGTTGTTCTCGTTATTGGTACAGAGAATGAATTTTCGACGGCTATCGGTATGGGCGGCATTGTGGGCCAACACAGCATGGCCGGTGGTTCCGCTCCCGGCAAAAAAATCCAGGATAATGCTGTCCGGCTGCGAGGCAACCGTAATGACCCGCTCCATCAGGCGGACAGGTTTCGGCGTTGAAAAAGCGGTCATATCGCCAAGGAGTTTCCCAGTTTCTTTCTTTGCTTCATCGGTGTGTCCAACTTCCGAATAGGGCCAAAAATTGGTGGGTAATTTCCCCCCTACATTGTTTAGATAAGTCTTGCGACGAATACCGCCCTTTCCTTTCTTTGTAAAGAAAAATTTAGGCCATTGTCCTCTATCATAAACTTTTCTCGCCTGTTCAGATGCAACTTCTAGCGGGTTAGATAAAACAATAGCCTGCACATCAGCCCTTATTTCATCTACTGAAATGCCACAAACAGAGGCCCGTTTTTCAGCATCTTGTAAATCTCGTAATTCGTAATCACACCAGCCACGCATGATTTCCAACATATCATTTTGCTGATACCGCCAACAAGAGCCACTCGTTGGATAAATCATCTCACCAGTGAACGGATGCTGAATCGCATAGACCATTCCTTGGTGCGTTGCGGCTCCTGGTGCAAAAGGATTGTCACTCGTCCACGGCATAATATCGTTGTCAGGATTTTTATAGATGGAGTTCATCTTTTCCGTTCGCGGCAATTTATTGGGACTCCAATCCGGCTTGCTGCTGTAAACAAGGATGTGTTCTACCTCGCTGACAATACCCTTGGAGTCGTTGCGGGTGGAATAAGTCCGCTGCCAGGAAACGTCAGCTACAAAACAGCTTTCATCGAAAATGCTGTCGCACAGGAACTTCAATCCCGCCTGCTCCCGGTCGTCGATGGAAATGAAAATAACGCCCCTCTCACTGAGCAAGTGCTTCGCCAGCTCCAGCCGCTTGCTCATAAAGGACAGCCATTTGCTGTGACGGAACGTGTCCTGCGCGTCCACAAAGCAGTCGTCATAGACAAAATCCTTGTTACCGGTATTGTACGGCGGATCAATATATATGAGGTCAATCCGGCCCCGATGGGTCTTTTCCAGCAGCCGCAGCGCCGCCAGATTATCCCCTTCCAACAGGAAGTTCATCTCCCCGCCGTTGTCGATCAGAAGCGCCGGTTCTTCTGTCAGCACCGGGGCATACTCCGCCAGAACCGCATCGATGGCCTCCTGGTGTTCCTCGAAAACAAGGCCGTACTTCTTGCCGTCCACGTCTTTCTCCAAGTCGGAGAGATAGGTAAGCAGACTGCCAGTGTTCTCATCCTGGGGCGCAGCGCTAATAAAGGCACGGATGGCGGAGATCTTGGAGAGCAAATTGTCCCGCTTTTGTTTGGAGAGGTTGGTGGACATATCAGTTTCCTCCAAGGTGTTTGGAAAGTTCCTTTGTAATTTTCTCTGCTCCAAGCGCCAGCAAAAATTGACGGCAATTTGCGGCAGACTGCTGAATGGACTGGGGCGGGGTCTGATTTACAGAGTTGTAGACGGCCTTTTCAACGATGTGCTTTTGGGAAACATCTTGAAGATGCTTATCTACTGCATCCCAGTCATTTTGATATGCAAGCCAGTCGAGCTTCTCAATCTCGTCAATAATATCCGCAACTTCTTTGATTGCGCGGAACTGCTTCAAATATTCCAAATCCATTATAAACTGTCCTTCAAGATATAGTTTTTCTTATTCTACCACATTTTCACAGGAAAATCAACAGTATAATGAGTATTTGCGCATTTTTATAAACTTGTTATACAATATATTGTGTACAGATGGTCGCGTTCATTTTGCACGTGACCATTTTGTGGCAACGTCACCGAAACCGTTTCGTCCATGCCGTTTTCTGGTGGCGGTGCAATCCGCCACCATCCCACATAATCACAACGACAAAGTTTCGTTCTGGTGGGCGGTTTATTGTCGGCCACCAAATTGCTGCCTTGACGTGACGGTAAAATTTTCCGTCACGTTGTAGTATGTGTCTCTTCAAACATCTTCTCTGCCCGCTTGCTCCACCCCTCCGGCGGGTACCAACGGGTGGTCAGGTAGGACTTGCCCCTCCCCCGGCTGACGCGAATCTCGTAGAATTTATTCCCCGCTTTCGTCTGTTTCTCCCTTATACTCGGCATTATTTTCCCTCCCATATTCAACTGGTCTATCAGATAAAAAGTGCAGTGTATATCGGAACGCCTCGGACTCCGCCAAATGCTGATGGACACATTCCCGGCCCTCTGCAATGGCATCTTCTACCTCCTTAGCAGTCAACCGGTTCGGCTCGAACTCCTTGTTCGCCAGCAGCGCCGAGAAGTTTTGAGAGGCCACCGCCCAATCCATCATACTTTCCCTTTGCAGGGCATACACGGTAAAGTCAGGACTTTCCCCTTCAGGGATATCGATACCTTCTTGAGCCTCTTTTGATATCAGTTGATATCTGTTATAGGCAATATAAGCCATAATCGCCGACTGAAAATAGGGATTCTCAAAGAGGTAATTGGCGTGTTCCGGGTCGTGATGAAAAAAACCGCGCAAGAACGGAAGATTATACTCCTGGATTCCAATAAACTCACATATAGCCTTCATATCTGGCCGGGTAGTCTGATGCTCCGTAAGCCCCAACAGCCAATCAGAGGAAACCTGGTAATACGCGGCTATCTTCCTCAGCCCATTCACATCGGGGTAGCTTTGTCCGGTAGTATATAAACTAATTGTCTGAGGGCGAACTCCTACCGCCTCTGCCAATACCCTTTGGGTCGTCTTCCGTTCTTCCATGAGCTGGCGTAAGCGAGTAGGAAAGACACCTTGCTCAGTAACGCTGGCCGGTTGTTTTTTTCTTGGCATTGACATTCTCCTTCATAAAAAAGTCTGTTTCTGTTGTGCTTTGACTTTGTTAAACTGAAATGCTTGACAAATAGGCGGCTGATGTCTACAATAGAGTGTAGCAAGTAAATAGAATCTTGTCAAGATTAAATCAACAAAAAGGAGGATGCCAATGAACAAAGCTAGTCAGACCAACCAGGAGAAGGGAGCAACGCCATTCATGAAGATTAAGGATGCCTCCCGCGTCACCGGCCGCTCTATGTACTACCTTCGCAATGGCTGTAAGGACGGTACAGTACCTTGCATTAAGAGCGGCACAGTGTATTTCATCAACGTGCCTAAACTTATGGACAAGTTGAATGCCGCAGAAAGCGAGGTGGTGCAATGAGCGCAAAAAGGAAGGCCCTCTCCCGGCGCGGCAACGTCGGAAAAGAGCAAGAGCTTCATTCACAAGCATACTGTAGCATGAGCGGTCATGGAAGTCAAAGGGGGTGCCTATGAGCGAGAAAATGTCGGCTTTAGAAAAGCTAGCGCCCGAAAGCAATCCCCGCTACACCGTGACCGACATCGGCAACAGCAATCTATTTGCCGACTACTACCGGGATATTGCCCGCTATGTCCCCGAGCGGAAGATGTGGTACATCTTCACCGGTAAGCTGTGGGAGCCGGATATAGGTAATCTCCAGGCCATGGAACTGTGCAAAAAGCTGGCCGATGAGCTGGTGATTTACGCCTTATCCCTCCCCGATGGACGTGACCGTAACGAGTACCGCAAGGCTGTGGAGCGCTGGCAGATTCGCCATTATCGGGAGATAATTCTAAAAGACGCAATGGGCATTTACCCGGCAAAACTCAGCGATTTTGACAGCAAACCCTACCTGTTCAACTGCAAAAATGGCACGCTAAACTTACGCACTAGAGAGTTTCATGAGCACGACCCAGCCGATATGCTGGCAACAATTTCCTGCGTGAAGTATGACCCGGACGCTCGTTCCACCCTGTGGGAAAAGACAATTTCTGATGTTATGCAGGGTGACTTAAACCTCTCATCCTACCTCCAAAAGCCCTAGGCTACGGTCTCACTGGAGATACATCAGAGGAGTGTTTCTTCCTACTCTACGGCCCCACGACCCGCAACGGCAAAGGTACGGTTATGGAAACTTATATGAAGATGCTGGGTGGATATGGCAAGGCTGCGCGGCCAGAAACGATAGCTTTACGCCAAAACTACAACGCCAGCGGCCCCTCAGAGGACATAGCAAAGCTGGCCGGAGCGCGGGCCGTGAATATCTCTGAGCCGGATAAACAGATGGTTTTGAGCGCCGCGCTTGTAAAGACTTTGACCGGCAACGACACTATGAGCGCCCGGTTTCTGAATGAAAATAGCTTCGAGTTCAAGCCGCAATTCAAGCTTTTTATCAACACAAATCACCTACCAACGGCCACTGACGTGACGGTTTTCAGCTCCGGGCGAGTGAAAGTGCTGCCATTAAACCGTCATTTTGAGCCTGAGGAGCAGGATAAAACTCTCAAAAAGCGCTTGGAAAAGGAGCTGTCCGGCGTGCTGAACTGGTGCTTAAACGGGCTGTGGCTAATGCAGGAAACCGGTTTCGAGCCGCCCCAATCGGTGCTGAACGCTACCGCGCAGTATCAGCATGACAGCGATAAACTGACCCGGTTCGTGGAGGAAATGCTCACGCCCGACCCGTATGGTGAAGTCCGCACCGAGAACCTTACCGCGAATATCGGGACTGGTGTACGCAAAACGGGCAGTATGCAGACGCTTATCCCACATTCAAACAGGGTATGGAGGGGTACACTCAAATCAGAAAAAGCGTCCAAAGGGAGCCGGAAAATTTGTTAATCCAACGGCTATGTTCTGCGGCGTACAGCTTAAAATAGGTGGTGCTTTCACCCGGCAAACATGAGGGTGTTCCAAGTGTTCCAGGCCAAAACATTACCTCTTACGCGAGAGCAAATATATTTACCCCTATATTCCGTTGGAACACCTCTGTACTTTGACCTTTGAAAACGGCCCCGCAGGGGCCAAGTTCTGAAACTGAGTTTTTACGAGGTTTCAGTACGAGCCAGCATCGCATTTGTCCAGACACCCGTGTGGACACGTGTGAGGACAATACAGCTTGGGCAGGGAGAACCCTGCGACCCCCTTATCTTCAGAGTTATGACATAATGGAAAGGATGATTTTTATAGGCAATCAGAAGAAGTTTGACATGAGGATGACCGAGCAGGACTACAAGCGCCTTACCCGCAAGGCACGCAAATGCGGGCTGACCAGGTCTGGCTACATCCGGTTATTGATTCACGACTACAACCCCCGCGAGACTCCGCCTGCTGACTACTTTGGCATGACCCGGGAGTTGAAGGAGATTGGTAGCAATATGAACCAGATTGCGTTCATGGCTAACGCCACCGGCCTTGTGGACGAGGGAAAGTGTTACGAGGAAGTAATACACCTGCGGGATGCACTGCGTCGGATTGAGCAGGCGGTTACTGGAGTGAAAGATGCTCCAGTTGACTTCGATGAAGAAAGTTAAGGCATGGCACCATGAGCAAGCATATTGTACAAGCTATAAGACGTATGTGTTATTGAAATGGAGGTGCCGCCTTTGCCCAAGAGCCAGTCATTTAAGATTGTTATGCACTATCCCCAGACCGAAGATGGAATGCGCCAGTTGTCCCAGCGAGTAGCCCAGGCCCATGCGGATGTGGTAATACATAAAGTCAACTGCACGCGGGGCTCTGTCAGGGAAAGAATTGAGTTGATGAAAGCAGTAATCAACGCCGCGAAAAGCGAGCGTATCGTTCCTGCAAATGATGAACCAAGTCGCTAACAAAAATTAAAGCTATAACAAACATATAAACACAAATCAAAACAATGATAGGAGAAAATCTGTCCATGAAAAATTTCATACTGCGACTTAATATGTAAAAGTCCCAGAGAGTGTTTCTCTCCGGGACTTTTGCTTTACCGTTACGATTACGGTAAGAGGTCATTTTGGCCCCTTGGCTATCCGTAACGCTCCGGCTATAAGCCCGCTGGCGGCAGGCGCTGCAACAGTAGAGCGCATCTGACCGCTTCGGCGTGAAGACTTTCCCGCAACTCTTGCAGACCTGGTTTTGCCTTTTCTCCAAGCGCCGCTGCTTCAAATCTTTCTGATATCCCCGGTTTCCGCACAGGCCGTAATTGCAATACTTCATGCTGGCGATCTGCGTATAGAATACCCGCCCACAGCCCTTGCAGATGATTTTTCGCACTGCCGAGTCCGGCTTAGCTCCGGAGATCTTTTCCTCATACCACTGCTCCAGCGTCTCTTGATTTTCGTATTCCCAATCACAATTCCACATGGAATTTCCCCTCCTTTCATGAAATGGAGCGGGTCAATTTTTCGTTACAAAAGAGTCACGAGTTCTTTCAGCCACTCCGGCGGACTTTGAGTGATAGCCATCAGCTCTCCGTTCTCATACCGTGCCACCTCTACAAATCCGTTGCCATTGTCGAAGAACCGGGCCTCGTCACAGTAGGGCAGTACCTTTGTCAGAGCCTCAAACCGTCCTGCATACCGCCGCTCCACATCCCGCTGAGGGATATTGTGCCCGCCCTTTTTGACCCGGTTCTCAATGCGCAGCAGGCTTTCTTCCAGGCTGTCCAGGCCAATATAGTAGAGTCGGATAGTGTAGCCCAGCTCCTTAGCCTGCCGGATGGTGCGCTCGGTGCGGGCCCCTGAGAGGGTAGTCTCCTGAGTGAAGTTCAAGCCCTTTGTAAGACACTCGTTTATCTTTTCAACCGCCGCCCGGCCACCGGCCCCATAGTTGCCCAATTTTGCCGAGAGCTTGTCCGGGTCGATGATTATTCCCAAGTCGTCCCGCTCCGCTTTCAAGGCTCCGGTCAGGCTGGACTTTCCGCAGCCGTTTACGCCGCCGATGATGGTGTATAATTTCACAGTGTGTTCCTCCGTCACTCTGACTTTCTTTCATTCTACCACATCTTTTCCAGGATAAAAAGGGGAAAGATATTTTTTTAGCCTCTCCCAACTCTTCTTACTGACCTTCTTCCTCCCCATCTCCCAATCCCGCACTGACTTCTCCACGACTCCCGCCAACTCCGCAAACGCTTTTCGGCTAAGCCCCAACCTCTCCCGAGCGGCGCGTATCTGGTCAATCGGCCCGTCATAGAGGAACCGACTGTACTCATCCAACAAATCCTCAACCGGTACCTGATATAGTGCCGCCAGCTTGTCCACCGCATGAGCCGGGTACTCCTGGCAATCCCCGCGCTCCATTTCCTCGTATAGAGTTTGAGAGATACCCACCTGCTGGGCCACCTCTTTCTGCATTAGCCCCATCCGATACCGGCACCAGTGCAGGCGTTCCGATACGCTGTGCAAGTCCTCATAGGCACAAGAAAACTTCTGTGCATCAGCCGCACAATGGGCCGCTGGCAGGCGAAAGCTAAGAACATAAAGTGGCGCATAAACACCGTTCCGACACATCAGATACCAGCTTCCTCCCAGCGGCACACTCACCCGCCATGCAGAAGTCATGTGAGCATAGGTTTTTCAATACACCTGGAAGCATAGCTCGACAGCCTTATCCCCTTATCCGGGTCAAAGGTGTCCACTGCCTTAATAAGTCCGATTGTCCCGATGGAGATAAGGTCCTCCTGGTCGCTGCCGCCGTAGTATTTTTTGACGATGTGGGCCACCAGCCGCAGGTTATGCTCTATGAGCTTCTGCCGCGCTACTTTATCGCCCTTTGCCATCTCGTCCAGGGCCCGGCGCTCCGCCGCCGCGCTCAGCGCCCGGGGGAAGCTCCCCGCCCCCGCTACGTGCAGCAGCAGGTAGAACGCCTGGGAGAGCATATCTATGAGATTTGCTAAAAACATATGGGTCACTCCTCTATACAGTTAGCCTTTGTGGTTTATGTGTATGAGGAGCGGCGGGGATATTTGCTTGTCTGCTTTGTATTCGGTAAAATGTCCCGGCGGGCATTAAGAGGATTTAAGGAAAACTCAGTCATCCCCCATTTTCTTCGCCCGGTGAATCCACTTGCCGCTTTTCAGCCTGAACACCAGCCATACCGATTTAATGATAAAGTCCACGCGCAGGGCCACCAGCACCAGGGCCGGGGGCAGGTCCAGCACCAGCCCCGCCATGGCTCCCAGGGGTATGGACGCCAGCCACTGGAAGATGATGTCGGCAATCATGAGGAATTTTGTGTCCCCGCCGCCCCGCAGTATCCCCTTTGACAGGGCGCTCTGAATCGCCTGGAAGAATACTATAATGGCGCTTGCCTCCATCATGCTGACAGTTATATCCACCGTGGAGGGCTCTATCTCGTACAGGCCGATGGACCACTCCCCGAGAATTAGCACCAGCACCCCACCGATAACGCCTATTATTGCCGACAGTATGAGGAATGTCCAGCCCTCGGTCTGGGCCCGCTTGAACTCGCCCCTGCCCACGGTCTGCCCGATTACCACACCCGCCGCGCTGGTGGCCCCCTGTATCGCCACAGTCGCCATGCGGTCCATAACCGTGACAATGGCGTATGCCGAGACAATCTCCTTGCCCATATGCCCCAGGATTATGGATATCACGCTTGCGGCAAGGGCCAGCAGTGAGTCGGAGATTATCGCGGGCATACCAAGCCGCCTGAACTCCCCGAACAGCCCCCTGCCCGGAAGCTTGAGCAGGCCTGCCGCCTTATACTTCAGGGTCTTCTCATATTTCAGCAGGTATATGGCGCAGAACAGGAACTCCACCCCCCGGGCTATCAGGGTGCCTACCGCCGCGCCCATCACTCCCAGGGCAGGCGCACCCAGCTTGCCAAAGATAAATATGTAGTTGGCCCCGATATTCACAATAAATGAGGCGATAGAGACGTAAAGCCCAAGCTTTGCGTTTCCGATAGAGCGTATCACATTGGAGACCACCAGGCTGACCCCATGGGGCAGGTAAATAAACGCGGTAATGCGCAGATACTGGGCCCCCAGCTCTATCACGTCCTCCTCGGTGCTGAAAATGCGCATAATCGGCCTTGGCAGCAGGAAGGTTACAATGGCGAAGGCCGCCCCGCCGATAATGACTATCTGCAAAATAAGGTCGAACACCCTGCGCACTGTGCGCAGGTCGTTGGCCCCGAAATACTGGCTGGAGAGCACGAGCCCTGCCGCGCTGATGCCCATACACAGAAATGTAAATATATTATAAAACTGGTTTGCAAGGCTTGAGGCTGAAATAGACGCCTCGCCAAGCTTGCCCACCATCACCGTGTCCATCATGTTTACCCCTTGGTTTATGATGGACTGCAGCACTATTGGAATTAGTATCAGCAGGACGTTTCTGTAAAAGCCTCTGTCCCGCACCCAAAATTTGTCTATCCACTCGTTCTTCCCTGAACCCATCAGCTGTCTTCCTTTCTTGAATTTTATCCTGCATTCTCCGAAGATATCAATGGTATCAGTATAACATAATTTTGACAAATATTCAACTATTCTCCAAGCTTCCACAGGACAATACATTTAGACAGCACCCTTATATCAAATATTTGACCGGTATGCCGGTTTGTGATATAATATGAATCTAAACGCGGGGTTTCAACAGCGGCTGTCGGCGCTCCCGGCGTAATCTGGAGGTAGTAGTGATGGACAAACTAAAAATGCAAACGCCTGACCTGGCCCAAACCAATATTGAGAAGCTTGCCGCCCTGTTCCCCGCCTGTATCACCGAGGCCCGTGGTGAGGACGGCAGGCTGAAAAAGGCCGTCAACTTTGACCTGCTGCGGCAAATGCTGTCTGACGAGGTGCTTGAGGGCGGGGAGGCCTATGAATTTACCTGGGTTGGCAAGAAAGCTGCTTTCGCAGAGGCAAATAAGTCCATCTGCAAGACCCTTCGGCCCTGCCCGGCGGAGAGCACCGACTGGGACTCCACCGAAAACCTATACATCGAGGGCGACAACCTGGAGGTGCTGAAGCTCCTGCAGGAGAGCTATCTGGGCAAGGTGAAGATGATTTATATCGACCCGCCCTATAACACCGGCAGCGACTTTATCTATCAGGATGATTTTGCTATGAGCCGCAGGGAGTACAGCGAGGAGTCCGGGCATGTGGACAGCAACGGCGACCGGATGTTCCGCAACACCGACTCAAACGGGCGGTTCCACTCCGACTGGTGCAGTATGATGTATTCGCGGCTGCTGCTGGCAAGGAACCTGCTCTCTGATGACGGAAGCATTTTTATCAGCATTGACTTTAACGAGATGGCCAGCCTGAGAAAAATAATGGACGAGGTTTTTGGCCCGAAGAACTTCCAGCGGGAAATCATCTGGCGTATCGGGTGGCTTTCCGGTTATAAAACAACGGCCCCCAATTTCATCCGAAACCACGACACCATCCTGTTTTACTCCAAAAATTCCGCTGAGCTTGATTTTATTAAAAAATACATAGAGAATCAGGATTTCAAGCCCCTGGTCAAAAAGGATAAGGCCCTGACAGCCAAGCTCTCCTCCCTTGGACTGGACGCAAAGGGCCAGAAGGAGCTGCTGCATTTTATAAATCATGAAAACCGCCCTGAGCGCTACCCTATGGAGGACACTTGGAACGCCAATGAATATGACGACCTTAACAGCATTGCCATAGTTTCATTTTCCGGGGAAAAAATATCCAAGCTGCTTGAAATTGGGCAGGACTTCAAGGGCCAGAAATCCCTCGGGCTAATGCTGCGGCTGCTTGAGTCCGTGACCCGTCCGGGAGATATCATCCTGGATTTCTTTTCCGGCACAGCCACCACCGCCCACGCCGTCATGGAGTTAAACGCAAAAGACGGCGGGAATCGGAAATTTATCATGGTGCAGCTGCCTGAGCCCTGCGGCGAAAACAGTGAGGCATATAAATCCGGCTACCAAACTATCTGTGAAATCGGCAAGGAGCGCATCCGCCGGGCCGCGGATAAAATAGCCGCGGACAACCCGGGCTGTAAGTTTGACGGCGGGTTCCGCGTTTTCAAGCTGGACGACACCAATATGACCGACGTATACTACTCCGCCGGTGAGTACACCCAGGCAATGCTTGACCAGATGGTAGACAACATCAAGCCCGACCGCACGGATTTGGACTTGCTGTTCAGCTGCCTGCTGGATTGGGGGCTACCAATTTCCATGCCCTACACTTCAGAGCAGCTTGAAGGCTGCACCGTCCACACCTATAACGGGGGGGATTTGATTGCGTGCTTTAAAGAGAACATCCCTGATACGGTGATTAAGGAGATTGCGAAGCGCCAGCCCCTGCGGGCCGTGTTCCGGGACAGCAGCTTTGCAAACAGCCCGGCTAAAATCAATGTGGGTGAAATCTTTAAGATGCTGGCCCCCCATACCAGAGTGAAGGTAATATAACCGACACACTTAATTATAAATTTTAAGTATTTTAACCAAGGAAGTCTCGGATATATGAAACTCCAATTTAAGCACCAGAAATTCCAGGCCGACGCCGCCAAAGCCGTGGTGGATGTTTTCGCCGGGCAGCCCTGCCTGACCCACACCTATATGATGGACAGAGGCGATGGGAGCTATCAGGTAGGCTTCAATGAGGAAAGGAACTTTACAGGGTTCAGCAACCATAAAATTGTGCCGGAGCTTTCCGACAGGCAAATCCTGGAGCAGCTTAATAAAATTCAGCGTGCCAATCAGCTCAAGCCCTCTGAAAGGCTGGAGGGCAGGGAGAACGGCTATAACCTCTCCGTTGAAATGGAAACCGGCGTCGGCAAGACCTACACCTATATAAAGACCATGTTTGAGCTGAATAAGCATTACGGGTGGTGCAAATTCATTGTAGTTGTTCCCAGCGTGGCTATCAGGGAGGGCGTGTATAAATCCTTCGAGATGACTCAGGAGCATTTTGCCGAGGAATATGGGAAGAAGGCGCGCTTCTTTATCTATGACTCCTCCAGGCTGAGCGAAATTGACCGCTTTGCCTCTGACAGCTCCATCAGTGTGATGATTATTAACTCTCAGGCGTTTAACGCCAAGGGCAAGGACGCCCGCAGGATTTATATGAAGCTGGACGACTTCCGCTCGCGCCGGCCCATTGACATTATCGCAAAGACCAACCCCATTCTGATTATAGACGAGCCGCAGTCGGTAGAGGGGAAGCAGACCAAGGAGCGCCTGAAGGGGTTTCATCCGCTTCTTACCCTGCGCTATTCCGCTACCCATAAAAGCGGCAGCGCCTACAACATGGTGTTCCGCCTGGACGCTATGGAGGCCTATAACCGGCGGCTTGTGAAGAAAATCGAGGTAAAGGGGATTGCCCAAAGGGGCAGCACCGCCACCGACAGCTATATCTATCTTGAAAGCATTAACCTCTCTAAAAGCGACCCCACCGCCACCCTGCAGTTTGAGGTCAAGCTGAGCGGCAGCGCGCCCAAGAAAAGGAGCCGCATTGTAAGGGTTGGGGACAATCTTTACGACTGCTCCGGCGGCCTGGAGGAATATAAAGAAGGCTTTGTAATAAAGCAGATTGACGGTCACAATGACTGCGTAGAGTTCCTGAACGGAATCAGGATTTTTGCCGGAGACGTCATAGGTTCTGTGGATGAGGACCAGCTGCGGCGGATACAAATACGCGAGACAATACTCTCACATATTCTGCGGGAGCGCCAGCTGTTTTACAAGGGTGTCAAGGTGCTCTCCCTGTTCTTTATTGACGAGGTTGCAAACTACCGCGAATACGACGGTGCGGGCAAGCCTTCCAACGGCAAATACGCCGTCATGTTCGAGGAGGAATATAATGATGTTATAGCCAATATGCAGCTTGCCGCCGGTGGAGACGCCTATATTAGGTATCTTCAGTCTATCCCCACAGCTAAAACTCACGCCGGATATTTCTCGGTGGACGGCAAGGGAAAAATGGTAAACTCCAAGGTGGGCCGGAAGGAAAACATCTCCGACGATGTGAGCGCATATGAGCTGATTATGAAAAACAAGGAGCTACTGCTCGACTCTAACCCGGAGCGCTCCCCTGTGCGGTTCATCTTTTCCCATTCCGCCCTGCGGGAAGGCTGGGACAATCCCAATGTCTTTCAAATCTGTACCTTGAAGCAGAGCAGCAGCACCCTGCGCAAGCGGCAGGAGGTTGGGCGCGGCCTGCGCCTTTGCGTAAGCCAGAGCGGCGAGCGGATGGACACAAACGCCCTCGGCAATGATGTGCATAACATCAATATCCTCACTGTCATTGCAAACGAAAGCTATGATTCATTTGCAAAGGGCCTGCAGACAGAAATTGCCGAGGCCGTAGCCGACCGTCCCCAGGCCGTTACGGTTGAACTTTTTGTTGGCAAGGTCATTAGCGACGACGCGGGGAATGAGCAGGTGGTTGACTATAATACGGCCTTTGCCATCCAATTCGATATGATTTCCAACGGCTATATTGACCGCAATGGTATGGTAACTGACAAATATTACGAGGACAAGGCAAACGGAAATTTGAAAATAGCGGAAGAAGTCGCGGATTCCGCTGCCTCTGTGTTTGCAATTATCGACTCCATTTATGACCCCCGGAGCTTGCAGCCTGAAAATGCCCGCGGAAATAATGTGGAGCTCCAAATAGACAGGGCCAAGCTGGATATGCCAGAGTTCAAAGAGCTATGGTCAAATATCAAGACAAAAACCGTATATACCGTAGATTTTGACACCGAGGAGCTGATTCAAAAGGCAGTTGCCGCGCTGAACAGCAAACTGTTTGTATCCAAAATCCACTTCCAGGTGGAGAAGGGTGCGATGGACATAATCAGGTCCAAAGAAGAACTGCTCTCCGGGTCATCCTTTGTTAAAGAGGAATCCATCCGCTACAGCGCCGCAATTACTGCAAACTCAAATGTGAAATACGATTTGATTGGAAAGCTGGTAGACGAAACCGGCCTGACCCGTAAAGCCCTCGCCTCCATCCTGAAAGGCCTGCAGCCATCTGTATTCGGCCAGTTCAAGGATAACCCTGAGGAGTTTATTGTGAAAGCCGCCGCACTGATTAACGACGAGAAGGCACTGGCGGTGATTGAGCATATAACCTATGAGGTTCTGGACGACGCCTATAACACGGATATCTTTACCGGCCCGACTATCAAAGGCAGGCTTGACGTAAATGTGATGGAGACCAAAAGGCACCTGTACGACCATATCGTATATGACTCGGCTGTGGAGCGAAATTTTGCCGCCCAGCTTGACGCAAGCACAGATGTGGCGGTCTACGTGAAGCTGCCGGACAGCTTCTATATTGCAACTCCCCTGGGCCGTTATAACCCGGACTGGGCCATCGCGTTTTATAAGGATACCGTAAAGCACGTTTATTTTGTCGCTGAGACAAAGGGCTCCATGCACTCCATGCAGCTACGGCTGATTGAGCAGTCCAAAATTCACTGTGCAAGAGAACACTTCAGGGCCATCTCCGGCGGCAATGTAGTATATGATGTTGTGGACAGCTGCCAATCGCTGCTGGAAAAGGCTATGGGGTAACTGTTGGTTTATGCGGTAGTAGATTTTGTCAAGCTGTCAAAAGCTAAATCCCATTTTCGCTGGAAACCTAAAAATTTTAGAGCCTCCTTAGAGATTAAACTGTTATAATTAAAGTATCAAAAGGAAGGAGGCCTTACCATGAAACATTTTTTCACTAAAGCCATATCCCTGCTGATGGCAGGGCTCATGCTGCTAAGCCTTGCGGCCTGCAGCCCGGACCCGGAGATACAGGGCCCTGAAACAAGTGCCCAGGCCGAGGACCTTGGGGTTTCTGCCGGGCGGGGGAGGTTTGCAGAGTCTGCCCTACAACTGCCGCGGAATACCGGGAGAGTCTACGGCAGCCTTACTGAAGTCGGCGGGAAGCTCCGCTTTGGGAACTATGAATCCGGCGACTGCGGAGAGAGCTGGACAGAGCTGGCGCTTCCTGAGGAGCTGGAAAAGTTGGCGGAGCGGGAGGAATTTCATATTAACATCTCCTGGGGCACGGGAGGCGAAGCTTTTTATGTCTGCAACGAATACGACAGTGAGGATAATAAATTTATTGCCCACTACTATTATGCCGGCTCCGGCGGCGAAGTGCGTAAGCTCGATATAATCATACCCGAGGCCCCGGAGCAAATGGCGGCGAATTCCATATCATTCAACAACTGCCTGCTGCCGGACGGGTCAATAATCGCCCTGGACAGCTACAACTGCCTCATGCACATCGACCAGCACACCGGGGAGATTCTCCGTACCATGTATGATGACTATTTCGGTGATAGGCGCTATAATAACTTTTATATCACAGATGATACCCTCATTCTGAATTTATATTCAGATGATGAACAAGTTATCGAGCTCTACGACCTGGAGACCTGGGAACCCAAGGGCCGGGATGAGGTCCTGAACGGTTTCATAAAAGGGCCTGAGGGCGCTTACTCTGCCGATGAATTTTCCTATGACCCGGACGGCTTACCCGGCAGCTTCAGTGCCTCCATGCAGCACCTTTTCACCTGCCCCGGCGAAGAGGCTGTATATGCGGCCACCAGGCGCGGACTATACAGGCATGTGCTTGGCGGCACGGCTATGGAGCGGGTAATGGACGGCAGCAGGTATTCACTGGGGGACACCAGCCGGTATATAGACAATATTATAAAGACCTCCTCAGGGGATTTTTACGCTTTCTGCACGGATTACGACACTGATGAAAGCTTTCTGCTGCGCTGGCACTATGAGCCTGAACTGCCCGCCGAGCCGGAAACCGAGCTTCAGATATTCGCCATGTACGACAACTCAGAGCTGCGCCGGGCCATATCCCGGTACCAGCGCGATAATCCCGGGGTGGAAATCTCCGTTGAGATAGGCATCGAGAGCCACAGTGAGTGGAGCGAGGCCCAGATTTTCGAGGCTCGCTCAAAGACTCTCCGGGATGGCAGCGGCCCGGATATACTCCTCCTGGACGGTATGCCCTACCGTGAATTTATACGTGATGGGCTTCTGGAGGACATCACCGGCCTCACCGACGGCCTGGGGGTTATTCCAAACCTTATCTCCGCTTTTTGTCAAGAGGACAGAAGCTATGCGGTACCCATGAGATTTTCGGTGCCGGTGCTCATGGGGAACAGTGACGTCCTCGCCCGTATAACGGACCTTGAAAGCTTTGCAGAGCAAGCCGAGGCCATGCTTGAGGACGGCGTGGAAAAGAATATCCTGGGGCTTGACGAGTGGACGCTGCTGGGGAAGATGACCGCCGGGAGCTCTGCGGCGTGGTACCGTGAGGACGGCAGCATTGACCGGGATAAGCTGTCTGAGTTTCTGAAGCTATGCGTCAGGATATATAATGCCGACTTCAGCCGCCCGGACATACCAAAGCCCATGGCCTATTCCCCCGGAGACTGCGGCTCGCTGATAGCCGGCGGCTGGGCCCGCATAACAAAGGATACTGTATGCAACTATATGACCTTTACCAGTATGCTTGCCGTTGATGAAAAGTACAATGTGGGCCATACTCTTGTCAGCGGACAGTCGCCGAAGGTGTTCATCCCCCACTGTCTTCTTGGGATAAGCAGTTCCGGCGGCAGTAAAGAACTGTGCAGGGAATTCCTGCGGTCGGTGCTCTCTGAGGAAAATCAAAATGTGGACCACACCGCCGAAACCCTGCCGGTGAACGAGGCGGCGCTGAGGAAGACCCTTGCCATAGAGCAGATTAGCGCCCATGGCCTTCTCGGTGCCAACGGCAAGCAGATTTTCACCCAGTACCATACTGCCACGGATGAGCAGATAGACGAATTTGTGGACCTCATAGGCACTCTGGAGACCCCCGCCTATGGTAGCGAGGCTCTGTTCCGCGCGCTGAGCAGCATCGGCGCGGACTATCTTAGAGGAGAGATTGAGTTGGAGACGGCGCTGGATGAGATAATCTCGGCGCTGGATTATAGTTAAGGCAGTCCAAAAGAGGTGACGCCTCTTTTGGACTTAGCGGCACGGGTACACCCGCGCCGCTCTGCTTGGAAATCGGTATTTACCGATTTCCAAGTGCCTTTACTATAAGAAAAAGAAAACTTTTGGAGCTCGTGCATTTTATAATTAGATGTGCTATAATAGAATTTAGAAATATAAAATAGCCCCGGACCTAAAGAAAGGAAAATCCCATGCGTATTCTCCTGATTGAGGACGACCCGCGCCTTACCGAATCCCTCAAATATCAGCTGGGAAAGGAGGGCTTTGCCGTGGACGCCTGCTCCGACGCATTTGACGGCCTCCACTATATGACCGCCGGAGGCTATGACCTGGTGCTCCTTGACAGAATGTTGCCTGGGGCGGACGGAATCAGCCTGCTGAGGGACGCAAGGCTCCAGGGGGCCGCCACTCCGGTGATATTCCTCACTGCCATGGGGCAGCTGGACGACAGGATACAGGGGCTCGACGCCGGGGCCGACGACTACATAGTTAAGCCCTTCGCCTTTGGCGAGCTCATGGCCCGTGTCCGCAGCGTCTGCCGCCGCCCCCGTGCCTTGGGCCGGGACGACGGTGTTTCATATGGGGACTTGAGCCTGGAGCCCTCTGAGAAGCGCCTTTTGGGGCCGAAGGGAGAATGTGTGCTGTCAAAGCGGGAGTCGGACCTGCTGGAGGCATTTCTGCGCAGTCCCCGGAAGGTGCTCACCAGGGACGCCCTGTTCCTGAGGGTATGGGGCCCTGCCGCCCTGGTGGAGGACGGCAATCTGGACAACTACATACATTTCCTGCGCCGAAGGCTTAGGGCACTGGGCTCAGAGCTGGGGATATCCACAGTGCGCGGCGTGGGATATATGCTGGCGCCGGACAGAGGGGACGGGCAATGAAGCGGGCCTCTTTCAAAATGCAGTCGGAATTTAAAAAGCTCCGGCGGCAGATGACCTGCTTCTGCACACTTGTCACCGGGGCTATCTTCCTGCTGATGGCTGTATTTTTCCTAAAATTTTCAGAGGACTCCCTTAGAAGAAGCCAGCGCCAGTCCTTTCTCAGCGATGTAAACTCGCTTATATCCCATCTGGAGAGCCAGACGGACCTCTCCGAACAGTGGCTGGCGCGTATGGAGGGCGGCGGCAGGCTGAGGCTGTTCTTATATGACAACTCCGAGCCCCTTTTGCATAACCGGCTCTACAAGGAGGATTCCGCTGGGATGGAGGCCCTGTCCCGGCAGGCCGTCTCCACGGCGTGCAGTGAATACGGCTTGGATATCTTTAAGCCCCTGGACGGTATGCGCACAAAATCCGTGACCTTTACCCTGCTGGATGAATCCGGGCAGGAGCTCTATGCCGCTGCCGCCGTCTTCCCAAGGCCGGGCGGCAGCCTTGCAATGACGGCCATCTACCCACTGGAGGGCCTTGAGCGGCAGTTGTCCGGCCAGCGCTGGGGCTTTGCCCTTATGGGTCTCTCCGGACTGGCGGCCCTTGGTATATTTGCCTGGATATTCAGCGGCAGAATGCTCCGGCCCATTGCCGAAAGCCGCAGAAGCCAGGCCCAGTTTGTTGCCGCTGCCTCCCATGAGCTGCGCTCTCCCCTGGCTGTAATGCTCTCAAACCTATCGGCCCTGGACCTGGCTGGGCCAGAGGAGCAGCGGCGTTTTAAAGAAAATATTCTCTACGAAGGGAAACGGATGTCCCGGCTGATAGACGATATGCTGTACCTTGCCAGCGCCGACAGCCAGTCCTGGAGCCTGCGCCCTGCCCCCACAGAGCTTGACACCCTGGCCCTTGAGCTATACGACCGCTTCCTGGTCAAGGCCGGGGAGCTGGGTATAAAGCTCGACCTTGCTCTGCCGGACGGGGCTATGAAGCCCTGTATCTGCGACGGCTGGCGCATATCCCAGTGCCTGGAGGCGCTGCTGGACAATGCCCTCTGCTACACGCCCAGGGGCGGCAGCGTCCTGCTGTCGGTAGAGGAACTGCCCGGAGGCAAATACCAGTTCATCCTGCTCGACACCGGGCCCGGCGTGCCCAAAGAGGAGCGTGAGCGTATTTTCCAGCGCTTCTACCGGGCCGACCAATCCCGCACCGACAGGGAGCACTTTGGGCTGGGCCTCTCAATTTCCCGCGAAATAGCCAAGCTCCATCGGGGCAAGCTATGGGTACAGGAGGCTCCCGGCGGCGGGGCGGAGTTTCATCTGGTGATATGACTTTGCCGTGTACAGCTTACTTCTTATCCATCCGCGCCTTCCTGCGGAACATCCCGGGCGGCATTCCGTGGCGCTCCTTAAACACCCTGTAAAAGGATTTCTCGCTTTGAAACCCCGACTCCCTCGAGACCGCCGCTACAGGCATGTCTGTACTTTTCAGGAGCTTTTCGGCTCTTTTGAGCCGCATATTGATTACATAGCTGTGAAAGGATACCCCTGTCTCCTTTTTAAACTGGTGGGAGAGGTATGTCCTGTTAAAGCGCAGGGTGTCCGCGCAGCTGTCCAGGCTGATATCCTCCAGATAGTGCGCCGACAGGTACGCCAGAGCTTCGCGCAGCATTCCTGTCTCGCGGTTTGCCATCTTATTGTGTTTTGGAAGATTCCTGTGGGCATAAAGGGCTATGTCTAAAAGAGCCGCCAGGCAAATCTCCCTCCAGCCCGACTGCTTTTCCACGTACTCCCGCCATATATTGCCAACATATCCCCATATGCTTTTCACATCCTCAGCGCCCCAGCTGTCGCTGAAGCCCTCTATCCTGCTAAAAACTCCGGACAGCTCCGGGTCACTCAGCCTCTCGTCATGCAAAAACGCTGTGGAAAAATGTATCGCCAGCCTCTCCGCCTCCATGTCCCCGGGGAGTATGGAGTGGCTCTCCCCGGAGCCTATAATCAGTATCTTTCCGGGGCCAAGAGTCACGCCGCCGTTTCTTATTCCAACGGCTGTCTCACCCTTCAGGCCCAGCAGTATCTCCACTGCTTCATGCCAGTGGTACTGGAAGGCTGCCGAGCCATTCATTACCTTTAAGACAAGAGGAAATGTTTCATCAATGTCTCTCCGCTCATAATTGGACGGTGAGCACCCCGAAGGGGCCTTAGGCATATAAATCACCCCATTCCAGATAGAAAGGAGCCTGACGGCTTACGCCGTCAGGCTTCAATATGTTTTAGAAAACTATTTGCCTGCCTTCCCTTGCCGACTGATAGACCGCGTCAAGTATCTTGGTGACTATAAAGGCCTGCTCCGGCTTAACTACCAGCTCGCTCTTGCCCTCTATCGCGTCAAGCCAGACCTTGCATTCAATGTCCCCCGGCTTTACCGATTTTCCGGGGAAAAGGTCCACGCCTCCGGCGGAGGTATTCACCTCGCTCTGCACCTGCTTGTTCCCCATAATCTGGTTGATATACAGCTTCTGGTCGTTGGCCCCGCCGACTCCGGTGAGCTCCGCTCCGGCCTTCGTCCCGCAGAGAGTGGCTGCGGCACAGCGCTCCTCGGTGGAGTTCAGTATCCAGGTGGCGTCTATGGTTATAAGGGAGCCGTCCTTCATTGTGACAAATGCAAATGCCGCGTCCTCCACCTCATATGCAGCCGGGTCCCAGGCGCCCATGGGGTTCCCCTGCATATTCTTTGGCAGGGTGGGCCCCAGCTTTGCAAAGGTCACGCCGGTCACGGCGGCGGGCTCATAGTTGTTCATAAACCATAGGGTGAGGTCTAAGGAGTGGGTGCCTATATCAATCAGCGGGCCCCCGCCCTGCTTGGACTTGTCCGTGAACACCCCCCAGGTGGGGACTCCCCGCCTGCGCAGGGCATGTGCCTGGGCATAGTATATACCGCCTAAGGCCCCTTCGTCACAGAGGGTTTTCAGGGTCTGGCTGTCCGGGCGGTAGCGGTTCTGGTAGCCTATGGTAAACAGCCTGCCGCTTTTCTTATAGGCGTCCATCATGCGCTGAGCGTCGAACACGTTTGCAGCCATGGGCTTTTCGCAGAGCACATGCTTGCCCGCCTCCAGTGCCGCCACGGAAATCTCGCAGTGGGCCACATTCGGCGTCAGGACATAGACAATTTCAACGTCCGGATTACTGATAAGGTCATGGTAGTCGGTGTACACCTTCGCGTCCGGCTCCCCAACCTCTTGCACGGCCTTTTCAGCCCTTTCAGGTATAATATCGCAGAGGGCGATTACCTCCACCCTGTCCTTCACATTGTTCAGCGCGGGGAAATGCTTCTGGTGGGCAATACCGCCGCAGCCGACAATACCTATTTTATGCTTCATATTATGTTTTATCCTTTCCAAGTTATTTTGGTTTTATATTATCTAACCTGTTACTTTTTATCACTCCACGCGTCCAGCTGTGCCTGCTTCTCATCCAAAACCTTCTGCAGTCCGGCTTCATAAAGTGCGTCGTTGAACTCCTTGATGGCGGCATCCAAATCCGGCATGGTCCCAAAGCCCACCGTCTTATTGTACTTGTCGTAAACAGTCTGCAGTGTAGCCATTTCTGTTGCAACCGACATGGAGTTAAAGGCAAAGCCAAAAGCTGCCGACTCCTTTAAAGTTGAGTGCCAGGTCTCGTACTGCTCCCACTGGTCCTTTGGTGCGCCTGCCCACAGTGTACCGTTGAACTGGTTTGGATAGGAGAAGCCCTTGTCGTTGTGATAGCCCACTGTCGCCGCGGTTATCCCCTCGGGATAATCCGCCTGTCCGTCCTCGTTCAGCACCCAGTCCGTCCCGGGCACGCCCCAGTTGATAAGGTCCGTAAATTCCCCGCTCTTATATGTCCAGTCCAGGAACTCCGCGGCCTTTTCAGGATTTTCAGAGGAATTTGCAATGCTCCACAGGCGGGTGTTTACGTTATAGCTTGTCTTCGGCGCCTCGACCAGCTGTATCATCTCCACCTCGTAGCCGGTCTGGGACTTTTTCTCAATCTCAACGCCGGGCTTCCAGCTCTGGAAATAGGAGAAGCAGTTCCCGCCCTTCATCTTCACATCGCCGCCGTCTGTGTTCACGGCGATATCCTTGGAGCTGTACCCCTTGGTGTACCAGTCCGCGGCAATCTCGCAGAGACGGCGGTACATGTCGGTCTCAAACCAGTTCACCACGGTTGTGCTGTCAGGAGTCTCGAGAACGCCGAAGGAGCTTGACAGGTTGTCCACAAAGCAGAACGCGCAGGAGGCCGGGACAGCCGTGCCGTCAAAGCATATTATATCCGGGTATTTTTCCTTCACCTTGGCATACATTTCCGTTATCTGGTCCCAGACGCCCATATCCGGGAGCGTATAATCAAAGTCCTCTTTTTTGAAGCCCAGCTCGTCAAAAATGTCCTTGCGCACAACCATAGCTCCCGGAGTTGCGCGCTCAGCCATTGAGCCAAAGCCCGCAAGGAAATCGCCTATGTAGCAGGCCTGGATATCATCCCCCAGGGCGGCCTTGGCGTTTTCCATTTTATCAAGATATGGGGTGCAGTCCAGTATGTACTGGGACTCAATAAATGTGCCGACTTCTGAGGCGCGGCTGATAAATACGTCCATGGGCTCCCCCGCCGCCAGCATCATTGGAATCTGCTGGTGGTAAGTGCCCGAAGTCAGCGCCTGAAGGTCCACCTTCATATTCAGCTCATTCATGGTAAGCTCATTGACAGCATCTGAAAGGGCGCCCATATTGGGGCTTTCCTTTGCTATATAATAGGCGAAATGCACCGTATACGGCTCCTCGTCTGTCTTATCCTTTGCGGCATCGCTGCTCTGGGGTTCCGAAGCAGAGCTGCTGCTCTCCGGCTGGGAGCTTTCTGGTTTGGAGCTTTCCTGCTTCCCGCAGCCCGCAAAACATGAAGCTAAAAGCGCGAGGGCTAACACCAGACTTAAAATTTTCTTGCTCATTGAGAGTTCCTCCTGTTTTCATAGTTAAATCTGATTTTCGTCTGACCATATTTACAGAGCGGCCTCTGCATCTCCTATGGGTATCACCCCCCTTCCGTATAGTCGTCCCTGGAATCCTCCAGGGCTGTGCGCCGAAATTCTATTGGGGACATCCCATAAAACTTCCTGAAGACCCGGTAAAAGGTCTTCTCGTTTTGAAAGCCGGATTTATCCACAACCGCCGCTATCGGCTCAGAGGTGTACAGCAGCAGCCACTCTGCTTTTGAGAGCCGCAGCCTTAAAATGGTCTCGTGAAAGGATTCACCGGTCTCCTTCTTAAAAAGGTGTGAAAAATACGACCGGCCGAAATTCATGCTGTCCGCGCAGCTCCCCAGGGTAATCGGCTCAAGATAGTGCTCGGACATATATCTCAGTATCTCCGCCCCCTTGTTTCCAATCTGCCTGTAGTCCAGCTCGAGGCACTCCGGGAATGCCCTTATCAGCAGCGCCTGGATTTTCAGGAGCATTGACACTACAGCCATCCTGTATCCGCATTTCCTCTGGGTATACTCCCTATAGATGTTCAGAATATAGGACTTTACCTCTTCCCTCAGCTCCTCAGGCCAGCCGGCGCTATGCCTTTCCGGCAGCCTAAAGCTGAACTGCTCCGTGGCAGCCAGAAAATGCAGGATACCGGGGTCGAACACCATTGAGTAATAGCTTATGGGACATATAACCGAGTTGAAATTGTGGCTTTCACAGCAGCCTATGACAATGATGTCGCCCTTTTGCATTTGGTATACTGCGTCCTCTGACTGTATGGAAAAGCTGCCGTCCACGCAGTATACTATTTCGACACTGGGGTGCCAGTGCGTGACAAAGGGCATGATCCTATGTGTCGCGTAGGCCATCAGAAAGCTGTCCCTCTCCAAGCGAAGCGGCGATTTCATTATCCCTTTACCGCCCCCAGCATAATGCCGCTGGCAAAGTACCTCTGTAAAAACGGGAATACCAGCAGAATCGGAAGCACCGCCACAAATGAGATTGCCATACGGATGGAGACCTGGGGTATTGCCAGCACGTCCGTGCCCGAGGCTGAGCCGGCGTTGGCGTTAAGGGCCTGGATGTCCAGAATCATCCTGTTCAGCAGCGCCTGTATGCTCAGCATTTCAGACTTGTTTATGTAGTAGAGCCCGTTAGTCCAGTCATTCCAGTAATGCAGCCCGGTAAAGAGCCCCACTGTCACGATTATCGGCTTTCCCAGCGGCAGCACCATCTTCCAGTATATCTTCAGGTAGCCTGCTCCGTCTATTTTAGCCGCCTCGTAGATATCCTCGGGAATCGAGCTCTTGAAATAGGTGCGGGCGAGGATAATATTAAAGGCACCTAAAAGCAGGTTTGGTAAGACATAGGCCCATATGGTATTTTTGATGTGAAAGCTGTTTGTCCACATGATATATGAGGGCACAAGCCCGCCGTTGAAAAGCATTGTGAAGAGCACGTAAAAATTTAAAAGCCTCTTACCCGGCAGCTCCTTCAGCGAAAGGGGGTATGCAAGCATAGTCACCAGCACAATGCTCGCCGAGGTCCCGATTATGGTGACAAGGATGGTAATGCCGTATGCCCTGAAAATCGTCATATAGTTCTGCAGGATATAGCGGTAGGCATACAAGCTGAACTTCTCCGGAAAGAAGGAGTATCCGTTTGCAATAAGTATGTTTTCATCTGTAATCGACGACATAAATAGCAGCACCAGCGGCAGTATCATTACCAGCGCCACCAGGAGCAGTATGACATTTATAACAATCTGATAGGCCCTGCGGCCATTGGACATAATCACGGAAATTCCCCCTTTAATTTAGAATATTGCGTTCTCGGAGCTTATGCGGCGTACAACCAGGTTTGAGACCATAACCAGCACGAAGCCCACCACAGATTGGATGATACCGGCTGCAGCGCTGCGGCCTATCCCTCCTGCCGCCATCAGCGCTCTATAGACGTAAGTGTCTATGGTATTTGTCACATTGTAGATTGCGCCGGAATTTTGGGGCACCTGGTAAAACAGCCCAAAGTCGGAGTAGAATATTTTCCCTATATGCAGGATAAGGAGGGTGACTATAGATGGGACCAGGCAGGGCAGGGTTATCCTGGTAATCTGCTGCCACTTGCTGGCCCCGTCCAGCTCCGCGGCCTCGTAAAATGCCTTATCAATTCCGGCTATGCCGGCAATATAAATCAGCGTCCCATACCCCACACCCTTCCAGCAGTTGGTGATTATCAGGATTGCGGGCCATGGTTTTTCGTCAAGGTACCACTGGACAGGCTCTCTCCCGAAAAGCGGCAGCAGGGAGTTATTCAGCATACCATTTTCGTGGCTTAAAAGGGCAAATACAATATAGCTTACCACGACAATGGAGATTAGATAGGGAAGCAGTATTGAGCTCTGGTAGAGCTTTTGCAGGCCTTTATTTTTAACGTCAGTTATGAAGATAGCCAGCATTACGCCTATCACCATATTCGTGATTATAAACGCGACGTTATACAGCAGGGTATTCCGGATAATGACAGCGGCGTCGCTGGTAGAGAAGAGGTATTCAAAGTTCTCGGCCCCATTCCATGGGCTTTTGAATATGCCGTCATTCACGTTGTACTTTTTGAAGGCAACAACGATTCCCGCCATTGGTATATAGTTGTTGATAAAAAGATAGACGACCCCCGGCAGCATCATCAAATAAAGAGGCAGAAACTGCACCCATTTTCGTACTTGACCCACTCTCTTCAAAATGTTTCCCTCCAGTCACAGATTTGATTTCTTGATGGATGTTGCATAGCCTTGCGGCTAAATTTTCAAATATTTTAGCATATTTTCCCGAGCAATGATACCTCAAACCGTCGGGAAAACATCTCAAAATGTTGGCTTTTTGGTCTGTTTGCTTACTTTTTGTCAGTTTCTGCCGGCCTGTTAATGAGAAAAACAAAATTTTTGAGAGTTTTATATGACGTTTTGATGTGTAAATTACAGCCGTGTTTTGTTAAGATGAATAAAAGCATTTTATTTGAAAGGAATGGGTGTATGAACAGAACGCAGAAAACCGCGCAAAACATGGGCAGGCTCTGGAACCGCGATTTTGTACTGGCAATGCTGGTCTCTTTTATTGTCGCCATGGCAAACGGGATGTTTAACCCTGTGCTTCCGGTTTACGCGGAGGGCTTCGGAATTGGCACCGACCTTATCGGCGCCATTGTAGCCGTTGCAACTTTTTTCTCCATGATAGCGCGCGCAGTTGTGGGGTGGCTCTCCGACAGCAGGAGCAAGAAAATGCTCATAGGGGTCTCACTTATCTGTATGATAGCCGCCTATGCCCTGTATCTACCGGCGAACGGCCCATGGCTTATCACCGGGGCGCGCATATTGCAGGGCGTGGGGCACGGCGCCCTCACTACGGTCCTTAGCACTCTGGCTATAGAGTACCTGCCGCCAAAGCGCATGGGCGAGGGCATAGGGATGTACAGCCTGGCGGGCTCCCTGGCCCAATGTATTGCCCCTGTGCTTGGGACCCAGTTTGCAAAGCATTCACAGTACCGCCCGGCGTTTATTCTGGCTCTGGCTACTATTATCGGGGCTTTTGCCGCTTTGCAGCTTATTAAGGACGCCCCAAGGCCCCTGGCGTCAGCTGAAAAAGTACCGGCCGTGGAATTAATGGGGCAAAACCCTATAATAAGATTCATCAATATGTTTATATATAAGGACGCCCTACTTGGGGCCATGCTGCTTTTATTTATGGGCATATTACACAGCGCCATCTCAAACTATCTTGCAATCTATGGCTTTAAGCAGGATTTAACACAGATAGGCCTCTTTTTTACGGTGAACTCTGTTGTGCTGATTCTCTTCCGGCCTGTACTTGGCAGGCTTGCGGACAAGACGCACCCAAGCCTGCTTATAGTCCCGGGCCTGGTATTTATGGGGCTGGTCTTTCTTATGCTCGGCAATCTGACGTCTGTGTGGCAGATATTTGCAGGGGGAACACTCTACGGCGCAGGCTTCGGCGCTGTCATGTCCATGAGCCAGATGATATCTGTAAAATCTGCCCCGCCTGAAAAAAGAGGTGTTGCCAACGGCACCTACTACGTTTTCGGGGATATCGGGCTATCTCTGGGTGCATATATTTCCGGGCTGCTCGCCAAGGAAATCGGTTATGGTGGGATGTTTCTTGTTATGGCAGGGGTAACTTCCTTTGCCATCGCCTTTTATCTCATATTCTCAAAAAAGCGCCAGCCAACATAATGAGAGTTTTACACCACCCTATGGGGTTGTTTCTCAATTTTAACGATGATATACTTTTTAATATAAAGCCCGTAATATGCAAAAGGAGGATTTGACAAAATGATTAAAGTAGGATTGATTCTGTACTCCGTCCGGGAGGAAATGGCTAAGGACCCTATAGCCACCGTTGAAAAGGTGGGGGCGCTGGGCTACAAAAATATTGAGGTCTGCAACCACAATGCCATCAGGGATTCCGGCTGCGGCTTCAATGTCCCCGCCGAGACGCTTAAATCTACCTTCGACAAGTTCGGCTCAAAGGTTGTGAGCGCCCATATCTTCCCCATGGAAAAGGCCAACCTGCCGGAGGTCATCGCCTATAACGAAACCTTGGGCAACCACAATATCGTGTGCCCCAACGGACGGTTTACAACATACGACGACCTGATGTACCAGTGCGAGCGCTTCAACAAGACCGGCAGGCTCTGCAAGGAGGCCGGTATGACCTATCTGTATCATAACCATTATCACGAGTTCTATACAATTAACGGCAGAACCATAATGGACCTGATGATGGAGAATACCGACCCCGAGTACCTCTCCCTTGAGCTTGACACCTTCTGGGTAATGCGGGCCGGCCTCGACCCGGTGGAGCAGCTCAAGCACTTCGGGAAGCGGGTAAAGCTGCTCCATCAGAAGGACTTCGCCTGGGACAGCATGGAGCCCCTCAATATGCGCGGGCTCACCCCTGAGGAGTGCATTCTGCCCGCTGAGGGGGCCGGTACTGACGGCGAAAGTGTATATGCGAAGACCGGCAGGCATGTTGACGCTGACGAGGCCGCAAAAAAGGCCCGTCGCATCCGCAACACCGCCTTTACGGAAATCGGCATGGGCATTATGAATATTCAGGATATCATCAACGCCGCAAATACATATACGGACGCCGAGTACATTATTCTTGAGCAGGATGCCACCAGGCTGGAGAGCCAGCTTGTAAGCGTTGAAAAGAGCATGGAGGCCTTTAGAAAGTACGACGGAATAAGCTGGGACAACTGACAGCGCACAAAAAATACACCCCCTGGTAAAACAGGGGGTGTATTTTTATATAAGCCATGAGAAAACAAAAAAACAGGCAATGCCTACATCGCGGCATTTGCCTGTTTATAATAGATAGTATAACATTACATATCAATCCAATCGGGGTCAACCCAGTAGGCCCTTGTTGCGTTCCAGCGTCTATACTGTTTTACTCCATTATGAGTCCTTACATATATAAGAATATGGTCTGCATATGGAACTGCTTCTGATTCTCCTGCACGTAATACAACCGCTTGTTGCTCTGATGGCGCAGCTGCCTTTGCTGGAGTTGCAAAGCCTGCTGTCAAAACTAATGCCATCATTAACACTGAAAGTACTTTGCAAATACGCAATTTCATTCTATCAATTCCTCTCTACAATCTATTCCCATCGATATAAAAACTTCCGCAGTTTCTTCCTTGATTTTGTACGGCTTCTCTCCAGGTGAATGTAAGATATAATCTCCGTTTATAGTTTTCACGATGAAACTCTCTATTACATACTCGGCAGTTCCATCCCCAGATACTATGTCTGTTTCTTGGGGATAATATATGGGCTGAATCACTGCCATATATGACATTCCGAAAGCAATCAAATACAGCGTCACTATCACCGGCAAAACCCATTTATGTACGCTTTGCGGCGGTTTCATCACCACTTGAAACCGCTCAACCAATGACTTGTTATTTCTAAGCTTAATCATACCCAACGCCCCGATAATTTTAAACTGCGGGCCATTTCCCTGGTCTTTCAGGAGATTCAGTATGATTCCCAGATATTCCTCTTTCTTGCGGTGGCTGAAATTCTGAGTTGCCGCCAGGTCACACTTTATTTCCAGAATCTGGGATATATCCCTAAGCAGCAGATAGGCGGCGGGATTCCACCAGAATATACAGCAGAATACGATTACGAGGAATTTCACGGTCAAGTCGCGGTTGTAGAAATGCGTATACTCGTGCTTTATGATATAGTAAAGCTCCTGGTCTGAGAATTTGCCGTATGGCAGCAGTATCCTCTTTTTCCACAGTCCAATTCCCATCGGTACTGCGGTTTCCGGGCAAATGAAAGCTTCGGCCTTTATCCTCCGCGGGTATTCAGACTGCACTTGGCTGAGTATGCGCTCAATTCTTTCTGAGGTGCATGTGGAGTATCTGCTAATCCTCAATAAATACAGACCATACTGGACAGCAAATATAATCACCAACAGCAGCGAAGCCGAACACCATACGCCAAGGAAAAGGGAGAAGTACGATGTTTCTTTCGACATGACATAGATGGGTTCGATGTAAACTTTCTCATAAAACCCATTAACAAGTTTTGGCAGTTCAATCGTCCTGGTAAAAGAAAACTCCGGGGTAAACAACATGCGCAGCAGGCAGAGCAAGTAGCCTATCAGCACGGACTTTACGCCGAATTTTCTTATGAAGCTTGGGTTCTTCCTGAGAAGGTGTACAGAAACGAGGATAAAAGTGCTAAAGATGAAAGCCGTAATAAAGGAGAAAATAGTAAAAGACATTTCGAGCATCTCCTTACTTCGAGTTCTTCAGTGAACTATCATCCTCCGATTCATCAGAAAACTCCTGTAGCATCTGCTCAAGTTGTTGAATCAATTCCTTCCTGTCATTGTCGCTTTCCCTGGCAAGCATTGTGACCGCGGCCTTGAAGAACATCCTTTTATTAAGATTCTTCCCCGCGGCTAAATTGACGAAGTATTCCTCCTTGGAAACAGTCGGCATAAACTGCCTGGCATACTGCTTTACATACCGCACTGTGCCAACCTCCTTTATCAGCCCCTTGCCCAGCAGGGAGCGGAGCATAATCTGGAGGTAGTTCTCTTTCCAGGAATGGGAAGTGCTGAGCTCAAGTATGTCGTTACAGGTAACAGGCTCGCCGTGCTCCCACATGAAATCCATCAATTCTTCCTCGCGCTTAGTCAGTTTGACTCCGTTTTGCACCATATCTCACCCCCTTCCGCTATTCATCGCTGTGTAATGCTATCATCTAACTCTTTGTGTTGTTGCTAGTTTATCACATATATTTCTAAATGTCAATAAATTTTTTCTCTCTAGGGAAATAAAATTAGTTTCGGTCAGCCCCGGGGAATTTATATATGAAAGTACGCCGGTGTCACATGTCACCGGCGTACTTCCCTACTCCGCTTATCAGAACTTAATCTCTTTGCCCTGGGCCGCGGACTGATAAATGCTGTCCAGAATCTTTGTGACGGTGAAAGCCTGCTCGGGTTTTACCAGGGGCTCGCCGTCATTTATAATGGCCTCAAGCCACTGCTTGCACTCCAGGTCCTTGGGGCTTTCAGAACTGGCGTGGAAGTAGGCTATGCTGCCTGCTGAGGAGAGGCTCTCCTCGGTGAGCTGGCCGTAATCGGTCTTATTGATTACCAGGTCATACTCCCCCGGGCCCTTACTCAGTCCGCCGATTATCTCAGCTCCCGCCTTTGTGCCGCAGAGGGTTGTAGCCGCCTCTCGGGACTCCTTCATATTTATTGCCCAGGCGGATTCCAGGAATATTGTAGCGCCGTTCTTCATCTTGATGAAGCCGAAGGCGGAGTCCTCCACCTCGTACTTCTCCGGGTCCCAGGGGCCGAACATGTTGCCTACGGTGGCCTCGGGCAGGTGGCCCAGCTTCTCAAACACGGAGCCGGTGACGCTCTCCACCTCATAGTTGTCCATCATCCACAGGGTGATGTCCAGGGCGTGGGTGCCGATGTCGATGAGGGGCCCGCCTCCCTGCTTGGACTTGTCCGGGAATACGCCCCAGGTGGGCACGGCACGGCGGCGGATGGCGTGGGCCTTGGCAAAGTAGATGTCTCCCAGGGCGCCCTCCCGGCAGGCCTTGTAGAGGGTCTGGGTGTCCCGGCGGAAACGGTTCTGATAACCGATGGTGAACTTTTTGCCGGACTTCTTCCAGGCGTCCATCATGAGCTTTGCGTCCTCGGTAGTGGCAGCCATGGGCTTCTCGCACATGACATGCTTGCCCGCTTCAAACGCCGCTATTGTGATGGGGCAGTGGGCCACGTTGGGGGTTAGCACATGTACCACGTCTATTGAGGAATCCTTAAGGAGCTCGTGGTAGTCCTCGTACACCTTTGCTCCATCAATGCCGTACTCAGCCGCGGCCTTCTGTGCCCGCTCCGGGATGATGTCACAGAAGGCCACCATCTCGCACTTGTCGTTCTGGGATTTAAGGGCCGGCATATGCTTTGAGTTTGCAATGCCGCCGCAGCCGATGATTCCGACTTTTAATTTTTCCATCTTTGTCCCTCCTGAGATGTTAATTGGGTTTAACAAAATTATACTACTTTTCCCATATATGTCAAGTGTGAATGCCGCCCTTGACATATCATAAATTGACATGCTATAATTTGCATGTAATAATTTAACCTGGAGGGTATCATGCAGAATATTTCACTTCCGCTATGTATTGCCTCCGCTCCATGCAGGGCTTGAGGACAATGCATGGAGCATAGAGGCTAAGGGCCCCCGCCCTGTAAGTCCTCGGGCTTTGCAAATTTGATAATATAAATATCAAAGGAGCGAAGTCTAATGAAAAAGTATAAAACATATAAGGTCCTGCGCCCGTACCTTTTGCTGTGGGGCACCCAGTCCCTCTCGTCCCTTGGCAGTTCCATGACCGGCTACGGGCTGATATTGTGGCTCTACCGGCAGAACGGCTCCGCGCTGGAGACCGCCATGCTCTCTATCTGTTCCTACGCGCCGTATGTGCTTGTGAGCATTTTCGCCGGGGCGCTCAGCGACCGCTGGAACAAAAAGCGCATAATGCTCGTGTGCGACCTGCTGGCGGCTCTCAGCACTGTCGTAGTGTTGATGCTGCTGAGAAGCGGCCTGCTGGTGCCATGGCATATTTACGTTCTCAATGCCATAAACGGCCTGATGAACACTGTCCAGCAGCCTGCAGGCGATGTGGCCGCCACGCTGCTTGTCCCTAAGGAGTATTACCAGAAGACCAGCGGCCTGAGGTCCTTCTCCCTGTCGCTGAACACCATACTGCACCCGGTGATAGCCTCAGCACTCTTTGCCTTTTTCGGCATGGATCTGGTGATTGCCGTTGATTTGGCTACCTTCGCCGTGGCCTTTGTCACACTTCTGTTTTTTATCCGTATCCCTGAAATCCCCCGGGAGAACAGGCCCCGGGAGAAGCTTCTAGCGGCTGCAAGGTCGGGGCTGGACTGGATTCGGGCCAACCGGCTGATTCTGGACCTTATTCTCTTTCTGGCGTTTATAAACCTGGTGGCGTCGGCCTATAATGCCGCCCTGCCCGCCATGCTGCTCAGCCGTGAAAACGGCGGCGAGACTGTGCTGGGCCTGTTGAACGCCGTGACCGGAGCCGCGTCCATGGCAGGGGGGCTTATAACCACCCTGATGCCCGAGCCAAAAAACCGGGTGCGGACCATCTGCCTCTCGCTGATGATGTCCATGGGCACGGAAAATTTCCTGCTGGCCTTTGGGCGCACGCCGCTAATATGGTGTTTGGGCTCCGTCTTGGGCTGGCTGCCAATTCCCCTGATGAATGCCAATATGGACGTTATCTTCCGCTCCACCATCCCCACGGACTTGCAGGGAAGGGTGTATTCCTGCCGCAATACGCTGCAGTTTTTCACCATCCCTGTGGGATATTTCCTTGGCGGCCTGCTTGTGGACCGGGTTTTTGAGCCCCTGATGGCTGCCGCTTCTCCGGAGAGCGCGCTGGTGTTTTTATTTGGCGCTGGGAAGGGCTCAGGGGCTGCGGCGATGTTTTTTGTGCTGGGAGTTGCTGGGGTTTTGGTTTGCTTGAGGTTTTATTGGGGGTTGCGTAGGTTTATGAAAAATTGAATATTTGGGATAGAAAAAATCCTTCGGAGTTTTCCGGAGGATTTTTTTGCGGATATTTTGTCGGGATGTATTGGGATGAGGATGGATATAGAAGGGGAGTGGGTGATGCGGGCAAAAGTGCACGCACTCGGCGTTGCCGAGTGCGCGGATTGGTTGTATAGAAAAGTTGGAGCGGGCGAAGGGAATCGAACCCTCGTATTCAGCTTGGGAAGCTGATGTTCTACCATTGAACTACGCCCGCAATTTTCTTTATTATACTCCTATAAATCAAAAATGTCAATGGGCAAATGAATTTTTTTCATGACTCCAACCGTCCTTGTGAACATCCGGTGCAATGGGCACTAACCCAGCAAGCGTTGAGGGTGCGGAATTACTCTCTACGCCTGTTTATTTTCTTGGTTTCTGTCGGGGCAAAACTACGCGTCCCGAAAAATCTTACCTGTTTTTTCAAAGCAGAGTCAGTGTCTAAGTGTCTGTCAGCCTGTAGTACCCGTTTGTAAAAAACTGCCGGTTGTTCACAAACTCTTTACATATAAACTACCGGAATAGTGTTGACACGCTTGCACTACTGTGATAGTATAGATGTATAAACTATTGCAGTAGTTTCAAAGAAAGGATTGAACTGCATGAAATTATTCGATTCTGAGCTCAAAGTGATGAATGTACTCTGGAGCAAGGGCAGCCGCACCGCCAAGGAGATTTCCGATATCCTAAAGGCCGAGACTGGCTGGAACATGAACACCACCTACACCGTAATCAAAAAGTGTATTGCCAAAGGTGCCATAGAACGCAGTGAGCCCGGTTTTCTCTGCCGCGCCCTCATACCAAAAGAGGCCGTGCAGGAGGCTGAGACTGACGAGCTCATTGGCAAGCTATACGACGGCTCAGTGGATAAGCTGTTTGCGTCACTTCTAGGGCGTAAAAAGCTTTCGGCAGAGCAGATTACCCGGCTGAAACAGCTGGTCGAAGGGGAGGTCGAGCAATGAACCTGCTGCAGATGAGCATTTCCGGCGGAGCCATGGCTGCAGCCGTCCTGCTGGTTCGGGCGCTGGCTCTGCACCGGCTGCCTAAACGCCTATTCCCCGCACTGTGGGCCATTGTTATGGTTCGTCTGCTTGTTCCCTTTTCACTGCCTGCATCGTGCAGCGTGTACTCCCTTTTGAGCAGGCCGACGCCGGTTGTAGTCTATAGCCCCCGCCCCACAAGCATACCTCTCTATCCGTCTGCTTTGGAGGAAGAAATTACTGAAGTGTCCGTTCTCACAGGCGGTGCTGCCCACTCGGCGAATCCATGGCACATGATTTGGCTGACAGGCTTGCTGGTATTTGCCGGATATTTTGCGATGGCCTACATCAAATGCCGCCTTGAGTTTCGGGAGGCTCTGCCAGTTCGCAACGCCTATATAGAGAATTGGCTGCTTGTGCACCAGCTGCTCCGCCCTATCGCGGTACGGCGGTCAGACAAAATAAGTGCGCCCCTAACCTACGGGATACTGCGTCCGGTTATACTTCTGCCAAAGTCAACTGACTGGACGGACATAGCGGCCCTTGGCTATGTGCTGGCCCACGAATGGACACATATACGCCGTTTTGACAGCCTGTTCAAGCTTATTTTGACCGCCGGGCTATGTGTGCACTGGTTCAATCCGCTGGTGTGGGTCATGGTATTTTTTGCCAACCGTGACATAGAGCTGGCCTGCGATGAGTCTGTACTCAGTCAGCTCGGCAGGGACACCAGGTCCGGGTACGCCATGGCACTTATCCATATGGAGGAGGCCAAAAGCGGGCTGGCTATGATGGGCAGTCATTTCAGCAAAACACCTATTGAAGAAAGGATAAAGTCAATCATGAAGATGAAACGAAATTCTATTGCCGCACTGGCTTTAGCTGTCAGCCTGATTGGTGGTACTGCCGCACTATTTGCTACCTCGGCTAAAGCGGAAGCCCCTGAAGAAGTTGCGCATGAATCCACTTATGACCTGGTAGACAAGGACTCACTTGTGTCATATACAGGCGCTGATGGTGTCCCCCGCTATAGCTGGGACGGTGGCGAAACCTGGAAGGCCATGACCGATGAGGAGTTCACCGCGGCCTTCCCCGGCACGGACGTGGAATGGTGGACTGCAGAAGAATATGCCGCCTGGCTGGAAGAGGAGAAAAAGAGCCTCCAGGACATAATCGGCTCCAAGGGCTGGACTCCCAGTACCGGATGGTTTACCTGGACACAGGAGATGGTGGCGGAAGCTATCTCCGAATATGAGGAGATACTTGCAATGATAGAGGACGGCTATCTGGTGTCCAAAACTGTGGACGGTGCGGAGGACACTATGTTGGTAATGAATCCCCTTGACAGGGTAGTTGGCAGCGCAGACTGGGAGGGCGTCATAGAAGAAAAGGAAGATTCCAATTCTTATGCCAATGATTTTGACTACACAAGCCTTTTCGACGACTATATGAGTTGCGGGCTGGATTTTAATAATAGTGACGGCAGCCTGTACTGGAGGGGCCAGCGCGTGAGAATCTTTGTAGACGGCGCAAAGTGCGGCGAGGGCTTTGTCTCAGTCTATGAGCACTATGACCCTGATGGCGCGATTGATGTGCACGCGGTCCGGGAGCGGGTAGATAACGGGGACGGCAGTTACAGTCTGATGGGGCCCTTGGTGCGGCTGGAGGAGTTCACTCCTGACCGGATGTTTTTGGACGCATTGGAGGGGCAAAAATATGTAGGCGCTGAAATCCAGTATGAGGCCGAGCAAACCGCTATTAGGCTGGAGCCCTACATTCCCTATGGCCTGACATACAAAACCGACACACGCACGGGAGAACTGGCTATGGAGTGGAACGGTAAGCCTGTGCGCAGCCTTTTTGACGCGGAGCGCCAGCTTTGGACTGCCAACAGCCTGGGCGGGAATGGCCTGAACCTGGAGGCGGTATATGAAAACGGCATGCTCACCGGCCTGAGGGAGAGTGAGGAGAAGGGCTTTGTTGAGAGTGGTGTAGCCATACATGCTGAAGCTGCCGCCGCTGAAGGTAGCGGTGGCAGCTCCGGGGAAACTATTGCCGGGCGTATGGAGCAGTATGCCCCATTTGGCGTGAGCTATAAGGAGCAGAACAGCAGGAAAACCATAGGCTTTAAGGGGCAGGCTGTCAATAGCTTTGCCGATATACGGCCTGACGGCAGTGTGTTTTCGGTGGAGGCTGATGATGGCGGAGAGATTGATTTAGTGACGGTTTATGACCGGCATGGCCGGCTAAGTGGGATAAAGGCAGCAGAGGCTTAGGGTGTAAATAAATTCACGCAGACGGTCGAAATATTCCCGGTCTCCGTAGTACCATATATTATTAACCAGCATACGATTATACGCGAAACATATTGTTACTGAGCTTTCATCAGCCCGTGGCTCTTTGAAATATATATGTATTATGTTGTACCAGCCTATCGGCAGAGCACTTTCGCCGTCTGGCTCAGGCAAACAATAATGGCATGTAAATGAATTTAGAAATTCGACAATCTCAGAAATCTCGTCATTGGATGAAAGCACATTCCAATGGGGGTCATACTCTTTTAGGCTGTTGATTTTAATCTCATATATCTGCCCCACATCGAAATTGAAACACCTGCCGGACATAAGTCCATACGTCAAATATGGAGCCTCAACTCTTTCCATTATGAACCTTACTTTCGATGCCAGGAAAAGGGTTATAGCGATGGTGAGAATTGAAAGTGCAGTGATAATCGTTTTATTTTTCATTTAAATTTTGAAAACAAATAATATTTTTATGAGATGACGGTGGGTTGTATGACACTATATTGGCTATACCTTATCACGCTCATGCCGGCTTTCAGCGCGCCTGGCCTACTCACCATACAACATAGTGAGAACAGCTTTTTGCGCCAGCCCTAACGTCCATTCAGCCCCTCTTACATACACCCAATACTCACCGCCCGGCCGGATACTCTCCACCAGGAGCTGCAGTGATTCCTCATCGCTGATATACCACACTCCATCTGCCAGAATACTGTCCGGGCCGAATCCATATCCGATGACCCCATCTTCACCAAATGAATTGGAATAAAGGGCTATCCCATAACCGCACCCCATCAAATCAGGGTCTCTAGGATGAGAAGCAGTGTATTCGAAATTATTGAGGATATCAATAATTTCAGCAATTTTCTCAGGGTCTTCGATTTCCTCTACTCGCCCACCGTCGCCGTCATCTAATCGGACTTTTGTTATCTCTGATTTATCGAAGTTGAATAGGCGGTTATTTGCGGCGATGGGCGTTATGGGGATTGCAAGAATCATTACAATGACGGCTGTTATCGAAAAAAGATATCGTGTTTTTCTACTCATTTTATTCAGTGCACCTCCTCGTATCTGTCTTTACTCAAACAGTTCATCAAAATACCAATATATTGTCACCTGTTTTCTTGCACGAGCAGGGACAACCCAGCGTGAAAAAACCGTTTAATTTTATCATATATTCTCTTCGCAATACCTACGACTTCTATTTTATCAGGTATTCCTCTGTAATGTATTTGTCTGTCCAAAGCTGTGCTTCTACATAATGCCTGCCCATCGCTTCCATAAAAGCATCAAAATCGTTATCATACTTCAGCAGTTGCTTCTTTATATCCTCCATTGTCAGTAATTTTATATTTCCGTATTTCTTGTAATCTGCCCCACTGTCCCCTATTGTGAAACTAATATGACAGGGCAGAATATCCCTCAAACGCAATCTTGATTCTATCACTTTTCCAAACCAATCAAGAAGATAATCGCTCCCTTCTATTACAAAAGAGAGTGGATGTTTTTCTTCCGGCGTACCACCTAACTCAATGAATCGTGAATATAAATATTCATCCTGGCTTTTTCGTAATTCATAATAATTTTCAAAATCTGCAAACCGATAAAAAGCTGTAGTTTCCGGATGTGATTCTGCAAATACGGAAGCCAACGCAAAGGCTTCTTTTTGTGGAAGCCTCATTATATTCTTTAGTGGAATACAATCCGGATAACAATAATTCACCAGAATTAGCTCCTCAAATGTCTTCACTCGTATCCTCCATAAAATACCGATTTGCTTATCTAATTATATCACTTTATAGTATTCTACCACGTTCGGCCATTATTGTCAATAGTTGCATTGTATCTTTGAAAAAATATATGCAATATAACTTTAAATTCAAAACCAAAGGGCCGCCTTCCGGCGGCCCTCAATTATTTATCCATTGAACACACTCTCCGCAGTCTCTGTCTCGAACTGCTTATTATAAAGGTCGGCATAGTACCCGCCCTGCTCCATGAGCTCGCTGTGGGTGCCGCGCTGGATTATCCTGCCGTCACGCACCACCAATATCATGTCGGCCTTGCGTATGGTGGACAGTCGGTGGGCGATGAGGAAGGAGGTGCGGCCCTCAAGCAGCGTGGAGATTGCCTCCTGTATCAGCGCCTCAGTCTTTGTGTCGATGGAGGCCGTGGCCTCGTCCAGCACGAATATCCTGGGGTCAGCCAGCACAGCCCTTGCGAAGCTTATGAGCTGCTTCTCACCTGTGGAAAGCTGTCCGCCGCCCTCGCCCACGTCGCTGTCATAGCCCTTCTCCATCCTCATGATGAAGTCGTGGGCGTTTACCAGCTTCGCGGCGGCCTCTATCTCCTTGTCTGTGGCGTCAAGCCTGCCGTAGCGTATATTGTCCTTGACGGAGCCCGAGAACAGGTGCGGCGTCTGCAATACGTAGCCTATGCTGGTGTGCAGCCAGAGCATACTGCGCTCCTTATAGTCCCTGCCGTCTATCAGTATACGACCGCCTGTGGGCTCGAAGAACCGGCAGGCGAGGTTTACCAGGGTGGACTTCCCCGCCCCGGTCTCGCCCACTATAGCCACCGTCGACCCCGCGGGCACCTGCAGGTTGAAGTGCTCCAGCACATTTTCGTCGCCGTCCGGGTACATGAAGGTCACATCTTCAAAGGTGATATCTCCGTTGATTGACTCCCAGTTTTCTTTCCTTGGCTCAAGGGAGGTGCCGTACTTCTCTATTACCTCGGGGGCGTCGGTTATCTCCGGCTCCAGCTCAAGGAGCTCTGTCACCCGCTCCACATTGGCCTGGGTTGAAACAAAGCGCGTGGCCTGATATGCCAGGCCCTGCACAGGGTCGGATATCCTCAGAGCGAAGTTTACAAAGATTGTGAGCTGGCCTATGCTTATGCCCCCCAACATAGCCATATTGCCCCCGCCGGTTATGACGAATGACACCGCCAGCGCCGTCAGGAAGCTTATCACCGGGATGTATATTGCGTCCAGCATAACGGCCTTAATGCTGGTGCGGCACATGCGCCCGCTTACCTCTTTGAAGGTATCCAGGTTTTTGTCCTCAATAACCAGGGTCTTTGAGGTCTTTGCCCCGGAGATACCCTCGTTATAATGCCTTGTGACCTCGGCGTTTATCTTTCTTGCCTTGCGGTTTACTTTAAGTATGCGCTTTTCAAAATACACAGTGAATGCCGCAATAAAGGGCACCACCGCCAGTACCATAAGCCCCAGCTTCCAGTTTATCACCATCATGGCTATAAGGCAGCCGATGATGTACACCCCGCAGTACACGCCGTCCACCATCATCCATGGGATACTCTCGGCAATGCGCGCCGGGTCGTTGAGAGCCCGGGCAACTATAGTGCCAACAGGCGTCTGGTTATAGTATGAGAAGCTGAGCGTTTGCAGGTGCACAAACAGGTCCCTCTTTAAGTCCCTGCCAACGTACATCTCCAGCCTTAGGGCCAGAGTTCCCAGCACTATCTGCACCAAAGTCCGCATAACTGTCATGCCTGCATATAGAACCACGAAGACGGATATCCCCTGGTGTGTACGCTGGGCAATGAAGCGGTCTACCACATAACCGGCAATAAGCGTGTCCATTACGGCAATAAAGGCTTCTACAAGCATCGCCGCCGCTATTGCCGCAACCCACTTGCGGTACGGCTTTATGTATGGGAGCATCTTCCCCCACACTTTAAACGTATGGAAGCGCTCCTTTGGTATGTTTTCAGTCCTATTTATATCCATATTTCACCTTGCCTTTGCTTTGGAAGAATTAACCTGTATATTTCATAATTAACTCTTCTGCATATCGTAAATACGCCTGTAAATGCCCTCCTGGGAAATAAGCTCCTGATGTGTCCCCAGCTGGGCTACCCTGCCCTTCTCCAGCACCAGTATGCAGTCGGCGTTCATCAGCGTGGTAATCCGGTGGGCTATAAGTATTGTGGTGCCGTGCACGTTCTCCTTTATGGACTGGCGTATTTTAGCGTCTGTCTCCATATCCACCGCGGAGAGCGAATCGTCGAACACCTTTATAGGCGTGTCCTGCATGAGCATGCGGGCAATAGCCACCCGCTGCTTCTGGCCTCCTGAAATCGTCACGCCACGCTCACCTATGGGGGTCTCATATCCCTGGGAGAAGCCCTCGATGGCGTCGTCAATAACCGCCATCCTTGCATACCTTCTGACGGTCTCCAAATCCTGCCGTCCGGAGCCGTCGGCAATGCTCTCCCGGAAGGTCTTGCTGAACAGGAATGGCTCCTGGAGCACCATGCCTATACCGTGGCGCAGGTGGGACAGCTTGATGTCCCGGATATCCACGCCGCCCACGGTTATCCTTCCCTGGCCCTCGGGCAGCTCATAGAGCCTGTCCAGCAGGTACATCAGGGTCGACTTGCCGCTGCCTGTGGCCCCCAGAATACCGAAGGTGCTGCCGGACTTTATGGTGAAGCTCACATCATTGAGCACCCCGGGCTCGCTGCCGTAGCCGAAGCTCACGTGGTCGAAGACGATATCCCCATCCATGGGAGGGGTGCGGGGGTGCTCCCGGTCCTGCTCCTCCCTGGCGTCCAGTATGTCGAAAAGCCTGGTGGAGCTGATTGACGTCTTGCTGAGCTCGCTTAGAACACGCCCAAGCTGGGCCACGGGCCAGGCCAGCATGGCGTTATAGGCGGTGAAGGCCAGGAACTCACCCTCAGTGAGGGAGCCTCCCTCCACAAAGAAAACGCCTATCACCATTATGAGCAGGGCCTGCAGCCCCGCGAACAGCTCCCCAAGGCCCCAGTCAACGCCCAGTATCTTCCCCAGGTGGGACCATAAATCCGCAAATTCCTGGTTTTTCTTATTAAACCTGTCAATCTCAAAGCGCTCCCGCCCGAAGGCCCGGACGACCCGCACGCCTGTCAGGTTTTCCTGTACCAGGGCCGTGAGCTGCCCCTCGGTCTGGTCGGCCTGGTCGAACTTCTTGCCCACCAGGACGAAGAATATCATGGAGTACCCCAGCACCAGGGGGATGAACCCCAGCACTACCAGAGATAGCTGCACGTTCATCATAAACATGAGCGTAAGGGAGATAATTATGGCTAGGAGCGTGCGTATTACTGTCATAAGCTGCTCGTTTACAAAGCGGCGTATAAGCTCCACGTCCTGGGTGCAGCGCTGGATAATATCGCCGGTCTGGTGGGAGTTATGCCAGGCGTATGGCAGGCGCTGGATATGCCCAAACAGGGTATTGCGCATACACTCCACCGTGCCCTCGCAGCCCTTTGCCAGGTTCATCCTGGAGGCATAGTTTGCAGCGCCGGATATCACCGCGAACAGCAGCGCCGCCCCCGCGCAGACTATAATATGGGAGCGCAGGGCCTCCCGCCCGCCGAAGCTGTCTATCCACGACAGCACAAAGCCCGGCAGGGAGAAGGGCTCGTCGTTTATCACCGAGTCCACCGTGACCCGGATTATCTGCGGGGTCATATAGCTTGCCGCCGAGGAGATTATCACCGTGAGCATGGCAAGCAGCAGGTTTCCGCGAAAGCCCTTTGTGAAGGGGTAAAACCGCAGGATGCTTGATTTTTTCTTTTTGCTTTTGTCTTTTTTCATCATAAGAAGTACCTCGTTAAGTGCTTAAAAATAGCGCAGCACGTCCCGGCCGGCAGGAGCCCTGGACACGGCGGGCTCTCTGGAAACTGGGGCGGTACTGCGCCTGAATCCGCGCAACGTACACGGACAGGGGCATATATTCCTAATTTTTTATGTAATGACGGTTGCTGGTATCATATCATAGGGCAAGTTAAAAGTCAAGGGATATCCGGATTTTTGTGAATTATTTGTGTCCAGGCGGTAAAAAATATTAGATACCCTATTGCATTTCAAACTCTCACGGTGTATAATATCGTTAGAAACGGTTTTTAAAACTATGTATGCAGTACGAGCGAAAGGAGCGTGTCATATGGAAAACACTATGCGTCTGAAAGCCGACCGACGGCGGGACCTCTGCGAGAGGATGGGCCTGCCAAGGTACTCCCTGGGTGAGGAGATATTCTCCTCGGTGTCCCACGGGGTGTCCGCGCTTATAGCTGTGGGGATACTGGCGCTGCTGCTGGTATTCGGTGGGAAGACCCCAATGAAGACAGCGTCAGTTGCCGTATACGGCGGGACCATGGTGGCGCTCTACGCCATATCCTCCATATACCACGGCCTGGGGCTCGGCAGGGCCAAGATAGTCTTCCGCTCCCTGGACCACTGCACCATCTTCCTGCTGATAGCCGGGACCTATACCCCCATAACCCTGGTGTGTATAGGCGGGCGGCAGGGCCTGTCTATGCTTATAGGCGTCTGGGCCGCGGCTGTGGTGGGCGTGATTCTCAACGCTATCAGCGTGGAGCGCTTTAAGGTGGTGTCCATGGTCTGCTATATAGCCATGGGCTGGGTTGTGGTGCTCTGCATGGGCACCCTGCGGCAAAACCTCAGCGGCGCCGGATTCTGGTGCTTATTGCTGGGCGGCATACTATACACCGTGGGCGCGGTGCTGTACGGCCTGGGGAAGCGGGTGCCCTATATGCACGCGGTGTTCCATCTGTTTGTGCTTATGGGGAGTGTGCTCCATGCGGCCTGTGTGTATCAGATAGTTGCCGGGTAGAGTTTTACCGTGAAAGCGTTCGGCTAAAAGCCGGGCGCTTTTTCTTTCATGAATTGTCTTATTCCCAGCTACTATTCTATTTTGATAAGGTCCCCTATCTCACAGTCTAGGGCATCACATATTCGCAATAGTAATTCACTGTCGTAACGTACGACTTTATTTTTATAGTATTTATCTATTATGTTATACTGTATACCTGTTCGCTTTGATAATTCATACCGTGTAATGCCATAGTTTGCCAATAGACTGTCCAGGTTTAGCCTAATACTCCTTTTCACGTTGTCACCTCCACTTAAAACTATAAAAGTAGTGAAAGGTCTTGACAATCTATCTATATAAGTATATACTTATATAGATAGATAACGGAGGTGAGAAAAGTGAAGCCACAATCCCCAATGGAAGAGTTTGAACAGCGAAAGCGGAAAATAACGCTTATAGGCCTGGGAATAATTGCCGCCCTGCTGGTAGCAGTGGTTGCAGCGGCCTCTGCAAAATCCGACCCATACTCTGAGTACAGCCACTTTAAATCTTTAAGAGACAGTTACTTAGGCGAGCTGGAGCAGGTCAATACAGATATGGAGCTTGTGCAATCTGAGCTTGAAGCGGTGCTTGACGATATAGCGCGCGCAGAGGAAGAATTGGAACAGCTCAGGGAGGCAATCAGTACAGCTACAGATAGCTGAGAAGGAAGGTGAGATTATGCAGAATGAATTTTTAGTCCGTCTGGAAATGAAAAAGGCTTTAAACCGCCGAAAGCTGCTGCTGGCAATTCCCATAGCAATGCTCATTTGCGCCGTTGTATCCAACCTTAATGAGATGGGCTCTGCCAGCTACAGCGCCGCACAAATGAAGGTGCAGGCGGACAATACCTGCTCACAGCTTGATGAAGCCAGGCAGGATTACGAGGAGACTTTAAGCCTGATAGATGAGAAGAAAGGCTACCTTGCCAGCTGCCAGAAAGAGATTGCAGCTATGCCGACATCCAGTCCTGAGGACATGGTGAAGGTGTATGACATGGACGTGACATATGAGCAGCTAAAACGCAGCCCCTCAGAGTATATTGGGAAAAAGCTAGCTTTTCTGGGGACTGTGGGCTTTGAAAGCGTAAGCTCTTGGAATCGTATAAGCAGCGATTACCCAGGCAGGATGTTTGGCCTATATATAAACGGTTTAGCAGGTGAGAGCATATTGGTTCACTATAATGATGATGGCGGCAGGGTTGTAAACGGGGACGTTGTAATTGTATACGCCACAGCGACAGAAGACCCTCAAGGCGATATTATTCTGATTGCTGACAGTATAGCCCTTCCGTCAGAAGATAAGATACAGGATTGGATTATCGACCGTGCTTATGGGGACAGTCCCCGTGGTGACGAATTACGTGACGCTCTTGGACAGTGGCAGAAAGGCCTGGAGGAAATAACCGGTCAGCCTTGATTTTTATACGTTATCCGGCAATAAGAACATAATTAAGAGCGGCAGGGCCTCAAACCCCGCCGCTCTTTCTTTACGCTCAGTGGTCAAAATGCGCTGAAACTTCCTTCAGCTTCTCAATTATCGGCAGATGCTGTGGACACATCTCCTCGCACTGCCCGCACTCAACACAGTCGCGGGCCGCGCCGAACTTCTCTGTCAGGAGCCGGTAGTTGGTAAAATTCACCGTCCAGCCCTTTTCCTCCAAATGCTCCCGCATGTCCTCGTTATACAGGGAGAAATACTGGGGTATCGCTATCTTCTGGGGGCAGCCCTCGGTGCAGTAGGAGCAGCCTGTGCAGGGCACAGCTGTCTGGCTGTTTATAATCTCCCCGGCCTTGAAGGCTATGGCCTTCTCCTCCTCTGTGAGTGGCTTGAAGTCCTCCATGAAGCTCAGGTTGTCCTCCATCTGCTCAAGGCTGCTCATGCCGGAGAGCACCATCTTCACCTCAGGCAGGCTGGCGGCAAAGCGTATGGCCCAGCTTGCCGGGGAGGCATTGGGGTCGTGGGCCTTAAAGAGCTCCTCCGCCTCTGCTGGCACTCGGGCCAGCGTGCCGCCCTTGACGGGCTCCATGACTATCACCCATTTGCCGTGCTTTACGGCTACATCATAGCAGGCCTTTGACTGTATCCACTGGCTGTCCCAGTCCAGATAGTTTATCTGGAGTTGGACAAATTCAATGAAGGGGTGCTTTGTGAGAATCTCGTCCAGCAGCTCAGCGGTGGCGTGGAAGGAAATTCCCGGCGTCTTCACCAGGCCCTTCTCCTTTTTTTCCCTCAGCCAGCTAAAGCAGTCGAACTGCTCATATTTGGGGTAGCTGCCGGCCTCTATGCCGTGGAGCATGTAGTAGTCGAAATACTCCACGCCGGTCTTATTTATCTGCTCGTTAAAGACCGCGTCCCGCTCCCCAAGGGAGTTGAAGAAGCCGCTGTGCAGCTTGCTTGCCAGGGTATATTTATCCCTGGGGTAGCGGCTGGTGAGGACTTCTTTCACCGTAGGCTCGCTCTGGAAGCCGCAGTACATCCAGGCGGTGTCAAAGTAAGTAAAGCCCTTCTCAATGAACAGGTCCACCATCTTCTTGACCTGCTCCACGTCGATGGCCCCGGCATTTGCGGGGTCGGTGGTGGGCAGGCGCATTAAGCCGAATCCAAAATTTTTCACGCTGTATTCTTCCTTTCACGTTTTTTCCCATTATACTAGTTGGAGCGCACTCCATGTCAAGCGTTTTTAGGAAGGCCCTATCTGCCGAAATAGGCGGCAATCTCCTCCAGCCTTGCCTCCTGCTTCACATGGAAGGGGCAGCGGCTCTCACAGTGTCCGCATTTAAGGCAGTCGGAGGCGTGGAGGTCCAGCTTCTCGTAGTGCCCCTTCGCAAGCTCATCCCCGGCTTGGGCCAGGTCGTAGTATTTATTGATTAGGGCCACGTTCAGCCCCGCGGGACAGGGCTGGCAGTGGTTGCAGTAGACGCAGACGCCCTCGGCGCTCTTGGGGGTGAACTCGCCGATAACAGAGTAATCCCGCTCATCGGGGGTGGCGCTTACATAGTGCAGGGCCACCTGCAGGTCCTCAAGGCTGCGCACACCTGGCAGCACGGTCATAACGGCGGGCTTGTCCAGGGCGTACTGTATGCACTGGGTATGGGTCAGCGCCCGGCCGAAGATAGAGGTCTTCCCATCTAAAAGCTGTCCCCCGGCGAAGGGCTTCATCACCGAGATTCCTACGCCTGCCTTCTCGCAGTCCCGATAGAGCTCCATGCGCTCCGCCACTCCGCCCCTAGCGTGCTCGCCGCCCTTCTGGTAGTCGTAGGCGGGGTTTATGCTGAACATGAATAGGTCCACCAGGCCTGTCTCAATCAGCCTGCGCGCGATACCGGGCTCGTGAGAGGAGAAGCCCAGGTGCCGGATTTTGCCCTCGGCTTTCAGGGACTTCATATAGTCCCAGACCCCGCCCGGGGCCAGGGACCTGTCCAAATCCTCGTGGGTGTCAATACAGTGGAGGAACCCGAAATCCGTATAGTCTATGCCGAAGGTCTCAAAGTTCCACGCTGCCTGCTCCTTTATCTTACCAAGGTCCTGGGTCCAGCCGTACTTGCCGTCTCCGTACACCGCGCCAAAGTGCACCTGGGTGAGCACCTTGTCCCTGCGGCCCTCAAAGGCCTTTTTAAAGGCGTAGAGGGGGGGCTTGATAGCCGTTGCCATGTCGAAGAAGTTCACGCCGCTGTCAATAGCCGCGCTGATTATCTCCTCCGACTTTTCTATGTCCTCGGGCAGGCTCCCTGACCCAAGGCCTATTACGCTGATTTTTTCATCCCCGCAGGGCAGCTTCCTATATTCCATAGCAACCTCCCTGGTGCTCTATTTCGTTTTATTTTATCAGGCCCCCAGCCCTATGTCAAATGCCTATATAGTATAGCTCCTATGCCGAAAAGACATAGGAGCCGATAAATTCAGTATATTGCTTCCCTTAAAGGGGCTTCAGTCCATCAAAGAGCTCATCAAAGGATTTCATCTCCCGGCACCGTCCGAAGGAGAGCTCCTTATCCCCACCGAAGGCCACAAGCCAACACTTTGTGAGCTCCTCAACGGTTATCTCCAGGTGCTCCATAAACTGCCTGTACACGGCCCTGTACTCCGGCGTGCCCTCCTCATATTGGGAGAGTATCAGCCCCTCGGTAAGCTGGTCCAGGGGGTACATTTTAAGGTGCATAAGCTCATGGCAGATAACCTCCTCGGGGTTTTCCCTCCGTGGGTTTTGGGCATTGAGCATCAGTATGGCCTTGCGGTCGTTGGGGTCTATTTTAAAGTCCCCGGTCTTTCTGAACTCCGGGTCGTCTATAAGCTCCAGACGCACGTCCCAGCTTTCCCTAAGCCTTAAAAGCCCCCTCCACTTCTCGAATATGGGGGCAAGGGTCTCCATGCTATACTTGTACATAGATTTCACCTCTTCCCGGGTTTATACATAAATTTCATTTTTTCTCGGGCATATACCGCTCCAGAAGCATAGCCACCGTCTTCACGTCAATAGGCTTTGCCGAGTGTGCATTCATCCCGCAGTCAAGACACCTTTGAACGTCCTCAGCAAAGGCGTCGGCGCTCATGGCTATTATAGCTATGGTCTTAGCGTCCGGGCGGTCCATGGCGCGTATAACTCTGCTGGCCTCATACCCGGTCATCTCGGGCATACGGAGGTCCATTAAAATGCCGTCGTACTCCCCGGGCTCCGATTTTCCGAACAGCTCCACGCACACCCTTCCGTTCTCCGCCCTCACCAGCTCCAGGCCCAGCTCCGATAGGAGCTCCTCGGCTATCTCCCAGTTCAGGTCGTTGTCCTCTGCGATTATCACCCGGCGCCCGGCAAGGTCATGCTCTTCCTCGGCCTCCTCCTCACCGGAGGGCTCAGCCTCGGGGCTGTCACCCATGTATTTCATAAGGCCATAGTACAGCGTGGACTTAAAGAGCGGCTTTGCAATCTCCCCGTCTATCCGGCAGTCCTTGGCCGCGTCCTCCATGTCGTCCTTGTCATAGGCAGAGGTGAGCAGGATTCGCACATTGTCCCCGGCAATCTCCCGCAGCTCTCTGGCCACCTCAATGCCGTCGGCCCCGGGCATATGCCAGTCTACAAGGTAGAGCCTGTATGCCCCGCTGCTGTTTTTTTGCTTTTCAGCCATCTCAAGGGCCTCATTAGGGTCGGTGGTCCAGTCGGCGTGCACCCCAAGGCTCTTGAGGGTAGCCGCTGCGCTCATGCACAGGGACTCGTCGTCGTCCACCACCAGCATTGGCCAGTTGGGAAGGTGCATATCGCTCTCTGAAACCGCCGCCTTCTCCATGTCCAGTATAACATCCACCTCAGTGCCAACACCTACCTGGCTCTTAACCCTGATGGCCCCGCCCATGGCATCCACTATATGCTTTGTGATTGCCATGCCCACGCCGGCCCCCTGGGCCTTATGCACCCTGGCGCTGTCCTCCCTGACAAAGGACTCGAAGATATGGGAAACAAACTCCTCGCTCATACCCACGCCGTTGTCCTTCACCTGTAAATGGGAGCGGATATATCCGTCGCCCTTTGGGGACGGTGACTCATAGAGGGTTACCTTTATGTTCCCGCCCTCGGGGGTAAACTTTATGGCATTTGACAGAAGGTTCAGGAATATCTGATTTAACCTGACGCTGTCGCAGCACACGTCCTCAACGCTGATATTGTCGATATACACATCAAAGCTCTGACTCTTGAGCTTCACCTGCTGCTGGACTATAGTCACCAGCTCCTGCATGACCTCCCTAAGGGACACCTGCTCCATATTGAGGGTCATGCGCCCGCTGTCTATCTTCGCCATGTCCAGTATATCGTTGATAAGCCCCAGAAGGTGGCGGCTGGAGGAGGTTATCTTGCTCAGGCACCGGGTCATTACCTCCGGGTCGTCGGTGTTGCTCCTGGCGATAGCAGTCATGCCAACTATGCCGTTTAGCGGCGTGCGTATGTCGTGGCTCATATTCGAAAGGAACTGGCTCTTTGCCTGGCTCGCCTCCTCAGCGGCCCTGCGGGCTTCCTCCAGGTCATGGAGCTGCCGCCTTGTGACGGCGATGTACCAGCCAAACACCGTGAGCAGCGCTATAAGTATCACCGCGCAGCCCCCGAAGGCTGTAGAAGTCCAGCTACTGCCAAGGCCGTCGATACCGCTGTTTACCGGCCCATAGGAGGTGTTAAGCAGCAGATACCAGCTTGAGGCCGGCACTGGCCCGCAGTACACGTGGTTTGCCTCGCCGCTCTCTGTAGTCAGCGGGAAGGAGAACTCCCCGCCCTCCTCCATGGCCTTTTGAAGCTCCGAGGCAATATCCCCGCCGTTCTCCCTGCCGCGCAGCCAGGCAAGGAAGTCCGGTCCCTCTGACACATGAAAGCCCGGTGCCCTACCGACGATACCTCCGTCCGCGCGTATCACCGCCCAGGACTCCACCATCCCGGCCTCCAGCTCGTGCTGCAGGTTTTCGTCTATATAGCTGGACCATACCCCGGCAACGAGCCCGGTGCCGGTCCTGCCGTCCACGGTAATCTCCCCGGAGGCGGGGGCGGATATGAGTATTATCCGTCCGTCAAGCTGGTCCCGGCCCATGTCTATGCGGTCCTCTCCGGCCTCCATATGGTTTTTCAGGCCCTCCGGGTCATCAGGCACGAGCCTGCTGCCCAAAATCGGGTAGAGGGTCTCCTCCGGGGGCATATCAGGCTGGTACAGGGCAAGATAGTCAAACTGCCTGGCTCTTGCCGAGGTTCTGAGCTGCTCCGCGCTCAGGCTCCTGGCCTCCTCCACCATGTCGCTGACCTGGTCTATCCGCAGGTCAAGAGTAGCCCCCAGGTGCATGGTGACCTGACGGCTCATAGAGGACATATAGCTCTCCCCGATATAGCGGATGGTCTCGGCGCCCTTCTCCTGCATATGCTCCGTCACCACTGAGAATACAACCACACAGAGCGCCGCTATACCTACAAGGCTGCAGACCAGCATGCGCATGGGCCTATGCTTCATCCTCACTACCTCCATATTTTACCGCAGACAAAATTTTTGCCCACAGGGATTCTCTATCATATTATTATAGAATCCCCGAGGGCAAATGTCAATATTTTTTATATTTTTACCAGTCCATTTTCGGTGAGCTCATACACGTTTTCGCCCACCTCTTCAATAAACCGCCGGTCATGGGAAACGCTTATTATGCAGCCGGGAAAATCCTTCAGCATTCCGCGGATAACAGGCCCTGAGAGCGGGCTGAAGTTCCGGGTGGGCTCATCCAGGACCAGCACATTATTGCTGTCCAGTATCATCTTCAGCAGGAAGAGCTTGGCCTTCTGCCCACCTGAGAGCCCACTTATACTGTGGCTGCACTCCTCGGGGGTGTACTTCATGCTGCCAAGATAGGTCTTGGCCCGGGTCAAGACTGCCTTTTCGCCGCTGCCGCCGGTTAAGAACTCTACCGGGGTCAGGCTCTGGTCCACTGTCTCGGCGTAGCTCTGGGGCATATATCCCGCACGGATATCGCCTCTTGGAAGCAGCAGGGCGGCTATCTTTCTCAGCAGGGTGGTCTTCCCCGCGCCGTTCCTGCCGGTTATGCAGATATGCTCCGGCCCGCGCACATTGAGCTGTATGCCCTCAGACAGCAGCGCGCCGTCCTCTGTGCGCAGCTCCGGCAGCTCCAGCTCCAGCACCGTCTTCCCGGCTGGTATGCCCACCTCCGGGCCGAAGCCCACCAAAATAGCCTCCTCGGTTTCCGGGAGCTCGGTCATGTCCCCCCGCTCACGCTCAAAGCGGTGCTCCATGGACTTTACGGACTTCATCTTCTTTTTCAGCAGCCTGGCGCCAGAGGGGTTCTGGCGGCTGATGGTGTCCAGGTCGTGCTGGACCTGCTGCTCCATTTTCAGTATCTTCTCCTGGCGCTTACGGTCCTCCTCACGCTCCTTGCGGGCAAGCTGGGCCTGCTTTTCCATGCGGCCCAGGCGCTCCTCCACATACTGCCTGTAGCCCATTTTTGCCACGGTCCACCGGGGGAGGGTCTTTCTTCTAAGCTGCTCGATATGCAGCACTACATTCGCGGTGTTCTCCAGCAGCGCCTCGTCGTGGGAGATATACATAACCGGCTTGCCGCAGTTTAGGATAAACTCCTCCAGCCACTCCAGGGTCTCCACGTCCAAATCATTGCTGGGCTCGTCTAAAAGGTACACATCCGGCCTCCTGAGGGTCAGGAGTGCCATTCTGAGCTTTACCTTCTCACCCCCTGATAGAGTGCCCACCGGCCTATCCGTGTAGAAAAGCTCCACAGGCACCCCCAGCTTCCCGGCCGCAAGTGCCAGCTCACCCGGGGAGCTCTCCAGAAACGCGGGCTCCTTACAGCAGAACTCGTACCCGGAGAGGGCTCCGTCTCCGGGCCCCACCTCCTGCTCAAGATACCCCAGCAGCAGGCCGTCTCTCAGCACCTGCCCGCTCCACTCGGCGTAGCCCTCGACCATCTCCGCGTCATAAATGACCTTGAGGAGCGTAGACTTGCCGTCCCCCTCCTCACCCACTACAGCCACCCTGTCCCCGGGATTCAGGGCAAAGCTAAACCCCTCAATGAGCGGGCGCAGGTCCTTCCTCATACTTATGCTCAAGTCTCTTATTTGCAGCAATGCGCATACCTCCAATCCCAACGCCGGGTTTGGACGTATGCGCACAGAACGTCCCCTAAAGAGGACGCAAAAACCAAAAAAAAGACGCGCAACAAGCCCAAGACCCAGCAAAAACCAGCCCCGGGCCATAACCCGGCGCGCCAATAATGCCTAGCCGTTTGAGCTTATTTCAACATCTTTTCAACTCCGTTCCTGTTTTTCTGGGATTATGATAGCATAACGGGAGGGGGTTGTCAAGGGGGAATTTTACGCGTACCTCAGCCTCCCTTTCCCATCTTCTCCATCTCTTCCTCAATAAGCACTACCAGCTCGCTGGGACGCATATCCAGTGCGTCAGCTATTCGCCATATTGTGTACATATTCGGAATCCTGCCCCCTGTTTCCACCATACCTAAATGCGAACGTTCCATCCCGGCAAGCCCGCTGAGAACTTCCTGAGAGAGCTTTCTCTTTTTCCTCAGCCGACGGATAACTATAGCCATTGCCTCTGCTCGAAACTCCATTAACTTTTATTCTCCGGGGGCACAAACTCCAGCAGTTCACCTATCCCGCACTCCATCACTGTACATATCCTTGCCAGCACGTCCACATCAAGCCTGGTGACGGTGCCGTTGCAGTAATGGTTTAGCTGAGTACGCTGAAGCTCCGCACGGTGGCTGAGTTTGTTCTTGCTCATGCCGCTTTGCTCTAATAATTCGGCAAGATGTATCTTTATCGTACCATATTCGCCCATATTTTCCCCACCTTTAAAGCAAAAGAAATTGACAAATATAGTATAGCCGTGTTACAATAAAGATACCAGTTCTAAAAATTTAGATATAACTTCACAAGGGAGGAATCTTATGTCCGACTTTCGACAGGGGTTTACTTGCAAACTGCGCTCCGCCCGCAAAGCCGCCGAACTCACTCAGAGAGAAATGGCCGATAAACTCTCCATCTCCCGCCCAGCGTACACCTACTACGAAACAGGCCGTATCCAGCCCACCCTTGAATGCCTTGCAAAAATCTGCCAGATACTGGGCGTGTCCGCAGACTTCCTGCTGGGCCTCTGCTAAATCACAGCCCCGCTCTCCCGCTCCAAAAAGTGCCTCAGCCCGGTTATTCTCAGGCACTTCCTGTCATTTTCCACCATCCTGCGCACCATCCCGGCCTCGCCTACCAGGATAAGCAGCTTCTTCGCCCTGGTGACTGCCGTGTAGAAAAGGTTGCGGTAGCAGAGCTGGTTTGGCACCTTCATCACCGGGATTATCACGGCGGTGAACTCGTTGCCCTGGCTCTTGTGGACGGTGACGGCGTAGGAGGGCTCGAGCTCGTACTCGGCCTTATCGAAGTCGTAAATTACCAGCTTATCGTCTATCTTCACCTCGATGGCCCCGCCGGGCTTGTCTATGCGCTGGATAACGCCCATGTCGCCGTTATAGACCCCCTGGCCCTCGGTGTCGTCCTCCCGGGTCCAGGGAAGCTGGTAGTCGTTGTGCACGTGCATGACCTTGTCGCCCTCCCTGAAAAGCTGGCCCCCTATCTTAACCTGTGGCCTGCCCTCTGCAGGAGGGTTCACAGCTTCTCTCAAAAGCTTATTCAGCTCCACCGTGCCAAGCTCCCCCTTCCTGCTGGGGCAGAGCACCTGGATGTCCTCGAGGGGGGAGTAGCCGTAGCTGCCGGGGAGCCGCCTGCTGCACAGGGCCGCCACCAGCTCCCTCGCCTCCTCAGCCCCCTTGGCCGGCAGGAAGAAAAAGTCGTTGTCCCGGCGCCTGAGCTCGGGCATATTCCCCGCCACTATCCTGTGGGCGTTGGAGATAATAAGGCTCTGCATGGACTGCCTGAATACCTCCTTCAGCTGCACTGTTGGGAAAAGCCCAGAGGCGATAAGGTCCCCCAGCACGTTCCCCGCCCCAACAGACGGAAGCTGGTCGCTGTCCCCCACAAGGATGAGCCTGCACCCCAGGGGCAGCGCCCGCAGCACGCTCTCGAATACATAGGCGTCCACCATGGACATTTCGTCTATCACCAGGCACTCGCACTCCAGAGGGTTCCTCTCGTTGCGGGTGAAGATGGGGCGGTCCAGCTCGTCCCAGTCCACCTGCAGCATACGGTGGATGGTCTTCGCCTCCTCGCCGGTAAGCTCGCTCATCCTCTTTGCCGCCCTGCCGGTGGGCGCGGCTAGCAAGACCCTCTCCCCGGCCTGTTTCAGTATGCGGATTATGGCGTTAAGCGTAGTTGTCTTGCCGGTGCCGGGGCCTCCTGTAAGTATCAGCACCCCCTGCTCCATGGCGGCCTTTATGGCCTCTCGCTGTTTCCCGGCGTACTCTATGCCCTCCCGCTCCTCTATAACGGCAATCTGCATGTCCGCGCCGCCCAGGGCCCGGTCCGAGGCCCCCAGCATGGCCTTCATGCGCCCGGCTATGTACTGCTCGTAGAGGTGCTGCTGCTGTAAGAAGACATACTTGCGCCCTAAAAACTCCTCGCTCATAAGCTGGAACTGCCCGCAGAGCTCGGCTACCGCCTCCTCCGCCAGCTCCTGCTCCACCCCCAGCAGCCGGGCTGAGACACGCACCAGGGCGTCCCTGGGCACACAGGTGTGCCCGTTGTCCACATTGTGCCGGAGGGTATACACCACCCCCGCCTGCACCCGGCTTATGTCGTCCTGGGGGCGCTCATGGGCCTGGGCTATCTGGTCCGCCACCTGGAAGCTTACGCCTATGTCCGGGTCGCAGAGGGAGTAGGGGTCGCCCTGTATGCAGTCAAAGGACTCGTCGCCGAACTTCTTCCACACCAGCATGGCGTACTCCGGCTGTACCCCGAAGCCCCCGAGGAAGGTCATCAGCTCCTGGAGCCCCTTAATGCGGTTATACTCCTCGCTTATCTCCCCTGCCTTCTCCCTTGAAATTCCCTTTACCTGGGCCAGTCTGTCCGGGTCGCTTTCTATCACCTCCAGGGCCTGCACCCCAAAGGTGTCGATAATGCGCCCGGCAAGAGCCCTGCCCACGCCCCTCACCCTGCCGGAGGAGAGATACCTAAGCATCCCTTCCTCGGTGACAGGGCGCCGGTGCTCCACGGCCTCGGCCCTGAACTGGGGCCCGTAGCTGGAGTTATTCTCCCAGCGTCCGTAGACCAGGAGCTCCTCCCCCTCGCTCACAAGGGGGATTATGCCGACCACCGTGGCCTCCTCGCCGTCATCCTCCCGCTGGAGCACAAGCACTGTATACTGGTTTTTCTCGTTCCTGAATACCACATTTAGCACCTGCCCCTGCAGCTGCTCCAGCTCCATCCCCTCCAAGGTATCCCGCCTCCCCCTTATGAGTTTTAGGGGCCAAGGAGCCTCTCCAGCTCCTCCGGCCCGCAGACCTCCAGCATTTTATAGCGCTCCCGAAGCCTTCCGGCTATCTCCCGGCTCTCCCGGTCCTTCACAACGCATAGGGCTTTATAGCCGTCAAAGCGGGCCGCTGCCTGGCGTATGAGCCCCTCGCAGTCCTCCGGGCTTCCCGGCAGCAGCAGAAGCACTGTTCTGCCCGGGCAGCACTCCGACCTGAAGGCCCGCTCCCCGGCCCAGCGTATCAGCTCGCCGGCGCCTACAGCCATAAGTAAAAGCGCCAAAATCAAAACTACTACATTCACAGACACCGCCTCCCTCGCCACATTCTATGCGGCAGCCGGAGGCGGTGCCAATACTTTCATATCTTAACTTATCTTATGCCCTGCTGAAAATCACGGTGGCGTCCCTGTGCAGCTGCAGGATAGACGCAGGCACCTGGGGGGTCACCGGGCCCCTGAAGGCCCGCTCCACAATTTCGGCCTTATCCGCGCCCGCTATAAGCAGCACCCTTTTTGCCTTCATAATGGCCCCAATGCCCATGGTAATTGCGTGGGTAGGCACGTCCTCGGGCTTGTCAAACAGCCGGGAGTTGGCCTTGATGGTGCTCTCGGTGAGCTTCACCGTGTGGACCTTGGTGGGGAAAGTGTCCTCGGGCTCATTAAAGCCGATATGCCCGTTCTGGCCTATGCCCAGAAGCTGTAAATCAGGCCAGCCCAAAGCCTCCACCAGGGCCTCGTAGCGCTCGCTCTCGGCCTCCATATCCCCTGCGGAGCCGTCGGGCAGGTTGGTGTTCTCCTTCTTCACATTCACCTTATTGAACAGGTTCGTGTCCATAAAGTACCGGTAGCTCTGGGGGTCGTCGCCCTTGAGCCCGCAGTATTCGTCCAGGTTCACCGTGCGCACCCGGGAGAAGTCCAGGAGCCCAGCCTCATAGCGCTTCACAAGGTTTGAGTAGGTCCCCAAAGGCGAGGAGCCTGTGGCAAGGCCCAGCACGCAGTCGGGCTTTATGAGCACCTGTGCGCCGATAATATCCGCCGCAAGAGCGCTGAGCTTTTCGTAGCTTTCAACCTCGATGATTCTCATGATTCTTTTCCTTTCATGATAAAATAATATTTTTTTGGGAGTCCCCCAAATTTACCTGTTTCCCGCCGCTTTTCTTCCCGGAAGCTGGGCCAGTATGACCCCCGCGAACACCAGGGCGCAGCCTGCAAGCTCCCGCCCAGAAAGGGGCTGGCTCAGCACGAGCCAGCCGGATATGGCTGCAAACACCGACTCCAAGCTCATGATAAGGGAGGCCACCGCCGGATTCAGCCCCGCCTGGCCCACTATCTGCAAAGTATAGGCGACCCCGCTGGATAATACCCCCACATAGAGCAGCGGGCCCCAGGAGGCCAGCAGTCCGCTTAAGGTGAAGCTGTCCCGCTCCAGAATTGCCGCGCATATTACGGATATTATGCCCGCCACCAGGAACTGGATGCAGGAGAGCTGTATTCCGTTTACCTTTGGGGATACCCGGTCTATTACCATTATGTGCAGGGAGAATATCACAGCGCATATCATCACCAGGCTATCGCCCAGGCCTATGGAGAAGCCCCCGCCGCCCGCTACGCTCAAGAGGTATGCCCCTGCCAGTGCCAGCACTACCGCCGCCCAGACCTTGCCGCCGGCCTTGCGGCCCAGGAATATGCCCAGTACGGGGACTATTACTATGTATAGGGAGGTTAGGAAGCCTGCCTTTCCGGCGGTGGTGTATTGCAGGCTTGCCTGTTGGAGCAGGCTTGCTCCTGCCAGCAACACTCCGCACGCGGCGCCGCCCAGCCATAGTACCTTGGAGCTCTGACTCTGCAGTGGAGCGCTGCCCCCCTGACCCTTTCCCGCTCCCCGCAGTCTCCTGCCAGCTGCGATTACCGGCAGCAGGACTATGCACCCTACAAAGCTCCTCGCGCCGTTAAAGGCGCAGGGGCCGATATGCTCCATTCCAAGGCTCTGTGCCACAAATGCCGTCCCCCATATGAACGCCGCCAGCGCCAGCATACCGCCATGGGTCAAATCACGCCTGTCCATCAGTTGCCTCCAGACTGTCCCTTGTCAAATTTTTCATCCAGTTAAACCTGTTTATCTTCACTACCGCCACAAAGCACTTGAGTATCTGGTCGCACTTCAGGGCCGCGAACACCACCCAGGCCGGCGCGCCCAGCCACTGGCAAATTATTGCAGACGGCAGCACCACTAAAAACACAAATATCGTGTCGTTCTTAAACACAAAGCTGATATCGCCGCCGGATTTCACCAGCCCGAAGAGGCAAGCCGCCTGATAGCAGGTGCCGACTATGGTCACGGATATCACGTTGATAAACTCCCTGGAGAAGCTGAGCGCCTCAGGGGTCACGTCATAAAGGGACACAAACCCATCCCTTGCAAGGAGCACTATCCCTCCCGACAGCACTCCCACCATCAGGAATATTATCTGCACTGTCCTGGCGTACTCCTTCATCTTTTCATACTGCCCGGCCCCCACGGTCTTGCCGGTGATTATGCCCACCGCCGAGCTCAGGCCGTTCATCCACACATATATCAGGTTGTGGAGCATACCGGTTATGCTTACCGCGGCCATTACTCCGGCGCTGTACACGCCCATTATCTTGGTGTTAGCCAGCATATTTACCGACCACACCACCTGCCCGCCTATAATCGGCAGGCCGTACTTTATAAAGTCCCGCAATAGCTGCCTGTCTGTGCGCAGCAGGTCCTTCAGCCCAAGCTTCAGCTTCCTGTCCGCTATAAACACGTATCCCACGCTCACCGAAGCCTCCAGCACCCGGGAGATAAGCGTGGCAACAGCCGCGCCCCTCACCCCCAGCGCCGGCAGGCCCAGCTTGCCGAAGATTAGCACGTAGTTCAGCCCCACGTTTACTATTAGGGCCATTATTGATATGTACAGGCCGATTTTCGCCGTCTCTACGCTTCGCATTGACGCTATCATCACCTGTGAAACGCTGAAGAAGAGATATGTAAAGCCCACTATCTGTAAGTAAACCGTGCCCTCGGCGATTACACCGGCCTCCCTGGTAAAGAGGCCGATAATAAACCCGGGGAACAAAACTGTCACCAGGCTGAACGCAAAGCCCACCGCCGCCGCAAGCTTTACCCCAATGCTCACCACACGGCGTATGCTCTCGGTATCCTTCTTCCCCCAATACTGGGCGGCAAGTATCAGTATGGCGCCCTCAACGCCGCCAATGAACATCTGCACAACCGTCTGTACCTGCCCGCCCACGTATACGCCGGAGATGGCGTTGTCACCCAGCCTGCCTATCATCAGGTTGTCTGCAAAGCCCACCGCGAAGGTGATTAGGTTCTGCAGGGAAATCGGTATCGCCAGGGCGATAAGCGTCCTGTAAAACGAACGGTCTCTGGTTAAAAGCCTCATTTTCCAATCCTCTCTATCCTATCCCTCAGGCAGGACTCTAGCCCTCGCTGCTGCTCCCGTCACCGTCTTCGCTGCTGCTACTGCTGCTGTTATCGCCGCTGTTCGGCCCCATGGTGGGCGCGTTTTCAATGGCGGGCACCTTGCCGTCCTTGTCCTTTGCAAGGGTGGAGTACAGCCGCTTCAATGTGTCCACATCCGCAACGCCGGTCTGCTCCAGGCCGTTCACCCTCTGGAACTCCTTCACGCACTCGCCGGTATGCTCGCCGTAGTAGCCGTCGTACTCTGTGTCAAGATATCCCAGCTCCTCCAGGCGCTCCTGCATTTTATATACTTCCTCGCTCTGGTCCTCCGGGCTCAGCTGCTCATACTCCGGGGCGCTGCTGTCCTCGGGCCGTGCGCTGGCAAGAGCCGAGCTCACGTTGTCCTCTATCTTGCTGGTGGGGTCGGTATTCTCCCCTATAGATGTCTCCTCAAGCATCTCAGGGTATGCCCCGCCGCTTATGGCTATGGCGGCGTTTATAACCGTGCGCCCCTGCCACTCCACCTCACTGGGCTCAAGCTCCACAATATTCCCCTCTCTCACAGCCATCAGGTTATTATACCTGCTGTCGTTCCTCAGCTCCTCTGTAAGCCCCGGGCGGCAGAAGATAACGGTGGGGTTTGAGACTCTCAGGTCGTCCTCGCTATACTGCCCGCCTGAGAGGCTGCTGAAGATATTCGTCACCCCGCAGTAGGTCATAATTGTACTGGTAAGGGTATCCCCGGTAACGGCTGAGCCGTTCAGGTCATATAAATAACATGCGGTGGTAACGGTATCCTGCTGTGGCACCAGCCTGTTGATATCGTCCAGCACCCCAAAGATATCCTGGGCGCACTCTATGCCCTTGTCGTATCCGGGTCCGCCTCCGCAGAGGGCCGATGAAACCTGGGAGTACAGCCGCTCAAAATCCTCCCTATTAACAGCGGGCGCTATGTTCAGGACTGTGAAGCCCGCCTCTTTAAGGGCCTGCTCAGCCCCGGCGCAGCCCGGGTCCAGCAGTATAAGGTCCGGGTTTACCGCGGAGATTGCCTGTACGTCCCCCGGGTCCACCTTCGTCAGGGAGGCAAGCCCGCCCTGGGTGCACGCCCCGGAGCAGGCCGCCAGCTGGGTCTCGCACCCTAAGGCCAGCACCACGTCCGCAAGGCTTGGGGAGAGCACCGCAACCTTGGAAGGCCTCCCTCCTATGGTAACGTCATTTATCGTTACAGGGAACTCTCCGGCCGCCACTCCCGATACCAGGTCCGACACATTGGAGCACCCAGCCATTCCCGCAAGCACAAGGCCCGCGCAAAGTATAACCGCCAAAAGCTTTTTAATCATAGTTTTAGTACCTCACTTGGGTTTTAATAGGGCAATATATAGGCCATTATATCAAAAACCGGGGAGTTATGCAAGGGGGTCTGCCGGATAATAGCTTGCATTTTCCTGAGCTCTATGTTATAATGTACGAAATTTTACAGTAAAGGTGTTGGTTTTTCCCCCCATGGACAGTCACAGTACCACGTTAATAATCGTTCTAATCCTGCTGATAGCGGGCTCCGCCTACTTCTCGGCAACAGAGACGGCCTTTTCCTCCCTGAACCGCATCCGGCTCAAGAGCCTGATGAACGCGGGGAACAAGCGCGCGAAGCTCACCTTTGAACTTTCTGAGAACTACGACGAGCTGCTCTCCACTATCCTAGTTGGCAACAACCTGGTGAACATTGCCAGCACGACCATCTCTACCCTGCTCTTTGTCAAGGCCCTGGGCGACGCCAGCGGGCCCACTGTGTCAACTATAGTCATGACGATAGTTGTCCTGGTCTTTGGTGAGGTCTCCCCCAAGAGCCTGGCAAAGGAGAACGCGGAGGCCTTCGCCATGATTTCGGCGCCCTTTATCAGGCTGCTGATAGTGCTTCTAAAGCCGGTGAACTTCCTATTCTCACAGCTTAAAAAGGGCCTTTCAAAGCTCGTGCGCCCCGCCCCCGAGAGGGGGGTCACCGGCGACGAGCTGCTCACCCTGGTTGAGGAGGCCGAGCAGGACGGCGGCATTGACAAGAGCGAGAGCGCCATGCTCCGCAACGTGATAGAGTTTGACGATATCCAGGCCATAGAGATAATGACCCCCCGGGTTGATGTGGAGGCCGTGCCCAGGGACTGCACGCCCGACGAGGCCTCGGCGGTGTTCCGGGAGACGGGCTACTCCCGCCTGCCGGTGTATGACGACACCATTGACAGCATCATCGGCGTGATACATGAAAAGGATTTCTTCTCGAAAATCTGGGTCAACGACAGGGACATAACGAGCATTTTAAAGCCTGCCGAGTTTATACCGCCCTCCATGAAAATATCAGACCTGCTGCGGCTTTTGCAGCAGCGCAAGCAGCATATGGCGGTAATTGTGGATGAGTTCGGCGGCACAGAGGGCATTGTGACCCTGGAGGACATCATTGAGGAGCTGGTTGGCGAAATCTGGGATGAACACGATGACGTGGTGCAGGAGGGTATCCTGCCCATCGGCGAGGGCTTCTACCGGGTGTACGGCTCTGCTGACACCGACGACCTTTTCCAGCTTCTGGGCATAAAATGCGAGACCGACGCTTCAACGGTCAACGGCTGGCTAGCTGAAAAGCTTGACCGCATACCTCAGGTGGGCGACAGCCTGCAGTTTGAGAACGTGCAGTTCCTTGTGACAAAGGCCGGCGGGAACCGTGCCGAGGAAATCCGGGTGACGGTGCTGCCGGGCTCCGCAAAGGCCGATGATTAAAATTATAGTATTAAATAATTAAGGCACTAACCCAATATAGGCCCTTGATACCTTTATTTCTTGAGTTTGTGTTAAACCAAGAGAAACTAGGAGTATCAAGGGCCTTTTTATTTTTGTCTCGTAATATTATTATATGACTATATTTTATTATAAACTATTTTCTGTCATCTGTTGCGGGATTGTCGATAAGCCTGCCGTCCTCTCCAAACCTGGAGCCGTGGCAGGGGCAGTCCCAGCTGTGCTCGGCGGCGTTGTACTTTAATGCGCACCCCATATGGGGACAGCGGGGCACAGTCGGCGTCAGCAGCCCGACTGCGGCCTCGAAAACATTTACCGCCAGCTGTGGGTGCAAAATGCTTCTGGAGGGGTCGGATACCCCCTCAAAGGGATTCTCCCTGCCAAGCACAAGGTCCGTCAGCAGGTTTGCCGCAGCCATGGAGGAGGTCATGCCCCACTTGTTGAAGCCGGTGGCGGTGTACAGGCCCTCTGTGCCCCGGGAGTACCGCCCGATATACGGCATACCGTCAAGGCTCATACAGTCCTGGGTAGCCCAGCGGGCGGTTATTTTCGCCTGGGGATAGTATTCTTTGGCGAAGGCCTCCAGGCCCTGCCAGCCTCCGGGCTTGCCTGTGCGGTGGCTCCCGCCGCCCAGCAGGAGATTGTCTTTATGGCTTCTGAGGCTGAGCCCCTGCGCGCTCCCGTCCACGTACATTCCCCTAAGGCCCTGCCCCTCATTTATAGCGCCCTGAAGGGCAAGTACATAGGAGCGTTCCTGGTATAGTTTCACAAAATATCCACCGTGCTTATTGAGTATGGGGAAGTGGGTGGCTATTATTATTTTGTCAGCCTTTATAGTCCCCCTATTGGTGACTGCCTGCCCCGGGCCCAGCTCCAGCACCTTTGTGTGCTCATATATACAAAGCCCCTTGGTGACAGCCGCCAGGAATTTCAGCGGATGGAACTGGGCCTGCTTGGGAAAGCGCACCGCCCCCGCCGTCTTAAATGGCAGCGGCAGCTCTGTCTCCTCGGCAGCGTCAAAGCCCAGCAGCCGCAGCGCCTCCACTTCCCGCCTGATTTTCTCCGGGTCGTCCAGTGAATACACAAACGAGTCCAGCTCCTCATAATCGCAGTCTATATCCCGGCAGAGCTCCCTGTAGCGCTCCCCGGCCTCCAGATTCGCCCTCAGGTACAGCCCCGCAGTCTCCTCGCCATATTTGCTTACGAGCTTGTCGTATATCAGCCCGTGCTGGGCGGTTATTTTAGCGGTGGTATTCTTTGTGATTCCTCCACCTATGCGGTCCGCCTCCACCAGCACGCAGTCTGCCCCCGCCCGGGCCAGCTGCCAGGTGCAGAGCACTCCCGCCATTCCCCCGCCGACTATCAGCACGCCGGTCTCAATGTCCCCCTCCAGAGCGGGGAACTCAGGGAGGCTCGCGGTTTTTGTCCAGAGTGAGTCCATATTATCACCTCGCTGTAGTAGGGTGGCTGTATAACCTTGGTTTTATGCGCAGGAAAAAGATAAGGGCTCCCCCTATAGGAGAGCCCTTATCTTTTTATTATTTCTTCACGATAGTTATAGCCCTTACTTATTCTCCTCAGCCTCAGCCAGTTCCTTCTTGTAGAGATATTTCTCGACTTCCTCTACAATATTCTTCGGTATCTCCCGCTTCACCGGGAAGGCCGCGGCGTTCACCATCTCCCTTGAGAATGCCAGCACATAGTTTCCGGTCTTCTCCAGGGCCTCTGCTGAGAGAAAATCCAGGGTGTCGAAGCGGTCGTGTATATACGCCGCGCCCGGGGCCCCAAAGCGGCAGAAGTTCACCGCAGGTACGCCGCTGTCCGCAAAGGGAATGGAGTCGCTGGAATAGATTCGCTGTTCTATTTTAGCTGAGTAGCCGTGTATCTTTGAGGCGTAGTCCACGTACTTAACCAAATCCTCCTCAGCCATAACAGCCACAGAGTCCCGGCCCAGAATTGGCCCGCCCACGTCCACGTTTATCATCAGCAGGTGGTCCTTGAGCTCGTCCTTATGCGCCTTAACATAGGCCCAGCTGCCCTCAAGGCCTATCTCCTCGGAGCCGTACCACATGAACTTCACCGTGCGCTTCGGGGGGTTCTCCTTAAAGTACCGCAGGAGCTCCATATTTATAACAGAGCCTGCGCCGTTGTCATAGACCCCCTTTGAAAAATCCACGGAATCATAGTGCGCGCCGAAGGAGATTATCTCCTCGGGCCTCTCAGTGCCGGTTATGGTGGCTATCACGTTGTGGGAGGTCCTCTCCACAGTCTCGTTCTTCAGCACCAGCCTGGCTTTGCAGGCTCCCCTGCGCACCATATCTATGGCGTCCAGCACCCTGGTATGCACCATGGGCACGCTGCCGAAGGCCCTAAGGGTCCTTCTCAGCTTCCTGGTGGAGAGGTCCGTGCCCTCGCGGTCGTCCCGGAGCTGCCCCTCCATAGTGACTATCCCCGCCACTCCCGCCTTTATCAGCCGGCGGTATACTGGGACCCTCAGAAAGCCGTTTATAAGGACTATCTTGCCCTCTGCCTTTGCAAGGTCTACCTCGTTGCCGTCCTCAACGTACAGGAAATCGGCCTCAAGCCCCCCCTGATAGGTATTCTTCGCGCATTTATAGCCGGTCACCGGATACTCGGCCCTATAGGGCTCAGTAATTTCCAGCGTCGCCGTCTCTATCTCAGCATCCTCTATCTCAAAGCTCTGGAGCTCGGCGGCCACGCCTATGGCCTCGCATTCGGCCTTCAGTATCTCCGCGGCCTTCAGCTCCTCGGGGGAGCCCGCCACTCTGGTAAAGCCAATTTTTTCCAGCAGGGCCATAGCCCGCCTTCCTGATATCTGCATTTTGACAACCTTCTTTCTTGGGGCGCCGCCCCAGACACTGAGTTATCTCAAAGTATAACCCGTCAGCTTTCTATATGCCACTTAACGCCCTCGGGCGTATCCTTTATGACAACCCGCCTTGCCGCAAGCTCATCCCTGATAGCGTCCGCCGCCGCCCAGTCCTTATTCTTCCGGGCCTGTGCGCGCCTGGCTATCAGCTCCTCTATCTCCCCTGCCAGCTCACCGTCCACCGGCTCCGAAGCCTCCGCGCCCTTACCGGCAAGCAGGTCCAGCCCCAGCACCTTGTCAAAGTCTCCCGCAAGCCAGCGCTTCGTGCTGTCGCTCAAGTCAGACTTCAGCATATCATACAGCACCGTCAGCGCCTGGGATGTGTTCAGGTCGTTTCCAAGGGCCTCCCTGAACTGCTCACGGTATATCTTTGCCCCAACCATATCCGGCTCCCCATCCTTGGAGAGGGCCGTTACCCGGGCCGTCAGCTTCTGATAGGCCTGGGCCGCGTTGTCAAGGCTCTCGAAGGAGAAGGTCAGGGGCTTCCTATAGTGGGACTGAAGGTTAAAGAGCCTGTATACCAGCGGGTCATAGCCCTTCTCCTCAAGCAACGAGACCGTCAGCTTAGCCCCCTTGGATTTGCTTATCTTGCCCCCCGCGTCGTTCAGGTGCAGCACATGGAACCAGTGCCGGCACCAGGGATGCCCCAGATACGCCTCGCTCTGGGCTATCTCGTTGGTGTGGTGCGGGAAGGCATTGTCAATGCCTCCGCAGTGCAGGTCCAGGTACTCTCCCAGGTTCTTAACGCTGATTGCCGAGCACTCGATATGCCATCCCGGGTAACCAACTCCCCAGGGGCTGTCCCACTTGAGCTCCTGGTCCTCAAACTTGGACTTTGTGAACCACAGCACAAAATCCGTCTTATTGCGCTTGTTCTCGTCGGCCTCAACGCTGTCCCGCACGCCCACCGCCAAATCCTCGGCGTTCTGATTGCCGAAAACGTAGTAATGCTCCAGCCTGGACGTGTCAAAGTACACATTGCCCCCGGCTATATACGCGCAGCCCTTGTCCAGCAGGGCCTGCACCATCTCGATAAAGTCGCCTATGCAGGTAGTTGCCGGCACGACCGTTCCGGGCTTTCTGATATTGAGCTTCGCGCAGTCCTCAAAGAAGGCCTTTGTATACATGTCCGCCAGCTCCAGCACGGATTTATGCTCCTGCCTGGCCCCCTTGAGCATCTTGTCCTCCCCGGTGTCCGCGTCCGAGGTCAGGTGGCCTACGTCGGTAATATTCATCACCCTGTCCACCCGGTATCCATCGTACTCCAGGGCCTTTTCCAGCACGTCCTCCATGATATAGGAGCGCAGGTTGCCTATATGCGCCCGCCCGTAGACCGTGGGCCCGCAGGTGTACATCTTCACGACGCCCGGCTCATAGGTGGCAAAATCTTCCTTCTTCATGGTAAGGGTATTCGTCAGCTTCATACTTTTACTGTCCTTTCAGCTCGTTGACTTTCTTCTCAAGCCGCTCCAGCTCCCCGCGCAGGCGGCACAGCTCCATGGAAACCGGGTCGGCCACGTGTATCTGGTCCAGCATCTTGCTGGGCTTCGGGTCCGGCACACGCTCGCCGTTTATGCGCACTACCCTTGCGGGTACGCCCACAGCCGTGGCCCCCTCGGGCACCGCATCCAGCACCACCGCTCCCGCCGCCACCCGGGCATTGTCCCCCACGGTAAACGGCCCCAGCACCTTTGCCCCGGCGCCTATAAGCACGTTATTGCCAAGGGTCGGGTGCCGCTTGCCCTGGTCCTTGCCGGTGCCCCCAAGGGTCACGTTCTGATATATGGTGCAGTTGTCCCCTATCTCCGTGGTCTCCCCTATGACGACCCCCATGCCGTGGTCTATGAAGAGCCCGCGGCCTATTGTGGCCCCCGGGTGTATCTCAATCCCGGTCCTTCTTCTGGAGTGCTGGGAGATGGCCCGGGCTATGAACTTCATGCCGTGGCGCTGGAACCAGTTGGCCCTTCTGTAGGCCCTCACAGCCTTGAAGCCCGAGTAGAGGAAATACACCTCTAGCCTGGACCTCGCCGCCGGGTCACGGTCCATTACTGCGTCGATATCCTCTTTGAGCCTGTTGAACAAAGCTCTCACCTCTGTACGGTTAATTTACGCCATCCTATTCCCCGGGCCGGCCTGTGGTTACTGGAACTTCAGCTGCTCATGCTGGCTTTTGCGGTACTCCTCCCGCCTCTTTTCAAGCAAGGCCACCATCTTGGCATGGGGGTCTATGAGCTGGCTGGTGGATATGTCGTGATTCAGGGCCGACACATAGTAGGATATGTACTTGGACACGTCCACCTCATAAAACCAGGGCCTGTTCTTCAGCTCCTCGGTGCGGTATGTAAGGTTTGTCCCGAACACCCCGTCCAATAAGCCCTCCCTGTGAGCCTTGTCAAAGCTGTCAAGGCCCTTGGCAAAGATGGCAAATGTGGCAAAGCAGAAGAAGCGCCTTGCTCCCCTCTCCTTCACGTTATAGGCTATGTCCAGCATGGACTCGCCGGAGGAGATAATGTCGTCGGCAACGAATACGTCCTTGCCCTTTACGTCCGAGCCCAGGTACTCGTGGGCAACTATTGGGTTGCGTCCGTCAACCACCCGGGAGTAGTCGCGGCGCTTATAGAACATGCCCATCTCCACACCCATTACGGAGGCGTAGAACATATTGCGGTCCAGGGCCCCCTCGTCCGGGCTTATGACCATGAATTCGTCCCTGTCTATCACCATGTCCGGGAAGCTTCTGAGCATCTTTTTGAGCACCTGATAGGAAGGCCTCAGGTTGTCAAAGCCCATCAGGGGCACGGCGTTCTGTACCCTGGGGTCGTGGGCGTCGAAGGTCACCACGTTCTGGACCCCCATATTCTGCAGCTCCTGCAGAGCGAAGGCGCAGTCCAAGGACTCCCGGTAGTTCCTGCGGTGCTGCCTGCCGCCGTAGAGCACCGGCATTATCACGTTCAGCCTGTGGGCCTTTCCGCTGGCGGCCTGGATAATACGCTTGAGATTTTGGAAGTGGTCGTCCGGGGACATGTGGTTCTCCATGCCGAAATATGGGTATGTGGGGCTGTAATTGCCCACATCCACCACGATGTACAGGTCGTACCCTCTTACGGTCTGCTCGATAAGGCCTTTTGCGTCCCCGGTGCCGAAGCGGGGGCAGCTGCAGCTTAACATGAAGCTGTCTACATCCATGCCCGCGGCTTTGGCCCAGCGTACCAGGTGCGCGTCAATCTTTTCACCCAGCTCCTCCGCGCCCTCCAGGGCTATTATCCCCAGGGGGGCCACGCGGTCCTCAAGACTGAATAACGATTGGGCTCTCTCTTCCATAAATTTGCCTTCCCTTTCTGCGGCGCAGCCTCTTAACCGCGTCCGCCTCAACATAGTTTCCTCAGGGGGTATTATAGCATATACCGCCTATCCCTGCCAATCCAATTTTGAGAAACATAACCGGTTTTGAATATTTACTCCAAAACTGACCAGACCGCTGCAAAAATGTTAAAACTTTTGCAGCGGTCTCCATATGGTTTATTCTATTGCCTTGGCTATTGTCACAGAATCATACCCGCGAAGCTCCAATTTTCCCGCAGCCTCACCGGTGCGCAGGTCTATATAACCCTCGGGGAGGGCTACTGTCTTGGGCTCGCCTGTGAAGTTTTGCAGGAATACAAAGCGCTCCGTATCCGTCTCCCGCAGGCAGGCCTCAACGCCGAAGGGCACTTCCCCGGGCAGGGCACGCTTGCAGTCCAGGCCGGGTATGAGGGTGCCGAGGAAGTCGGAGTAGAAGTCCACACCGGCCCTTGCCGCCACATAGTAGGCCTTGCCCTTACCGTACTCCGCCACTGTCCAGGCGGGCTGTCCCTTATAGAAATCGCTGCCATAGGTGCCGATAACCTCAGCCTCCTCTGCATGTATCAGCTCACAGAGCTCTGTGACCCTGTAGCTCCTGCCGTCCTTAGTAATAATGGAGTTCTCCTCACCGTCCCAGAGGCCGTCTATCTCCTCGTTCCATATGCCGTAGAGCTCACGGAGCCCGCCGGCGGGCCAGCCCCCCAGATAGCAAAGGTCGTTCTCGTTTACAAGGCCGGTATGGTATGTGCCCACCAGGGTGCCGCCGTCCTTTACAAAGGCCTTCAGCTTCTCCTCAAAGCCTGCCCTGAGCATATAGAGCATGGGGGCCAGCACCAGCTTATACTTTGAGATATCGCACTCCTCGTCGACTATGTCCACGGGCACGCCCATCTGCCAGAGGGCCCTGTACTGGTCCCTGACGGCCTCGGCGTAGTGTATGCCGCAGTTGCGAGGGCCCTGGGCGTGTTCCATTGCCCAGCGGTTTTCCGTGTCGAAGACTATTGCCACGTCGGGCTTCACCTCGCTGTTATAGAGGGCCCTGTCAAGAAGCTCCAGGCGCTCGCCCACCTGGGCAACGTCCTTAAATGCCCGGGTCTCCCCATGGCCCACATGGTCCACCACGGCCCCGTGGAACTTCTCGCTGGAGCCCCGGCTCTTCCTGAACTGGAAATACTGCACGGAGTTTGAGCCGTGGCCCACAGCGGACATGCTTGCCGCCAGCTGCATCCCCGGCCGCTTGAGCCTGGAGACCGGCTGCCAGTTGGTGGCGCTGGGGCAGGACTCCATCAGCAAGAAGGGCTTCTGCTTTAAGGAGCGCATTACATCGTGCCAGAGGGCGTGGTTCTGGGCCTCCTCAACGTCTGCCGCTGCGCTGCCCCTCCAGACAGGGTAGGAGTCCCAGGAGACAACATCCAGGATGTCCTTCCACTTAAAGTAGTTATAGCAGATAAAGTCATACATAAGGTTAGCCGTAACAGGCACAGAGGGGTCCACAGCCTTTACTGCGTCCCGCTCCATTTTGATAAAGTCCCCGACCTGGTCGGTGGTAAAGCGCATCCAGTCAAGGAACAGACCGTGCACGCTGCGGGAGCCGTTGGGGGCCGGAGCCTGGACTTCCTCAAAGGAGTTATATGTCTGGGCCCAGAAGTCGGTCCAATACTGCCGGTTCAGCGCGTCTATAGTGCCGTACTTCTTTTTCAGCCATTCCCTGAAGGCCTCCTGGCATTTATCGCAGTAGCAGATACCGCCGTACTCATTGGAGAGGTGCCAGAGTATGACTCCGGGATGCTTTGCGAAGCGCTCTGCAAGAGACGTGTCCATTGCCTTCACCTTCTCCCTGTATACAGGAGAGGTATAGCAGTGGTTATGCCTCTCGCCGGAGAGGTCCCTTACCCCCTCTTTCGAGACCCGGCGTATCTCCGGGTACTTCTCGCTCATCCACCGGGGCTTTGCCCCCGAGGGCGTGGCAAGGACAGTATAGATACCGTTTTCATAGAGGTTGTTTATGACATCCTCCAGCCAGCCGAACTCATACCGGCCCTCCTCAGGCTCCAGCTTGGCCCAGGCAAAGATAGCCACGGACACACAGTTGATATGCGCGGCCTTCATCAGCTCGATATCCTTTTTGAGGATATCGGGGCTATTAAGCCACTGGTCCGGGTTATAGTCGCCGCCGTGGAGCATATGGGGGAACTTGGGTGTGACAGAAGACATGATATTGCCCCTTTCAGATTATAAATTACAGGTTTATTTCCTGTATGTGACTGTAGTTGATTTCAAGAGCCTGCGTCCGGCCTGGTATATCAGCCAGCCCAGAAGCTTCTTCCCGGGTGTAAGCGGTATCCCCGGCGCGTATCTCATGCCCGCATATTTGGGCCAGAAGCTGTTGTCCTCGGTGGGGTAGTCCGTTTCGGCGGCTGTCATGGCCTGGAACAAATTAAAGGGTATGAGCACCCCCGCGCCCGGGACGTGCAGCTTCCCGGAGCTTATGTCCGCATAGAACTTTCCTGCTATATCATGGGTCCTTTTTAAATCCTTTGCCGACGGCCTGTAGTCGTTCCAGCTCAGGGCCATTATCGGAAGCTGATAGCACTTATTGAAACCCCAGCCAGAGAGGACTGCCGCCATAGCTTTTGTTGTGCTCCGGGCCGATACTCCCCCGGTGGTGGTGATAACAAGGGCTTTCTTTGTGAAATACCTGGGGCGGTGCAGCATGAACGCCATATGGTCGGTAAAGTTCTTCAGTATACCCGGCAGGTGCCCCTGAAAGCACGGCACGGAGAAAATAACGCCGTCGCTGTCCTCAATCATATCCATGACCGGCTGAACTTTTTCGCTGTGGGGGCAAGTCCAATGCCCTCTGCGAAAGCAGCTGCTACAGCCTGTGCAGAAGGGCAGGCCTATATCTGACAGGTGTACTTCCGAAAATATAATATCCCCGTCTATGTCCGTCAAAAACCTTTTGGCTTCCTCTGTCAAGAGCCATGTATTGCCTTTATGGGGCCCGCCGTTTACAATAAGTATTTTTATTGCTCCACACCCCTATCTTATTTTTTATTTCATTATACCCCTTTTACTCCGGAAGGTCAATAAGCCCCGCGGACAAAAGAGAACTTTATTTGACAGTCTCGGGCTATTGACAGATTTTTTTATATTTAGTATGATGGACTTGCCAAGCTTGGACCAGGCCCTGCAATTCAAAAGAATATTTTCCCATTGACAGAACCCATAGAAATGAGGTATCATAATGACAGAAGCAATGCACAAGCACTACCTTGAGTACGGTCCCTTCACCTATCCCGGGCTTTACGCAGACTATTTCCGTTCGCTCCCGGAGGACCCCAGCGAGCTGGGGCACCTGATATCCCACCAGATAATCCACCGGGTCACCCTGAGAGAGGGCAATAAAAACGCCAACTTCGACCTGCGCTATGGCGACATGACCCGCTGGCCATGGTACCGTTCTCAGTGCCAGGATGATATCTACCTGACCGCCCCGGCTATAGCCGCCGGGCTCTTCCGCTTGGACGAGCGGGGCTTCGTGCCCGACAGGGCGGTGGAGCACAAGCTGGTGCTCACCTGTCGGTTTGTGTCGGTGCTGGTATCGTCTATATACAAGTCCAAGGGCATACCATGCCGCAGCAGGGCGGGCTTCGCGCCATACCTTAACCCGGACGCCAGCATGGACCACTGGATAAACGAAATTTGGCTTGATAGAGAGGGCCGCTGGCTCACCTTCGACGCCGACGGCTTCTACGAGGGCTTGCCGGTGCCTGTGGCCCAGTACGACATAAAGCCCGGGGAGTTCGACTGGCCTGCGGACGCGTGGCTCTCTATACGCCGGGGCGAAACCGACGGCTCCCGCTTCCTCTATGCCGACGGCCTTGGGACCAACGGCCTGCGTTCTGTGGGCAGATACCTTGTGTATGACTTCCATGCCCTGATGAACCATGAGATATCCTATGTCTTCCAGCCCAGGTTTATGGAGCCGCTGCTCTTTAGGGGCGAGGCACTGTCCCAGGAGGACATGGCCCTTCTGGACCGCCTGGCGGAGCTTCTTTTAGAGCCCGACCTGAACTTCCCTAAGCTTCTCAATATGTGGAACAGCGAGAGAAAGCTGAGGGACCTTTCAAGCCCCTTGGTGGGCTAAAAATTTCGCAACAATTTTTTCAGCTCATTCTCCCCCAGACTTCACACAGATTTCACAATCGTAGGGCATAATATAGCCACAGTAAGCAAACAACCTATAGCGAAACGCGAAAGGAGCGGCTATTTTATGAACACCTATGATAACGACAATAAAAACACCAACGAAGGCGGGAACACCCCCGAGCAGAAGCCCGCGGCTCCCCAGTACGGCACAGGCTCCGGCAGCACCGGCTCCTACCCTTACACCACTCAGACCGCAGGCCCCGGCTATACCGGCAGCCAGTACCCACAGTACCAGGCCCCGCCCTCCTACCAGACGCCGGCCCAGCCCCAACAGCAGCAGAACAGCTATAGCTGGGGCCCGGGCGCCCCTCAGGGCTACTACCAGCAGCCCAAGCCCGCTTCCCCTCAGAAGAAGCGCCGGGGCGGGAGGTTCTTTATAAAAACCCTGGCGGCGGTGCTGGCCTGCGCTGTAGTTTCACTGGGCTCTGTTGGAGTCTTCGCGGCCATGATACAAAACGGGGTCGTAAATATTGAGAGCCCCGATGACGCCACAGAGACCGCCGCCTTCACTCTCTATAAGAGGGCGGATACCGGCGACTCCGGCACCACGCCCACCTCCACAAAGGGCGGCATGACTACCCAGCAGGTGGCCCAGAAGGTGATACCCTCCGTGGTCTGCGTGCAGAACTACCAGATAGTCCAGCAGCAGAACAGCTTCTTCGGCAACTTCTTCATGGGCGGCGGGTCAGAGGAAAACTCCGGTGAGCTTACCCCTGCTGGAGAGGGTTCGGGCATTATCATTTCTGAAGACGGCTATATCGTCACAAACCAGCATGTTATTGCCGGGGCGGACCATATCTCTGTAGTCACCTCCGACGGCACCAGCTACGACGCCCAGCTCGTCGGCGAGGACTCCCAGACGGATTTGGCTGTCATTAAGGTGGACACCGAGGATAAGCTTACCCCCGCCGAGTTCGGCAGCTCAGACGACCTCCAGGTCACCGACCAGGTGCTGGCGGTGGGAAACCCCGGGGGCCTGCAGTTCAACTCCAGCGTCACCATCGGCTATATCTCGGCCCTTAACAGGCCTGTGACCAACAGCGAGACCGGCTTTGTTGTAAACTGCATCCAGACCGACGCGGCTATAAACCCCGGCAACTCCGGCGGCGCGCTGGTAAACTCCGACGGCCTGGTGGTCGGCATCAACTCCTCGAAGATTGCCGCAACCGATTACGAGGGCATGGGCTTTGCGATACCTTCAACGGTGGTCCAGCCTATAGTCAGCGATTTGATAGAGTACGGCTATGTTCAGGACAGGGCCATGCTGGGCATTACCGGGGCCTTTGTGAACAGGGCTATGTCAAACTTCTACGGCCTGCCCCAGGGGTACTGCGTGGGAGAGACCGTCACCGAGAATGCCAGGTCCTCAGGGCTTAAAACCAATGATATCATAACCGCTATCGACGATACGCAAATCGTCGCGGAGAATACAGTTTCCTCCTATCTCGCCACCAAGAAGCCCGGCGACAAGGTGACCCTCACCATCGACCGGCCCCTTACAGGCGAAAGCGGTATTAAAATAGAGCTGATTCTCTCAGCAAATACAGGCTCTTCCAACTAATTTCGAGTACAAGTTTTCTTTTTCATAATCTCCTTTTTCAAGCGGAAAGCCCGGGGCATTTGCCCTGGGCTTTCTGCCTTTCATTGGGATTATTTGTCAGCGTCCTGCGGGTTTAACTAAATACCGTTTCTGTATTGCGCACCCGCAGAAACATTGTGAGCAAAAGCCCTGCCCCGCAGCACCCCGCAAGGAAAAGGTACATCGTGCCAATGCCCCATCCCCCTGCAAGCCAGCCGCAGATATTCTGCATTACGATTCCGGCCAGGCTGTTCACCGCCCCTACTACCGCAAGCCCAGTGGTAGTCAGCCCCGCGGGCACCAGGCACCTCACCATCTTTAGGGTTAGCATCATATAAAGGGTGGAGGTAACCGCCTTGAGCAGCACTATAACCGCCATCACGACCCCCGGCGACTTCGCTGTGCCATACACCAGGAACTGCCCGATGGCCAGCACAAAGCAGGTCGCTGTCAGCACCTTCCCCGAGAGCCTGTCCATGAATTTATGGGAGAACAAAAACAGGGGTATCTCCACCACCGTGCTGACGGAGAGCACTGTCCCCACTATCCCGGTGGATACGCCCATGCCAGTTAAAAGCACCGGCGAATAATTCATGTTCACCCCGGAGCACCCAGAGAATATGAAGGCCGCCATAAGGAACAGAAAGAACTGCGGACTCTCAAGCAGCGCTCTGAGCCTTGGCTTCTCCTCACGACCTTCAGCGCCCCTTACCGCATGGGGCTGAAGCTCCACTCCCAGCAGCCCCAGAAGGCTTAGCCCGCAGGCGGCTGCCGTCAGCAGGAACATGGCATAGCCCGGCAGCAGTTCCATTGCCAGGCCCGCCCCCTGGACCCCTGTGGCGTACCCGATGGTGCCCCAGACCCGCAGGGTGCCGTACCTGAACCGGCTCTCCCCCGCCAGCCGCTCGCAGATAGAGGAAAGGCCGTTGAGGGCGGACATTATTAGTCCGTTCAGCACAAATAAAATGCCAAGCCCGTTCATCCCGGCAAAGACCATCCCCAGCAGCCCTATTGCAGCCAGCAGAGCTGCCGCCACAAGCTTCTGGTTTCTGGCCCTGTCTGTTATGTAGCCCAGCACCGGACCTATGGCAAGGGAGAAAAGCCCCGCCGCAGAGAGTATCAGAGACATCTCCCGGTCGTCCTTGCCAATGCCTGTGAGGTATACCGCCAGCACCGCGCTATAGGCCGCGAAAGCCAGGTAAAACCCCACATACATCAGCACAAAGCTGAAATAACTGTTTTTATATTTTCTCAGCATATCCCCATACCTATATCTATACCCGGATAAAATTCATCACCAAAACCAGCACAAACGCCAGTCTCGAAATATGGTGCGACAGGTGGAAGAGCCTCTTATCCCCGGCCTCCTTCATTGCCCGGCGGCCGTTATAAAAGGCCGCGCCACAGACTGTTCCACCGCCAGCCGCCATCAATATGGCGTCCAGATTCCCCGGCCATCCAAGGATACAGGCCGGTACTGCCGCCAACGTGATAAGGCAACCTATGAGCATTACTGTCTGCCAGGGCCTGTATCCCTTGACCATGGCGCTTATACAGGCGATAAGGTGCAAAAGGCCAAACACCAGCGCTAAAGCGCATACCGTTAAGGTCCAGACTACCAAAAATAACAAATCATTTTCAGGCAGCATTATCTCTTCCTCCTTCTCATCCTTGCCCTGACCCTATACGGGTACACCGGGCTCTGGGAGTTTGCTATCACATGGTCCACAAGGTGGAGCATTGCCAGCATAAACACTATGGCAAATATAAGCAGCGGCATAAGGGCGATAAGCATGGGCAGAGTCAGCTCAGCCAGCTGGAAGAGGCTCCCAAGAAAGCTGTATGCCAGTATGAACGCCGTCAGCAGCCCGAAGAATAGCGTGCCTCTAAGTGCATTAAATGGGGCGCTCACTTTAAAGAGCATGATAAAGCCGGTCATGGCGGTCATTATCACCGCCATTGTGGAGGTCTCCTCAGGGGTCAGTCCAAGAGGCGCTGCCAGGGCACAGAGGGCCACTATGTTGGCGGTCATTGTCAGCGCCGCGGGAATGCACATGCGTATCACGTTGTTTATAAACTTGCCCCGAAGCCTGTCGTTATTGGGCTCCAGCGCCAGTATGAACGAGGGCACGCCTATTGTCAGCGAGCTTATCAGGGTCTGCTGTATGGGCTGGAAGGGATAGGAGTAGTTTATAAAGATGAACAGCACGCCTATAAGGGCCGAGAAAATAGTCTTTACCAGGAACAGGGAACTGGAGCGCTGCAGGTTGTTGATAGACCTGCGCCCCTCCTGCACCACCACCGGCATGGACGCAAAGTTCGAGTCCAGCAGCACCAGGTTAGATACGGTCCTTGCCGCGTCGCTGCCCGAGGCCATGGCTATGGAACAGTCAGCCTCCTTTAGCGCCAGCACGTCGTTTACGCCGTCGCCGGTCATGGCGACAGTGTGCCCGTCCTCCTTCAGCGCCTTTACAAATGCCAGCTTCTGCTGGGGCGTCACCCGCCCGAACACCGCGTACTCCTTCACCGCCCGCTTTATGTCCTCCTCACTGTGGAGGGTGGTGGCGTCCACATATTTGCCGGCGTTGTCAAGGCCCGCCTTTCTGGCGATGTTCGCCACGGTCACGGCGTTGTCGCCGGATATCACCTTCAGGTCAACCCCCTGGTCCGCGAAGAAGCGCAGAGTTCGGGGGGCTTCCTTCCTTATCTTGTCGCTTATGAGCACCAGGCCCATGGCCTTCAGCCCCTCGGGCAGGGCCTTATCGTCAAAGCTCAGGTCCGCCCTTGCAATCAGCAGCACCCTCTGTCCGTTCTTTGAGTAGCCCTCGGCCCTCCTCTTATACGGCCCGAAGCCATCGCCCAGGATAAACTCACCCGCACCCATCACATAGCAGCCCCGCCCGGAGAAATACACGCCGCTCCACTTGCGCGCAGAGGAGAAGGGCACGGCCTCCGCCGCTCTCCAGGCCGTGCTATTAGGGAGCCAGTCTTTCAGGGCCATAAATGTCGGGTTGCTGTCTGTAAGGGTGTTCACAAGGGCCGTGAGCGCCTCTTTCATCTGCTCCTCTGTGAAGCCCTCAAAGGGCACGATTTCGTCCACCTGCATGGAGCCCTCGGTTATAGTCCCGGTCTTGTCAAGGCAGAGGGTGTCCACCCTCGCCAGGGTCTCAACACAGTACATGTCCTGCACCAGCGTCTTTCTTGCCGAGAGCTTTATAACGCTCACCGCAAAGGCCAGGCTTATCAGCAGCACCAGCCCCTCGGGTATCATGCCCACCATGGCGGCAACGGTGCTCACCACGGAGTTTTTCAGGGTGTCTCCCAGCACAAAGAACTGCTTCCAGAACAGCACCCCGCCTACAGGAAGTATTGCAAAGCCGATTATCTTAACAATTAAATCTATGGAGTCCATAATCTCGGAGCTGCGCTTTTTCATATAGCTGGCGTCTCCGGCTATCTTATTGGCGTAGCTCTCCGCACCCACATGCTCCACCTGGGCCGAGCATGTGCCGCTCACCACAAAGCTCCCCGAGAGCAGCGGGTCCCCCGGCTGCTTCACCACCGGGTCCGACTCGCCGGTAAGCAGGGACTCGTTCACCTCGCACTCCCCGCCCACCACTACGGCATCCGCACAAATCTGGTTGCCCGCTCCGAAAATCAGCACGTCGTCCAGCACCACGTCCTCCACCCGGACATTATACCTCTGCCCTCCCCTTAAAGCCACGGCTTTCGGGGCGGATATCAGGGAAAGCTTGTCTATGGTGCGCTTGGCCTTTATCCCCTGGAATGAGCCTATCACTATGTTTGAGAGTATTACACCCATAAAAAGCGCGTTCTGTGGGGAGCCCACCAGCAAAACCGCCAGGGCCAGGGCAAAGTTCAACAGGTTGAAAAATGTAAATACGTTCTCTCTTATTATCTGCCCCTCGCTTTTTGAGCGCACCCCCGAGTCGCCGTTGTGCAGGCCCTCGCGCATCCGCTGCTCCACCTGCTGTGGCGAGAGCCCCTCGCCGGGGTCGGGGTAGAATCTTTTTACGCCCCGGGTGCTCTGCTCCCCCGGGGGTGGGGGAGTTTTTGAGTGCTTCATATCCATTGTACCTCGCAGTTATTTGTTGGTAGAGCCTTGCTCTGCTATTAAGTATACACCTAATAGCCGCTGTTTCCAAGTAAAATCAGTTGATAAAGTCCAAAAATTTTTCTTACGGATATCTTAATTCATAATTTTGTAAGGAAATGATTGACATAAGGGGGCTGAGCCGCTATAATATATTGTATAAAAGCTTATCAGGCAAATAATTGAACCGCATATATTGTGTGAAAATGCGGAGGAAAGGAAGAATTTTGTATGGCTGCTAGGGAGAAACGCGAGGAAATTATGATAGTCAACCGCAGGACGGGTAAGGCTCTGCAGAGCACCGGTCCCGACAACGGCCAAATAGTGGAGCAGGCCACACCCAACGGCAGCGACGCCCAGCTTTGGACTCCTGTAAAGGCGCCGGGGCGCGCCTTCAAGCTCGTAAACAAACAGAACGGAAAGGTGCTGGACGTTACCCACGGCAGCACGGAAGCCGGCACCTGGGCCCAGACCTGGGAGGACGTGGCTGACGGCGAGAGCCAGGTCTGGAAGTGGGAGAAGGTCACCTCCACCTACAAGAAATTGATGAACGTCCAGTCCGGTAAAGTTCTGGACATTGTGGAAATGCGCGAGGACGACGGCGCTCCCGCCCAGATATGGGACGACGTGGAGGGCATAGGCCAGCAGTGGAAGCTGGTCTCCGCCGAAACCGATAGCGCCCCTGCCGCTGAGCAGGCTCCCACTGAGAAGGAGCCCGCTCCCAAGAAGGCTGCCGCCCGCAAGCCCCGGGCTGCAAGGGCCGCCGTTAAGGAGGAGGCCCCTAAAGCTGAGGCCGCTGAAGTAAAGCCCGCACCCAAGGCTCCCGCAAAGCGCGGGCGTAAGAGCACCAAGACCGAGAAATAAATTAAAATGATATAAAAACAGCCCACGCTTTTGCGTGGGCTGTTTTTATATCATTTCTTATTCCTTCTCAAAGGCGTCCTTGCCCAGCCCGCAGGTAGGGCAGGTCCAGTCCTCGGGCACCTGCTCCCAGGGAGTGCCGGGGGCTACGCCGTTGTCGGGGTCGCCAACCTCGGGGTCATATACATAGCCGCAGGGGCATACATACTTGTCCATAGTTTTACCTCCTGTATGATTATAGGCTTACTTCTTTCCCAGCAGCCCGCCGATGAAATCGCCGGCCTTGTCCAGGTTTATCTTGGCCTTCAGGCCCTCGGCAAGCTGCTTTAGCTGCTCCTCAGGCAAATCTACGCCGAGAAGCTTCTCTAGGGTCGGGATGGGCTCCTTTAAGAAGCCCTCCCTAAGGTCGCTGTCGTTTTTGATTTTTTCCGCCAGCTCCTCTATCTTCTTTTTGATGTCCATTACTTAAAGTACCTCTCCAGGAGCCCCTTGAAGGCCTTGCCGTGGCGGGCCTCGTCCCGGGCCATCTCGTGGACGGTGTCGTGGATAGCGTCAAGGCCCTGCTCCTTGGCGAGCTTAGCCAGCTGGGTCTTGCCGTCGGTAGCGCCGTTCTCGGCCTCTACGCGCATTTCAAGGTTCTTCTTGGTGCTGTCGGTGACGACCTCGCCCAGCAGCTCGGCAAACTTGGCGGCGTGCTCGGCCTCCTCATAGGCTGCCTTTTCCCAGTACATGCCTATCTCAGGATAGCCCTCGCGGTAGGCGACCCTGGCCATAGCCAGATACATGCCAACCTCTGTGCACTCGCCCTGGAAGTTGGCGTGCAGGCCGTCCAGAATCTCCTGGCTCACGCCCTTGGCAACGCCTACCACATGCTCGGCGGCCCAGGCCATATCACCGGACTGAGCGTTGAACTTGCTGGCGGGGGCGCCGCAGACAGGGCACTTCTCGGGGGCGCTGTCGCCCTCATGGACATAACCGCATACACTGCAAACATACTTCATAGTAAAATTCCTCCTGGTTTTGAATATATTATGTGATATTTAAAAGCGCCTATGCGTTTCGCATCCCGCGCTTTTTTTACAGATCAAGGACGGCCACTGTCTCGTCGCCGCACATCTCCCCGTTCTCCACAAAGCCAAACCTGTGGTAAAGCTCCCTGGCGGCGGTGTTCTCCGGCTCATAGCTCAGCCACACTCTGTCTCCCGGGCCCAGCGGCCTTGTGCGAAGGTACTCAAGGCAGAGCTCCATGGCCCTTTTCCCAAGCCCCCTGCCCTGGTGCTCCTTATCTATCATGAACCGCCACAGGCAGTAGTTCCCCGCGGCTACAGGCGGGTCGTCGGTATCGCCCAGGCTGTCATGGCCGAACATCACGAAGCCCACCGGCTCGTCCTCCTCGTACAGCCCAAAGGGCTGGGCCGCAAAGCCGTTGCTGACCGCCACGAACGCCGCCGCCAAGCTCCCCATATTGGAGGCCACAAATCCCCGCTGGGACTCCCGCACGGAAAGCCCCGTGATCTGCCCCATGTTCCCGAAGTCGATCCTTCTAAGCTCCATCCCCATCCTCCTTTGCGCACTTTCCGCAGATACCCCGAAAGGTCACGCTGGCCGACTGGACTATGCAGCCGCTGAGTCTGGATATCCGCTCAAGCTCCCCGGGCTCCGGCAGCCCTCCGTACACGTCCACCACCGCGCCGCAGCGCTCGCAGACCAGATGGGCGTGGCGCGAGGTGTCCCCGTCAAACCGCTCATGTCCGCCGATGACCCCCAGGCTCACGGCCTGCCCCGCCTCCTGGAACCTGCCCAGGTTGCGGTACACCGTGCCAAGGCTCAGGTCCGGGTACTCCGGCTTCAGCCGCCGGTAGACCCACTCGGCAGTGGGGTGCGCGTCCGTATTTCGCAGGGCGTTCAGGATTGCCTCCCGCTTCCTGCTGAAATTTTCCCGACCCTTGGGCGACCGCTCCGGCACTGGTATCACTCTCCTTCCCCGGTGGATATAATCTTACCACAGTTTCCAGGATTTGTAAAGTAGTAATCGTTATTATTTTTGATTTTATTTTAAAATCTTCAAAGAGGGCGGGCCCCACAAAGTCTAATGCTCCCACTTACGCTTATTTCACCGCTCCCAGCACCTTATGCAGGGCCTTCCTGCTCCTGTCCTCAGCCACTGCCACCAGCTCGTCCCCGGCATGGAGCACCGTTGAGCCGTTAGGGATGGTGAGCTCGTTCCCTCTTATGAGGGATATCACCAGGGTGCCCCTGGGGAAGTCCACGTCCTTAAGGGCCGTGCCCTCCCAGGCGGTGTTATAGGGGAGGGTCATGGAGCATATCTCCCCCTTGCCCTCGTTCAGGCTTGCAATTAGGTGCATATGGGCGCTGTCGGCCTCCTGCTCAATGAGCTGCACCACAAGCTCCGTGCTGCTCACCACATCCTTAATTCCCAGGGCCCTGAACGTCCCGGCGTTCCTAGGGTCGTTCACCCGTGCTATCACCTTTTTGGCCCCGAAATGCCCCCCTGCCAGCTGGGCCACCACAAGGTTTACCTGGTCCACCCCGGTGACTGCCATAACGCAGTCTGCATTCCTCGCCCCGGCGGCCTCCAGCACCGACACGGTGCTCCCGTCACCGGGGAAAACCGCCGCGTCCAGCTCGTCGGCAAGCTTCCGGCAGCGGCTCTGGTCCTTCTCAATCAGGCAGACCTCATGCCGCCGCTCCAACAGCAGGCGGGCGAGGCTCCGCCCGGCCTGCCCGCCGCCAACTACTATCATGCGCATTAGTCTATCCTCCTGCTTATCACCATTACGTCCCCTTCGGAGAGGGCTATGCCCCCGGCTGTCTCTTTCAGCACAAACTCACCGTCCGGCCTTATCACCGCGAAAATACCGCAGCCGGGCAGGTCCACATTGTTTGTGGACTGCCCAAAGTACCGCCTCTCCACCGGGCGCAGCTCCAGGGCGACTGTGGCGTTGCCGAAATTCACCTGCTTATTCTCCCTTGGGGACAGCAGCTCGGTCACAAGCTTGTCGCAGGCCATATTCGTGGGGCATACCGTGCGCACGTCCCCGTCGAAGATGTCCTCCCGTTCCGGGTCCGCAACCCTTGCAGCCACACGCTCCACCTTAAACAGGCGCTTGGCTATCTGGCCCACGGCGATATTTAAGTTATCGTCACCGGTAGTTACCGCCACGGCGTCGCAGCTGCCTATGCCGGCCCGCCTGAGGACGTTCAGGTCCATGGGGAAGCCCGCAAAGGTCACCCCGCCGAAGTCCCGGGGCAAAAGCTCAAGATTCTCCGCGCTCTCGTCCACCACCACAACGCCGTGCCCCAGGCTGTCAAGGCGCTCAGCCACAGCCCGGCCTAAAAGACCGCTGCCAACTATCAGCACATCCATCTTACTCGCCGTCCTCACCGTCGGAGCTGGCGTTATTTCCCGCCTGGCTGCCGGTGTTATTCCCCGGTGCCGGTGTAGGCGTTGCCTCTGGGTCAGCAGAGGGCTCGGGGGTGGGGGTAGGCACGCTGCTGCTCTTCAGGTCGTTATACCGCTCAACAGTCACATCTATGACCTTTACAAACTCGGCAGCAACATAGCCCGTACCGCCGTTATAGGACACCTGGTACCAGCCGCTCTGCTCTGTATCCGTGAGAAGGGCCAGCTCGTCGCCGTTTTTGACGGTGCCCAGAATATTCGAATCCGTAGACCCGCTCTCACGCACGTTAAGAGAGTCGTCCACCTCTACCTTCACGGCCTTCGCGGTGGGCTGAGGCGTGGGGGACGGGGTATTAAGGGGTATCACAGAGGAAGTGCCCGAAGCCCCTGTGCCGCTGCTGTCCTTATCCTTGTCCTTGTCTTTATCGTTTCCGCAGGCCGTCAAAGCACAGGTGAGCACACATCCGGCGAAAAGCAATGCCAGGCCCCTCCTTATCACTATGCTGCCGGGCCTCCTGCCGTTCTCCCTTTCCATTCCGACCGAACTTTTCATTTCATTCCCGCCTTTCCCAATATTATATTATTATAAATTAGCCGCTTTTCAGCGCTGACGTTCTTAAACTATTAGACGCCGGGCCCCTCCCCAAGGTAAGCCCGCCATATAAAAAACTCCCGCCCCCTTTTGCAAAATTCTTAATCATATATATTCTAACATAAATTGCGAAAAAGTCTACCTGTATTTTCAAAAAACTGGTGGTTTCCGGCAACTTTTTTCAGGACGCAAAATCCATTGACAAATTCCCAGGTTTTGTGGTATAATATCAGGCGCCAAAACACACGCAGGAGAACGGCTCTGGTCCGGGGGTAAACTCCCGGCGCTGCCGGAAAATTTCTCTCCTGCGGAGGAAAAACCAGGAGGTAATTTTAAATGGCAGTAGTATCTATGAAGCAGCTGCTGGAGGCCGGCGTACACTTCGGCCACCAGACCCGCCGCTGGAACCCCAAGATGGCCCCTTATATCTTCACCGAGCGCAATGGTATCTATATCATTGACCTGCAGAAGACTGTGCGCAAGCTGGAGGAGGCCTATAACTTCGTGCGCGACCTGTCCGCAGACGGCAAGAACATCCTGTTCGTGGGCACCAAGAAGCAGGCCCAGGAGAGCGTGAAGGAGGAGGCCGTAAGAGCCGGGGCATACTATGTGAACGCCCGCTGGCTGGGCGGCATGCTCACCAACTTCTCCACTATCCGCACCCGCATCCAGCGCCTTATGCAGCTGCGCAAGATGGAAGAGGACGGCACCTTTGAGCTGCTCCCCAAGAAGGAAGTCACCAAGCTTCAGCTGGAGATAGAGAAGCTGGAGAAGTACCTGGGCGGCATCAAGGACATGAAGAGCTACCCCGGTGCCCTGTTCATCGTCGACCCCCGTAAGGAGCGCATAGCCGTCTCCGAGGCCCGCAAGCTGGGCATTCCGATTGTGGCTATTGTTGACACCAACTGCGACCCGGACGAAATTGACTATGTTATCCCCGGCAATGACGACGCTATCCGCGCCGTTAAGCTCATTGCCAGCGCCATGGCTGACGCCGTTATCGAGGGCCGTGAGGGCCAGATGGGCGCTGCAGCCCGCCAGAACGACGCCGGCGAGTCTGAGGAAGCTCCCGAGGAGAATACCGAGGAATAATTATAAACGCATATAAACAGGAAGGATGTTTTCCCATGAATTTTACCGCTAAAGACGTAGCCAATCTCCGCGAGAAGACCGGCTGCGGCATGATGGACTGCAAAAAAGCCCTGACCGAGGCCGAAGGCAACATGGAGAAGGCTATTGACCTTCTGCGCGAGAAGGGCCTTGCCGCCTCCGTGAAGAAGGCCGGGCGCATTGCCGCCGAGGGCGTGGCCTTTGCAGAGGTCAGCGAGTGCGGCAAGGTTGCCGTAGCTGTCGAGGTCAACGCCGAGACCGACTTCGTTGCCAAGAACGCCGAGTTCCAGGCCTTTGTCAAGACCTGCGCCGACACCGTTATTTACGAAAACCCCGCCGACGTTGAGGCCCTGCTTGCCGCCAAAGCTCACGGCAGCGACATGACCGTTGACGCCCTTCTGAAGGACAAGATTCTCACCATCGGCGAGAACATCAAGGTCCGCCGCTTCGCCCGCTACGAGGGTGCAGTGACCTCCTATGTCCATGCCGGAGGCCGTATCGGCGTTATCGTGAAGTTTGCCGTTGACGATTCTATCGCCGCCACCGACGGCTTTAAGACCTATGCCCATAATGTAGCAATGCAGATAGCCGCCCTGAACCCCGAGTATCTGGACGAGGCCTCTGTGCCCGCTGAGCGCGTGGAGAAGGAGAAGGAGATTCTCACCCAGCAGATTGTCGACGAGGGCAAGCCTGCCAATATTGCAGAGAAGATTGTCGCCGGACGCATGGGCAAGTTCTTCAAGGAAATTTGCCTTGTGGACCAGGCCTATGTACAGGACGGCAACATGAGCGTCAAGCAGTACACTGAGAGCGTCGCCAAGGAGCTGGGCGGCGACATCAAAATCGAGGCGTTCACCCGCTTCGAGAAGGGCGAGGGCCTTGAGAAGCGCGAGGACAACTTCGCCGAGGAAATCGCCAGCATGGTGAAGTAAGAAGCTTATACTGAGGGATGCCGTGGGGCGTCCCTCTTTTGTTTTAAGAATTTTAGGAGTTTTTTATGAGAGAGTATTATGAGCTTTATATGCGGTGCTTCCCGGACTATCCCACCACCCCGGAGAATTTTAGTACATTGCTGCGTCCGGAGCTGGCGCATATTGTGGAGCGCCGGGAGGATGGCAGGCTGCTGGGCTATGCGCTGGTGCATGACGGTTCCATACCTGTGCTATGTGTGGACGAGGCCTATAGGGGGCGGGGTATAGGGTCTGGAATACTGGAAGACAGTGAGGGCTATCTTCGCGGGCAGGGAGCTGAAAAGATAGTCCTTGGCTGTGGGGAGCATTATATGCTCCAAGGCGTGCCTGAGGGTCCGGCTGTGCAATTCTTTGAAAAGCACGGCTACTCTGCCGGCTGGACCAGCATAAACATGGCACTGGAGCTCAGCGAATTTGATTCTGATAAGCTGGACATCCCGCCTGCCCCTGATGGAGTAGGTTACCGCTTCGCGAAAAAGCAGGATATTTCCTCGCTTCTTACGGCAGTGGAAGCGGCAGAAGCGGGATGGGTTAATATCTTCAGTGACTGCTCCGACCCGGTTCTTTTGGCCGAGCTGGACGGCACAATAGCCGGGTTTGAGGTACTCTCCACAGACGGTGGGTACTTTACCGCCCCAAACCAATTGGTTGGCAGCGTGGGATGTGTTGGAGTGGTTCCTCACATGCGCGAGCGTGGGATTGGACTGGAGATGGTGTCCCATGGTGTGCAGTGGCTTAAAGAGCAGGGGTGCGATGTAGTTGAGCTAAGGTATACGTGGCTGGAGAGCTGGTATGGCAAGCTGGGATTCAAGACTGTTTCTCGGCAGTGGATGGGTGAGAAAACTTTGTAAAGTTAAGGGCTTTCCCTTTGGAAAGCCCTTAATTTATTTATTATGTTTGGGCGCAAGGTCTTGGGGCTCTGCCCCAAACCCTGCCACCTTTGTAAAGGTGGACGAAACTTTCGCGTTATAGCTCCAAGTCCCTTAGTGAGAAGCCCATGCCCTGGAGTGTTTCCGGTCTCTGCCGCCAGTCCTCCTTTACCTTTACCCAAAGCTGAAGGTTCACCTTACATCCAAAGAACTCTTCCATATCCTGCCGCGCCGCCTTGCCAATCCTCTTGAGCATTTCTCCGCCCTTGCCAATCAGCATTCCCTTATGATTGGCCTTCTCGCAGTACAGCGTCACGTAGATTTCCAGCATATTCCCCCGTTCAGTCATATGCTCCGTCACCGCCGCAACTCCATGGGGCACCTCCTGCTCCAAAAGCCCCAGCACCTTCTCCCGCACCAGCTCCGCCGCCAGCACCGGCTCCGTCTGGTCCGTCAGGGTGTCCTCGTCAAACAGCCATCCCCCCGGCAATGTGAGCCCCTGCAGTTCCTCCAGCAGCGCCTCCATGCCGTCCCCCTTCTCTCCGGACACCGGCACCACCGCCTCGAAGCCATACATCTCCGAGTAGGCCGCTATCTGCTCCATCAGCCTGCTCTTGTCCCATAGGAGGTCTATCTTATTTATAGCCAGCACTGCCGGCACATGTCCCTTCTTAAACCGCCCGATAAGCTCCTCGTCGGCCTTTGATACCGGCGCGCCCGCCTGGGTCACCAGCAAACAGGCGTCAACGCCATCTACTGCCGCCGTCACCGACCGCACCATATAGTCCCCCAGCGGGTTCTTGGGCTTCAGAAGTCCGGGCGTATCCAGAAACACCAGCTGGTCCTCCCCCTTTGTGAGCACGCCCATTATCCTGGTGCGGGTGGTCTGGGGCTTCTTTGACACAATGGCGATTTTCTCCCCAATTAGCTTATTCAGTATCGTGGATTTCCCCACATTGGGCCGCCCCACGATGGCGATGTAAGCTGATTTTTGATTGTCCATAGTTTCCCTTTTTCTAAAATTTTAATTTTATCTTATTTCACGCTGTCAAAAGCCTTCATTCCCAGCACGCATACTGCTATAATAGCTATTTTCTTTTTCAATGCTAAGTCCCTTCCGAGACCTGTTATCTCCCATCATTCAGCCTTTTGTCCCAATGAAATAATTTCACACAAATCGCTCCGTTCCCATTTTAACACCGCATGGATATCACCATTCGAGCATTTCTCAGACTCCCTTATCTTCAAAGTTACGCCGGCGTAAACATCCCCCGGCGAAACCTTATCGTAAATATCCTGCTCAGTCTTAAAAGAAATTCTATCATAAGATAAATTGAAATCTTCTATAAGCCAATCCTCTAAAGCAACAGTCAGGTAATACTCATCATTATTATGAAACTTTTCAGCAATACTCTCAATGGAAAGAACCGCTATTGCCTCATGCTCATTCTTTCCCTCACTGCCCACCATAACAAGGCACCCGGTGCCAAATAGAATACAGGCTAGTGCGATAACAGCGATACCTATCTTTTTCACAAGAATTCCCCTCACCTCTTAACCGGCACCCCAAAAATCAAAACCAAGCTGACCGCCGCCGAGCACCCAAAGGCGCCCAGCTTCCAGCTTGTCCCAACTATATCCATAACTGCCGCCCACAGCTCCGGGCGCAGGAAAAGTACCCCGCCCGTGAGCGCGGCGAAAATCGCGCACAACAGCACTGCCCCGGCTGCCAAGTCCTTGACCCTGCCTATCTCCGGGTTACGCTCGCCGCACACATGGTCGCAGAGTTTCTCCAAAGCGGTATTCATGGCCTCTGCCCCTGTTACAAGCCCAATAGCCAGCAGCAGGCAGGCCAGCTCTCCCGGGGGGAGCTTCATTTTCAGCGCAAAGAACAGCACATATCCGCAGGCTGCCGCGTGTATGCGCATGTTTCTCTCAGAGCAAAGGCAGAGCCACACCCCTCTCAGGGCGTCCCTAAAGCTGTGCAGTAAGCTTCGTCTTTTCAGAGGCCTCATTCTTCCGGGGCGTAGCTCCCGCTGGCAGGCAGGCCCAGCTCACGCATGACCCGCTCCTCCTTCTCCCGCATACGCACCCGGGCCATACCGCCCTCCTCGTGGTCGTAGCCCAGAAGGTGCAGCATGGAGTGGGCGGTTAAAAAGCCTATCTCCCGCTCAAAGGTATGCCCATAGGTCTTGGCCTGCTCCATGGCCTTCGGGACGGATATGACAATATCCCCCAGAATTTTTGCGCCGGTCTCATGGTTTACGTCGTAGTGGCCCTCCTCGCCCATGGGGAACGACAGCACGTCCGTAACGGAGTCCTTCTCCCTGTACTGACGGTTCATCTCCCTTATCTGGTCGTTGTCCACAAAGCTCACGCTTATCTCCGCCGGGTCCGGGAAGTCCTCCATCTGGAGCACCGCGTGACAGCACCTCCGGATCAGCATACGCACCCCGGTGGGCACCCTGACCTGTTTCTGCCGGTTTGAAATGATGACCCTTATCTTCTCCATATTACTCTATCCTTTCCCCGGCAGCCGCCGGCGATTTTTTGTGCCCTACTGTTTTGCCCGACCCGCACGTTCATAAGCCCTGATTATATCCTGCACCAGCTTATGGCGCACAACGTCCTTCTCTGTAAACTTAAATATAGCGATATCGTCCACGCCTCGCAGTACCCGCACAGCCTCTTTAAGCCCGCTGCGCTTGCCGTCCGGCAGGTCTATCTGGGTAACGTCTCCGGTTATCACCATCTTCGAGTTAAACCCCAGGCGGGTGAGGAACATCTTCATCTGCTCCCCGGTGGTGTTCTGCGCCTCGTCAAGGATGATAAAGCTGTCGTCCAGGGTGCGCCCGCGCATATAGGCTAGGGGAGCCACCTCGATATTTCCCCGCTCCACGTACCGCCCATAGGTCTCCGCCCCGAGCATGTCGAAAAGCGCGTCATATAGCGGGCGCAGATATGGGTCCACCTTCTGCTGCAAATCGCCTGGAAGGAACCCCAGCTTCTCCCCAGCCTCAACAGCCGGGCGGGTGAGGATAATCCTGTTTACCTGCTGCGCCCTGAACGCCGTCACAGCCATGGCTACCGCAAGATAGGTCTTGCCTGTGCCCGCCGGCCCCACGCCAATGGTCACGGTATTGTCCCTGATATTATCGCAGTAGGTCCTCTGGCCCACAGTCTTCGGCTTTATTGGCTTGCCCTTTGCGGTAATGCAGATACAGTCCCCGGCAAGCTTCGCCACCTTCTCCTCGCTGTCCTCAGCCACCATGCTCATGCAGTACCGCACATTTTGCTCGCTAAGGCTCTCGCCCCCGCCTATCAGGGTGATAAGGCTGCGAAGGGCCCTTGCCGCCCGGTCGACCCTCTCCGGGTCCGGGCCGCTCACCTTCAGCTCCGAGTCGCGGAATACCACCGCAACGCCGTACTCCTGCTCAATGAGCCGCATATTGCCGTCGAAGCTGCCGAAAAGCTCCTCGGCCTGCTCAATCCTGTCTACGCTTATTTTTATTTCCAATTCGTGTAAATACCTCTCGCGGTCCGTTTTTTGTCTGGCGTCTTTCCTGATTTAATGTATTATACCATAAACTGCCCCCAAAGTTCAAGCCCAAACTATATGAAAATGCCCCAAAATTTCATTAAATTGTTTGGGCTATTCCACCAGGATTTTCTGCACCAGCCCTATCTCCTCCCAGCAGCGGCACCGGGCGGACAGTATGCAGAGCCCATCGGAGAAGTGAAATTCCAGTTCCTCCTCCTTCACACTGCTCCCCTTTGGCAGCTCTGTCCTCTGGGCCTCCCGGAGCTTTCTCAGAGCCGCGGCCCTGAGCTCCTCCTCATTGAGCATCCGCCTCCCAATTTCAAGGAAGGCCTCTGTGCGGCGCTCCACAGTTATGGGCAGGGGGGTCCCAAGTACATTGGCCTGCCACCTGTCATACCATACCCTCATATCCCCCTGGCTTTTGGCCGTAAGTCCCAGGGGCATCCGCACCCCCAGCACCTCCAGCCATAGCGACGACCTGCGCCCGGTCTCAACCGGCTCCTCTATAGTGCCGCTCACCTGCACGGTGAACTCCCTGACGGTCTCGGCAATGACGCTTCCCCTGGCGGCCCCGGCCCTTCTGTATGGCTCAGTCCTGGAGCCCCAGGGGTCCAGCTCCTCCTCATAGAGCCCGGCTATAAGCAGCTGCCCCGGGGTGACCGGCTCCCCCAGCTTCACCTCCGGCCGGCCCTCCCTGGCCTCAATTTTAACTATTTTGCCGGCTCTCAGCGCCACTATATTTGATAGCTCCTCCTTGTCCTCAATCTCTGGCTTCTTTGTGCCCTCCTTCACCGCCACCTCTGCAAAGCACCCATCTGTGTTCACGCTCACCCAGCTTAGCTCCGGCAGCAGGGTCTGTATTATCCCCTCAGGATTCCCGGCCCGCATTGACTCCCTGTCTGCTCCAACATATACTCCCCCTTCCATGGCTGCCTCCAGGACCTGGCTTGGCAGCAGGTCCTCTATGCCTGAAACGGATACCCCCCATACAAACCCCGACAGAAACCGAAAAAGGGCTATGCCCAGAAACGCCCCCAGTATCAGTCCCTTCCGCGCCCAAAGGCGCATAAGCTGAAACGGCAGCCCCCTCTTCCTGGTTATCCTCCCCGAGGCCCCGCAGCGCCTGAACAGGGGCCGGAGCCGTTTATATCCACCGGGCTTTACCCGGGCCACAGCCTTCCCCTGGCGCCTGCCAAAGCCCCACAGCCCCATGCCCCGCTTTGCCGCCATAGTAAACAGCCTTGCGCCGTCTCCCTCCACCCAGAATTCCACATAGCCCGACAGCCAGTGGTATATACGCTCTATCATCACACCACCCCTAGTAACTGTACTCCAGTCCCATTATCACGCCCTCTATCATGGCAGAGCTCTGGGTGAGCTTTGTGAGCCGCAGCCTGCGGCCTGTAATGCGCACGGTCAGCCGCCCGGTGCGCAGCACCACCCGCTCCTCGTCGTAGTCCACAATGCCGTCACATCCGTCCACTACCGCGCTGCGGTTGCCGGTGACGGATATGACCGCCCCGCCTGTGGGCCTATGCTCCCTGCCCTCATTAATCTCCATTCTGGCACCCCCTTCCGGCCCTGCCCCCGGCTATCAGCAGGAACGCCGCACACATCAACAGCAACGAAGCTCCACCCATCCAACCGCCTGGACTCAGCGCCGCTTTATAGGCCCCTGCCATGGTCTCAACCGCGCCCCCGGGCATGATTTTTCCTAAAAGCTCAAAGCATACGACTGCCAGCAGGCCGTGGATAAACCGGTAGAGGAAGAATACCGGCAGCTTCACCGGCAGCTCCCGAAACAGGGAGAATACCTGAATATGCACGCAGAGCCCCCCGAAGGCCAGCCCGAAGGCGAAGAACCCTGCCCCCACTCCCAGCGCCCGGGCGTCCCCTGTGCCGCCGGTGACCTCCAGCAGAAACGACAGCGACGCCGCCCACTGCTGGGGGGTGAATATCCCCACTCTTGTAAGCATCTTCACTGCCTGCTGGAATATCCCTCCGGCATGGAGCACCGCTGTAAACCCGGCGAACAGCACTATGCATGCGCACATAATAAGCACGCTTTTAGAAGCGTCCGCTACCGAGCGGGTCAGCGCATGGGAGCCGCCTGGCACGCCCCCATGCTCCTCCTGCTTTTGCGGTACCGGAGCGCGCAGACCTGTGAGCACTCCCATAAGTATTGCCGGTATTGTAACCGAAAGGAACAGCCGCCAGCCTATACCGGTGCTCCCAAACACCCCCAGTCCCAGATACGTCACCGTAAAGGCCAGCCCGGGATTCACACAGAACAAGAGCATTCTCCCCGCCTGGGGCCCTGTAATCCTGCCCTCCGACAAGAGCAGTGAGGCCCCCTTTGCCCCGGCAGGGTATCCGCCTATAAGACTCATAAGCACCGGCACGGCACAGCATCCCGGCAGCTTGAACACATGCCTGGTCACAAGGTCCAGGGGCCTGCCCAGAGTCACCGCCGCCCTGGAGCTCACGGCATAGCTGGTAAGGGCCATAAAGGGGAACAGCGACGGCACCAGCACTGTCAGGCAGTATGTGACAGAGGACGCCACAGAGGACTGGACGGCCCCGGGGTACAGCAGCAGGCAGAGCATAAGGGCGATAAAGGCTACGGCGCTGAGCATACGGCGGCTCCTTTCGTCTGGTTATTCTCCAAAATCATATGAAACGCGCCATCAGTATATGACCTCAAAAAGCCCTTGCAAAACCCATTGCCTTGCTGTATACTATAAATCAAAGCGTCTCCAAAGGAATGATGAATTTGAGCAAGAAAGACACGCCGCTATTCGGCTCCGGCGTTACGCCTTCATGCGAATACTGCGAGCATAACCTCTCCCCAGGCGGCCCCCCTGCCTGCCGCCTGGGTCTTCTGCCCGAGGACGGCATAGACGAGGCCGCCTTCGACGCCGCCTTCGACCAGTCCTACGACAGGGGCACCCTGTACTCACGCAACAGCGCCGAGGAAAATTCCGGCAAAGTGAAAAAGGAAAAGCCCAAGAGCAAATTTCAGCAGAAGGCTGAGCAGAGGGCCAAGGATAAGGCCCGGGAGAAGGCAAAGCGCCAGCGAAAGCGCATGGTGGTGAACGGCCCCTGCAAGTCCTTTAAGTATGACCCCTTCCTGCGCAAGCCCCATGCACCCCCTTCCCTGCCGGAGTTTGATCCGGATGAGTTTAAGCTATAAATAATAAGAATCCCCCGGTTTTACCGGGGGATTCTTATTATTTATCCGTCACTTTTATGTCAATGATGCCCAGGTCTGCAAATAGCGCATCGCCACTGGAAGTGACATTATAATTCATGCTTATATTACCTTCATATCCCGCCATTTACCTCCCCGCCAGCGCATGGCATAGACCACGGCCCGGAATCCCCAGTCCAGCATAGCCATGGATATCCAGATACCGACGGCGCCCAGCTCCAGCACTGTCGACAGCAGGTAGGCCCCGCCGAACCTGAACACCCACATGGAGACGACGGACATTATCATCGGGTATTTCACGTCCCCAGCGGCGCGAAGGGCCGCCGCCTGTACAAAGGACAGGGGCCAGAATGTGACGGCGCCGATAGTATGCCAAAGGAACATGGAGCCGATTAAGGCGGTGGTTTCAGCGCTCAGGGCGTAGAGCCCCAGAATCAGCGGCAGGCCCAGGTACATGAGGGCTCCCAGCCCAAGGTTTGCCAGCATGGTAAACAGGATAAGCCTGCGGTTATAGTATCTGGCCTGCTCAAACTCGCCGGCCCCCACACACCGGGCTATCACTGTAACGATAGCAAGCTGCATCGCGCCGCCGGGGATGACCTCGATAATGGCAAGGGTCTGGGTTACTGCGTTAGCGGTAATTGCCGTGGTGCCGAAGGTTGCCGCAAGTCCCAGCAGGACGATTTTCCCCAGCTGGAATATGCCGTTTTCAATGCCGCCGGGAATGCCCACCCGGGCAATCTGCTTTACCATCCGCCAGTCAAACCTGTGGAAAAAGGAGCGCTTTATGGACAGCTCCTGCCTCTGGTCCAGCAGCAGGGCGATGATGAGAATAGCCGCCACCCATCTGGCCGCCAGCGTGGAGATAGCCGCCCCCGCCGCGCCCATAGAAAAGCCGTAAATCAGCAGGGCGTTGCCGGCGCAGTTTAGGGCGTTCATCAGCAGCGATATCTTCGTGGTGGTCTTCGTGTCGCCTATGGTGCGGAAAACAGCGGTCCCGGCATTAAAAATGGCGATAGCCGGTATGGAAAAGGCGGTGTAAAAAAGGTAATCCCGGGCGGAAGCCGCCACGTCAGCCGCAATCTCACCGAACAGCCTGCCCACAATCCAGCCGGACATTGCAAACACCAGCACAGTCACCGCCGCCGAGATAAGCCCATTTATCCAGACCAGTTCTCCTGCGGCCCGCTTTGCGCTCTCCCTGTCGCCAATGCCCAGGTACTGCCCGGCTACCACCGCGCCCCCTGCCGCCATAGCGGAGAATATGTAGATAATCAGCGCCATCACCGTGTCGATTAGGGATACCCCGGACACCGCCGCCTCACCCGCGCTGGACACCATCACCGAGTCTATCATGCCCACTATCAGGGAGAGCGCGCTCTCAATGACAAGGGGGATTATAAGGGCCAGCAGCGCCCTGTTTGTAAACAGCCGTTTCTCTTTCTCCATTTTAATCTGCCTCCCATGCTTTCTGTGTTTAATTATAGCCCAGTCTTCCTTGACATGGAAGTTTCCTTTTGGTACAATACTTGAAACAAAAAGTTTCAGCAAGAGGGATTTTATGGTGGATAAGGCACTGGAAATCTTTAGGGTAACCGCAGACTGCGGCAGCTTTTCCAAGGCTGCCGTGAAGCTGTATATCACCCATACGGCGGTTATAAAGCAGTTAAATAATCTGGAGGAGCGCATTGGCGTCCGACTTTTTGAGCGCTCCACCCATGGGGTAAGGCTGACTCCCGCCGGAGAGGTTTTTTACCGTGAGTCAGTGGAGCTGACGCGGCTCTCCCAGGAGGCGGTGAAGCGTGTCCGCGCGGCGGGCCAGCCGGAGCAGGCGGTCCTTCGGGTGGGCACCTCGGCACTGTCCCCATGCCGGGATTTTCTGGAATTTTGGCAGGGGCACGAGGGCGGTACAGTCCGGTTTCACTTCCAGATAATCCCATTCTCCGACGACCGCAGGCGCTATGAGCACCTAGGCCGGGACTTTGACTTTCTTGTTGGGCCGCACGATTACCCTGCAATAGACGGCAGATACCGGTTTACTCCAGTCGGACACTATAGGTTTTCCCTGCTTATGGACCGCGGGCACCCGCTGGCAAAGAGAAGGTCCCTGAAATTCAGGGACCTTGCCGGTGAGACTGTAATGATTATGAAGCCTGGCACAAGCCCTGTAAACGACAGTATGCGGGCGGCGCTGACGGCTGAGCTGCCCCAGGCAGCCATTGAGGACATCCAGCCTATCTACAATATGGACACCTTTAACCTCTGTGCGGAAAGCGGCGCGCTGCTGCTTGCCCCGGAGTGCTGGAGGCATACCCATCCCGCGCTGGCGGCTGTGCCGCTGGAGGAGGATTTTTCCATTGAGTATGGGGTAATTGCCTGCCGGGCGCCGGGCGGGGATATGGAAAGGTTTTTGGAAGACCTTGAAGATAAGCTTCTGTCCTGCAATTCACCCGGCCCGCAAAATCCAACTCCTTGACAGTCTCCGGCTCGTCAATGCCCCAAAAGCTCTCATTGGCGGGGAGCTAGCCAAGCTCCCGCCCAATCACCTCAACCAGGGTGTGGGTTTTGTCACATCCGTGCTCCCAGTACATTATGCCTCCGAGCCCCGCCTCCTTCACATAACGGCACTTTAAGGCGATAGCCTCCGGATCCTCATAGCTTATAAACGTGCTGCCGTTCCACAGATACGCGGCTCCTGCCTGCTCGTCCCAATACTTCTTATAGCCGCCCTCAGCAATGAACTCCTCAGTTATATCGCTGTAGCCGGGACCGCCCTGGCCTGTGGTAGAGGCGTGCTGGAGCAGGCCGTTGTTTTCGTCCTCTACGCCGTCCCACTTTCGGGAGTAGAACGCCGCGCCGATAATAAGCTTCTCAAGGGGCACGCCCGCCTTATGGAACAGCTCCACCATATCCACAGTGGAGAGCCCGCTGCTGTCCCCCGCGCCGGGGCGCAGGGCCGCATGGTGCCCGGCTTCGTTCATAAAGCCGTTTCGCATATCGTAGGTCATAATCTGCACATAGTCCACGATATCCGCTACTTCTGCCAGTTCTGTACCCTCTATAAAATACTCACCGGCCCCTGCAGCTATGGAGAGGCTGCAGCTGCCCAGACGCTCCCTCAGCGCCTTCAGCAGCAGGGTGAAATTTTCCCTGTCCTTGGGGTCGGAGTCTATCCCCGCCTGGCTGCTGCATGGGTACTCCCAGTCGATGTCAATGCCGTCCAGCCCGAAGCGCTCCACGGCCTCCAGGCAGGACCCCGCAAAGCTCTCCCGCCCCTTTTGGGTCATGGACATCTCGGAAAACCCTCCCGCGCCCCAGCCGCCCACGGAGAGTATGATTTTCATTTCGGGCCTCCACTGCCGGAATTTTTCAGTCAGGCCGATATTTGTGAGCATAGATATATCCAGCTCATTCCCCTTCACCAGCCCGAAGGCCAGGTTGATGTGGGTGAGGCAGTTTAGGTCCTCCTTGGTGAACACAGGCAGTGAGTCGTTCATGGCGTAGGCCAATGCGTATTTTTGCATTTTGCTTTCTCCTTTATTTGCTCTTCCTCAGCCTGATAACATTCCATGAGGCCGCGCCCAGCCGGGACTTCAGCATTCCGCCGTCCAGCTCGTCCTGACCGGAGGCGGCATGTGGGGCGACAGTCTCGCCTGCCGCTGAGTTCACGGCCTTGAAGTCGCCGTGCTCCAGCGCGATATGCTCTATAAGCTCATAGCCTACGAAGCCGCGCAGGTCGGTCTCAAGGGTAATCTCGCCGGTGAGGTCACGGTTCACGGCGAAGATTGTGAGCTCATCTTCTTCGTCGTTCCATACGGCGGCGGCCTCCACATCGGTCACGTCGGTGAACTCCTTGGTGTCGTGCTTTGACGACCGCAGGGCGGTGTTCAGGGCCACGCCCCTGCCGTACTTTGAGGCGTGAAGGTAGGGATAGTAGATAGTCTGCCGCCAGGCGGGGCCGTTTTCCTCGGTCATAATGGGGGCGATAACATTCACCAGCTGTGCCAGGCAGGCCATGCGCACGCGGTCCGAGTGCTTTATCAGGGTGATTAGCATGAGGCCCACTAAGAGGGCGTCCTCAAAGTTGTACTGGTCCTCCAAAAGGTGTGGGGCCACGGACCAGGGCCTGTTGCCCATGGTGTCGCTGTCTGCGGCGTCGCTGTGGAACCAGACATTCCACTCGTCGAAGCTGAGCATTATGTCCTTCTTCGCCCGCTTCTTGGCCTTGACGAAATCGCAGGTGGAGACGACGGTTTTTATAAAGCGGTCCATATCGTCCGAATAGGCCAGGAAATTGGCTGTGTCATTCAGGCGGTTTCCGTAGTAAGTATGCAGGGAGATATAGTCCACGCTGTTGTACGCCTCCTCAAGCACCGTGGCCTCCCACTGAGGATAGGTCGGCATTCCGGTGTTTGAGCTGCCGCAGACCACCAGCTCTATGGATGGGTCAATCTGACGCAGGGCCTTAGCCGTCTCGTCCGCCAGGCGCCCATACTCCCGGGCGGTCTTATGGCCCACCTGCCAGGGGCCGTCCATCTCGTTTCCAAGGCACCAGGTCTTGATATCGTGTGGCTCCTTCACGCCGTGGGCGGCGCGCAGGTCACTGTACTTGGTGCCGGATGGGTGGTTGCAGTATTCCAGCAGATTGCAGGCCGCCTCAATGCCCCTGGTGCCAAGGTTCACTGCCATCATCAGGTCCGTACCCGCTTTCTTGGCCCAGCGGGCAAATTCGTTTACGCCTACCTCATTTGTCTCGGTGCTGCGCCAGGCCAGCTCCAGGCGGCGTGGACGCTCTGCCACCGGGCCCACGCTGTCCTCCCAGTAGAAGTTGGAGACAAAATTTCCGCCGGGGTAGCGGACAATGGGCACCTGGAGCTCCCGCACCAGGTCCAGCACATCCCGGCGGAAACCCTCCTCGTCGGCGCTGGCATGTCCAGGCTGGTACACGCCGCCGTACACTGCGCGGCCCAGGTGCTCCACAAAGGAGCCGTAGACACGCTTATCTATACGGCTGATTTGAAAATCCGGGTCCAGAGTCAGGCGGGCAAATTTTTTATCCATAAGACAATACCTCCAATTTTTGATTGTATTATACACAACTGGATGGAGAAAGGCAATAGAAACCTGAGGATTTCACAGTGCAATTCCCATAGCCAGCTGCGCGGCTGTGAATATTCCCATAAGCACAGGCTGGTGCAAAAGATATATTACCAGGCTGTGCCGCCCCACAAAGGCCAGCGGCCTGACCCCAGGCCTCAGCCTGTCCATAACTTTCCGGCGGGACCCTATGAGCCGCCACAGAAAATAGCCGCAGAGGTACAGGCATAGCCACGGTATCAGCGGGAAATAGTCCGACGACCAGAAGCCCGGGCCGGGCAGGCCCAGGACTGCCAAAAGGTCCCATTGATAGAGCCATGGGGGAAGCGGGCAGAGCCTCAGGCCCTCGAAGCCGATATAGCCGGATGGGACCTCCCGGGTGAGGAAGAAGGCCAGCGCGGAGAGGGCAAGGCCCAGGCCCGCAGGGAATGGCGGCAGGTCCAGCCTGCTCCACAGGGCCCATACCGCGCACTGCACCAGGGCGCTGAGCCCCAGCAGGTAGAGCACCCCGAATATAATGCGCTCTGAGGGCATTGCGAGGGCCGTTGCCAGGGTCACCAAAATTCCCGCGCCCAAAACCGTCAGACCGTGGCGAAGGGGCCGCCTTGAGAGGCGGAAGCAGAAGCCTGAGAGCAGTATAAAGCCCCAGCAGATGCTCTGCTGCCAGATATAGCCAACAGGACCGGTGTACCAGCTTATGGGTATGCCCATTATGTGCACCACATCGTATATTGCGTGGTACAGTATCATGTTTATTATGAGCACCCCTCTCACGCTATCGAGGAGGTTGTATCTCTCCCGGCTCAATAGCCCAGCTCCCCTCTCAGGGACTCATCGTCCTCAACCCAGCTTTTAACGTCTATGACCCTATAGCTGTCCCTGTCGTCCCGGACGATGACCCGGGCTATCCCGGCGTTTATCACCAGGCGCTTGCACATTGAGCAGCAGACGGCGCTCTTTATGTAGCTGCCGTCCCGGACCTCCATGCCAGTGAGATACAGGTCCGCGCCTATCATATCCTTTCGGGAGGCGCTGATTATGGCGTTGGCCTCGGCGTGTACCGAGCGGCAGAGCTCATAGCGCTGCCCCCTTGGTATATCCAACTTCTGGCGCAGGCAGTAGCCCAGGTCCGAGCAGTTGGCCCGGCCCCTTGGCGCCCCTACATAGCCTGTAGACACCACCTCGTCGTCCTTTACAATCACCGCGCCATAGTGGTGCCGCAGGCAGGTGCACCGCTGGGCCACGGTCTCAGCCAGGTCCAAATAGTAGTTTATTTTATCCCGGCGCTCAAATGCTTCCATATTTCTCCCTCCCTAAACAGGTTTTCGTATATTTTATCATATATGAAGGAGAAAGGCAACTTTACTTTTCTGCCGGAAGATGGTAAAATATCAGAAGTAAGTTTTTGTGGGGTGAGGATATTTGTACGGCTCCTTTGCGGGCGGCTTAGCCGCCGTCAGCTTTATCTGCTTTTTTCAGCTCTGCGGCCTGTGCCTAAGCGCTGTTATATTTACCCGTGAGTCCCCGGGGCCCAGGGTACTCCTTGGCAGCGTGCTCGGAAGCGTCTGTATGCAGTGGCTCCCGGCGCTCACAGGCTTTGCCCTTGGCTTCACCCGGGCAGGGCATATAGCCGCCGCTGTTATAGCCGCGCTTATCACCTGCGGTGCGCTAATATGGGCCAAGAAATCAGGCCGGGCTGGGGCTCTAGGCGTCAAGGAGGTTCCCGGCGCTTTTCTCAGGCATAAGTTTTTATTTTTTGTGCTGGCCCTCTCTGTAGTGTACTGCATTCTCGTCCCACGCTCCTTTTACTGGCAGGACAATATAATCTACAGCAGCCAGGCCACCTACGGCGACATGTCCATGCACCTGAGCTTTATCACCAGCCTCGCACGCCAGGGGACCTTCCCGCCCAACTACTCCCTGTTGCCCGGGACGCGGCTGAGCTACCCCTTCCTCTCCGACAGCATTTCCTCCAGCCTCTACCTCCTTGGGGCCTCCCTCAGGCTCTCCTACTGCCTGCCCATGCTCCTTGCCGGCTGCCAGGTGTTCTTCGGGGGCTGGCTGTTCCTCCGCACGCTCTTAAACAGTGATAAAAAGACCGGGCTGGCCTTTACCTTCTTCTTTCTCAACGGCGGGCTGGGACTGATGTACTTTCTTGGTGGCGGGGAGGGTAATTTCTCCCGGATATTCTACGCCTACTATGAGACCCCGACCAACTATACCGCAGAAAATATCCGCTGGGTCAATGTGATAGCCGACATGATGCTCCCCCAGCGGGCGACACTGTTTGGCTGGACCCTGCTGTTCCCGGCCCTATATCTGCTTACAAGGGCCGTCTTCCACCACAGGCGGCGGTACTACCTCTATGCCGGGCTCATGGCCGGGGCCATGCCCATGATACACACCCACTCGTTCCTGGCCCTGGGGCTGGTCTGCGGCGCCTGGCTCACGGCGCGGCTGTTCCGGGATAACGGGCTTTCCAGCCTGGCTGTGCGCATTGGGAAGCTGCTGATACCCTTGGGGCTCATAGCCATGGTGATAATGCAGGCCATACTCTCCCCGGAAGACCGTAATAACTCCGACAGGCTTTTAGGGCTGTTCTTCTCTGTGTTCTCTCTCTGGGCGGTGACGCTTCTGCTGCTCATGATAAACTCCCTGCGCAGGCGAAAGCTGAAGCCTATTATATTCACCTGGGGCGTGCTATTGCTGGCGGCCTTGCTGCTGGCCCTGCCCCAGCTTTTCACCTGGACCTTCAGGCAGGTGTCAAGCGGCGGCATGGTCCGGGGGCACTTCGGCTGGGTCATTGGGGATGACAACTATCTCTGGTTCTATCTGAAGAATATCGGACTTGTGTGGGTCTTCGCTCTCCTGGGGCTGCTGGCGGCTGATAAAAGGTCCTTCGCCCAGTACTGCCCCTGTATGGCAATATGGTTCGTGGCGGAGCTTGTGGAGTTCCAGCCAAATGATTATGACAATAACAAGCTTTTATATGTGGGCTTCCTGTTCCTCTGCTGCGCGGCGGCTGACTGGCTTTGGGGCGTCCTTGAGCTTATACCCAAGCGCACGGCACAGTATGCCCCGGCAGTGCTCCTGGCTGTGATACTGGCTGCTCCGGCGGCGCTGACCTTAGGCCGGGAGTTCATGGCCCGGTATGAGATATACGGCACCGGGGCCATGGGCCTGAGCCTGTTTATAGACGACCAGCTTCCAAAGGACGCCGTTATAATGACCGACCAGCGGCACAATAACGAAGCAGCGGCCCTGAGCGGCAGGAATATCGTCTGCGGCTCCCCCATCTACCTCTACTACCACGGCCTCAACTACTACCAGCGGGAGCAGGACCTGCGGCCCATGTATGAGGCCCCGGGGGAAAACCTCTCCCTCTTTGAAAAATATAAGGTAGACTACGTGCTCATAAGCGACTTTGAGCGCAGCTCATATAAGGTGGACACCGCCTGGTTTGAGGAGAATTTCTTCAAGGTATTCGACGACGGCGGCAGGGCCCTCTATGGGGTGAGGGCCGAATCATGAAAGGATGTGTGAATATGACCGCTTCACTCTCGGACCCGGGGGCTTTGCGTGAGCTTCTCCAGCGCCACGGCCTGCGCATGTCAAAGGCCTTGGGCCAGAACTTTCTCATAAACCCTTCCGTCTGCCCGCGGATGGCAGAGGCCTGCGGAGCCGAGGGCTGCGCGGGGGTACTGGAGGTCGGCCCGGGGGTTGGGGTACTCACCAGGGAGCTGTCCCTGGCGGCACGGAAGGTGGTCTCTGTGGAGCTGGACCATAGGCTGCTGCCTATTCTTGAGGAAACTCTTTCCGGGCATGACAATGTTGAGATAGTACAGGGGGATATACTCAGGCTGGACCTTCACAGGCTTATAGAGGAAAAATTTGGCGGGCCCATATGCGTCTGCGCAAACCTTCCCTATTATATCACGTCGCCGGTAATAATGGCGCTTCTGGAGGGCAACCTTCCCCTAAAATCCGTGACCGTCATGGTCCAGAGAGAGGCGGCCCAGCGGCTCTGCGCGCCGCCGGGGGTGCGTGAGTGCGGGGCGGTGAGCGTGAGCGTCCACTACCGCAGCCGCCCCCAGGTGCTCTTTGGAGTGGGCCGTGGGAGCTTTATGCCGCCGCCCAAGGTGGACTCCTCGGTCATACGCTTTGACATCCTTGAGGAGCCGCCGGTGAAGATCCGGGATGAGGGGGTATTTTTCCGGGTCGCAAGGTCTGCCTTTGCCCAGCGGAGAAAGACCGCCGCCAACTCTCTTTCTGGGGCCCTGCGGCTTCCCAAGGCGCTTATAGAGGGGCGCCTGCATGAAGCGGGGCTTCCACAGAATGTCCGGGCCGAACAGCTGACCTTGGAGCAGTTCGGGGCCCTGGCGGACGCGCTTACCGATGATATGCTTGGGGGTGAAGGGAATGAGTGAGCTTGAACGGAAGCTGTACCGCTTCCTCCTACTGGTTGACGGGTCGGCAATACTTGTCAGCATGGTGGCCGGTCCCCTGAGGCACACCTCCTTGGCTATAGGCGCGGCAGCGTCCGCGGCGCTGATATCTGTCTGCCTAATACTCTACGGGCTGCATTTCTGGCCCCGCCAGTGAAAGTAAAAAGAGGTCCGGGGAGAATACCCCGGGCCTCTCTTTTTATTTAGTGCCGTCCGGCGCCGCCGCCATGTGAGCCGCCCCCGCCGTGGAAACCTCCTCCACCGCCGAAGCCGCGGCCCGCGCCGCCTCCGTGGGACCTGCCGCCTTGGCTGAAGCCGCCCCGGTGTCCTCCTCCAAAGCCGCCCCTCGGACCGCCGAAACCTCCGAAGCCTCCAGGCCTGTGGCCCGGCGGTGGCGGCGGGGGTGGGCCCCAGTAGGTCCTGCGGCGGTTATTCATCATGCTTCCAAGCCACATGCCCCGCCAGAAGCCACCGCCTCCGCCTCCTCCGGGACCGCCTCCGCGCGGGCCCCTAAAGAAGCTGAATATGAACAGGATTATTGCCACTACGACCACCACCCTGATAATGGCGAAGGCTATGGTCTTTATTGTGCGGAAGGGGTTCCAACCGCCGCTGAAATAGCCGTCATCATTCCAGTTATCATCGCTGTACTCATAGTCCGGCTCGGGGAGTGAGTCGTCCCTGCCGGGGCCGTCCTTATAGTAGGAGCTCATCTCTGAGAGCATTACATCGAAGGTTTTTTCCACTCCCTCTTCGTAGTCCTCCTTTGCAAAGTCCGGCTCCAGGTATTCGGTTAATATATCATCCAGTCTTGTTTCGCTAAAATAGTCGTCAATGCCGTAGCCTGCCTGGGCATAGTAGTTCTCCTCGCCTATGGCAAGCACCAGGAGCAGTCCGTTGTTCCGCTCTGTGGAGCCGATACCCCAGGAATTGAACAGCCTGTAGGCGTAGTCTTCAATGCTCTCTCCCCCCAGGAAATCCACGGCAACTATTACTATCTCGGCGCCGCAGTCCTCGAAAAGCTCCTGGTTCTCTGAGATTATCCTGCGCTCAGTGCTGCTTGAGAGCACCCCGGCAGAGTCCAGCACATACTGGTTCTCAGGCCTGTCAGGTACGGCGGCAAGGGCTCCGGGAGCCAGGGCTATAGAGAATATCAGTGCAAAAATCAGGCTTAAAACAGATACAGCGTGTCTTTTCATTAAGCTGCCGTTTCCTTTCTCAGTCAAACATGCTGTCTATCATACCGCTCATGCCGTCCACGAAGCCGTCCACGCCCTCTTCAACGGCGCTGCCAAAGTCATCGGCCCACTGCTCCGCCGCGTCCTGAAGCTCAGTCCTATCGGAAGTCCCGGCCTTGGCCTCCTCAACAGAGGAGGTATTCCCGTGGAACACCGCCATTCTTGACACCATCGCCATAGGCCGCAGGCGGTCCACCTTGCGGTTGAACTCAATAGCGTCGTCGTTATAGCTGCTGCGGTTTATCTTGTCCTGCTCGGACCTCATCTGCAGAATGAGCTGGTCCGGGTATTTCTTATCCTTCTCGCTGAGCCCGGCCTTATTCAGCGCCGCCGCCAGTTCCTCTGCCGGGGCGTCCAGAGCGCTGTTTGCCGCTGCCTCCGATAAAAAGGTGCCGTCCCCTGACCAGGTGTTCTCAGAGAGCCTCACCTGGTAGTCCAGCTCGTCTATCAGCTCCGCAAGCTCCGGGGAGCTGTCGCTGTAGCGCCCGGCAAGGGTGAGCAGGTCCTTGGCGGCGGCCCGGCGCTCCTCAAGGCCATCACAGATAGAATACCCCGCCTTGTCGTAGTAAAATGAGCCGCTCATATCCTCCCTAAGCCGCCCAAGGGAGCGGTTTATCCCAATGGGTATGGAGACAGCTATAGCCGCGCCCATAAATATCCCCGCCACCACGTTCCTTTTCTTCATTAAATTTCACCCTTTCCAGTCTTATTCTCAGGTATGGATGTCAAGAAGCTTCTGCTTGAGCTCGCCCTCAAGACGGCCTATCTCGGCCTCTGCAGCACGGCGCTTCTGCCTGCCCTCGTCCTGTATTTTTACTACCTCGTCCAGGGTCTGTATCAGGGACATATTGGTGTGCCTCAGAGTCTCCATATCCACTACGCCGCGCTCGGTCTCCCTGGCGGTCTCGATGGTGCTCATCTTCAGTTTGTCGGCGTTGCGCCTTAACAGCTCGTTTGTCATGTCGGTGACCTCACGCTGGGCTCTTACGGCCTGCTCGGAGTGGGCAAGCCCCAGGGCCAGCACCATCTGGCTCTTCCAGAGGGGTATAGTATTCACCAAGGTCGACTGTATCTTGTCGCTCATGAGCTTGTCGTTATTCTGTACGAGCCTTATCTGGGGCGACATCTGCACACTCACCATGCGGGTGAGCTCCAGGTCGTGGAGCTTTTTCTCAAAGCTGTCGCACTGCTGGGCAAAGTCGTTTGCTGCCTGGGCGTCCTCTGCCAGCCCGCTCCGGCGGGCCTTGTTCTGCATTTCTACCAGGGTCGTCGAGCGCTCAAGGTTCAGCTTTTTCTTGCCCGCTATAATGTACATAGTGAGCTCTTTATGGTAGTTGAGGTTCATGTCATAGAGCTTATCCAGCATCACCACGTCCTTCATAAGCTGAACCTGGTGGCTCTCAAGGGCCGCGGCTATCTTGTTCACATTGGTCTCGGCGCTGTCATACCGGGACTTCATAGCCAGTATTTTGTTTCCGGTATTTTTAAAGCGCCCGAAGAAGCCCTTCTTCTCCTCCTCATCAATGTCAAAGCCCTTGAGCTCAACCACCAGGCTGGATATCTGGTTGCCCACCTCGCCCAGGTCCTTTGTGCGCACATTATTCAGGGCCGTGTCCGAAAAGCTTGCTATCTTTTTCTGGGCCGCGGAGCCGTACTGCATAACGATGGTGCTGTTGTGCAGGTCTATCTTCTGGGAGAAATCCTCCACCATCTTGCGCTCCTCGTCGCTGAGCATACTCTCGTCCAGGGCCTGCGCCTCAGCCTCGGCTTGCTGAGGCTGCTCGGGCTCAGCCACGCCCTCAAGAGTAAGTGACGGAGCCTGTGGAGCCTCCTGCTCAAGGGTCAGTTTTATTTCGTTTTCCATCCTAATGCACTCCTCTTTCTTTATGATAATTTTATTCCGGGCTCTTTACAGCTTATGGTATATTTCCTTAATTTTCCTTTAATTTTCCAAGCTCCAGCCGCATCGCCACCGAGCCGTCCCTGCACAGGCCGCCGCGCCTAAAGCCCATCCTCTCGTACATGGCCGCCGGGCCCATAAAGTCCTCGGCTATGCTGATAAACTTCCGCCTTGGGTAGCCCTCCACGGCGCTATAGCCCTCGGCCCTCGCGTCGGAGCAGACCCGCTCCAGGAGCTTCGTCGCAATGCCCTCTCTCTGGAACTGAGGCGCTATAACGAAGCAGAACACCGACTTGACTTTCATATCCGGCGCGTCCACCGGCACATCCCCCATGGAGCGCAGCCAGCTCTCGCAGCGAAGGCAGTCTCCTTTGGTGTTGGCATTGCACCAGCCTACAGGCCTGCCGTCAAGATACGCCAGGTATCCCTGCAGCTTCCCCTCGCGGATATACCGTCCCGCCGCCTCCCGGCGCTTTTCCACGGTGGAGAAGTCCGGGTGCTCTGTGGCGTGGTCGGCGCTGCTCCAGCATATGCAGTAACACTTATGCTCGTCTATCCCGTCGTCGTGGGGAGTCTCGTCAAAGAAGCGCAGATAATCCTCTGCAAGCTCCGGGGTCAGCTTTTTTATTTCAAACTCCATAATCTCCTCCTCATCCCAGCTTCGTCCCCTTTTCCTCCACAAACCCCTCCTGCTTGAGCATAGTCTCAAACACGGTGATATCCGCCGAGATATCCATGGCCTCGTCGGTAAACAGGGAGTCAAGCTGCTTCTCAAATGCGTCGGCTACGGTGTGCATCATGCCGGCGATATTGAACATGGTCGAGGTGATGTTCTCCCCCTTCACAGACTGCTTTGAGAGGTGCTCATAGCTGCCCAGCAGCTTCAGGGTGGTGGGCAGGTAGTAGTTCATGAACTTGCGTATCTGCGGGGCCTTCTCTGGGTGCTTTGCTATATAGTTGAAGATATCGGCGGAAGCCCGCTCCATGCGGTCGATGTCCGCAGAAAGGGCCTCGTCGGGGATGGCGTCGTTGGCGGCGCGAAGCTGGCGCAGGTAACCGTAGCCGTCATCGATTATCTTGTCCACCTCGGGGTTGCCGGTGCGGGACTTCTTCTCGGGCTCCGGCTCCTTCTTCGGCTCGGGGACAGTCTCCGGCTTTGGCTGGGGCTTCTCGGCCTCTATGGGCACGAACTGCTTCTTTCCCTTAAAGAGCGCTCCTGAGAGGAAGAACACCAGGGCTATCACGATGGCGAATACTGCGAAGTTGGCAGGCTCCGTCATGGGGCCGTTCAGGGCATACAGCAGCGCCGCTATGCCAGTGATATAATATTTTGCAGGGCTTCCCGTGCGCACCAGCTTCATCTGGGGCTGGGGCTGCTGTGGCATTTTCGGCGGCGGCACAGGCGTCACCCCCTGGGGAGGACGGTAATGCCCCTGCTGGGTATAGGCCTGCTGCTGTGGGGAAGGCCTCACCTGCTGCGGAGGCCTTGTCTGCGTTGTGCTCTGAGCATTCGGGGGCGGCGCATTCTTCCCCTGGTACCGGTAGGTATATCGGTAGCTGCCGTCTGGCGGCTGGTTCTGCTGGGACTGGGCGCGCCTTACCTCCTCCTGGACGGTCCGGGCGGCGGACTGCACCGCCGGGCCCACTGTGTTCAGCGCCTGGTCAAGCCCTGCCGCCGCCTTTCCCAGGCCCTCAGCCAGCTTGTCGGCGCCAGGTATATTTGCCCCGCTCAGGGTCTTGTACATTTGGGAGGAGCGGTATTCGTTCTCCACGGGCCTATTATTCTGATTCATCAGGGTCTCCTTTCGGTTTGGAAACTTCCCGGACATTTCACCATTATTATTTTACGTTCTATTGAGCCCCGTGTCAACTTAATTTTCTATTAAGATATGCTGTGAATGGAGCTTTTTCACCGCCTCACCCTTTGCTATCCCCACTGAGAAGGCTGTGGCGGCCCCTGCGGACATGGCCCAGCCCAAGGCCCCTGTAAGGTCCCCCTCCAGTATGAGGCCGTAAATAAATCCGGCAACGAAGGAATCCCCCGCCCCGACAGAGGATATCTCCTCCCCCGGTATAGCTTCACGCTCCACGGCCCGGCCCTCCTCGGTGAGCAGCAGCGCCCCGCCGCCCCCGAGCGTGACAGCCACGTTTCTGGCTCCCATAGCCTGTAGCTTCCTGCCGTATTCTATGGCGCCCCCTGCCTCTCTAATCTCTACGCCAAAGACCTCCCCCAGCTCCTCCAGGTTGGGCTTTATGAGGAAGGGCCCCCTGCGCACCGCCTCGGTGAGCGCCGGACCGGAGGTATCCACTACTATCTTCACTCCGGCGGGGGCAGAGTCCATTAGCTTGGCATATACGTTATCGGGCAGGGCGCCGGGCACGCTGCCCGCCAGCACCAGGAAATCCCCCTGGCTGAGCTCTGAGATATTCTTCGCCAGCGGCTCCAGGTCACTGAGGGCCATATCGGGCCCGCCGCCGTTCAGGGCAGTCTCCGGCTGGCTGCCGGGGAGAATCTTCACATTCACCCGGGTGAGCCCATCCTTTAGCTCCACGAAGTCTGTCCTGCAGCCCTCGCGCTCCAGCAGTGCGGCAAGCTCCCGCCCGGTGAAGCCCGCGGATATACCCGCGGCTGTCGTGTCTATGCCCAGGCTTTTTAGCATGAGGGACACGTTTATTCCCTTACCCCCAGGGATAAATTCCGGGCTGCTGTAGCGGCAGACGCCGCCGGGCTCGAATCTGCCGGGGCGCAGGAACATGTCCAGGGCCGGGTTTAGGGTCACGGTGTATACCAAGGTCATTACCCCCCTTATACTTATAGCTATAATATAGTATTTTAACATGTAAAAAAACTTTTTGCAATCGCGTCATATATGTATTTTTCCCGGACTTGCGGGCCACACTATCAGGGAACAAAAACCTTACGGAAGAAAGGGATAAGCTATGAAAACAAAAAGTTTTTTGATTTTTTCCACCTGCTGCCTTATGGCCCTGATGCTCACCGGCTGCGGCAACGGCAAGGTAGAGAGCGCGGCCTCCAAGCTTGGGGACGATATAAGCAATACCGTCAGCCGGGTTGAGTCGGCCCTGGACCCGGACCATGACGATAACTCTAGCGGCTTCCCCTACGAGGATGAAAAGAGCAGCATGCCCGACTACTCCAGCAGCCAGGGCGGCGGTATCAACAGCGGGGACGACGATATCGAGAACGGCACAGAGAGCGACGGCCAGGTGAGCAGCGATGTGAGCGGCCTTGACGACGACAGCAGCGCCGATTCCAGCAGTGAGCGGACAAAGGATTTATAAGCTATATCGGGCGCCCCGGGCGCCCTTTTCTTTTTTCTTATTCTGAAAACTCCCTTGAATCTCTTATCAATACGTGCTATAATATCTAAATTCGACACATCTTTTCGGAGGTTTATTCCCATGCAGTACATAAAGAAATTTATAGGCACAAAGGCCTTTTACATGTCGGTCATAGCTCTGCTGGTGCCAATGGTGATACAGCAGGGCATCACCCAGTTTGTAAACCTTTTGGACAATGTGATGGTGGGCAGGCTCGGCACAGAGCCTATGTCCGGCGTGGCGATTGTAAACCAGATTATCTTTATCTTCAACCTGACTATTTTCGGCGGCATGTCAGGGGCATCTATTTTCGGGGCCCAGTATTACGGCAAGGGGGACATGGACGGCCTCAGGCATACCCTGCGCTTCCGGCTCATATTCGCCGTGGCTATGGGAGGGCTGGGAATATTGGCGCTGATATTCTTCGGAGAGAGCTTCTTCATGCTGTTCCTGCACAGCGAGGCCTCAACGCCCCAGGAGATAGCCTCCACCCTCAGCTATGCCAGGAGCTATATGTGGATAATGCTCTGGGGTCTCCTTCCCTTTGCCGTGTCCAACTGCTATGCAAGCGTCCTGAAGGACACCGGCGAGACCTTTATACCAATGGTGGCAAGCGTTATCTCCATAGCCGTAAACCTGGTGCTGAACTATCTGCTTATCTTCGGCAGCTTCGGCTTTCCAAAGATGGGCGTTGCAGGCGCGGCGCTGGCTACGGTGATAGCCAGGTATATAGAGATGGGATATCTTATCCTTGAGAGTGTGCGGCACAAAAAGAAGTTCCCCTTTATGGACGGCGCCCTCAGGAGCCTTAAAGTGCCCCTGCCCCTTGTTAAGCGCATAGTTATCACCGGCACACCCTTAATGCTCAACGAGAGCCTCTGGTCCATGGGTATCTCCATGATAACCGCCTGCTATGCCACCCGCGGCCTGGCGGCTGTGGCTGCCAGCAATATCAACGGCACTGCCTTTAACCTGTTCTCTATGCTCCTCATGTCCATGGGCGGCGCTGTTGCCATTATCTGCGGGCAGCAGCTCGGGGCCAATGACATAGAGGGGGCGAAGGACTCTGTGCGCAAGCTTACGGCCTTTGGCGTAGCCCTAAACATAGTGATGGGCCTGCTGCTAATAGCCAGTTCCGGGGTGATACCCATGATATACAATACCGAGGCGAATGTGCGCGAGCTTGCCGCCCAAATGCTCATAATATCCGGAGCCTTCCTGCCCCTGGGGGCTGTCACCAACTGCTCATACTTTGCCATACGCTCCGGCGGGCGCACCTTCATCACCTTCCTTTTCGACTGCGCCTACACCTGGGTGGTCTGCCTTCCTGTGGCATTTTTGCTCAGCCGCTTTACGTCACTCAGCCTTCCCTGGATGTTCTTCCTGGTGCAGTGCGTGGACTCCGGGCTTAAGGCAGTCATATCGCTCATTATGCTCAAGTCTGGAATCTGGGCCAAGAACGTGGTCAATGCCTGAGAAAGGAAATTTACGCTTACTATGGCAAAGGAATATACTTTTGACGCGGTCATCCATGAGATACCTGAGAAGGGCGGCGCGTACGTGGTCTTCCCCTGGGATATCCGCCAGGAGTTTGGGAAGGGGCGCGTAAAGGTGCACGCTGAGTTTGACGGCATTGCGTACGACGGAAGCATTGTAAATATGGGCGTGAAGGACGAGCAGGGAAATATCTGCTATATCATCGGGGTCTTAAAGTCCATACGCAGGAGCCTTGGCAAATCGGAGGGCGATACCGTACATGTGACCTTATCTGAAAGATAGCCCCGGCTTCTGCCGGGAAGCCGTGAAGTTTATATTTTGCCGGAGGGATAAAAATGAGAGACGAAAAGTATCCGTATCTTTACGAGACCCACTGCCACACCTGCTGGGGGAGCGGCTGCGGGGTGAGCACGCCCTATGAGATGGCCGGGGCCTACTATGAGGCCGGGTACGCCGGGATGGTGTTCACCGACCACTTCCTTTTGGGCAATTCTGCCGTCCCAAAGGAATGGACCTGGAGGGAGAAGATGGAGCGGTATTATTCCGTGTATCTTGCTGCCCGGGAGTGGGCCCAGGGAAAGGACTTCGACGTGCTCTTTGGCATTGAGCATAACTACGGTCACGGTAAGGAAGTGCTGACCTATGGCATTGACCTTGACTTTCTGCTGAGTAATCCCGATATACACCTTCTGCCCCTGTCGGAGTATTCCAGACTGGTCCACCAGTGGGGAGGTTTTATCTCCATGGCCCACCCCTTCAGGGACAGGGACTATATAGACATGGACGTGGGGCCCGAGCCGGAGTATCTGGACGCCCTGGAGGTCTATAACTACCATAACTACCCCAAGGAAAATGAACAGGCTGTGGAGCTGGCGAGAGCAGCCGGCCTGCCGGGGACTTCGGGCGGGGACGTGCATATCTATACCGACGGCGGCATCAAAAACGCAGGGATAGCCCTGCCCAGAAGGGCCCGCACCGGGAAGGAGCTGGCGGATATACTGCGCTCCCGGGATTACCGAATCATCTATAACGGAGAGCTTATTGACTGCAATTTCTCATGAGGGGCCTGCTTCAAAAGTACCGCTTTGGCTTTGAGGCCTGAGGTATTCCGGCTGGGCAACAAGCATGATGAAACAGTCTCAACTTTATCATAAATAGCAATATAATAAATTTGAAACAGAAATCAAAAGGTCAATAAATATGAAAATTCAAATCAGTGACAATATTATTAAGCATTACCTGAGCAATGTTTACTTTATCAACGGGCACAGCTATGCAGGGAAATCCACAATGGTGAAAATGCTGGCTGAACGGTATGACATGGTGCCCTGCGGCGAGAACTACCACGACGCATTTCCGCGGGAAAAGCTGTCGCGGTGGAAGCAGCCCGGGCTATCCTATTTTGACACAATGAGCGGTTGGGAAGAATGGCTGAACATGACGCCTGAGGAGCACTGGAACTGGGTACATCATGTATCGCAGGAGTGTGTTGAAATTGAAATAATGGAGCTGGTAAAGCTATCTGCCAAGGGGAAGAATATCATCGTTGATACAAACATCCCGCCAGATGTTTTGCGGGAGATTTCCGACTACGGCCATGTAGCGATTATGCTCTGCGACCCGCCCGACATCTGCGCAACGCGTTTTTTTGAGCGCGACGACCCCGACAAAAAATTCATGATGGACCAGATTAAGCTCTGCCGTGACCCTGACGCAACTCTGAAAAATTTCAATTCGTGGGCTCTATACCATCCTCCAATGGAAACCGACTGGCAGCATACCGGCTTTTTTACATATACCCGCTCTGATTTTGAAAATGACACACAAGAAGAAACGCTCGCGGCATTGGCTAAGCATTTTAACCTGGAATAATTTAGAAAATATCTACCATGCCCACAGAAATAGAGAGCGTCGTATTACATCGTTAAAACTAAAAGTCCGCACCCTTTTTGGGGTGCGGACTTCGTTTACGTATACATCTATCTTACTCAAGTATACACTCATACGCCAGCCGCTCGCTGCCGTCCTCTACGTGTATCACGCCCCTAAGCTCCAGGCTGTTTTTAGCCATAACCCTCTGCATAGGGAGGTTGAGCCGGTGGGTGTCGCCGCGGATGATTTTTATGCCTCGCTCCTTCGCCTGGCGCTTGAGCTCGCTGAAGAATATCCCAGCCGCGCCACGGCCCTTGAGCGCCGGGTCCACGGCTACTCTGTGCAGAAAGCCGTATTCGCCCTCTCCCAGCCAGGCGCCGTCCTCAATAATATTATATGTGGGCTCGACCCCGAACGCCAGGCATGCGAAAGCCGCCACCCTTCCATTCTCTGTGAGCACATAGCCGTGCCCCGCCCTGATATCGCCAAGCGCGTCCTCACCGTTTGGGTAGCCGTCCTGCCACTGGGGCACTCCGGCGTCCCTCAGAGAGGCCCGGGCCAAATCATAGAGCCGGGCTATCTGCGGCACATCACTCTCTGCAGCCAGTCTCAGCTCCATCAAAGCGCCTCCACCTTCAGTTCCTTATCCTTGGCTGTGAGGCCCACAGCGCTGATACTGCCGCCGCGCTCTATCAGAAGGGAGGCTATCTTATCCTCCACGTCCCGGCGTATGGCGTTGCGCAGGTCCCTGGCCCCTGACTTGCCGTTATGTGACTTCTCAGCCAGGGCCTGGCAGGCGGCTTCGTCATACCTGAACGCTATACCCTTCTCCTTTAATGAGCCCACGTATTCCTCAAGCATGAGCCCCGCAATGGACACATAGTCCTCTTTTGTCAGAGGCTTGAAGATTACCACCTCGTCAATGCGGCTCAAAAACTCCGGGCGCAGGAATTCAGACAGGGACTTCATCGCCTTCTCCCTGCTGATATCCTCAGCAGTCTTTGCAAAGCCCAGTGAGCCCTCCTTACGCTCGCTGCCCGCATTGGAGGTCATGACTATCACTGTGTTCTCAAAATTCACCCTGCGTCCGTGGGCGTCGGTAATATGCCCCTCGTCCAGTATCTGCAGGAGTATATTCATAACTTCCGGATGGGCCTTTTCTATCTCGTCAAAGAGCAGCACTGAGTATGGCCTGCGCCGCACCTTCTCTGTAAGCTGCCCGGCCTCGTCGTAGCCCACGTAGCCGGGGGGCGAGCCGATTATCTTGGAGACGGAGTGCTTCTCCATAAACTCGGACATGTCAAGACGTATCATGGTTTCAGTTGCGTCAAAAAGCTCCTCAGACAGCACCCGCACCAGCTCCGTCTTGCCGGTGCCCGTGGGCCCCACAAAGATAAACGACGCCGGGCGCCTTCTCGGGCTTATCTGCACCCGGCTGCGCCTCACCGCCGCCGACACAGCCTTTATAGCCTCCTCCTGGCCGATTATGCGCTTCCTGAGCACGTCTTCAAGGCCGCTGAGCTTCTGAAGGTCTCCAGCCTCCACCTTTGAGGCGGGTATGCCGGTCCAGAGCTCTATCACATATGCCAGGTCCTGCTCCTCCACCGGGGAGAAGATTCCCTCGCTCCTAAGCTTATCCAGGCCCTCCTCCAGGGTGGCTATCCTGTAGTGGGTCTTCGCCAGCTCCTCATAGTCTACGGTGGCGCTGCCCGGGTCTGACAGGGCCTGCTCCCTTGAGCGCTCCTTATAAAGGCTCAGCTTCATTGCGTCATACTCTTCAAGGCGCTTATTCCGAAGGGCCGCGCAGGCACAGGCCTCGTCCAGCAGGTCTATGGCCTTGTCGGGCAGATACCTGTCGTTGATGTACCGCTCAGAGAGCACCACTATCCGCCGGGCTATATAGTCGGAAACCGTCACCCTATGGTAGTTTTCATAGTATTTCTTAATTCCAAGTATTACATTAACTGCATCGTCTATGGAGGGCTCCGTCACCGTGACCGGCTGGAAGCGCCGCTCCAGTGCCGCGTCCTTTTCAATGTACTTTCTGTACTCGTTGAAGGTGGTGGCCCCTATAACCTGTATCTCGCCCCTTGAGAGGGCGGGCTTCAGTATATTTGCGGCGTTCATGCTCCCCTCAGCGTCGCCAGTGCCCACAAGGTTATGGACCTCGTCGATAAAGAGTATCACATTTCCGTCGGCCTTCACCTCGTCCACAAGGCCCTTTATCCTGCTCTCAAACTGCCCCCTGAACTGTGTGCCCGCTACAAGGGCCGTCAGGTCCAAAAGCTGTATCTCCTTGTCCCTGAGCTTTGCGGGCACCTTTCCCCCGGCTATGCGCAGAGCCAGGCCCTCCGCAACGGCTGTCTTTCCCACGCCGGGCTCCCCTATAAGACAGGGGTTATTCTTTGTGCGGCGGGAGAGTATCTGTATTATCCGCTCTATCTCCTTCTCCCGGCCCACTATATTGTCCAGCTCGCCCTTTCTGGCCCGCCCGGTCAAATCCGTGCAGTAGTTCTGGATATGCTTGCGCTTCTTCTTGTGCACGCTCTCCTTCTTATCCCGCACCTGGCCATAGCCGCTGCCATGGGCGGGCCGACCCAGCAGCATGTCTGCGGGAAGGGTCGCCGCGCCTCCCGGAGAGAAATCGTCCTCATCCTCCTCCAACTCCTCACCGGCCTCCGCCGCGTCCATGCGCATCATCTGGGCCATCTGCTCGGTGGCCTCCTGGAACTCCTCGTCGGTTATACCGGTCTGCTGCTTGAGTGTGTTCATCATATTGTCCATTATGTCGTTCACCGGCTTAATGCCAAGCTCCTTGGCGCAGACAAAGCAGTAGCCCCTTATGTCCTTGCCGTCGGCGGACTGGGACACAAACACCGTTGCCGGCCTCTTATGACATCTTGTACATAGCATCATCATATATAATCCTCCCCCCCTCTCGGGACTTGGTCGGTCCTGTTCACCGCAGTATTATATCACGAAACCCCGGGGATTTCATTAACAAGCTTTTAACTTTTGCGCCCGTGGTTAATTCTTTCCAGGAATTTTAAGTTTTTCCGGCGAAAAGGGGCTGTATGCGCCCCTCTCTATCCAGTGTATCTGCCCTGTAAAAGATATGCCGCCCTCCTCAACAAATATTGCGCTGTTATCTTCCATGGCGCAGATAGGCAGCTCGTCCGAAATTCTCATAAGGGCCGAGAGCACCCCCTCATATCCGGGCTCAAAATGGGGCTTTACCGTAATGTCAGCCAGTCCCAGCCCTTCATATGGCACCGGCGACTCCTTGGTGTCCAGGGAGCGAAGGGCCATATTTATGGCACCGGCGCTGACTCCCAGCACCACCCCGCCGGATTCCCTCACAGCCTCCGCCAGCCCCATATCCTGTATCATGGAGAGCTGCAGCCCTGGGTGCCCGCCCATTAAAAAAATACAGGAGGCCTCCCTGATTTCCTTCGCAGCTTCACAGGCCTCAGCGCGGCTGTCGATTACCCTATGCCGCCTAAAGTCCATGCCCTGCTCCGTGAACATCTCATACATGCCCTCAAGGTCGCTGTCGTTGCGCTCGTAGTCCTCGGGCCAGGCGCTCACAAAGACTATGCTCTCCCGCTCTGCCAGTTCACTCTTTAATTTTTCTGCAATCTCAAAAGGAAAGTGGTGGCTCGGAAAGCCGCTGAAAAATCCCAGCATCCTCTGCCTCATGCTATTTCTCCCCCTTTTCCTCCGGCTCCCTTAGTATAGCCAGGAATATCTGAAAATACTTCACAGCGGCATAGGCCATCATAATGCCTGTGAGCCCCAGCATCACAAATGCCGCTATATTCTGTTTGTCCGGCCCCATTATACCAAGGCCGTCCAGCAGCACTATTGCGGAAACCGACATATAGAACATCACCGTAGCCACTTTGCCGTACCACTTCGCCGCGCAGGGGCGCTTATGCTTTTTTAGGAGCACTACGGCGCAGCTAAGCATTAAAAGCTCCTTCAGTATAAACAGCAGCAGTAAGGGCCGTATGGACGGAAACCGGATGGCTATGCACAGGGCCACCACGCCCTGGGTCAGCTTATCGGCAAAGGGGTCCAGCATTTTGCCAAGGTCTGTTATCTGGTTGAAGCGCCGGGCTATAAGGCCGTCCAGCATATCCGTAACGCCGGATATCACCAGCGTTGTCACCGCCGCCGGCAAGTTGCCATTAAGATAAAACGCGGCAAATACAGGCACCAGCAGTATGCGCAGGACCGACATCCCGTTGGGCACTGTTATAATACGGCTTGCGTTTGCTTTATTTTGGGGCATTGACTGTCCCCTTTCTCTTCTGTCTTTTCTTTCTTTTCCCAAGTTTTTACTCATTGTCCCGGTTTTATCCAATTCCTGTCTCCTTTTCCCCGCTTACTGGAACATGCCCCTTAGAGGGTTCATATTTACAAGCACTCCTGTGAGCAGCGAGCCGTCCAGCGCCTCCTGCACCTGCTGCTGTGTCCCGGAGTCCAGCATAGGCATGAACACCATGACTCCGGCTACAACTACCCATACGCTCACCATGGCCAATAGGAATCCGAAGACGCCGCCCAACAGGCCGTCCACTTCCTTTAGTATCGGCAGGCGCAGAATATCCCCCACCAACGCCGCCAGAAGCCTTACAATAGTCATGAACAGGAAGAAAAGGACTATTACTGCCAGCACCTTCAGGAAGTTTACAAACACCGGGGAGAGGTAGTCTACTACCATACCCGCCGCGCCGCTGGTCTGGCTGTTTATAGCGTGGCTCACGGTTTCCAGGGTGACCCCCGCTTCCTCCAGGGCGCGCACCAGAAAGTCCGGCAGGGAGGCTAGGACCTGGCTCGCGGCGGCTGCGGCGTTGTCCGCGCCCAGTGTCTGCAGGGAGGAGTTGATTTTTTCTACCATCGCCCCCCGGAACATGGTGTCAAACAGCCACTGGGCCAGGACGCCGCCCAAGGCCGGGGCTAAGAGCGCGGCGATTATTGAGCCCAGAAAACGTACTACCGAGTGGATGAAGCCGCGCTTTACGCCTATAAGTACGCAGAGCAGGCAGATAAGTAAGATTATTCCGTCTAAAATGTAGCCCATGATACTCTCCTTTTTCCTTTTGGGTACTTGTCGGTTTTGATATTATAGCACAAGTTATGGTTTTTCTCAAGTGTAAGACCCTTACAGTTATCTTTCATTATTGGGCGCTTCGCGCTCCTTTGGGACCGTGGGGCGCTGCCCCACACCCTGCAAGGGGGCCCCGCCCCCTTGACCCCTTCGCGCTTCGCGTCTTAGCTTATCTCTGCTGTGCGTATTTCACTTACACCCAGTATGTACGCCCGGCGTTCGCTGCCAAGGGCTATGCCGTTGGCGTCCTCTCCGGCCTCTGTGCGCCCGAGCTCCATGCCGGTGATGTAGTCCAGGAATACGGCCTCTCCTCCCATCAGCACCCCGACCGTCCCGCCGGACGTGGATATGGCCTCAACTCTTGCCTCCATTTCGACCCTCACCGGGTTCTTTTCCCCTATCTTTTCGCCTCCGTTAAACACCAGCAGCGTGCTTGTCCCGCCGTGCTCATAGGCGGATACAGAGAGAAACGCCCGCCCCGAGCTCAAGCTGAACGCCGTGAGCTGCCGCCCCTGATAGCCGTACTCCGAAAATTCATAGCTTCCGGACAGTCCGCATACCAGCGCCGCGTCCCCAACGCCGTATATTGAGCCGTTTTCCGCCCAGTACGCCCCAAAAAGGAAGTTCTCCCTGGTCTCATACTCTGCAACCGGCTCCTCCTGGTTAAAGTCAAAGATGCTGAGCTTTGAGACCATCTCCCCCTTTTCGCTGCGCACGGTGCACACAGCGCCATATGTCCCGTCGTAGTTCATGGCTATTGCCGTGATATAGTCGTTGGAGAACGGGTATTCATACTGCAGGCTGCCGTCGGCCATATAGACCTCCAGCTTGGAGGCTCCGTAGCTGCTCTCCAGCCCCAGGGCAAACCTCCCGCCCGGGCAGATTCCCCCGGCAAGTATATCCGTCTCTGCCGCACCCTCCGCAGCTATCCTGCCCCCGGACAGGGCCATATACCCCTTACTGCCGCTGTTAAAGAGCAGGTAGCGGTTCCCCGCCGAGCGCATTACCGGCGCGCTTAAATTGTGCCGCACGGAGAATTTTTCCGTGCCGGTGCTGTTTATGGCGGTCAGGGCCGTATTGCTGAGGGTCACCACGCCGCCGTCGTAGCTTAGGAAGTTCCCCTCATACACGTTCGCCCCGGTGATGGGCACAGGGAAGCCGTCCCCTATCTCCTCGCCCTTCACCTGTAATTTGACAGACTCCCTTATATTGTCCCAAGTAAGGTGCTCTCGGTTTATCCAGAGGCTGAGTCCTACCACCGCTACGAGCAGCACAAGGCTCACTATATACACGGCCTTTGGCAGCTGCCGGAGCTCACGCCGTTTCTGCCGCTGGGCCTCGCTCTCCTCTTCATCTCCGCTGAAAATATCCTCATACTCCAGCTCCGCCTCGGCCTCCTGGGCCGGCTCGCTTGGGGCCTTCTTCCGGTAATCGTCCAGGTTTATGACCCTGCTCTTCTTCTCTTCGTGCTTCTCGTGCTTCGCCATGAGCCCGCCTCCCTTATGAAAAACCTCAGTAGAACACTTTATTCAGGTACAACCCGCAGGCCGGGGCTGTGGGGCCCGCCTTGGCCCTGTCCCTCGCCTCAAGTATTTGAGGGATATCCCCGGGCAGAAGCTTCCCCTCCTGCACCCGCAGGAGCGTTCCTGCCATAATGCGCACCATATTATAGAGAAAGCCGTCGGCGGCAACGGTGAACACCACCATGTCCCCCCGGCGCTCTACACTTGCCTTAGTGACCGTGCGCACCATATCCCCCAGCTCCCGCTTGTCGAGAGTACAGAAGGAGGTAAAGTCGTGGGCGCCCACATAGTGCCCCGCCGCTTCGTTCAATCGCCCCTCGTCTATAGGGTACCAGTAGTGCAGGGCCCTTCCCCTCAGAAAGGGCTCCCGCACAGGATTATTCCATATCTCGTAGCTGTACTCCTTGCCCTTGCAGCTATACCTGGCGTGAAAGTCCCCGGGTACCTCCCGGCAGGCCTTTACTGCTATGTCCTCCGGCAGCCAGTGGTTTACAGCCGCCACCATCCGCTGAGGGGCAATCGGGCTCTCCGTCTTCACGCTGACGCAGAACTCCCTGGCATGTACCCCCGTGTCCGTGCGGGAACATGCCTTCATGTCCCCTCTTGCCCCGGTCACCTTCCTGAAGGCGTCCTGGAACACCTCCTGGACGGTGATGGCGTTCTCCTGTATCTGCCAGCCGTGGTAGTTTGTTCCGTCGTAGGTTATAGTAAATAGTAAGTTGCGCATATGGACTCCTATCTCAGTATTACGAGGAAGCTGCATTTCCCGCAGCCATCCAGGGCGGTATGCTCACGCTTCACCTCAAGGTCCCGCCGGGGAAGGACCTGCTCCAGGATATACGGCAGTCTCTGCCTGGAGCAGCCGCACAGCATGGGGCTGTCCGACAGCATTATTTTTTGTCCTTCCTCTGGATTTTCCCATTTAGTTTCATTCTGACTGTCACAGCTGCTTGAAGTATTCCTTTAAGCCAGCCCTGCACCCACCGTCCAGTTCCTTTATGTCCACTCCTTGTATTGCGGCCTCAAGATAATAAAGTATCACCACGCAGGTGCCTGGATACCTCTCCTTAAGCCTGGATACGGCCTGCCTGCTTCCAATCTCCCGCAGCTCCTCCGCAGAGTTTATACCGACGGATTTGAGCTTCCTTTCCATGGCCTTCCCGAAGCCCATGGTTTTGAGTTCAGCCATAGTTTTCATCCTCTCAGTTTATTTGGTTTATGCAGGCACAAATATCTGAAATAGCCGCTTTCCTACCGCCTGTTTTTCCACCCTGCGAAAATAGTCCGAGCGGAATTTCTGCCGCCTGTCCGAGCATACTGCCACCACCGAAGTGTCCTTTATTACCGGCAGCAGCCTGTCAAGGAGGCAGAGGGCATCTTCCTGCCCCGCCTGCCATTCCACCAGATTTCCGTAAGGCACGTCGGTAAAAACTATATCCGCCTTGAAGTCCCGTCCCTCCAGCGCACCCGGGGACAGGATATCCGCCTGAAAAACCTTACGCTTTATCTCCCGGGCCGCCCCGGTTACAATACCCAGCAGATTTTCAGCACTCTCCAGTGCCTCCAGGCTGGAGCTTTTGCCATGCAGGTCCCGTAGCCGGCCTAGCTGCTCAATCCGCCGCCCAAGGCCTTCCCGGCACAGCAGCGACAGATTTTCCCGGGCCAGCTCCACCGCTTCGGCGCTTATGTCCGAAGCTGCTATGCTCTCTATCCGCCCATAGTTCAAAAACCCCAGGACTGTCAGCAGGTACCCGCCTCCGCAGCATGGGTCATAGATACATATCTGCTCCGGACTGCCTATGCGCTCCATACACCGGCAGAAAATCTCCTGGGCAAGCCGTACCGGGAAGTTGGGATACCCTGTCCTATGAAGAAGTACCCTTCCGCTGGCGAAATCCTCAAAGTTCCTGTTTTCGCAATACTTATATACCATTTTGCCGCTTTTATCTAACAATGCTGGGCGGCAACACAATATTCAGCGCCATAAATGCCCCCAGCAATAATATTGCGCTCAAAAGCACCATCCAGTCCACAGCGCCGAAATGCAGCTGCTTCATCTTGGTGCGGCCCTCCCCGCCGTTATAGCAGCGGCTCTCCATAGCCGTAGCCAGGTCGAAGGCCCGCCGGAAGGCCGACACAAACAGGGGTATCAGCACCGGCACCAGGGCCTTTATCCGCTGGACTATGCCGCCGCTCTCCATATCGGCGCCCCTGGCCTTCTGGGCACTCATTATCTTGTCGGTCTCCTCCAGCAGCAGGGGCACGAAGCGCAGGGCTATTGTCATCATCATGGCGAACTCGTGCACCGGGACCTTCAGCTTTGCCAAGGGCTTCAGCAGGCGCTCGATGGCGTCGGTGAGCTGGGTGGGGGATGTGGTGAAGGTTAGTACAGAGCTTGCAAGTATCAGGGTTATAATGCGAACTGAGACAAACAGGCTGTTCAGCAGTCCGTTCCTTGTAATTTTGATGAAGCCCCACTGCCAGATAGGGTCCCCCGTGCCGTAGAAGATGTTCAGGACGGCGGTGAAGATTATGATAAACAGTATGGGCTTTAGGCTCTTGAGGTAGAGCTTCAGCGGTATCTTCGACAGGGCCATGCCAAGGATTATATAGCCCACGGCTAAGGCCAGGGAGAAGAAGTTCCCCGCTGAGAATATCAGCACGATGGAGAAAACCGTCAGGCAGATTTTGAGCCGGGGGTCGGCCCGGTGCATAACTGACTTTGCGGGGAAATACTGCCCCAGGGTTATATCAGACAGCATTCTTGTCTCCCCCTCTGCTCTTGAAATATGGTATAAGCTGCTTTACGGCCCTATCCACCGTCAGGGTAGACGGGTCGGCTGGCACGCCAAGCTTTATGAGCTCCTGCATTATCTTGGTTATCTGCGGCACCCTAAGGCCCATGCCCTCAAGCTCCTCCCCATGGGAGAAGACCTCCTTTGTGGGGGCAAGGTACTGCTTATGCCCGCCGCTCATTACCAGGAGCCTGTCTGCGGTGCGCCCGATGTCCTCCATACTGTGGGACACTAAGAGCACGGTATTCCCCCGCTCACGGTGGTACTGGCCTATCTGCGCCAGAAGCACATCCCGGCCCCTGGGGTCCAGGCCCGCAGTGGGCTCGTCCAGTATAAGCACCTCAGGGTCCATGGCTATCACCCCCGCGATAGCCGCCCGCCGCTTCTCCCCGCCCGAGAGCTCGAAGGGGGATTTTGTGAGGAGCTCCTCTTTAAGGCCTGTAAACCGTGCGGCCTCATATGCCCGCTCCCTCGCCTCACCCTCTGAGAGCCCCATATTTTTAGGGCCGAACATGATGTCCTTTATTACGGTCTCCTCAAACAGCTGGTACTCCGGGTACTGGAACACCATCCCCACCCGGAAGCGCACCGAGCGTATCTTCTTGGGCTCCTGCCAGATATCCCTGCCGTCTAAGAGCACCTGGCCCGAGGTGGGGCGAATCAGGCCGTTGAGGGTCTGTATAAGAGTGGACTTGCCGCTGCCGGTGTGCCCGATAACGCCTATGAACTCCCCCTTCTCAATGGACAGCGAGACGTCCTCTACAGCCACCTTCTCGAAGGGAGTGCCCTGACCGTAGATGTAGGTTAGGTTTTTGGTTTCTATGATTGGCATTTTCTACACCTGCCTATAAATCTGATAATAGCATTTCTGATAGGTCCGAAAGGCCGTACCTGTCCATCGTCCGGCCTATGCCAGCTCTGATTTTCTCTCTGCTGAATCTGCAGGTCTCCAAAAAGCTGTCCGTCTTCCCGTTAAGGTGCGAATAGAACAGGAGCTCAAGCATCAGGCTGCTCTTACCGCCTTCTATCAGCCCCTCAAGACTATTTTCCGCTTCCAGCACACGCCCTCTGTCCGCAAGCTTTATAAGCTCCTCTAAAAGAGCCCGTTCCTCTCTGCTTTCCATAAGCTGAGCAGATGGTGAGTCTGCCTCTATATTGAAAATAAGCTTCAGGACAGTGCGCACTATCTCTTTAATCTGCCGCATGATGTAGTCTTGTTCAAGCATAAGCTGGCTCCTTTACCCATTCAGATTACTGTCTATAAACTCAAAATAGGGCTTCTTATTCACCTTATCCCCATTCTCCCTGTACCACTCCCAGGCCTCCTTAATACCTGTCTCAAGGTCCGTAACACTGTCCATCAGCTCGTACTGCCTCGTGACATCCAGGCGGTACTCATAATCATAGAAGCTGAAATAGCTCCTCTGTTCCACGTCACCATGGACCTCTACAAACTCCGGCTCCCTGCCAAGAGCCCTGTAGCAGAGCTCTGCCCACTCCCTGAGGGTGACCGTGTCCCTATTGCCCACATTGAAGATGTGCCTTGCCGGGCGCTTCTCCAACAGCGCGTCCATGAACCGGCACAGGTCCCGGATGTGGAAGAACTGGAGCCGCTGGGAGCCGTCCTTGGGGAGATAAAACTTCCTTCCCAGGCTTGCGCAGTCAAAGACGAATGCCTCCCTGTAGACGTTGTCCATGGGCCCGTAGAGGTACGGCGGCCGGAGGATATACGCCCCCGGAGCCCTCTCTGTAAGCGCCCTCTCCGCCTCTATCTTGTCCGTACCGTACCTACCCCAATAGCTGTTGGGGCCAATGGGGGACTCCTCGGCAAAGGGCTGGGGGGCCGTCTCCGGATAGACGGCACTGGAGCTTATCAAGATGTAGTCCCCAAAGCTGCCCAGGGCGTCCAGGAGCAGGTCCACGTCCCGGGCGGTATAGGCGGTGTCTATCACCAGGTCGAAGGTATAGTGGCGCAGTATATCGCCCAGATTGCGGCGGTCGGCCTCTATGAGGGTGGTGCCAATGGGCTGGGGCCTGGTGTTGCGGTTTAGGACGCAGACATCGTCACCTTTTTGGGCGTAGTATTCGGCTATATAGCGGCTTACAAAGACTGTGCCGCCGGTTACGAGTATCTTTTTCATTTTTTCCTCCCCTTCCTCTCCGTCATCTCATAGCTTACATCCAACAGTAGCTTTATCTTCTCCCCCTCCGCACTCCCGTCCAGAGCCACAGATATCCAGTGGGCCTTGCTCATATGGTAGGCGGGGAAAAATCCCGGCTCCATGAGCATTGAGCCCAGCATTATCGGGCCGCATTTCAGGTTCACTATGTCTACGCTCCCGCCCTCCGGCAGACCCAGCCTGTCCCGCCCCACTGTCATGGTGAGAGCGAACCACTTCCTGTTGCTCCTGTGCCGGAACACCGCCGCCTGAGGGGTATCCTCCCAGGGGTAGTCCGGGTCGGTATTGTAGGTTTCCCCAATGTACTTTTCAAGCTCTGCTCTTGTCATGATAAGCACTTCTCCATCTGAATATACTGCCCCTCCCGGTGCGTGACCACATAGCCGCTCCTGCGGTAGAGAGTCACGGCGGGCTCCAGGGCGCTGTTGGTGTCCAGGGCTATCCTGGTGCAGCCCTGCTCCCGGGCATAGTCCTCCACTGTACGCAGGAGCTCCCTTGATATGCCCCGCCCCCGGTACTTTGGGCGAATAAACACCCGCTTTATCTCACATACCCCTTCTGAGCGCTCCCGGTATGCCGCGCAGCCTGCTGGCTGTCCGTCCAGGTACACTATCCAGGCCCGGCCAAGGTGCTCCTTTTCGCTGTAGGTGGTATAGTATTTCCTGTGCTCGCCCAGGAAGTCCATCATATGGGCGTCGTGCTCTGAAAAGAGCTTCAGAAGCTCCGGGCTTGTAAGTTCTGCGGGTCTTATGTCCATATTCCCCTCCTAAATCCTGTTCTCCCCCGGCACATATCTTTCCAGCATATCCTCTATGCCGGTGATTCCCTGCTCCAGCACCCCGCGGTACACATCCATGCTAATGTATTTCCCCTCGCCGTAACCGTAAAGTCCCCGCCTAAGAAGCTCCTGCTTTATCCTGATTATGTTCTCCCTGGCCCCGGGAATTTCGGCTGTCCGGGCCGCTATGCCGTCGCAGTAGCTCTCGGCTTTGCCTATAGTCTCCCTGTCAAAAAACCACAAATCAAAATTCCAGAGCTCACCCTCTATCACGGCCTCAGCCCCCTGGAACCATACGGTTTTGCCCTCGTCCGTTACCTCCTCCTTGGCCTCATACCATTTGGGCCGGAAGGTTTTGATTATATAGTCCGTCAGCTCATAGAGCTTTTCAACGGACATATCGGAGTTCTCAATGTCTATGTCCAGGTCGTTCCAGGCCATCATGTCCATTCTGTAGCTGCCGATTATATGGGGCGTGCCTATTTTATTCAGGCGCTCCAAAAGGCCGGTATTGTAAAGTATTATATCAGCGTTTTCTCTTATAGTCCCCATAATAACCCCTCCGGTTTCCTATTCATTTGACGACTCCCTGCTCCCGTGGAGCAAATCCGCCACAGTTGTAATGGTCACGTAGGCGTTGGCGTCCAGCTTATGCACAACGGCCTTGAGCCTTGGTATCTGGAACTGATTCACAACCGCATAGAGCATGGTCTTTTTCTCGCCGGAGTAAAAGCCGTGGGTCTCCCAAACAGTCAGGCCGATTTCAAACAGTGATGACAGCTCGCTGCCCACCTCCTCTGGCTTCCCGGTGATAATCATGGCGGCCTTCTCGGTGTCCAAGCCGTCCACGATAAAGTCAACCGTTTTGGATGAGGAAGCATATGTGACGATTGAGTATAGTGGCAGTATCCAGCTTTTCAGTATCACGCCGCACAGAATATACAGCAGGGCGTTATACACCATCATAAAGGTGCCCACAGTGATTCCCAGGCGCTTTGCGAACACCACCGCCACCACCTCCATGCCGTCCATGGCCCCGCCGTACCGTATGGCAAGGCCGCTGCCCACGCCTGATATCATGCCGCCGAATATGGCGCATAGGAACAAGTCTGTCCCCGCAAGGGGCGAGGCGAAGGCCACGTCAATAGGCAGAATGTCCGTTATCAGCCAGGCCGTGCACGCATATATTCCTACGGCAAAGATGGCGTACAGGGTAAAGAGGGGCCCCTGCCTTTTAAGCCCGAACAGCAGCAGGGGTATATTCAGAATCAGCAGGAACAGCGTAAGGCTGAACTCCGGGGGCGTCAGCTGGCCCAGGAGTATCGACGTGCCGGAAATGCCGCTGTCGTAGAGGTTTACCGGGGCGATGAATATGGTGACGCCGACGGCGTTCACCACTCCGGCAATGAAGAGCATAAACATATTGAAGGGTGAAAAGCCGGAAAACCAGGTGGAAATTTTCTCTTTCAGGGCCATGACGCAGTCCTCCTCTCTCGTATTCACTGTGTTTTCAGCTTGTTTCTAAACAGCTCCAGGCACTCCTCAACAGAGAGCGGCGCTCCCCCCAGGTCTATACCCGCCGCCTTGAGCCTATAGCAGAGCTCCGTGGCCTGGGGCACGTCCAGGGCGTGGCGTTTCAGGCGCTCCACCTGGGCGAAGACCTCCCTTGGCCCTCCGTCCATGAGTATTGAGCCGCTGTCCATCACCACCACGCGCCCTGCTTGTACAGCCTCGTCCATATAGTGGGTTATGAGCACTATGGTGATGCCCTTCTCCATGTTAAGCTTCTTCACAGTTTCCATAACCTCCGTGCGGCCCCTTGGGTCCAGCATAGCGGTGGGCTCATCCAACACAATACAGCGGGTCTCCATGGCGATGACCCCGGCGATAGCCACACGCTGCTTCTGGCCGCCCGAGAGCTTATGTGGCGCATGGGTGCGGTAATGGTACATGTCAACGGCCTTGAGCGCCTCGTCCACCCTTTTTCGTATCTCCAGCGGCGGCACGCCCAGATTCTCCGGCCCGAAGGCCACGTCCTCCTCTACAACCCCCGCCACCAGCTGGTTGTCGGGATTTTGCAAAACGAGGCCTACCCTCCTGCGCACGTCAAGCTGCCTCTGTTCGTCCAGGGTGTCTATGCCGTCCACCAGTATCCGGCCCTCAGAGGGCAGGAGCATACCGTTAAAGAGCTTCGCCACTGTGGACTTGCCGCAGCCGTTATGACCCAGAAGGGCCACGAACTCCCCCTCCTCTATCTTCAGGTCAATGCCGTGAAGCACCTCTTTTTTTCCCGCGTCCTCGGTCTCATAGCTGAAGCGCACCCCTTGGGCCTCTATGAATGACATAGACTTTACCTCCCTTTTCCTTTGCTTTCAGTACCGTATTATGTAGTATATCACATACACCCAGCTGAGCAGCCCATGAAATATGGCCCAGCCCACCGAGTGCCAGTTCACATAGCTTATGACCATGGCAAGGGCGCTTCCAAAGGAAATGCCCGTCTTTATGGTTTTTCCCACCCTATTTGACTTTCTGGCTTCCTGCCCGTCCAAAGTTTTTTCCTGCTCGTCCATGATTATCTCCTTTAAGTATTTTCAGCTCAGCACCGCCAGCGCTATGGCCCCGGCTATACCCACCAGCATGAAAAACCCGCCACCTATGCGGGTGCTCAGGATGTATAAGTCCGAGGGCTCGCCTGTGGTGTTACTCTTCCAGCTTTCGGTGACTTTATAGATGATTTCGGGTTTTATTAGCATTACTGCCCCGGCTATGGATATTGCTATAGCTAAAAGAATGTACATTTCATTTTCTCCCGCCTATTACTTTTTCCTTCTCAGCTTCAGGGATACGCCGCTGCGCTCCGCTATCTCGTTCAAGAGGCCCACCGCATAGGCACCCCTCTCTTTTATTGCAGCCGCCTCTCTCCCCTTTAAAAGCTCCTGGACCCCCATAAGGTCCGAGAGCTCCAGAAGGTTTACCGCCACGGAGAAAAAGCTCTTTCTCCGGCCGTCGTTGCAGGTGGAGAGCAGGTATTCTAAAATGCGCGCCTTCTCCTCCTGCACACGGTTATATCCGTCTATGCCCATACTCCGCGCTCTCTCCAGGTCTGCCTTTTGATTTGCGTGGGTTATAAACGAGTCGTACCTGTCAACATCCTCATATTTCCCGCAGGGGTATTCCGGGCACTGGAAGCAGTATTCAACACCTCCATGCTCCAGGCTGCACCGGGCTATTCTGCAGCTCTGGTTCCCATTACCGCAGCCGCCGCAGTGTCCTCCAAGCTTCATGGTGCATAGGCCGCAGTTAAGTCCGCATAGTGACAAAAGCTGGTTTTCCCTCTCAAAGCCCTTCATAAATATCCGTCCTAAAAGCCGTTATTTTTTCCTCTTTATCTTCTTCCAGGAAGCATACGCTCCCGACCCCAGAAAGTCCAAAAACATCACGATATACATTGGCAGCATGGGCACATGGATGAGTTGTCCCTGCACTGTGCGCTCAAGGGCAGAATACAGCATGGCGCAGATTAAAGCCGCCAGCATAAACCATATCATGGGCCTAAGTTCTGCAGGCTTTCCTGTACAGTGCTCCTTCGTGACCATGGACATAAAGAGCCCCATGGCTATGGTAATCCCCACCACCGCCCAGGTGATGTACTGCCCAAGCCCCCCTCCGGCCCAGGCCCATTCGTATATCATGGACGCCGCCCAGCCTAGCCCCAAAGCGGCACAGGTCCATTTCAGCATAGCTTCCCCCTCCCTTCATGCTTGGGCCAGGCCTCCAGCTTTTCTTGAAGTGCGCCCAGAAAGCAGCTAAGATGATATCCGTCACATACAGCGTGGTGCACCTGTACTGCCAGCGGCATAAAGCAGCGGCCGTTTTCTTCGCGGTATCTGCCCATTGTGAAGATAGGCAGGAAATATTTATAGTCCGGCGTATTAAGCTGGAAGCTCTCGAAGCCTGCCCATGGTATCATAGAAATATTGACTCTGTTCTCCGGCATTCCGGGCTTTGGAATGAAGCCCTCTGCTTTTCCGTATTGCCCCATATCCTCATTATACCTCTGGAGGAATTCTCCGTAATCCTCTGAATACTCCGTCCAGATACAGGAAAAGGTTTCAGTCTCCTTGTGGAATATTGTGTAGCTTGGGGGCAGCGTTTGATATACCACGAGCTTTCCGTCCCGGCGTAAGGCCGTGCGGAACTGCTCAAACTCCGCGGCGGTTTTACTCAGAAGGTAGAGCATCGCTGGATAAAGCCGGGCCCCGCCCCTTCTTAGACCTGTAATGTCCAGCTTTACCGTCATACTGTATGTGCACGGGACGGCAGAGGTATAGTGCTCAAAATACTCTTTGCGGCCCCAGGACTCCAAATCTATCTCCCTGTATTCCATCACGCTTCCCCCTGCCATATAGCCGTGTTCCCGCAGGGCAGCACCATGCCGCTGTCCGTTACCGGCAGGCCTATCTCGTCGGCAGAGACCGTCCCGCCCAGTTTCGGCGTCATCAGCACCTTCAGCAGGTACTCCATTACCGCCGGGGAGAGGCCTGTGGTGTATGAGTTCAGCACCAGGAAAAGGGGCTCCTTTGACATTACCGAGAGGCATAGGCGCAAGAGGCCGTCAAGCTGCTCCTCCAGCTTCCAGACCTCCCCGCCGGGGCCCCTTCCATAGGAGGGCGGGTCCATGATTATGCCGTCGTAGGTGTTCCCCCGGCGCTGCTCCCTCCCCACAAATTTCACGCAGTCGTCTACGAGCCAGCGCACAGGCCTGTCTGACAGCCCCGAGGCGGCGGCGTTCTCCTTGGCCCACTGGACCATGCCCTTTGAGGCGTCCACGTGGGTGACCGACGCCCCGGCCTTCAGGCAGGCCAGGGTTGCCGCCCCTGTGTAGCCAAAGAGGTTCAGCACCTTCACAGGCCTGTTTGCCCTCCCGATAAGCTCTGTCACCAGGTCCCAGTTCACCGCCTGCTCCGGGAAGAGTCCGGTGTGCTTAAAGCCCATTGGCTTTAGCCGGAAGGTGAGCCCGTTCCGGATGACGGGCCATACGTCGGGCATTTTCTTATAGGGCTCCCAGTGCCCGCCGCCCTTATTTGAGCGGTGGTACCTGGCGTGGGCGGTATGCCAGCGGGGGTCTCTCCTCTCGCTCTCCCAGATTATCTGAGGGTCCGGGCGAATGAGCAGGATATCTCCCCAGCGCTCCAGCCTCTCCCCTGAGGATGTGTCTATCAGTTCGTAGTCCTGCCAGTTTGATGTTCTCATGTTTTCCTCTCCCGCCGGGGCTTACACAGCCCGGGCCAGCCTGGACACAGCCTCCTCCTTCGTGCCCACGAAGAAGAAGTCTTTCCCGTTATTTGATTCGTATATAAAATCGTGGAGCGGCTTGCTGGTATAGCGGGAGAAGTCCCCCCAAACCGCCATTTTTATTCCGTAATTGATGTATTTCTGCAATATATCCCCTGCAAGCCCGCTGCTGAGGATAAAGAATTCCTCTGGCAGCAGCTTCTTCGGGAGAGCGATACGCTCCGCCCCGGTCTCGTACTTCACCGTTACAGCCAGGTCCAGGGCGTCCTGCGGGCTGACTATTTTTTCAGTGTTATTCACAACCGCTACTGTTATGCCGTTTTCTGTTATTATTTCTGTCTCCATTTATTTTGTCTCCGTTTCACTTTAAATTCTTTTCTAAAAGCTTTTGCGCCGGGAAGAACTCATACAGCGCGGCACGCTCTATCCTTCCGGAAAACCGGCGGAACTTCTCTCCCAGCAGCTCCATTGCTTTAAGGGTGTTCTCCCTTTCGTCTATAAGCATGGTGGTGTGGGCCGTCCAGCCCTTTTCATCGCTGAACGCCTCCTTCAGCGCCAGCAGCTCCCCGCAAACATCCGGGGCAATGAACAGCACCTGCTGGCCCTCAAACATGCCTATATGGTTGAAGTACACCTCCATAGGCCCTGCTTTAAGGCCATTTAACTTATTTTCAAGCTCCTCCCGCCGCTCAAGCGGGAAGGTGCCAAGGGTCACATGAAAGGGTATGCCCATAGTCTGGCGGCCTTTGAAGCCTGCCTGCAGTATTGAGTCCTGGTATTCCGCAAGCGCCCGCTGGGTATCGCCGTCATATATGCCCAGCACGCATAAAAATTTATCCATACCTTTCACCTTTCCGCCGAGGCAAACAGATTATCCTTGCCCATGCCAATCACATGGGGCTCCTGGTCATACTCATAGCAGAAATCCAGGAAGTCCCGCTTCTGCCGGGGGTCGCCCATTATCTTTTGCAGTATCTCATGGGGCACCGTCCGGGCAAAGGCCCCCGGCCCCGCCATGCGGATATCCCTAAGGCCCAGGCGCTCCAGTATCCCCCGCAGCTCCCCGGGCATAAAGCCGTAGGTGATGCACCAGGGCGCGCCGCCCATATCATACTCGGCTATCTCCTCTTCGCCGCCCATAACGCCGTCCTTCATGAACTTCCGGGCGGCTGATACGTCAAAGCGAAAGCTGTCTGTCATCTCATCTCTATGGTCTATGCACCAGCGCACAAACGGGTCGGCGCTGCCGTCGTCTAAAACAAACTGGCTTTTCTGGATGGGGTTGCTGAGGTATGGCAGCATTCCAAGCCTTGAGGAAACGCTGAGCAGAAGCCTCTTTCCGCATATCCTGGCAAGCTCCCCTATCACTCTCTCCTGGCTTGGCCAGGTGTACGACACAGGCGCGTCAAAGGAGAGCACCAAGTCAAACTGTCCGTCCTTGTAGGCGCTCAAATCCTCAAGCGCCCCCTGTACGAACTCCATATTGTCCAGCACCCCGGCCTCCTTCGCCAATTCCTTGGCACGCTCTATCATGGGCGCGGATATGTCAAAGTGGGTCACCCGCACGCCCCTCTTAGCCAACAGTATAGAGAAGCGCCCGCTCCCGGCACCGCCGTCAAAAGCAGTCCTTACACCACCGTCCAGGGCCTTCAGCACCTGTCTCTCCAGGTGGTCCTTCTGGACGATATCGTCTATAAACGTCTCCTCCCGGCGGCTCTCAAGCTCCCCCTTGTCGGGCAGGTTCCAAAGCCTTCGGGATATTTTTTCACTATAGCTTTCACTCATTTTTCAGCAGAGCTCCTCGCGTATAACCTTTGCCACGCTCTCGGCAAGCTCCTCAATCTGGGCCTCATCCCGGCCCTCCACCATCACCCGGAGCAGCGGCTCCGTACCGCTGGGGCGCACAATTATCCGCCCGTCGCTTCCAAGGGTGCTGCTCACATTTTCAATAGCCGCCCGCACCCGCTGGTCGGTATAAAACGCCAGCTTGCCCTCTGGAGTCACCTGGATATTCACCATGGTCTGGGGATATCTCTGCATGACTGTGGCAAGGGATGAGAGCTTCGCTTCCCTGCGCCTGAGAAGGCTCAGAAGCTGGCAGGCGGTGAGCTGGCCGTCGCCGGTGGTGGCGAAGTCCCTGAAGATAACGTGTCCGCTCTGCTCGCCGCCGAAGCTGAAGTTGTCAAGGCGCATCTGCTCCAGCACGTACCTGTCGCCCACCTTTGTGGCCTCGAAGCGCATACCGTTGTCCTCACAGAATTTCTGGAAGCCCAGGTTTGTCATAATAGTGCCTACGACCGTATTTTTATTCAGCTTCCCCCGGCTCTTCATGTCCAGGGCGCAGATAGCCATAATAAAGTCGCCGTCCACAAAATTGCCCTTCTCGTCCACCATCAGGCAGCGGTCCGCGTCGCCGTCGAAGGCCACGCCCGCGTCCAGCTCGTGGGTGCGCACATACTCTATAAGTCCCTCCATATGGGTGGAGCCGCAGTTGTGGTTTACGTTAATGCCGTCGGGCTTGTCGTTGAGCATTATGACCTCTGCCCCAAGCTCCGTGAACAGCGCCTCGGCCGTGGCGCTGGCGGAGCCGTTTGCGCTGTCTATAGCTATCTTCATACCGTCCAGGGCAAAGTGCACCGTAGATTTCACGTGCTCAATATAGTCCCGCACAGCTCCCTCGGCCCTTGTGACAGTGCCCAGGCCCTCGTCCTGGGGCAGCTGTCCGGAGATATCTGTCTTGCCCAGGATAATATCCTCTATGCGCTCCTCCAAATCGTCCGGCAGCTTAAAGCCGTCGCCGGAGAAAATCTTTATGCCGTTATACTCAAATGAGTTGTGGGAAGCGGATATCATTATGCCCGCGTCCGCCTTGTACTTCTCCACCAGGTACGCCACCGCCGGGGTTGGAACGACTCCTAGGGTCATTACGCTGGCCCCAATGCTGCAAAGGCCCGCCGCCATAGCGCTCTCCAGCATATCCGAGGAGAGGCGGGTGTCCTTGCCGATTAGCACCCGGGGGTGCAGGTTTGATTTATTCGTCAGCACCTGGGCCGCCGCCCGGCCCAGCTGGGTCGCCAGCTCGCAGGTCAGGTCCTTATTCGCTATGCCGCGTATGCCGTCTGTACCAAAAAGTCTGCCCATTAAAAACACCTTCGCTTTCTAAAAAATTATATTTAATAATATATATGTCGTGATATTCCGGCAGAGGCCGGCTATCAGAGCTTCCCGAGCGCCCAGCGCTCCAGCTCTCGGGCGGCCTCCTGCACCGTCAGCTTCGAGACATCCAGGGTATCATAGTATACCCCCTCTATATTGTCGTGCTCTGAAAAGTACCTGTCATAGTCTACAGAGCCCTGAATCCACTCTGAGTCGGCAATGCCCCGGCCCTCGGTCATGCGCCGCCGGAGCTCAGCTTCCCCCGCCGTCAGGGCCAGCACAAAAATACCGCTGAAAAACCTCGTGCCGTAGGCCTTAGAGAGCATCTGGATATTCCCCGCCCGGCTCCAAACCGCAGGCTTGCCGCACTGCATAACGTCCCGGGAGAAGGACATCATCGCCTCGGTCTGGGCCATATAGTCCCCGGGGGTCTCATGGGGCATAATACTATAGAGCATATCGCTCTCAAGGCACACGAACTCCCGGCTCATTTGCTGTAAATTATGCACCGTAGTGCTCTTGCCCACGCCGCTGGCCCCGGTGACTATAAACAGGGGGAGCCTGAGAAATTCCCAGCTATGGCCGCATTTGGGGCAGGCGATTGTGTTATCTGTAACTGTTTTGTCGGGGCTAAAGTTGCCGCATTCAGGGCATATCTCTACCATATTTATCACTCCGATTTAGTCCTGCGCCCCGCAAAGGCTATCATCTCCGGCAGGGCCGCCGACGGATTTTTATGCCAGTCGTACATCTCGTCCACTTCCTCCCGGCTCACGCTCCGTCCGTTTATCATCTCATCGTTGTCGACAAAGAACGGCCGCTCATAGTCGGGGCTAGGCATAATCTCCTCCATGTGCATAAGGCTTATTCCCGCGTCCAGAATAGGGTTTACGATATCCTGTATGCGCCATGCAAAGTTTACCGTGGTCTCGTCCTCAAAGGGCCCGGTGCTGTCATAGGGCTTCACAACCTTCATATTCTCCCCGAAGGGCCGCTGGAATGGGTGGAGCTCATACATAATGTACACCCCGCCGGGCTTTAGAATCCGGCTGATGTTTTTATACATAGACTCCAGGTCATTGAGCCAGACATGCACGCCGTTGGAGGTGTACACGAAATCATAGGCCCCGGATTCTATGCCCGAGAGCCGCATGGTGTCCTCCTGCTGAAAGATGACCCGCTCAGAAAGCCCCAGCTTCTGGGCGGCTGCCTTTGCCGCCGCCAGCTGATTCCCTGAGATATCACAGGAGGTAACCCGGGCCCCCATCAGTGCGAAAGCCAGCACCGCGTTATTATCCCCGCTGGAGGGCACGCAGACCCGCTTTCCCTGAAGGTCCGGCACATACCTTTTTATCATTGCCCAAACCAACCGGTCAAAGGCGCTCTCAGGCCTTGACTTCAGTCGTTCAAGTATTTTATCCGAAAGATTGAAGGCCTGGTATTTTTCGGAGTATTTCTCCCAGTCCAGCCTGTTCTTTTCCACAACATCCGTCATATTATCTCACTCCAATTTAAGCTGTATTCCGTCCGCGTCGTCCCTTATCCTGGACGGCACCGGCAGGCCCAAATGGGCGCAGGCCGTGGGGGTCACACAGCGCCCCCGGGGTGTGCGGGTCAGAAAGCCTATCTGCATAAGATAGGGCTCGTTCACGTCCAGGAGGGTGACGGCCTCCTCGCCTGTTGCTGCCGCCAGGGTCTCAAGGCCTACGGGCCCGCCGCCGTAGTTTTTGATAATGGCTGTGAGCATGTTGCGGTCGCTCTGGTCAAGGCCGAGCTCGTCTATCTCCATGCGGTCCAGGGCAACCTGGGCAGTATTTAGGGTTATGACCCCGCCGCTCATGACCTCCGCAAAGTCCCGCACCCGCTTTAAAAGCCGGTTGACGATTCGCGGGGTTCCCCTGGAGCGTGAGGCCAGCTCCAGAGCCGCATCCGCGTCAATATCACAGTTCAGTATTTTCGCGCTGCGCTGAACAATAAGCCCCAGCTCCCGGGGGTTGTAGAGCTCCAGTCTCAGCACCACCCCGAAGCGGTCCCTAAGGGGGGCTGAGAGCTGGCCCGCCCTGGTGGTTGCCCCCACCAGGGTAAACTTGGGCAGCGGCAGATGGTACGAAGCCGCCATCTGCCCCTTGCCGGTGATAATGTCCAGGGCAAAGTCCTCCATGGCTGGGTACAGTATCTCCTCCACGGCCCTCGGGAGCCGGTGGACCTCATCGATAAAGAGCACGTCCCCAGGTGACAGGTTTGTCAGCAGCGCCGCCAAATCCCCGGGCTTTTCTATTGCCGGTCCGCTGGTGATTCGCAGGTCTACCCCCATCTCGTTTGCGACTATCCCCGCAAGGGTGGTCTTGCCAAGCCCCGGAGGGCCGTATAGCAGCACATGGTCCAGGCTCTCCTTTCTGGATTTCGCCGCCTCTATATATATTTTCAGGTTCTCCTTCACCTTTTCCTGGCCGATGTACTCCGAGAAGGTCCTGGGTCGCAGAGGATTCTCGGTCTCACTATCGCCTGGGATGTACCCGGTGTCCGTCAGACGGTCCTCTAAGTCCAGCTCGCCGTCCCTCTCGTCCCAGTCGATGCCGTACTGCTCAACGCCTTTCCCACTCTGCCCGCCGCTTTTCTCTATCATCTTTCTCAGACCTCCCCCATCTTTGCAAGCCTCTCTGCCGTCTCGGAAACCGTCAGCTCCGACACGTCCAGCTTTACAGTGTCAAGCTCCTCATACAGCGCAAGCCTCGGTATACTACGCTCAACCGCGTCCGCCTCCCGCAGCCCCTGCTCTATATCCCGGCCCAGCCGCTTTTGGAGCTCGCCTTCACTGCATACCAGCGACACGGCCTTTATACTGCATGAGCCTGTGTCCAGCCTTTCGAGTATACTGTCAATTATCCCCTGCTGGTGCATTACCCAGCAGAATATAATGTTCTCATATTCCGTACAGTGTATGAAATTGTTGAGCACATGGCAGATATTGTCTATCACTATGGCCTTAGTCTCCTCCGTCACCACAAAGGGCTCTGCGTCCCAGCACCAGTCCCCGTCCAGAAATACTGCCTTGGGGAGCAGGCCTTTCAGGCGCTGGCACACAGTGGTTTTGCCCACGCCCATGGTGCCGCCTATCAGGTATAGATTTTTCATGGATGAGCCTCCAAAACTTATCCTATCAGTAGGATAACCTACCCTTTACCTGCTTCCAAAGGATTTCAGCGCCAGCCTGATAAGCTCCTCTGCAGGCAGCGAGCTGTCCAAGCGCCCCACTGCCGCCGCAGCCTCAGAGGGCGAGTACCCAAGGGTCACAAGAGCCTCAGCCGCCTGGGCCGCATTGCCGGCGGCTGACGGTCCTCCGGGCTCTATACCGCCAAGGTCCGTACCGGCAAAGCTCAGGCCCTTCACCTTGTCCTTCAGCTCCAGCACTATCCGCTGGGCTAGCTTGGCTCCAACGCCGTTGGCCCTGGTGAAACGCTTCGCGTCCCCTGCCGCCGCCGCGAGAGCCACGTCCTCTGGGGCCATCTCAGAGAGTATGGCAAGGGCCGCCTTTGGGCCCACGCCGCTGATGGCGGTCAAAAGCTTATAGCAGTTGAGCTCCCCCATAGTGTAGAAGCCGTACAAATCCAAGGCGTCCTCGCGCACGTTTAAGTAGGTGTAAAGCGTGGCCTTGCTGCCGGTCCTGGGCAGGGCCCTAAGGGTGCCCATAGAGGTGAGGCACTTAAAGGCCACGCCCCCCACATCGATAACAGCCACGCCCGGCTCTGTATGGGACACTGTCCCGGTTAAGCTATAGAACATTGGATATCCCTCCGTTTATTTTTATCAGCTTCCGGCGCACATTGGAGCCGGCCGCCTGACCGTGGCATATAGCCAGGGCCAGCGCGTCGGCGGCGTCGTCGGGCTTTGGTATGCCCGGCAGCCCCAGCAGCCTTGCCGCCATCTCCTGGACCTGGCGCTTCTGCGCCTTGCCGTAGCCGGTTACAGACTGCTTCACCTGCATAGGGGTGTACTCATATAATGGCACCCCCGCCTGGGCCAGGGTCAGAAGTATCACTCCCCTGGCCTCGGCAACTCCTATTCCGGTGGTCTTATTATTGGTAAAGTACAGCTTCTCCACCGCCGCGGCCTGGGGCCTTAGGGCGGCGATAAGCTCTGTCATGCCCTCGTATATCTCCTTCAGGCGCAGGCCGAAGTCGTCACCGGCCCTGGTCGTCACCGCGCCGTATTCTATGGTCTCATAGCGGCCTGCCGCCACCCTGACCGCCCCGTAGCCCACAATGGCGTAGCCGGGGTCAATTCCTAAAATACGCATATTTCTCTCCTTGAAAAATTGCTTATCCTGTATTATACCATAGATATTATTTCCAGTCAAAAAAATTTGCTTTGCCGCATTATCATGGCGCCAAAAGGGAAAATAAAGGCAGAAAACATAAGGAGGGCACGTCTATGAAAATCCGGTGGAAGGTCCGGCTTATCACCTTTTCCGCAGCTGCCCTGGCTGTTATCGGGGGCTTCTGGCTGGACTCAAGCCTCAGTTTGGATTCTGCCAGAACAAGGCTTGAGCATGTATACCTGCGCTCCCTTGGGGACCTCACTGACTATGTGTCCGGCATACGGACCGCCCTGCACAAATCCATGTATGCAGGCTCCCCCGCCACGCGCAGCGCACTCTCCGCAGAGCTCCTTGCCCAGGCAGGAGGGGCCAAGTCAGCCATGTCCGCGCTGCCCTTTTCACAGGAGAAGACCGAGCGTTTCAACCGCTTCCTCTCCCAGGCCGGGGATTATGCCATGTCCCTCTCCCGCAGGACCCTCTCCGGGGATGAAATATCCGGCTCGGACCTTGATAACCTGAGAATGCTCGGGGAGTACGCGGACAAGCTTATTATGGCGCTCACGAGCCTTCAGGCCAGGCTGACGGCTGAGGGGGACAGCATAGTTCAGAATGTGCATATGCTGAACAATCTTGACGAGATAGATGCTCTGGCTGTTTTAGACGACGACTTCGACGAGGTTGCCCAGGAATTCGCTGCATTTCCCGCCCTTCTGTACGACGGCCCCTTCTCCGACCATATCTCCCGCCTAGAACCTCTTGCCATAAAGAACCTTGAGGGCGTGACCCAGGAACAGGCCCTGCTTGAGGCCGCAGAATTTCTCGGCTGCCCGGAAGACTCTCTAAGCTTCACCGGCGAGGGCGGCGGGAATCTCCCTGTCTACTCCTTCAGCACGGAGGACTCCATGGTGAACATCACCCGCCAGGGCGGAAGGCCTGTATACTATAAAAAATCCGGCGGCATTTCTGCCGCCAGACTCACTACAGACCAGGCCTGCCGTGCCGCCGGGGAGTACCTGGCCGGCCTTGGGTATGGCCCCATGGAGCTCAGCTACTTCCTGGTAAACGACAATATGGCAAGCTTTAATTTTCACGTCTCCCTCAAAACCGAGGACGGACAGCCAGTTATCTGCTACCCTGACCTTCTGAAAGTCACTATTGAGCTTGAGAAGGGCGGGACCATCGAATTTGACTCCGCAGGGTATGTGATGAACAATCACCAGAGGAAAATCCCGGCGCCCAGGGTTTCCCTTGAGGAGGCAAAAGAGGCTCTGAGCCCTGTGCTCCAGGCGGAGAGCTGGCGGCTGGCTATAATCCCCACCCCGGGCCTTGAGGAAATGCTCTGCTGGGAGCTCCACTGTACCGCCGCAGACGGTCAGGAGGTGCTGAGCTTCGTGAACGCCGAAACCGGGCTAGAGGAGCAGCTCTATATCCTGCAAAAGGACGAGCACGGCACCCTTGCCAATTAGAACTTCATCTGCTCCCCGGCCTCCTCCTCGTTAGGGAGGGAACCTGCTGCGGGGAGCTTTTTCTTGTATCTGGCCTCATTCTTCAGCATCCCCTCAAAATAGAGCTCCGCGCTCATAACCCGCTGGCCCTTCTTCAGGCTCATGGCCTGGACCCCCTGGGTGTTCTTCGTGGACTTGGAGGCTATCTGCCCGGTGTGGAACAGCAGTAGCCTGCCTGTGCTGGCTGTGAGCAGCACCATACCGTCCTCGGGAAGCTGTATTGCCGCGACTATCGGCGACTTATCACTATAGGCGCTGATAAGCTTTTTGCGGTTTGTCTTGGTCTGGTAGGCGCTCATGTCAACTTTTGCCGCCTTGCCGTTCTCAAAGACAAAGAGCATATACCCTGAGAAGTCCGTGGTATAGGCCATATAGACAGCCCTCTCACCCTCGTCCATCTGGAGCTTGGCGGGGATATAGTCTCCGAGAACACTGGCCTTGCTGTCGTCAAAGTCAAAGGCCCTGGCCTTATACACTTGGCACCTGTCCGAGAAGAACAGCAGCTCCCCGCTGTTCTGGCCCTCAAGCTGCTGGGAGAGCCCGTCACCCTCCTTTAGCTTCTGCTCGCCGCTCATGCGCAGGGACTGGGGGGTTATCTTCTTGAAGTAGCCCTCCCTTGTGAAGAACAGGTTCACCGGATAGTCTGGCACCTCCTCGGTGATAACCGCCTCCTCTATCTCGTCGGCATATAGCAGGATGGTCTTGCGGGGCTGGCCGTAGGTCTTCGCTACAGCCTCAAGCTCCTTAATAATAATATTCTGTATCTTTGCCTTTGAGCCAAGTATGCCCTCAAGCTGGGCTATGTCCTTCTCAAGCTGCCCTGTCTCTTCCGTGCGCTTTAGGATATACTCCCGGTTTAAGTGCCTTAGGCGTATCTCCGCAACATACTCCGCCTGGACCTCGTCAATGCCAAAGCCTATCATCAGGTTTGGGACGACCTCGGCCTCCTCGTCCGTCTCCCGGACGATTTTTATGGCCTTGTCTATGTCCAGCAGTATGGCGGCAAGGCCTCTGAGCAGGTGCAGCTTTTCCTTCTTTTTAGTCAGGTCAAAGAAGGTCCTCCTGCGCACACATTCAACCCTGAAGGCTGTCCACTCCTCCAGCAGCTCCCGCACGCCCATCACCCTTGGCACCCCGGCTACAAGCACGTTGAAGTTGCAGGCGAAGCTGTCCTCAAGGGTGGTGAGCTTAAAGAGCTTCTGCATGAGCTTATCGGGGTCCACGCCGCGCTTTAGGTCGATGGTAATCTTCATGCCGGTGAGGTCGGTCTCGTCCCGGACGTCCGCCACCTCCCTGAGCTTATTGCCCTTTGCAAGCTCGATTATCTTCTCGACTATCACCTCTACATTGGTGGAGGGCGGTATCTGGGTCACGTCAATGCAGTTTGCGCTCTTATCATAGCTCCACCTGCTGCGCACCCTGAAGCTGCCGCGGCCCGTACTGTAAATCTTCTCCATCTGGGCCCGGTCAAAGACCAGCTGACCCCCGCCGGGGAAGTCCGGGGCCTGGAGAGTGGCAAAAAGGTCTGCCTGGGGGTCACGCATAAGGGCTATGGTGGTCATACATATCTCGGAGAGGTTGAAGGAGCAGATATTGCAGGCCATGCCAACGGCAATGCCAGTGCTGGGGTTCGTGAGTATGGTGGGAAAGCTTGCGGGGAGCAGCAGGGGCTCCTTCATGGTGCTGTCGTAATTGTCCACAAAATCCACAGTGTCCCGGTCGATATCGTTAAAAAACTCCCTGCATATGCCGTCGAGCTTCGCCTCGGTATATCTGGGCGCGGCCCAGGCCATATCTCTGGAGTAGGCCTTGCCGAAGTTTCCCTTTGAGTCCACATAGGGGTGCAAGAGGGCGTCATAGCCCCGGCTAAGCCTCACCATGGTGTCATAGATAGGCCCGTCTCCGTGGGGGTTAAGTTTCATGGTCTGGCCCACTATATTGGCGCTCTTGGTACGGGCTCCGGTCAAAAGCCCCATCTTGTACATGGTATACAGGAGCTTTCTCTGGGAGGGCTTTAAGCCGTCTATCTCCGGCAGGGCGCGGCTTAAAATAACGCTCATGGCGTAGGGCATATAGTTTTTCCGAAGGGTATCCCCCACGTCCTGCTCAACTATCTCCCCCGCCCCGGCGATATAGCCCTGGACACGTCCGGTCTTCTTAGTGGGGCGCTTTTCTTTTTTTGGCATGTTTATCACCTACATTATAACTCGTATTCTTCCAGCACACAGTTCCCCAGCGAATAGCGGAAGAACTCGTCGTTGGTCATGTCCCTGAAATAAGTGTTTATCACCCGGCACACCCCTCCGTGGCAGACAAGGAGTACTGCCCTGTCATGGCACTCCTCTTTAAGCTCCTCTATGAGCCCATAAGTGCGGTGGGCCACGCCCATCATGGACTCCCCGCCGGGGTAGCGGAAGGCAAAAAGCCTCTTATTGGACAGGAAGCCTTCATTCCCCCGGTCCGCACCCTCGTATATGCCGTAGTTCTGCTCCGTGAGCCTAGGGTCTGTCTCAATGGGTATGCCTCTGCCGGACTCTATCAGACGGCTGGTCTCAAGGGCGCGCTTCAATGGCGAGGAGACTATCAAATCTATCCGGCAGCTCATAAGTTTCTCCCCAAGCTCCCTCGCCTGAGACCGGCCCCTGTCGGTGAGCTCCACGTCGGTTATGCCACAGATTTTGTTTTGGGCGTTCCATTCAGTTTCGCCGTGGCGGGTGACGTATAGTTTCATTTTATATTCTCCTTACTCTCACAATATCTTCTCCATATACCCACAGGTAAAGGGAAAGAAATCAAACTTCTTCACCCCGGTATGCACGAATCCGAAACCCTCGTACCACCTTCTGAGCACCCTATTCTCCTCCACAATGCCAATGTCCATCTTGGAACAGCCCAGCTCCTCCGCAGTCTCAAAGGCATACCATAAGAGCTTCGCGCCTATGCCCTCTTGCCTGCGCTCCGGCAGGACGCAGAGGTTGTTGAGCTCGCAAACACCCTCGGCCTGTACCAATAGAGAGAAATAGCCTATGATGTCTCCCCCACTCACAAAAATGTACATATGGCGGTTTTCCTCGTTAAGCTGGTATATCAGGCGCTCCTCTGTGACGGCAAAGGCGGTGAAGCGAGGGGCGTTTTCTAGGGTGAATTCGAGCTCGTCAGCAACAGTCTTAAAGCTCTCGCGGATGACCTCTGCACAGCGGGGGATGTCAGGCTCTGATACTGACCTAATCATTTTCACGCTCCATTGGTCTCAGGTTTTTGTCCAGCCTGTCTATCAGCCATAGGAGCCGCTTCTCCCGGCCTGCCTCGGTCTTCGCGTCGAAATAGGCCCGGGTGTAGGTCTTGCGCACCGAAGGCGGCATGGCCTGAAAGTTGGTGTATGCGGGCTCATGGCCCTCCAGCAGTCCAGAGACCGTTTCCACCTGCTCGTCCGTAAGCTTCATCAGGTCAGGCGCGTCCCACCGGCCGCTCTTTTTCGCAAGCTCTATCTTCTCCCTGCCGAAGTCCGTCATGAGCCCCCGCTCCTCGAGGGATTTTACCAGGGCCTTATTCTTTTCCGACCACTTGCTTTTCTCCCTGCGCTGGGAGAAATACTTCATATAGGACACTTCGTCCAGCTTTTTCATCTGCCCGTCTATCCAGCCGAAACACAGGGCCTCCTCTAGGGCCTCCCCGGCTTTCAGAGTATTTGGGCCGCCAGGCTTGCCGAAAAGGAGCCATACCCCTTCGTGGGTCCGGCAGTTTTCGCTGAGCCAGGCGCGGAAGTCCTGGCGGGTCTCAAATTTCAGCATATCTTCCATCAGCTCACATCCAACTCCTCAGTATACTCGTTCCCATGCTCCGCTATATACTCCTTGCGCCCGTCCAAATCGTTCCCCTGCATTATCTCAAACATCCTGGCGGCATCCTCCACGTCCCCGGGGTTTACCTTTATGAGCCGCCGGGTCCTGGGGTCCATAGTGGTCAGGCTCATCATCTCCGGCTCGTTCTCGCCAAGGCCCTTTGAGCGCTGTATAGTGTACTTCTTGCCATCAAGCTTCTTTAGGAACTCCGCTTTCTCCTGCTCGTTATAGGCAAAATATGTCTCGTCCTTTGAGGTTATCTCGTAGAGCGGACTCTCGGCAATATATACCTTGCCCTCCTCAATAAGGGCCGGGGCCAGCCTGTACACCATAGTCAGCAGCAGCACGCGAATCTGGAAGCCGTCTACGTCCGCGTCGGTGCAGAAGATTATCTTACTCCACCTGAGGTTATTGATGTCAAAGACCCCCAAATTCTTGTTTGCCTTGGTCTTCACCTGTACACCGCAGCCCAGGACGCGTATCAAATCGGTGATAATCTCAGACTTGAATATCCTGTCATAATCGGCCTTAAGGCAGTTCAGGATTTTGCCCCTTATGGGCATTACCGCCTGGAACGCCGCGTCCCTGGCCTGCTTCACAGAGCCCAATGCCGAGTCGCCCTCCACGATAAAGAGCTCCCGCTCGTTCACATCCTTTGAGCGGCAGTCCACAAACTTCTGGACACGGTTTGCCATGTCCATTTTTCCGGTAAGCTTGGTCTTGAGATTCAGCCTGGTCTTCTCCGCGTCCTCCCGGCTGCGCTTGTTTATGAGCACCTGGCCGGCTATCTTGTCCGCGTCCATAGGGTTTTCAATAAAGTAGACCTCCAGGCTGTGCCGGAGCATTTCTGTCATGGCCTCCTGTATGCCCTTATTTGTTATGGCCTTTTTTGTCTGGTTTTCATAGGAGGTCTGGGTGGAGAACGAGGATATCACGATTACCAGGCAGTCCTCAACATCCTGGAAGGTTATCTTCCCCTCGCCCTTGGTATATCTGCTGTTCTGCTTTAAGTAGGCGTCTATCTGCCCCACAAAGGCGCTCCGCACTGCCTTATCAGGCGCGCCGCCGTGCTCCAGCCAGCTGGAGTTGTGGTAATATTCCGCCACATGCACCCGGTTTGAGAAGGCCGCCGCCACGTTTATCCGGCAGTTGTACTCCGCCATATCCGCCCGGTCCTTTACCCGCTTCTCGCTCTGCCAGAGCTGTACGGTGGTGAGGCTGTCCTCCCCAGCCAGCTCCCGGGCGTGGTCCAGTATGCCGTTTTCATAGCAGAAATCCGTCTGCTCGAACTTTCCGGGCTCAGTTTCGTTGAGAAAATGGAAGGTCACCCCGGCGTTTACCACCGCCTGGCGCTTCAGCACGTCCATATAATATTCAGCGCTGATATCTATATCTGTGAACACCTGCAGGTCCGGCTTCCAGTGGAAAAGGGAGCCGGTGTCCTTTTTCTTATATGGCTCCTTTCCAAGGCCCCCTATGTTCTCGCCGTGCTCAAAGTGCAGGGTGTATTTATATCCGTCCCGGCGCACCTCTACGTCCATATATTCAGAGGCGTACTGGGTGGAGCAGAGGCCCAGGCCATTGAGCCCCAGGGAGTATTCGTAGTTCTCCCCGGAGTCGTTATTGTATTTGCCTCCGGCATACAGCTCGCAGAAGACCAGCTCCCAGTTATATCGTTCCTCTTTTCTGTTGTAGTCCACGGGGCAGCCGCGGCCGTGGTCCTCCACCTGTACGGACTTGTCCAGGAATCTTGTGACGGTTATCTCGTCGCCGTAGCCCTGTCTGGCCTCGTCGATAGAGTTGGACAGTATTTCAAATACTGAGTGCTGGCAGCCGTCTATGCCGTCTGAGCCAAAGATAACGGCCGGGCGCAGCCTTACTCTGTCCGCACCCTTTAGGCTCTGGATGCTTTCGTTGTCATATACCGGTTTTTTCGGCATGGTTTGCACCTCTCTCTTTCACAAGAAGGCCCTGCCGCGGCTTACACGGCAGGTCCTTTTTACTCATTTCTCGCCTGTTTGAGATACCGGGGCGAAGGCTCGGTAATGCTCGCTTTTGGGGCATTGGGAATGGCCTCGAGGGCGCTGGCTTCGCCGCGCACAGGACCTCGGGGGCGCTGCCCCCGAACCCCTGCCAGGAGCCTAGGGCTCCTGGACCTCCTCTCGCTTCGCGCTGTCCTCTTCAGTTTCGCCGGTTTCGGCGGGCAGCTCTGCCTTGGGCTCGGCGGCAGTTCCTACTGCTTCCAGTGCCGGCAGAGTCTCGGGCTTCGGCAGCAGCTCGCCGCCCATGACCCCCTGGAACTCGTTCTCGTCCAGCTTCTCACGCTCATAGAGCACCGCCGCCAGCCTGTGCAGCTCCTCCATATGCTCCTCCAGTATCTCCCTGGTGTTGGCATATGCCGTGGACATAATGGCCTGTATCTCCGCATCTATCTCAGAGGCTGTCTGCTCGGAATAGTTGCTAATATGCCCCATCTCCTTCCCAAGGAAGGGGTTGGAGTCGTCCGTGCCATAGGTGATTGGCCCCAGCTTCTCGCTCATGCCGTACTTTGTGACCATGGCCCGGGCTATCTTTGTGGCCCGCTCAATATCGTTGCTGGCCCCTGTTGAGATATCGTCCAGCACCAGGGCCTCCGCCACGCGCCCGCCAAGGAGCACCACCAGCTCCTCGCGCATTTCATTTCTGGACTTATAGGACCGGTCCTCGGTGGGCAGGTGCATAGTATAGCCCCCCGCCATGCCTCTGGGTATAATGGATATCTGGTGCACCGGGTCCTGGGTCTTGCAGTAGTAGCTGGTTATAGCGTGGCCCGCCTCGTGGTAGGCCGTCAGCTTCTTCTCCTTGTCGCTCATAACACGGCTCTTCTTCTCCGTGCCAACCACCACCTTAATGGTAGCTTCCTCTATCTCCACCATGGTGATGGCTTTCAGGTTCTTTCTTGCCGCAAGCAAAGCCGCCTCATTGAGAAGGTTTTCCAAATCTGCGCCGGTGAAGCCCGCCGAGGACTTGGCAATAGTCGAGAGCTCCACGTCCGGTGCAAGGGGCTTGCCTTTTGCGTGCACCCGCAGTATCTCCTCACGGCCCTTGATGTCGGGGTAGCCCACCATTACCTGCCGGTCAAAGCGCCCCGGGCGCATCAATGCCGGGTCCAGGATGTCGGGCCTGTTGGTGGCAGCTATCATAATAACGCCCTCGTTGGCCCCGAAGCCGTCCATCTCAACTAGGAGCTGGTTTAGGGTCTGCTCGCGCTCGTCGTGCCCGCCGCCGAGACCTGCCCCGCGCTGGCGCCCTACAGCGTCTATCTCGTCGATAAATATTATGCATGGGTGGTTTTTCTTGGCTTTGTCAAACAAATCCCTCACGCGGGAAGCGCCCACGCCCACGAACATCTCCACAAAGTCCGAGCCGGAGATGGAGAAGAAGGGCACCCCGGCCTCTCCCGCCACGGCCCTAGCTAAGAGGGTCTTGCCTGTACCGGGAGGGCCCACCAGCAGCACGCCCTTTGGTATCCTCGCGCCAAGGGAGTTGTACCGCCCGGGGTTTCTTAGGAACTCCACTATCTCCCGAAGCTCCTCCTTCTCCTCGTCGGCCCCGGCAACGTCCGCGAAGGTCGTCTTGCGCTTCTCGTCGGTGAGCTGCTTTATCTTGGCCTTGCCGAAGTTCATCTGCTTGTCGCCTCCGGCTCCGCCGCCTATATGCCGCATCATGAATATCCAGAAGAAGATGAGCCCGCCGAAAAGTATCAGCGTGGGCAGAAGGCTTATAATCCAGCTGGTTTCCGCCGGGCGGGTGACGTCCTGGACCATCTTCTTGTCCGGGTGCTCCTCGTTATACTTTGAGATATACTCCCCCGCGTCCCTGTAAAACAGGTCCACGCTGGGCATAACGAAGCCAACGGCGGTGCTGTTCTCGTCGTCCAGCTTCAGGACCATTTCGCCGGTGCCCAGGTTCAGGGAATACTCCGTCACCCGCCCGGTCTCAAAAAAGTTCAGTATGTCAGAATACTTGTAGGTCATGCCCTGGGGCGCCCTGTTGCTGAACAGTATGATGATGATAAACAGCACCACCACCGGTATGCCTATATACAGCAGCAGGTTCCGAAGCTTTTTGCCATTGTTGCCATCCAAAGATTTGCCCTCCTAAATCATCTATAACTTATCCCGCCAAACAGCCGTTTATTCAAGAAGTATATATCTCGGGCTTCAAAACTCCCACAAACGGCAGATTGCGGTATTTTCCCGCGTAATCAAGCCCGTAACCCACTATGAAAGCGTCGGGGATTCTCGCGCCCACATAGTCCGGGGTCACGTCCGCCTCCCTACGCTCGGGCTTGTCAAACAGCGTGCATATCTTTATGCTCCTGGGGTTCCTGGCTTCAAGCACCTCTCTAAGATAGCTCAGAGTCTTGCCGCTGTCAAGGATATCCTCGACTATGAGCAGGTCGTACTCCTCAAGGGGTATATTAAGGTCCAGCACAATTTTTACAACGCCTGAGGTCTTGACCCCCTTGCCGTAGCTTGAGACCACCATGAAATCTATGCTCAGCGGCTCCGTCACGGCGCGCATCAGGTCCGCCATAAACACCACCGAGCCCTTTAATACGCTCACCATAAGAAGGTTCTTGCCCTTATAGTCCCAGCTTATCTCCCGGCCCATTCTCGAAACTATGGCCGCCAGCTCCTCCTTTGTGAACAGCTCCCGCTGGATATCGTCAAGCATATTCTTCTCTTCCATATTCTTTTACCCCTTCCCGTCCTCGATTTCCACAATTAAAACCCTTTTTGTCCTCTCTGTGGCCCTAAACCGTTCAGCGGCGCCCGCCCCGGGGCACCAGGCAATCTCCCCGCCGCATACCAGCAGCGGCACGCCGTCCCGCATGGGCCCCGGCACCCGCAGCTCCTGAAATATCTGCTTTATGGGCTTGCTCACTCCCCGGCCTATTGGGGAGAACCTGTCCCCGGGCCTGCGGCTGCGGAACACTGCCCCCTCAGGCAGCTCTCCGGCCAGTCCTGTCATTATATCATAGTCCAGCGCATTTTTGAATAACAAATTTTGAATTTTTTCCGGAATTTCTGCTTCCGGGCGGGTTTTCTCCCGCAAAACGATAGATTTTCCTCCTGGCAGCGGATTTTTCCCAAGCCTCGCCGGTATCTCAAAGGGCATATTCCCCGCCGGCCTCCCGGCCCAGAAAACCCCTTGGGCACAGCTCACCCGCACCCCCGGCAGGTCCGCCCCGCCACCGCGCTCCAGTATATGAAGGGCCTCTTCTATGTGCTTTTGCTCCAAGCGTGACCCGCCGCAGCGCTCAATAAAGAGCTTCACCGCACGGCTCCTGACACTTTTCTCCTCAGCCAGCAGCGTCTCTGCCTCAAGGCCCCACATGTTCAAGGACCGCTCTAAAAGCGATTCAGCCTGCCTATTCAGGCAGCTCCTGTCCTCTGAGAGGAGCCTTGCCGCCTGCCCCGCCATATGCACAAAGCGGGGATTCAGCTCTTTAAGCACCGGCAGCACCTGGTGGCGCAGCCGGTTCCTTGTGTAATCGTCCGATAGGTTTGAGCTGTCCGTCACATAGCTCAGGCCGTTCTCATGGCAGTACTGCTCTATCTCCCTGCGGCTCACGTATAAAAGAGGCCGCAGGATTTTTCCCCGCCTCGGCGGGATACCGCAGAGGCCGTCCAGCCCAGCTCCCCGGCAGAGGTTCAGAAGGATGGTCTCGGCATTGTCGTCGGCGTTATGTGCGGTGAGTATGCGGTCGTTCCTACCTGAGGCCAGCTTGTGAAAAAAGGCATACCTTATCTCCCTGCCACACTCCTCCGTGCCCATGCCCCTCTCCTCTGCCAGCCTTCCCACATCGGCCCGGAGTACTTCTATACAGAGCCCGCGCTCCCGGGCAAAGCCCTCTGCCGCAAGCTGGTCCCTGTCGGCCTCCCCGCCTCTCAGCATATGGTTTACATGGGCCAGCAGTATGCGCTCCTTATTGACCTCGCCCATAAGCCAGTGGGCCAGGGCGGTAGAGTCGGCCCCGCCGGAGAAGCCAACTACTATCCGGCCCTCCTCCGGGAGCCCCGGCAGGCCTGCCGCCTTTAAATGGCCGCTACTCATACCGCCTGACCTCTCTGGAGGTGAAGCGCATGTACTCGGCCTGCCAATGCACGTCGATGTCTATGGTCGCCCCATGGCGGTTCTTTGCGACGATTATCTGGGCAGCCGTGGTGTCCATGTCGTCGGTCACCTGCCCGCCCTCGCTGGCGGCGTTATATGCCTCACGGTGCAGGAATATGACGATATCCGCGTCCTGCTCGATAGAGCCGGAGTCCCTAAGCTCCGAGAGGCCCGGGCGGTGGTCCTTGGTGCGGTCCGTGGGCCTTCTCAGCTGGGACATGGCGATAACCGGCACGTCCAGCTCCTTTGCCATTATCTTCAGGTTCCTGGTGATATCGCTTATCTCGTTCACCCTGTTATCGTTCTTCTTTCCCCCGGACATGAGCTGAAGGTAGTCAACTATAATCAAGTCCACATTCTTCAGCCTGCGCACCTTGGCCTTCATCTGGGGCACAGTAATGCCGGGCGAGTCGTCAAAGTACAGGTCGGCGCTGCCGAGAATATCCCCGGCCTCGATTATCCTTGTCCACTCGTCTTCGTTAAGGTCCCCGCTCCTGAGCTTCGTGCCCTCTACCGAGGCCTCTGTGGAAAGCAGGCGCGACGCCAGCTGCTCCCCGGACATCTCCAGGGAGAAAAAGGCCACCCGCCGCTTTGACACCACCGACGCGTGCCGGGCAATGTTCAGCCCAAAGCTGGTCTTGCCCACGCCGGGGCGAGCCGCCAGCACAATAAGGTCCGAGCGGTTAAGGCCGGTTATAGTCGTGTCCAAAAGGCCTATTCCGGTGGGAATGCCCCTGTACCTGTCCCGGTCGGGGGAGTTTAACAGGTCCAGCCTGTCAAATGTTTCAAGGAGCATCCCCTTGATGGAGCGGAGCCCCTTCATCTGCTTGCCCTGGCGTATCTCATATATCCGCTGCTCCGCAGAGTCCAGGAGCCTTGAAGCGTCCGTAACCTCCCCGGCCTCGTCCAGAATCTCCCTAAGCGACTGCATAAGCGCCCGGAGCTCGTATTTTTCCCGGACGATATTGGCATAGGTCTCGGCGCCGCTGACCGAGGGCACAAGCTGGGCCAGCTGTATCATGTACACCCGTCCCTGCTCCTGGTCGAAGTCCTGCTCCTCCCGCAGCCTCTCCAGTACAGTCACAAAATCCACCGGCTGGCCCAGGGTGAACATCTCAAGCATCGCGCCGTATATCAGGCGGTTATTGACGGCGTAGAAATACTCGGCTCTCGGCAGTATCTCCGCCACAAGCGAAAGGCATTCGGCATCCAGGAGCACGGCCCCCAGCACAGACTGTTCCGCGTCCAGGTTAAATGGCATACTGAGCCCGGGCTGCGCCTGGGTGTTAAGATAGCTCTCAGGTTCAAAATCCATGGCTTACTGCTCGCAGACCACCACGCTCATGGTAGCGGTAATGCCGTTATAGAACTTGATATCAAAGGAGAAGGTGCCATAGGACTTTATGTCGCCATCCAGGACCACCTTGCGCTTGTCAACGTCAACCCCATACTGCTTCTTTATCTCGTCGCAAATCTCCTTTGCCGTAACCGAGCCAAAGAGCTTACCGCCCTGGCCCGCCTTGGCGGATATCTTTACTGCCCTGCCGTTCAGGGCCTCGGCGTTCTTTTTAGCCTGCTCTGTCTCGGTCTTAATCTTATACTCCTTGGCGGCCTCGGCGTTCTTCAGCTCGTTCATGGCCTGGGCGTTTGCCTCTTTGGCAAGCTTCCTTGGTAGCAGGAAGTTCCTGGCGTAGCCGTCGGAGACCTCCTTGAGCTCGCCTTTTTTGCCTATGGATTTTACGTCCTGTAAGAGTACAACTTTCATTTTTGGTCATCCTTTCTCTATAGAAATTATATAAATTTTATCTTAGCCTGTATGTTCTGTCCCCGCGCTCCATCGCCGCGAAGATTGCCTCCAGTTCCCCGTGGGCACGCTCCTCGCTGTCGTACTCGCCTATTGCAGGGTCTGCCAGCATTTTATCCAGGTTTCCTGTGTGGCAGTAGCCATAGATACCGTATCTCTGGTCCTTCCTGCCGGTACCGGCCAGCTTCCTGACGGTTATCAGCTGATATTCCCCCAGTGACTTGCCATCCTGCGACATGATGTACATAATCACTTCTCCTTTTCGTGTCTGCGCATACGTTTGCCGGTCTCAACAGCCACCCGGAAACAGACATCCTCAAGGCCCGCGCCCTTCTCGTGGAGTATGCCGCCGTCCCAGCCCGCGTCGTCCACGGTATCCGTGGCGTAGAAGAACTCTGCAAAGTGTACGTCCCTGAACTGCGCCACCGCCGCAAGGCTCGCGCACTCCATCTCCACAGATATGCACCCCTGCTCCCGCCTTCTCGCCGCCTTCGCCCGGGTCTCCCGGAAGAAAGCGTCCGTGGTCCAGGTCTTGCCCTCCGCGAAGGAGACTCCCAGTTCATTCATCGCCTCCCGGCAGGCCTGCAAATCTTCCGGGTTCAGCTCTATCTCGTCAGCCGCCGGGATATAGTGGTAGGAAAGCCCCTCGTCCCTTATGGCCGCCGTGGGCAGCAGCAGCTTGCCGTGGGATATCCCCTTTTCCAGCACCCCCGCCGCTCCGAAGTACACGTAATACTTTCCGCCCATGGGTATGCTCTCCTCCATGGTGGAGGCAGCCCCCGGGCCGCCCACAAAGGGCATGAACACCGCCACATCCGTTCCGTAAGCCTCCACCTTATAGATGGGCACAGCTCCTATGCAACACCCGAAATGGCTTATCTCGGTCCCTCCGTATTTATCCAGAAGCCAATCCATAATGGGCTTTGAGAATATCCCTATGCAGATTTCCGGGAAGTCCCCGTCCGGGTGATGACAGCAGTCCTCCGGGTTGATAATGGCCCTTTTATCCGTGTCAAATTCGTTGTGTATCATAAGCCTGCAGCTCCTCTCAATTCACCGTCGTCTCCTCCAGCCTGTCGTCCAGCGCCCTTATTAGCCGCCTTCTCGCCTCGCCCATGGAGACATTTTTTATCTGCGCCCCTGCCATGGTAAAGTGCCCGCCGCCGCCGAATTCTTCAAGGATAAGCTGTACGTTTACATCCCCCAGGCTTCTGGCGGAGATGCTCACGTCCCCGCCCACCTTGTACAGCACGAAGGAGGCCTTCACCCCCTGTATACTCAAAAGCTCATCCGCGGCCTGGGCCGAGGCCACTCTCAGGTCATCGAACTCCCAGCTAGAGGTGGCTATGGCGCACTCCTTATATATCTCCGCCCCCGACACAAGCTGCGCCTTGCGCTTATAGCTGTCGAGAGTGTTTGAAAACAGCTTCTTCACCGACACCGTATCCGCGCCCCTGCGCCTGAGATAGGCCGAGGCCTCAAAGGTGCGCACGCCGGTCTTTAAGACAAAGTTTTTGGTGTCCAGCATTATCCCCGCCAACAGAGCCTGGGCGTCCGCCCTGTCTATTGCAGAGGACTTGATATACTGCACCAGCTCCGTCACCATCTCGGAGGCGGAGCTTGCATAGGGCTCGTGGTAGAATATCAGGGCGTTCTTAATATGGGTGACCATCATCCTGTGGTGGTCTATTACAACTATCCGCTTGACATTGTCCAGAAGCTCACGGTTCTCCACATAGTTCACCGCATGGGTGTCCACCACAATAAGCAGCGAGCGCTCGCTCACAGTCTGCAGCGCCTCCTGGGGGCTTATGAAGACCCCCTCCTCAGGATAGCTGCGCTCCATCATCTCAACCAGGGAACCGGCTAAGGTGGAGCCCTTGTTTATGACAATATGGGCGGGCTTCTCAAGGCCCTTATATATTGCTGCCCACATGCCCACCGCCGAGCCCACCGAGTCCAGGTCGGAATTGGTGTGTCCCATGATGAACACACAGTCGCTGGCCTTTACATGGTCGCTCAGCGTCGCGGCGATAACCCGGGTACGCACCTTGTCGCGCTTTTCAACGCCTTTGCTAAGGCCCCCGAAGAATTCGTATGTATCGCCGCCCTGCATGACCGCCACCTGGTCGCCGCCCCGGCCCAGGGCCATGTCTATGGCCTGCCTTGCCCAGCGCTCGCTCTCGGCTACGCCGCCTGCCCCACGGCCCACGCCAATAGATACCGTGGCGCTCATGGTGTTCCGCGTGTTCCGCACCTCCCTCACGCTGTCCAGCACAGGGAAACGCTTCTGCTTTGCCTCCTCAATATGGGCGTCGTCGGTGATGATAAGGTACCTGCCGCTGGAGACCCGGCGCATAAATCCCGCCATCTCCTTCATGGCCCAGCTGCGCAGAACAGCCTCCACCTCGGCGGTAATCCGAGACTCCTCGCCCCCGGCGTCGTCCCGGGCCATCTCCTCCCTGTTGTCAAAGGAGGCAATGCACACCACCGGGCGCTTGTCCTTATACTCTTTGTTTACGGCTTTAAAGTAAGTGTCGTCCACAAAATAGAGTATATAGCCGTGGCGGGCCCTCGCGCCGTATACCGTGTACTCCCTGCCGCCGTAGGCGACCGCCGTGCCGGACGCCTCCATAACCTGCCGGAAGGTCTTGGGGTAGATATACCTCGAGGCGTTCTCCCCAAGGCTCGGGTGCCCCTTGCCAAGGGAATCGGCAAAGGCCTCGTTCACCCATACCACGTCCCCCGCCGGGGCCACTACCGCCACAGGCAGGGCGAATTTCTCCAGTACCTCCTGGTCCTCGGCAGTGAGGACCCTTGCCGCCGCTCTCAGAGTTGTGACGGCGTTTGTCCTGTACAGTATGCCGGAGACTGTCACCGCCAGGGCACAGAGGCCCGCGGCGGTCATCTCTATCATGAAGACGATACGGTTATAGGGATAGCTCGCCACAGCCATTGCCAGCATGGCTGCAGCCATCAGGTACATCAGCGGGGATGTTACCCACACCTTTTTTCTGCGCACCTTCCTCAGCTCCTTCTCCTGGGGCCCGGCCCCAAACCACGAAACTTTTGATTTATCATACTTCCATGATGATGGGAAGTATCATTGGATTACGCTGGGTCTTTCTATATAGGAATTTTGACAGCTCATCCTTAACGCACTGCTTCATGTCGCTCCAGTCGCGCACCCGGTGCTCCGCGCACTCCTCCAGCGCCCGGTAGACCACCTTACGCGCCTCCTCCATCAGGGCCTCATTCTCCCGCACATACACAAAGCCCCTGGACACAATATCCGGCCCCGCGGCTACATGGCCGCTCTCAGCCTCAATGGAGCAGACCGCCACAATCAGGCCGTCCTCTGCAAGGTGCTTGCGGTCCCGCAGCACTACGCTGCCCACGTCCCCTACCCCCAGGCCGTCCACCATAACGCTTCCGGCGGGCACGTCCGAGAGCTGCTTCATCCTGTCCTCGTGTATCTCCAGCACATTGCCGATGTCCCCGATGAAGATATCCTTCTGCTCCATCCCCATGGACATGGCAATGCCCGCGTTCTTTTGCAGGTGCTTCTGCTCGCCGTGAACCGGTATAAAGAACCTCGGCTTTACCAGCCCGTGGATAAGCTTCAGCTCCTCCTGGCAGGCGTGCCCGGAGACGTGCACCTCGTACATGGATTCATATATCACCGTGCAGCCCTGCTTCAGCAGCTCGTCCACCACGGCCCCTACGGTCTTCTCGTTGCCGGGTATGGGCCGGGCCGACAGGATAATGAAATCCCCGGGGCCTATGGCAACCTGCCTGTGGTCGGAGAAGGCCATGCGGGTGAGGGCCGACATTGGCTCGCCCTGGCTGCCTGTGGTTATGAGCACCAGCTGCCCGGGCTCATACCTGTTTATAAGATTCAGGTCCACCAGCACGCCGTCCGGGATATCGAGATATCCCAGCTCGCTGGCAATTCCCATTACGTTTACCATGCTGCGCCCTGAAAGCGCCACCTTCCTGCCGTACTTCACCGCGCAGTTTATTATCATCTGCACGCGGCTGATACTTGAGGCGAAGGTCGCAACGATTATCCTTTTTCCCTCGGCCCGCATGAATAGAGCGTCCAGGGAGTTGTTCACCGTCTGCTCGGTCTGGGTATAGCCCGGGCGCTCGGCGTTTGTGGAGTCCATGAGAAGGGCCAATACCCCCTGCTTCCCCAGCTCTGCAAACCTGGCCAGGTCTATCATCTCCCCCTCCTCTGGGGTACAGTCGATTTTAAAGTCACCGGTATGCACCAGTACCCCTGCCGGCGTGTGCAGGGCCAGGGCCACGGAGTCGGCTATGGAGTGGTTCACATGTATGAACTCCACCTCAAAACACCCCAGCCGGATATGGCTCCCGGGAGGGGTCACCATCAGCTTTGCCGAGGCCGTCAGGTTGTGTTCCCTGAGCTTGCTCTCTATAAGCCCGATAGTCAGGGCCGTGCCGTATACCGGCACATTGAGCCGCTTTAAAAGGTACGGCACCGCGCCTATATGGTCCTCGTGCCCGTGGGTTATCACCACGCCCTTTATCTTGTCCCGGTTCTTCTCCACAAAGGTGAAGTCCGGTATTACCAGGTCTACCCCCAGCATTTCCTCGTCCGGGAACGCAAGGCCGCAGTCCACAATCACCATGTCCCCCTGGCACTCATAGAGGGTGAAATTCTTGCCTATCTCGTTGAGGCCCCCCAAGAAATACACCTTCACCGGCGGCTTCTGTGACCTTCTGGGCCTGCCCCTGCCCCGCTTGGGCTGGGCGGACTGCACCAGCTTCTGCTGTGCCCTCTGTGCCGCGGCGGTCATGGGGGCGGTGCCCAGGCTCTGCCCGGCTGAATTCTGGCCCTGGCCCTGCTGCCTTGACTGTTTACCGGAGCCCTGCTGCCTGCCGCTCTGCTGCCGTCCCGGCGAGCGGCGCTGCTTGCCGCCCATAGCCCCGCTCTTTGCCGCGCCGCCTTTTGCGCCGCTTCTTGCAGCAGTATCCTTCGCCTGGCCTGCGGCGGCGATGCCCTGGCGCGGGCCTGATATCTTCCCTATCCTTGGGGCCTCCTTACCATTGTTCTGGGCCCTGCGGGGCCTGTTATTTTTTTTTCCAACTTCTGCCACTTAGTTTCCTCCTTAATATTCTGGCCGGACACCTCTCTCTGGGCGCACCCGGCCGGCCTCCCGGAGCGCCGGGGGCTGGATAATTTGATGTAATGCACGCACAGCGTCAATGACCTTGCGTGCTTATAAAAAAACGGCCTTCGCCGTATCGCCCGAAGATATATATTGCTTATTGTACTATATGTTGCCGTCCCCTGTCAAGCCCGGCGGCAGTCCCGTTACCATATTCTAGGCTTCCGGCCACTCTTTTATGCCATTCTCAAAGAAAATTCATCCAGAGGTCTTGACAAAGTATACTAAAAAGGTATATATTTATCCTGTAAGGGCAGACTCCCCTAAAGCAGACCATCGAAAGGATGTAAAATATTATGGACCAAAAGCGAAAAGTCTATGCCGACAACGCCGCGACTACCGCCGTTTCAGAGGAGGTTTTGCAGGCAATGCTCCCCTTCTACAGGGAGATATACGGCAACCCCTCCAGCCTCTATGAGCTGGGCCAGGAGGCAAAGGCCCCTTTAGAGCAGGCAAGGGCGGACGTCGCCCAGTGCCTGGGCGCTAAACCCAACGAGATATACTTCACCAGCTGCGGCAGCGAGAGCGACAACTGGGCCATAAAGGGCGCGGCCCGGGCCCAGCGCAGAAAGCACGGAAAGACCCATATCATCACCTCAGCCTTTGAGCACCACGCCGTGCTGCACACCTGTGAGGCCTTGGAGAAGGACGGCTTCACCGTCACATACCTGCCTGTGCACGAGGACGGCCTTGTGCGCCCGGAGGAGCTTTCAGAAGCCATCACCGAGGATACAGCCCTGGTGACTATAATGTACGCCAACAACGAGATAGGCACTATCCAGCCCATAGAGGAGCTTGGCAGAATATGCAAGGAGCGCGGGGTGCTGTTCCACACAGACGCAGTTCAGGCTGTGGGCAACGTGCATATTGACGTAAAGGCTCAGAATATAGATATGCTCTCCCTTAGCGGGCACAAAATACACGCGCCAAAGGGCGTGGGCGCCCTATATATCCGGGCGGGCGTCTTCATCGAGAACTTCATGGACGGCGGCGCACAGGAGCGCGGCAGGCGGGCAGGCACTGAGAACGTGGCGCAGATAGTGGGCTTGGCAACAGCCATTAAACACGCCACTGAGACTATCGACCAGCGCATTGCCCGGCTCACCCCCATGCGGGACAGGCTTATAGAGGGCCTCTCAAAAATAGAGCGCTCCCGTCTGAACGGCAGCCGCGAGCACCGGCTCCCCGGCAATGTGAGCTTCTGCTTCCAGGGAATCGAGGGCGAAAGCCTCCTGCTCCTTCTGGACATGCACGGCATAAGCGGCTCCTCAGGCTCGGCCTGCACCAGCGGCTCCCTGGACCCCAGCCACGTGCTCCTCTCCATCGGCCTCCCCCACGAGGTTGCCCACGGCTCCCTCCGTCTCTCCTTCGGTGACTACAACACCATGGAGGATATAGACTATATTCTGGAGGTCCTGCCGGGGATAATTGAACGGCTCAGGAACATGTCCCCCCTTTGGGACGCCATCCGTCAGGGAAAGGTAAACTATGATGAATTTATGTAAAAAGCGCAGGCTTACCCCAAAGGTGCAGGCAAGGCTCCGCAAGGTCATTTTCCGGGCATTTATTCTGAGCCTGCCCACTCTCATTATAAACCTGATAGTCCAGGGGCGCAGGGAGTTCAGGGCAGAGCTTGAGACCAATAAGAAATATAAAATGCTTACTGACAAAGCTTTGAAAGGATGACTTATTATGGCATACAGTGAAAAGGTAATGGATCATTTCGCAAACCCCAGGAACGTGGGCGAGATGAAGGACTTCAGCGGCGTGGGCGAGGTCGGCAACCCCAAATGCGGGGATATCATGCGCATGTACATTAAGGTTGAGGGCGACACAATCACCGACGTGAGTTTCATGACCTTCGGCTGCGGCGCGGCAATCGCCACCAGCAGCATGGCTACCGAGCTCATTAAGGGCAAGCCCATAAGCGAGGCGCTGAAGCTCACCAATAAAGCCGTCATGGAGGCGCTGGACGGCCTTCCGGCGGTCAAGGTGCACTGTTCGGTTCTGGCTGAGCAGGCTATTAAGGCCGCGGTATCAGATTATTATACGCGCCTGGGGATTGACCCTGCGCCTATTGTCGGGGAGATTCCTGAGTGCGAGGAGTGCGGTTGCTCTGTCTGAGAATATTTAGGGGCTTTTCCAAAAGGAAAAGCCCCTATTTTTTGTCTATTATTCTGCCTCTCAGCGCCCCTTATGCTTGGCCTTCCGCTTCTGCCGCCTCAGCTCAAACTGCCGCTGTTTCTCAGCTTCCCTCAGCTCTCTGCCGCGCTGTTCCCGCTGGCACTTCATTTCCTCACGCTGCATTTGCAGCGCCTGCTGGGACTTAGTTCCAACACCCGAAGCTTGCAGCTGTTTTCCGGCAATGCGCTGCCGGCGCTTGGGATTGTCCGCGACCTTCCTTACAGGGCTCGCAACCTCCGGGCTGAACTTCAGCCTTTCGTAATCCCTGAGGATAAACTCCCAGACCTCACTGTCCTTTGGCTCGGCCCCGAAGATGTGCCTGCACACAGAAAGCCTGTCCCCAGACACCCGCTCAAAAATCCCGACCCAGAATTGTCCCTCAAAAAACACCGTCAGCCCCGCGCTCTGCCTGTTCATAACATTCCCTCCTGAAATTTGCTATGAACAGAGAACGGACAACCCGGAGGGGCAGGTTACTTACCCCGTCTGCAAAACGGGACGGCCGGGCTACCTACCGGCTCTGGCACATCTTTCGAGAGACGTGCGTTGCGTTTTTATCTCTGCTGTCTATTTTAGTTTTACTATTTTACTCTTCCTCGTCGTCCTCAGGGGCATCCCAGTTGTGCCAGACGTTCTGCACGTCGTCGTTATCCTCCAGAAGGTCCAGCATCTTCTGCATCTTTATGACGGTATCCTCGTCGGCAATGCTGGTGTAGGTGTCCGGCACCATCTCCACCTCAGCGGAGACAAACTCATAGCCCTTCTTTTCCAAATCCTCCCGGACGCCGCTGAAATCCGAGGGCTCGGTGGATATCTCGAACACGTCCCCGTCCGCGGCAAAGTCAGAGGCCCCGGCCTCCAAAGCGTCAGCCATGACCGTGTCCTCGTCCAGGTCCTCCCGCTCTACCACTATCACGCCCTTCTCCTTGAACATGAAGCTCACGCAGCCGGTGGTGCCCAGGTTCCCGCCGTACTTGTCAAAGGCGTGGCGCACGTCGGCGGCGGTGCGGTTGCGGTTGTCAGTTAGGGTCTCCACTATAACCGCCACCCCGCAGGGGCCGTAGCCCTCATAGGTGATGTTCTCGTAGTTGTCCGCATTGCCGTCGCCCATGGCCCGCTTGATTATGCGGTCGATATTGTCGTTGGGCACATTTGCCGCCTTGGCCTTTGCAATGCAGTCCCGGAGCCGGGAATTTGCCGCCGGGTCGCCGCTGCCGCCCTCTTTCACAGCTACCGCGAGCTCACGGCCGATTTTAGTGAATATCTTGGCCTTCGCGCCGTCGGCCTTCTCTTTTTTGCGCTTGATGTTGTTCCATTTTGAATGTCCAGACATATTAAAACCGCCTTACTCTTTGTAATATCCAGTCTATTTTATCACATATCCCCAAGGATTTCAAGGGCCAGGGCGCGGGCTTTTTGCTGGGCCGGGCCCAGATTCTTCCGGCCCAGGTCCGTGCCGTCCCACACGGCGCAGCCCCTTAAAGTTGTATTCATCACGCTGAAGGCCCGCTGAAGCTGGTGGGCCGTCACCTCCACGGGGAAGTCCTCCTCCTGGCCCATGGTGAGCAGCAGCACCGCGTCCCTGTGCTTCTTGACCGGCTGGCGTACCCCTAATGAAAACCTGGCCTCAAAGTACCGCTGGCTCCTGTCCAGCACCGCCTTCATTGGCGAGGGGAAGGAGTCGTTATACACCGGCGAGGCCACCACCAGCAGGTCGCACTTTCTGAGCTCCTTGTCGAACTTGTCCAGGTCATCGTATGTACACTTCTCCTTCTTGGCGCAGGCCCTGCAGCCTGTGCAGGGGTGGGCGTTCAGCTCATATACATTGGTCTCCGAAACCTGCCAGTCCCCACGGTCCTTAAACTCTCCCATAAAGCTGTCCAGCAGCATCCTGGTGCTGCCATGGGAGTTTGGCGAACAAAACAGCACCATCATATGCTTTTTCTGGTCGAACAGGCTCATATTCTCCCTCCTGACTGCAATAATCAGAGCAGAGCTTATTTTAGCACAAACCCCGGCGGGGGTCAAGCCTTGGGCTTCAGAATATAGCTGAGCGTCCCCACCAGCTCCCCGCTTTCAAGCATTCTCTCAATCTCCGAGAGCCCGGCCCAGCGTGTATCGCATACCTCCCCCTCGGCCTTACCCAGGTCGGCCTCCTCCTCAAAGGGGAACTCCCACACGTCTAAAATATCCCCGAAGCGCCTGCCGTCAACCCAGTCCCGGACTGTTGAAAACAGCAGCTCCCCCTGTTCCGGAGCCAAGCTTATGCCCAGCTCCTCCCTGACCTCCCGCACAGCGCCGGTTATGCTGTCCTCCCCCTGGAGCACCGAGCCGCCGGTAGTCTCCCACATGAGCGGGAAGGTTGGCCTGTCCGCTGAGCGCTGTGAGATTAGGTACTGCCCCTTCGGGTTTTTGAGCCAGATATGCACCACCAGGTGGAAAAGCCCCTCGGGGAGCTTTTCGCCCCGGATGTGGGTCTGCCCTGTTTTCACCCTGTCCCGGGTGTAAAGGTCCCATCTTTCCATAAAATTACCTCCTTAAAAGGTCCTCAGAAATTTATAACGCCCAAATGCTCCAAAAGTATCTTTGTGCCCATCAGAATAAGTATCACCCCGCCGGTTATCTCCGCCCGGGACTTGTACTTCGCCCCGAACACGCTGCCCACCTTCACCCCAGCCGCCGAGAGCACGAAGGTCACCGTGCCGATAAAGCCTGCGGCGGCGGTGATATTCACATCCAGGAAGGCAAAGCTCACGCCCACCGCCAGCGCGTCTATGCTGGTGGCAAGGGCCAGGAGCACCATTGCTTTCGGGGCCAGGGACCCGTCGTCCTCCTCTTCGCCGCCGGACATGGCCTCACGCAGCATGTTCCAGCCTATCACCGCCAGAAGCCCAAAGGCTATCCAGTGGTCCACAGCGGTTATGGCCTCCTTGAACTGCACCCCCACAAGATAGCCCAGCACAGGCATCAGCGCCTGGAAACCGCCAAACCACAGGCCCACCAGGGCCATGCTCCTATACCCGGCTCTGCGCATAGCAAGGCCCTTGCATATGGACACCGCGAAAGCGTCCATGGAAAGCCCCACCGCAATTAAAAACAGTCCCAACAAATCCATAGTATTTCCCTGCCTTTTTCCTTGCAATTTTCTTCCTAGGGTATTATAATATGTTACATCAATAAAGTAAAGAGGGAAGGTAATTTATCATGCTGGATATCAAGATTGAACGCACCACCGCCCCCAAGGAAAAGCCCGATGAGGACAAGCTGGGCTTTGGGCAGATTTTCACCGACCATATGTACATTATGGACTATAACGAGGGCCAGGGCTGGCACGACCCCAGGATAGTCCCCTATGCCCCCATAAGCCTTGCCCCCTCGGCTATGGTCTTCCACTATGCCCAGGAGATGTTCGAGGGCCTGAAGGCCTACCGCACCGATGACGGAAGGGTGCTGCTTTTCAGGCCCGACAGGAACGCCCAGCGGGCAGGAAACTCCTGTAAGCGCCTCTGCATCCCGCCGGTGCCTGAGGAGGATTTTATAGGGGCTATAAAGGCCCTTGTAGGCGTTGACCGGGACTGGATACCCACAAAGCCCGGCACCTCCCTTTATATCCGCCCCTTTATCATAGCCACCGACGAGCACCTTGGGGTGCACCCGTCCCTGAGCTACAAGTTTATAATCATCCTCTCCCCCTCCGGGGCCTATTACGCCAGCGGCCTGGACCCGGTCAAAATTTGGATAGAGGACGACTATGTGCGCGCAGTGCGCGGGGGCATAGGCGAAGCCAAGGCCGGGGGCAACTACGCCGCCAGCCTCAAGGCCCAGGAGAAGTCCGACGCAGAGGGCTACGCCCAGGTGCTCTGGCTGGACGGCGTCGAGCGCAAGTACATTGAGGAGGTGGGCTCCATGAATATCTTCTTCAAGATTGCAGGCAAGGTCGTCACCCCCAAGCTCAACGGCAGCATTCTCCCCGGCGTCACCCGGGCAAGCTGCCTGGACCTCTGCCGCCACTGGGGGCTGGAGGTGGAAGAGCGCCGCGTAAGCGTGGACGAACTGGTTTCAGCCGCCCGGAACGGCTCCCTGGAGGAGTGCTTCGGCAGCGGCACCGCCGCGGTCATCTCCCCTGTGGGCACCCTGCGCTTCGGCGACGAGGTAATGGAGATATCCGGCGGCGGTATCGGACCCCTAAGCCAGCGGCTTTACGACACGGTGACCGGCATTCAGACCGGGAAGCTCGAGGACGAATTCGGGTGGACGGTTGAGGTCAAATAAATATATCTCCTGGCCCTCCGGCTTGTAATGCTCTACGGCACAAGGCCGGTGGTCTTTAAAATCGAGCGTATCGATTATGAGTGAGGTAGCTTTCGATGGACAGTACATTCCAAAAGCTCATATCCCTAGGCCTTGACCTTAAGCGGTTAGGGCTCATGCAGCGGGAGGACAATGAGGGCTATTTCTGCACGCCCAAGGGTGCGGTGATACTCGGCTGGGCGGGCATAGACGGCATACATTACTGCCAGGTGCCGGGCCTCGGCGATACCGTGTTTGTTGTGGACCCTATGGACGGCGAGGACCCCGTGCACCCTATTGCCCGCAATATCACCGATATGCTCCGCCTGCTGCTGGTATGCGGGGATATGGCTGCCCCGGCACAGGCGCACGCCTTTCCCGATAAGCAGAGCTTCGGGGAGTTCCTCACCCAGTGCAGGCCCGATAATGAGACCCGGGATATACTTGACAGGATAGGCCGGGCCTTTGACATCAAGCCAATGCCCCTGCCCTACGAGTATGTAAAGGAGCTGCAGGCCTCCTTTGATTTGAGTGCGGTGCCGTATACCGACGAATACTATGAGGTTACAGGTTAGCAATTATGATAATCAGAAAAGCGGATACAGACGATATACCGGCCCTGCGGGAAATGTACAGGGAGCTGGAGGAGGACGCCGTAAGCTATCAGCCGGAGCATTTTGTGCTGGGGTACAGGGACGACAAATTCTTCCGGGACATTTTTGAAAGTGAAACTCAGGATATCCTGGTGGCTGAGACAGAGGGCAGAGTTGTGGGCTTCTCACATGTTATGATTCTGCGGCAGAAGGATGTGCCCTGCCTGAAGCCCCAGAGCCTAGTGTACATACAGGACCTGGATGTACGCTCCAAAATGCGCGGGCAGGGTATCGGCACGAAGCTCATGGACGCGAGCAAAGAGTACGGCGCTGCAAACGGGGCCGACTTTATCCGGACACAGGTGTTTCCCCAAAATACCGACGGGCTCAGGTTTTATGAGCGCTGCGGGTTTAGGGAGATGATGAAGACCATTGAGTGTGAGCTCCATCCATAAATGAGCTTTACCTAAGGCCCCTTATTTCGGGGCCTTTCTTCTTTTATAAAAATTTTCCCTAACCGCCAAAATATATGGAAAATTCCGGCGGGATATGCTATACTATTACTTAAATACATCGTCCCACTCCCTGGGAGATACGGAGGAAATTTATGCCAACACAAGAAAAATGGATGAAGCGGCAGGCCGGGATTCTGCTGCCGGTGAGCAGCCTGCCCTCGAAGTACGGTATCGGGTCGCTGGGGAAGGCTGCGCGGGACTGGGTGGATTTCCTTTCCCGGTCGCGGCAGAGCTTCTGGCAGGTGCTCCCAATGGGGCCCACCGGCTTTGGCAACAGCCCATATCAGAGCTTCTCGGCCTTTGCGGGAGAGCCCATCTACATCGACCTGGACCTTCTGGAGGAGGACGGGCTCATAAGCGGCAAGGGCCTTAAAAAAGCCGACTGGGGCAGCGACCCCGCCCGGGTGGACTACGACGCGGTGAGAAAGTCCCGGGAGCCCTTCCTGCGCAAGGCCTTCGGCAATTTCAAGAAGGACAAGTCCCTGGCCCGCTTCAGGAAGCAGAACGCCGCCTGGATAGAGGATTATGCCCTGTTTATGGCCCTGAAGTCCGCCCACGACGGCAGGCCCTGGTACCAGTGGGAGGAGGATATACGCCTCAGAACGCCCGCCGCCATGAAGAAGGCTAGGAAGGAGCTGTGTGAGGAGATAGACTACCATGTGTTCATGCAGTACCTTTTCTTCCAGCAGTGGGGCAAGCTCAAAAAATATGCCAACAAGAAGGGCATTTCCATTATAGGCGACACGCCAATTTACGTGTCCGGCGACAGCTCGGACGTTTGGGCAAACCCCGGGCAGTTCCAGCTGGACAGTGAGAACAACCCAACCGTGGTAGCCGGGTGCCCGCCCGACGCCTTCTCCGCCGACGGACAGCTCTGGGGCAACCCCATCTACCGCTGGGACACGATGAAGAATGACGGCTACTCCTGGTGGATAGACTGTATAAAAGCCAAGCTCTCCATGTTCGACGTGCTGCGCATAGACCATTTCAGGGGCTTTGAAAGCTACTGGGCCGTGCCGTACGGTGACGAGACCGCCAGGGGCGGCAAGTGGGTGAAGGGCCCGGGGTATGATTTTATCTCAGCCATAAACAAGGCCGTGCCCGGAGCCCCAATTATTGCCGAGGACCTGGGGTATCTCACCCCGGCGGTGAAGACCCTCTTAAAGAGGAGCACCTATCCCGGCATGAAGGTCCTGCACTTTGCCTTCACCTCCTGGGAGGACAGCAGCTACCTGCCCCATAACTACGGCAACCACTGCGTTGTCTATACCGGCACCCACGATAACGACACAACCTTAGGTTGGATAAGGCACGCCCCCGAGGGCGATTTGGAGATGGCAAAGGACTACCTGGGCTTCACCGACGAGAAGCAGGGGGTATGGTGCTTTATCCGTGCGGCTCTTACAAGCGTCGGCGGCCTTGCCGTTGTGCCAATGCAGGACTATCTGGCGCTGGGCTCTGAGGCCCGCATGAACACCCCCTCCACCGTAAGCCCAATGAACTGGAGCTGGCGCATGGAGAAGGGCGCAAATACCAAGGAACTGGCAGAAAAAATTGCCCGGCTTACCCTTATCACAGCCCGGGCGGAAATGGAGGAACCCAAGAATGATAAAAAAAGAACTGGAAAAAAGGCTGGGCGGAAAAAGTCTAAGTGAGGCTGAGAACGCCGAAATCTACTCCGCGCTCCTGGAGCTGACAAAAGAGCGGCTTGCACAGGCGCCGCGCATTTCCGGGGATAGGAAGCTCTATTATGTATCGGCTGAGTTTCTAATCGGCAAGCTCCTCTCAAATAACCTCATTAACCTGGGGCTTTTCGACCAGGTGCGGGAGGCGCTGGCAGAGGCCGGGAAGTCCCTCTCTGAGATAGAGGATGTTGAGCCGGAGCCGTCCCTAGGAAACGGCGGTCTGGGGCGCCTGGCGGCATGCTACCTGGACTCTGCGGCTACCTTAAACCTGCCCGCAGACGGCGTTGGTCTGCTGTACCACTTCGGGCTTTTCCGGCAGAGCTTCTGGGACCATAAGCAGTACGAGAAGCCGGACCACTGGCTCCCCACTAAAGAGTCCCCCGAATGCTGGGCCGAGAAGACCGATGTGAGCTTCACGGTGCCCTTCCCCGGCGGGGCGGTAAAGTCTGTAATGTACGACGTGACCGTCTCCGGCTATGAGGGCGGCGCCAACCGGCTGCACCTATTTGACCTGGAGACAGTGGACGAGAGCCTGGTCAATGACGGCATTGACTTTGACAAGACTGATATTGAGAAAAACCTCACCCTGTTCCTGTACCCCGACGATAGCGACGATAACGGCCGGCTGCTGAGGGTATATCAGCAGTATTTCATGGTGAGCAACGCGGCCCAGCTCATTATCAAGGAGCTTGCCGGGAAGGGCTACGCCCTGCGGGATTTGCACAAGCACGCGGTGATACAGATAAACGACACCCACCCCTCCATGATAATCCCCGAGCTTATCCGGCTCATGCTCAAGGACGGTATACACATGGACGAGGCCATCTCCATTGTGTCGAAGACCTGCGCATACACTAACCATACTATTCTTGCTGAGGCCCTGGAAAAGTGGCCGATACACTACCTGGAGCAGGCCGTGCCGGAGCTGGTGCCCATTATCCAGGAGCTTGACAAGAGGGTGCGGTCAAAATACAGCGACGAGGAGCTTGCCATTATTGACAAGCACAAGCTTGTGCATATGGCGAATATGGATATACACTACGGCTTCTCCGTAAACGGAGTGGCGGCCCTGCACACGGATATCCTCAAGGAGGCTGAGCTCAAGTGCTTCGCCGATATCTACCCGGAGAAGTTCAACAATAAGACCAACGGCGTTACCTTCCGGCGCTGGCTCATGCACTGCAACCCGGAGCTGAGCGAGTTTATCACCGTGAAGATTGGGGACGGCTGGAAGAAGGACGCGGACGAGCTTGAGAAGCTGCTGGAGTTCAAGGACGACCCTGCGGCCCTCGAGGAGCTTCTGAAGATAAAGGGCCAGAAGAAGGAGCAGCTCTGCGAGTATATGAAGGAGCGGGCCGGAGTGGAGCTGGATTCTGAGTCGGTGTTTGATATCCAGATAAAGCGCCTGCACGAGTACAAGCGCCAGCAGATGAACGCCCTCTATATTATCTGGAAGTATAAACAGATAAAGGCCGGGCATAAGCCCAAGAGGAAGCTGACGCTGCTGTTTGGGGCAAAGGCCGCCCCGGCGTATATTATCGCAAAGGACATCATACACCTTATCCTCTGCCTGTCGGATTTAATTGCAAACGACCCGGAGGTCTCCCCTTGGCTTGAGGTACGCATGGTGGAAAACTACAACGTGACCTGGGCCGAGAAGCTTATACCTGCCTGCGATATCTCAGAGCAGATTTCCCTTGCCTCAAAGGAGGCCAGCGGTACAGGCAATATGAAGTTCATGCTCAACGGCGCGGTCACCCTGGGCACCGAGGACGGAGCCAATGTGGAGATACACGAGCTGGTGGGAGACGAGAATATCTGCATATTCGGAAAGTCCAGCCAGGAGGTCATTTACCTGTATAAGGAGGGCGACGGCCGGTACAGCCCGTCGGAGTACTATCCTGTTGACCCGGAGATAGAGGAGCTTCTGGACTTTATTATAAGCCCGACGCTTATGCGTATGGGAGACCCGGAGAACCTGGGGCGTCTCTACCGGGATATGAGCCGGAAGGACTGGTTCATGGCGCTGCTGGATACAAAGGAGTATATCGCCGCCAAGGAGAAGCTCCTCACTGAATACGAGAACAGGCAGGCCTGGGCGAAGAAGATGCTGGTAAACGTAGCCAAAGCCGGGTTCTTCTCCAGTGATAGGGCTATCGCCCAGTACAACGACGACGTCTGGCACTTAAGGTAAAAGTTTCGTCCACCTTTTCAAAGGTGGCAGGGTGTGGGGCAGCGCCCCACGGTGTTGCCGTTGACTTGGCCTACGGCCAAGCCGGCCAAAATATAACCAAAAAAGTTAGGGCTTTTCCGAAAGGAAAGGCCCTAAACTCTTTTACAGCTCAAACTTATCTTTTATCATCTTAGCCACAACATCAGGCGGCAGCTGGGAGTTGTCTATCTTTATATAATTCTCAAAGGGTATCTCCCCATCAAAGCTCTCCAGCCGGTTGTTCGCATCGTCATTCAAAAGTCTCTGGTTCGAGAGCTCTATATCCCGCTTGGATGCCTTGTTTTTCAAACGGTTCTCTGTGGCATTGCGCTCAAGCCGCTTCTCCTGGGAGGCCACCAGCTCTACATAGTAGAATTCTGTACCGTAGGGGGCAAATATCTCCTTTATATGCTCTACATAGTCCCAGTCGCTCTGCTGGTCGAAGGCCCACATATAGGTGAATATCATGCCGTAGTTTCCGGTCTTGGCAAACTCCTCGAAGATGACCTCTCTCAGCCGGTTTATAGTATCCCGATAGAAGCCGCCGAAAATCTCTAACACCGGCTCGATAGTCATATGGTTGTGGAACAGCCGCAGGCCGGTTATCTTCATGAGCTCCTGGCCCACGGTCATCTTGCCTACGGCGGCGTTTCCGATAAGAAACAGCAGTTTCATAATAACTCCCTTTATTATATCATATCAGTGTTTTCCCGCGCGGCGCACGGCGTAGGTACGCTCGTCAGAGGCTTTGAGGAAGGCCATCAGCCCCCAGGTGGATGCCATGCTTGAGCCGCCCGCGCTGATAAATGGAAGGGTCACGCCAGTCAACGGCAAAATATCCGTCACTCCGAATACATTGAGACACGTCTGGAACAATAGCAATCCTGCCACCGCACATGCCCCGATGGAGAAGAAGGTGGACCGACTTCTGGTCACGTCGCTGCGGGCATAGAGGGTAAACCCCGCTATGCCCATTATCACTATAAGCCCCAAAAGCAGCCCCTGCTCCTCACAGAGCAGGCCGAAGACCAGGTCGCTGTCGGCGGCGAAGATGTGCTTTAAGTACCCCCGCCCCAGGCCCATGCCGAAGAGCCCGCCGCTGGCGGTGTAGGTGAGCACCCGGGTCTGCTGAATGCCGGTGTCATAGGGGTCATCCCAGACGTGGCCCCAGGCGCTGAAACGTCCTGCCACGTAGGGCATGAAGGTGAGTATCAGGAAGACGCCCAACGCCGCGGCAGCCAGAATAAGCACAATGGTGCGCACGCTGCCCGAGCGCATGAAGGCGATTATCAGGAAGGTGGCAAAGAATATCAGCGCCGTGCCCAGGTCCCGCATGAGGAACAGGAAGCCTATACAGGCCCCGGTGAACACCAGGAACTCGGTTATGTTCTTCCTGGTCTGGAGCCTGTCCAGGGTGGACGTGCCCACAAACACAAAGGCTATTTTTATAAACTCCGAGGGCTGTATGCTGATGGGCCCTATGTATATCCAGTTTTTAGAGCCAAAGCTGGTTGTGCCCAGAATAAGGTTAATCACAAACAGGCACAGGGCCCCTATGCCTATGGGCAGCCTGTATTTTGCCACACGGTCCATGTCATTCATGAACCATATGAGGAAACAGAACATTACAACGCCTATAAACATAGCGGCAAGCTGGGTCCGGGCCGCGCCGAGATTTGTAGCCGCCAGAAGGTTTATCCCGATACCCGACAGCAGATATGCTGCAGTCTCAATCTCAAAGCTTATACGGTGCTGGACAAACATGGAGTACGTGTATAGCCCCCAGCCCAGGACCAGCACGCCCAGCTCCGGCAGCAGGAGCATAGGGTCAAAGCCCTTTTTCGTCACACAGGCCTGGACCGCCATCATAAGGTGCACAATGGTCGCCATGAACATGAGAAAGAAGGGGCTGGCTGACTGGCCCCGCAAAAACGCCTGGAAGCGCCGCTTCTTCTCGGGCAGCTGGGAGGTGTTATAGAGTGTCAGGGTCACGCCGCCGAAGGTCATGCTGTCCCCAATGCGCACCAGCCTGGGCCCGCTTATCCTGCGCCCGTTCACAAGCACGCCGCCCTTGGAGCCGGTATCGCACACAAACCAGCCCTCCTCCCGGCGCATGAACACCGCGTGGTCCCTGGAGACCTCAGCCACCGGCAGGCAGATATCACAGCTGCGGCTGCGCCCAACGGAGTTCTCCCAGTACAGCACCGGGAACCTGGCCCCGGAGGCCTCGTCCAGCAGCATGACAACAGGGTCCCTCCTGCGCTGCCCGGCCTTAAAGGACGTGTAGCACCTTAGAGACACATACCCCGCCAGCAGCGGCACAATCATCCGCATTATGAGCAGCGCCGTTGGCGCCACTTCTGATTCAAAAAAAGCCCCTATCTGCTCCAAAACAAACCTCCGCTTATCTTATCCCGGCAATCTCTCCGGCGCGCTTATATATGCTGCTCTCCGGCACGGCGCCGCGCACCATTGACAATGGGTACACCCTGCTTCCACGGCCTATGACCGTACCGGGGTTCAGCACCGAGTTGCAGCCTATCTCCACATTGTCCCCAAGTATAGCCCCGAATTTCTTAAGGGAAGTCTCCACCCTGCCGCCTTCGGGCAGGGCTATTGTCACCAGTGACTTATCCTGCTTCACATTAGAGGTGATGGAGCCAGCTCCCATATGGGACTTAAATCCCAGGATAGAATCCCCCACATAGTTATAGTGGGGCACCTGTACATTGTCAAATATAATGACATTCTTAAGCTCCGTGGAGTTTCCCACCACGCAGCCCGCGCCTACCAGAGCGTTTCCCCTGATGAATGCCCCGGGGCGCACCTCGGTTTCAGGGCCTATAATGCAGGGCCCGGCGATATAGTTATTGGGATAACGCTTTACTGTCTTATGGAGCCAGACATGCTCCTCTGCCTGCTCATATTCATCCTTCGGAAGGGTCTCTCCCAACGCCAGTATAAACTCACCTATTTTCGGCAGCGCCTGCCATGGGTACTCGCATCCCTCCAGCAGCCTTGCCGCCGCGGTATGGGTCAAATCCAAAAGCTTTCCGGTCCTCAGTTCCATATGCTGTGCTCCTTCCAACGGTATCGCGGCGCCGCTTACTGGAATGCCAGCACCGCCCGGTCTATCTCGTCTATCTGGTTCAAATCCACCTGGAGCTCGCCGTTTTTGGTAAGCCTGATGTCTAAAACTATGGTCGTGTCCCCGCCGGCAAATTCCAGGGAAGTGAGCCTGCCCTCGCAAAAGTCCAGCACCCTGTCAACATAGAGCTCCGTGGCGGTCTTCAGCAGAGGCGTAGGCGCTGGGGTCGGGGTGGGCTCATCCTCCCCTTCTTCGCCCCACTCGCCATTTTCACCGCCGTCCTCCTGGCCCTCCCCATCATCCAGGTTCACCATGCTCTTGCTGTTGACCTCCTCCTGGGCCTGACTGCGGATAGTGGTAAACTGTTCCGTGAGCCCGGAGAAGCTGGTGATTGGGGAGACGGTGACATCAATGGTGTACCCTGTCTCCACCTTTACCTCGTCTGCAACCTGGTACCTGGTGCTCAGCAGGGCCTTCGCCATTATCTCCTCCAGGCGCTGCATCTGGGTATCGTCGGGACTGAGGCCGTAGGCGTTGCAGAAGTTTATTGCCGCGTTCTCCACGGTGGTGACATTATTCGCCTTTGCCGTGTCCTCAGTGGCCTGGATTCTGGCCATATATGCACGGTGGTCGTCGTGGTAGCTGCTGTCCAAAAGGGCCTGGATATAGCTTGACACGTCGTAGTCGTTAAATTCCTCCGAGGGCAGGAAATCACATCCCGAGAGCCCCAGGCATATGAGCGCCGAAAGCAGTACCGCCGCCCATTTTTTCAAAACTGTCATAACAGGTAATTCCCCTTTCATCCTCCCAAATTGCGTCTTATTCGTCGCGCCCGCAGCACTTCTTGTACTTTTTCCCGCTGCCGCAGGGGCAAGGGTCATTGCGCCCCGGCTTCTGGGCCTTCTTCACAGGCTGGCGCTTAATCTCACGGGTTCCCGCCCCACCTGTGCCGGTCTCCTTTGCAACCTGCTCCCGCTGGGGGGCCTCCTTGGTGCGCAGCCGCACGGTGAGTATGGCTTTAGCCGTCTGCTCCCGTATGGAGGCTATCATGGAGTCGAACATGTCAAAGCCCTCTAGACGGTACTCCACCACCGGGTCCTGCTGTGCGTAGGCCCTGAGGCGTATACCCTCCTGCAGCTGCTCCATGGCGTCGATATGGTCCATCCACTCCTGGTCCACAGTCTTCAGGAGCACGACCCGCTCCAGCTCCCGCATGACCTGGGGGGTGAACTCCTCCTCGCGCCTGTCATAAAGCTTCTGGGCCTTCTCCCACAGGAAGCTCTTGGCAAACTCAGGGGCAAGGTCCTCAAGCTCCCTGCCGCTATAGTTCAGGTCCTCCCCGCTTATGAGCCAGCCCATGTAGTATTCCCGGAGCCCCTGCAAATCCCAGTCCTCGTGGGGTACATTTTTGGGGAGATAGGTGTTCACCCTTTCGCCCACGGCCTCCTCTATCATCTTGAGTATGGCCTGCTTCATATCCTTTCCGTCCAGCACCTGGTCCCGCTGGCCGTAGATTATCTGCCGCTGATTATTCATAACCTCGTCATACTGCAACACGTTCTTGCGTATGCCAAAGTTCCTGCTCTCCACCCTGCTCTGGGCGTTCTCAATAGCGTTTGAGACCATCCCGGCTTCAATGGGTATATCGTCGTCCATCCTGAACCTTTCCATCATGTTATAAAGCCGCTCGCCGCCGAAAAGCCGCATTAAGTCGTCCTCAAGGGAGATATAGAACCTGCTCTTGCCCGGGTCCCCCTGGCGGCCGGAGCGGCCCCGGAGCTGGTTGTCAATACGCCTGGACTCGTGCCTCTCCGTACCGATTATATATAGCCCACCCAGCGCCTTGACCTCTTTCGCCTCGGGAGCTATCTGCTCCTCAAACTCCTTATTGAGCCGCGCAAACTCGGCCCTTGCCCCCAGTATCTCCTCGTCCTCCGTATGGCTGAACGCCGTGGCCTCCACCAGGAGCTCGTCGCTGTAGCCCTTCTTTCGCATCTCGGCCTTGGCCATAAACTCCGCGTTGCCCCCAAGAAGTATATCCGTGCCGCGGCCGGCCATGTTGGTGGCGATGGTGACTGCCCCCCTGCGCCCGGCCTGGGCCACTATCTGGGCCTCCTTTTCGTGGAACTTGGCATTTAGGACCTGGTGCTTTACGCCCCGCTGCTTCAAGAGCTTGCTCAGGGCCTCGGATTTCTCTATGGTGATGGTGCCCACCAGCACCGGCTGGCCCTTTTCGTGGTGCTCCACGATATCGTCTATCACCGCCCTGAACTTGGCGTCCACGGTCTTATACACCACGTCCGGGCAGTCCTCCCGGACCATTGGGCGGTTGGTGGGTATCTCCACCACGTCCAGCTTGTATATCTCAGAGAACTCCTCCTGCTCGGTCATGGCTGTGCCGGTCATGCCCGAGAGCTTTTCGTACATCCTGAAGTAGTTCTGGAAGGTGATTGTTGCCAGGGTCTTGCTCTCGCGGGCCACCTGTACGCCCTCCTTGGCCTCGATAGCCTGGTGCAGGCCCTCGTTGTACCTTCTGCCGTACATTAAGCGCCCGGTGAACTCGTCGACGATTATAACCTCGCCGTCCTTCACCACATAGTCCTGGTCCCGGTGCATAATGCCCCAAGCCCTTATTGCCTGGTTTATGCGGTGTTGTAAAAGAATATTCTCCGGGTCCGTCAGGTTGTCGATATGGAAAGCCTCCTCTGCCTTTTTCACGCCCCGGCGGGTGAGGGAGCAGGTCTTGAGCTTTTCATTGATGATGTAGTCATACTCGGCGTAGAGCTCGTCGTTGTCCTCCTTGGCGTCGGTCTCCTTGACGCGTATAGGCTTGAGCCTTCCTGCAAAGCTGTTGGCAAGGGCATAGTATTCGTCGGCCTTCTCCCCCTGGCCTGATATAATAAGGGGCGTGCGGGCCTCGTCTATCAGAATTGAGTCCACCTCGTCCACTATGGCGTAGTGGTGCCCTCGCTGAACCTTGCGGTCCTTATAAATCACCATATTATCCCTAAGGTAGTCGAAGCCGAACTCATTATTTGTGCCGTAGGTGATGTCGCAGTTATATGCCGCCTGCTTCTCTTCGGAGTTCATGCCGCTCATGGCAAGGCCCACGGAGAGCCCCATAAAGTTGAAGACGCGGGCCATCATCTCGCCCTGGTACTTGGCAAGATACTCGTTGACAGTGACAATATGCACGCCCCTGCCCGAGAGTCCGTTTAGATAGGCCGGCAGGGCCAGTGTAAACGTCTTGCCCTCACCGGTCTTCATCTCGGCAATTCTGCCCTGATGGAGTATCACGCCGCCCTGTACCTGCACCGGGAACAGCCTCTTGCCCAGCACCCGGTCCATAGCCTCCCGACAGGCCGCGAAGGCCTCGGGAAGTATGCTGTCAAGGCTCTCGCCGCCCTCCAGCCGCTTCCTGAGCCTGGGGGTCTCCTCCTTGAGCTCGCCGTCTGAGAGCCCTCTATATTTCTCCTCCAGCCCCAGCACCTTGTCCACCATGGGCTGAATGCGCTTTAGCTCCTTCTTGCTGTAGTTTCCGAAAAGCTTTGTAAGGAAATTATTTGCCATATGAGTTTTCCTTTCTTTTATCTCGTAAAGCCTATTATACCATGCCTGCCCCGCAGATTGCAAGAAAAGCAACAGTTTATTTACATTTAACCGAAGTACCAGCTCTCAAACAGCGCCAGCTGCCCGGCGTACTCCCTTGTGGTGGGCGCGCCGGAAATCACAGGAAAGTATATCATAAAGAGCACTACACAGCCCAGGGCCATGGCCCCCATCAGAAGCTGGGCCCACTGTACCTCTACCCTTCCCCCAACAGTAACTCTCCCGCTGAGCCTGCCTCCCTCTGAAAGCCGCTTAAAGAGGGCCAGCAGCGCCAGCACCAGGAAGGGCACGGCGGTGAAGTAGTGGTAGATAAACGTCAGCCTCGGCACCAGCACCCAGGGCAGGTATACCGACATAAAACCGGTGAGCGCCACGGCGCAGTACACGCTCCTTTTTCTCAGCCACTCCCAGGCCGCCCATAGCAGCGCCGGCAGGCAGCCCCACCAGAGCAGGGGATTTCCCATAGAGGAGATGGTACTGTAATCCCCAAACTCATTGCAGGGGTCGGAGCTGAAAAACCAAATGGGGCGCACTACCAGGGGCCAGTCGTACCAGGGGGAGGCAAAGCTGTGCTCAGCCACAAGCCCCGAGTGGTAGTTGAACATTGTGGTCTGGTAGTTCCAGAAGGCCCAGAGAATATTGTCCCTGTTATGCGGCAGCGTGGTCATAGGCAAATAGGCGCAGAAGTATATCCCAAAGGGTATGGCAATATACAAAAGACAGCACCAGCCGCAGAGTATTCCGCAGCGTCTAAGGGCCGGGGCAAGCCCTCCTTTCTCCTTGTCCTCATACCAGCAGGTGTGTATTAGCTTGCCGAAAAACAGCACCGCGAGCCCCACCGCTCCATAGGCCGCTGTCCATTTTGAGGCCACGCCAAGGCCCATGAACAGTCCACCCAATGCCAGCGGCAGAAGCAGCTCCCTAAGCCTTGCGCGCACTATGTCCTTGTACATAAAGTGCACCATGGCGTCGTACATCAAAAGCAGGAAGAACACGGAATAGGTGTCGATGGTGGCTATTCTGGTCTGGGTAAAGTGCATGAAGTCAAAGGCGAACATCAGCGTCCCTAAGGCGCAGAGCCAGGTCCTCCCAAACAGGTCTTTACACAGATGGTACAGGGCCGGGAGCATCAGCACCCCGAAGAGCGTCCCCATAAACCGCCAGCCGAAGGGGTTTAAACCGAACAGCCGTATACCAAGGGAGATTATATGCTTGCCAAGCGGCGGGTGGGTGTTCTCATAGGGCTCCAATCCCAGGATATGCTCATATGCTGTCCTGGCGTGGTATATCTCGTCAAAATAGCTGGAGTTCTCATAGGTCTTATAAAGGGGCACCTTCTCCTGCTCGTCTGTGAGGAGCCCGGCCCCCGGGCCTGTGGCCTTAAGCTCTGGTATGCCGTCTGAGCCCGCGGGGGCTATTGCCATCTCGCTCACGGTCACAGAGCCGTCCAGGGCCGTCACCCGCACGAACCTCCCCGGAACCTCCAGATACTCCCGGCACCAGGCAAACACATAGCCGTTCCCAACCTCGCCGCAGTCCTCCCAGGTGACCCCGTCCTCGCTTGACTCTATCCTCATGCTTGAGCCCACCCGACTCCTATAGTGTGAGCTGTCCGGCTCAAGCCCGGGAAGATAATATATGATATGGCAGGTGCGGTCCGATTCCAGCACCACGCTCTGCCCCTCCTCCGGGGTCCAGTTGGTGGTTGGCAGCACCGCCCCGCCCAGGTGCCAGAAGGCCGCTGCGCCGTACACCAACGTAATGCTCACCATCAGCGCCCAGTCCAGCCCTGACATCCTCCTGCTTTCCGGCGGGACTATTACCTTTACAGCCCAGCCCTCAAAAAATTTTTCGCCGGGCTCCGGCTCCTTTATCTCCTCTCTGATATAGACACAATACTCTGTCCAGATAAGGTAGATTAGAGCCGCAAGCTGCAGCAGGGCTATCACTCTTCCGGGCTGGCTGTTGGGGTCATAGTTATTGCCCTTCTCACGGAATATCCAGAGGGTATAGCTAACATTGAGATAATTCGCCCCGGCCATGAAGGCATAGGCTCGAAGGAGCCGCTTGTCCCTGGCGAAGACATAGCTGAGCAGTATAAACAGGAACGCCGGGAACAGATACCTCTCGTGCATTTTCACGGCGAAGATATATACTATTCCCATCAGGAGAGGCGCGGCGGCAAATACCGCGTCCCTTCTTTTAGAGAGCAGTATAAGCCCCCCGCAGGCCGCCGTGGCTGCCACCGGCGCCGCCCAGGTGAGCGCCGCGCTCTTTATGCCGCCGGGAAGCCCCCACCAGTTGCGGCCTATAAGGGTCCAGAAGTTGTGGGCGTTTACAGAGTAGTAGTTATAATAGTCCATCGTGGACTGGTACTTCTGCACCAGCCACCAGTAGTTGAAATTTTTAGTGAACGGGGCCGCCACAAGGAGTGCCGCAGCCACGGCGCACATAATCCCCAGCCCAAGCCCAAGCCATTTGCGTCTCTTTATAGCGAAGAAGATAAACATTGGCGCGAATACCAGCATTTGGGGCTTACAGATTATTGACAGGCCATATAATATCCCCGAGGGAACCCAGCCCTCACCGTATAGCAGCAGCACCGAGGCCAGCAGTATCATTGTGCAGAAGGAGTCCGCCTGGCCCCACTGGGCTGAGTTCACGAACACCGCCGGGCAGAACAGATACGCCGCTGATACCAGCAGCGCCGCCCTGTCCCCCAGCTTCTTCCTACCAAGCCAGAGCAGCACGCCGCCGCATACCAGGTCCGCGCCTATGGAGGGCAGCTTCATTATAAGGGTATACATCTGCCCCTCCCAGGCCAGGTGTGTAAACTGGCGTATCTTCTCAAGGAGCATCAGAATATAGAGATACCCCGGCGGGTAGTCCAAAAACATATCCTGCTCATATATCTCAGAGAAGCCCACCCTTGAGAGGGTCATGCCCCAGGACTTGAAGGTGTCCATATCCACGCTGAAGCCCTCGGACCAGTACCCCAAATGCAGCCGGAGCAGAAGCGCCGCCAGTAGCAGAAGCCCTCCCCATACCGGGAAGCTCATGCTTCTGTCCTCCTTCTGCCTTCTGCCGCAAAGCAGGAGCATAAGGCCGCAGAAGCCCGCGCAGGTATATATAATGCCGCTCATCCCATGTTCTCCTTTGTGTATTAGTAATAAGTTAAAAGCAATTTTTAAGTTTTTGATTTTTTACATATTTCTTATTGACTATTTGCCCGATTTAGTGTAGACTTCACATATGGGGCCGCTGGAAAAAGCCCCCAGAGAGTACATACCATAGTATAGTGCTTTCCAAGCGGAAAGTCAAACCCTACTATCATTTCAGAAAGGAAAATCCTATGAACATCACCACCCGCTACCATGAGGACCCCTACGCCCTGCATATCGGCACGGAGCCCTCAAGAGCCTACTACCTCCCCCAGACCCCGGACCGCAGGCCCAGCGTTATAGACCTGGACGGAGAGTGGGATTTCCACTACTTCGACTCCTTCTTAGATGCCGTTGACCTGGAGGGCAATGTGGCAGAGCCGGATATGTGCCAAATCCAGGTGCCGTCCTGCTGGCAGTGCATGGGCTGGGGCCGCCACATGTACACAAACGTCCGCTTCCCCATCCCCTGCGACCCGCCCTATGTCCCCGAGGAGAACCCCTGCGGCCTTTACCGCCGCCATTTTGAGCTGAAGAAGGGGGAGGGCTCCCGTTATTTTCTCAACTTTGAGGGTGTCGACTCCTGCTTCTATCTCTGGGTAAACGGCCAGTTCCAGGGCTACAGCCAGGTTTCACACAGCACCTCCGAGTTCGAGATAACCGCCAACCTGAAGGACGGCATGAACGAGATAACCGCCCTGGTGCTCCAGTGGTGCGACGGCACCTATCTTGAGGACCAGGACAAGCTGAGGATGAGCGGAATCTTCCGGGACGTGTACATCCTGGAGCGCCCCGCCGCCTTCTTAAAGGATTTCTTTGTAAAGGAGTGCTTTAACGGCGACTTCTCCCAAGCCGACGTGACCGTCGAGCTCACCGTTGACGGCCCTGCCCAGGTCACCGGCACGCTCTTCTCCCCCGACGGCACGGAGCTTTCAAAGTCCGGCCCTGCCGCCGATAAGCTCAGCTTCCATATCGATAGCCCTGTCCTCTGGAACGCCGAGAATCCGGCCCAGTATACCCTGGTGCTCTCCACCGGCAGCGAGGTCATTGAGCAGAAGGTGGGCCTGAGGAAGATAGAGATAAAGGACGACGTTGTGTACCTCAACGGCGTTGCTATCAAGTTCCGCGGCGTAAACCGCCACGACAGCGACCCGGTCACCGGCTATACCATCAGCCGCGAGCAGGCCTTAAGGGACATGCTCATTATGAAGCAGCACAACGTCAACGCCATCCGAACCAGCCACTATCCCAATGCCCCATGGTTCAACCAGCTTGCCAGCGAGCTTGGCTTCTATGTTATCGGCGAGGCCGATTTGGAGAGCCACGGCTTTGCGACCCGCTACAGCAGCAACCACGACATGAATACCTATCCCGACGCCATGGACGACCCCCAGTTCAAGGAGGCCATTGTGGACCGCAGCCAGCGCAACGTCCATAGGGACAAAAACGACGCCGCCGTGGTTATCTGGTCCCTGGGCAACGAGAGTGGCTGGGGCGAAAACGGCGAGGCCGCCGGGCGCTGGGTCAAGGAATATGACCCCAGCCGCCTGCTGCACTACGAAGGCAATATGACCTACCATAAGGAGCGCAAGCCGGACTTCTCCATGATAGACCTCTACAGCCAGATGTATTCCCCCACCGTAAACGAGACAAACAAGTGGTACAAGCGCCTTAGCATAGAGGAATACTTTAACGGCGGTGAGCTGGACGAGAACTGGGAAGGCCGCAGGCCCCCCTATGTCCTGTGCGAGTACATACACGCCATGGGCAACGGCCCCGGGGACGCCGAGGACTACCAGCAGCTTATCATGAAGTACGACGGCTTCGTGGGCGGCTTTGTGTGGGAGTGGTGCGACCACGCGGTGTACGGCGGGCAGACCCCTGATAACCGCCCCATCTACCGCTACGGCGGCGACCACGACGAGTTCCCCCACGACGGCAATTTCTGCATGGACGGCCTGGTGTACCCCGACCGCACGCCCCATACCGGACTTATTGAGTTCAAGAATGTTATTCGGCCTATAAGGGCCGAGAAGACCGGCGGGAACACCTTCGTGCTGCACAACTACAGGGATTTCACCAATGCCCGTGACTTCGCGGAGCTGAGCTATGAGGTAATGAAGGACGGCGAGATAACCGCCTCCGGCAAGCTTGATATGCCCTCTATAGAGCCCCACGGCGAGGCTGAGATAACCGTGGACGGCCTGCCCGCCGGCGGCGACAGCACCGTCACCTTCATCTACACCGCAAAGCACGACGGCCCCTTCTTTGCCGCCGGACATCAGCTGGGCTTTGACGAGATAGTTCTCTCCCAGGAGAAGGTCTCCCTGCCCGCGCCTGCCGACGGCAAGGTTGAGATAAGCGAGACAAACCGCATGATAGCCGTCAGCGGCCCTGGCTTCCGTTATGAGCTCTGCCGCCAGACCGGCCTCTGGAGCCAGCTCTGCTATGAAAACAAGGCCCTCTTTACCCGGCCCATGGACTGGAACCTCTTCAGGGCTCCCCTTGACAACGACCAGTTCCTGAGCGATAAATGGAAGGAGGCAGGGCTTGACCGCACTACTGCCAGGGTCTACAGTATCAAGGCCGAGAACGCTCCCGGCGGCGCGGCTGTGATAACCCTGGAGGTTGGTATTGCTGCCCTCATAGTGTCGCCCTTTGTGAAAGCCACAGTCACCTGGACTGTAGATGTAAGCGGGCATATCGGCTGCTCCATGGACTGCCTGCGCGACTTGAAGTTCGGCGGCTTCCTGCCGAGGTTTGGTATGCGCATGTTCATGCCCAAGGCCTTTGATAAAGCCAGCTACTTCGGCTACGGCCCCTTCGAGAGCTACAGCGACAAGCACCGGGCCTCCCGCCTGGGCGTGTACAGCTCCAGCGTCAAGGACATGACCGAGCACTACTTAAAGCCCCAGGAGAACGGCTCCCACTTCGGCTGCCGCTGGGCCAGTGTGACGGACGGCTGCTTCGACCTTACAGCCGCCTCCCCCGACACCTTCTCGGTGAATATCTCCAACTACACCCAGGAGGAGCTGACCAGCACAAAGCACGACTATGAACTTACCCCCGCCGACGAAACTATAGTCTGCCTGGACTACAAGATGAGCGGCGTCGGCTCCAACAGCTGCGGGCCCTTCCTGCTGGAGAAGTACCAGCTTAAAGAGGAGAAATTCAGCTTCCAGTTTGGGCTGACTCCCTCTTGCAAATAAGTGAGCTTTAGGCTATAATAGCTGTAGTGCGGACGGTTTGCACCGTCCGCACTTTGCTTTAAAAGAGAGGCGGAGGTATAACGTGAACAGAGAGATTAGACGAAGAAGGTCCGAGGGCGGCTACTACCAGAGCCACCCCAACACCGAAAGCTTCACCTGCAAGGTCTGCGGGTGCCTGGTCACCCCCGAGGAGGCCGGTACCCAGCACCGCAACCACTGCCCGAACTGCCTGAGCAGCATTCATGTTGACAACGAGCCCGGGGACCGGGCCGCGGACTGCGGCGGCGTGATGGAGCCTATAAGCGTATGGGTCAGGGCAAACGGCGAGTGGGCCATAGTCCACCGCTGCAAGCGCTGCGGGGCCCTCAGCTCCAACCGCATAGCCGCCGACGATAATCCCTTAAAGCTCATGTCCATAGCCCTTCGGCCCCTGGCAGAGCCCCCCTTCCCCATTGAGCGGGTAAAGGAGCTTACCAGCCTTTTGGCCGGGGAGCAGCCCGGGAAGTAGCCGCCATGGGCCATATGGCGGACCTTGGCGGCGCTGTCGCAGACTTTGCCATAGCAGGGCAGTATATAGACTGTATCCTTGGCAGGGAGCTTATAAAGCTGGATAAGCATACCGGCGGCGTTCTCCTGAGAAGGTCAGCCTTTGAAAAGGACGGCCTTTCAAGAAAGCTTATAGCAGACGGCGGACAGCTCTTTATATATGACTTCTGCACCCTTCACATTTTCCGTCAGGATGATTTCGAGCCCCTGGGCAGCTGGCGGCTGGGAGACGACCTTACATCCGACATCTGCGGCATGACAGCAGACGATAATACAGTCTACTGCTCCATACGCAACGGCAGGCTCACCGCATTTGACAGGAAGTCGAGCCAAATGCGTGAGTCCTGGATTTCCGGCAGCAGCATGTGGAGCCTTGAAGTAAACGGCGACGTCCTTCTCTGCGGTACAGTAGACGGCAGGCTTCTGCTGATTGACAAGGACGCTCTGTCTGTAAAAAGGGAGCTCCAACTGGGCAGGAAAAATATCCCCAGCCTGTTTATCGACGGCGGGATACTCTACGCCGCCGGCCAGGACGGCAGGCTCTTTAAAATCAGCATTGACGGCTTCGCTGTGCTGGCGGAGATAAGGAACGCCCACAGAAAGATGTTCCGCCTGGCGGGTATATACGGGGACAAACTTGTGACGGTCTCCCATCCCTGTTCGGAGATAGCCTTCTGGGATAAGGACACGCTGGAAAAGCTTTGGGTGCTGCAAGTGCCCTTGAAGCTGTCTGGGAGGACGTATATAGAGGGGGACGACTTATACATATCTTCCCGCAATATCTTAGGTATCGACATTATAAATCTAAAACACAAATAATCAAGGAGGAACAGAAAATGAAACTAGGCATAATCATGCCCCCAAAGCCTGAGAGCTTCCAAAAGGCCAAGGATTTAGGTCTGGACTTTGTGGAGTTCGACTGCAACCCTGAAAACTACTTCGGCGGGCCTGTCTCAGAGCTCCTGGCTGTAAAGGAGGAGCTGAAGGCCGCAAGCGAGGCCACCGGCGTTGAAGTAGGGGCCGTAGGCCGCTGGGCCAGCCCCGTGCTGGGCCCGGACGGAGAGCCCGACCCAGGCGAGTGGGAGCAGGTCAAGGCCGTTATCGACTTTGGCGCTTACCTAGGGGCAAAGCACTACCTTTGCAGCGTGAGCTATGTAAACGGGCTCAGCTACTATAAGAACATCACGGCGGCTATAAAGATACTCAACGAGATAGTGGCCTACGCCAAGGAACGGGGTATGAAGACAGCCATTGTAAACTGCATGATGGGCGGCAACTATATTCGCACCCCCGAACAATGGAAGCTGGTCCTCAGCGAGGTGCCAGGGCTCGGCATCAAGTACGACCCCTCCCACAGCTTTGTCCACGGAGGTCAGGGCGGCGCATACTTAGAGGAGGGCCTTGAGTGGGGCGCGCACTTCACTTACTGCCACGTAAAGGGCGTTATACAGCGCGGAGCCTCCCATGAGCCCGAGCACTGGGCCGTCCGGGATTTTGCCATGCAGCACCCCGAGCTCAAGGACGAGCTCATGGGCAAGGCCTTCGGCCCGGACAACTCCTACGACAATCCCCCCGCAGGTATCGACGTGATAAACTGGCGGGCCTTCTTCGCCATCCTCTATAAATACGGCTACGACGGCTATCTCGCCATTGAGCCCCACTCCGCTACATGGCAGGGTGAGAAAGGTGAGAAGGGCGTTAAATACACCATCAAGTATATCCGCGACCTGATGATTCTGGACTGATTTGCAAATAGAGCTGCCCCCGGTCATCCGGGGGCTTCTTTCATTTTATAAACTCAATTACCACTATCTCAGGCCTGTTATTAAAGCGCAGTGGTATAATACTGTTCCCAAGCCCCCGGCTCACCACCATATTGGAGCCGCCCTCAGTATAGAGCCCGGAGTCATACTTTGGAAAAAGCCCCTGATTGGGCGCTATGAGCCCGCCTAAAAATGGCAGTCGGAACTGCCCGCCGTGTGCATGGCCTGTGAGGGCCAGGTCTATACTGCTGGAGGCGTAAGTATCAAAAAGCTCCGGGCGGTGGGAGAGTAGGATATTATAGTAATGGGGGTCCACAAGCCCTGAAAGCTTTGCGCCCGCCATAGCCGGAGCTTCACCGAAAATATCACCCGAAATGGCAAAATCCGGGTCCGCAAGGCCTATAATATTCACCCGGGCATATCCCTTCGGGGATACCGCCCGGTCCTCCAGCACCGTGACTCCCGCCGCTTCAAGGCCGTCTCTCAGCTCTCCATACTCCGAAAGCCTCGCCTCATGGTTCCCGGGCACATAGTAGGCCGGCGCTGTCTTCACAGCGCCCCTCATGAACTCCAGGGCTATGTCCATATCCGTATGCCTGGAGTCAACTAAGTCCCCGGTGACAGCGATAAAGTCCGGCTCCGTCTCTGCCAGTAGCTTTAGCAGCTCCGCATTCCCCTCCCCGAACTCCGCGTTGTGCAGGTCGGAGATATGGGCTATGCGGAGGCCCTCCAGCTCACTTGGCCCCCTTATACTTATCCTGCTCACCGTCAGCGCCGTATTCCCCCAGAGGGTCCACAGTATCAGTACCAGCAGGACAAGGGCCGCGCATATCAGCAGCTTCTTCCTGAAAGACAGCTTCCTCATTCCACCTGCTTCTTCATGCTGAGAGATATGCGTTTCTTCCTCTCATCCACCTCGAGCACCGTCACATCCACAACGTCCCCAACCTTCACCACCAGGCTTGGGTCCCGCACAAACCTGTCGCTGAGCTGGGAGATATGCACCAGTCCGTCCTGGTGCACGCCGATGTCCACAAACGCCCCGAAGTCCACCACGTTGCGCACAGTCCCCGTGAGCTTCATGCCGGGCTTCAAATCCGCAATATCCATTACATCCGTCCTCAGGATAGGCGGCGGCAGCTGGTCCCGGGGGTCACGCCCGGGTTTCTGCAATTCCGCCGCTATATCCCTGAGCGTGGGCACACCCACCCCGCAGGCTTCGGCGGCCTTGTCCGCGCCCAGCTCCTTTAAGCGTCCGTCCAGCTCCCCCAGGCTCCCCACATCTTTAAGTGAGTACCCGCATATCTCCAAGAGCTTTTCAGCCGCCTTATAGGACTCCGGGTGCACCGCCGTGCGGTCCAGGACCTGCTTGCTCTCGGGCACCCTTAAAAAGCCCGCGCACTGCTCAAAGGCCTTGGGGCCCAGCTTCGGCACCTTCAGAAGCTCCCGCCTTGTCTTAAAGCTGCCGTTCTCCTCACGGTACACAGTCACGTTCCTGGCGACGGTCGGGCTTATCCCCGCCACTCTTCTGAGCAGGGACGGCGAGGCCGTGTTCAGGTCGACGCCGACGGCGTTCACGCAGTCCTCAACTACGCCGTCCAGGGTCTCCGAGAGCCGCGCCTGGGGCATATCGTGCTGATACTGCCCAACGCCTATGGCCTTCGGGTCTATCTTCACAAGCTCCGCCAAGGGGTCCTGAAGCCTTCTTGCGATGGACACCGCCGAGCGCAGGGACACATCAAAGTCCGGGAACTCCTCCGCCCCCAGCTTCGACGCCGAATACACCGAGGCCCCCGCCTCGCTCACCACCATATATGAGACACTCCCGCTGTACTCTTTAATAAACTCGCTTACAAATATCTCCGACTCCCTGCTGGCTGTGCCGTTACCTATGGCGATACACTCTATCCTGTGCTTATCACAGAGCCTTTTCAGCACCTCCTTGGACTTTTCCGTCTGGTTATGGGGCTTCGTGGGGTATATCACCGCCGTCTCAAGCACTTTGCCGTTGCCGTCAACTACCGCCAGCTTGCAGCCGGTCCTATAGGCCGGGTCAAAGCCCAGGGTCACCTTTGACTTCACCGGCGGCTGCATTAGCAGCGGGCGCAGGTTCAGGGCAAAGGTGTGTATTGCCTGCTCAGCCGCCCGCTCGGTCAGGTCCTTTCTAATCTCGCGCTCCAGGGATGGGAAAATGAGCCTGTCCCATGCGTCCTCAGCGGTCTCCCGCAGGAGCTCCATAAACGGATGTCTGGAATACACCCTCTGCAGTATTACCTGCACCGGCCCGAACTCCCCGGGCAGCACCGACACCTTTAGCATACCCTCCCGCTCGCCCCGGTCCATGGCTAGAATCTGGTGGCTCTGGAGCCTTTTCAGCGGCTCCTGGAACTCGTAGTAGAGCCTGTATACTGTGTCTTCCTCAGTGTTCGCCGCAGACCGCAGCGCTCCGCTCTGCTGTATGCGCTCCCTAAGGCGCTTGCGTATTTCCGCGTCGTCTGAAAGGTCCTCGGCAATAATATCCTTTGCCCCCTGTATGGCCTCCTCAACAGAGCTTACATCCTTCTCCGGGTCCACAAACCCTTCCGCAAGGCCCTCCGCGCTCTCCCGGGTTATCCTGCCCTCCCCGTCGAGCCCAGTAAAAAGCAGCTTCGCCAGGGGCTCCAGCCCCTTCTCCCTGGCAATACTAGCCCTGGTGCGCCGCTTGGGACGGTAGGGCCTGTAAAGGTCCTCCACCTCCGCCATAGTCACGGCGCCCATCACAGCGCTTTCAAGCTCCGGGGTCAGCTTTTCAAGGGCCGTCACCGCCGCTATCACCTCGGCCTTTCTCTGCTCCAGCCCCCGCAGGTACTTCAGCCTGTCGGCCAGTGTGCGGATAGTCTGGTCGTCCATAGTGCCGTGCTGCTCCTTGCGGTAGCGGGCTATAAACGGCACGGTATTCCCCTCATCCAGAAGGTCCACCACAGCCTTTGCGTGCTCTGGGCGCACGTTCAGCTCTCTTGACAGGGTCTCTATTATCTGTTCCATATGGGACTCCTTTACCTAAAATTTCTCAGCCGCACTATTATATCACAAGGGCACCCCGGCGCTCAACCCCTAATTGAGTCCTCACCCGGAAAATAACCCGGGCGGTTATTGCGGACGATACTCTGCGGGGCTATAATATATTTATAAACTGCAGTTATAAAACCGGATTCATTATATCTAAAGGAGGATAATATCATGCCAGTTGACCCTATAAAGGTGGGGCGGCATATCAGCGCCCTGCGCAAATCCTGTGAGCTGACCCAGAACCAGCTTGGTGACCGGCTCCATGTGTCCTTCCAGGCCGTGAGCAAGTGGGAGCGTGGCGAGACCCTACCGGACACCATGCTGCTCCCGGACCTGGCGGCGGCCCTGTCCACAACGGTGGACAATATACTAAACGGAGGCGAGAGGCCGGTGAAACCGCCGGAGCAGTACACCCGCACCGCCACTATCGCAGAAATGCGCGAGGGCATAGCCTGCTTTGAGCGCATAGGTGAGCTCCTGGGCAAGGGCAGTTTCTTCTATAAGGGAGCTATCGGCGGCGTGAACCTTAAGATGGTAATTGACCTTGAAGAATCTCTCGCAGACGACTACACTAGGGAGGCCATGGTAGCCGAGGCAGCTATCCAGTCCATGATGGACGGAGCATATTTCAGCCCTGAGGACATCGAGACAGGTTTCGTGCACCAGCATTGGGTGGACAGCGTGAAAGAGTATGCTAAAAAGTACGGTATTGAGTAGAGAAGCCGGGGGCGTAATCCCCCGGCTTTCTCACTCTTCGTAAAAACTTACTCCTTTAATCTATGCGCTCCCCCTCGTTACCCCATTTCTCAATAAACCGCGCCGCAAAAGCAGGCGGCTCTCCTTTGGCATAAAGGTGGGACAAATCGCCGAAGCCCATCATACGAAAGCAGGCAGTTCCCTCGCGCCTCTCCTCCGTCGCAACTGTAGTCACCGAAGTGGGCAGGGCCACCATACCGTGCCAGATAAGCATTGGAGGTATGTTTATAAGCCGGCTGAGGAGCACCGACTCCACCCCAAAGTGGCAGAACATCACTATTGTATCATTATTGCCCCGCTCCACCTTATACAGGTTCCCCTCCCGCCTGTACCCATGGCGAAGTATAAGCTTGTCCAGCTCGCTTACCACCCAGTCGTACTCCTTCTTCACATTGCCCTCTTTCATTATCGGATTCTCCAGCCAGTCCCCCTGCCTGTGGAACTCAGGGCGGTCAGCCCAATCCTTGGGAAGCCAGTCCCAGCAGCCGGTGAGCCGCCCCTGTGCGTCAGGCCGGTGTACAGCCGTCTGGAATTCCCGGAGCCAGTCGCAGACCTCATAGCTCCTCCCCAGCCGCTCCATAGTCTCCTTCGCCGTGTCCCGCGCCCGGCCCAATGGTGAGCAGTAATAGTAGTCGGCAGGCTCTTTTACCAGCCTGTCCGCAAGGCAGTGGGCCTCCCTCCAGCCCTTTTCAGTAAGGGAGTCAATACTGTAATCAGGGTCTCCGTGGCGAACTATAATCAGCTTCACTTTATCATGACCTTTCTGTTTTATGATTTCTCTTTACAAGTTATTCTATATGATATTCCCGGATTTTGCAAGACCGTTGCATTCCAAATATGAAACTGGTATAATATAATCATCCCAAATAAAAAAGGCGTGCATAAAGCATGGCAGACCTCTATGATTTCCCCGACATATACGACGAGCGCTTTACAGACGGCGCACACCGGGCATACAAGCAGCATTACGAAAAAATGCTGGCCGGTAAAAACATCCACTATACTTGACTGCAGCTTTGGCACCATCAATAATATACTAAACGGAGTAGAGAAGCCGGGGGCGTAATCCCCCGGCTTTCCTTTTGAGCTCTGTTCCAAATACAGATAGTGAATTTATATCGGAATATTCAAATCAGCAGCCATTTTAGACATCCTCCATCCCAATGATGTCAATATCAAAACTCCCGAATCCGCCTATGAACATACGGTACGTCCCGTCCTTCGCAAATAATCCGCAAGGCACAGGAAACTCCATCACATCATGAAAATTGCCTCTAACCCCCGACGCGGCGGCTATTCCTGTATACAGTCTGTACACATTATACCATTCATCTTTATATAAGTAGTCCACTGCATAACAGTCCTCAAAACCTGCACCGTCCGGTGTTTTGACATTAACGTCCACCAGAACCATGTCTGCATGCTTGCCATTATGAAGCTCAACGTCAAAATCGATTCCGGCAAACCGCATCTCAACATTGGGGTTTGATTCAAAACCCCTGTCCTCTGTATCCGAAACTTTCTCCCACGAGGGAAACTGGTTCTCTATGCGGTTTTCCCAGATTGATATGCCGGCTATTATGCAGGCTAATATCAGTAATACACTAAGAATCACCAGGATAGTCTTAAGTAAAATTTTTCTACTATTTGCCATATCATCCTTCCTGGAGATGCCAATTTATACGGTCTTGTAGCCAAGTATTTAAAAGAATAATGAAGTTCCTGTCACCATCACCAGCGTCAGCATCGCCATCGGATACAACTATCCCTTCTGCACAATATCCTTCACCTGACCTATAACAATATATTGGTGACCCACTTTGCCCTTTATATATGTCGATATTAGTTGCCACTAAAGATAGAAATCTAGATCTGTCTGCCTTTATCGTGCCGCTTGTTCTGAACATATACCATTTGTTCCATTCATCATCAGTTTTTCCCATAGCATGATTTCTATCCGCTGGATAACCTTGTGTATAATATACTCCTTTCATTTCTGAAGCACTATTTACGGTATGTCGGCTAAGCATACCTACTGTACGATTCACTGGTGTGGCGAGTTTTACAATAGCCCAATCGTCATACATACCAAAGCCATAATATAATTCGCCTGTATTATTCTTATAGTCTGCACCGACATCATACTCCGTTGCAAGCCTATACTGTTTATAGGTTCCACCTGTTGCACCAATAAATACAGCTATGTGTTCTGCATCACCACTACCAAGAATATCATATGCCATGTGACCAGCAGTCATCAAGTAATTGTTATCTAACAGCCATCCAGTTCCTATTTTTACACCAGTTTTAAATCTTGCTCCTATTAAGCAAGTGCTTTCCTCCCTTTCTAACAGACTGGTAACCATTTGTCTGTTATCTGAACCAATTATAATATGAGGTTCAGGTTGTTCTTCTTGAAGTCCTCTGGACGCTGGAACGGATGATGCACTACCGCTGACACATTCTTCTGGCGAGGAATAACTCCCCTCTCCAGTTATCAAGTTATAATGATATGCTCCATTGGAACCCGCTAATGCAGACACTTCAATAGTGTTTAGTTCCAGCTCTTCACTGGCACTCGCAGGCATTTGTATTAAAGAAAGCACCAAAGCCACACAAATAGCAATAGCCGCTAATTTGTTTAAATGAGTTTTCATTGTATAAAGCACTCCTTCTAAAATTTTTAAAGATATTGCAATTATCTTTATCTATATATAGAATACAACAAAAAATAATATTTGTCAAGAAAAATATGTATTTAAAGCTAAATATTTCTAGAAAACTTCTTAATAAACTTGTAAGTATATTCCCTCAAAATATACCTTGACAGGCGAAGTATATGGGTGTACAATGATACCATGAAAGGAGGGGTAACATGTCCATTGCGTCAGATATGATACGCGGACACACCGACACCATTATCCTGGCCCATCTCATGAGCGGCGACAGCTACGGCTATAAGATAAACCGCTCCATATCCGAAAAGACAGGCGGTCAGTATGAACTGAAGGAGGCCACCCTGTATACGGCCTTCCGCAGGCTCGAGCAGCTGGGGTTTATCTCTTCCTACTGGGGGGATGAGAACACCGGGGCCCGGCGGCGGTATTACTCCATAACCCCCGCCGGGGTGCAGGAGTACCACAGGATGCTGGGGGAATGGGAGCAGTCCCAAAGGCTGATACAGACCCTCATAACTTCATGACCTTATTTATTATAAAAAGGAGACACCCATATGGAATACAGGATACGCGAATACATGGACCAGCTCTTTGAGAGCGCCCCCCGCACCCAGCGGGCCTATGAGCTGAAAATAGAGCTCACACAGAATTTGATTGAGAAGTATTACGCCCTTGTAGGCGAGGGCAAGGACCCTGAGGACGCCTATAATCTCACGATAATGAGCATAGGCGACGTGCGGGAGCTTTTTTCCCAGCTTGAGGACGACGAGAACGGCGACCCTGTGCCCCCGCCTGTCTACTACCCCCAGCCACAGCCCGACCACCGCAGGGCTTTGGTACGCACGTTGGCGGTAATGCTGTTTATCCTCAGCGTAGTCCCGCCCATCCTCTTCGGGGAGCTCTTCGGCGACAGCTTTTTCGACGGTGCCCTGGGGCCCATAGGCATGTTCACAATGATAGCCGTGGGCGTGGGGCTTCTGGTCTATGACAAGTGGGCCCACCCGCAAGCCCCACAGCCCGTGCCCGGGTCCGTGGTGAAGGACTTCCAGCAGTGGCAGCGGCAGAAAACTGTTAAGAAGCACTATATCGCCGCCTTTAACGGAGCCTTCTGGCCTTTGGTGCTGGCCCTCTACTTTATCCTCAGCTTCGGCACCGGGAAGTGGTACATCACATGGGTCATCTTCCTTATAGCCCCAGCCATAGACGTGATAGTGAACACCCTCTTAAGCTCCATTATGAACCAGAACGGCAAGTGAGGAGGAAAATAAATGAAACTGAAAAAACGCCATATATTTACTATAGCCGCCTGCACCATAGCAGCAGTTTTCTTCACCTGCGTACTGGTTATCGGCCTTGCCGCAGAGCCCGGCAGCCGCCCTATAAAGTCCGATATAGTCCGGGGACATGAGAACACCCTCGCTATAGACCCTGTGGAGGACGAGGTGGACAGCCTGGATATATCCTGGCTCACAGGCCCGGTCACCGTGGGGATAAGCCCCGACGATAAAATCCACGTCACCGAGCGCAGCGCAAAAAACCTGGATGAGTCCGACAAAATGAAGGTGAGCGTCGGCTCCGGAGTCCTCACCGTGCGCTGGGACGGCCAGTGGTTCAGAAGATTTTTCAACATAAACCTTGGCTGGTTCGGACAGAAGGATAAGGAGCTGGAGGTGCTGCTGCCCGCAGGGCTCTCCCAGGAGCTTATCACCCTGGACGTCTCCAACACCGACGGCGATATGTCAGTCACCGGCTGCAACGCAGAGACAGTAGATATCTCTACGGTCAGCGGTGAGCTTAATGTCAGTGCCTGCTCCGGAGATGAAATGAATATGAATACTGTCAGCGGGGGCGTTGAGCTCAGCAATGTCTCAGCCGCCGGTAGCATGACCGTAAACACCGTAAGCGGCGGCATGGAGCTCTCCGGCGTTACCTCAGAGACTCTTGTAATCGACACTGTGTCCGGCTCCTGCAGGCTCGCGGGACAGTCCGCAGAGCTCAATGCCAACACCATCTCCGGCGATATCCTCATGAGCCTGACCTCCCTGCCCGAGGATGTGGACATGGACTCCGTCTCCGGGGGCCTCACTCTGGAACTCCCCGGAGGCTCCGGCTTCACCGTGGAGCACGACAGCGTATCCGGCAGTTTTAAATGCGCCTTCCCCACCGAGGACCTGGGCGGCGGCAGGAAGCGCTGCGGCGGCGGCGAGGCCAGCATACGCATGAACACCACCTCCGGCAGCATGGACATAAGGCGCCGGGAGCAGTAGCTGAATACAACAGAATTTTCCAGGCTCCGGGAAACCGGGGCCTTTGTTTATATTAAAGTTAAATTGACAAAGCGGTGGCAACTGGTTATAATAGGCATGTACACCAGAGAATTGAATTTCAGGAGGCTGACATGATAAAACTAAAATGGCTTGGGCATTCCTGTTTTAGGGCCGAATATGAGGGACAGGCTGTAGTGCTGGACCCCTTCGCCCCCGGCAGCGTCCCCGGGTTCAGGGACATAGACGAGACTGCCGGAATGGTGCTGTGCAGCCATCAGCACCACGACCATAATTATACCGCCGGGGTAAGGCTCTCGGGGGATACCTCCCATTTTAAGGTGACCGCCCTAGAGACCTTTCATGACGGCTGCGGCGGTGAACAGCGCGGAGCAAACCTTGTGCATATCCTAGAGGCCGGCAGCGTGAGCATAGCCCATATGGGGGATATCGGCTGTATGCCGGGGCCGGAGGCTATAGAGCAGCTTCGGGGCGTTACGGCTATGCTGATACCTGTAGGCGGGTTTTACACCGTAGGGCCCGAGGAGGCCATGGAGATAGTGCGGGCGGTGAATCCCAGGGTGGTGATACCCATGCACTACAGGAGCAGCAGCTTCGGCTTTGATGTGCTGGGTACTGTTGAGGAGTTTCTTGGGCTTTGTGGGAACGTGACAAGGCTCGGCTCTGACAGCGCTGAAATCACCGGAGACATGGCGCCCGGAACACTGGTGTTCGAGTATAAATAAGCTAAATATATATTCTTATATATTATAATAAGTCAAAGGAGAATCGCAATGGAAATTACCCGGGATATCAAGTATGTTGGAGTGAACGACCATGAAGTTGATTTGTTCGAGGGGCAGTATGTTGTGCCCAACGGCATGGCCTATAACTCCTATGTGGTGCTGGATGAAAAGGTGACGGTGTTCGACACAGTGGACGCCCACTTCACCCACCAGTGGCTGGACAATCTGGAGAGCGTTTTTGAGGGCCGCAAGCCCGACTACCTTATCATCCAGCATATGGAGCCCGACCACGCCGGCAGCATTGCCGCCTTCATGCAGGCATATAAGGACACGACTATCGTCTCCAGCGAGAAGGCCTTCGCCATGATGGGCCAGTTCTTCGGGGACGACTTTGAGGACCGCAGGATGGTCGTCAAGGAGGGTGATTCCCTCACCACCGGCGGGCACACCTTCGCCTTTGTCGCCGCTCCCATGGTGCACTGGCCTGAGGTCATCGTCACCTATGATATTACAGACAAGGTTCTGTTCTCTGCGGACGGCTTCGGCAAGTTCGGGGCGCTGGACGTTGAGGAGGACTGGGACTGCGAGGCCAGAAGGTACTATATCGGCATTGTGGGCAAGTACGGCGCTCAGGTCCAATCCCTTCTGAAGAAAGCCGCCGGGCTCGACATACAGGTTATCTGCCCCACTCACGGCCCGGTGCTCAAGGAGAACCTGGGGCACTATATCAAGAAGTACGACCTATGGTCCTCCTATACCCCCGAGAGCGAGGGCATTGTGATAGCGTACACCTCTGTTTACGGCAACACCAAAAGGGCTGTTGAGAGCTTCGCCGAGAAGCTTCGGCAGAAGGGTTGCCCGAAGGTGGCAGTCCACGACCTGGCCCGCACCGACATGGCCGAGGCTGTGGAGGACGCCTTCCGCTATAACAAGCTGGTGCTTGCCACCACCACCTATAACGCCGAAATATTCCCCTACATGCGGGAGTTTATAACCCATCTCACCGAGCGCAACTTCCAGAACCGCACCGTGGCCCTTATTGAGAACGGCTCCTGGGCGCCTATGGCCGCAAGGGTGATGAAGGGTATGCTGGAGAAGTCCAAGAAACTGACTATGGCGGAGCCCGTGGTAACAATCAGGTCCGCGCTGAACGCTGAGAGCAGCGAAAAGCTGGAGGCCCTTGCCACCAACCTCTGCCAGGATTACCTGGCCCGTCAGGACGATACTGCCGATAAGCACGACCTGACCGCCCTCTTTAACATCGGCTACGGCCTCTATGTTATCACCAGCAACGACGGCAAAAAGGACAACGGACTGATTGTGAACACCGTCACCCAGGTGACGAACACGCCCAATCGCATTGCCGTGTGCATTAACAAGGACAACTACTCCCACCATGTGATAAAGCAGACCGGGAAAATGAATATCAACTGCCTCAGCCAGGACGCCCCCTTCTCCATCTTCCAGAACTTCGGATTCCAGAGCGGGCGCTCTGCTGACAAGTTTGCCGGGCAGGAGATTCTGCGCTCCGACAATGGACTGGCATTCCTGCCTATGTATATCAACTCCTTCATGTCCCTGAAGGTAGAGCAGTATGTGGACCTTGACACCCACGGGATGTTTATTTGCAGCGTGACGGAGTCCAGGGTCATCTCTCATGTGGAGACCATGACTTACACATATTATCAGAATAACGTAAAACCGAAGCCTGAGACTGAGGGCAAGAAGGGCTGGGTCTGCAAGGTCTGTGGGTATGTCTATGAGGGCGATGAGCTTCCGGATGACTTTGTGTGCCCGCTGTGCAAGCATGGGCCTGCGGATTTTGAGAGGATAGAGTAAAATTAAAAGTTTTGTCCACTTTTTCAAAAGTGGCAGGGTGTGGGACAGCGTCCCACGGCCTTGAGTTCGAGCGAAGCGGAGAATCAAAAAAACTCCTCAAAATATTTAGGACTTTTCCTTGTGGAAAAGTCCTAATTTTCTTTTGTATTCTCTTGGCCTTCGGCAAGGTCGTGGGGCGCTGCCCCACACCCTGCAGCCTTGAAAGGCTGGCGAACTTTTTATTCTATGGGCTTCCCGCCGCCCTTGCGCTTGCGCACACACTCCGTCAGCAAAAATTCTATCTGCCCGTTAATAGAGCGAAAGTCATCCTCCGCCCACTGAGCCAGCTCCTTCCAGAGTGTGGGGGATATCCGCAGCAGTATCTGCTTTTTGGCTTTCTCCTTCTCGTCCATAGGCAGTCCCCGTCCTTAATAAATTGAGCCGCTGTTCACTACAGGCTGGGCGTCCTTACTGCCGCAGAGTACCACCAAGAGGTTGCTCACCATCGCGGCCTTGCGCTCGTCGTCCAATGCCACAACCTGGTCCTCACTGAGCTGGTCCAACGCCATCTCCACCATGCCCACAGCCCCTTCAACTATCTTCTTTCGGGCGGCTACAACAGCCTCGGCCTGCTGGCGCTGGAGCATAGCCGCCGCTATCTCTGGGGCGTAGCTCAGGTGGGTTATGCGCACTTCAAGTATCTCAAGGCCAGCTATAGCCACGCGCTCCTGTAAATCCTTTGTCATCATGGCGGCTATCTCCTGGCTGCTGCCTCTGAGGGTCTTCTCGTTCTGGTCGTCCTCCTCGAACAGGTCATAGGGGTACATCCTGGCTATGTTCCGTGTGGCGGAGTCGCACTGGGTGGACAGGAAGGTTTGGTAGTTCTGCACATTGAATACCGCCTTTGTAGTGTCCACTATGCGCCAAATAACAATGGTGCCGATTATAATGGGGTTGCCCCGCTCATCGTTCACAGTCTGCTTCTCGTTATTTAAGGTCATGGTCTTCAGGCTTATTTTCCCCCTGGCATTATGCCCCGCGCCGGGGTTCATGCCGCCACAGAAGATATTTGTCCAGTAGAAGCCGTCCTTCTTGATGGTGCCGTAATACTTGCCGAACAGCGTGAGCACAATGGCCTCGTTGGGGTTGATGGTCTTGAAGCCCGCGCAGAGTATCCCGCCCAGGGTCATTACCAGTATACCTCCAATGAGCAGCACAATCCCCATGGGGCTTACAGCATCCTCGTCCCCCATAAGCTCAGCGTACTGCACCAGAGTTATAACGCCCACCACCAACAGGGCTATGCCCGCCACGACTAACAGCAGTACCAGCGCCAGCATCATAAAGCCGTTATAGGTCTTGACGGCCTTCTCCTCATAGCGGTTGACTATCTTCCCATTGCTTTCCATGTATTCAGTCCCCTTTCTTTATGTCAGCGTGTTCCGCGCTTACCTTATGATATTATTATAATATCAGTATGTATCTTTGTCAAGAGTTTTTTTGATGTGCAATATAATAAGTAAAGGGCATAGGAACGGTCAAAGCATTATTTTTCTTGACTTCTCCTAAAAGAAGTGCTATAATCTCTGCGGAGGGATGTGTAATGATATTATCAAATGCAATGTCCGGCCGATTTTTTTATGTAGTTGAGTTAGGCTTGCCTAACGAGATTTCAAGGCGCCTTGAAGCTCTGGGGATGATAAAGGGCAGCCTGGTGAAGGTCCTGCGCAAGAAGAAGCGTGGGGCAATGATAATCACCGTGCGGGGCACGCGCTTCGCCCTTGGGCTCAGCATAGCTGAACATATTTTAGTAAAGGAGGCGGTTTAAGTGGCGAAGGAGATAGCCATTGGCTTTGCCGGGAACCCTAACTGCGGCAAGACCACCCTTTTCAACGCCTATACCGGCGCGAATCTCAAGGTGGCCAACTGGCCCGGAGTAACCGTCGAGAAGAAGGAGGGACGTTTTAAGTTCCACGACAGCGAGTACCGCCTCGTGGACCTGCCCGGGGCCTACAGCCTCACCTGCTACACCATGGAGGAGCAGGTGACCCGGCAGTACATACTCAGCGACGAGGTGGATGTTATAATCGATGTCGCCGACGCCTCCTCCCTACAGCGAAACCTGTACCTCACGCTGCAGCTCATAGAGCTGGGGAAGCCTGTGATACTTGCCCTCAACATGATGGACATAGTTGAAAAGCGCGGCATGGAGATAGACACCCACCGCCTGCCTGAAATGCTGGGCATTCCGGTGATACCAGTTTCCGCAAGGCGCAAGACCGGCCTTGATATACTTATGCATGCCGCCGCCCACCATGTTGATAAGCCCTCGGACGTACCGTTGATACACCACCACGGCTCAGAGCCTGCAGTCCGGCCCACCCAGACTACCCGCCATAAGCACCAGCACCACTCAGAATACGCCATGGTGTATTCCGACCTGATAGAGGATAAGATTGACCAGCTGATAGACGAGCTCAGGGCCCGTTATCCCGGCCTGCAAAACTACCGCTGGCACGCAATCAAGCTTTTGGAGGGGGATAAGGAGCTCAGGGAGAAATACCCGGTGGACCGTCCGGACGTGCTGGACAGAAGCTACGAGCAGGATATCATAAACCAAAAGTACGACTTTATAGACGAGATAATCCAGGAGGTCGTAGTAAACCGCGAGGAGCGCACCGCCGTCACAGACCGCGCCGACGGGCTTCTCACCCACCGGTTTTTAGGCCTGCCCATCTTCCTGTTGATAATGGCCCTGGTGTTCTTCCTCACCTTTACTGTGGGTGACTGGCTTAAGGAATACTTCCAGATGGGCCTGGACTGGTTTTCTGCCGGAACTCTCCACTATCTTGAGCTATGGGGCGTTGCGCCCACGCTTATCTCACTGATAGTTGACGGCATTATCACAGGTGTGGGCGGCATACTCACCTTTTTGCCGAATATTATCATACTCTTCCTGGCTCTGGCGTTTTTAGAGGACAGCGGCTATATGTCCCGGGTTGCCTACGTGATGGACGGCATAATGGGCAAGCTGGGGCTCTCGGGCCGGGCCTTTATCCCAATGATACTTGGCTTCGGCTGCAGCGTCCCTGCTATAATGGCCTCCCGCTCCCTGGAGAATAAGCGGGACCGCTATAAGACCATGCTCATAACCCCCTTCATGTCCTGCAGCGCCCGCCTGCCCATCTATGTTCTCTTCTCCGAGATGTTCTTTCCAAACCACGCCATGATAGCCGCCTATTCTATGTACCTTTTAGGGCTGCTCGTAGCCGTGGCCTGTGCCTTTATCATGCGCCTTATAGACCGCCGGGACAAGGATAAGCACGGCAACGCCCTCTTAATTGAGCTCCCCGAGTACAAATCCCCCAGCGCGCACACCATCTTCATCTATGTCTGGGAGAAGGTCAAGGACTATCTTACCCGGGCTGGCACCATAATCTTCGTGGCCTCAATCATCATGTGGGTTCTCCTGAACTTCGGGCCATCCGGCTATTCCACGGATATGTCAAGCACCTTCGGCTCACTTTTGGGCCGCTGGCTGGTACCCTTCTTCTCCCCCATCGGCCTTGGGTACTGGCAGATAGTCGTGGCCCTTATTGCCGGGGTCTCGGCAAAAGAGGTCGTGGTCTCAAGCTGCGCGGTGCTCTTCAGCGTCAACAACGTAAACTCCGCCGCCGGCATGGCCTCCCTCTCCGCTATACTCAGCGGCATGGGCTTCGGTCCCGCCAACGCCCTGGCCCTTATGACCTTCTCGCTGCTGTACATCCCCTGCGCGGCTACCCTCGCCACCATTAAAAAGGAGACCAGCAGCTGGCGGTGGATGCTGGGAGCGGCGGCGTTCCAGGTGGCGGTAGCCTGGATTGTGAGCTTTATTGTCTATCATATTGCAGCGCTTCTGGTATGAAGTGAGCTCCGCCGGTATTTTACGTTCTACGGCTTCAGTGTGGTTTGGCCTAAAATCTGGGCAAAATAAAAAAGCTCCCATCGGGAGCCTTTTTTATGCTATTCACCGCTTTCGGTCAGCCATAGCCTATAAAACCAGCTTTCATACCGCACCGGCATATTGTACTTGGAGAATTCCCCCTCACGCTCTGCCTGAAAGCCCAGCTTTTTTAGCAGTGCATTAGATGGGGCATTTTCCTTCGCCACCTCTGCTGTAAGGCTTTTTCCTCCCTGCCCCCTCACATACTTAATGAGCAGGCCCACTATCTCCGTGCCGTAACCCCGGCCCCAATGCCGCCGGTGGACACAGTAGCCAATATCCCAGCTTCCGTCCTCCTCCGGGAACAGGCAGCAGGTGCCCAGCCGCTGGCCATTTTTCAGCCAGGCCACACAGTAGCAGCCCGCCTTATTGTCCTCCAGGCCGTCCAGGGCCCTTCGGAATTTACCGTCTACATGGGCCTGGTCCGGGTCGCTGAGATATCTGCCGTTTTCCGGGTGGAACCACATCTCCATACAAAATTCCCGGTCGGAGTCCTTATAGTCCCGAAGCTCAATCCTATCGCCGGACACTGCCTTCCCAAGTTTCATATCGCCCCTCCTTTAGAGCCGTATAATTAACGCAGTTCAAAAGAGGTATCCTACCTCTTTTGAACCAGGCGGGGAGGCCGTGGCCTCCCTGCCCAGCTTGAAAATCGGCGTACCGATTTTCAAGTGCGTTTACTATATAATGCCCTCTTTCAGCATCTTCTCCGCAGCCATAAGCACCCCAAGCTGCCCGCTGGCATAGTTCAGCCCCCCCTGCATCCAGACAGCATAGGGCTCCCTCAGCGGAGCGTCTGCCGACAGCTCTATTGACGACCCAAGTGTAAACGCCCCTGCCGCCATTATCACGTCGCTGTCATACCCAGGCATGGGGCTCGGCTCCGGTGTCGCAAATGCGTCCACCGGCGACGCGCCCTGCACCCCGCGGCAGAAGGCTATCAGCGCCTCCCGCTCCTTCAGCTTCACCGCCTGTATAATGTCCGCCCTCACTTCCTCGGGGCCCGGCGTCACCTCGTATCCCAGCTCACTGAACAGCGCCGCGCAAAAAACCGCCGTCTTCAGCGCCTCTCCTGTCACCGTCGGTGCATGGAACGCCCCAAGGAAAAGCTCGCGGTTATGTCCAAGGGTACACCCCAGCTCCCGGCCTGTGCCCGGGGTCGTCAGACGGTATGAGCATAGCTCCACCAAGTCCCTCCGTCCGGCTATGTACCCGCCTGTGGGTGCGACCCCGCCACCTGGATTCTTAATAAGGGAGCCAGCCATCAGGTCTGCCCCATGGGAGACAGGCTCCTCTGTCTCTACAAATTCGCCGTAACAGTTGTCCACCATCACGATACAGCCCGGCGCGTGCTCCTTCACAAAGCCCGCAAGCCTCTCGATTTGAGCGACGCTCAGGGAGGGCCGCAGGCTATATCCCCGCGAGCGCTGGATGTACACCATCCTGCAGTCCTTTGCAAGCTCACGCTCCAGCTCCGCATAGTCTATACCGCCGTCGGGCAGCAGGTCCACCTGCTCATAGACTATGCCGAAGTCCCTGAGGCTCCCCGGCTCCTCCCTCCCCGGCAGGCCGAAGACCCCCTGTATGGTGTCGTAGGGTGTGCCGGTGGCGCAGAGCACCACATCTCCCGGTCGCAGCACCCCAAAGAGCGCCACGGTCAGGGCGTGGGTACCGCTGACAAAATTATAGCGCACCAAGGCGTCCTCAGCACCGAAAGCCCGGGCGTAGACCTCGTCCAGTTGGTCCCTCCCCCTGTCTCCGTAACCGTAGCCGGTGCTGGTGACAAAGCTGCTCTCGCTCACCCGGGCCTGCTGAAACGCCGCCAGCATTTTCTGCTGGTTCCAGCGCTTTATCTCCTCTATGCGCTGAAACTGGCCTGCCGCCCTCTCCTCTGCTCTGTCCGCCAGCTCCAAGAGCTTTTCATCCACCTGAAAAAACGGATAATTATTCATACAAATCACCTTTCCATATAATCTTTCTGGCTCCACCGCCCAGCCTCTGCAAAGCCCAGCTTCCTGTAAAACTCACGGTTTTTGCCGCTCTCTCGAAACAGGTACAGCCTGCGCCCAGGCAGCGCCCGCTCCACTTCTTTCATCAATTCCGTGCCAATACCCAGCCTCCGGCAGTTCTCCCGCACGGCTATCGCCGAGAGTACAGCCTCTTTTTCAGTCACAGCCGAAACTACCCCGCAGCCGGTCAGCTCCCCAGAGGCGTATCTTCCCAGGGCCAGAGCCGCGCCGTGCCTCAGGCGGTGGGACATGTCCAGATAGAAGGGCTCAAAGTCTATTGCCATCCCCGCGCCTGCCAGGAGAGCGTAAATCTCCCTTAGCCCGGGTGCCCGAACGCTCACCGGCTCGCCGTCAGCCAGGTCCTTCGCCATAACCGCCCCCTCAGCCGAAGCTGTCAGGCCCAACCTCCCGGCAATGCTGCCGTCACAGAGGACGCTGCCGGGCCCAATCATCTGTATGAACTCCCTGGCCTCCCCCGGCACGCCGGGGCATCCGGCTATGGTCATTTCACCGTCAAGAAGACCGTAGGCTGCGGTGCCGTCTGTCCAGAGGCGCAGAAAGTCCCGGGAGAAACCATAGGCCCTGGCTATGGCGCTGAGCTTGCAGCCAAAGGCTGTGCCCTGGCATATGCTAAAAAAGCAATCCCTGTCCCTCTGGCTCTCAACCAGACTTATCATCTCGGGCCTCCTCTCACAACGAAAAAGCCCCGCACACGGCGAGGCGTCTTCTTTGAATCAGCTTTCTCACTTGACGAAGTACATCACCGCGTTGGCAACGATAACCAGCACGAAGAAGCCAATGGCGATAAACTTTGTCCAGCGGGACAGGAACGCGTCAACGGAGCGGGCCTTGTTCTTGGAGAGGAAGGTGTCCGCAGCGCCGGTGATGGCCCCCATGTTCTTCTGGTTGCCCTCCTGGAGGAGCACTACCAGGATTATCGCCACTGAGAAGATAAGCAGGGCGATGGCAAATATGGTCTCAAAAACAGTCATTCTCTATTCCTCCTTGCGTAGTCACATAGTATATAATAGCATGTCCGGGCGGTTTTTGCAAGCCCCGGGGAAGATTTCGCAAAAATTTCAAAAATATTTTTTCCTCGTGTGAATATGAGCTCCGGGGGCGGTTACAATATGGATAGCGGCACGGAAGCGTTTGCGTGCCTGGAGAAGGATATCGCCCATAAGGGCCGGAGTCTGGCATACATGCAGAATCTGAGGAATGTCCCCACCAGGCTCCGGCTGCTTGCCCGCCGGGGAGCTTATGCTCTGCCCGGCGGGCTGATTTTTTTGCACGCGGCGTGGAGCAGGCATCCCTACTGCATGGAGAGATACTTCTTCAGCAGCCGGCATACTTCCCGCACATCGATAGGCTTAGCCACATGCGCGTTCATCCCCGCCTCCATACACTTCTGTACATCCTCAGAGAAGGCGTCTGCCGTCATAGCGATTATCGGCATATTGCTGTCCGTCCTCCCCAGCTTCCGTATGGCCTCGGTAGCCTCAAATCCGTTCATAACCGGCATACGTATATCCATAAGCACGGCCTTATAAGTCCCGGGCTCAGATTTAGCTATCATATCGACGCAGAGCCGTCCGTTTTCAGCCCACTCCAGCTCCAGGCCGAACTCGCTGAGCAGCTCGCTGGCAATCTCCCAGTTGAGCTCATTATCCTCGGCAACCAGGATTCTGGTGCCCTCAAACGCAAAGCTCTCCCTGCCGTCGTCCTTGGGGACGTCAGGCTTAATGTCGTCAACACCCGCATATCCCCGCAGCCCATAGAACAGCGTGGACTTGAACAGCGGCTTGCTGATAAAGCCGTTGATTCCCGCGGCCTTGGCCTCCTTCTCGATATCGCTCCAGTCGTATGCGGAGATAATGAGGATAGGGATGTCACTGTCCCCAAGCCTGCGGCGCAGCTCCCTCGCGGTGCCAATGCCGTCCAGCCCCGGGAGCTTCCAGTCCAGCAGGATAATATGGTAGTCCTCCCGCCTTTTATGGTGTTCCTCCACCATGCTTATGGCAGACTCACCCGAGAGGGTCCAGTCCGCGCTGACGCCGATTGAGGTCAGCGCCTTCACAGTGCTCTCGCAGAGCGCCTTATCGTCGTCCACCACCAGCATGTTCCAGGGCGGCAGCACCATGTCCACCTCCGGTGCGTCCGCTATCTCCATGTCAAGGGCAAGGGAGAACTTCGTGCCCTCGCCCTGCTTTGAATCCACCTTCATATCCCCGCCCATAGCGTCCACTATGTACTTGGTGATAGCCATGCCAAGCCCTGTGCCCTCGGTACGGTGCACCCGGGCGTTGTCCTCCCTGGCAAAGGAGTCGAAAAGGTGCTTCATAAACTCCGGGGACATTCCTATGCCGCTGTCCTGCACAGATATGAGCACCCGCACAAAGCCTTCGCCCTTGGGGGAGGGCTCCTCCTTCATGGATATCTGTATCTCCCCCTCCTCGGGGGTGAACTTCACAGCGTTTGACAGAAGGTTCAAAAGCACCTGATTCAGGCGCACACTGTCTGTCAGCACATTCTCAGAGGATATATCCAGTATGGACACCCCAAATTTCTGGCGCTTGGATTTGACCTGCGGCTGCACAATGCTGACAATGCTCTCCATCAGCTCGCGAAGGGACACCCTGTCGTAGGCAAGGGTCATCTTGCCGCTCTCAATTTTTGACATGTCCAACACGTCGTTTATAAGCCCCAAAAGGTGGCGGCTGGATGTAGTTATCTTGTGCAGGCAGCTTTGCACCTGCTCCGTATTGTCTATATTGGCCGTCGCGATTGCCGTCATGCCCACTATGGCGTTCATGGGTGTGCGTATATCGTGGCTCATATTGGAGAGGAACTCGCTCTTGGCCTTGGTTGCCTGCTCAGCCTTGCTCTGGGCCTTTTCAGCCTCTCTTCTGGCGTCCACCGCAAGGGTCAGGGCGTTTTCGGCGGCCTCCCTGGCCTCCTCGGTGTCGGCAAGCTGTCTAAGGCTTATCCTGCGGTACAGAAAGAACACCACTCCCAAAGCCATGAATATCACCATACAGCAGACCATGGCGGCCAGCAGCAGCGTCTCCCCCAGATGGTCGATTATGCTGTTTACAACCCCATATGGCATAAAGGTAAGCAGGTACCACTCCGACGATGGCAGCGGGGTTCCGAAGACTCTCCGGCGCTCGCCCTCCATGGTAAATTCCGTGGAGTAATCCTCGCCCCTCTGTATGGCTCCACTTATCTCCTCTATATACTGCTCGCCGGTCATGCCGTCTACATCCTCATAGATGTTGCGCACCCGGTCAAAGTAGCTCTCTCTGAAAGCTCCGCTGGTGCGTATGACAAAGCTTCCGTCTCCACGGATGATAAAGGCGTAGACCAACGAGTCGTCCGCCTCCATAGAGAGGGTATCTGCAATATACTCGGTATCCACCGTAGCCACCAGGGCAAGGCAGGCCGTCCCGTCCTTCATAAGGTAGTCCGAGGGCACCCCAAGCAGCACCATATTCTTGTCATTTTCTTTGGGGTTTGTCCCAACCGCAACCTTTGACTCGCCCTCAGTCAGCGAGCGGATAAAGGGCTCCGGGTCCGTAATCTGCAGCGGGTCGCCGTATATCATCTCAAGCTCGCCGTCATAGGACATCAGCCCAAGCTGCACAAAGCCCCTGGCCTTGCTGCTGGCGGCAAGCTCCTCCAGGACCTGCTCCCTTCCCGTATTCTCCCGCTCGAAAGCCGGGCGCACATCGTTTACAATCGTCTGCACCTGGTCCAGCCTGAGGTCTATAGTGGTCTCAAAGTGCATTGATATCTGCTGGGAGAGGTTTTTCATGTAGACCTCCCCCACCTGGCTGATAGTGTCAGAGCTCCTGGCGTTAAGATAATGGGCAAGAGCCGTGAACGCCGCCAGAGTCACCAGCGTCAGGCTGACAAAGCTGAATATCAGGAATCTGACCGGGCCCCTATCCTTTTTTTCCTTAGTTCCCTTTTCTTTCAAATCACTCACAACCCGGCTTTATACTCCTTTATAGTGTCGGCTGTCAGGGCGTAGTCCTCCCTCACCTGCCCGAGCAGTTCCTCTGCCTTAGGGGACTTGCCGCCCCTAAGGGACTCTGTCAGAGCAGAGCTGGACTTCTCCAGCCTTGCGAAGCTCAGATTCTGGCACATGCCCTTGATGGTGTGCGCGGCCCGGAAGGCTTCGTCGAAGTTGCCGTTCTGCCACGCCTCCTCCAGCAGCTCCATTGTCTTGTCCTCGGCAAACTTCAGCACGTACTTCTGGATAAATTTCTCGCTCGGCAGCCTGCTGCTCACTGCGGCGTAGTCCCCCTCCAGCTTTGCGTAGCATTCCTGTAATGTCATACCTCTATTCCCCCTTTGATTTATTCTTCAGGCGTAAAGTCGATAATCTCTGACTGGTTTGTATATACGCTCTCTCCCCTGCTCTTCACAAGGGAGGTCTCGTTGCCCTCAAAGAACTTATACTGTCCCTTTCCGGCCTGCTTCACAGCGTAGAGAGCTCTGTCAGCGGCGCCCATAAGCTCTGTAAAGTCCGGGCCCACCTGGACAGTAGTGGCGATACCCATGCTGATGGATATTGAAAAGCCGCCGAAGTCCTCGCCGTGTAAGGCGCCGTATATCCTCTGTATAGTAGGCTCAAGCTCCTGGTGGTACTGTATGAATATTATGTACTCATCCCCACCCGCCCGGGAGACTATGTCCCCGCTGCGGGTTACTTGGCGCAGCCTCTCGGCTATATGCACCAGTAAGCGGTTGCCGAACAGGTGCCCGTAGGTATTATTCGCGTCCTTAAAGTAGTCGCAGTCAAAAAACGCCAAAGCGTACTTGGCCTCAGGATTCTCCTTGAGCCTGGCCTCAGCCTGGCTCTGGGCGCTGGTAAGGTTCAGAAGCCCTGTGAGCTGGTCCATAGAGGCCCGGCGCTCCAGGTTCTCCAGATAGCTTCTGGAGCTGTGGATATCTACCGCCTTGCCTATTGCCCCCCTCAGCTCCGGGGGCTCATCCTCGGACCAGAGGGCCTGCATAACAAACCTGTACCACTTCTTTACGCCGTCCTTCTCCATCTTCCCCTCAAGGGTCACGATGGGCTCCTCTGGCGTGGCGGACATGAGCACGTCATGGAGCTGTGCCCGCAGGTCCTCGCTGAGGTACTTCCCCACCTTCTGGTTCTCTAGCGGGTCCATCACCACCTCGTCCAGCCCCAGATTTCTGGCTCCCCATGCGTTCAGGGAGACCATGGAGGGTGATATCGTGTACTCGAACTGAATCTCCTTGCTCATTGCCGCAAAGAAGCTGTACTTCATGCGCTCGTGCTCAAGAAGCTGCAGAGTGCGGTTGCTGGCGGCAAGCTCGCTGTGGTGGGACATCTTCTCCACCATGCTGCTTATGGACTCCCCTGCGGACTCCTTTACCTCGGGGGACTTTAATTCCTCCTGCATGGTGTCGGAGACCTCCATCAGGCACTCCAAAAGCACCGGGTTAAAGCTGCCACACTCATTATTGCAAATCATCTCGATGGCCTTCTCATGGGAGAACGCGGACTTATACACCCGCTCGCTGGTAAGGGCGTCGTACACGTCGGCCATCGCCACCACCTGGGCGGCGATTGGTATATCGTCCCCCTTGAGCCCGTCAGGGTAGCCCCTGCCGTCCCAGCGCTCGTGGTGCCAGCGGCATATCTGGTAAGCTATGCGCACCAGCGGCTCCCCCTGGTGCACCCCAAGGCCGTCCAGCATCTGCGCCCCTATGGAGGAGTGCTGCTTCATTATCTGGAACTCCTCATTGGTGAGCCTGCCGGGCTTATTTAATATCTTTTCATCAATGGCTATCTTCCCGATATCGTGCAGGGCCGAGGCCTCGCTTATCAGGGCAATCTTCCCGGCGCTGAGCTCGTAATCCGGCCGCTTTGAGGCCAGCTGCTTCAAAAGCACCTCCGTGAGCCTGCGCACATGTACTACGTGCAGGCCGCTCTCGCCGTTCCTGAACTCCACTATATGGCTGAGAATATCTATCATCAAAAGGCTATTCTGCTCTTTTTCGTATATCTGCTCCGCCACCAGGTTCTCAAGCTCGGCCTGCTTAGCCGAGCTCAGCAGTGTATTCAGCACCCTTCTCTGGACTATCTTCGCATCGAAGGGGCGGCTTATAAAGTCCGTTACCCCCATCTCCAGCGCCTGGGATATCTTGTCCGAGTTCGTCTCCGCTGAAATCATTATCACCGGCACCGTCTCTATCCATCTGCGCCGGTTCATCACCTCCAGCACCTCCAGTCCATCCATCAGGGGCATGACGATGTCAAGCATCATAAGGGATATCTCCCCCGCCCGCTTCTGCAGCTCGCTCACCGCCATAAGGCCGTTTTCCACCTCAATGGTGTCGTACTCCTCACCCAGCATATCTACCAAAATGGAGCGGTTCATCTCCGAATCGTCCACTATCAAAATCTTTTGCCTGCGCTTCTTGCCATCCATTTCGGCGTAGGCCCCCTTTCGCGCAAAGAATCTCGTATATTATTATATTACATAGAAACGCAAATAGCAAGCCCCAACATAGCGTAGGAGCCTGCTATTTTCGGGCAAAATCCAATTTCATTCCAAATCCCGAGGTTGACAAACGGGCGGGGATGGGATATAATGGGGTGAAAAAAGCGGAGCCCGCCGTTGAAACAGACGGCTGGCCCTGGTTAAGTTGTCATAAATTCAAAAGCAGCTGTTCCCCGGCCGGAACGGCTGCTTACTTTTTGCTGCCAATCAAGGCCGATTAACAGGATTACAACGATATTAACGAACCCGACAATCAAAGCTGACATAATCCCCAAAACGTCGCCAATAGGAACGCTCCTTAAGCTCGCCTTCTTTTCAACCGATTCCCGCTTGTGCCGCTGTATGTATTGCAGAGCAGGTTTCTTTATGTAATCAGAGGTTTCAGGCCCTCTGGAGCGGGCCAGCCGTCCACCGCTTAGCGGACTCCTTAATAGACATAATACCAGATACTTCCAGAAAATGCAAGAAATCTCTGCGCAATATGCCGGAGAGTTGATTTTTCCCGGAAGTTCTGGTATAATAACGGAAAAGAAAAGAGGCCATTAGACATGCTGACTGAAAAGGAAGCCAAAATGATAGAGAAATGCACTATTACGACCTCCGGAGGCTTATCAGCAACGGCGATAAGGAGATCTATACAAAAAAGGAGCTCTGTCGCTGGCTGGACACTATCGCCGACGCCAAGGACCAGGAGGTGAGGCACAGCTATGAAAAAGCTGCTTCTGCTCCTGCTGTGTGCGTTGCCAGCCCTGTCCCTGTGCGCCTGTTCTTCTGAGCACGCCACGGTATACACCGTGGCGACAAGCGACGGCCCGCTCACCGTGGACAATGAGCACAACACCATATCCGACGGTGAAAATACCTATACATACAGCGGAGGGTACGGCACTGCCGGCTATGATTTGGAGATAACCTACCCGGACGGCTCCACATGGAGCGAGGCGAGCACGGACGGAATTTCCCATACCATCAGCTTCAGCGACGACTATGTGCACGGAAAGTACACGGATGGAGACGCAATAGTCGAGGCCATTCTGCATGAGACCCCCAGGGAGATGAAATGGAAAAACCCGCTTCCAAGCCTGCTGCTTTTGGGCATAGGCATATTATCCATCGCCTCGCCCCGCTCGGTCTGGTATCTGAGCTATGGCTGGCACTATAAGGACGCGGAGCCCTCGGACCTGGCGCTGTTTGCAAACCGGGCGGGCGGGGCTTTAGCTGTAGTTCTGGCGGTAATAATATTTTTTATGTAGACAAAGTATCAGGAACGGAGCATATGCCCCGCTCCTGTTTTTTTACTTTATTGGAACTGTGACTGGTATAGCCCCGCATAGAACCCGCCCCGTTCCATGAGCTCCCGGTGAGTTCCCTGCTCCACAATGTCCCCGTCCCTCACGACCAGTATATTATTGGCATTCTGTATAGTAGACAGCCTGTGGGCGATGACAAAGCAGGTCTTATCCTTCATCAGCGTGCGCATAGCCGCCTGTATCTGCTGCTCGGTGCGGGTGTCCACGTTGGAGGTGGCCTCGTCGAGAATCAGCATTTTCGCGTCCAGAAGCATGGCCCGGGCTATGGTCAGCAGCTGCTTCTGGCCCTGGGAGATGTTTATGCCGTTCTCATCTAAAATAGTGTCGTAGCCCTTGGGCAGCGCCATAATGTACCGGTGTATCCTTGCGGCCTTCGCAGCCGCCTCCACGTCGCTTCTTTTCGCATCCTTCTTGCCATAGGCCAGATTGTCAAATATGGTGCCGGTAAACAGCCAGGTGTCCTGGAGCACCATCGCGTATGAGAGCCTGAGGCTCTTTCTCGTTATGTCCTGTATATCCCTGCCGTCCAGGGTTATCTGCCCGCGGTCAGGGTCATAGAAGCGCATGAGCAGGTTTATCAGCGTTGTCTTCCCCGCCCCGGTGGGTCCGACTATGGCTGTAAGCCCCCCGGGAGGGGCGTGCAGGCTCAGGTCATGTATTATCTCCTTGTCCTTCTCGTAGCCGAAGCCCACGTGCTCCATTCTAACATCGCCGTCTACCCTGTCGGCCTCAACTGCGTCCCGGGAGTCCTCTGGCTCGGTGGGCTGGTCCATCAAGTCGAAGACCCTCTCTGCGGCGGCGCAGGCCGACTGGAGCTCACTGACAATATTTGCCATCTCATTTATAGGCCCGGAAAACCTGCGGGAGTAGAGCACAAAGCTGGAGAGGTCCCCAATGGAAATCCTCTGCAAAATGAACAGTATCGAGCCGAACACACTAATAAACGCCAGAGACAGGTTATTGATGAAGTTTACAGAGGGCCCTGTCATTGCGCCGTAATACTCGGCGTTATAATAGGCATCCACGGCCTCCTTGTTCTTCTTGTCAAAGCGGCTTATCTGGGTCTGCTCCTGGTGGTAGGCCTTTGTGGTCTTCTGGCCGCTTATGACCTCCTCCACAAAGCCGTTGAGCTGTCCAAGCATCACTGAACGCTTATGAAACAGGGGGCGCACCTTTTTAGTCATATACCTTGTGAACATAACCGACATAGGTATAGTCACCACAAACACCAGCACCAGCACCGGCGATATGGCTATCATCATCACCAGGGAGCCGACGACGGTTATAACGCTTGCGGCTATCTGCAGAAGGTCGTTTGACAGGGAAGCGTTCACCGTGTCTATATCATAGGAGATATGGCTGACGATATCCCCGGTCTGATGCCGGTCGAAATATTTCACCGGCAGAAGGGTCAGGCGGTCAAAGACCTGCTGGCGCATCTCCCGGACAATCTTCTGGCTCAGGCGTATCATCAGGATGGAGAGCCCGTATGAGAGCCCCGCGGACGCCCCATAGAACAGCGCCATTAAAGCGCAGTAGAAGAACACAGCCGGGAAGTCCACCCCGCCCTTTGTAAGGCCTATGGCGTCTATGGCCCGGCCCGAAAGGTACGGCCCGAGAAGGGCCAGCAGGTTGCTGCCTACGGTCAAAAGCACGGCCCCCAGGGCCATGAATTTGTGGGCGTATATGTAGGACCAGAGGCGTATGAGCACCTTTTTCCGGTCCTTCGGCTTTTCTATAGGCCCTCTCGGCATGAATCTTGGCGGCATCAGTCCTTCCTCCCTTCCCCCATCTGGGATGTCGCTATCTCCCGGTATACTTCGCAGGACTCCAGCAGTTCCTCATGGGTGCCGTAGCCCAGCTCCCGGCCCTCGTCCAGCACAAGTATATGGTCGGCATGCAGAATCGAGCTGACCCTCTGGGCGATTATAACCGTTGTGACCCCGGAGTACTCCTCCCTAAGGCCCTTCCTAAGGGCTGCGTCTGTCTTATAGTCCAGAGCCGACGAGGAGTCGTCCAGGACCAGTATATCCGGGGTACCTGCCAGGGCCCTTGCCACAAGCACCCTCTGCTTCTGCCCGCCGGACAGGTTTGTGCCCTTTGAAGTGAGCATATGCCCGAAGCCCTGGGGCAGCCCGGAGATAAACTCCATCGCCTGGGCGCATCTTGCCGCCTTCTCTATCTCATCGTCGGAAAGCCCCCGCCCGAAGTCTATATTCTCCCGGATAGTGTCGGCAAAGAGCGCGTCGTTCTGGAACACCACGCCGAACATCCTGTGCAGCTCCTCATCGGGTATAGACTTTATAGGCCGGCCCCCTATTGCTATCCTGCCGCCGTCCGTGTCGTAGAGGCGCATTAGCAGGTTTATGAGCGTTGACTTGCCGCAGCCCGTGGCGCCGATTATGCCAAGGGTCTCTCCCCTTCTTAGCCTGAAGCTTATGCCCTCCACATTGTCTTCGCTCTTATTATAGGAGAATGTAACATTCTCGAACTCCACATGGTATGGGGAGTCCTCCCTCTGCGCGGACTCCACCGCCAGGTCTATGGGAGCCGAAAGCACCTGGGCTATGCGGTCGCCGCTGGCGGAGCTGCGGGAGAATGATACGAATATCCTTGTCATTGCCATCATTGCGTTCAGAATAATGGTAAAATAGCTTAAAAAGGCGATTATTTTGCCCGGCTGGGTCAGCCCGGCGTTTACCCTGAAAGCACCTACAATGATAACGGCGGTGAGGCCAAGGTTGAGGAAAAGGTTCATCAGGGGGTTTGTCAGGGCCATTGTGGTCCCGGCCCTGGTCTCCTTCTCCGAGACCCCCTCATTTACCCCGGCGAAACGCTCCTTCTCGTAGTCCACCTTCGAGAGCGCTTTTATGACCCGTATTCCCGAGATAGTCTCTCGGACAGTGCGCACCATGCCGTCCACGCTCTGCTGGAGCTCTGTATACATGGGCACGCCTTTTTTAGAGACACTGTAGACCAAAACGCCGATAAAGGGCAGGGTGCACACCAGCACCAGCGTGAGCACCGGGTCCAGTGTCAGGGTTATGAGTATGCCGCCGACCAAAAGTATCGGGGCGCGTATGCCTATCCTCTGCATCATGCCCAGCATCTGGTGGACATTATATGTATCGGTGGTGAGCCTTGCCTCAAGGGAGGGTATGCTGTAGGAGTCCACCTGCCCGCAGGAGAGATTTGATATCTTCTCAAAAAGGTCATGGCGTATCTTCTCCGTGGTGTGCTGGGCTACCCAGGCCGCCATGCGGTTTGCAAGGACATTGGTAAGCCAGGCCATCACCGCCGCCCCTATCATTGCCCCTCCCCATATTGCCACAAGGCCCATGTCCCCGGTTGGGGCCACCTCGTCTATCATGTACGAGAGTATCCAGGGCAGCAAGAGGTCCATCACTGAGCCGATAAACTTTATGGTGAGCCCCAGGCTCATTCTTGGCACAAAGGGTCTTAGGTAGTGGAATATCATTCTCACGGGCGCGCACTCCTTCTGGGTGAAAATAACTGCGCTCCTATTATACACCCATATAGTTGCGACTGCAACTATATTTTGAAAATTTTGTAAATTTGTACGGCAGTCCCATATCCTCAGAATATTTACAGTTTTCTGACTTTTCATCATCGCTTATTTTTTCAAGGGAGGTGACGCCGGGGAATAACTTCGGCGGTTTTACACAAAAGCACGTTGAAATGGCAGGTGCCCTGTGCTATAATAGGGTGACAAATCGGAATTTGAACCCGTCAAAATTTTAGACTGTTACCACCCGTTATAGTGTGATATTAAAATCCTCTAAAAGCTTTGAAAACAAAGGGTTTATCGCAGTTTACTCACCTTATCCTTTTATACGGTTTCACACAAGTTTACTCTTGCTCTCTCACCTTATAAGGGCAAAAACAAAGGAAACAAAATTCAAAAGGGGGATTATCAAATGGAGTATAAAGAACTCTCTATTACAAATATTTCGGCCATTTCAGCTGTTTATTTTTCTCTGCTACAATGTAAATATGATTTTTATTCTATTGAACGAGATACTTTACTGATAGATAAATTGCGTAGTTTTATCATATCTAATTGCGGGGAATGTGACTTCTTTCTTGATGTGAAACAAAACACATGTGAAGTTTACCCATATTGGCCAAGAGCCGCTATGTTGGAAACAGCGACCTTGTATATTGATTTACCTTATGAACAATTCGTTGATTTTAATGCGTATAAAAATAGTATTGTGTCAGCAAAAAACATATCAGATATAGAAAGAAGTCACTCGTTTTAGGATTGGATTATTAAATTTCCAAAAGCCTTAAAACTCGTTTTGCAAAGTAATAGCTTTCGTCGTTATTTAGAATGGGAAAACGATTGGATAGTAGAACAGAATCAAAAGTACAAGAAAGAATTGGGAAGAATTGGTGATATGCTCGCACTTTGCAAGGAAAAGTTTAAGTCGCCTATTCAGAATATACAAGTTGTTCTTAATCCAATAAAGTGCGTATATTCCGCAGATTATCACTTAAAAGATAATAATTTTATTTTTTGCTCAGGTTCATTAAGAGAAGAATCTGTAATACACGAATTTATACATCATATCATACACCATATTGTTGAGAACCGGAAAGATGAAATTCTGTGTTGCAATTTTACCAATCTCGATATGGATACTTCGTATTATCTCAATAATGATGAAGTGGGATTATTGAATGCTTTTGAAGAATATATGGTGCGTGTACTTACAGGTGTGATTGTCAGTGGTAATGTTCCCGAAACCTTGGATGTGTTTTTTGATCAAGAAATAAGTAAATTAATGCGAACACTGGAGGTTTAACAGGTTGTCCAATGAACGAAATACATTGAGTACATACTTCAGGTTTGTGCGAAGGGTGTATTTCGCTCTCATATGCCGAGAGCCTATTATCTTCCGAAAAATAGTTTAACATTCGGATGAATAAATTCCCTTGTTTCGGGTTGTAAAGGCAAGAATAAGGGAACATATATAAAATTTGCGCATTTAACAGGCAAAGCGCCTTAAAAATACAGGGTTTTCGGAGGATAACTAAGACAAATCGGAATTTAGTTAAGTGTTGAAAGGAGCCAAAATGAACAAAACAGAATTGATTGAGGAACTGAAAAGAGCAGGACTTCAAGAAGGGATGGAAATTGAAGTACACAGTTCGCTTAGCAGCTTCGGCTACGTTGAAGGCGGAGCAGATACTGTAATAGAAGCGCTTATGGAATGTGTGACGAAGCGCGGAAGTATATTTATGCCGTCCTTATGTTTTGGTCCGGAATTAGAGCTTACGGAAGAAGATAGGGATATGGGGATTACCGTGAAAATTAAAATACTTTCAGAAGATGCACCAAAAACTGCTATGGGTATCATTGCAGATACATTTAGACAACGGGAAGATGTTATTACAGGCGCCGGCGTGATTAGAACATCCGGTTGGGGATTACATGCAGACGAGGCTACAAAAGGCGGGTTGAATTATGTTATTCGGAATGGTGGAAAAGCATTATTGCTTGGTGTCGACATTTACAAATTAACTGCAATGCATTATATGGAAGATATTATGCCAAAAGAAATCAGTGATATTTTTGCACCCACAGAAGAAGTCAACAGTAAGTATCCGCCAAGTGAATGGCTGGTTGAATGCGGTGAACCGCCGGTAAAACCCTGGTATACAATTCAGGATATGGCATACAAAAAGGGTATTATTAAAGAAGGTCATATTGGAAATTGTAAATATATGCTTTTTGATATTTGGGATGTGGTAAGTCTTTACAGAAACGAACTGGAAACGAATCCATTTAAACTATATGGATTAGAGGGGTAAATTCTGATTTACCGGGCAGCCGTCCATTAATAGATGGCCGCCCGGTTTAGATATTTTGACTGTTGGTTTAACGAATCAGCTTTCAGCAACACTAATCAAAAGGGGACAATCCCCCTCAATTTGACAACCCGGGCTTTAGTGGATATAATATATCCTATACATTGTCACATAAGGGAGGACATGCCATGCCAAAGGTTACCGCAGCCGTGCCAGTATACAATGTGGAAAAATATCTTGAGAAATGCGCGGAGTCCGTACTGTCCCAGACCGAGAGGGACCTGGAGCTCCTTTTTATAGACGACGGCTCCACCGACGGCAGCGGGGCCCTCTGCGATAAGATAGCCGGGCGGGATTCAAGGGTGAGAGTCATTCATCAGGAAAACAGAGGCCTTGGCGGGGCCAGGAATACAGGAATCGAGAACGCCCTGGGGGAGTGGATAATCTTCCCGGACAGCGACGACTGGCTGAAGCCCGAGACCATTGAGCGGGCCCTTAAAACGGCTGAAGGCACCGGGGCCGATATGTCCCTCTTTGCCTTTAAGTCGGTAGACGAGCAGGGCGGGACTATCTCGGAGCACTTCGAGTCCCTGCCCGAGGGGGTAGCCCTGGACCCCCATAAGCGCCGGGATTTACTGCTGATAGCCCCCAGCGCCTGGTCCAAGCTGTATAAAACCGACCTCTTCAGGCGCACCGGCGTGCGGTACCCCCCAAGGGTCTGGTATGAGGATATCCGTACCACCACAAAGCTGCTGCCTTACTGCGGCTCGGTGGCGTATACCGGCTATGTGGGCTATAACTATTTACAGCGCCAGGGGTCTATTATGAACAATATGTCTCTTGACAGGAACCGGGAGATAATCGACGCCTTTGACGATATCCTGGGCTGGTATAATGAACAGGGCCTTTTTGAGGAATACCGGCAGGAGCTGGAGTATCTGACCCTTTTTCACCTGTATCTGACAGCTTCCGTAAGAGTAGCCCGGGCCGACCCTAAGCATCCCCTTTTAATGGAATTCGCCGGGTCCGTTAAAAAGCGCTTCCCAGAATATAAGGGGAATCCGTACCTCGGGCGGCTTAGCCGTTCAAGGAAGCTTGCCCTATGGCTCACGGAGCACAGGCACTACAGGCTCCTGAATCTGGCTTTCCGGCTGAAGGGGTAAAGGGGGAAAAGCATTTGAATATAAAAGAAAAATGGCGGTCCAGGCAGAGGCACAGCCTGCTTGAGAACACGGTAATGCTCTATATCCTCCAGTTTTCCAACATGGCCCTGGGTATGCTCACCCAGGGATATAAGATGCGAGTGCTGGGCGTGGAGCTGGTAGGGCTGCTGGGGGCGGGCCAGTACGCCGCCAACTTCTTCCTGATATTCCTGGACTTCGGCTTCCTGCTCTCTGCCACAGCCAAGGTCTCTGCAAGGCGTGACAATAAGCACGAGCTCTCCCGCATACTCTCATGCGTTGTGGCGGCAAAGGTCATCTTTACCATAATATCCGCGCTTGTGCTCACCTTCTTCATTGTGCCAAATCTCACCGGCACAGGGGAGGTGCTGGCGTACTACTTCTTCCTGCTGTCCTGCGTGGCGGCGACTATGCTGCCCGACTATATGTACAGGGGCCTTGAGCAGATGTCCGCCATAACCATACGCGCCGTTGCCATAAAGTTTGTGTCCACCCTCCTGGTCTTCGTGCTGGTGCAGAAGCCCGAGGATTTCTACCTCTCCCCCCTGTGTACGGCCATAGGCAACCTGGGGGCCCTGGCCTTTGTATACTGGCACCTGCGCAGCAAGGTGGGCATTGGCTTCACAAGAGTCAGGCTGAAGGAGATATGGACAGAGATAGCGGACTCCTCCCAGTTCCTGCTCTCCCGCATGGCGGCGTCCATAAACTCCAATCTGAACGGCCTGCTGCTAAAGCATGTCATGCCCGGCTCTGGCCTTGATATGTACACAAACCCGGACATAGCCACCGGCCTCTATACAAACGCCGACACTGTTATTATAGCCGCCCGCAACGGCATGTCGCCTATTGCGGACAGTCTTTACCCACACATGATGAAGCACAGGAATTTCGGCATAATAAAGAAGGCAATGCTCTTTGTCTACCCGGTTATTTTAGCCGGCTGCGCCTTTGTGTTCGCATTTGCCGAGCCATTGCTCACCCTTTGGCTCGGCCCCGAGGGTGTGAACGTGGTGTTCCCCCTGCGGCTAATGATACCTGTAGCCGTGTTCGCCTTCCCCAACTATGTGCTGGGCTACCCCACTCTGGGGGCAATGGGCCTTGCAAAATACGCCAATATCTCCACCGGCTTTGGCACGGTCATCTATCTTATCGGCGCTTTCACATGCTATAAAACAGTTGGTATCAGCCTGCCGGCCCTGTGTATACTGTCCTCTGTGACAGAGCTTTCCATCCTGCTGTTCCGGCTTGTGATAATACTCACCCATAGAAAGCTTTTGAAACAGCCTCCCGAGGGGAAGGAGAGTAGGATATGAGCATTGTAAAAAAGCTTATACGCAACGCCCTCTGGCAGGCCCTATCCTTCCTGCCGAAGCAGAAGAAAAAAGCCGTATGCCAGAGCTTCTACGGGCGCGGCTGGTCCGACAGCCCCGGGGCCATAGGCAGCGAGCTTCTTAAAAGGGGCTGGCGGGTATACTGGACCGTGAAATCCGGGGAGGACGCCTTAACTCTTCCCGAGGGGGCCACGCCTATTATATCCGACAGCTTGCGGGCCATATACCACCAGTGCACCGCCTGCGCCTGGGTGGACAACGCCCGCAAGTGGGGCTATACAAAAAAGCGCGGAGCCACAAAATATATCCAGACCTGGCACGGCTTCCCCCTGAAGCGCATTGAGGCCGACGCGGAAGACGCTCTGGACGGAAGCTATGTGCTCGCGGCAAAGCTGGACTCTAAGATATGCGACCTGTTCCTCTCAAACAGCTCCTTTTTGACAGAGCTCTACCATAAGGCCTTCTGGTATGATGGCCCTGTGCTGGAGTGCGGGTTTCCCCGGAACGATATGCTCTTCGGCCCGGCGGGGCCGGTGGAGGAGAAGGTGCGGGAGCTGCTGCATTTGCCCGGGAATAAGCGGCTGGCACTCTATGCCCCCACCTTCCGCAGGGACATGGGCTTTGAAGCATACGACATGGACTATGCCCGGGTGTGCAGAGCCCTCGGAGAGCGCTTTGGGGGGGAGTGGCTGATACTTGCAAAGCTCCACCCCAATTTGGCCGCCAGGGCCGGGGAGCTCTCCCTTGACCCGGAATATGTGGTGAACGCCTCGGGCTATGCAGATATACAGGAACTATATCTTGCCTGCGGCGCGCTTATCACCGACTACTCCTCGGTGATGTTCGACTATATGAACACCGGCAGGCCCTGCTTCCTGTATGTCAACGATTTGGAGGCCTATAGGGGCGACCGCAATTTCTATTTTGATTTGGACCTGCTCCCCTTTGCCCGGGCCGAGACCAACGACAGCCTTGAGTCAGTCATTCTCAGCTATGACGAGGCCGCCCAGCTGGAGCGTACAGAGCGCTTCTGCAAGGAGCTCGGCATTAGGGAAAACGGCACCGCCGCAGAGCAGGCCGCGGACTGGCTCGAGAGGGAGGGCTAGGGCTATTTGCATTTTCCGGCAATATGTGGTATAATAGCCGTTAATAATATTTTGGACGATTAGTCCCCCTGGAAGGTGACACTATGCACACCATGATAAAAAAGCTGAAGCGCACCGTTGTCTTCGTACTGAAGCTGGCACTGTTTGCCTCGCTTTTCGGCATATTTTTCGGCATATTCGGCATAAAGAACCCCTGGCTCTTTAACCTCTCCCGCACCACCGGCGTCACCATGGTGACCTTCGTGGTGCTGGGCATAGCCCTCATGTCCGTCTACGGCGGCTACTCAATCGGCACCCAGAAGTCAAAGCCCATCGTGCACTCCATGGCCCTTGCCACCATCATGACGGACCTTGTGACGCACCTGCAGCTGTCTATAATGAACACCAGCGAGAAGAACAACGACCATTTTGTCTATGAGACCCCCCACCTTCTTCTGCTGGTGATAGTCCTGCAGATACTTGTTATAGTGTTCTTTGCATACTTTGGCAACTATGTGTACTTCTCCCTGGAGCCGCCTGAAAAGTGCTGTGTCATTTCCTCCTCAAGGCATAGCCTTGGCAATATTATCCCGAAGATAAGGCGCTTTAAAAAGCAGTATGAGATTGACGAGATAATACGTTATAACGACCCTCAAGTGCTGGACGTGATACTAAGGAGCAACACGGTATTCCTTTATGACGTGCCCGCCAAGGAGCGCAACGACCTTATCTCCTTCTGCTATCAGACCCAGAAAAACCTGTACTATAATTTCGAGACCATAGACGTGGTGAGCCAGGGGGCCAAATACGTGACCCTGGACGACAAATCCATGGTGATGTACACCGCCAAGGACCTGACAATGGAGCAGCGCATTGTGAAGCGCCTGACGGACCTTGCGGTCTCAATCGTCGGCCTTGTGCTCACAAGCCCTATCATGCTGGGCTGTGCAATAGCCATCAAGCTGGACGACGGCGGGAAGGTCTTCTATAAACAGAAGCGTCTGACAAAATACGGCAGGGTTTTCGAGGTGTACAAGTTCCGCACCATGAAGGAGGCAAACTCCATCAATAAGTCCGTCACCGAGAACGACGACCGAATCACAAGGGTCGGTAAGGTCCTGCGCAAGTTCCGCATAGACGAGCTGCCCCAGCTGCTGAATATTTTAGTCGGCGACATGACCGTTGTGGGCCCGAGGCCGGAGATGCTCGAGAATGTGGAGAAATATACCGAGGAACTGCCGGAGTTCTCCTACCGCCTGCGCATGAAGGCGGGGCTCACGGGCCTTGCCCAGATATCCGGCAAGTATAACACCTCCCCCAAGGACAAGCTGGTCATGGACCTGATGTATATTGAAAACTACAGCATATGGCAGGACTTCAAGCTCATTTTCCAGACAATCACAGTGTTCTTGAAGGCCTCAGAGAGCACCGAGGCCTTTGGCAGGGAGGAGCTCTACGACTTTGACAACGACAGGGAGCGGGACAGGAAGCCCGCCCCGGGGGAGGAAGCAGATGGCGATAAATGAGTATCTGAAAAGGATATACGGCGGCACGGCCCAGTCCTATTTTGAGCGGGCCGGGAAGGTTATGCTCGGCGGCGGCAGGCTCTTTACCGTCACCGCAAACCCGGAGATAATCATGCACGCCGACAGGGACCCTAAGATAAAGAAGCTCCTGCTCTCTCCGGACGCTGAAATAATCCCCGACGGTATCAGCGTTGTGAAGGCCATGGAAATATTGGGCCTGAAAGCCTCCGAGCGCATAACCGGCGTAGACCTTGCCGCCCACCTCTTAAAAGCCGCCGGGGAGAACGGCAGGAGCGTCTATCTCCTTGGGGCCCGGGAGGAGGTCGTCTCGGCCCTGGCTGAAAAGCTTAAGTCCCAGTATCCGGATATCACCGTCAGCTTCCATAACGGCTACGACGGCGACAAGGATATTATCTTCGACGAGATAGCTTCCCTTGCGCCGGACCTGGTGCTGGTGGGGCTGGGTGTGCCCGCCCAGGAGCTGCTGATATACCGGCACCTGCCCAAGTTCACAAAGGGCGTGCTGGTGGGCGTGGGAGGCTCCTTTGACGTGCTCAGCGGCAGCAAGAAGCGCGCCCCCCAGGTCTTTGTAAAGACAAACACTGAGTGGCTCTACCGTATCGCCCGGGAGCCCCAGCGCCTTGGGCGCTTCTGGAACAATAACGTAAAATTCCTGCGGGAAGTGCGCAAAACCCGGTTTACCGGGAAATGACCCCAGTTCTAAAGGAGGACAGTATGAATAAAATAAAAGTAATGCTCGTCTTCGGCACCCGCCCTGAGACCATAAAGATGGCCCCACTGGTAAAGGAGCTGCGCTCCAGGCCGGAGTTTGAAACTGTCGTCTGCGTCACCGCCCAGCACCGGCAGATGCTGGACCAGGTGCTTTCGGCCTTCTCAATCGTGCCCGAGCATGATTTGGACATTATGAAGCCAGGACAGACCCTCTCCGACATCACCGCCCGGGTGCTCAAGGGGCTTGAGGCCGTGATAAATGAGGAGAAGCCAGACATGGTACTGGTCCACGGGGACACCACCACTACCTTTGCCGGGGCCCTGGCGGCCTACTACTGCCAGACAGCCGTTGGGCATGTGGAGGCGGGGCTCAGGACCCGCGACAAGTACTCCCCCTACCCCGAGGAGATGAACAGGCAGTTTGTGGGCTGCGTCACCGACCTGCATTTCGCGCCCACTGAGCTCAGCCGCCAAAACCTGCTCTCTGAGGGCAAGGCCCCCCAGTCCATCGTCGTCACCGGCAACACGGCTATAGACGCTTTGCAGACAACGGTGAGGGAGGATTTCAAGGACCCGGTTCTCCAATGGGCGGACGGCTCACGGCTGATAGTAATAACCGCCCACCGCAGGGAAAACCTGGGCGAGCCCATGCACCGTATGTTCCGGGCCATCCGCCGGGTCATGGAGGAGTTTCCCGACACCAAGGCCATATACCCTGTGCACCTGAACCCCCTGGTGCAGCAGGCGGCCAACGAGGAGCTGGGAGGCTTTGACCGGGTGCGGCTCTGCGAGCCCATGGAGGTGGTGGAGTTCCACAACCTACTGGCCCGGTCACACCTGATACTTACCGACAGCGGGGGCATACAGGAGGAGGCGCCGTCTCTCCACAAGCCGGTGATAGTGCTTAGGGACACCACCGAGCGGCCCGAGGGCGTAGCTGCCGGCACCTTAAAGCTCGCCGGGACGGACGAGGAGACCATCTACAGCATGGTGAAGGAACTGCTGACGGACCAAAACGAGTACGAGCGCATGGCCCGGGCCAGCAATCCCTATGGGGACGGCTGTGCAAGCAAGAGGATAGCGGACGCAATCGTCACTTACTTCAAAAAATAACGGAGAAATTGCCCTATGAAAGAAAAGCGCTTCCTGCGGCTGAGTCTTAGCCGTGGTAATTTCTTTGCTGCCGGGGCGGTACTATTGGCTTCGGCAGTCTTTTTTATCTTGGAATGGCCTCTGGCCTTTGGGAAAAATACTGCGGGTCAGCAGGGAATCTGCTGGTGGTACGTGCTGGCCTTCAGCGGGCTGAGCGCCGGGGCCGCCGGGGCCTGCTTTCTGGAGTTCAGCCTGCCCGGGGCGGCAAGGCAGGGCATAGCCTGGTTTATGATTCTGCTGCTGCCCCTGGGCTCCTTTGTGGCGGTGGACACCATAAACGGCACCAAGCTCTGGCAGTTCAGCGGGCGCAGGTGGTTTGCAAACTATCTCTGCTACCTGCTGGTCTTCGCCCTGGCCTATGCCCTCACCAGAAGGCCCTGGGCGGCGGTAGCCATAGGCGGGGCAGCCTCCCTGACCTTTGGTATTGCAAACTATTTTGTTGTGCAGTTCAGGGGCCAGCCCATTCTCCCCTGGGACTTCACCTCCTTCGGCACGGCCCTCACGGTCTCCGGTGGCTATGAGTATGTGCCCACCAGGAAAATGGCCGTGGCGGCGCTGTGCTATCTCTGCACGGTAATACTCTGCGTGAAGATAGCCCCGCAGGACACGCCCCATGCCTCCAAGCGCTTCCATATTGCCGAACGGCTGACGGCAATGTCCATCTCGGTCCTTTTAGCCATCACACTTTTCCCTCTGAACGGCCTGTCATATTTGGATATCTCTGTGTGGGCCTGGAACCAGAAGGGCAGCTCCGAGCTTATAGGCATAGCCGCCAGCTTCTTTGCCAACGCCCAGTACATGACGGTGGACGTCCCCGACGGCTATTCAAACCGGGCCATGACAAACCTCTCCCAGGAGCTGGAGCGGATACCAACTCCCGCGCCCCTTGGCCAGCCGGGTGAAACCCCCACGGTCATTGCCATTATGAACGAGTCCATGACCGACTTCGACTCCTTTGGCACCCTGGAGTTCTCCCAGGACAATATGCCCAATATACATAGGCTGCAAAACAGCGGGGATATCATCTGGGGCACGGCCTATTCCTCTGTGTACGGCGGCAATACCTGCAACAGCGAGTACGAGTTCCTCACTGGAAACTCCATGGCCTTCCTGCCCTCGGGCAGCAAGCCCTACCAGCAGTATATAGACGCCCCTCAGCAGAGCCTCGCCCATATATTAAAGAGCCGCGGCTACCATACTGTAGCCATACATCCCGGCGACCGCAAGGCCTGGGAGCGCATAGACGCCTATCCCCACCTGGGCTTTGACGAGTTTATGGACGCCACTATCTTCGACGTGCCCCGCAGCTTCGAGCACCGGCTCACCAGCGACCGCTCCTGCTATGAACAGCTCATATATGAGTATGAATACTGGCGGGCCCTGGGGGACACCCCCCTGTTCCTCTTTAACGTGACTATCCAAAACCACGGCGGCTACGAGGACGAGAACTATGAGACCACCGTGCAGGTGGAGGGCAGGGAGGGGCGCTGGCCCCGGGCGGAGCAGTATCTGAGCCTTACTAAAAAGTCCGACGAGGCAATACAATATCTTCTGGACTATTTTGAGGATATCGATGAGCCTGTGGTAGTCCTGTTCTTCGGGGACCACTGGCCCAAGCTTGAGGACGGCTTTAATCAGGCCGTGCTCAAGGGATATAATGTCTTTACGGACATGTACCGGGTCCCCTTCTTCATCTGGGCCAATTACCCCCTGGAGGGCCAGGAGATAGAGGCCGTAAGCCTCAACTATCTCTCCGGGCTGCTCCTGCGGGCGGCGGATATTGAGGGCACGCCCTATACCAACTATCTTGAGCAGCTGAGAAAGGATATACCCGTTGTGACCGATATCGGCGTTATGGACAGCCTGGGGGATTTCTACGTCTCCGGCGGCTATAAGCCCCCGGCGGTGTCAAAGAAGCTGCGGGAATATTCCATTTTGCAGTACAATAACTCTTTCGACGACAGCCGGCGCTCCAAGGGTCTTTTCTATCTGGAGGAGCCCAATATCATGCGCCTAAATAAATAAAAATTCCGGGAGGACAAATCAAATGGCACTGAAAGCAGTACGCCGGGTAAACGAGTGGGACGGCCCATCCATGCTGAAGGTCTACACCCCATATACCGGCACGCCCAAGGCCCCTGAAAAGGAGCCGCCGGAGCTTCAGGACTATATACAAAGAATAGATAAGTATACCTACGGCCTAGGCTGGCTGCTTGCAGAGGTCGACTGCCAGACCGTTGGCTTTTGCCATCTTATGGAGGACCGCGACGACCCTAAAAATCTGTTTTCAGTGGAGTTCCAGATCTACGTGCGCCCGGACTACCTGCGCCGGGGGGTGGGCACAGCCCTCTGGTCCCTTATGCGGGACATGATGGAAGCGGGCAGCCGCAGGCGGGCCCTTGCCCGGGTAGACAGGGACGATCCCGGGGCGCTGGCCTTCTTCAGGTCCATGGGCTTCAAGGACTATAATACTGAAGATAATATAGTTATATTGAAATACGATTTGACCCCCGCGGAGGAAAACCCGGAGCGCCCCACAAAGCCGTACCTGATCGACAGGTACGGCTATGAGTCCTCAAGGGAGCGGGCGGCAGGGCTTATCCGGCCCCTGTAAATTTTTCTTCGGTATTTTTTTAAAAAAATATGAATGAGGGGCTTGTCAAATCGTCCGGCTCGTGGTATCATTTAGGTGATTTTGATAAAATGCGGGAGAATGGCGTTTTTCAAAGTCTTTGATAAGTTTTAGTCTCACCCTTTTCATAATCCCACAGGAGAAAGGAGGTACGAACTTAATGGACTCTTTGATGCTGTTAGCAGCCATGGCTGAGCCCAGCTTCCTGCAGGTCGTCGCCATGGGCCTCATCACGGTATTCGTGGTGCTTATCTGCCTTATCATCATCATCAAGATCATGGGCGCCATTATGGCAGGCGCCAGCAAACCAGCCCCGGCCCCCGCGGCAGCTCCTGCTGTGGCAGCTCCAACCGTGGCTAATGCTGCTCCCCAGCCCAATAAGCAGCAGCTGGTCGCGGCTGTTTCCGCCGCCATTGCCGAGGATATGGGCGGCAGTGTGGACCATATCAAGATCCACTCCATACGCAAGCTGTGAGTAAAACAATGCCCGGATAAAACCAGAAAGGAAAATACGAATTATGAGAAAATATAACGTGAACGTAAACGGCACCGCTTACGAAGTAACTGTCGAGGAGATCCAGGGCGGCGCCGCCCCTGCTGCCGCTCCTGCCCCGGCTCCAGCGCCCGCCCCGGCCCCCGCTGCCCCTGCAGCCTCCGGCTCCGGCGAGCCTGTAAACGCCCCCATGCCCGGCACCATCCTTGACGTTAAGGTAGCCGCCGGCCAGGCTGTGAAGTCCGGGGACGTGCTGATGATTCTCGAGGCCATGAAGATGGAGAACGAGATAATGGCTCCCAAGGACGGCACTGTCACAAGCGTCGCCGTCTCCAAGGGCGCCGCTGTCGAGTCCGGCACACTTCTTTGCACAATAGCCTAAGCGAAATTATTTTCACTTAAAGCTACCCAAAAAATAAAAGGAGTGTAACCTATGGAAGCAATACAAACTTTCCTGCAGAGCACCGGCTTTGCCAAGGTAGCAAGCGAGCCGCTGGACCTTGTGATGATACTCGTTTCCTGCGTGCTGCTGTACCTGGCTATAGTGAAGAAATTCGAGCCGCTGCTGCTCTTGCCCATCGCCTTCGGCATGCTGCTGACAAACCTGCCCGGCGCGGGGATGTACCACGCCGAGTTCTTTGCCGACGGCCATATCAACTGGGCTGAGCTCGGCACCGGCCACGGCGGCCTTCTGGACTACCTGTACCTGGGCGTAAAGCTGGGCATTTATCCCTGCCTTATCTTCATAGGCGTGGGCGCGGGCACAGACTTTGCCCCCCTTATCGCCAACCCCAAGACCCTGCTTCTGGGCGCAGCCGCCCAGCTGGGCATTTTCGTGACCTACATCGGCGCAAACCTGCTGGGCTTTACCGGCCCTGAGTCCGCGTCTATCGGCATAATCGGCGGCGCCGACGGCCCCACAGCCATCTACACCACCGCCAACCTTGCCCCCCACCTCCTTGGCCCCATCGCCGTGGCTGCATACAGCTACATGGCCCTGGTGCCGGTCATCCAGCCTCCCATCATGAAGGCTCTGACCACCTCTGAGGAGCGCAAGATAAAGATGAAGCAGCTTCGTCCGGTTTCAAAGACCGAGAAGATCCTGTTCCCCATTGTCGTCACTATCTTCGTATCTTTCATGCTGCCCTCTGCCGCCCCGCTGGTGGGCTGCCTTATGCTTGGCAACCTGATGAAGGAGAGCGGAGTTGTGGAGCGCCTTAATAAGACCGCCCAGAACGAGCTGATGAACATCGTCACCATCTTCCTGGGCATCTCCGTGGGCGCAACCGCCACCGCAGAGAACTTCCTGAATCTGAGCACCCTGTCTATCCTGGCAATGGGCATCGTGGCCTTTGGCATGGGCTCTGCCGGCGGCGTGCTACTGGCAAAGCTGATGAACGTGTTCTCGAAGGAGAAGGTCAACCCCCTGATCGGCTCCGCAGGCGTGTCTGCCGTTCCCATGGCGGCCCGCGTGTCCCAGGTAGTAGGCCAGAAGGAGGACCCCTCCAACTTCCTGCTGATGCACGCAATGGGCCCCAACGTGGCCGGCGTTATCGGCTCGGCTGTTGCTGCGGGCGTACTGATGTCCCTGTTCGGCGGTTAAAAAGGAGGATACTAAACTATGGCTAAAAATCCCCTAAAGATAATGGATACCATCCTGCGCGACGCCCACCAGTCTCAGGCGGCCACCCGCATGAAGCTGGAGGACATGGTTCCTGTGCTGCCCCTGCTTGACAGCATTGGTTACTGGTCCCTGGAGTGCTGGGGCGGCGCGACCTTTGACGTGTGTATGCGCTTTCTGAACGAAGATCCCTGGGAGCGCCTGCGCACCCTGAAGAAGGGCCTGCCCAACACCAAGCTGCAGATGCTCCTTCGCGGCCAGAACCTTCTGGGCTACCGCCACTACGCCGATGACGTGGTGGAGGCCTTCGTAAAGAAGTCCCTTGAAAACGGCATTGACGTTGTGCGTATTTTCGACGCGCTGAACGACCCCAGGAACGTACAGGCTGCTGTAAAGTTCGTAAAAGAATACGGCGGCTTCGCAGAGGTCGCAATAAGCTACACAAAGAGCCCTGTACACAGCGAGGACTACTTTGTGAAGCTCAGCATGGAGCTTGAGAAGATGGGCGCCGACTCCATCTGCATTAAGGACATGGCAAACCTTCTGCTGCCCTACGACGCCTACTCCCTGGTTAAGAAGCTTAAAGAGAACGTGGGCGTGCCCATTCACCTGCACACCCACAACACCACCGGCACCGGCGACATGACCAACCTCATGGCTGCCCAGGCCGGGGTCGATATAGTGGACTGCGCCCTGTCGCCCCTGGCGAACGGCACCTCCCAGCCCGCTACCGAGGCCATGGTCGCCACCCTTCAGGGCACCAGCCGCGATACCGGCCTTGACATGAACAAGCTCTCCGAGGCCGCCGCCCACTTCAGGGATGTGGCCGGGAAGCTGGACATCAACCCCAAGGTCCTGAAGGTAGACGTGAACACTCTGCTGTACCAGGTGCCCGGCGGAATGCTCAGTAACCTTATCTCCCAGCTCAAGCAGGCCAACGCCGAGGATAAGTACTATCAGGTGCTTGAGGAGGTTCCGCGCGTTCGCGAGGACTTCGGCTTCCCGCCCCTGGTTACCCCCACCAGCCAGATAGTGGGCTCCCAGGCGGTGCTGAACGTGCTCTCCGGCGAGCGTTATAAGATGGTCTCCAAGGAGAGTAAGGGCCTGCTCCGCGGCGAGTACGGCAACCTGCCCGGCACTGTGAACGAGGAGGTTCGCAAGAAGTGTATCGGCAACGACGAGGTAATCACCTGCCGTCCCGCCGACCTGCTGAAGCCCGAGATGGAGACCCTGCGCGCTGAGTGCAAGGAAAAGGGCATAGGCCACTGTGAGGAGGACTACCTGAGCTATGCTCTGTTCCCCCAGGTAGCCGGCAAGTTCTTCGACTGGCGGGATAATCCCCATCCGGTCGAGCCTGCCCCCGCAGCAGCGGCTGCAACTCCCGCAACGGCTCCCAAGGCCGCGCCCGCTGACAACTCCCCCCGCAACCTCATTGTGGAGGACATGACCGGCGGCAATTTCTAAAAAATCAATTTATACCTTACGAAAGGCTGGCACTTTTTAGTGCCGGCCTTTCTGTATTTTTTCTTGTGCCGCGTCGGAAAATATGTTATAATGTCTCCAAATACTCAAAAAAACATAAGGAAACTGAAAATGGAATCTTCACTGTTACGCAGCCGTCTCACCCCACGCTGCGGCGAGATTATGGCCGCGGTACTTCTAATACAGCCGCCACTGGATGTGCTCAGCTACTTCATGCAGCACTACGGCAGCACAGCCATAACCACCTCCCTGCGTATGGCAATGCTGGTAGCCGTAACGCTGCTGGGCTTTGCCATATCCAGACACAGAAAGGCATATATAGCCTGCTTTGCGGTAATCGGGGCCTTCTGGCTCCTCCATGCCCTCAACTGCCTGCGCCTGGGCTACAAGGACCCAATGGGCGATATTGCGGAGTATTTTAAGCTCATACAGTTCCCATTATGGACCCTCGCTTTTATAACCCTGCTCCAAAACCGTGAAGGTCTTGATATGAGGGCTGCGGGTTTTCTGGCGGCGAACCTTCTTACGGTACTATTAGTGATACTCATATCCTACGCTGTAGGTATGCCCGCCTACACCTATGCCATCCCCTCCCGGGATGTGCAGGTCGGGGTGCTGGGGTGGTTTGCCATACCCAACAGTCAGAGCGCCATTGTCTCAATACTCGTGCTGGGGGCGCTGCTCTGGGCATACTGTCAGGAGCGCCTATGGCTGTTCTGCGTCGTATGCCTGCCGGGCTTCGGGCTATTATACCTCACCGGCACCCGCCTTGCCTACTACTCCGCCATAATAATGGCCCTGGGCCTTATTGTTCTGACACTCATATCCGGCGGCAGGGGGCGGCTTTGCTGTATCCCACTTATTGTTATAATCGCCCTGTTTATAGGCTTCAAAGATATATCAATAATGGAGTACCGACAGAGCCTCAGCCAGGACTCCTTTGACCTCTACCAGGAGCCCACCGACGAGATAATGGGGGATGACAAAGACTACCAGTACAGCGGCGGCGATGTGCCCCCCGAGATACTGGATAAAATCACCAGGGTGTATGAGGATGTATACAGCCGCCAGAGCTTCGCGCAGAAGCCCCTCCTTGGGGACCTTTTAGACCGCTTCGGCACTGATAGGGTCATGAAAAGCTATAACTATACCACAAAGGCCTCTGTACTGTATGACGTGCGGGTGAAGAAGCTAAAGGTCACCTCCCTCTTATGGGAGGAGGGGGATTTCCTCACCAGGCTCCTGGGCTTCGAGGCCTCCTCCGTCCATCTTAACGGCACCAACTACGACCCTGAAAACGACTTCCCCGCCCTGCTGTTTTACTGCGGCTATCTGGGCTGCGGGCTCTATGTATGCTTTGCCGGGTACTTCCTGGCAGCTGCTGCATGGCACTGTATCAAAAACATCCGCCAGCTGCCGGATGTACTTACGGTCCCCTTGGGCGCCTGGTCCATGATAATGGTCCTGGGGCTAGGCGCGGCCCAGTTCTCAGGCCAAGTCCTGCGCAAGCCCAGCGTTACCGTCTATATCTCCCTGGCAGCGGCCCAGCTCTACCTGCTCATCCATACGAGTACCAAGCTCCACGCACGCTTTGAGCGGCGCAGGGGCCTGACTATAAAACAACGTCCTGTGAAATAAGGAGGTTCCCCAGTTGCAGAAAATAAAGGATTTCTTGGAAGATAAGCTCTCCGGCATGGTACTGGCGCTGATGGTAGCACAGCCCGCCATGGACGTGGCCTCATACTTTGCCGCCCAGTACGGCCTCACCGCCATAACCACCCTCCTGCGCTTCGGCCTGCTGGCTCTGGTGGCCCTTCTGGGCCTCCTGCTCACAGACCATAAGCGGGCATACCTCATACTCTATGCCGCCATAGCAGTCTTCTGGGCGGCACATATGCTCAACTGCTTCAGGATAGGATATATCTCCCCGGTCTCCGACACCGGGAACCTTCTGCGCCTTCTGAACTTCCCCCTATATGCTCTCACCTTCATAACCGTGCTAAAGGGCCGCCCTCAGCTGCGCAGGGTATTCTATCTGGGAATCTTTATAGCCTTCCTGGAGATAATCCTCTTCACAGCCCTGCCCTGGCTCACCGGGCACCCCATCCACACCTATGAGAAGATAGAGGTCGGGGTCCTGGGATGGTTCCTCATCCCCAGCGCCCAGAGCGCCATTATTGTCCTCACCGCTCCCCTCTCAATATTTGCGGCCTATAAGAGCGGGAAATATCCTGTATATCTCCTGGGGGTATTCCTGCCAGTAGCCTTGATGTTCGTCACCGGTACAAAGCTGGATTTTTACTCAATATTTATCATAGGCGGCGCATATATTTTTCTGTTCCTGCTTAGGATTGGAAGAAAACCCAGAAGCTATGTGCTCAAATACACCCTGCCCATATTCGCCGTGCTCCTTCTGACAGTTGTATTCAGGGGTAAATCCCCCATGGTCGTGCGCAACAATATGACGGCCTACTCCCAGAATATCTACGGCAATATGATAGCCGACAGCCTGGAAAACTCCGGCGCTGACCAGGAGACCCTGGACCTGATACATCAGGGCGGCGTCACCGCGAAGATTTCATCGGAGCGCCAGCTTGAAAACCTGCGCCGTACGGTGCTGCCCATCTACTCCGACACCGGCGTATACGGCTTCCGCACCAGCGAGCTCAACGCCCGCTTCGGCATGTACAATGTCATGGAGTTCTTTGACTATACCGACTCCCCGGCGGTCCTCTCGAATACCCGGCAAGTAAAGCTCAATTATGCCCAGCTTGTCTGGCACGAAAAAGACATTCTCACCCACTTTCTGGGCTTTGAGTACAGCGACTTCCTTCTGGGCGACAGTATCTATGACCTTGAGAACGACTTCCCGGGAGTTTTCTACAGTGTCGGCTATATCGGCATAGTGCTTTATATGCTCATCTTCGCCCTGTTCTTCTACGAGGTATTCCGGGCCCTTGCAGGCAATATACAGCGGGCCGGCACTTTAGAGCGGGAAAATAGCTCCGGCATAGCCCCCCGCTGGCTCAGGGCCTTCTGGAGAGGACTTAGGGATTTCCTCACCCTGGAGACAGGGGCTGTCGGCATGTGCTTCCTGCTTGCCATGATAGCCGCCCAAATATCCGGCAACGTGCTGCGCCGGCCCAACGTGACAATATACTTCGCCGTAGCCGCCGCCTGCCTCTACAGCCTGACCTCCTCTCAGCCCGGGCCGGTGCTTAAAGCCCAGGAAAAAATAGAAAACTTATGAAAAACCGGCCTTGATTTTCTGATATCTCCATATTATAATTATAATATGGAATAATCATCCCCAATATCTATAACCGAAGGTGAGGTGTAACTTATGCTGCAAGGCATCGCCGTATCCGACGGCATAGGCCTTGGCAAGGTACTGCTCATCAGGGCCCATGCCCTGGTATTCAACGAAAACCGCGCCGTGGACCCTCAGCACGAAACCGGCCGCTTCACCAAAGCCGTCGCGGCCTTCTGCGCCAATACCGCCAGCCGTATGCGCCACCTGCAGCAGCGCTCCCCCAGCTCTGAGGACTCAAAAATACTTGAGACTCATATCGGTATCGCCAACGACCCGGAGATGAACAGCCAGGTCTGTGAGCTCATAGAGTCCGGACTCAGCGCCGAGGGTGCTCTTAACCGGGTGTGCGATATGTACATAGCCATGTTCTCGGACTCCCACGACGAGCTAACCCGCCTTAGGGCCGAGGACATCCGGGACGTGCGCAACGCCCTTATGCACCTGCTGCTGGGGGTTAAGGATACCGCCATAAAGGACGCCCCAAAGGGCTCCATACTTGTAGCAGAGGAGCTAAGCCCCTCCGCCATGGCGGACCTTGACACCGAGCGTATAGTGGGGCTGGTACTTGAAAAAGGCGGTCCCGCCTCACACGCCAGCATACTGGCCCGGACTATGGGCCTTCCGGCGGTCTGCGGAGTCCGGGGAGCCGCGGATAAGCTCTCCTCCGGGGATTTCGTCATTGTGGACGGCTCCCGGGGGGAGGTCATATCATCACCCGGGGAGAAGGTAATAGCAGAATACTGGCAGAAGCGCGAAGCCCAGCTTGAGGAGCGCCGCTGCATGGAGCACTTCCGGGACCGCCACACCATCTCTGCCGACGGGCTGGAGTACCCGCTGTACTGCAATATAAGTATGCCCTGTGCCGCAGGCGGGGCCATTGAGTCCGGTGGCGAAGGAGTTGGCCTGTTCCGCACCGAATATCTTTTCATGAACCGCAGCTCTCCCCCCAGCGAGGAGGAGCAGGCCACGGCCTACTCACAGGCCCTGGATGGCGCCGCAGGCAGGCAGGTGGTCATACGCACCCTGGACATCGGCGGCGACAAGAATGTTCCCTGCCTTGATGTCTATAAGGAGGAGAATCCCTTTCTCGGGCTTAGGGGCGTGCGCTGGTGCCTCCAGAATCCCGATGTGTTTCTGACCCAGCTGCGGGCCCTTCTGCGGGCCGGCGCCGGGGAGGGCCGGGACCTGCGTGTAATGTTCCCCATGATATCCTCCCTTGCCGAGCTGCGCGCCTGCCGCCAGCTTCTTGAAAAGGCCCGGGAGCAGCTGATAAACGAGGGCAAGGCCTGTGCCGAGAACCTGCCGGTTGGTGTGATGATAGAGACCCCCTCTGCCGCCTTCATAGCCGACCATCTCTCCCGGGAAACGACGTTCATGAGTATCGGCACCAACGATTTGGTGGGCTATATCATGGCATGCGACCGGGGCAACCCCTCTGTGAGCAACCTATACGACCCCTTCCATCCGGCGGTGCTGCGGGCCCTGCGGCATATAATCCAGTGCGGCAGCGCCACCGGCACCCCCGTATGTGTCTGTGGCGAGACCGCCTCGGACCCCCGCCTTGTCCCCCTCTATATGTCCTATGGCATTGCCAGCTTCAGCATTCCCTCAGGAGCCGTGCCCAGGGTGCGCAAGACCGTCTCCCTGTGGACTAAGGCCGAGGCCGACAGCCTTTCGGAAGCTGCCGGGAGGCTTGAGACGGCGCGGGAGGTCAGGGAGCTGCTGGACAGCGCGACCAGAATGTGAACCCCTCTGGTATTTTGTAAACAAAATAAGTTAATATAACCGTCTTTAAGCTTACTAAAGACAGGGCCACGGAAGCCTTATCTTCCACGCCCTGTCTTTTTATTTACTGCCCATTTTACTCCATGATGTTTACAGATATGGCCTGCTGCCGCACTATATCCCTGCGCAAAAGAGGGCTTTTCAAATCCCCTGAATTGTGCTATAATAATAAGTCGTATAATAAATTCAGATAAGCAGCTGAAAGGAAAGGATAGAAAATGGGAATAAGAGAAGACCTGCGCAACGTGGCTATCATCGCCCACGTTGACCATGGAAAGACCACTTTGGTGGACCAGCTGCTGCGGCAGAGCGGTATCTTCCGCGTAAATGAGGCCGTAGCGGAACGGGTCATGGACTCGGGGGACCTTGAGCGGGAGCGGGGCATTACAATCCTCTCGAAGAATACCGCGGTGAAATACGGAGATACCAAGATAAATATTGTGGACACCCCAGGCCATGCGGACTTTGGCGGCGAGGTGGAGCGGGTACTGATGATGGTGGACGGCGTGCTGCTCTTGGTGGACGCCTTCGAGGGCTGTATGCCCCAGACCCGCTTTGTGCTGAAGAAGGCCTTAGGCCTTGGAAAAAAGCCCATTGTGGTCCTGAACAAAATAGACCGGCCCGGAGCCCGGCCCGCCGAGGTGGTGGACGAGGTGCTGGATTTATTTATAGAGCTTGGCGCAAACGACGACCAGCTGGAGTTCCCGGTGGCTTACTGCTCCGCAAGGGACGGCTACGCCACGCTGGACCCGGAGGTCCCCGGCACAGATATGAAGCCCCTTTTTGAGATGATACTCAGCGAGGTCCCCGCCCCCAGCGGCGACCTTGAGGGCCCCACCCAGGTGCTCTTCTCCAACATCGACTACGACGAATATGTGGGCCGCATAGGTATAGGCCGGGTTGAGAGGGGAGAGATAAAGGCAGGCCAGCAGGTTGCTATATGCGGTGGCGGCGAGGAGGGCCATAAGAACGCCAAGATATCAAAGCTCTACCAGTTTGAGGGCCTTAAAAGGGTTGAGGCCGAGAGCGCCAGACTTGGGGACATAATAGCAGTCTCCGGCATAACGGACCTTAACATCGGACAGACCGCCTGTGACACCGACAATATCGACCCTCTTCCCTTTGTGAAGATAGACGAGCCCACGGTCTCCATGCTCTTTAAGGTCAACGACTCCCCCTTCGCCGGGCGGGAGGGCAAATTCGTAACCTCCCGAAACCTTCGCGACCGGCTCTTTAAGGAGGTGGAGACAAACGTAGCCATGCGCGTTGAGGAGACAGACAGCATGGACACCTTCAAGGTCTCGGGCCGCGGGGAGCTACACCTCTCTATACTAATAGAGCAGATGCGCCGCCAGGGCTATGAGTTCCAGGTCTCGCCCCCCACGGTCATATACAAGGAAAAGGACGGCAAAAAACTCGAGCCCATGGAGCTCCTTATGATAGAGACCCCGGACAGCTATGTTGGGGCCGTTATGGAGAAGATAGGCTCAAGAAAGGCTGAGCTTGTGAACATGGGCACCAGGGAGACCGGAATCACCCATATGGAGTTCAGGATACCCGCCAGGGGATTGATGGGCTACCGCTCCGAGTTCCTCACGGACACCAACGGCAACGGCATTATGAACCATGTCTTCGACGGCTACGAGCCCTATAAGGGGGATATCTCCCAGCGGCAGCAGGGCTCTATCATAGCCTTTGAGACCGGGGAGTCCACGGCCTACGGCCTGTTTAACACCCAGGACCGGGGCAGGCTCTTTATCGGGCCCGGGGTCGAGGTTTACGAGGGCATGATAGTCGGGGCCAGCCCTAAGGCCGAGGATTTAGTTGTAAACGTGTGCAAGAAAAAGCACGCCACTAATACCCGCTCGTCGTCGTCGGACGAGGCATTGAGGCTTACGCCCCACTCGGTGCTGAGCCTGGAGCAGTGCCTTGAGTTCATCAGCGAGGATGAGTACGTGGAGGTCACGCCCAAGAGCGTGCGCATGAGAAAGGCCGTGCTCTCACATGAGCAGAGGATGAAACAGCAGAGCCGCAAAAAGTCCGGCTGACCATATGCCACCAAAGGAGGTGCCTGATATAAATATCGCTATTCTGGACCTTGAGTGGAACGCGGCATACAGCCGCAGGCTTAAGGGTTATATCAACGAGATAATCGAGTTCGGCGCGGTGAAATGCGGGCCGGACCTTGAGCCCATAGGCACCTTCACCTGCTTTGTGCGCCCCCAGGTGGGCAAGCACCTAAACCCGGTGGTGGCGGACCTTACAAGCATTACCGAGGAGGAGCTCTCATCTGACGGCATACCCTTCATGAACGCCGTGAGCCGCTTCAAGCGCTGGCTCGGGGGCTGTGTTCTAATGACCTGGGGCCATTCAGACATTCTGGCCCTGATAGAAAACTGCAAATACTTCAGCGGCAGCATGCAGGTCCCTTTCTTAACGGAATACTGCGACCTGCAGCGCTACGCTCAGGAGGCCTTGGGCCTGGGCACCAACGAGCAGACTGGCCTTGAAAAGGCGGCGGAGCTTCTGGGGATAGACCTTTCGGAGCTCTCCCAGCACCGGGCCCTGGACGACAGCAGGATAGCCCTTGAAATACTCCGCCGGGTCCGGGACCGGATGGACCCGGGGCCGTTCATCCAGTCCTGCGGCGAGAGCTTCTACCGGCGCATGACCTTCCGCACAAGCTATGTGCGGGATCTGAAGGACTCCCGGGTGCGCCCGGAGCACCTTCGGCTCCACTGTCCGGCCTGCGGAGGGGGAAGCTCCCGCACCTGCCGCTGGCACCAGCATAACCGGGCCTTTATCTCCGAGTTCCGCTGCCGTGACTGCGGGCTGCGCTTCTCGGGGAGGGTAATAATAAAAGAGAAATACGAGGGGATAGTCGTGAGTAAAAAAGCCGTCCCAATGCCTGTAATAGAAAAGCCCCGGCGGGCCGAGCCCGGGGAAATAGACAATATGCAGCTTGAAATAAATAACGGCGTGGGGGTGCTGCGCTTCCCCGCCCTCAGCGAGATTAACTTTGTGACCCATGCTTTTTCCACCAGGATAGGCGGGGTAAGCGGTAAAGAATTTGCCTCAATGAACCTGGGGTATGGCAGGGGAGATTCGGACGGAAACGTGGAGGAGAATTACCGCCGCTTTGCCAAGGCCGCCGGCTTTGATTCAGAGAGCATGGTCTGCGGCTGCCAGGTGCACAGGACCGACATACGCCGTGTGGGGGAAAATGAGCGGGGCATCGGAATCTGGACGCCCAACGACTGCGACAGCGCAGACGGCCTGTGTACAGACGTGCCCGGGGTGACCCTGGTGGTATTTGCCGCCGACTGCGTGCCGGTATACTTCATCGACCCGGAGCACCGGGCCATAGGCCTTGCCCACGCCGGGTGGCGGGGAGCCGCGGCGGGTATGCCCAGGGTGATGGCTGAGCGCATGGCTGAGGAGTTCCGCTCAAACCCAAAGAAGCTCATAACGGCTATAGGCCCCTCTATCTGCAGGGACTGCTTCGAGGTGGACGCCCCTGTTGCGAAGGAGTTCTTGCAGCTGCCCAATTCCGGGGAATTTGTAACAGGCCCCACGGAGCTGCCCGGCGACGGCGGGGTGAAGTACCATGTTGATTTGTGGGAGTGCTGCCGCCAGTCCCTCCTGTCCGCGGGAGTCCTGCCGGAGCATATCACCGTGGGCGGGGTATGCACCATGGAGAACAGCGACCTGGTTTTCTCCCACCGCAAGACCCGGGGCCAGCGGGGGAGCAACTGCGCTATGCTGGCAATAAACTCATGATATGTAAGCTGTGCCCAAGGATGTGCGGGGCTGTGAGGGACGGCAGCACCCCCTGCCACAGCGCCGGTGAAATGCGTATAGCCCGGGCGGCGCTGCACTTCTGGGAGGAGCCGCCCATCAGCGGCAAAAACGGCTCAGGGACAGTGTTTTTTACCGGCTGCCCGCTGTGGTGCAGGTACTGCCAGAACTACAGTATCAGCCGCGGCAGGACTCCGGGCCGGGCCGTGACCCCCCGGGAGCTCAGCGATATTTTCTTTGACCTGATAGACGGCGGCGCCCATAATATAAACCTTGTGACCGCTACACAGTTTATACCCGGGGTGCGGGAGGCGCTTATGATGAGAAAGCTGCCGGTGCCGGTGGTGTATAATTCCTCGGGGTACGAGCGTAAGGAGAGCCTTCAAAGCCTGGAGGGTCTTGTGGACATATATCTTCCCGACTTCAAGTACGCCCAAACAAAGCTCGGGGAAGACCTCTCAAATGCCCCGGATTATCCCGGGACGGCTGTCAGTGCCATACATGAAATGGTACGGCAGGCCGGCCCCCCGGAGTATGACGGCGATGGGATGATGATAAAAGGCGTGCTGATTCGGCACCTTATCCTGCCCGGGCACACCAAAAATTCCATAGCCGCCCTGGAGCTTATAGCCAGAGAGTTCCCCGGCATACCTGTGAGCCTTATGGCCCAGTACACCCCCTGGGGCGAGGCGAAGGAGGGAATAGAGAATTACCCGGAGCTCTCGAGGACGGTCACCAGGCGGGAGCTTTTGAAGGTACAGGACGCGCTCTTTGAGCTGGGGCTTGAGGGCTTTGTACAGTCCAGAAAGGCTATGGGAGCGGAATATATACCGGAATTTCAGTGAGGAGGGAGAGCCTGTGAGGGGGAGAAAGGGACGGATATTCGGCATTGTGCCCATGACCGGGGAGCTTGCGGCGAAGATAACCGCCTGGGAGTACCCGGGGGAGTACGCCGTCTATAACTGGGATGAGGGCAGCCCCATAGACGAGCTGCTGGACGGCAGCTCCTATGCCCTTTTAAACAGCGCCCGGGAGCTTGCGGGCTTCTACCAGTTCGGGGCCGGGGCCAGGATACCAACTGTCGAGGAGGGCGCATACCCTGACGGCCCCCTGGACATTGGCCTGGGGCTAAGGCCCGACCTATGCGGGCTGGGCTTCGGCGAGCCCTTTGTGCAGTGCGGGATAAAGCTTGCCCGGGAGGAGCTTGGGGTCTGTACAGTCAGGCTGACAGTCGCCGGGTTCAATATCCGGGCCAGGCGGGTGTATGAGCGCTGCGGGTTTAAAACTGTGGGCCCTGTTACCCATAAAGTATCAAATGCCCAGTTTTTTATCATGCTATTATAAAGCTACTATATTTTTTGGAAAAGGGGTAATTAATTATGACCGACCAGCTTACAGGCAGGCTTTTCGACTTTATCGAGAGCAGTCCCACATCCCTGCACACTGTCAACGCCGTGAGAGCTATGCTTCTGAACGCGGGTTTCACCGAGCTGTCTGAGTCCGGGGCCTGGGAGCTCAGCGAGGGACACGGATACTTTACCACCCGGAGCCAGAGCTCGATAATCGCCTTCCGGGTGCCCAAGAAAGACTTTTATGCCTTCTCAGTGGCGGCTCCCCACGGGGATTCCCCCTGCTTCAAGGTGAAGGGCTCTCCCGAGATGGACTGCGGCGGGCACTACACAAAGCTCAACACCGAGGTATATGGGGGCACCATACTAAACCTCTGGCTGGACAGGCCCCTGTCTGTGGCCGGCAGGCTGGGCATACGCACTGAGGACGGCGTGCGTATGCAGCTTGTAAACCTGGCAAAGGACCTTCTCACTATCCCCAGCCTTGCCATACACATGAACCGCGAGGCCAATAACGGCGCTAAACTTGACCCCCAGCGGGACACTCTGCCCCTGTTCGGCAGCAAGGGCGCCGACCTGCTCTCTATGCTCAGCGAGCTTATAGGGGTGAAGAAGGAGGACATACTCTCCCACGACCTGTACCTCTACAGCCGCACCAGGGGGACGGTCTTCGGCGCCCAAAATGAGTTTATCTCCGCGCCGAGGCTGGACGACCTGGAGTGTTCCTTCTCAGCGGTAACCGCCTTCCTGCAAAGCGATAACCCCGAGAACTGCATGATATGCGCAGTCTTCGACAACGAGGAGACCGGCAGCATGACCCGCCAGGGGGCGGGCTCCACCATGCTCAGCGACGTAATAGACAGGATATGCCGGTGGGCGGGAAAGGACAGCGAAGCCCGCAGCCTTGCCATACAGAACGGTATGCTGCTCTCCGCAGACAACGCCCACTCCGTACACCCCAACTACCCCGACAAGGCAGACCCCACCAGCAAGTGCTGGATGAACGGCGGCATAGTTGTGAAGCACAGCACAAGGTACGCCACGGACGCCTCTACCGCCGCCCTCTTTAAGCGCATCTGTGAAAAAGCAAACGTGCCCACCCAGGACTACTACAACAACTCCTCCACCCCCGGCGGCGGGACCCTGGGCCTTATCTCCGGCTCCCAGGTAGCTATCCCCACCGTGGACATCGGCCTGGCCCAGCTTGCCATGCACTCCCCCTATGAGACGGCGGGGCGTGAGGACCTAAAGCACATGGTAGACGGCATGACAGCATTCTATAACAGCGTGTTCTCCTGGGACGGGAACAGCTGTACACTACGATAAACAGGAGGCACATCATGAATGTTACACGTTTGAAGAATAACCCCGGCTGGCAGAACTCAGCCATGTTTTACCAGATTTACCCAATCGGCTTCTGCGGGGCCCCCTATGAGAACGACGGTGTGCCCATGAGCCGTATACGCAAGGTGATAGACTGGGTGCCGCACCTTAAAAAGCTCAACACAGGCGCGGTGTACTTCTCCCCGGTGTTCGAGTCCGACACCCACGGCTACGACACCAGGGATTTCAGGAAAATAGACTCCCGCCTTGGCAGCAACGAGGACTTTGCCGACGTGTGCAATGCCCTGCACGAGGCCGGGATAAGGGTGGTGCTGGACGGCGTATTCAACCACGTGGGCCGCGGCTTCTGGGCCTTTCAGGACGTCTTAAAGAACAGGGAGAGCTCCCCCTACAGGGACTGGTTCCATATAAACTTCGGCGGCAACTCGAACTATAACGACGGCCTATGGTACGAGGGCTGGGAGGGTCATTTCGAGCTGGTGAAGCTGAACCTTCAGAACCCGACTGTGGTGGACCATATTTTAGAGTGCGTCGGCGGCTGGATGGATGAGTTCGCAATAGACGGCCTGAGGCTTGACGTTGCGTACCTGCTGGATGAAAACTTCATGCGCCGCCTCCACCAGTACACCAAGGGCCGGGACGCGGGTTTCTTCCTCCTAGGTGAGATGATACACGGTGACTATAAGCGCATAATGAACCCGGAAATGCTTGACAGCGTCACCAACTACGAGTGCTATAAGGGGCTCTATTCCTCCTTCAATGACAAGAACATGTTCGAGATAGCCCACTCCCTGAACCGGCAGTTCGGCTCCGAGAACTGGTGCCTCTACAGGGGCGAGCACCTTTTGTGCTTTGCCGACAACCACGATGTAACGCGCATACACACTATACTCAAGGATAAACAGCAGATAGAGGGCCTTTACACCATGCTCTACTGTATGCCCGGCATCCCCTGCCTGTACTACGGCAGTGAATGGGGAGCGGAGGGCGACAAGCATGACGGCGACCCGGCCCTTAGGCCCTGCTTCGATAAGCCTGTAGAGAACAGCCTGACGGAGTTCATAGGCGAGCTCAGCCGGATAAAGCTGCAGAGCAAAGCCCTCAGCGAGGGCAGCTATAAGAACGAGACTATCTTAAACAAGCAGATAGTCATACGCCGGGAGGCCCAGGACGAGACTGTGTTCGCCGCCATAAACGCCGACCAGAGCGGGTTTAATATCAACGTAAATTATCACGGCCCCGCCACCGACCTGTTCACCGGGGAGAGCCGGGAGCTCAACGGCTGTATTGAGCTTGAGCCCTACGGCGTGAAGCTCTACCGACTTGGTCCACCGAGAGCCGGAGACAAGGCCCCCGCCCCCAAGGCTGAGGCTGTCACCGTATCTGTGCCCGCCCCTGAGTATAGGCCGGAACCTAATCCGGAGCCGAAGTCCCAGCCTGAGAGCAAGCCCCAGCCGGAGCAGGGCCCGGTACCCGGCGCCCTTAACCTTGTCCCCACGGATATCCCTCTGCGGTACACCTCACAGGACGGCACACCGTACATTGCCGTGCCCTGCAACGACCCGGCGCTGGAGAAGCTCATCCGCGCCGTTACAGGAAAGTAAAGGAGTGTTTAAATGAGCGAGAACGTACAGCCCCAAAACAAGATGGGCACGGCTAAAATGCTGCCCCTCATATTCTCCATGGCCCTGCCCGCCATGTTCTCCATGATGGTCCAGGCTCTGTATAATATCGTTGACACCTACTTCGTCTCCCAGGTGAGCGAAAAGGCCATGGCGGCGGTATCCCTGGCCTTTCCAATACAAAATCTACAGATAGCCTTCGCGGTGGGCACCGCCGTCGGCGTCACCTCCCTAATCTCCCGCCGCCTGGGAGAGGGCAGGAAAGCCGAGGCTGAGTCCGCAGCGTCCCACGGGATAGTGCTGGGCCTGTGCACCGCGGCAGTCTTCGCCGTGTACGGTGCCTTCTTCACGACCCCCTTCTTCAAAATGTTCGAGTCCGACCCGGAGATAGTCCTCATGGGCGACCAGTACATATCCGTCTGCTGCATTTTCTCCTTCGGTAGCTTTGTTGTGGTAATGCTGGAGAAGATACTCCAGGCCACGGGCAATATGCTCTGGCCCATGATATTCCAGCTGGTGGGCGCCCTCATAAACATAGCCCTGGACCCTGTATTCATCTTCGGCTATTTCGGGCTTCCGGCAATGGGAGTCACCGGCGCCGCCATTGCCACCGTGGGCGGGCAGATTATCTCCATGATATTCGCGGCAATAGTCTTTGCCGTGCGCCCGCACGCCATCTCAATCAGCTTTAAGGGCTTTAGGCCCCGCTGGAAGACAATCAAAAATATCTACGCTGTAGGGCTCCCCGCCATAGTCATGCAGGCCATCGGCACCGTGATGAACATGGCTATGAACGGCATACTCTCCGGCTTCTCCACCGCGGCATATACCGTCTTCGGCCTCTACTTCAAGCTGCAGTCCTTCGTGTTCATGCCGGTCTTCGGCCTGACCCAGGGCCTGCTCCCCATTATGGGTTTTAACTACGGCGCAAGAAATAAAAAACGCCTGATGCAGGCCCTCTCCCAGGGCTGCCTCATAGCGCTCTTTATAATGCTCGCCGGTATGCTCGCCTTCCTCCTGCTGCCGGATAAGCTTCTGGGTATCTTCAACGCCTCGGAGGAGCTCCTTCACATCGGCGTCCCCGCCCTTCGTACCATCTGCATCTGCTTTATCTTCGCCGCCCTGGGCATAGTCTCCTCCACCCTTTTCCAGGCCGTGGGCCGCGGCACCTACAGCCTTATAGTCTCCATTATGCGCCAGCTGGCCGTGCTGGTCCCCTCAGCCTGGCTGCTGTCCCGAATCTTTGGGGAGGTCAACGCCGTCTGGTGGGCCTTCCCCGTAGCCGAGACTGTCTCGCTGCTGGTGAGCGTGTTCTTCTTTATGCGGCTGTATACCAGGGAGATAAAGTCCCTTGACAAAAAAGGCGCTGCCCAGTAGCGGTCAGCCCGGTTTATGAGCAATTTTATAAGTATTACAAAACCGTCACTTTGCCGAGTGGCGGTTTTGCTTTTTTACCTTTTCAGATTGGTATTGCCGAAAGAGGTTTCACCAAACCATTCGTTAATTAATATATCCAAAGCGGGCAGCCATTCACTGGTGGATGACTGCCCGCTAAACTGGAAGTTGTCCTTCAGCCTTCAGGTAATAAAAATATAATAATCGTACTAATCACTTGAAGTATAGCAAGAAACATAAGCAGATACTTTATTCCATGCTTAAACTTTGAAAAAGACAGCAGCATCCAACCAGACATCAAAATACATACAATGGAAACAACAGCACAGATTCCAAATGCAATGTATACATTAACTTGAGCAATTTTATCCAATAATCCTGTGAAATACAATATTATATGAACCGCTTGTAACGCCCCTGTTACAATATATATTCTTTTGCTATTTTCAGATTTAAAAGAATTGCGTCTTAACAAAATAAGCAATCCGATTATCGTTAAAACAAGTAAAATTCCAATTCCTACGGGGACAGTAAAATTCATAATCTGGCACCTCTGAATTTGGGTTTGTTGACCCGATTATAGCACATGGCTCCCGCCATTTCAACGTGCTTTTGTGTAAAACCGCCGAAGTTACGTCCCAGCCACTCTTTCTTTAAAAGGGATTAACGGTTTTCCCTGTTTACATCCCCACGGTTTTTTGGTATAATATTGGGGTATACACCATAAAACGGCTTCTTTATTTTGGAAAGGAGATAACGGATATGCTGCAATTTGAAGAGCTCGCCCGGCAGCTTGCCGCCCAGCGGGAGGCCCTTGACGCCCTGGGCGAAGCCCTTGGCCTTGAGAGGCTGCGGGAGGAGGTCGAAATGCTGGAGCTCAAGTCTGCGGAGCCCGGGTTCTGGGACGATATGGCGAACGCCCAGAAGGTGACCCAGCGCATGGCGGGGCTCAAGGCCAAGGATGAGGGCTACCGCAGGCTCTGCTCCCGCTGCGACGACGCCGCCGCGCTTATTGAGCTTGGGGACGAGGCCGAGGACCTTTCGCTCATTGCGGAGATACAGACGGAGATAGACTCGGTAACAGGCGAGATAGCCACCATGAAGCTCTCCACCCTGCTCACCGGCGAGTACGACGGACATAACGCAATACTGACATTTCATGCGGGTTCCGGCGGCACAGAGGCCCAGGACTGGGCTGAAATGCTTTTCCGCATGTACGGACGCTGGGCCGAGCGCAGGGGCTTCAAGGTTACGACTCTTGATTACCTGGACGGCGACGAGGCCGGGCTCAAGTCCGCTTCTATACTGGTGGAGGGCGAAAACGCCTACGGCTACCTTAAATCCGAGGCCGGGGTGCACAGGCTTGTGCGTGTCTCCCCCTTCGACGCGGCAGGGCGCAGGCACACCTCCTTCTCCTCCCTGGAGGTCATGCCCGAGATAGAGGAGGATAACTCCGTTGAGATAAACCCCGACGACATCAAGATGGAGGTCTACAGAGCCTCAGGCGCCGGCGGCCAGAAGGTCAACAAGACCTCCTCGGCTGTGCGCCTGATACACATACCCACCGGCATTGTAGTCTCCTGCCAGGTGGAGCGCAGCCAGTATCAGAACCGTGACGTAGCTATGAAAATGCTCATCTCAAAGCTGGTAGAGATAAAGGAGCGGGAGAATCTTGAGAAGATATCGGACATAAAGGGCGAGCAGAAGGAGATAACCTGGGGCAGTCAGATACGCTCCTATGTGTTCATGCCCTACACCATGGTCAAGGACCACCGCACAGGCTTCGAGACCGGCAACGTAAACGGCGTCATGGACGGCGACCTGGACGGCTTCATCAACGCCTACCTCACCGCCAAGAGCCAGGGAACCCTGGGGGAGAATATAGAATGAATTTTGAGATGATACCCATCAAAGAGTACGAGAAAGAGATACTCAGGAATTTGATGGAGAAGTACGACTATGAGTTCACCCAGTACACAAAGGAGGACGTGAACCCCCTGGGGCTCTACGGCTACTCCTGGCTGGACTGCTACTGGAAAGACCCGGGCCGCTGGGCATACTTTCTGAAGGCTGACGGAAATCTGGCAGGCTTTGCCCTTATCAACGACTACCCTGAGGCCGCAAAGACCGACTATAACGTGGCCGAGTTCTTCGTCATGTACAAGTACCGCCGCTGCGGACTGGGCTCCTGGGTCATGGACAGGCTCTTTGAGATGTTCCCCGGCTCCTGGCAGATAAAGTACCATCCGAAGAACCTACCGTCGGTAGAGTTTTGGAACAGGGTGGCAGAAAATCACTCGGCTGGAAATTACCGCCGTGAGGAGCGCCCCGACCTTGCCTACCCAGACGGCTCCCCGGCGCAGGTGCTGGTTTTTGAGACTGTTCCTTTGCGGGAGAAAACCCTATGAGCCCTGTCTGTATAAGAGATATGGAGAGTGGGGACTGCCTGGCCGTCGCCGCTGTCTGGCGGGATGTGTTCACCCCTCTGACAGATGAAGCCTTTATCGAAGCCTGCAAAAAGATGGAGGGCGACAGCCGCTACCGCATATTTGTGGCTGACATTGCCGGTGATGTTGTGGGCTTTGTCACCACTGTGGAGACTTTGGCGCTCAATATGCCAAACGGATATATTAAAATAAATGGTCTTGCTGTCCTGCCTGAATACCGGCGCCGGGGTATAGGCAAAATGCTCATGGAGCGGGTGGAGGAGCTTGCGCGGGAGCAGGTCATTTCCCGTATTTGCCTTGCTTCGGGCTTTCAACGAACAGAGGCCCATATATTTTATGAACGCCTTGGATATGAGAAATTATCGTTTTGGTTTCGCAAGATAATATAAAACATGCCCGCCAAAGGAGGGGAAAAGTGATAGACGGACATATCCATATTGAACGCGGAGCGTACACCCTTGATTGGATAAATAAATTCGTAAATAAGGCCGTCGAAATGGGTCTCGATGAGATACGCCTGCTTGAGCATAATTATATATTTGAGGAATTTGCCCCAATGTACGATACTGTGCGAGCATACAGCGGATACGTCGACGCGTGGTTTAGGAGAAGCGCGGGTATACATAAGCTCTCAGATTATCTGGAGCTTATGGAAAAAGCCAGGAGCAAGCAGTTCCCTGTAAAGGTCCGGTTTGGCCTTGAGGTATGCTATTTCAAGAAGTTTGAAGACTTTGTTTGTGAGCTTACAAGGGATAAGGGCTTTGACTTTCTGCTGGGAAGCGTCCACTTTGTTGACGACTTTGCTTTCGACCATAAGCCAGAGCATTGGGAGGGGCTTGACGTTGACAAAATATACCGCAGATATTTTGAAGATTCCATCTCATTGGCAAAGAGCGGATTATTTGACGGCGTCGGTCACCCGGACGCGATAAAATTGTTCGGCCACAGGCCTTCCTATCCGCTGACGGGGTACTATGAGAGCTTGGCGAAAGAGCTCTCAAGAAGCAATATGTATGCGGACCATAACAGCGGGGCCGCCAGGAGATGCCCTGAAACGGCGGCCCTTGGCATGAACAAAGAACTGCTTGGAATTTTGAAAAGGAATAATGTTAAGATAATCACTTCATCCGATGCCCATTGCCCCGAAGACGTGGGGTATAAGATTAAGGAGCTCAGCAGCCATATTGAGAGCTGTTAGGGCAAAAGGGCCGGGACACCCACTTGCGGTATGTCCCGGCCCTCTCTTTTTTGTAAACTTTCTTACATACCCTTCCATTTCCGGATGTTTTGTGATAGAATGGGTTTTAGGCCAAAATATAAAACAATAATCATTGGCCTGCGAACTTATTTGCCGCTATAATAGCCCCGGCTTCAGCCAAAGGCTGAACGTCGAAGATCGCTGAATCATGGGCAGCACCCATGGTAGAAAGGATGGTAAAACATGAGTCAAAACACAGATGTCTTCGAGAGCTACGAGTCCGAGGTGCGGTCTTACTGCCGCAATTTCCCCACGGTGTTCACCAGCGCCAAGGGGCCTTTCCTCTATGACGAGGAGGGCAGGGAGTATATCGACTTCTTCTGCGGGGCCGGCGCCCTGAACTACGGTCACAACCCGGACCTTATCCGCAACAGGTTAGTCGAGTACCTGCAGGGCGACGGCGTAATGCACGCCCTTGATATGTACACGAAACCCAAGCGGGACTTTATAGAGTTCTATGAAGAAAAAGTTTTAAAGCCCCGGGGCCTGCATTACAAGCTCCAGTTCCCCGGCCCCACCGGCACCAACGCTGTGGAGGCCGCGCTGAAGCTTGCCCGGAAGGTGAAGGGCCGCACGGGTATATTCGCCCTGATGGGGGCCTTTCACGGAATGACACTTGGCTCTATATCCCTCACCACCGACGCCGCCAGCCGGGCGGGGGCCGGTGTACCCCTTGAGCATGTTACCCATGTGCCCGCTCCATATATGTTCCCGGAGCTGGACACTCTCCAATATATCGAGACCCTTCTCACCGACGACCACTCCGGCGTCGAAAAGCCCGCCGCTTTTATCCTTGAGACCACCCAGGCCGACGGCGGAATATATCCCATGCCTGCAGAGTGGCTCAGGGGCCTTAGGGAACTCTGTGACAGGCACGACATACTCCTCATCGTTGACGATGTGCAGGTGGGCTGTGCAAGGACAGGCTGGTTCTTCTCCTTCGAGCGCGCGGGGATAGTGCCGGATATCGTCACCCAGAGCAAGTCAATCGGCGGCTACGGTATGCCCTTCGCCCTGGTGCTCATAAAGCCGGAGCTGGATATATGGGATCCCGGCGAGCATAACGGCACCTTCAGGGGCTATCAGCTCTCCATGGTGGCTGCAAAGGCCGGGCTTGAGATGATGCTTGACGGCAAGGTTGAGGAGAAGGTGCGGGGCGAGGCCCATATATTCCAGGAGTATATGGGTAGGATAGAGGCCCTGGCCCCCGGGAAGATAAGCACCCGGGGAGTTGGGTATGTCTGGGGCGTGGATTTGTCCGGCTGCGACAGTGATAATGCCCCCGGCACCGTTAGCAAGCGGGCCCTTGACATTGCATTTAAAAACGGCCTTATTGTGGAGCGCGTGGGCAGGGGAAACTCTGTAATAAAGGTAATGCCCGAGCTGCTCATAGACGAGAGTACCCTTTGCAAGGGGCTGGATATATTGACAAACGCTGTTAAAGAGGCTGTTTCATGAAAACTGTAGGTCTTCGCTCCATAGTGCTGTATATACTGCTGTTCGCTTTTTTAGGCGGCATAGGCTGGCTCGTAGTAAACCTGTTTATACAGGGGAGCCAGTGGGCCATGCAGCCCTATAACGGACACATATATATCGACGGCTCCATGGGCGATGTTGAAGACCGCGACGGCAATATTTTGGCCTATACCGAAGACGGCAGCCGGAAATACAGCGACAGCGAGACTGCCCGCCGGGCGCTGCTGCACACTGTTGGTGACACCGAGGGGTATATAAGCACCAGCGTCCAGTACACCCTCCAGAATAAGCTCACTGGCTTCAACCCAGTCTTCGGCCTGAACCGTACCATCTTTTCGAGCCTTGGCAGCACCGTAAAGCTCACCCTGGACTCCAATGCCTGCACTGCGGCCTATAACGCCATGGAGGGCCATAACGGCGGGGCCATCTTCTATAACTATAAAAACGGCAATATTCTGTGCAAGGTCAGCGCCCCCAGCTATGACCCATTAAACGTGCCGGAGAATATTGACAGCGACCCGGCCTATAAGGGCGCCTATCTTGACAACACCCTCTCCGGGTCATTCACCCCCGGCAGTATCTTCAAGCTGGTGACAAGCTTTGCCGCCATGGAGAAATGGCCCGACACCTGGACCGGCCTCACCTATAGCTGTGCCGAAAGCGAGGATATAGGCGGCAGCAATATCACCTGCCTTGGATATCACGGCGACCAGGATATGCAGGCGGCCCTGGGCAACTCCTGCAACCTGTATTTTGCAAAGCTTGCAAACGATATTGGGGCGGCTGATTTGCAGAAATCCGCCGGGAAGCTGGGCTTTAATAAGCCGCTGGATTTCAGCTCCATTGAGATAGCCGAAAGCGAGTGTAATTTGTCCGGGGCCAACGCCAACCAGCTGGGCTGGGCCGGGGTCGGGCAGTATACGGTGCTTGTAAACCCATACCAGATGATGACGGTCATGGGAGCTGTGGCAAACGGCGGCAGCTATGTGCAACCCCGGCTCACCGAGGACGGCGGGCTGTTCGGAGGCCTTGGAAGCTCCGGCGGCATTTCCCTCATGTCCCAGGCCCAGGCTAATAACCTTAAAACCATGATGCGCAGCACCGTCTCCGGCTACTATGGCGACTGGCTCTTCCCCGACGGATTAAACGTCTGCGCCAAGACCGGCACAGGCGAGGTCGGCGAGACCAGGGAGCCCAACTGCTGGATGGTGGGCTTCTGCGACAGCGACAGCTACCCCATCGCCTTTGCCGTGCTGGTGGAGGAGAGCAACAACAGTCTCGGAGCCGCCGGCGGCGTTGTGAACGCGGTGCTCTCTGAGCTTATAAGCTGATACCCTGAGCGGGGAGGATATATCTCCCCGCTCTCAAATTATGAATATACGGAGGCATGAAGATGAAAATAGAAAAGCTCACCCCCGCCTTTAAGGACTACCTCTGGGGCGGCACAAGGCTTCGGGACGTGTACAAAAAGCCCTGTGATTTTGACAAAGTTGCCGAAAGCTGGGAGCTCTCCACCCACCCGGCAGGCGAGAGCCGTATCTCCGGCGGGGAGTATGATGGCGTGACGCTCAACGAATACTTTAAGGCCAACCCTGGGGTACTGGGGGAGCATGTGCAAAAATTTGAGAGCTTCCCTGTGCTCATAAAGCTGATAGACGCAAAGGAGCCTCTCTCCATACAGGTGCACCCCAGCGACGAGTACGCCCTTAAAGCCGAGCACGAGTACGGCAAGACCGAGATGTGGTATATCGTGGACTGCGACCCAGGCGCAAGCCTGTACTTCGGCGTAAACCGTACTGTTACCCCTGAGGAGTTCAGAAGACGCATTGAGGACAACACCGTTGAGGAGGTCCTAAACCGGGTCCCGGTCCGCCCCGGTGACGTGTTCTTTATTGAGGCCGGCACCTTGCACGCCATCGGCGGGGGCATTTTAATATGTGAGATACAGCAGAACTCCAACTGCACCTACAGGGTCTACGACTACGGACGCCGGGGAGCTGACGGCAGGCTTCGGGAGCTGCATATAGATAAAGCCCTGGAGGTAAGCAAGCTTACTCCAAGCGAGGATAGCGGTAAGGCTTTGGAAACACAGACTATCAGCGGCGGCAGCATGGCAAGGCTTGCCGAGTGCAGGTATTTCACAGCCGACCGCTTTAATGTTGATAGTGAGGTAAATATTTTCATTGGCGCCGGTTCCTTCGTTTCCATGACAGCGGTTGAGGGCGCCGGGCAGATATCCGGCCCTGAAAACACCGTGGACTTTAGGCCCGGGGACACCCTGTTCATTCCGGCGGGCTCCGGGGCAGTTACCGTCAGGGGCAAATCCACTCTGATAGCCGTGGGCGTAAAGGGAGAGTAAAACATGAAAGTATTATTGATAGGTGAACCCATGGGCCTGTTTATGGCGGAGGAGGCCGGGCCATTGAGTAAATCCCGCCGCTTTATAAGCTCCATTGCCGGTGCGGAGTACAATGTAGCTGTAGGTTTAGCCCGCCTGGGCCATACCCCGGTGTACTGCACAAGGCTTGGCAACGACCCCATCGGACAGCAGATATTGGACGCCATGGCCGAAAACCATATAGACACCGCCCTGGTCTCCCGGACAGATGAACAGCCCACCGGCCTGATGCTCAAGGGCAGCACGCAGGAAGGTGACCCGGAGATAGCCTACTACCGCCAGGGCTCGGCGGCCTCGAAGCTCTCTCCAAGGAACGTGGACGCCTTCGGACTCTCCGGCATAGACTGGCTCCATGTCACCGGTATCTTCCCCGCCGTGTCCGAAAGCGCAATGTCCACCACAGTCCGCCTGCTGGACCGGGCCTCGGCAATGGATATCCCCATAAGCTTCGACCCCAACCTGCGCCCCCAGCTCTGGCCCGACGAGAAGACCATGGTAAACTCCCTAAACCGCCTGGCTGCATATGCCCAGGTCGTCCTGCCGGGAATTGGCGAGGGCAGGATACTTACCGGGCATGAGCACGAGGAGGATATCGCCGGATTTTATCACAAGCTTGGGGCCCGCTCGGTAGTAGTCAAGCTGGGCGGCGACGGCGCGTATTACTCTGAATCCTCAGGCGTTAAGGGCTATGCCCCCGGCATAGAGGTTGAGCGCATAGTAGACACCGTGGGTGCCGGCGACGGCTTCGCTGTAGGCGTTATAAGCGCCGTCACCGAGGGCCTCCCTCTCTCAGAGGCCGCTCGCCGGGGCAACGCTATAGGGGCCATACAGATAAGCCATAAGAGCGACAACGAGGGCCTGCCCACCCGTGAAAAATTGGAGGCGGTCTTAGCCGCCGGAAAGGTAGGCGCCCAATGAAAATATCCGAGGCAAAGGCCAAAGAGCTTGCAGCCCAGGCGCTGAAGGCCAGGGAGAACTCCTACTGCCCGTACTCTGATTTCGCCGTGGGCGCTGCCCTGCTCTGCGCGGACGGCAGCGTCTATACCGGCTGCAATATCGAGACCGCGGCATTTAACGGCTGCTGTGCCGAGCGCACGGCTATATTCACCGCCGCGGCCCAGGGCAAGCGTGAGTTTACCGCCATAGCCGTTGCCGGGGCAGGCAGGGGCAGTGAGCCCGACTTCTTCTGCACACCCTGCGGCGTTTGCAGGCAGGTTATGCGGGAATTCTGCAGGCCTGATTTCGACATAATCCTCACCGACGGCAAGGACATCAAGGCCGTGACCCTCGACGGCCTTCTGCCCATGGCCTTCGGGCCCGACAGCTTGGAGTAAACCGGAGGTTTCAGATATGCGCATGTATGATATTATCCACAAAAAGCGCCAGGGCGGTGAGCTCACCCACGAGGAGATAGCCTGGCTGGTAAAGTCCGTCACCGGCGGCTCCGTGCCCGACTACCAGGTATCTGCCCTCCTGATGGCAATATTCTTTCGGGGCATGACCCCTGAGGAGACCGTAGACCTGACCTGGGAGATGGCCCGCTCCGGGGACATGGCCGACCTCTCCCCCATACCCGGGGTGAAGGTGGATAAGCACTCCACCGGCGGCGTCGGGGACAAGACCTCACTGATAGTGGGCCCAATCGCCGCGGCCTGCGGGGTAAAGATAGCGAAAATGAGCGGCAGGGGACTGGGCCATACAGGAGGCACAGTTGATAAGCTGGAGAGTATCCCCGGCCTGCACATGGACGTCCCCCGGGAGCGATTTTATGAGATAGTAAATAAGACCGGCATTGCCCTGGTGGGGCAGTCCGGCAGCCTCTGCCCCGCCGACAAGAAGCTCTATGCCCTTCGGGACGTGACAAACACCGTGGACAGCCTGCCCCTTATTGCCGCCAGCATTATGTCAAAGAAGCTGGCAGCCGGGGCCGACGCTATCTTGCTCGACGTAAAGCTGGGCTCAGGTGCCTTCATGAAGACCCTCCCCGAGGCCGTGGAGCTGGCTGAGCTCATGGTGGACACTGGAAACAGGGCCGGACGGCGCACCGCCGCCATGATAACCGACATGGACATGCCCCTGGGCCGGTGTATCGGCAACGCGCTGGAGGTCAGGGAGGCCGTCGAGATACTCCGCGGAGACGGCGACAGCCGCCTTACGGAGCTCTCCCTGGAGCTTGCCGCCGGTATGATAACCCTTGCAGGCCTGGCCCCGGACAATAGCAGCGCCCTGGCCAAGGCCCGGGAGACTGTAGCCAGCGGGAGCGCGTTTAAGACACTATGTGATATGGTATCGGCCCAGGGAGGGGACGCCTCCTGCCTGGAGGACACATCAAAGCTCCCGCTCTCCCCCTGGGAGCTCACTGTCTCAGCGCCCGAGTCCGGCTATATCACCGCCCTGGACGCCGAGACCTGCGGCCTTGCCGCCATGGAACTGGGCGCGGGCCGGGAGAGTAAGGACGATGAAATAGACTACGGCGCGGGTATAGCGCTCCTTGCCAATAAGGGCGCCGCAGTGGAATCGGGCCAGCCTATAGCAAAGCTCTATGCCCAGTCCGAGGCACAGTGCGCCCAGGCGAAAGAGCGCTTCCTCTGCGCCATAACCATAGAAAAAGAGAGGCCGGATGTCCAGCCTCTCATAATCAAGCGGATAGGTATTTAATATTCAGGCCCCACATTCGGCTCCGGGTATTCCTCCCCGAAGGTCTCAACGGTGACCTTCTCCATTATCTGGTCGGAGTCAGGCTTGTCGTCCCGGTCCCTGTCAACGTGGGCTATGGCGTCGGCTACCTCCTGCCCCTCGGTCACCTTGCCGAAGGCCGCATACTGTCCGTCAAGATACGCCGCGTCAGCCACCATAATAAAGAACTGGCTCCCTGCGCTGTCTGGCTTCTGGGAGCGGGCCATGGAGATGACGCCTGTGGTGTGCTTTAAGTCATTTTCCACACCGTTGGCTGAAAACTCACCCTTTATGCCGTAGCCCGGGCCGCCCATGCCGGTGCCCTCGGGGTCTCCCCCCTGTATCATAAAGCCGGGTATGACCCGGTGGAATATTGTGCCGTCATAAAAGCCCTTGCGCACAAGGGAGATAAAATTATTAACCGTATTCGGCGCGGTCTCCGGATAGAGCTCCACCTTGATAACGCCCTGGTTCGTCTCTATAGTTACGATGGGATTCTGCAATTTGTAAACCTCCAGTTTCAAAATTTCCGAGCTGTTTATTTCCATATTATAACATAAAGGCCGGAGAAAGCATAGCCCCCCGCCGTAATTTTATAATTTATTCACACTGAGTTCATGAACTCATGCTTACGAAAGGAAGGATACGATGAAGCTTATCTCATGGAACGTAAACGGCCTTAGGGCCTGTATGGGCAAGGGTTTCATGGATGTGATAGACCGGGAGCAGCCCGACGCCATCTGCCTGCAGGAGACAAAAATGCTCCGGGAGCAGGCTGATTTCCAGTTCCCCGGCTATCTTGAATACTGGAACTCCGCTGAGAAAAAAGGCTACTCCGGCACGGCTGTCTTCACTAAGACCGAGCCCATAAGCGTCGCCTACGGAATCGGCTGTGAGGACTACGACCGGGAGGGCCGGGCAATTACCGCCGAGTATGGCAGCTTCTACCTTGTGACTATTTATACCCCCAACTCCCAGCGGGGCCTTGAGCGCCTGCCCTTCCGCATGGTCTTTGAGGACAAGCTGCGGGAGTACCTCTACAGGCTCCGGGAGAAGAAGCCGGTGGTGGTCTGCGGGGACCTGAACGTGGCCCATAGACCCATAGATTTGAAGAACGACAAATCAAATATCGGAAACGCGGGCTATACCTATGAGGAGCGGGGCAAGTTCAGCGAGCTCTTAGCCAGCGGCTTTTTAGACAGCTTCCGCTATCTCTACCCTGACAGAGAGGAGGCCTACTCCTGGTGGAGCTACCGCAGCAACTCCCGGGAGAACAACACCGGCTGGCGTATAGACTATTTCCTCTGTGACGAACGGCTTGGGAAGCGCATAGACGACAGCCGAATCCTGCCCGAGTACACCGGCAGCGACCACTGCCCGGTCTGCCTTATCCTGGGGGATGATAAAGATGACTGACATAGAAACCCTGAAAAGCTGGCTCAGAGAGAGTAAGCATACCGTATTCCTAGGCGGCGCGGGGGTCTCCACCGCCAGCGGCATCCCTGACTTCCGCAGCGCCCACGGCCTGTATATGCAGAAAAAATCCGGCATATCCTATGAGGAGATGCTGTCAATAGATTACTACCGCGCCCACACTGAAGAGTTCTACGATTTTCTAAGAAACGTAATGCTCTATCCCGACGCGAAACCCAACCCCGCCCACTACGCCCTCTCGCAGCTTGAGCGGGACGGCATGTTGGAGGTGGTGATAACCCAGAATATAGACGGCCTGCACCAGCTTGCCGGGAGTAAAAATGTAATCGAGCTCCACGGAAACGAGAACCGCTATATCTGCCAAAAATGCGGGAAGGTGTACGATATGCGGCACGTGATGGACTGCGGGGGCGTGCCACTCTGCTCCTGCGACGGGCGGTTGAAGCCGGATGTGGTGCTTTACGGCGAGACCCTTAACGAGCGGGACTTAAGCCACGCGGTACAGTATGCGCTTGACGCCGACCTGATGATAGTGGGCGGAACGTCCCTGGTGGTGTACCCTGTGGCGGGGCTTGTGCAGTACCTGAAAAAGGATGCAAGGCTCGCCATACTCAACCGCGACCCCACCCCATACGACAGCCGCGCCCAGCTTATTTTCCGGGAAGACCTTGCCGATGTGCTGTCCGCGTGTTTGTAAAATCCAAAAGCTTGTGCTATAATAGAGGAAGAAAAATTTCACAAAGGAGTGGGAAAATGGGGGAAAGCCTCAGTAAACGGAGGAAGGGCCTTGTGAGAAGGTTCCTTCCCTATTTCAGAAAGTATGTATGGGTGATGGTGTTCGACCTGTTCTGTGCTGCGCTTACAACTGTTTGCGAGCTCACCCTGCCGCTGCTTATGCGGTACGTCACGGATATGGGCATTAATGACCTCGCCTCTCTGACCTTGCAGATAGTCATAAAGATAGGCGCGCTATACCTGTTCCTCTGCTTAGTGGATGCCGGGGCGACCTTCTTCAGGGCCTCCATAGGCCATATAATGGGCGCCAGGATGGAGACGGATATGCGCACCCAGCTCTTTGCCCACCTGCAAAAGCTCAGCTTTAACTATTTCGACAACATGAAGGTGGGGCAGATAATGTCCCGCATAACCACAGATTTGTTCGATGTAACGGAGTTTGCCCACCACTGCCCCGAGGAGATATTCATGGCGACCATCAAGATAGCGGGGGCGTTTATCATCCTCTGCGGCATGAATGTGCCCCTGACGCTGATAGTCTTCTCGGTGGTGCCCTTTATGGTGCTTGCCGCAGCATATTTCAATATGAAGATGCGCAGCCAGTTTAGGCAGCAGCGCAGTCAGATAGGCGAGATAAACGCCCAGGTGGAGGACAGTCTCCTGGGCGTGCGGGTGGTAAAATCCTTTGCAAACGAAAATGTCGAGACCGAGAAATTCGAGGCAGGCAATAAAAAGTTCTTCCACATCAAGCGGGGGCGCTACTACCTGATGGGAGGCTTCGAGGCCACCAACCGCATGTTCGACGGCCTTATGCACTTCCTGGTGCTCCTGGTTGGAGCTGTCTTCATGATAAACGGCAAAGTCCAGCCCGCCGACCTGGTTGCCTATATGCTCTACGTGGGCACGCTTATAACGTCTATCCGCCAGCTGGTCCAGTTTGCCGAGCAGTTCCAGCAGGGCATGACCGGCATTGAGCGCTTCTTCCAGATACTGGACGCGGACGTGGATATCTTCGACGAGCCCGGGGCCACGCCCCTGAAGATAACCGAGGGCGGCGTGCATTTTGAGCACGTGGGCTTCTCCTATGCGGACGACGGCAAGCAGGTGCTTTCCGAGATAAACCTGGATGTGAAGCCGGGCCAGAACGTGGCTTTGGTTGGCCCCTCAGGCAGCGGCAAGACCACACTGTGCAACCTTATTCCCCGCTTCTACGACGTGACTGAAGGGCGCATAAAAATAGATGGGCAGGACATTAAAAATGTCACACTCCGCTCACTTCGCGAACAGATTGGATTCGTACAGCAGGACGTATATCTATTCTCCGGCACAGTCTTTGAGAACATAGAGTACGGCAGGCCCGGCGCCACCCGCGAAGAAGTGATAGCCGCGGCAAAGCAGGCCGGGGCCCACGGCTTCATAACCGAGCTGAGCAAGGGGTATGATACATACGTGGGCGAGCGGGGAGTGAAGCTCTCCGGCGGACAGAAGCAGCGTATAAGCATAGCCCGGGCCTTCCTAAAAAACCCGCCGGTCATGATACTAGACGAGGCCACAAGCGCCCTTGACAACGAGAGCGAGAAGATAGTGCAGGAGTCCCTGGAAAAGCTCAGCAAGGGCCGCACCACCTTCACCATCGCCCACCGCCTGTCCACTATCAAAAACGCCACCGTCATTTTGGTGCTCACTGAAAACGGCATTGAGGAGAAGGGCACCCACGGGGAGCTTATGGCAAAGGGCGGCGTTTACTACAATCTTTACAGCACCTACAGCGGCGACAAGGAGGGTTAAGCCATGGACGCCACCGCGTTTTTTAAGAGTATATCCGGCAAGCACATCACCTTCTGCGGCATAGGCCGCAGCCATATGCCCCTTATCGAGCTTTTCCAGAGCCATGGGGCCATAGTGACCGCCCGGGACCGCCGCAGCTTCCAGGAGCTTGGCGAGAACGGACAGACGCTTAAACGCCTTGAGGTGGGGCTGATTCTAGGCAAGGACTATCTCCACGGCCTCACCGAGGACATAATCTTCCGCACCCCCGGCATGCCCTTCCACCTGCCTGAGCTGGAAAATGCCAGGAGGCTTGGGAAGACCGTCACCAGCGAGATGGAGGTCTTTTTCCGGCTCTGCCCATGCAGGATATACGCTGTCACCGGCAGCGACGGCAAAACCACCACTACCACCATCCTGTCGGAGTTCCTGAAGGCCCAGGGCATGACTGTACATCTTGGCGGCAATATAGGAAAGCCCCTGCTCCCGGAGATAGAAGCCATCGCCCCGGACCATGTTGTGGTAGCCGAGCTCTCCAGCTTCCAGCTCATTTCTATGCGCCATAGCCCGGATGTAGCCGTGGTGACAAATCTTGCCCCCAACCACCTGGACATCCACAAGGATATGGACGAATACGTGGACGCGAAGAAAAACCTGATACTGCACCAGGACGGCTTCTCCCGCACAGTGCTAAACGCCGACAATGAGATAACCGCCGGATTCAAAGGCTTGGTGCGCGGAGACTGCTGGCTGTTCTCCAGGAAGGACAGCCCCGAAAGGGGAGTTTTCTGCAACGGCGAAAGCATACTGGTGAACGGCGAAAAGCTCATGGATGTGGGAGAAATAAAGCTCCCCGGCTGGCATAACGTGGAAAACTATATGGCGGCTATCGCCGCGGCTTGGGGTGAGGTCTCCCCTGAGAACATGCGCAAAGTGGCAAGGGACTTCGGCGGCGTGGAGCACCGCATGGAGTTCGTCCGGGAGCTTGGCGGCGTGAAATACTACAACGACTCCATCGCCAGCTCCCCCAGCCGCACCATCTCCGGCACCCTAAGCTGCTATGAGGAAAACCTGATACTAATCTGCGGCGGCTACGACAAGCATATCCCATACGCCCCCTTAGGCGGGCCCATATGCCAGCGGGTCAGGGAGCTGATACTCATGGGAGACACCGCCGAAAAGATAGAGGAGGCCGTGCTCGGCTGCCAGGAGTACCGCCACAGCCATCCCAATATCCACCATGTGAGGGATATGCAGGAGGCCGTATTCCTGGCCGGGTCCCTGGCCTCGCCCGGGGATGTAGTCTCCCTGTCCCCCGCCTCGGCCTCCTTTGACATGTATCAGAGCTTTGAGGCCCGGGGCCGGCACTATAAAGAGCTCGTTGCAGGGCTTAAATGAGAAACGGACTGTAAAAAGAGAGGAAGTCAGATAAATGAAGAATAATAAAGGACCACAGAGAGGCCGCCGGGGCTTCGGCGAGCCCAGGCGCACCTTCGGCTCCCCCGACCAGGACGCCTACACCCTCCCCAGCGCCGCCAGCACCCCAGAGGAGCTGCTGATTCTGGGCGCCCTAAAGCGCTGCGGCGGCGACGGCGTGCCCAGCAAGTCCCTTCAGCGGGAGTCCGGTATCAGGGACAAGGACAGCTTCTATGAGGCTTTAAAGAGCCTTGAGGCGCTCCGGGAGGTCACCATAGACAAGGACCACTGGGTAAAGCTCGTCCCTCCGTCCAGGGAGATAGAGGCACAGATTGTCTCCCTCTCCGCGCGCTTCGGCTTTGCAAAGCCCAGGATAGGCGAGGACATATTTATCCCCGGCAGGGACCTGAACGGGGCGTTTTTAGGGGACAAGGTAATACTTTTTGACTTACAAAAGCGCGATAAGGGCCCCAGCGGCAAGGTCAAGCGCATAGTGGAGCACGGAGAGAACAAGCTCACCGGCACCGTCCACATAGACGAGCACGGCTCCGTCATAACCCCCGACGGCCCCATAAGGTACGACCTGGAGATACCTTCCGGGAAGCTGGGCGGCGCTAAGGACGGGGATAAGGTGCTCATGGAGCCCATACAGGACTATAGGGGCGACTGGACCCAGGCCGGGGTAAAATATATTTTCGGCACCGGCGACCGGGCCCGGGTCTGCGCCGACGCCATTATCGAGCGCTGCGGCATACCCACCCAGTTCCCCCCCGCGGTCATGGCCCAGGCCGAGGACATCTCCCATATGACCGTCACCCCCGAGGATATGGCTGAGCGCCTGGACCTTCGGGACGAGCCTATCTTCACCATCGACAGCGCCGACGCAAAGGACCTGGACGACGCCGTCTCCGCCCATAAGACTGTGAACGGCTACACCCTTGGGGTGCACATAGCGGACGTGTCCCACTATGTGAAGGCGGGCACGCCCATAGACAACGAGGCCTTTATCCGTGGCACCTCCGTTTACTTTGCCGACCGGGTGATACCAATGCTCCCCGAGGCCCTCTCCAACGGCGTCTGCTCCCTGAACGCCGGCATGGAGAAGCTCACCTTCTCCGCTTTGATGGACTTTGATTTCGACGGCAATATGACAGGCTACAGATTTGAGAAGACCGTTATCAACTCCAAGGTCAGGGGTGTGTACAGCGAGGTAAACAAGATTTTCCAGGGTACAGCCATGCCCGATATCCTGGAGAAATACTCACCGGTAATGGACAGCCTTATGACCGCCAAGGAGCTTGCGGATATCCTTCGGAACAGCGGCAAGTCCCGAGGTCAGATGGACCTTACCAGCGACGAGACCAAGTTCGTCCTAAACGAGGACGGCGTGTGCATAGACCTGCTCCCCCGTACCCAGGGCATATCCGAGGAGCTCATAGAGCAGCTAATGGTGGCTGCAAACTGCGCTGCGGCTAAGGCCAGCTTAGATGCCGAGATACCCTTCCTATACCGCGTCCATGAGAAGCCCAACCCCGACCGGGTCTACGAGCTCTGCGACCTGTTCGACCGTCTGGGGGTAAAATGCTCCGAGCTCAAAAAGGGGACCCCCAGCACCAAGGATTTCGCTGAGGTCCTGGACCGTGTTAGAGGCACAAGCAAGGAGTCCCTTGTAAACCAGCGTATCCTGCGCACTATGGATAAGGCCAGATACGACCACCGGGAGCTGGGCCACTTTGGTCTGGCTCTGGGAGAATACAGCCACTTCACCTCCCCCATACGCCGCTACCCCGACACATCCATCCACCGTATTTTAAGCGACCTTGTGCGCGGCGAGGATAAGGGGAGCATCCGTAAAAAGTACAGGACCTTTGCCGAGGAGTCCGCTGTCGAGAGCTCCAAGAACGAGGTCAGGGCGGTCACCGGCGAGCGGGACGCCGAGGACTGCTATATGGCTGAGTATATGCGCGCCCATCTCGGGGAGCACCATACGGGAGTTATCAACGGCGTTACCCCCAAGGGCATTTTTGTAAAGCTTGAGAACAACGCCGAGGGCTTTATCAGCCTCAGTGATTTTGAGAACTGTGACTTTGAGTTTGATGGCGAAATATGCCATAAATGCCGCCGCAGCGGGAAGACCCTCATGATGGGCCAGGAACTGGGAATCATAATCGCAGGCGCCGACGTAGCTACCGGGCGCATAGATTTTATGCCTGAGGAGCCGTGAATAAGTCCTCTTACCCTCTCATAAAAATATAGTACAGTAAACGTGCCGGGCAGCACCGCCTAGTCCAAAGGATGAAAAGTATCTCTTTCTGACCGCGTTTACTATAAACCCTTTTGAGAGGACATCCCAATGAAAAGCTTTATTTTCTCCGGCCTGCTGGGATTCTTGGCCCTGGCTGCCGTAAACCTCACCGCCCCCTACACCGGCGTGGCCCTGGCCGTCACCCGCCTGTCCATAGGCGTATCAGGACTTCTGGGCGTCCCCGGTGTGACCCTTCTTGTTATATTAAACACCATACTCCTATAATCAAAAAAGCGAGGGAAGTAAAAAATGTTCATCATCAACTCCACCTATCTTGACAAGGACTTCAATCTTGTTAAGGGCGACATTCAGATTGAGAACGGCAGGATAACCGCATGCGGCCCCAGCCTGCCCCGTAGTGACGAGGACACCGCTATCGACGCCCAGGGCTATACCGTCGTCCCCGGCTTTGTGGACGTGCACATCCACGGCTGCGCCGGCGCGGACGCCGGCGACGGTACAACAGACTCACTCGAGAGCATGGGCCGGTTCCTCCTGTCCCACGGAGTCACCTCCTTCTGCCCCACTACCGCCACTGTCAGCAGCGACACCATCAAGGCCGCTATCCGCGCGGCAAAGCAGGTCCACGAGCACCCCATTAAGGACGGCGCAAAGGTGGCGGGTATGAACCTTGAGGGGCCCTTCTTCTCCCGGGAGCGCAAGGGCGCCCAGAACGAGGAGTTCCTGCTGGCCCCGGACTTTGAGCTCTTTAAGGAGTGGTACGACCTCTCCGGGGGCCTTGTGAAGCTCATAGACCTTGCCACTGAGCAGCCCGGAGGCGAGGATTTTGTGAAAAGGGCCAAGGAGCTCTGCACTGTCTCCATCGCCCATACCACCGCCTCCTATGAGGACGCAAAGGACGCCTTTGACTGGGGAGTCACCCACGTCACCCATCTCTTCAACGCCATGAACGGCCTGCACCACCGCAAGCCCGGGGTTGTAGGGGCCGCATTGGAGGACGAGCGGGTCCGGGCAGAGCTGATATGCGACGGCGAGCACATCCACCCGGCGGTGCTGAAGATTGCCCTCAATGTCTTAGGCGACAGGGCCCTCATAGTCAGCGACTCCCTCCGGGCCAACGGTATGCCCGAGGGCGCCGAATACGACCTGGGGGGCCAGACCGTGCGCATCAGCGGCGGCAAGTGCGTCCTCCCCGACGGCACCATCGCCGGGTCCGTGAGCAACCTGCACCACGAGGTAAAAAACCTGGTAAGCTGGGGAGTGCCCCTCCCTCGTGCGGTAAAGTCCGCCAGCCTTATCCCCGCCATCCAGATAGGCGCCGACAAGGAGATAGGAAGCATAGAGCCCGGAAAAGCTGCCGACCTTGTGATACTTGACAAGGACCTTGAGATTGCCTCAGTGTGGATAAGCCACGGCACAGATACCCATTGCGCGGTGAAGAAGGCGTAAAAATGCAGTGAGCGGGCCTAGCCATAAGGAGCTTACAAATGAAGTATTCATTGGAGCAGGCAAAAGATATACTCCCAAAATCAATCCAGGTAAAGTCAATAGAATTTATCGGATACGGAAACCATTCAGAAGCCTTATGCGTGAATAACGAGATGGTTATGAAACTTCCAAAGCACCGAAAAGCAAGTGACTGCCTAAAAATTGAAATGCAGGTATTACAGGGATTTGGACAAAGCGCTCCGCTGGATATTCCAAACGTCCTCTTCAGCGGCACATTCCCTGCTGGTGACGAAGAGTTTGTATACTTTATTCCAGACGCTTGAACGGAAAAAGATTATCTAAAAAAGAGTTTCTAATGCTGGACAAACGAATCCTCTTTCAAAACGCAGAGCTTATGGCAAAATTCTTGTATCGTCTGCATAATGTAAAGGATGTTTTTCCAGTCAAAAGAAAAGACTTAGTCTTGCTGCATGGTGATTTCAGCCTTAACCACGTATTGTTTAATGACAAAAACGTGGTGTGCGGAATTCTTGATTTTGCAGACAGCCGGGTTGGAAAACCCCTAAGTGATTTTTCTTATTTACTTGACGACGAAGATGACGAGGAATTTGGCGCAGACTTTGGGAAGACAGTTCTTAGCATATATAAAAGTTATAAGAATTCTGACTAAGTAAAACAAAAAAAACAGGGTGTGGCTGTTAAAAAGCCGTACCCTGTTTTACTACTTTGTTATGGAGCCTAGCCATTCGCCCCAATGTTTTCCGTCACTTAAGCGCCTTCTCCAGCGCCTCCACCACAATCTCCAGCGCCTTTATCCTGGCGTACTTTTTATCCACCGACTCCAGGATATGCCAGGGCGCATAGGTGGTGCTGGTCTTCTCCAGCATTTCGTCTATTGCCGCCTCATACACGTCCCATTTCTCCCTGTTGCGCCAGTCCTCGTCGGTGAGCTTCCACTGCTTGGCGGGCGTGTTCTTCCTGTCTGTAAAGCGCTCAAGCTGGGTGTCCTTGTCTATCTGAACCCAGAACTTCAGCACTACCGCCCCCCAGTTATGCAGCTCATGCTCAAACTCATTCATCTCATAGAAGGCCCTCTGCCAGTCGTTCTCGCTGCAAAAGCCCTCCAACCGCTCCACCATCACCCGTCCGTACCAGCTCCGGTCAAAGATAGCCACGTGGCCGTCCTTAGGCAGCCTAGTCCAGAAGCGCCAGAGATAGTGCCTTGCCTTCTCATGGGGCTCGGGGCTGGCGATTGGATACACCTCAAAGCCCCTTGGGTCCAGTGCCCCGGTGAGCCGCTTGATGTTGCCGCCCTTCCCGGCGGCGTCCCAGCCTTCATACACTATCACCACCGGCACCCGCTTGCGGTACAGCCGGTTGTGGAGCATACCCAGCTTCCCCTGGAGCTCCCTGAGCCTTGCCTTGTACTCCTCGTCCGTAATCGTCTTGCTCTTTAGCTCAACGTCTTTAAGCTTCGGCATTTTTATAAGCGGGAACACGTTCTGCAGCAGCGGCACCGCCAAGCTGCCGTTATGCAGAGCCGTATCAATCCCCGTACACAGCGCCTCCATCACCTGCAGCTCCGCAAATTTCTTATTCTTAGCGTCCACAATATACCACGGCGCGCTGGGGGTATTTGTGTCTTCCATGTACTTATCGAACACATCAAGGCATGTATCATAGTGATTATTCTGCCAGATATCCCCTCGGCTCACCCTCCAGGCGGTGTCCTTATGGTCCATCAAGCCGTTAATCCTCTGGGCCTGCTCCTTTTTGCTTATGTGGAAGAAGAATTTCAGCACCAGATAACCGTTATCCGTCAGCTGCCGCTCATAGCGCTTTACGCTGTCCACCCGCTGGGCATAGTCCTCCTCGTCCAGCATACCGTTAAGCCGCTCCTTAGTTATCTCGTCCATCCAGCCTGAGTCCAGAAAGGTGAACTTCCCGGCCTCCGGTATCTTCTCGAAATACCGTGTGAGGAAGGGCTTGCGGCGCTCCTCCTCAGTAGGCGCAGCCATGGAGAAGACCTTGAAGAAGCGGGGGTCTATATTCTTGATTATCCGCCCAATGGTGCTGCCCTTCCCGGCGGCTCCCCAGCCCTCGATAAGCACCAGCACCGGCAGCTTTTTATCCTTGAGCTGCATTTGCTGAACGGCAAGCTTCTCCTCTGCCGCCTTCAGCCTTTGCTTCGTATCGTCCTTCCCGGGCCGCTGGGGACGTATCCAATTTTTAAGCATATTGCTCACCTCAGTGTTGATTTTGTGGTTCTATAGGTGCATTATAACATATTTATTCTGAAAAATCCAGGATTTTTTATAAGAATATATCCGGAAACAGGTTTGTCTATACCCCTTGCAAACCGCGCTAAACCATGCTAAAATAGTCCACGCACAGGCGGGCGGGCCATCCCTCCCGCCAGGTTGTTTTGTTCAGAGGGAGGAATTCAGGATGTTTTTTTCAAAAAGGCAGACCGCCCCGGGTCCCGTTGAGTTTATCATAGCGGGCCTTGGGAACCCCGGCAGGGAATATGAGGGCACAAGGCATAATGCGGGCTTCATGGTCCTGGACCGCCTATGCGAAAAGCTTGGCGCTGATATGCGCCGGGTGCGCTTCAAGGGCGTCACCGGCGACTGTGAGCTTGGCGGCAGACATGTCCTGCTGCTAAAGCCCGGGACCTTCATGAACCTGAGCGGGCAGTCCGTGCGGGAGTCCATGGGCTTTTACAAGGTACCTCCCGAGCGCACGCTCATAATCTTCGACGACATAAATTTACCCCCGGGAAAGCTCAGGGTGCGGCGCAAGGGCAGCGACGGCGGGCATAACGGCATGAAGAATATTATATATCTCTCCGGCTCCGACCAGTTCCCAAGGATAAAGGTGGGGGTGGGCCAGAAGCCGCACCCGGACTTCAACCTGGCCGACTGGGTGCTCTCAAAATTTACCGCCGCCGACATGAATGAGCTGGACCAGGCCCTGGACAACGCCTGCGCCGCCGCGGAGCTCATTATCTGCGGGGATACTGACCGGGCCATGAACCTTTATAACTGAGGTCAATACTATGAAATCAATTTTTTCAGCCCTCAACCGCTCCCCCGAATATACCCAGCTGCAAAAGGCCCTGAAGTCAGGGGCGGTCCCCGCCGTAGCCGCCGGGATATCAGGGGTGCATAAATGCGTATTAACCGCCGGGCTCCTGAAGGAGTCCGGCCTAAAGGCGCTTATTATCGCCGCCGACGAGGCCGAGGCCCAGCGCTTCACCGAGGACCTGCAAAACCTTGGGCTGCACCCAGCCAATTATCCCCTGCGGGATTTCAACTTCCGGGACTCCGCCGTGTCCTCCCACGAGTACGAGCGCCAGCGCCTGGAGGCTCTCTCCCGCCTGCAAAACGGCTCCTGCGACTGCATAGTGAGCTGTATAGACGCCGCTCTGCAGTTCACACTTGGCCCTGAGGAGCTCAGCCGGCGGCTCTTTACCCTCAGCTCCGGCCAGCCTCTCGCCATTGACGAGCTCATCTCGGCCCTCACCTCCTGCGGCTACACCCGTGAGGCCCAGATAGAGGGCCCGGGCCAGTTCAGCCGCCGGGGGGGCATAGTGGACTTTTTCTCCCCCAGCGCCCCGCTGCCGGTGCGCGTCGAGTTCTGGGGCGACGAGATAGACTCACTCTCAAGCTTCGACCCAGAGACCCAGCGCCGCACCGACCCTTTAGACGAGGTAACCCTTGCCCCATGCACCGAGGTCATCCCTCAGAACACCCCGGCGCTTATAAAGAAAATAGAAACCCTCTCTAAGGCTCTCCGGGGCAAGCGTGCTCCAAAGGCAAGGGAGATACTTCTTTCCGAAGCCCAGAAGCTTACAGACGGCCTTCACATCGGCTCCATGGATAAATTCATCCCCCTGGTATACGAGCGTCCCGCCACACTGTTCGACTATTTCAGTGAGAAAGACAGCCTGATTGTCTTCTCCGAGGGCAGCAGGCTCAAGGACCGTGTGCGCACCACCCTTATGCAGTGGTCCGAGGACCTCACCTCATATCTTGAGGACGGTTTACTGTGCCGTGGCCTGGACAAATACTCCGAGACCTGGGAGTATGCCCTCACACAGGCCCAGCGGGTCCCCAGCGTCTTTATGGACGTATTCGCCCGGGGCACCTATGAGATTCCCACTAAAACCCTCGTCAATATAACCGTCCGGCAGTTCCCGGCCTGGGGCGGCGGGGTACAGCTTTTGCAGGAGGACCTCTCGGCCTTGCTGCGCCAGGGGCGGGCCTGCGTTGTGCTCTCGGGCACAGAGCGGGCGGGCAGGGCCCTTGCAGACGACTTAAAGCAGTCCGGGCTCCCGGCGGCGTATATTGAAAACCCCTCCACCGCTGCCAAGGGCACAGTCACAGTCACCCCCGGCTCCCTCTCGGCAGGCTTCGACTGGCCGGACGCCGGGCTGTCCCTTATAGCCCGGGGCAGAACCGCCGCCCGGGCCGCCAGAAAGATAAAGAAAAATAAGAACTCAAAGGAGATTTCCAGCCTCTCAGAGCTCGGCTCCGGGGACTACGTGGTACACGCCACCCACGGCATCGGCATCTTCGAGGGCATACACAAGGTGGAGATGAACGGCGTGGAAAAGGATTATATCCTCATACGCTACGCAAAAAACGACTCTTTATACGTGCCTGTCACCCAGCTTGACATGGTGTCAAAATATATAGGCCCAAGGGAGGACTCCGGGATAAAGCTCAGCCGTCTGGGCGGCGCGGACTGGCAGCAGAAGAAGCAGCGGGTCCGGGCGGCGGTGAAGGACATCGCAAAGGAGCTCATACAGCTCTACGCCCAGCGTATGCAGCAGGAGGGCTTCCCCTTCCCCGAGGACGGCGATTGGCAGCGGGACTTCGAGGGCCGCTTTGAGTTTGAGGAGACCGAGGACCAGCTGCGCTGTGTCAACGAGATAAAGTCCGACATGGAGCGCGCCGTGCCCATGGACCGCCTGCTCTGCGGCGACGTGGGCTTTGGAAAAACCGAGGTTGCCCTGCGTGCGGCCTTTAAGTGCGTCACCGGGGGCAAGCAGTGCGCCATCCTGGTTCCCACCACTATTCTGGCCTGGCAGCACTATCAGACGATTTTAAGGCGCATGGAGGGCTTCCCCATAGACGTGGAGCTATTGTCCCGCTTCCGCACCCCGAAGCAGCAGGACGAGACCCTCAGGCGCTTAAAGCGCGGGGCCGTGGACATTATTGTGGGCACCCACCGGCTGGTGAGCAAGGACGTGCGCTTCAAGGACTTGGGCCTTGTGATAATCGACGAGGAGCAGCGCTTCGGCGTGGCCCAGAAGGAAAAGCTGAAAACCCTCTGCAGCACGGCGGACGTGCTCACCCTCTCCGCTACCCCCATCCCCCGCACCCTCAACATGGCCCTCTCCGGCATAAGGGATATGTCGGTTATCGAGGAGGCCCCCCAGGACCGCCACCCGGTGCAGACCTACGTGATGGAGCACGATAACGGCGTGATATACGACGCCATAAGGAGGGAGCTCCGCCGGGGCGGGCAGGTATACTACCTTCACAACGACACCGCCTCCATATCCCGCACAGCCGCAAGGCTCCAGGAGGCCATACCCGAGGCGAGGGTGGGCTTCGGCCACGGCAAAATGGAGGAGGAGGAGCTCTCGGAGGTCTGGCGGCAGCTTTTAGACCATGAGATAGACATTCTGGTCTGCACGACTATAATAGAGACCGGCGTGGACGTGCCCAGCGCCAACACCCTTATAATAGAGAACGCGGACAGGATGGGCCTATCACAGCTCCACCAGCTTAGGGGCCGCGTGGGCCGCAGCAACCGCCGGGCCTATGCCTATCTCACCTATACCCCCAATAAATCCCTCCAGGAGATAGCCCAGAAGCGGCTCTCGGCTATCAGGGAGTTCACCGAGTTCGGCTCGGGCTTCAAGATAGCCATGCGGGATTTGGAGATACGCGGCGCCGGCAATGTCCTTGGCGGCGAGCAGCACGGGCATATGGAGGCCGTGGGCTACGACATGTACGTGAAGCTTTTAAACGAGGCCGTGAGCCTTATGAAGGGCGAGGAGATAAAAGCCCCCGTAGACGAGGGCTGCACAGTGGATATGCAGGTTTCGGCCCATATCCCAGAGGACTATATCGACAGCATAGACCTGCGCCTGGAGGTCTACCGCAAGATAGCGGGGGTCCAGGACCAGGAGGACGCTATGGACGTGACCGACGAGCTCATCGACCGCTTCGGCGAGCCCCCGGAGGCTGTGCGCGGGCTCATAGACATAGCCCTTCTGAGAGGCATGGCGGCAGGCCTTGGCATAAACGAGATAAAGCAGCAGAACGACTCCCTGCTCCTCTACCAGCGGCAGGTGGACATGGCCCAGGTCGGAAAGCTTGTAAAGGCCATGAACGGCAGGGTCATGGTGAGCGCGGGCAGCAGGCCCTATCTCAGCGTAAAGCTCAGGGGCGGGGCCCCGCTGGAGGTGCTTTCCGGGGTTTTGAAAATCATGGTGGAAAACTTATAGACATTTGAGAAGTTTTGCGGTATAATAGGGAAGTTCCAGTTGAATTTAAGAAAAAACAGGCTTTTTATTTAAATATTTGACCTGTTTGAAAAGAAAGGACAGTGTATCTATGACAAAAATCTTCAAGCGCGCCGCCGCGGGGGTAATGGCCCTTGCCATGTGCGCGGGCCTTTCCGGCTGCTACAGCGAAAACAATACCTGGGCCGTAAAGTCCGGCGACACCACCCTGCCCATCGGCGGCTACATCTACTACCTCTCCAGCGCCTACTCCGAGGCCGCAGGCAAGTTGGGGACCGAGGCCGAGGTGCTGAAATCCGACGTGGAGGGCCAGAACTCCTCTGATTGGATAAAATCCAGGGCCACAGACTATCTCTACTCCTACTGCTACGTGAACGATAAGTTCAATGAGCTGGGCCTCACTCTCGACGAGGATGACCTGGACTCCGTTGACTATGTAACCTCCAATATGTGGGGCTACTATAAAGAGCCTTTCGAGGATATGGGCATTGCAGAGAGCTCATTTGAGGAGGCCTACTCCGTCTATAACTCCAAGCTCACAAAGCTTCTGCACACCATGTACGGCAAGGGCGGCGAGCTGGAGCTTTCAGAAGACGAACTCCACGACCACTATATCGACAGCTATGTGTACTACCAGTACCTGTACGCCGACCTTACCATTACCGGCGACGAGGGCGAATCAGCCGAGATGGACGAGGACGAGAAGTCCGAGGTAAAGGAGTACCTGGAGGACCAGGCGAAGCTTATAAGTGACGGACGCATAGACCTTGACACCGCCTCTGCAAACTACGCCAACTTCAAGGGTACCCAGCCCACCCTGGGCGAGCCCATAGCATACGCCAAAGACAGCCTGAACGACCTCTTTGCCGAGGCCCTTGAGCCCCTGAAGGACGGCGAGGCAGCCTTCGTTGAGACCGCCACCCGGTACTATATCGTCCAGAAGCTGGACATTGAGGAGGATTTCAAGGCCCTTCTGGAGGACGAATCCCGCCTGGGCAGTCTTCTCAGTGATATGAGGGGCAAGGACTTCTCCCAGTACACCATCGACCAGGGCAAGTCCATGGATATCCAGATAAACCAGAGCGCCATAAACAGTATCAAGCCCTCCAAGGTCGCGAAGATTATGGGCAAGAACGGTACCTCCTCCGGGGAGAGCTCCGAGAGTGAGAGCTCCTCTGCCGAGTAAACCTGGTAAAATTTTAATCGAGTAAAGCCTATGCCTGTCGGATTGGGGTAATCCCCCTTTATTCCGACAGGCTTTTCTCTCTATCTTGTCTTTCGTGCGCCTGTGTAGACAGCGCATAGTGTTATAACGATTTTTACTCCCTGTTTTATAATTTTAGTTTTGACTTTTGGGAATATAAGGGGTATAATATGCTTGTGTCTGTGTACCTATATTTATTGGGGCGCACAGCGCACCTAACAGTATTAAAACTACTTTGAGGCTATTCAGCAGGAGGTGAAGAAGTTTGGCGAAAGAGACCATGCAGGCCATCAGCAACGCGGAGCTCAAGGCGCGGGACGTGGTGCTGCATGCTAAGGAGGAAGGCGAAAGGCTCACCGCCGAAGCCGTATCCCAGGGCGCGGAGGCCCTGAAAGCCGCCGTGAAGGAGGCCAAGAAAAAGGCCGACGTACTCTGCGGCGTGGCCCGGGCAGACGCGGAGAAGACCCGCACCGCCGTCCGGGAGCAGACCCTCTCTCAGCAGAAGGAGCTGCGCCAGTCCGCGGGGGCAAACAGCGCCCGTGTAGCGGAAGAAATCCGCAAAATCGTTTTGGGCAAGGCCTAAAGGAGGTTCGATGCAGAATGGCGGTAGTGGAAATGAAGCGCATACATGTTTACGCGCTGAAGAACAACCGCAAAAAGATTCTTGAAATGCTGCAGCGCAGGGCCGCCGTTGAGGTCAGCTTCCCCAAGGGTACAGACGAGGAATTGGGGAAGGGTCCCTTCGCTCAGACGGATACGGCCTCTGCACGGCAGACATTCGAGAAAAACGCTCAGCTCATCAACTCCGCAGTGGAGGTGCTCGACACCTACGCCTCCTTTAATAAGTCCATGCTCGCCATGCTCGAGGGCCGTAAGGGCATAGGCGTGCGGGAGTATGATGAGACAGCCAAAGGCGCCCCGGAGCTCAATAAAACAGCCTCCAGGATAAGCGCCCTCGGCAAGCGCATTACGGACCAGCAGGCGGAGATTGCGAGGCTCGAGGCCCAAATCGACGCCCTAAAGCCCTGGATGGGCCTGGACGTGTCCATGCGCACCATCGGCACAGGCTCCACCAGCGTCTTCATCGGCAGCTTCCCCGAGGAGCTCACCGAAGGGGCGATAAAGGCCCGCATAGCTGAGAGCGCCCCGGAGATTGAGGGCGTGGAGGTTGAGGTGGTGAGCACACAGCCCCAGCAGACCTGCGTGTTTGTGGTGTGCCTTGGAAAGTACGGAATTAAGCTTGAGGCGGCCCTTAGGGGCATGGGCTTCACCTACCCCGCCGCCCCCAGCAAGACGGCTCCACCCGAGAGGGTAAAGGAGCTTCGGGAGCGCATTAAGAAGGCCGAAGAGGAGATAGAGTCCGCAAAGCAGGAGATAATGTCCTACGCCGAAAAGCGTGAGGAGCTGCTCTTCACCGCCGACTACTACACCATGCGCGCCGACAAGTACCAGGTCTTAGGCGAGCTCTGGCAGAGCCGGCACGTGTTCTATCTCACCGGCTATATCGACGCCTCGGAAGCCGACGGCCTGAAGCAGGCCCTGGAGCAGAAGTACGACGCCCTCGTGGAGCTTGAGACCCCCTCCGAGGACGAGGAACTGCCCATTAAGCTTAAAAACGGCTTCTTCGGGGCCCCTGTTGAAGGGGTGCTTGAGGGCTACAGCCTTCCCGGAAAATGGGAGGTTGACCCCTCTAAGGTAATGTGCGTGTTCTACTATGTGCTCTTTGGCATGATGCTCTCAGACGCGGCATACGGTTTTCTTATCTCCCTTGCCTGCGGTATCGTGCTCTTAAAGTTCAAAAACATAGAAGAGGGCCTGCGAAAGACCATGCGCATGTTCTTCTTCTGTGGCATATCCACCATGTTCTGGGGCGTAATGTTCGGCAGCTACTTCGGAGACGCCATCCCGGTCATCACCAGGACATTCTTCGGCAGCGAGATAACCGTGCCGCCCCTATGGTTTGCGCCCCTGGATGACCCAATGAGGCTGATGCTTTTCAGCTTCCTCCTGGGCATAATCCACCTGTTCGCAGGCCTTGCAATGCAGATATACCAGCTCTGCCGCCGGGGCAAGTACCTTGACGCACTATATGACAGCGGATTCTGGTACATGCTTGTGGGCGGGCTTATCATCGCCCTGGTGGGCAGCGACATGTTCAAGGACATGATGAGCCTTGACCTGCCCATTCCGTCCGCCGTCATTACCATAGCCCTGGTGCTGGCGGCTATAGGGGCCGTGGGCATTATCGCCACAAGCGGCCGTGAGAGCCGCGGCTTCAAGCGCCTCCTAAAGGGCCTCTACGGCCTCTACGGCGTGTCCAGCTGGCTCTCGGACATTCTGTCCTATTCCCGCCTTCTGGCCCTCGGGCTTGCCACCGGCGTTATCGCCCAGGTGTTCAACATGCTTGGCACCATGGCAGGCGGCGGCATTATAGGCGTGGTACTCTTTATACTTGTGTTCGTCATCGGGCACGTGCTGAACCTGCTCATCAACCTGCTGGGAGCATACGTACATACCAACCGCTTGCAGTACGTGGAGTTCTTCGGCAAGTTCTATGAGGGCGGCGGGCGCAAATTCGAGCCCTTTGCCGCAAATACTAAACACTTCAAGATTACGGAGGAATAACAAATGGAAAACTTTGATTGGAATGCTTTAGGCGTTGTGTTCGCGCTGCTGGGCGCTGTCCTGGCGGCTCTCATGGGCGGCATCGGCTCCGCCATCGGCGTAGGCATGACCGGCCAGGCCGCTGCCGGCGTTGTGACCGAGGACCCCTCCAAGTTCGGTAAGGTTCTTATCCTGCAGCTGCTGCCCGGCACCCAGGGCATCTACGGCCTTCTAATCGGCTTCGTTACCCTCACTCAGATTGGCATCCTGGGCGGCGAGGCCCCCACCACTCTGGCTAAGGGCCTTCTGTACCTGGCCGCCTGCCTGCCCATGGCAATCGTCGGCATGGTCTCCGCAAAGTGGCAGGCCAAGGCCTCTGTCTCCTCTATCAGCCTGGTTGCAAAGAAGCCTGACCAGTTCGGTAAGTCCATGATTTTCCCCGCCATGGTCGAGACCTACGCGGTTCTGGCCCTGCTTATCTCCATCCTCTCCATCACCAGCATCGCTTCCCTGTAATTCAGGCGTGCCGATACATAAGAGAGAGGAGGTAGACCTATGACCGGACTGGATTCAATCATCAGCCAGATAGCCGGTGACGGCCAGAAAGAGGCCGAAGAAATACTCAGCGAGGCTAAAAAGAAGGCTGAAGAGATAGCTGAGGAGGCCAAGGCCAAGGGCGCCGAGCAGGTGCGGGCGGTATTAAAGGACGGCGAGCGCCGGGCCCAGGACATCAGGGACCGCGCCAAGTCCGCCGCAGAGCTGGAGCAGAGGAACCAAATGCTGGTGTTCAAGCAGCAGCTTATCGGCGAGACCGTGGACGCTGCCCGGAAGTCCTTCGAGGAGGCCCCGGACGCCCAGTATTTTGACACCCTTCTGGCCCTTTACACCCGCTTTGCCCGGGAGGGCCAGGGTGAGCTGCACCTGAACCAAAGGGACCTTGACCGCCTGCCGGACGACTTCTTAGCCCGGATGCGCAAGGCAGTCCCCGGGGCCCAGGTCACCATTTCCCCCAAGGCCCATGACGTGGAGAGCGGTTTCCTGCTGGTATACGGCGGTGTGGACATCAACTGCACCTTCCGTGCCATCTTCGAGGACGCCTACGAGGAGCTGAGGGATACGGCGGGCAAGCTGCTGTTCCCCACGGCATGAGTACGCCCCAAGAAAGGAAACTGCCTCTATGACTGAAGAATATATCTACGCGGTGGCAAGGGTGCGCTCAAGGGAGCTTAATCTTCTCAGCCGCCAGGACGTGGACCAGCTTATGGCCTGCAGGACCTATGACGAGTGCCTGCGGACATTGTCAGACAAGGGCTGGGGCGACGGCGACCCCTCCGCTGAGGCAATTTTAGCCGCTGAGGAGGAAAAGACCTGGGCCTTTATCCACGAGCTGACGGACGACCTGACCCCCTTTAAGGTGCTCCTGTACCCCACCGACTATAATAACCTGAAGGCCGCCGTCAAGGCGGTGGTCACCGGCGTCGAGCCACGGGACGTGTTTCTGCCCGGCGGCGCCGTGGACCCGGAGCTTATGCTGCGCTGCGTCAGGGAGGGCGACTTTTCCGAGCTGCCCGAGACCATGGCGGCTGCGGCGGACGAGGCCTATCACACCCTGCTTCAGACCGAGGACGGCCAGCTCTGTGACGTGATACTTGACAGGGCCTGCATTGCTGACCTTTTGCAGTGCGGCAGGGAGAGCGGGGTAGAGATACTCCGCGACTACGCCGAGCTGACGGCGGCTGTCTCCGACATAAAGATAGCCGTGCGCGCCTGCAAGACCGGCAAGAGCCGTGCGTTTTTAGACGCTGCCCTGGCCCCCTGCGGGACCCTGGACGCGTCCTCACTGGCGGTTGCGGCCTGCAAGAGCCTTGACGACCTGTTCGCCTACCTGTCGGTCACGCCCTACGGTGAGGCCGCGGAAAAGCTCAGGGAGTCCTATTCCGCCTTTGAAAAATACTGCGACGACAGGGTCATGGACCTTATCAAGGAGCAGAAGATGAACCCCTTCACTGTGGGACCGCTTTTCGCCTATGTGCTGGCAAGAAGGAACGAAATCAGCACCGTGCGAATCATACTCTCCGGCAAGCTCAACGAGCTGGACGACGGCATGATTCGGGAAAGACTGAGGGATATGTATGTATAAGATTGCAGTTTTGGGCGACCGCGACAGCATTTACGGCTTCGCGGCCCTGGGGCTGGAGGTCTTCCCTGTCCCCAGTGGCGAGGAGGGCGCCAGGACCCTTAGAAGGCTCTCTGAACAGGACTATGCCGTGGTATACGTCACCGAGGCCCTGGCCGCGGAAATGCCCGCCGAGCTTGAGCGCTGCCGTGAGAGCCTGATGCCTGCCGTCATCCCCATCCCCGGGGTACACGGAAACACCGGCATGGGTATCGACATGGTGAAGCGCTCGGTGGAGCAGGCCGTGGGCTCAGACATTATTTTCAACGGCAACTAAAATAATACGAGAAAAAGGTGATCGGTAAACATGAGTAATGGTACCATCAAAAAAATAGCCGGACCTCTCGTTATCGCCAAGGGCATGCGCGACGCCAACATGTTCGACGTGGTGCGCGTCAGTGAGCGCCGCCTTATCGGCGAGATAATTGAGATACACGGCGACGAGGCCTCCATCCAGGTTTACGAGGAGACCTCCGGCCTGGCCCCCGGGGAGCCTGTAGAGTCTACAGGCGTGCCCATGAGCGTGGAGCTTGGGCCCGGCCTTATCACCAGCATATACGACGGCATCCAGCGCCCGCTGGATGACATAATGAAGATTTCCGGCAACAACCTCCAGCGCGGCGTCGAGGTCCCCTCCCTTAAAAGGGACCTGGAATGGGACTTTGTGCCCACCAAGAAGACCGGTGACGCAGTACAGCCCGGCGACATCATCGGCACCGTTCAGGAGACCGAGGTCGTCTCTCACAAAATCATGGTCCCCGTTGGCATTGAGGGCCAGATAACCGAGATAAAGGCCGGAAAGTACAAGGTCACCGACATGGTGGCTACTGTGGAGACCAAGGACGGCCCCAAGAAGGTTGGCCTCATGCAGAAGTGGCCCGTCCGTCAGGGCCGCCCCTATAAGCAGAAGCTCTCCCCCAACATGCCCCTTGTCACCGGCCAGCGCGTGGTCGATACCATGTTCCCCATCGCGAGGGGCGGTGTGGCGGCTGTTCCCGGCCCCTTCGGCTCCGGCAAGACCGTTATCCAGCACCAGCTGGCTAAGTGGGCCGAGGCCGACATCGTGGTCTATATCGGCTGCGGCGAGCGCGGCAACGAGATGACCGACGTTCTCAACGAGTTCCCCGAGCTTATCGACCCCAAAACCGGCAAGTCCCTGATGGAGCGCACTGTGCTTATCGCCAATACCTCCGACATGCCTGTTGCGGCCCGCGAGGCCTCTGTGTACACCGGCATTACCATTGCCGAGTATTTCCGTGATATGGGCTATTCCGTGGCCCTGATGGCCGACTCCACCTCCCGCTGGGCCGAGGCCCTCCGCGAGATGTCCGGACGTCTTGAAGAGATGCCCGGCGAAGAAGGCTATCCCGCATACCTCGGCAGCCGTCTTGCCCAGTTCTACGAGCGTGCCGGCTCTGTTAAGACCCTGGGCGGCGAGGACCGTGAGGGCGCCCTGTCCGTTATCGGCGCCGTCTCCCCTCCCGGCGGCGACATCTCTGAGCCCGTTTCCCAGGCGACTCTGCGTATAGTTAAGGTGTTCTGGGGCCTTGATACCGCTCTTGCCCAGCAGCGCCACTTCCCCGCCATCAACTGGCTGACAAGCTACTCTCTGTATCTTGACGATATCGCCAACTGGTTCAACACCCACGTTGCTGAGGACTGGATTGACCTGCGCACAAAGCTTATGGGCCTGCTGCAGGACGAATCTGAGCTCCAGGAGATAGTGCAGCTGGTCGGTATGGACGCTCTGAGCGCCCCCGACCGTCTGAAGCTGGAGGCCGCCCGCTCTATCCGCGAGGACTTCCTGCACCAGAACTCCTTCGACGAAGTTGACACCTATACCTCCCTCGACAAGCAGCACAGGATGATGCAGCTGATAGCCGCCTACTACGACAAGGCCCTTGAGGCCCTCAACGCGGGCGCGGACATCCAGAAGCTCATCGACCTGCCTGTCAGAGAGCAGATAGGCCGCTATAAGTACACCCTGCCTGAGAATATAGCCTCCGCCTTCGACCAGGTGATGGCTGAGCTCGACAAGGAAGTAAACGAAGCTAAGAATGCAAAGGAGGACTTCTAATGCCAAAGGAATACAGGACTATCCAGGAAGTGGCAGGCCCTCTTATGCTGGTGCGCGACGTGGAGAACGTGGCCTACGATGAGCTTGCCGAGATAGAGCTGGCAAACGGCGAGCGCCGCCGCTGCCGCGTCCTGGAAATCAACGAGGGCAACGCCCTTGTGCAGCTGTTTGAAAATTCCACAGGTATCAACCTGTCCAATTCCAAGGTACGCTTTCTGGGCCACAGCATGGAGCTGGGCGTCAGCGAGGATATGCTGGGCCGCGTTTTCGACGGCCTGGGCCGCCCCATTGACGACGGACCCGAGATTCTCCCCGACATGCGGGTGGATATCAACGGCCTGCCCATGAACCCCGCCGCCCGGAACTATCCCCAGGAGTTCATACAGACCGGCGTTTCCGCTATCGACGGCCTGAACACCCTGGTCCGCGGCCAGAAGCTGCCTATCTTCTCCGCCTCCGGTCTGCCCCACGCCCAGCTGGCTGCCCAGATAGCCCGCCAGGCCAAGGTGCGCGGCACTAACGACCCCTTCGTAGTCGTCTTTGCCGCCATGGGCATTACCTTCGAGGAGTCCAACTTCTTCGTACAGAGCTTCCGTGAGACCGGAGCTATCGACCGCACAGTTATGTTTGTAAACCTGGCTAACGACCCCGCCGTTGAGCGTATCGCCACCCCCAAGATGGCCCTCACCGCCGCGGAGTACCTGGCCTTCCAGAAGAACATGCACGTGCTGGTAATTTTGACCGACATCACAAACTATGCCGACGCCCTGCGCGAGGTCTCCGCCGCCCGTAAGGAGGTCCCCGGACGCCGCGGTTATCCCGGCTACATGTACACAGACCTTGCGACTCTTTACGAGCGCGCGGGCCGTCAGAAGGGCAAGAACGGCTCTATCACCATGATACCCATTCTCACCATGCCTGAGGGCGACAAGACCCACCCCATCCCCGACCTTACCGGCTACATCACCGAGGGCCAGATTATTCTGAGCCAGGAGCTGTACCGTAAGAACGTGACCCCGCCTATCGACGTGCTGCCCTCTCTGAGCCGTCTGAAGGATAAGGGAATCGGCGAGGGCCGTACCCGCGCCGACCACGCGGCTACCATGAACCAGCTGTTCGCGGCCTATGCCCGCGGCAAGGAGGCCAAGGAGCTGATGGTGGTGCTGGGTGAAGCAGCCCTGACGGATATCGACAAGCTCTACGCCAAGTTTGCGGACGCCTTCGAGAGCGAGTACGTCTCCCAGGGCTACACCGCCAACCGGGACATTGAGGAGACTCTGGACATCGGCTGGAAGCTTCTGTCCATCCTGCCCCGCTCGGAGCTCAAGCGTATTAACGACAAGTTCCTGGACCAGTATTACGGAAAGGTGTGATGCGCCTTGGCAAGTAAACAGATAACCCCTACCCGCATGGAGCTCACACGCCTGAAAAAGAAGCTGACCACCGCCACCCGGGGCCATAAGCTTCTCAAAGACAAGCGTGACGAGCTGATGCGCCAGTTTCTGGAGAAGGTGCGGGAGAATAAGTCCCTTCGCGAGCATGTGGAGAAGGGCATAGAGGCCGCCAACAAAAACTTCCTGCTGGCCCGGGCGGGTATGCAGGACCAGGTGCTGAACACTGCCATGCTGGCCCCCAAGCAGAGGGTCTCTGTAGAGGCCGGGATGGAGAACGTGATGAGCGTGGAAATCCCCACCTTCGACTTCAAGACCCGCACACCCGACCAGAACGATATCTTCTCCTACGGCTTCGCCTTCACCTCCAGCGATTTGGACGGAGCGGTGAAGTCCCTGGCCGACGTCTTCCCCGACATGCTCAAGCTCGCGGAGATTGAGAAATCCTGCCAGCTGATGGCTGTGGAGATAGAGAAGACCCGCCGCAGGGTAAACGCCCTGGAGCATGTTATGATACCTGAGCTTCAGGCCAATATCAAGTACATCTCCATGAAGCTGGACGAGAACGAGCGCTCTACCCAGATAAGGCTGATGAAGGTCAAGGACATGGTGCTCAAGGACGCGCACAACTACGAGACCTTCTAAATGGCATAAAGAAAGCAGGGTGAAAACCCTGCTTTTCCTTTGCCTAAAATAAATCCTTTGGGAGAAAAATATCCTCTTTTTTGACCTTTTCCCAGCTAAAACCGTCCAGGAGCTCCCGGGGGCTTGCCGCCTCCAGCCTGTCTGTAAGGCCTGCAAGATACCCTAGCCTGCCCACTATCTCCCCGGCGCTAAGCCTCTGCCGCAGGGAGTCCAGCCCCATATCCGCGTCCCTTTTTGACAGACGCCTGCCGTCCTCTGCCAGCAGCATGGGTATATGGGCAAACTCCGGCTCCTGCAGCCCTAAGAGCCTGTATAGATACAGCTGCCTTGGCACTGAGCTCAGCAAGTCTCGCCCCCGAACTACCTCTGTGACCCCCATGGCCCCGTCGTCGGCGACGACCGCCAGCTGATAGGCGAACACACCGTCGGAGCGCCGGAGAAGAAAGTCCCCGCAGTCTCTCTGTAAATCCTGCTCATACCAGCCGTAGTGCAAATCCTGAAACCCGACCCGGCCCTCTGCCCACAGCCTCATAGCGGGAGACCGTAACCTACTTTTCTCCCCAATCTCCCCCATTGACAGCCCGCGGCAGGCACCCTGATAGATATAGTCCCCGTCTGAAGCGTGGGGAGCGTCCGCGGCGTGGAGCTCGGCCCGGCTGCAAAAGCACGGGTATACAAGCCCTTGTTCTGTAAGCCTGTCAAGACACTCCTGATAGTACCCGCCGCGCTCCGACTGCCAATACGGTCCCTCGTCCCAGTCAAGCCCCAGGAACTCCAAATCCCGCATAAGCCGCTCGCCGAACTCAACGCTTGTGCGCTGGGTGTCAAGATTCTCCATGCGCATTATCATCCTGCCCCCCGCCGACCTCGCCGACAGCCACGCCAGCAGACAGCTGAAAAGGTTTCCCAGGTGCATACTGCCGCTTGGGGTAGGGGCAAAGCGGCCCACTGGACTTGAGGGGCTTGCCGCCTCCCTATTCATGCACTTCAATCACAGGCATTCCCGCCAGATACCTGCGCACCATGTCCAGGGCCTGGGACGCCGCACAGTGCCTGTGCCAGTCCCGGCTTTTGGTGCGGCCTATCGGGGAGCGCTTTGCCACCCAGGTATTTTTACCGTCGCTAAGGGCGATATATATGAGCCCCACCGGTTTCTCCGGCGTGCCGCCCTCAGGCCCGGCAATCCCGGTAATGCCAACCCCCAGGTCGCTTCCGCTTCGCCGCACGATTTCCTCTGCCATGGCCCTGGCGGTCTCCTCGCTGACGGCGCCGTGCTGCTCCAAAGTCTCGTGCGGAACGCCCAAGAGCTCCTCCTTAGCCTCATTTGCGTAGGTCACAACCCCCATATTAAACACCCCTGAGGACCCTGACACGTCTGTTATACGCTTACTCAGCAGCCCTCCGGTGCACGACTCGGCTGTGGCCAAAGTCTTCCCCTTCTCAGCCAGCTCCTTTACCACCAGCTCCTCAAGGCTGTTGACGTCAACGCTGTACACAAAGTTTCCCAGCCTGCTCCTAATCTCCTGAATCAGCGGCCCGCACATCCTGTCGGCCTCCTCATGGGTGTGAGCCTTGGCAGTTACCCGCAGGTAGCACTCGCCCTCATTGGCGTATGGGGCCAGAGTGGGGTTTTGGCTGTCCATCAAGTCGTCCATCATCTGGGCTACCGGGGCCTCGCCTCTGCCGTAGATATGCACATTATGCGATACGATTGTATACTCCTGACTCTTTTTAAGATAGGGCACGGCGTAATTATTCAGCATAGGCGTCAGCTCTGACGGCGGGCCCGGGAGCATGATTATTGTACAGCCGTTCTCCGCCTGAAACGCGCAGCCGGGGGCCGTGCCATTGTCGTTCTGCAGCACCGTGCACCCCTCCGGCAGCCAGGCCTGCTTCGCCTGGTTTTCGCTCACGTGCTGCTCATTGAAATAGTTCTGTATGCGCCTAAGGCTCTCCTCATGGAGCACCAGCTTCTTACCCGCCGCAGCCGCTGTGGTCTCCTTAGTCAGGTCGTCGGCAGTTGGCCCCAGGCCCCCGGTCATAATGAGCAGTCCGCTCCTGGCAATGGCCCCCTCAACCGCCTCCTTCAGGCGCTGAGGGTTGTCCCCTACCACACAAGTGTGCATAAGGTCTATGCCCAGCTCCGAGAGAGCCCGGGCAACGATTGCCGTGTCGGTGTTCACTACCGCCCCCAGAAGGAGCTCGGTGCCAACGGAAATTATTTCTGCGTTCATCCTGCTTTACCTCCTAAATTATATATCTCTGGCAAAAATATTGTCCAATTCTCCGCCATAGTTCTCCAGCTTGTCTATTTGCTGAAAGCCGTACCTCTCGTACAGCCCGATAATATCAGACGGTATAAAAGCCCTATGAAAACCGGCCTCGCCAGCATAACCACAGGCCGCCTCTACCAGCTTCCCGCATATGCCCCTTCCCCGGAAGCTCTCGTCCACAAACACCGTGCTTATCCAGGGGGAGTACCGATTCTCCGGGTAATAGTCGGTCTCCATGAGCGTGCAGAAGCCCACTATCTTCCCGCCGTCCAATGCGGCAAAAACACTCTCCCACTCTGTAAACGCACCGTCCCTCATTAGGTCCGCAAGGTGCTCCCCTGCGACCCAGGGGCAGCTCCTGGCGTATGCCATAAGCTCCCACCATAGGTCTGCCCCTGGCTCAGCCCTGACTACTTCCACAGCATATGCCCTCCTCTCACTTCTTCCAAAACGTCCACGGCACCCGCCGCTCATATCCAATCCTTGAATAGAACTCATTCCCGCCCCCGGTCATATGGGTGGCACCCAGCGGCTTCAGCCGCCTGTAGAGCTCCGACAGCGCCGCCGCGGCAATGCCCTTATGCCTGTACTCTGGCACGGTGCAAAGGGGCTCGAGATATGCCAGCCTGTTCTCCTTCACCCACCACATTCCGGCATAGCAGACGTACTCGCCCTTACTGTTCATCACTGCTAAAGCATATTTCGTGGTGGCGTGCGGGGCGTTTACCAGCTCAAAGGCGTACTCATACTCGCCGTTCCATGGCCCTTCCTCTGTTTCATGGTCAAAGCCCTTCCAGCAGCACTCGCAGGCCTTTGCCTCGTCCACGCCTCCCATTTCAGTAAAGCTATATCCCTCGGGGAGCCGGTACTCCAGTGGCTTTGAGCAGTCATATACCATACTATCATAGCCTCCGCACTGGGTGAAGCCCGCCGCTTTTGCAGCACTCTCAAACTCCCTCTGGTCCCCCACCAGCACCAGCTGCTGCCGGCCCTCTGTGCGGGGCATATGCCTCTCGGCGTACTCCACCATCTCCGGCGCAAGCTCCTCATAGCCCTCCCGCAGGCTGAAATATATCTCGCTCACCGGATTCTCGTGGAAGCAGAAGCCCACTATCTTCTCCCCGTCCTTCCATATCCTGCACCTATGCAGATAGGACTTGTCCATCCAGTCGGACACAAGTGCATACTCCCAAAAGGGCGCGGGCACGCCTCTCCACCGGGTTGATGAAAAGATGTCCAGCATGAACTGGTATATGTCCATATGGTCACTTAATATGCTGAACTGCTTTGTAGTTATATTTTTCATACTTATCTCCCCGCATTTTCATATGCGTTGACATACATAGTCTTCACATCCTCCAGCGCCTTTCTAAGCAGGGTCTCGCCGTCTATTGCCCCCTCGCCCCGCTCTACCATCTCCAGATTTGGCTTGGTGCGCGGGTGCTTGGGCGTAAAGATGGTGCAGCAGTCCTCATAGGGCTCTATGGAGATATCATAGGTGTCAATCCTCCTGGCAGTCTTCACAATCTCAGCCTTATCGCTGCCGATAAGCGGCCTGAACACCGGCATACTCACCACCGCGTCCGTGCAGGCTATGGCCTGGATGGTCTGGCTGGCCACCTGTCCCAGGCTCTCCCCGGTGATAAGCGCCAAGCAGCCCTCCTCCCGGGCTATGGCCTGGGCCGCCCGGAGCATGTACCGGCGCAGTATCACCGTCCCCAGCTCCTCGGGACAGCGGTCCCGAATCTCCTCCTGCAGGCGGGTGAGCTCCACGGTGATAAGCTTTATCCTCCCCGAATACTCGCTCACCTTTCTCAGCAGCCGCACTACCTTGTCATGGGCCAGCTCACTGGTGTATGGTGGGCTTGAAAAGTGTATAGCCGTCAGCTCCACCCCGCGCTTTGCCATGGTCCACGCGGCCACAGGGCTGTCCAGCCCCCCGCTTATAAGCACCGCCGCCTTTCCTCCGCAGCCCACAGGTATCCCTCCGGCCCCGGGCCGCGCGTCGGCGTGGACAAAGGCGTGCTCCTCCCGGACCTCCACCCACACGGTCACATCCGGCTCATGCACATCCACCCGCAGGTGAGGGTATTTCTCCAGCAGGTACGCCCCCACCCCGGCGGCTATCTCCGGTGATTTCAGCGGGAACTTCTTGTCGCTGCGCTTGCACTCGACCTTAAAGGTGTCTGCCAGCTCAAGCTCCTCCCGCAAATACGCCTCAGCACTCTCCTGTATTTTAGCCAGTTCCTTTTCAGCCGCCCCGGCCCTGGTATAGCCCACCGCGCCAAAGACCTTCGCACAGCGCTCCTCCGCCATGTCCATATCGGCGCTGTCATTAAGGGGCTCCACATAAATTGTGGACTGCCTTGAAGTTACCGAAAATTCCCCGGCGCTCACCAACCGGCGGCGTATACTCTTCATCATTATCTCCTCAAAGCTACGGCGGTTAAGCCCTTTGAGGGCTATCTCCCCCAGCTTCAGCAGTATGACCTCTCGCATAAATTACCTCCTGTTTCGCTCCACAAAATTCACCAGCTCCCTAAGGTTTCCGATGGTCCACTGGTCTTCGGGCTCTATGCCCTGCCTGTCCAAAAGAAAGGATGTAAAGCCCAGCTTCCTTGCCCCCTCGGCCTCGGGCCTGTAGTCGTCCACATACAGCGACTCCTCTGCTGTGACTCCCTGGGCCTCTAGGGCGGCGTTGAATATAATGGGGTCCGGCTTCTCCGCCCCCACTAAGGAGCTGGCGGTGAAGCTGGTGAAATACTTATGCAGCCCGCAGTCAAGTAAAGTCATCTCTAAGGACGGCGCGGAGTCGCTTATTACCCCCAGCTTATACCCCTTGAACTTAAAATATTCCAACACCTCAGCTGTCTCAGGGTATGGCAGCTTCTTTAAGTACCAGAGCTTTTCCACCAGCATATCAGCCCGCTCAGAGCGCTTCTCTGTTATACCCAGGTCGTCGAAAACATAGAGGTACCATTGCTTAAAGAACGCCATCTCCTCCTCCACCGTATGATACGGCGCAAAGGGGAAATTCCCCTTGAGCACCCGGTTAAAGACCTCCATGAAGTAGTCGTATGAGTTATTGAGATTCTTGCCGCTCCACTCTTTAATGCAGTTGTTGCGGAAAGCCGTCCACTCCGGGTCCCCCCGCACCAGGGTGCCGTCCCTGTCAAAGAAAACAGCCTTATACTTCCCCATTCTACCTCTCCTTTTCAAGGCTCGAAAGCCCTGCCCTCAGGCCCTCTATAAGGGCATATACATCCTCATCCGTGCTGAACCTGGAAAAGCTGACCCTCAGTGCCGAGGCCACCCGCTCCCGGGGAAGCCCCATGGCCTCCAGCACATGGCTGGGCTTTGCCCTCCCGCAGGCCGCCCCCGCAGACACATACACCCCTCTGCCCGCCAGAAAGTGCAACATGGTCTCCGCGCGCACCCCAACAGCCGACAGGTTTACAATATACGGCAGGCCGTCCTCCGGGGAGTTCACCTCAATGCCCGGAACCTCCTCCAGGCCCTTTAGCAAAAGCCCTCTCAGCGCACCTATCCTACCCAATGTCTCCGCCGCCCTGGGTGCCAGCCCAACAGCCGCTGCAAACGCCCCTATAAGCGGCAGGCTCTCCGTCCCGGAGCGGATACCGCGCTCCTGGCCGCCTCCGTGGACTATGGGCAGCAGCCGCACTCCCTTCTTCACATACAGGGCGCCTATGCCCTTAGGCCCGTGGATCTTATGCCCGCTTACCGTGCACAGGTCGGCTCCCAGGCCCTTCACGGTGAAGTCCAGCTTGCAGAAGCCCTGCACGCAGTCCGTATGCAGAAGCGCCGGAGCCTTTTTCCTCTTGATGGCCCTTGCCGCCGCCTGTACCGGCAGTATCGCCCCGGTCTCGTTATTACAGAGCATGAGGCTAACTAAAACAGTATCGTTCCTAATGGCCCTCTCAATCTCGTCAGGGCTTATATTCCCATTGGCCCCCGGGGAGAGATAGGCCACCTCAAACCCCTCGCTCTCCAGCTGCTTACAGGCATTCAGCACCGAATCATGCTCGATTTTAGTTGTGACAATATGCCGCCCCATGCGCTTTCTGGCCCGGGCCGCACCCAATACAGCCAGATTATTGGCCTCTGTGCCCCCGCCGGTAAAGATTATCTCCTCCGGCAGGGCTCCCAGTCTTCTGGCTATAGCCTCCCTTGCAGAGTCAAGCTCCTTCTTTGCCTGAAAGCCCATGCTGTGCAGAGAGGAGGGGTTGCCAAAGTCCGAGACCATCAGCCTCATGGCCTCTTCTGCTGCCTCTGGCAGCACCCGAGTGGTTGCGGAATTATCCAGATAATGTTCCATAATCTCCTGAAATCCCCTTAAAGCTTCCTGTAGCCGGTCTCAAAGTCCACCAAATTTTTCAGCTCCCCGCCGCTGAGGAAGCGGCTAAGGTTCTCAGTGAATATGTCCACTATCCTCTGGTGGGTCTCATATAGGTGGTACCCGCCGGACACATGGGGGGTGACAACAGCCGTGGGCAGCCCCCATAGCCTGTGCCCCTTGGGAAGCGGCTCCGGCTCGGTAACGTCCAGGCCCGCCCCGCCTATATGGCCGCTCTCTAAAGCGTCACAGAGCGCCTCGGTGTCAATAATATACCCCCGGCCCACGTTTAGCACCACAGCCCCGGGCTTCATCCTGCCTATCCGCTCCTTATCAAGCATTCCCCTGGTTTCGGGAGTCCCCGGCAGGGTCACCGCCACAACATCCGCCCTGGGCAGCAGCTCGTCCAGCTTCCCGGTCAGACGGACCTCATCGGCATAGCCGGGCTTACTGCCGTCCCTTCTGCGAAGGCCTATCACATAGGCTCCCATGGCCTTGCAGAGCTTCCCGAAGCTTCCGCCGATATCGCCCATGCCCATTATAAGCACCGTCGCACCAAGCAGGGTGCGCACCTCCCCCTGGCCCGCCCAGTCCTCTTTGAGCTGTGCGTCCCTATAAAGCTCCAGCTTCTTATATATCATCAGAAGCATTCCAAGCATATGCTCGGAGATAGCCAGGCCATAGGCCCCTGTGGCGTTTGTAAGCACAGCGCCCTCAGGCATGGTCCCGGGCGCGGTGTAAAACTCAACCCCGGCGCTGCTTGTCTGAAGCCATTTTAATTTTTTCGCGCCCTTCAAAATCTCCGGCCTTACATTGCCCAGTATTGCGTCCGCCCAGGCTATATCCTCCTCTGTCACCATATCCGCACTTAAAAGGTCCGGGAATGGCAGCGCGCCTCCCCGTCCGGAGGGCAGCGCCTCCCCAAGCCTGTAGCGCACCGAGGCGCCCTCCTGTTCCAAATCCTTCCTCTGCTTTTGTGACACGGGTATAGTCACTAAAATATTTTTCATAAGCTCACCTCAAATATAATTAAAGCCCCTCTATCTCTTTAAGCCAAACCGCGGAGCTGGCGTCGCTGGGCATACGCCAGTCTCCCCTTGGGGAAACGCTCACCGTGCCCACCTTGGGTCCGTCCGGTAGGCATGAGCGCTTGAACTGCTGGGAGAAGAACCGGCGGCAGAACACTTTCAGCCAGCCCTTTATGACCTCCGGCCCATACTCCCCCGCAAAGCTCCTGCAGGCCATGCGGTATATCTTCCCGGGCCCGAAGCCATGGCGCAGCAGCTGGTACAGGAAGAAGTCGTGGAGCTCATAGGGCCCCACCAGCTCCTCGGTCTTCTGGGATATTTCACCGTCCTTTGGCGGCAGCAGTTCCGGGCTCACCGGCGTGTCAAGCACGTCAAACAGCGCCTCTCCCAGCTTACCCCCAAGCCTCTGGGCCTCAAACCTCACCAAATGCCGCACAAGGGTCTTTGGCACATCTGCATTGACTCCGTACATGGACATATGGTCGCCGTTATAGGTGCTCCAGCCCAGGGCCAGCTCCGAAAGGTCCCCTGTGCCTATCATCAGGCCGTTCCTCTGGTTTGCCATGTCCATGAGCACCTGTGTGCGCTCCCTGGCCTGGGCATTCTCAAAGGCCGCGTCATAGTTCTCCGGGTCCTGACCGATATCCTCAAAATGGCTCAGCACCGTCTTCCCGATGGGTATCTCCTTAAAGTCTACCCCAAGCTCCCGGGCCATGACCTCGGCGTTGCGCTTAGTCCTCTCGGTGGTGCCGAAGCAGGGCATTGAGATTGTGAGTATCCCCTTCCTAGTAAGCCCCAGTATATCAAAAGCCCTCACAGTCACCAGCGCCGCCAAGGTGGAATCCAGCCCGCCGGAGAAGGCGATAAGGGCGTTCCTGCACCCGGTATGCCTTAACCTCGTCGCCAGCCCCTGGGCCTGCATGGTGAGTATAAGCTGGCACCTTTCACTGCGTATTGCCGGGTCACTGGGCACAAAGGGCTGCCTTGAGAAAGTGCGCTCCGGGCTATAGCGCTCAAGGGTCTCCTGCTTATACCCAAAGGGTATGCGGACGTACTCAGGCTCCCTCTCGCTCACCCAGGTGTTATTCCTCCTGCGCTCCTGCAATATCTTCTCAAGGTCCACCTCCGCTATAGTCAGCCCGGTGTCGAACAGCCGGCTCTCAGAGAGCACCGCGCCGTTCTCCGCGATAATATCGTGGCCCGCGAACACCATATCCCCGGTGGACTCCCCCTGTCCCGCGTCCGAGTACACATAGGCCCCTATAATATGCCCTGACCACATGCGCACCAGGTCCCGGCGGTACCCTGCCTTACCTGCCACCTCATCACTGCATGAGCTGTTAAATATCAGCGTGGCGCCGTTTTTGCACAGCCCCGCGCTTGGCGGCTCCGGCCCCCACAGGTCCTCGCAGATTTCCACCCCTGCTATGAGCTCCGGCACATTCTCACACTCAAACAGGAGCTTCCCGCCAAGCCATACCCGCTGCCCGCAGAAGACTGTTTCCCTTGGCTCTGGGGCCGGGGCAAAGTACCTGGCCTCGTAGAACTCCGAGTAGTTGGGTATAAAGCTCTTAACCGGCAGCCCCAAAAGCCTTCCCCGGTGGAACACCGCCGCCCCATTGTATAGGGACCCCTCCACCGCCACGGGGATTCCCAAAACGCAGAGTATGTCAAGCTCCTCTGTCTCCTCAAGTATCCTTCCAAGGGCCTCCTCAGCCGCCTTTATAAGGGCGCGGCTCCCGAACAAATCCCCGCAGGTATAGGCCGTCACCGCCAGCTCCGGCAGGCAGACCGCCCCGCAGCCCTTATCCGCCGCCTCCCTGATAAGCTCAACTATCCTTCCGGCGTTTACCTCCACATCCGCCACTTTAACCTGGGGCGTAGCCGCCGCCACCCTGAAAAAACCGTCACGCATAAGCCGCTTCTCCTCTCTTTTTGCTTATATTTTTACTCTTTATTTAACCGCAAAAAGGCCACAGGAGAGACCTGCAGCCTTTGGTATTACTGTTTATTCGCCGCCTTCGCCGCCGTCAACAGGAGGCTCTGGGGTGGGCTCCACCACCGGGGGCTCCGGCGTGGGCTCAGGTGTTGGCTCCGGAGTAGGTTCCGGCGTAGCCGTCACCACCGGGGGCGGCACAGGGGTCGGGCCGTCAGTGGGCTTTGGCTTCGGCGTGGGTACAGGTGAAGGGGAGGGCTTGGGGTCTGTAGTGCCGCTCTCCTTGCTGGTGTCCACCTTGGAGGTGTCCGTCCCGGGCCCCACCTTATATCTCTTGCCGGTAGAGCCATAGTAGGAATTTGGCAGTCCCTCCGTGCGTACCTGCTCGCCGTTCTTATAGTAAATCCTCCAGGCACTGGCATAATACCCCGGGTTCCCGCTGGTCTTCCTCACATACTGGCCCTTTGCAAGCGAGCTGTCAACCTCAAAGTCCACCGTGTCCCTGGGATTCTCATAGCCGGTCTGCTCAGAGCCCAGCTCTATATTGTCCCAGTCGTCGGGGAACACTCCGTAGAAGTTCACCGTCAGTGTCACGCCGTCCATCCACGAGGATATATATACCGGGTTCTTCAGGGAATTCCTAAACCTAAAATCTATGCTTCCATAATCCACTGTAGCGTCCAGGCCTATGGGACAGTAGCTGGAGGGGATGGCATGGCAGTCCCGCTCGATTATCTCCATCCCAGCCATAAGCGCCGCGTTATACACAGTCGTAGACCCCTGGCATATGCCGCCGCCGTAGACCTGTACGCTCATGCCGCCCACAAGCCCGGCCGCCGGGAGCCATCCCGCAGAGGGGTCTGTGCTGTCGCCGGTGGTCCCGTTATAGGAGAACTCCTGGCCGGGCTGCAGAATCGTGCCGTTCACCTTCGAGAGGGCCAGGGCCATATTGCTGTTGCCGTTGGAGTTATTGGTGGAGACGGTGCTGTAGGTAGAGAGCATCTTGAAGTTCTCCTCAAGGTACTTCTTCGTCACCTTGGGCTTGCTCTCCACAAACTCCGCCTGTATTGCCCCGCCGTGCTTCTGGGCCAATAGCTGCCTGACGTTTCTGAGGGTCGCCGCCAAATCTACCCTGCTGCCGGCCTGCTCCTCGGTAAAGACAAACTGGCCTGCGCTGGTGTCGAATTTTTCTATGGACGCGTCCTTGCCCTCCTGGAAGCAGGTCTTCGCCGCCTCGGTGAGCTTGCGCTCACCCTCAGGGGAGAGGTCCGCCACAAAGGGCAGCTCATACTTCTCGGCCTTGCCGCTCTCCAGCATATCCGGCAGGGACAGCTCCAGCACATCCTTTATAGTAAAGTCCCCGTCCTTTAACAACACTGTATCATCCTTAAAGGTGACGGTTATCTCCAGCCCATTGACGGCCTCCTCCATAGCGCCCTTTGCTATCTCCAGGGCCTCCTCCTTGGTCTTGCCGCCGATATTTATGCCGCCTATCTCCGTTCCCTCGGGGAACACTGTTCCGTTAGTCACTGAGGAAACCTCCGGCTCAGAGCTCTCCTCTGCGTCCTTCCCCTTGCACGCTCCTAATGTAAGCGCCAGCAGCACCGCTGCCGTAAACGCCCCTATCCTTCTCCAGTTAATTCCGCCGTCCCAATTCGCCATCGCCTTATCCTTCCTCCCGCTATTGGCGGGTAAGTTTCAATATAGTGCCTGTCCTATTATTATATACTGCCTTTTCGGAAATGTAAAGCCGGGAAACATATGAATTTGGTATCAATTTTGTTATATTTTTTTCCCATAATATATTATGGTTCCAAACTGCTTACAAATAACTTACGCTTTGTTAAAAAAGCTGGAAAGATTTTCACCTGCATGGTATAATCAGTTCAATAAATATCCCACAAATAAGGAGCCCCAAAATGAAAATAATGCTTCTCACCGCCGCCACCGGAGGCGGGCATATCAGAGCCGCCAACGCTATTGAGCAGTACATCCGGGAGAACACCCGCTGGGAGGTGGAGAACGTGGACTGCCTTAAAGCCGTGGGCAGGCTTCTTGACAAGACCGTCTGCGACAGCTATCTGTTCATGGCTAAAAAAGCCCCCATGCTCTTCGGCAAGCTATATAAACGCACCAATAAGCAGAATGTTATCTCGCACCTTGTCCCAAAGCTCAGCGGGCTTTTCAGCAACCTTCTGTACCCCACCATTGAGAGCTCCCGCCCGGACGTGATAATCACCACCCACCCCTTTGCAACGGAGATGGTCGCGGCCCTCAAGTCCGACGGCCTGGTCTCTGCGCCGCTTATCTGCATTATCACAGACTACGGCGCCCATAGGGCCTATATTGCAGACGAAGTGGACAGCTATGTGGTGGCCAGCGACGATATGGTACCGGAGCTTATGGAGTTCGGCGTGCCCAAGAAGAAGATAAACCCCTTCGGCATACCGGTCCACGGCGTGTTCTTCGACCGCCAGGACCAGGGGATGCTCCTGCGTCAGCTGGATTTAGACCCGGAACTGCCCACCCTCCTGTTTATGGCAGGCAGCTTCGGCGTCTCAAACATTATCAAGCTCTATAGGGACCTTGCGGAGACAAATGTAAAAATGCAGATAATCGTAATAACCGGCCGAAATCAGAAGCTCTTTGAGGCCTTCGAGAAAGAGATAGGCCAAAACCCGCCAATTCCCACCCGGCTTTTCTACTTCACCGACGAGGTCGAGAAGTACATGCACGCCGCCGACCTGCTAGTTACCAAGCCCGGCGGCCTCACCGTCTCCGAGGCCCTGGCCTGCAACCTGCCTATGGCGGTCTTCGACGCCATCCCCGGCCAGGAGGAGGACAACGCAAATTTCCTGAAGACCCACGATATGTGCGTGCGCATAGAGAAGGACGGGAATTTCGCAAAGGAGATATCCCAGCTTCTTCAGGAGAAAAAACACCTTCAGGCCATGCGGGAGAACTGCGCGGGCTTCGATAAGTCCCGGTCAATGCCCAATATGCTCGAGCTTATAAACCGGCTTGTACCCATGGATGTTGAGGCATGAGCTTCTCTGAATCTGACTACTCCGCTATTCTCGATAAGTTCTCTGAGCTCGGTGACACCAAATATAAGGCCTTCCATGAGAGCCTTATCCCCGGCACCTCCATCGCCTACGGCGTGCGAATCCCGGCCCTTCGGGAGATTGCCCGGGCTATTGTCAAGGCTGACCCTGATGGCTTCCTCTCCGTAAGCTGTCCAGGGTCCTATGAAGAGATAATGCTCCGGGGGATGGTGATAGCGGGCATGAAACGGCCTCTTTCAGAGCGTATCCCGCTCATAGAGAGCTTTCTGCCACTGATAGATAACTGGGCTGTCTGCGATACCTTCTGCTCCAGCTTCAAGCTCCGCTCCGCAGAGGACAAGACCCTTATGTGGCAGCTTATTGAGCCGCTTTTTGCAGACCCCCGGGAGTTCTATGCGCGCTTTGCCCTGGTTATGTTTCTGGGGTGTTTTGTGGAGCCCGATTACATACAGGCTGGGCTTGACCATATTGAGGCGCTTACCCAGGAGCAGTATTATGTCCGCATGGCTGCGGCCTGGGCTGTGTCTGTCTGCTATGTGAAGTTTCCCCAAAAGACGCTTTTGCTGCTGAAAAGGAAGGTGCTGCCTAAGTTTACACAGAACAAGTCTATTCAGAAGATTCGGGAGTCTTATAGGGTGCCGGGGGAGGATAAGGAGATGCTGCTTCGGTATAAGATTTGAGACTGTAGAGCCTACGCTTCGCTTGGCAGGACGGTATTGGGGCGCTGCCCCAAACCCTGCCAGGGGGCGCGCCCCCTGGACCCCTTCTCGCTTCGCGCGTATCCATTAATGGCAAGTGCTTGGCTGCCCAGGGCTTCATAGGCCCTCTGGACAGCCTGCTTTTTATATGCCACTGTCTTGCCCTCCAAAGGGTCATTAAGCAGGTATGTATCCTCTTTTTCTCCCACCAGCAGCAGGCAGTGCTCCGGCTGTATCCAGTCAAACCGCCGCCCGCTCCCCTCCACGGTCAGTGTGGCGCCGTATCTGGGCTCCTCCATCCCCCGGGTGGCCCATATCATTACCGGCACGCCCTCTCTTATGTATCCGTCCACCAGTTCCTCCAGGCTCAGCCCGCACAGGTCCTCCACCTCGCGCTCAGAGCCCATATCCTTCAGCACCCTTCCTACAGCGCTCTTTATCACCGGCGCGTAGCACCCCCAGCCGTCCTCGGACCTGGGCTCGCCTAAAAAGTATTCCATCGGGTCCGGGCTGTAATATGTTCCGTCCACCTCATAGGGTGCGCTCCCTCTGGGCAGATACTTGTCCACAAACTCGTCAGTGGATATATCAATCCCTACGTAGTTCAGGGCCATCACCGCCGTTACGCTCTCACAGCCTCTGGGGAACCCATCCCGCTGGTCCAGGGCCGGGACCTCCAGCACAGCGTCGCCCCAGGCCTCAACTGCCCTCAGCCCCTCCTCTGTCTCCTCCTGCCAGCCGGTTATCCCGCCCAGCACCATCCCGATGATAAACACCACCGCCATTATCCACGCCCACGCCAACAGTTTCACGCTCCAGTGCACCTCCGTCTTTGGATATTCCACCATTCTCAAGTTTTCTTTTTCCATAATCCGGCCCTCCTCAAGCCTATATAGTATAGTTGACGCAGTCCGAAAGAGGAAGAACACCTCCTTTGAACTTCGCCGGCTATACCTATTAGACGGCAACCCAAATAGAAAGGTAAGCCTCAAAATAAAAAAAGAGACCGGCAGCCGCCAGTCTCTTGCTTTTTTATTTTACCCGAACAGGAACGGCCTCGGGTTTACCCTGGTCCCGTTCTGCCAGACCTCAAAGTGCAGGTGCGGCCCGGTAGAGTCGCCAGTGCTTCCCTCATACCCAATGACCTGGCCCTTGGTCACATACTCACCTGTGGACACCGCTGTGGCGCTCATGTGGGCATACAGCGTGCTGTATGTATCATTATGGTAGATATACACATGATATCCCCAGCCCCAGCCCCACGAGTCTGCCATATGGGACCTTATGACCGTACCCGATTCTGCCGCAACAATCTGTGTACCGGACGCTCCGGCTATATCCATCCCGCCGTGCCCTCTAGACCCGCCGAATTCGTCGGAGATATATGTAACTCCCGGCATGGGCCAAGTGGGGTTAAAGCCTGAAACGCCGTTTGTGGTGCCGTCCGGCACCCAGTCCACGTTCCCGGTCTCACCGCCGCCGCCAATCTCACTGTAGCTGCCGTTGCCACCGTTGGCCGCGGCCTCCTGGCGCCTGCGCTCCTCTTCCTCCTGGCGCTTGCGCTCCTCCTCTATAAGGCGCTGTATCTCCTCATCACGCTTCTGTATCTCCTCAGCGTTCTGCTCAAGGGCGTGGTTTGTGTCGTTCTGCCTGCCCTCCAGGTCCGCGATAGCCTGGGCATTCTCCGCATAGAGCCCATCCAGCTCCTTCTGCTTGTGCTCCATGCTCTTTTTCAAATCCGCCACCAGCTTCTTCTCGGCCTCGCACTCCTCGCGCTCGTCCTTAGTGGCGTCCATATACTCGGCTATCTTGTTTATCATCTCCTGGTCCCTCATGCTCATGGTGCTGAGCATTTCGGAGCGCATGGTAAAATCGCTCAGGCTGTTGGAATTCAGCAGTATCTCCAGGGAGCTTACGCTGCCCGCCCTGTATATTGCCGCCACCCGCTCCTTGAACTGGCCGATAGTGTCGGCTATCTCCTCCTCAGAGGCGTCAAGCTTCATGGTCAGCTCGTTAATGCTGGCGTTCAGCTCCTCAATATCGTTTCTCGCCGTGCGTATCTGGTCCTCCAGCACTTCTATCTGCTTCTGCAGGGTCTCCTGATATTCCTGCTTTTTCGCGGTGTCCTCCTTCAGCTGCTCAAGCCTCGCCTGCAATTCCTGACGCTCGGCCTCAAGAGCCTCCTGCTCGGCCTTTACCTCCTCGGTAGTCCTTGCCACTGCCTCCAGGGGCATCATCAGCAGCATAACCACTGCCATTATCAGGCAGGTCAGCCGCCTTTTGCGGGTAATTTTCATGCTGTATCATCCTTCCTAAGGGGAGAATTTTCGTATTGAGATACGTTTGTACAGCACATATTATAGCTTATTTGGCCCCAAATTTATTTCTTTTTTAGAAAATAAACTGTAAACAAACCGTTAACTGGGTGTAAACAGGACATCTAGCGCCGCCCGCCCTGCGCGGCGTCAAGACCTTGGGGAGCGCCATGCTTTAGTGGCCTACCTGGTCCGCGTGATTTTTTCCCGCTCCCGGCCCACCGGCACCGTCACCCTGCCGCACCTTCTGCGCCCGCCGGCCATCATCCCCACCATAACGACCAGCACACCCATCATGACAATTCCCCATCCTCCATACCCCACCGCCCTGCTCATGCTCTCCAATATAATCTCACTCATGAGGTATGCACCCGAAGTCACATATAAATTCCCAGGCCCTGTCAAGTCCCGTCACGTCCCATGTCTCCTTTCGTCCAAAGGCCTTTACTTTAAGCTCCGTGCCATAGGCCGTGCGCTCCACCTTCGCTACCGGCGTGTCGTCCCCAAAGCTCAGCTTCCTGCCCTCATAGTCCACCTTCAAAAGCCCGAGCCCGGTAATCAGCACGAACATTGCAATACCAAACCCCAGCCAAAACGACCTCCACTCCTGTCTCACTAAAGCCACATACCTTTCTTATTTTATCTCTCTATCTCTCTTTAAAAGGTATCGTGGCTGATTTTCACGAAATTATTCCAGCCCTAATAAAGTCTCTGCCAATATCTCCCCGAGAAGCCTCCCGGTATACCTTGCCTCCGCCGCGGTGTTCACCTCCGTGCCCACCTCAATGAGCATTGAGCCTCTTGTGGCGTTCATATTGTACTTGCTGTTTGAAAAGCTCATCGGCCTCATCAGCCCAGGATACAGCTCCTGGGCCTTCTGCTGCACCCTTAATATCAGCCGCAGATTCCACTCCCAGTCCGGGAAATCCCCCCAGTCCCCCGACGCGTCGCACCCTGCAAGGAGCATGGCCTGGGCAGCCTTCCTCCCCTCTATCTGGGCCGTGGGCTTATACTTCACCCCGCTCTCGGTCGTCATGGAGTCCCTGTGCAGGTCTATCGTCACCTGTATCCCCGGGTGCTCGGCTAGATTTTTCTGTATCACCTCCCAAGACCGGGAGTAGGAGCCGTTATATGCCAGGTCGTTCACCGTCTTGTCGTGCACCACCCCGATTCCCCTGGATTCAAGAGCCTTCGCCAGCTCCTCCCCGGCAGCCACAACGCTCATGTCCTGATTCTGTGTCCGGGTCTCCATATCCGTATAGTAAAAGCCGGAGTCTTCCTTTGAGTATGCCTCGCTGGTGTGGGTATGGTATATCAGCACCTCCACGCTGCCGTCGCCTTTAATATGCACGTCCGGGCTCTCCAGAAGTTCGGCGGCAAGGTCTGTCCCCGACTCCGTGCTGTCCCGCACAAAGAAATTATCGATAGGCGTGCCCCCGTCCAGCTGTATCTCCTCCACCGTCCCGCTGCTCCTGTTGGGGTCCGGAGTGGCGGTGAAGCCCGGCAGCAGGTCGCTGTGGAATGGCACGACTCCGTCGTCGGGCAGGGCGCCGTCAGTGTGCACCTCCTCCGGCACAGCGGAGCTCTCCGGCGGCAGACCCGTCCCCTGCTCTGTCTCGCTCTCCGGAGCGCCCTCTATTCCCATGCCGGCGGCAAACAGAAAGGCCTCCCCGCCCCGCTCGGAAAACCACGCCCCCAGGCTCTCCCAGGCGCACCACACACATACGCATACGCTGGCAAGCACCACTATGTTTTTAACAAATCCTATCAGCTTCTGCAAAGCTTTCCCTTCTTTCTTCAGTATCGTTCTTTATTTGTTTACAATTTTCCCCTTGCGCGGGGCTGATAACTTTAGTATAATAAAGACTAAATATAATTTATTTGCCGACAAACCTCATAAAAGAAAGGAGATTTGCATATGTCTGTCTATTCCGAGATAAGGCCTGAGATAAAGTCCCTCTCTCGGCTCTGTGTGGAAAACAGCCGCATAGACCCCGAGCTCTATACCCGGTTTGACGTAAAGCGCGGCCTGCGCGACCTGAACGGCAAAGGCGTGCTCACCGGCCTTACAAATATCTCTGAGATAGTTTCCACCAAAAACGTGGACGGTAAGTCCGTGCCCTGTGAGGGCAAGCTGTACTTCAGGGGCTACGACGTTGAGGAGCTCATACGCCGCCAGCCCAAGGAGGATAACTTCGGCTATGAGCGCATAGCGTACCTGCTGCTGTTTGGCGACTATCCAGACGGGCAGCAGCTCACTGAGTTCTGCTCGCTGCTCTCATTTTACCGCACCCTGCCCACCAGCTTCGTGCGGGACATCATTATGAAGGCCCCCAGCGGCGACATGATGAATACCCTGGCCCGCAGCGTCCTCACCCTATATTCATATGACGAAGACGCCGAGGATATTTCTATCCCCAACGTCCTGCGCCAGTGTATGCAGCTTATCGCCCTGTTCCCCCTCCTGTCCGTCTACGGCTACCAGGCCTACAGGCACTACCACGACGGCCAGAGCCTGTTTATACACCAGCCGGACCCCGCCCTCTCCACGGCCGAGAACATCCTGCGCATACTTCGCCCGGACTGCCGGTACACGGCCCTTGAGGCAAAAGTCCTAGACATAGCCCTGATTCTGCACGCCGACCACGGCGGCGGCAATAACTCCACCTTCACCACCCACGTGGTCACCTCCTCCGGCACGGACACCTACTCAGCCATAGCCGCAGCCCTCGGCTCCCTGAAGGGCCCCAAGCACGGCGGCGCGAACATAAAGGTGGTGCAGATGTTTGAGGACATCAAGTCCCATGTAAAGGACTGGAACGACGACAATGAGATAAGCGCCTACCTGTTAAAGCTCCTCCATAAGGAGGCCTTTGACAAGTCCGGCCTTATCTACGGCATGGGCCACGCCGTCTACTCCATCTCCGACCCCCGGGCAAAGACCATGGCAAGCTTCGTGGAGGGCCTCTCCAGCGAAAAGGGGCGCACCGCCGAGTACCGGCTCTATCAGAACGTGGAGCGTCTGGCAGTGGAGGCCATAGCCAAGGACCGCAAGATATATAAGGGCGTCTCGGCAAACGTGGACTTCTACAGCGGATTTATTTATAGTATGCTCGATTTGCCTATGGAGCTGTATACCCCTATCTTTGCCATCTCAAGGATAGCGGGCTGGAGCGCCCACCGGATTGAGGAATTGGTGGGCAGCGGCAAGATAATCCGACCGTCCTATAAGGCGGTGCAGGAGCACAGGCAGTTTGAGTAACCCCTTAAAGAAGTCGAAGGCAGGACAGACCAAAATGGTCCGTCCTGCCCTTTCCATATTTCTGATATATTAAAGCTGTTCAATACAGGCCCGGACTTCTGCACATACCACTCGGTCATTTTCAAGCACCTTTGCAAGCATGGCCTTCAATCCTTCCTGTGTTCCCTTCTGCAAAATCAAATCCCCGGACCGTTCTGTGATATTATACCCAGTCTCAGGCCCCACTCCCATCAGCCCCCATATCTTCCAGCCAATACCATGGGTCTCGTCATTTCCGTCCATGATGTACCGCGCCGAAAAAACATCTTTCAGCCTGCTATGTATTTCCCTATCTGTGCAAATATCCCACAGCAGGTTCTCCTCCCCACAAAACGCCTCGGCTGCGTGCCATCTCGCTTCAATAAATACCCCGGTAATGCCGCATATCATGCCCGCGGTGTCCATGGCGTTTTCCTCTGTCACATGGTCCAGCACATCCATAACAACACCCTCAAGCTCCGTATGCTTATCATAGGAGAGGGCTTTCTCAATGCGTTCCAGCAGTTCTTTATATGACATCTCGGGCCTAGCGTTTCCGGTGATGACAATGGCGTCCCGAAGGCTGCTTTGCCAGCCCTCAGGCAGGGCGTGGAGCTTTGAGTCCAGGGCGTATATCATGCCGTTCTCATAGCCCGCCGCCAGCAGCCACTCCATCTCATTTTCCAAGCGGAGCAGGGCCGGAAAGCCGCCGTCAATGGCGCTTCTCACAGCCTTAAGCAGTTCTTCACCAGCGCTGTAAAAGCGCTCATAGGTAAACCCAGCAAATCGTGCAAGCTTGTCCACGAAGCTTTCGTCCCAGCGCCAGCCCCATGGGAAGCCCGGCAAACTATGCTGGCCCACGCTGTCATCCCAGGGATAATCAAAGCCAAAGGCAAGCGTGGACACTGTCAGAAGGCAGTGGTAAATTGACAGCTGGTGCCGCTCCAGCAGGTTATCGCCGCAGGGACTGCAGTGGATACAATGGCGGCGCTTTGACGCGCACCAATATGGTTTCTCCCCTGTATACCCCCTGGCAGTTACCAGCGCCGACGCCAGCGCCGCAGTAAAATTGTCCGACTCTGCGTCCACCGGGAAAGGCACCTGGGGTTCTAATATTTTCTTCATACCCCTGCACCACTTTATCTGTTCACAAAGAACTCTTTATACCAGATGAGGAAGGTATACACCGTCCAGACCCGCCTGCTATTGTCCTTCTTCCCGGCCCTATGCTCGTCAAGCAGGGAAACCAGCTTATCCGTGTTAAAGAACTCCCTGGCGGTATCGCCGGTGAACTCATTTTTCACCCTGTTATAATACTCGTCCTCTTTAAGCCAGACCCTGGTCGGCACCGGGAAGCCCAGCTTCTTCTTTCCCGCCCATTTCTCGGGCATCCTCCTCAGCGCCGCCTTCCTCATGGCCAGCTTGGTGTTCTCACTGTTCACCCGGTACTTTGTGGGTATGCGCCCGGCGAGCTTCATTATCTCCTTGTCTAGGAATGGCACCCGCAGCTCCAGAGAGTTTGCCATGCTCATCTTGTCGGCCTTTAAAAGTATGTCCCCCACCATCCACATGTTCAGGTCCACAAACTGCATTTTTGTAACCGAATCCTTGCCCTTCACCATGTCGTAATAGGGCTTCACGAGCACAGCAGGGTCCGGTGTGCCCACCGGGTTTCTGAGTATCTCCCGGCGCTCCTTCTCAGTAAACATATAGGCGTTGCCGATAAAACGCTCCTCAAGGGTCTTCCCCCTGCGCACAAGGAAGTTGAGCCCCCTATGCGCCGGGAACATCCCCGCTACCCTGCCAATAAGCCGCCTGACAGGCATGGGGATTTTGTCATACCACTGTAGCTCCAGGGGCTCCCTATAGATGTTATACCCCCCGAATATCTCATCCGCGCCCTCTCCTGAGAGCACCACCTTTACATGCCGGCAGGCGGTATTGCACACAAAGTACAGCGCCACAGCCGAGGGGTCAGCCAGAGGCTCGTCCATATGGTACTGTATCTTCTGGAAATTCCCCCAGAACTCCTCGGGGGTTATGACCTTGCTGATGTTTTTAACAGGTATCAGCTCAGAGAGCTCCTTGGCATAGCTGGTCTCGTTGTATTTCTCTCCGTTGTCAAAGCCCACCGTAAAGGTCTTGTCCACGTTTGCAGAGCAGGCTACATAGCTGGAGTCCACCCCAGAGCTCAGGAAAGAGCCAACCTCAACGTCGCTGACCTTATGTGCCCTCACGCTGTCGTCAAAAACCTTCTCTATCTCGTCCACCCAGTAGTCAAGGCTCTTGTCCTCCTCGGCGTGAAACTCCGGTAGCCAGTACCGGACAGTCTCCATTTTGCCGTCCCTATAGGTAAAGTAGTGGGCGGGGGGAAGCTTGTACACATTCTCAAAGAAGGTCTCAGGCCCGGGGGAATACTGGAAGCTGAGATAGTTCTCCAGGGCCCGGCGGTTGAGCTCCTTTTTAAAGGCGGGATGGTGCAGGAAGCTCTTTATCTCCGAGCCGAACATGAACACCCCGCCCATTTCAGCGTAGTAAAGGGGCTTAATCCCAAAGAAATCCCTGGCCCCGAAGAGCTCCCCCTTCTCCCTGTCCCATATGGCAAAGGCAAACATGCCCCGCACCCTATCCAGTATTTTGGGGCCGTACTCCTCATAGCCGTGTAATATTACCTCGGAGTCGGCCTCGGTGCGGAACTTATGCCCTGCCTCTATGAGCTTCTGCCTTATATCCCAGTAGTTATATATCTCGCCGTTAAACACCAGCGCCTTGCTCTCGTCCTCGTTGAGGATAGGCTGCCTGCCCCCCTCAATGTCGATTATGGACAGCCGCCTAAATCCCAGGGATATACCCGGAGCCCAGTAGTAGTCGGCGTCGTCCGGGCCGCGATGGGCAATGGCCGTAGTCATTGAGTGCAGGACGCCCTCGTCAGGGTCCCCGGTAAAGCCTACAAATCCGCACATTTTAACGTCCCCCTTATTATCAAGTTTATTTATTATAGCACACCTGGCCGCGGTTGGCAAGGTGTACCTCTGCCGCCAACGCCTTACATCAAAGGCTGTCTATCAACTCTATGACCTTATCTATCACATACAGCGCCCGCACATAAGTTGCGCTGGCGTTTAGCTGTGTCTCGTTTCCGCTGCCGCCCTCTGCCCCCGCAAGGCCCAGCCTGTTGTACACATCCTCCGCCGCCTCCCTTGCCCAGGAGGGCACATCCTTGAAGGTCTTATACTTCGACTCGTTTTTATCATACACCTTCTGGGCCTCCTGCCTGGCCAGCTCCGCCACCTGCTCCCTTGTCATATCCGTCCAGTCCTCCCCTCTGATTATAGCCGGGTAATCCCTAAAGGCCCGGTTCATGTCATAATACCTTCCGTTTACGAGCCCCCTGTCCGTGTACTGCCAGATACCCGCCCCGGGGTACTGCAACTCCCCTGTCCACTGGGCCACCCAGCGGTCTATATGGGCGAGCCTGGGGCTGTTGAGCCGCTCCTTCATCCAGGAAATGCTGGAGTACAGCCCGCAGTAGTACCCGGCATTCTGCAGCTCGTTATAAAACGCCAGACAGTTCTCCGTGAGCTGGCTGTTCCCCGGCAGCGTGCGGTCCTCCACGTCGTACCATACGCCGTATAACGGGGTCAGCCCCCGAAGTAGCCTGAGGGTATGCCTTGCCTCGCTCTTTGCCATAGTTGTATTCCTGGCGTATGAGTACAGGTACACCCCGAATGGTATGCCCGCCGCCCGGCACTTGCCCACGTTCTCCCTATAGCGCACATCGTCCTGATACGAGTAATCCTCGCCGTAGCCGCAGCGTATTATTATAAAGTCAACCTTCCCCTTCATGGCGGCGATATTCACGTCACCGTTGAATTCCGATATATCTATTCCAGTAGCCAGCACCTTTGGCAAGGCTCTCACTCCCTTTCCCCATTATTCTATTCCCAATAAACTTTTTTGTGCTCTATTATCTTGCCCCCTATTTCTGCCGAGTAATATATAAAGGGAGTTATAATTGGGAGGTATCACATATGATAACAATGATGGGCTCCATAGGCGCGTACACTAAAAACCTAAAGCTCCAGACTCAGTTTCAGATGAAGCAGGCAAAAGGGGAGCTTGGCTCCCATAAGTCCCTGGACGAATACCTCTCGGCCTCCCTTAGTGAGGACGGCGAGGATGAGCATAAGCCCGACGATAAGCTCAGGGACATCCACAATAAGCTCCTGCAGGGAGGGAAGCTCACCCCCGAGGAGCGCAAATATCTGCAGGCCAATGACCCTGAGGCATACCAGAAGCTCAAGGCTGCCGAGCAGGAGCAGAAGGCCTTCGAGCAGAAGCTCAAGCAGTGCCGCACCAAGGAAGAGGCCCAGCGCCTGAAGATGACCTATATCAACAGCTCCCTTGTGACCTTAAAGGGCGTTGAGCACAACTCCTCTATCCCCAAGAATAAGAAGCTGGAGATATTCATGCAGGAGAAACAGCGCTGCGACAGGATAGAGGAGAGCTCCAGGGAGTTTGTTAGCCGCGGGGATTATGACAGGCTGCCCACCGAGGCCGAGGAGCATAAGGCCATAAAGGACGCTGTAAAAGCGGAGGAGGCCCAGAAGCCCAAGGCTCCCGAGAGGAAGGAGCCCGGGGATACCCCCGAGCCCGCCGGTAGGCCGGAGAAGAAGAAGCCCGCCGTGCACATGGAAACTGAGGAGGAGAAGAAGGTTAAGCGCGCCAGGGTCAACTCCCGCCGCGGCTCCGACGCCGAGTTCCACCAGGCTGTGGCGGCCTATACTGCCAGCGCCGCAGGCGAGGCCGGCACCTCCATAATTGACACCAAAGGTTAGGGTGATACACCATGAGAATATACCAATCCGCCGACCAGCTCATCGGCCATACCCCTCTGCTGGAGCTTAAAAGGCTAGGGGAAAAATTAGGCCTTGAGGCGAGGCTTTTAGGCAAGCTTGAGGCAATGAACCCCGCCGGCAGCGTAAAGGACCGGGTGGCAAGGGCCATGCTGGACGACGCAGAGAGGCGCGGGGCGGTAAAGCCCGGCTCGGTGATAATCGAGCCCACCTCAGGTAACACCGGCATAGGCCTGTGCGCTGTGGCGGCGGCAAGGGGGTATAGGGTCATAATAGTCATGCCCGATACAATGAGCGCCGAGCGCAGGCTTTTGATGAAGGCTTTCGGGGCCGAACTGGTGCTCACAGACGGGAGCTTAGGCATGGCGGGAGCTATCGAAAAGGCCGGTGAGCTTCAGAAGGACATCCCCGGCAGCTTCATACCCGGCCAGTTTGTAAACCCCGCAAACCCCGCCGCCCACTACAACACCACCGGCCCGGAGCTCTGGGAGGATACCGGGGGCGGCATAGATATATTTGTAGCGGGCGCCGGCACCGGCGGAACTATTACCGGCGCCGGCAGATATCTCAAGAAGATGAAGCCTGGCATTAAGATAGTCGCGGCGGAGCCCGACAGTTCCCCCGTGCTCAGCGGCGGGAAGGCCGGTCCCCACGGCATACAGGGTATCGGCGCGGGCTTTGTGCCGGAAGTCCTGGATGTCTCCATCATAGACGAGATAACCCGCGTAAAGGATGAAGATGCCTTCGAGCTTGCCAGGCTCGTGGGCCGTGCAGAAGGCTTTTTAGTGGGCATATCCTCAGGCGCGGCACTGTGGGCGGCGGTCCAGCAGGCGAGGCGTCCCGAAAATAAAGGCAGGACGATAGTTGCCCTCCTGCCCGACGGCGGGGACAGATACCTCTCCACCGGGCTATACGGGGAGGAATAATTTAAGATTAGGTCTAGTATTAACAGTAAAAGTATGGTACAATAGGTCGTGGGGGCCCGGTGTCCCCCGGCCTATTTTTATTGTATTAAGGAGTGTTCGCGTATGGTGTACTTCCCCATCCTGCTATTCTGCACGGCCTGCCTGTTCCTGGCCCTGCTACAGGACCGCTACCGGCTGCCTGCCACTGTGGGGGTCATGGCTGGGGCGTATATCATAGCCGCTGTGATTTCATCGGCGCTCAATGGAAAATTTGAGGGGCCAAACATATCCATACACGGCCCGGCCCTGGTGGGCACCCTGGTGCTGCTCACGGCCTCCGTATTTGTGCACACGAACAATATCCTGCAGAAGGTATTTATCTCTGTGCTCTCCATGGCGAACCTCTCGTTTATACTGCTCTTTACCCCCCTGTTATTAGGGGCCATGCCCTTCGGCGTTGCCGGAGCTCCCGGCGGGGTCATATCCGTGCTTGCCACGATACTCCTGTATGTGCTCACAATCTTCTGCCTCTACCGCCCCATGCAGCGCTTTGCCCAGCGGGGGCCCTCGGTGTTCCTGTTCGGCATGACCGCCCTGTGCATTCTGCAGTACCTGCTGTGTATGGGCAAGCTCGATATGTCCTTCGGCATTGAGAGCCCCACTGACAGGCTGTTCTTTGCGGTTCTGATATACTGCGCCCTTATCTTCTGCTTTAGGAGCATATACCACGCGGGCCGCTGGCAGTCCCAGGCGGCAAGGCATGAGGCCAGGGAAAACATGCTGCAGCAGGAGTCCTCTGACTACCTGGACATGCTTGCGGCAGTGCGCCAGGTCCGCTCGGCCCATAAGAACGGCGAGTATGCCCTTGACACCGTGTCCCAGCTTCTCCGGGAGGGCCGCACCGAGGAAATACCCCGGTACATAGCCTCTTATAAGCAGTCCGCCCTTGAAAACCCCATACTGGGCCGCTACCATGATAATCCCTATCTTAACGCCGTCATAGCAACCAAGGCGGCCTTCGCCGCCCAGAACGACATAGATTTCCAGTGCAACGCCTCCTCCATGGAGGCCCCCATAAAGACCAGCGAGCTCTGTATTTTAGCCGACGAGCTGCTGACCCGCGCCGCCACAGACGCTTCCCACGGAGAAGGTGACCGCCGCGTGCGCTTCACTGCCATCCCGGGGGAGGATTTATTGCGCCTGGAGGTGGTCTACACCGGGGAGCTGCCTCAGAAAGAGAAGCTCTCCATAAAGGGCAAAAGCTTACGGCAGCTTTTGGACTGGCTGTTTGACGACCCGGAGCCTGAGGAAAATGAGCTTCGGGGCCTTGGGAACTCTACGGAGATAGCCCTTGCACACAGCGGCAGCCTTACCGTCTCTGAAATAGAGGACGGCGTAATAATCAGGGCAGCCCTGCGCTTCTAAGATAATTAATATTTATATAATAAAAAATAAGCAAATCAGGAGGATAAAAACATGAGCAACAGCACAGCACTTACCGAGCAGGTACTTCTGGCCTTCGGCTGGGCAAAGGACGCCACTGTGCGGGTCCTTTCCGGCGGGCATATCAACGACACCTATCTTGTGGACGAAAAATACGTTTTGCAGAGGATAAACCACTTTGTCTTCCCCCGCCCCGGTGACATAATCGATAATATGCTGGGAGTCACAAGCTTCCTTAGGGAAAAGCTCACCGCCCGGGGCGGCGACCCGGACCGGGATATCCTGCAGATAGTCCCCGCCGCGGACGGCAGGCCGGTATATATCGATGACTCCGGCAACTACTGGCGCTGCACTCTGCATATCGGAGATACCGTTACCTACGAGACCCCCGACAGCCCGGACATGCTCTTTGAGGCGGGCCGCTCCTTCGGGGACTTCCAGGCCATGCTTGGCGGCTATCCTGCCGGCACCCTCCATGAGATTATCAAGGACTTCCACAACACCCCGGTGCGCCTGCAGCAGCTAAAGGACGCTGTAGAGGCCGACCCCAAGGGCCGCCTTGCCGAGGTCCAGGCCGAGCTCGACTTTGCCCTCAGCCGTGAGGAGCGCGCAGGGCTTTTGATGGGCCTCTTAAATGACGGCAGGCTCCCCCTTAGAGTTACCCATAACGACACCAAGATGAGCAATATACTTTTTGACGCCAACACAAAAAAGGCCGTCTGCGTTATAGACCTGGATACGGTCATGCCCGGGCTCACGGCCTTTGATTTCGGCGATTCAATACGAGCAGGCGCCTCTACCGCTGCTGAGGATGAGACTGACCTCAGCGAGGTGAATTTCGACCTGGAGCTCTATAGGGCCTACACCCGGGGATTCCTCTCCGCCGCAGGCTCCGCCCTCACCGAGACCGAGCTTGAAACCCTCCCGGACGGTGCCTGGGCCATGACCTTCGAGGTTGGCGTGCGTTTCCTCACCGACTACCTTAACGGCGACGTGTACTTCCGCATAAAGCGCCCCCAGCACAATCTTGACCGCGCCCGCAACCAGTTCCATCTGGCCCTTCAGATGGAGCAGCAGCGGGAGGAGATGGGCCGGATTGTCCGGGAGGCCGTGGGGAAATAACCGTGCCTAAGCGTTCTCTTATCAAGCTTATCCTGCTGTCCCTGATATCCCTGGGGACAGTTATCATATGTGCCGCCCTGTTTGTCACGGAGTCCAGCCGCCGTAGTGCAGCCGGTACCCCCGGCGTGCCGGCTGCGATGATTTATGCCTGCTTCATCGTCTATCCGCTGCTCAGTGCATGTGTGGGGCTTGTCTCAGGCACCGGTGGGCACTACCTCTGCTTCCTCCCGGCAGTCTGTGCTTTCCTTATGTCCATTGGCACCCTCAGCCTCGCCATGATATTTCCCTATGCCATCATCGGATACGTGTTCTTCGCCATCTCTTATTATATAAGCAGATTTCTCCGCGCCCACGGTCAAAGTGAACTCCATGTAGATTGGACCGCCATACTCTCCTCCCTCACTCTCATAGGGACAATCTTCTGCTATTTCCTGTCAAACAGGTGGAATATGCTCCCGATCGCCCTGCTGTTCTGGGCGGCGTGTACGACGGCTTTAGTGTTCCGATATAAGCTAAAGCCCCTCCCCGCCCGGACTCTTGACACCCTCTCCAGGCCCCTTGGGACTTTTCTGGTGATAATGGCCTACACTCTCACAGCCGCGCTCCTGCTCTGCCCCTTAGACGCGCTGGATTTGATGGAGTATGAGGCCCCCCTGTTCTTCACCGTGCCCCTCTGTCTTGTTGGCTACCCCCTCATATTCATCCTCACCGGCGCGGCGGCGGGAAGCCATGCCCGAAAGCTCTGGCCCGTGCCTCTGGCGGCCGTAGCCGTGCTGTTCGCCCTGTCCAACTGCTTTGACAGCCCTATTCTATCCCTCCGGTCCGTCAGCAGCATGGCGTACTATGTACGGAATTCAGTAACCACCATGCTGGTATATACAGCTCTGGGCTATTTTGCCATGCTCCTGTCATGGTTCTTCTGGAAGAACCCGGAGACCTATGTGCCCAGGCTATGGGCAGCGCTGGGCATACTTGCCGCGGGCCCGCTGCTTTACGGCGCGTCCCATGTTCCGGTATTTCTGTGGGGGCACCCGCTGTGGGGAGAGGCGCTCTGGTACATTCTGCACCTTAGCCTCGCCGCCACTGTGGGCATTCTCTCCGGCGGGAATATCAGGCGGTACATCTTAATGCCCTTTCTCCCATTGCTTGTGACATATATCCAAGTATATCCGCCGGTTATTCCTGGAACCCAGCCTAAGCTGCCCTGGGAGCTGGGCAGATCCTGGTCTGTTATATGCTTTTTCGCATGCGCCTTATGTATGCTCCTCAAATTCTTTCTGGAGCCAAAGAATAAGAGCGTTTAGCCCGTCCTGAGTCAGAGGGAAGCTCCCCTCTGACTTTTCCTTTGCCTTTTCAAAGCACTTATCCTCATGCCAGCACCAGACCAGAAGCTTCTCGTTCTCCCTGTCCGGGTCCACCCTATAGCGTATTATCCTGTTCCCCTCGGTATGGCTTCCGGCAAACCTGTTGCCCTCTGTGAAATAGGCCAGTTTCTGCATATCAAACATGTTATTTTCCTCCCAAAAGTATTCTTTTCCGTCTCTTTTTCGCATATAAATTCCCCAGCATATCCATGAGAGAGAGGCGGTCAAATGGTAATATACACCGTTCAGCCCGGCGACACCCTATACAGTATCTCCCAGCGCTTCGGGGTATCCCCCCAGCGCATTACGACAGACAATGCTATTTTAGACCCCAGGAATCTTCCCCCGGGCCAGGGGCTAATCCTGCTCACTCCCGCCGTCACCTACACCGTCAGTCAGGGAGACACCCTCTCCTCTATCGCCGCAAGGTATGGGGTCACGGTCTATGTCCTCCTGCAGAATAACCCCCAGCTCATACTCTCCCCAACCCTCCACGTGGGCCAGACCATCGTGATACACTTTACGGCGGGAAAGCGCCGCCGGGTCAAAGTAAACGGCTACGCCTACGACTATATAGCCCCCGACGTACTGCGCAAAGCCCTGCCATATCTCACATACCTCACCATCTTCGGCTACGGCTTCACCGACGAGGGCCGGCTCATACCTCCCGACGACAGGCCGCTTATTGCCATGGCCCGGGAGTACGGCGCCACTCCGGTAATGCTCCTGTCCTCAGTCACCGAGGACGGCAATTTTAACTCCCGGCGGGCCAGTATGCTATTTAACGACCGGGCACTCCAGGACCGTGTGCTCGCAAACATACTTGCAGCAATGGAGCAGAAGGGCTATACTGGCCTTGACATCGACTTTGAGTTTATCCCGCCTGAGGACAGCGGGGCCTATCTGGGCTTCCTTGAGAACGCTGCCGGGAAGCTCCACAGCGCCGGATATTTCCTGCATGTGGACCTGGCCCCCAAATCCTCCGACGCCCAGAAGGGGCTGCTGTATGAGTCCCACGACTACAGGGCCATCGGGGATATCGCGGACTCCGTTCTTCTCATGACCTACGAGTGGGGCTATACCTACGGCCCCCCAATGGCTGTAGCGCCCATAAACCATGTGCGCCGGGTAGCAGAGTACGGCACCTCCGTCATAGAACCGGGGAAAATCCAGCTGGGTATCCCCAACTACGGCTACGACTGGATTCTCCCCTTCCAGCGAGGGGTGACCCGGGCCACAGCTATTGGAAACGAGTATGCCGTGGACATAGCCCGCCGCCAGGGTTCAGCCATTATCTTCGACCACACGGCCCAGTCCCCATACTTTAACTACACCCGGGACGGCCTGCGGCATATAGTCTGGTATGAGGACGTGCGCAGTATTGAACAGAAGTACAGCCTGATGGACGAACTTAGTTTTGCCGGCGGCGGCTACTGGAACCTTATGTACCCCTTCCAGCAGAACTGGTCCTTTGTGGCGGCAAGGTACAATATCCTCAAGCTCTGACCTGCCTGTAGAGATAGGCCCTCCCCCTTTTCCCAATCTGCTCCACGGCGCCAAGCTCCCTTGCGGCACTCAGCGCCAGGGAGCCCTGCATATTTGAAAACCTCCCGCAGGCCTGGAACTCCTTCGCGGTGAACTCCTCCGGCAGGCCGGGAGGCATCAGCAGGCGGTAATCTCCCGGCCCCCGGACCCATACCTCGTCCATTAGTCTTATGGGCATCCGCTCAAAGCGGGTATAGCCCCTCCGCCCCCTGCCGTCCTTCAGGCGGTACTCCTCCACCTCCATCACCGGCACGCATAGGCTGAGCCCGGGATTTTTCAGGTGCTCCCTAATACTGTAAAGCTCTATAAGAAGCTCCCAGGGCCCCCCGGCCTTGGGGCTTTTCCGTCTTTTGGAGAGCTCACCCTCTCTGCTCATGCTTATGAGCCATTTGAGCCCAGCCACAGGATATACCACCGTCACCGGGTAGTTTTCCAGAAAGAATCCCAGCTTCTCCCGGAGCCTCCCGAAGCCCGCAGTCTGTATCTCGGTTATCCCCTCCGGGCTCATGATATCCGCAACGTACCGGCCCACCGCCACCTCCCTGAAGCGCTCCTCAGGCTGGAAGTAGCGTTTTAAAGCGGCGTGCAGGGTCTTCTCCCCCAGGGTGCCTATTCCTCCCCGGCGGTTGTCCTCCATAGCCTCCCCGCAGGCCGCTAAAAACCTGGCCTCATCCATCCCTTTGAAGCCTATAGAGCCGGGCAAAGTTGCCATAGAGGACAGCCCTGTTTTCCTCTGCCGTGAGCCCAAGGCTGAAAAAGCGCTCTAGCTCCTCACCGGCCCGCCACATGGGGAAATCCGTGCCAAACATCACCTTATCAGTGCCGAAATGGTATATGCTCTTTAGGGCCTCCTCCCTGCTGATAAACCACAGAGAGCTGGAGGCGTCCACGTACAAATTCTCCCCCTTCAGGCACTCCCTTGCCGTATCCCACTCGGTATAGCCCCCTAAGTGCGCAGCTATGCAGGTGAGGTCCGGAAGCTTATCCAGGAGCCTTGCAAGTCTCCTCGGTGAGGAGAAGTCCTTTCTGATATCCCCGGTATGGAAGAGTATGGGAAGTCCCCGCCTATGGGCGGCGCGGTAAAATGGCAGGAGCTTCGGGTCGTCTATCTGGAACTTCTGGAAGTCCGGGTGCAGCTTTATACCCCTCAGTCCCCGGCCCATAATATCATCCAGCTCGCCCTCTATGTCCGCGATATCCTGGTGCCAGGCGGCAAGGCCCACAAACTCCGGGTGCTCCCTGCAGGCCCGCTCGATAAAAGCATTGATAGAGCGCACCTGCTCAACCTTCGTCGCCACAGAGCAGACTGCAAACCTGTCTATCCCGGCCCTCTTGCCCTCCCGGAGCAGCACCTCCGGAAGTCCGGTATTCTCCATCTTTAAATTATAGAACGCCCCCACGGAAGCCGTTGCCTTTTCCGCTATCTTCTCCGGGTAAATATGCGCGTGGGCGTCGGCGGCTGGGTATACTATCCCATTATAGTTTACCGGCAAGCTTATCAGTCCTTTCCTCCATTCTCCTGTCCCGCTCCGCCTTCGAGTATACACAGCCGCAGTAGTCCTGACGGTAGAGGCCGTATTCCTTCGAGAGCTCTATAGAGCGCTTATAGCCCTCCCGCTTCTTTAAATCCGACGGCAGGTGCTTCACGCCATATTTTTCCGAGAGCTCCTCCCCTATCCTGTTGATGGCGCCGGCGTTTTTCAGCGGGCTTATAGTCAGGGTGGTGGTGAAATACTCCAGCCCGTGCTCCTTAGCGGCCTTCGCAGCTTCTTCAAGGCGCAGCCTATAGCAGGCCATGCACCTGGCCCCGCCCTCGGGCTCACCCTCAAGGCCCACTGATATTTTGGCAAAATCTTCGCCCCGGTATTCACAGGGGATAATGCCAATGGGGTGCTCTGCCGGAAGCTCCCTTAGAAGCCTCTGAAGCTCCTCCAGCCGCTTCCCATACTCCGCTATTGGAGATATGTTTGGGTTATAATATAAAAGGCTTATGGAAAAATACCGGCTAAGGTATTCAAGGGAGGCGCTTGAACAGGGGGCGCAGCAGGCGTGCAGGAGCAGGGTGGGGACCCTGCCTTTTAACCCTGCTATCAGCCTCTCAAGCTCTTTTGAATAGTTTCTTGGACAGCTCATCTATGGCCCTCCCCTTCTGTTATCATAAAACAAATTTTAACACATCCCTCGATTCTGCGCAAGCCTGTGTTGACAGCCCGGGGTAAAATAGGGTATTATATATTCATACGCATATGAAAGGAATCTCCCCAATGGACCTGTCTATACTTGTTTCAAACCCGCTGATAAACGTAGCTGTAATATCCTGGGCCACGGCCCAGTTTTTGAAAGCCCTGATAGACGCCATAAAGCATAAGCAGTTCGACCGCCACCGGCTGGCTGGGGCCGGCGGCATGCCCAGCTCACACTCGGCGCTGACCTGCTCTGTGCTGCTGACCTCATACTATATGTACGGCTTCAACTCCCCTATCTTTGCCCTCTCGTTTATCCTTGCAATGATAGTCATGTATGACGCCACCGGCGTGCGCTGGGCGGCGGGGCTCCACGCCAAGGCCATCAACCATATAGTGGAGTACCTGGAGCAGGAGGACGCGGACCCTCTGGGCAGGAAGGCTCTCCAGGAGCTGATACCTAAGCTCAACGAGTCCCTGGGCCACCGGATACGCGAGGCGGTCTGCGGCGCGGCGCTGGGGTTCCTGATTGCTGTAATCGCCCACCTTGTCCGCCAGGGTGGCACAAGCCTGTTTTAAACGGCACACAAAGCGCCTGTACCACACTTGGTACAGGCGCCTTCTTATTCCTTAAACTGGCGCATATTTTCGTTGTTCCAAACCACCTGATTGCGCCCAAACCTCTTGGCGTCATACAGCATTGCGTCGGCTATCTTCAGGTATGTGCTAAAGGAGTCCCCGCGCTTCGGCCGCACAGTGGTCCCGCCTATGCTTATGGTCACCCATTCTGAGACCGACCCACAGTGGGGGATGTGCAGCTCCTCCACCGCCCTGCGCACCCGGCACATCTGCTCAAAGGCCGGCTTCGCCTCGTCGCCCATCATAAAGGCCACAAACTCCTCGCCGCCGTACCGGGCTAAAAAGTCCGTGTTCCTGCGCAGGTACGACCCGGCTGTGCTCGCCACCGAGGATATCACCGTGTCCCCGGCAGGATGCCCGAAGGTATCGTTGAACTTCTTAAAGTGGTCTATGTCCATCATGCAGATGGAGAAGGGCACCTTGAGCCGTATGGCCTCCTGCCACTTCTGCTCGCTAGTGCGCTCATATCGCCGCCTGTTGGCAATACCTGTGAGCTGGTCTGTCATGGACTGGTACTCCACCTGCTTGCGGTACTGGTAGAGCTTTATATGGGTGTTCACCCTGGCCTTTACTATCAGCGGATGGAAGGGCTTATATATGTAGTCGACCGCCCCCAGCGTCAGCCCCCTCTGCTCATTTTCAATGTCCGATAGGGAGGTTATCAGTATCACCGGGATATGCCTGGTGGCAACCTCCTCCTGAAGCTTTTTCAGAAGCACAAATCCGTCCATGCCGGGCATTACCACATCCAGCAGTATCAGGGAAAAGTCCTGCTCGCTGGCGTACTTCAGCCCCTTTTCCGACTCCTGCACTACGGTAATCTGGTAGTCCTCCTCCAGTATGCTTTTCAGGTGCGCAGCCTGCACCGCGCTGTCGTCAATTATAAGTATCTTTTCCAAGTAAAATGACACTCCCCGATGTGCCCCAAAGGCCCATATTTATTATTCTAATATAGCACAGCCGGGCAGTTCTGTCAAGGAGCAATCAGTATTTTCGGCGTTATTCCACAGTGAACTCACAGTAGTAGGTATGGCCCCAGTAGAGCCGGTAGGTGCCAGGGTGCTGGAGGACCTTACCGGGTATTGCTGCCGCAGTGATAAACTCCTGTCCCGGCTCCCCGGAGCCTCCTGTAGCCGCTCCCCTCTGGATATCCGGCCCCGAGACAGTATACCATCTCCCCTGCCAGAGCCGGTCCACACGTGAATCTATTCCCATGCTGTAGGAGTCCTCATTGAAAAGCACCGAGAACTCCAGCATGGCCCGCCCGTCGCCGTCTGTATATGTGCGCCTGGGCGTCAGGGTGATACGCCCGTTGTCCGTATCCTCCTCCCGGGCCTCCTGCCAGCTATCATAGTCATTGGCCTCCATCCCCTCTGCCGGTCCGTCCAGGTGCTTCGCCCTAAACTCGTAACTGCAGACCTGGTATATACCGTCCTGCCTGCTGTTCTTTATCCCCAGCCTCACCCTGTATCGCCCGTCCCGGTGAAAAATCCCCGACGGAAAGCGCAGGTCTACGCCCACGGCCCCGCCGTCCTCGGAGTGGACTGTATAACATTCCTCCCCCTCATAAACTGTGTACCACCTGCCGCACCATTTGTAGTCCAGTATGACCGGCGCGGCATAGAAGCCAAAACTGCCCTCGCCGGACGGCTTCAGCCATATGCTCAGCCTGTCCCAGGCAAGCCCTTCGCCGCTAAGCTGAGTGATTTCAAAGCTGCCGCCGGCCTCCATCAGCCACTCCTCCCGGGCCGGTGGAAGCTCCTCCGGCTCCTTCCACACTGGGAAGCTTGACCTGGCGCTTTGGTAATCGCTCCATAATATAATAGCGGCTGCGGCTACTACTATTATGATTGCTGCGGCAAATGCCGTCAGCTTCCGCTGCCTTGCTCCCTGCTTCATGAAAATCCCTCCTCTATAATTTCAGTCGCAAAATCCCTCGGGATATTTAAGCAAAAAAGAAAAAACCCCGGAAAAACCCGAAGTTTTTTCAAAATATCTCATCTTTTCCGCTAATCCTGTCCCTCAATAACCGCCTGAGGATCCAGATACGCCGAGTCCCTTCTGACCTCAAGGTGCAGGTGGGGCTTGTCCGCGGACTCGCCCGGGACTGCTGTTACGCTGCCGATAGCCTGGCCCATGGTCACCACCTGCTCGGGCTCCACCTGGAAGTTCTCGCCCAGGCCGCAGTAGGAGAAAAGGTAATCCCCATGCTCTATAACTACTACGTTTCCAAGCATACTGTCGGTGTAGGTCTCCTTCACAATTCCGTTGCCGCAGGCCAGCACCTGCTCGCCGCTCTCGGCTGAGAAGTCCGCGCCTGTGTGGACGCGCCAGTCACGCATGGTGTCCGAGTACACCGGGGCTCCGGCGCTGTATGCCTTGGACACAGTTTCGCCGCTCACCGGGTAAATCATCTCGCCGCTTATCTCATAGAGGGGGGCGTTAGCCGGTACCTGCGGCTTGGCAGGCTCAGCGTCCGCCGGCTCAGAGGCGGTGCCCTCCGGGGGGGCGCTGGGCTTTGGCACATAGGTCGCCCTGGGTTTAGGCGTAGGCGCCGGGGACTCTGAGGGCTTTGCCTCCCCAGCCGATGATGTTGAGGGCTTTGAGGGCTGGCTGCTGGGGGCCGGGGACCTCTGGGACATGGGGTCGTCGCTTCTGCTGTTTACATTTTCAGGTGAGCTGCTGTCCAGCTCCTCTGTAGCGGCGATGTAGCCCTGCACCGCGTCGAAGGTGCTCCAGGCCGCCACGCCCACCGCCACCAGGCACACAGCCAGCGCCAGGTAAAAACCGTTCCGTCTTGCCTTATTTTCCGAAAAGCGTTTGCCGTTCATAAATTCGCTTCCTTTCAGGGGTAATCTTTTGACCTGCAAGAGTATTTTAGCCTGAAAGCAAGGGGTTTATACGGCTTTGATAAAAAGCAGAACGGACCGGCTTTCACCGGCCCGCCCTATTTGCTTGAGGGGTATTATTGAGGAGGGTAGAACATGTACGGAAAGGGGAGTTGGGTTGCTCCCTCTTCCCTACGAGCCTATTATACTCCTATGGGCCCTGTGAGTTGTTAAAGAGGTATGAATAATCCTTAAAGAATTTCCGGGCAAATTTTTAATAAAATTCGCAAACATTCGTTTTGCATTTTTCCGTAAACCATGATATAATAGTAAAAACGCTAGCAGAGGAGGCTGCCCAATGGATGGCTTAACTAAAAGCCAGCAAATGGTATATGACTATCTTATAAAGACACTGCCCTCCGGGGTGCCCCCCACGGTCCGGGAGATATGCCGCGCCACAGGCCTGCGCTCCACCTCCACGGTGCACGCCCACTTAAAGACCTTGGAGCGCCTGGGGTACATTTCCAGGGATGCGGGGCTCAACCGCTCCATCCATATTGAGGGCACTGAGCCCACATCCCAGGTGCCTGTGCTGGGGCGGGTCACTGCCGGTATGCCCATTTTAGCCGTGGAGGACATTGAGGGGTATCTGCCCTTCCCCCAGAAAAGTGGCAAGGAGCTGTTTGCCCTGCATGTTATGGGGCTGAGTATGCGCGACGCCGGAATCCTGGACGGGGACTATGTGGTGGTGGAGCGCACCCCCACCGCAGATGACGGCGAGATAGTGGTCGCGATGATAGACGAGGAGGCCACTGTAAAGCGCCTGTTCCGCGAGCCGGACGGCATACGCCTGCAGCCGGAAAACCCGGACTTCGAGCCCATCTACTCCGACCACGCCTCACTATTGGGCCGGGTCATCGCCGTGCTTCGGTACTATTAAAAAAGCAGGATTACTGCTTCAAATATTCCTCCAGAGGCTTCAAGCTCTCCCTCTTCGTGCTGTCAAATGACTCCTGGATATTCTGGAGCATTACCCTCTCCTTTGAGGATTCGGCATTTGATTTGAGCATTTTCTTAAATACTGCCATAAGGAGCCTGTCTATCGGATTCATGGCGGCATAGTTCAGTCCGCCTTGAAGGTAGAAGGGCCGGATAAGCTCAAGCTCGCCGGGGGTGAAATTTTCGCGCTCTAAACGCCGCACGTCCGGGGCGTCGGGAGGCATGGCCCCGGTGAAGAACACGGCTAATTTCTTCCCCCGAAGCTTAGGCAGCTGCTTTTTCAGCCAGCCCAGCTTATTTATCCTGCCAACATAGCACCCGCTGCCAAAAACCACAGCCTGGTATTTCTCAAAATCCACCATCCTCCGCTCCTCATATGGGAAGCAGTCACATGAGAGGTCCTCCTTGAGCCATTGGGCGTACTTTTTCGTAAATCCGGTCTTTGAGCTGTAAATTATCACTGTATTCATATTTTACCTCCCTGCCGCCTGTTCCGGGCGGCTTCTTTATTGTTGCTTTAACATATACGCGTCTGTAAACTGCCTGATATGCTCCCTAAGCCTTGGCTCCGCCTGCTCCCAGCCCTCTCCGGAGCAGAGCAGCAGGAATACCCCGCCGTAAAACTGGCCTGCAAGAGCCGATGGGTCCCCAGTCCGGAAGATTCCCTTTTCCATTAATTCCGCGAATATTTTCTCCTGCACCTCTACAGGATAACGGCAGTAGAGCTGCCTGTAGAGCTCGCCTGCCCGCCGGTCCTCAAACTGGCAGATAGTCAGAAGGCGGCGGAAGCGGGTGTTCCAGGGGTCCTCAAAAAAGAATCTGAATACCTCCAGTATAGTCTCCTCAAGCTCCTGCCCGGTGTGCTGAAAGATAGTGAGGTCGTCTTCCGCTGAAAATGGCAGGCTGTGAGTATGGTAGTATTCTTCCGCTTTGGACCAGCAGATATCCACAATGGCGTCGAATATGGCGCGTTTGCCCTGGAAATGGTTATAAAGCGAGCTCTCCCTTATGCCTACAGCGGCGGCGATATCCCGGACAGACACTGCCGCATATCCGCGGGTCGAGAAAAGGCCGAGGGCTTCCCATATGATTTTTTCTTTTGTAGGCATTTCCTGCTCCTTTCTGCTAACGTCTGTTAGTTTCTATATTGTACTATCAACTGTTCGTTTTGTCAAGGATAAAAAAGCCCGGAAAGCATATAGCTCTCCCGGGCCATTATTTTATCCAAGCCAAAACATGCTTTTCTCACTTACCGTATATCCGGCCTGCTCGTATATCCCCAATATGTCCTCGTTCCCTACTGGGACATGCACAAACGGCGCAAGGCAGTTCTCCAGGCACCAGCCGGTGATATATGCCACGAGCCCCGACAGCAGCTCCGGGACCTCCTCACCCAAATCCTGCCGGACAGCCAGCATACCTATGCCCCCCTCAGGGTAGAGGCCAATGACTCCCTGCATCTCCCTATGCCGTATCACCCCGTGCAGCGCCCCAGCTGATATCCTCTCCCGCAGCTCATCCCGGTCAAATTCATCGGGGAAGCTCTCCAGTACCAAGTCCTCCTGCCCGGCCCCCAGAGGCTTCACCTGCCGGAGGTCAAAGCCTCTGCTCCTTGGAGGCATAGGGCTCAGATACGCCGCCGCCCGGCACTCCATTACTGCGCCGAAGCCCAGCTCATCGGCAAGCTGCTCCGCGTTCTTTTTATCGTGTACAGCCAGCTGGACCGCGCCGCGGATAAGCTCTCCCAGGGCTCCGGCAGCCGCGGTGTCCCCTGCTACCAGCAGGCAGGCCCCGCTCCTGGGAACGCTTATCAGCACACCGTCCATGCGCACTGCGCTTACAACTCCGTCGCCCCGCCTGATAGCCTCCACCATGTCCATACAGAGTACAGGGTTCCGCCCAAGGTATGACAGGGCCCTCTGTTCCATCTCTCTCATAATGCCCTCACCCGCTCTCAGAGCTTCTGCACCGCTCTTATGAGCAGTTCCGCGCTCTTTTCAGCCGTCTCCCTGACAAAGGCCGGGAAATCCACCGGCGAGTCGTCGTTGGCGCTGTCCGAGATGGCCCTCAGCACAGCACAGGGCACGCCGTTCATATAGCAGGCCTGGGCAATGCTTCCGCCCTCCATTTCCACAGCCTTCGCCCCAAACTGTTCTCCAAGCCAGCGGTTTTTCTCCTTATCCGCCACAAATTCGTCCCCGGTAGCTACAACGCCCATATGTGCCCCGCCGTATATGGCCTTGGCCTCCTCCAGCAGCACCTTTGCGGCGGTCATGTCACAGGGCAGCTCCAGTATATTCTCCGTCTCTGAGTCCCCGCGCCGGATAAACAGAGTACCAAGCTTATCCCCAAGGGCCCTGGTGTCAAAGTCGTGCTGTACACAGCTCTCGGCGGCCACCAAGTCGCCTATCTTTACGCCTACGCCTCCTGCCACACCGGTGTTTATTATGAGCCTGGGGCTATGCTTCAGTATCATTATCTGCGTGCACACAGCGGCGTTTACCTTCCCCGGCCCGCATTGGGCCACTACCACCGGCATCCCCTCAAGCGTTCCGCTGTGGAATACAAGCCCTGCCACTGACTCGCTCTGCTCCCCGCTGAGCCGGGATATGATACTGTTGACCTCTACCTCCATTGCCCCTATTATGCCGATGGGTGATTTGTTTTCCATTCTGTATCTTCCTTTCCTTATGTTACGTTTGCATTATCCTCCGGAGCTATGTCCTTCATCCAGACAAAACGTACGCCCTCTCTGTCGCTGTATTCTCCGTCGGGCTTGCAGAGCTCATCCAGCAGAGCCATATCTATCTCGCCTTCCCGGAGCTTATAGCCCCCTCGCACGCTGTATCTGTCCTTTACCATCATGGAGGTGATATAGCCTCTCGAGCCATAGGGCCCCAGCACATTTTCGTACCACTCCAGCTCATAGGTATAGGGGTCGTCCATAGGGTACTCCCCGGGCTGGGCAAAGAACTCCTTATCCTTCAGATTATCGCTTATTCTATCTAAAATCTCGGCGTCGTTGACCACCACTACCCAGGTGTAGTCCTGGTCCTTTATCCAAAGGGATTTGGCCTTAGTGATATCCTTTCGCAATCTCTCAATAGGGCTCGACTCGTACCACTCCGGCCCGGGCAGCGTATTCTCCAGGCGCCTGATGTTCTCTAAGTCAATTCCGCCCTCTTTGGCCTCATAGTAGTACCCGCCGTAGGTTATCCAGCCCTCCATGGTGCGCAGCCTGAACTCCTCACGGACGTATCCGTCCTTGTCGTACCAGATGAGTTCGTTATAAGGGTCGCCGTGGTAGGGCGTCAGGTCCGAGCCTGTGGCATGGTTTGCGAAGGAGTCCATATCGCACTTGTCCCGCCGCACAAAGTGAAGGTTCCGCAGCTCGTCGGCCAGGGCCTCAAAGTCCTCGTCCCTGAATATGGTCCTATAGTCCATTATGACGTACCCCTCGTCAAAGTCAAAGACCTTCTCCTCCGGAGGGTCATCCATCACCTCAAAGGGCGGCGTGCCCTCCGGCTCAAGCTCCGCGCCGGCAGTAGGCTGGGGCCGGGGCGTGACCTCGGCCATGGGCGGGTCTCCGTCCTTCCAGTGCTCCACACCCGGGTGATTTTTATATGGTCCGTTGGGGTCGATAAGCTCCGAGTAGAGGTCTAAGTCAAACTTTTTGTCCCCCGCGACCTTATATATCCTGCTGCCATATCTGATTGTCTCCTCGTCGATAATAAATATGGCATAATCGTAATGGTCGTCGGCATAATACCTGTTTATATAGAACCGCTCCTGCTCGCTCTCACCGGGCCCATCCTCCTTAAACCTCATCTCCCGGATGTCACCTTCAAGGCGCTCCATAAGCTCCGGGTCGGTTATCCTGACAGATTTATCCTCTGTGCTTATTGAGAAAAACAGGATATCATCCTCGTGGCATATTCTGGGCCTGAACATATACTCTATCCATTCATCGCTGAACCCCTCGCCCTCCACCTTGAAAATATAGTCCCCGAACTCAATCAGGCTGCCGCAAAGGGTGATAGTTTTCGACTCTTCATAGCGATTCTTACTGTAAAGCCTTATGCCGTAGGTGCCGCAGTTTGCCTGCTCACCGTCCTCGCAGAAGCTTGCGGTCCTCAGTATAGCTTTCAGCTCCTCCAGGTCGCTTTTGGTGAAGGTGCTGGGTTCCCTGCCGCCGCCTTCCATGGATGCCCGCTCTATTCCTTCCACATCCATTATCTCCTGCGGCTCCCTCACCTCCGGCAGCCCTAAAAGCAGTCCTCTGAGGTAGTCCATGTCGAATATCTCCCCGCCCAGGAAATTAAAGCACTGGTCGCCCCGGAATACCGTACCTGCGGCGCTTATCTCCACTGCGGCCTGGCTCTCACCATTTGTGGAGAGCCACTGGATAGTCCAGTCCCGCATATGCTCTGGGAAATCCTCCTCCAAATCCACCATCATGCCGTTCTCCTCGCTGAGGGTGCTGAGGGTCTCGCTAAGGCGCTGAATGTCCTCCTCGCTCTCCACCCTCACCTTCTTGCCCATGAACCGGCTCTCAAGGAGCACCGAGCCCACTGTGTCCACTGGCGGGGACGCCCCCTTGTCCGGCTGCATACCGTCCTTTGTGCAAAACCAAAGTGTGAATACCAGCGCTGCTACTACCACCGCGTAAAATCCCAGCTTCTTCATTTATCTCAGCTCCTTTATTAATTTTGGAGAAGCCCCTCCTATATATAAAGTCGCAAAAATTTTGGAAATATTTATTATTTTTGAAGCTTTCCACGGATAAATTTTTCAAAGTCCCTGCTCTCACCCTGTTGGAAGCCGTAGTCGTCCACCAGGTAGGCGTTATCCGGGCCGTAGTAGAGGTAGAGGTACTGGCCGCAGCGGCGCACCTCGGTGAGCTGGAAATATGGCACCACATTTGCGGACTGTATGCCCGATACCCTGAATACATCGTTATAGAAGGTATAGTGGGCGGTCTTGCTCATGCCCTGGCTGTGGACCTTTATCTGTATCTTCTCAACAGCACCGGGCATTGCAATGAGCTTATAGGCATAGTAGGCCGTGACAGCCACCGCCGCCAGCTTCATCCACCAGACCGAGTCTATGAGGAATGCGGCGCAGACAGTCACCACACAGAGCAGCGTACCGAATATCACCTCACCAATATTCTTCACATAGGCCTGATAATAGCTGAAGCGGTGTATCGCCTCCCTGGTGCAGTCGGTCTCGTTTACATATACGGCCTCACCATGGGCGGTGTCTTTCCCGTTGGTCTTGTGGAACTCTGAGAGCTGCTCTGTGAGCCTTGCCTTCTTCTTTTTATCCCTTTTGCTCTTGATGGGCACATAAATCAAGGGCCCGGCAACAGCCGCCAGCAGCAGTATCAGCAATAGGAGCGCGTTTAGTGCGGCGCTTACATCCTCCGGGGGCTTCTCCAAAATATTGGTAAATACCATGGAGTCAGCCATCCTCTCTACTATCTCCTCCTGCTCCGGGGTCATGCCGGTATCCAGGGTGTGAATATCGATATTCAGGGAGTAGCCGTTCATAATAGTGCCGTAGATAAGCTCGTGCATCTCCCGCTCGCCGCCCACGTCTATCTTTATCCTGTAGAACAGCAGGCCGGACTCATTCTCAAACCAGCCCTTTTCTATGGCAACGTCCTCGTTCCCTGCCTTTGCAAGGGTCTCCAAAAACTCCGCCTTGTCCTCCTCTTCCATCAGCCGCAGGTCAAAGATTGTCTCGCTCTCCTTGGACACCTTCTGCATTACGGAGATATCCGTTGCCCCATCCTCAGAGAGGAAGTTTGCCAGCACCCCCATCTCCTGGTACTCCTTCAGCTTTGCGGCGGCGTCGCCTACCCCTGCAAGGGCCCAGGCCGGGTCATTCTCCTCTATGCCGGGGCCAAGCTGGTACATCCCTTCAGGGGCCTCAAACTGGAAGTCCACCCCCACCCAAGCCTCAGCCGGGACCATAACCGGCAGTGCCGCTATAAGGAGCAGAGCCGCCAAAACAGACACTATTTTTCTCAAGATAACAACATCCTCTCTGGTTTTTCACGATATTTCTTTTATTATATCACAAGTCTTGCGCAGATGGAAAGATAATTTGTAAATATTCTTCCCCATTCTTCTACTTGACGGCAGGCCTTTGAAGGCGTACAATTTATATGTAAAGTTTTCCGGCTTATGAAAGGAGAGACAGAAATGGTAACAGCAGTCATAACCGGGGCCTCCAGCGGCCTTGGAAAGGAATATATCAACGCCATTATCGAGCAGTATCCCAGCGTGGACGCCTTCTGGCTCATTGCCCGCCGAAAGGAGCTTTTAAAGGAGATAGCTGTGGAGCACCCGGACAAAACCGTCGCAGCCATCTCTCTGGACCTTTCCAAGGATGAGAGCCTGGATATATTCGAGCAGCTCCTTAAGGAGAACAGCCCGGAGATAAAGGTGCTTGTGAATAACGCCGGCTTTGGGAAATGCGAGGACTTTTTCGCCTCCAACCGCCGGGCCCAGACTGATATGGTGGACTTAAACTGCCGGGCCCTTACCTGCGTCACCCGCCTCTGTATGCCATATATGCTGGACGACAGCCTGGTGATAAACGTGGCCTCTATAGCTGCCTTCGCCCCCACGCCCCGCATGTCTGTCTATGCCGCAACAAAATCCTTTGTGCTTTCCCTGTCAAAGGCCCTCCATGACGAGCTGCGTCCCAGAGGCATCAAGGTGCTGGCGGTATGCCCCGGGCCCATGGAAACTGAATTCTGGAAGGTTGCCAATGTTCCCGAGGGCAAGTCCCGGCTGATAGACAAGCTTCCCCGGGTCAGCGCCCCTGCGGTTGCGGCTGGCTCATTAAAAGCCGCTAAGCGCGGCAAGCTGGTCTATACCAACAGCTTTTTCTATAAGCTCTATAGGCTCATAGGCAAGCTTCTGCCTCACGGATTCCTTATGCAGTTTACGGAGGTATAGCTATGCAATATGAGATATTCGCCCAGGACGGCCCAGTTTCCCTTCGCCCGCTTGAACAGGAAGACGCTACCACCCTCCTGCGCTGGCTTACGAACCCCCGCAACCTGGAATACTGGGAGGGCCCCCATGAGGTATTCACCCCTGAACGCATACAGGAAGACTTTTATACCGAGGAGTGGAACGGCTCGGCCTGTATCGTCTGCTATAACGGGCAGGATATTGGGTATGTCCAGGCGTACCAGCTGGATGACGAGGGCTTTACTGAATATGGGTATGACCGCCATGATTTGAAGGCCTTCGGTATCGACCAGTTTATTGGCGAGCCTGAGCTCTGGGGAAAGGGCCTTGGACGGCAGTTCATAAAGCTTATCTGTGATTATCTTCGGGACAGCTGCGGTGCTCGGGCGGTGGTGCTGGACCCTCACGCCGACAATCCCCGGGCTATACGGTGCTATGAGGCCTGCGGGTTTAAGAAGGTGAAGCTACTGCCAAAGCATGAGCTCCATGACGGAGTGATGGTTGACTGCTGGCTGATGACCCTGGAATTCTAGCTCTCCCTTTTGTGCAGAAATTGAGAGGTAAGGCCCGTTTCTTTATGCTATTATTTTCCTTGAGGTGATATATTATGGAATGGCTTGACCGGCTCAACTCAGCGCTCTCTTACATTGAGGACAACCTTGGCAGTCCTCCGGACTATGAGGCCCTTGCCCGCATAGCCTGCTGCTCCCCCTACCATTTTCAGCGGATGTTCACCTATCTCGCCGGTATGCCCCTGTCAGAGTACATCCGGCGCAGGCGCATGTCCCTTGCGGCGGTTGACCTGCTGCAGGGCGGCAAGGTCCTGGACGTGGCACTGAAATATGGCTACAACTCCCCCACGGCCTTTAACCGCGCCTTTCAGTCCGTCCACGGCTGTCCGCCCTCCTCTGTCAGAGCGCCGGGAGCTTCGGTCAAATCCTTTCCCCCTATCTCCTTCAAAATCACTGTTAAAGGAGTGGAAGAGATGAATTTTCGCATTGAACACCGTGAGGCCTTCACGATTGTGGGAGTCTCCGTACCCCTTGAGCGTGAGCTTGAGAAAAATTTCCAGGTGATACCCAAAAAGTGGGCTGAGGCCGGCGCAAACGGCACCTTGGGAAAGCTTGCGGCTCGTATGAGCGGTGAGCCCAAGGGTGTGCTGGGGGTCAGCAATTTTGATACAGTGACCAGGCAGGGACGGTATTATATTGCTGTGGCCTCAGAGGATGACTCCGGCGGGCTTGAAAAATTTACGGTGCCCGCGGCCGACTGGGCGATTTTTCCTGGCAAGGGGCCCAACGAGTCTATACAGGAGCTTGAGAGGCGGGTCTTTACCGAGTGGCTGCCTACATCCGGATATGAGTATGGTGATGCTCCTGATATCGAGGTTTATCTTAGCCCTGACCCCCAGAATGCAGTTTATGAGGTTTGGGTGCCGGTAGTAAAGAAGAAAAATTAAATTTCGCTTTGCAGGCATATAAAAAGCGCGCTCCCGCTTTGGGAACGCGCTCTCTTTTTGCGTCTATTACACCAGCTCTAAAATCGCCATCTCTGCGGCGTCACCCCTGCGGGGGCCCAGCTTGGTCACCCTGGTATAGCCGCCGTTGCGGTCGGCATACTGGGGCGCAATGGTGTTGAACAGCTTCGCGGCAGCGCTCTCCTTGGTCACAAAGCTCATGACCATGCGCTTGCTGTGAAGGTCGTTCGTCTTGGCTATGGTAATCATCTTCTCCGCCAGAGCCTGCACCTCTTTGGCGCGGGTTGCAGTGGTCTCTATCTTTCCGTTCTCAAAGAAGAACGTCACCATCCCCCGGAGCATCGCGGTACGATGCGCGGTGTTGCGGCCCAGCTTTCTGGTTCCCGGCATGAAGATACCTCCTATCTACGCTTATTCGTCGTCTTTACGCAGGCTGAAGCCAAGGGAAGCCAGCTTCCACACGACCTCCTCCAGCGACTTGCGCCCCAAATTCCGGACCTTCATCATGTCGTCCTCGGACTTGTTGATTAGGTCCTCCACGGTGTTTATACCCGCGCGCTTGAGGCAGTTGAACGAGCGGACCGACAGATCCAGCTCTTCTATCGTCATTTCCAGCACTTTCTCTTTGCCGCCCTCGTCCTTCTCCACCATTATCTCCGTGGATTTGCCCTTATCGGACAGGTCTACGAACAGGTTCAGGTGGTCGGTCAGGACCTTTGCCGCCAGCGAGACGGCTTCCTGGGCATTTATCACCCCGTTGGTCCAAACCTCCAGGGTTAGCTTGTCAAAGTCGATGCTCTGTCCAACGCGGGTATTCTCCACGTTGAAGTTGACCTTGAGTACAGGTGTGTAAATGGAATCCACCGCAATTTCGCCGATAACGCCCTCGGGCATATTCTGCTTGTTGCGCTCGTTCGAGACATAGCCCCTTCCCTTATCCAGGGTCAGCTCCATATAGAGCTTGGCCCCCTCGCCCAGGGTGGCGATGTGCAGCTCGGGGTTCAGTATCTCCACCTCGCTGTCCGCCTGGATGGACGCGGCGGTGACCTCGCAGGGCCCCTCCGCAGAGATTTCCACAGTCTTGGGCCCATCGCAGTAGAGCCTTGCGACTATCCCCTTGACGTTCAGGACTATCTCGGTCACGTCCTCCTTTACTCCCGGGATGGTGGAAAATTCGTGGAGCACGCCGTCTATCTTTATAGACCTGGGGGCGACCCCCGGCAGGCTCGACAGCAGCACCCGGCGCAGCGAGTTCCCAAGCGTGGTGCCAAAGCCGCGCTCCAGGGGCTCGATAACGAACCGGCCGTATGTGCCGTCCTCGAATGTTTCCGCTATATCAATTTTGGGTCTTTCTATCTCAATCATCCGCGATCCTCCTCTACACAGACAAAGTAACGGCTTCAAATACGCTTATCCCTTGTGGGGATTACTTAGAGTACAGCTCGACGATGAGGGTCTCATCCACCTCAAGATCGATTTCCTCGCGGGTGGGCAGCGCATCGACCTTTGCCTGCGCATTGGCCGCGTCAACGTCCAGCCACTTGGGCACGGGACGGGCGGAGTTTGACTCCAGCACAGCCTTGAACTTCTCGCTTGAACGGCTCTTATCCTTAATGGCGACCATCTCGCCTGGCTTCACAAGATAGGAGGGTATATCCACCTTCTTGCCTCCCACGGTAAAGTGGCCGTGCACCACCAGCTGGCGGGCCTCAGCCCTGGAGCTGGCCCAGCCGCAGCGGTACACCACATTGTCCAGCCTGCTCTCCAGAAGTATCAGGAGGTTGTCGCCGGCCTTGCCGGGCATATTTGTTGCCATCTCGTAGTAGTGGTGGAACTGGCCCTCCAGCACACCGTAGAAACGGCGGGTCATCTGCTTGGCTCTGAGCTGCATACCGTACTCCGAGGCCTTCTTGCGGCCCTGGCCGTGCTGCCCGGGGGCGTAGGCCCTCCTTGAGATGGCGCACTTGTCGGTGTAGCAGCGCTCGCCCTTCAGGAACAGCTTCTGCCCCTCGCGGCGGCAGAGCTTGCAAACGGCTTCTGTATATCTTGCCATATTTTCTGTAACCTCCTAATGTTTTTACACGCGGCGCCTTTTGGGTGGGCGGCAGCCGTTATGGGGGATGGGGGTCACATCTTTTATCATGCTCACGTCCAGCCCTGCGGCCTGCAGCGCGCGGATAGCAGCCTCACGGCCGGCGCCGGGACCCTTAACGAACACCTCAACGGACTTCATACCGTGCTCCATTGCCAGCTTCGCGGCGGTCTCCGCAGCGGTCTGAGCGGCAAAGGGTGTGGACTTCCTGGAGCCCCTGAAGCCCAGTTCGCCGGAGCTTGCCCAGGAGATAGCGTTGCCCTGGGTGTCGGTAATGGTGACGATGGTGTTGTTGAACGTGGACTGGATATGGGCCGCGCCGCGTTCAATATTCTTGCGCTCACGGCGGCGGCGCACTGTACCCTTAGTGGTCTTTTGTGCCATTTTGTGAATCCCTCCTTACTTCTTCTTATTAGCCATGGTCTTGCGGGGACCCTTGCGGGTGCGGGCATTGGTCTTGGTGCGCTGGCCCCTGACGGGCAGGCCCTTTCTGTGGCGCACACCGCGATAGCAGCCTATCTCCACCAGGCGCTTGATGTCAAACGCTACGTCCCGGCGCAGGTCGCCCTCCACGTGGCAGTTCTTGTCGATATAGTCGCGGAGCTTCGAGGCGTCGTCCTCAGAGAGGTCGCGCACGCGGATATCGGGGTCAACGCCCGTCTCGGCGCAGATATTCGTGGCAGTCTTGCGGCCAATGCCGTAGATATAGGTCAGAGCGATTTCGATTCGCTTGTCTCTTGGCAGGTCGATACCGGAAATTCGAGCCATGTTATTGACCATTCCTTTCACTTAGTTTGTGGGGACGCTCATTGCGCTTGCTTTGCCTGCGCTTAAGCCTTGGGGCGCTGCCCCAAACCCTGCCAGGCGCCTAACGCACCTGGACCGCGTCCCGCTTCGCGCCGTTCTATTTAGCCCTGGCGCTGCTTGTGCTTGGGGTTCTCACAGATGACCATGACCTTCCCCTTGCGCTTGATGATTTTGCACTTCTCACACATCTTCTTAACAGAAGGACGTACTTTCATTCTATCATCACTTTCCTTTCTGTCAGGATTGCTTTACTCTCTATAACCGGGCAGCTTACTTTGAACGCCAGGTTATGCGCCCCTTAGTCAGGTCATAGGGGGACATCTCCAGCGTCACCTTATCCCCCGGCAGTATGCGGATGAAGTTCATCCGCAGCTTCCCGGAGATATGGGCCAGTACCGTGTGCCCGTTTTGAAGCTCCACCTGGAACTGTGCGTTCGGCAGAGCTTCCTTTACTACGCCCTGCACCTCAATTACGTCTTGCTTTGACATACCTCAAACCTCCGCGTCATACGGTGTATTCTCTCCTTGCCCGCCCGCTTCCCGCAGGGCGGCCCGTAGTTTACGATTGGTGGCAAGCGCCTCCTCTGAAAGCACTCTCAAAGTCGGGCTTATGTGCATAAGCTTCTTGCGCTTCGGGCGCTCTACAGGCCTTTTCTTGCCGTCCGCCAGCACTACCCATGGGGGGTCTAGTTCAAGGACCGCCATATAGCTGTCCTTATCCCTCCCCGCCCTGGACTTTACCACCTGGCCGCGCTTTAGCTCCATAGCTTCCTCCTTAGTCCGGCAGAGTCAGTATAACCGGCCCCCCGGGGGTTATGGCTACGGTGTGCTCGAAGTGCGCCGACAGGCTTCCATCCTTTGTTACAACAGTCCAGCCGTCGGGCTTTATCTCGATTTCGCGTCGGCCCTGGTTTATCATCGGCTCTATGGCGATGACCATACCAGCCGTCAGTCTTGCACCCCTTCCCGGAGTGCCGTAATTGGGGACGCTAGGGTCCTCGTGCATATCCGCACCTACTCCGTGGCCGGTCCACTCTCGTACCACCGAGTAACTGCGGGCTTCGACATACTCCTGCACCGCCCGGCCTACATCCCCCACCCGATTCCCCGGGCGGGCCTGCTCGATGCCTAAAAACAGCGACCGTTCGGTAGCGTCCAGCAGGGCCTTTGCCTCATCGCTTATCTCCCCGCAGGGGAAAGTCCAGGCATTGTCTCCGTGAAAGCCCTCGTAATAGGCCCCCACGTCGATGCTTACAATATCGCCCTTCTTTAATATGACGCTCTTCTTTGGTATGCCGTGGATGACCACGCTGTTTACCGAAATACATGTGCTGGCCGGATAACCGTCGTACCCGAGAAAGCTGGGTACGGCGCCCTCGGACTCTATATACTGCCGCACCAGCTTATCTATCTCCCAGGTGGACACCCCCGGCTCAACCGCTTCTCCGGCAAGCCGCAGCGCCTTCTGGGATATTATCCCTGCCTTGCGCATGACGCTTAGCTCCCTGCTGGTTTTCAGCACGATCATGAAAGGTCCTCCAAGGCTTCCAGCACCATCCTTGTGGTGTCCTCTACCTTGTCCTGTCCGTGCACTACCCGCAGCTTGCCCTGCTTGCTGTAGTATTCCTTCAGCGGCTCGGTCTGGCTGTGGTATACCTCCAGCCTCTCCTTCACCGTGTCAGGGTGGTCGTCCTTGCGCTGAATGAGGGCGCCTGCGCAGGCGTCGCATACTCCCTCCGCCTTCGGCTGCTTATACAGCACGTGGTAGGAGGCCCCGCACTTCTCGCAGACGCGGCGTCCGGACATGCGGGTCACGATATCCTCGTCGGCAACCTCAATGTCCAGCACAACGTCGATATCCGCGCCCATCTCGTCCAGAGCCTCGGCCTGGGGGATGGTCCTGGGGAATCCGTCAAGGATGAAGCCGTCTTTGCAGTCCTCCTCCTTGATACGGTCCTTTATAATGCCAATGAGTATCTCGTCGGGCACTAGCTTCCCGCTCTCCATATAGCTCTTGGCTTTAAGGCCCATCTCTGTACCGTTCTTCAGCGCCTCCCGCAGGATATTGCCTGTGGAAATCGCCGGTATCTTTTTATTCTCACAAATTACCTCGGCCTGGGTGCCCTTTCCGGCTCCCGGAGCCCCTAAAAGGATTAACTTCATACTGATACACCCTTTCATCCATGTGACAGCTCCGGCTGCATAAAACTTCCCGGAAGACATTCCGGCTAAAGCTTTATGCGCCCGCTGCCCAATTATTTTTCCGGCGGACCGGCTGTCTCAGCTCAGTCCAGGAAGCCCTTATAGTGGCGCATCATCATCTGGCTCTCCATCTGCTTGACGGTCTCCAGCGCCACGCCCACAATGATTATCACCGAGGTACCGCCCAGGGACAGGCCCTGCATGTTGGTAAGGTTGGTGAAGATGATGGGTATCAGCGCCACAAAAGCCAGGAACATCGCGCCTATGAGGGTAACCTTGGAGAGTATCTTGGCGATGAACTCCGCAGTGGGCCGCCCCGGACGGAGGCCGGGCACGGTGCCGTTGTTCTGGCGCAGGTTATTCGCCATCTCCAAAGGATTGTACTGCACGGACATATAGAAGTATGCGAACATAATTATCAGCAGGAAGTAAATCACCGTATATAGCCATCCGGTCTGGGAGAAGGCGTCTATAAACGCTTTTCCAAAGCCCTCGGTGGGGTTCCAGAAAACCTGGATGAACTGGGGAATGCCCAGTATGGCGCTGGCAAATATCACGGGCATAACGCCGCTCATTGCCACCTTCACAGGCATATAGGTGCTCTGGCCGCCGTACATCTTGCGGCCTACCACCTTTTTGGCGTACTGCACCGGGATACGGCGCTCCGCCTCGTTCATAAATACGATGACCCAGATTACCACCAGGAACAAGACGATGAACAGGGGCGCCAGTATTAGATACTGGCCGCTGGTGGAGGGGCTGGTAAGTCCCAGGTTGAAGAACTGCCACACGCCGCCGAAGGTCACTGGCAGTCTTGCGACTATTCCGGCAAACAGGATAATGGATATGCCGTTGCCGATGCCCTTTTCGTTTATCTGCTCGCCCATCCACATGATAAGGGCCGTGCCCGCCGTAAAGGTCAGCACGATGACAATGCCCACAAGGACCCCGGCAAAGCCGCTGGTCACCTTCACGATACCAGCGTTGGAGCGCAGGTAGAAATAGTAGGCAATGCCCTGGATAAGCCCCAGGCCCACAGTCACATAGCGGGTGATGGTGGCAATCTTCTTGCGGCCGCTCTCGCCCTCCTTCTGGAGGCGCTCAAGGGCCGGTATTGCTATAGTCAGCAGCTGCATGATAATCGAGCTGTTGATATAGGGCGTAATGCCCATGGCGAACAGTGATGCGTATGAGAACGCGCCGCCGGTGAGCATATTGATATAACCCAGCGCCGCATTGCCGTCGCTGGCAGCGTCCATCAGCGTGGACAGGGCCGAAGCGTCCAGGAAGGGCACCGGTATCACCGAGCCGAAGCGGAACACCACGATGATGAACAGGGTATAGAGCATTTTCTTACGCAGGTCCGGGATGCGCCAGGCATTCTTGATGGTGTTCAGCAACTCAGACCACCTCGGCTTTCCCGCCTGCGGCCTCTATCTTGGCCTTTGCCGCTTCGGAAAAAGCGTTTGCCCTGACCGTCAGCTTTTTCGTGAGCTCGCCGTTAGCCAGAATCTTCAAAGCGTCGCCGCTCTTCTTGAGCACGCCGGCCTCCATAAGAGTGTTCACGGTGACCTCAGAGCCGTCCTCAAAGCAGTTGAGACTGCCGATGTTTACAGAGACGACCTCCTTGGCGAAGATATTGTTGAAGCCGCGCTTGGGTATACGCCTCTGCAGGGGCATCTGGCCGCCCTCAAAGCCGGGACGCATTCCGTGGCCGGCCCTGGCCTTCTGGCCCTTATGGCCCTTGCCGGCGGTCTTGCCGTTGCCGGAGCCGTGGCCGCGGCCGATGCGCTTAGCGTCCTTTGTGGCGCCGGGCACAGCTGTAAGCTGATTTAGCTTCATTTTAACGCACCTCCTTCAAGCTTATTCACTAACCTCTACCAGATGACAAATCTTTTTGACCTTGCCCTTGGTCTGGTCGTTGTCGGGCTGCTCCCTGCAGTCGCCGACCTTGAAAAGTCCCAAGGCATGGGCTGTGGCTATCTGGTCCTTCTTGCTGCCGATAAGGCTCTTTATAAGGGTTACTTTCATCTTTTTGAGCCCTCCTTACAGTATTTCCTTGACCTGCTTGCCCCGGATTGCAGCCACCTCTTGGGCGGTACGCAGCTGGGTCAGGCCGGCCAAAGTGGCCCGCACCACATTGCACGGGTTATTGGAACGCAGGGCCTTGGTACGGATGTCCTTAATGCCCGCGCTCTCTACAACAGCGCGCACCGGGCCGCCGGCAATAACGCCTGTACCGGGGGCGGCGGGCTTCAGTATAACCTTGCCCGCGCCGAACTCGCCCACAATCTCGTGGGGGATGGTGCTGCCTCTGAGGGCCACATGGTACAGGTTCTTCTTGGCGTCCTCAATGCCCTTGCGGATGGCGTCGGGCACCTCGGCGGCCTTGCCGATGCCAAAGCCCACCGTGCCGTTGCCGTCGCCAACTACCACCAGGGCGGAGAACTTCATAACACGACCGCCCTTAACGGTCTTTGATACGCGGTTTATGGCGACGACGCGCTCCTGCATCTCTACGCCGTTGGGGTCAAAATTCCTCTCACTAGCCAAACTCTATTCCTCCTCGCTCAGAATTTCAGGCCGCCCTCACGGGCGCCCTCGGCCAGCTCCTGCACGCGGCCGTGGAAGATATAGCCGCCGCGGTCAAAGACCACGGTGCTGATACCCTTTTGGGCAGCGCGCTCGGCGATGAGCTTGCCCACCTTGCGGGCAGCCTCCTTGTTGCCGCCGTTGCCCTCGAAGCCCTTCTCCACGGTGGACGCGGCGCAAAGGGTCACGCCTGCCACGTCGTCAATCACCTGGGCATAGATATGGGCAGAGGAGCGGAACACGTTCAGGCGGGGCCTCTCGGCAGTGCCGGAGATTTTGCCCCGAACCCTTCTGTGCCGGCGCAGGCGCGCCTTATTGGTATCCGGTTTGTTTACCATAGATTTTACCTTCTTTCATTCAACGCTTGTATACGTTTTTAGGCGGCCTTAGCCCTTGGCACCTTTACCGGCCTTGCCTTCCTTATGGCGAACATACTCGCCCTGATAGCGGATGCCCTTGCCCTTATAGGGCTCCGGCGGACGCTTCTCACGCACCTCGGCGGCAAACTGGCCCACCTTCTGCTTGTCAATGCCGGAGATGATAATGGTATTGGCGTTGGGAGCCTCTATCTTAATATCCTCGTTCTCGCTCACCACTACCTGATGGGAATAGCCCAGGTTCATGACCAGGTCCTTCCCCTGCTTCTGCACACGGTAGCCCACGCCCTGGACCTCGAGGGTCTTGGAGAAGCCCTCGGTCACGCCAACCACCATATTGCTGATAAGCGTGCGGGTCAGGCCATGCAGAGACCTGTTCTCCTTCTGGTCGTCAGGACGGGTGACTAATATCTCCGCGCCCTCCTGTGCGATAGCCATATTGGGGCTGAAGCTCTGGGTGAGAGTGCCCTTGGGCCCCTTTACTGTAACTGCGCTGCCGTCGATTTTAACCTCGACGCCTGCGGGAATATTTATGGGTTTTCTTCCAATTCTCGACATACTCGACGCACCCCCTTCCTTACCAAATGAACGCCAGCACTTCGCCGCCGACGTTTTCCTGCCTTGCGGCCCTGTCGGTCATGATGCCCTTGGAGGTGGAGACTATCGCCACGCCCAGGCCCTTCATAACCTTCGGCAGCTCAGCCGCACCGGAGTAAATGCGCAGGCCGGGCTTTGAGACCCTCTTAAGGCCCTTGATGACCGGCTGGCGCCCCTCGGCATACTTCAGGGAAATGGTAATCATCCCCTGCTTGCCGTCCTCCTTGACGGAATAGTGCCGCACATAGCCCTCGTCCACCAGTATCTGGCAGATGGCCTTCTTCATATTGCTGGCGGGCACTTCCACTGTATCATGCTTCGCGGCCTGCGCATTGCGGATGCGTGTGAGCAGGTCTGCGATGGTATCGGTAACTTGCATGAATTTTTCCTCCTTCCTGTATTACCAGCTTGCCTTCTTCACTCCGGGAATCTCGCCCTTATAGGCAAGCTCCCTGAAGCAGATGCGGCAGATGCCGTACTTGCGAAGGTAAGCATGGGGCCGGCCGCATATCTTGCACCGGTTATACTGGCGGGTGGAAAACTTCGCGGGCCTTTGCTGCTTGAGCTTCATAGATGTCTTTGCCACAAAATGTCCCTCCCTTTATCTTGTGAACGGGGCGCCCATGAGGGAAAGGAACTCCCGGGCTTCCTCGTCGGTGTGTGCTGTGGTCACGAAGCAGATGTCCATACCCCGGACCTTGTCTATCTTATCATAGTCTATCTCGGGGAAAATCAGCTGCTCGCGGATACCCATATTGTAGTTGCCCCTGCCGTCGAACGAGTTGGGGTTGATTCCCCTGAAGTCGCGCACACGGGGGAGGGCCACGTTAAAGAGCCTATCCAGGAACTCGTACATGCGCTCGCCGCGAAGGGTGACCTTCACGCCGATGGGCATTCCCTCGCGCAGCTTAAAGTTCGCGACGCTCTTCTTGGCCTTGCACACAACGGGCTTCTGGCCGGTTATCTTCATCAGGTCTCCGGAAATGGCGTCTATGGCCTTGGCGTTCTCCTTGGCCTCGCCCGCACCCACGTTGATGACTATCTTGTCGAGCTTCGGTATCTGCATAACCGACTTATAGCCGAACTTCTTCATCAGCTGGGGGGCAATCTCCGCCTTATATATCTCTTTCAGTCTAGCTGCCATATTCTTCGTCTTCCTCCCTTACAGCGACTCGCCGCATTTTTTGCAAATGCGCTCTTTGGTGCCGTCCGCGAGGACCTTATGGCCTACGCGGGTAGGCTTGCCGCAGCGGGGGCAGACCACCTGTACCTTGCAGGCGTAAATGGCGCTCTCCGCCTTGATGATACCGCCAGGCTCGCCCATCCTGCGGGGCTTCACGTGCTTCTGCACGAAGTTGGCGTTCTCAACTATTACCTTGCCCTCCTTGGGGCTCACCTGCATAACCTTGCCCTTCTTGCCACGGTCGCGTCCGCTGATTATCATAACGGTGTCGCCGGTCTTTACGTGTACTTTATTCATCTCGGTACACCTCCATCAAAGCACTTCCGGGGCCAGCGACAGGATTTTCATATACTCCTTGTCGCGCAGCTCGCGGGCCACAGGCCCGAAGATGCGGGTACCCCTGGGGTTTTTGTCCTCACGGATGATGACAGCGGCGTTCTCATCGAAGCGGATATATGTGCCGTCGTCCCGGCGCACGCCCGAGGCGGACCGGACGATAACAGCTTTCACCACATCGCCCTTCTTCACCACGCCGCCGGGTGCCGCCTTCTTTACAGAGGCCACCACCACGTCGCCGATATTGGCATACCTCCTGCCGGTGCCGCCAAGCACCCGGATGCACATAAGCTCTTTAGCACCCGTGTTGTCGGCAACCTTGAGGTAAGACTGCTGTTGAATCACAGTTTGTTCCTCCTTTTACTTGACTAATAAGCCAGAGAGCCAATAATGCCCCGGCTCATTTAGCCTTCTCGATGATCTCCACCAGCCGCCATCTCTTGTCCTTGGAAATGGGCCTGGTCTCCATGATGCGCACGCGGTCGCCCACACTGCAGGCATTCTCCTCGTCGTGGGCCTTGCGCTTCACGGTACGCTTGATTATCTTGCCGTACATGGGGTGCTTCACGCTGTCCTGGATAGCAACCACCACTGTCTTATCCATCTTATTGCTTACCACGCGGCCTACCGCGGTCTTTCTCATGCTTCTTTCGCTCACTTCGTTATCCTCCCTTCCCGTTAAGCGTTCCCGGCGTGCAGCTCATTCTCGCGTATGACGGTCTTCACGCGGGCGATGTCCTTCTTCACTGCCTGGATGCGCATGGGGTTATCGAGCTGATTGATAGCGAGCTGGAAACGCAGGTTGAAAAGCTCCGCCTTCAGGTCGGAAAGCTTAGTGTTCAGCTCGTCGGCCGTCAATTCTCTGATATCTGAAGCCTTCATGACTGCGCCTCCGTTTCTTTCATTACGAATTTGCACTTGATGGGGAGCTTGGCGGCTGCAAGCCTCAGGGCCTCCCTTGCGGTAGCCTCGGGCACCTCGCCCAGCTCGAACATCACCCTGCCGGGTTTCACAACGGCTACCCAGTATTCGGGCGAGCCCTTACCGGAGCCCATTCGGGTCTCAGCGGGCTTCTGGGTCACCGGCTTGTCGGGGAATATCTTTATCCAGACCTTACCGAAACGCTTGCAGTAACGGGTCATGGCCACACGGGCGGCCTCTATCTGGTTTGAGGTAATCCAGGCCGGCTCCAGGGCCTGCAGGCCGAACTGGCCGTAGGTCACCTTATTGCCGCGCATGGCCTTACCCTTCATGCGGCCTCTCTGCACTCTGCGGTATTTCACGCGCTTGGGCATCAGCATTTACCTGCGCCCCCCTTCCCTGTTGTCTCTTCTGGGCCCGCGGTCGTTACGGTCGCCGCGGGGCCTGCGGTCGTCCCTGCGGGGACGGTCGCTGCGGTCGCCCCTGGGGGCGCGCTCCGAACGGCTGTCGCGGTTATCGTTCAGGACCTCGCCCTTATACAGCCACACCTTGACGCCAATGCGCCCATAGGTAGTGGCGGCCTCGGCAAAGCCGTAGTCAATGTCGGCTCTCAGGGTCTGCAGCGGTATGGTGCCGTCATGGTACTCCTCGCTGCGGGCTATCTCAGCGCCGCCCAGACGCCCGGACACCTTGGTCTTAATGCCCTTGGCCCCAAGCCTCATGCTCCTGCCAATGCAGCCCTTCATTGCCCGGCGGAAGCTGATACGGCGCTCCAGCTGGGAGGCAATATTTTCGGCTACCAGCTGTGCGTTCAGGTCGGGCTGGCGCACCTCCACGATGTTTATCACCACGGGCTTATGGAGCATTGCCTCACACTGCTGGCGAAGCTTCTCTATCTCCGTGCCGCCCTTGCCTATTACCATGCCGGGCTTTGCGCAGTGGATATGAATGCGCACCTTTGAGGCGTCGCGCTCAATCTCAATCTTCGGAATGCCCGCCTGATACAGCTGCTTTTTCAGGGTCTTCCTCAGGTTATAGTCCTCCACAAGAGTGTCGCCGAAGACATTGTCCTTTGCGAACCACCGGGAGTCCCAGTCCTTTATCACACCCACGCGAAGACCGTGGGGATTGACTTTCTGTCCCATAATGTCCCTCCTTACTCTTTCTCGGCCACAACTATGGTGATGTGGCTGGTCCGCTTGAGGATTCTGTGCGCCCTGCCGTGGTCCTTGGGGCGGATTCTCTTGAGAATCGGCCCGGGGGTCACAAAGCATTTTGACACGTACAGACTCCCCTTGTCCATCTGGAAATTGTTCTCCGCGTTGGAAACAGCGGACTTCAAGAGCTTCCCGAGATCCTCACAGGCGGCCTTGGGGGTATTCTCCAAAATAGCCGCGGCCAGGTCTACGGGCTTATTGCGTATAAGGTCCAGCACCAGGCCCACCTTGCGGGGAGAGATGCGGGTATAGTTCAGCGTTGCTTTCGCTTCCATTTTTAGCACTCTCCTTTCGCTTATTTACCGGTCTTTGAGCCGGTGTGGCCCTTAAAGGTCCTGGTGGGGGCGAACTCGCCCAGCTTGTGTCCGACCATGTCCTCGGTAACGTATACCGGCACATGCTTGCGGCCGTCGTGCACCGCAATGGTGTGGCCGACGAAATCCGGGAATATCATTGAAGCCCTGCTCCAGGTCTTCACTATCTTCTTCTCCCCGGCCTCGTTCATAGCCTGGATCCTTTTCAGCAGCACGGGCTGTACAAAAGGTCCCTTTTTAAGACTTCTGCTCATTCTCGTTATGCTCCTTTCCCGTGCTTACTTGCCGTTGCGGCGCCGGACGATAAACTTATCGCTGCTCTTATGATGCTTGCGGGTCTTATAACCCAGCGCCGGCTTGCCCCAGGGGGTGACAGGTCCGGGACGGCCCACAGGGCTCTTGCCCTCGCCGCCGCCGTGGGGGTGGTCGTTGGGGTTCATGACCGAGCCGCGCACGGTGGGACGCCAGCCCATATGGCGCTTGCGTCCGGCCTTGCCTATCTTCACGTTCTCATGGTCGATATTACTGACCTGGCCGATAGACGCCATGCAGGTCTCGGGCACGTTGCGAAGCTCGCCTGAAGGGAGCCTCAAAAGCGCCATGCCGTTCTCCTTTGCCATCAGCTGGGCCATAATGCCCGCGGCCCTTGCCAGCTGGGCCCCCTTGCCGGGATACAGCTCCACGTTGTGGATAAAGGTGCCGGTGGGGATGTTCTTCAGGGGCAGAGCGTTGCCGGGCTTGATATCGGCCTCAGCCCCGGAGACTATCTTGTCCCCTGCCTTGATGCCGTTGGGGGCTATTATATAGCTCTTCTCCCCGTCCTCATACTGGATGAGGGCGATGAAGGCGGAGCGGTTGGGGTCATACTCGATAGTCTGCACCACAGCATTCATGTCGTGCTTCTGGCGCTTGAAATCGATTATACGGTACTTCTTGCGGTTTGCGCCGCCGCGATGGCGGACGGTTATCCTGCCGTAGCTGTTGCGGCCGGACTTGTTCCCAAGAGGAGCCAGCAGGCTCTTCTCCGGGCCGCCCTTAGAGAGGACGGTATAGTCCGTAACGGACATGTTCCGGCGCGCCGCGGTAGTCGGCTTATAATTCTTTATTGCCATGTCTTCTGTTCACTCTCCTAGTCGTTGAGATACTCTGTGCCCGGCCTTAGACCATGCTCTCGAAGAACTCGATGGTCCTGCTCTCCTCTGTGAGGGTCACCACAGCCTTCTTCCAGCTCCTGGTATAGCCCTCATAGCGCCCCTGGCGGCGGAGCCTGCCGCGCACGTGGAGGGTGTTGACCTTGCTGACCTTCACTCCGAAGGCGGCCTCCACGGCCCTCTTCACGTCTATCTTGGTAGCGTCCTTCGCAACCTCGAAGGTGTATTTCTTCTGGGTGTTGCCGTCCATGGTCTTCTCAGTGATGATGGGTCGGATTATGATGTCATGGGCCTCCATTACGCGTACACCTCCTCGATCTTCTGCACGGCTCCCTGCACGACAATGAACTTGTCTGCGTTAAGGATGTCGTACACATTCAGGGTATTTACCTGGGCGGTCTTCACGCCGGGGATATTCCCAGCGCTCTTTATGACCTTCTCATCCACGCTGTCCAGCACTATGAGCGCCTTCCTCTCGCTGCCCACTGCCTTGAGCATGGCGGCGATTTCCTTGGTCTTAAAGCCTTCCAGGGCTATCTTGTCAATGACTATCATCTCGCCGTCCTGCACCTTGGAGGAGAGGGCGGACTTCATTGCCAGGCGCCGCACCTTCTTATTTAAGGTGTAGCTGTAATCCCTGGGCTTTGGGGCGAACACTATGCCGCCGTGGGTCCACTGGGGAGAGCGTGTGCTTCCCTGGCGGGCGCGGCCTGTGCCCTTCTGCCTCCAGGGCTTCCTGCCGCCGCCGGAGACTTCGCTCCTTGTCAGCGCAGACTGGGTGCCCTGGCGCTGGTTTGCCAGATAGTTCTTTACCATATCGTTCATCACAGGGACGTTGGGCTCAATGCCAAACACGGAGTCAGAGAGCTCCTGCCTGCCGACTTCCCGGCCCTGCATGTTCAAAACTGCTACTTCAGCCATTCTTCTTCCTCCTCCCCTTACGCTTTCACGCTGTCGCGCACGATGACTACGCCGCCGTTGGGACCGGGTATGGCGCCCTTGATGGCTATGAGATTGTTCTCCGCGTCCACCTTTGCAACAGTCAGGTTCTGCACCGTGACGGTCTCAGCGCCCAGGTGGCCCGCCATCTTCAGGCCCTTCCAGACTCTGGAGGGGCTGGAGCACGCGCCGTTGGAGCCGCCGTGACGTGCAACGGGGCCGGAGCCGTGGCTCTCCTTCAGGCGGTGGAAGTTCCAGCGCTTGATGACGCCCGCGTAGCCCTTGCCCTTGCTGGTGCCGGTGACGTCCACCCGCTCGCCGGCCTCAAAGGTGTCGGCCTTGATAAGGTCGCCCACATTCAGCGCGCTGATGTCTTCAAGCCTCAGCTCCTTCAGGGTCTTCTTGGGGGCGACGTCGCCCTTCTTGAAGTGGCCAGAAAGGGGCTTATTCACCCGCTGGGGCTTCTGGTCGCCGAAGCCCAGCTGCACCGCGTCGTAGCCGTCGGTCTCCACTGTCTTCTTCTGGGTCACAACACAGGGGCCGGCCTCCACAACGGTTACCGGGATGACCTTGCCCTTGTCGTCGAAGATTTGCGTCATGCCAATCTTCTTTCCGATGATCCCTTTTTTCATGTTCTGCTTCCTTTCTACTCCTGGGATAATTCCTATCCCCTTAGGTTATTGGTCGATAAGCGGGAACGCCTATCGACATGACCCTCCGTCTCGGTAGGTCAGGACTGAGCTTTTTACAGCTTTATCTCAATCTCGACGCCGGCGGGGAGCTCCAGGCCCATCATTGCCTCAACAGTCTTGTTGCTGGGCCGGAGAATGTCGACCAGTCTCTTATGGGTACGCATTTCAAACTGCTCGCGGCTGTCCTTGTACTTGTGGACGGCCCTGAGGATGGTGACAATCTGCTTCTCCGTGGGCAGCGGCACCGGTCCGGAGACCCTGGCGCCCGTGCGCTTCGCGGTAGCGACTATCTTCTCTGCGGACTGGTCCACCAGCTGGTGGTCGTACCCCTTGATTCTGATCCTGATTTTTTCCTTGACTGCCATTTCTATAACCGCCTCCTAAATCGTTCTTGGGCGTCTTGCTTTTTCCAACACTGTCCCGGGTGTTTCACCGTCCGGCATAGAAAAACCGGCAGTCCGCACCAGCGCAAAAAGCGCGGCAGACCCCGGGGACAGAGCCGAAACTCACAGTTTCCTCCAAGGAGCGCACACACGGCCTGCCGGGGGCTGCCCGGCGGTTCCTGCACCCATCAGATTCCTTCGCCCGGTTTAAAATCGGACATACTCCACGGAAATAACCGGCTGAGTCCACACCGTGAACTCATAGGCCGCAACCTCCCGCTTCAACGCATATCAGGGCATTAAATACCCATTTGGCAATCGTACCTGCTTATATTACCACAAGACCTTGTATTTTGCAAGTGCTTTTTCAAAAAAATTTTACAAATTTCCCGCCGCCATCCCCCGAAGGGGGATTGCCGATATCCCCTAAAGGGGAAGCCCCCGGTTTCCCGGGGGCTGTATACCGCCCCTACTGCACCACCAGCACCAGCGCAGTAACATCGTCCTCGTGCCCGTCGCTCCTGCGCCTGCGGGCCTCGTCGGTTATCCTCTGTGCCAAAAGATTCGGGTTTTCCTCCTCGTCCCAGGCCATCACAAGGTCAATCAGCCACTCGCTTCCAGCGGCTACAACGCCATCGGAGACCATTACAACTATATCCCCCACGTCCACCTCTCTCTCCGCTTCGGCAAACTCCACCCCCGGCATAATCCCCACCGGAACGCTCGAGGCCTCTATGAGCTCGCTGTGCCTGCCCCTTCTCAGCACGGTACAGGCCGCCCCGGCCTTAAAAAATTCGGCTTTCCCCGAAAACAAGTCTATACAGGCCACGTCCATAGTAGCCAGGGACTCGTCCCCGGACTTTGCAATCAGCGCGGAATTCACCGTCTCAAGCATACTGTCGAAGCCTATTCCCGCCTTTAACAGGCTCTCCGCCATAGCCGAGGTCATGGCACCGTCAACAGCTGCACGCCCGCCTGTGCCCATTCCGTCGCTGAGCACGGCTATCAGCCTTCCGCAGCCGTCATAGAACACATTGGTGCTGTCCCCACAGAAGGCTCCGCCCCCGGCGCAGTATTGAGAGAACCCCCGGCCTATCTGGAGCTGTGGCCGCTGGCACATCTGTATCCTGCACCTGTCCTCTGCGCTGCTGACGCAGGGCGGTGCGAATACCCTGCCGCAGGCCTCAGAGACCTCCCTTGTGAACGCGGCCCTGTTCAGCCGCTTCTGCCGCTCCCTGCTTATCTCCGCTTCAACTGTCATGCGCCCAAACCTATCCACCCGGCAGCAGACCTCCAGGGGCGTCACCCCGCTTTCCCTGAGAATAGCGGCGACCCTTCCCGCCGCCTCCTCGTCGAAGCGCTGGTACATGGAGAACTCCCCGGCCATCTCCTCCAGAATCCCGGCGGTGGTATGGAAATGCCCCTCAACCACCTCCCGCACCTGGGCGGCCCTCAGCTCCGCCGCCTCCTTCATAAGATAGCGGGCGTAGTTTTTATTTACCTCGTCCCGCATCTCGCCTACCCGGCAGCAGCGCCCGGAGAACTCCTTTGTAAAATCGCTGGTCTCAAGACGCTCCTTTTCCTTCAGCGGCCTGTAGAGCTGGGCGAAGTTGTCCAGGGTCTCATCCTTATACTTTCTCCAGCACACCCCGCTCATGCCGCAGCCGGCGCATATTGTCTCGGTGGACTTATTATAGACCCCCTGTAAATTGGGCGCGCATACCACGCTGAGCTTTTTTGATATCTCGTCCACAGAGTCAGAAACGCTCAAAAGAGCCTGGGCCGCGTATCTCAGCCGCATGACTATATTGCCCCTAAGCGCCCCGCCCGAGAGGGTGTCCGGCCTCACCCCGAACAGTTCCCCCAGCCGTCTGCTCCTGGGTATGAGCATATAAGATACAGTAGCTGCCGCCACCTCTATTGACCCTGTAAATATCTGTGTACCTCCGGCCCCTACCTGCAGCGAGGCCACTCCGTGGGAGATTATAAACGCCGCCGCGGCAGCCACGGCGCCCATAGGCGCAAATACCCCCGCCATCAGTCCCCCGAGCCCATAGGCTCCTGAGAGGTAGGAGAGCCCCGCCGTAGCCAGGCCCTGTATGGCCCCGGCAGCCACTCCCGCCACAGCGCCCCCTGCTATGCCCCCTGCCCGGGCACAGCAGAGCACCAAAAGCACCAGCAGTATCCGCCCGACGGACACGCCCATAATGCTCACGTCCGAAAAGGCCAGCAGTATAATTCCCAGGCTCACCGACACCGCCGCTATATCCCCGGTGTCAAACACAGTCCTGCTCCTGGGCCCCTCCAGGCCCTCACCGGTCAGCCCCATTATAATGTTTGCCGTCCTTTTAAGGAAGAACGCGCTCCCCGCCCCCAGAAAGGACTCCGCAACATACAGCGCCGCCGTATAGCTCACCGAGCCGTTTAAAAACACCATAGTCATGCCCGTAAGCAGCAGGGGCAGGAATGCCGCCGCCGGTGCAAACAGCTGGTGGGAGTTCACTGTCTTCAACTCCGAGAGCGCCCAACGTATGGCTGTAACCGCCACTAAAGCCGCCGCGTATCTTGCGGGCACATATACCGGCGAGGGCAGCAGATACCCTAAAAACGCACCCATGGCCCCGGCCCAGAGCCCGCCCCTGGGCGCCGCCGCCACCGCCGCTATGCCGAACGGGGCGTACTTGCCGAACATGAGCCCCCTTGAACATATAAGCCCCAGAAGAAAGCTCCCCGCGGCAGTAAGGGCCTTTCTCATATGTTCAGTATGCAGCTGCTCCCCTATTGTCTCAATCCACGCTCTTACCTTTACACGTTCCATCATTTTACACCTCATCCGACTTTTTACACACATATATTATGTATAGTGATTATGTCGACCCTTTCATATGGGCCGTGCAAATATAATAGCGCATTTAAAGGAAAATATCTGTCGCAACCACAACAGGGGTTTCTGGTATTTTATTGAGTATTATGTCAAGCACAGTTTCTCCCTGTCCCTCACCGTTGACTTTTCACATATATTAGAATATAATTAAGAAAAAACTTTACAAGAGAAAAGCGAGGTCAAAAGCCATGGAATACCAATTCTCCGACCGGGTGAAGTCCCTAAAGCCCTCGGCCATAAGGGAGATACTGAAAAACTCCTCGGCCCCGGGCATAATCCCCCTCTCGGCGGGCAACCCCGCCCCGGACGCGTTCCCCTATGAGGACATCAGGAAGATATCCGGGGCGCTCCTGGAGGACACCCCCATTGAGGCCCTGCAGTACAGCGTCACCGAGGGCTATATTCCCCTTCGCCAGCACCTTATGAATTATATGGGCGAAAAGCATAATGTCGGCTCCGGCGACGACGATATACTCATAACCAGCGGCGCCCAGCAGGTGATGGACCTGCTCACCAAGACCCTTTTAAACGAAGGCGACACCGTCCTCTGCGAGGCCCCCAGCTTCATCGGCTCCCTGAACACATTCCGCTCATACCGGGCGAAGCTCTGCGGCATACCCATGGAGCCTGACGGCATTAGTATTGAGGGGCTTGAGAAAGCGCTTGATACGGAAAAGAATATCAAGTATCTATATACTATACCAAACTTCCAGAACCCATCGGGTATCACCATGAGCTATGAAAAGCGCAAAAGGGTCTACGAGCTCTGCCGGGACCATAACGTGCTTGTCTTAGAGGACAACCCCTACGGCGACCTGCGCTTTGAGGGTGAAAACATCCCCAGCATTAAGTCCCTCGACCGGGCGGGCATTGTGATGTACGCGGGCTCCTTCTCCAAGGTGGTCTCCCCCGGCATGAGGGTCGGCTACGCCATAGGCCCGAAGCCTGTTATACAGAAGATGGTGGTCTGCAAGCAGGGCGAGGACGTCCATTCCAATATATGGGCACAGATAGTCTGCCACCGCTTCATGACCGAGACCAACTACGAGGCCCACCTGGAGCGGCTTCGCGGCATATACCGCCGCAAATCCTCTGTGCTTTTAAAGGCCATGGAAGAGCACTTTGCCCCTCTCATCACCTGGAGCCCCTTTGAGGGCGGCCTGTTCGCCTGGTGCACCCTGCCGGACGGTATAGATATGCTGGACTTTGTAAAGCGCGGCACAGAGCGCAAGGTCTGCGTAGTCCCCGGCACAGCCTTCCTCACCGACGAGAGTGAGAGCTGCCAGAGCTTCCGTATCAATTTCTCAACGCCTACTGACGAACAGCTCAGTGAAGGCGTGAGGATTTTAGGGGAGATAGGGCGAGAGATGAAAGGGTAACCCCTTCGAAAAACTTATAGAGCAAGGAGATACAGCAAATGGAAAATCAAGACAAAAAGCGCATACTGAGCATGTACCAGTGTACCGGCACCTTCACCCTGGGCAACTACCTGGGGGCGCTCCGCAACCATATCAAGCTTCAGGACGAGGGCTACCAGTGTGTGTACGCCCTGGCTGACCTGCACGCCCTTACTGTGCGCCAGGTGCCCGCAGAGCTCAGGAAATATACCAAGGAGGCCTACGCCTGGCTGTTAGCCATGGGTCTGGACACTGAGAAGACCGTTTTCTTCATCCAGAGCCAGGTTCCCCAGCACTCACAGCTGGCGTGGCTTTTAAACTGCTACACCCAGTTTGGCGAGCTCTCAAGGATGACCCAGTTTAAGGATAAGTCCGCAAAGCACGCCGACAATATCAACGCCGGGCTCTTCACCTACCCCTGCCTTATGGCAGCCGACATACTGTTATATCAGGCGGACTTCGTGCCGGTGGGAGCCGACCAGAAACAGCATGTTGAAATAGCCAGGGACATAGCCGAGCGCTTCAACGGAATTTACGGCGACACCTTCACCGTCCCCGAGCCACTGATACCAAAGCACGGCGCAAGGGTCATGTCCCTGCAAAATCCCCAGAGCAAGATGTCAAAGTCCGATGAAAACCAGAACGGCAATATCTCCGTTCTCGACGACCCTGATACTATAATGCGCAAGTTCAAGCGCGCCAAGACCGACAGCGGCTCTGAGGTCCGCTTTGCCGAGGGCAAGGACGGTGTCAACAACCTGATGAACATTTACGCCGCCGTCACCGGCAAGACCATGGAGGAGATTGAGCGGGAGTTCGAGGGCAAGGGCTACGGAGACTTCAAGCCCGCCGTGGCAGAGGCCGTGATAGCCGAGCTGCGCCCAATTCAGGAGCGCTATCATGAGCTCATAGCCGACAAGGAGTTTTTGGAGAAGACCTACAGGGAGCAGGCCCCCAAAGCCGCAGCCATCGCCCAGCGCACCCTCTCCAAGGTCATGAAGAAAGTCGGGCTGGTGAGCTGATATGCCCAGGCGCAGGCTGGAGCTTACAGAGGAACCAGAATTCCAGCTAATATGCGGAGACCAGGGGGACGGCGTGTACTCCATACGCCTGAGCCGTCCCGGCCACCCGGACTGGCGCATGGCGGCGGGGGATTTCCTCAGTTTTCATGAAGCTATGGATATCCCCTATAATCTGGAAATAAATGAGAGGGACAAAACCGATATGTGGGAGTATTATGCCGGGTTCAGCAATGATAAACCCAAGCATAGCTATAACGACCCATACCTTCGACTCGGGGAACCCGCTGTGCTGGTGCACAGCACGACTACAGAAAACTGGGACTCTATCCGCGGAGAGGGTCGTCTTGAGAGCTGGAACACCCTTAAATCCCGTGTAGCCCTCCGGGAACATGAGCCCATCGGCGCGGCCCTGGGGGACCCGGAGGATTTCAGGGACTATATTATGTTCGGCAGCGGAACCACCGGCGAACTTATTGTCAGCTCAAAGCAGAAGGGGCGCATATGCACGGACCCTCATATAGACTATCTCACCGGGGCAAGGCTCTATTTCGATGCAGCCCTCATGGCTCGGGACGGCCTGCTGCTGCGTGACGGCTGCCATATGAAAGTCCGGGACAGGCTTCTTTTGGAGCCGTATCTCATATGGGCCGCGGACTGGAAAGCGGCGGGGCTGAGTTCGCCAGACTCACAGCCGGAAACCTTCGCCAATCTTGCCGACAGGGAGTTCTCCCGCCGGTTCAAAGAATACACTTTGCTATAGGAGAGAAGCGTATGGAATCTTTAAAGGAACTATACAGAATAGGCCGGGGCCCCTCCAGCTCCCACACCATGGGCCCGAGTTTTGCCGCCGAGCGCTTTCGTTCGGACTTTCCCAAAGCCGACAGCTTCCAGGTGACCCTCTTCGGCTCCCTTGCCAAAACCGGCCGGGGGCACCTTACGGACGTCGCCATCCGTGAGGCGCTGGAGCCCCTGCCCACAGTGATAACCTTCGACACCACCACCGAGGACCTTCCCCACCCCAACACCATGACCCTGGAGGCCTTTCAAAATGGCGTGAGCCTGGGCTCCTGGCGGGTCATGAGCGTTGGCGGCGGCAAGATAGCCGTCGAGGACCTTGTCCTTGGGGACTCCGCCCCCGGTGCCGGGCCCTCTGCGGACCCTCCCAGGGTATATCCCCTCAGCACCTTCACAGACATAAAAAATTACTGCCGGGATAGGGATATCTACCTCTGGCAGTATGTGGAGCAGTGCGAGGGACCGGGAATTTGGGACTACCTCTCAAACGTCTGGGAGACAATGAAGGAGGCCGTCTACCGGGGCATACGCCGGGACGGTGAGCTCTCCGGGGGCCTTGGCGTTCAGCGCAAGGCCATGTACCTCAACCGCCAGCGCCATATGGACGAGAGCAAGGAGACAAGGGAAAACCGCAAGGTCTGTGCCTATGCCTTTGCCGTCAGCGAAGAAAATGCCGGCGGCGGCACAATCGTCACCGCCCCCACCTGCGGGGCCTGCGGCGTGCTCCCTGCCGTTATGCTCTATAAGCAGGAGCAGCAGGGCTTCTCCGACAGGGACATGCTCAAGGGGCTTGCCGTGGCGGGGCTTGTGGGCAATGTTATCAAGACCAATGCCTCTATCTCAGGCGCGGAGTGCGGCTGTCAGGCCGAGATTGGCAGCGCCTGCTCCATGGCCGCGGCGGGGCTTGCGGAGATATACCATATGGATATGGACCAAATCGAGTATGCGGCAGAGGTAGCCATGGAGCACCATCTAGGGCTCACCTGCGACCCCATTGGGGGACTTGTTCAGATACCCTGTATCGAGCGCAACGCTGTGGCGGGGATGAGGGCCATAAATGCCTTGAGTCTGGCGAATTTTCTTACCTATACCAGGAAGATAAGCTTTGATATGGTAGTCAGGACCATGTATGAGACCGGGCGGGATTTATTCAGCAAGTACCGCGAGACCAGCGAGGGCGGGCTGGCTAAGGTTTATACGGAGTAGGGTGATGGATTTTTGCTGCAAAAGCGTTTTGCGCTTTTGTAGTAGGCCGGGGCTCTGCCCCGGGCCCCGCAGCCTTGAAAGGCTGGCGAACTTTTTTCCCGCTTCGCGCAATATTTTTTCACGGCAGGCTTACCTTTTGCCCGCCGCTTCAGTCTAATGGTTAAAATGGGGGTGATGGATACATGGACCGGCTGGTGCGCAAAGCCCAATCCGGCGATAAGGCCGCTTTCGTCCGTCTCATTGAGGACAACCAGCTCTCCATGTACCGCGCCGCAAAAGCCATCCTTCACCAGGAGGCCGATGTTGAGGACGCTGTGCAGGAGGCAATCTGCCGCACCTTCGACAAGCTCTACACCCTCCGGCAGCCCAAGTTCTTTAAAACCTGGCTGACGCGCATTGTCATTAACTGCTGCTATGATATCCTTCGCCAGCAGAAGGGGCTCTATCCCCTGGATGTCCTCCCCGAGGAGCCCCGGGAGGAGGATATGGACACCCCCCTTGACATACAGGCGGCCCTGAAGAGCTTGAGCGAGAACGACCGGCTGATACTTACACTTTACTATCTGAATGATTTGCCGGTGAAGGAGATTGCAAAGCTTCTGTCCATCAGTGAGGGTGCGGCAAAAATGCGGCTCTCCACCGGGCGTAAGCATTTCAGGGAGAAACTTGAGCTAAGAGAGGAGGCGGGTTCCCAATGGCAGAGATGAAGCACGCAAAGAAGCCGGAGAGAAGGGCGCCTGAACGAAGGCCGCGCGAGCCCAAAAGGCCCCGGCAGAGCGCCCCCCGGGAGCCCCGCCCCGCTATAGGCCGGAGCCGGGTCTTCAAGGCCGCCCTCGCCAGGGAGTACGGCGTAACTGAGTTGCCCGAGAGTCTGAAGCTTCGCACAGAAAAGACCCTCAGCACCCTTCCGGATGTAATGCCCAGCAAGCCGCGGCCTATACTCAGGCTGTTCAGGGGCATGGCTACGGCAGCGGCGGCGCTGGCGGTGACCTCTGTGATACTTTTGGGGCTCAACTCTACAAACCCCCAGCTCACCGAATCCATGCCCGGGCTGGGCCCCATGTTCGCCGCCATGAATGAGAGACCCACGCCCCAGCCCACCGCCGGGCCTACTCCCCAGCCGGAATTCAATCCGGTAACAGTCCTCAGCAAGGGGGACTTTGACGGCGTACTAATTATAGACGACGCCTGGAGTGACGGCAAGTCCCTGCTTTTAGACATGTCCATCTCCCCGGGGGACAGCTTCTACAACGTCTGTGATAAGTTCGGGCTTGGCGCCGCCCCGTCCCTGTCTTTAGGCACCATGCTGCAAAACGAGTATGGTGAGAACTACAAAGAGAATAACGCCTCCCTGCTGGTGGATTACGGGGACGGGTATATCGAGCTTGGCCCCGACGCCTTTGCGCCCGTCTTCAAAACCGACAGCAGCGGCAGGCTTACAGCACGCTGGCAGGCGGAGCTGGGCAAAGATATTGAAGCCGGTGACGAGCTCACAGTGACCCTCAGCGTACCGGACCTTACCACCATTGCCGAGTTCGACAGCTTCCCCATATATAGCTGGGTCTCAGGCTTCGAGACCACCTTCACCCTGCCGGTCTCCACAAACAAAAACAGGGTGTTCAGCCTCCAGGCTTCCGACGGCCCCGTAAGGCTCCACTCTGTGGACTATACCCCCACCAAAGTTACCCTGGATGTAAGCCTCCCTTACCTTGGAATGGTAGGCGACCTAATACCTGACCGCGGCGAATCCAGCGGCTGGCCCCTTGGCTTCTATGCCCAGCTCTCCTGCACCAACTCCGACGGAGAAAAATTTATCTACAGCCCCAGCGCAGACTACATGTCCAGCAGGAACAGCTCTGACCCCGGCCTCTCCGAGTTGTCCGAAATGAGCTACACCTTCACAACCATAGACGAAGCGGCGGACCCCCGGGAGCTGCGCAGCCCTCTTGTGCTCACCTTCTACGAGTTCCCCCTCGAGCCTGAATATGGGCAGCCCTTAGGCCGGGTAACCGCCGAGTTTACCATCGACCTTTATACCGGCATGGCATATCCCAGCGAAAACTATCTTGAGAATGGCTTCGAGAAGAGTGACGCCTCCAAAACCACTGTAGACCGTCTTGAAGAGGCAAGCTATAACGGCCTGCTGCTAATGCCAATGGGCAACTGGCCTGAGGCAATAAACAGCGGATATGACCCGCTCGCCACATTTACACTAAGCGCCCCGGCAGAGGCAAGCGGTCGTGAGCTTGCTGTACAATGCTACTTTAACGGTGCCGTTGTCCACAGCTTCATATTTGTCCTGGGCGAAAACAACGAGTGGGAGGACGGCACGGTTTATACCAATTACTTCACTCTCCCCGGCGCCGGCCTGGAATATCTTCAGGCCAATGTCAATATCTTCTATCCCGATGAGCTTGCGAACACCTACGGCTATGTTTTATTCGACCGCCTGGAGCTCATAGACCCATTCTCCGGCGAGGTGATTATCCCGGACCTTAAAGCCGCCTGGGAGGACATCTATATAAAGCTCCTTGGGGCAAAGCCCTACTCCAGCGGGATTGCCGCAAACGACAGCGAGAATGACGTTAGCTCCTCCTCTCCACCGCTATAGGGCAAGCCTTCCTCCCCCGGTCTTCTCAAAGAGCCTCCTTATTTCCCCTCTTAAAAGCCTATAATCGCAACCCTCTAATGCGCCCGAGCGGTATATCCGCCGGGCGCATTTCTGCGCCTCCTTCAGCAGCTCCATATCCATGGACATACTTGCTATTTTCAGCTGAGGCAGGCCGTGTTGCCGCTGTCCGAAGAAATCCCCCGGCCCCCTGAGCTTTAGGTCCGCGTCGGCTATGGCAAAGCCGTCGTTGGTGCTTTTGAACACCTTCAGCCTCTCCACGCTCTCCGAGTTCCTGGCGTCGCTTATGAGTATGCAGGCCGACTGGAATTTTCCCCGCCCGATACGCCCCCTAAGCTGGTGGAGCTGGGAGAGGCCGTATCTCTCGGCGTTTTCTATAAGCATTATAGCGGCGTTTGGCACGTCCATGCCCACTTCAACTACTGTAGTTGCCACTAAGAGCCGCGTGTTCCCCTTGGCAAACCCCGCCATGACCTGCTCCTTTTCAGCAGGCTTCATGCGCCCGTGTAGGGCGGCTACCTCAACTTCCGGGAACGCCTCCCGGACCCTTGGCAGGTACTCCTCAAGGCTCATCATCCCGCTCTCATCCCCCTCGATAAGCGGGCAGACAAGGTAGCCCTGCCGCCCCTCGTCCAGAAATTTCCGCACATAGCCAAAGGCCCTGCCGCGCTTATCCGGGCCGATAAGATAAGTTGCTATCTCCTGCCTGCCCGGGGGCAGCTCGTCCAGCACGGAAACGTCCAAATCGCCGTAGGCCATCAGTGCCAGAGTCCGCGGTATAGGCGTTGCGCTCATTACTAGCATATGGGGCGAGGCCCCCTTCTGGGCCAGCGCCATGCGCTGCTTTACGCCGAAGCGGTGCTGTTCGTCGGTTATCACAAGGCCCAGCTCGTGAAACTCCACCTTTTCGCTTATAAGGGCGTGGGTGCCGATGGCAAGCTCTATCTCCCCGGACCTTATCCCCTCCCGGACCCGCTTATGCTCTGTCCCCGCGCCCCCGGTCAAAAGCCCGCAGCGTACACCGGCGGGCTCCAGCAGTCCCGATAGGGATTTATAGTGCTGGGCGGCTAAAATCTCCGTGGGGGCCATAAGGGCCGCCTGCTGGCCCGTCTTTATCACAGGCCAGCATAGAGCCGCCGCCACAGCAGTCTTGCCCGAGCCCACATCCCCCTGCACCAGCCTGTTCATGGTAGAGGGCCCGGACATGTCCTTCACCCCCTCTGTGACCGCCCGCTGCTGGGCCCCGGTGAGCTTAAAGGGAAGGAGCCTTGTGAACTCCTCGGGGAAGCCGCTCGGTATTGGGTGCAGGTTTTCCTGCCTCGAGCCGCTTTTTATCTCCATCAGCCCAAGCTGCAAAACCAGGAACTCCTCAAAGACCAGCCTGCGCCTTGCAATCTCCAGGTCCTCCATAGTCTTCGGGAAGTGTACATTCTCCAGGGCATAGCCCAGATAGCAGAGCTTATACTGCTCCCGTATCTCCCCGGGCAGCGGGTCCTCCAGGGTATCAGGCAGCAGGTCCATGGCGCTTCTCACAGCCTGGGCGACGCTCCGGGAGGTGAGTCCCTGGGTAGCCGGATATATTGGCACAATCTCCGCGCTCCTGTCCGCCGGAGCAAACTCAGGGGAGACCATGGAAGCAGTCCTGCCGGAAGTCCCTATCCTCCCCCTAAACAGGTAGTTTTCCCCCTCTTTTAATAAGCTGGGGATATACCTGTTGTTGAAGAAGGTGAGCTTCATATCGGACTCGCCGTCGGTAACTGTACAGCGGTGCATGAGCTTTCCCCCACGTATGCGCTGCTCTGTGGGCGGGCTTGCCACCTCTCCCCTCACAACACAGACCTCGTCTATGCCCGCCTCAGAGATAGGTGTCACCTCCGACCAGTCCTGGTAATCCCTGGGGTACAGCCGCAAAAGGTCTCCCACTGTCGGCGCCCCCAGCTTTGCAAACAAGGCCGCCCGCTTTTCCCCCACGCCCTTCAGCTTTCGTATATCCGTTTCAAACAGTGACGGCAAGCATATCCCTCCATAACCGCAAAGCAGGAGAGAGCCGGGGCCCTCTCCTGCCGGAAATTTTTCTAAGTCTGTTTATTCCACTGAGATTATAAAGTAGTACACCGGCTGGCCGCCGTCCACAAGGGTTATCTCCACATCAGAGTGGACCTTCCCCTGTAGCTGCCTTTTGGCCTCCCTGGCCTGCTCCTCAGTTATACCCTCTCCGTAGATAAGGGTTATAAAAGAGGTCTGCTTGCCGGTGAGGGACCTTGCCACCCTCACGCAGGTGGAGACCGGGTCCTTCTCAATATAGTCCAGCTTGCCGTTCTTGAGGCCCAGTATGTCGCCCTTGCGGATGGCCTCGCTGCCAAACTCCGAGTCCCTGGCGGCGAAGGTCACAAGGCCGGTGTCAACATTTCCCGCGGCCTCCAGCATGGCCTCCCTGTTCTCCTCCACCCCAGCGTCCGGGTCAAAGGCCAGCATAGCGGAGAGCCCCTGGGGGATGGTCTTTGTGGGCAGGACTATAACCTCCCTGTCCTCGGCAAGGGGGATGGTCTGCTGAGCGGCAAGAAGTATATTCTTGTTGTTCGGCAGCACAAATACCTTCTTTGCCGGAGTAGCCAGTACCGCGCTTAAAATATCCTCTGTGCTGGGGTTCATGGTCTGCCCGCCGCTTACCACCACGGCGCATCCCAGCTCCAGGAACAGGCTCTTTAAGCCCTCGCCCGCAGCAACTGAGATAAAGCCCAGCTCCTCAGTGGGCTCCCGGCGCTCCAGGACGGGAGCTGCCTCGGGCTCCGCCTTCTCAGCCTCCCTGGCCTCGCTGAGCTTCCTGTGCTGCTCGCGCATGTTCTCTATCTTCACCGACAGTATCTGTCCGAAGGTGAGTGCCTGCTGAAGGGCGTTTCCCGGCTCCTCAGTGTGCACATGCACCTTTATTATCTCCTCATCATCGGCTACCAGCACACAGTCGCCTATGCCCTCCAGGTACTTTCTCAGGGCCATCGGGTCCTTCTTCACCTGGGAGTCACGGCCTATAACAAACTCCGTGCAGTAGGTGAAGGTTATCTCGCTGTCAAACTCAGCGGCGGCTGAGCGGAAAAACTCCTCAGTCTCCTGCTGCCGCTCCTCCTGGGTCAGCCCGGAGCCTATCATCTCCCCGCCCTGGAACACGCAGAGCATCCCCTCAAATATGAGGCAGAGCCCCTGGCCCCCGGCATCCACAACTCCGGCGCGCTTTAAGACCGGCAGCAGCTCCGGGGTCTCCTCCAGCGCTTCGGCGGCGCCCTCACAGACAGCCTCCCATACGTTCACAGGCTCAGCGCCCTCAGTGAAGGCCTTTCTGCCCCTTTCCGCCGCCACCCTGGCAACTGTGAGTATCGTGCCCTCTGTAGGCCGGGTCACCGCCTTATACGCCGCCTCCACGCCCAAGTCAAGGGCCCTCAGGATATCCTCGCAGCCCGCCTCCTCAACGCCCTCGAGCCCCTTGGAGATACCCCTGAAGAGCAGGGAGAGAATTACCCCCGAGTTGCCCCTGGCCCCACGGAGCATAGCAGCCGCAGCCTTCCCGGCAACCTCCCCGGCGGTAGCGGAGTCTGAGAGCTTCAAGAGCTCCGCGCAGGCCGAGCCGATTGTCATGGACATATTGGACCCTGTATCGCCGTCCGGCACAGGGAAGATGTTCAGGTCGTTCACCTGCTTGCGGTATTTTGCGATATTGTTGGAGCCAGATATCATCGCGTCCCTTAACATAGCGCCTTGAATCATTTTGGTAACACATCCTTATCAGATAGATACGCCGCCCGGCCCGGTGAGCTCTCGGGGCGCGAAAAACCATTTTAGAATATTGTAACACAGAAATCTCAAAAAAACAAGGGCGGCAGGGAAACTCTGCCCTTTATCCTCAAAGAAACCCGCAAATTTCATGTATCGTTATAACTCCCTAGCGAAGCTTCTTTGCAAAAGCTGCATTTTTCTCCAGCTGATAAAAGCCCAGCTTTTTATAGAAGCCGAAAGCGGGCACGTCGCTCTCCGTCATCAGGAATATATAAGCCAGCCCCAGCCCTATACACGCCTTTTCTATCTCCTCCACCAGTACAGTTCCCAGGCCCTGCCCCTGGCAGCCGGTGCGCACGCAGAGTTCATCCACGCAGTATTCCGTGCCCTCATACCAGTGCTTCACCCGGCCCATGGAGACTCCCACCAGCTCCTTGCCCTGATACAGCCCAAAAGTAAGGGAGTTTCCCTGTCCTGTTAAATCGTGTATATAGAGCCTGAGCTGCTCCCGGTCTGACCAGTCGTCGTTCCAGGGCTCCCGGGTAAACACGTCCGTAAACAGCTCCGCTATCTCCTCAGCACAGCTCTCATCCAGCCTCCTGAAAGTATACTCAGCCCCGTCCATCCCTTCGCCTGTTGCCCTCCTTATCGAAATTCTTCCTCAGCGCCCGCTCTGTAGGGAATATAGACCCTATCAGCACCGCCAGCTGCACTCCGCAGACTATCCCGCCCACAGTGCCAACAATCCCCTCGTCCCCGTCAATCACAAACAGCATGGGTACAACCGTCACCGGCAGCAGAATAAGCCCGCAGATTTTCCAAATGCGTCCGCTATGCCTGTGGGCAAACTCCCAGGTGTCCTGGTTTTTCATGGACATAGCCGTTCTGTAGCCTAATACAGGGTTTATCTTCTTTGGCGCCCGCCCTGAAAAATACCAGCCGAAGCCGGTCATTATAAGCGGGATGAGCAAATCCATCGCGAGCATATATATCCAAAAACCCATTTGCCTATGCCTCCCACAACCTCAGGTCAGGCTCAGCCTCTCGACCCCTGTGCAGAGCCCCGTGGCCTCGTCAGCCGTAAATATTACGCAGTCCATCCGGCATGGACCGCTTGCCAAATCAAATCGTGCGGGCATTTTAGTGATGTAGCGGCGTATGATTATCTCCGGCTTCACCCCCAGCACCGAGTCAATGGTGCCGGTCATACCCGCGTCGGTTATATATCCTGTGCCCTTTGGCAGCACGCACTCGTCCGCGGTGGGCACATGGGTATGGGTGCCAAACATGGCTGTAAGCCTTCCGTCGGCGTAAAAGCCCAGGGCCCGCTTCTCCCCGGTGGCCTCGGCGTGAAAATCCAGCACGCATATCTTCGGCAGGTCCGGCTCCCTTAAAATGCGGTCCAGCTTTTCAAAGGGTGACTCAAGGCTCTCCAGGTACATGGTGCCCATAAGGTTTATCACCCCAACCTGCACCCTCCCCAGGTCCACCACACAGAAGCCCTTCCCCGGAGCCGCCGGCGGGTAATTTGCCGGGCGCAGAAGGGTCTCCCAGGTGTCGTACATCTGGAAACTCTCCTTCCTTCTGAAGCTGTGGTTCCCGGTTGTTATCACGTCAGCACCGCTGTCCAGCAGGTGTGTGGCCGAGTTATGGGTTATGCCGTTGCCGTCGGCGGAGTTCTCCCCGTTTACTATACACAGGTCTATCCCCTTCAGCTTCTTCAGCGCCGGAAGCCGTTCTCTCAGAAACTCGCACCCGGAGCTGCCCACCACATCCCCCACGCAGAGTATATTCACCATATCTTCGTCTCCGTTTCCATCTGGTAAATTGAGCTGAAAAGCCCTTTTTATACTATATCATGCCCGGAAAATGCCAAGAAAGGCGCGCCGAATACAGCGCGCCTCCAAAGCTTATTTCGCGTAGTCCACAGCCCTACTCTCCCTTATCATGTTCACCTTTATCTGTCCGGGATAGTCCAGGTCCGCCTCTATCTTCTTGCATATCTCCCTTGCCAAAAGGGTCATTTCCTCGTCGCTCACAATGTCAGGCTTCACAAGTATCCTGACCTCGCGTCCGGCCTGTATGGCATAGCAGCTATCCACACCGTCGAAGGACGAGGCCAGCTCCTCCAGCTTCTCCAGCCGCTTGATGTAGTTCTCCAGGTTCTCCCTGCGCGCCCCGGGCCTGGCGGCTGAGATAGCGTCCGCAGCCTGTACTATGCAGGCCACTATCGTCTTTGCCTCCACGTCCCCGTGGTGTGCGGCGATGGCGTGTACAACGGCCTCGTTCTCCCTGTACTTCTTCGCCACCTCCACGCCTATCTGCACATGGGAGCCCTCCATCTCATGGTCCAGCGCCTTGCCTATGTCATGCAGGAGCCCGGCTCTCTTGGCAACAGTGGGGTTAAGCCCCAGCTCAGAGGCAATCATGCCCGAGAGGTAAGCCACCTCCAACGAGTGGTTGAGCACATTCTGCCCATAGCTCGTGCGGTAGCGCAGCCTGCCCAGGAGCTTCACCAGCTCATGGTGCACGCCGTTTACGCCCACCTCCAGAACGGCCCTCTCGCCCTCCTGCTTGATGGCGGTCTCCACCTCGCGGCGGGCCTTATCAACTGTCTCCTCAATCCTCGTGGGATGTATGCGCCCGTCGGAGATAAGCTTCTCCAGGGCGACCCTGGCAACCTCACGGCGCACAGGCTCAAAGCTTGACAGGGTTATGGCCTCGGGGGTATCGTCTATAATAAGGTCAACGCCGGTGAGGGTCTCTATAGCCCTTATGTTCCTGCCCTCACGTCCGATTATCCGGCCCTTCATCTCGTCATTGGGCAGAGGCACAACGCTTATTGCCGCCTCGGACACATGGTCCGCCGCACAGCGCTGTATAGCTGTGGCGATTATCTCCCTGGCAGCGTTGTCGCTCTCCTCTTTCATCTGCTGCTCATACTCGCGTACCTTCACAGCCTTCTCATGCACCAGCTCATTCTCCAGGTTATTCAGCAGATATTCCTTTGCCTGCTCCATGGAAAAGCTGGATATCTTCTCCAGCATGTCGAACTGGCTCTTTCTGACGGCCTCGGCCTCCTTCAGGCGCTCCTCGGCCTTCTTGTTGCGCTGGTCTATCTGGTCTTCCTTGCGCTCCAGGGTCTCCAGCTTCTTCTCCAGGCTCTCCTCCTTCTGAAGGTTCCTGCGCTCCTGGTGCTGGATTTCCCTGCGCCTGTCGGATAGCTCCTTTTCGCTCTCGTTCCTAAGCTTGTGTATCTCGTCCTTACCCTCCAGGATTATCTCCTTTTTCCTCGCCTCAGCCGTCTTTACAGCGTCACCGACGATACGCTTGGCCTCCTCCTCAGCCGAGCCGATAGCCGCCTCAGCCTTGGACTTGCGGTAGTTCACTCCCAGGAAAAACGCCGCCGCCCCAGCCAGTGCCGCCGTCAAAACGGCAATAAGGATACACAGCCATACTGGTATACTGCCCAATCGGGCACCTCCTTTTTTGATTGATATTTTGATTATTTTAGAAAAGAAATATTTGGCCGCAGACGGATACCCGCCCGGCCTGTCCGGGTCGCCCCGGAAAATGCGCATGGCTGCTCTTATCGGACTATTTAATTTTTATATACAAAGCTCCGCGAGCTCAGTAATGTATAAAAAAATATATAAATCAAGCACTCCAGTGCATTCTACGTATAATTGTATAACTATGTAGGGGACTTGTCAAGAAATATATGAATTTTTCTTGAATTAAATTTTTATCCCGGGGAAAACCACAGAGAAAAGCTCCCACAAAAAGGAGCTTTTACCCTCTCTTCACTCTATCTTGCGCTAAGCGCCCTGGTAGCGTTGAGCACCGCCAGGACCATTACGCCCACATCGGCAAACACTGCCAGCCACATGCCTGTAACCCCCAGAGCTGTCAGCAGCAGCACCAGCCCCTTTACCCCCAGGGCAAACCATATATTTTCCTTCACAATGGCAATGGTCCTGCGGGATATGCGTATGGCCAGGCTCAGCTTTGACGGCTTGTCGTCCATAAGCACCACGTCGGCGGCCTCAATAGCCGCGTCCGAGCCCAGCGCTCCCATGGCTATCCCCACATCGGCCCGGGAGAGCACCGGCGCGTCGTTTATGCCGTCCCCCACAAAGGCCAGCCTGCCACGCCCGGTCCTTTCACCCAGCAATTTCTCCACCATGCCCACCTTCCCGGCAGGCATCAGCTCCGTGTGTACCTGGTCTATACCCAGCTCCCTGGTGGCGGCCTCGCCGGCAGCTTTGCTGTCCCCGGTGAGCATTACAGTTTTTATGCCCCGCTCCCTGAGCTCCTTTACAGCGTCCTTAGAGTCGGCCTTCAGCTGGTCGGCTATGATTATATGTCCCGCATAGGCTCCGTCCACCGCCACATGCACCACCGTGCCGGCGGCGGTATTCTCAGGGCACCGGGCGCCTATCTCGTCCATAAGCCGCCTGTTTCCGGCGCAGACGGTCCTGCCGTCCACCTGCACCCGCACTCCCCTGCCGGAGAGCTCCTCAGCCTCGCCCACCCGGGAACGGTCCGGCTCACCGCCCCAGGCCTCTTTCAGGGAGCGGGATATGGGGTGGTCGGACCAGCTCTCAGCCAATGCCGCCAGCTCCAGCAGCTCCTTTTCAGACATACCCTCGGGATGTATCTCAGTTACCTTAAACACACCCTGAGTCAATGTGCCCGTCTTGTCAAATACCACCATATCCGCGGCAGCCAGGGCCTCCATATAGTTGCCGCCCTTTATAAGTATGCCCTGCCTTGAAGCTCCGCCTATGCCGCCAAAGAAGCTCAAGGGCACAGATATCACCAGGGCGCAGGGGCAGGACACAACCAGGAAGGTGAGCGCGCGCTGTACCCACTGGCCCCAGCCGCCCATAAACAGCGGCGGTATCACTGCCAGCAGCACCGCGCCTATCACCACTGCCGGGGTGTAGTACCTGGCAAAGCGGGTTATAAAATTCTCTGCCCTGGCCTTTTTGCTTGAGGCATTCTCCACCAGGTCCAGAATCTTCGCAACTGTAGACTCTCCGAACTCCTTCTCGACTCTTATCCTCAGTACCCCCGAAAGATTTACACAGCCGCTGGGCACGCTCTCCCCCGCGCCCACGCTGCGGGGCATACTCTCGCCGGTCAAAGCGGCGGTGTTCAGTGTGCTGCTGCCCTCTATCACAGTTCCGTCTAAGGGAATCTTCTCTCCCGGCTTCACAACTATGACCCCGCCCACAGGCACATCCTCCGGGTCGACCTGAGCCACTTCGCCGTCAGTCTCCAAATTTGCATAGTCCGGCCGCAAATCCATCAGTGAGGATATGGAGCGCCTGGACTTGCCCACGGCATACCCCTGGAACAGCTCCCCCACCTGATAGAAAAGCATGACAAACACCGCCTCGGGGTACTCGCCCTCCCCAAAGAAGCCTGTGCAGAATGCCCCCATCGTCGCCAGGGCCATCAGGAAATTTTCATCGAACACCTGACCGTTGGCAATATTCCTCACCGCCCGCCAGAGCACGTCCCAGCCCACCGTGAAGTAGGCCGGCAGGAACAGGGCAAACCGCCAGGGCCCTTCATATGGCACCAGCACCGCGGCTATCAGCAGCACGGCTCCTATTATAATGCGCAGGAGCATGGTCTTTTGTCTCTTAGTCATAGCTCATACTCCTCACCGCACTATCCGGCAGTCCGGCTCCACCTTCTTGCAGGCCTTCTCAATCTGGTCCATTATCTCCTCAAACCTGCCCTCGTCGGCGGTAACTGTCAGCTTCTGCATCATAAAACTCACCGCCGCGTCCTCCACGCCGTCCAGCTTTTTGATGGCAGTCTCCATTTTCGCGGCGCAGTTCGCGCAGTCCAGGTCGATGAGTTTGAAACGCTTTGTCATGTAAATTATCCTCTCATTCTAAAAATATTTATATGGTTTAATATAAGTGCTTTATATACACCGGGTCGCCGTTTTTGGCGGCAACGCCCGGGTCGTGCCTATAGCCCTGCTTAATGTAGAAACCGGGGGCGGTGTCCGTGGTCAGCGCTATAGAGGTAACTCCGTGCTCCATAAAGTACCCCTCCGCAATCCCCAGGAGCTCCGAGCCGCAGCCCCGCCCCCGGTACTCCGGGGCTATCCAGAACTCCCGGATAAAACCCAGGGTCTTTGTCATGAACCATCCGGCGCACTCCATGGGGCAGAACTGTATGAACCCCACAGCCTTACCGCCGTCTGTTCGCAGATACGCCAGGTTCCCCCGGCCGTCCGTGTCCATCTCCCGGAAAAGCCCCTCCCAGTCCCGGACCGTTATTCCCAGCTCCACGAAGTAGAGCATGAAGCTCTCCCTAAAGCTTTCATCGGTGAAACTGTCAATAAGCCTTGTCTCCATCCTATAACCTCACTCCTCTATATGCTCCATGCCCTGGTCAAGAATCGTGCGCACGTGGTCGTCCGACAGGGAGTAAAAAATCGTCTTTCCCTCCCTCCTGTACCGCACCAGCTTCGCTTTTTTCAATACCGCAAGCTGGTGGGAGATAGCCGACTGGGTCATCCCCAAGAGCTCCGCTATCCCGCACACGCACATGTCCGACTCAAAGAGCACATACAGTATCCTTATCCTCGTTGAGTCCCCGAAGACCTTGAAAAGCTCAGCCAGGTCAAAAAGCTCCTCCTCGCCGGGCATTATCTCGTTGACCCTCTGCACTGTCTCCTGGTGCACGTGGTTATAGGCCGGCTGTGGCTCCATTTTCATCATCCTTTCATATGAGCAACTGTTCATATGTATTATATGCCTCTCCTTGGGAAATGTCAATAGGTAGGAGAAAAATTTCTCTATATGCTTTACATTTTTTGGTGGGTGTGGTATGATTAATTTGCGACACAAGTTTAATATTTTTCTCAATCAGTTGTTTGCGTATTTGCTAATGGCAAATACACAGGCTTATTTTCGCATTCAACTGATTGAAGCAGTGAAAAACTTGTGTCGCAGCAAGAGCCATGTGTTTTGCAGGTGCGTGGCTCTCGGGCTGCGCACTTTTTTGTTTGCGCAGAAACAAAAATGCGAAGGGATGCGATGCCGCAAAACATTAGCCTTAGGTAAAAAGACAAACAAAAAATTTATTAGGAGGGACAGAAATGAAAAAGCGCATTTTGTCGCTTATGCTGGTGCTGTGCTTGGTTATTGGATTATGCCCTATATTTGCTTCTGCCGGGGGAAGAGAAGCTTACCTTGTGGATATGGACGGAACCGTACACCGCCTTGCACTTAGGGGGGACACTGGCGACGGAAAAACCTGGAGCTTTGATAGGCAAACTGAAACACTAACTTTAAATGGGTATCATGGAAGATGTGTATATGGAATTTTAGAAAATGTCGTTCTAGCCCATGGAAGCAAAAACAGTCTTGCCGGTATGTACTTGTCAAACCCCGCTATGGGGGATAATAAGGTTTCTATTACTGGCAGTGGTGAACTAACCTTGAAGCATGATGAATCTCTGTTAAAATTTGATGATTTCAAATGGGGAAGTATCAGTTATGACCCCGGAAGATATCCGAAATATAAATCAGCTTTCTTTCCGTGCGCGTTGGGTTATGAAGAATACGAAAACACCTCTCGCCCTGGACATTCGAGCATTTCTGTTGATGATAACCTTGCATTAACTGGTGGTACAAAAGAAGGGGATACTTTCACTCTGAATTTGGAAGGTAAAGAGCATTGTCCCGTTACTCTTTATGGAGGTGAGACCTCGTATTATTTCCTGCAAATGCCCAAAACCCCCTCAGGCGAAAATGCCAGCTATGTGCGTATAGCTCCCACAGGCTCCAAGCCTCCCAAGCCCACCGAGCCCACCGTTGGCGGCTTCTCCGACGTAAAGCAGAGCGCCTACTATGCCGACGCGGTACTCTGGGCCGTTGAAAACGGCATAACCAGCGGCATTGGCGGCGGCAAATTCGCCCCTGCCCAGACCTGCAAGCGCGAGCAGATAGTCACCTTCCTGTACCGCTCCAAGGGCAGCCCACAGGTGAGCATAACAGACCAGTTTACCGACATGCCAAAGTCCGAGGAGTTCCAGCGGGCCATAAGCTGGGCTGTTGAGAACAATATCACCATGGGCAACGGAAAGGGCCAGTTCAGCCCTGAGAAGGGGTGCACCCGCGCCGAGGCAATGACCTTTATCTGGCGCGCGGCGGGCAGGCCTGAGCCCAAGACGGAAGCCTCCTTCTCCGATATGCCGTCAAGCTCCGACTTCAGGAAAGCTATAAGCTGGGCCGTTGAGAACAATATTACCCAGGGTATTGGCAATAATAAGTTCGGGCCCAACAACCCCTGCAACCGTGGACATATCGTGACCTTCCTGTATAACGCAAAGGATTTATAAGCGCAAAAAAGAGGGCCCTGGCTGTGCAGCCGGGGCTCTTTTACTATGGCTTTTTCCCAACTAAAAAACCGCTTACCCTCTCCACCTGCGGAAGGCTGACCTTCAGCACCGCGCCGGTAAGCGCACCGGTCGCCAGCGACGCCAGTATGAGCACCGGCGCATAGCCCAGCACTGCCGGGCCCATCATCCAGAAGGCTACCAGCACCTGCCCGGCATTATGCGCCATGGCCCCGCATATCCCTGTAAGCGCGAAGCTGGCCCGGGTCTTTTTTAGCACCGCCCATGCACAGGCTGTGCTCAGAAGCCCTCCCGAAAGGCTCATGGCCCCTGCCGTCACCCCCCGGGTCAACAGGGCAAAGCCCCCCTTTATCACAGCCAGTGCCATGGCCCAGGGCAGCCCCAAACTCCCGGCGGCGTACATCATGACTACATTTGACAGCCCCAGCTTCGCCCCCGGCGGCATTCCCGGCAGGGGGGGCAGCATACCCTCCAGCATTGAGAAGGTCAGCACCAGCGCCGCCAGCAGTCCCGAAAGTGCCGCGAATCCAGCCTTTTTCCTCACTTTTTCCTCCACTAATAGGTCTCCGCGTCCAATTTCCGCCCTGTTTTCGGGCCCTCCAGCCGCAGCACTATCCTCCCCGGCAGGCACACGGCGCTCTCCCCCGCCCGGGCTATGAGCCCGGTACGCTGGCAGGTCCTGTCAGGGCAGTTCGTCTCTGAGACCCGCGCCCCCGCCTCCGAGAGCTCCACTCTCAGGGACACGCCGTTCTCCCCCTCTATCTCCACAGTCTCAGTGGCTTTCAACCCCCCCAGCTCCCGGCTCAGGACTATCTCTCCGCCCCGCTCGACTATGGCCCTGGTACCTCCTGGCCCGCTCCGGGAGAGCGCCAGCCATATGACCGCCGCCAGCGCCACTACCAGCAGGACAGGCCATTCCCTGGGGTTAAAAAGCCGCCTCTCCATCAGCCGCCCTCCCCCAGGGTAAACCGCCCCTCAAGGCCTTCGGTTATAGTGATATCGCCGCCTTCAGTAATAAATATCCCCTCCGCGCCGTAGCTCTCCAAAAGCTCCATGCCGTCCTCCAGCCCCAGCACAAAGCAGGCCGTAGCCAGTCCGTCGCTCAGCGCCCCGGGATACTTCACATCCATTCCCGGCGGGCACCAGACTGTCACGGATACAAGCCCGCTCTCGGCGGGATAGCCGGTACGGGGGTCCAGGATGTGGTGGTACTTTTTGCCGTCCTGCTCAAAATACTTCTCATAGCTCCCGGAGGTGGACACGAATCCTCCCGGCAGGCTCAGCACTCCCAGGCTCCCGGAGCCCTCCGGGTCCCGGACTCCCACCTGCCAGTCACCGCCACCGTGCTTATGCCCATATAGCCCCACGCTGCCGCCCACGGCGATGACCGCGGCCTGCACTTGGCTGCGGCTGTATTCACCCAGCGCCATGTCACACGCCGCGCCCTTGCCTATAGCCCCCAAGTCAAGGGACATACCCTCCCTGCCGAGAGACAGGCTGTCCCCGGTAAGCTCCACCTCCTGCCAGCCCACAAGGGCCATCCTTTCAGCCAGCTCCCCCGCCTCCGGCAGACGGGGCTCATTGGCAAAGTCCCATAATCCCATCACGGGCCCAAGGGTTATATCCAGCGCCCCGCTGCTCCTCTCACAGAGCTCCATCATCTCCGCAAGCAGCTCACCCACGCTGTCACTGAGGGCCACCGGCTCCCCGCCGGCTTGGCTGTTGACGTGCGCAACGCCCCCGTCCCGCCGCCAGGATATCTCCCGCTCAAGCTCCTCTATCCCCTGCACAGCCTCAGCCGCAGCCGCCTCAGGCTCCGGCTCCCGGCCCCAGACAGTCTGCTGCACGTAGGAGCCCATGGCGAAGGCCGTCAGCTCATACTCCCGCTCCCTGCCCAAAAACTGCCATATAATCAGCCCCGCCAGCACCATCGCAAATACCAAGCCCAATAATATGGCCCGCTTACCCAGGGGCAGGCGGGCCTTGCGTTCATCTGTCATCATGGTTCAGCGGTCCAGCCGCTTTGCCGCGTCCATCAAAAGCTCCACGGCCTCGTCAACCGTAAACCTTGAGGTGTCGATGGTGATATCGTAGTTCTGCAAATCGTCCCAGCGCTTGTTTGAGTAGAAGTTATAATAGTTGGCCCGCTGCTTATCCTTCTTTGTGACAAAGTCAGAGGCCTTGCGCTCCTCGCAGTCCTTTTTAGCGACAGAGCGGCGCACCCTCTCCTCCTTGGAAGCGTGGACGAACACGTTCAGGCAGTTCTCGTGCTCCCTTAGTATATAGTCCGCGCATCGCCCGATTATCACACACGGGCCCTCAGCGGCGGCCTTCTTGATAATGTCGGACTGGATGATAAAGAGCTTGTCGTTAATAGGCATTTCGTTAATGCCGGGAACTCTTGCGCCGAAGGAGTAGCTGCCCATTACCATGGAATAGAGCAGGCTGCTGGTGGCCTTCTCGTCGGCGTTGGCAAAGACCTCCTCGGAGAGGCCGCTCTGCTTTGCGGCCATGGCTATGAGGGCCTTGTCGTAAAAGGGGACATCCAGCTGGCGGGCAAGCTTCTCCCCCACCTCGTGGCCGCCGCTGCCGAACTGGCGGGAAATGGTGATAACTGGCAACATATAAATTCCTCCTTTTGCATTGATTTGTTGGTATGCTCCAGGAATCGACTATATTTCAGTTGAAATCTGGATAGTTTCTCTATAAATATAATAGCGTATTTTAAGAGAAATGTCAATAGTTTTTGGGATTATGTTTATTGCCTTCAGGAACGTCCCGGCTTATTCCGCCGTCAGGTGGACGGTAACGCTGGAGCCGTCCTCCTGCCCCGGCCAGGGCTGTGACAGGTCAAGGCCAGCCGCCATCAGCAGCGCGCCGGAGTATACCCTGCCGCTCTCCTCGTCCCTGTACATTTTCTCCGGGTCCAGCCCCCTGAGCCGCCTCATCTGATAGTAGTTTTCAGGCTTGCGCATGACCACGCGGGTAAACAGTACCTCTCCCTTATCCCGGCTCACCATCTCCCAGTCGCAGAAGAAGGGGTCTGCCGCCGGGTCCGTCAGCCTGTACAGGTCGCCGTAATGGGTCAGGTCATAATATTTATGGTAGTCCGCCACCTGTTTTTTTGCCCACTCCTTCTCCTCCTCGGTCATCTTGCAGGGGTCCAGCTCAAAGCCGTGGGTACCCATAATAGCCACATTGCCCTTGGTCTCAAAGCCTGTGCGCGGGTTTGCGGACACATGAGCCCCCATGCAGGCCGGGGGATAGCAGAGGGACGCGCCCATCTGGATTGTCAGCCGCTCGATTGGGTCTGTGTTGTCGCTGGTCCAAATCTGTGGGGAATAGTAGAGCATTCCGGGGTCGAAGCGTCCGCCGCCGCTGGAGCAGTTCTCCAAAAGTATATGGGGCCAGGTGCTGGTCACACGGTCCATCAGCTCATAGACCCCCAGCACATACCGGTGGAAGAACTCCCCCTGCCGCTCTCTTGGCAGCACGGCATTGCCGGCCTCTGATATATTGCGGTTGCAGTCCCATTTTATGTACTGTATATTGTTCTTGCCTACAACCTCTGAAATCTGGCTGAAGATATTGTCCCTGACCTCCTTGCGGGTCATGTCCAGCACGCACTGATTCCTGCTCAGGCTGCCCTCGCGCCCCTGGGCCTTTATTATCCAGTCCGGGTGGGCACGGTATAAATCGCTGTTCGGATTCACCATCTCCGGCTCATACCATATGCCAAAGCTAAGCCCCTCGGCGTTCACCCGCTCGATAAGGCTGCCTATACCGCCCTTGAGCTTGTTCTCGTTCACCTGCCAGTCGCCCAGCGCCTGGGTATCGTCGCTCCTTGTGCCAAACCAGCCGTCGTCCATTACCAGCATGTCCACGCCCAGCTTCTTTGCCTCCCTGGCAAAGTCCACCAGAAGGTCGTCGTCAAAGTCAAACACCGCCGCCTCCCAGCTGTTGATAAGCAGAGGGCGCTTCTTATGGGTCCACTGGCTGCGCATAAGGTTGTCCATAAAGAGCCTGTGGAAGCTGCGGCTCATACCGCCAAGGCCCTCGGCGCTGAACACCATAATAGCCTCGGGGGTCTGGAAAACCTCTCCCGGCTCCAGGTGCCAGCTAAAGCTGCTGGGGTCAATCCCCGCCAATACCCTCGGGCAGCCCAGGGTGTCGACCTCAGTCTCAATAGAGAAGTTGCCGCTGTAAACCAGGCTCACGCCGATGGCCTCGCCCTGGTCCTCATCCGTACCCTTTCTTGCCAACGCCATGAAGGGGTTATGGTTCGGCCCGGTCATGCCCCTCTTGGAGCGTATGCCCTGTATGCCGTGCATGAGCGGGTGCCGTGTAACCGTGTTCTCCTTGGCCCAGCGCCCGTACATATGCACCATATCATAGTCCATACCCGGCAGCTCCAGGCACATGCTGTATGCCCGCTCCAGCTCCAGGGCGCTGCTGCCGGTGTTCTCGACCCTCATACTCCGCGCCATAGCGCCGTTTTTGTTGAACACAGTGTAGCTTAGCCAGGCCTTAAGCCCGGTCAGGCTGTCGAGCATTTCTATCTCCAGGGTCTCGGCCTCGCCTTCACCGGCAAATGCAGCTGGCAGCTTCAGCCCCTCAACGGCATACAGCTCCGGCTTGCCCGGGTGGATTTTATAGCCTGCATAGCGCAAATCAGTTACAGAATCCCCCGCCGGAGCCACAGCCTCTATAGCCGAAATCCGGAAGTCCCCGGTGCTGTTCCCCGGAAGCTCCTGGGGGATGGAATCCAGTGAGAAGCGCTTATCCTGCACCTTGGGGTTGCGCGGGGACAGGGAGTCGTACCAGCCTCTGTACATCAGGTGGGATAAATCCGTGTCGGGCACCTTAGGCCCATAGTACAGGTGCACCAGATACCCCTGCTCATAGACCATGAACGCGTACGTGGACACATCCGTGTCCAGCTTGAAAATGTTTGTCTTCGGGTCAAATTTAATCGGCATAGTTACACTCCTTCTAAGTTTTTAGCTCAAATATTCCCGGGCGAAATCCTTATCGCCGGTCAGGGCCGCCAGCAGAAGCTGGTATATGCCCTCAGGGTCCTTATAGAAATTCTCCTCGATAACCCTGGCCTGGGCGCGGTCGGGCACATATATCCCCAGCTCCATCAAATCGCCGCCTCCACCGACTGAAATGCGGCACCTCACCCTGCAGCCATTCTCCAGGTCCTCTGTCTCCACCCTGTTCTCCCTCTCGGCCCTGGCCCTCGCCAGCAACGACACCGCCGCCTCCAGCGCCTTATCCCTCACCGTCAGCGGCAGGCCTGTGTCAAGGCTCCTGGCTATCTCCCGGCCCGTCGGCTCTATCACATAGCCCTCTTGGGTGCTGCGGATATGTCCAAGCCCCTCAAGCCCCGCCAAGGCGTCGCCGGTTTCAAAATAGTTCGCCAAGGCTTTTCCCTGCAGTATGCCGGATATGTCCTCCCCTGAAAGGGGCGCGTCTACGCTTGAAAGGATATAGCAAATCAAAATCCGTATGTCATTTTTCGTCCAAAGCCCGCCGGGGTCCACACCGCCGGTAAATGCGTCTTTGTCCATATTCAGCTCCTTCTGTGTTTATGCGGAAGTCTTGTCCTCCAGTACAGACACGCGGGTCTCCAGCCTGTCCAGCTGTTCCTGGGTGCGCCTGATTATCCGCCTGTTTCTGTCAATATAGTCCTGGTTTGCCTCAAAGCCCTCTGCAAGCGCCGTTATCCTGATACCCACCGAGCTCTCCATGTATACCTTTAGCTGCCGCGCCATATTTTCAAGGCGGTCGTCTATCTCAGCAGCCTTTTCGTCCAGGGTACCGTTCTGCTTATGGAACTCCTCAAGCATATCGCTCTTGAAATCTTCCATCTGCTGTTCCAAACCGTCCATCCTTCGGTCTAGGCCATCTATCCGCTGATTCACATTTTCAAGCCCATCCCCCATATCATTGCGCAGGCTATTAATAGACGCCTGCATTCCCTTCAGCTGCTCCAGAATCATCTCAGTGTCAGTCATATCAGTCCCCTCCCTACATATGTTGTATTTAAAAATTTTGGTTCTCTCAGCATACGCTCACCCTCCCGGTCTTAGCGTCCAGGGTAACTACCGCGCCGCCTGTCAGTATGCGCGTAGCGTGCTCGGCCCCGGTGATAACAGGCTTATCCATAGCAAGGCCCGCTATGGCGGCATGTGTATTCATACCCGGCTGCTCGGTAATGATACCCGAGGCCCGGCGCAGGTACTCCACAATGGTATTGTCCGTCTCAGGCACAACTAAGATATCGCCGTCCCTAAAGCGTGCGGGTATGTCTTCAAGGTGCTTGCACACACAGAGCCTTGCCGACACTGATTTCTCCGTAACGCCTGTGCCTGTCAGCAGCACATGGCCCACTACGTGTACCTTCATCATATTGGTGGTGCCGGAGACTCCCAGGGGCATACCGGCGGTTATCACCACTATATCCCCGCTGTGGACCACCCCCGCCCTCTGGGCGGCGTCTACAGCGTGGTCGAACAGCGCGTCGGTGTCGTTCTCCTCGTCTATCAGCAGCGGAGTCACGCCCCAGGACAGGTTTAGCTGGCGGCAGACATGCTCCTCTGTGGTACATCCAACTATCGGGTATAGGGGCCTGAACTTGGAGAGCTGCCTTGCCGTCACGCCTGACTTTGTAACGGTGATAATAGCCCGGGCCCCCAGGTCATGGGCTGTGGTACAGGTGGCGTGGGAGATTGCGTTCGTCACATCAAATGCAATATCGCTGTTGTCCCGGGAATTAAACCTGTGGATATAGTCAATGCTCTCCTCGGCCTTCTCTGCAATGCGCACCATGGTCTCCAAAGCCTCCACCGGGTAGTCCCCGGCGGCGGTCTCGCCGGAGAGCATTATGCAGCTGGTGCCGTCGTATATGGCGTTGGCAACGTCCGTGGCCTCGGCCCTGGTTGGGCGGGGGTTTTTCATCATGGAGTCCAGCATCTGAGTCGCCGTCACCACCTGCTTTCCCGCAAGGTAGGATTTCTGTATCAGCTGCTTTTGCAGCACAGGCACGTCCTCAAAGGGTATCTCCACGCCCATATCCCCCCTGGCCACCATTATACCGTCTGCCACCCGCAGGATATTGTCTATATTATTGACGCCCTCCATATTCTCAATCTTTGCAATAATATTTATCTTATGGCATTTATACTCTTTTAATATCTGGCGTATCTCCAGTATATCCTCTGCGGTGCGGGTAAAGGAGGCCGCGATAAAGTCAAAGCCGTTCTCGATTCCGAAGATTATATCCGCCCGGTCCCGCTCGCTGATAAACGGCATGGAGAGCTTTGTCCCGGGGACGTTTATCCCCTTGTGGTTTGAGACCTTTCCGCCGTTTATCACTGTGCAGACTATATCCGTGTCGCTGACCTGCTGGGCCTTCATCTCCACCAGGCCGTCATCTATGAGCACCCTTGCGCCGGGGGCCAGGTCCTTTGGCAGGTCCTTATAGGTAATGGAGACTATATCTGAGGTGCCCTCCACTTCCCTTGTAGTAAGCGTGAATGTGTCCCCTGCGCGGAGCTGGATTGGGCCGTCCTTAAACGTGCCCACCCTTATCTCCGGGCCTTTGGTGTCAAGCAGCGTGGCGATGGGCAGCTTCAGCTCGTCCCTAAGGCGCTCCACCATGTCCAGCTTAGCCCTGGCGTCCTTATGGTCCAGGTGGGAAAAATTAAAGCGCGCGGCGTTCATGCCCGAGAGCATTAATTTGCGCAGTACCGATTCATCCTGGGTTGCGGGTCCGAGGGTGCAGATAATCTTGGTCTTTCTGGTCATGTTGGGAGCTCCTCTCATACTTTTTTGTGTTTCCACCATTATATCACAGTCCCGCTGAATTTTAAATCCCTCTTTCACTTAATTTATGGTTTCTTTTGCCGATTATAAAGTCAAAGGGGGTTATATTATGGCAATGAAGATACCGTCCGCACCGGCCCCAAGGGGCACCGCCGTCCCGCAGGCCGCGTCAGAGTCCCAGCGCGCCGAGCCAGTAGCTAAGGCCGAGCGCCGCCAGCAGCAGAGGGAAGACCGGCTTGAGCTCTCAGAGGAGGCCCTTGCTGTTCTCCAGGGCAAGGAGCCCCCGAAAGCAGAGGAACAACAGCCCCAGGAGGAGATTACTGAACCCAAGGAGCTCTCTCCCGCCGACCAGAAGCTTAAAGACAAGCTCAGCGCCATGAAGTCAATGAAGCAGATGCTGTCGAGCCTTCGGGAGCAGAACGCTCAGATGGCCGAGCAGTCTGAGCAGCAGGCGAAGGCCATAAAGGAGGCCCTGGAGAAGATGAAGCGCTGTTCCAAAATAGCGAAGAACATCCAGAAGGGGCATAAGGTGCCTCCCAAAGACGAGAAGTACCTGCTTGAGAACGACCCAAAGCTTTACATGATGGCAATGGCTATGCGTATGCTTGAGGAGCCGGATAATAAGAAGGTTAAGTCTGAGCTCAAGGACGAGGAGCAGCAGCAAGAGAATCAGGCGGCCTCCGGTGTTGAGGGCGCTGACGGCGCTGTCCAGAGCGATATTTCTGTTGAGATGGGGATGGATGTTAGCATAGAGTAATCAGGGTGCTGTTCCTGTGAAAGGAGTTTACAGTGGAAAATACTAAGTCTTCTGAAGGCGGGTTTGAATTTCTTGTAGAGAAAGATGCTATGTGGGCACAGACGCTTATGCAGGCTTTAGAGGGAAATGGTATTCCCTGTACTGCGCTGCCTGTTCATGGGGCGGGATTGGTTATGAAAACCGGCATGAGGGAGCGGATGAAGGTTTATGTTGCTCCTGAGAAGAGGGCCCAGGCTGAAGAGATAGTGGAGGAGCTTTTTGCCGGTTCTGAGGATTGATTGATAGTGGGGAGAATATAAAAAGACAGGCTTTTCTGCCTGTCTTTCTTTTTGCCTTCGGCAAAGTATATGGGGCTCTGCCCCATGCCCCGCCACCTTTGTAAAGGTGGACGAAACTTTTACTTTTGTCCCTCGACAGCGTCTGCGGCCCCTTCCAGCCACTCACCGTCGAACAGCTCGATTATCCCTCTGTCACATGCGCTGGCAAGTGCCGGGTCAATGGGCAGCTTCCCAAGCACCGGGAGGGCGTACTTGGCCGCAACCTCGTCAATATGGCTCTCTCCAAATACCTTTATCTCCTTCCCGCAGTCCGGGCACTTGAAATAGCTCATATTCTCCACCAGCCCCAGCACCGGCACCTCCATCAGCTTCGCCATCTCCACGGCCTTGGAAACTATCATCCCCACCAACTCCTGTGGTGACGCCACGATGATTATCCCCTGAAGCGGCAGCGACTGGAACACCGTCAGCGGCACATCTCCTGTTCCGGGGGGCATGTCCACAAACATATAGTCCACATCCCCCCAGACCACGTCCGTCCAGAACTGCTTTATGGCCCCGGCAATAACCGGCCCGCGCCACACCACCGGCGCGGTCTCCTCCTCCAGAAGCAGGTTAATGCTCATTACCTTTATCCCGGTCTTGGTAGAGATTGGGTACATGCCGCTCTCGTCCGCTGTGGCCCGGCCCTTCAGCCCGAAGCACTTGGGTATGCTGGGCCCGGTAATGTCCGCGTCCAGTATGCCCACCGAGCAGTCCCTGCGCCGAAGGGTAGTTGCCAGCATAGACGTCACCAGGGACTTGCCAACGCCGCCCTTGCCGCTCACAATGCCTATGACCTTCTTTACATTGCTAAGGGCATTCTGAGGCTCGATAAGGCTCTCCGGGTTCTGCCTTGAGGGGCAGTCGGCCCCGCAGGATGAGCAGTCATGGGTGCAGTTTTCAATATTCTCGCTCATTTTGTGATTCTCCTTGATTTAAATTGTTATATGGTTCTTATAGTATTATGCCGTGGGTTTTCTTATATTCCGCTATCAGCTTATCCAGCACGCTCTGGGCGTATGACCGCGCGTTCTCCTGAATATTCTCCGTAAATACCTTTTCGCCCTTGCCCACGCCCTCAAGCTGAACAGCCATAGACTCAAAATAGGCTTTTGAGTATTTGCTGCCGTCCGGGTCCACAGTGGCGTTCCAGTTTATCTCAAGCGGGTGCTGGGCCTCCCATTTATCCATCCAGGCGGTTATCTCCTCTTTAGTAGTGCCCTGCAGCGCCCTCTCTATAGGAGACAGCCCCGCCTCAGGCTCTTTCTCCAAATCCCCGGGAGCCTCTGCGCCCTCATTCCCGGCCTTTGCCCAGGTCATAGTCTTCATGGGTGATATCCTGCTGACATTGTCCATATTTACAGCCATTTTAAATTGCCTCCCAAAAAAGTATTCTCATCTATAACCTCGGCAATATTCCAAAAAAGTTTATAGATACCTGAGCTCTCCCTTATCTCCGTCCAGCCGCGCCATCCTGCCAATGGGCAGCACCCCATGGTTCTCCCCATGTCCGAAGTCGTCGCAGTACACCACAGGGATACCCTGCCGCTCTCCCAGCACCCTGAGCCTTGCGTACAGCTCCGGACAGGAACTGTCCCGGAAGTTCCCGAAGATAAGGCCTCTGACGGACCGCATAAAATCGCTCTGCTCGATATACCCCAGCATAGCGCTCACATGGTCCGGCCCGCCGAACTTCTCGTGGTCCTCTAAAAACAATATATGCGGCTCATTATTGTCCACCGGGAAATACTTCGTCCCCAGCAGCAGCGCGAAGTTCATCGTATACCCTCCGCACAGCACACCCTCGGCGGCACTCCCAGTGCAGGTTACCCACTCCGAGTTCTTTTCGTGGACAGTCATGCTGTCACTCAGGATATGCCCCTCAAAGTGCCGCCTATTATAGTCAGTCCATCCGGTGAAAACAGTGGGGTTCTGCCCATAGTAGGTCTCAAGGCCGGTATTGGCCCATATGGCATTTAAAATGCTTGTGCCGTCGCTGTAGCTGCAAATGCGCTTGGGGTTCTCCCTGAACAGTTCAAAGTCCAGGTACGGCAGCACCTCCGGCGCGCCCTCTCCCCCGCCGAAGAGTATATACTCAACGCTCTTATTTGCAGCAAGCTGGTTAAAGTCAGCGCCCCGCTCTGTATCTGACGCAAGATAGCCCCAGGTATCCTTATACATATTATCTGCCTGCACCACGGAGAAGCCCTCGTTCTCCATCCCCGCGATTATATTCTTATACTCTCTGGACCATGGTATCTCCTGCCCGGGCGCGGCCTCATACAGCGGCACGTGGCTAGGTGAGCACATACCGATAACGCCGCCCCTGCTAAGTGGCTTTGCTCTCATTTATCATCATTCCTTTCTCCATCCATAGGCAGCTGGAACCAGAAGGTGCTGCCCTTCCCCAGCTCGCTTATGACCCCATAGCTGCCGCCGTGCAGGTCAAGCACGTTCTTCACTATTGACAGCCCCAGCCCTGTGCCCACCTGGGCCCGCCTATGCTCCCGGTCCACCTTATAGTACCTGTCCCAAATGTCCTGGAGCTTATCGGCCGGAATGCCCTCGCCGGTATCCGTCACGGATATGCGCACGTTACCGTCCAGCACCTCCTGGGTGAGCGAGACGGTCTTGTCCTCCCCGGCATAGTTCACGGCGTTATTCACCAGGTTATACACCACCTGGGATATCTTCAGCTTGTCCGCCGTAATATATGCCTCTTCCTTCGGCTCAAAGGGGAACTTAAAATCCGCAAGCTTGTCATAGCGGGTGAGTATCTCCCTAATGCTCCCGGTGAGGTTAAAGCGCTCCTTCTGCAGCTCCAGCACCCCGGCCTCAAGCCTGGACAAATCCAGAAGGTCGTTTACAAGGTCGTTGAGCCTTCCTGCCTCGTCTATAATTATCTGCACGTTCTCAGGGGTGTTCTCCCCCGGCAGGTCCCGCATGACCTCGGCATAGCCTTTTATCATGGTGAGTGGCGTGCGCAGGTCGTGGGAGACATTTGCCAGAAGCTCCCGCCTGAGGCCGTCGGTTTTTGACAGCTCGTCCGCGGCAAAGTTCAGGGTGTCCGCCAGGCCGCTCACCTCCCTGGAGCCCCTGCCCTCAAAGTGCACGGAATAGTCCCCGCCGCCCAACCGCTTCGCGGATTCGGTTATCTCCGTGATGGGCTTTGCTATACGCCGGGATATAACCACCGCAAGGGTTATGCCCAGCGGCAGCAGTATCAGCGTCAGGCACAAAAGCTGCACTGTAAGGGTCTCCACCGTAGAGGCCAGGGGGGTTATCTCCGTCTCGATAATCACAAGCCTGTGATTACCCGCCGGGGTACGGGCAGTCACGGCGTACAGCAATAGCCTCTCGCTGAATATCCGGGTGTACTCCCCTCCAAGCAGGTTGACCTCCTCAAAAAGGGCGGCCCGCTCCATGCGGCTGAGCCCATAGGCCAGGCTCTCTGTGGTAAAGCCATACTTATAGCCCACATACTCCCTGCCCAGCTCGTCGCTGACGAAAATGCTGGCCCCTGTACCGGCGCAGAGCTCATAGGCGGCGGACATCAGCTCGTCGCTGTCAAGCCTGCGCGCCACCTGCTCCGAGATTCGCTTGGCCTCTGTTGTCTTTATGGCCTGGTAAAAGGGCGTGAGCAGAAATATCTGGAACACCCACAGCAGCGCCACCGTCACCAGCGCGAATATGCCGAAGCCCACAGCCATCTGAAAACGCACCCCCGTGCGCCTTTTTGCTCTCATGGCTCCTGGGCCTCAAACCTGTACCCCACGCCCCTGATGGTGACAATAAACCTGCTGTATGGCCCAAGCCTGCGCCGCAGGAGCTTTATATGGGTGTCCAAGGTGCGGTCGTCCCCATAGAAGTCATAGCCCCAGACATTTGTGAGCAGCTGCTCCCTGGTCAGCGCCAACCCCCGGTTTTTCATTAGGTAGGTGAGCAGGTCATACTCCTTGGGCGAGAGCTCCACCCGCTCGCCGTCCACCGCCACAGTTCTGGCCCCTAAATCCACCGTAAGCCCCTCAAAGCTCTCCGTCTGCCTGGGCTGGCTCACAGCGGGGCGCACCCTGTTCATAATGGCATTCACCCTCATCATCAGCTCCTTGGGGGAGAACGGCTTCACAACATAGTCGTCCGCCCCCAGCTCAAAGCCGTGAATCTTGTCGTACTCCTCCCCCCGGGCCGAAAGCATAAGCACCGGCGCGGGGGAAATCTTCTTTATCTCGGCGGCGGCGGAAAATCCGTCCAGCTCCGGCATCATCACGTCCATAACTATTATGTCGAAGGCCCCCGGGTCCCGGCGGCAGAGCTCCACCGCCTGCATACCGTTTTCGGCCTCTGTGACCTTATGGCCCTCAAACTCCGCGTACTTGCGGATAAGTGTGCGTATTTTCTCCTCGTCGTCCACTACTAATATACGGTAGATAGCGGTGTCACTCCTTTCCTGCCGTCTGCCTTTTTATTGTATATGAGCTTGTCCTGGGTGCAATCCCAACGCCGTTCCATATGCGTTCGCCCAGCTTCCCGTCCTCGGGCGTTTCCGTAATATACCCGCTCTCCATGCCTGAAATCCGCAGCTCCTGCCTGTCCATCTCCACACAGACGCTCAGGGCGTTTTTATAGCGGACTATGCTTTCGCACCACATATAGCTGGCTGAATTCACAAGATAATAGGGCACGCCCTCCGCTACCCGGAAGTCATCGCCATGGTCGTTGCCGTTCATACAGAGCAGCACGTCCCTGCCCCGGAACCTCTCCCGGACTCCGGCCTGCCCGCACACCCCGCGCCCCGGGAAATCATTTATCAGGCTGTGGTGTGAAAATATCACACAGCTTTTGCCGCAGTCCAGCTCCCCGCTCAGCCAGTCCAGTTCCTCCGGCGGGAGCACAGGGTAACGGACGGTGCTATCCCCGCGCTCCTTGTAGTTCCTGCCATAAAGCGGTATAAAATCCCCCTCCCTGTATATATAACAGGTGTTGAGTACAATAAACTTCACGCCGCCAAACTCAAATGAGTAATATGGCCTTTTGAGCCCCAGAAAATCCATCACCTCAGCTAACGTATGCCTGTCAGTATCGTGGTTTCCAACCGTATGGTGCACCGGCACACCCACGCTCTCCAACTCCCTAAGTATCCAGCGGTTTTCCTCTACCGGCGGGCACAAATCCCCCAGGGAGATTATGAAATCCGGCTTCTGCTCCCTGGCCCGGGCCGTCAGCTCTACTACGCGCCTGCCGTCGCTCTCCACCTCTCCGTGGTGCAGGTCGCTGAAGACGAAAAAGCGTATCACTGTTTGCCTACCAGCCGCTCCCTGCACTCCAGATACTTCTCCCGGGTCCTTCTGACTACCTCCTCGGGCAGCTCCGGGGGCGGGGTCTTGCCGTCGAGCCCGTTCTCAGTCAGCCAGTCCCTGACGTACTGCTTGTCAAAGCTCTCGGGTGAAGTACCGGTTTTATAGGCATCCCTGCTCCAGAACCGGCTGCTGTCCGGGGTCAGGACCTCGTCGCCAACTACCAGCTCGCCGTTCTCGTCCAGGCCAAACTCGAACTTGGTGTCGGCAATTATTATACCCCGCTCATAGGCGTAGTCATATGCCCGCTTATAGAGGGCCATTGCCGTGTCACAGACCTTTTTTGCCATGTCATGGCCCAGCTTCTCCTCCATATACTCGAAGGACACGTTCACGTCATGGCCCTCCTCAGCCTTAATGGAGGGGGTGAGGATGGGCTCGGGAAGCTTCTCCGCCTGCTGCATACCCTCCGGGAACTTCGTGCCGCAGAAGCCGCCGGTCTTCTGGTACTCCTTCCACATGGAGCCGAAGAGATATCCCCTGACAATAAACTCAAATGGGAGCATTTTAAGCTTCTTTACAAGTATCGTGCGCCCCTCAAACTCCGGGCCCTGCAGCTCCTCAGGCATATCCTTAAGGTCCTCAGAGACCATATGATTTTTCACGATATCCTTTGTGTAACCAAACCAGAACGAAGACAGGGAATTGAGCACCCTGCCCTTATCTGTGATAGGCGTGGGGAGTATCACGTCGAAGGCAGAAATACGGTCCGTGGTGACAATGGCAAGCCTGTCCTCTGAAACCTCATAGACCTCGCGTACCTTGCCGCTGATGATTTTTTTCATTTTGCAACCGTCCTTTCAGTTTTTTACCAGTATAGCGCAAATCCGCAAGATTTTCAAGTACCTCCGGCCAACGGCGGCTAGTGCCCGGAGGGCTTGCGGTCCAGCATATCACGCTCGGCCCCCAGGTCCGCCCGGATGAGCTTTACCAGTACAAAGCCCATTGGCAAAAGTATGGCCCATACCGCCCTCTCCTCCAAAAGCGGGCATAAGAAGGTCAGCACAGCTGCGCCGAAAAAGAAAGCAGATACCATCCCGGCGTGGATAAGCCCCCGGCGCATAGCCACGCCGTCCTTTTTGCCCACCGCCTTTGCCAAACCTACTCCAATCTGCCGGATATGGTTCGTGCAGAAGGTTGTCGCCATGGGAATACCCTCCGCCTGGCGGAAGGTGTTGTACTGCATTGACGCAATAAAATTGACAATGACCTGCACTACCTGATGGGGCACTGACAAGGGGATAAAGCCTATAATAAGCAGGACCACAGTTTCAAAAATAATCAGGCAGGTATCAAAGCGCAGAAAGCCCAGCTTCCTCACCGGCGACGGCAGTATCTCCGACACAAAGGCGCCCAGAAGGTACGCCGATATAGGTATCAAAAAATAGAGTCCGCCCAGCCAGTCGCCCTTCCCGAAGCTTATTGCCATAACCACCACATTGGCTGTCTGGGCGTTACAGAACACGCCCCCGCGCAGGACATATGTATAGGTGCCCATCATACCGGCGCTTGCCATAAGCAGGGCGTAAATCGTTTTCTGCTCACAAACAAGATAGTCCTTTTTTAAATCAGCTTTCATAATAAGTAAACACTCCCTACGGTCTAGTTTTTACAGGATTTACAGGATAAGTATAAAATGTTTACGCCAAAATTGCAAGACAGGGCTGCAAAGCCGTAAATTTTCACTTTTTTACATTTATTTTGCTTTATTTCTCTTTCCCTATTGAAAAACGGCAAAAGATAATGTAAAATAAATTTACCGACATCTAGGGAGTGAAGCCTTATGCCTATCAAAGCCATACCTGTTTATTTCAAAGAAAGCCAAAGCGAGCCCGTAAATTTCTGCCGCAAAATCCACCTGGATAACGGCGTCACCCTGCTTTTCGACAACCTCCGGGGCATAGCTGAGGGCAGCGACGGAAAGACCTACCACCCGGTCTGCCGCGAGCTGCCTGGACCTGAGGGGGATATCGAGGTCCTGGGCTGGAGCACCGAAGCTGATGGCGAGACCTTTTTGCGTGCAGAAACCACCTGAGCCCGCCCCGATTCACCAGTCCGGCATAATGGGAAACTGCTGTCCACAGCCGTACTACCTGCAATTCTTTCGGGAAAACCGCCGCCAGAGTAAACTCTGGCGGCGGTTTGGCTTATTTGTTGATTGGCGAGGGTTGGGTATAGGGTGGTACTGAAAATTTTTGCTTGTAAATTATTGGCATGTATAAAATTTGCGCACCCACTTTGTTGGGTGCGCAAATTTGTTGTCCACAAGAGTTGGCGGGGCCAACTCTCACGCTGGATGGTGCGGGCGACAGGACTCGAACCTGCACAGTCTCCCACCAGAACCTAAATCTGGCGCGTCTGCCAATTCCGCCACGCCCGCACGACTATTTTATTATACCTCCTTTTCTCAAAAAGCGCAAGGGGAAATTTCAGTCTAGCCCTTGCTTTTTTTTTCAAAATATCGTATCCTTATCCTTGCGGCCGGGCTTTGGCCGCGGTCAGTCGTGAAATCCTGACCTTAAACAAAACTAAGGGGCCGGGGCCCACAGAGCCTTTTATGAAGGGGCGCCGGAACCGAAAATTTGGAGGAATGTTAATGTCAAGCTCAAGGAAAGTTCGTTATATCGCTGTAAGCGCGGTCATCGCGGCTATGTACGCCGGGCTTACATATCTTGCGGCAGCCATGAATCTGGCCTACGGGCCGGTACAGTTCAGGTTCTCCGAGGCGCTTACAGTGCTGCCGGTGTTTACCCCTGCCGCTGTACCGGGCCTCATGCTGGGATGCCTTATCGCCAACCTCACAAGCCCCTTTGGGATAGTGGACTGGGTGTTCGGCACGCTCGCCTCCTTTGTGGCGGCAGTGGGTACCCTATCCCTCTCCAGGGTGCGCTATAAAGGGATTGCCTGGCTGGCTCCCCTGCCGCCGGTTATCGCAAACGCCGTGATAGTCGGATTTGAGCTCTGCTGCTTCTCTGAGGCCGGGGTGTTCAGCTGGGGCAACGCTTCACTGGCAGGCTTCCTGGCCGGGGCGGTCTCGGTTGGCATTGGCGAGCTGGTGGTCTGCTATGCTCTCGGGGTGCCTTTGATGATAGCCATTGAAAAGACAGGCCTTAACAGGCTTATGGCCAGCGCCGGATAAATTATTTGATTTTGCTTTGAAAGGCGGGCGGGTGAATTGACATATTTTACAAGGCGGACGCTTAATACGGTAAAAAAGAGCGCGGCCCCTGTGAGGGTGATAGTGGTGAGCTTTGTGCTGCTGATAACCGCCGGGACCCTGCTCCTGACACTGCCGGTGTCCTCGGCCGGCGGCACCTTTACCAGCCCTCTGGACGCCCTGTTCACCGCGACTTCAGCCACCTGCGTGACCGGCCTCTCGGTTGTGGACACCACCGGATACTGGTCCCCCTTCGGGCAGGCGGTGGTCCTGCTGCTTATACAGCTGGGGGGCCTTGGCCTCTCGACCTTTGCCACGGCCTTTTCGCTTCTTGTGCACAGGCGGCTGGGCCTTCGTGAAATGCTTCTCACCGGCGAGGCCTCTGGCAGCGACATGCCGGACGCCGCCTCGCTTTTAAAGCTCATGCTGTTTTTCACCTTCGCCTGTGAGCTCTTAGGTGCAGGCCTTCTGATGCTGCGCTTCGTGCCAGAGTACGGCATAGGCGGGATATGGCCCTCTGTATTTGTGTCGGTCTCCGCATACTGTAACGCCGGTTTTGACATACTGGGCTTTGTGCCCGGAAACTCCAGCCTCACGGCCTTTACCGGCGACCCTTTAGTTTGCCTGACAATAGACGCGCTCATAGTTACCGGCGGGCTTGGGTTTGTGGTGGTGCGGGACATATACCAATGTAAGCTTGTCTCTCCCCTAAAGCACCAGGGCCGCAAGCGGCTGAATTTCCACTCCCAAGTATGCCTGCGGGCAACCTGTGCCCTTTTAATAGCTGGCACGCTGGGCTTCCTGCTGATGGAGTCCGGCGGGACCATGGCTGGCCTGAGCTTCCCGGCAAAGGTAAATACGGCGCTGTTTCAGTCTGTAAACACCAGGACGGCAGGCTTTGCCTCTGTGGACATCGGCGCCCAGGGCAGCTTCACAAAGGTGCTCTCCATAGCGCTGATGTTCATAGGCGGCTGTCCTGGCTCCACGGCAGGCGGCATGAAGACCACCACCCTTGTGGTGCTGCTGGTGACGGTAATCTCTACCCTTCGTGGCAGGAGCGAGGCCGTTGTCCTCAGGCACAGATTTGCCCCCGGGGTTGTATACAAGTCCTTAACCGTGATTCTCCTGGGGCTTGGCGTGGTGTTTGCGGACGCCTGCGCCTTTACGCTTTTGAACCCGCAGATACGGTTCATTGACCTTTTGTATGAGGCGGCCTCTGCCTTTGGTACGGCGGGCCTTAGCGCGGGGGTGACAGGTAAGCTTGAGCCCCTGTCCCGAATCATCCTATGCCTTACCATGTTCATCGGAAGGGTGGGCCCGGTGTCCTTCGGCCTGTCTATAATGATGAAGTCCAAAAGCGCACCGAGCATTTTGCCCGAGGGCCGGATGCTTATCGGATAAAGCTGTGAAAGATAATAAGCCCAGTTTAAGTCAATAGAAAAAACACCGTGCGAAAGCCCCGCACGGTGCTTTTTTTATTATACTTTATTCCCCGCCCTCAACATATTCCAGTATGTCCCCCGGCTGGCAGTGAAGGGCCTCGCAGATAGCCGCCAGGGTGGAGAAGCGTATGGCGCTGACGTGGTTGTTCTTGAGCTTTGAGAGGTTCACGTAGGTAATGCCCACTTGAGCGGCAAGGTCATTAAGGGATATCTTTTTCTCCACCATCAGGCGGTCCAGGCGCAGTATTATCTGTCCCATAGGCTTACACCAGGCCGTCCTGTTCCTCCTGCATCTGTACACCCTGGGCGAATATCTGGGCGACGCAGAGGACTATCACGCCGATTATTGCGTTGTCCAGCTTAATATTCACAGCGAATGTTATTACATCCCGGACGAATATCATGCCAAGCAGCGCAAGGAGAAACTGCAGAAGGACAGTTGAGAGAAAGAGAAAGCCAGCCCTGCGAAGCTTCTCCACATTCTCCCAGCGGAAAGGGGGCCGGGTCTTGGAGTATTCCAGCACGGCGTATATCCTGTTAAATGCCGCCGCGCTTATTATGGCCTGGGCACAGCCATAGAGCAGATACAGCACCACGCCTGAGATACTCACCTTGCCCCCGACAGTGTATGCGGCAACATCGTTTACAGAGAAGCTGACGCCATAGAAATATATACTAATTGGCTTGCCGGAGACCGTGTCCGGGTTTATTATTACATGGAATATAAGGACAAAGAAGACAAAGGCTGCAATGATAAATGAGGCCTGGAGAATCAGGGCTATAACTGTTGCGGCCTTTGTCCACGAAGCATTGCGGGCAGCCATAAAAGACACCTCCACTGAGTTTATGGCTTCATTATAGCCCATACTATATTGCTTGTCAATATATATTTATCGTTTATCGATAATATCTTCTAAGGCGGCAGCGTCACCAGCCAGGTACTTCGCCCCGTGCTCCAAAAGCTCCTCTTCTGTGCGGAAGCCCCAGAGCACCCCGCAGGAATCCATGCCGGCGTTTTTTGCCGTGTCCATGTCCACTCCGCTGTCACCGATATACAGCACGTCCCCGGGGGACACCCCCAGCTCCCGCGCCATAGCCAGGGCCGCGGTGGGGTCTGGCTTAGCCGGGACGCCCGGAAGCTGGCCGCGGACGGCTCCGGGAGTGTCCCCGTAGAGCTTTGAGACTATGGCCCGGGTCATATTGTCCGGCTTATTGGAGAGGACCCCCAGCCTAACGCCATTTGATTTAAGCCTTGAGAGCAGGCCCTGAAGGCCCGGATAGGCCGTCACAAGGTGCATGGGCCGGCTCTCATACCGGCGGTCGTACTCGGCGCGGAAATTTTTTATTTCAGCCTCGCTTAAACCGGCGCCAACCCGGGCCAGCATCCGGCGTATCAGCATGTCCGCGCCGTTGCCCACCAGAAGTTTGTATTCCTCCGGGTCGATGGAGGGATACCCAAAGGCGTTAAGCGTACCGTTGCCGAAACAGGCTATGGATTGGAGGGTGTCGGCAAGGGTGCCGTCCAAATCAAAAATGCAGGCTTTATATGGCATTTATATTACCTCGGTTCCTATTGTATTGACAATATTATAGCCCAGCCGGAGCCGAAAAGCAATGGGGCGGCTTGAATCCGCTTGGAGCCCGTGGTATAATCATGAGAAAAAGCGCAAGGAGATGTCCTCATGACAAGAATATTCATACACGGCACCGGGCATAAGGCGGCAAGCTGGAAGGAGACGCTCTCATATATGCAGGACTCCGTAGATACTCTCTGCCCGGACCTGGGCTCTATTCTAAACGGCAGGGATGTGGTCTATGAAAACCTCTACTCCGCCTTTGCCGAATACTGCGCCGGGGCCGGGGAGCAGGTCCAGCTTTGCGGGCTGTCCCTGGGCGGAGTGCTGGCGCTGAACTACACCCTGGATTTCCCGGAGAGGGTGGAGTCCCTGGTGCTTATCGGCACTCCCCACAAGGTGCCGAAGGCGGCGTTGGCCTTTCAAAGCGCTATCTTCCGCCTCATTCCCGGGCGGGCCTTTAAGGACATGGCCTTTGACAAGCGCGGCACCTTTTCCCTGACAAGCTCCCTGAAGGATATGGACTTCAGCTCCAGAACGGGGGAGGTACGGTGCCCCACGCTGATAATCTGCGGGGAGAAGGACAGGGCCAATATTGAGTCGGCGCGGTTCCTAGCCCGTGGCATTAAGGGTGCGGAGCTGAGGATTATCGAAGGTGCCGGGCACGTGGTGAGCGAGGAGAGGCCCGAGGCGCTGGCGGGGGTGCTGACGGACTTTTTCAGGAACGTCGAGAGGCATTAAACATACCAAAACAAAATGTAATGTCAAACCATGTTTGTATAATCGACCTGGTTGATTTTAGCGGGGCAAAGTGATACAATATTTTTATTAGCCTAAAGAAAACGAGGGATATCCATGGATTATAGCAAAAAAGCTTTGGAAATGCACGAAAAATGGCGTGGAAAGATACGCATTGAAACCCCCTGCCCCCTAGACGGCCGGGACGACCTGTCGGTGGCATATACCCCCGGGGTAGCCGCGCCGTGCCTTGAGATACAGAAGGACCCGGAGAAATCCTTCACCTATACCCGCCGGGGAAACCTGGTGGCAGTTGTCACCGACGGCACGGCAGTGCTGGGCCTCGGGGATATCGGGCCCGAGGCGGGAATGCCCGTTATGGAGGGAAAATGCGCGCTGTTTAAGGCCTTTGCAGGGGTTGACGCCTTCCCTATCTGCATACGCTCCAAGGACGTGGACGAGCTGGTGCGCACTGTGGAGCTTATCGCCGGGTCCTTCGGCGGGATAAACCTGGAGGATATCGCCGCTCCCAGGTGCTTTGAGGTGGAGCGCCGTCTCAAGGAGCGGCTTGACATACCTGTCTTTCATGACGACCAGCACGGCACCGCCGTAGTAACGGTGGCGGCGGTGATAAACGCCTTAAAGGTCGTGGGCAAGGAGACAGGCGGGGTCTCGGCGGTGGTAAACGGCGCGGGCGCGGCGGGGACGGCCTGCACAAGGCTGCTAATGGCCCTGGGCCTTAAAAACGTGGTGGTCTGCGACAGGCAGGGGGCTTTATGCCCGGGCGAGTCTTGGATGACCCCCGCCCAGGCTGAGCTGGCGGAGGACACCAACCCTCAGAGAAAGCGCGGTACCCTATCAGAGGTGATAAAGGGGGCCGATGTGTTTATGGGCTTCTCCGCGCCGGGGTGTGTCAGTAAGGAGATGGTGCAGTCCATGGCGAAGGACGCTATCGTGTTCGGGTGCGCCAACCCCACGCCGGAGATATTCCCCGACGAGGCGAAAGCGGCTGGGGCCAGGGTCGTGGGCTCCGGGCGGTCGGACTGTGTGAACCAGATAAATAATGTGCTCTGCTTCCCCGGCATTTTCAGGGGCGCTTTGGATGTGCGGGCCAAAGAGATAAACGAGGAAATGAAGGTGGCGGCGGCAAGGGCGCTGGCGGGGATAATCCCGGACAGTGAGCTCAGCGAAGATAATATTATCCCCAGCGCCTTCAATAAGGAGGTCGCGCCCGCTATTGCGGGGGCCGTGGCTCAGGCCGCGAGAGAGACCGGTGCGGCGCGCACATAATCTTAGTGAATATTCCCGACGGACAAGAGCCGGAAATATATATTTAAGTTATGAGAGGAATGGTTCGTATGGAGAAGCAAACAAAAATCTATAAGATAGCCGCTGTAAGCGTGTTCGCGGCGCTGGTGTTCGTGTCGAACTACTTGAGCGTGCCCGTACCGGTGGCAATCGGGAGCGTGAGCCGCATACACCTGGGCAATATCTTCTGCCTGCTGTCCGGCTTTGTGCTGGGGCCGGTGGGAGGAGGGCTTGCCGCGGGCATTGGCTCGGGACTATATGACCTGACGAACCCGGCGTATATTACAAGCGCGCCATTCACCTTTGCATTCAAGTTCCTGCTGGCGGCGGCATGCGGGCTGGTGGCTTATGCCAGGGGGGCCAGGGCAGAGAACCATGTGCAGAATATCGTTGCGGCTGTGGCGGGCAGTGCCACTTATATGGTGCTGTACTTGGGCAAGGCGTTTGTTGAAGGGATGATGCTTGGCAGCGAGATTGGCGCGGTGCTGACCGCTGTGGCGACGAAGGCGGTGACGTCCAGCATCAATGCGGCTATTGCAGTGGTGGTGTCGGTGCCGCTGTGCGCGGCAGTAAGGCTGGCGCTGAAGAAAAGCAGGCTGTTGGAGAAGATGGGGTAAAAGTTTCGTCAGCCTTTTCAAAGGTTGCAGGGTTTGGGGCCGTTGACATTCCCTGCGCGAAGCCGCCCCAAGGTCTTGGCTTTGAGCGAAGCGAAAAAATCTGCTCCCTTATCCAAACGGATAAGGGAGCAATATTTTTATCTTTTACGCTTTAGCAAAATCACTGCCGCCACTGCTATAGCCAGATACATCACCCCAAAAGCCACAAACTGCCGGATTTCCACCGGATAAGGCGACATCGGCCACTCAAGGAGCGAAGCCCCGCGGGTAAAAATCCCGGCCAGCATGGAACAGGGCATAAACGCAACTCCCATAATCATAAGCAGCTTTGTCCAGAAGCTGGGCCGCTGGTCCGACAGGACACGGCCGAAAAAGTACCCGGCGATACCCACCGCCTGGATAATCATAGAGCTGAAGGCGTCGGCAAGATTCTGAGAGCTATACCAGCTTGAGCACCCGGCTATCACTCCGATAGCTACCATGACCGGCGCTCCGACATAGAGCACCCGGCTGCCCAGGCGGGCATCGTCCTGGTCTTTTGCGGGAGCCGGCTCAATCCCCTTTAAGAGGAAGTCGGTAGTCACCTCAAATATCTCGCTCAAGGCTATCACCTTGTCAATGTCGGGCATAGACTGCTCGCTCTCCCACTTGCTGACTGCCTGGCGGGTGACGCCCACCCTGTCCGCCAGTTCCTCCTGGGACATGCCCCTAATCTTTCTCAGGGACTGGATACGGTCTGACAAGTTCATGCTGCAACACTCCTTTGGATTTAGTATGGCTTAATATTACAGCATGAGCCGGTTGCGGGGCAAGAAAGCAGGGCGGGAAATGTGTCAACCGGGGGTTGCGGGGGGTCATTCCTCCGGAATTAAAGGAGGAACAGTGATATTCCAACGGACACACCCATCAGCACAGCGCCGGGCGGAGGCGCATTTGTCGGCAGCTGAGCGTTTATGGGTATTGCAGAGACAATAGACGTAGTTCCGTCGGCGTAGGTGAGGAGAGCGGAACCGGACTGATTGGGTTCTATAGACACGATAGGATTATCCGGCTCGGAGAAGCGCTTGTAGTACAGCTGCTTCAGATACGCCGAATCTTCCGCAGGAGCGCCCCCTTTTGAGTCTGCCTGCGCGGGTACCGCCAGGGATGAAAATACCAATATAAGGGCTGATAATAATGTAAACAGCTTCCGGACTGTCTGGGCTTCCATTGACTGTCACCTCAATTCTTTAATATAAATTATACAGTGACTTTTAGGTTTTGCCAAGACATAATTTTAATTTTTTCAATCCTCCAGCTGAGCCGTATAAAGATGGTAATACTTCCCCTTCTTCTCAATGAGCTCCTTATGGCTGCCCATCTCCGCAATACCCTTGTCGGAGATATAGAGTATGCGGTCGCAGTTTTTGATGGTGGAAAGGCGGTGGGCGATGATGAAGGAGGTGCGGCCCTTTAAGAGGGCGTTCAGTCCCTGCTGGACCAGTCTCTCGGTTTTGGCGTCAATAGAGGAGGTCGCCTCGTCCAGTACCAGAATCTTCGGGTCGCTGAGTAGGGTTCTCGCAAAGGCCACCAGCTGACGCTGGCCCTGGCTGAGCCTGGAGCCCCGCTCGTTCACCTGGGTGTAATAGCCGCCCTCCATTTGGCTTATGAACTCATGGGCACAGACGGTCTTCGCGGCCTCTATGACCTCCTCGTCGGTGGCGTCCAGCCTGCCATAGCGGATATTGTCCATAATGGTGCCGGAGAATATAAAGCTGTCCTGAAGCATTATACCCATCTGGGAGCGCAGGGAGTGCAGGGTCACATTCGCAATATCATGGCCGTCCAGAAGCACCTGCCCGCCGGTGAGGTTATAGAAGCGGGACAGCAGGTTTACAACCGTAGTCTTACCCGCGCCCGTGGGGCCCACCAATGCTACGGACTCGCCGGGGTTCACGTTCAGATTAAAGTTTTCAAGGACATTCACTGTGCCGTCGTAGGAGAATATAACGTCCTTAAAGGTGACCTGCCCCTTAATTGGCGGCAGCTCAGCGGCATTCGGTGCGTCGTCCACAGTTATGGGCTCATCCATCATCTCGAAGATACGCTCAAGATAGGCCACGGCGTTTATGAAGGTGTTATAGAGGTTTGACAGGTTTAAAAGGGGCTGCCAGAAGCGCCAGGCGTATGAGGACAGGGCGATTATGGTGCCTATCTGCATGGTGGGGCCGAGTACCGTAAGGCCCACGATATACATTGCCCCCACGACCCAAACGGAGATATTGTCCACAGACACCCAGATAAGGTTAGAGGTGTACTGCGCCTTCATCCAGGTGCGGTAACAGTTCTTATTGAGCCGGTCATAAATTTCGGCGTTCTCCTCCTCCCTGGTAAAAGCCTGGGTTATTTTCATGCCGTCCAGGCTCTCGTGAAGGTAGGCGTTAAGGTTGGAGCTCTTGTTGGATACATCCTGCCAGGCCCTGCGCTGGGCGGGCTTTATTATCATAACCACTACCAGCAGCAGCGGCACGCCTGCCATAACCACCAGGGACAGACGCACATCACAGATGAGCATAAAGACGGCGATAAGCACCAGGTTAAATATCTCTAAAACAAAGTTTATAATGCCGTTTGAGAGCGCGTCGGAGACGCTGTTGATATAGTTTATAACCCTTGTAAGTATCTTTCCATGGGGCCTGTCGTCATAGAACTGGAATGGAAGCTTCTGCAAATGTGCAAAGAGGTCCTTGCGGATATCGTAGACAATGTCCTGGCCCACGGATATCATGTACTTGCTTCTTGCCCTGCCGAACATGATGGAGGTGATAATAGCCGCCAGCATACAGACGCTGAGCAGTACAAGCTCCTTCCAGTCCTTATTGGGCACGGACACATTTATGCCCCTCTGTACCAATAATGGGCCTACCAGGGCCGCCGCGGCCGAGACCGCGGAATAGAACAGGGACAGCACCATCTTTTTCTTGTGCCTGCCGATATATGTACCGGCCCTCAAAAGGTGTTTTATATTAAACGGGGTTTCCAGGTTCTCGTCAACGTCAAATCGGTTGCGCGCCATTCAGCCCACCTCCTTCTCAGCTTCATCCTGTCCGTTCTGTAAGAGGAATACCTCCCTATAGTACCCGGGCTTCTGGGACAGCTCCTGGTGGGTGCCAATGTCCGTGATACGCCCGTTCTCAATAACAACTACCTTGTCTGCCCGCTTGGTGGTGGATATACGCTGGGCGACGATTATCTTTGTGCAGGGGAAGTCCAGGCCTGCAAGCTGTCCCTGTATGTACTTCTCGGTCTCCAGGTCAACGGCGCTGGTGGTGTCGTCCAGTATCAGTATGCTCGGCCGCACAGCCAGGGCTCTTGCCAGGGCTATTCTCTGCTTCTGCCCCCCTGAAAGGCCGGTGCCGCGCTCCCCTATCACCGTATCGAAGCCCTCGGTCAGCTTTTCGGCAAAGTCCACATCCGCCATCTTTGCATAGCGCTTCACCTCGTCCTCAGGCATGGAGCTGTCGCCGTAGGCTATATTTCCGTCCACCGAGTCTGAGAACAGGAACACATCCTGGGTGGCAATGCCTATAGCCGAGCGCAGGGACTGTAAATCATACCGTCTTACCGGCACTCCGTCTATGGACACCTCCCCGTTCGTCACGTCCGCAAAGCGGGGTATAAGGCTTATAAGGGACGTCTTGCCGGCGCCTGTGGGGCCCATGATGGCCACGGTCTCCCCGGGGTTCACCGTGAGGTCGATGTCCCTGAGCACCTCGTTTCCGTGTAGCCTAAGGCCCGCGGACTTAAACTTTATCTCCCCCTTAATGCGCCCCTCAGGCTTTACTGCATCAGGCCTTGACACCACGGTGGACTTGGCGTAGTACAGCTCGATTATCTTGCTGCAGCTGGCGAAGAAGCGCTGAAGGTCGTTAAGGTGCATGCCCAGCATACGCATGGGGTCAGAGAGTGTCCAGGTCAGGCCGTTGAACATTGTAAAGGTGCCTATGGTTATCCTACCGTTAATAAGGAAAATGCCCCCCACTAACAGCACAGCTATAGACAGCGACTGGCTCAGGGTCTCTATATATGGGCTGAACTTCAGCCAGAGCAGGGAGGAGGTCTTGTTGGCCTCCCTATAGGCCTGGTTTTTTTCATCGAAGCGGGCTATCTCGTAGTCCTCCCTTGCGAAGGCCTTTACTACCCTGTTGCCCGATATGTTCTCCTGGGCGGCGGTGTTGAGCTCCGAGAGCTTCTCCCTCACGTCTACATACAGAGGGCGCACGCGCTTTGAGAACATATAGGTGAGGAAGAAGATAAACGGGGTCACAGCCAGCATAGTGAGGGCAAACTGCCAGTCGGTGACCAAAAAGGTGATGCCTGTGGTGAGGAACAGCACAATGCCGCTTATAAGCTGGCGTATCACCCAGCAGACCGCGTGGCGTATCATGTCCATGTCGCCTGTGAGCCGGGTCATCAGGTCGCCGGTGCGGTAGGTCCCGTAGAAGGCCTGGTCCTGCTCCTGCATGTTCTTGTACAGGTCCCGGCGCAGCTCGTAAATAAGCTTCTGGGAGCAGGTCTCATACATCATTATCTGCAGATACCCGTACCCCGTGCGGAACAGCACAAAGCCCACCAGTATAGCTACAAGCACGGCAAGCTCGTGCATAACCTCTGGGGTCACTACGCCCGATTCCTGTAAGGGGTTGAACACTGTGTCCATTATCCTGGCGGTTATCACGGAGTTGCCCAGGGCCAGGACAGCCAGGGCGGCGGTGGAAAACAGGGCGAACACATACCGGCGGTGGCTGCCCGCCATGCGTGCCCATACCCATCTCAGCTGGAACATTCTAAAATCCCTCCTCTGCTTTTAGCAGGGCCCCTTCCGAGGCGTTTATAAAACTTCAACCATTTTAGCTAAAGTAGAAAAAAATGCAAGAGGTTTTGCAAAAAAATTCATTTTTCAGCAGGTTGGCAAGTTTTTGCCCACTAAAGCATTTTCTTATGGGCATAATTGAATCCCCGCCCTCCATCTATAGGAAAGCGGGGATTTTCACTTAATCAAGCAGAGATTACTTTAACTCTCTCGTCTCTATCTCCTTCCGGGCCATGTCAATAAACGCCTGTGCGTCCATAAGCCCCAGGTCGCCCTCCCTGCGGTGGCGCACGGAAATCCCTGCGGACTCAATCTCCTTGTCGCCAGCCACCAGCATGTATGGGGTCTGCTGCACCTGGGCCTCCCGAATCTTGTAGCCTATCTTCTCGCTCCTAAGGTCGCACTCTACTCTCAGCCCGGCCTCCTCAAGCTTCGAGGTCAGGGCCCTGGCATAGCCATGGTGCTTCTCTGAAATGGGCAGCACCACCGCCTGCACGGGGCTGAGCCAGAGGGGGAACCTTCCGGCTAAATGCTCGGTGATAACGCCGATAAAGCGCTCGATGGAGCCAAGCACCACCCGGTGTATCATCACGGGCCTGTGCTTCTGTCCGTCCTCCCCGGTGTACTCCAGCTGGAAGCGCTCGGGGAGCTGGCTGTCAAGCTGGATGGTGCCGCATTGCCAGGTGCGTCCCAGGAAGTCAGCCAGGTGGAAGTCAAGCTTCGGCCCGTAGAAGGCGCCGTCCCCCTCGTTAATCACGAAGTCCTTGCCCATCTGGGTGATGGCCTGCTTTAAGATGTCCTGGTTTTTCTCCCACTCCTCCACGGTGCCGATATGGTCCTCGGGCATGGTGGAGAGCTCGATGGTGTACTTGAGCCCGAAGGTGGAGTACACCTCGTCAAATAGCCGCACGGTCTCCTGGATAACGTCCAGCATCTGGTCCGGGGTCATGAAGATATGGGCGTCGTCCTGGGTAAAGCAGCGCACACGGAACAGGCCGTGGAGGGTCCCGGAGAGCTCGTGGCGGTGCACAAGGCCCAGTTCCCCCACCCGCATGGGCAGCTCCCTGTAGGAATGGGGCTCGTTAGCGTAGACAAGCATACCGCCGGGGCAGTTCATGGGCTTTATGCCGAAATTTGTCTCGTCGATAACTGTGGTGTACATATTGTCCTTATAGTGGTCCCAGTGGCCGCTGCGCTCCCAAAGCTGGCGGTTCAGCATGATGGGGGTGCTTATCTCCATATAGCCGTACTTCTTATGGACCTCCCGCCAGTATTCTATCAGCTGGTTCTTCAGCACCATGCCCTTCGGCAGGAAGAAGGGGAAGCCCGGGCCCTCGTCTCGGAGCATAAAGAGGCCCTGCTCCCGGCCTATTCTGCGGTGGTCCCGCTTCTTGGCCTCCTCCAGCATCTGTAAATGCTCCTCAAGCTGGCTGGCCTTAGGGAAGGAGATGCCGTAAATTCTGGTGAGCATTTTCTTTGTGGAGTCCCCCCGCCAGTAGGCCCCGGTGATGGAGGTGAGCTTCACGGCCTTCACCCCGCCTGTGCTCATAAGGTGGGGCCCGGCGCACAGGTCACAGAAGTCCCCCTGCTCATAGAAGCTTATATTCTCGCCGTTCCCGCTGTGCTCCTCAATGAGCTCCTGCTTGTACTCCTGCCCGGACATCCTCTCAAGGGCGGCGGCAGGCTCCAGCTCAAAGCGGGTGAGTTCAGTATTCTCCTTGATTATCTTTTTAATCTCGTCCTCAATCCTGGGCAGGTCGTCCGGGGAGATGGACGCGGGCAGGTCAAAATCATAGTAGAAGCCGTTGTCAATAGCCGGGCCGATGGCAAACTTCGTGCCTGGATACAGGCGGCCCACTGCCTGGGCCAAAATATGGGAGGTGGTGTGCCAGTAGGCCTTTTTGCCGTCCTTATCGTCGAAGGTGAGTATCTCCAGCCTGCAGTCCTCGGTAATGGGCGTGCGCAGGTCGCATACTACGTCGTCAACTCTCGCGGCGCAGGCAGACTTATACAGCCCCATGCCGATGGACTTTGCCACCTCAGCGGGAGTCACCCCCCTCTCAAACTCCTTTGGCTGGCCCTTTAGGTCAATGGTAATCATAGCTTTTCTCCTTTCTGCCGGGACAGTAAAAAGCCGCCCCAGCGTAAGAGCCCGCATAAAGCAGGGCCCTCCCCTGGGGCGACGCAAGCCTTCACTGTGAAAAATTTAAGGCGCACCGCGGTTCCACCCGGATTCAAGACTTTACCGGCGCAAAGTCTCCTCTAAGGCCTGTAACGGGGCCGTCCGTCTGTCCTTTCGGCAGCTGCTCCAAGGCGGTACCGTGACCCTCCCCGCTGCCCGCGCTCCCAGCCCTTGGCGCGTGCTCTCTGGCGCGGTGAGAAATAGTTCCGGCGTCCTCTTCACTGCATTTTTATTACCTAAGATTATAGCGTTGCCGGCGGAAAATGTCAAGAGTTTTTGCGCTTTGGCAGAAGATAGTATCTGACGGAGAATCCCCGGCTGTCGTCAAAGGTCTCAAGCTTTACCTTGAATCCCGCCTCCTCAAAAAGATACCCGGACACCGGGTGGTTATACACCGCCCAGATATCCCTGTTCCTCCTCTCCTGGCTCTCCAGCATAAATTCTATTACCTTCTCAAATACCGGCGGGCCGAAGGGGTTAAAAAAGTAAAACAGGTCATAGTCGTCGTAGTCGCTGTACTCCATGGCGTTGCCATAGATGACCTGGGCGTTGAGCTTCAGCTTTTCCATGTTCCTGCGGCCTATTTTCAGCAGGTCCTGGTCCAATTCCAGGCCCGCTACTTTTTTATATCCCATCTGGGCGGCACATTTCAGGCACATGCCCTTGCCGCAGCCCAGGTCGATAAAGCCGGTCTTCGCCGGTTCCAGGGGAACAGTGCCCAAAATCCGGCGCATTTCCTTCTCGTCGGTCATGCTGTAGCCGTGATAGTGCTCTACATTGCGCTGCAACTCCCCTACATATACCATGCTGAAGTCCAGGCCGCGAAGCTTCTCTCCTATGTAGTTGACGAAAAACTTCGCCCAGCGCCTTGTACGCACGGTGAACTTATAATTGCCTGTCGGTATACTTTGATTACCCATTGCTTGTCAGCCTCCTCGTTTTCTTTGTGCCTAATCATTTCCCATTAAGTATACACCAGGCAATGGAAAAAGTCAACTATTTCAGTATAAAATCCTGTAATAGTGGAACAGAATCCTGTAGAGTGTCCACTATTACAGGACAAAGGAGCGGTAAAATGTATATGCCTGAAATTGGGGAGAGAATAAAGCAGCTTCGCATGCAGAGAGGTATCTCCCAGGTACAGCTGGCCCAGCACCTGGGAATATCGAAATCTGTAGTGAGCTCCTATGAAAACGCCGTGCACTTCCCTCCGTATGATATACTTTTAAAGATGGCCTGGCTTTTCGGGGTGAGCACGGACTATATATTGGGGGCAGCGGGCAACCGTGCGCTTAATGTGGAGGGACTCACCGAGGTGCAGATTGAGGCGGTAATGAGGATAGTTGATGAGCTCAGGAGGGTAAACCGGGAGAAATGAAAAGGGAGCCTTCCGGCTCCCTTTTTCCGTGCCATTTTTGATTTACTCCAACTCAAACGCCCCGGTATAAAGCTGATAATACTTGCCCTTCTGGGCAATGAGCTCCTCATGTGTCCCCCGCTCAATTATCCGCCCCAGCTCCAGCACCATAATGCTGTCGGAGTTCTGGACCGTACTGAGCCTGTGGGCGATAACAAACACCGTGCGCCCCTGCATAAGCCCATCCATGCCCCTCTGCACCAGCCGCTCCGTGCGGGTGTCGATGGATGATGTAGCCTCGTCCAGCACCATGACCGGCGGGTCGGCAACTGCTGCCCGGGCGATACTCAGCAGCTGCCGCTGGCCCTGGGAGAGGCTGCCGCCGTCGCCGGTGAGCTCCGTGTCGTAGCCCTCGGGCAGGCGCCGGATAAAGCCGTCGGCGTTGGCCAGCTTTGCCGCGGCCTCTACTTCCTCATCTGTGGCGTTCAGCTTGCCGTAGCGGATATTCTCCCTCACAGTGCCGGTAAAGAGGTTGGTTTCCTGGAGCACCACTCCCAGGGAGCGGCGCAGGTCCGGCTTTCTTATCTTGTTGATATTTATTCCGTCATAGCGTATCTTTCCGTCAGCTATGTCGTAAAAGCGGTTGATAAGGTTTGTAATTGTGGTCTTTCCGGCCCCCGTAGCGCCGACAAATGCAATCTTCCTGCCGGGCTGGGCGTCGATGTCTATGTTGTGCAGGACCAGCTTCTCCTCGCTGTAGCCGAAGTCCACGTCCAGCAGCTCTACCTCGCCGGTGAGCCTTGTATAGGTAACGGTGCCGTCCTCCTTATGGGGGTGCTTCCAGGCCCAGGTGCCGGTGCGCTCGGGGGTCTCAGTGAGCACGCCGTCCACCTCTTTGGCGTTTACCAAAGTGACATAGCCCTCGTCCTGCTCGGGTGCCTCGTCCATCATCTCGAAGATTCGCTCTGCGCCCGCCAGGGCCATCACCATCACATTGAACTGCTGGGCTATCTGTCCTATGGGCATTGTGAAGCTGCGGCTAAGCTGCAGGAACGCCGCTATACCTCCAAGGGTCAGGCCGCCCACGCCGCCTATAGCCAGGGCCCCGCCCGCTATTGCAATGAGCGCGTACTGCAAATGCCCCAGGTTGTTCATCACAGGGCCCATGATATTGGCAAAGCTGTTGGCCCGGGCCGAGTCGCTTCTGAGCTGGTCGTTCAGCCTGTCGAAATCGGCCTTGGCATGCTCCTCGTGGCAGAAGACCTTTATCACCTTCTGGCCGGTCACCATCTCCTCAATGAAGCCGTTGATTGCGCCCAGGGACTTCTGCTGGCGCACAAAATACTTGCCGGACATGCCGCCTATCTTCCCGGTAAGCACCAGCATAAGGGCAACTATCACCAGCACCAGCACCGTCAGCGGTATGCTCGTGCTCACCATGGCGATGAATACCGACACCAGGGTTATCACCGTGTTAAACAGCTGGGGTATGCTCTGGGAAATAAGCATACGCAGGGTGTCCGTGTCGTTGGTGTACCGGCTCATAATATCGCCGTGGGTGTGGGTGTCGAAGTATTTTATAGGCAGGTGCTGCATATGGGAGAAGAGGTCGTCCCTTATGTCCTTCAGTATACCCTGGGAGACGTTCACCATCAGCCAGTTATATGTAAAAGTGGTGGCAACGCCTATCAGGTATATCAGCGCCATAGTACCAATGGCCTTTAAAAGGCCGGTGAATACCGGGGTGTCCATAGCGAGCAGGGGCTCGATATGGTCGTCTATCAAAACTTCTAAAAACAGGGAGCCCATGACCCCCGCAAGGGCACTGATAAGTATACAGACCAGCACCACTGCCATGCGTATCCTGTTGGGGGCGTCCATATAGCTGAGAAGTCGCTTGATGACCTTCCCCTGATTCTTCGGCTTTGGCCTGTTCTTGGCGTAGGCTGCGCCCATTGGTCCTCTAGGAGGCATTCGCGGTCTCTCCTTTCTGCTGGGATTCATAGACCTCCCTATAGATGGGGCTGGTCTCTAAAAGCTCCTCATGGGTGCCGGCGTCGGCAATCCTGCCGCCGTCCAGCACGATTATCTGGTCGGCGTCCTGGACAGAGCTGACGCGCTGGGCGATAATGAGCTTGGTGGTGTCGGGTATCTCCTTTTTGAAGGCCTCCCGTATCAGCGCGTCGGTATGGGTGTCAACAGCGCTTGTGGAGTCGTCAAGTATAAGTATCTTCGGCTTCTTTAACAGCGCCCGGGCAATACACAGCCTCTGCTTCTGCCCGCCGGACACATTGGTGCCCCCCTGCTCGATGTAGGTGTCGTAGCCGTCGGGGAACTCCATTATAAAGCCGTCGGCCTGGGCCAGCCTGCACACCCTCTGGATATCCTCGTCAGTAGCGTTTTCATCGCCCCATCTCAGGTTATCCTTTATGGTGCCTGAGAACAGCTCGTTCTTTTGCAGGACCATGGCGACTTCCTCACGAAGGGCCTCCACGTTATAGTCCCGCACATCCTCTCCGCCGACCAAGACCTGGCCGCTTATAACGTCGTAGAGCCTGGGTATCATCTGCACAAGGCTGGACTTGCCGCTGCCCGTGCCGCCCAGGATACCCACTGTCTGCCCGGACTTTATATCAAGGTTTATCCCCGACAAACAGGCGCGCCCTGAGCGCTTATAGTTGAAGTCCACATCCTTAAACTGTATTGAGCCGTCCTTAACGGTGGTAAGGTTTTTCTCTCCGCTCAGTATATCGCTCTTCTCGTCCAAAATTTCCACCACGCGCGTGGCAGAGGCCCTGGACATGGTGCCCATTACCAGTATCATCGTGAGCATCATCAGGGCCATGAGCACCTGCATGGCGTAGCTCATCATGCTCATGAGCTGGCCGGTAGTCATACTTGAGCCGACTATCAGCTTCGCGCCAAACCACGATATCAGCAGGATTATTCCGTACATGCAGAACTGCATTAAGGGGGAGTTGAAGGCGAGAATCTTCTCCGCGAGGGCTGAATCATGGCGGAGCTTTTCGGAGGCATCCACAAACTTTTGGGTTTCGTGGTCCTCACGCACGAAGGCCTTTACCACCCTTATGCCCCTGAGGTTCTCCTGCACCACAGTGTTCATGCGGTCATAATGCTTGAACATGCGGGTAAATGCTGGGTGGGCCTTCATGGAGATAAAGGCGAGGCCCGCGCCCAGAACCGGTATTGCCGCCAGGAACAGCAGAGCCAGCCGGGCGTTCACCCAAAAGGCCATTATCATGGAGAAGATAAGGGTGGAGGGGGCACGCACGGCAATGCGTATTAGCATCTGAAAGGTGTTCTGGATATTAGTCACGTCGGTGGTAAGCCTGGTGACGATACTGCCGGTTGAAAACTTGTCGATATTGCTGAAGGAGTACTTCTGCACAGCATAGTACATATCCTGCCTTAGGTTCCTTGCAAAGCCGGTTGAGGCCCTGGCCCCGAAGAAGCCCGACAGCACCCCGAAGGCCAGGGACACTATGGCGCACAGCACCAAAAGCAGCCCTGTCTTCCAGATAACGCCCATATCCCCGGCGTTAATGCCGTTGTCTATAAGCCCCGCCATGAGCACAGGGATTATGACCTCCATCACTACCTCCATTGCGGCGGTTAAAGGGGTCAGCACCGTGTCCCGTCTGTATTCCCGGATTGCCCGGGAAAGCTTGCGTATCATTTTCGTTATCAGTCCTTTCCCATTGTATAAGTGCAGATACAGTAAATCCACTTTAAAGCCCTGGGTTTACTATACTATAGCGCTCAGCCCTCAAGGGACTTGCGTATCTTTTCACACAGGCCTATAAAGGTCTCCTTCTCCTCCGGCGTCAGCCCTGAGGAGAGCTTTGCCTCTATTGCGGCTATGGTCTGCTGAAATTTCTCCTGGCGGGCGACGGCCTTTTCCGTAAGCTCTATCTTCTTGAGCCTGGCGTCCCAGGGCACCGGGCTGCGGGTTATCATGCCGTCCTTCTCCATGGCCTGTAAAATGCCGGTCATGGTGGAGCGCCGCACGGAGAACTGCTGCTGCAGGTCCCGCTGAAAAATATCCTGGTCCCTATTGTCGTAAAGAAATCCTATGAGCCAGCCGTACACCCCCGCGCCGGAGCGCTCGCCGTCTTCGCCCACATACTGGTGGGTGAGCCAGCGTATCATATGGGACAGGCCGTTTATCTGAAACCCTACCTCGTCCCTATGCTCCATCCGGTGCAGCTTGCCGCAGTCTTTTCCCATTTCCTCCCTCCTCTCTCTTAGGTAGTTAATGAACAGTTAGTTTTTGTACTGTTAGCAACCGAACTGTTAGCGTACTAACATTATACCCCTTGATTTTTAAAATGTCAAGGGGTTATCCGGAATTTTTCGATGACAAAAGGGAGCCGGCTCAGTTAGCCCAGCTCCCTTCAAAAGACCGCCATTCTGTCAGTCCTGACTCTGTTATAATTATATTCAGTGCAGTTTTCACTTAATGCCCGGCAGTCACCTAATCGCCATCTCCACACAGGCCTCTATAAAATCGGCCTGCCTGCTCCTAAAATCCAGGTTCCCCCAGGCCCAGGGCGGGCTCTCCTGAGAGAGGGGGTGCTTATCCGAGGCCATTAAAGCCACAGCGCACCTCATACCAAAATAATTACAGACGCTGACAATAGCCGACGACTCCATATCCACCCCGGAGAAGCCCTTTTCACGCCAGAGGGCTTCCTTATAGTAGGTCTGCCGGTAAGGGGCGTCGGTGGTGACTGCATCCCGGTGCTTTACAGTAAAGCCCCTCTCTGTAAGGAAGTCAGCCGTGTAGTCGCCGGGCCAGGGGCTTTGGGGCACGGCGCACTCCTGCCCGAAGGAGTAATGGTGAGAGGTGCCCTCCTCAATAAGCAGCCGCTCCGGCAGCAGCACATCACAGACGTTCACATCCTCCCCAAAGGCCCCGCAGAGCCCCACCACCAGCAGCTCCTCCACCCCCAGGGCATGGACAGTCTCCACATAGCACCCGGCCTGGGGCGCGCCTCTGCCTCCGTCAAAGAAGCAGACGTCCTCATGGCCCTCAACTGTATAGGCAGGGCCGTGGGCAATGAATCCCGGCAGCGCCTCCATTATCAGTCTGGTCTTAAACCGCTCCTGCAAAACCGGCAGCCCTCTGCCCAGGCAGAAGGCCACCCCGCGCTTTGGCAGAGGGGATACGCCGGTGGTAACATGTTTGCTTTCTGCGTGCTGCCTGGCAGTGAATACCGGCGGGGTTTTGTCCTCTTTAAAAAACCATTGCATTGTCCTTACACTCCTTTACAAGTCATAGTGCTCCCGGACCTCCGGCGTGCAGGAGACCTTGCCCCTGATACGTATGCCGCTTATAGCCGCGAAAAGCTTTTCCGGGGGTATGCCGGGGTCAATGCTCAGCACGCCGTAGCCGCTGATATTCCTGGGCTTCCCGGAGTCCAGGATATCGTCCACCTCCGGCTCCGTCAGCCTGGAGACGCCCATAAACCAGTAGCCGCACTGAAGCTTTTTGCCGCTCTCCTCTGCGGCCCGCTGTATGTTCGGCTCGTTGCGCCCTATGGCCTCCCGGAGGGCCTGGTTTATAAAATCGCTTCGGTTGAAGTAATGGCCGTTATCCACTAAAAGGTCGATGGCGGCGAGAGTTGAAGTGTTGATATTCACGGAAACTTTTTCTGTAAGATTGCCGCTGCCTGTAGTCATAATTACTGTCTCCCTTCCTGCAACATGCTCTTATTATGCTCCATCGGGAGCATAATAATGATATCATAGCCGTGTCCCGCTGTCAAGAGGTTTTTCTTGCTTTTCCTGTGACTTTGCGTTACAATGTACACGTCACTCTCTCAAAAAACATAAAATAAAGCGAGGATAAATACATGAACGAAAAAGAAATCGCGGAAATCCGCCGCAGGTTTAACCCCGAGCGCAGCAATATCACCGCCATACACGGCTGCTATGTCAGCGGGCAGGGGGAGATAGTCTCCCGCTTCGGGCAGTCCCTGGCAAGCGCCGCCCAGGAGGAGACAGAGAGCATTCTTTCCGTCTTAAAGCGCAGCCTATCCGGCACCCTTGGCAGGCAGCTGAACGACATAGTCTTCGACACCCGGCAGGTGGTGGACAGCGAGGAGCACCGCCTCCTTATGGCCCTCAGAGACAGCGGCCTTAAAGACGAGGGCCTGACGGAGGCCTTCTATCAGCGGGTGATAGAGAGCCTTACCATGGAAGGACCCTATCTCATTCTCCTGGCCCATGACAAATACGACGTGCCCTATAAAGCCAGGGATGGCGCGCCAAATCCGGACGGCTCCTGCGATGTGTTCACCTATGTGCTTTGCAGCATATGCCCGGTGAAGGAGACAAAGCCCGCCCTTCGCTATGACGTGCCGGAGAGCGTAATCTGCAGCCGGGACGTGGACTGGCTCATATCTCCGCCGGAGCTGGGCTTTATGTTCCCCGCCTTTGACGACAGGGCCGCCAATATCTATAACGCCCTGTACTACACCCGCAAGACCGACGACAACCATCCCGAGTTTATAGAGGGCTTCTTTAAGGTGGAGCCCTCCATGCCCGCCGATATGCAGCACGAGACCTTCAAGGAAGTGCTTGCGGAGTCACTTGAGGAGGAGTGCAGCTATAACGTGGTGCAGGAGCTCCAGGGGCGGCTCACGGAGCTGGTGGAGGAGCATAAGGCCAGCAAGAACCCCGAACCCCTCACTGTCTCAAAAAATACGCTGGGCCGTATGCTCGAGGCCTGCGGCGTGGCACCGGAGAAGACCGAGGCCTTCAGGGAGAAATTCGACGAGGCCTTCGACGGCGGGGCGCTGAGCCCGGGAAACCTTATAAGTACCAAGGAAATGGTGATAGAGGCCCCAAACGTGACTATAAAGGTAGACCCGGAGTACGGCGACCTGATAGAGACCAGGACAATAGACGGCCGCAGGTACATAATGGTCCGCGTTGAGGGGGACATCGAGTTCAACGGCTTAAATGTACAGTTCGAGAGCCCGGAGCAGGAGTGATTACTCCCGGGTCAGGGCCTTGTATATCTCCGCCTTGCGCAGGCCCGTATCCTTTGCGGCAAGCCTCGCGGCCTCCGAGGGGGGCGTGCCCTCCTCCATGAGCCCGCGGGCCATGCTTACCGCTTCCCCGATGGTATAGGCGGGCTCCTCCAATAGCGGTGGCTCTGCCCCGGCTATCACCAGCACATACTCCCCCCTGGGCTCGTGCTCCCTATAGTGGGCGGCGGCCTCCCTTAAAGTGGTGCGCCAGACCTCCTCGTGTACCTTTGTCAGCTCCCTTACAACGGCAATTTCCCTCTCCCCACCAAAGAGCTTCTCAAAATCAGAGAGCGTCCGCCGGAGCTTATGGGGGGCCTCATAAAATATCATGGTGCGCAGCTCGCCTTTTACCTGCTCCATATGCAGGCGGCGGCTGCGCTTGTTCATGGAGAGAAAGCCTTCAAAGGTAAACCGTCCCGTCGGCAGGCCGCTTACCGCCAGGGCCGATACAGCCGCCGTAGGGCCGGGGACCACATAGACCGGGATACCCGCCTCCCTACAGGCGGCAATAAGGGTCTCGCCCGGGTCTGAGACAGCGGGCATTCCCGCGTCGGACACCAGGGCGCAGGTCTCGCCCTCCCGCAGGCGGGCTATTATGGTCTCCCCCCGGCTGAGCTTATTGTGCTCGAAATAGCTTATAAGGGGCTTATGCTGTATGTCAAAACGGTTGAGAAGCCCCAGGGTGACCCTGGTGTCCTCGGCGGCAATGAAGTCCGCCTCCAAAAGGGTCTCCCTGGCCCTGGGAGAAAAATCCCCCAAGTTTCCTATAGGTGTACCCACCACGTAAAGCGCGCCTTTTTCAAGCATCTTCCTGCTCCTTTCCGCTGTTTTCATCTGTAAGATAATCTCCGTAAATTCGCCTCATCTCCTGGCTGTACCCGCCGCTGCTGTCCGTTATAAACAGGTTTTCCTGGACGCTGAGCCCGGGCCCGCCGCCCTTCCGGCATTCCAGCAGCAGGAGATACGGCTCCCTGCCAGGCCTCTGCTGCACCAGCCGCATACGCTTTGGCTCAAGGTCCCGCTCACGGAAGACAGCCATCGCCTCAGCCAGGCGCGACGCCGGCAGGCACAGGCAGAGCCTCCCGCCGTGCCTAAGGGAATAGCCTGCGGCGGCTGCCAGGTCAGCCAGCTGGAACGAGGCGCTGTGCCGCGCCCACTCCCTCTGTGGGTCCCTGCTGACGGCCCCGCTGCCCGGCGGGAAGTAGGGAGGGTTGCTTGCGGCAAGGTCCAGGGCCTGGTGGGGCAGCACCCTCCTATAGTCCCTGATATCCCCCTGCACAGGGGTGATTAGCCCCTCCATGCCGTTTTCCTTCACAGAGGCCCTCATAAGCTCCAGGGCCTCCCCCTGAACGTCCAGCGCCAGTATGGACTTTGGCTTCGCCCGGTACCCCCACAGCAGGGGTATTACCCCGCAGCCGCTGCCAAAATCCGCGCAGGCGCTGTTCCTTTTTGGCATGGAAAAATCAGCCAGCAGCAGGGTGTCTGTGCTGAAGCCGCACCCTTCTGCCGCAAGCACCTTTAGCCGCCGGCCCAGCGGCTCCCAGTGAGCGTCCATGTACACAGCTCCTTTCCGCAGTAATATCACAAAAAAGCGAAGCCCAAGGTTTTCAGGCTTCGCTTCTTGTGGGTATGTTTTGGCCTTAGCCCTCCTGGGGAGCGCCTACAGGGCAGACACCGGCGCAGGCGCCGCAGTCAACGCACTTGTCGGGGTCGATAACGTACTTGCCGTCACCCTCGGAAATGGCCTCGGAAGGGCACTCGCCGGCGCAGGCGCCGCAAGCGATGCACTCGTCATTGATAGTATAAGGCATAGGGAACACCTCCATGTAGATTTGCGGCATGATACCTGCCGCGTATACTCATATTGTAACATATATCCGCAAAAATGCAAGAACTTTTTTATGCCAGCTTATTCTAAGTCTTTAAGCTGCTCCAGTTCCTTCCTGTCTATCTTTACGCGGCCGTCGCGCAGCAGCTTCACCTGGTCCACGGTGTATACCTTTGGCGCGGCGTCCGGGTCCTTGTCAAGGCGCACGGTGAGCTTTCTGGTGAGCAGGTTCTGGTCTATCACAACGCCCTTGCCGTCCGGCGTGGACACAATGGCGTTCACCTTCGGCGTGTTTTTCAGCAGGTCCTGATATGCCTCCTGCTCATACTTTAAGCAGCACATAAGCCTGCCGCAGGCCCCGGATATTTTAACAGGGTTTAAGGAGAGCCCCTGCTCCTTCGCCATTTTTATGGACACCGGCTGAAAGCCCCCCAGGAACGAGCCGCAGCAGAAGGGCCTACCGCATATGCCGATACCTCCCAGCATTTTCGCCTCGTCCCTCACGCCTATCTGCCTGAGCTCTATCCTTGTGCGGAACATCCCCGCCAAATCCTTCACAAGCTCCCTAAAGTCCACCCTGCCGTCGGCGGTGAAGTAAAAGAGTATCTTGCTATTGTCGAAGGTGTACTCCACATCCACCAGCTTCATCTCAAGCCCTCTGGCGGCTATGCGCTTCTCACAGGCCTTAAACGCCGATTTCTCCTTCCTGTGGTTCTCCTCCACCACCAGAAGGTCCTCCGGAGTCGCCGGGCGTATGAGCTTTCTGAGGGGCTGTATGATAGCCGAGTCCCGCACCTCCGTGTTCTCCATGGCGACCTCGCCGCACTCAACGCCCCTGGCGGTCTCCACTATAGCCATGCTGCCCTTTTTAAGCGTCTCCCCGCCCGGGTCGAAATAATACACTTTGCCGGTGCTCTTAAACCGCACCCCTATCACTTCTGCCATTTATCTTCTCCTAACATATCAGGTCTATTAAACGTCCCCCTGCCGCAGGCCTGCACAGTAAAATGTGAGCAGCAGGCCGGAATTTCCGTTGCGCCCCAGCATCTGCAAGGTCTCGTCGGTGAGCTCCTTCATAGCCATGAGCCGCCGCTGGGAAAAGCCCCGCAGGGCCTCCGCGGCCTCAGGCGCTCCGCCCAGCAGGGAGCTCCCGCCGGCGTTGAGAGTAAAGGCGTCCCGGAATATCAGGCTCAGCCTGCCGAGGGTTTCCCCGAAGAGAGCCCTGTCCCTCTGCAGCGGGGCCGCCGCCTTCAGGAGCCTGTGCCCCGGGCCGCTTATAGCCGAGACTATCTCACCGGCAATCACAAACGCCCGGGTCGCTTCCGACCCATCCAGGGCCTCCTGCATCCGGCCCAGGTTCCCCCCCAGGCGTCTGGAGAGCTCCAGCGCCGCCTCCGGCTCCACCCCTTTTTTCCCGCGGAGCCAGTCTGCGGCCTCCTCTATCTCCGGCGGGTGCAGGTTAAATATCTGCGTCCGGGAGCGTATCGTGGGCAGGACTGCCTCAACTGTCGGGCAAAGCAGTATGAACACCGCGCTGTCCGGCGGCTCCTCTATAAGCTTCAGGAGCTTATTCTGGGCAGCTACAGCCGTATTTGAAGTGTTCCCCGAAAGCCGCACGATATAGACATTGTACGGCGCCTCCTCGGGCATCCGGTAGGCGTCCTCAAGCATGGCCCGCGCCGCGTCCACATTTAAATCCCCCGAGGCCCCGCCGCCCTCCACCGTTCTGATATCAGGATGGCTCCCGGCGTCCGCCCTTATACAGCTGGGGCATATCCCGCACGGCGCGTGTTCCCTGTCCCTGCACACAAGGGATTTTGCAATAAGGGCGGCGAGGGTCCTCTTGCCAGTTCCCCTCTCCCCCGCAAAAAGCAGGGCATGGGGAAAACGCCCGGCGGAAAAGGCTCGGGACAGGGCCTCTTTCACCGGGGCGTTTCCTAAAAATCCCGGAAATTCCATCAGACCTTCTCGAAACGGTCCACGTTCAGCACAAAGATTGTGGAGCCGCCCACAGTAACCTCAACCGGGAAGGAGGAGTACATGCCCACCTCCATTGTGGAGGAATGGGGTACAATCTGGGTGCGGCGGCTGCTGTACTTGGAGATTATGCCGATAACATCGTCCACCTTCTCGTCGTCCACGCCGGAGATAAAGGTGGTGTTGCCCGCCATCAGAAAGCCGCCGGTGGTGGCAAGCTTCGTGACGGAAAAGCCCTCACGGGTCAGGGCCGAGGACACGGCGCCGCTGTCGTCGTTGCTGACGATTGCAAGGATAAGTTTCATAATAGAGCTCCCCTTTCTGGTATAGAGGTCATTTTCATCTATTTTACCATAAACCCGGGGGAAAATCTAGTCCCAATCAGAAATTTAACATCAATTTACTCCGCAGGCAAGCAGCTCGGCCCTCTCCCTGCTCATCCCTGAGTATTTCACCATCAGCCCCACCACCTGCCGCTGGCGCTGGCGGGCCAGGTCCGGGTTTTCATTGAGGTCGTATACAGAGGGGGCGTTGGGTATGCCCGCAAGCAGGGTGGACTCATAATCCGTCATCTCAGATGGGGCCTTGTCAAAGTATGTGTAACTTGCCTCCCCCACGCTGTAGCAGCCGCTGCCAAAGTAAATGCTGTTTACATACAGCTCCAGTATCTCCTCCTTGGAGAGCCTGCTCTCCAGGGCCCAGGCCATGAACACCTCTGCGACCTTCCTGGTGAGCTCCTTCTCCTGGGTGAAGTACAAATTCTTCGCCAGCTGCTGTGTAATCGTGCTGCCGCCCTCCACAAAGGACATGGCCTTTATGTCATTATACACCGCCCGGCCTATGGCTATATAGTCCACGCCGCCGTGCTCATAAAACCTATGGTCCTCAGCGGCGATAACCGCGTCCAGGTATGTGTCCGGCAGCTGTGATAACTCTGTAAAGCTGTCCTTTGAGCGTATCTCACCAACTGCCCTCATAATGGGCTTCTGTTCCAGGGCCCCGGTGTACATATAGTAGCCCCTAAGGGTAACGCCCCCGGCGGCCACAATACATACGGCAAAGAATATCAAAATTATATTGCGGGTTATTTTAAGTGCTGTGTGTTTCCTTTTTATTGCGGTCATTGCAAGGACTCCCTTCGCTTTTGATAGCCATATTCTATCAGGACTTCCTTGCGAAATTCTTACGGAAATTCTTTCGGATTGTTTGCCTCGTCTTACATTTTCTGTAAGGTTTACTTTTTCAGCAGGAAAATGCCCGCCTTCTTGCCGGAGACAAGTATATCATACCTCCCGGCAAGCATAAGCTCCGGAGTATTGTTCAGCGCCTGAAGTAACGCCTCCTTTGCCGCGGTCAGCAGGACAATACATCCCTCGGGCTTCAGGCATTGGGACATCCCCCTAAGCGCCCTTGAGTAAAACTCCTCAATGGACATGCCCACCTCCTGATATATCCCCCAGGGCGGGTCGGTTATAAACGCGTCCACTGTCCCGGGCCCAAAGGCCTCTGTGAGCTTTAGGGCGTCCTGTCTTTTTATATGCACATTCTCCCGGCGGGGAAGCTTCCGGCGGGACGAATCCACCATCCTGCTGTCTGTGTCAAAGGCAAAAGCCTCAGCGAAGGGGAATCGCTTGCACCTCTGGAGCGGTATGGCCCCGTGGCCGCAGAAGGGGTCAACAATTATGTCCCCTGGCTTTGGCTCCGAGAGCCAGCAGAGCATATAGCACAGCTCCGGGTGCAGCTCCCCGGGAGCGAGAAGCTTGTCATAGGCCTTATGCCGCGTGAGGCGTTTTAGGAACCACCCCTGTCCATCGGCCCGGACCATGGCCCAGAACTCACTGTCCGGCAGGGAACGGTCGGGCTTCAGGCCGCTCTCAATGCGCAGCCTGTCCTCCACGGCGTTCCGGGCCTTTTTTGGCACGGAGATAAGCTGTCCGCAGCAGGAACTGACCAGCCGGAAGGTGCGGGCGCCCTTTGGATTGTCCCGGCAGGCAGGCCAGTCGGCGGGGAAGCCTGGCACAGCGCGGAGAAATCCCGCAAGGCCCTCGGGTGTGGGCGCAGCGGGAGCGGTGTACAGCACCCGGAAGATATTATTAAAGCAGAACAGATTCAAGTCGCTGTATGGCACGGAGGTGGTAAAGTCCACGGAGCCCCCGGACAGGATAGGGCCCTCCAAGTCTTTAAGCCTGCGGCCCAGTATTTTTGCGCAGAGCTCCTCCGCCCCGGGGACGCACAGGCCAAGATAGCGGTATTTCATATGAAATCCTCCTGAAGCTTGAAATATGTATGGAGATATACTATAATATAGACAGTATATCACATAAGCGGAGAGGATGGGAGCCCCAGTGAAAAAAATTCAGGAATCTGCGGAAAATTATCTTGAGACCATACTTATACTTCACGAGCGCATGGGCGCTGTGCGCTCCATAGACATAGCCTCTGAGATGGAATTCAGCAAGCCCAGCGTCAGCGTTGCCATGAAGCACCTGCGGGAGAGGGGCTGCATAACCGTGGACCAGGATGGGTATATCACCCTAACCGAGGAGGGCCGTTCCATAGCCGAAGGGGTGTACGAGCGGCACCTGCTTTTTACCCGCTGGCTCACCTCCCTTGGCGTGCCGGAGGACGTGGCTGCAGAGGACGCCTGCAGGATAGAGCATGTAATAAGCGAGGAGACCTTCAGGGCCATACAGAAGCACGTGGACGGATAAGGCCGCACCTCCTTTTGCGCCCGGGCATAGACTGGGGGGAAGGAGGTGAGCGCTTGCCTATAAGAGTTTTCATAGACCAAGGCCATAACCCCAGCGGCGTCAACGCCGGGGCTGAGGGCAACGGGCTTCGGGAGCAGGACGTGACCTATGTGGTGGGCCAGTCCCTTGCGGGAATGCTTCGGGACGACCCCCGCTTTGCCGTAAGGCTCTCAAGGAATACCCCCACAGAGAGCCTGGGCACCAGCAACAGCACAAGCCTTGCCGCCCGGGTGCGCATGGCAAACTCCTGGCCCGCCAACTATTTTATCAGCATACACTGCAACTCAAACCCTAACCCGGCTATCAACGGCTCCGAGGTATATGTGTACCAGGAGGGCACCCAGGCCTTCTGGCTTGGGCAGCACATTATACAGGGCCTTGTGCAGGAGGCCGGTACCAGGGATAACGGCGTGCGGGTGAATTCCTCGCTGTATGTGCTCAGAAGGACCACTATGCCCGCGGTGCTGGTGGAGCTTGGGTATCTGTCAAACCCCGGGGACGCCATGAAGCTGCGGGACGACCCAAGGTCCTTCGCCCGGGGCATCTATCAGGGTATGCTCAGCTATTTTGGGTTTACCTAAGGCACACAAAATAAAAAGCTTATCCCCTCATCACTGGGGGGATAGGCTTTTTATTGGGAGTGACGAAAACTTATTGTCTCTTTAGCGGGCCATGGGGGACAGCACCCAGAACATAGCCCGTTCCTTCTGGCCTGTCACCTGGAACGCGCCGGCCCTCTCCTGCACAAAGCGCTCATAATTTTCCACCTGGCGGCGGCTCATTGTATCGCGGATGATATTGTTGATTTTTTTCATGGTGGTTTCTCCTTTCAGGCTGTATATCTATTCTACTTCAGTTACTTTATTTTATCTTGATTTCACTTGCGGCTTTCAGGCATTCATGGACCAGAACATGGCCTGTTCCTTCTGCCCTGTGATTTGGAAGACTCCGGCCTTCTCCTGGATGAATCGCTCATAGCTCTCGCTCTGGCGGCGGGTAATGGACTCACGGATTCTCTCGATGATGTTCTTCTGATTGTATTTCATAATTATCTCTCCTCTGGATTTATAAATATTTTCTAAAATATGTGTAAACACTCTGTAAAGTTACTACCGGGCCAGCAAGCCTTGACTCCAGAACATCGCCTGTTCCTTAGTCGCGGTTACCTGGAACACTCCGGCCCTCTCCTGCATGAACTGCTCAAAGCTCTCGGCCTGACGGCGAGCCATATATATGTGGTTTAGGGCGTTCCTTCCGGTCTTCATGATGTTGTTAATGCTGTTCTTCATATAAAACTCTCCTCTCAGTATTTGTGCTTTCCGTGTTTCTCTTGAGCTGTGGCTATATTATAAATCAAACACTTGTCGGGTTCAACCCTCAATTCCGTAACAAGTGTTGAGTTTATAATTCTGTTCTCTGGAGCTTTCTGTCCCCGACCTTGTGACTATATTATAAATCAAGTTTATAAAGTTGTCAAGGGTTTTTATAAAGAAATTTTCAAAAATTTTTGTGAATTTATAAATACACAAAATATCCGTCTCCGCTTGACAATACCCTCCAGCCATGGTATACTGGTTGTGCATAATATCCTTAAAAACTGTGACGGGAAGAAATCGGCGCTTCCGGCCTTTCAGAGAGCCTGCGGACGGTGCGAGCAGGCAGCAGGACCGCCGCGTATACTGTTCCCCGAGTTGCCGCGCCCAACGCCCCTATGGGGTCAGTAAGTGCCGCCGTGTGGCGCCGTTACCCGCCCGGCCTTGTCAGAGGCACTGAGCAGTAAAAGCGGCCCGGCTGCTTTTACGAAATCCTGGGTGGTACCGCGAATTTTTCGCCCCGGGCGCTTTTTAAAAAGCGTTCGGGGCTTTTCATTTCCCCCGGCGAGCTACCAATCAATAATTATATAATAGAAAGAAGGATTTTAAATGAACCTTGGCTACCGTAAATACAGACCCTTCGAGCCCATAAAGCTTCCCGGGCGCACCTGGCCCGACAAGGCCATCACCAAGGCCCCGGCCTGGTGCAGCGTTGACCTGCGGGACGGCAACCAGGCCCTTATCAATCCCATGAATCTGGAGCAGAAGCTGGAGTTTTTTCGCCTCTTATGCGATATCGGCTTTAAGGAGATAGAGATTGGCTTCCCCTCTGCCTCTGAAACAGAGTACGAGATACTGCGCACCCTTATCGACCAGGGCCTTATCCCGGACGACGTAACTATCCAGGTGCTTGTCCAGGCGAGGGAACACCTTATCAGGAAGACCTTTGAGGCCATAGACGGCGCAAAGAATGTAATAGTCCACTTCTACAACTCCACCTCCACCCTCCAGCGCCGTGTTGTGTTCAATACCGATATGCAGGGGGTCATAGATATTGCCGTGAACGGCGCGAAGCTTATCCGCAAGCTCACGGAGGAAATCACAGCCAATTCTGATATAAATATAAGGTATGAGTATTCTCCCGAGAGCTTTTCCGGCACAGAGATGGACAACGCCGTGCTTATCTGCGACAGGGTGCTTGAGGAGCTGGGCGCTACCCCGGATAATAAGGTCATAATAAACCTTCCCAACACCGTGGAGATGTGTACCCCCAACACCTACGCCGACCAGATAGAGTATTGCTGCAGTCACATGAAGCATAGGGACAGCGCCATTATAAGCCTGCACCCCCATAACGACCGGGGCACTGCCACCGCCGCCACAGAGCTTGGGATAATGGCCGGGGCCGAACGGGTGGAGGGCACCATCTTCGGCAACGGCGAGCGCACCGGCAACTCTGATATTATGAACCTTGCCATGAACATGTATTCACAGGGGGTAGACCCTGAGCTTGATTTCAGCCATATGAACCACATTAGAGAGGTTTACGAGCGCTGCACTGAGCTGAATGTACATCCCCGGCACCCCTACGCGGGCCAGCTTGTGTTCACAGCCTTCAGCGGCTCCCACCAGGACGCGATAAATAAGGGCGTTAACGCCATGCAGAGGGAGCAGAACCCCTACTGGGAGGTGCCCTACCTGCCCATAGACCCTGCGGACCTGGGGCGCCAGTATGAGCCCATAGTGCGCATAAACAGCCAGTCCGGCAAGGGCGGCGCGGCCTTTGTAATGCACCAGAGCTTCGGCTATGTGCTGCCCAAGGCCATGCACCCGGAATTCGGCAGGCTTGTAAAAAAGTTCTGTGACGAGAAGGGCCGGGAGATAAGCGCCCAGGAGGTCTTTGATATCTTTAAGAACGAGTATCTTGACGTGCACGAGCCCTACGACCTTATCAGCTATAAAATATTCGAGGAGGACGGCGGCGACGGCAAGGTTATAGTGGACTTTGAGGGCACCATCCGCCACGACGAGATAACCCGGGCTGTCTCCGGCAAGGGCAACGGCCCCATCGACGCCTTCTTCAGCGCCATAAAAGCCGTTGGCCTTGAGCACTACGAATTTGTCAGCTACAGTGAGCACGCCATCTCCGGGGGCGCCGACTCCCAGGCGGTCGCATATATTGAGCTTGAGCATGAGGGTGAGAGGCTGTTCGGCGTCGGCGTAGACAGCAATATCAGCATTGCCTCTATTAAGGGGATAATCTGCGCCATTAACCGCAATCTTCGCTCATAAAAATCTGCTTTGAGGGGAAATCTTAATGGACAAGCAACTGACTATCTGGATAGTTATAGGGGTATACGCCATATTCATGCTGGCAGTAGGCATACTGTACTCCCGCAAGGGTACCGACATGGCCTCATTCACAGTGGGCGGAAGGAGCGCCGGGGCGTGGATATCCGCCCTCTCATACGGCACCGCCTATTTCTCGGCGGTAATGTTCATCGGCTACTCCGGGGGCTCCGGCTGGAGCTATGGGCTGTGGAGCGTGCTGGTGGGTATTGGCAACGCGGTGTTCGGCTCATTGCTGGCCTGGCTTGTCTTGGCAGACCGCACCCGGGAGTACACCAGGAAGCACGACATCCGGTCCATGCCCCAGCTATTTGAGACCCGCTTTAAGAGCTCCAAAATGCGGCTTTTCGCCTGCGTAGTCATCTTCGTCTTCTTAATCCCCTACTCGGCCTCAGTGTATAAGGGCCTCACCAGCGTCTGTTCGGTGATACTCGGCATAGATGAGCAGGTCTGCATGATAATAATTGCCATCGCCTCGGCGCTGCTGCTGGTGCTTGGCGGGTATATAGCCACGCTGAAAGCCGACTTTGTCCAGGGCTTCGTGATGATGATAGGCGTTACGGCGCTGATAGTGCTGGTAGTGCTCTCCCCACAGGTGGGCGGGCTCAGCAGCGGGCTCTCAAATATGGCGGAGTACATGAGGTCCCACCAAATGCTGCCCCTTAGCGGCAGGCCCGCTGTGGCGCTTATCTCCACACTGCTCATGACAAGCTTCGGCACCTGGGGCCTGCCCCAGATGGTGCATAAATACTACGGCATCAGGGACAGGCAGGAGGTAAGGCGGGGCACCGTAATCTCCACCGTCTTCGCCCTCCTGGTTGCCGGCGGCGGGTACTTTATCGGCTCGCTGTCCCACCTGTTCTTTGGCGAAACCATGCCCCAGGGCGGCAAAGACTTCCTTGTGCCCCTTATGCTGGACCAGGCCGGCCTGCCGGACCTGCTGGTGGGCGTGATACTGGTGCTGCTCATCTCGGCCTCGGTGTCCACCCTCTCCAGCATTACCCTCACGGCCTGCTCCACCGTGTCTATGGACCTGGTGAAGCCCACTGTCGCCAAGAAGATAAACGAGAAGGACCTTGCCGCCCTCACGCGTATCCTATGCCTTGTATTCGTGGTGGTAAGCTACTTCATCGCCAACTACCCCACACCCATACTTGAAATGATGTCCTATTCCTGGGGAATAATCTCCGGCTCCTTCCTAGCGCCCTACCTCCTCTCCCTATATTGGAAGGGCATTAACCGCGCCGGGGCCTGGGCCGGTATGCTGGGCGGCTTTCTGACCGCCTTCCTGCCTGCTGTAATATCCGGCTTCACCACGCCGGACGGCCCTCTGTATGCCTGCCTTGCCATGGGGATATCCTTCGCCCTGTGCTTTGTGGTCAGCAAGCTTACTGCCGGTAGGCAGCCGGCATAAACAGTCAGCAGGATTCAGATGGATACCCAAATGAAAGAAAAGATTACCCGCTTCATTAAGCAGGAGGCTGTACTCTGCGCCGCGCTTATCCTGGCCTCTGTCTCCATGCTTCTTGTGCCCCCTGACGGGGAATACATCAACTATATTGACTTCCGTACGCTGGCTGTCCTGTTCTGCCTCATGGGCGTCATGTCCGGGCTTCAGAAGACCGGACTGTTCCAGTGGGTAGCAGAAACCCTCCTCACAAGGGTCCGGCGCGCCTGGCAGCTTGTCATGATTTTGGTCCTGCTCTGCTTCTTCTCAAGCATGCTCATCACAAACGACGTGGCACTCATCACCTTCGTGCCCTTCACCCTCACCGTGCTTGGATTGGCAGGGCAGGAAATAAGGACGCGGCTGCTGGTCCCCACCGTAGTGCTCCAGACCATAGCCGCAAACCTTGGGAGTATGCTCACGCCTGTGGGCAACCCTCAAAACCTCTATCTCTACGGCAAGGCCGGTACAACGCTCTCCCAGTTTATTCTGCTCATGCTGCCGTACACCATAGCCTCCCTTTTGCTTCTTTCAGCCTGGAGCCTGATTCAATCCAGGGCACATAAAGCCCCGGTCGAGGTAGCCTTTGCCGAGAGGACAGCCCTCTCCGGCAAGCCGCTCTGTTTAGGGGTGTATGCCCTGTTATTCTTTATCGACCTGCTGGCCGTAGTTAGAGCCATCCCCTATCCCGCCGCACTGGGCCTCACCGTCATTGGACTCCTTTTGACAGACAGGGCCATATTTTCCCACATCGACTACAGCCTTCTCCTGACTTTCATAGGCTTTTTCATTTTCATCGGCAACATGGGCAGGCTGCCCCAGTTTGCCGGGCTTCTGCAAAAAATCGTCTCCGGAAACGAGGTGCTTGCGGGAATCGCCGCCAGCCAGGTCATCAGCAATGTCCCTGCAGCACTGCTGCTCTCCGGGTTCACGAAGGACTTCCCCTCCCTGATTATCGGCGTCAATCTTGGCGGCCTGGGAACTCTTATAGCGTCTATGGCAAGTTTGATTTCCTATAAGCTTGTAGTGCGTAGGGAGAAGGGGGCAGTGGGGGCCTATTTTCGGTATTTTACAACGGCGAACCTCTGGTTTTTGGGTGCGCTGGTACTGTTCTGGGTTGTTTGGGGGCGGTAGTTGCAGCATACTGATAAGTAAATTTAGGGATGTTTTTTAGCTGTATGCGGGGTTGTGGATTGTGTTGTTTTTGTCAGTATTGCTCCACGGCATGAATGTCTCAAAATGGCAATGTATGAACTTGCATCTTTGCCTGATTCGGTGTAATTGTCACGCCATGCCAGAAATTTCTTTGTGGTGGCTTTGTTGCTCCAATTATCCCTGGTTGCGAAATAAAGCACATCCTCGTATAGGTACACACTACATATTGTCCCGGCTTTTCATACGCTGTGCCGCGTCATAAAAGGTGGACTTCGGCACCCCGCAAGCTTCCGCGGCTTTGCGCAGACTTATTTTCTTTTCCCGCCACGCCTGGTACAGCGCCGGGAAGCTCTCGGGCAGGGCCCTGGCCTGGGGGCCGAAGTGCACGCCTCTGGCCTTGGCTGCTGCTATGCCCTCGGCCTGGCGGGCTCGTATATTCACCCGCTCGTTTTCCGCTACGAAGGACAGCACCTGGAGCACTATATCGCTGAGAAAGGAGCCAAGTAAATCCTTATCCCGGCGGGTATCGAGCAGGGGCATGTCCAAAACTACAATATCTATCCCCTTCTCTTTAGTGAGCACGCGCCACTGCTCCAGAATTTCTTCATAGTTCCGGCCCAGGCGGTCTATGCTCTTTATGTACAGCATATCGTCCCGCCGAAGCTTTTTTACCATTTTAAGGTAATTTGGGCGCTGGAAGTCCTTTCCGGACTGCTTGTCCGAGTAGATATTTTTTTCGGGCACCTCTAAAGCCCTCATGGCGACGAGCTGGCGGTCATGGTTCTGTTCGGCGGTGGACACCCGCACATACCCATAAATATTCCCTGTCATTTCCATCCTCCTTATGTGGATTTTGGAATTTATTTTACAATAAATAAGGGCCTGACAGGTTTACTTTTACATCAGTTTCTCATATACCCGTCCGCTGGCGCATACATATATAGCACCGAAAGAAGGTGCCCTATATGTCAAACAATGTTATCGACGACCGCGCTACCAAGCTAGGGGAGTATATCGTAGAAAATAAGGCAACCGTCCGCTGCGCTGCCAAGCAGTTTGGGGTTAGTAAGAGTACGGTGCATATGGAAGAAACAAAACAGAACGGTTGCTATGGCTAGTGAAATAGTGGAAAGGCCAGTGTACACAGATGCAAGAGTGTACACTGGCTCTTTCTGTTTCCCTAGTCTTTCAGCGCAGTGACCGGCACCACAAACACCCGTCCGGCCGCTGGTACGCTGCGTTCGCCAATCCGCACGGCACACACATCGCGGCAGGATGCTGACCCTTGGGGGCGTCCTCTCGTACCGGGCCAGGGAGCGCAGAAGCTTGGATGTGTCCCTCTTGACGCCATCGATGCAGTACATGTCGTCGCCAACCACAGCGTTCAAATATCCCTTGGGCAACAATGCTGCCTGCTGGAATCGCTGGATTTGTAGAGAGACATGGGCCGCATACGCAACTTGCCATTGCGCCCCGCACCGTTGTGGTAGGATAAAGTCCAGGTTGTGCCGCACCATTTTTGCCCATCCGCACAGACGGCTCCGAAGGTGGATGGATACTCTTGTAGGGTCTTGTCGATCATGCGGGGGCGGTAATCTTGTCTTTTCACAGCACGGCTTCCGTACATTCAGCTCAATTATTCAATTCTATTCAGAGAGTTTTGATTTTTTACCGTTAAGCCGAGTCTCATCAAAAAGCTGCTCCAAAAGCCCAAACGTTACAAACTGTCGCACAGATGCTACCCACTGTAACAGGTTTGCTGGTATAATTCTTTATAATCAGCAAGGTGGTGTAGGCAATGATCTTTGACTTTCCAGAACGGTTCCGTTATCTCCGGCAGTCCAAAAATTTAGCCCAAAGCCAGCTAGCCAACCTAATCGGTGTAGACAGGAGTACCATCTCGTCCTACGAAAGTAACATCCGGCAGCCCTCGTTGGACACGCTTTCGCGGATTGCAGATGTGTTTGGCGTAAGCACAGACTATCTTTTGGGACGTACGGATTCCCTCGGGTTTGACTCCCTTGCGTTGAACGGAGAGGAAAAAGCCCTGGTCTATAAGCTTGCTTTCGCACTGTCGAAAAAGAACCTACAGCTTCGCCAGCTACAGGAGGAGGGGATACCCGATGCCTGAACCCATCTGTTCCCCGAATCACGATACCTGGGAGAAACGCTTTATTCCCGCCAAACCGAAAGCCACTCTCAGGAACCGGCTTTTCCGTGTATGCGCGTATTGCCGCGTTTCTACCGACAACGACGCGCAGCTGTCTTCCTTTGAGCTTCAGCAGGCCCACTACCGCCAGCTGGCAGACCAGCGGCCCAACTGGAGTTTGCGGCATATTTACGCCGATGAGGGGATCTCCGGGGTCTCGCTGAAAAACCGCACGGCGTTTAACGACATGATCGCCGCCTGTGAAAAGGGAGAATATGACCTGATTGTAACAAAAAGCGTCTCCCGCTTTGCCAGGAACCTGGTGGACTGTATCTCTCTGGTCCGTAGGCTCAAGAACCTTGATCCGCCGGTGGGGGTATTTTTTGAAACGGATAATCTGAATACCATAGAAGAAAGTTCCGAATTTATGCTCACCTTTCTTGCCTCCTTTGCCCAGGAGGAATCCGTCAAAAAGCGGGAAGCCATGATCTGGTCCCTGTCCCAACGGTTCAAGGACTGCCAGCTGCTGGCCCCTCCTCTGCTTGGTTATGATAGGCAGCGGGACGCCGCTGGCCACTACATCAAGCATGCCCCGCTGGTCGTCAACGAGGCCGAGGCAAATGTGGTCCGCTTTATTTTCGACGCTTACCTGTATGGCTGGTCCCAGGCAGATATCGCCGCTTTTCTTACGGATATTGGATGCGGGACAAAAACCGGAAACACCGGCTGGAGCAACAGTTCGGTGGGCTACATCCTTTCCAACGAACGCTACTGTGGCGATATCCTGACCTGGAAGACCTTTACCTCCGACCTGTTTAACCACAAGCGCAAAAAGAACCGCCAGGACGTGGATCAGTATTACTACAGGGAGCAACACGAAGCAATCATTACAAGGGAAAAATTCGAGATGGCGCAGGCCCTCCTTGAAAGCAGGAAGCACAGTATGCGCGGCGGAATGCCTCCCCTCCATGTGATAGACGACGGCGTCTTTCGCGGTTTCGTTCCCATTAACCACCATTGGATCAATGACGACCCCGGGCTGTATTATGACTTGTCAAACAGCGTAAGCATACCGCGCAGGGAGATCCGCCTGCTCAAAAGTTCCTTTTCCCGGTTCGACCTCAAAGGCTATCAGGTGGTCAGGAGCCAGTTTACGCAGGCACGATATGAGGGGCCGACGGTAACGATCGGGATAGACAAGATCATATTCAACCTGTTCTGTGTGAGGACGTTTTCCGACGTGGGCCATATCCAGCTGCTCCTGCATCCTTCCCAGCGGAAGATCGCCATACGGCCCTGTGACAAAGGGGCCGTACACTGCATCAAATGGCGCCCTGATGGGCATATGCCCTTGTATGCAAAAATTTTGCGCTGCCAGCATTTTGGCACGGCTCTCTTTCGCATGATGGAGTGGGACCCGAATTACTTATATAAGGTCCGGGGGACATGGGTGCAGCGGGAGCACAAGCAGATTATTGTTTATAATTTGGAAGACGCGGTGTCTGCCGTGCCGCTGTCTCCAACCAGCGGAGCCCGCTTGCGGCGCGCTGAGCTATACCCGGAAGCCTGGGAATACAGCTTTGGCGATGAGTTCTATGACCACATCCGCGAGAACGGCATCTTTTATATGGGGCAAAGCGCAGCGTGGCAAGCGGACAGGCCCAGCGTGCCTGCCCCGGGGGTCGAGCAATATAGAACGCCCACCGGCTGCGAGCTTCAAGCGTTGGCGGACAAACTCAAAAAGAAGGATGGTGTTGGAAATGCCGGCACAGGATAAGCTGGACCAGATATTCTGCCAAACAATGCTTGACGGGGAAGAAGAGATCGTACCGGACCTGGCGGGGTTCCAGGTCACAAAAGCGGAACTGTTCTCCCATACCCGCGAACCAGCGCTCACCATCTGGCCGGCGCGCATCCGTTTCAATATGTCCTGTCTCAGGCGGTTTCCGGGGGTAACGCACATACAGCTGCTGATACATCCGGAGCAAAAGCGGCTGATCATCCGGCCCTGTCCGCCCGAAACGCCGGACGCCCTGCGTTGGGCGAAAGGCGGCGGGGATAAGGAGCTTGTGAACCGGGATATGCTTTGCAGGATATTTGCCGCCAAAATATTCGACCTGATGGGCTGGGACAGTGAGTACAGGTATAAGATTATGGGGAATCCCGCCGTCTATCAAAAGGAAGTACTGTTTCTATTCAAGCTGACCGACTTTGAACTGTTTGTGGGAGGAAAAAGGGGAAAGTCCTATCTTCCCGGCGAGTGGCGGGAGTATTTCGGCATCCCGGCAGAACGGCATGAAGACAGCTATAAAATCAACCTTGCTGATGGATATATTACCACAGGCCGCGTTTAGGAGGGAAAAATGAATCAATTCAAGACCGAAGTAGAGCCAATTTCAATTGAGGGCTTTCAAGTAGTCAGCGGCGAGCTTTTCTCCCATGTCAGCAGTTGTGCTTCGCCGTCCTGCACCATTTGGAGTTCGGGGATAACCTTCAACAGGCTGGCGCTGACCGCGCTGAACTGCTGTGAGCGCATCCGCCTGGAGGTACATCCACAGAAGAAAAGCCTTTTGGCCGTCCCGGTGACCGTCAAAGACAAGGACAGCATCATATGGCGCAAAAACATTAAAGAGTACGCACCAAGACGCATGGAATCCGTCCGGTTCTCCTCACAAATCTATGAGATATGGGGCTGGGATACCAGCTGGGTCTACAGGGCCGTGGGACACGTTGTGACAGTGGAGAACAAGATCATGCTCCTCTTTGATTTCAGCGCCCCTGAGCAGTGGAAGGCCAAAGAGAAAAAGACGGCAAAATGAATGGCGTATACATCTCTTTTTATTTGAAAGCGAACCGAATCCATATTTTTGTGGAAGCCCTTCGCTCTATGGGCAGTCCTGAACGGATCCGCTTTCTTATCTCCAAGGATGGGCGGATCCTGCTGATCCAGCCTTATGGCAAAAGGGGTTTTACCTCGCATATGATCCCACGGGAAGTATATGATGGCAAGCGGCCGCTGGAAATATCCAGCTATAAACTGTGTACAATCCTGGCGGAGCTTCACGGCTGGGACCTGGGTTGTTCCTACCGTGTGCCTGGACGGATCGCGGCGGACACCCGTTCTGCGCTCTTCTTTTTGGATAAAGCCGAGGCTATCTGATAGCAAAACAGAACTTCTATTGTGGGTTATGAAGTGAAATGGCCTTCCCATATAGCGTGGCAGGAATTACTAAATAATGTGATATGTTATTTTCACAAGCGGCAAATGCTATGTAAGCACAATACATCCAATTACTATCCGGTACGTGTAAATTAGAAATGAACTGGCGTATTGATATATAATGCCAGTTCATTTTATTTATGCATACCTCTCAAAAGCCTGTGATTCCCAGCGAAAATCCTTTTTTAAAAGCGTTTTGAATTGATCAAAGGTTCTCGTTTTTTCTTGACTCGGTCCCTGCCGCCAAAAAGCTGGAAACAGGGGCATGAACTTATCAATGACGGTGATGACCGGCACGTTCCACACACTGGATTCTTCATTGTCGATCACAATCACCCGATGGGGCTTATCAATTTCAATCCCATCTAACCTTGTTCCGCCGGAGAGCATCAGTCCATTATAGGCGTACAGTTTGCTCAACTGGCAAGAACCAATCTTCATATCCAGCATGATCCTCCGGCGCAGCGGCTCGTAAATGTCCTCTCGCACGAAAGAGATCTGCGCCTTGCGGCTCATGCTGTTGGAGCGCTCGAAAGCCAGATACCGACAGGGTCCAGCGCCAAAATCCAGCACGATGCCCTCTGGCCGGAACATACTCTCTGCTTTCTTCTGTCGAACGGCATGACGGTTCTGCGCGGCATTCCGGTCGAAGATATTGCTGAAATCTACGTAGCAAATCACGTCCGACAGGTCGCTGATGAGCGTGTCCTCCATCGGTAGCTGGTAGTTGTCTCCACGCAGAACACACATAGTCTGAAAGAGCAGCGCGCAGTCCTGTTGCTCATGGAGCGAGGAAAGTACCTTGCACTTCTCCGTTGCTTTAGCATTTAGAGTAAAGGCATAGCCGCTCTCCGCACCTCCCTGAGCATAGGCCATGAGGGCGCTAGCAGAAAGTGAGTAGATTTTATACCTGACCTGTGGCACGGCAGTCACCTCTTGCCCAAATTATACCAGAGTCCTTTCCGGTTTGCAATATGAATACTGCTCCCACTTTTTCAAGCTGGGAGCGTTTCTATTTTACCGAAAGGACTGATGTGTATGCCAAAACCCATCGAAAAGCTTACCGTCATCGACGGCGAAACCCTACAGGACATGAGGTTTCAGCCGGGAAAGGGTGTCTTCTTCCAAAGCCGCAAAAGTAATGGACAGCGGCTGGTGCAAGTCTTCTTTGTCTCTGCAAAGGACGTAAGTGCCGCAAGTGACGCAACTTTGAGTGGTGCCGGATTTACCGTCCCTTGCGACCCTTACAATGCTGAACTCCCGGTATTCTCTAGGGGAAACGCCCATTCAGCGTGAGCCGCTACTTTCGACCCTTGCGCCCCTGTGAGGCCACAGCAGGCCCGTGTTGGCGTTTTTCGGCGGCAGCTGGGTACGTCTCCACCACCAGGCCCTGAGAAGGGCGTTTTGGGGCAATTCTGGCCCCGTTTCGCGGCAAGGTTCAAAGGGGCCGGATTTCCCGGCAGGGGAGGGCCGTAAGGGCCTCCCGCTGGGGGGGCCTCCCGCTGGGGCAAGCAGAGCGCGTGGCTGTCCGCCCCGCACAAAAGAACCGGGCAGAAGCCCGTACCCACTTTAGAAAGGTATGAAAGGCAATAGAAAACGAGCAGAAACTCTGACGATTCGTCTGACAAAAACAGAGAAAGAAATGATTCAAAAGAAAGCAAAGAAGGCTCAACTCAGCGTTACAGATTTTTTCGTTGCAACATCGTTGCGCACGGAGATTCACGTTGCCGAGAACATCAAGCCTCTGCTGATTGAGCTGAAAAGAATCGACAACAACATCAACCAAATCACCATGAAAATCAATGCGGGAGCGTTCCACTCCGCTGACTTTATGGAAGTCATACAAGGCCAGCGGATGCTTTACCAGCAGCTCCCGCGCATAGGGGAGGTCGATGATGGCAACCATAAAATTTATCCAGGAGAGCCGCCAATCAATTAGTGCCATGAAAGGCGTGATTTCCTACTGCTTGCAGGAGAAAAAAGTTGCGGATGATGCCACTGGCCAGCGCATGGTCAGCGGCATTTTTGCGATGGCGAGAACACATTTGCGGAATTTTTGACTACAAAGACCGCCTATGGGAAGCAATCATTGGCCTGACAGCCGGCATAATACCCAACTCCAATTAATTTACCCCAGCGGTTCGGTGCTATCACCGGGCCGCTTTTCATATATATTCACATCGAGAAGCTGAATCCAAAGGAGGCCTGGCAAACAATTTGAGTAAAAAAAAGCTGAATTACCGTTTTCATAATCCCAACCCCGACAGCCAAACGGCCAACTACATACTAAAGGTTTTCCTCGAATCGAACCGCCCAAAGGTTGAAAACGCGGTCCAACAGGCGGCGCAAGAAGTTCAGGCCGGGGAAGAAACGGAACATGAAGCCATTACCAGGGCAATGTGATTTTCTCTTGCTATTTTTCCGCCAATGCGGTACAATAGTCTTGAAAGGGGGCGGCCTTATGCAAAAGGTTTATTCCATCCACGAAATCGAAAATATTCTCCACCCGGTTTTCGCTGGCTATGGCGTGCGGCGAGCGGTGCTGTTCGGCTCCTACGCAAAGGGACAGGCCACTCCCCGCAGTGACGTGGACATTCTGGTTGACAGCGGCCTGCGCGGGCTGGCGTTCTTTGGCCTGTTGGAAGGTGTTTCATCCACACTGAGCGTACCGGTTGACCTTATCGATGTTTCACAAATCGAGGAGGGCTCTCAAATTGATGCAGAGATACGGCAGACAGGGGTGCCGATTTATGGGCAGTAAGGATCTTGCGGTGCTGAGAAAAATCCTTCGGCATATCGAAAGCATTATGCGCTACTGTGCCGATTGCCGTACGCTGGAAGATTTTTCATCCGACGCCATGCGCTTGGAGGCTACCGTCTTCAACCTGATGCAAATCGGCGAGCTTGCAAAGGAATCTCTGAGCGACGAGGCAAAGGCGCAGATTAAAACCATCCCCTGGCAGCAGATTTACGGCATGCGCAACCGGATTGTGCATGGCTATTCCGGGGTCAATATGCAAATCGTGTGGGACACCGTATCGGTAGACATTCCCATGCTTCATAAAGAATTAGAATCGATTATCAAAACAAATTCTTAAATATGGCGGGGCCGAAAAAACGGCTCCGTCAATATTTTTTATTGCTTTCCTGAAAGAAGTGTGGTAAACTCAGTAGTAACAAAACGTTTAAAATGAATTAGTGAGGTGCCCCATGAACATCGCTGCCTATTGCCGCGTCTCCACCGACAAGGAGGACCAGCTTAACAGCCTAGAAGCCCAGAAAGAATTCTTCTCAGAATACACCAAGCGCACCGGCGACGCGCTTGTGCGCTTGTACGCCGACGAGGGCATTTCCGGCACAAAGATCAAGAACCGCAAGGAGTTCCTGCGGATGATGGCGGATGCCGAGCACCATCTGTTCGACATGGTAGTGGTTAAGGACATCAGCCGCTTTGCCCGAAACACTGTGGACCTTCTCCAAAGCGTCCGCAGGCTGAAAGCCCTGGGCATCGAGACCCAGTTCCTCACTGCCAACATGACCAGCATGGGCAACAGCGAGTTCGTGCTAACTATCTTCGGCGCGCTGGCCCAAGAGGAGAGCGCCAACACCTCCAAGCGGGTAAAGTTCGGCAAGAAGATGAACGCCGAAAAAGGCCGGGTTCCCAACATCGTCTACGGCTATGATAAGACCGCTGGGGACTATTTTAATCTGGCAATTAACCCAACAGAGGCTGACATTGTCTGCCAAATCTTCCATATGTACACTGAGGAAGGGGCGGGCGCGGCGAAAATCGCCAACACCCTCAACGAGCGCGGCCTGCGCACCAAGCGCAACTGCTCCTGGAGCCAGAACGCCATCTGCCGCATTTTGACCAATGAACTGTACATTGGTAAAATCATCAACGGCAAGCAGGAAGTTTCCGACTTCCTCACCGGCCAGCGAGCGGACAAGCCTGAGGATGACTGGATCGTGGTGGACAGGCCCGAACTGCAAATCATCTCCCCCGAAACCTTCCAGCAGGCCCAGGAGATTTTGGATTCCCGCCACAAGACTTTCCGCACCGACCACCAGCGCCAGAGCAACAAGCACCTGTTCTCCACCCTCATCAAGTGCAAGGAGTGCGGCTGGTCCTTCTACCGCACCGTGCGCACCTACAAAAACACCTATGTGCGCTGGGTCTGCTCCGGCCACACCGGGCGGGGCGCGGATAGCTGCCCCAACGCCGTCACCGTGGACGAGGACGAATTGACAGGCGCCTTGCAGGAATACTTCGCCCAGGTGCTGATGTCCAAGAAAAATATCATCCCCTATGTTGTCAAGGAGTTCCAGCGGGTTTACCGCACTAAGGATGATAACCAGGAGTATGAAAAGGAATTGACCGCCCAACTTGCTAAGCTCCAAAAGACCCGCCAGAAGTACATGGATATGTACACCGATGACCTTATCAGCCGGGAGGAGCTGAACGAGAAGATAGGCGGCTCAAAGAAGGAAATCGAGCGCATTGAAAACGAGTTGAAAATCGTCGGCTACAATATCACCAAAGGCGACCAGTTGGAAAGCATCTTGCAAAACACCTTCAAGACCATCGAGGACATCACCGATGTGCACTCCATGACCAACGCTCAGCTCAAGCGGCTGATCCAGAAAATCGAGGTGGACAAGGACGGCAACGTGGACATCTACCTGCGGCTTCTAGGCGATTTAGGTCTGGAAGAAACCGTAGTGATTGCAGACAACCATACATAAGGACGTCTCCCAGCGTCTAAAGTATATCGACCGGGGCCTCTATCGGGACGTAAAAAATATCCTGGCCGTGAACAAGGCCCAACGGCATATCCGCGGCGGGCTTGCCACCAAGAAAAAATATGAGTCGCTGAAATGAGCGGAAGGTCCGGCCCCTGCGGGGGCGGGACCTTTTTTGCTCGGCTTTCATTTATATAGGGGTTTTATTATTTGGGAATTGACACCTTGTTCGCGGGGCGCTATAATGGTTTTATCAACCCCAAGGGAGGACAGCTATGAGTTTTGAAGTGAGAGACCGTTTTTATATGGACGGCGAGCCCTTTAGGATAATTTCAGGGTCCATACACTATTTCCGTGTGGTACCCGAATACTGGCGTGACAGGCTTGAAAAGCTGAAGGCGCTGGGCTGTAATACCGTTGAGACCTACATACCCTGGAACATGCACGAGCCTCAAAAGGGTAAATTCCGCTTTGACGGAATGCTCGACGTGGAGCGCTTTGTAAAGCTGGCCCAGGAGCTTGGGCTCTATGTGATACTGCGGCCGTCGCCGTATATCTGCGCCGAGTGGGAGCTGGGCGGGCTGCCCCCCTGGCTGCTCAGTGAGGACGGTATGCGCTTTAGGGTGTACTACCCGCCGTACCTGAAGCATGTGCGGGATTACTATGAGGCCCTTATGAAGAGGCTCGTACCTTTGCAGATAGATAATGGCGGGCCGGTCATAATGATGCAGGTAGAGAACGAGTACGGCTCCTATGCCAACGATAAGCAGTACATAGAGTGGCTCCGGGACCTGATGAGGGAACTGGGAGTGACCGTGCCCCTGTGCACCTCCGACGGCCCCACCCATGACATGCTGCACGGCGGCACAATGGACGGCGTCCTCGCCACAGCCAACTTTGGCTCCCGGGCCGAGGAAGCCTTTGGCTATCTCGCAAAGTTCCGCCCAAACACCCCTTTGATGTGCATGGAGTTCTGGATAGGCTGGTTTGACGCCTGGGGCAACGGCGGGCATATGAGGGGGGACCTGGAGGGGGCCTCAAAGGACCTGGATAAGCTTTTGGAGCTTGGCAATGTAAACTTCTACATGTTTGAGGGCGGTACAAACTTCGGCTTCATGAACGGCGCCAATTACTACGACCACCTCACCCCCGACACCACCTCCTACGACTACGACGCCATACTAACTGAGGATGGGCAGATAACTGAGAAGTACCGGCGTTTCAGGGAGGTCATCGGAAAATACCAGGACATCCCCGAGGTGGAGCTTACCACCGAGATAAAGCGCATGGACTACGGAGTTATACCTGTAAGCGGCAGAGTCGGCCTGTTCTCCGTTTTGGACAGCCTGAGCTCTCCTATAGAGAATACCTTCCCCCAGCCCATGGAGAAGCTGGGCCAGAGCTACGGCTACATACTATACCACACAGACCTGCGCACCGAGGAGCAGCTTCGCCGCCTGCGCCTTCACAGGGCAAACGACCGCGCCCAGGTGTTCGTGGACAAGAAGCCTGTTATCACCCTCATGGACAAGGAGCTCTTAGAAGAGCACGAGATGGACGTGAGCTTTAAGCGCGGCGCGGACATGGACATCCTGGTCGAGGACCTTGGGCGGGTGAACTTCGCCGTTAAGCTGGAGGAGCAGCGCAAGGGCATTGAAGGGGGCGTCTGGTTTAACGGGCACTGGCATAACGGCTGGAAGCAGTACCCCCTGCCTTTGGACGACCTCTCTAAGCTGGACTTTGCAAAAGGGTATCAGGAGGGCCTGCCCGCCTTCTACCGCTTCACCTTTGACATCGAGGAAACAGGCGACACCTTCCTTGACTTTGAGGGCTGGGGCAAGGGCGTGGCCTTTATGAACGGCGTAAACCTGGGCAGGTTCTGGGAGATAGGCCCTCAGAAGCGGCTGTACATCCCCGGACCCCTGCTGAAGGCCGGCACAAATGAGATTATACTTTTCGAGACTGAGGGCAAGGCCGGCGATTCCATCGCCCTTAGAGGGACTCCGGATATAGGTTAAAGTCCCGCAATACTACGTGAATAAGAGGAATATGTCAGTATGAATCCAGAAACTGAACTCCGGGAGGCCCCGGTCTTTACGCCCCAGCCGCCACCGCCTGGGCTGGGCGTTCTGCGCACGATACTGCTGGTGCTTATGGTGCTGGTAGGCTTCGCCGAGGCCCTGCTTGCCTTGGCAGCAGCCCTGGGCATTTTCCAGGGCGCCGCAATCAGTGTCCCGCTGTTGTGAGATACGGGATATAGAGCCGATTGGAAAGGGAGGTACATAAAAGATGTCAAAGGCAATAGTCAACGGAAACCGCTCCAAGGGGCGCATCAACAGGAATATCTACGGACATTTCGCCGAGCACCTTGGCCGGTGTATCTATAACGGCATTTATGTTGGGGAAAATTCAAGTATCCCCAATGTGAACGGTATGCGCACAGATATTGTAAACGCCCTTAAAGCCATGGGCATCCCGGTGCTCCGCTGGCCCGGAGGGTGCTTTGCAGACACCTACCACTGGCGGGACGGCATCGGCCCAAAGGACAGCCGCAAGAAGATAGTGAACACCAACTGGGGCGGGGTCACCGAGGACAATTCCTTCGGCACCCATGAGTTTATGGAACTCTGCCGCCAGCTGAACTGCGAGCCGTATATCTCCGGCAACGTGGGCTCCGGCACAGTGCAGGAGTTCTCCGACTGGGTTGAATACTGCAATATGGGCGGCCAGTCCCCAATGGCGGGGGAGCGCCGGGCTAACGGGCAGGACGCCCCCTGGAACGTGAAGTACTGGGGTATCGGCAACGAGGCCTGGGGCTGCGGGGGAAATATGCGCCCGGAATTCTATGGAGACCTCTGCCGCCAATACTCCACCTATCTCCGCAATTACGACCCCGAGCATTCTATATATAAGATAGCCTCCGGCGCCAGCGAGGGTGACTATAGCTGGACAAAGACAGTTATGGAGCGGGCGGGGCGTTTCATCGACGCCGTAAGCCTGCATTACTACACCCGGCCCCGCACCAAGCGCTGGGAGGACAAGGGGCCTGCTACCGGCTTCCCCAGGGAGGAGTATTACTCCACGCTGTATAACACGCTCTACATGGAGGATCTGGTGGAAAACCACTCCCGCATTATAAAGCAGTATCAGGGAGACAGGCAGATTGGGCTCTGCGTGGACGAATGGGGCACTTGGTTTGACGTGGAGCCCGGCACAAACCCCGGCTTCCTGTATCAGCAGAACACAATGAGGGACGCCCTTGTAGCCGCCATAAACCTGAATATCTTTAATAACCACTGTGATACGGTCGTAATGTCTAATATCGCCCAAACTGTGAACGTGCTCCAGGCGGTGGTGCTCACCGAAGGGGACAAGCTGGTGCTGACCCCAACCTACCATGTATTCGAGATGTATAAGGGCCATCAGGATGCGAGGCAGCTTGAGAGCTATGTTGAGACCGCTATGATAGGCGGCAGTCAAGTCCCTGACCTTCACATTTCTGCAAGCCAGCGGGACGACGGCACAGTGCTTGTGACCGTGGCAAACCTGGACGATAACAGCCCTGCGGAGCTGGACTGCGCCGTTACAGGCCTTGGGAAACTCCGCGAAGTCTCCGGGCGCGTGCTGTCCGGGGCCATAGGCGATTATAACGACTTTGACAGCGCTGATAATGTGAAGCCCGCCACTTTGACTGCCGGGCTCACCGGCGATGGCTTTAGGGCCACCCTGCCCGTCTGTTCGGTTGCGGCGTTCACACTTAAATGACAGCGCCCCGCTGTAGGCGTTGCCTGTTAAATGAGCTGGACGGCGAGTATTTTAAATCTGTATACAAATATATAGACAGCCTGCCCCAGGAGCTAAAGGCCAGCCCGGAGATATACTCCCGCAGGCTCGGCGTCTGCCGGGCGTGCCCGGAACTGAAAAACGGCATGTGCGCCCAGTGCGGGTGCTTTGCAGAGGTCCGGGCAGCTAAACGGCATATGGCCTGCCCCATGGGGCGTTGGGAGCGGGAGATATAATATTAGCAAATAAGCGAGGCTTATTATGGACAAAAGTAAATTCAGCAGACCTATAGATATAGGGAGGGTAAAGGTCACGGACCCCTTCTGGCACACCATACAGGAGACTGTGCGCCGGGAGGTGATACCCTACCAGTGGGATGCCCTTAACGACCGGGTTCCGGGCGCTGAGCCCAGCTTCTGTATGCACAACTTCCGTGCGGCGGCAAGGCTTATGGAGCGCAAATCCCAGCCGGGCTTTACCGAGCCCTCCTATACCTTCCGGGGCTTCCAGACCCTTCCTGAGGACAAGAACAATCCGGACCCGGATAAATTCTACGGCTTTGTGTTTCAGGACTCGGATTTTTACAAATGGGTGGAGGCCGCGGCCTACTCCCTATGCAACCACCCGGACCCGGAGCTGGAGGCCACCGTGGACGGCGCTATCGACGTAATATGCGCGGCCCAGCACGACAGCGGGTATCTGGACACTTACTATATTCTAAACGGAATGAACGGCTCCTTTACAAACCTTAAAGACCACCACGAGCTCTACTGCCTGGGCCACCTTGTGGAGAGCGCTGCGGCTTATTATATGGCTACCGGCAAGGACAGGCTGCTTGGGGCGGCAAAGAGGTATGCCGACTATGTGGGGGAGTGCTTCGGGCCTGAGGAAGGTAAGCGAAAGGGGTATCCGGGACATGAGATAGCGGAGATGGCCCTTTTCCGGCTTTATGAGATCACCGGCGAGGAGAAGTATCTTGCCCTTGGCAAGTTCTTCCTGGACCAGCGGGGCACAGAGCCCAACTACTTCCTGGAGGAGGAGAGGCGCCGCGAGGGCCGCCACGAGCCAAAAGGGGACACGGCTCCCTATGCCTACTACCAGGCCCATAAGCCTGTGCGGGAGCAGGAGGAGGCTATGGGGCACGCGGTGCGGGCCGGGTATCTCTACTCCGGCATGGCAGACGGGGCAAGACTCACCGGGGACGATTCCATGCTGGCGGTATGTAACAGGCTCTGGGACAATATTGTGAAGAAAAAGCTATATATTACCGGCGGGATTGGCGGCACGGCAGTGGGCGAGGCATTTTCCTACCCCTACGACCTGCCCAACGACACGGCTTATTCCGAGAGCTGTGCGGCAATCTCCCTGGCCTTTTTCGCAAGGCGTATGCTGGAGATAAACCCGGTCTCCCAGTATGCCGATGTCATGGAGCTGGCTATGTACAACACCGTGCTCAGCGGTATGGCCCTGGACGGCAAGAGCTTCTTCTATGTGAACCCTCTGGAGGTGGACCCCGCAGCCTGTAAAGCCGATACCCGTCTTGAGCATGTGGAGCCGGTGCGCCAGAAGTGGTTTGGCTGCGCCTGCTGCCCGCCCAATATCGCTAGGATAGTCACCTCTGCTGCGGCGTATGCCTTCACAGAGAGGGAGGACGCGGTCTTTACACACCTGTATATGGGCAGCGAGATAACCAAGAAAGTTGGTGGCGCTAAGCTCCGGCTGACCCTAGAGAGCAGTATCCCCTGGGAGGGCCGCGCCGCTATGACCGTACATACCGATACGCCCGCCATGTGCACCCTGGCCTTCCGGCTCCCGGGCTGGTGCAGGAAGCCTGCAGTCACCGGCCCTGAGGGTATGGAACGCTCTGAGAAAGACGGCTATATATACTTTACCGGCCTATGGCATGACGGCGACCGGGTAGAGCTCAATTTCCCCATGGATATCCGCCTGAGCTCAGCCGACCCCAGGGTCCGGGAGGACCTTGGCCGCGTGGCTGTCACCAGAGGACCTGTCTGCTACTGCCTTGAACAGGCCGACAACGGAGAGAATTTGCACCTACTGAGGGTGGACCCTGGCGCTATAGATAGGGCTATTGTGAGCGATATAGAGATTTGCGGGCAGAAAATGTGTGCCCTGGAGCTTGACGGTTACCGTCTTGAGCTGCCGGACGAGGGCTCTCCCCTCTACGCCGACTACGCCCCGCCAAGGGAATCCCCCGCCAAGCTGAAGTTCATCCCCTACTACGCCTGGGCCAACCGGGGCGAGGGTGAAATGAGCGTTTGGGTGCGGGTATAAGTTAGGAGTATGCTATGTTGGAGAAACTGAAGCAGGAGGTCTGTGAGGCAAATTTGCTGCTGCCAAAGCACGGCCTTGTTACCTTCACCTGGGGCAATGTGTCCGGTATAGACCGGGAGCGGGGCCTGATGGTGATAAAGCCCTCAGGGGTGGAGTATGACGGTATGACAACCGGGGATATGGTCGTAGTGGACTTGGAGAGCGGCGAGCGCATTGACGGCAGATGGAAGCCCTCAAGCGACACGGACACTCACCTGGCCTTATACCGTGCTTTCCCAAAGCTCGGGGGTATAGTCCACACCCACAGCCGCTGGGCCACCACCTTCGCCCAGGCCGGAAGGTCCATTCCGGCTATGGGCACCACTCACGGCGACTACTTCTATGGGGATATCCCCTGCACAAGAAGAATGTCTCCGGAGGAGATTTGCGGCAGCTATGAACTGGAGACCGGCAATGTGATAATCGAGACGTTTCATAAGTGCGGCGCCGACCCCATGAGTATCCCCGGGGCACTGGTCCACAGCCACGGCCCGTTCGCCTGGGGCAGTGACCCCAAAAACGCCGTGCACAACGCCGTGGTGATGGAGGAGGTCGCCTTTATGGACTGGCACGCCATAATGCTTGAGCCTGAATCCGTCCGAATGCAGCAGGAGCTTCTTGATAAGCACTACCTTCGCAAGCATGGGGCCAATGCCTACTATGGGCAGGGCTGACTGCCGGAAAGACATAGAGAGCGCCCGGAGACATTTTCCGGGCGCTCTCTACTTATGTCAGAATGGGGCTATATCCACTTTGAGATGTCTGTTACAAAGGCGTAGGGATTTATGCGCATCTCCATCAGCCCCACGGCAAGCAGGGCCCGGGCGTCTATAAGATATGCGTTTGCGTTCAGAAGCTTTCCCCTGATAATATCCGGCTCCTCTAAAATATCCCCTATCCTCTGGAATTCCTGCCCCCAGCCGAAGTCGTCGGCGCCCTGGTACTGCCGCTCCGCGCCGTTGACTATGTAGGTATTGGTAAAGCCGTACCTTATCCATGGCGGGCGAACTATATCCTCTATGCCGTGCATAAAAGTACATGCCTCCAGTATATCCCCAATGAACAGCAGCTTTCCCCCCACTACCGCCAGCTGCATAAAAGGCGAGTGGGGCCCTACAGCGGTGTCGTCCATCCCATGCCCTACGGTGAGCCTGTGGGCCAGCGCCCCCCTGGCACAGACCGAGTGGGTTGGGTTTATGCTCCGCTCAACACCGGGCTGTCTCCAGAATACCCTAGGCAGGAGGCCTATGCATGGCGGAGTGGTCTCGCTGTCGAACACCCTATGCTCACCACTCACGTTTTCATAGGTCAGGGCCGGCATAAGCAACGTGCCGGATTCCCCTACCGACTCCTGCAAGGCCGCTATCACCTCCTCCGGGGTGAGCCTGGTTCCCAGGGCTTTCATAGACGAGTGCACCAGCACCGCGTCCCCTTCTTTAACGCCCAGCATCTGCAAATCCCGTATAAGCTGTTCTCTTTCTGTCATGTGTACATCTCCTTTCTTTATTATTATGTTAAAATGCTAACATTTTGCTCAGACCAAAGTCAATAGCTGCGGCAAATTTCTGCGAAAAAAATTGGGGGCTGTTCAAAGGGGCTCCTTCGTGTTATAATGCTCACATAGTGAGGAAAAGATTGGAGGACACGCCATGAACAAGAAAAGGTCAAAATACAGCCTGGGCCCTGTAGCGGGGCTCGTAGTTTTGATAGTTCTGTTCCTGCTCTCAAGCCGGATAAACCTTTCGGACGGCGGCGCCCCGGAGGGGATAAATTCGGTTCCCCTGCCGGACAGCTCAGCCGACCAGCCCTTGCAGGTCTACTTTCTGGACGTGGGCCAGGGAGACAGCGAGCTCATACGGATACCCGGGGAAACCGGATATTTCAATATGCTGCTAGACACCGGCGAATATGAGTACGCTGACGGCCTCACCGAATATTTGAAGGGCCTGGGTGTAGAGCGCATAGATGCGCTGGTCTGCTCTCACCCGCACACAGACCATATGGGCTGCATGGCACGGATAGTCCAGCGCTTTGACATTGGGGCCATATATATGCCCCTGCTCCCCGAGGACAGGGCTCCGACTACCGCCGCCTATGAGAAACTGCTGGACGCCGCCCTGGACAAAGGGCTCACCATAAACCAGCTGCATGAGGACGCCATCATTGAGTCGCCCCCTGGCTCACAGTTCCAGGTAATGTCCCCAAGGATGGACGCAGACTGGGACGGGGCAAACAATTACTCGGCGGTGATACGCCTGGTCTACGGCGAAAGCTCCTTCCTGTTTACCGGGGACGCCGAGGAGGAGAGCGAGGAGATTATTTTGGAGGACGGCTATATGCTCAGCTCAGACGTGCTCAAATGCGGGCACCACGGCTCCAGTTCCTCTACTTCAGATGAATTTTTGGAGGCGGTGGACCCCCTCTACGCCGTTATAAGCTGTGAGACAGGAAACCGCTACGGCCACCCTCACCGGGAGACCGTAGAGAAGCTGGACAGGGAAAAAATAATTACCTACCGCACCGATAAGGACGGCACCATACTTGCCGAGAGCATGGGTGACAGGATAACCTTCACCACCGGCCTGGACTCTGTACAGGGAAGGGACGGCTGATATAATGGCAGCGGAATTTGAGCAAAATTTTGACAGGGAGGCCAGGGACTACGACTCGGCCCGTCCGGAGTACCCTCCGGAGCTCTATAGGGATATTTTTTCCTATCATGCCTTGGGCAAGAGCAGCCGGGTCTTGGAGATAGGGCTTGGCACCGGGAAGGCCTCCGGGCCTATACTTGATACTGGCTGTGATTTAGTTGGCCTTGAGCCGGGAAAAAACCTTGCGTCTCTTGCAAAAAAGCGGCTGGCACTCTATGATAACCTCACTCTCCGGGAGCTGACCCTTCAGGATTTTGACTGCCCGGGGGATACCTTCGAGCTTATATACGCCGCCACAGCCTTTCACTGGCTCCCGGAGGAGTACGGCTATAGGCGGGTATATGAGCTGTTGCGCCCAGGCGGCGCCTTTGCCCGCTTCGCATACCACGCTGGGCCGGACAGGGTTCGCCATGAGCTCACCGGGGAGGTCTATGAGCTCTACCGCCGGTATATGCACGGCGGCAAGGGGGAGTACCGCCCGCTGACCGAATCAGATGGTGAAAGGCTGCTGGCAATCCCAAAGAGGTATGACTTTATAGATACGGAGTTTCACCTGTACGAGTTCAGGAAAGACTTCACGGCAGAGGACTATATGGGCCTTTTACGCACCTACCCCGACCATATGGCCCTGGACCCCAATGACCGCCAGGGGCTTTTCGGCGGGATATATGACGCGATACTGCGCCACGGCGGAATAATGACAGTGTACTATACTGTGGACCTGGAGCTGGCTAGAAGGCCGGAGTAAGCGGCGAAATGGACCTTGCATTTTCCCTGTACATGTGGTATAATTTGAATGACCAAAACACAGGTGGTCATAGTCGTTCATCGAAACACGAAGACCGGGGAGGTGGCGCCTTCCCCGGTCTTCTCTTTTTAGAACCGCTTACCCTTTGTGAGCGTCAATCCACTGGCAGATATAGTATGCGATGATTCCCGCCAGTATGCTCAGGATAAAGTCACAGGTGGACATATTTCGTTCACCTCCCCTGCTTACATGTATAGTAGGGTAAGCAATACTATTATAACAGGCCGTTCGACATTTTTCTATAATATTTTTGCAAAGGAGCCAAACTCAAATGCTAACTGAAAAGAAAAGAGAATTCATCCAGTTCATGCTCTCTGCAGACGTATTGCGCTTCGGGGAGTTTGTCACAAAGTCCGGGAGGAATACCCAGTACTTTGTCAATACCGGCATGTACCGCACTGGGGCCCAGCTGTCGCGGCTCGGGGAGTATTATGCTGCCATGGTGGCAGACACCGTGGGCGGGGAGTTCGACGCCATGTTCGGCCCTGCTTATAAGGGGATACCCTTAGCGGCGGCCTGCGCATCTTCCCTCTGGCGGGAGCACGGTATTGATAAGCCCTACTTCTTCAACCGCAAGGAGGTAAAAGACCACGGCGAGGGAGGCAGCACCGTAGGCTATAAGCCTAAGGACGGCGACAGGGTTATAATCATCGAGGACGTTATCACCGCCGGGACAGCCGTTAGGGAGAGCATGTCCATACTGAAGGCCTGCGGTGACATTACTGTGCCGGATATTTTCATCAGCGTGGACCGCTGCGAGGTGGGCCAGACACCTGGCAAAACCGCCATCATGGAGGTCGAGGAGGAGTTCGGCGCCAAGGTGCACCCCATCGTCACCGTCCTGGACGTATACGACTATCTCAAGGAGAACGGCGACCCGGCCCTCTGCAAGGCCATGGAGGGCTATATGGACCGCTACTGTATACTGAGATAAATATATGCCAAGGTTTTTTATACAGGACACCCCATCAGGAGAATATCTGCTCTCAGGGGAGCCCGGACGTCACGGGGCCAAGGTCCTGCGCCTTAGGCCCGGGGAGGAAGTCACCCTCTGCGACGGAAGGGGGGCCGACTATATCTGCACCGTCCGGGAGAATACTGGTGAAAGCCTCCTTTTGGACGTGGGCAAATCTGTCACAAGCCGGGGAGAGCCCCGAGTTAAAATAACCGTTTGCCAGTGCCTGCCTAAGGGTGACAAGCTGGAGACAGTGGTTCAGAAGGCCGTGGAGCTGGGGGCCTATGAGCTCTGGCCTGTTGAGAGCCGGTACTGTGTGGTAAAATGGGACCAAAAGTCCCAGGAGAAAAAGCTTGCCCGCCTGCAGAAGATAGCGCTTGAAGCCGCCATGCAGAGCGGCCGGGGGATAGTACCCAAGGTGCTGGAGCCTGCGGGGTTAGGGCCTGCGCTGGAAAGGGCGAGGACAGAGGGGGACGTGCTGTTCCTCTATGAGCGGGCTGCCAACAGTCTGCGCGGGTGTCTTAAAAATACCGGGGACAGACTGTTCCTGTTCGTAGGGCCAGAGGGCGGGTTCTCCGAGGAGGAAGCCGCCCTTGCTGAAAAACTGGGGGCCAGGATTACCAGCCTCGGCCCCAGGATACTTCGCACGGAGACTGCTCCCATTGCGGCCCTTGCCGCCATATTCTACGAGAAAGGGGACATGGAGCTATGAGCGGTACTGTCCTTGTGACCGGGGCCTCCGGGGGCATCGGCAGGGCTATTGCCCTTGCCTTCGGGCATGCCGGCTGCCGGGTCGCCCTGCACTATAACGCACACAGTGAGCCTGCTATAGAGACGGCTAAGCTCATAGTCAAACAGGGCGGCACAGCAGAGGCTTTTGGGGCGGACCTCACTGATGAGGCCCAGGTGGAGAGGCTGTTCAGAGAGTGTGAAAGCTCGCTCGGTAAGGTGTCCGTGCTGGTGAACAACGCCGGGATGTGCTGGCAGGGGCTTTTCACGGATATGACCCTTTCACAGTGGCAGCAGGTTATGGACGTAAATCTCACCAGCATGTTCCTCTGCTGCCAGAGAGCTCTGCCGCCTATGATAAGGGATAAATCCGGGTGCATAATAAACATCAGCTCAATGTGGGGCCAGCAGGGTGCAGCCTGCGAGGCGGCGTACTCGGCTTCAAAGGCCGCTGTAATTGGGCTCACCCAGGCGCTGGCTATGGAGGAGGGCCCCTCCGGTATCAGGGTCAACTGCATAGCCCCCGGGGTGATAGACACGCCTATGAACTCTCACCTCTCAGACGGAGACATTGAGGCCCTCAGGGAGGAGACCCCACTTATGCGCATAGGCTCCCCTGAGGATGTAGCCAGGGCGGCGGTGTACCTTGCCGGGGCTGAGTTTGTCACGGGACAGGTGCTGGGGGTAAACGGCGGGTTTGTAATGTAGGAATATATTTTTTGTATACACTAACATGTATATATATTGGCATATTGTTTACACTTCGCTGTTGACTTTTCACCAAAAAAATGGTAATCTTATAGTAAATAACCGGCGAAAAGCCTTTGTATGCACCTGCCGGGGAGAAAGGGACGATTCAGCATGACAGAGTTTGAGAGATGGCTCGGTATGGACCTTGACGACAAGGACCTCACCGCCGAGCTGGAGTCCGTGAAGGATAAGCCCGAGGAGATAAACGACCGTTTTTACAGGGACCTGGAGTTCGGCACCGGCGGGCTTAGAGGCGTAATCGGCGCCGGCACCAACCGTATGAATGTCTATACCGTGCGCAAGGCCACCCAGGGCATGGCAAACTATCTTCTGGAGCATGCCGGCGGCAAGCCCCAGTCCGTAGCCATTGCCCACGACAGCCGGATAAAGGGAGTTGCCTTTGCCCAGCAGTCAGCCGCCGTGCTTGCCGCCAACGGCATAAAGGCGTACCTGTACCCACAGCTTATGCCTACCCCGGCCCTGAGCTTTGCCGTGCGGCACCTGAAGTGCGACGCGGGTATCTGCGTTACTGCCAGCCATAACCCCGCAAAGTACAACGGCTATAAGGCCTACGGCTCCGACGGCTGCCAGGTCACGGCTGATATGGCCGACGGCATTATGAACGAGATAAATTCCCTGGACATATTCACCGGCGTTAAGAGGATGGATTTCCAGGAGGGCATAGATAAGGGGCTTATTGAGTATATCGGCGAAGAGACCGTGGACGCGTTTATCGACAGCGTATACGCCGAAAACCTCTCAGTGGACGCCTCCAACCTGAAGCTGGTGTATACGCCTCTCAACGGCTCCGGCCTAATGTGCGTCAAGCGCATCTTAGACAGGATTGGCGTAAAAGACGTAACTGTCGTCCCTGAGCAGGAGCAGCCTGACGGCAGCTTCCCCACCTGCCCCTATCCGAATCCCGAGATACGCGAGGCGCTGCAGAAGGGCCTGGAGCTCTGCGAAAAGGTCCAGCCCGACCTGCTCTTAGCCACCGACCCCGACTGTGACCGTGTTGGTATCGCTGTCAATCAAAATGGCGAGTACGTGCTCATGACCGGCAACGAGGTCGGTATCATGCTCTTAGACTTCATTGCCCGGGTGAAGAAGGAGCAGGGCAAGCTTCCCGCCCATCCTGTAGCCGTCACCACCATTGTGAGCACCGACATGGTGGACCCCATCGCCAGGGATTACGGCGTGGAACTCAGACGCTGCCTCACCGGTTTTAAATATATCGGTGACATTATTGCCGAGCTTGAGGAGAAGGAGGGCAATGCCGACAGCTACCTGCTGGGCTTCGAGGAAAGCTACGGCTATCTCTCCGGCGGCTATGTGCGGGATAAGGACGCCGTTGACGGCAGTATGCTCATCTGTCAGATGGCTGCCTACTATAAGGGCAAGGGTATGACTCTTGTGGACGCCATGAACGCCCTTTATGAGAAGTACGGCTACTATAAAAACGACCTGATGAACTTCGCCTTCGAGGGCGAGGACGGTATGAAGACCATGAACGGCATTATGGATAAACTCCGCAACGACCCGCCTGCTGAGATAGCCGGTGTGAAGGTCGCGGGCCGCAGCGACTATAAGGAGTCCCGGTCCTACGGAGACAATGAGGGCGTGATAGACCTGCCCAAGTCCAACGTGCTGGAGTACCGTTTGGAGGACGGCTGCAAGCTGATAGTGCGCCCCTCCGGCACCGAGCCGAAGATTAAGATATACCTCTCCGGCAAGGGTGCCACCCGTGGGGACAGCGAAGCAGTTATACAGAAGATGAAGGACGCTGTGCCCGCCCTTCTTGGTATCTAAAATGAATCTTACGCCCGCTGAGAAGCAGACGCTTTTCGGCGGGCGTTTACTATATTCCTGAAAATAACACAGTAAAAAGTGTATGGCAGACCGTTATGGTCTGCCTATGATTTTTTGTGGTGCATAATCTATCTCCGACGGTCCAGGCTGTTGAACTGATGTGCATTGCCGGTGGTAAACCGGCCCTGGAGCATGAGCTTGTCGTCCAGCACCCTCTTCTTTCTGCGCCGCTTTACACCGTAGAATATATACCAGCAAACGAGCGCCACAGCCACTACAGCCACGATGAACAGGATATTGTAGAGCACATTAGTGTTGGGGTCCATATATGCTTCTTCTCAACGTATGCGCCTGGACATGCCGTCCACGGAGGTGGTGGCCTTGAAATGAGCCATCTGCTCAAGGCCGCCTATGGCCTTGTCCTCGCCTCTCCTTTTACGGCCGTATACCAGCCAAAGTACTACTGCGCCCGCCGCTATAATAGCGGTAAGTATCAGCGCTCCGAAAATGAATGATAATAGCCCTGTCATGTTCCCGACCTCCTTTAATTACTCGTTTTAGCGGAATTTCCGAGGTTGGGCATTCCTGGCGGCGTCAAGGGTGTGCAAAAAGGCCGTTGTCTCAAAAAGTTTCTCGTTTTTCTTTTTGTTCTCCTTCTTCCCGCCAAATGCCAAGTGTATAAGCAGCCCGCCCCCTATGAAAGGTACTACAGCTATAATCACATGAAAAATGATGTTTAAAATGTCTTCTAACCCTAGCATATCCTTGACCTCCTTTGAGTGTCATAGGTCCAGTCCTTCAATGTTTTCTATAGGTTCTCGATTATCCTATCCAGTTTCGCGGCCTACCTGGCCTCGCCGGGCTCATCTCTGTGCTCCCTCACAGCATCCTGGGCAAACCGGATGAACGCCTTAAACTGGCTGTCTGTTCGGCCCACTTTTGAGCCCTCCCTTCATTTACATGTATATTATACCACCATAATATGTGAAAAGTCAATGGTAAAACTGCACAAATCATGGCTCATTTCTCCATCTTCCGGCCCACCACCGGCGCCGCCAGATACTTGTTGAATATTGGCAGCAGCGGCCCTGTACCGAAGGCCATCATCAGCGTGCCGATACCTATTGCGGCCCCGCAGGCAAAGCCGGTGCCAACACATATCACATCTATCAGTATACGCCACCAGCGGAAGGGTATCTTGGTGCGCTCGGGTACAATATAGCTTATGCAGTCGTAGGGGGCCATGCCCAGGTCGCAGGTCACGTAGAAAGAGCAGCCCACAAGCTGCATGAGCACACCCAGCACCGTCAGCAGTACCCGGGAGATTATCCCCATCTCAGAGGCGGGGGGCAGGATATTTGCAAGCAGCCCGCTCATAATGTCCGCCGAGAAGCCCACCAGCAGCATATTACCTATGGTGCCTATGCCAAGCTTGGAGCGGTCCACAAAAACTATCATTATCAGCAGTATGGCGTTGAATATTGCCTGCCAGACCCCGAAGCTCAGATTTAGCTTTGAGCTGACACCCAGGTTCAGGGTGGAGAACGGGTCCGAGCCCATCGCGGCGTGCATGAAGAAGCCAACCCCCATGCCCATGATTATAACGGCTATCAGCATGATTATAGTGCGCCTTACCATCTGCTGTCCCCGAAAGCGCTCAAATAATTTATCCATCGGCTCAGCCCTCCGTCTCAAAGAGTATTCCCAGGGTCCCCGGACCGCAGTGGCTGGCGATGGTGCAGCTGGCTTTTGTAGAGTGTATCTCCTTAAAGTCCATTGTGGAGCGTATAGTCTCCCGCACCAGCTCCTCAAGCTCCGGCTCTATGCTGGAATAGGTAATAAAGATATGGTCCCGCTTTATGTTCGGGTACTGTGCAAGCTTATCCTTCACATAGCTCACAAGCACCTTTTTAAGGTTTCCCCTGTACTTTTTCCCCACGTGCATACTGCCGTCGGTATTGTCTACCTCTATGCAGGGTTTCAGGCTCAGAAGGTTTGCGCTCACCGCCGCCACTGTTGAGCAGCGCCCTCCGGCTCTCATAAAATCCAGGGTATCCAGGATAAAACTGGCGTGTACATTCCCCCGATTTGCCTGAAGTTTCTCCGCTATCTCTGCGGCGGGCAGCCCGGCTGCTATCATGTCCCCTGCGTCTATCACCTGCAGGGCTATGGCTGTGGACAGGTTGAAGCTGTCTATGGGATACACCCTTCCGGGCGCCCCGGACTCCATGAGCTCCTGGGCGGCTAAAACACAGTTCTTATGGGCACTAGATATGGCCCCGCCCAGGTTAAGGTGTATCACCTCATACCCCTCGTTCACCCAGTCTTTAAAGTAGTCCACATACTCCCCGATATTTATAGCCGCCGTGCGGGGCAGGGCTTTGCGGTCGTAATATGCCGCGAATATCTCCTTGACGGTGATATCCACGTTGTCCTGGTAGTCCTTTTCGTCCAGGATAATATGGAACGGGTAGTAGCTCACATTATACCTGGCCTTCAGCTCCTCACCCATATCACAGGTGCTGTCGGCGCTTAAAATAATCTTATCCGCCATCAATAGCCTCCTCCTACAGCTCAAGCTCTGCCAGCTGCTTATAGTTCTCCTTCAGCGCCGGATACAGCCCGGTGTATATCCTATAGAACTTCTCATATTTCTCCACGTTCCCGGCTATGGGCTCCTGGGGCGGGTTTACATCTATGAGCATATCACAGGCCTCCTGCACCGACGGATATAGGCCTGCGCCAACGCCGGCAAGGATAGCCGCGCCAAGGGCAGGCCCCTCCTTGGATTTCACCGTCTGCACCGGGCAGTTGTACACATCCGAGAGCATCTGCCGCCAGAATGGGGATGTCCCGCCGCCTCCGCAGGCCAGCATCCGGCTTGTGGCAACCCCCATTTCCCTCAGTACCTCCAGGCTGTCCCGCTGGGAGAAGGCCACGCCCTCCATTACGGCCCGCAGCAGGTCGCTGCGCACATGCATGGCTGAGAGTCCGAAGAACACCCCACGGCAGTCCGGGTCCAGGTGAGGAGTGCGCTCACCCATAAGGTATGGCAGGTAGAAAAGCTTGTTGCAGCCCACCGGGGAGAGCTCCGCCTGCCTGTCTAAAAGCACGTAGGGGTCAATGGAAAGCCCCTGGGCAGATACTATCTCCGAATAGCAGAAGTTGTCCCTAAACCACTTTAAAGAGAGCCCTGCCCCCTGGGTCACGCCCATAACGTGCCAGGCTCCGGGCACTGCACAGCAGAATGTGTGTACGCGCCCTTTGGGGTCGATGGATATTTTGTCCGTATGGGCGAAGACCACCCCGGAGGTCCCCAGGGTCGTGAAGGCCTTGCCGTCCCGCACCACTCCTGTGCCTACAGCAGCAGCAGAATTGTCTCCGGCGCCGCCCACCACAGGGGTGCCCGGGCGTAAACCCGTGAACTTAGCCGCCTCTGCGGTTACCTCCCCGGTGACCTCCGGGGACTCGTAGACTTTAGCGAGAAGCGCCGGGTCTATGTCAAGCTTTGTTAGGACCTCCTCGCTCCAGCAGCGCTTCGGCACATCTAAAAGCTGCATACCCGAGGCGTCGGAGACCTCCGTGGCAAAGACCCCGGTGAGCATATAGCGCACATAGTCCTTAGGAAGTAAGATATGGGCGCACCGGCTGTAGATTTCCGGCTCGTTCTCCCTCACCCAGAGCAGCTTTGCGGCGGTAAAGCCGGTAAGGGCCGGGTTAGCTGTTATCTCTATAAGCCTCTCCCTTCCAACGCGCCCGGTTATCTCCTCACACTGCCTGCCGCTTCGCTGGTCGCACCAGATTATGGAGCGCCTGAGGACCCTCCCATCCCTGTCCAGCATAACCAGGCCGTGCATCTGTCCGGAGAGGCCCACACCCTTTATGTCCCCGGGGTCAACCTTCGACTCGGCTATCACCTGTCCGATAGTAGTGGCCGCCGCCCTCCACCAGTCCTCCGGGTCCTGCTCAGCCCAGCCGTTTTCCGGCTGATATAGGGGGTACTCAACTGTGGCGCTGGCCGCGATATGTCCCTCCCTGTCGAAAAGCACGGTCTTTGTGCCGCTGGTGCCCAGGTCCACGCCTATGATATATTCCATATTTACATCTCCTTTACTGTTACTGCACTATGTATCTAACCAATATAATGTATCATTTTTGGCGGGATGTCAAGGGTCAGTTTAGGCTTGCGCAAAAATAATGTTTGTGGTATATTTATATATAAGGCTTTAAGGAAGGAGCAAAGAGCATGAAAATATATGACGCCGTAGTCATAGGCGCCGGGGTCACCGGCTGTGCTGTGGCAAGGGAGCTCTCCCGGCACGAGGGCCGCTTCCTTGTGGCGGAACGGGCTCCGGACGTGTGTGAGGGCACCAGCAAGGCCAACTCCGCCATAATCCACGCAGGCTTTGATGCCGAGCCCGGGACCCTGAAGGCTGAGATGAACGTCCGGGGCAACCTGATGATGGACAGGCTCTCAAAGGAGCTTGACATACCCTTTAAGCGCATAGGCGCCTTAGTGGTCTGCCTTAGGGAGGAGGAGCTGCCAAAGCTCCGGGAGCTCTATGACCGCGGGATAGTGAACGGAGTACCCGGGCTCTCACTGCTCTCAGGAGACGAGGCAAGGGCCATAGAGCCCAACCTTACCGGCGAGGTCTGCGGGGCCCTATTAGCCAAGAGCTCGGGCGTTGTCTGCCCCTTCGAGCTGACCCTGGGCCTGGGGGAGAGCGCCGCCATAAATGGCGTGGAGTTCCGCTTTGATACCAAGGTATCCGGCCTTAGGTGGGATGGCGAGCTCTGGGCCGTTGAAACCAGAAGCGGGGATATCCTGGCTAAAACGGTGGTGAACGCCGCAGGGGTGTATGCCGGGGAACTGCATAATATGGTGTGTGAGGATAAGCTGCACATCACCCCCCGCAAAGGAGAATACTGCCTGCTGGACAAAACCGCAGGGGGACATGTCTCCCATACGGTATTCCAGCTTCCGGGGAAGCTTGGCAAGGGTGTGCTTGTGAGCCCTACCGTCCACGGCAACCTGCTTGTGGGCCCCACCGCCATGGACGTGGACGACCCCGAGACCGCCGCCACTACCGCCGGCGGCCTTAAAGAAGTTGCTGAGAAGTCCGGCTGGGCGGTGAAAAACGTGCCCATGCGCCAGGTGATAACCTCCTTTATGGGCCTGCGGGCCCATGAGGATAAGGACGATTTCATCCTGGGCGAGTCTGTTGAAGGCTTCTTCGACGCGGCAGGGATAGAGTCGCCAGGCCTCACCAGCGCCCCTGCTATCGGGGAGCATATAGCAAAGCTTATAGCAGAAAAACTGGGGCTTAAGCCTAACAGGAGCTTTGAGCCTATAAGAAGGGGCGTACCAAAGGTTGCGGAAATGCCCATAGCTGAACGGGCGGCGCTCATTGAGAAGGATCCCCGGTACGGCAATATAATCTGCCGCTGTGAGGAAGTCTCCGAGGGGGAGATACTGGACGCTGTAAAGGGCGTGCTGGGGGCAAAGACCTTGGACGGCGTAAAGCGCCGCACCAGGGCGGGTATGGGCCGCTGTCAGGCGGGCTTCTGCTCCCCCAGGGTCATGGAGATACTCTCTAGGGAGCTGTCCCTTGACCTTACAGAAATACGCAAATCCGGCAAGGACTCCCAAATCGTACTGGACAAAACCCGGAAGGAGGTGAGCCCGGATGGAGCATGACATTGTCATAATCGGCGGGGGCCCCGCCGGGTTAGCCGCGGCAATAGCGGCTAAAGAGGCCGGGGCTGATGACGTCCTCATACTGGAGAGGGAAAAGGAGCTGGGGGGAATACTCAACCAGTGTATACACAACGGCTTCGGCCTGCACACCTTTAAGGAGGAGCTGACCGGCCCCGAATACGCCGCCAGATATATTGAAAAAGCCAGAGAGCTAAAAATACCCTGCCTGCTGAGCACTACAGTCGTTGACCTGCAGCGGGAGGGCGGCGGGGTGACCGTCACCTCCGTCAGCCGCCAGGACGGCCTCCTGCAGACCCGCGCCAAGGCCGTTATACTGGCAATGGGCTGCCGGGAGCGTCCCAGAGGGGCCCTGAACATCCCCGGCACCAGGCCCGCGGGTATATTCTCAGCGGGTACGGCCCAGAGGCTTGTAAACCTGGAGGGCTATATGCCCGGCAGACGGGTGGTTATCCTGGGCAGCGGGGATATCGGGCTTATAATGGCAAGGCGCATGACCTTGGAGGGGGCAAAGGTTCTCTGTGTGGCGGAGCTGCAGCCCTACTCCGGCGGGCTCAAGCGCAACATTGTCCAGTGTCTGGATGACTACGGCATTCCCCTGAAGCTCAGCCATACGGTGGTCGATATCCGGGGCAAGGAGCGGGTCTCCGGCGTAACTATTGCCAAAGTAGGGCAGGACCTGAAGCCCATCCCCGACACAGAAGAGGAGTTTGAATGTGACACCCTGCTGCTCTCTGTGGGGCTCCTGCCTGAAAACGAACTGTCCCGCGCCGTTGGGGTAGAGCTGGCCCCTGTGACCGGCGGGCCCATAGTCAACGAGAGCCTGGAGACAAATATACCCGGGGTCTTCGCCTGCGGGAACGTGCTCCATGTCCATGACCTGGTGGACTATGTGTCTCAGGAAGCGGCCCAGGCCGGCAGGAATGCCGCAGGGTACGTACTGGGCAGGCGGGCCTCAGGCGGTGAGGGGATACCCCTTGTCCCGGCGGGAGCCGTGCGCTACACGGTGCCCTGCACGGTGGACCCTGCAAGGATGGACAGCGAGGCCGTGGTCCGCTTCAGGGTGGGCCGGAACATGAGAAGGGCTGTTGTCACCCTTAAGGCCGGGGATAAAGAGCTCCTTCGGAAAAAGCGCCCGGTGATGGCCCCAGGAGAGATGGAACAGCTGATAATTAAGAGAGACTGGCTTACCGGCAGTGAGGAATCCCTTACGCTGGAAGCCCGGGAGGAGGAATAGTCATGGCCTTTGTTGAGCTTACCTGTATAAGCTGTCCACTGGGCTGCCCTTTGAGCGTGGAAACGGATGATGAAGGCCGTGTGCTCTCCGTCACCGGCAACACCTGCAGGAGAGGCGAGGAGTACGGCAGAAAGGAGGTCACAGCCCCCACCCGCACTGTGACCTCTACGGTCCGGCTGACTGGAGGCGGCTCCCCTGTGGTATCCGTGCGCACCAGCGAGGATATACCCAAGGGGAAGATATTTGACGTGATGGCCTCGATACGCTCAGCCTCTGTAGCGGCTCCCGTACACATAGGCGATGTGGTGATACCCAACATAGCCGGTACAGGCGTGGACCTGATAGCCACAACTGAAAGGGAGGCGGTATAGTGCTTGATAAAGCTATAACCACCCTCCTCTTTGACCTGGACGGCACCCTGCTGCCTATGGAGCTTAAAAGCTTTACTGACGCCTATTTTAAGCTCCTGGCGGCTAAGGCCGCTCCCTATGGCTACGAGCCAAAGGCTCTTGTGGCGGCAGTCTGGAGGGGCACCAAGGCCATGATACAAAACGACGGCTCCCGGCCCAATGAGCAGCGCTTCTGGGAGGTATTCGCCGGGGAGCTTGGTGATAAAATACTGGAGCTGCGCCCGGTATTCGATAAGTTCTATGCCGGGGAGTTCAACGGAGCTAAAACAGCCACCAGGGAGAATCCCCTTGCCAGGAAGGCGGTCGAGGGGGCTAAAGCCGCCGGGTACACAGTGATACTGGCGACGAACCCATTGTTTCCTGCCGTGGGCGTGGCGACACGGCTCGGCTGGCTGGGTCTTGCCCCGGAGGATTTCGCCTGTGTTACCAGCTATGAAAACTGCTCCTACTGCAAGCCCAGCCCCATGTACTATACCCAGCTGCTAAATTGGGTCGGCAAGGCCCCTTCAGAGTGCCTGATGATAGGCAACGACGTAAGGGAGGACGCCTTTGCAGCCATAGAAGCCGGGCTTAGCGCCTACCTTATCACCGACTGCCTGGAGAATGCCGGTAATGACGACTTCAGCTCCATACCCCACGGCAGCTTTGCCGGATTCATGAAATTTGCCGGACTGGAATAAACCCGGGCCGCGCTTAAATAATATACTTATTAAACACACTTAGGAGGTAACTAAAATGGCAGTTCTAACACTTACAAAGGAAAATTTCGAGACAGAGGCTCTGAAGTCCGACATCCCCGTTCTGGTGGATTTCTGGGCGGATTGGTGCGGCCCCTGCCGGATGTTCTCCCCCATTGTTGACGAGTTTGCAGAGGAGAACGAGGGCAAGGTCAAAGTAGGCAAGGTAAACGTGGACGAGCAGCCCGAGCTCGCGGGACAGTACGGCGTTATGAGTATTCCCACAGCCATACTGTTTAGGGGCGGTGAGATAGCCGCCACATTGGTGGGCCTGCAGTCCAAGTCTGCTTTGGAGGAGCTTATTTGAGCCGTGGAAGATATCTTTGACCTGATGATAATCGGCGGCGGCCCCGCCGGGTATACCGCCGCCTTATACGGCGCCCGGGCCGGGCTCACCGTCGGGCTCATAGAAAAGCTCGCCCCCGGCGGGCAGATGGGCACGACAGATATGGTAGACAACTACCCCGGCTTTCCCGACGGCATAAACGGCTTCGAGCTCGCCATGAATATGAAGGCTGGAGCGGAGCGCTTCGGGGCAAGGACTATCTCAGCGCAGGTCACCGGCCTGGAGCTCTCGGGGGATGTCAAGATTCTGCGCACTCCCAAGGAGGACTATAATGCCCGGACAGTTATACTTGCCACCGGCGCACAGCCCAGGGAGCTGGGCCTGCCCAATGAGCGTGAGCTGCGGGGCCGGGGAGTTTCATACTGCGCAACCTGCGACGGCATGTTCTACCGAGGCAAGACTGTTGCCGTGGTCGGTGGAGGCAATACCGCCGTGGCAGACGCTCTGTACCTCTCCAGGATATGCGAGAAGGTTTACCTCATACACCGCCGGGATAAGCTGCGCGCCCCTCAGGTACAGCAGCAAAACCTTGAGAAGGCTGGGAACGTAGAGTTTATATGGAACAGTGTGGTAAAGGAGATGCGCTTTGAGCAGCGCCTCACCGGACTGACAGCAGAGCATAAGGAGACCGGCGGGCTCCGGGAGCTGGAATGCGCCGGTGTGTTCATCGCGGTAGGCCAGGTGCCTGAAACTGAGCTCTTTAAGGACCAGGTGGAGCTGGACAGTTCCGGCTATGTAGTGGCCGGAGAGGACTGCCGCACAAGTATCCCCGGGGTTTTTGCCGCGGGGGACCTTCGGGCAAAACCCCTCCGGCAGATAGTCACCGCCGCCTCGGACGGGGCCGTTGCCGCTACAGCTGCCCAGGAGTTTCTTGATATGTGAAAAACTGATTTACTCCAAAAACCGCCCTATACTGTGCCAGGCGCTTCTCCTTACTTACTCCCCTCAGGGCGTTTGGCGAGGGCGAGTACAGGACAGTTACAGGATATTTAACCTGATTTATAACCACATACCCACGCTTGGGGTCCTCAGGACTCCAGGCGTGGCGTTTTTTATCGGCAATTTTGCTCACCTGCCTTGCTACAAATATGCTTGTATAAATCAGCTCCTCTATATTTGGGTAGTTCCGCAGAAGTTTATTAAGGTCTTTTAGCTCTATTATTTCAAGGGATGCGTCGTCCGATTTGCCGTCTTTGTGAATACATTTTTCTACGATATCCGTTATCCCCGCATTAAGCTCTTTGAGCAGCCGCTTGCGTTGGTCAACTGCTTTCTTTGTGTTTTCATAACTCAGCTTAACTTGAGTGACCTCAGACATTAGGCTCCAGAAGCCGTTATCCCTGGAGCCGTAGTAAAAGTCGACGTCCCGGGGATACAGCCGTTTTTCCCCCGAAACGCAGAATCTAAAGGGCGGTATTGTGCCTATAATCAGTTTTGAGGCGTTTTCTGGAATATATTCCCTATAAGGATGTATTGAACACTCCATATATTCACCCCCGTTCAGCTCTATTATAAATCCTGAAAACTGTAAAAGCAAGGGGAGACAGCTTCCTTATGAAGCCTCTCCCCTTATGCTATCACCTATGCATATTACTGTTATTATTTCCCGGCAGCAGGTTGTAGTTCTGCCGCGGACGGTCGTTGGGCATGTAGAAATATACGAACTTAATGGAGAATATGTCGCAGATAATGAAATTATTCGCCGCCTCGTCATATAAGGTCACAAAGCTCCGGCCCACAAAATAGAGCATCCCCTGTTTGCGGGTGATTATCCCGGTGCCAATGAGGAACTCTATAACAACAAAGTTCCCTATATTTTGGGCCAGTATCATCTGCATGGACCCGCGCATTTCCTCGGAGTCGAAGTCCTCCTGCACCGGGTGCTCGAAATTGTCCATTGCCGCGGCGCCGTCGGCCTCTGCCATATAGTCTGCCCGGCTCATTAGCCTCCGCATTGCGGCTGAGTTCCTGCCGCACTCACGTCTCTGATTCCCTGTCATAAGCTGCCTCCCTTTCAATGTAAAGAATATTATCAGGTGTCCGCGTAGCTCTCCGTGGGGTTATAAAAGCAGTGGTCCCCCAGGCGTATCACGAACCTCCCCACCTGCGAGGGGAAGTTCTCCCTGCAGGTGGGCTTATAGGGGTTGAAATACCAAAGGGCAAAGCCCAGGTTTGTCAGCCGGTTTCCTGCCATGGCCCAGTCTGCAATGCTGTAGTGCACATCGGTGGGCCGCATATTATAGATGTTCTGCATGTTGTACTGCCCGCCAACAGTCTCCATCACGCAGGTAAACTGTCTGGGCTGATAGATGACCTGCCGCACGGTAAGGAGCCTGCCGTATTCGCCGTAGGTCACCTGCACCCGGTTCATCACCACACAGGCCACGGCCTGCATCCCGGTATCCCCCTCGCCGCCCGCCTCGCACTCGATTATCCGTGCCAGCAGCTCTCTGTCAGAAAACGCCACGTCCCTTCCTCCTTATGTTTGTGGTTATTTATATGAGGAATACTATGGGGATATGACTGGTAGCGGCGTGTTATTACAGTATAAGTGGCGCAGGGGCCTCAGGGTACCCATAAAGGACAAGGGCTATTAGTATAAGCAGCATTATCAGGATAGGAAGCAGGCGTTTTACAGTTTGCATTTGAGCGCTCATCTCCAGGCAGGTTATAACTATAAATATATAGTGTATTAGAACTATATAAGTATAGCATAGATAAAACCTGCCTGTCAAGGTAAAATACCTATTGAGGTGAGGCATATGCCGGAAGAGATAAGGATAACAAAAAAGCGTCCCCGGCGTGGGGACGACGGTCATAAGATAGTATCAGTACGCATGAAGGACGAGACCATTGAACGTCTGGACGGCCTGGCTGAAAAGACCAACCGCTCCCGCAACGAGCTTATCAACATGCTGCTGGAGTCGGCGCTGGATATTGTGAAGGTGGAGGAGTAGAAAGGATAAGCGGGACGAATATGCAAAAGGGCTTTCCCTATAGGGAGAGCCCTTTTTTCGCGAAGCTCTTTACTTTTCCCTCACCGGCATCCATACCTCCCAGGTATACCCGGGAGCTGAGACATCCCCAGCCGGATACACCTCCAGGTTGGGGACAGCCTCGTCCCGGCGGTAGCCGCTGGAGGGAAACCACTGGGTCAGTATCCGGGCATAGGCCTCAGGCACGTGGGGGTAGCCGGTAGGGCCGCCCACAGTAAAGACCGCCCATGTAGCGGCGGGCACAGTCTCCAGGTCCATACCCTCCGGGCGTACACCTCTGTACTGGGCCCCTATTACAGCTCTCATCCTGCCGCCCTCGGTTTTGAAGCTGTACGCCGCCACCTGGCAGAAAGGCTCGCTGTAAAGGCACCCCTGCCCGCCGTCACCGTAGAGCCGTGGGTCATACTCCTCCATAAACCGGCGCCAGAGAGGGGTCAGGGTCTCCCCGTTCCCACAGTCCGGGTCCTCAAGCCCCGAGAGGCCCACAATTTGGAAGCTGCCCATCTGCTGGATACGAAATTCCATCGCGCTCACTCCTTTGATAGTCAGTAGAAAAGAGATAGGCGGATAGGTTTTAAGGGGCGTGCCCATATGCCGGGCCATTGTGGGACTAACTCCATGGAGCTCTTTAAAGGCACGGGCAAAGGCTGTGGGGGAATTGTAGCCGTACCCGAGAGCTATGTCTATAACCCTCTCCCTGCTATGCTGCAGGTCGAAAGCCGCCTGAGACAGCCTTCTCCGCCGGATATACTCTGATACCGGCATTCCGGCCATAAATGAGAATATCCGGGAGAATTCATAGACCGAGCAGCCGACCATCCGAGCCATGTCTCCATAGGATATATCCCCGGAAAGGTTCTCCTCCAGGTACTCCATCACGCCGTTCATACCTCTGAGCCAGTCCACCGCCATCCCTCCTCTCTGCCGTCTATTTTAATGCAGAGAGCGGCGCTTTTCTCCACATTCCTTGCAAAAATGGGATAGGTTTATTTTATGACCTCAATATTATCCTTAACATAAATTACCCCGGAAACCACCGTCACCACAGCCACCGCCCAGCAGAGCGCCTGGATTATTAAGGAGACCGCCATGGCGTCGGAGCCTCTGGCAATGGCAGTCAGGCCGTAGTACAGCAGTATCGTAGACATCTGCAGTACGGTCTTCACCTTGCCCCACATATTCGCTGCTATCACCTTGCTTTTGGAGGCGGCAACCATGCGTATGCCCGCCACGGCAAACTCCCGAAATAGGGTCAGGGCCAGCACTATCGGGCTGCACACACCGTCCACCACCATGTAGATAAGCGCGGCTGTTGTAAGCATTTTGTCCGCCAAAGGGTCGGCAAAGCGTCCGAAGTCCGTCTCCAGGTGGTATTTCCTGGCTATCTTGCCGTCCAGCAGGTCGGTTATGGAGGCCAGGGCGAAGATTATTCCGGCAACAAGGCCGAATATTTGATTGAAATCCTGTGTGCCGAATTTCGTCATAGCCGCGAACACCATAAAGAAGGGCACCAGCGCGCACCGCAGAAGTGTAAGCTTATTGGGTAGATTCATTTTCATATGAGGCCAGCTCCTTTTAGTTTTAGACATTCAGTTCCAGAGAGCCTGTCAAATCGCCCTCCATGCAGTCCTCTATCTTCACCTGCACAAAGCTTCCAAGCGTGGGGCGCTTCTCTGGGGCTGTGAAGAATATCTTGCCGTCCACATCCGGCGCGTCCATATATGAGCGTCCAAACCAGCACTCGGCGTAGCGGTCAAAGCCCTCCACCAGCAACTCCACAGTCTTGCCGATAAGGGCCTCCCCCTTCTCCCCGGTTATGTCCATCTGCTGCTCCGCGATTATCCCCGCTCTCCTCTCCTTTTCCTCCTGGTCCAGCTGGTCCGGAAGGGAGGCGGCGGGGGTGCCCTCCTCCCGGGAGTAGGTAAAGCAGCCCAAGCGGTCAAACTTTACTGTCTTTACAAATTCTGAAAGCTGGGTGAAATCCTCCTCTGTCTCCCCGGGGAAGCCGGTTATAAGTGTGGTGCGGAGTATCACGCCGGGGACTTTTGAGCGTATCTTCTCAATAAGCGCCTCCAGGGACTCCCTGTCCCCACGGCGGTTCATGGCCCTCAGCACCTTGCCGGAGCAGTGCTGAAGGGGAAGGTCTATATAAGGCAGTACCTTTTCTTCATCTGCCATCACCTCCAAAAGCTCATCGGTTATGGCATCGGGATAGCAGTACAGCACTCTCAGCCACTTTATGCCCTCTATCCCGGATAAGCGCTTTAAGAGCTTTGCAAGAGAGTATTCGCCATAGAGGTCAATGCCATAGCGGGTGGTATCCTGGGCGATTAGCACCAGCTCCTTCGCCCCATTCCGGGCCAGAGCCCTGGCCTCCTGCTCAATGTCCTCCACTGTCCTGCTGCGGTAGCCTCCGCGGATATATGGTATTGCGCAGTAGGAGCAGCGGTTGTCACAGCCCTCGGCTATTTTCAGATAGGCCGACCAGCTGGGTGTGGTGAGCTCCCTGTCACCGCTAAGAGGCAGCTTTTCCTTTTCAGGGAAGGCCTCTATCGGGCCGGACTCCAGCATATCCCTCAGGTACTTGGCAGGGTCCTCGTTGGCCCCTATGCCCAGGACTCCGTCCAGCTCCGGCAGCTCCTTCCTAATCTCCCCCTGAAAGCGCTCCGCAAGGCAGCCTGTTGCCACAAGCTTTTTAATGCGGCCCTCCTTTTTAAGCATGCCCAGCTCCAGTATCTCGTCGATGGACTCCTTCTGGGCGCTCTCAATAAAGCCACAGGTGTTCACAATAGCAACATCAGCCATGGCAACATCGTCCACCAGCTCATATCCCGCCGCTTTCAGCTTTGCCATAAGCAGCTCGCCGTCCACTTGGTTCTTTGCGCACCCCAGGCTTATCATACCTACTTTTACTGCCATCTTCTTTATCCTCCCTCTATTTTACCATTCTGCGTACTGCCGCGAAAAATTCATCGGTATAGTCCCCTGCAAGTATCTCGCGGACCTTTGCTTTCTGCTCCCATTCATCTATGGGCACCCATTTTGCGCCGTCCACCTCATGGGGCTGTAATATCAGTTCCTCTGCAGGGACATCCCTTACGAGGCCATACACGTCCATGAAGAAGCCCTCGGCCTTCCGGCGGCTGAGAAATACCAGCTCCTCCGGCAGGGCGCTCATGCCTGTTTCCTCTAAAAGCTCCCTCACAGCGGCGCTAAGGCTTGTCTCTCCTGAAAGCACCCCGCCTCCGGGGTTTTCCCATACTCCGGGATAAACGCTTTTCTCCATGCTCCTAAGGGTGCAGAGCACCTCTCTACGGCTGTTCACCACTGTGACAGTCACAGACAGATGGTAGTCCCCGGGGGCCTGCACGCCGCCCCGTTCCAGAGTCCGCCCGGTAAGCTCTCCGTTTTCATCGTATATGTCCCAAAGCTCCATATGTACCTCCCTACTGAGCCAAAAGCTCCCTGGCCCCCTGTACCGCAAGCCTCACGTATTCACCCAGCGGCAGCTCACGCACGCCAACCACCGTTACCGAACAGCGGCTCACCGGTATCAACAGCTTCTGGGCGCGGCTCTCTGAGACCGCTGCCGCCATAGCGGGGGTTATCTCTCCTAAAAGAGCGTTGGCTGTGATTATTCCTGTGGGGCCCATTATTATGTCCGCGTCCCGGCAGCAGACGGCTACAGGATTCTCCCCTGTGGCCCCCGCGTCAGCCCCGGCCTTGAGCATGGCGGCGGTGGCGGCTGAGTTTGTGCCCACGGCTATTATTTCCCCGGGCACATCCTCTGCCTTCAGGCCTGCAACTATAGCTGAGCCCATGCGCCCGCCCTGGCCGTCTATCACCACTATCCTTTTCTCTCTCATTCTTCCTCCTGTTTCCCTCCTGCCGTTTGGACGGTCCCGGCCTCAGGCTTCTCCCTGCCGGCCAGCAGCTTTTTCAAGTCCTCGCCCACACCGCTCCGCTCCAGCCACATACTCACCTCGCCTCCAAGGAAAAGGATGTACATGCAGAAGAACAGCCAGAACATCATTATCACCAGGGTAGCCAGACTGCCGTAAATGGAGAAATTGGAGAAATTCTCAACAAACAGCGAGAAAAAGTACGAAAACAGCACCCATCCCGCCGCACCGAATACCGCTCCCAAAAGATTGTGCCGGAACTTTGCCCGGCGGCGTGGCACAAAGGTATATAACAGGGTAAAGAATATAAAGAGCATTACAAAGCTCACCAGTGATTTAAAGTTTATGAGCAGGGCGGCTACAACAGGCCAGCGGTCCTGGATAGCCCGGTAGATGGTGGAGCCAAAGACCAGTAGGACCGCCGCCGCTATGAGCACCACCGCCAGCATAACCACGTATACCACTGCCATCACCCTGAGAAGGATATAATTGCGGGGCTGCTCCGCCTCGTAGATATGGTCCAGCCCCTTAATTATAGCGACCATGCCCATGGAGGAGGACCACACCGCTGCTATCACCGCCACCGGCAGCACCCCGGAGGCCTCAATGGGGCTGGGGATTATCTCTCCCAGGGCCGCGGAAAAGGCGTCGGGCAGCAGGTTCAGCGCGGCCTCTATCATTGTGACCCCTGAGGAGAAGTGTATGCGCTGCATGAGTGTCAGCAGAAACGCTAAGAAGGGCAAAAAGGAGGTGATTAGAAAAAAGGCGCTGTGTGCCGCAGAGGAATCTATGCGGTCCTCGGTTATGCGGCCCATAAACCAGAGCACCTGCTTTTTGATAAATGCCAGCATAGTGTCATGCACCTCCCTGCCCGAAGCTTCCGATAATTAGCGTAATAATGTATTGAGTATTATACCATAAGCGCACCGGGGCGGTCAAGTCCGCCCCTATATGGGCAGCGGCAGAAAAAGATTGATTATCCCCCACGCTTCTGCTACAATACTCTTAGTTAAAAATAAAGGAGTTGGTCGTATTGGATTATATGCGCCTGAAAAGCGGTACTGATGTGCGGGGAGCAGCCATAGAGACAGCGGAGGGCGGACCGGTAACGCTGACCGATGAAGCGGTTATTGATATTGCCCGGGCATTCTTAGTCTGGTGTGAAAAGCACCTGGATATACCTGCGAATAAGCTGAAGCTGGCGGTTGGCCGGGACTCAAGGCTATCCGGGCCAAGGATAGCCGGCGCCCTTAGGGAGGCCCTTGTCCCCTATGGCGTCACCTGCTTCGACTGCGGGCTGGCCTCAACGCCGTCCATGTTCATGGCAACTATAGACATCCCATGCGACTGTGCCGTACAGATAACCGCCAGCCACCATCCCTTCCACAGAAACGGCCTGAAATTCTTCACAAAGAATGGCGGCCTGGACAGCCCGGAGCTTGCGGAGGTATTGACTCTGGCTGGAGAGGGGGCATGTCCCCATAAATTTGAGGGAGGAAGCTGGCAGGAGTCCAACCATATGGAGCAGTACGCCGCTCATTTGCGGGAACTGATAGAGAAGGGGATAAATGCTCCCAATTACTACCGACCCCTTGAGGGCTTCCACATAACCGTGGACGCTGGCAACGGCGCGGGCGGTTTCTATGTAGAAAAAGTGCTGGCCCCACTGGGCGCAGATATCAGCGGCAGCCAGTTTCTGGAGCCAGATGGCAGCTTCCCCAATCATATCCCAAATCCGGAGGATACGGAAGCCATGGGCTTTGCCTCCAGGGCAGTTATAGAGTCCGGCGCAGACTTAGGTATAATCTTTGATACCGATGTGGACCGTGCAGGCGTAGTTGACCGCCACGGCAGGGAGATAAACCGCAACAGGCTTGTAGCCCTGGCCTCAGCCATAGCTTTGGAGGGGGCCCCGGGCGGCACCATAGTCACCGACTCCATTACTTCCGACGGCCTTCGTGAGTATATAGAGGGCACCCTCAGGGGCAGGCACCACCGGTTCCAGAGGGGATATAAGAACGTGATAAATGAGGCTTTAAGACTCAATGGCGAAGGAGTAAACTGTCCTCTTGCCATTGAGACAAGCGGGCACGCGGCCCTTAGGGAAAACTACTTCCTGGACGACGGCGCGTATCTTGTAACGAAGATAATCATAAAACTTGCGGAGCTGCGCCGGGAAGGGCGGGAGCTTGAAGACATGCTCAGCGAGCTCCGGGAGCCCGCCGAGGCCCTTGAGGTACGCATACCTATACTTGAGCAGGACTTCCGTTCCCGGGGCAACGAAGTTATAGAAAGCCTTGAGGCCTACTCTCAGGAGAAGGGCTGGCAGACAGCCCCGGACAACCGGGAGGGCATAAGGGTGTCCTTCCCCGCCGGGGAAGGTGAGGGCTGGTTCCTGGTGAGGCTCTCTGTCCACGACCCCATACTGCCGGTGAACATCGAGAGCGATGTTCCTGGGGGCACGGAGGTAATTCGAGGGAAGCTCCTGGACTTCTTTATCAGCGAGAGCCGGGGCCTTGATATTTCCGCCCTATGAATGGGGATAAGAGGGTCCGGGTGCTCACAGCCATGAGCGGCGGAGTGGATTCCTCAGTGGCGGCGCTGCTTTTAAAACAGGAGGGCTATGACAATATCGGCGTGACCCTAAAGCTGTTCTCCGGCGAAGACAGTACTGAGGATTTCCGGGGAGAAAAGGCCTGCTGCTCACTTGAGAGCGTCGAGGCGGCAAGGAGCGTGGCAAACAGGCTCCATATGCCCTTCTATGTGTTCAACTTTGCCGGGGACTTCCGGCGGGAGGTCATGGACCGCTTTGTTGAGACCTATAAAAGCGGCGGGACCCCAAACCCTTGTATCAGCTGCAACAGGTATGTGAAGCTTGGAAAGCTCTTTCTTCGGGCGGCTGAGATTGGCTGCGAGTATGTCGCTACAGGGCACTATGCCAGGGTAGAGCACGACTCCGGCAGCGGGCGTCGGCTCCTGAAAAAGGGGATAGATGAGGACAAGGACCAGAGCTATTTTCTCTATAACCTCAGCCAGGACCAGCTTTCACACCTGCTGCTGCCATTAGGCGGGCTCACCAAGCCCCAGGTGCGGCAGCTTGCCGAAGAGTCCGGGTTTATCAATGCCCGCCGGCAGGAGAGCCAGGATATCTGCTTTGTGCCAGATGGGGATTACGCAGGGTTCATAGAGCGGTACACCGGCGCCTCTCCTGAGCCTGGGGATTTTGTGGGGACCTCCGGACAGGTGTACGGGCGGCACAGAGGCATAATCCGCTACACCATAGGCCAGCGCAAGGGGCTGGGGCTGAGCTTTTCCCAGCCTATGTATGTGTGCGGCATAGTCCCGCTGAAAAATCAGGTCATTCTCGGGGAAGATAACGAGCTGTTTTCAGACAGGCTTATAGCCAGGGATTTAAACTTTATAGCCGTCGAAAGTATAAAGGAGCCCCTTCGGGTTACAGCCAAGATACGTTATAGGCATAAGGAACAGCCGGCAACGGCGGTGCAGACCGGGCCGGACGAGCTCACGCTGCACTTTGACCGGCCCCAGCGCGCCATAACCCGCGGGCAGGCCGTAGTGATGTATGACGGCGATACGGTTATAGGCGGCGGGACTATCTGCTGACAGTAAAAAGCGCCGCCTTTGGCAGCGCCTTTTGTACCGTCTACATCAGCAGAAACAGGAGTGCAAACATCAGCTCGGTGTTTCCCTCCTCGCCCCCCAGTATAAGTAATAACGCCAGCAGCATGGTGCGCTCCCGGTCCCTAAAGAGCTCCTCTAACAGGCTTTTAGGCGGCTCTCCTGTTGAGACCGAAGCCGGAGGGATTGCTGCCGGCGGCATTGGCTGCTCCACCGGAGGCGGAGGCTCGGGCGGCTTATGTTCGGCGGCGGGGGGCTCGGGCTCAGGGGCGCTTGCAGGCCGGGGCCTTCCCTGCCTTGCCCGGGACTGCATCTCCCTGGCCCTGCGCGCCGCCTCCTCCTGCATTCGCCGCATATCCATCTCAGGCATAGGCCAACCTCCTTACAGCCCCAGCCCGGGCATAAGCCCTGCCAGGCCCCCCATGTCCCGCAGCATTGGCAGCAGGCGCATCATCTGCAGTATCTTCACGGCCTCGTCTATCTTCCTGCGCCGCTCCGGGCCCAGCAGCGGCCTGAGGGCCGTCAGCAGGCGGGTGGAGTCGTCCTCCCGGTTTAGCTGGCTGAGCATAGGGGCAAGCTTTGCCACCATCGCCAGGGTATCCGGCCCTTCGGGGCCCTGAGCCTGAGGCGAAGCCGCCGTCTGCCCCCCGCCCAGCGCCCCGAGCATACCGGCAAGGGCCGACATGTCCGGCATTCCCTGAGCATGGTCTGGGGCGGGCTGCTGGCTGTCGCTCCCGCCGCTTTGCTGATTATTCAGCCCCAGCGAGCTTATCATGCCCTGCAGCTGCTTCATGCTGTTTGGGTCGGATAAAAACTGGCTGAGCTGTTGTTCCAGGCCGTCCATATGCCTCGCCCCCTTTTTTGTGGTGTTTGGTGTTTATTGAATTTGGTTATTTACCGCCCTGGAGCATTTGAATGAGTTTCTGTGCCTGGGGCGTTGCTAAAAGCTTCTTAGCCGCGTCCGGGTCTGAGAGAACCTTCTGCATGGCGGCGCTGTCGCCCGGGCTGGCATTGCCCAGCAGCTGGGAGAGCGTGCCGTCCTGGGCGGCTTTCTTCAGCGCCTCGGGTGTTGAACCCAGGCGCTGGGCTGTTATCTTCAGCAGAGCTTCCAGCTTGCTGTTGTCCATATTGTTCCCGTTCATTTTGGGGACCCTCCCTCTCATATGGCTTCTGTCCATATTATGCAGGGTTCGCAAGCTTGATTCATAATTTTTAGAATGTGAGGTATTTTAATGCGTATTTTGGTGACGTCAGACACTCACGGAGACTCCGGAAGCCTTCGCCGCGCGATACTTGCCCAGCCCAGCGCCGACATTGTCATACATCTGGGTGACGGCGGCGAGGATGTTGAGAAGGTAAGGTTCTCCTTTCCCAACAAGACCTTCCTGCAGGTGAGGGGGAACTGCGACTGGGGCAGCTCCGTGCCTGAGACAGGCGAGTATATGGCCGGGGACAGAAAGCTCTTTTTTACCCACGGGCATATGTACGGCGTGAAGTCCGGAGACTATACCATAATCACCGAGGCCCGCTCCAGGAAAGCGGATATTGTGCTCTTTGGGCACACGCATAAGCCCCGGGAGGACTATGAGGACGGGCTGTATATTATGAATCCCGGGCGGCTCAGCGGCTGGGAGCCCACCTATGGGATTATTGATATCACGGAGCAGGGCATAGTTCTCAATGTGATGAAGCTGCCGTGAGAGGAGAAATTATGTACAGAGAGATGACCATAAGCGACGCCCGGAGTGTCCTGCCACTCTATATTGACTACTATAATACCTGTGAGGATGGCGAATGGACGGAAGAGACTGCCGGGCGGCGCATACGTCAGGTGCTTGGCATGGACGGCGGGCACGGACTCCTCATGGAAGACGGGAACAACCCCATAGGTTTTGTGGTGGGCTATTTCAAGCAGTACGACGATCTTGTGTCCTTCATGCTGGAAGAGATTGTCATAGGCCTCTCCAGCCAGGGCAGGGGCTTGGGAACGGCCCTTCTCCGGGAGACCGAGCGCCGGGTGCGGGAGCTTGGGGCTGCGGGGATAGAGCTGAGCGCTGTAAACGACGGTATGCACGCCCATTTCTACGGTAAGGAAGGGTATAAGAACGCCGGAAACTTTGTGCAGATGGTAAAGTGGTTCCATGCCTAAGATATTGAAGTTCACAGCAGCGCTGAGCCTTATATCCGCCGTCCTCGCCGCCGCGCTGTACAGTATCTTCCCCCTCAGCATGTTCCTTACCCTTGCCATAACTTTCGGCACCATATCGTACCATCTCCTTATGCGGCTGATTATAGGCACGGCGCTGGGCAGTCCGGCTTTCATACGCCTGAACTATACTAAGGGCTGGTACAAAGTGCGGCCCTGGGAGCATAGGATGTACAAGCTTCTGAGGGTAAAGCGCTGGAAGAATAAAATGCCCACCTACAGCCCGGAGGACTTCTCCCCAAAGCTGCACAGCTGGGAGGATATCGCCGTTAATATGTGCTGTGCCGAGCGGGTGCACGAGGTCATCGCGGCATTGAGCTTCGTGCCGCTTATTGCCCACATCTGGTTTGGGGCCTTCTGGGTCTTTCTTGCTACCTCGCTGTGCGGGGCGGCCTTTGACCTGTCATTTGCGGTCATACAGCGGTATAACCGCATGAAAATAGCCAAAATAGCTTTCCGCCGGGGGGCCCGCCCTCATTGACAAACCCTGGAAAATACTTTATAATAAGAAAGTTGTGAGCCTGATATTTCCCCGGCTCTCAGAGAGAGGAGCTAACAGATTATGAGCTTTCAGATACTTGGCACGGGCAGCTTTCTGCCGGAAAAGGTTATAACCAATGAGGAGCTGTCCAAAATGGTGGACACCTCAGACGAGTGGATAACCAAACGCGTGGGCGTGAAGGAGCGCCATGTGTGCACCACCGAGAGCAATACGGACATGGCAGCTAAGGCAGCTGCCCGGGCCCTTGAGTCAGCGGGGGTCGACGCCCCGGAGCTGGACCTTATTATCGGCACCTCTGTAAGCGCCGACAGTATCTCCCCGGGCCTTGCCAGCATGGTACAGAAGCGTTTGGGGGCAAAATGCCCGGCCTTTGATATAAACGCCGCCTGCCCGGGCTTCTTATTTGGGCTGGAAATAGCCGCTGGCTTCTTCTCCAGGGGCACGGTAAAAAAGGTGCTGGTGGTCAGCAGTGAGCGCATGAGCGGGCTTATCGACTGGACGGACCGCTCCACCTGCTGTATCTTTGGAGACGGCGCCGGGGCCGTAGTGCTGGGCGTCGGCGACAGCTATCTTGCTTCGGAGCTGCACACCCAAGGCGGCGACGATGTTATAGACATCCCCACCGGCTGGAACAACTCCCCTTTCTATCAGGTGGAGCAGAAAAAGAACTGTGTATTTATGAAGGGCCAGGACACTTATAAGTTTGCGGTGACCTCCATGGTAAACGATATCCGCTCCGTCATGGAGCAGGCGGGTATCTCCGGGGAGCAGGTCTCTGCGGTGATACCCCACCAGGCAAACCTGCGCATTATAAGCGAGGCCTCAAGAAGGCTGCCGGAAATAGCGCCGGAGAAGTTCCTGGCAAATATCCAGGAGGTGGGCAATACCTCTTCGGCAAGCGAGCCCATACTGCTGGACAGGGCCGTGCGTTCGGGGCAGATAAAGCGCGGAGACTACGTTGTTATGGCTGCTTTCGGCGGCGGCCTCTCCAGCGCGGCCTGCGTTATCAGGTGGTAAAGTAAATTTAGGGGGAATATAGTTATGATAAGGACTCCACTATGTGAGCTTTTGGGGATAGAGTACCCCATCTTTCAGGGAGGCATGGCCTGGATATCCGACGGAAAGCTGGCGGCAGCCGTCTCAAACGGCGGCGGCCTGGGAATTATCTCGGCCATGAACGCAAACGCCCAATATCTTAAAGAGCAGATAGACCTCTGCCGCTCTCTTACAGACAAGCCCTTTGGTGTGAACATCATGCTCATGTCTCCCTTCGCCGCTGAGGTGGCGGAGCTGGCGGCAAAGGAGCGGGTGGCTGTCGTCACCACCGGCGCGGGAAATCCGTCAAAATATATGCCCATGTGGCTTGAGACCGGGGTGAAGGTAGTGCCTGTGGTGGCCTCCGTAGCTATGGCAAAGCTGGTGACAAAGGCCGGGGCCTCCGCCATAATAGCTGAAGGCGGCGAGTCCGGCGGGCATGTGGGCGACCTCACCACCATGGTGCTGGTCCCCCAGGTATGTGACGCCACCGACTTGCCGGTGCTGGCCGCCGGAGGCATTGCCGACGGCAGAGGCATTGCCGCCGCCTTCCAGCTGGGCGCGGTGGGCGTGCAGGTCGGCACAAGGTTCTTAGTGGCAAATGAGTGCGGAGTACACCCAAATTATAAAAAAAAGGTGCTTAAAGCTAATGATATAGCTACCATGGTGACCGGTAAGCGACTGGGACATCCTGTAAGGCAGATAAAAAACCAGTTCGCTAAGGATTTCTTTAAGGCTGAGTACAGCCAGATATCCGACGAGGAGCTGGAGGAGCTTGGGCGTGGAGCTCTGTACCGGGCCGCTATAGAGGGTGACGAAAAGACAGGAGATTTTCTCGCCGGTCAGATAGCCGGGATGGTGAATAAGGAGCAGCCCGCCGCCGAGATAATTGTGGAAATGTTCTCGGAAGCTGAGAAAGTGCTGAGCGGGGCCGGAAAGTGGCTGGCTTGAGCCTAATCGGGAGGTAAACTTCTTTTGGAACCTACTATACTTGTAATTATACTGTTTCTCATAGTCCTGTCGGTATCCTGCGCAGTTTTGTACTTTATAGTTAAAGCAGCCGTAACCCAGGGAATCAAGGACGCCCTATGGAACATTGAGGTCAGTATGCGTAACGCCGTTAAGAATGGCGTAACAGAAGCTCTGCAGGAGCTGGATAAATCCAAAGCTGAAACGGAGAGTAAAAATGGGTAAAATAGCATTCGTTTTCTCAGGCCAGGGGGCCCAGTATCCGGGGATGGGACAGTCCCTATGTGAGGCGAGCCCCGCAGCAAAATTCGTCTTTGAGCTTGCTGACAGCCTGCGTCCCGGCACCTCAAGTCAGTGCTTTTCAGGAACACTGGAGGAGCTCTCGGTTACAAAGAACACCCAGCCCTGTCTCTACTGCGTGGACTTAGCTGCAGCTAAAGCCCTGGAGGAGAAGGGCGTACGCGCGGACTATGCCGCCGGGTTTTCGTTAGGCGAGGTTGCGGCGGCGGCTTTCGCAGGTATCTTCACCGATAAATCAGGCTTTGAGTTCGTATGCAGGCGGGCCGAGGCCATGCAGAAGGCCGCCGAGGAGAATCCCGGCAGCATGGCGGCGGTGCTGAAGCTTACAAATGATAAGGTCGAGGAGCTCTGCGGGAAATTCACAAAGGTCTGGCCTGTGAACTATAACTGCCCGGGACAGCTTGTGGTGGCCGGGGAGTCCGGCCAGCTAAAGGAGTTCCAGGAGCTTGTTAAGGCAGAGGGAGGCCGTGCGGCGCCGCTAGCCGTGAGCGGCGGGTTCCATTCACCCTTTATGGAGAGCGCCGCCAGTGAGCTTGAGGATGTGCTCGCAAATATTGCGCTGGGCAGGCCCCGACTGCCGGTGTATGCAAACTTTACGGCAAAGCCCTATAGCGATAATGCCAAGGAATTGCTGGTGAGCCAGGTCAAGAGCCCGGTGCGCTGGCAGGAGACCGTTGAGGCCCTGGCCGCGCAGGGCGTTGACACCTTCCTTGAGTGCGGCCCGGGCAAGACCCTGTGCGGGCTCATAAAGAAGACTGTTAAAACCGCCAGAGTCTTTCAGGTGCAGGATGCGGAAACACTGAATGCCGCTCTGAGCGAGATTATATAAAGGAGAGATTGCCATGAAGCTTGAAGGAAAAACAGCGCTTGTCACCGGCGGTTCCCAGGGGCTGGGGAAGGCCATAGCCCTGAAGCTGGCGGAGAACGGCGCGGATATTGCCATCGCGTATGTTGGGCCCAGCGAGCCCGCGGAAGATACTCTTAATGAGATAGAGGCCATGGGGCGCAGGGCACGGCTCTATGTGTGTGACGTGCGGGACGAGAATGCTGTGAACGAGACTGTGGCAGCGGTCAAGAAGGACCTGGGGCAGATAGATATACTTGTAAACAACGCCGGGGTTACCCGGGACACCCTGATGGTGGGCATGAAGGACGAGGACTACGATATGGTGCTGGACATCAACCTCAAGGGAGCTTTCCACATGATTCGCGCCTGCTATAGGGACTTTATGCGCAAGCGCTCGGGGAAGATAATCAATATCAGCTCTATTGCGGGCCTCGTAGGCAACGTCGGGCAGGTAAACTACTCGGCGTCTAAAGCCGGACTTATAGGCATGTCCAAGTCTGTCGCCAAGGAGCTGGGGAGCAGGGGTGTATGCTGCAACTGCATAGCCCCAGGCTTTATCAAGACCGACATGACCAAGGATATCAAGGAGGATAACCCCCTCTTAGTCCAGGTACCCATGAAGCGCATGGGTTCTCCGGAGGATGTGGCGAACGTGGCGCTGTTCTTGGCCTCCCCCGAGTCCGACTATATCACCGGGGAGACCATCAGAGTTGACGGCGGGCTTGCTACCTGAGAAAATTTTTATATAATTTCAAAAACTAGATGAATTAGTATTGCAATCTCCTTCGAGATGCGGTAAAATAAGAGAGGATGATTTTGTTGAACCGGGTCGTGATAACCGGAATGGGCGCGGTTACTCCCATCGGCAACGATGTGGAGAGCTTTTGGCAGGGGCTGGTCTCAGGCAAATGCGGCGTTGGCCCAATCACCAAGTTCGACGCCTCCGAGTTCAAGGTCAGCGTAGCTGCGGAGGTAAAGGATTTTGACCCCTCAAAGTATATGGACAAGGGGGAGCTCAGAAAGTACGATGTCTTCTGCCAGTATGCTCTGGCGGCGGCAGCTCAGGCCGTAGAGTCCAGCGGCATACAGGGCACACTGCCCGGCGAGGACATCGGCGTATACTTCGGCTCCGGCATAGGCGGTATCGGCACCTTTGAAGAACAGCAGAAGCTGATGCTGGAAAAGGGTCCCAGAAGGGTATCCCCCTTCTTTATCCCTGCGCTTATCATCAATATGGCCGGAGGGCTTATCGCCATCAAGCACCACTTCCAGGGCGCGGCGGTGTCCTCAGTTACAGCCTGCGCCACCGGCAATAATGCCATCGGCGAGGCCTACAGGTCCATAAAGCACGGCTACCTGTCGGCAGCACTGGCTGGCGGCGCCGAGGCGGCTATCGTACCGCTGGGATTGGCGGGCTTTTCCAATATGAAAGCCCTGTCTACTACAGATGACCCCTCATATGCCTGTGTACCCTTTGACGCCAGGCGCAACGGCTTTGTTATGGGCGAGGGCGCCGGAGCCTTAATGCTGGAGGAGTATGAGCACGCTAAATCCAGGGGGGCCACTATTTACGGAGAGATATGCGGATATGGCGTAACCTGCGACGCCCACCATATCACCGCCCCTGACCCCGAGGGCAATGGGGGCGCAAGGGCCCTGAAGCTGGCCTACGACGAGGCCGGCGGGTGCGAAGCCCCCCATAAACTCTACATCAACGCTCACGGAACCAGCACCCCCCTTAACGACGCCTGCGAGACTATGGCCATTAAGAAGGGTCTTGGTGAGGACGCCGCCAGAGCCTGCATGATAAGCTCTACAAAATCCATGACCGGGCATATGCTGGGCGCGGCAGGAGCAGTAGAGGCCATTGCCTGCGTGCTGGCGCTTAAAGAGAGGCTTGTGCCGCCCACCATAGGCTATCAGGAGCCCGACCCCGCCTGTGACCTGGACTATGTGCCCAATTCGGCCCGCAGGGCTGATATCCAGCTGGCACTGTCCGCTTCCCTGGGCTTTGGCGGGCATAACGCCTATCTTGCTTTCCGCAGAATATAATACCGGGAGGTCTTGTATAATGGACGTAAAGTCAATAGAGAACCTGGCAAAGCTTATGAAAGAGAACGGGCTTACCTCTTTAGAGCTGTCTCAGGAGGGCATAAGCCTGAAGCTGGAGCGCGGGACGGAGCCTATGCCCATTCCGGCTGGGCAATACAGCCCATCGCCATTTGTAACCGCGCCTGTGGAGCCGGAGCCCGCGCCTAAAAAGGGCGCCCTGGTGCTCTCCCCCACTGTGGGCGTGTTCTATGCGGCGCCCTCGCCGGAGAGCCAGCCCTTTGTGGAGGTAGGCTCAAAGGTACAAAAGGGCGATACCCTGTGCATTATAGAGGCAATGAAGCTGATGAACGAAATCCCCTCCGAGGTGGACGGCACCGTGGTGGAGGTCTGCGTGGGCAATGGACAGGTGGTCGAATACAACCAGCCGCTGTTCCGTATTGCGCCGTAATATAGGGAGGCTGCTATGAACCGTGAAGAGATAAAGAATATTCTGCCCCATAGGGAGCCCATGCTGCTGGTGGACGAGGTGGAGCTTATAGACGGCGTGTCCCACGGCAAGTATCATGTCCGGGGGGACGAGTTCTTCCTGCAGGGCCATTTCCCGGGGAACCCGGTAGTGCCCGGGGTGATACAGTGCGAAATGCTGGCCCAGTCCGCGTGCGTGCTGCTGCTTGGGAAGGCTGAGGGCATGACGCCTCTATACACAGGGCTCAATAATGTGAAATTCCGTGGACAGGTGAAGCCCGGAGACATTTTCGAGACCCAGTGCGAGCTCACCCGCAGCCGGGGGAATTTTTACTTTGCCAAGGGTACCGGCAATGTAGACGGCAAAGTATGTGTTTCCGCGGAATTTTCCTTCGCGCTCGTTAAGACCGGGGTTTAAAGAAAGGGGCAGGCTTGTGTTCACAAAAATACTGATTGCAAACCGGGGCGAAATAGCCATACGCATAATACGCGCCTGCAAGGAAATGGGTATCTCCACAGTAGCCGTCTACTCCCAGGCCGACAAGGAGTCCCTGCATACTGCTCTTGCGGACCAGGCAGTGTGTGTAGGCGGGGCAAGGGCCGACGACAGCTACCTGGACGGCAAAAGAATAGTCAGCGCGGCTCTTGCAACAGGGGCCCAGGCCATCCATCCGGGCTACGGCTTCCTCTCCGAGAACGCGGAGTTCGCCCAGCTGTGCAGGCAGTACGGACTGACCTTCATCGGGCCGAGTGCTGAAATTATTTCCAAGATGGGGGATAAAGAGGCCGCAAGAAAGCTCATGCGCGAAAACGGCGTGCCTGTCACCCCGGGCACTGATGTGCTGGAGGGCCCCGGGGAGGCTTTGAAGGCTGCAAAGTCTATCGGCTATCCCGTTATGATAAAGGCCAGCGCCGGGGGCGGCGGCAAAGGTATCCGGCTTGTTGAGCGCCCTGAGGACCTGGAGCGCTCCTTCCGTACTGCTTGTGCCGAGGCTGAAAAGGCTTTCGGGGACGGGCGGCTGTATATGGAGAAATATCTGGCCCCGGCAAAGCACATAGAGGTACAGCTTCTGGCAGACCATGACGGCAATATTGTCTGCCTGGGGGAGCGGGAATGCTCCATACAGAAAAACCATCAGAAGCTTATAGAGGAGTCACCCTCTCCCGGCGTAAACCCGGAGACAAGGGAAAAGCTGGTACAGGCCGCCACAAGCGCCGCCCGGGCCGCCGGGTACGTGAACGCGGGCACCGTTGAGTTTTTAATGGACAAGTCGGGAAAGTTCTACTTTATGGAGATGAACACCCGCCTGCAGGTGGAGCACCCGGTCACGGAGCTTGTCACCGGCGTGGACATTGTAAAGTGGCAGATACGCATTGCCGCAGGCGTTCCGCTGGATTTTACCCAGAAGGATATCCAGCTCCAGGGCGCGGCAATAGAGTGCAGGATAAACGCCACCAAATCCAGCAGAGTAGAGTTTTTCCACCCGCCGGGCGGCCCCTGGGTGCGGTTTGACACCTTTTTATATCAGGGCTGCGATATCTCGCCATATTACGACTCTATGCTGGGCAAGCTTATAGTATACTCCTCCACGCGTGGGGAGGCCATACGTAAAATGCAGTCCGCCCTATGTGAGCTCCTGATTGACGGCGTTGAGAACAATATTGAGGAGCAGATAGATATAGTGCGGGACCGGCGTTTCAGGGCCGGGGATTACTACACCGATTTTATCAAGTATTTCAATCCCAAGGATAAAGGATAACCTTAGGTTAAGGAGAGGTCACGGCTTATGAATTTGATGGGACTGTTCCGCTCGCCCCAAAACGAGCTGGAAAAGGGCGGCAAGGAGGCCGAGGACGCAGGCATCCGCAGCAGCTGCCCTCGCTGCGGAGTACAGCTGCCTTTGAGCGACCTGCAGGAGAATATGAATGTCTGCACCGCCTGCGGCTACCATTTCAGGATAACCCCCCGGGAACGTATCGCCTATATCACCGACGAGGGCAGCTTTAGGGAGCTGGATGGGGAGCTTATGAGCCGGGACCTGCTGGACTTCCCCGGCTACGACCAGAAGCTCAGAAACGCCCGGCTGTCCTCCCGGGAGAAGGATGCCGTTGTCTGCGGCACAGCCGCTATCGGCGGTCACCCCTGCGCCCTGTTTGTTATGGACCCCAATTTTATGATGGGCAGCATGGGCACGATTGTAGGCGAAAAGATAACCCGCCTGTTCGAGTCAGCCCTTGAGACCGGCCTGCCGGTGGTGGGCTTCACTGTCTCCGGCGGGGCCAGGATGCAGGAGGGTATACTCTCCCTTATGCAGATGGCGAAAACCAGCGCGGCAGTGCGCAGGCACAGCGACAGTGGGCTTTTCTATCTGACTGTGCTCACCGACCCAACTTTGGGAGGGGTCACTGCCAGCTTTGCCATGGACGGCGACATCATAATGGCGGAGCCCGGAGCGACTATCGGCTTTGCCGGCTCCAGGGTCATAGAGCAGACCATCAGAAAGAAGCTTCCACAGGGCTTCCAGACCGCGGAGTTTCTTCTGGACCATGGGTTTGTGGACCTGATAGCTCCAAGGCTTGAGCAGAAGGAGACAATAGCCGGGCTGCTAAGGCTGCACCAGCCTGGCAGCATGATATCACAGGATGAAAAGGCAGGTGGACAGGAATGAGCGGCGCGGGAAATGCTTATGATAAGGTAATGCTTGCCCGGTCAAAGGGCCGCCCCACCGGCATCTCCTTTATCGAGAATATTTTTGAGGATTTTATAGAGCTGCACGGAGACCGGCGCTTCGCGGACGACCCCGCTGTTGTCGGCGGGCTTGCCACACTGGGCGGCATGCCTGTTACAGTCGTCGCCATTGAGAAGGGCTCTGACACCAAAGAGCGCATTCGCAGGAACTTCGGCATGACAAACCCTGAGGGCTACCGCAAGACACTTAGGCTGATGAAGCAGGCCGAGAAATTCCACAGGCCGGTCATATGCCTTGTTGATACCTCCGGGGCCTACTGCGGCCTGGGCGCTGAGGAGCGCGGCCAGGGGCAGGCTATTGCTGAAAACCTGATGGAGCTCTCCGCACTGCGTACCCCGGTCATATCCATTCTGATTGGCGAAGGCGGCAGCGGCGGTGCCCTGGCTCTGGCCCTGGCAGACCAGGTCTGGATACTGGAGAACGCCATGTATTCCGTGATTTCACCAGAGGGCTGTGCCAGTATCCTCTGGAAGGACGCAAAACGTGTCCGGGACGCTGCAGACTGCCTACGGCTGACAGCCCAGGATATGCAGGAGCTCGGGGTGGTGGAGCAGGTGATACCGGAGGAGGATATCAGCGCCACCTATAAACAGATAAAGTCCCTGCTGGCAGAGGAACTGCCAAAGCTCATGAAGCTCCCATCCGATGAGCTATTAAGAGCGCGCTACAGGCGCTTCAGGCAGTTCTGACAGGTTAGTTAAATATACCAAAAACTCTTTTTATAGAGATATGTGAAAAGCCCCTGCAGGTGCAGGGGCTTTTCTGTGCCGGTATATATTCTAATTTAATATGTCCCCCATATCTATATTCTCCTCGGCATAGTACCTGGCTTGAGCGTCCCATAGCAGCCGGTAAGCTCCATGCTCATCCTCAAGCAGCCTGTCATGGCTTCCCAGCTGCACCATCTGTCCCTTACGGAATACCGCTATCCTGTCGCAAAACCTACATGAAGACAGCCTGTGGGAGATACAAACCGCAGTTTTCTTCCCCGCTATCTCGTCAAAGCGCCTGTACACTTCAGACTCGGCTAGGGGGTCCAGTGCCGCCGTAGGCTCATCCAGCACCAGGAAGGGGGCGTCCTTGTACAGCGCCCGGGCCATAGCAGTCTTCTGGGCCTCGCCGCCGGAAAACTCCATGCCGTTCTCATCAAAATCCCTGTTGAGATAGGTATCGAGGCCCTGGGGCATTTTCTCCAGAAGCTCCCCGAGTCCTGCCTCCCTCAGGTCATGGAGCACGCGCTCCTTGTCATACTTCACACTTGCCGCCACGCTCTGGCCCAGCTGGAAGGAGAATAGGTGATAGTCCTGGAATACCACCGAGAACAGGGCCATGTACTCGTCATAGTTATACTTCCTGATATCTATGCCGTTAAGCGTAATCACCCCCTCTGTAGGGTCGTAGAGCCTGCACAGCAGCTTTATCATTGTGGTCTTGCCGCTGCCGTTTCTGCCCACCACAGCCAGCCTCTCACCTATGCGCAGCGTTAAGTTCAGGTGCCTGAGTGCCCAGGCGTCCGTGCCGGGGTACTTGAACGATACATCCTTAAACTCGATAAGGAATTCGTTATCAAGACGCTTCTCTGTGGGGATTGTCCCCTGGTACTTGGTATTCTCCCTGTCCAGAAACTCAAATGTCTCCCGGAGAAACTCATTATTACTAATGACCTCAGTAAGCTTTTTTACAAATTTCTGTAAGCTCCCGGCAAACCGGCTCATGGCGCCCACATACTGCACTATGCCCCCAATTCCTATCGCCCCGCACCAGGCCTTGGCTGTCACAACCAGATAAACGGCTCCGCTGAGCAGATAGGGAAATACTGCGGTAACAGCGCTTGTCCATCCTATGGTAGAAGAATGCTTTTCCTTTACATCCCCAAAGATATTAATAAAGTAATTGAGCTCACCCTGCATAATATCTATCTCATTATACAGCCGCATATCCTTGCCCTGCTTGTGGTCGTTGGGGAGAATCCAGTTAAAATACATAAACAGCCGGTTTACAAGGGTCATCTCGTCGCCCATAGAGTCCCAGGCCTTAGTGTTTTTGTCAGAGACTGCCTTGAAAGCTATAAAAGATATAAGCAGGACCGCTATTATTATAACCGTGCCCCAGCCCGAGGCAAATATCCCCGCCATACCCGGCACATACGGCGTCGGGGCGAAGAATAGCCCAAGGGCCAGCACCAATGAGCTCAGGACGCCCACTATGCCCTCCACAAGGTCGCTCACGGCCCAGTGCAGGATAACAAGCCCCCGCCCCCAGTTTTGAAGCTGCTTAATCTTGTCCAGCTTTTCCTGTACCCGCACATCCTCCACGTCCTGATAGTCCATTTTAAGCAGCTTGCGGGAGTAGAGCATATACATATCCTGCCACATGGTGGTGTAAAGAGCCTCCTTGCGCCTGCCACAGAAGCTTCGGGCCAGGAGCAGCACAAGGCCTATGCCCACGGCAAGCCCCGCCAATAACGCCAGCCGCTCCACGTTCCTGTCCCCAGCCAGCTCGTCTATCAGCTGCCCGGAGAAATACAGGGTGATAAGTGGGGTCACCGCTGAAATGGCTGCCTCGCACGCATAACAGGCAAGCGTCTGCCCTCCGCCTATTTCTACAAGATATTTATATCCCCGGACTATAAGGGCCATCTCCTCCTTAAACCGGCTCCATCTCTGCTTCATCTGTGAGCCCTCCTTCCTCGTTTACGCTGCGGCGGTAGTATGAGCTCTGCACCTCGTAGAGCTCGTAGTATTTCCCCCTTAGGTCCAAAAGCTCCTCATGGGTGCCCTCCTCAATTATATCGCCCCGCTCCAGAAACAGCACCCTGTCACAGAAGCGCGTGCTTGAAAGCCGGTGGGATATATATAGGGAGGTCTTCCCGGCGGTCAGGCTGCTGTATTTCTCATAGAGCTCCGCCTCAGCAATGGGATCAAGAGCTGCTGTAGGCTCGTCCAGTATGACTATCGGGCCGTCCTTATAAAGCGCCCGGGCCAGCATCAGCTTCTGTGCTTCGCCGCCGGACAAATCCACCCCGTCATGCCAGATATACTTTCATAAGCCTTGTGTCCATCCCCTTTGGCAGCTCCCCGACCCGCTCGGATAGCCCGGCAAGCTCTATGCAGCGCTCCACCTTCGCCCGGTCCATATCGTCCGTCATGGCCACGTTTTTTGCAAGAGAATAGGGCCGCACCGCGGACTCCTGGAACACCGCCGAGAACAGGTCGTAATACTCCTCCCGGTTAAATTCTGTGACAGGTATGCCGTTTAGCAGCACTCTCCCCTCTGTGGGGTCATATAACCCGCATAGGAGCTTCACCAGCGTGGACTTACCCGCTCCGTTAAGGCCTACTAAGGCCGCCTTCTCTCCCGAGCGCAGTGTCAGGCACATATCGTGTATCGTATCCTTTTCAGCTCCAGGATAGCGGTAGCTCACGTGTTCAAGGGTAAGCTCCCATCCACCGCCGGCGGGTACAGGCCTGCCGCCTTCATGCCTGAATTCATCGGGCCAGTCCAGCAGCTCGCGGAAAACGGCTATCTTTAGATGGGCCCTGTGCAAATCCGAGAACTCCTTTAGACAGCTCATCAGCTGCTCTGAAAAGTTGCCTACTGCACTAAAGTACAGCACAAATGCCGCCGGGTCAACGCTTCCTGTAACGGCGCCGTATATAAGCCATGCGTAGGCCGCACCCTCCCTGAGAAAGGTGATAAGGCAGCCAACGGCGTCCGCAAAAAACTCCACCCAGCTCTGCTTTTTTCCCCAGTCCTTCCTGGCCCTGGAGCAGCTGTCGTACAAATCACAGAGCCACTCCGACATGCCGAATAGCCGCACATCCTTTGCAAACTTATAGTTACCTGATTCGGTCATGATATATTGCAGCTTCCGTTCAAATGGTGTCCAGTTGTCCCTGTTTTTGAACGCCCAGCTGTTGGCCCGAAGCCTTGCTATAAATCCCACGCTTGTGAGCGCCGCCACCATCAGCAGCACCCAGGGGCTCATGCTCCACAAGACGCCGCATATATCACAAGACCGATGAATGCTGTAGAAAGCCTTTGCATCATACGGAATGACTCCTCTAATTCGGAGTCATTGTTGTTCATAACCTCCAGTCGTTTTTCCGAGACATTGAGAAAATCCTGCTGCTCACCGTGAGGGTAGTCGGTTGCTGCTATCTTTAGGACCGCGTCGCATCCAAGCCGTAAGCGCGGACTGGTTAGGTAGCGAAAATCCGTATAACTGTAAAGCCCCTGGCCTGCTGCGGCGCAGAGCAGCAGACCCAATGACATAAGTCCTATCTCCAGGGTAATGCGCTCAAAACTGGCGCCCTGCTCCAGAAGGGCAATGACCCGGCTTGGCAGCACCATAGCGATGGCGGGGATAAGCGTCAGGGTGACAATAATTATAGCCGCCATGGGAAAGTAGACTGGACTGGACCTCCAGGCTGCTTTCAGCATGAACCCCATATCGCTGAGCATTGAATACTTGGGCTTCTTTTTATATTTTTTCTTCATTCAGACCTCGCTCCTTTCGCCTAAAACTATAGCATATCTGCCCTGAAAAAAGTAAAACCGTGCACGAACGGTATCCCACCGCGCATGAACGGTAATTTTTCTGGCTATTTACAGTGGCAGCATTATCTCCGTGGAGAAGACCCCCTCCTCCTGCTGGCGGTTTACATAGCCCCCGCAGAGCTTTGCCGCCCTGTCTATCTGGGAGAGCCCGAAGCCGTGGCGGGCGAAACGGTCCCGCCCGGACTTCGAGGAGACATACCTGCCATTCTCCATCTGGCTCTTGCCCGGAGATGAGTTGGTAACATTCACATAGAGCTGCCCTTTCATTGGGGCTATATACACCCTCAGAAAGCGCCCCTCCTGGTCCGCACCCCTCAGGCAGGCCTCCATGGCATTGTCCAGCAGGTTTCCAAGAATAGTGCAGAGTCTCACGTCGGGTATGCCAGAGGCTGTGGGCACATTGGCTTTTGCACTGACGGTTATCCCGTTGGAGCGGGCCAGGGACAGCTTGCTGTTGAGTATGGCGTCAGCCATCACATTTCCTGTGCGCAGCACATCGTCCACCTGCTCAAAGGAGCTTGAGAGCTCTGAGAGGTAGTCCTCCAGCATGTCCGTCTGTCCAAGCTGAAGATATGCCTGCATGGTCTGGGCATGATTTCTAAGGTCATGGCGCATACCCCTTATCTGCCGGTAAAGGTTCTCCACCTCCTGCACCTGCCGCTTCAGCAGGTCCGACTGAAAGAGCTCCGTGCTCTGCATGGCTCTGCCCAGCGTCAGCTTTCTGCACAGTATAAGCGCACCGGCAAATATGAGCACAGTAATAATTGTTATGGTCGCTATTAGCCAGCCTGGCATATGCTCCTATCCCTCCTGACGGTAAAAGCTGACAAAGGCGCTGTTCACCTGCTGGAACCGCCCCCGGCTGACGGGCACCTGCCTGCCGCCGTCTAAGATGAGACCATCCCGCTGTACCCTGTACACATGCCGCAGGCCCACAAGACAGCAGCGGTGGCATTGGATAAAGTCTCCCTCTGGCAGCCGCCCGCACAGCTTCCGGAACCCGGCTTTTGACTCCAGGGTATCCCCTCCCGCCAAAGTCACCACCGTGCGGTGTCCGCTGGACTCCAATAATGCTATGTTAGACAGCAGAATCCGGGCGGTCTGGCCGTCGGCGCACTCAAGCAGTATGAAGGGCTCCCTACCCCCGCGCTGTATTGCCTTATCAAGGCAAAGGAATATCTTGTCCCGGCTCACCGGCTTTATCAGGTAGTGCACGGCGTCCAGCTCAAAGCCCTCGGCCATATGGCCTGCAAGCCCTGTTACAAAAACCACCGGCAGACGGGAGCCTGAGTCGCGGAGCATCCTGCAAAGCTTCAGTCCGTCTGTGCCGGACATCTGTATGTCAAGTAAAAGCACATCCCAGTCCTTCTCATTCTCCCAGACAAACCAGAAGGCGTCACCACTGGGGAACAGTCTTACCTCAGAGGGCTCCCGCCGGTCCCGGGCCCAGTCCTGGACAAAGCCCCGAAGCCATTCAGCCTGGGCGGGCTCATCGTCGCATATGGCTATCCTGCGCATGAGATACTTCCTCTCATTATTTTCTCCACCAATGATATCATATACGGTGATATTTTTCAAGGACGGTGCCTATGAGTTATAGTTTTGATTTATTCTGGGAGAACCGTTGATTCAATATCGGTGATGTGATACAATCTGTTTACTAAGTAAAAACTTTGAGGATAAGAAAATGAAAAAATCTAAGCTTTACGCTTTAACATATTTATCTGCTTTTCCCTTTTTTGCAATAGTTTTTGGTGCAATTTTCTTTTCGGCAGGAAGCCTATGCTTCTGGAATGGTTGGCTGTATTGGCTGGCGTTCTGCGTTCCAACACTTGTGATTACAATGTACTTTCCGCAAAAAGACCCCATATTGATTGAGAGACGCATTTGCCCGGTTGAAACCAGGGCGGCACAAATTGCCGGACAGAGTATCGCGGCGGTTCTCTTCTTAGGAGGCATTGTCATTTTGCCATCGCTGGATTACCATTTTGGCTGGACTTATGTTTACACAGGGATATCTGTACTCAGCGCGGCTGCTGTGCTTATAGGCTTTATAGTTGTCTTCATCGTTTTCAAGGTCAACACCTTCACATCCCGCGCCATTGAACATATGGAAGGACAACAGCTTATTACCACAGGGCCATATTCCGTTGTCAGACACCCTATGTACAGCGGCGCAGCCCTTATCATTCTTGCCACTCCGTTAGTTCTTGGCTCCCTATTAGGGCTTATTCCGGCGGCCCTGCTTATACTTGTCATTGTGCTAAGGATTTACAACGAAGAAAAGCTGCTTGAAACAGAGCTTGATGGATATATAGAATACCGCGAGAAAACAAGGTTCAGGTTAATACCATACGTCTGGTGACACGTTACAGGAAATGAATATAATAACCACATAAAACATAAAAATAACCCCTTGCTATTTTCCGGCGGCTGTGCTATCCTTGAGAAAACCCAATGAAAGGAAACGAGAGCTATGCTGAAAATCACATTTATGGGCGCTGGCAGCACCGTCTTCGCCCGGAACGTCATCGGTGACTGCATGTGCAGCCCCATTTTAAGGGAGGCCGAGTTCGCGCTATATGACATTGATGGGCAGCGTCTTCAGGAAAGTGCCGAGATACTGGGCGCCATGAACGAGACCTTAGGGAGCCACAGTAAAATCACCACCTTCCTGGGCGTTGAAAACCGTAAGGACGCCCTGAGGGGGGCTACCTTCGTAGTGAATGCCATCCAGGTGGGCCTGTATGACCCCTGCACCATCATCGACTTCGAGGTGCCCAAGAAGTACGGCCTTCGCCAGACAATCGGCGATACCTTGGGTATTGGGGGCATTATGCGTGCCCTGCGCACCATCCCGGTGATGGATGACTTCGCCAAGGACATGGAGGAGGTCTGTCCGGACGCATGGTTCCTCAACTATACCAACCCCATGGCAATGCTCTCCGGCTATATGCAGCGCTATACCGGTGTGAAGACCGTAGGACTATGCCACAGCGTGCAGGTCTGCTCTGAAGGGCTTCTGAAAAAGCTTGACATGGAGGACAAGCTGGAGGGACGCAAGGAGCTTATCGCCGGTATCAACCACATGGGCTGGCTGCTCGAGATAAAAGACAGGGATGGTAACGATTTGTATCCTGAGATACGCCGCCGTGCCAAAGAGAAGAATGCAAACGAGAAGCATGACGATATGGTACGTTTCGAGTACATAGACAAGTTCGGCTACTACTGTACCGAGTCCAGCGAGCATAACTCCGAGTACAATATGTTCTATATTAAGTCAAAGTACCCCGAGCTTATCGACCGTTACAACATCCCTCTGGATGAGTACCCCCGCCGCTGTGTCAACCAGATAGAGGGCTGGGCTAAAGAGCGCGACCAGCTCAGAGAGAGCCACCAGCTGGACCATAAGCGCAGCCATGAGTACGCCTCCTATATTATGGAGTCCATCATGACCGACACACCCTACAAGATAGGCGGCAACGTGCTGAACACCGGAGGGCTTATCGAAAACCTTCCCCATGACGCCTGCGTTGAGGTGCCCTGCCTTGTGGATGGCAGAGGAGTAAACCCCTGCCGGGTTGGCCGCCTGCCTGTACAGTGCGCGGCTATGAACATGACGAACATCAACGTGCAGCTGCTTACTATTGAAGCTGCGGTCACTAAGAAGAAAGAGCATATCTATCAGGCTGCAATGCTGGACCCCCATACCGGCAGTGAGCTGGATATCGATACCATTATCAAGATGGTGGACGATTTGATTGCTACTCACGGTGATTGGCTTCCGAAATACTGCTAAGAATATAAGTAAAGGCCTGTTCAGTTTTAATTGAGCAGGCCCTTTATAATGTAGTCTGATTTCAATCTTTGCTCTGCCTTTCACTTTGTTAAGCAGTTGTCCTAATGAATGATATAGAGATAGTAGTTGCAAATTATTGTGACTGCTATCTTTTTTGTTGTGTTGGAGTTTTCGACAGCTCCAAACTGCTAATTTATAAATAACTTCCACTCGGCGGCAAAAGAGAGCCGTACGAGAATCTAAAATTTAAGAGGGTTGAAATCATGAACAAAAGCAAGTTCCTTAAGAGACCACTTGCGGCTCTTCTGGCCATTCTTATGGTCGTCGCTTTGGTCCCAATGAGCGCGCTGGCGGAAGATGAGGATGTGGGGCAGGAGCTCAACATCACCGTCGACACCTACCGCGCCACCCGTAACAGTGACGGCAACTATGAGGTCACTGTTTACGACTCCAACGATGTCACCATCGCTTGGGCGCCCATCCCGGGCACCACTCTGAAGCTGGTGACGAGAGGTGAGAACCCGGCTGTGCTGGATTTGCCTTATAAGCTCTATCTGGCAAAGAATGCCGAGGTCACCGGCGACAACGTCTACACCGTTACCCTTCGCGAGAAGGTTGGCGACGCAGAGCCTGTCGACCACGACCTGATAATCACCGTGGAGAGCACAATCCCCGAGAACGATGCCACCCTGTCCACCGTCCGCGTGGAGAACGCCGAGGGCACCTACGCCTTCGGGTACCTTGACGAAATCAAGGCCCATGCCATCTCCGGTGACATCAACGGCAGCGACATCGTTATCACCCTGCCCTTCGGCATGAAGCCCGGCGACGTGGGCCTGGGTGTAGATATCTCCGATTCTACTGAGATATTCGCCCCCACTTCTATCCGCGCTAAGAGCGCTTATGCCTATGATGCTTCCACACAGACCGGTAAGGTGACTGTTACCGCTAAGACCGGCACTCAGGATTTCTACAATGTTTCCTTTGTGAATGAGAAGGTTTTCGATAGCTTCTCTGTATCTGGACAGATTGGCGAGACTGACCTCTCTGTACTTGATGAGGTTACTACTGGAACAAATCTGCCTAACTTGAGTGTGAAGGTAGCTGACAATACGGCGGCATGGGTTCCTACCTTTACAAGTGGAGAAAATGTAAAGCGTATTATGGGTGTTACCACTGCTGGAGACACTTTTGCAGATAAGAACACTACTGCTGATGTTGTGCTCGACTGGTCCAGCAATGATACGTATGGCATCGGTGAGTGCATTGAGAGCATGACTAATCCGGCACATCTGCTTAAAGTGATTGGCAGCGGTCATGCCACTTGGAGCGTGCCCAGCACTGTGCTGCTTGTCCGTACCAAGGCTAACCCCTCCGGGGCTTTTGTAAAAATCACTCTTGAGAACAAGCCCGTTCGCGGTGAAGACGCCATCATGACTGAAATTCAGGTGGATGGCTCTGAAAGCAAGTGGGGCCTGACTGCTGATGATGCCTCATCTCCTGTCAATATTGTTGTTGATAAGACCCATGACTTTGACAAGGGCAATACACAGCTGAAGCCTGGTGAGCATGCCTGCACTGTGAAGGTAACCACCGACGCGAAAGCAACAGTATCTGTTCCTGCTCAGAATATTACTGCAGACGGCAGGGGAACAACAAGACATACTCTGAATAATGTGAACACCAAGAGCGGCTCTTTCACTCTGCGTGTTACTGCTGAAGACGGCAAGCACTATCGCGATTACACCATCAATCTTACCGCTTCCAAGGTCAACACCACTGAGCTGAATAAGCTTGAGCTGCGTGATGGCAGTGGCGATGTGGTAGCTGTTGGTGTACCTGAGTCCAAAGCTGACAAAACTGTCACTCTGAAAGTTCCTTATAAGTATGGATTTGAATGGTCTTTTAACAATATAAGCACCATTTATCCCGACCTTGCTAACCTTGGATTCTATGCCTATCCCAGTGATGGTGCTAGCGTAAAGCCTGGCCCTGGTAAAGATGCTGAATTACCGGGAATTAATGATGACAACTACAAAGGCGGCATAGGCGACCCTATTGAAAATAGTGTTACTAAAATGGGTGATGTGTGGTTAGGGAAATACACAACCCGTAAGTATAATGTAACCAATGAGACTGCTGGTGCTTTTGATGATACTCTTTTCCTCACAGTTTCTAATGCTAATGGAGAGGAAAGTGTATATCAGGTAAAACTGGAGCAGGGCCTACCCAATGAGAATGCTGAAATTACAAAGGCAACAGCTAATCGCGCTTGGGATAACGACTATGTGTACTCCGTTGCTACTACCTTAAATCAGCCGATTGAAACAACTGATATTGGGACTGCAACACCTGGATATATGGGTGCAGTAGATGCCAATGGCAACGCACTTCCTACAACAATTGAAGACGGTGCTATTCGGGTTGATGTACCTTATGACTGGAAAAATACAGATGTCTTCTATTTCACAAATCTGGAGTGGACTGGCGAAAAGCTTTATAGATTTGGAGCTGTAACTGATAATAAGCTTGATGTTCTCTTAAATGGAAGCAAAATATGTCTGGACAACGATAATCAGGACAGCCAGTTGATGGCTCAAGGCAATGCAAGCTGGAGTGATAAGCAGGATACTATTCTTGGATTTACTGGTCTTACAACCAGTCCCAGTACAGCTAAGAGCGATAATATTCTATATGTTGCCAGTGAAAAGAGTTTTTATACCGTGAAGGGTACTGGTACTAACGACCACTGGATGCATCCTTCGTGGATTAGAAAGAACGCCGACGCTGAGTACAAAATCTACATCCGGCGCACCACCAAGGACACCGGGAAAGTGCTGAACAGCATAGGCTCAGACGACAGTAACGTAAAGGTCGACTTCAACAAGACCTACGACAAGGTCACTGTCACAGTCCCCGGCAGCTACAACTGGGGCGATTACCGTCACGACGGCAGCCATGACTTCACCCTGAAGTTTGACGCTTCCAAGGGCGCTGTCGTGATTGACAAGGGCCAGGCTCTGGTGAACAAGACCATTGCTGAGGACTCTATCGAGGACGGCAAGAAGTATGACGACGACCGTAATGGCACCACAAGCCCCGCACTTGAGTCTGACAGCCAGGCTGAGTACAATGTCCAGATGAACGAGCACGACCAGTGGGTTGCCGGCGAGACCAGCTTCTTTGTGCTGGGCGGCGAGCTGTACATCTATGACGAGCTCACCGGCGAGCAGACCCGCGTGACCGGCGAGGGCAACAGCTTTACCAACAGCAACTGGGGCGAGATTAAGAGCAAGCAGGCTGAGATTGACGTCTTCGACGCGGCTCAGGAGTCTGTGCGCACCTACCGCCTTGAGCTGGTAGTTGGCGCTAAGAGCAATGCGAACTCCATCCTGTCCCTGAAGGTTGGCGAGACTGCCGCAACTATCGACGGCACCAACATCACCGCCACCCTGCCCGCAGACAGCGAGAAGGAGCAGGCCCTGGCTATCGAGGTCTCCCCGATGGCTACGGTTACCGTCAACGGCGCTGCTTACCTGAGCACCCTGCCCATCGACCTGAGCGAGCCCGCAACTATCGTTGTCACCGCCGAGGACGGCACAGAGGCAACCTACACCCTGACCGTCACCTTCAGCGACGACACTCCCGACCCGGAGAAGCCCTCGGACAAGTACACCGACCTTGATAAGGTCACCAACGATACCATGCGCAACAAGGTCAAGGCAGCTATCGATATGGGCATCATGGGCAGCACCAGCTCCACCGCCTATGTCTTCGCCCCCAAGGCCGACATAGGCCGCAAGGATATCGCTGTCATCATTGCCCGCGCTGACCTCATCGCCAGCAGCGAGGATATCGCCAACGCCGAGCAGGCTGACGAGGCCCTGAAGGCCATGTACACCGACGGCGAGGACGCCTTCAACGACCTTGCCAAGTGCAACGACGTCCAGAAGGCCGCCATCCGCTACTGCGCCGAGAAGGAGATTGTCAAGGGCGACGGAGCCGGCTTCAATCCCGATGGCAAGCTGGCCCGCGAGGAGATAGCTGTCATCCTGACCAACTGGACCAAGGTTGAAGTTGACAAGAACAATACCGAAAACGTAAATAAGATAGCTGATTGGAACGAGATATCCAACTGGGCTAAGCCCTATGTCAATGCCGTCTACGCTAACAAGCTTATGAATGGCAAGGGCACCGGCTTCGACCCCAAGGGCACTGTGAACCGCGAGCAGACCGCTTCCGTACTGGTGGACGCTTTCGGCATCATCTACCCCGAGTTCGGTAACTAAGGTTTCAACTCATCTAAATTTTATGATTACCCCATAAAAGCAAAGGGGGCGGAGAAATCCGCTCTCTTTGTCTTTGGTTTTAAAACAAAAAGTTTTGACTAAAAGCAGAGGAGGCAGATTGCTCTGCCTCCCCCGCCTTTATGGGGTAATCATAAAATTTAGATGAGTTGAAATCTTATTCAACCTCGGCGTTCTTCTTCTCGTA
>NZ_QZDU01000029.1 GCF_009917525.1 Acutalibacter sp. 1XD8-36
AAAAAATTTGAAAAAAGGTGTTGACAAAAGGGGATGAGTGTGGTAAGATAGTCAAGCGCTCGAGAGAGCGGGGCAAAAACCCCGAGAGAGAGCGAAGGGGAAAGGCGAAGCGAAAGCGGAGCGGGAACCCGAGAAGGACCTTGAAAATTAAACAACGACAAGAAAGAACGACCCGTGAATTCTGAGAGTTGAGACTCTTGGAAGAAGGAAACAGAACCTAAAGAAATCTGTGACAAAGCCAAGTGCTTTGAAATGAGCTAATTAAAGCTCTGAAATTGATTTGAATGCCGGAAGGTGTTTAGATACCATATTTTAGAGAGTTTGATCCTGGCTCAGGACGAACGCTGGCGGCGTGCCTAATACATGCAAGTCGAACGGAGATATACGCTGAAGATTTAGCTTGCTATTGATTCTTGTATATCTTAGTGGCGGACGGGTGAGTAACGCGTGAGCAACCTGCCTTTCAGAGGGGGATAACGTTTGGAAACGAACGCTAATACCGCATGACATTATTGAGCTGCATGGCTTGATAATCAAAGGAGCAATCCGCTGAAAGATGGGCTCGCGTCCGATTAGGTAGTTGGTGAGGTAACGGCCCACCAAGCCGACGATCGGTAGCCGGACTGAGAGGTTGGACGGCCACATTGGGACTGAGACACGGCCCAGACTCCTACGGGAGGCAGCAGTAAGGGATATTGGTCAATGGGGGAAACCCTGAACCAGCAACGCCGCGTGAGGGAAGACGGTTTTCGGATTGTAAACCTCTGTCCTCTGTGAAGATGATGACGGTAGCAGAGGAGGAAGCTCCGGCTAACTACGTGCCAGCAGCCGCGGTAATACGTAGGGAGCGAGCGTTGTCCGGATTTACTGGGTGTAAAGGGTGCGTAGGCGGCTATGCAAGTCAGTAGTGAAATCCATGGGCTTAACCCATGAACTGCTATTGAAACTGCACAGCTTGAGTGAAGTAGAGGTAGGCGGAATTCCCGGTGTAGCGGTGAAATGCGTAGAGATCGGGAGGAACACCAGTGGCGAAGGCGGCCTACTGGGCTTTAACTGACGCTGAGGCACGAAAGCGTGGGTAGCAAACAGGATTAGATACCCTGGTAGTCCACGCTGTAAACGATGATTACTAGGTGTGGGGGGACTGAACCCTTCCGTGCCGGAGTTAACACAATAAGTAATCCACCTGGGGAGTACGGCCGCAAGGCTGAAACTCAAAGGAATTGACGGGGGCCCGCACAAGCAGTGGAGTATGTGGATTAATTCGATGCAACGCGAAGAACCTTACCAGGTCTTGACATCCCGCTAACGAGGCAGAGATGCGTTAGGTGCCCTTCGGGGAAAGCGGAGACAGGTGGTGCATGGTTGTCGTCAGCTCGTGTCGTGAGATGTTGGGTTAAGTCCCGCAACGAGCGCAACCCTTACTGTTAGTTGCTACGCAAGAGCACTCTAGCAGGACCGCCGTTGACAAAACGGAGGAAGGTGGGGATGATGTCAAATCATCATGCCCCTTATGACCTGGGCCTCACACGTACTACAATGGCCATTAACAGAGGGAGGCAAAGCCGCGAGGCAGAGCAAAACCCTAAAAATGGTCCCAGTTCGGATCGCAGGCTGCAACCCGCCTGCGTGAAGTTGGAATTGCTAGTAATCGCGGATCAGCATGCCGCGGTGAATACGTTCCCGGGCCTTGTACACACCGCCCGTCACACCATGGGAGCCGGTAATGCCCGAAGTCAGTAGCCTAACCGCAAGGAGGGCGCTGCCGAAGGTAGGATTGGCGACTGGGGTGAAGTCGTAACAAGGTAGCCGTATCGGAAGGTGCGGCTGGATCACCTCCTTTCTATGGAGAACTGGCTGGGATAAAGAGCCTGGCCTAAAATCCAAGTTCAGCACAGGTCGCGAATTTGAGTCGTTGTTTAATTTTGAGGGTCCTAAGGCGAGAAAGACAGCCAGGAACCTCAGGAGAAGAAAGGGAGCACCTTTCGAAATGGGGGTGTAGCTCAGCTGGGAGAGCACCTGCTTTGCAAGCAGGGGGTCATCGGTTCGAACCCGTTCATCTCCACCAAGGGCAAGAGAGACAAACAGCCGACACTGCAAGGTAAGGTAGCCGGTCGGAGTTTGACGGTACTTTTCCGAAGGAAAAGGCGGCCGCTTCGCGGTCGAGACAAACTCGGCAAGTTAAATTTGCGGTGCAAATTTAATCTTGGGCTCATAGCTCAGCAGGTTAGAGCACACGCCTGATAAGCGTGAGGTCGGTGGTTCGAGTCCACTTGAGCCCACCATGGCCCTAAAAGGGCCACGCACAAAGTGATTTGGTGGAATATGCGAAAGCATATAGAGCCAAAGTCAAATGTACCTTGAAAACTGGATAAAGCGAAAAGACAGAAATCGAGAGTTTTATTAGATAAGTCTGAAAGACTTGTCGGGTAAAATAACAATTTCTAAAGGGTAAAAGTTTAAAAGCTTATTCAAAGCGAACTTTATGAGAACACATGGTCAAGCTACAAAGAGCGCAAGGGGAATGCCTTGGCACCAGGAGCCGAAGAAGGACGCGATTAACTGCGATAAGCTGCGGGGAGCCGTAAGTAGGCTTTGAGCCGCAGATTTCCGAATGGAGCAATCCGGCTGGAGTCATGTCCAGTCATCATACAGTGAATACATAGCTGTATGAGGGGAACCGCCTGAACTGAAACATCTAAGTAGGGCGAGGAAGAGAAATCAACCGAGATTCCGCTAGTAGTGGCGAGCGAACGCGGAAGAGGCCAAACCGGAGGTAGTAATACCTCCGGGGTTAGGACAGCGATGTGTATCATGGAGCCTAGTCGAACAGCATGGGAAGGCTGACGAAACAGTGTGAGAGTCACGTAGATGAAAGGTGAAATGAGCTAGCTGTATCCAGAGTACCGCCGGGCACGTGGAACCCGGTGGGAATATGGGGGGACCACCCTCCAAGCCTAAATACTACCTGGTGACCGATAGTGTAAAGTACTGTGAAGGAAAGGTGAAAAGTACCCCGGGAGGGGAGTGAAATAGAACCTGAAACCTTGTGCTTACAAGCACCGAGAGCCCGTCAAAGGGTGATCGGGTACCTTTTGTAGAATGGTCCGGCGAGTGAATGTAACTGGCAAGGTTAAGGGCTTAAGGCCCGGAGCCGCAGCGAGAGCGAGTCTGAATAGGGCGCATGAAGTCAGTTGTATTCGACCCGAAACCGGGTGACCTACCCATGTCCAGGTTGAAGTGGAGGTAAAACTCCATGGAGGACCGAACCGACTCCCGTTGAAATGGTAGCGGATGAGGTGTGGGTAGCGGAGAAATTCCAATCGAACCCGGAGATAGCTGGTTCTCTCCGAAATAGTTTTAGGACTAGCCTTGTATTAGATTACCGGAGGTAAAGCACTGAATGGCCTAGGGCCCGAGAGGGTACCGAAGCCTATCAAACTCTGAATGCCGGATAATTGATGTACAGGAGTCAGACAGTGGGAGATAAGTTTCATTGTCGAAAGGGAAACAGCCCAGACCCACAGCTAAGGTCCCAAAGTACACTTCAGTGGAAAAGGATGTGGGGTTGCACAGACAACCAGGATGTTGGCTCAGAAGCAGCCACTCATTAAAAGAGTGCGTAATAGCTCACTGGTCGAGTGGCCCTGCGCCGAAAATTCAACGGGGCTAAAGTGTACACCGAAGCTTGGGATGCAGCAATGCATGGTAGGAGAGCGTCGTATAAGGGGTGAAGTCAGAGCGGAAGCGCTGGTGGACTTTATACGAGTGAGAATGCCGGAATGAGTAGCGAGAAATATGTGAGAATCATATTGGCCGAAAGTCTTAGGTTTTTGGAGGAAGGTTCGTCCGCTCCAAGTTAGCCGGGAGCTAAGGTGAGGCCGAAAGGCGTAGCCGATGCACATACGGTGGAAATTCCGTAGCCGCCGAAAGATTTAAGCAAGAGGACACCCTAGAAGGGCACGACCCGGGCGATGGTAGCCCCGGGCGAAAGGGACCGAAATAAAGTAGGGAAGCGTGCTTGGAAGGGGGCGAGAAAAGTCTTGTGTATATCTAAGGCGCCCGTACCGCAAACCGACACAGGTAGACAGGAAGAGGATTCTAAGGCCAACGGGAGAAGGGTAGTTAAGGAACTCGGCAAATTGATCCCGTAACTTCGGAAGAAGGGATGCCACAGAGATGTGGCCGCAGAGAATAGGCCCAGGCGACTGTTTAGCAAAAACACAGGTCTCTGCTAAATCGAAAGATGACGTATAGGGGCTGACACCTGCCCGGTGCTGGAAGGTTAAGAGGAGATGTGAGAGCATTGAATTGAAGCCCCAGTAAACGGCGGCCGTAACTATAACGGTCCTAAGGTAGCGAAATTCCTTGTCGGGTAAGTTCCGACCCGCACGAATGGTGTAACGATCTGGGCACTGTCTCAATTACCCGCCCGGCGAAATTGTAGTACCGGTGAAGATGCCGGTTACCCGCGACAAGACGGAAAGACCCCATGGAGCTTTACTGCAGCTTAATATTGGGTTTCGATAATTTATGTACAGGATAGGTGGGAGGCAGCGAACTACGGGCGCCAGCTTGTAGGGAGCCACCCTTGGGATACCACCCTTAGATTGTTGGAATTCTAACCTGCGGCCGTGAATCCGGCCGGGGGACATTGTTAGGTGGGCAGTTTGACTGGGGCGGTCGCCTCCAAAAGAGTAACGGAGGCGCTCAAAGGTCAGCTCGGCACGGATGGAAACCGTGCTACTGAGTGTAAACGCATAAGCTGGCCTAACTGCGAGGATGACGGTCCGAGCAGTAACGAAAGTTGGAGTTAGTGATCCGGCGGTATGAGAGTGGAATTGCCGTCGCTCAACGGATAAAAGCTACCCTGGGGATAACAGGCTGATCTCCCCCAAGAGTTCACATCGACGGGGAGGTTTGGCACCTCGATGTCGGCTCGTCACATCCTGGGGCTGTATTCGGTCCCAAGGGTTCGGCTGTTCGCCGATTAAAGTGGCACGCGAGCTGGGTTCAGAACGTCGTGAGACAGTTCGGTCCCTATCTGTCGTGGGCGCAGGATATTTGAGGAGAGCTGTCCTTAGTACGAGAGGACCGGGATGGACACACCTCTGGCGCACCAGTTGTCATGCCAATGGCACGGCTGGGCAGCTATGTGTGGAACGGATAAACGCTGAAAGCATCTAAGCGTGAAGCCGCCTCCAAGATTAGATATCCCATAGCGCAAGCTAGTAAGGCCCCTTGTAGACTACAAGGTTGATAGGCTGCGTGTGTAAGCATGGTAACATGTTCAGCTTGGCAGTACTAATAGGCCGAGGGCTTGACCATATTGTTCCTTCCCTTTCTCGTCTTCTCCTTTTACGCTTTATCCAGTTTTTAGGGTACAT
>NZ_QZDU01000030.1 GCF_009917525.1 Acutalibacter sp. 1XD8-36
TACGAGAAGAAGAACGCCGAGGTTGAATAAGATTTCAACTCATCTAAATTTTATGATTACCCCATAAAGGCAAAGGGGGCGGAGAAATCCGCCCTCTTTGTCTTTGGTTTTAAAACAAAAAGTTTTGACTAAAAGCAGAGGAGGCAGATTGCTCTGCCTCCCCCGCCTTTATGGGGTAATCATAAAATTTAGATGAGTTGAAACCTTAGTTAAAGGAAGGGTACTTCTTGTCGAAGACCTTCACCAGCATAACGGCGGTCTGCTCGCGGTTCACAGTGCCCTTCTCGCCCGCAGGAGTGAAGTTGCCGTTGCCGGTGCCGCTCATGAGCCCGTCTGCCATAACTGCATTGACGTACGGCTTGGCCCAGTTTGCGACGTTCTTCCAGTCTTTCACGTTGTTCACGTTCTCGGTATTCTCCTCGTCAACCTCCAGGCCGCGCCACTTGGCGAGGATTATTGCCGCCGCCTGACGCTCGATGGAGCCGTTGGGATTGAAGCTGCCCTTGCCGTCGCCGGAGATATAGGACTTCTCGGTGCAGTACTTAATGGCGGCCTTCTGGACAGGGTTAATATTTGCAATATCATCGAAGGCATCCTCGCCGCCGTAGAGTTCTTCAAGGCGCTCGTCAGCTTCCTTCGTGTTGGTGATGTCCTCGTTGTTAGCCATCAGGTCGGCGCGGGCGATGATGACCGCGAAGTCCTTGCGGGACACGATGGCCTTGGGTGAGAACACGTTGGCTGTTGTGCTTGTGCTGCCCATGATGCCCATGTCGATGGCCCTCTTAACGAAGTCGCGCATGGTATCGTTGGTGACCTTGTCCAAATCCTCGAACTTGCTGGAGGGCTTATCCGGGTCGGGAGTGTCGTCGCTGAAGGTGACGGTCAGGGTGTAGGTAGCTTCTGTGCCGTCCTCGGCGGTGACTACTATTGTCACGGGCTTGGTGAGGTCAACAGGCAGGCTCTCCAGGTAGCGCTCGCCGTTTACTGCCACAGCCGCGCCGTTGTGCTCGATAGTCAGGGCCTGCTCCTTCTCGCTGTCCGCGGGCATGGTAACTGCAATCTCAGAGCCGCTGATGGTGGCGGAAGTCTCGCCGACCTTCAGGGAGGTAATCTGGTTTGAGTTGCTCTTGGCGCCCACTACCAGGTCAAGGCGGTAGTTCATGGAAGAACGCTGTGCGGCATTGTAGACCTGAATCTCGGCCTGCTTGGTCTTGATTTCGCCCCAGTTGCTGTTGGTGAAGTTGTCGCCAACGCCTGTAACGCGGGTCTCCTTGCCGGTCAGCTCGTCGTAGATGTACAGCTCGCCGTCCATCACGAAGAATGTGGTCTCATCATCAATCTGATTGTGCAGGTTAAGCTGCTTCTTGTACTCAGCCTTGCTAGCATTTTCCAGAGTGGTAGTGCCATTTCTGGTATCATCGTACTTTGTGCCATTATCCTTTATGGAATCTGCGGCAATAACTTCATTGGCCTCGTACTGACCCTTGTCGATAACCAGGGCACCGGTGGAGGTGCTGAACTTCAGCTTGAAGTCCTTGCTGTTGTCCTTGCGGTAGGCGGTCCAGTTGTAGCTGCCGGGTACGGTCAGCTTGATGTCGTCGTATGTGTTGCGGAACACTGCGGTCGCGCCGTTGGTGGCCTCTACGCCGGTCAGGGTGCGTCCGGTGTTCTCTGTGCCCTTTACCACGTACATTTTGTAGGCTACGGCATTGGCATTGAGCCAATCGTAATTTATATCAGCTGCGGTTGGTGTTCTATCTCCAGCATAGTATTTTGCCTCGCTATAGACATACAGGGTGTTGTATTTAGTAGCAGAGCCTGCGCTGGTAGTCAGGTTATCAAAGCCCAGTGCGAGTGGACCGGTGTATATATGAGACTGGTCCTCCTGGTTTATGGGATCAAGTGTCTTTGTGCTTGCCTTGGCTGAACCATCGGAAGCAATTCTGGCGTAGTTAAAGCCAGTGAAATCAACGTCGGTCAGGTACAGGACGTCGTCCTTTGTCCAGTCGTGGGGTACTTCAATTTTAATGGTCTTAGCAGCCTGGTCCACAGTGGCGAGCAGCTTGTTGCCGTCAATGTCAACCGCGCCTACGTAGGCCTGGCCGATATCGGTATGACCGACCAGCTGAGTGCCCAGAGTGGTGGCGACAGAGTAGATATAGTCGCTGTCGAGGGCCTTGTTAGCCTCAATACCGGTGATTATAGCGGTCTCAGCAGGCTGGTTGCGCTTCAGCTTGACCTGGTACACTTCCTTGGAAGTGTTTTTGCCGTTGGAAACGGTCAGGTTAAGAATACTGTCAAATGTGGCAAGGTCGGCAGCCGTGCCGCTGTTTGCAGCGCCGTCTTTATCCAGTGTGTACTGATTGACCCAGACTTTGGACATAACGGTAATGCTGTTTTCAAATGGGGTTTCGTTAGTATTGTTGCCAGAGTTTTGAGTCCCGTCGGTGGAACCGATAGCAACTGTTGTAGTTTTAACCTTTGTACCAGTCACACCATTGTTGCCGGGCACAACTACAGCACCGGCGTCGGGGTAGACATACAGATAAAGGCCGTTCAGCGGGTCATCTATTGCGGCGGTTGTAGCCTTTCCGGCATGGCACGCATAGGGAACCTTCAGGTCAAAGGAATTCTTGGCGTCAACTGTGCTGGCGGCAACCAGTGCACCCTTGCTGTTGCGTAGCTCAACGCGCTTCAGGCCCAGGCTCTGCGTCTTGGCAGCAGTCAGCTTAACAGTGTAGTCGATGTAGGAATCATCCTCGGAGGTCACGCGCAGGGTGAACTCGCCACTCTTTGCATTTATGCCATCGATAAAGTGGCGTGTGCCTGCTGTGGTAAAGCTAGAGGACCACCAGCCGTCGCCCTTGTCCTTATCAGTGGAGCTTGCGGCCATGGTCTGGTCGGGAATAGAAAGCTCTGCAGGCTTGTCGGTAGTTACATGGATATAGCAGCCGGTAGCAGGGTCAGCAGGGTCCCTTGCCTCGGTATTTCCCACGGCAAAGCTGTGGGTGTTGTCAACAGTGATATTGATGGTGCGCTCTGTGGAGGCAATGCCGGTCTTGCTCTCGGTATTGTCTACCTGGAGCTCGGTGATGACTGCTTTGGTCTTCTCAGGAGCAGGCTCGTCCAGCTCAATTTTCAGCCAAGCACCCACAGGATTGGCCTTGGTACGCACCAGCAGATAAACGAGGTCCTTGACGCCGTCTTCGAAACCCCAGTTAGCATGACCGCTGGTGATGAGCTTGAGCATGTGGTCCTGGTCAACAGTAGTAACCTGGTCTGACTTCATCCATTCACCAAATATAGTGGTGGAGCTAAAATCAAGTTCAACCTGGTCATCGTCAGTACCACTTACTTCGGCATCGCCGCTGGTACCCATGATACGCTTCACATTGTCAGTGGTCTTGAAACGGGGCACGAAGGCCGCCTCGCCCTCCTCAACCTTCAGCGTAGGCAGGCCGTCTTTTACCTCGGTCAGCTCATCAAGGTTGGTGGCGTTGGTAAAGCTCTCAAAAATGGTCTCGTGCTCGAAGGAAACCTTATAGCGGTTCACAACGCCGGTCTTGGCGGTCACGGTAATCTCCGCGCTCTTCTCGTCAATGTACTTGTAGACAGAGTTCGCATGTACAGAAGTGGGAGCGAACACATGAGAGGCAGCGCCATCCAGGGAAGCGTCCATTCCAACATCTGCGGGCTTCATGCCGAAGGGCAGGGTGATTGTGACTGTCTCGTTGACGTTGTCAATCACGCCGCCGATGGCGTGGGCCTCGATGCCGGTAGCGGTCACATCGGAGATGTAGCCGGGGATAGCGGTGCCAGTCAGATAACCGAAAGCGTAGTTGCCGCTGGTGTTATCCACGCGGATAGCAGCCAGGGTAGCGTCGTCATCGGGGATGGAGCTCGCCACGGTAATCTTCAGCGTGTGGTCTACGGGGTCAGCAGAGCCTACAGTCTCCCTCAGGGTGACAGTGTAGGTGTTCTCACCCACCACGTTGGCATTCTCCGCCAGGTAGAGCTTATGAGGCAAATCCAGCACAACGTCGGGGTTATTGCCCCCGGTCACCAGCTTCAGAGTAGTGCCCGGGATGGGCGCCCAAGCGATGGTGACGTCGTTAGAATCCCACACGGTAACTTCATAGTCGTTACCGTTGCGGGTGGCGCGGTAGGTGTCGACGGTGATGTTGAGCTCCTGCCCCACATCCTCATCTTCCGCCAGCGCGCTCATTGGGACCAAAGCGACGACCATGAGAATGGCCAGAAGAGCCGCAAGTGGTCTCTTAAGGAACTT
>NZ_QZDU01000031.1 GCF_009917525.1 Acutalibacter sp. 1XD8-36
AGCTTTCCTGACGCTTGCCAATATGCAACAGCCGCCTATCTCCGGCAGACAATCCTGACGGCAAAGGCACGTCACCCGAAAGACCTATTTTTGTACGTCAAAAAGATGATAGAGAATGACGAATAAGCCCGGAAAATGGCGGTTTTCCGGGCTTTTACTCACCGTGAGTAAAGCAGTCACTTGTCGGTCGGTATCTGGTACGGGCGGCGGACAATCTTCTCGATTTCCTCTGGTGTCAATTCGCCCCGCCGCTCCCGTTCCATGAGTTCTTTCCAGTCCTCTGGCGGCTCTATGCCGTCAATCACTATGTCGCTCAATAAATATCTGTTTTCCATTCAGTTCCTTTCTGGAATCCTTGCCCGGACGTACTCTAAACCGTCTCCCCTATAGGGGGTGTCTACCAGATACCAGAGGCCGCTGTAGTCCATTTCGATTCTGGTGGGAACCCATTCCCCCTCAACCATGACTTCCATGCACTCGCCACAATGAAAGCCGTCACGCTCCCAAAGGTCGGAAATTAGCAGTCCATAGCGTTTGTTGTCGGAATTGTACCCTAATCTTCCCTCTTTCATGCTTTCTCTCCTTTCGTTTGCTCCCGGCTCTGCTTGCGGTTCAGCTTCTTGTCCTCCTGCAAGGCGTACTGGCTGACAATCTCGCTGATGGACTGTTGCCGTGCTTGGGATATTCTTTCCAGACAGTCCCTTACCTCGGAACTGACGGTAAGGCACATTTTCTGTTTGGTGGGTAGCCCGGTCTTTGGTCTTGCCATGGTGTATTTCTCCTTTCTGTATTATAATATATATTTTAATTCGGGTTTCTATATGTATAATATACCATATTATAATACAGATGTCAATAGGGCATTAAGAAAATTTTACCCCTTATTTTAATATATATTAAAATACATACGTTTATCATGCCTGGCTGTACATACAATGTTCATACATATTATAATATATATTCAAATATTCTAATACATATTTTATCATGTATTAAAATATATATTATAATATTATCTATTTTGTGCCTGGCTTATCCGGCGCCGGGGCGGTGTAGCGGTGTACCGTCTGACCGATACAGTGTGTACTGGTGTACTGTTACACCGTGGCCGGTGCGGGGGGAGAAGTGCAGAGGGGGAACCCCCTTTGCCACAGAGGACTTTACGAAGTAAAGTATCCTGTGTTATACTTTACAAGTAAAGCATGGACAAGACAAGGGGGCTTGAATAAGAATGAGTTACGCAGTAGTTAGGGTGCAGAAGATGACCAGAGGGGCAATCAAGGGCATAGAGATTCATGACCGCCGTGAGAAAGACCATAGCCTGACGAACCCGGATATTGACTTCTCAAAGTCCGGGGAAAATTACGACTTATGCCCTGCCCAAAATGAATCCTTTTCCGAAGCCGTCCAGAGACGCATAGAACAGCTTGATTTGAAAAGGGCGGTGCGGAAAGATGCCGTTCTGATGGCGCAAGTTATAGTGACCTCTGACGGTGCTTTTTTTGACGGTCTGAAAGACGTTGACGAAGATGCCTACAATGCGTGGGCTGAACGGCGGGCAAGCTGTTCCCATGAAGCATATATATCTGGCGTTCCTTTCACGGAGGACTATATCGGGGGGTTGAGTGATTCGCCGCCAATGCAGGCTGACCGCTCACGGCAGTTTTTTCAAGACGCATACGACTTTCTGGCGGAGCGGTACGGTCGTGAGAACGTCATATCCGCTACCGTTCATCTGGACGAAGCTACTCCGCACATGCACTTCAATTTCGTCCCGGTTACTCCTGATGGGCGGCTGTCTGCCAAAGACGTGCTGACGAAGCAGAGCCTGACCGAACAGCAGACAGCTTTCCATGAAGCTGTAGGGGCAAAGTACGGCTTACAGAGGGGAGAGCCAAAGGGGAGCGGCAAGCGCAGACAGCATATGGAGACGGCAGAGTACAAGGCATACGCCGCAGAACTCGCAGAAGCCCGGCAGAGGGCAGAGACGGCACAGAGGGCTACGCAAGCCCTTGATAGCCGTGTACACGTCCTACAAGGCGATGTAAAAGCCTTAGAGGGACAGCGGGAGCGGCTGTCCGCTGACCTTGCGGAGACTTCCCAGAGAGCCGGAGAAGCCCACCAGAGGGCGGCACAAGAGCAGGGGGCAGTAAAGGCACTGGAGAGCCGCAGGGACGCTCTGCGGGACGAAGTAGGGGGCTTGCAGCGGGAAGTGGCCGTCTTGGAGCAGAACCGGGACAAGCTGCTTGCCCAGTCCCCCGGTTGGAGCCTTGCCGAAGTGAAGAAACAAGTCGAAATTGATAGAAAATTGTCACGTTTGGAGCAGTTGGAGCGGTTTCTGGACGCTCATTTCCCCCGGTGGCGGGACTTGTTCCAGACATTCCAGAGACAGCAGGGCAGGGACAGGGATACCGGGCGGGACAGATAGTGACAGTCGGCTTTTTCGTCATTTTTCACAACAAAACCGTTCTGCAGGGGAGCGGATTGGCCGGGGCCGCGGCGGGTTTTCTTGTTCAATATGCCGAAATTGAAGTTTTCGTGTAATATTTTGTCGTTTCGTGTCATGTACAGTATAGGAGCGGTAAAAAAGAAAAAGAGGGGTGGCGGTGTAATGGCACACTCCTTGACCCTCTATTTCGCCTTTATTTGCCCTCTGGACGGCTTTGGGGGGCTGTATGGTATTTCCCCTTACCTACTCCCTCTAAAAGCGTGTACACGCCCTACAGCGGCTTTCCTGACCGTTTCTGCTCCTATCCTCATTTTCTTTTTTATCGCTAATCAATCCTAACGCTTTCCAGAACCCCCAAAAGTTATCCACATACTGCGGCTTGCGGGGTCGTCCCTTGATTGATAGCTTGATTTAGCACTTGATTTATCTTTCTTGATTTCCCTCCTGATTTAGACACTCGAAAAAGCCCGATTTTATGCGGCTTTCCGGGTTTTAGCACCATAGACTTTTCCATGACGCACCATAGACTTTTCCCGGTAGCACCATAGACTTTTCCCGGTAACACCATAGACTTTTCCTGATAGCACCATAGATTTTTTCAAGAAGCACCAACTTTTTATTGACAAAAAATATGGTGCTATGCTATCATGATAAGGAAAGGGGTGATACCATGCCACGAAGAAAGAAACTCCCGGCAATCCCGGACTATAAGGGGGCAGGGAAAGAGCCGGACAATCTGCTTATCCAGAAGTCTAACCCCCTCTTGTCCCTCTCTGAAACCGGGCTTACGCTCGCAGAGTTTAAGATACTGGACGCATATCTCGGACGGATAAACAGTCATGACCCGGAAAAGAGGTTTATTCGGTTTGAGAAAGGCGAAATAGAGCGGCTTTTGGACGTTTCCCAGATAAAGCCTGATGACCTCGAAAAGCGGGTTAAGAATCTTTTTCAGACTATCAAAATCAAGGACGGCAACAAGCGCAAGGGCTTCACGCTCATAGCCTTGTTTGAGAAAGCAGAGTGCTATCAAGACGAAGATGGACTATGGCAGGTGGACTTAGGGGCAAGCCCCTCCGCTATGGAGTATATCTTCAACCCGGAACGGCTTGGATACCTGCGGTACAACCTGCGGAACGTGGTCAAGCTGACTTCCAGATACAGCTACGTCTTGTTCTTGTACCTCGAACAGAACAGGCATATGCACCTTACTTGGGACGTTTCTCTGGACGATTTGAAAACCCTCCTACGGTGTACTGCCGATACATACAAGGCTTACTATCGCTTTAACGAATTGGTGCTAAAGAAGTGCCACGAAGAACTGAACGCAAAGACTGACTGCAAATTCTCCTATGAGCCGATAAAGAGGGGTAGGACGGTCAAGGCGGTACGCTTCACCTTGGAGCCGCTTGCTCTGGCTGAAGATATACCGGGGCAGATGTCCATTGATGATTTTCCGGAAATTATGCCGCCGTCCTATGATGATGTCTATGACGAAGAAGCGGCAAGGCGGGATAGGATTTGCAAAGGCTTTGACAGTGCAGAGTTTTCCGGCTTCACCGATGAACAGCTTGCCCTGCTTAAAGACCTTGGCTGGTCAAGGAAACGTGAAAGCGACATAGAGCGTTTTCAGGCTGACGTTGACAGCTTTCCTGACGCTTGCCAATATGCAACAGCCGCCTATCTCCGGCAGACAATCCTGACGGCAAAGGCACG
>NZ_QZDU01000032.1 GCF_009917525.1 Acutalibacter sp. 1XD8-36
TTTAAATGTGAAATGTCTGATTCCAGATTACAGTATATAAATAACTTCCACTCGGCGGCAAAAGAGAGCCGCACGAGAATCTAAAATTTAAGAGGGTTGAAATCATGAACAAAAGCAAGTTCCTTAAGAGACCACTTGCGGCTCTTCTGGCCATTCTTATGGTCGTCGCTTTGGTCCCAATGAGCGCCTTCGCTGATGATGACGATACCACTACTCCGGCTGCGCCGGAGTATACCGTGGTCGTCAACAACCGCGAAGCAGCGTTCAAGGACGGCGGCTTTGACGCTACCGTCTACAGCACGTACATCCTTTCCGTAGCGCTTTACGGCCTGCCGGAAGGGGTGAAGGTGGACCTGCTGACGAAGAACGGCAATGTCGTTCCTCTCACCTCCACCACCGCAGTTGACTTGAAGCAGGAGGCCACGCTGGTCAGCGAGACCGAGCGCACCAGCCTGTACCACATCAAGCTGCGCGAGACCAGGGGCGGCGAGGCCAAGGAATACACCCTGGCTGTTACCGTTGAGAATGTTGTCCCTGTTGACAACGTGGAAATCAAGTCCGTGCGCGCCGAAGAGGGTGACGTCATTGACAGCATCATCGGCAAGGACGAGATAACCCTTATCCTGCCCCTGGGCTACACCAAGGATGACGTTAAGACCGAGAACGCCCGTGACCTTACCGCCGCGGCTTTCGTGCCCGCCAACTATAATGCTACTGTGACGCTGGCCGGCGATGAGGGCTCTATCACCGTTAAGGCCGCCGACAACAGCTCCAAGACCTACAAAATCAACTACACCCACGAGACCGGATTCACCTCCTTCACAGTCCCCAACCAGGTTGGCGAGACCGAGATGAGCGATGACGGCCTGACTATCTCCATCAAGGTGCCCAATGGCAGCGAGCTGGACAAGATTGTTCCCACTTGGACAACCGACGAGAACGTGAGTGCTGTCTACAGCAGTGGTGGAGAAGCGACTCCGACTCTACGTGATGGTAAGAGAGAACTGCTTGCCACTCTCGCACATCCTACCTACTACGGCGTTCGCTCCGGCCGCGGCGAGTATGACTTTACATCTGGTAACCCCATCACCTTCTTCGTGAAGACCAAGGCTACCAGCGAGATGGACCCCGCCACCGCAGCAGCAGTCCAGGTTTCTGTGACCGAGACTGACAAGTATGTTGGCACCGGAATCGAGAACTTCACTGTTACTGTGAAGAAGGAGAACGGCGCTAGGATTCCCCTGGCTACCGTCTATAACGTGACCGCCAACAACACCGTTTATCTGCCCGCTGGCTACAGCTTCCAGGCAGAGGACGAGATTGAGGTTGAGGTCAATGTTGATAAAAAAGCCGTTCCCACTGTAGTTTCCCAGAACAATCCTGCGGTTATTCGCGACGATACCAACGCCGCAACAAATAAGTATGTGTTTAAGAACGTTCGCACCAACGGCCGTATGTTCACCATACAGGTCAAGGCTGAGGACGAGAATGTTGCAGCAGCAAACTACAGGGTAAACCTGATTGCCGCTTCCTCCAGCCAGGCAGATTTGAGCAACAACAGCGGTCTGCGCTTCCAGATTGGCGGCGACGATGGCGAGTCCATGGCTGCTACTTTTGACAGGCAGAATGTCACAAACGGGCAGTATGACATGACTATTAAGGTGCCTTTTGGCACGCTGAAGCAGAAAACTGGTGCAGCTGCATATGTCGGTTATATTGATGGCGTAAAGAAAAGTGATGTTGTATTTGACGAATTCACTGGTGCCGATGGCACTTATGAGAATAAAGTGAGCTTCGACAATTTAGATGAGGAAAAGCTCAAAGACACCATCCACGCTACTTATGGTACTGACGATACATGGGACCAGGCAAAAATTGGCTTGAAGCTCTATAGTGATAGTGCTGATAGTGATACAAAGAAGGCTGTGCTGGTGCTTTACAAAAATGGAGACACCGCAGATATTGGAACAGCTCTCAAAAAAGGCGACGGGATAAGCAATACAGCTAATGTGCATACAATAACATTTACTTCAGATATTGGAACAGCCATTATTACGGCCGGGCGTTCTGGATGGAATGACTTTGATACTAAGTTTTTCTTAGATTCAACTGACAGCACCAATAGCTGGGCAGAATTTAATAAAATTGATAGCGAGGCAATCTTAGCCGCTGATAATACTGAGAAGTTCTGCATAGTTGACACTGGTCTTGTATATGGTGTTTCTGAAGAGCCATATGATATCTCTGCAGCTCTGGCAAGTGAAAAGGTCTACGCGCTGATAAGCCCTGGCGCTTCTGCCTACTACGGTTGGAACGGCATAACCGGTACACCTATCCAGAGCAGCATCACCACCTTCGGAGCAATTTGGAGCACTGTTACCGCATACGAAGGCACCAAGGGCGTGTTCAGCATCCATGTTGAGCATAACGAGATCAAAAAGGATTACCGCATTAAGCTGGTAGAGGAAGACGCGCGCACCGGCAACAAGATTACTGAGCCCGCTGTTATCGCCGACGACGATGTTATTGGCGAAGGCGATGAGTTCACCGGCACGCCCGTTGAGAAGGGCGGCAACGACAGCCTGCTGAAGGTTGGCGTTGGCTACGAGTGGACCGATGCAGACGGCAAGACTTATATCTATAACGGCCTGAATGTCAGCGATGGCGCAAAGGCTTATATCTTTGACAGCAGTGCAAGCCAGTTTGTTGAGGTCACTGCTGGTGACGATAACGGCTCTTTGAACAATGCAGACATTACAGCCCAGAGCTCTGTTGAGGAGCTGGATGTTGCTGCTGACGATATCGTAGAGAATGGCAGGACTCCTGTTGTTAAGTCTCTGTCTGAGAAAATTTATGTTATCAGCGAAGCTGAAATGGCCAAATTCCAGGCTAACACTAGTGATTGGCAAGCAACCATTGGTGCTGGAGGCGCTGTTGATGCAGGGAATGTAGGAATAGTTGATAAGTATTCCCACATATACAACGTATACTACGAGCGCGGCACAGCCAATAACCAGGCCCAGCTGCTGACTGTTGGCTCCGGCACACCCGGCGTGCGCGCCACTCTGGACTACACCAAGACCGTGAATGTCCGCGTGCCCAACAGCTTTAACTGGAGCACCTACCGCGACAACGGCAACTATGACTTCACCATCGACTTCACAGTTTCCGACGGCGCAGGCATGAAAGATGATACTTATGGAAATTGGAGCTCCGGTAAGACCAACTTCTTCGTGCTAAACAGCGAGCTGTACGTATTTGACAAGCTCACTGGCAGGAAGTACCAGATTACAAACCAGGGCAAGTACGAGCCTCAGGCGGCCATGCTGACGGTCAACTCTCAGAATGGTAAGGTGCACAACACCTATCCCTTCCGCCTGACTATCGCCCAACCCGAGAGCAACAATAAGCTTGCAAAGGTAGTGGTAGGCGAGACCGAGGCCGTTATCAACGGCAGCGATGTGAGCGTGACCCTGCCCGCAGGCAGCGAGCTGAAGGCCCAGGATGTGTTCATCACACCCGACTCCGACGTAGCCACTGTCCAGAACGATAAGGGCGAGGCCTTCGACTCCACAGTCAAGCATGACCTGAGCGAGCCCATGAAGTTCACCATCACCGCCGAGGACGGCACCAAGGCCGAGTACACCCTGACCGCAACGGTTGGCGGCGACGTTCCCGGCCCTGACGGCAAGCCCTCGGACAAATACGACCTGAGCGACGTGTATTCCGGCCACCTGGAAGACGTAAAGAAGGCCATAGACATGGGCCTGATGTCCGGTACAGGTGCAGCAGGGAAGTTCAACCCCAAGGGCAAGATAGCCCGCCAGGACTTCGCCCTGATAATCGCCCGCGCCGA
>NZ_QZDU01000033.1 GCF_009917525.1 Acutalibacter sp. 1XD8-36
AAATTTAAGAGGGTTGAAATCATGAACAAAAGCAAGTTCCTTAAGAGACCACTTGCGGCTCTTCTGGCCATCCTTATGGTCGTCGCTTTGGTCCCCATGAACGCTCTGGCTGCAGAGGGCGATACTTCTGAGCCGGAGACCCCCGGCAGCGACCTGCATGTCACTGTCGATACCTTCCCCGCCACCTATGCGGACGGAGCCTACACTGTTGAGGTGAAGGACAGCCGGACCGTCACTGTGGACTGGGCGGAGGTAGAGGGCACGGTGCTCACACTGGTAACTAAGGCGGGCACAGAGCTCCAGCTGCCCTATACGCTGGACCTGAAGACCACCGCCGAGGACCTGGGCAACGACGTCTTCAAGCTGACTCTGAAGGAGAAGGTCGGCACTGCAGAGGCTGTTTCCCATGACCTGATTATCACTGTGCGCAATGACGTGCCCGAGGACGATACCAGCCTGCGCGAGGTAGTCCGCGTGCAGAATGCGAAGGGTTCCGGGAAAGTGAAAAATGCCATCAGCGGCAAGGTTGAGGGCAGCACCATCACCATCACCGTTCCCTATGGCTATTCTCCCGCACAGGTCGGACTAGGCGTCGATGGAGGACTTTCTGAGGCCGATTCGACGAAGGTGTTCGTTCCCACATCCGTACATGCAAAGTCCAAGTACACATATAGCACTGCGACCGGCAAAGCCCAGGTAGTAGTTACCGCAGGCGACGGCCGCAGCAAGCGCTACGATGTGAACTTTGTGAACGAGGATGTGTTCACCAGCTTCAGTGTTGGCGGCGTTGAGGCCGTATATGGCGGCACTCTGACCGACCCCACCCTGACAATCACCGTGCCGAAGGGCTATGCAGGCAGCAAGGCCGCAGGCTGGACCCCGAAGTTCGAGACCACTGAGAACGTGGTGCGCGTTGAGGGCGTTCCAGGCTGGACTTGGGTCACTGATGCTGTGGATATAGGCGGTACTGCCTATGCAGGCCCCTGGCAGCCTATTCCCGGTAAAGAAGAGTATGCTGCAATTTATAAAACCAAACCGTCTACATCAGAAGGGACTGCAAATACCGACCGCACCGAGGGCCAGCCTATTGTTCCTATCGCCAGCGAGCGTGCTACTTGGAAATGGGCTGATGATACTGCTGGAAGTGCCTATAGCATTACCTATCTGAATGTAAAAACCAAAGCAAATGACAAGGGCTCACGCATTAAGGTACATGTGAAGGAAGCCCCTAAGTTCACCGAGTCTAAACTGACCGAGCTGACCTTGACCAACGACGAGAGAGAGAGCTATGTGGCCACCGCCACCGACATTGACCAGACCTCTAAGGTCATCAATATGGTGGTTGACCGTGATTTCTGGTCCAGTATTGGTAAGGATGATACCAAGTCAACTGTGAAGGCCATTATCTCTACTGGCGCGAAGATTAAGCTGGAAGCCCAGGGCGATAAGGACGACGAATCTGTTCCAACAGCTCCTGGTTCTGGCGAGAGCCAGTGGACGATTACAAATATCAACATGAAGTCCTCCACCTTTAAGCTCCGTGTAACTGCAGAAAACAATTCCAGCTCAATCTATACTGTGAACGTGGCTACTGCCGGTAACTACAACACCGATATCACCGAGTTCAAGCTTGTGAACCCCGCCACAGGTGCAGAAATTGTTGGCGTACCAAATACCGAAAACAATATCAAGCTGCAGCTGCCCTATAGTCTCTATGCCGAAAGTGCAGCTCCCGGTATTACTGGATGGATGCTTCAGGTAAAGGCCAGTGATGGCGCAATCATCAGGTCTGGTAATGATGCTGACGACAGCAAAAAATTAAGTGCACATAAGCTAAATGGTGCATTTGGCGACCCGTATGAAAATGGCGTGACAACCTTTGGCAAAATCTTTATAGCCGCATTTACATCAGGAAATACTGATGGGGAAAACGGCGCCAATGGAAGTATCGCCTATAGCCCGCGCACATTGTACTTGACCGTTTTCAATGGCGATTCCAAGGAAGTCTACACCGTTTCTCTGGTCCAGGCAGACCCCGATACCAAGGGAGCCATTACCGGCGCGAAGGTCACCACTGCTTATGACAACGACCTGGTCTACGGCTGGAAGGAAGGCGAGAAGCTAGGGGATGCTCACACCGGCGCTATCAATGCTGAGAATCAGTTCGACGTGACGGTTGATGGTAACACCCTCAAGCTGGATATACCCTATGATGCAGCTAACAATATCTACTTTGAGGATATCACTCTGAACAGCGGGACTGCAAAGGTGTTCCGTGTGCTAAACGGCGTTAATGGTGACCCGCGCGCTGTAATTTGTGTGCGCGATTTGGCCCATGACACAATCCTTGCCGGGGCTCTTCAGCAAAATCAGCAGGGCAATGTTGGCAAAGATTTTGGCTGGCCCTATGAAGGCGGCGCACAGTATGATAGTAATGTAAATCGGACTGACTACTTTGATTTGTCAAAGAATGATGACCGGAATACTATTTATGTGATTAGCGAAGCCGACTGGTATGACATGACCGACGAAGACCGCAAGAAGCTCGAGACTTACAAGGAAAACGGGAGCCACGCTGCAGATACAACAAACACAGCTACTGCAGACGAAGCCCGTGCTGTCCTGGAAGCTAACTGCACCAACAAGTATACAATTTCCGCAAACCGCGGCACTGCTAATACCGGAGATGAGCTGACAAGCTTCACCGGCAACGACGAGGTGAAGGTGGATTATAACACCGCTTACAAGACCATCACCGTGACCGTGCCCGGCTCCTACAACTGGGCTACCTATCGCGACAGCGATAAGTATGACTTCCAGCTGAACTTCGCAAACAGCGAGAACGCTGTCGTGATTGACAAGGGCCAGGATCTTGCAAATAATAAGGCAAGTCTCGCAGATACTGACGGTTATAATGTGCAGGCCAACGAGTGGGACCAGTGGCTCACCGGCAAGACCACCTTCTTCGTAAAGAACGGCGAGCTGTATATCTATGACAAGTTCACCGGCGAGGAAATCCAGGTTACCGAGATGGGCGGAACCTTCGACAACAAGGCTTGGGGCAAAATCAAGGGCCAGCAGGCTCAGATCAACGTCTATAACGAGGACCAGACCGCTCCCAACTACTACCGCCTTGAGCTGGTAGTCGGCGTACGCAGCAATAAGTGCGAGCTGACCTCCGTCACTGTTGGCGAGACCACCGTGTCTGTAACAGGCAGCGAGACCACTGTCCAGCTGCCCGAGGGGTCCGACCTGACCGCTCAGAACCTGACCCTGGTTACCTCCCCCATGTCCACAGTCCTGGTCAACGGCGAGGCATACCGCGCCGGACAGCCCTACAACGTGGAGAATCCTCTGACAATCGTTGTCACCGCCGAGGACGGCACCAAGGCCGAGTACACCCTGACCGTTACTATCGGCAGCGACAATCCCGGCCCCGGCCCGGATGACGGCAAGCCCTCGGACAAATACGACCTGAGCGACGTGTACTCGGGCCACCTGGAGGACGTAAAGAAGGCCATAGACATGGGCCTGATGTCCGGCACAGGAGCAGCAGGGAAGTTCAACCCCAAGGGCAAGATAGCCCGCCAGGACTTCGCCCTGATAATCGCCCGCGCCGA
>NZ_QZDU01000034.1 GCF_009917525.1 Acutalibacter sp. 1XD8-36
TAAAAGCGGCGGCTAAAAGGAGGTAGCCGCCATGAAGCGCATACCCTATCGACAAAATCCGACAATCATTGACTTGTCAAAAAAAGCCCGCCCACCACCGGGGGAAACTACGCTTACCTATATGAACTGTCTAATCGTCTAAATACTGCTTACAATACCTATGCGCCCGTCCGGGCTTTTCGGACGGGCGCATTTTGTACGCTCAAAAAATTTTTGAAGAAATTTCAAAAAATCTTCGGCGTTTTTGAAAACCGCCGTATTGCCCCGCGAAAAGGGGGAAGCACCACCAACTTTCCAACGAGAAAGGAGGTGAGAATGTGGAACCTAATAGCAGGGAGTTTTACAAACAGTGTGCTTTTCAGAAGTTTTGTAATACGGTACTGCACAATGAAGCGTGCGACACTTATAGAGAGCTTCGCAGACACAAGGCAAAGGAAGTGACCTTTTCTGACATGACCTTAGAAGAAGCGCGGCAGCTTCATACCTTTGATGAATATTTCAAAGGGGAAACCGCCTTTGAAAGAGCCGGGAAGAAAATCACGCCGAAGCTGCTTCTTGAAGCAATCCGTACTTTGCCGGAAGAAAAGCGCAAAGCCATATTGCTGTATTACTTCGAGGGAATGAACGATACCGAGATTGCGGAGCTGTTCAATACGTCGAGAAGCACGATACAGTACAGGCGGACAAGCTCTTTTGAGAAATTAAGAAAATATCTGGAGGAAAATGCTGATGAATGGGACGAATGGTAACGAACCCGGCTACCCGGAAAAAGCCCTTGTTCCCTATCCTGTCATTGTGGCAGCGACAAAGGGCGACCCGGACGCTATGAAGATTGTCTTGCAGCATTTCAGCGGCTACATAGCCCGCCTCTCCATGCGGAAGCTGTACGACGAGCGCGGGAACGTCTATTTTGGCGTAGACCACGACATTCGGGAACGGCTGCAAGCAAAACTGATGATGGCTGTCCTCACCTTTAAGGCAGAGGAATAAACCGCAACGGCGGGACGCTTTCTCTCTCTCCCTTTTCCGTTCCGCTGCTGATGCGGCAGCAAAGCCATTCTGAACCTTGACAAAGAAAGCGGCGCAAGATAACGGCGGCGCAGCATAGGGCAAATCGGATACGTTCCTTTTGCGCCGAGCCATACGGCGGGTGCGCCATGACGCTATCCGGGAGGGATTACCCCGCCCGGACAGCCGAGCGACCAACACCGCGCCGGAAAGCAAGTGTAGCGGCTTGCGGGCGACGACAGCGCAGAATATACAATGATACTTCCTTACAGCCACAGTCCGAGCGTTAAGAGCGTCGCAGGCAATGGGTAGGGCTGCATGAAAACCATGCCGGGGTGAAATTCCCATGAGGTTATGCTAATAACCGTCCGATGAAAGCCTTTGTTTTCTTGAATAGTGGACTTGCTGCTATTCATAGACTGTATTATATGTTTGCAAAAGAAAGGGGGATTTTCTTTGACGCAAAACCAAACGCCCGTTACCACAACGGAGCATAAAATAGGAAAAGTTACTTACCTTGTATGTTCGTCCGCAAGTGAACACGCGACGGACACACTGGATAAAAAGATAAAAAAGCTCATTCGCAAAGACATGGAGCTGAACCCCGCAAATGCCCGGAGTTAGGGCGTTTCTTCACATTTTATACATGACACAGGCAGCGGTATGTGGTATAATATAGACAGTACAAATACCATGCTTGTCTGTCGTCGGAAAGGAGGACAAAATGTTACAGACAGACAAGATTACCGCTTTATATTGCAGATTGAGCCAGGAAGATATGCAAGCCGGGGAAAGCGAGAGCATACAGAACCAAAAACTGATTTTACAAAAGTACGCTGACGAACACCTTTTTTTCAACACGCGCTTTTTCGTAGACGACGGATTTTCCGGCGTGAGCTTTGAGCGTGAGGGGCTTCAAGCCATGCTGCATGAAGTTGAAGCCGGAAACGTGGCGACCGTCATAACAAAAGACCTTTCCCGTCTGGGACGTAATTATCTGAAAACCGGGGAGCTGATAGAGATTGTCTTTCCCGAATACGAAGTGTGCTACATTGCCATTAACGACGGTGTAGACACAGCGAGGGAAGATAACGAGTTTACCCCTCTGCGGAACTGGTTCAACGAGTTTTACGCCCGCGACACTTCAAAGAAAATCCGGGCAGTCAAACAGGCAAAGGCGCAGAAAGGCGAGCGCGTCAACGGCGAAGCCCCTTACGGCTACCTTATCGACCCGGATAACCGCAATCATCTAATACCCGACCCGGAAACGGCACACGTCGTAAAACAGATTTTTGCAATGTATGTACGGGGCGACCGTATGTGTGAAATCCAGAACTGGCTGCGGGACAATGAGATATTGACCGTCGGGGAACTGCGCTACCGCAGGACAGGGAGCAAACGCCACCCCCGCCCACAGCTCAACGCATGGTACAACTGGCCGGACAAGACGCTGTACGACATTCTGACAAGGAAAGAGTATTTAGGGCATACCATAACCGGGAAAACCTACAAGGTATCTTATAAGTCGAAAAAGACGAAAAAGAACCCGGAGGAAAAACGGTATTTCTTCCCCAACACTCACGAGCCTTTGATTGATGAAGAAACCTTTGAACTTGCACAGAAGCGGATTGCCACCCGGCAACGCCCGACAAAGGTTGATGAAATCGACCTGTTTTCCGGGCTGCTCTTTTGCGGGGACTGCGGCTACAAAATGTATGCGGTACGCGGAGCCGGGACGCTTGAACGGAAACACGCCTACACTTGCGGCAACTACCGTAACCGGGCAAGAAATGATATGCTCTGCACTACGCATTATATCCGCAAAAGCGTATTAAAAGAACTTGTCCTTGCAGACTTGCAGCGCGTAACGTCTTATGTGAAAGAGCATGAACAGGAGTTTATCGAAACCGCCAACGAGTGCAGCGCAAAGGCAGTACAAAAGACACTGACGCAACAACGGAAAGAGCTTGACAAGGCGCAGAGCCGCATTACCGAATTGAACATCTTATTCCGCAAGCTCTACGAGGACAACGCTTTAGGGAAACTTTCAGATGAACAGTTTGCTTTTCTGACTTCCGGCTATGATGAAGAAAAAAAGACGTTGACCCGGAGGATTGCGGAACTGACACAGGAAATCGACAACGCTACCGAGCGCAGCGCGGACGTGAAAAGGTTTGTCGCACTGGTACGCAGATACACCACCATTACCGAACTGACCTACGAAAACGTCCATGAATTTATTGACCGTATTCTTATCCACGAACTGGATAAGGAAACGAACACCCGCAAAATCGAAATCTTTTATAGCTTTGTCGGCAGAGTTGATACAGGCGACAAGCCTACCGAAAGTATCTCCTATTTCAGACAGATAGGAGCCGACGTAAAGAGTTATGCTATCTAACATACATCAAAAAGAGGTAAGATAACACCCTCTGCAAAAAAGGTTACGTTATCTTACCTCAACAAA
>NZ_QZDU01000035.1 GCF_009917525.1 Acutalibacter sp. 1XD8-36
AAGTTCCTTAAGAGACCACTTGCGGCTCTTCTGGCCATTCTCATGGTCGTCGCTTTGGTCCCAATGAGCGCCTTCGCTGCTGAGCCTGATGTTATCAAGGTCGGCGGCGAGGAAGTGAAGCTCGGTGACGGTACTGCCACCGTCGGGCTCACGCTTCCCAGCGGCACGAGCGGCATTGTGGAAAACACACTGAAGGCCCTGCAGTTCGAGCTGCGCTCCGACAACGGCACGACTGTGGGTATCCTGGACAAGGACGGCAAGATGATCGGCACGAGCCTTTTGGGCCGCCCCGACATCAGCACTGCCAAGAAGACCGTCAATGTCTGGGAGAAGTCCAACCACCCCACTGATACCCTGTGGGGCGACTACACCGGCATGAAGCTGCGCGTCACCGAGAAGGGCAAGACCCCTGTCAATTACGACCTGGTGATTACCGTCAGCCAGCGCCACGCCAGCAACGACACTACTCTGGCCGCAGTGGAGTCCACCCGTATCGTGAACTACGAAATTGACGAGGCCACCAAGACCGTCACTATCATCAAGCCCATCGGCACCGATGATACCAGCACCAAACTGGGCCTGGACGCGTCCAGCTTCAAGCCCACCAACAAGAATGCTACAGTGACTGTCACTAAGGGCTCTGGAGCAAGTACTGGAGTGATTACAGGTATCACTGTAATTGCCGAGGACAAATCCAAGCAGAACTATGAAGTTAATTACAAGATTGAGAAAATCTTTGAGGAGTTCGGTGTGAAGGATGTCGAGGTGCTCAACGAGGTTACCGAGACTGAGAGCACTACAAAGGGCCAGGTCAATATGACCGTTAAAATTCCTTACGGCACCAAAACTAACGAGCTCATTCCCACCTTCACCACCTGCGACACCGTTAAGACTATTCAGGCGAATGGCGGTTTTGGCAAAAAGGGCTCTGATGTAGACCTCTATAACGCCGAAATAGGCAAGACCACAAGCGGTGTTGCCAACTGGGCGGCTGGTGACACTGCGGCCGACCAGACCGAGGCGGGAAATCATGCTGCCTTAACTGAAGCCAAAACCTTTACAATTAAAGTACGCACCGGTGTTTCCTCTAACTGGGATACCAGTGTCGTGAGTACTGGCGATGTTGTGGTCACCTTCATTCCTGTGAAAAACCACGAGGCTCTGTTAAAGGGTATGAAAGTTTCTACCGAGGATGCTACTAACAAAACCGAAACATATAACCAGGTGGTGCAGAACATTGACGGCACCTATCCCACTATCTATGTTGGCGATGTCAGCAACGATGTACTGTCAGATAAGGAAAACGAAAACAACAGCGCAGCCGTTGTTACAGCCACCGACCGCAGTGTAAAGCTGTATGTTTCTGCTGACTCCAAAGTAACCTTCGTGAACCCTTATGAGGGCTATGCTGTTGGCAAAATAAAAACTGTCGCAACCGATGGAACTGGTGACCCTGCCACTGGGGCTACATCTTTTGAGCAAATAACGGTTGAAAATCGTGACTCCAACGGCAATTATGCCATCGAGTTTACAGACTTAAACCTCCGCGAGTTCTATAGCGATTACATGCACATCAAGGTTGAGTCCGAGGACGGCAGCAATGCTGAGGATTACTTCATCAACTTCCGTGGCACGCCTTCTGGAGACCCCGAGGTTTATAGTGTGACGTTGCATGGTAAGTCTGGCGTTGCTGATGCAACAGGAACCAAAAATAGTGATGGCGATGTCATTATTCATGTTCCATATGATGTTACTTTAATTGACAACGCAACTATGCAAACAGCTCTAGCTGGTAAGTATACCCATATCACGGTTGAGGCAAGTAGTGGAACAACGGTTGCTGCCATTGACCTGACGGGCAATGCTAATCCGGTTCATACAGCCACTCCTGTGACCGAAAAAAGTCCTATTGGACTTCTGGGAAGTTTGGCAACAACTTATACCGGCTTTGGCACTGTGACGGTTCCTGCCGGTTGCAAGTTCTATTCTGAACTTCATACTTCTTATAGCAGCGACATAGCTGATGGCGCAGCCTGTTCACTTCTGGCTGATGGTGAGTTCGAAACAAGGGTGTTTATTGTTGTAGACCCCGCCAGCACCAACGCCGTCATCGATAACATTAAGCTAACAAACAAAACTACTCTGCTTGAGACTTATAACGAAGTCTATGAGGGCGAAATCGATGCGGACAACAAGACCATCCGCATTGAGGTTCCATTCAGCTTTGGCAAAACTAACGGAGTTTATGCCACCCAGGACATTTACGTACATGATTGGGAGTTTAATGGCACCCATGCCACTCGTCATAACGGGACTGTTGACGTGAAGACAGGGTTCCCAGCTGACTTTACGGAATTAGATACTCAGAATAGGAATTGCCTTCTTCAACTGCCATCCACAGCTATCACTACCATAGCAGGCGAAGCCACCTTTGATTACAAAACAAACGGCAAGAAGATAAAGGTTTGGAGCGAGGCAGACGGCACAAGCGCTAATATTACTAGTGCTGTAAATGAGACCGACACCTACTACCTCTACGCCGTGCGTCAGCCCGCCAACGACGCTCACGAGCTGCTGAACGTGACCTCCACCGACCCCAAGGTGACCGTCGCCCGCGATACCGCGGTTGACAACCTGAACCGCTGGATTATCAGCGTTCCCGAGAACTACGACAGCCAGAACGGCGTGAGCCAGGCTCCCGAGTTTGAGCTGATTTTCGACCGCAGCGAGAAGTCCACCGTTAAGAACGGCAACAACACCTGGGTCGCCGCTGACAAGACCGGCGCTGCCTTCAAGGTAGCCGGCGGCAGCCTGTACTTCAAGAACGAGAAGGTCGCCGTGACCGACGGCCGCGTCATCCACTTCACCGTTGTGGCGGAGGATGGCAGGGCTACCGGTGAGTATGAGTTTGTTATCGACCATGCCGAGCCCAGCGACGACGCTACCCTGAAGAGCGTCAAGGTAGACGACGAAATCTCCTTCACCCAGGATGGCGATAAGTTCATCGTCGAGGACCTGAGCGAGAACGAGAACTACGATGTCACCAAGCTGCCGGTCGTCATCGAGACCAACGACCCCGGCGCTACCGTGACCGTTGACGGCAAGGCCTACAAGTTCGATTCTGCCACCGGCACCTCCAATATCACTGTCGACCTGAGCGAGGGCAAGACCGCAGAGGTGGTTGTCACTGCCGCCGACGAGGTTACTACTGCTACCTATACCCTGTCCATGAAGGACGGTTCTGCACCTGTTGAGAAGCCCTCGGACAAGTACACCGACCTTGATAAGGTCACCAACGATACCATGCGCAACAAGGTCAAGGC
>NZ_QZDU01000036.1 GCF_009917525.1 Acutalibacter sp. 1XD8-36
AAATTTAAGAGGGTTGAAATCATGAACAAAAGCAAGTTCCTTAAGAGACCACTTGCGGCTCTTCTGGCCATTCTCATGGTCGTCGCTTTGGTCCCAATGAGCGCTTTCGCTGCTGATGCCGCCATCCCGCAGGGAGTGCCCACACTGGCTATAGGTGTGAGCGCTAATGCGGAGAAAATGGCAGAAGAAGTGAAGGCTGCTGCAAACGTCACAAATGTGACCGTAGATGACGCTAACAACGTCAATAACCTGCTTTGGTTTGTCATGACAGGAATGGGCAGCACTGATAGCTATTCTCTGTCTATGATGAATGAAAGTGGCAAGGAGTTACTGGGAGAAAAGTATGTGAGCTATGGTGCTACTAGCAAAAACTTCACTACTGGCTCAAAAAAATACTTTATCTACCTCTCCTTAGACCAGGCAGCGGATGACGGCAAAAATGCGCAGGTGGACAAAAAAGTCCTGGCTGATGGCGTGTACACCGTTAAGCTGAAGAATGAAACTAAGAATACTGTCGTCGCCACCGAAACCTTTACCCTGAAGAGTGAAGGCGAGGGTGAGAACAAAACCTGGACCGGCAAGCAGACAATCGGCGAAGTCGAGTTCAAGGGAGCCGAGTCCGGGTTTGCAGACAAGAACTTGTCCGACGTCCAGTCCGGCACTCCCAAGTTTGATGTCACTTCTGCCGGTACTGACAAGTGGAATGTGAAGGTCAGCGGCGCTACTCTGAAGTACATCACTGGCTGGACAGGGTTCAACAGCGCAGTTGAAAAGGAACGGCAGGGCTATTATCTTGGAATATCTGTTCCGAGGGCTCTGAACGGAAATGTTGTCTCAGTTATGACTCTTCCTGCAGCAGCAGGTCCGAAAGAGGTCAAAGAAACAGCTTTTACAGAGTACAATGGTTCTTACTGCGACCTGTTCATTCACCTTGGTGAAACTGCCGAGGAAGTGAAGGCCAAGGCCGACTGGTCCTTTAAAATTAAGTACGGCAACCTGCCGGAGCACACCTACACCTTTGACTTCTCCGGCCTGAGCTTCCCCTCTGAGGAGCCCAAGTTTGAGGCTCTTGATATGGAGAGCGGCCTGCTTGACAAGGGTACAAACGAACTGCAGGCTGACATTGTGGGCAGCGTTGACGCGTCAACCAAGACCATAACTGTTACCGGTACCTCTTACTATGTAAGCAACTGGACATCGTTCGACGGCGATACAACGAAGAACAGCGGTAACTTTGTTGCCTTCAAGATAACAAACCCCGCAAATATGCCTGTGTACCTTTTGAGCCCCACAGAAAATATATGGAAACCCCATACTGACGGAAGCGTTCTGCGCATCCAAAACCAGGATGGAAACAAAGGAAAAATAATGGTCGGAGGGTCCTTCGACAAGGGGACCAAGAAAGCCACAGGTGGAACAGAGTGGACCATCGATTTCAACAGTGTTGACATGATGAAGGAAGGCGACGGTGCTCTGCAGATAACACCTGTGACCGGCACTGTGCTCGGCAAGAAGGGCACTGACCTTCAGTCCAACATCTCTACTACCCGGAAGACCAACGAGAGTGGTGTAACCACCATCACCGTCAGAGGCAACAGCAATTACATTCCTGTCTGGACGCAGTTCTCCACTAACCCGGATTATCAGAAGGGTCACTACCTTGCTCTGAAGCTTACTGCCGGCACTGGCGACACAATAAAAGTTCAGGGAACAAGCTCAGCAGAAGAGACACTGGATTCTGACGGAATAATCGTTCTTACCCTGAATAAGATGGTCGCAGAGAACGATTATAGAAGGAAGGTAACCGTTACACCGAGTGAAGGCGATGCCAAAACATATTATCTCGACTTCTCCGCGGTGAAGCGTCTGCCTGCTGAAATAAAGGGCGTTTCTGTTGATACTGACCCCACTAATGGTAATAAGTTAAAGGGCTTAGAGGTTGCCTATAAGGACGGAAAGATTATCCTGTCCGGCCTGGTAGAGCCCATGAAGGAAAATGAGAATCTGTTTAATGACGCTGTACTGAGCGTTGACATTGGTGCTGAAGAAGCGACGAGAGTAAATGTCCGTATTACAAAGGTTGGCGACAAGCTGGAGGCTTCTGCTACCACAACTGTTGCCGGCAACACCCTGGTATTCGACACCAGCATGCTCATCATCAAGAATCCTGATGCCACCGATGTGGCTACCTTTGCGGCTCCTGCCTCCAAGGTTTCCGACACTATCCCCGAGGAGCAGAAGGAAGCTGCCAACGCTGTTGCCGAGGCCCTGGGCAACAGCAGCACAAAGGTCGAGGAGGATATCCTCCAGAAGTACGCAAATGTTATATCCAACGATTCCGCCAACAAGGGCTCTCTGATTACAGAGGCCGCTAAGATTGTTGCCGAGAACAGCAGCAAGATTCCCGCGGCGCTGAAGGACCAGATTGAGGAAGACGCAGCAGCTGCTGCCAACGGCTCAACTGATTTCGGCACAAACTCCATCGTGCAGGCTTATGTACAGATTGAGGTTGTTGGCGTAGAGAGCACCGACGGTGAGATTACAAGCTTCAAGCTCGCTATCACACCCATGGCCCGCACTATTATATCCACTGAGAGCGAGGCCAGCAAGCTGAAGATTTTTGACGCCAACGCGGAAGACGCCAGCGCTAACAGCAAGGCCAACGCCATTGTCGTCAAGGACGAGGAGATAAAGATTGCCGAGGCCACCACTGTCAAACTTGCCCTGCCTGACGCATACAAGGCTAAGGAAGCATTTATCCTGCACGATAAGGGCGAGCTGGGCACCTTCAAGTACGAGGGCAAGATTAGCGGCATCTCCCCCAGAGTGGTCGAGTTCAACAGCGAGAACGGCTTCAGCGACTTCACCATTTCCGCCACTGAGCCTATGAGCAATGACGCCACCCTGAGCAGCGTTAAGGTTGGCGAGTACACTGCCGAGAAGAAGTCCGACAGCGAGTATGCCGTGACTGTGGCAGAGGGTACCGACGTCACTAAGCTGGCCCTGACCCTGACCGCCACCGACAGCAATGTCAAGAGCATCACCGTCAATGGCGCCGCCTATACCGAGGGCATGACCGTTGACCTGACCGATAAGGCAACCATCGTTGTCACCGCCGAGGACGGCACAGAGGCTACCTATACCCTGACCGCCACCGTGGACGGCACTACACCTGCTGAGAAGCCCTCCGACAAGTACACTGACCTTGATAAGGTAACAAACGACACCATGCGCGACAAGGTCAAGGCAGCTATCGATATGGGCATCATGGGCAGCACCAGCTCCACCGCCTATGTCTTCGCCCCC
>NZ_QZDU01000037.1 GCF_009917525.1 Acutalibacter sp. 1XD8-36
TCGGCGCGGGCGATTATCAGGGCGAAGTCCTGGCGGGCTATCTTGCCCTTGGGGTTGAACTTCCCTGCTGCTCCTGTGCCGGACATCAGGCCCATGTCTATGGCCTTCTTTACGTCCTCCAGGTGGCCCGAGTACACGTCGCTCAGGTCGTATTTGTCCGAGGGCTTCTCAACAGGTGCAGAGCCATCCTTCATAGACAGGGTGTAAGTAGCGGTAGTAACCTCATCGGCTGCGGTGACAACCACCTCTGCGGTCTTGCCTTCGCTCAGGTCAACGGTGGTGACCTCGGGGATATAGTCCTTGCCGTCAACGGTCACGGTAGCGCCGGGGTCGTTAGTCTCGATGACAACCGGCAGCTTGGTGACGTCGTAGTTCTCGTTCTCGCTCAGGTCCTCGACGATGAACTTATCGTCGTCCTGGGTGAAGGAGATTTCGTCGTCTACCTTGACGCTCTTCAGGGTAGCGTCCTTGCTGGCCTCGCCCTCGACGACCACGAACTCATACTCGCCGGTGCTGGTGCCGTTCTCGGCAACAACGGTGAAGTGGATAATGCGGCCGTCGGTCAGGGTGACCTGCTCATTGTTGAAGTACAGCTTGCCGTCGGCAACCTTAAACTTGGCGCTGGTATCGTCCTTGCCGACCCAGGTGCGCTGTCCGTTCACAACGGTGGACTTCTCGCTGCGGTCAAAGGTCAGCTCAAACTCCTTGGCGTTGCCAATGCCGGTGGTGCTGTTGTAATCCTTGGGAATAGTGATGATGTAGCGGTTGAGCTTGTCAACTGTGGTGTCCAGGGCCACACGCACGGGGGCAGTGGCAGTAACATTATTCAGTTTGCTCTCCCCGCTGGCGTTCTGGCGCACGGCATAGACGTAATAGGTCTCAGTAGGACTTGCTGTGTTGCCAGCCGCATCCTTTTCGCTCCAAACTTTTACTTCCTCACCAGTAGTGGCTGTCTTAGGATTGTACTTGGCTTCTCCTGCAACAGTTGTTATAGAATCTTCGTCAAGTGTTACAAGCTTAGTTGCAGTTTGAGTATCTAAATTGCTCACTACATACTCAAAAGTGGATTTTGCCGTACCAACAACGCTTATGTCTGTACCATTGCAATTCCAGCTGTAAACATACATGTCCTGGTTCGCCCAACTGCCAGTTGCCATACCGAAATCATAAGGAACTTCGACTCGAATGGTCTTTTCATCGGGATTAATCGTGGTGGGGAACTTGCTGGTGCTGGCCTCGAGCAGAGTCTGCTTGTCGGTCAGGGTCAGACTGGTAATGTCAGCCTTGTCATTAGCATCATCGATAATAATAGCTACTTTGGTGATGGACTCATCAGCAGCAGGAGTGCAAGCAGAGCCATCGGCAGAGATATTCGCATAAGAAGAATGCAGTAAGAATCCATAATGGCCAATTCCGACTTCCGTATTTCCTCCGGCAGGTGACCCAAAAGCACCACCAGCAGCTATATCGGAATTCTCAGCAACTAAATAGTGCTTTCCATCACGGCTTGCAGAAACTGCAGCAGTAGTAGCACCATTGGAAGCATCTACAGTCATTTTCTCATACAGACTAGCCAGGTCAGTATATGCACCAGTAGGAAGTGTGTCGTCATATGGCACATGAATAATAATATTTCCATCCTTATCCTTTGTGGACTTCACATCACCTAAGGTGCTACTATGCAATACTACACTGTTAATAACCGGCTTGCCGCTGGGAGTGCCGTTAAAGGTCAGATAGTACCTGGTCGCATGGTTATAAGCACCATCCTCGGCCTCAACCAGAATTTCCATGGGCTTGCTGTGATACTTGCGGAGATTGACGTTATCCAGTGTAACAACACTGTCGTGGTCATCAGAATCGTCATACACTGTATCCACATTATCGGCCCAAGGATTCATCACTGTGACCTTTGCATTCTTGGAAACGTGCAGCTTGATGTCGCGTGTAGTCAGTTCAACAACGTCGGTATCGTTGTTGTTATTGTCGTTGTCGACCAGATTCTCGTTGGGGATATTGCCCACAATAATGGTGGGGCTGGTAACATTGTTAGCAACTTCAATCAGGCCCTGGCTATAAGTGTCTGCGCCGTTTGTATCACCAACATTCACGCCGGTCAGTTTGGCTGCAGGATTTGCAACAGGCACAAAATTGACGGTCACAGTGCCATTTGCATCGTCTCCGCTGGTATCTGCCAGAGAAGATTTACCGGTCTGGACTCCGAGCTCAAAAGACACTTGCTTATCGCCATTGTCAGGGGCGGTGGTATCTGTGCTAGCACTCCAGTCAGCCACACCGCTGGTGGTCTGACCGTTATCGCGGTCATAGAGGCCGCCGTCATCGGTGAAACCATCTGTTGATTCAATGTACTTTACATTTTCGGAAGGCTTGAAGGTGGGAACGATATGGCTTGTAGCGCCAAAAGTACCAAAAGGAACTTTAACAGTGATAATCACATCGCCGGTATCATTGTCCTCGTTCTCCTCATAGCTAATCATATCAGGCACGTTGAACACGTCGAAGATGGTCTCAACTTTGTAGGAAACGGTATAAACCTGAGTAGACTTATCTTCAGCGGTCACGACAACCTTTGTAATAGAATCATTATCAGGGTCGGCAATGCCGATATTAACGTCAGCATTGGGGCTTGTGGTCTTAAAATTGTCCTTTGTCAGGCCAAGGACCTTGGCTGTGCTATCACGGCCCACAGGCTTGGTGATAACGATGGTCTTAGCAGTGTTATCGACCTCGGCAGCCACTATACGGGTGGACTCTACTGAGGCGATGGTGGTGTCACTGCTGGCGTTGCGCTCGCTGACGGTGATTGTCAGCGGGTAGGTGGTGGAAACACCGTCATTGGTGGTGACCTTCAGCTGTATGCCGGTGTAGTCGCCCCAATAGCTGCCCTCGGGCTTGTTGGCATAGGCCAGCAGGTCCACGGACTGCCGTGTGCTGCTGGTGCCGGGCTGGCCCTGCAGGCTGGTGGTGTTCTGTGCGCCATCCTTATTGATGATGCCCACCTTTGTGCCGTTTTCTGTGCGCAGCTCGAATGTCACATTCCTCAGTGCATTCTCGACCACGCCGCTCGTGCCGCTGGGGACGCTCATGCTCACGGTGTAAGCGTCACCGCTGAGCGTAGCCTCCACGCCGCCTACCTTGATAACATCAGGCTCAGCAGCGAAGGCGTTCATTGGGACCAAAGCGACGACCATAAGAATGGCCAGAAGAGCCGCAAGTGGTCTCTTAAGGAACTTGCTTTTGTTCATGATTTCAACCCTCTTAAATTT
>NZ_QZDU01000038.1 GCF_009917525.1 Acutalibacter sp. 1XD8-36
CGCCAAGGACGCCGCCTGGGACGCCGCCTGGGCCGCCAGTGACGCCGCCTGGGCCGCCAGTGACGCCGCCAAGGACGCCAGTGACGCCGCCAAGGCCGCCAGTGACGCCGCCAAGGACGCCGCTAGAGCCAAGCAAGCCGCAATCTTACGGCTGCTGCTGATAGAATAAGAGAAAGGAGACCCTACTAATGCAGTACAAAACATGCCCCAACTGCGGGGCTCACCTGGATTTTGGAGAGCGGTGCGACTGTGTGGACAAAAAAGCGCCGCCCCCGGAGGCTGGTCCGAAAAGCGGCAAGAAATTAAATTCAAATTTATTTTACCATGAAAGTGTCAAAAAGTCAATCCCAAGGGGGACATTGAAATGAATGGATTTATAAAAATACCTGTACAGGAAATGAGCTGGGAGGAATGGCTGAAAGAACGGCGCGGAAGTATTGGCGGCTCAGACGTGGGGGCCCTTCTGGGCCTCAACCGGTATCGTTCTCCCTACACCGTATGGGCTGAAAAGACCGGCCTGCTGCCCGAGCAGCAGGACAATGAGGCGATGCGCCAGGGGCGGGATTTGGAGGATTATGTTGCAAAGCGTTTTATGGAGCGGTCTGAAAAACAAGTTGTCAGATACAATTATCTGCTTAGAAGTGCGGAATGCCCGCACCTTCACGCGAATATAGACCGCCGCATTTTGGGCGAGCGTTCAGGGCTGGAGTGTAAGACAGCCTCGGCGCTGAACATGAAGGCATATAAAGGGGGACAGTTCCCGGAGAGTTACTATGCGCAATGTGTATCGTATCTGGCGGTTACCGGCTGGGAGCGCTGGTACTTGGCGGCGCTGGTGCTGAACAAAGCATTTTTTATATACCAGCTTACCACCAGGGCAGACGATATTACCCCTGAATGGTGTGACGGCAGTGTGTATGTACCGGCGAGTGAGATAGCCGTGCTCAAACAGATGGCGGCTGATTTTTGGGAGCAGTATGTAGAGACCGGCACCCCTCCTCCAGTAGACGGCAGCGACAGCACTACCGAGGCTTTAAAAACAATCTATTATGAAGATAATGGGGGTGAGGTTGAGCTTTTTGGACGAGAGGGCAGCTTTGCGGCATATACCCAGCTAATGGGTACAAAACGTGATATAGAGCGGCAGCTGGAGGAGGTAAAATAGATTCTGATGCAGGACATGGGAAATGCTTCCAGGGCCCGGTGCGGGAAGTATAAGCTCAGCTGGGCCAGTCAGGAGAGGAAGACGCTGGACGTCTCCAAGGTCAAAAAGCTCTATCCAGATATAGACCTGAGCAGCTGCTACAGGACAACACATGTCAGGCCATTTAAAATAACGGAGGAAAAGTGATATGGCAAACATTATAGAAAAGGCTGCAGAGAAAAGACTAAGTCAACACAGGCCCGCCACTATGCAGGACTACATAAAGAAGATGCAGGGGGAAATTACAAAAGCCCTTCCGTCGGTTATTACGCCGGAGCGCTTTACAAGGATAGTGTTTTCCGCGCTGTCTACCAACCCAAAACTACAGGAGTGCAGCCCACAGAGTTTTCTTGGGGCAATGATGACTGCCGCCCAGCTTGGACTTGAGCCTAACACGCCCCTGGGACAGGCCTATCTCATACCATATAAGAACCACGGCCAGCTTGAGTGCCAGTTCCAGCTTGGATATAAGGGTCTTATAGACCTCTGCTACCGTAGCGGAGAGGTGAGCACTGTTCAGGCACATACAGTTTATGAAAATGATACGTTCGAGTACGAGCTGGGATTAGACAATAAGCTGAGGCATGTGCCCGCGAGCTCCGGGCGGGGAGTCCCAACTCACTTTTACGCCTTGTTCCGCACCATAAGCGGCGGTTATGGCTTCGAGGTCATGAGCATAGAGGATATCCGCACTCATGCCCAAAGGTACAGCAAGAGCTACGGCAGCGGCCCATGGCAGACAAATTTTGAGGAAATGGCAAAGAAGACTGTCCTAAAAAAGGCGCTGAAATACGCTCCTATGAAAACGGAATTTGCCCGCAGCTTTTCGGCTGATGAGAGCATTAAGACCCAGCTGGACGCCGATATGCTTTCTCTGCCAAATGAGGCCTATATAGAGGTTGAGGCTACTGTGGATGAAGAGACTGGGGAAGTTATTGAGGTGAGTAAACAGGCGGTGCAATAATGCCGAACAGGATAATTAAGGAAAGTATCCGAACAAGTAAGACCGTGAATGCCATGACAGACTTTCAATTTCGGATATGGGTATATTTGATTACATACGTTGACGATTACGGCAGAGGGAGCGCTGACCCAGAGATAATTAAGGGCTTTGTGCTCCCAAGAAGGAAACGGGTATCGGAATCCGACATAGAAAAAACGCTTGCAGAGTTGGCGGGTATGGGCTGCATTTCCCTCTATGATGTGGATGGGGAATCCTACTTTTACTTCCCAAACTGGAGCAGTCATCAAAGGATTCAAACAAAGAAATCAAAGTTTCCCGAGCCGGTAAACAGTGAGTCACGGTGTACCACGGTGAGTCACGGTGAGTCACGGTGTACCACGGTGAGTCACGGTGAGTCACGGTCTGAATCCGAATCCAAATCCGAATACGAATACAAAAAGGGAAAGTCCGAACTCTGCGAGCCCGGACAAGCCTGGCCTTCGCCTGCAAAGTTTTCCTCGGAAGACAACGCATACCAGGCAGCAGTATACCTGGACAGGCAGATACAGGCACGCTTTGAGGGGCAGAAATCCGTGGGAGAGAAGCGCCTGCAGGCCTGGGCTGTAGAGTTTGACCGCTGCCATAGGCTGGACGGTCATAGCTGGGAGGATATCAGTAAGGTGCTAAGATTTTCCCAAAAGGACCCTTTCTGGTCACAGAACATCCTAAGCGGCGGGAAATTCCGTGATAAGTATCTCCAACTGCTGGCAAAAATGCGGACGCCAGCCGCAGGGAAGGCGCAGCCACAGCAGGCAGAAAAGAGCTACGATATCCATGAACTGGAAGAGCTGGCAGGATTAAGGCTGCCGGAAAAATTGTGAAGGGAGCAAAAGGTTTATGAAAACCGTGACATTAGAGGAGTTCAAAAAGTTCAAACCATGCTGGCTGGAAACAGCAGAAGGCAGA
>NZ_QZDU01000003.1 GCF_009917525.1 Acutalibacter sp. 1XD8-36
TGGATATATTTCCATCACAAATGACGGTCATTTTTTTGTGTCTCCTGTTAGCCATATGTAAGGTAACACACGGGAAGCCGGATCGCGGTCAACGCGAAAGCTATCCGCAAGGGCGTTCGTAGTCTGGAGTTCGGTGACGATTTCCAGTTTGTGGACTCGCCTGACATAGCAGCGTCCGCAGACAAGGTGGTAACGCTATATCTGCAGGAGGTCAAGAAATATGGCCTGGACAATGTTGCTCTGCTTACCCCCTACCGCAAAAAGACGGAGACCGGGGCCAACGCACTCAACCTCCGTCTGCGCGACTTGGTGAACCCGCCCGCGCCCGGCAAGCCTGAGGCTGCACATGGCAAGCGGGTATTCCGGGTTGGCGACAGAGTGATGCAAACCAAAAATCTGGGCGAAGTGAACAATGGCGACGTGGGTTATATCAAGGATATATTCCGCGATACCGATGGTACCACTATCCGGGTCAACTTTGGCGGCGGCAGAGAGATGGAGTACGACTCCACTCAGCTTCCCATGCTGGACTTGGGATATGCCTCCACTGTCCACAAGTCCCAGGGCTCGGAGTACCAATCGGTCATTGTCAACCTACAGCGCTCCCACTACATCATGCTGACCCGCCCACTGGTCTATACGGCCATTACCCGGGGTAAGAGCCGGGTGATTCTGGTGGGAGAAAAGCGGGCGCTGTACACTGCCATCAGCCGGACGGACGCGGAAAAGCGCGGCACCTGCCTTGCAAAAAGAATCCGAAATTCATAAAGGAGAGTCGAAAATGAGTGTTCTCACAACCTTCAAGGAGAAGCAGTCTGAGTACAATTCGCGGATTGCGGCGCATATCATCCAGCCCAGAGAAAACCTGGTCCTGCAGGAGCTGAACTACCGTATTTGCGTGCTTGAGACGTTCCAGGCGTTTTCCAAAAGCGCCCCCATGGGCATGAAAGGGGACGCTCTGAGCTATCACTATCAGTTGGTGGATGCCTATGTTAAGTCTGTGCTCAGCGAGCGGCAGTTTGGAGCCAAAACGGATGCCGATGGCAAGAAGCGCCGGGAGGCGGCTCACCAGTCCCTGGAAAAGGTGGTAGAGTCCGGGCGCAAGCAGTTCTCCAGTTTCTCCCCCAGTAAGCCCGAGCAGTACAGCCAAGCGGTTAGCAAGTATATCAACGCGCTGCTGCCGGTCTGGATGCAGTACCGGGACACATACATCAATCTGCAGGAGGTTTTCCAGAATGGAAAGCAATAGTATTCTATACACAATCAATGCCGTGGAAGGCTTCGACCCGACACCCTATGCGGTGGATTATACCGATTTGACCACCAACGAAACCCGCAAGCGCCTGCCTGTTATGGCGCAGATAGCCTGGTTCCGCTTGAGGTATCCAGAGGGGAAAATCTCTGTGCAGGCTAATCCTGGCAAGGACTGCTTCGTGGCGACGGCTAAGGTATACCCCAGTTACAAAGACCCCGCAGACTGCTTTCTGGCAGAGGCCACGGCTTCCCGGGGGTTTTTGGAGGACAAGCCGTCCGTTTCGCCCAGAGAGTGGGCACAGACTGCGGCAGTTGGTATTGCCCTGAGAAATGCGGGCTTTGGCCTGCAGTTCTCCATGGCTGGGGACGAGTTCCCGGACACGGTTTCCGAGGGTGCGCCAATGACTAATGCGGCGGCACCCGCCGAGCCCTATGCCGTTGAGGAACCCACTCCTCCTGAGCTGACCCCGGAGGAAAAGCTGGCGCAGGCCATGAAGGTGCCTTGCCCCATTACCAAGTTCAAAGGCAAGACCCTGGGCGAGGTTCTTCAGCTTGACCCCGGAGCCATAAAGTGGGTCGCGGAGAAGTTCCCCGCAACAGAGAAAGTGGGGGCAGCCGCCCAGCTCATCCGGGACTTTGCTCTGCAGCAGTCTGCATAACATAGGAGGAAATCAAAATGGGTCTTAGAATAAAAGATAATATACCGATAGGTCGGCTTCGTGAGTTCGGGTTTGCGCCCGGCAAAGAGCTTGCGCAAAATCGGATGTTCCAGGGTGAGTTCGAGGGCGCTGCGTATAGTCTGACATGGTGGCACAAATTTGCGTGCGATGGCGGTGAGATCTGCCGGAACGAGAATGAAATTCCCATGGTCCATGCTTGGATTGATACCCGGAACGGAAAAAATTTGCTTTGGTTTGATGTAGCCCCATGCTGTACTTACCACATTGAGATGGAGGAGCTGGATATGGTGACAGAAACTGTCTTTGAGCTTACAAAAGCTGGACTACTGGAGAAAAGCGAGCATAAATACTAAAGAATAGGAACGGGGGTATTTTGCATGGAACGAATCCGTATGACGGACGTGGTGTCCCTGCTGGGCCTGCCCCAGCCCCCTGCCAGCCGGAGATCCTACTATGTCCGCTGCCCCTGCTGTGACGGAGAGCATAACAGGCACCTGAACATCAACCTGAAAAAGGAGGTGTTCCGGTGCGCGAAATGCGGGGTGTCAGGCGGAATTTTTGACCTGTATGCCCTGTTCACCGGCACAGACCGTGACAGGGTATGGCGGGAGCTGACAGAGCGGCTGCGTCTGAACGAGCGGCCCCCGCTGCCGGAGCAGAGAGGTTATCAGCGGCACGCTGATACTGTCCTGGCAGACGCCGGCGCCCGCCACCGTACCTACTCGGCGCTCCTCTCCATGCTGGGGCTGGCGAATGCTCACCGGGATAATCTTCACAGGCGCGGCCTTAGTAACCGTGATATAGCCCAGCTGGGCTACAAGTCCATGCCAATGGTGAACAACTCCGAGCTGGTTCAGCATGTGCTGGAAACCGGCGCTGACCCTCAAGGGGTGCCGGGATTCTTCCGCACGAAAGCCGGATGGTGGTCGTTCGTCCATCAGCGGTCGGGGGTTCTCATTCCGGTCAGAGATATGCGGGGAATGATTCAAGGCTTACAGCTGCGGCTGGATAACACAGAGAACCGGAAATTTCGATGGATTTCCAGCGTGGAGCTGGCAGGCGGCTGTGGGTCGCCTGCCTGGACACACTTGGCCGGAAAGCCGGGTAAGATGGTAGTTCTCACCGAAGGCCCTATGAAAGCCGACGTTATCCATGCCCTCTCCGGGCTGACAGTTCTGGCGGTGCCGGGAGTGAACGCTTTGCAGCGGCTGGAAGAATCCCTGACAGAGCTGCGGGCGCAGGGCGTTCGGGAAATCAAGACGGCGTTTGATATGGACTACATCACCAATTTCCATGTGCAGAGCGCTTACGACAAGCTCATGGCCCTGCTGGGCCGGATGGGGTTCCGGTATGGAACCTATGTCTGGGATTCGAGATATAAGGGGCTGGATGATTTTATCTGGGCTAAGCTGAAAGCAAATCTGGATAGGAATCGTTGACAAACGAGGGGTGACGCATTGCGCCGCCCCTTTGATTATGAAAAATTTGCGTATTTCGGTTGCAAATGCGCACAGTAATGGGTGTAATCCCAGCAAATGAAATCTTTGGAGGTATACTTATGCTAATCGCTATCGACCATGGCAACTACGCCATCAAGACGCCCCGGTTCACCTTTGTGTCCGGTCTGACCGAGCACTCAGTCAAGCCGCCCATGACCGACGAGATTCTGGAATACGGCGGCCGGTTCTGGACACTTTCCAGCAAGCGACTGCCTTATATGCGCGATAAGACCCAAGACGAACGTTTCTTTATCCTGACTCTGTTCGCCATAGCCAAGGAGCTGGAGCGCAAGGGCCAGTATTCGCCCAATGAGCACATCCAGCTGGCAGTGGGCCTGCCGCCCGAGCACTACGGCGGGCTGAAAGAGAAGTTCGCAAACTATTTCAAGCGTAGTGCCCCAGTGCGTTTCAGTTATCGGGACAAACCGTACTCGGCTCTTATCACTCAGGTGATGGTGTTCCCCCAGGCTTTCGCGGCAGTAGTGCCCCAGAGCGGCATGGTGCTTAACACCTCCCGGCTCTTTATCATCGACATCGGCGGCTATACCACGGACGTGCTGCTCCTGCAAAACGGCAAGCCAGACCTGCAGTTCTGCCGGTCTCTGGAGACTGGCGTTATCACCATGAACAACGAGGTCATCCGCAAGGTCAGCTCCCAATACGACATGAAGATTGACGATGAACACATTACCAATGTCTTGCAAGGTAAAGAAAAGTATCTGCCTGATGAAGTGAAAGAGGAGATTTTCACCGCCGCCCGGCACCACGCCAACGACATTCTGAACCAGCTCCGGGAGCTGCAGGTTGACCTGCGCTCCAATCCGGCTGTCTTTATCGGCGGGGGCAGCATCCTCCTGCAGCCATATTTAAGCGGGTCTCCGCTGGCTGGCAAGGCGGAGTTTATCGACTCGCCCAACGCAAACGCTGTGGGCTATGAGATGCTGGGTGAGAAGCAGCTGGCAAGATTGCGGGGGTAGCGTATGCGCAAGAATGGGAAGTACAGGTTCTCTCTCCAATTCCCTGCTGAGACCGAGGAGCAGATACAAGCCGGGGAACTGCTGGAAAGGCTGGGCAACCGAAAGAGCGCCGTCGTGGTGGCGGCGCTGGGGGAGTATTTGGCTGCCCACCCGGCCTTGCTCAGCCCGGAGTGCAGGGTCGAAATCAAGACGGTACAGAGCCTTTCGTCAGACTCACTGAGGGAAATGGTCCGTAATTTGTTGGAAGAACAGCTTGCGGCAACTCCAAAAACGGAGGTAAATACTGAAGATGGTGTGGATTTTAATGGCAAGATAACAGAAATGCTGGATAATTTAGATATGTTTCAGTAAAACACACGATTTCTTTATCGCTTAATCTAAAGAGATTATAAGTGCTCCTTTACAACACTTTCTTTTTGAAAATGAAAGCAGTAAAATTATTGTGCAGTAAGAAATAGCTTTTCTGTATATCTGCTGATACTTCTATTTCGGACTGCTCGCATGAAGGCCGTTCTACAGAAATGTAGCCCGGCCTTTTTGTCTTTTTATATCATTTTGTCCAGGCATACCATTCAGGTGTGTCTGGTTTTTTCGTTCCGCGCTTTGCCCTGATGGTGTGCTCTGGGAGAAAGGAGCGCACCATGCGCGAGAAAAATCAGGAACGAGATGAACTGAGGGCGAGTTTTACGGTTTGGATGAAAACCATAGCTTAGCGGACGAGAAAGAAGTATTTGGCAGCCCGATCCAACGAGGCAAACCGTGTACCTCTGGAAAATGTCCCGGAGGAAAACTTCATTTCAACTGACACACCGGAGACAGCTTTATTTGAAGCAGAGTTTGACTTTGAGGAGGAGACGCTTGCAAAAGCATTTTATCAGCTGCCATACCGGAAGCAAGAGGTGCTGATAAAGATTTTTGTCTTAGATTTGACTCCGGACGAAATTGCCAGGGAATGGGACTGCCAGATCCATAACGTATATAAGCAGCAGTCTTTGGCTCTCAAAAGCCTTCGGGAATTTCTGAAAGAGGGTGAGACGCATGAACCGTGAAGAATTTCGCACGACACTCTCCCTGGCGGTTTCAGGCAATATTGACGCATTGGCTGATTTGACAGAACTCTATATGCCGCTAATCAATAAGTATAGTTATGTCAACGGAAAACTTGACGAGGATCTGCGCCAAAACATTCTCTTGGAGCTAGTGCGGAGCATCTCTCGTTTTGAAATAAAACTTTTGAGTGAAGGGAACATTTCGCGTTACGAATAGCATTTTATCTTTTTGAAAGGCATTTCCCCATGCCCCGAACCTTGACAATCTCATAATCTGACCCGGTACATATCCATGTGGGTGAGCGGCTATCCGTCAGTTTGGCAAGCTGAACAAGAGCACTCATAGGGCAGCGGCACCGCCCCAACGCGATGATGCCCGCAGAGGATATGGGAGAACCGACCACTCCACAGTCCGCCAGCCACGGACATCGGGAAAGATATTTTTCTTTTTTAGTTGCAAGTAATACTCAATCTCTGTGTAATATCAGTGTTAATCAGAACCCAACTAAATAATTCAGAAAACTGTAGCCATAACCGGGCAGCATAGTGTATAATGGAACTCAATGGAGGGCCAAGCCGTGCTACCAGCTTCAGGCTGCAGGGAAAGGAGAAATCATGGCAGCCGAGAATTATCAAAATACCAACGTCTGTCAGGTCTATCAGGAGAAGCGAACCTATTCCGTTCAAGAGGTGGCGGATATGCTGCAAATCAGCAAAAGCAGAGCTTACGCCCTGTGCAAGCAGGCCCAGTTTAAGACCGTTAAGATTGGGAAGTATGTGCGTATCTCTAAAACCTCCTTCGATAACTGGCTTGACAGCGCTGAATAAAAAGGAGCAATCAGCATGGCATCAATTATCAAACGAGGCAAATCATATTCAGTTGTTCATTATGAAGGCGAGGGTAAAGACCGGCATCAAGTCTGGGAATCCGGTTTGAGTTATTCCGCCGCCAAGACCCGCAAGGTGCAGTTAGAGATGGAAGAAGCTAACAACACCCACATCGACCAGAACAACATCACCGTCTGCGAGTTCCTGCATGAGTTTTTGCAGAAGTATGGGGAGAAAAAGTGGGTGGCCTCCACTTACGACGGCAACGTGGGACTGCTGGAGAACTATGTCTACCCCTACCTAGGAGACAAGAAGCTGCGGTCTATCCGCGGTGGATGATTACTACCACTTCCTGCTCACCGAGGCCGAACCTGCTATGAACCCCGGCAGGCCGAAGCGGGAGCACATCTCTCCGTCCACTATCCACGACATCCACAAGGTGCTTCGCTGTGCCTTTAACCAGGCCAAGCACTGGGAACTGATTGCCAAGAACCCATTTCTGGACGCCACTCTGCCTGAACATAAGGAGCGTAAGCGCGGTGCTTGGACCCCGGAACAACTCTATAAGGTTCTGGAGTTCACCGACCGGCCGGAAATCTATGACCGGTTTCTTATCCACTGCGCTATTCACCTGGCCCTGCCCTGCACCATGCGGGGCGGGGAAGTGGGTGGTCTCCAGTGGGACCGGGTATCCATCGAGCACCAAGCCATCTACATCGACAGAGTGATTGACCGGGTTGATAAGAAACTCATCGAGAAGCTATCAAAGATGGACATTATCTACACCTTCCCGAATCTTATGATGGGCACAAGAACCGTCATCGTGCTGAAGCAGCCAAAGACCGAGGGCAGTATCCGCACGGCCTATCTACCGGAAACAGTAGTCCATAAGCTGGAAACCTTGAAACAGCTACAAAACCAGCTCAAGAAAGATTTTGGGGAGGACGGCTATATGGACTACGGGCTGGTGATCTGCCAGGCCAACGGCAGACCGCTGATGACCGAGCACCTAAACAAGCGGTTCAAGGAAGTGCTGGCTGACATGAACGACCCGGATATCGACGTGGATGACATCGTGTTCCACAGTATTCGTCACACCAGCGCCAGCACCAAGTTGGTGCTCTCCGGCGGTGACCTAAAGGCTGTCCAAGGTGACGGCGGGTGGAATACTCCGGATATGGTCACCAAGCGCTATGCCCATATCCTGGACGAGAACCGCCGGATGATAGCGGACAAGATGGAGACGGAGTCCTATGGCAAAAACCGAGAGAAAAACGAGCCCCAAGAGAGTCAAACTGCTCAAGTAGATACTCTCTTAAAGCTCGTTCAAGACAACCCGGATTTGTTGCAACAATTCCTACAGTCCGTCCAGCTTGCTAATAAACCTTAAATTATTAGCAAAGAAATCCGACCGGCAGGAAAATCGTATTAGCAAGTGTGATTGCAAAATCACGAAATCCGCTCCAATCGGGGCCGCTGTATTAGCAAGCTCTTTTGCTAATACAAGGGGATAAGTTACTCCAATCTGCTAATACCAAGGTGAAAGTTATTAGCAGAGGGAAAAGCTAGGAACCCGCATAAAATCTGGGTTTTTTGGCACCCCCTGGGGGAATCGAACCCTCAACCCGCCCTTAGGAGGGGCGTATTATATCCATTTAACTAAGGAGGCTTCTGCTCCACTATTGTACCCTATTTGGGGGCGTTTGTCAAATGAAATTCTTAAAAATCTGAAATTTTTGAAAAATTTACCTTTCTGGGCAAAATACTCCTTTCTTTCTGGGCAGGTATGAGTTATAATAGCCCTAAGCCCGGATTATTTATTTTAGGAGTGATTTCTATGGCAAAGATAATCGGCAGGCCCGCTCTGCCCAATATGCCCTGGCAGGACAAGCCCGCAGGGTATGAGAAACCCGTATGGCGCTATACGGAGAATCCGATTATAAAGCGCGACGCCATCCCCACCTCAAACAGTGTTTTCAACTCCGCGGTGGTGCCCTTCGGGGACAGCTATGCCGGGGTCTTCCGCTGCGATAACAGGGGCGTGGAAATGGATATCTTCGCCGGCTTCTCCAAGGACGGCATTCACTGGGACATAAACCATGAGCCCATCGTGTTCGAGGGGGAGAAGGACGTTATCCGTAAGGAGTATCGCTATGACCCTCGGGTATGCCTTATTGACGGCAAATACTATATCACCTGGTGCAACGGCTACCATGGCCCCACCATCGGCATTGCCTGGACCGAGGACTTTAAGACCTTCCACCAGCTTGAAAACGCCTTTTTGCCCTATAACCGCAACGGCGTGCTGTTCCCCAGGAAGATAAACGGGAACTACGCCATGGTGAGCCGCCCAAGCGACACAGGCCATACCCCATTCGGCGACATATTCTACAGCGAGAGCCCGGACCTCTGCTACTGGGGCCGCCACCGCTGGCTCTTCGGCACCGCCAACGGCTGGCAGAGTAAGAAGGTAGGCCCAGGGCCAACCCCCATTGAGACCGACGAGGGCTGGCTGATGATTTATCACGGGGTGCTCAATTCCTGCAACGGCTTTGTGTACCGCTTCGGCACGGCCCTTTTGGACATTGACCGCCCCTGGATAGTGAAGGAGCGCGGGAGCTTCTATGTGTTTGGCCCCGAGGTGGATTACGAGCTCACCGGCGACGTGCCCAATGTAACCTTCCCCTGCGCCACGCTGACCGACCCCGAGACCGGGCGCATTACCATCTACTACGGCGCCGCGGACACTGTTACAGGCCTTGCCTTTACCACGGTGGACGAGCTGTTTGCCTATATGCGCAAGTACCCCATGGAGGTCGGGGACCAGGAGAACAAGTAAAGCTTTGCCCTATTGGGCTTGACTTTTTTCGACATATATGCTATGCTCTTTATAGAACGCACGTTCTATATTTGAAAGGAGCGTAAGCATATGCCGAAAGACCAGTGCAGGGACTACAGCTATGAGAGCGAGCATTTCATTCTGCGCCAGGTAAAGAAGGAGGACGCGCCAGAGCTGCTCCGGTGCTACAGCGACCCTGCCGCCGTGGAGCTGATGAACAGCGACAACTGCGTGAGCGGGTTTCTCTTTCAGACCCTTGAGGAGATGGAGCGGGCTATCCATTTTTGGAATAACGACGTTTGGGCCTACGCCCGCCCCGCCGTTATAGACAGGGCGTCCGGTGAGGCCGTGGGCACACTGGAGGTATTCGGCGGGGACACAGGGGTGCTCCGGGTGGATTTGCGCCGGGACTACGAGAGGCCGGAAGTGCTTCGGGAGCTCTATACCCTGGCAGTCGAGCGGTTCCCCGGGGATTTCCCCATGGGGGCCATGGTCACGAAGGCTGTGCCTGAGGCCGTAGCAAGGCGCGAGGTGCTGAAGGAGCTGGGGTTCTCAGGTCCTGAGGGGTTCCGGGAGTATGAGGACTACTACCGGAAGGCTTTCCCCACGGTGAGGCGGGAGCTGGGGATAGCCTATTGCGGCCTGGCCTGCTGTATATGCAGCGAAAATGCGGGCTGTCCAGGCTGTAAGCAGAACGGCTGCGCGGCGTATGCCGAGTGCGCGAACTATGGCTGCGTGACTGGGCGGGAACTTGAAGGCTGTTGGGAGTGCAGGGAGTTCCCTTGCGGAAGGGGGCTGCTTCAGAAGCCAAAGGCGCGCGCCTTTGCAGCCTTTGCCAAGGAGCATGGCGTGGAGAGGCTTATGGACTGCCTTGAGAGAAACCAGCGGGCGGGGATAGTCTATCATTATCCCGGGGGATTTACCGGGGATTATGACCTGCCCACAGAGGAGGAGGTACTGGACCTGCTGGAGAACGGCAGGAGGTGACCTCCATGGAAGAAAACAACTGCGGAGGACGCGCCGGGCTTGCGCGTCCTCTTGACTTCTAGCGAAAGGGGGAGGCTATGGTACAGCATATTGACGGCGTGGCTTTTCAGATGGGGGAGCCCTTCGACTTCGGATTCCTCTCGAAATACGGCAGGGTGTTTAAGGTATTTGACGACCAGGACTCCGGTAATATCTGCTTTGGCACAGAGATGGACGGACAGCGGTACTTCGTGAAGTTTGCCGGGGCCCCCACAGCACGGTGCCCGGGTGAGCCGGAGGAGGCTGTTAAGCGGCTCAAGGCCTCGCTGCCGGTATACAAGGACTTGAGCCACCCAAACCTTATCCGGCTGATTGAGGCGGAGGATATGGGCGGGGGCTTTGGGATGGTGTTTCGCTGGGCAGAGGGGGACTGCATGGGCAGGATGTACCAGGAGGAGCACAGGCGCTTTATGGCCCTGCCTATTGGGGGCAGGCTGGAGGTTTTTGACAGGGTGCTGGACTTCCTCGGGCATGTGCACTCCATGGGTTATCTGGCGGTGGATTTTTATGACGGCAGCATTATGTATGATTTTGCCAGCGGCAAAACCACCTTCTGTGATGTGGATTTCTTTGTGAAGAAGCCCTATATTAACACAATGGGCCGCATGTGGGGTAGCTCGAGGTTTATGTCGCCGGAGGAGTTCCGGCTGGGAGCGGAGATAGACGAGGTGACGAATGTGTACACCGCCGGGGCCATGGCCTTTGCCCTCCTGGGCAATTACAGCCGGGAGCAGAAGGACTGGACCCTGGGGGAGGGGCTCTTTAAGCTGGCGCGCAGGGCGGTAAGTGACAACAGGGCCGAAAGGCCCGGGACCATCCGGGAGCTGCGGGAGCTTTGGCAGGAGCAGCTCGAGCTGTACAATAATCAAAAATAATTATTAATTAAATTATAAATTAAACTTAACGGAAAGGAAGACTGATGATATGAGAGAAAAAGCCCTGGCGCTTTTAAGAGAATATAACGGGAGCGAGGACCTTGTAAAGCACGGAATGCAGGTGGAGGCTATAATGCGGTACTATGCCAGGGAGGCCGGGGAGGACCTTGCACCGGAAGGGGCCGAGTATTGGGGCTGCGTAGGGCTGCTCCACGACGTGGACTATGAGAAGTACCCGGAGGAGCACTGCAGGAAGGCCGTTGAAATATTGGAAGCGGCGGGGTATGACGGGGCTTTCATACATGCGGTTGTGAGCCATGGCTATGGGCTTGTCAGCGACGTGAAGCCGGAGCTTTATATGGAAAAGGTGCTGTATACTATTGACGAGCTCAGCGGGCTGATAAACGCCACGGCTATTATGCGGCCATCAAAGTCCGTGATGGATTTGGAGGTAAAGAGCGTGAAGAAGAAATTTAAGGACAAGAAGTTTGCCGCCGGGGTGGACAGGCAGTTAATTTTGGACGGCTGCGAAATGCTCGGCACGGACATAGATACGGTTATCGGACAGTGCATTATGGGTATGCGGGAAAACCATGACGAGATTGGGCTTTAAGGGTGGATAATATGGCAAACAACGACAGCCGCTTTGCGGTGCTCATAGACGCGGACAATGTTTCTGTCAGGTATATAAAGCTTATAATGGACGAGATTTCAAAGGAGGGTATAGCCACCTATAAGCGGATATACGGCGACTGGACCAACCCGGCGCTTATCTCCTGGAAGAGCACATTGCTTGACAACTCCGTGCTGCCCATACAGCAGTACAGCTATACCACCGGGAAGAACTCGACGGACTCGGCAATGATAATCGACGCCATGGACATACTGTATTCCGGCAATGTGGACGGCTTCTGCCTGGTGTCCTCGGACAGCGACTTTACAAGGCTCGCCGCAAGGCTTAGGGAGTCCGGCATGATAGTGGTGGGCATGGGGGAGAGCAAGACGCCCAACTCCTTTATCGCCGCATGCAACTCCTTCAAATATCTGGACATTTTACATGCCGCCGAGGAGGAGGAGCCCGAGGAGCCCCAGAAGCCTGCTGCGAAGAAAAAGCCTGCGGTACAGAAAAAGGCTCCTCAGAAGCCCGTGAAGGCTAAGGAGGAGCCGAAGGAAGAGCCTAAGACCAGCCTCAAAACCATACGGAAGGCCCTTAGGAGCATTGTAAGGGAGAACTCCGACGAGGAGGACTGGATATTTATCGGCAAGGTGGGGAATATCCTTGGAAAGCGGTATCCTGACTTTGACGTGAGGAACTTCGGCTTCTCTAAGCTCACGCCCTTCCTCGACTCCCTGGACATGTTCGAGATAAAGTCTGAGCGCAAGGATAAGGACAGCTCGCCGCAGATGTACGTGCGCCTGAAGTGATATTATAGTTAAATGTTCTTGCTATTGCTTTAGGTCCTGCTTTATCTGGGTGGTGGATATTTCGGGGGTGCGAGGCAGGTAGACAACCTTGCAGTAGTCCTTCAAAAAGTCGAACTTGCCCTCCCAGTCGTCGCCCATTACAAAGGTGTCCACCTTATAGAGCTGCACGTCCGTGACCTTCTGCTCCCAGTTCTCCTCGGGAATCACCAGGTCCACGTAGCGTATCGCCTCAAGGAGCCGCTCCCGCTCCTCGTAGGTGAAGTAGCATTTTTTATTCTTGCTGTTCCAGTTGAATTCATCTGTTGACAGGGCGACTATAAGGTAGTCGCCCAATTCTTTTGCCCTCTTCAGAAGGTTGATATGTCCGTAGTGTATCAGGTCGAAGGTGCCGTAGGTTATTACTCGCTTCATACTGTTATTCTCCTCTCCGGGCGCTCAGCCCTTTGCGTCGTACCAGGTCTTGCCGGCGTTGGCCTCAGCTACCATGGGCACGCTGAGATTTACCGCCTGCTCCATCTCCTCTGTGAGCAGGGCCCGGACCTGCTCCTGTTCATCCTCCGGGCACTCCACTATCAGCTCATCGTGGACCTGGAGTATCATCCGGGCCCGAAGGCCCTCCCGCTCCAGGCGGCGGCTCACCCGAATCATGGCTATCTTGATGATGTCGGCTGCCGCGCCCTGTATGGGCATGTTACGGGCCACGCGCTCGCCGAAGGAGCGCATATTGAAGTTGCTGCTCTTGAGCTCGGGCAGGTACCGGCGCCGCCCGAACATGTCCTCAACATAGCCGCGCTCACGGGCGGAATCGGCCACCTCCTTCATGTAGGCGTCCACGCCGGAGTAGTTGCGCAGGTACTCCTTGATATAGGCGTCGGCCTCCTTCACGCTGACGCCTATATCCTGGGAAAGGGAGTAGGCGCCGATACCGTAGACAATGCCGAAGTTCACGGCCTTGGCCCGGCTGCGAAGCTGGGAGGTGATGAGCTCCTGGGGCATATTGAACACTCTTGCGGCGGTGGAGGCGTGAATGTCGTGGCCTTTTAGGAAATCCTCACGCATAGCCGGGTCGTTGGCCACGTGGGCCAGTACCCTGAGCTCTATCTGGCTGTAGTCCGCGTCCACCAGCACGCCATGCTCGGCTGCGAAGAACTTGCGCAGCTCCCGGCCTATGGGGGTGCGCACGGGGATGTTCTGCATATTCGGCTCGGTGCTGGATATGCGCCCGGTGCGGGTCTCGGTCTGGTTAAAGCTGGAATGTATGCGCCCGTCGGGGCCTATCACCTTAAGGAGCCCGTCGCAGTAGGTGGATTTCAGCTTTGCTACGGTGCGGTAGCGGAGTATCTCGTCAACTACCGGGTTCATGAGCCGCAGAGACTCCAGCACGTCGGCGCTGGTGGACCAGCCGGACTTGGTCTTCTTGCCGTGGGGCAGGCCGAGCTTTTCAAAAAGGGCCTCGCCAAGCTGCTTTGGGGAGTTGATGTTAAAGTCATAGCCCACCTGCTGGATTATAGAGCCATGTAGGGCCTCGACCTCGGCCTGGAGCTTTTCGCCGTACTCCCTGATACTCACGCTGTCCACATAGAAGCCGGTATGCTCCATCTGGGCCAGTACGAAGCTCAGGGGTATCTCGATGTTCTCCAAAAGCTCCTGCTGGTTATTGCCATCTATGGCCTTATGCAGGGCTTCGCAGAGCCCGGGCATTACGGCGGCGCAGTTATACTCCTCCTCCTCAAAGTCCGGCAGAGGCACGGAGTATTCCGCGGCAAGGCGCAGCAGGTCGTAGCCTGAGGCCGAGGGATTCAGAAGGTAGGCGGCAAGGGCCGTGTCCATAGCCACGGACTCTATCCGGCATCCCATGGCAAGGGCCAGCCGGTGCAGGGGCTTGACGTCGTGGGTGTGCTTTTTAATGAGCGGGTTGGTGAAGAAGGCCAGCAGAAAGGCGCTGTCGGGAGTTACGCGCCAGAGGATGTCCTTATGGGCGAATACAATGGACTCTAGCTCCCCGGACTTCCCCCACTGGCAGAAGAAATAGGCGGCTCCCGCGTCCTCAAGTCTTGCCAGCATGGGCGCGCCGTCGGGAAGCTCTATGGTTTCGGGACGTCCGGCAGTTGCCGCGGCCTTCTGCACGGGGGCGGCGGTGAGGCCAAATTTCTCTATAAGTGAGAAGAGCTCAAGGCGGACCATCGCGGCCCCGGCGCGCTGGGGGTCCCCGGAGGTGGGAATGTATTTTTCAAGCTCCGTATCAATAGGGGCGTCCCGGCGGATGGTGCCGAGCTCGTAGCTCATAAAGGCGTTTTCCCTTGAGGCCTCGAGCTTTTTGCGGGCGGCGGGCTTCATCTCCGGGTCGTCAAGACTGTTGTAAATGTTCGTGAGGGAGCCGTACTTCTGGACCAGCTCCCCGGCGCCTTTTGGTCCTATGCCGGCGACTCCCGGTATGCAGTCGGAGCTGTCCCCCTGGATGGCCTTCAGGTCTATCATCTGAATGGGGGTGACGCCGTACTCCTCCATTATCTTTGCCTCGTCGTATACGGTCACCTGGGGCTGGCCGAACTTGGTACTCATAAGCCGGATGGTGGTGGCGGGGGAGACAAGCTGCAGGCTGTCCCGGTCGCCGGTGGCTATGACGCAGGAATTGCCCTCCCGCTCACAGGCGGCTGAGAGGGTGCCCAGGATGTCGTCGGCCTCCCAGCCCTCGCAGGTGACTATGCGGTAGCCAAGGTCCTGTAAAAGCTGCTGCAGAACAGGGAGCTGCTGGGCAAGCTCATCGGGCATGCCCTTGCGGTTTGACTTATAGCCGGCATACTGCCTGTGCCGGAAGGTAGGGGCGCGCATGTCGAAGGCGATGGCTACGGCGTCGGGCGAGGTTTCGTCGTAGATTTTGCGGAACATGGTGAGGAAGCCGTAAATGCCGTTGGTGAAGTCGCCGGACTTGGTGGAGAGGAGCTTAATGCCGAAAAAAGCCCGGTTAAGAATGCTGTTGCCGTCTAAAACCAGTAGTTTCATGAGGATACTCCTTTTGGGAAAATAGCGCGGTCCAGGTGCGCCAGGCACCTGGCAGGGTTCTTAGGGGCGGCGCCCCTAAGCTGCCGGAGGCCGTAAATATACCTATACAAAGAAACCCCGGAGTGCCGTCTCCGGGGTGAAGCCTTGCGCTTTACAAGTATATTTTAACACATATAAGCCCAAAATGCAAGGATAATTTTGGCAGTTTACTCCTCCTGTAGAGAGGAAATATACACATCCTGAATGAGCCTATCAAGGTCCTCCATTGTGCAGAGCTCCCCGGAGCGCCGCCTGAACTCCGCAGCCCCGCGCATACCCTTTAAATACCAGCCCACGTGCTTGCGGGCCTCCAGCATGGCGCGGCGCTCGGTCTTGTATTCGCACATCATGGCGATATGCCTGCGCATGGTCAACAGGCGCTGGCTAAGGGGCGGGGGCGGCATGATAAGGCCCGAGTCCCGGATATGGGCGTTGACGTCCCGGAATATCCACGGATTGCCAAGGGCCGCGCGGCCTATCATGAGCAGGTCGCAGCCGGTCTCGGAGAGCATACGGCTGGCTGAGAGGGGGTCTATAACGTCGCCGTTGCCTATTACCGGGACGGACACGGCATCCTTGACGGCCTTTATCACAGCCCAGTCGGCTGAGCCTGAGTAGAACTGCTCCCGGGTGCGGGCGTGGACGGCAATGGCGTCGGCCCCGGCCTCTTCACATATCCTTGCGACCTTTACGGCGTTTATGTGGTCCTTATCCCAGCCGGCGCGGAGCTTCACTGTTACGGGCAGGCCAGCCGCCTTAACAGCCCGGACTATCTCTCCGCACCTCTCGGGGTCCTTTAAGAGGGCGCTGCCCGCGCCCGAGCCCACTATCTTCGGGACTGGGCAGCCCATGTTTATGTCAAGGCCGGCGGGGGAGAACCGGGACATCCTCTCTGCGGCCCGGCCCATACAGCCTGGGTCGTCGCCGAATATTTGGATGAACACCGGGCCCTCGTCGTGGGTGAGGTCCGCAAGCTCAAGGCTCTTGCGGTCGTTAAAGTCCAGGGCCCGGGAGCTTATCATCTCGGTGACGGTATATGCCGCGCCGATGTCCTCGCATATGCGCCGGAAGGCGGCGTCGGTGACCCCTGCCATGGGGGCCAGTGCCACCGGGCCGTTTATCTCTATGCTTCCTATCTTCAATGGGATACCTCCTATTTCAGGACCTTTGAGAACACCATCTGAGATGACTGGGAGAATTTGAGCCCGGCCTGGCGGGTATAGTCCTGCTCCTCGATGGTGAGGCCGTAGCTGGGCAGGAACTCCTCAAGGAAGTGGTCGGCCTCGGGAAGGTTCATGTCCCGGATGTTCTGGATGATGGTGCCCTCGGCCTTGCTGAAATCCAGGTTGCCGCTCTGACGCTCCTCAACACATTTTATCACGGCTGAGATACGGTCCGCGGCCTTTAGGAGGGGCTTTAGGTCCTGGTCGCCGGGGGCGCTCATGGTCATTATCTCCCTGTAGGCGGGGCGAAGGTCCTCGGGGAGCATGGAGACAAGGTGCTCCACAGCCAGGTCCTCCACCTCGGCGTATGCCTTCCTTATCTCCTCCGAGTGGTATTTTACGGGGGTGGGCATATCGCCGGTGATAATCTCAGAGGCGTCATGCAGCAGGGCCAGGGCGGCGGCGCGCTGGGGGTCGTAGCTTCTGCCGAAGCGCGTATTGCCTATGACGGCCAGGGCGTGGGCGATTATCGCCGTCTCTAAAGAGTGCTCGGAGAGATTCTCGCTGCGGGTGTTGCGCATGAGGCCCCAGCGGTTTATATACTTCATGCGGGAGAGCATGGCGAAAAAATGATACATTTTCAGAGGCTCCTTCATCTTTTTCTGCTTTCTTCTTCCTTTGGGCAGGTGTATTAGGCATATACTATTATACTATTTTGCAGAGCCATGTCAATGCGTGTTATATGAAGTCAGTAAAAAAGGCTTCCCCCGGGAGGGAGATTGTGGTATAATATAAAAATAAAATATGAAATTACTTCGGGGTTGATACTATGGCGATACAGACCGCGCGAAAGACCGGATGGCGGGATAACTATTTTCTAAAGGCTTTTCTGTTGGGGCTGGGGCTCTCCTTTACCATATTCCTGCCGTTTATACTGGTGGACGGCGGGCGCTTCCTGTTTTACGGTGACTTCAACGTGCAGCAGGTGCCCTTCTACCGCCTGGCCCACGACGCCATACGCTCAGGCAGCTGGGGCTGGAACAGCCGCACGGACTTGGGGGCAAACTTCATAGGCTCATACTCTTTTTACCTTCTGGGCAGCCCCTTCTTCTGGCTGACAATACCCTTCCCCTCGGAGTGGGTGCAGTATTTTATGGGCCCGTTGCTCATACTGAAATTTGCCTGCGCTACATTGACCGGCTACATCTATATACACCGCTATACAAAGAGCGGCGACTCGGCGCTTATAGGAGCGGTGCTCTACGCCTTCTCGGGCTTTTCGGTGTATAATGTGTTCTTTAACCATTTCCATGAGGCCATAGTATTCTTCCCCCTTTTGCTGAGCGCCTTGGACGAGTATATGTACAGGCGGCGCAGGGGGGTGTTTGCCCTGGCGGTATTCGCCTGCTGCCTTGTGAACTATTATTTCTTTGTGGGCATGGTAACCTTTACTCTAATATACTTCTTCCTGCGGCTTATCTGCGGGAGCTGGCGGATATCCGTGCGCGATTTCCTGCTGCTGGGGCTGGAGGCCGTGCTGGGGGTGGCGCTGTCTGGGGTGCTGCTGGTGCCGTCCGTGCTGGCGGTGATACAGAATAACCGGGTATCGAACCCCATAAACGGCTGGAACGGAGTGCTCTATAACCGCAACCAGAGGTACATGCACATAATCGAGTGCTTCTTCTTCCCGCCGGACCTTCCAGCAAGGCCGAACTTTACACCGGACTCCGAGTCAAAGTGGTCCTCATTAGGGGCCTGGCTGCCACTCTTTGGGATGACCGGTGTTATCGGCTGGCTCCAGCTTCGGCGGAAGCACTGGCTGAAGAAAATGCTGTGGGTGCTGTTTACCATGGCATTAGTACCGTTTTTAAACGCCTCCTTCCAGCTGATGAACTCGGCGTATTACGCCAGATGGTTTTATATGCTCACGCTGATGATGTCCCTGGCGACGGTGCTGGCCCTTGAGAATGAGAGGGTGAACTGGCGCAGGGCTGTTGTATGGAATTTCACTATTGTGACAGCCATAGCGGGGGTGATAGGCTTTATGCCCGCAAAGGAGAACGTGGACGGCGTTGAGAGCTGGTCATGGGGGCTGATGGACTACCCCACCCGATTCTGGAGCTATGTGGCTGTCTCCCTTATATGCCTGGGGCTGGTGGTGTACCTGTTCATGTTCTGCAAGAGCCGCAAGGCCTTTAAGAGGGGGGCCTTCGGCTGCCTGTCCGTTGTGACGGTGCTCTACTCCATCTACTTTATATCCCTTGGCAAGACCCAGTCGGACTATACCTGGGACCACCTGATACCCTATCAGCTTAACGGCGGCGTAAACGTGCCGCTGACGGACCTGCAGGTCTGCCGCTCGGATTTTTATGAGTCCATAGACAACGCGGCGATGTTCTGGCAGATACCCAGTATCCAGGCCTTCCACAGCATTGTGCCCGGGTCGGTGATGGAGTTCTATGATTCTATAGGTGTGCAGCGGGACGTGGGCTCGCGGCCCAAAGTGAGCCACTACGGTATAAGGGGCCTGCTCTCCGTGCACTGGCTCTTTGACGACGACTCCGACGGGGAGTATTTCGCCGGCAGGGAGATGGACGAGACCTCCATGCCCGGCTGGGCGTATTACGGCAATGCCAACGGATATGATATATGGGAGAACGAATTCTATGTGCCCATGGGCTTTACCTATGAGTACTATCTCCCAAGAAGCGAGTATGAGGAGATGTCAAAGGGCAGCGACACCGCTGTGGGGCATAGGGAGCTCTCCATGCTCCGGGCGCTTGTAGTTGAGGATGAGGATGTGCCGAAGGTGGAGGGGCTTTTGGAGCTGCTGCCGGAGGATATGCGGCACTTCAGCGAGCGGGGGTATATGGACGACTGCCTGGAGCGGGCCGCGGAAGCCTGTAAGGACTTCGGGTACAGCAGCTCGGGTTTCTCGGCGGAAATAGACACCCGGGGGGACGAGATGGTGTTCTTCAGCGTGCCATATGAGCCGGGCTGGAGCGCCAGGGTAAATGGCCAGGAGGCAGAGATACTGAGGGTGAACGTGGGCTTTATGGCCGTGGCCGTGCCCGGCGGGGAGAGCGTCAGGATAGACTTTACCTATGAGACCCCGGGGCTTGCCCTTGGGCTGGCCCTGAGCATACTGGCCCTGATGGGTATAATCGCCTATTTCTCCATACTGAAGAGAATGCCGGAGCGCGGCGGGCCAAAGTACCCGAAGCTCATGCGGTCGGGGAACGTCCCGGGCTGGGCCAAGAAGAACGGCGTGGCGGCACAGAGGCCCATAAGATTGAGGCGCAAGCCAAAGCGGGCGCCGGCGCTGCCTCCCAGGGCACCGGCACGGCCTGTGCGCCCGGAGCCGCCGAAGGAGCAGGAGGAGAAGAGAGAGCAGGCACCAAAAAGGCTGCAGCCAAGGCCCTGGCCCCAGTTCGACGGGCCGGAGCACGGGGAGGCCCCTGAGACTGAGCAGAAGGAGGACAACGAAGAATGAGCCCTACAGTATATTTCGTAATACCCTGCTATAACGAGGAGGAGGTGCTGCCGGAGACCGTGCGGCGGCTGACGGAGAAGCTGCGTTCGATGGAGGAGAGCGGCCTTGCCGGCAGTAAGAGCCGTATGCTTCTGGTGGACGACGGCAGCAAGGACAGTACCTGGGAAATAATCTCCGGGATGAACAGGGAAAACCCCTATGTCGAGGGGGTGAAGCTGGCGCATAACAGGGGGCACCAGAACGCCCTGCTCTGCGGGCTGATGACCGCCAAGGAATACTGCGATTGCGCCATAAGCCTGGACGCCGACCTGCAGGACGATGTGGACGCTCTGGACAGGTTTGTGGAGAAATATCTTGAGGGCTGCGACGTTGTGTACGGAGTGAGGAACAAGCGGGAGACGGACACATGGTTTAAGCGCACCACGGCGGAGGGCTTCTATAAAGCCATGAAGCTTTTGGGGGTGGATATTGTCTTTAACCATGCGGACTACAGGCTTATGAGCAAAAGGGCGCTGGAGGGCCTTGGGGAGTACAGGGAGGTGAACCTGTTTTTAAGGGGCATTGTGCCCCTTATAGGCTACCGCAGCGACTATGTGTATTATGACAGGCACGAGAGGTTTGCGGGGGAGTCTAAGTACCCCTTAAAGAAGATGATAGCCCTGGCTCTGGACGGCATTTCAAGCTTCAGCGTGAAGCCACTGAAGCTTATCTCAAACTTCGGGATACTGGTGTCGGTGCTCAGCGTGTTCGGGCTCCTGTATGCGCTGATATCCTATTTCGCAGGGCTCGCCGTGTCCGGCTGGACGGCTATTGTCTGCTCCATATGGCTTTTGGGCGGGCTTCAGATGCTGTGCCTTGGAGTTGTGGGCGGGTATATCGGCAAGATATACAGCGAGGTGAAGGCGAGGCCCAGGTACAGGGTAGAGGAGCATTTGAGAAATACTGAGAAACCCCTTGACAAAGGGGAGTAAATGGTGTAAAATATTTGAGGAAAAGAAAGAGGGAGGTACTTCTTCCCCACCCCTGGCGCTTTCATGCGCCATAGGTCAATACGGTATGAAGGCCCTGCTTTCGGGCCCTTATGTAATGTGTTGATTCTGCGGGTGGAGTGCGTTCCACCCGCTTTTTCCGTAAGGACTGAGGATATCGCTTGATGGAGGTGCTGAACATTAGCAGCAAGGAACTGCAGATTAACGAACAAATCCGCGACAGGGAAATCAGGGTCATCGATTCCGACGGCTCCCAGCTGGGGATAATGCCGTCGAAAAAGGCTATGGAGCTCGCGGAGCAGAAGAATCTGGACCTGGTGAAGATTGCCCCCCAGGCGACCCCGCCTGTGTGCAAGATTATCGACTACGGCAAGTACCGCTTCGAGCAGAGCAAGCGGGAGAAGGAGCAGCGCAAGAACCAGAGGGTGGTGGAAATCAAAGAGGTGAGGCTGTCGCTGAACATCGACACCCACGACTTTGAGACAAAGAAAAACCATGCCCTGCGCTTTATTGCCGAGGGAAACAAGGTCAAGGCCTCTATCCGTTTCAGGGGCCGCGAGATGGGCCATCCGGAGCTGGGGCAGGAGATAATGAAACGCTTCGCCGAGGCCATGGAGGAAGCTGCCAACGTGGAGCGCCAGCCGAAGCTGGAGGGGCGCACCATGCTGATGTTCTTGGCGCCTAAGCCGACAAAGTAAGCCGCCCGACCCCTTTAAGCCGGGGAGGGGCGCTTAAGATTAAGGAGGAATAAAGTATGCCTAAACTGAAGACTCACAGCGGCGCTAAAAAGCGCTTCAAGCTCTCGAAAAACGGCAAGGTGATTCGCGCCCATGCGTTCACCAGCCACCTGTTCAACGGCCACGGAAAGACCCCTAAGGTCAAGCGCCACGCAAGGGGCACCACTGTTACCGACAAGACCAACACTGCCGCTGTCAAGCGGATGCTGCCCTATAAATAAGAGACAGGGAAACTGCGAATCAAATTGGAACATGCTCCGGGCCGGATAAGGGGCCCCGGGCAGGCCGGGAAAGGATTGAGAAGCTATGGCAAGAGTAAAGGGCGCGATGATGACGCGCAAGAGAAGGAAAAAGGTACTGAAGCTGGCGAAGGGATACTGGGGTGCAAAAAGCCGCCACTTTAAAATGGCCAAACAGGCCGTAATGAAGTCCGGCAACTATGCCTACATCGGCCGCAAGCAGCGTAAGCGCGACTTTAGGCGCCTGTGGATTACCCGCATTTCCGCGGGCTGCCACATGAACGGCACTAACTACTCCACCTTTATGAACGGACTGAAGAAGGCCGGGGTAACGCTGAACCGGAAGATGCTTTCCGAGATCGCCATTGCCGACCCTCAGGGCTTTACCGCCCTGGTGGAGAAGGCCAAGGCAGCACTGTAAATTGCCCGCCGCGCCATGCGGCACCCGCGCCTGAGGCTCTCTGCCTTGGGCGTTTGTATTCCTGCCGGAAGGAGCGGGACTGCGCCGCGCCGGTTTCGGCTAGTTTCCTGAGGAAGGAGAAGGCCTATGGAGACCATAACCAGCCGCCGCAACCCTGTTATAAGGGCCGCGGCGGGGCTGCTGGGTTCACCCAGGGAGCGCCGGGAGCGCCGGGAGTTCATCTGTGAGGGGGCCAGGCTCTGCCGTGACGCGGCGGCGTCTGGCGTAAGGATAAAGGCCTGCTTTTTTACACCGAAGGCCGGGGAAAAGTACAGGGAGTACCTTGAGCCGGTGCTGAAGGCTGCGGGGGCTGGATACATGATAGAGGAGCCGGTGGCGGCTCTGCTCTCGGACACCAAGCACCACCAGGGGGTTTTCTGCCTGTGCGCCTGGCCGGAATGGAAGCAGGCCGGTCCCGGGGGGCCGTGCCTGGTGCTTGAGAACATACAGGACCCGGGGAATCTGGGGACTATCCTCCGGACAGCCGAGGCTCTGGGGCGGTACAGGGTCTTCCTGCTGGGGGACTGCTGCGACCCGCTTTCGCCGAAGGCCCTGCGTGCGTCTATGGGCGCGGCCTTCCGGCTGGGGCTTGGCGCTGAGAGCTCCGCCGGGAAGCTTTTAGGGCGGCTCAGAGCCGAGGGCTATAGAACCCACGGGGCGGTGCCTGACAGCGGGGCACTGCTGGTCACCGGCATAGACTTTGGAAGCGGGCTGCACGCGGTGCTCATCGGCAATGAGGGCAGCGGGCTTATGGAGGGGACCGCCGGACTCTGTGACGACCTTATCACCATACCCATGGGAGGGCGGGCAGAGTCCCTGAACGCGGCGGCTGCGGCTACGGTGCTCATGTGGGAGCTCAGCCGCGGCAGTATGAAGGGAGGCGTATCCTGAGTTGGAAAATATAGTATTTTGGATGTGGGCCCAGCAGGCCTTCGGGGTGGGGAGCGGCAGGCCATGGCATATTTATAAGAGCTTTCCCGGCGGGCTTGAGGGCTTCTATAGAGAGGGTGCAAGGTGCTGGAACAGGCTTGACTATGTGTCCGAGTCCCAGGCGGCGGCACTGGCGGCCTGCACCCTTGAGGAGGCCATGGTGCGCCTGGACTGCGCCATGAGGCTGGGCTGGCAGGTGGTAACGCCGGAGTGTGAGCAATATCCCGGGGAACTGAGGAATATTTCTGACCCTCCTGCGGTACTGTATAGTAAGGGCGCGAAGCTCGGGGAGCTTTCGGGGCCGAGGATAGCGGTGGTGGGCGCGAGAAAGGCCGTGCCCGAGAGCCTTGACGCTGCAAGGGGCATTTGCTACAGGATTTCAATGTCCGGCGGCACGGTAGTCACCGGGGAGGCCTCGGGAGTGGACGGCTGCGCCATGGAGGGGGTCATAAGCGCCAGGGGCAGGGCGGCCTGCGTCCTGGCGGTGGACCTTACAAGCTCCTATATGGCCACGACCAGCCATCTGCGAAAAAAGATTTTAGACCTGGGCGGAACGCTTATTACAGAGTATTTCTCCCAGAATAAGCCGGACAGGGGCGGGTTCCAGCTGCGCAACAGGCTGATAACCGGGCTCTGCCGGAAGGTGGTGCTTGTGCAGGCGGCTGAGAAAAGCGGCACGATGATATACGCCCGCCACGCCGCGAAGCAGGGCCGGGAGCTTTTTGTGTTCCCGGGGCCTGAGGATGCTGAGGAATTTGCCGGGAGCAGGAGGCTGCTTAAAGAGGGGGCCTCCCCGGTAATTACAGGCGGCGAGGTGCTGGGGGCAGGCGCGCCGGCTGAAGGGCCCGGGCCAGCGATAGCCGAGCCGGCTTTTCAGGAGGCGCCGCCGGGCAGGGAGGAGCCTTCTGTGAAGGGGCTGCCTTCGGAGCAGCAGGCGGTGCTTGACATGCTATATGGCGGGGAACGGACCGTGGACGAGCTTGCAGAGGGCTGCGGCATGGAGGCCGGGAAGCTTTTAAGGCTGCTCACCCGCATGGAGCTTGCAGGGCAGATAGAGAGCGCACCGGGGCGCAGGTACCGGCGGCTGGCAGCCCGAAAATTTAAGAATAAAGGAAACGGATAGATATATGTCTAAACTAGTGATTGTGGAGTCGCCCTCAAAGGCGAAGACCATTCAGAAATATCTCGGGCCCGACTATGAGGTAGTGGCCTCTATGGGCCATGTGCGGGACCTGCCGAAAGCCAGGCTCTGCGTGGATGTGAAGGACCATTTTAAGCCCAAGTACACCATAATAAAGGGCAAGGAGGCGCTGGTAAAGGAGCTGAAGGCGGCGGCGAAGAAGTCCGACGGCGTGCTGCTGGCTACCGACCCTGACAGAGAGGGCGAGGCCATCTCCTGGCATTTGGCGTACATTCTGGATTTGCCGGAGGACGCCCTTGACAGGGTGACGTTTAACGAGATAACCAAGACCGGGGTGGCCGACGGCATGGCTAACCCCCGGGCCATTGACATGGACTTGGTAAACGCCCAGCAGGCCCGCAGGATTCTTGACAGGCTGGTGGGCTATACCCTAAGCCCATTTTTGGTGAAGACCATCAGGAAGGGCCTCTCCGCCGGGCGGGTGCAGTCTGTGGCGGTGCGCATGATTGTGGACCGGGAGGAGGAGATAAGGGCCTTTGTGCCGAAGGAATACTGGAGCATTGACGCGAAGCTCACGGCCCCCCCGGCAAGGGTCGTGTTCCCCGCGGCTTTCTATGGGGATGAGAGCGGGGAGATTGAGATTGCCAATAAGGAGCAGGCGGACGGTATTTTAGCCGAGCTCCAAAATGAGGAGTTTATAGTGGGGCCGGTGAAGAAGGGCAGGCGCAGCCGCCAGCCCGCGCCGCCGTTTATCACCTCTACCATGCAGCAGGAGGCCTCCAAGCGCCTGGGCTTCCAGGCCTACCGCACCATGCGGGCGGCCCAGGAACTCTATGAGGGCGTGGACATTGAAGGCCAGGGGGCTGTGGGCCTTATCACCTATATGCGTACCGACTCGCTGAGGGTTTCTGAGGACGCCATAAGGGACGCGGCCCAGTTCATAGAGGGGCGCTGGGGGGAGAAGTACCTGCCGCCAAAGCCCAGGCACTATAAGTCCCGGGCAGGGGCCCAGGACGGGCACGAGGCCATACGGCCCTCCACTATCAGCCTCACCCCCGAGCAGGTGAAGGACTCCCTCACTGCCGACCAGTATAAGCTGTATAAGCTCATATGGGAGAGGTTTATCTCCAGCCAGATGGCAAACTGCGTGCTGAATACCACCCAGGCCACTATAAAAGCGGGGAGGTATATCTTTAAGGCCAGCGGCTTTAATGTGAACTTTGAGGGCTTCACGGCCTTGTATGAGGAGACCAAGGAGGACGACGAGAAGGCAGGGAAGGATTTGCCGCCGCTTGAGGAGGGGATGAAGCTCAGGGTGCGGGAGGTCTTGGGCAACCAGCACTTTACACAGCCGCCCCCAAGGTACACAGAGGCCTCGCTGATAAAGACCCTGGAGGAGAACGGAATCGGCAGGCCCTCCACCTATGCAGCCACCATCTCCACCATCACCATGCGGGAGTATGTGACAAGGGAGGGCAAGGCCTTTAAGCCCACAGAGCTGGGTGAGGTCATCACCGGGCTTATGAAGGAGCAGTTCCCGAAGATAGTGAACGTCCGGTTTACCGCCCAGGTGGAAGACGATTTGGATGCGGTACAGCGGGGGGACGAGGAGTGGGTGGACACCCTTCAGAGCTTCTATGACGACTTTGACAAGACCGTGCAGAAGGCAAAGAAGGCCATGGACGGTGTGAAGATACACCTGAAGGAGGACGAGACCGACGAGATATGCGATAAGTGCGGGCGGCCAATGGTGGTAAAGCACGGGCGCTTCGGCAAGTTCATCGCCTGCTCGGGGTATCCGGAGTGCCAGAATATAAAGAAGATAGTGAAGCCCACCGGGGCGGAATGCCCCAAGTGCGGGGGGAATATTATAGAGCGCAAGTCCAAAAAGGGCAGGGTGTTCTACGGCTGCGACAGATACCCCGAGTGTGACTTTGTGAGCTGGGACCCGCCAAGCCGCGAGAAATGCCCGGTCTGCGGCAAGGTGCTTTTGCAGAAGAAGACTAAGGATAAGCGGCTCTACTGCGTAACAGAGGGCTGTACATTCCCGGGCAGGGAGCCCAAGGAGTAGATTATGGAGAGCATAACCGTTATAGGCGGGGGACTGGCAGGGTGTGAGGCCGCCTGGCAGATTGCGAGGCAGGGCGTGGGGGTGAGGCTGCTTGAGATGAAGCCGGAGAAATTTTCCCCCGCCCATAAGAGCCGGGGGCTGGCGGAGCTGGTCTGCTCAAACTCACTAAAGGCCGCGCGGACAGAGAGTGCGGCCGGGCTCCTCAAGGAGGAAATGCGGCGGCTGGGCTCTCTGCTGATGGACTGCGCCGGAAAATGCCAGGTGCCCGCAGGGGGTGCGCTGGCAGTGGACAGGGACGAGTTCTCAAGGCTGGCAACTGAAGCCATAGAGAATGAGCCGCTTATAGAGCTATGCAGGCAGGAGGCCGAGAGTCTGCCCGAAGGGGTGGCGGTCATAGCCAGCGGGCCCCTGACTTCGGACGGGCTGGCAGCCGGAATAGAGAGGCTCTGCGGCGGGAGGCTGAGCTTTTTTGACGCGGCAGCTCCTATTGTTACGGCGGAGAGTATAGATATGTCAAGGTGCTTTGCCGCCTCAAGGTACGGGCGGGGGGACAGCGACTATATCAACTGCCCTATGAACAAAGAGGAGTACGAGAGCTTTATGGGGGAGCTTTTGAAGGCGGAGAGGGCGCCCCTGCACGGCTGCGACACGGCCTCCCCAAAGGTCTATGAGGGCTGTATGCCCATAGAGGTGCTGGCCTCAAGGGGGCTCGACGCTGCCAGGTTCGGTCCGATGAAGCCGGTGGGGCTTGTGGATCCAAATACCGGGCACAGGCCCTGGGCCGTGGTGCAGCTGCGCACGGAGAACAGGGAGAAGACCCTTTATAACCTGGTGGGCTTCCAGACAAATTTGAAGTTCGGGGAGCAGAAGCGGGTGTTCGGAATGATACCGGGGCTTGCAAACGCCGAGTTCATGCGCTATGGCGTAATGCACAGGAATACGTTCCTGGATTCCCCAAGGCTCCTGAACGGGGATTTTTCCATGAGAGAGAGGCCGGAGCTTTTCTTTGCCGGGCAGATGACCGGCGTTGAAGGGTATATGGAGTCGGCGGCGTCGGGAATGCTGGCGGGGCTGAACGCCGTGAGAAGGCTTAGGGGGCAGGACAGCCTTGTGCTGCCAGATACCACCATGATGGGGGCGCTGAGCCGGTATATATCCGGGTATGAGGGGAAGGATTTCCAGCCTATGGGGGCGAACTTCGGCATACTGCCGCCCCTTGGCGCCCATATCAGGGACAAGCGGGAGAGGTACAGTGAGCTTGCACAGCGGGCTCTCAGGGACCTGGAAAGGAGCGTAATATGCGCATTATAGTTGACGGTTTCGGCGGGGACAACGCCCCGGGGGAGATACTGCTGGGCTGCGCCCGGGCGATGGATGTGCTGGGCATAGATATAAGCGTGTCGGGGGATAAGGACAAGCTTTTGAGGAGCGCAAGGGAGCTGGGGATTGAGGGCAGCTTTAACAAAATGGAGGTCCTGCACTGCACGGATGTGCTCACCATGGAGGACGACCCGGAGAGCGTACTCAAATCAAAGTCCGAAAGCTCCATGGCTGTGGGTATGCAGGCCCTGAGAGAGGGCAGGGGCGACGCCTTTGCCAGCGCCGGGAACAGCGGGGCCCTGGCCTTTGGGGCCACAATGATAGTCAAGAGGATTAAGGGCGTGAAGCGGATAGCCTTCGCGCCGGTGCTGCCCACGGCAGGCACGCCATTTATGATATCCGACGGCGGGGCGAACGTGGTGTGCCGGGCGGATATGCTGCTGCAGTTCGGGATTATGGGCTCGGTGTACATGGAGAAGGTCATGGGGGTCAGGAGCCCTCGGGTGGGCCTTGTGAACGTGGGCACAGAGGAGCATAAGGGGGACGACCTGAGAAGGGAGGCCCACGAGCTTTTGAAGGGCTGCGGCGGGATAAACTTTATCGGGAACATAGAGCCGAGGGACATTCCCTATGGCGTGTGCGACGTGGCTGTTGCCGACGGCTTTACTGGGAATACCGTGCTGAAGCTCTACGAGGGCACGGCCCTTGCCATGATGGGCATGGTGAAGGATATCTTCAAAAAGTCTTTAAAGAACAAGCTGGCCGCTGGTATGATATACGGGGATTTGCAGGGGCTCAAAAAGAATATGGACTATAACTCATATGGCGGCGCGCCCCTTATAGGGGCCTCGAAGCCGGTGTTTAAAATGCACGGCAACGCCAAGGCCTACGCGGTACAGAGCGCCCTGAAGCTTGTGCGGGATTGCACGGAGTCGGGGTTTGTGGAGGCTATAGCAGCGGAGCTTGGGAAGAAGGAGCAATAAGTTTTGGGAGGTGCCGGGATGAGGCCACTGGAGGAATACGAGAAGCTGATAGGCTATGAGTTCAGGGATAAAAAGCTGCTGGAGACGGCGCTGACCCATTCCTCATATGCCAACGAGCATAAGACCGACAGCTATGAGCGGCTGGAGTTTTTAGGGGACTCGGTGCTGGGATTTGTCACAGCTGAATATCTCTACGGGAACCTGGAGGGCCTTTCCGAGGGCCAGCTCACGAAAACCAGGGCGGCTTTGGTGTGCGAGAAATCCCTCTGCGGGTTTTCAAGGTCTCTGGAGGTGGGGAGCTTCCTGCGGCTGAGCCACGGCGAAATGCACTCCGGCGGGCGGGAGCGGTCCAGCATACTGGCGGATGTGTTCGAGTCCACCACCGCCGCCATCTATCTTGACAGCGGGGGGATTACAGCCGCAAAGGAGTTTATTCTGCGATTTATAATCCCTGCCGCAAAGACCAGGGGGCAGAAGGCCTTTAAGGACTATAAGACCACCCTGCAGGAGATAATCCAGCAAAACCCGGAGGAGCGGCTTGTGTATGTGCTCACAGGGGAGAGCGGGCCGGACCATCAGAAGCATTTTACAGTTGAAGTGCACCTTAACAGCAACGTGATAGGCAAGGGCGGCGGCAGGAGCAAGAAGGAGGCCGAGCAGCAGGCCGCCCGGGAAGCCCTGGAGCTGATGGGCTACTGATGGGCAGGCACGCGAATATCGCAATATTTGTGCCCCATTTAGGCTGTCCGCGCCAGTGCAGCTTCTGCGAGCAGAGGACAATCACCGGGCAGGTGAGGGAGCCGGGGCCGGAGGATGTGCTCTCGGCGGCAGATACGGCAGTCAGGTTCCTTAAGAACTGCTCAGAGGCCGAAATAGCCTTCTTTGGTGGGAGCTTTACTGCCATTGACCGGGGGTACATGCTCTCGCTGCTGGAGGCGGCCAAATTGGCCGTGGAGCGGTACGGCTTTAAGGGGGTCAGGTGCTCTACCCGACCGGACGCCATAGACCATGAGGTGCTGGACATCCTCAAGGAGCATAGGGTCACTGCCGTGGAGCTGGGGGCTCAGTCCATGGACGATGGCGTGCTCACAGCCAACAGGCGGGGGCATACCGCCGGGGATACAAAAAGGGCTGCCGGGCTTATACGCCGGGCGGGTCTGGAGCTGGGCCTTCAGATGATGACCGGGCTCTATACCGATACGGACGAAAAAGCCCTTGAGACTGCCCGGGAGCTCATAGCGCTGGGGCCGGTGACCGCGAGGGTATACCCCACCATGGTGCTGCCGGGGACAGAGCTGTGCAGGCTCTATAATGAGGGGCTTTACAGGCCGCAGGAGCTGGGCGAAGCTGTGGAGCTCTGCGCGAAGCTCCTGGAGCTCTTTGAGGGCGCGGGAGTGAGTGTGATACGCATGGGCCTGCACCCCGGGCAGGAGCTGGAGGAGCGGATGGTGGCGGGGCCGTACCACCAGGCTTTCCGGCAGCTGGTGGAGAGCAGAAGGTTTCTTAAAAGGCTCCTTGCAGGGCTGGGAGAGCCGGGGGAGTATAGGGTGTCGGTAAACCCCAGGGACATCTCCACGGCGCTGGGCCAGGGCAAGGAGAACGTAAGGCGGCTGAAGGCCGAAGGTTACACGGTGACGTTTATACAGGACGAGAGCGTCCCGCGAAGCGGGGTAAAAGTTTCGTCAACCTTTTTAAAGGTTGCAGGGGTCTTGGGGGCAGAGCCCCCGAGCCGCCGGAGGCCGTAACCCTACACAAAAAATTCAGGCATTTCACAGAGTGAAATGCCTGGCAGAAACCTTAAAACGCCCCTTTAACTTCCGTATAGTCCACCCATAAGCTATAGCTTTTAGTGGTGAACCTAAGCACCGCGAAATTCTCAGCCTCCGGCCCAGAGAAATGGTCTGCAAGGCCATCGTACCACATTTCGCGCTTGGTCTCTAGGTCGGTGCATACCTGGACCTCGCCCATAAGCGCGATGTGGTACATGTGGTCGCCGTCCAAGTTAAGGCATAAGCAGGCTTTAGGGTTTGCGCGGAAACGCACAGAACTGGGCGCGCCAACCCCGGTGCAGAGGGTGAGCCAGCGGATGCCGTCGTGCTTAGAGATACTGATGGTGGTGGTGGCCGGGCAGCCGTCGGAGTCTATGCCGGTAAGAGTGCAGTAGTTGGCAGCGCGGATGCGCTGGTCGATGATGGCTCCGGCTTTTTGGATGATTTCCTGAGTGTTTGGCATTGTAATGCCCTCCTTTATGGGTTTATGCTTGTATTATAGAGGATGAAACATGACAACAGTATGTCGTGTTTATGAGAGGAGAAAAAATAATGGGCAGACAGAAGCTGATAATTTTAAGCGGCTCGCCCTGCGTGGGCAAGAGCACAGCGGGTGATTTGCTGTTTCAGATGTATGAGAACTCAGCGTATCTTGACGGGGACTGGTGCTGGTGCGTAAACCCTTTTAAGCTGGACGACCCCAGGCTCCGGGAGGGGGACAGGGCCATGTCCGCGGTGCTGTCCAACTATCTCAGGCTGAGCTTTGACTATGTGGTGTTCTGCTCAGTAGTTGCAATGTATGAGAATATCCGCGAGGGCATACTCGGGGATATCACTGAGGAGGGCTATCAGGTGATAGGCTTCACGCTGACCTGTTCGGAGGAGACCCTGAGGGAGCGGCACAAGCATAGGGGCGATAAGAACGAGTGCTCCATGGAGTGGCTGAGGCTGCCAAGCTATCCGGGGGACCATGTGATTTATACCGACGGAAAGTCCCCGAAGGAAGTGGCGCTGATGATGAAGGAAATAATTGACGGCTATGGAGATTAGGACCGGGGACCTTATCCTGCGCACAGCGGGGCCTGAGGATATAGGGGAGATATCCCGCATGTGGGACTTTGAGAAGGGGGCTATTTCCCGGGACGAGGCCGTGAAGGTGCTGGAGCGCATGGGGGAGAACCATAGGAGGAATACCCCCGGAAGCATATGGCATTTATGCCTGGCGGTCACAAAAAGGGAGGAGTCCGGAAGGATAATAGGCTGGTGCGGGCTGGACGGCACATCGGGGGAGGAGCTGCACATTTTCTACTCCATTGAACCCGATTACAGGGGCAGGGGATATGCGTTCCAGGCCGCCCGGGCAGTGCTGGGCTATGCCTTTACCAAGGCCGGGGCGCCATTTGTGAACGGCGGCTGTGACAAGGACAACCGGGCCTCATACCGGGTGATGGAGAAGGCCGGTATGAGGCGGGCGGGGGAGAATGAGAACGGCGACCCGATTTTCTATTTGAGCAAGGAGACTTACCTAGATGATATTAAAATCGCTGGAGCTGCAGGGCTTCAAGACCTTCCCGGATAAAACTACGCTCTCCTTTGAAAGGGGCATCACCTCGGTGGTGGGGCCTAACGGCAGCGGAAAGAGCAATATAAGCGACGCCATGCGCTGGGTGCTGGGGGAGCAGTCACTAAGGTCCCTGCGCTGCTCCAAGATGGAGGATGTTATCTTCGGCGGCACGCCTGAGAGGAGGGCCCAGGGCTTTGCGGAGGTCACCCTCACCATAGACAACGCCGACCGGGCGCTGCCCTTTGACAACGACCAGGTGGCTATAACCCGGCGTTACTACAGGTCCGGGGAGAGCGAGTATCTTATCAATAAGAGCACCGTAAGGCTTAGGGACATAAACGAGCTGTTTATGGACACGGGCCTTGGCCGGGACGGCTACTCCATCATAGGCCAGGGCAAGATTGACAGTATCGTGGCGGCGAAGTCCGAGGATAGGCGGGAGATATTTGAGGAGGCGGCGGGGATTTCCCGCTACCGCTACCGCAAGGAAGAGGCCGAGCGCAGGCTCTCGAGGGCCGAGGAAAACCTGGTGCGCCTAAGGGATATTCTCAGCGAGCTTGAGGGCCGGGTGGGCCCCCTTAAGGAGCAGGCGGAGAAGGCCGAGAAGTTTATAGAGTACGACAGCGAGAAGAAGGGCCTGGAGATAGGGATTTGGCTGGAGACCCTGCGGCGGTCCGCCCAGGGCATTAGGGAGCACCAGGACAAGATAGCCCTTGCCGGGTCCCAGCACAGGGAGATAGAGAAGGAGCTGGAGAGGATATCCCAGCGGGCCGAGGAAAACCTGCGGGAGGTCAACGGCTGTACGGCGGCTATGGACGAGGCGAGGACCCAGGCGGCCTCCTTGGACGAGCAGGCTGTCAGGGCCGAGGGCGAGGTGGGGCTTCTTGAGAGCGAGATTGCCCATAACGCCCAGGACGTTTTGAGGCTTGAGGGGCAGATAGAGGCGGCAAGGCAGTCCAGGGCCGACACAGAGCGGGATATAGCCGGAAAGCGCGTCCAGGCCGGGGAGCAGGAGCGGCGCATAGCCGAGAGCCAGCAAAAGCTCAGCGATTTTACCCTCACCCTTGAGGAGCTTAGAAAGGGTGCGGACCAGGCCACAAGGGAGATAGAGCTGGCTGCGGCGAAGCTGGCGGGGGTCAACGCAAGCCTCTCTGAGGAGCGGGTGCGGATAAGCTCGGCCCAGTCCTCTATGGAGGAGATACTGCGAAGGGCCGAGGCCGTGGATGAGAGCGTCCGGCAGGCGAAGGAGCGTGAGGAGGCCGCCGAGAGGGAGGGCCGGGAGCTCACGGAACTGCTGGAGGGCATAGAGCGGGAGATAGCCGCAAAGGAAAACGCCGTTAAGGGCTACCAGATGAGGCTTGAGAGCCGCAGAAGGAAGGTGCAGCAGAACAAGGACGAGGTGGACAGGCTGACCCTCGACACCAACGAACAGCTCCGCCGGGCAAAGCTCCTGGAGGACCTGGAGCGGAGCATGGAGGGCTTCGGGCAGAGCGTTAAGGCCGTTATGCGTGAGGCCGGGCGGGGAATGCTCAGAGGAATCTGTGGGCCGGTGACAAGGATAATCAAGGTGCCGGGGGAGTACGCGGTGGCTGTTGAGACTGCCCTTGGCGTGGCAATGCAGAATGTGGTGGTTGAGACCGAGCAGGATGCCAAGGCAGCTATCGGGCTCTTGAAGCAGAGGGATTTGGGCAGGGCGACCTTCCTGCCGCTGACTACGGTGAAGGGCCGGACCATAGACGCCAGGGAGATGGAGCAGATTCCGGGGTTTGTGGGCGTGGCCTCAGAGCTCTGCAGCTGTGAGGAGCGGTTTGCAGGGGTCAAGGACTCCCTGCTGGGCCGGGTGGCAGTTGCGGAGGATTTGGACAGCGCCGTTGCCATAGCCAGGCGCACCGGGTACAGGTACAGGGTGGTGAGCCTTGACGGCCAGGTGGTGAACGCAGGGGGCTCGCTGACAGGCGGCTCCAGGGCAAAGAACTCCGGACTGCTCAGCCGCGCCGGGGAGATTGAGAGAATTAGGGCGAAAGCGGCGGGGCTAAAAGAGCAGACGGATAAAGCTGCCCAGGCGTTGAAGGAGAGCCAGCAGGAGCTGTCCTCCTGCGAGGCCCAGCTGGACGCGGCCCAGGGTGAGCTTGGCACGCTGCAGGACGAGCGCACCAAGGTGGGCGCGGAGCTTGCCCAGGCCGGACGTGAGCTGGCGGCTGTGCGGCAGAGCGCGGGCGAGCTTCTGAAGGAGCGCTCCACTGCCCGGGAGCGTCTGGAGGCGCTGAATAAGTCCCAGGCCGAGAGCAGGGAGCGTCTGGAGGCGCTGGACAGGGAGGCGAGGGAATGGCAGGAGAGGAGCCAGGCCCTCACCGGCAACAGGCAGGAGCAGCTCGACAGGTGTGACGAGATAGGCGAGACTGTGCAGGCTTTGCGCATGGAGGAGTTTTCCGCGAGGAAGGACCGGGACGCGCTGCTTGAGGGGATTGCGGAGCTTGAGGCCAGGCTGAAGGACTCCACCGGGGAGCAGGAACGGCTGAAGGCCGAGATAGCGGTCCTTGAGGAAAAGAGCAGCGGGCTCAGGGAGGATATCTCAAGGCGTAAGGAACAGATAGAGGACCTGAGGGGCTCAGCCAGGGACAGGCGGGCCCAAATCCAGCAGCAGGCCGAAAGGCGCGCGGAGCTTGAGCGGGAGTCCTCGGAGCTGAGAAATGCCGAGAGGGACACACTGGCCCGAAGGGAGAGCGCCGCCGGGGAGCTGGCAAGGCTCCAGGAGCGGGCGGGGAACCTTCAGAAGGAATATGACGGGCTGATGAACCGGCTCTGGGAGGAGTATGAGCTCACCAGAAGGGAGGCCGAGGAGGTCGCCGAGGAGATAGAGGACCTGCCGAAGGCACAGAGAAGGCTTTTGGAGCTCAAGAACATGATAAAGTCACTGGGCGCGGTGAACGTGGGCGCTGTGGTGGAATATAAGGAGGTGTCGGAGCGCTATGACTTCCTCGGCAAGCAGGTGGGCGACGCAGAGAAGTCCAAAAAGGAGCTGCTGGATTTGATAACCCAGCTTACCGGGGCCATGCAGGAGCAGTTCATAGAGCGCTTCGGGAAGATAAATGAGAATTTCGGGCATATCTTCAGGGAGCTTTTCGGCGGGGGAGCGGCGGAGCTCAGCTTCTCCGACCCTGAAAATGTACTTACCTCGGGGATAGACATAAAGGTGCACCCGCCGGGGAAGATAGTCACACATATAGAGTCACTGTCCGGCGGTGAAAAGGCGCTGGTGGCAATATCCATATATTTTGCAATCATGCGGGTAAACCCGCCGCCTTTCTGTGTGCTGGACGAAATAGAGGCGGCCCTTGACGATGTGAACGTCACAAGGTTCGCCCAGTACCTGAGGAGGATGACAGGCAAGAGCCAGTTTATCACCATCACCCACAGGCGCGGCACTATGGAGGGGTCGGACATGCTCTATGGGGTGACTATGCAGGACCAGGGCATATCAAAGCTTCTGGCGCTGAGGACGGACGAGGCGGCGGAGTACGGGTCGTAGGGTAAAATCGGAAAAGGAGAGTCATTATGGGAATCTTTGAAAAAATACGGCAGGGCCTTAAAAAGACCCGGGACAGCATATCCGGGCAGATAGCCCAGATGGTGAACTCGTTCACCAGGATTGACGAGGAGCTTTTTGAGGAGCTGGAGGAGCTTCTGGTCATGGGGGACGTGGGCATGGACACCGCGGAGTTTATCACCGGGGAGCTGAGAAGGGTGATAAAGGAGAAGGGTATCACGGACCCGGCGCTGATTATGGACGAGCTGCAGGGGATAGTGGCGGAGATGCTTTCCGGGGACTGCTCCCTGCATACAGACACAAAGCCCTCGGTGATACTGGTGATAGGCGTGAACGGCGTGGGCAAGACCACGGCTATAGGCAAGCTCTCGGCAATGCTGAAGGTCCAGGGGAAGTCTGTGATACTTGGCGCCGCCGACACATTCAGGGCGGCAGCTATAGAGCAGCTTGAGGTATGGGCACAGCGGGCAGGGGTGCCTATGATAAAGCAGGGTGAGGGCTCGGACCCGGCCGCGGTGGTGTTCGACACCATAGCCGCCGCGAAGGCCCGGGGCTGCGATGTGGTCATCTGCGACACGGCGGGCAGGCTGCACAATAAGAAAAACCTTATGGACGAGCTGGGCAAGATTTCCAGGATAATCGATAGGGAGCTGCCCGGCTGTGACAGGGAAAACCTGCTGGTGCTGGACGCGGCTACAGGGCAGAACGCCGTAAACCAGGCCAGGGAGTTCATGGGCGCGGCGGGGATAACCGGAATCGTGCTCACAAAGCTGGACGGCACCCCGAAGGGCGGCGTGGTGCTGCCAATAAAAAGGGAGCTGGGCCTGCCGGTAAAGTTTATCGGCGTTGGGGAGCAGATAGACGATTTGCAGCCCTTTGACCCCGGGGCATTTGCGGCGGGGCTCTTTAATATGGAGGAGCCGAAGGCGGCGGAGCCTGCCGCCGTACAGGAGGCCGTGGAGGTCCGGGAAGAGCCCGCCCAAGCTGAGCCGGAGCCGGTGCCTGCTGAAGCCGAGAGCCCTGAGGAGAGGCACGCCCGCTTCAGGCGGTTTGCCGAGGCGCTTATGGCGCGGCTGGATGAAAATGAGGGCGTCCGGGATATGCTGCCGGAGCTCAGGTCCTGGCGGGACGACAGGGAGCTTGACAGGGACGACCAGAGGCTTGTGAGGAATCTGCTGCTCACGGCTGAGAAGCGTGAGCGGTAATATAGAGGAGGGTGATTTCATGAAATATGTTATAGCGACACATAATAAGGGAAAGCTCGTAGAGTTCCAGCGGCTGCTGGAGCCCATGGGCATAGAGGCCGTGACCATGGACATTGAGGAGCCAGAGGAGACCGGGACTACCTTTAGGGAGAACGCCTTTATAAAGGCAGAGGCCGCCTGCCGGGAGACCGGCCTGCCGGCTGTTGCGGACGACTCCGGGCTGTGCGTGGACTATCTGGACGGCGCGCCGGGGATATACTCGGCAAGGTTCGCCGAGCCGGGAAAGAGAAGGCTGACTGTGCTGGAGAAGCTTAAGGGCGTGCCGGAGGAGCAGCGGGGGGCCCACTTTGTGAGCGCGGTATGCTGTGTGTTCCCCAACGGCGACAGGATAGAGGCCGAGGGGAAGTGCTTTGGCAAAATAGCCTTTGAGAGCCGGGGTGAGAACGGCTTTGGCTACGACTCCATCTTCCAGCAGGGGGAGGTCACCTTCGGGGAGCTGAGTGCAGAGGAGAAGGACGAGCGCAGCCATAGGGGGCATGCCTTTGCGGAATTTGAGAGGAAGCTGAGGGAATACCTTGGGAAAACTGAGAAATGAGGGATATATTTTGACAAGCAAGCAGCGGGCGTATCTGCGCTCATTGGCCGTAAACGAGGATACGATACTCTATGTGGGCAAGGCGGGGCTGGGCCCGGAGGTCTTTAAGGAGGCCGGGGACGCTCTGAAAAAGCGGGAGCTCATAAAGGGCCGGGTGCTGCCGGAGACCTGCCCCAGCTCGCCCAGGGAGGCCGCCGAGGAGATAGCGGGGGCCACAGGCAGCGAGGTCGTCCAGGTGATAGGCAGCCGGTTTGTGCTCTATAAGCCGGACCCGAAAGAGCCTAAAATAAAGCTGCCCAAATGAGAATAGGGGTTTACGGCGGGACATTTAACCCCATACACCTGGGGCATTTGCATATTTTAAGGGAGTTCATAAAGCGGCTGGAGCTACAGAAGGTGCTGCTCATCCCCGACGGCACGCCCCCCCATAAGGCGGCGGAGGACCTTGCGGCTCCTGAGGACAGGCTGGAGATGTGCAGGATAGCCACAAGAGAGCTTCGCATAGTTGAGGTAAGCCCTATGGAGCTGGAGCGCCCGGGGAAAAGCTATACAAGCGACACACTGACAGAGCTCCATAGGCTCTGCCCCGGGGACGAGATGTACTTCCTCATGGGGGAGGACATGTTCCTGACGGTGGACAGATGGCACGACGCGGGGACGATACTCCGGCTGGCGGTGCTCTGCGCCTCCCCCAGAAGTCCCGAGGGCCTTGGGCGGCTGCTTGGGAAGGAGCGGGAGCTCATTGAGCTGGGTGCAAGGTGCAGGGTGGAGGATATACCGTTTCTGGATGTGTCGTCAACTAGGGTGAGGGAGCTTGCCGGGGCCGGCGGGGATATATCCGGGCTTGTGCCTGATGGCGTGGCGCGGTATATCAGGGAGAAGAGGATATATGGAGGTATATAAATTATGAAGCTTGAGGAATATGAGCCGAGGGTAAAGGAGCGGCTGAGCGAGGGCAGGTTCTACCACAGCCAGTGCGTGGCTGAGTGCGCGGCACGGCTTGCGGAGAAATACGGCGCGGACGTGGAGAAGGCGCGGCTTGCGGGGATACTCCACGACGTGATGAAGGACACGGAGCCTGGGGAACAGTTGAAAATCATAGAGCAGTCTGGTATAATACTCACAGAGGCCCAGCGGCGCAACACGAAGCTCTGGCACGCCATATCCGGCGCGGCCTACGCTGAGCACGTTCTGGGGGTCTCCGACAGGGAGGTTCTGGACGCCATTGCCTGCCATACCGGCGGCAAGGCCGGAATGACTGTTTTGGACAAGGTGCTCTTTGTGGCGGACTATATCTCCGACGACCGGGACTATGATGGCGTTGAGGAGATGAGGATGGACGCTGAGAGCAGCCTTGAGGAGGCGATGGTTGAGGGGATTACCTTCACCATGCAGGAGCGCATGGGGGAGCGTATGACTATGGAGCCCAGGTCCATTGACGCTTATAATGAGGCGGTATGGATACTGGAGGAAAGAGAAAGGATTAAGCAGATGGAAGGCTATGAGATTGCAAAGAACGCGGCCAGGCTCCTGGACGAAAAGAAGGCGGAGGACATCGTAGTGATAAAGATAGACGACATTACGAGCCTTGCGGATTATTTCGTCATAGCCAGCGGGCGCAGCAGCACACATATGCACAGCCTCTCCGACGAGCTGGAGGAGAAGCTGAAGATGAGGAAGGTTGAGCCCCTGAGGGTGGAGGGCTACCGCTCGGACAACTGGGTGCTGATGGACTATAATAATGTTGTGGTGCACATATTCACCCAGGAGGGCAGGGATTTTTACAGTATAGACAGGCTGTGGTCCGACGGGGAAAAAATGAAGTGGCAGGATATTTGTAATGAGGACTGAGAAGCAGCGGGAGCTGGTAGAGAGCCTCTTGGAGCCGCTGGACCCTTCGGCCAGGGACGTTTATATGGAGCTTATATCTCACCTGTCGGGCATGGGGTACAGCCCGAAAAAGCAGAGGGCTGCAATAGTGTTCACCTGCAAGGAGCATAATAAGCAGCTGGTGAAGATAGGCCATGACAAAAAGGGGGAATTGTATTTCGCCCTGAGGTTTTCGGCCTGCAAGGGGTACTCGGAGCGCTTTGGGGAGATAGTGAAAAAGGTCCTGGGCGGGGAAAACTATAAGGCCCCGGGCTGTATGGAAAATGGCGAGGACTTCTGCAAGGGCCCGATAGAGCAGCGGCTGTATACCTATGAGCTCCCCGACGGCAGCAAGCGGTATTACTGTGGGGCGAAGGCCCTGGCAATACCGGATATTTCCAGGGAGGACATCCCGGAGATAGAGCGGCTGATGGAGGAGGAGCACAGGTTTTTGATGAAGTACGAGGCGGCAGGGAAGGATTTATGACGGAAAGGGAATTTTACCATGTAGTGACGGAGCGGCCCATGAAGCCGGGCAAGCTCATACTGTTTGAGGGCACAGGGCACAGCGGGGTGTATACCCGGGTTATGGACAAGCTGGGGATGGTGGAGAAAATATACGCCGACCCCAGGGCCTTCAATGGTGTGGAGCTGGAGCACCACACGGCGGTGGCCCTTAGGGAGCTTGCAATGGAGCAGGTGCGAAAGGAGTCCTTTCCGCAGTACCCGTCCAGGATGGCCTGCCTGTATGTCTCCGAGACCCTGAAGGAGGCGGAGGATTGGGCGGAGTTTTTCGCCGGGGACTGCCAGCGGCCCACCTACAGTATAGTGAGGCTGACTGTCCGGGGCAGGATATTTGCGGGGGATGCCTGCAACTGCTTTGACGGCACGCCTGACAGGGAGCGGAACCTGGAGCTTGCCAGGAACTACTGGCTCAATGGGCCGAATAGCGCGGGCAGGCCGGTCAAGGAGCTGCTGGTGGACGGAGACATCGAGGTGGCAGAGATTGTCCGGGAGATAAACAGGAATATTCCATAGAGAAGGGGCCCGGGGCAGGGGACTGCCGCGGCGTTCCGGTCTCCATCTATTTGCAGCTTGACAAACTCCGCGGAGTAGTGTATAATCATGAAAATAGTTAAAGACTGTGATGGGAAGAAGGCGCCGGGGGCCGCTTTTCAGAGAGCCTGCGGAGGGTGCGAGCAGGCAGGGGGCGCGGCGCGTATACTGGTCCCTGAGTCTCCCTACCCAAAGGCACGCCTGTCTTAGGCTTCGCTTAGTAGGTTTGGGACGCGTGGCGGCGTTATTGGCCCAGCCTTGTTTGAGGCTATGAGGGGACATGTGTGAGCGTGTTCCGAAATCACGGGTGGTACCGCGAGATTTGTAATTTTTCGCCCCGGATGCTTTTGTTAGCGTCCGAGGCTTTTCTTCTGCCGCCCGTCCCCAGAGCGGGGGTGAAATTTATAAGGAAGGATGATACAGGATGAAATACGACCACAGGGCTGCGGAGTCCAAATGGCAGAAAAAATGGGAGGAAAAGGGGGTGTTCCACGCCTCCAACGAGTCTGATAAGGAGAAGTTTTTCGCGCTTATCGAATTCCCTTATCCATCGGGAGCGGGCCTGCATGTGGGGCACCCAAGGCCATATATCGGTCTGGACGTGGTGGCTAGGAAGCGGCGGCTGCAGGGGTATAATGTGCTGTACCCCATCGGCTGGGACGCCTTCGGCCTGCCCGCTGAAAACTACGCCATAAAAAACCATGTGCACCCGGAGGGGATTACCCGGCAGAATATCGCAAGGTATAAGAGCCAGATACAGTCCCTTGGAATCTCCTTTGACTGGAGCCGGGAGATAAGCACTATCGACCCGGAATATTATAAGTGGACCCAGTGGATATTTTTACAGCTCTATAAGCATGGGCTGGCCTATAAGAAGGAGATGAATGTCAACTGGTGCACAAGCTGCAAGTGTGTGCTGGCAAATGAGGAGGTCGTCAACGGCGTATGCGAGCGCTGCGGCAGCGAGGTGGTCCACAGGGTGAAGAGCCAGTGGATGCTGAAAATCACCGAGTACGCCCAGCGGCTTATAGACGATTTGGAGCTGGTGGACTATCCCGAGCGGGTGCGCACACAGCAGAAGAACTGGATAGGCCGCTCCACCGGCGCGGAGGTTGACTTTGAGACCAGCGCAGGGGATAAGCTGACGATTTATACTACCAGGCCGGATACCCTCTATGGCGCGACATATATGGTCATCTCCCCGGAGCACCCCTATATAGAGAAGTGGGCCGGTAAGCTCACCAATATGGAGGAGGTGAGGGAGTACCAGGCGCAGGCGGCAAGGAAGTCAGACTTTGAGCGCACGGAGGTCGCCAAGGAGAAGACTGGCGTGAGGCTCCAGGGGGTCACCGCTATAAACCCGGTGACCGGCGGGGAGATACCGGTTTTTATCTCGGATTACGTGCTTGTAAGCTACGGCACCGGGGCAATTATGGCTGTGCCCGCCCACGACGACAGGGACTGGGATTTTGCCAAGAAGTTCCGGCTGCCCATTATAGAGGTGGTAAAGGGCGGCGACGTACAGGCGGCCGCGTTTACGGACTGTGAGACCGGAGTGATGGTGAACTCCGGGATTCTGGACGGCCTGAGCGTTGAAGAAGCTAAAGCCAAGATAACCGGGTTCCTGGAGGAGAAGGGCATAGGCCACGCGAAAGTGAACTATAAGCTCCGGGACTGGGTATTCTCCCGCCAGAGGTACTGGGGCGAGCCCATCCCCATGGTGTATTGTGAGAAGTGCGGATGGCAGCCCATCCCTGAGAGCGAGCTGCCGTTGAAGCTGCCACAGGTGGAGAGCTATGAGCCCACGGACACAGGCGAGTCGCCCCTGGCTAAGATGACCGAGTGGGTGAACACCACCTGTCCCTGCTGCGGCGGACCCGCCAAGAGAGAGACGGACACAATGCCCCAGTGGGCGGGCTCCTCCTGGTACTTCCTAAGGTATATGGACCCACACAATGACGGGGCGCTGGCCTCTAAGGAGGCCCTTGAATACTGGTCCCCGGTGGACTGGTACAACGGCGGCATGGAGCACACCACCCTGCACCTGCTGTACAGCCGCTTCTGGCATAAGTTCCTCTATGATATCGGCGTTACGCCTACGCCGGAGCCCTATGCCAAGCGCACCAGCCACGGCATGATACTGGGCTTAAACCCCCATAATTTCCAGAACCTGCCGGCGGCTGAGCAGAAGAAAATGCTTGAGGAATACGGCAGCCGTGAGAAGGCCCAGGCGGCCCTTAGGGAGCAGTACGGCGAAATGGCCGACCACCCCATTGTCAAGATGAGCAAGTCCCTCAACAACGTGGTAAACCCCGACGGCCTGGTGGAGGAGGTGGGCGCGGACACTGTGCGCCTCTATGAGATGTTCATAGGTGACTTTGAGAAGGCCGCCCCCTGGAGCACGGCAGGCATGAAGGGGTGCAGGAGGCTTGTGGACAGATACTGGGCTCTGCAGGACAATGTCACCGGCAGCGACAGTATCAGCCCGGAGCTTGAGGCCTCCTTCCATAAGGCCATAAAGAAGGTGGGCGAGGATATAGAGACACTGAAGTTCAACACCGCTATCGCTACCCTTATGGCCCTTATAAACGAGATAGGCCAGAACGGTAAGGGGATAACTCGGGAGGAGCTGAGGGTGTTCACCCTGCTGCTGAACCCATTTGCGCCCCATGTCACCGAGGAGGTCTGGGAGGCCTGTAAGCTGGGCGGGGGCATGGCCTGCGAACAGGCCTGGCCCAAGTATGATGAAGCCAAGACCAAGGACAGCATGATTGAGATTGTAGTGCAGATAAAGGGCAAGGTCCGCTCCAGGATAAACGTGCCCGCGGATATGGGCAAGGAGGAGGTTATTGCCGCGGCAAAGGCCGAGGAAAAGATAGCCGCTGAGCTCTCGGGCAAGGACATAGTCAAGGAGATATATGTGCCCGGCAAGCTGGTAAACCTTGTGACAAAGTAATAGAGATAAGACCCCCGGTTTGGAGCCGGGGGTTTTTATCTGGAAATATTTCTGTATTTTCTAAAATTTTCGCGGGACACGGTTGACACCCCGGCTTTTATCATATATAATAGTAAAGCCCCTGTAAAGGGGGCATGAAATATCGGGGTATAGCGCAGTTGGTAGCGCGCGGCATTTGGGATGCTGAGGCCGGGAGTTCGAGTCTCCCTACTCCGACCAAAAATCGACGAGTTTCGACAGAGGCTTGTCGATTTTACTTTTTCACTCTTCACTATCTCCGGGAATGATTTTTGGAGGGAATAGGTAATAGTGAAAAGTGAAGAGGTTCGTGTCCCTGCGGGACAATTGAAATTGTCGCCTACGGGCGGGACGGGGACTGCTCTGAATGGGTGCATCTAAAGTGTTGATGAAACACAACCAAAAGTGAGTCCTTATTGGACTCACCTTCTTTCTCGAGATTTAGGTGGTTATGCAAGGCTTTTATACTTATTCGGAAATTAATTGACTTTAAATCAAATCTATTGTAAACTTATTGCAAACGAATAATTGAATTGATAGTAACATAGAGGTGAACAACATGTATACGCCCTCAAAAGAATGGTGTGAACCCTTTATACTGCAAGAGCAGCATATTCGGAAGATTATTGAAATTATAGAGAATAGAAGGATTGAAAATGCTAGTTCTGAATATGATCCCATTTATAAGTATAAACGTTTAGATGATTATGAGCGTAAAACTAATGATATTAACGATCTTTTTAAAGAAGATAATTGTGGCAGAGTCCGCATAACAAGTTTGAAAATTTCATGCAAAGATTATTTATTTGCGGGCTCCGGTTTAAATTATGAAATAGAATTTAATAGTTGTGAAGGCTCAGAAACATTTGATATGGGATTCATGTTTTTTAAGAGTATTTCTTTAGGAGTTAAAGGAGAAGACCGCGATATAAGCGAATTGCTTTTCAATGAATTAGATGCTTATATTACCAATACAATCATTTCCCATAAGCATCGATGGCTGGTTAGAATTTTAAAGAGAATAACGCCCTTGGGTTTTATGTCTGTTATGATGTTTTTTCTGATTATATCTTCGTTTACTTCGCTCCTTTTAAAAAAGGGACCAAGCAATCGACAGGAAATTATCAATAATGCTGTTTCATCTAAAGATATTTCTCAAAAGTTAGACACGCTTCTACAATTACAACAAAGCGAAGACGTTTCAAATGGAGTACGACCTTTTATTGTAATTGCGCTTTTAATAACGCTTGTTGTATTTTTTGTACTTATGTCCAAAAAAATTAGGAAGAAAATTTATTCTTATTATCCTTTCGTTTTTGACTTTGGAGTGTCTTCAGAAGATTATAAAACACGCACCAGTAAAATTAAGTGGTTAATAGGTATTATTGGAACTTTGGCTTTAAGCGTATTGGCAAATTTTTTGTATAACATTATTTCAAGTGGTTTGTGATAAAACTCAGATAAACCCTCTTATTGACGGCCAGTAAACCGTTGATATTACTGCATTTCTTTAAGTCATATAATTCCACTCCGACCAGCGGCGTGAGAGTTGGCAAAGCCAACTCTTTTTGTCTGTGCCGGGCAAGCTTTTTCTGTCTGACTGGCAAAACCAGGTTTTGGGGAAATAAGGGGCTTGACACACGGCACAAGATATGCTATAATATTACAGCTGTCAGACCATAGACAGCAGGTGCGCCCGGGGTACCGGGAGCTGAAACGGATGTTTCCGGCCTGCCGAGGAAAGATGAGCGTTTGATTTCGGGTGCAGCCCATGCGGCTGTGCCGTTTATCCAGCGTTTCGCGCCTTTCCGCGGTCTTTCCCCGGAAAGGCGTTTTCATTTGATTTTGAGTACGGAGGTGAAAGAATTTGCCCAGCGAGAAGATTTTAGAGCAGAAGAAGCAGCAGGTGGCTGAGCTCAGCGAGGCTTTTAAGGCGGCTAACGTAGGCGTGCTGGTGGACTATACCGGCATCAGCGTTGAGAAGGACACAAAGCTCCGCAAGCAGCTGCGCGAGGCCGGCTGTGAGTACAAGGTGGTCAAGAACACCCTGCTGTCCCGCGCCTTTAAGGAGGCGGGTATTGACGGGCTGGACGAGGTGCTCAACGGCGCCACGGCTATTGCCTACAGCGACAAGGGTTACACCGAGGCCCCCAAGATTTTTGCCGACTACGTAAAGGCCAACCCCACAGGGAAGTTTGCCATTAAGGCGGGCTTTATCGACGGCGGCGCGGTTGACGCGAAGGGTATCGACCAGCTTGCAAAGCTGCCTCCCAAGGAGGTTCTGGTGGCCCAGGTGCTTGGCGGCCTGAATGGGCCCATCCAGGGCTTCGCCAATGTGTGCAGCGGCGTAATGCGCGGCCTGGTGATAGCGCTGAACGCTATCGCGGAGAAGCAGGGTGCATAAGTTTTGTGCCTGAGTTTCTTGTAAAGCTACAAGGTTTTTGTATGAATAGCTAGAAAACAACTATAAAAATTGGAGGAAATTACAATGTCTGAGAAAGTAACAAACCTGATTGAAGAAGTAAAGGCTCTTACCGTTCTGGAGCTTTCCGAGCTGGTAAAGGCCCTGGAGGAGGAGTTCGGCGTGTCCGCTGCCGCTCCCGCCGCTGTTGCCGTGGCTGCCGCCCCTGCCGGCGACGCTCCCGCTGCTGAGGAGAAGACCGAGTTTGACGTTATCCTGAAGGCCCCCGGCGCCAACAAGATTAACGTCATCAAGGTTGTTAAGGAAGCCACCGGCCTTGGCCTGAAGGAGGCCAAGGAGCTGGTTGACGGCGCTCCCAAGGCTGTTAAGGAGGGCATCTCCAAGGACGACGCCGAGGCTCTGAAGACCAAGCTGACCGAGGCCGGCGCTGAGGTTGAGCTGAAGTAAGATAGGCCAGCAGGCAAGGTATACTGTATATAGTAGCAGGTCGGAAGTCAAACACATCCGGCCTGCTTTATTTTACCGTAGTTGTGAACAAATTGTGAATCTTTCAAATAACACTTGCTTTTTCAGAAAAATGGAGCTATAATGTAACCAAATTGTAACACTTGAGATTAAAATGTAATTTTCAATAGACATAATCGGGCCGTCAAAGGGATGGCGGGAGGACATAATATGGGTAAGAAGGCAAGGTTTCTGATATCGTTTCTCTTGGTGCTGGCGGGGACGCTGGCGTTGGTAGCTGTGCTGAGCGCTATGACCCAGGACAGCCCCCAGGCTGCCGCCGACAAGTACATGGAGGAGCTGCACAGCCGGCAGCAGGTGCAGGAGCTCTCCGCGCCGGCTACAGGCCAGCAGGGTATACCGTTCTTCGCAAGCATGGGGGGCTTTATCTTCATCCTGCTCATACCTGCGGCGGGCTGGCTGATGATAGCAAAGGCCAGGCGCACCAGCCAGCGGGCACAGGAGCGTAGGCGCTCAAGGCCCCGGAGGGCGGTGTCTGAGGCACTAAAACTTCGCGTATAAGGGTTTTCGTCCTTTCATATTTTACCTCGAATTGGGCCGGCGTAACTGCCGGTCCGATTTTTGGTTTTTGGGAGGGAGAGTCCCCTGTAAAAATAAGTCTTGACAAAATGCCGCTTTTTTCGTATAGTAAGGGTATTGCGTTTGCATCTGAAAACGGCCGTGCGTTCAGGAGGTCACGGCTATAAAAGCGGCCCGGTTTACGCTGCTCCGGCCTGCCCCAGGTATGGGGAGGACCTAAAATCCTTTGCGGGAGGCAGCGGGTGACCGTCCGGGCTGGGTTATGTTGTGAATAACGAAAGACACGCAACTAATTTTTTCGCAAAGGGGATGCACCCAAGATGAACAATCCAAACAGCACTATCATTTCGCTTAAAGACATCACCGTTTCCTACGACGGCGAGCAGGTGCTGTCAAGCTTTTGCCTTGACATCCACGACGGCGAGTTCCTCACCCTGCTGGGACCCTCCGGCTGTGGCAAGACCACCGTGCTCAGGACCATCGGCGGCTTTATTAAGCCGGACGCGGGGGACGTCTTTTTTTATGGCGAAAACATCACAGCCCTGCCCCCCCATAAGCGGGAGGTGAACACCATCTTCCAGAAGTATGCCCTGTTCCCACACCTGAATGTCTATGACAATATTGCCTTCGGCATGAGGCTGAAGGGCAGGAGCGAGCGTGAGGTGAAGGAGACCGTGCACCAGATGCTTTCAATGGTGAACCTCTCGGGCTACGCCCATAGGGGCATTGGGCAGCTCTCCGGCGGGCAGCAGCAGCGGGTGGCCATGGCAAGGGCCCTGGCAAACGAGCCGAAGGTCCTGCTGTTGGACGAGCCCTTGTCGGCGCTGGATTTGAAGCTCCGCAAGGATATGCAGGTGGAGCTGAAGAAGATTCAGCAGCAGACGGGGATAACCTTCGTCTTTGTCACCCACGACCAGGAGGAGGCGCTGTCTATGTCTGACCGGGTGGTCGTGATGGACGGGGGGAATATCCAGCAGATTGGCATGCCTACGGACATCTATAATGAGCCTGAAAACGCTTTTGTGGCGGACTTTATCGGCGAGTCAAATATCCTCGATGGCCTGATGCTGGAGGATTTTGAGGTCAGGTTTGCCGGGCATAAGTTCAGGTGCCTTGATAAGGGCTTCGGAAACAACACCCCGGTAGATGTGGTAATACGCCCTGAGGACATCGACGTAGTTGCGCCGGACTCCACCCATATCACCGGTGAGGTTACAAATGTCACCTTTAAGGGGGTGCATTACGAGATAATCGTGGACGTGGCCGGGTTTAAGTGGATGATACAGTCCACGGACTACAGGGCTGTGGGGGACCGGATAGGCCTGTCGCTGACGCCGGACGATATACATGTTATGGGGAAATCGGAATACTCCGGCATGTTCGGCGACTACAGCACCTTCTCCGACGAGATGGAGGAGGATATCATCGCCACCGAGGAGGCGCAGCAGGAGGTGGTTGGGGATGAAGACTAACTCCAAGCTCCTGTCGGCCCCATATACTGTGTGGATGACCATATTTATAGTGCTGCCCATGGTGCTTGTGGCGTACTTTGCATTTACCGACAAGCAGGGGAGCTTTACACTTGAGAATATACTCAGCGTGGGGCAGTATTCAAACGTGTTCCTGCGCTCCATCTGGCTGGGGGCGGTGGCGACGGCTATATGCCTGGTGCTGGGCTATCCCCTGGCGTACATAATCGCAAAGCTCCCGGCGAAGCGCCAGAGTGTGATGGTCATGCTGGTAATGCTGCCCATGTGGATGAACTTCCTCCTTCGGACCTATGCCTGGATGACACTCCTTGAGGATAACGGGCTGATAAACGCGGCGCTGAACGCTGTGGGGATGCCGAAGGTGCATATGATAAACACTGCGGGTGCTGTAGTGCTGGGGATGGTGTACAACTATATACCGTATATGGTGCTTCCCCTCTACAGTGTGTTGACGAAGATAGACCAGAGCGTGATAGAGGCTGCACAGGATTTGGGGGCCAGCGATAGCAAGGTGTTCCTGAAAGTGGTGGTGCCCATGAGTATGCCCGGGGTGATAAGCGGGGTTACAATGGTGTTTGTGCCGGCGGTCTCCACCTTTATCATCTCAAAAATGCTGGGCGGCGGGGGGAACCTGCTTATAGGCGACCTTATAGATATGCAGTTTCTGGGCAGCGCCTATAACCCCAACCTGGGCTCAGCCATCTCACTGGTGCTAATGGTGATAATCCTTATCTGTATGGGCATTATGAACCAGTTTGATGACGGGGAGGACAGCGGGAAAGGGGGTATAATGCTATGAGCCGTACAGTAGGCAGGCTTTACACCTTCTTGATATTCCTCTTCCTATACGCGCCTATTTTGGTGCTGATAGTGTTCTCCTTTAACGATACCGAGACCGCCAGCCGGACGGTGTTCAGCGGTTTCTCCCTGAAATGGTATGAGAAGCTATTTGAGGACAGGCTGATACTGGAGGCACTGAGGAACACGCTGATAATAGCGGTAGCTGCGGCTGCGGCTTCCACGGTGCTGGGGACCATGGCGGCTATCGGGATAAACTCTTTAAAGCGGCTGCCCAAAAGAGTGATGATGAATATTACCAATTTCCCGATGGTTAACCCGGAGATAGTAACAGGCGTGTCCATGATGCTGCTTTTCGTGTTTGCGGTGGGGGTGTTCGGCGGAAGGAGCCTGGGGATGGGCTCTATAATTGCGGCACATATCACCTTCTGCCTGCCCTATGTGATACTCCAGGTGCTGCCAAAGCTCAGGCAGATGGACCCGGCGCTGTATGAGGCGGCCCAGGATTTAGGGTGCCCTCCGGTAAAGGCTTTCTTTAAGGTGGTGCTGCCGGAGATAATGCCGGGGATAGTCACCGGGATGATTATGGCCTTTACGCTGTCTATAGACGACTTTGTAATAAGCTATTTCACCAGCGGAACTACCCAGACGCTGCCAATTTACATCTACTCCATGACCCGCAAGCGGGTGAGCCCGGAGATAAACGCCCTCTCCACAGTGATGTTCGCGGCGGTGATGGTGCTGCTTATTATTGTGAACGTGCGCTCCTCAAACAGCGGGGAGCGGGCCGGGAAAGGGGGCGGGCAGGGGTGAAAAGGATTTTTGCTTTACTGCTGGCTATGCTCCTGCTGGCGCCTGGGGCCGCGGCTGCTGAATACGACCCGGATGTGACTATAAATGTATACAGCTGGGGGGAGTACATCGCCAACGGCACGGACGGCTCGATGGATATAAACGCTGAGTTTACCAGGCGCACGGGAATCAAGGTGAACTATACTACCTTTGACAGCAACGAGTCTTTGTACTCCAAGCTGGTGGGCGGGGGCGCGGATTACGACGTGATAGTGCCCTCGGACTATATGGTGTCAAGGCTGATTGACGAGGGAATGCTGCTCCCGCTGGACTATGAGAATATCCCGAACTATCAGTATATTGACGAGCAGTTCAGGAGCCCGGGGTATGACCCTGAGGAGAAATACTCTGTGCCGTACACCTGGGGCGTGGTGGGGGTGTTCTATAATACCCGGTATATTGACGAGGTCACCAGCTGGGAGAGCCTGTGGAACGATGAATATGCCGGGAAGATACTCATGTTTGACAACCCTCGGGACAGCTTTGCCATAGCCCAGTTCCTGCTGGGCCAGGACGTGAACACCACGGACCCTGAGGAGTGGCGGGCGGCGGCGGACCTTCTCAAGGCCCAGAAGCCCCTGGTGCAGGCCTATGTTATGGACCAAATCTTTGACAAGATGGAGAGCGGCGAGGCGTGGATAGCGCCATATTATGCCGGGGACGCGGCAATTTTGGTGGACAACTCAGAGGACATAGACTTCGCCGTGCCAAAGGAGGGAACAAACTTCTTTGTGGACGCAATGTGCGTGCCAAAGACCGCCAGCCATAAGCGGGAGGCTGAGGAGTACATCAACTTCCTGTGTGAGCCTGAGATATCCGGGGCCAATATGGACTATGTGGGCTACTCCACGCCTGAGACGGCGGCCCGGGAGTATCTGGACCCGGAGGTGGCTGAGAGCCCCTTGCACTACCCGGATGCGGAGACCATAGCCCGCACGCAGATTTTTGTAAACCTGCCGGGGGAGACGTCAAAGCAGGTGGACCAGCTCTGGGCAGAGGTGAAGATGGGCGGCCCGGGTGAGTCGGCGGTGCTGGTGGCGATAATCCTGGGGTTCCTGGGGGTATATATTGCCATAATTGTTTATAAAAGGCGTAAGAGGAAAAGAGAGCTGGCGTAGAATATAAGAAACAAAAAGGGCCTCCGGAAAATTCTTCCGGGGGCCCAAGCTGTTGGAGCCGTTACTTTAAGAGACGCTCTCCGTCAAACACCAGCACCCCAAGGGCGCTGCCGTTCTTTCCTCCGGTCAGCAGGTGCTTTTTAAAGGCGCGCTGCATACTGGTGTCCTCGGGAAGCTGAGCGGTGGGGCCGTCGGCGGCGGGACCGAAGACCCGCCAGGCGTCGTCGAAGGCGCCGTCATCTATCTCCAGGATAGTGAAATCGTCCTGGAAGCCGATGATGTTTGAGGCGTCGGAGAGCACCTTGCGGTACTCGGGGTAGAGCAGCCAGGAGTGACAGATACAGACTAAGGGACCGCCCTGCCGCAGGTCTTTAAAGAAGTCGTAGGCCAGTTTATAGGACTGGAGGCGGGCATTGAGGTCGAAGGGCTCGCCGCTGGAGGGGATATGGATGTTTGCAATTTTCTGCCCCGGGCGCAGGGTGACTCCGGCAACCTCCCGGGCGGGATGGTCGTAGGTGATGGTCTCGTACTCCAGCCTGCCGAGCTTCACGATGTCGCAGCGGTAGAAGATGGGGTACCAGAACTGAACGAAGGTGCCGTAAACACCCTTATTATGCATACACTCAATGGCCTTGTACCGCAGGTCGCTGAAGGTGGCGAAGAAGACCTCCTCGCTGATACCCTGGGCGAGATAGTCACCCCGGGCGCGCTCAGCGGCAAAGGCCAGGAAAAGGCCCCAGACAGTATGTACGCTTACGCCGGAGGTTTCGGCAATGTCCTCGATTAGAGGGGTGAGCTGGGCAATGTCAAAGTCGTTTTCATAGAAAAAACTGATTGCGCCGTCCACAGCCCCGGGGTCCAGCCTGCCGGCGGCCTCCATATAGGCGGTCTTGGCCTCGTCGGGGAAGCCTGTGCGCTCCATTAGCAGCTGCAAAAAATCCTTGTTCATTTTGTGCCTCCTAATTTTTCAGTATCGAGAATGATGGTGACAGGTCCGTCGTTTTCCACAGGCACCCGCATATCCGCGCCAAACTCCCCTGTGACTACTGGCACGCCCAGGCCGGAGAGATAGTCCGCAAAATAGAGGAACAGCTCACGGGCCGCAGCGGGCGGGGCGGCCAGGTCGAAGGAGGGCCTGCGGCCCTTTTTGCAGTCGGTGCCCAGGGTGAAGTTGGGGATAAGGAGCACCTGTCCGCCGGTGTCGGAGAGGGAGAGGTTCATCTTATCCTCTGAATCGGAGAAAATGCGCAGGCCTGCAAGCTTGTCTGCAAGCTGGCGGGCCTCAGGCTGGGCGTCGCCCTTCACAACGCCCAGGAATACGGCAAGGCCCGGGCCGATGGAGCGGGTCTCGCCGCCGTTTATTGTGACTGAAGCGGACAGGGCCCGCTGGATTACTGCACGCATATTTTATACCTCCGGAGTGTTCTTGCTATAGTTTAGCATATATTTTGGAAAAGGTAAAGGGCAAGGTTGCATATTCAGAGGCATTTTGTTATAATGTAGGAAAATCTTCCGCGAAAGGGGCGGCAGCATGATTTACGAGATTAGCAACGGAGTCTTTACGGCAAAGGTGGACAGCCTGGGGGCGCAGCTTGTGTCGTTGAAGGGGACAGATGGTTTTGAACTCTTATGGGTCGGGGACCCGGGGTACTGGCGTGAGCACGCGCCGGTGCTGTTCCCCATTGTGGGCGCGCTGAGGGATGGGCGCACCCGCATAGACGGCAGGTGGTACGAGATGTCCCGCCACGGCTTTGCCAAGAATATGGAGTTTGCCCTGGAGGAGCAGGGGGAGGGGTATTTGTCGCTGGCCCTCAGCGCTAGTGACGAGACCAGGAAGGAGTACCCCTTTGACTTTGAGTTTGCCGTTACATATGAGCTGAGCAGTGAGGGGATTACCACGCGGTTTACTGTGCGCAATACCGGAAGCCTGCCGCTGCCCTACTCTGTGGGCGGGCACCCGGGGTTTAACCTGCCGATGGGGGAGGACGCCCGGTTTGAGGATTACACCATACAGTTCCCGGAGCAGGAGCGCCAGGAATGTCCGGCGATAGATTTGGAGACCGGGCTAATACACGGGGATAAGAAGGCCTTCCGGCTGGATGGAAAGGAGATACCTTTACAGCACTCCCTTTTCTATCAGGACGCCCTGGTGTTTGAGGGGCTGAAATCCAACTCGGTGCGGGTGGTGAACAAAAAGTCCGGCAGAGGGGTGGAGATGGATTTTACAGGCTTCCCCATGCTGGGTATCTGGTCAGCGGTGAACGACGGGCCCTATGTGTGCCTGGAGCCCTGGACAGGCTGCGCGACCCTGACTACAGAGGGCGACGAGTTCGTTGAGAAGAAGGGCATGGCACAGCTGGCTCCGGGCCGTGAGGCTGAGCACAGCTTTACGGTGCGCTTTCTGGGGATGGATAAGAACGTGAGCTGGAAGCAGCTGCAGAAGGATGTGTACAGGAACAAGCTGGACCACGGCTTTAATGTGACAGACGTGAATCTGGAGTTCTGCTACCTATACGGCGAGCTCTCCGAGGCCCATGCTGCCTGGCGCACTAAGGACGAGGGGCTGGGGCAGGAACTGGCGGATGTTGCCATATATCTGCTGGGGCTCAGCGAGATACTTGGCTATGATTTGGACGCAGAGGTCAGGAAGAAGATGGAGATAAACAAAAAGCGCCGCTATACCTCTGTGGATGGTGTGATGCGCCGGGTGGAGGAGTAGGGATGGATATAAGGCTGCTGGCCTTTGATTTGGACGGCACCACGCTGCTGAAAAACGCCGTGCTGCCGGAGAGGAACCGGGAGGCCCTGCTGGAGGCACACAGGAGGGGGGCTGTACTTGTGCCCGCCACGGGCCGTATGCGGGGATTTATACCCCACTGTATAACTGAGTTGCCGGTCAGGTATATCATAACCTCAAATGGGGGAGTGGTGTACGATATGGCTAATAATGAGCATATTATAGAAAATCTGATAGATAACGAAACTGCCATAGACGTGCAAAATATTTTGGACAGCTACGATGTGTACATAGAGTACTATACCGGCGGCGAGGCCATTACGAAGACGGGGATGCCGGAGAAGTCCCGGACACATTACGGTATGCCTGAGGTGAAGTGGACCTTTGTGGACAGTAAAGGCTATACCTTTACAGACGACTTCGGGCGGATGCTGGTGGAGACGGGGCTCTGCCCGGAGAAAATAAACCTGCCATACCTGCCGAAGCGGGTGCGCGGGGAGATATGGAAAAGGCTGTCCAGAATAGATGGTATACGCCTCACGTCTTCTGTGCCGGATAATATAGAGATAAACAGCGCAGCTGCCAATAAGGGCGGGGCCCTGAGGGAGCTCTGCCGGATGCTGGATATCCCCATGGAGCAGGTGATGGCCCTGGGGGATAACGGCAACGATGTGACAATGCTGGAGGCTGCCGGGGTGTCTGCGGCTATGAAGGACGGCAGCGAGGACGCTAAAGCGGCGGCAACACTTGTTACCGCCGCGCACGATGATAGCGGGCTTGCAGAGGCTGTATGTAAAGTGTTTGGCTTTACAGTGACTTCATCGGCTCACCCCATTTAGCAAGCTCCTGCCCAAAGAAGTTTACATAGGCCTCCTCAGCCATAGAGCTGACAGGCTGGGAGAGCTTCATGCGCTCAATAACCGGCAGGGACTTGTCCGTCAGCCTCTCGTCGATGGTAACATTGACCACCTCACAGAGGAACAGTGTGCTTTCGGAACATTCCGGGCCGAGCCGCCCCTTTGACAAGGACTCCTCCTTTACAACCTTTAACTCAAGGCTCACCGGGCTCTCGGCTATGGTGGGCACATCCAGCGCCTGCCCGCGCTCAACAGTGGGAAGGCGCTTCATCTTGTCCGGGACGTCCCGGCCGCTGACACAGCCGTAGTAGTCGGCCAGGGGGAGCAGGGGCTCGTTTACCAGGTTAGCCGAGAACATGCCGGTCCTGCGGATAAGGTCCTTTGTGCGTTTTTCCTCGCCGATGCAGGCCATTACACCCAATTTTCCGTTGCCCTCGCCCAGCCAGCACCAGCCGTACCAGCAGAAAAGGCCGAAATGGGGTGTGCCGTCCTCTTCGTAGTTGCCGTAGAGGTAGAGGGCCTGGGGGCAGAAATCATTGCTTATCTCACCTTTTATCTTTGCCATTGTAATTATCTCCTTCCTAAATGTAAAGCAGGTGGACTTTACAGAAGCTTTTGCAGGTTTGCCAGAATGCGGTCTAAAAGGGCGTCAAGTGTGCAGGCGTCCTCCTGGGTCATGCCATCATAAAACAGGCTGTTCATCTGCTGGGAGACCTGGTCATACTTCTGCCGGAGCCCCCGGGCCCTGGGGGTGAGCTTGATGATGACCTGTCTGCCGTCGCTTTCGCCGGGGCCGCGGGTTATGAGCGACGCCGACTCCATCCGGGCCAGCATTGCTGTGAGGGTGCTCTTTGCAAGGCCCGTCTGCTGGACCAGCCTGGCGATGGGCACGCCGTCTTCCTGCCAGAGCACATAGAGAATGCGCCCCTGTGGGCCGTTGAACTCCTCCACGCCGCTCTCCGTGAGCAGCCGCTGGAACACCCGCCCCTGGAGCTGCTTTATCTGGGTTATGAGAAAACCTGTCCTGGTCTCCATAAGTCCTCCTTTCAAAGATATAGTACTATATAAAACTAATCTTGTCAAGTACTATATAGAACTTTTTTGCTAAGTATTCCTGTAATGATTATATACCAGAGCGGCGTCCCATGCAAGTACCGCGCACACATAACGGCTTCGGGCATAGTATAAGGTAGAACTCAAAAGGAGGAGATATCATGCCAGAAATGGAAGGCTTCCCTGAGGTTGAGGGCAGGGATTGCTTTAAGGAAGCGGTCTGTATCGACGCTATGAGGATATATGACTCATGCGGTGATAAGGACTGTGTCGAGGACATACGAGTGCTGTTCCCCACCGCCCGGCAGCCGATGATAGATAGCGCTACCAACGTGCGAATCAAGGACGTGAGCGTTATCACCGTGTATATCGACCTGCAGCCCATACCGTTTAATAAGGGCTTTTACTCGGTGGATATGACCTACTTCTTTGATGTTTGCGTGGAACTGTTCGGCGGGCCTGCCGCCTGCCCGGTGCCGGTGAATGGTGTGGCGGTGTTCAACAAGAAGGTGGTGCTCTACGGGAGCGAGGGGAATGTGAAGGTGTTCTCCTCGGGAGCGTGCACGGATGAATACGCGCCGGTGGACGACGCGAGGGCGCTGCCAAAGGCCACGGTACAGGTGGCTGAGCCCATAGCCCTGTCGGCGAAGCTCTGCGACAGGCCCTGCACCTGCGAGCCCTACTGCCGGATACCTGACAGTATCTGCCAGAGGTACGGCGGGGAGTTCGACTCGGCCCCACAGCGCAACAATGTGTACGTGACCATAGGCCTATTTACCATCGTGCAGATAGTGCGCAGCGTGCCGATGATGATACCGGCCTGTGATTTCTGCGTGCCGGATAAGGAGTGTGTGTCCACCAGCGACAACCCCTGCGAGCTCTTTAGGCGTATCGACTTCCCTATGGGTGAGTTTTTCCCGCCGAGAGCCGGGGAACTGGGTGACTGCGGTTGTGAGAAACATTAGGGGATGCTGAATAGGAAATCCCCCCGGAGGTTTGGGGCTTCCGGGGGGATTTTGCTGGTTTGATTTTTCTTGCGTCATGCTCCATATGGTGGTACACAGTGGCCTTTTGGAGCAGGATTATTCTTTTTCAGTTAGGGTATTGAGGACCGAACTTACTCTATCCCCAGCACCTTATAGTCCTGGGCCTCAACAGCGGCCTTCAGCTCGCTGTCGCTTATATTCCCGCTGAGGGTCACCGCCGCTGTGCCGGATTCGTGGCTCACGTCGGCGCTCTCCACCTGGGCCAGGGCTTCCAGGGCCTTTTTTACCCGGGCCTCGCAGTGTCCGCACATCATGCCTTCGATTTTCATGGTCTTAGTCATAGCTTTTGTCTCCTTTGTGATAGTATTATTTTTAACACGCTTTTTAAAGCGGTGGTCGTGCCTTGGGTCGTAGAGCTTGAAAAGGTTGAGCCTGAGGGCGTTGCTCACCACGCAGAAGCTGGACAGGCTCATGGCCGCAGCGCCAAACATGGGGTTCAGGGTGAGGCCGAGGGGGATGAGCAGGCCCATGGCGAGGGGAATGCCGATGGTGTTATAGAAGAAGGCCCAGAACAGGTTTTGGTGGATGTTCACCAGGGTCGCGCGGCTCAGGCGCAGGGCTGCGGGCACATCTTTAAGGGAGCTTTTCATCAGCACCACATCAGCGGCGTCCAGGGCAACGTCGGTGCCGGCTCCTATGGCTATGCCGGTGTCGGCACGGGTGAGGGCGGGGGCGTCGTTTATTCCGTCGCCAACCATGGCGACCTTGCCCTGGGTTTTCAGCTGTCTGATAACGGCCTCCTTACCGTCGGGAAGCACCCCGGCGATTACCTCGTCAACCCCGGCCTGGGAGCCGATAGCCTGGGCGGTGCGCTGGTTGTCGCCGGTTAGCATTACCACCCGCAGGCCCATGGCCTGCATTTCCCTTATGGCTTCGGGGCTGTCTTCCTTCACGGTATCAGCTACGGCTATCAGCCCCAGCACCTGCTTATTGGTCTCGCTTGCAAAGAACATGGGGGTTTTTCCCTCGCCGGAGAGCCTTAGGGCTTCACTATCCAGGGTGCCAATGGCTATGCCACTCTCCTCAAGCATTGGGCGGTTGCCGGCGATATATGTGCCGCCGTTAAGCTCGGCGCGTACCCCGCGGCCGTGTATGGCGGTGAAGCCCTCCACCGGCTGTAGGGGGATATCTTTTGACAGGGCCTCCTGTACTATGGCGGCGCCCAGGGGGTGCTGTGACGGATTTTCAAGGGCGGCGGCTATAGTGAGCAGCTCCGGCCCGGAGGTACTGCCGGCAGGTATAACGTCGGTGACCTTGGGCTCGCCGGAGGTGATGGTGCCGGTCTTATCCAGCACGACAATATCAGTGCGCCCGGCGGCCTCAAGGGAGACGGCTGTTTTAAACAGTATGCCATTCTTGGCCCCCAGGCCGCTGCCCACCATTATTGCCACCGGGGTAGCGAGCCCCAAAGCGCAGGGGCAGCTTATCACCAGCACGGAGATACCCCTGGCAAGGGCAAAACCGGCTCCGCTGCCCAGGATAAGCCATACGGCGGTGGTAACAATGGCAAGGGCAATTACAGTGGGCACGAAAATGCCCGATACCTTGTCGGCTACCTTGGCGATTGGGGCTTTGGTAGCCGCCGCGTCGCTTACCATCTGGATTATCTGGCTGAGGGTTGTGTCCTGGCCCACCCGGGTGGCCTGACATTTCAGGTAGCCGGATTTGTTGAGGGTTGCGGCGGAAACCGGGTCCCCGGGGCCTTTGTCCACAGGGACGCTCTCGCCAGTTAGGGCGCTCTCGTCCACTGCCGCTGTGCCCTCCAGCACAATGCCGTCCACCGGTACGCTCTCACCGGGGCGCACGGCGAAGGCGTCCCCGGGCATGACCTGCTCGATGGGCACCTGGACCTCCTTGCCGTCGCGGATTAAGGCGGCGGTCTTGGGGGCCAGCTTCATCAGGCTTTTCAGGGCGTCGGTGGTGCGGCCCTTGGAGCGGGCCTCCAGTAATTTGCCCAGGGTTATGAGGGCAAGTATCATGCCCGCCGACTCAAAATAGAGCTCCATCATGTAGTCCATCACGGCGGCGCTGTCCCCGCGGAGCTGTGCGCCGGTCATGGCGAACAGGGCGTAGGTGCTGTAGACAAAGGCCGCCGCCGCGCCCAGGGCCACCAGGGTGTCCATATTTGGCGACCGGTGCCAGAGGCTTTTGAAGCCGCTGATAAAGAAGCGCTGGTTTATTACCATGATTATCCCTGTCAATAACAGCTGTATCAGGCCCACGGCAATATGGTTGCCGGCGAGAGCCCCGGGGAGGGGCCAGCCCCACATCATATGGCCCATGGAGAAGTACATAAGGACTATGAGGAAGCCCATGGACCAGAAGAGGCGCTTTTTGAGAAGGGGGGTCTGGGTGTCCTTCAGGCTGTCTTCGCTTACGGAGCTCTCCCGGGCGGCGGCATTGGCCTGACCCTTTTCAGTTGCGCCGTACCCGGCGGATTCCACTGCGGCTATTATCTCCCCGGGGGAGGCGCTGCCCTCCACGCCCATGGAGTTTGTGAGCAGGCTCACCGAGCAGCTGGTTACGCCCGGAAGCTTGCCCACGGCCTTTTCGACTCTGGCGCTGCACGCCGCGCAGGTCATGCCGGTGACATTGTATTGGTTCATAGTAGCTCCTTTCTAATCTAAATAATATATAAGTGTGTTTGCCGGCTATCTCATCAGCTTTTGCAGCGCGGCGGTGAGCTCATCCACGGTGCTGTCGTCACCGCGCCGCAGATCCTCTGCAACGCAGGTGCGCAGGTGCTGGGACAGGAGCTCCCTTGAGAAGGCGTTCAGAGCCGCCCCTACCGCTGCCACCTGGGCCAGGACGTCAATGCAGTACGCGTCCTTTTCGAGCATTCCCCGGATACCCCGCACCTGTCCCTCAATACGGCTCAGCCGGTTTATCAGGCGCTTGTATTCGTCGTCGGAGCGCTCCCTGGTCTTATGGCATTCCTCGCACATGATTGAGGCCTCCTTTTTGCAGTATACCCACAGGGGGTATATTTATTATATACCAGGGAGGGGTATTTGTCAAGAGTAAAAAAAGCCGGGGCAGAAGCCATGCCCCGGCTGCGGCTCACCACCGCTTCATATTCCTCTCATGCTTCTCCCGGTAGACCTTCTCCAGCTCCTGGGGAGTGATGTTATAGCACAGCAGCACATCGTTAAAATACATCATCACGTCGCACATCTCCTCGATAAAGTGCCTGCGTTCCGGGGTATCTGCCAGCAGTTTCTCAGTGGGGGTCTTCTTCATCACATCGGCGGCCTCTCCCGCCTCACAGAACATCCACAGCAGCATCCGCACGGCCTTCTCCGGGTACAGCCCGCCCCACTGGTCATAGTATTTTTCCTGCAGCTCCTTCTGGATAGCCTGCATATCATCAAAGCCGAAATTTGCCAACTCACCCACTCCTATACTATTTCAAAATAAAAATAAATATGGGTAAAGTATATCACCGGGGGCGAAGGTTGTCAACTAATCGATTACCCGCACGCGGATGTTGGCCTCAAGGGTGGAGAGCTCCCGGACGGCAGGGGAGACGTCGCCGCCGGTCACATCCAGGACGGTGTAGGCGTAGTCGCCGCGGGACTTGCTCTGCATGTTCTCAATGTTTATGCCGGCCCTGCCGCAGACGCTGGTGAAGTCGGCAATGGCCCCGGGGACGTTCCTGTGTATCACGCAGATACGCCTGGTGCCGGGCTCCCGAGCCATGGAAAGGTTTGGCAGGTTTACAGAGTTTATAATATTGCCGTTTTCAATATACTCCTTTATCTGGTCCACAGCCATCTGAGCGCAGTTGTCCTCGCTCTCGGGGGTGGAGGCTCCGAGATGGGGCAGGGGTATCACGTTCTCGGTGCAGAGCATTTCGTCAGAGGGGAAGTCCGTGGCGTAGGCGGCGCACTTGCCGGACTGCAGCGCCGACAGCAGGGAGGGGGAGTCCACCAGCTCGCCCCTGGCAAAGTTCAGCAGCCGCACACCGTCCCTCATCTTATTGAGGGTATGGGAGTCTATCATGCCCTTGGTCTCGGCGGTGGCAGGCAGGTGCAGGGTGATATAGTCGCAGTTCTGGTATATCTCGTCCAGAGACATGGAGCGGTGCACCGAGCGGGAGAGCCTCCAGGCGGCGTCTACTGATAGGAAAGGGTCGTAGCCGTAGACCTCCATGCCTAGGGAGTGGGCGGCGTTGGCGACTAAAATGCCGATGGCCCCAAGACCCACTACGCCGAGGGCCTTGCCCTGTATCTCAGGCCCGGCAAACTGCCCCTTGCCCTTCTCCACCAGCTTTGAGACCTCGGCGCCCTGGCCCTTGAGGATCTTCACCCAGTCCATAGCGGCGGGTATCTTCCGGGAGCTCATAAACAGCGCGCAGAGCACCAGCTCCTTCACGGCGTTGGCGTTGGCGCCGGGTGTGTTGAACACCGCGATACCCTTTTTGGCGCAGTCCCCGGCGGGTATATTATTAGTTCCGGCCCCGGCCCTTGCTATAGCCAGAAGGCTCTCGGGCAGCTCCATATCGTGCATAGAAGCGGAGCGCACCAGTATGCCGTCTGGGTCCTTCATCTCCGGGGAGAAGGTGTAGCTCTCACCAAAGCGCTTTGTGCCGGTGGGGCTTATTTTGTTCAGGCAGAGTATTTTATACATGGGAATCATCCTTTCAAAATTGTTGGAGGGCTATTGACATAAATGTGAAACGTGGTATAATATAAACATAAAGAGGCGCTGAACGGATTAAGGATTCGAACGGTTGGCCTTTATCTGGTAAGTAACCGCGTTCCTTGGCCGGGGGCGGTTACTTTTTTGTGTGCAGGGCAATGAGTAAATCCACGATGATGTGAAGTACCATCACCATAGCTATCAATGCTTCATAAGCACTCATAAGCGCGGCCTCCTTTCCGTGTGGATTTGCGACAGGGTCTCGCATATGTCCGGGCACGTACTTGTCGGCCAACCGTCCGCCGTTCTACTGGAATAATCCATTTGTGTTCAGCGCCGCCCCCTCGTTGGGGGGCGCTTCTATTTTGCAGTATAACCCAAATTATGTCAATAAGTTTGTAAAGGAGAATCAGCCGTTGCTGCTCTCAAACTCCCTCATAAAGGCCACCAGCTTATCCACGCCCTCGGGGGGCATGGCGTTATAGATGGAGGCGCGCATACCGCCTACGCTGCGGTGTCCCTTTAGGTTTACAAAGCCTGCGGCTGCGGCCTCTTTTACGAACTTTGCGTCAAGGTCCTTGTCGCCGGTGACGAAGGTCACGTTCATGATGGAGCGGCTGTCCTTCCGGGCGCAGGGCTTGAAAAGCTTGGAATTGTCCAGGAAATCGTAGAGGACCTGGGCTTTTTTCTCGTTGCGCTCCTGCATTTTCTGGAGGCCGCCTATGTCGTTCTTTATCCACTCCAGCACCAGCTTGCACATGTAGATGGGCCAGCAGGGAGGGGTGTTGTACATGGAGTCGTTGTCTGCCATGACCTTATAGTCGAACATGGTGGGGGTGCCGGGGAGGGTGGAGCCTATAAGGTCCTCGCGGACTATGACGATGGTGAGCCCGGCGGGGGCCACATTCTTCTGGGCGCCGGCATATAGTAAACCAAACCTGGTTATGTCAATCGGACGGCTTAGGATACAGGAGGAGATATCCGCCACAAGGGGCACGCTGCCGGTGTCGGGGAGCTCATGCCAGAAGGTGCCGTATATGGTATTGTTCATGCAGATATGCAGGTAGTCGGCGTCGGGGCGCAGCTCGTTTTTGTCGATGGCGGGGATATGGCTGAAGGTATCGTCCTTTGAGGAGGCCACGACCTTGCAGTCGCCGTAATTGCAGGCCTCTTTATAGGCCTTGGTGGAGAACTGGCCGGAGAGGACGTAGTCTGCCTTGCGGTTTTTTACCATCAGGTTCATGGGCACGGCTGCAAACTGGCTGGAGGCACCGCCCTGCAAAAACAGCACCTTATAGTTGTCGGGTATGCACATGACTTCCCGCAGAAGGGCCTGAGCCTCGGCTATAATGGGCTCGAAGGCGGCGGAGCGGTGGGACATCTCCATTACCGACTGGCCCGTGGAGCCGTACTCAAGCAGCTCGCCGGCGGCTTTCTCCAGGACCGGCACCGGCAACATGGAGGGTCCGGCGGAAAAATTGTAGACTCTTGACATGGTTTCTTACCTCCTAATATTTCATCAGACTAATATAATAAAAAGTATGCTTTTCATTATTATAGCGTTTGGGGAGCCAAAATGCAAGAAAAAACGGCGGCCAATTCATTTTGTAGGAAAAATGCGGCGAATTTCATAAAATGTTTGCCCTCATGATAAATTTATGATATAATGTTGGATACAGACCCTAAGTGAATATTAGGAGGTAAAACTATGCAGGTAAAAGACATCGTAGACATACTTAAATGCCAGATACTGGTGGAGGGGGACCTTAATCAGGAGGTGAAAACGGCCTGCGGCAGCGACATGATGAGCGACGTGCTGGCCTTTGTCAAGGACCAGTCGGTGCTGCTGACAGGGCTTATGAACCCCCAGGTGGTGCGCACGGCGGAGATGATGGATATGCACTGCATCGTGTTCGTAAGGGGCAAGCCGGTAAACCAGCAGGTGCTGGATTTGGCGGAGATGAAGGATATGACGGTTTTAAGCTCACCCTACCGCATGTTCACCGCCTGCGGGCTGTTGTTTGAAAACGGTCTGAGAGGAGGCTGTGACATATCATGAGTATGCTGCATCTTGAGTACCAGGTGCCCGGCGACGACTTTACCCGGGCGGGAGAGGCCTCCGGGGACGTGAAGCACAAGCTGAAAAAGCTGGGCTATGAGCCGGACGCCATACGCAGGGTCGCTATTGCAATGTATGAAGGGGAGATAAACCTTGTGATACATGGCGGCGGCGGGGAGGCCGTGGTGGACGTGGACCCGGACAGGGTGGACATAGCCCTTATAGACCAGGGCCCGGGTATCCCCGACGTGGAGCAGGCTATGCAGGCGGGCTGGTCCACGGCCCCTGACAACGTGCGGGCCCTGGGCTTCGGCGCGGGGATGGGCCTGCCGAATATGAAGAAATATACCGACGGGATGACCATTGATTCAACGGTGGGCGTCGGCACTACGGTTAAGATGACGGTGATTCCCGGAAGAAAGGGGTGAAACCCGGTGAAGGAGTTCTTTCACTCGGTCACGCTGCATGAGGACAAATGCGTGGGCTGCACCAACTGCGTGAAGCGCTGCCCGACTGAGGCCATACGCATACGAAACGGCAAGGCCTTTATTGCCTCGGAGCGCTGCATAGACTGCGGCGAGTGCATACGTATCTGCCCTCACCACGCGAAAAGGGCCAGGTACACCCACCTGGACGAGCTGGATAAATTTACCTATAAGATAGCCCTGCCCGCCCCGGCACTTTATGGGCAGTTCAACAATCTGGACGACATAGACTATGTGCTCACGGGGCTCAAGCAGATGGGATTTGACCAGGTATACGAGGTCTCGAGAGCCGCGGAGCTGGTGAGCGAGGCCACCCGGAAGATGATGTACAATGCTGAGACGGGGGCCAACCTGCCAAGGCCTGTGATAAGCTCGGCCTGCCCGGCGGTGGTAAGGCTTATAAGGGTCAGGTTCCCTGACTTATGCGACCATGTGCTGCCTTTAAAGTCGCCTATGGAGACAGCGGCGGGGATGGCAAAAAGGGAGGCCGTGGAGAAGACCGGGCTCCCTGAGGAGCAGATAGGCTGTTTCTTTATAACACCCTGTCCCGCGAAGGTCACGGACATAAAAATGCCCCTGGGCATGGAGAAATCCTGTGTTGACGGAGCCATAGCCATAAGCGAGGCATTTCCCCAGCTCTCACATAAGATGGACCACCTGGAGTGCATAGAGCCCATAGCTAACTCCGGCATTATCGGGGTGGGCTGGAGCACCAGCGGCGGTGAGTCGGCGGCCCTGCTCAACGAGAAATATCTGGCGGCCGACGGCATAGAGAATGTGATAAGGGTGCTGGAGGAGGTCGAGGACGAGCGCATAGGGGACCTGGACTTCATCGAGCTCAACGCCTGCGCAGGAGGCTGTGTGGGAGGGGTGCTCTGTGTTGAAAACCCCTATGTTGCCAAAGCGAGGATACAGCGCCTGAGGAAATACCTGCCGGTGAGCCAGAACCATTTGGCGGGCGGGCCTGTGCCCACTGAAATGGAGTGGGAGGGCGAGCTGGAGTTTTCCAACGTCATGACCCTCTCCTCGGATTTGGGCGAGGCCATGCGGATGATGGTGGAGATAGACAATATCGAGGAGGAGCTGCCGGGGCTGGACTGCGGGGCCTGCGGCGCGCCTACCTGCCGGGCCTTTGCCGAGGACGTGGTAAAGGGCGCGTGCAAGAAAACTGACTGTGTGTTCGTCTACCGCAAGCAGATGCAGAAGGTGGCGAGCACTATATCCCAGCTTGAGGGGGGCCTTGGCTGGCACCCAGGAGACGGGAATAACGACGGTGAGGAGGATGGAAAATGACGGTCAAAGAGATGGCCGGGGCTCTCGGCTGGAAGCTTCTGGCCGGTGAGGACGGCCAGGACAATGAGGCAGACGGCTGCTATGTGGGAGACCTTCTCAGCTGGGTAATGGGCCGGGCCCAGGCGGGGAATGTCTGGCTGACGGTGATGGGGAATCTAAACGCCATAGCGGTGGCGGCCCTGGCGGACACCAGCTGCATAGTGCTCTGTGAGGATTCGGCCCTGGACGCCGACGCCAAAAACCGGGCCGATATGCAGGGCATACCGGTGTACGGCTGCGGGCCAAACCTGTATGACACCGCCGTGCAGGTCCACGGCCTGCTGAAATGAGCGCATATTCCTACGACTTCCATATACACTCCTGCCTGTCCCCCTGCGGCGACAACGATATGACCCCCAATAATATTGTGGGCATGGCGGCAATCTCGGGCCTTGAGATAATTGCCATTACCGACCATAACACCTGCAGGAACGCCCCGGCGGTGTTAAAGGCGGCTGAGGAGGCGGGGATTACCGCTATCCCGGGCATGGAGCTGTGCACCAGCGAGGAGGCGCATATTGTCTGCCTTTTTGAGACCTTAGAGGGTGCTATGGAGTTCGACAGGTACATATATGATAATATGCCCCATATAAAAAATAAGCCGGAGATTTTCGGGGAGCAGAGGATTCTGGACAAAAACGACGGGCTTATTGGGACTCTTGACGATTTGCTGCTGGTGGCCTCGTACATCGGCGCGGACGAGGTGAAGGCCCTCTGTGAGAAATACGGCGGCACAGCTTTCCCTGCCCACGTGGACAGGGACTCGTACAGCCTCACCGCGGCCCTTGGAAGCATACCGCCGGAGGGAGGGTATACCTTCGCGGAGGTCACCAGGGAGGCGGATTTAGCAGAGGTGGCGGGGATGTACCCGGAGCTGCGCTCCATGGGGATAGTGCGGGACTCTGACAGCCACTACCTGGATACGCTGGCGACCTCTGTGCCGCACAGTATAGAGCTGCCGGAGAAATCCGTGGGGGCGGTGCTCAGACTACTATCAGGAAAATGATATCGATAGAATATATCGATATTTTGGTAACTATAACCAGGTCTTCAAGTGAAATTTGTTGGAAATTGTTGTTCTTTTGCTTTTAATTCTTTTTTGGAATTATAAACCCTGTTTGATTTGATATATTTAACTTACGATGTAAGAAGAAAGGAAGATGGTCGATTTATGCAAAAACGTATCAGCACTCTGCCCTTCCACGACACCCCCGAGCAGGCCCAGAAGCTTGAGGAGGTCATAGCCAGCCTGCAGGGCCAGGCGGGGGCTGTCATGCCCGCGCTGCACCAGGCCCAGGACATCTACGGCTACCTGCCCATGGAGGTGCAGAAAAAGATTGCCGACGGACTGGGGGTCTCCCTGGAGGAGGTCTACGGCGTTTCCACGTTCTACTCACAGTTCAGCCTTACCCCCAAGGGGCGCAACCACATCTCCGTCTGCCTTGGCACGGCCTGCTATGTTAAGGGCTCGGACAAGGTGCTGGACAGGATAGTTGAGAAGCTGCATATCCAGCCCGAGGAGTGCACCGAGGACGGGCTCTTCTCACTCACCGCCTGCCGCTGCATAGGCGCATGCGGCCTGGCCCCGGTTATGATGATAAACGAGGACGTCTACGGCCGCCTGGCCCCTGAGGACGTGGACGGCATCCTTGAGAAGTATGCGGAGTAGACTTTAAAACAGGAAGGTTTTCACTATGCGTGAGCTTTCACTAAACGTAATGGACATCGCCCAGAACTCCATCTCTGCGGGGGCAAGCCTTATCACCGTCACCGTGGAGGAGGACGAGGACTTAGACGAGCTCAGCATCTCCATTGGCGATAACGGCCGGGGGATGACCCCGGAGCAGGTGGAGCATGTTACGGACCCATTTTTTACCACCCGGACTACCCGGAGCGTCGGGCTTGGGGTGCCGCTTTTCAAGATGGAGGCGGAGATGACCGGCGGGCGGTTTTCCATAGAGTCCACTGTAGGCGTGGGTACTACTACCACCGCCGTGTTTAAGCCCTCAAGCGTTGACATGATACCCCTGGGGGACATCAACGGCACCATAAGCATGCTGGTGATGATGAACCCGGACCTTGACTTCCTCTATACCAGGGGCTATAGGCCCCGGGGGGAGGAGCGCAGGGAGTTTGCCCTTGACACCAGGGAGCTTAGGACGGTCCTTGGGGAGGACGTGCCGCTGAACCTGCCGGACGTTACCCAGTGGGTGAACGACTATCTCAGTGAGAACACAAGCGAGCTTTTGACTAAAGACACTCAGGAAGGAGCAAGAGATATATGAAATCCTTAGCAGAACTTCAGGCTATCCGGGACAAGGCCCGGGCCGCCGTTAATATCCGCGAGAACGCCGAGGCAGAGACCCGGGTGCTGGTGGGCATGGCAACCTGCGGAATCGCCGCCGGAGCCCGCCCCGTGCTCAACGCCTTTGTTGAGGAAGTGAACAAGCGCGGCCTCAGGGACACCATGGTGACCCAGACCGGCTGCATAGGCATCTGCCAGTACGAGCCTGTGGTGGAGATAATCACCCCCGGCAAGGAGAAGGTCACCTATGTTAAGATGACCGCCGAGAAGGCCGTGCGCGTTGTCAACGACCACCTGGTCAACGGCAACGTGGTTACAGAGTATACCATCGGCGCCAACGCAATCGGCGCGAAGTAAGAGATATCATTATAATTGGAGGTTTCAACTATGTTTCGATCCAATGTGCTGGTTTGCGGCGGCACCGGCTGCACCTCCTCAAACAGCGAGCTGATTATTGATAAGCTCAACGAGGAGATAAAGGCCCAGGGCCTGGACAAGGAAGTAAACGTAATCCGCACCGGCTGCTTTGGCCTGTGCGCGCTTGGCCCCATCATGGTGGTCTATCCCGAGGGCGCGTTCTATAGCCGCGTCACCGTTGAGGATGTGCCGGAGATAGTTTCCGAGCACCTTTTGAAGGGCCGTATCGTCACAAGGCTCCTGTATCAGGAGACCGTGGTGGACGAGAACACCACCAAGTCCCTTAATGAGACCACCTTCTATGCAAAGCAGATGCGCATAGCCCTTCGCAACTGCGGCGTTATAAACCCCGAGCTCATCGACGAGTACATCGCCCAGGACGGCTACGCGGCCCTTGGCAAGGTGCTCACCGAGATGACCCCCCAGCAGGTAATAGATACCATGCTGGCCTCCGGCCTTCGCGGGCGCGGCGGCGCGGGCTTCCCCACGGGCCTCAAGTGGAAGTTTGCGGCGGCAAACCAGGCCGACCAGAAGTACGCCTGCTGCAACGCCGACGAGGGCGACCCGGGCGCGTTCATGGACCGCTCTGTTTTGGAGGGCGACCCCCACAGCGTGCTGGAGGCCATGGCAATAGCAGGCTACGCCATCGGCGCTTCCCAAGGCTATATCTACATCCGCGCCGAGTACCCCATCGCCGTGAAGCGCCTGCAGATAGCCATTAACCAGGCCAGGGAGTACGGGCTCTTGGGCAAGAATATCTTCGATTCCGGCTTTGACTTTGATATAGACATCCGCCTGGGCGCGGGCGCATTTGTGTGCGGCGAGGAGACAGCGCTTATGACCTCCATCGAGGGCAAGCGCGGCGAGCCCAGGGTGCGGCCTCCCTTCCCGGCCTTAAAGGGCCTGTTCGGAAAGCCCACCGTGCTCAACAACGTGGAGACCTACGCCAATATCCCCCAGATTATCTTAAAGGGCGCGGACTGGTTCAAGTCCATCGGCACCGAGAAGTCCCCGGGCACCAAGGTCTTCGCTCTGGGCGGCAAGATTACTAATACCGGCCTCGTTGAGGTGCCCATGGGCACTACCCTCCGCGAAGTAGTTGAGGACATCGGCGGCGGAGTACCCGGCGGGCACACCTTCAAGGCTGCCCAGACCGGCGGCCCCTCCGGCGGCTGTATCCCGGCCTCCCTTATCGACACTCCCATCGACTACGACAACCTTATAGCCATAGGCTCCATGATGGGCTCCGGCGGACTGATAGTTATGGACGAGACCACCTGTATGGTGGATATCGCCAAGTTCTTCCTGGAGTTCACCGTTGACGAGAGCTGCGGCAAGTGCACCCCCTGCCGTGTGGGTACAAAACGCCTTTTGGAGATACTGGACAAGATAACCTCCGGCAAGGGCACTATGGAGGACATAGACAAGCTGGAGGAGCTCTGCTACTACATCAAGGAGAACTCCCTGTGCGGCCTGGGCCAGACTGCCCCCAACCCGGTGCTCTCCACCCTGAAGTATTTCCGGGACGAGTATGTGGCCCATGTCACCGAGCACCGCTGCCCTGCCGGGGCCTGCAAGGCTCTGACCAACTTCCATATCGAGGCCGAAAAGTGCAAGGGCTGCACCCTCTGCGCCCGTAACTGCCCTGTTGGGGCTATCTCCGGCAAGGTCAAGGAGCCTCATGTGATTGATACCAGCAAGTGCATCAAGTGCGGCGTGTGTATGGAGAAGTGCAAGTTCCAGGCCGTCGTGAAGAAATAAGGAGGAACACCGAATATGGATATGGTCAACGTAAAGATAAACGGCGTGGACTATCAGGTGCCGAAGGATTCAACAATCCTTGAAGCCGCCCGCTATGCCGGGGTGGACATCCCCACGCTGTGCTACCTGAAGGATATCAACCAGATAGGCGCCTGCCGTATGTGCATGGTGGAGGTAAAGGGGGCCCGCTCCCTCTGCGCCGCCTGTGTGTACCCGGTGAACGAGGGCATGGAGGTGTTCACCAATTCCCCCAAGGTCCAGGAGTCCAGGAAGATGACCCTGGAGCTGCTGCTCAGTGTCCACGAGCGCAAGTGCCTGACCTGCGAGCGCAGCGGCAACTGCGAGCTGCAGAAGCTCTGCGCGGACATGGGCATTGAGGAGGACAGCCGCTTTGAGGGTGCGCTGCCCGCGGGCAATAAGGACCTTACCACACCTTACCTGGAGCGCAACAACGCCAAGTGCGTGCTCTGCCGCAGGTGTGTGGCGGCCTGCCAGAACCAGCATGTTTCAGTTATCGGCGCGAATAACCGCGGCTTCGACACAGAGATAGGCTGTGCCTTTGAGCAGCCCCTGAATAACGTGGCCTGCGTAGCCTGCGGACAGTGCATTGTAAGCTGCCCCACCGGCGCGCTGACTGAGCACGACAATACCCACGATGTAATCGAGGCCATCAACGACCCCGAGAAGATAGTGATAGTCCAGACCGCCCCCGCCGTGCGCGCGGCATTGGGCGAGGAGTTCGGCCTACCCATCGGCACCAATGTCGAGGGTAAGATGGCTGCGGCTCTCAGAAGGCTGGGCTTTGACAAGGTGTTCGACACCGACTTCGGCGCGGACATGACTATTATGGAGGAGGCCCACGAGTTCATCGGCAGGGTCAAGAACGGCGGCGTGCTGCCCATGATAACCTCCTGCTCACCGGGCTGGATTAAGTTCTGCGAGCACTACTATCCCGACCTTATCGACCATCTGTCCAGCTGCAAGTCCCCCCAGAACATGACCGGCGCCCTGATAAAGACCTGGTACGCCGAGAAGGAGGGCATTGACCCCCAGAAGATAGTCTCCGTCTCCGTCATGCCCTGTGTGGCGAAGAAGTTCGAGATTCAGAGGGACGATGAGAACGCGGCAGGTATGCCCGACGTGGACATAAGCCTTACCACCCGCGAGCTGGCCCGCCTTATCAAGAAGGCACAGCTGAACTTTAACGCCCTGCCCGACGAGAAGTTTGACGAGGCTATGGGCGAGTCCACCGGCGCTGCGGTTATCTTCGGCGCTACCGGCGGCGTTATGGAGGCGGCCCTTAGGACCGCTGCCGACGTGCTCACCGGCGAGAGCCAGGAGTCCGTAGAGTATAAGGAGATTCGCGGTACCCAGGGCATTAAGGAGGCCGTGTACAATGTTGCCGGCATGGATGTGAAGGTGGCTGTTGTCAGTGGCCTGAAGAATGCCAACGAGATACTGAAGAAGGTCAAGGCCGGTGAAGCTGACTACCAGTTCATCGAGATTATGTGTTGCCCCGGCGGATGTGTCAACGGCGGCGGTCAGCCTGTGCGCAGTGCCAATGACTGGGCATATAACGACATCAAGGCGCTCAGGGCAAAGGCCCTCTACGACCAGGACGCAAACATGCCTCTGCGCAAGTCCCACGATAACCCCGTGGTGAAGAAGTGCTATGAGGAGTTCCTGGGCGAGCCCGGCAGCCATAAGGCCCACGAGATACTGCACACCACCTATGTGAAGCGCGGGAACAAGTTCTAAGAGTAATAAAATAACTTATACAGGCGGCCGAGATGTCAGGCCGCCTGTCCTGTATTTTGAGAAGGGCAAAAGTTGACAAAGAAAATATCTCTTGAGGAGTTCTTCAGGCTGAGAAGGCTTGTCTACCGAAACGCAAGGCCCCTTGACTATGCCATGTGGAAATATCTCTTTGAAAGCGGCAGCGGTGATGATTTTCTAAGGGTACTGTCAGGCTATCAAAATGAGGACGGCGGCTTTGGGCACAATATTGAGTGCAATAACTGGAACCCCAATTCATCCCCATATACAGTGTGTATTGCCCTTGACTATCTGGATATTGTGGAGGATCCTGCCGGTGGAGCAGGGGGTTCTATTATAGCCGGGATAATGAAGTATCTGGAGTCCGGCGTGTATATGCTTGAGTCCGGCTGGGTGGGTATGCAGGGCATACCCGGCAATAACGACTATGCACATATGCCGTGGTTTCATTTCGACCCGGGGAAGGCTACGGAGGCTGATATCGGGGTGACAAAGCGCCTTTCTGACTTTATTCTCAGATATGGGGAGCAGGGCAGTGATATTTACAAAAAGGCGGCGGGACTGAGGGACAGGTATAAGGACTGCAGCCAGGTGCTCCTTGAGGGCTACCCGGACTATGACCCTGAGGCCATGGATATAAAGTCCTATGACCCCGACACCTGGGCCTCATGGCTGCCGCTGCCGGTATATTTTGTGGGCTCGCCGGAAAGCAGCTATTACCCGGAGTGCAGGCGTACAGTGGAGCTGAATCTGGACACAATAGTTGACAGGCTGGTGGACACAGGTGAATTTCAGTTTGCCTCCCCCGAGGACCTGGAGACCTATGAAAAAAGCACCCCGCACCCGGAGGGCAAGCGGTGGTGCCTCCCGGAGCAGACTGTGGGGAATTACTATTGGGGGGCCCACTTTATAACCCGGGACATGAATATCTTAAGAAGGTTTGGCAGGCTGGATTTCTCTCTGCCTGTCCTCAACTGACAGCTTTGCCAGGGGTGCCGGTCTATAGACCGGCGCTCTTTTTTTGTGGGAATGGTTGCGAAATCCGAGTTTCTATAGTATAATACTGTAAACGCACTTAAAAGAGGTGAAATGCCTCTTAATTATAACACTATCGAAAATTTCTGAAATGAGTTGATACCCATGAGCAACAAGCTTCAACTGGCCGTGATTTTCGGCGGGAAGTCCTCGGAGCACGAGGTGTCGCTGATGTCTGCGGCGTCTATAATTGAGAATCTGGATAGGGAGAAGTACGATATACATCAGGTGGGGATTACTAAGGAGGGTCAGTGGCTCCTGTATGACGGCCCGGTGGAGGGCCTGGGGGATGGGAGATGGCTTAATGAGTCTGTCCCGGCTTTTCTGGCCCCGGACCCTACTGTCCACGGCCTGGTGACCCTTGGCGAGGGCGGCCCGCGCACGGTACATATAGACTGCGTGTTCCCGGCCCTTCACGGCAAAAACGGTGAGGACGGCTCTATACAGGGGCTATTCCAGATGGCGGGAGTACCATATGTGGGATGCCATGTTACAAGCTCCGCAGTATGTATGGATAAGGCCATAACGCATACGCTCCTGTCTAATACAGACATAAATCAGGCACACTACCTTTGGTTTTATGCCGACCGCTATCGTGCCGCGCCGGAGGTGGTGCTCAACAAGATACAGGCCCGGCTGGACTTCCCAATCTTTGTGAAGCCAGCCAATGCCGGCTCGTCGGTGGGGGTAAGCAAGGTGGAGAGGCATGAGGACCTGCCCGCCGCCATTGAGAAGGCCTCCCTTGAGGACGGTAAGGTTATAGTGGAGCAGGGGATAGACGGCCAGGAGGTGGAGGTAGCTGTGCTGGGCACAAGGCCCGGGGCAGAGGCCTCATGTGTGGGTGAGATTGGCGCTTCGGCCCAGTTCTACGACTATGACGACAAGTACGTGAACGGCACCAGCCAGCTGTATATCCCGGCGCGGCTTCCTGAGGATGTGGCTGAAAAGGTGCGGGAGACGGCGGTGAAGGTCTACAGGCTTTTGGGCTGTTCCGGCCTTGCGCGGGTGGATTTCTTTGTGACCCATAAGGACCGGCAGGTGGTGCTCAACGAGATAAACACCCTGCCCGGCTTTACCTCTATCAGCATGTACCCGAAGCTGTGGATGCACGGGGGGCTCAGCTACTCCCAGCTCCTTGACAGGCTCATAGAGCTGGGGCTGGAGGAGGCCCGGAATGGATAACCGGCCTATCGGGGTCTTCGACTCGGGGCTGGGCGGGCTGACCGCGGTGAAGGAGCTGGAGAAGGTGCTGCCAAAGGAGAGCCTGGTGTATTTCGGCGACACCGGGCGGGTGCCATACGGCTCCAGGAGCCGGGAGGTGGTGCGGCGCTATGCCAGGCAGGACATGGACTTCCTGCTGGGGCATGGGGTGAAGGCAGTGCTGGCGGCCTGCGGGACGGTGAGCTCTACTGCCGCGGATATAGGTGCAAGGCTGCCTGTGCCGTATTTTGATGTGGTGGCTCCCACGGCCCGGGCTGCTGTGATGGCAACAAGGAACAGGAGGATAGGGGTGCTTGGTACAAGCGCCACTATCCATAGCGGGTCGTATGCCCATGTGATACAACAAATAGATAAGGGCATAGAGGTATTCCCCCAGGCCTGCCCGCTGTTTGTGCCGCTGACGGAGAACGGATTTATTTCGCCGGAGGATGAGCTGGTGCGGATAGTGGTGGAGCGGTATCTGGAGCCGGTGCGCGAGGCCGGGGTGGATACGGTGATACTGGGCTGTACCCATTACCCGCTGCTCAGCGAGGCCATCGGGCATGTTATGGGGCCGGGGGTCACGCTTATAAACAGCGGCAAGGAGGCTGCAAATGCCCTTGCAGCGGCGCTGGAGGAGACCGGGGGGCTCTGCGCCCCCGAGGAGGAGAGGAGCGCGGAGTTCTATGTAACTGACGCGCCGGAGAACTTCTCCACTGTGGCACAGCTGTTTTTGGGCCATAGCGTGGAGGGTATCCGGGTGGACATAACCTTTGACTGACATCCGAGAGGAGGACGTGCATGAAAGAGGACTATGCCATTACGATAAAAGGCCGGCAGGTATATGAGGACGAGGACCAGGGGGAGATATGCCTCTCAGCCCTGGGCACCTACCGGGAGAAGGACGGCACGAGGTTTATACTGTATAAGGAGTATGACGACGATGACGCCAATGTGTTCCGCACGGCGCTTCTGAAGGTGGAGCCGGGGATGGTGACAATGAGCCGCTCCGGGTCCTCTACCAGGCTGATACTGGAGAAGGGCAGAAGGCACCTATGCCTTTACGACACCGGCTTCGGGACGCTGACTGTGGGGGTATACACAAGCCGGCTGGATGTGGACCTTGACGATACTGGCGGCAAGCTGGAGATAGCCTATACCCTGGATGTGGACTCAAATCTGTCCAGCCAAAACCTGCTCTCTGTAGAGGTGAGCCCGGTGCCAGAGGCCCCGGAGATTTAAAACTGAAAGGAACGATAAAATATGTCTCAACTTGTGGAAACCGCACGGCAGCAGCTGCGCAGGGCGGTGCTGGAGGCCATGGAAAAGGCCATGGAGAAGGGTGAGCTGCCCAAGGCGGAGCCTCCTAAGTTTACCCTGGAGGTGCCTGCTGACAGGGCGCACGGCGACTGGGCCTGCAACGCGGCTATGGCCGGGGCCAGGGCCTTTCACGCCGCGCCGAGGAAGATAGCAGAGGCTATAACCGGCAATCTTGATTTAGGCGGGACGTTCTTTACAAAGTGCGAGATAGCGGGGCCGGGCTTCCTGAACTTTACCTATGACACGGCCTTTTACGGCAGGGTGCTCCAGGACGTTGAGAGCCTGGGGGCCGGGTACGGCTGGAGCAATGTGGGCGAGGGGAAAAGGGTGCTGGTGGAGTATGTCTCCGCTAACCCCACCGGGCCCATGCACATAGGCAACGCCAGGGGCGGCGTGCTGGGAGACGCGCTGTCGGCGGTGCTTGAGGCCGCGGGGTACAGCGTTGAGAGGGAGTTCTATGTAAACGACGCGGGAAACCAGGTAAACCGCTATGGGCTGTCCATTGAGGCCAGGTATATGCAGCAGTTTCAGCCGGATTTCCCCTTCCCGGAGGACGGATATAAGGGTAAGGACGTGACGGCGAATGCCGAGGCCTTTATAAAGGAGCACGGCGATAAGTATGTGGAGAGTGAGCAGGAGGAGCGGCGCCGGGCCCTTATTGACTTTGCAATCCCCAGGAATATCCAGGGGCTCCATGACGATTTAAAGAGATATCGGGTGGAGTATGACACGTGGTTCCACGAGTCCAGCCTGCATGACAGCGGAGCGGTGGACAGGGTGGTGGAGCTGCTCCGGGAGAAGGGGCTGACCTATGAGAAGGAGGGCGCCCTGTGGTTTAAGGGGAGCGAGTTCGGGTCTGAGGACTTTGTCATAGTGCGCTCTAATGGGGTGCCGACCTATGTTGTGCCTGATATAGCTTATCACTACAATAAGCTTGTGACAAGGAATTTTGATACGGCTATAAACGTGCTTGGAGCGGACCACCATGGGTATGTGCCCCGGCTGAAGGCGGCTATTGCAGCGCTGGGGATAGACCCGGAGCGGCTGAAGGTGGTGCTCATGCAGATGGTGACGCTTATGCGGGACGGTAAGCCGGAGAAAATGAGCAAGCGCAGCGGAGAGGCCATCACCATGTCCAACCTGCTGGACGAGGTGCCGGTGGACGCGGCAAGGTTCCTGTTTAACTCCTATGAGCCGAATACCCGGATTGACTTCGACCTGGACCTGGCGGTAAAGGAGGACTCCCAGAATCCGGTGTACTATGTGCAGTACGCCCATGCGCGGATATGCAGTATCCTGCGGAACCTCAAGGAGGACGGCATTGAGCCGAGGGCCTGTACAGCCGGGGAGCTGGCGCTGCTTACAGCGCCGGAGGAGGTCGAGCTGATACGCCTGCTGTCCAATTTCACAGATGAAATTGCGGGGGCGGCAAAGGCCATGGACCCGGCGAGGATAACGCGGTACGTGCTGAATGTGGGCACACTGTTCCACAAATTCTATAACGCATGCCGGGTCAAGGGCGTTGAGCCGGAGCTGACAGCGGCAAGGCTGAGCCTGTGCACGGCGGCGAAAACAGTCCTTGAAAACGGCCTCTCTCTATTCAAAGTAACCGCCCCGGAAAAAATGTAAAAAAGCAAAAGTTTCGTCAACCTTTTCAAAGGTTGCAGGGGTTTGGGGGCAGCGCCCCCAAGGTCCCGGGCGCGAATAAAGTGAGCGAACCAAAAAAGAGCCTCCCAGCAAAGCCGGGAGGCTCTTCAATTTACTTCATCTCCACAAAAACACAAACAGGCTCAGCACCCATAAGCTCAACACTTCGCTTATCCGGCTGAGAGAACCCAACATAAACAGAGAATCCCTTACCGCGGATACACCGCACACCCTGCCCGTCCACAGTAGTAAACGCCCGCATAGGCACACGGACCGTAAAGCTCCGCTCTTCGCCGCGCTCCAGCCTCACCCGCCGGAAAGCTCCCAGCACAGGGTTTGGCGGGGCCCAGTCACTATCCTCTGACTTAACATATACCTGCAGAACATCCTCTGTATCGGCCCCATAGTTGCGGACGGCTACATCCAGCTCGGCAAAGTCCCCGGCAGAATCAGGCTGCTTTTTCCACTCCGCGCCTAAAACCCTGCAGCCGCCATAGGTGAGCCCATACCCAAAGGGATAGAGGGGCGTGCCCCGGTAGTATCGGTAGGTGCGGTTCTCCATGGAGTAATCGTCAAAATCAGGCAAATCCTCAGTGTCATTATAGAAGGTCACCGGTAGCTTGCCCGAGGGGGACACCTTTCCGAACAGTGCCCCGGCCACCACGCAGCCCCCCTCTGAGCCGGGATACCAGGCCTGCAAAACAGCGCGGGCCTTCTCCTGGGCAAGGCGCAGGTCAACGGCACTGCCGCTCATATTCACAAGGACTACAGGCTTGCCCATGAGAAGAAGCTCAGACATCAGCTTTTCCTGAGAGGCGGGCAGGTGCAGGTCCTTTTTGTCGCCGGAGAAATACTGATTGCCGGTGTCGCCCTCCTCGCCTTCAAGGGTCTCGTCCAAGCCGGTGACAAGAATTATAACGTCTGAGAGGCCGGCAACGGCCTTGGCCTCCATGATACGGTCACCCTCATTCTGGGAGAGGCCCTCGGTCTTGTCCAGGGAGAGATGGCAGCCCTCGGCATACAGTACGCGCTTGCCGGCAGATTCTACTATATCCTGTATGCCCTCCAGCACAGTGATATACCGGGAGGCAGTGCCGTGGTAGTTGCCTATAAGCGCGGTACGGCTGTTGGCGTTGGGGCCGATGACACCGACGGTCTGAAGGCTCTCAAGGTCAAGGGGGAGTATGCCGTCGTTTTTCAGGAGCACCAGGCTCTCTGCGGCGGCCTTTCGGGAGAGGGTAAGGTGCTCAGGGGTCTCCACGTCCAGACGGTTTAAGCTGTCATATTCGGTCTTGTCAAACATCCCCAGCATGTACCTGGTGGTAAAAAGGCGTACGCAGGACTCTGTCACATACTGGGGGTCCAACAGGCCCTCGGCTATGGCGTTTAAAATGCGCTGATAGGTGCAGCCGCAGTTCACGTCGCAGCCGTTCTCCAGGGCAAGCTTTACCGATTCCTCGGGCCGGGCGGTTATCTTGTGGTACTCGTGGAAATCAGCGATGGCCCAGCAGTCGGACACGAAATGGCCCTCAAAGCCCCATTTCCCTCGGAGAATCTCCTGTAGGGCGGGACTGCCGCAGCAGGGCTCGCCGTTGGTGCGGTTGTACGCGCCCATCACCGCCTCGACCCCGCCCTCCTTTACACAGGCCTCGAAAGCGGGCAGGTAGGTCTCTTCCATATCCTTGGGGCTGGCGGCGGCGTTAAAGCGGTGCCGCTCGGCTTCGGGGCCGGAGTGCACGGCAAAATGCTTGGCGCAGGCGGCGGCCTTCATGTACTCGCCGTCCCCCTGGATACCCCGCACAAAGGCGACTCCCAGCCGGGAGGTGAGCTCCGGGTCCTCGCCGTAGGTCTCGTGGCCCCGGCCCCAGCGGGGGTCTCTGAATATGTTCACGTTGGGGGACCAGAAGGTGAGCCCCTTATATATGTCCCGGTCGCCACGGGCACTGCTCTCGTTGTATTTGGCCCGGCCCTCGGTGCTGATACAGTCCCCAACCTCAACCATGAGCTCCGGGTCAAAGGCCGCCGCCATTGCGATGGCCTGGGGGAACATAGTGGCTACCCCAGCCCGGGCCACTCCGTGAAGGGCCTCGTTCCACCAGTTATAGGCGGGGATATTAAGGCGGGGGATTGCCGGGGCGTCGTACCTGAGCTGGGAGGCCCGCTCATCGATTGTCATTTTTAAGACCAGCTCCCGGGCCAGCTCCCGGGCTGCTTTTCTGTCCATTGCAGTTCTCCTTTCCGGCTATGCCGCTGGGGGATTAGATTTCCTCTATATTGACCTCAACCTCATGCCCGCATTTACAGGACCTGATAATGCCGTCGATAATGGCCTGGTTATAGATTATCTGGCTGGTGGGTATAGGCGCGGGCAGGCCCTGCTGCACAGCGTCCACAAAGGAGCGGCACTTATGGTAGAAGCAGTCCTTCTTGTCGCCCTTGGGCGCTGGCAGGGGGATGGGCGTGTGGGTGGGCGCACCGAACTCGTCGTGGAACAGGGTCACATTGCCGCAGGAGCCGTCCCAGGCGCCGCCCCACAGGGACTCGGGGTTGGCGGGCTCAACCTTTAATCCCGCGTCGGTGCCAAGGAAGATTGTGCTGCCGGTGGTGTCCATGTGCATGGCCCAGGACATCCTGAAGTCAAGGGTTATGCCCCCCTCAAGACGGATGAAAGCCCCGCAGAAGTCGTCTACAGAGAAGCGCTTGGCGTCCTCGGGAGGAGTGTATTTGGGGTTCTTGCCGAAGTGGTCGTAGCTTACGGCGGAGACGGTGAGGGGCTTCGGGTAGCCCATGGCGTTCAGCACCATATCGAGGGAGTAGCAGCCGATATCTGCCAGGGCCCCTACTCCGGCGTAGCGCTCCTCAATAAAGGTGCTGCCGGGGATACCCCGCCTGCGGCCGCCGCCGGTCTGTACGTAGTATATCTGCCCCAGCTTCCCGCTCTGGACGACCTCCTTTATCTTCTGCATACGCTCGTCGTACCTCGGCTGGAAGCCGATGGTGAGTATTTTGCCGGTCTCCTTCTCCACCCTGCGGAGCTCCTGGGCGTCCTCCAGGGTGACGGTCATAGGCTTCTCCAGCAGCACATGGGCCCCGGCCCTCATTGCGGCTATGGCACAGACAGCGTGGGCGGTGTTGTAGGTGCAGACGCTGACGGCGTCAGGCTTTATCCTGTCGAGCATTACCTGGGTGTCCTCAAAGGCCTCGGCATTTGGCAGCTCCCAGCGGTCCAGGGCCTCATGGGCCTTCCCGGGGACGATATCGGCCCCGGCGACAATCTCAATGTCCTCCATCTGCTTGTAGGCGCGGACGTGGGAATTGGATATCCCGCCGGTGCCAATAATTGCTATCCTTAGTCTATTCATGTTATAACACTCCTTTCTGAGGGCTATTATAGCCGGGCCGGTGACGGAAGTCAAGGAAAAGATACGGTAAAAGCGGGGCTTGCAATTTTTTCACAGGTATGTTATGATTATCTCATAAAACAGGCGAAAGGAGGAGACCCTATGTCCCCAAAGATGGTAGAATTACATGATATCGACGTGCCGTCCTTTTTGCAGGTGCTTGACAGCTGCGAGGGCGAGGTCTACCTTATGACGCGCGACGGAGACCGGCTGAACCTGAAGAGCAAGCTCTGCCAGCTGGTAGGCCTGACCACCCTTATTGAGGGCGGAAAAATCGCTGAGGCCTTCGTGATGTGTGAGAAAGAGTCGGACGAGTCAAAGCTGTTCCGCTTTAACCTGTACAAGGCCAGGGGCGCGGAGGACGAGTAAGCAAAAGGGGGCTTCCCAATGGGGAGGCCTTTTTCATCTTTTAGGTTGGGAGTGAAGGTTTTTGAAGGAAGTTTTAAGGCGGGTGAGGGAGGCTCTAAAAGGGCTTTCACGGCGTTTCGGCATACTGAGCCTGCCGGTATTTTTTCTGGCGCTGGTTTTTATTGACGGCGCTTTCAGATGGGTGTACGCCGGGGCGGGGGGCACAAGGCTCCTGAACGCCAAGACCATGCTGTTTACCTGCAGCTGGGCCCTGCTTGTGACGGCCCTTACTGGGCTGTTGCCAAGGCTTGGGCGGCGGATAGCAATGGGCGTACTGGGAGTGTTCTTCGGGTTTTTGGTGATACTCCATGGAGTGATGTATAACGTATTCGGGCATTTCTTCAGCTTTGCCGACATGAACTTTGCCGGAGACGGGGCGAAATTCTTTAGCTGGACCTATTTTCAGCTGCCCAAGAAGCTGTACTTCTTCGTGCTCTTATTCCTGCTGATGGTTGGGGCGGCTATGGTGCTGGCCTCGGGGCCAAGGGCACAGGGGAAAAGGCTTTGGGTGCAGAGGGGGTGCATGGCCCTGATTGCGCCTGTATGTATAGCTGCAATACTGCTCACCCACCAGAAGCTTATGCCCAGGGCCGATGTGCTCACCTGGGACAACCGCTTCGACCCCAACAGCGATACGGAGGTATACAGGGAGTTCACCGACGCCAACCGCAGTATGAAGCTCACCGGACTCTACCAGTATACCGCCCGGAACTTTGCCGTCTCCTTTGGTATCGGCACAAACGCACGCAGCGCCCAGGAGCTCACGGATATTTTCGAGAGCCGTGCCCAGCCCGCTGCAAATGAGTTCAGCGGCAGTTTGAAGGGGAAAAACCTTATACTGGTAATGCTGGAGAGTATAGACACCTGGCTGGCGAGGCCGGAGTATATGCCCCGCTTTTGCGATGTGATAGATGGCGGCGTGGAATTTACGGATTTCTATACGCCCCTCTTCCTCTCGGCGGGCACCTTCAACACTGAGATAATCTCACAGACCGGCCTTGTGCCCCCGGCGGCCGGCATGGCGAGCAGCGGCTACTCTACCAACGCCTTCCCCCTGAGCCTTGCAAGCCTTTTTGGGGATGAGGGGTACAATGTCAACTCCTTCCATCCTGCCAGCCCGGGAATATATAGCCGCGGGACGGTGCACACAAATCTGGGATTTGAGAAGTACCACTCCTATGTGGACATGGGCATGGACGAATACCAGCTGGATTCACAAATGTTAAGGGCCTTTGGGGACATGACTGAGGAGGACAGCTTCTACAGCTATATAATCACCTATTCGGGCCACGGGCCCTATACCGAGGAGATGGGCGTTATCGCCGAGCCGCATCTTGAGGCGGCGAGGAAGGCTGTAAACAAGAGCGGCGTTACGGATACCCCGGAGAATATGGAGGAGTACACCCGGGCTGTGGCCCACGCCATGGAGACAGACGGGTTTATCGGCGGGCTTATGGACAGGCTGGAGGAGGAAGGGCTTTTGGAGGACACGGCGGTGCTCTTCTATGCCGACCACTACGGAAAGTATATGAGCGATAAGGAGTTCCTCAACCGGCTAAAGGGGGTTGAGCCCGGCACCCCGGAGCTCTACCGCACCCCATGCGTCCTTACTGGCGGGGGGCTTAAGGCGGCGAAGATAGACAAGCCCGCAAGCTCGCTGGACATAGTGCCCACTATTGTTGACCTCTACGGATTGGACGCGCCAATGAACTACTACGCCGGTGAGAGCATGTTCTCACCGGGGGAAGGGCTAGTGCCCTTCCCCAATAATGGCTGGTATGACGGCGATACCTACTATAGCGGCGAGGGCGGCGTCCAGCAGAGCCAGCGGACGGCTGAACTCAAGCAGAGGATTGAGGCGTCTATGGAGGCCGTCAGGACGGATTATTTCAGGGAGTGGGAGAAATAAAATATTGCCTGCAGTATAAGTGCCAGGGACAGCAGGGCGAAGATGATTACGGAGCCGGGTGAGAAAAGCCCGCCGGATATATTTCTGTGGACGCAAATCCCGGAGCAGGCGGCGGCAGCTACTCCGAAGGCGGTGACTGCCGGCTTTGCAGAAATAAGCTCGCCTAGGGAGAGCAGTTTGAAGCTGCCGTGTCTGTACCGGCCTGCCAGTAGGGAGAGGAGCAGCCATATACAGGACAGAACAGCGGTGGTAACCGGGAAAAACTGGGCGTAAGCGATTAGGCAGATATTGAAATAGGAGTGATGTTTGACGATTACCGTGTCCGGCCCGGGGGCATACCTCAGGGGCAGGCTCGGCATAAAGGCCATAACGGCTATGGCCGCGCCCATAAGGATGACCGGCAATAGGAATTTGAAATCCGCTTTTATGTTTTTCATATAGTCATCTCCTTTGAAAAAAGCCAGACTGAAATAATCAGTCTGGCTCGGTTTTTATGGCGGATTCAGCCCCAGGTCCCGATTTCGTTGCGGTCCCAGATTTGGCGGTTGCCGGTCTGTATATTGTAGAGCGTGCGGGTCAGGTTGGTCAATTCGTCCCGGGTAAGCTGGGCGAAGAGGACGCCGTAGCGGAAGCGGTCGTCCTTATGCTCGGAGCCCCGGATTATCTGGCCCTTAAAGGTCATGGTGGGGTAGTCGTCCAGCTTGAAGCGCAGGAAAACTACCTCGTCCTCGGGGTGCACGTACTCGCTCTCAACACAGGCGCCGCCGGTGCTGATGTCTATAAGCACGCACTGCTCGGGCCTTGAGAAGCGCTCGTCGTCCCCCCGGAAGATGGAGGCCGAGCAGTTTATAGGCAGGCGGAAGCTCTTGCGGACGTTGGGGATATGTTCAACGGATAAGTCCCGCAGCTTTATGAGCACGCGACTGCTCTCTATTACAGTGCCCCTCAGGTTGAAGCTCTGCATACGCCGGTTATACCCGCGCACAAATACCGTGGACCCAAGGGGGCAGGTTTCGAAGGCCAGCCAGCCGGGAAGGCGTTCAAGGGTAAGATTTGTGCCGGAGTATTCGGACACCTGGCCGGTCAGAAGCTCCGCGCCGTCCTCGGTGAATATATCAAGGGACATGCCCTGGAACATCTCCGGCAGCGGCTCCTTGGTCTCCTGGACTTTTGCCGTCTGTGGGGCCTCAGTATCGTTATTCTTCTTTGAAAATAAATTTTTGAAAAAACTCATGGAATATCACCCACACCATTATATACGATTGGCCCGGGATAGTCAAGCACGAAAACCTCGATTTATGAGCATTGGGCCCTGGGGGTCGTGGAGCCGGGCGCTCTCAGACAGCAGTCTGCCGCTGTGGTTTGCGTAGCAGTAGAGGCAGCGGTTCATACAGCTGGAGTACATGCCTATGTCAACGCTCTGGGCGCAGCCGCATTCCGGCCTCTGGGAGGCGGCTTTTCCGGCCTTTATAGGCCAGCCGGATATTTTGGAGAGGAGCAGGTGGTCTATGCACCTTGCCCGGCCTATGCCGTACTCCGCCAGGTTCAGGGGCTCAGCGCAGGTCTCAAGCTTCAGGCCATAGCTTACGGCTATCTCCATAAGCTCCCTGGACATGCCCCTCTGCCGGTCTTCCGAGGGGTACTGCACCCCCAGCTCCCTTGCGGCCTTTGCCATGCAGCGGTAATTATCCAGGAAGCTGAAGATACATTTTTCCGTGTGCGCCGAGAGCTTTTCAGCCAGCCGCTCGAAGGCCCGCAGGTGAAAGTCCCAGTCATAGCCCGGGGCCAGCAGTATGGGGTCGTACCGCCAGATTACCCGCTCCCGGCCTATCTCCTCTGAGAGCCTGATGAACCCCTCGATAAGCTCGCCCTTATCTGGCAGGCCGGGCTCAATGTCCCTGCCGTAGGGGGTGAGGGTAAACTGGAAATAATAGGGGTACGGTTCAAGCTCCCGGAGCCCGCCCAGCATGGGCAGCGGGTTTTTGGTCCAGAGTACCAGGCCGTCTACGGCCTCATAGGACAGGTCCACCTGGGTAATCTGTTTAGGGTTCATTGGGTTTTGCACCAGGGCCCAGCCTGCTTTCAGGCGGTTCAGGAGCCATCTATGGTACCTGGCTGGGATGTCGGTGCGGCGGCTGGCGCTGATTATCATAGTATATGCCCTCCGGGATAATTGCTTGTATATATTTTAGCATAAAAGAAAAATAAAGTCAAAAAACCTCTTGACCTAGACCGGACTCAAGATAGTATAATGGGCGTGAGAAGAGGTGATTTCTATGACTATCAAGGAAGTGAGCAGGAAGTACGGTCTTAGCCAGGACACCCTGCGGTACTATGAGCGTGTGGGGATGATACCACGTGTGACCCGGAGCATCAGCGGCCATAGGGACTACCAGGAGGCTGACCTGGCCTGGGTGGAGCTTGTGAAATGCCTTAGAAACGCCGGGCTGACGGTTGAGGCTATAGTTGAATACGTGCGGCTCTCCATGGAGGGCCCGGGCACCATACGCCAGAGGTACGAGCTGCTCAGGCAGCAGCACGACGACCTTATGGCCCAGCGCAGAAGGATGGACGAGGCCCTTGGCAGGCTGGAGCATAAGATAGAAATGTATGCCCAAAAGCTCAAATGACCCTTGCAAATCCCCCGGGTTCATGCTATAGTTTACTTAAAGAAGGATATGGGGGGATTGGAGTGAAAAAGCAGCTTGCCACGTTTATCAGCGCGGCCTTGGCAGGGGCGGCTATTTCCATTGGCGGGGCGGTGTTTCTGTGCACCGAAAGCCGTCCGGTGGGGGCCGCCCTTTTTTCGGTGGGGCTCTTTGCCGTCTGCACCTTGGGGCTGGATTTGTTTACAGGGAAAGTCTGCTATGTGTTCGATAACCCGCCGGCCTACGCTGCCAGGTGCGGGCTGATATGGCTGGGAAACCTTGTGGGGACGCTTATAGCGGGCACGGCTCTGCGCTTCACGCGCCTGGATATAATATCCAGGGCCCAGAGCATCTGTGAGGCAAAGCTCTCGGACGGGCCTGCCAGTATCTTCATACTGGCGGTGTTCTGCAACATACTGATATATTTGTCCGTTGAGAGTTATCGGGAAAACCCCCACCAGCTGGGGAAATATCTCGGGCTTTTTCTGGGAGTGGCGGTGTTTGTCCAGGCGGGCTTTGAGCACTGTGTCGCCAACATGTTCTACTTCACCGTTGCCGGAGCCTGGAGCGGCAAGACGGTGCTGTACCTTATAGTGATGACTCTTGGCAACGCCCTTGGCGGGGTGCTTTTCCCAGCGGCAAAAAAGTTCCGCGCGAGGGCAGAGGGATAAGGAGGGGCATATATGATTTGGCTGATTACGGTATTTGTGGTAGTTGCGGCGCTCTTTGGGGGCTGGGCCTGGCTTATCGCCCCGCAGATGGACAAAAAGCCCGACTTTGGGCACCTCACCGGCTTCGACTACGCCCATAGGGGGCTGCACAGGCTTGAGGACGGCGTGCCGGAAAACTGCATTACAGGCTTCAGGCTTGCAGAGGAGAGCGGCTACGGCATGGAGTTTGATTTGCAGCTTACAAAGGACAAAAAGGTGGTGGTGCACCACGACGCCACCTTAGAGCGCAGCTGCGGGGAGGACGCCGCCATAGCGGACCTGACCTATGGGGAGCTCCGCAGGTACAGGCTGTTCGGCACAGGGGAGAGGATTCCCCTTTTCAGCGAGGTGCTGGGCGCTTTAAAAGGGCGCACGCCACTTATCATCGAGTTAAAGAGCTATAACGACCCCGCCGAGCTCTGTGAGCTGGCTATGAAGGAGCTGGACGGGTATAAGGGCCCGTACTGCGTGGAGAGCTTTGACCCAAGGATTGTGGCATGGTTTAGGAAGAACAGGCCGGAGATAGTGCGGGGACAGCTTATGTGCAGGTATAAGAAGGGCGACGAGGGGCTTGGAGCTTTCGAGGCGTTCTGTGCGACCCATATGCTTACGAACTTCCACACGCGCCCGAATTTTGAGGCCTATGATATCCACACAAGGGATATTCCGTCCATGGGGCTTAGCAAGGGGCTTATGGGTATGCAGGAGGTAAGCTGGACTGTGCGCACTGAGGAGGAGTATTTGAAGGCCAAGAGCCTGGGAAGCCTGGTTATTTTTGAGGAAATCAGGCCGTAGGAATAAAAAAGCTTCCCTCTTTTCTTAAGTGAAAAGGGGGAAGTTTTTTGCTGCTATTCTGCGCTTTAGTCGTCTGTACCGGCCACGCTTACGCCGTTTATGCGCAGTCCGTAGGGCCCTGAGTAGTTTGCAGCCTCATACCTGTCGCTGGAGAACTGCAGGTTTCCCTGGGCCTCTAATAGACTTCCGTTTATTGAGCCGCCTGTTACCGGAGTTACTGTGCCGCCGTCGATTAGGTACGCAAGCCGTATCTCGCCGCCGAAGTGCCCGCTCATGGCGTTCATCTCAAATCCAGAGAAGGTCACGGCCCAGAGGCAGGGGCCGGATTTCAGCTCCTCAAAGCTTGCGCCGGTATTTGTGCACCGCAACTTGCCGTACATACCGGTGGGCTTTATCCCAAGGTACCGGCAGAAGCGATTGTTGCCGTGTATGGCCTGGAGCTTCCCCTCCCGCAGCAGCGGCAGGTCCTCCATGGGTATGCCCTCCTCGCTGTAGGGCACTGTGGCGCATAAATCAAGGTTTAGCCTGGCGCCGGGCACGTCCTCGCCCTGCACACTGTCCCCTGCCTGCCAGGTGGAGTATTTGGGGTATATCATATGGGCCGAGGAGCGGCTGTCATAATAGGACAGCACGCTGGCTACCGCGTCCCCGCTGAGCACCACGTCGTACTTGCCGCTCTTTAATATACGCTTTGCGCGGGCGCGGTCCCGGACAAAGGACAGAGACTCTTTGACCTTCCTGCCAAGGGCCTCGGTGTTCAGGCTGTCGTAGGAGAACATATTGTGTATCTCCACGTCCTCTGGCTCCCGGCACTGGGCAACGAACTCGCCGGTCACCTTTCCGTCGGTATATGACACGTCCGTGCCCTCTGAGGATAAAATATGCCGTTTGGAGCGGATAATAAATATCTCCGCGGAGTTTATAAAGGCATCGGACTGGCTGTCTGCGCTGAAAAGGGCCCGGGCCATCTTACCGGCACTCTCTGCAAGGGGGGCCTGGCAGAGCTCCCCGGACTTCTCCTTTATGGGGGCCTGTACCGGGTCCGGCAGCTCATAGGCGGGGTTGGCGGCGAACTGGGCGGCGTAGTATGCCCCCTTCAGCTCCTCGCGCAGCTGGCTGTCGCTCATGGACTCCAGGAGGGTGACGCTTGTGAAGCCCCGCAGGGAGGCGCCGTCCTTGTCCACGTCACGGAAGACCGTCACCTGGAACTTGCGCACGTCCTTAAACCGCCTGGTGTCAAGCTGCTTTTTCACGAAGAAGAGCTCGGCGCTCTCCTCGGTATTGTCGTTAATGCGCCATAGGACTATTCCGCAGTCCTTCAAGGCGCTTTTTATTCTCTCAATCATGCCTGTTTACCTCCTTAACCCAGCCTGATACGGACCTTCATGCAGGGGCCGCCGTCAGAGACCTTGACCCACTCCTTATAGCCCTTGCCGCAGAAGCCGCCGCCTGCCAGCTCAACTTCGCCGCCCATCATGCTGACAGACTTCAATAGGTCGGGCACGTAGCCTGTGAGTACGATAGGGGAGAAGATTTTGCCGGTGAGCCTGCCGTCCTTTATCTCCCGGGCGATAGTCACCATACACTGAATGCCCCAGTTTTTCGGGTCCTCCATGCCGGAGCTGGGCTGCTGTAAAAGGAAGCCGTAGTCTATGGAGGAAATCATCTCCTCCATGGTGTTGCTCCCGGCCTCGAAATAGGTGTTGGTCATGCGGGTATAGGCCTTGCGCTCGTAGCTCTCCCGGCGGCCGTTGCCGGTGGGACTGACGCCAAGGCGGGCCGCGCTCAGGGCGTCGCACATGCCGGTTTTCAGGATTCCCCTGTCTATCACCACGGTGTCGCCGGTGAGGGTGCCCTCGTCGTCGAAGGCCATGGTGGCGGCTTCAAGCACGGTGCTGCCGTCGTGCATAGTCACAAGCCCGCTTGCCACGTACTTGTCGATATACTCACGGCCCAGGGCCCGGTCCTTGACAAACATGTCCATCTCAACGCCGTGGCCGAAGGCCTCGTGGACTATCATGCCGGTGGTGTCCGGGTCGCAGACGCAGTCGTACTCGCCGGGAGGGATGGGCTCGGAGTCCAGAAGGTCTATGGCGGATTTTGCCACGCTGTCAAGGCCGTCCTCCACCTGCTCCAGCACCTCGGCGCCGCCGAGGTTTGAGGAGGACTTAAAGGCGTACTTCAGCTCCTGGCCCCTTGAGACCATCATGGCCATGCTGCAGGTGGTCCACATATAGGTCTGGTCCAGGTCGCGGTTTTCGCTGATGAAGACCTTGCGGTAGGCCCTGTGGGCCATGCTGACCTGGGCCTCCATTATCCGCTCATCCAGGCCCAGGGCTTTGGTACGGATTCCGCTGAGCCTGTCTATAATGGCCTCGTCCCCCAGTTCCCGGGGGTCTAGCTTATAGGCGCACTGCTTTGAGAGGACAGCGGGCTCGTCTGAGGGGATGGGGGTGGGCAGGGGGTCGATGTCCCCGAGGGCCTTGTTCTGGGCGGCGAGCCGTCCGGCTATCAGGGCCTTTATCTCGGGTATGCTCTCCTTTGAGAAGCGGTTGAAGGAGTATTCGGCACAGCCCACGCCGTCGAACACCCGCACAACATATCCGCTGCCGCCGCCAAACCCTGACGCGTCGATGTTCACACCCTGGCGGCTCACCGACCACCGCCGCCACGAGTCCTCCACCGCCAGCACCGACGCATACGGGTAGTCCTCACGGAGCGCCGACACCAGGGCCTTTAGGCCTGGCCTGATATTGTCTAAGTTTGAAAACACTGTTGGGCCTCCTTTACAATGGTATAGTGGTATTGTACGCCTTTTTCCTTGACTTTGCAAGGGTAATCGGGTTTAATCCAGAGGAAATAACCCAAAAAGGAGCCGGCCCCCCCGGCTCCTTTCTCATGCCCGGCTAATACGAAAACGTATACTTTTCCGAAAAAATTTTGCGGGCCCTATAAACTTTTCCAGAAAGCGGCCGAATATATAGTTGTAAGGGGTAAGGAAACCCCTTGGGGGCAAGGCCTCGCGAGCCTGCCTCACCCAGCGCCCGGGCAGCATTCCGGCCGGCTGCCGGCCCCGGCGCACATTACTACGGGTGGACGGACCCATCCGAATCATATTTTGAAGGAGCAAAATATTATGCGTATCCAACACAACATTATGTCCATGAACGCCTACAGGAACTACAACAACAACGCCAGCGCCCTGAGCAAGAACCTTGAGAAGCTCAGCTCCGGCTACAAGATTAACCGCGCCGGTGACGACGCCGCCGGTCTGGCTATTTCTGAGAAGATGCGCGCCCAGATTAAGGGCCTCGAGGCTGCTCAGAAGAACGTGAAGGACGGCATTTCCCTCGTTAAGACCGCCGAGGGCGCCATGCAGGAAATCCAGGACATGCTGTCCCGCATGAAGTACCTGGCTACCCAGTCCTCCAACGGCACCTATGACGACGAAGTTGACCGCAAGGCCCTCCAGGACGAGGTCGACCAGCTCAACTCCGAAATCAACCGCATTGCCGATTCCGCCAACTTCAACGGCACTAAGCTGCTTGATGGGTCTCTGGCTGGTGCTGGCGCTTCCGGTGGCTCTGCCGCTACAACACTGGAAACCACTACAGTTGACGCGACTACTGGTAAGTTTGATATGACACAGGCGATTGCCGACCTCACCGCTACTGCTAATGGCGATAAGGTTAGTATTGGATTTGACATTTCCGATAAAAATGGCAAGGTAGTCGAAACAGTAAACGTTGAGTTCACTGTTGTTGATGATGGCACAACAGCTAAGCTGGTTACAGCAGACGGCAAAGAATATGCCGCGACTCAAGGTAGAGTAAAGGGCACAGAAGTTGCTGCCGCTGTATTGAGCGAATTGCAGAAGAACAGCACAGTGAAGGGCAACTTTAATGTTGCTAACAATTCTGGCAAAATAGAGTTTACCGCCAAAAATTCCGGTGCTGACGCTCTGCGTGTCACAAAGGTTTCTGTTGCAGAGACCGCGAAAGCAACAGGTGCAGTTACAGTAACTGACAACTCTATGACAGTTAGCAAGGCTCCTGCTGATGAGTATGAAGCAGTTGACCTCAGCAAAGCGGATATTTGGGATGGCAAGGCTGACACTCTGGAAGATTCCATCTTTGAGGTATCTGGCGAGAAGTTTGTCTTCATCAAGACCGGTACTACCCTCACCGACGAGCAGAAGAAAATGCTCAATGATGCAGGTGTTGGCAACAACTATGTAATTGCTGCTGGTGCAACCCTGGCAGCAGCAGATGTTACCAAAATGGCAACTGCTATAGGTGCTGCGACCGGGTTAGAGGCTCAGCAGGGCGCTGTTGCTGCTGGCGCGTTCACTCCTGGCACTACTGGCACGTATATATCACTGAAGGGAGCCTCCGGGTCTGCTAATGGCGGCGGTCTCCAGCTCCAGATTGGCGACACCAGTGATGACTTCAACCAGCTGAACGTGGTGGTCGGAGACCTGCACGCCAACGCTATCGGAGTCGGCGGTGTTGATATCAGCAGCATTGACGGCGCTACCGCTGCTATCGATGATATCAAGAACGCCATCAACACCGTTTCCGCTATCCGCGGCAAGCTGGGCGCTACCCAGAACCGCCTGGAGCACACCGCGAACAACCTGTCCGTGATGACCGAGAACATCCAGGACGCCGAGTCCACCATCCGCGACACCGACGTTGCCGACGAGATGATGGCTTACACAAAGAACAACATCCTGATTCAGTCCGCTCAGGCCATGCTGGCCCAGGCGAATGCTGTTCCTCAGGGCGTGCTGCAGTTACTCCAGTAATAGCGGCGCTTAAAGTTGGGGAGATAATAGTAGGATATGTAAAAGTCGGGGTGGGCCTTAGGGTCCATCCCGATTTTTGTTTACAAAATCACTGTTTATTTTTGGGGCGAAACAGTGTATAATTGGCGTATATATTTGTATGAAAGGGTTGTGGGCGTGGCTAGACGCAGGGGAAAGCAGTATAGGATAGGGAACGCCAGCCGGGGGGCACTGGGGATAAGCAGCAGGCGCAGGATGTTTGTGTCCCAGGAGAAGCAGGCCCAGCACCAGGCGGCGCGGAAGCTGAAGCTCTGGTCCCGGGTGGTGGCGGCGGTGGCTGTCATAGGGATAGGGCTGGTGGCAGGGTTTTTTGTGTGGTTCTTTATGGTGCCGTATTTCCACCAGGAGATAATCAGGAGCGTGGAGGCCGAGGGGCCAGAGGGGTCTATGGAGCCGGTGCCGGACTATGACGAGCTGGGGCTGCCCATATATGACAACTCCATGAGCCTGTTCTATATAAACTCCCAGAGCCCGGCCCCAGAGTATGAGCCGAAGCTCTCAAGCTTAGAGAACGTGCGTGTGGACTCGCGTATCGCGGACGCTCTAAGGCAGCTTGTGGCGGCGGCTAAGGAGGACGATATGGTGCTGATATTCTCAGAGGGCTTCGTGTCCGCAGAGGAACAGGGGGAGCGCTTTGAGAAGACAGCCAGAGAGATGATGAATGACGAGAACATGACCGCTGTGATGGCTAAGACCACCGCCAGGGCCATAACGCCTATGGCAGGGGAGAGCGATTTCCAGACAGGGCTCTGCCTGAGGCTGGCGGGGGATAAGGAGACCTATGAGCGCTCAAAGACCTACTCATGGCTCAAGGCCAATATGGGCAAGTACGGCTTTGTGTTCCGCTATCCTGAGGGCAAGACCAACTTCACCACCGTGGACCCGGACCCCACCGTGATAAGGTACGTGGGCGGGGAGAACGCCGCGGCTATGCAGCAGCGTTCCATGTGCCTGGAGGAGTACGTGAGCTATATTGACGACCAGTAAAGGCAAAGGGCTTTACACCGGGCGTACCGGCACGCCCCTCCCTTTTAGGTAGGACTTGAGCTCCGGTATGGTCACCTCGCCGAAGTGGAACAGGGACGCCGCCAGTACAGCGTCGGCCCGGCCCTGGGTGAAGGCGTCGTAAAAGTGGGAGAGCTCCCCGGCCCCGCCGGAGGCTATCACGGGAATGCCCACGGCTTCTGATATGGCGCGGGTGAGCTCCAGGTCGTAGCCGGTCTTTACGCCGTCCCGGTCCATGCTGGTGAGGAGAATCTCCCCGGCCCCCAGGGACTCGACCTCCTGGGCCCACTCAACCGCGTCCCGCCCGGTGTCTACCCGCCCGCCGTTAAGGTAGAGGGTCCAGCCACCTTCCGGGCGGCGCTTGGCGTCCATAGCTACAACCACACACTGGCTGCCGAAGACCTCGGCAGCCTCTTTTATCAGCCGGGGGCGCTGTAAGGCCGCTGAGTTTACAGACACCTTGTCGGCCCCGGCCCGGAGGATAGCTGTAAAGTCATCCACTTTACGGATACCGCCGCCTACAGTGAAGGGGATGAAAATGCGCCCGGCCACCTGCTCCACCATGTGGGCTACTATGTCCCGGTGGTCGGCGGAGGCGTTGATATCCAGGAATACCAGCTCGTCGGCCCCCTGGCTGTCGTACAGGGCTGCGGCCTCCACCGGGTCCCCGGCGTCCCTGAGGGAGAGGAAGTTGGTGCCCTTTACCACCCTGCCGTCCTTTATGTCCAGGCAGGGGATTATGCGTTTTGCGTACATATTTAAACCTCCGGTGTCAAGTGTTTTGCTTTACATAGTCTGCGAAGTTCCGCAGTATGGAGAGGCCGGTACTGCCGCTCTTTTCCGGGTGGAACTGGCAGGCGGCTAAGCTGCCGGACTGTACCGCCGCGTGTATCTCCGCGCCGTACTGTGCTGTGGCGCAGACCAGCTCCGGCTCAGCCTGCAGGTAGTAGGAGTGTACGAAGTAGACATAGGGCTCCCGGGGGAGGCCCTTCAGGAGCCAGCCGGGGATTTTAAGGTCCAGGGAGTTCCAGCCGATGTGGGGGACCTTCAGGCCGCAGTCCTCGGGCAGGCGCAGGATTTTCCCCGGAAGGAGGGACAGGCCCTCTATGCCCGGGGACTCCTCGCTGCTCTCAAAAAGCACCTGCAGGCCAAGGCAGATACCTAAAAAGGGACGGCCGGTTTTGACGTAGCTCTTTATGGCGCTGTCCAGCCCGCGGCTCCTGAGGCTCGCCATGGCCTCGCCGAAAGCGCCTACCCCTGGCAGGACAGCGGCCTGAGCGGACATGAGCTCCTGGGGTTTGCCGGTGACGGTGCAGCTGCAGCCTATGTGCCGCAGGGCCTTCTCCACGCTCTGGAGGTTGCCCGCACCGTAATCGATAATGGCTATCACGTGATTCACCTCGCTAAATTAGTAAAATGAGTATAGCATATTTCCATAGCTTTTGCAAGTGGCTTCCTTTATGTATAATTCTTTACAGAAAATTCATGAAACTTTTTCTGAACGGCGGTATACTTATTTTCGGTAAAATATTGAGAGAAAGAGAGATTATAGCCGATGTTTTCAAAATTCAGCGTCAAGAAGCCGATGACGGTGCTGGTGGGCGTGGTGATTGCCATAGTGCTGGGGATAGTGGCATTTTCCCGCATGACCCCGGACCTGCTGCCAAACATCAACCTGCCATATGCTGTCATAATCACAGCCTACCCGGGGGCGGCCCCTGAGGAGGTTGAGGAGGAAGTCACAAAGCCTATAGAGCAGGCTATGGCTACATTGGACCATGTGGAGGAGATAACCTCGGTGTCAAGGGAAAATGCTTCACAGGTAATGCTGCAGCTTACGGACGACGCCAACATGGATACACTCACCGCCGACATCCGGGAGAAAATCAGCAGTGTCTCCGGGGGCTGGGGGGATATGGTGGGCACGCCGTACATAATGAAGATAAACCCCAGCATGATGCCTGTTACTGTAGCCGCCATGGAGATGGAGGGCATGGACAGCGTTGGGCTCACAGACCTTCTGGACTCACAGCTTATGCTGAAGCTGGAGGGCATAGAGGGCGTTGTAAGCGTTGCCGCCAGCGGGAATGTGCAGGAGAGCATAACAGTTGAGCTGAGGCAGGACAAGATAGATAAGCTGAATGATAAGCTCAAGGCGAAGCTGGACGAAAAGTTCGGCGATGCGGAGAAGGAGTTGGATGAGAGCTCAAAGGAGATAGAGGACGGCCTAAACGAGACTAGGGAACAGCAGGAGGAATTAGACGGCCAGAAGGCCCAGCTTGAGGCCGGGCAGAGCCAGCTTGCCCAGCAGACGGGCCAGGCCCAGGGACAGCTTATCTCCAAGAAGGTGGAGATAGAGTCGGCCAAGGCTCAGATAGCCGCCCAGCTGACAACTATGGAGCAGAACAGGAAGCAGCTCCAGGACGCACTTGACAAGCTGAAAGCTTTACAGGCTACCCTCAGCCAGCTCACAGGCCAGCTTGGTATGCTGGACCAGGGGATAAGCGGCCTGCAGGAGGCCATAGCCGGATATACTGCATTGTCACAGCAGCTGGAGGCTCTGAAGGCACAGCTGGAGGCCCTGGAGCCGGAGAGCGAGGAGTACGCCCTGGTGCAGCAGCAGATAGAGGCGCTCCAACCACAGCTTGCGGCGGCTGAGGCGGCCCTGGCTGCTTTGGGCACCACGCCGGCGGGGGCCCCGGCGAAGCTGGCTGAACTGCAGGAGAACAGAGCTGCGGTTGAGAAGGGGCTGGCAGAGGCCAAGGCTATGGCTGCGGCAGGAGGGGCCGACCCTGAGAACCTGGACAAATCCATAGCCGAGGCCCAGGCTAACCTCACCAAGCTGGGTGCCGGGATGGACCAGCTGAAGGCCACCAGCTCACAGCTTGAGAGCGGCGCTGTGACAGTGGACCAGGCCCTGCGGGAGCTAAGCCGGCAGCAGACCAGCGGCATAATGCAGATGAGCGCGGGGATGTCCCAGATAATCGCCGGGCAGTCGGCTCTGGGTGCGGCTCAGCAGCAGCTTGAGTCGGCAAAGGCCCAGCTTGAGGGCGCAAGGGAGGATTTTGACACACAGAAGGACGCGGCCTATAAGAATGCCGACCTGCCAATCACCATGGAGATGGTGTCCCAGATACTTACGGCCCAGAACTTTTCCATGCCCGCCGGATATATTGAGGACCAGGGGACCGGGATACTGGTAAGGGTGGGCGACAAGTTGGAGGATAAGGAGGAGCTTGCGGGGCTTCTGCTGTTTGACACCGGCGACGAGGGCATAGGCAGGATATACCTGCGGGATGTTGCGGATATATCTGTAGAGAGCAACGCCGGGGAGCTATATGCTAAGATAAACGGCGAGAACGGCCTGCTGCTGAGCTTTACAAAGCAGTCCACCTACTCCACGGCCCTGGTGTCGAAGAATATTGGGGAGCGCTTTGGGGCGCTCTCGGAGGAGTATGAGGGGCTGAAGTTCACCACCCTGATGGACCAGGGCAACTATATCTATATAGTTGTGGACACGGTGCTGCAAAACCTGGTGCTGGGCGCGGTGCTGGCGGTGCTGATATTGCTGCTGTTTTTAAGGGATTTGCGCCCCACTATAGTTATCGCGTTCTCAATACCAATTTCGCTGCTGGTGGCAATAGTACTCATGTACTTCTCAGGGGTGACCCTGAATGTTATTTCCCTGTCGGGCCTGGCGGTGGGCGTGGGCATGCTGGTGGACAACTCCGTGGTGGTGATAGAGAATATCTACCGCCTCAGAAGCGAGGGAACGCCTGCGGCAAAGGCCTCTGTCCAGGGGGCGGTGCAGGTGACAGGGGCTATTATCGCCTCAACGCTCACTACCGTATGTGTGTTCCTGCCAATAGTTTTCGTGGAGGGCGTCACAAGGGAGCTGTTTTCTGACATGGCCCTGACTATCGGATATTCCCTTTTGGCAAGCCTCTTTGTGGCTATCACCCTGGTGCCCGCTATGACTTCCACCACTCTTAGGCAGAGCAAGGCCAGGGAGCACAGCTTTTTTGACAGGGTGCTGGGCGGCTACGGGAAAATAGCCGCGGCCTCACTCCGGCATAAATGGGTCTGCTTCACCCTGGCGCTTTTGCTGCTGGCAGGGAGCACGGTGCTGGCCCTGTCCAGAGGGTTTATATTCATGCCCGCCATGAGCGGCAGCCAGCTGGATGTGAGCTTCACTATGCCGGACGAGGAGGCGACCTTTGAGGAGACCACGGAGATGGCGGACAGGATAGTGGAGCGCATTATGGAGCTGGACTGCGTGGAGACTGTGGGGGCCATGGTCAGCAGTGACGGTACCGGCGGGAGCGCCATGCTGGGCATGGGAGGCAGCGGGGATGTATCAATATATGTAATACTGGACGAGGGCTCCGGGGTTAAGGACAGCGAGGCAGCCAGGATGGTGGAGGAGGCCTGCGCGGATTTGGACTGTGAAGTGGACGCCCAGGGCGCAATGGATATGAGCGCGTATATGTCGGCTATGAGCGGCTCCGGTGTGGAGGTGAAGCTCAGGGGGGACGATATGGATTCGCTGATTGACACAGCCAACGAGCTGACGGAGATACTCTCAGAGGTAGAGGGCGCCGACGGCGCGGAAAGCGACTTGGAGGACAGCACGCCGGAGCTGAGAATAGTTGTGGACAAAAATAAGGCCATGGAGAACGGCCTTACTATCGCCCAGGTGTATCAGAGCGTGAGCGGGGATATAGCCGAAGACAAGAAGGCCACAAGCATAAGCGTGGACGGGTATTCCCAGGATGTGCTGGTGGTGCACCCGGAGAAGGGTGGCATGAACGAGAGCTACCTGAAGAGCCTGACAGTCACCTCTACGGACCGGACCACAGGGGAGACCGAGGAGGTGCCCCTGATACGCATAGCGGACTTTGAGGAGCGGCAGAGCCTGAACTCCATAAACCGTGAAAACCAGAACAGGGTCCTGACGGTGAGGGCGGGCATTGCGGACGGGAACAATGTCACGCTGGTGACCAGGGAGGTCCAGAAGGCACTTGAGGGGTATGAGCCGCCAAAGGGCGTTACCCTGGAGATGGCCGGGGAGAATGAGACCATTATGGAGGCAATGGGGCAGCTCATGCAGATGGCTGCGATGGCTATACTTATAATTTACCTGATAATGGTAATACAGTTCCAGTCGCTCCTGCTGCCGTTTATAGTGATGTTCACAATACCACTGGCTTTTACAGGCGGGTTTTTGGGGCTGTATATCTGCGGCATGGAGGTGAGCGTTGTGTCGATGATAGGCTTTATCATGCTGGCGGGCATTATCGTCAATAACGGCATTGTGCTTATAGACTATATAAACCAGCTGCGGCTGGAGGGCGTGGAGCGCCGGGACGCCATAATTCTTGCCGGGCGCACCAGAATGAGGCCGATACTCATGACAGTGCTCACAACTGTGCTGGGGCTGGTGTTCATGGCGCTGGCTACGGGCATGGGCGCGGAGATGATGCAGCCTATCGCCGTAGTGTGCATTGGCGGCCTGCTGTACGCCACCTTGATGACGCTGTTTGTGGTCCCGGCAATGTATGACATCATGGCAAGGAAGGAGCTCAAAAAAGTCGAAGTGGACTGATATATTATTTAATATAGTAAAAACCCCTGGGGTCGCCAGGGGTTTTGCTTTTGGTTTAGGAAGCCTTCCTTTGAAAGAGCCGCCTGTGCCCATAGGCGGCAGCCAGGGCGCAGAGCACGCCCAGCAGGGAGCCCGCAAGCACGTCTGTGGGGTAGTGCACAAAGAGGAATACCCGGGAGAAGGCTATCAGCGCGGCGAGGGCCAGGGCTGCTGCGCCGGGGCGTTTGTCCTTTAGAAAGATGATAGTGGCGGCGGCAAAGGAGGCGCAGCTATGGCCCGAGGGGAAGGAGTAGCCGCTGGGGGGAGGGATAAGCAGGGATATCTCAGGCATTTCCTGGAAGGGGCGGGGGCGGCAGATTATGTTCTTAAGGGCTATCTCACCCAGCAGCAGGCCCAGCAGCATTGCCGCCAGCATAAGGCAGCCGGTGGTGCGCCAGCCGTTTTTTCTGCCCAGGGCTATTATGAGCAGGGAGAGGAGAATCCAGAATATGCCGCTCTCCCCAAGGTAGGTTACGGCGGGGAATACTGCGTCGGTTATGGGATTGTGGAAGCCGGACTGTACAAAAGTCATAACGGCGCTGTCGAATGGGTTCATGGCGTTCCTCCGAGGATTTTTAGATGTTATACTATTCTAGCAGAAGAGTGGCCGGATTGCAACACATATCGGGGAGGGGAGGCGAATATATATTGGGTACCGAATTAAAAAACTTGGGGGTATTAAAAATGTTGTTCCACCAAGCAACCGCACAGGAGGCGCTGGAAGCTCTCGGTACGGACTCCGAGCGGGGCCTCACGCCTGGGGAGGCCACAAAAAGGCTGGGAAAGTACGGCAGGAACCAGCTGCGTTCTGGGAAAAAGCAGAGCGTTTTGTCACGGTTTTTCAGCCAGTTCAAGGATTTTATGGTGCTGATTCTGCTTGCCAGCGCCGGGGTGTCATTTTGGGCCTCGGCTATGCAGGGGGACGCGGACTTTCTGGACCCTATTATAATACTGTCAATAGTGGTAATAAACGCGGTGATAGGCACAGTCCAGGAACTGCGGGCGGATAAGGCCATAGACGCCCTGAAGAAGCTCAGCTCCCCCAAGGCCCGGGTGCTGAGGGCCGGGAAGAAACAGACCATAGACAGCGTGGGGCTGGTGCCGGGGGATATAGTTATCCTGCGGGCCGGGGATTTGGTGCCCGCCGATTTAAGGCTGTTGCGCTCGGCGGAGCTGCTCACGGAGGAGTCTGCCCTTACAGGGGAGTCGGTGCCGGTGGAGAAGGACGCGCTGGCGGTTTGCGGCAAGGAGGCTCCCCTGGCTGAGAGAAAGAATATGGTGTTCTCCGGGACAGGGGTGGCCTCGGGGGCCGGGGTGGGCGTTGTGACCGCCACTGGGATGGACACGGCTATGGGGCATATCGCCGGGCTGCTGGAGCAGGAGACCGCGCCTGAGACCCCGCTGCAGAAGCGGCTGGGGCAGACAGGGAAGGCGCTGGGCCTGGGGGTAATCATTATCTGCGGGCTGATATTCGCGCTGGGGCTTTTGCAGCATATCGAGCCGCTGGAGATGTTCATGATAGCCATAAGCCTGGGGGTAGCGGCTATACCCGAGGGACTGACAGCGGTGGTGACAATCGTGCTGGCAATGGGCGTGAAGCGCATGGCGGCTAAGAGGGCCATAATCAGGCATATGCCCGCGGTGGAGACCCTTGGGAGCACCCAGGTGATATGCTCGGATAAGACCGGCACGCTGACCCAGAATAAGATGACCGTTACGGCCTTTATGGGGGCCTTCGGGCAGGAGCCGCTGGAGAGCACCACGGCCCAGTTCTGCCTGGAGCTGGGGACCCTCTGCAATAACTGCGAGACCGAGGGAACTGACAGGAAGGAAATCTCGGGGGACCCCACCGAGGCCGCGTTTTTGAGGGCCTGCCGGAGCAGCAAGGGCTCCCTTGAGGAAAAGTATCCCAGGGTTGGAGAAATACCCTTCAGCTCTGCGCGGAAGCTTATGACTACCGTGCACAGGAGCGGCGGGGGGTACAGGATAGTGTCTAAGGGGGCTCCGGACGTGCTTATAGCCAGGTGCACCCAGCAGCTTAGGGGTCATAGCGTGTCGCCTCTTGGGGGCGGGGTCAAGGCGAAGCTCATGTCAGATAACTCAGAGCTGGCAGGGAAGGGGCTGAGGGTTCTGGCGGTGGCATATAAGGACGTGGAGCACCTGCCGGGGGATGACAGGGAGACGGAGAGCGGGCTCATATTCTGTGGGCTCATAGGCATGGAGGACCCGCCCAGGAAAGAGGCCAGGGCCGCTGTGCTGGAGTGCAAAAGGGCGGGGATAATCCCGGTGATGATAACCGGGGACCACGCGGAGACAGCGCTGGCTATAGCCAGGCGCATAGGCATTGCACAGGAGGACGGCAGGGCCATAACCGGGCCGGAGCTGGATAGGCTCTCGGAGGGAGAGCTTGCGGAGAAGATTGGAAGCTGCCGGGTGTTTGCCAGGGTTTCGCCGGAGCATAAGGTGAAGCTGGTGAAGGCATACCAGCGGCGGGGGATGGTTGCCGCCATGACCGGGGACGGGGTGAACGACGCCCCTGCGCTGAAGGCAGCCGATATCGGCTGCGCCATGGGCCGGGGTGGTACGGAGGTGGCGAAGTCGGCGGCTGATATGGTGCTGACGGACGACAATTTCTCCACAATAGTATCCGCTGTCCGGGAGGGCAGGGGGATATACAGGAACATACGGCGTACGGTACACTTTTTGCTGTCCTGCAATATAGGGGAGATACTGGTGGTGTTCGCGGCGTTTCTGCTGCGGGCCCCGGCGCCGCTGCTGGCCATACAGCTGCTATGGGTAAACCTGGTGACGGATTCCCTTCCTGCGCTGGCCCTGGGCGCTGAGCCGATACCCAGGGACGTAATGGAGGAGCCGCCCCATAAGAGAGAGGAGAGCGTATTCTCCGGCGGGATGGGGCTGTCTATCACATTGGAGGGGTGCCTTGTGGGTGCCTTGGCTCTCCTGGCCTACAGCGCGGGCAGGGCATGGTTTGATGTTGACCCGATGGAGCCGGTGATAGGGCGAACCATGGCGTTTGCGGTGCTGAGTCTGTCCCAGCTGGTGCACAGCTTCAATATGCGCTCGGAGGGCTCGGTGCTGGAGCTGGGGATTTTCGGGAATGGGAAGCTGAATCTCGCCTGTATTATATGCGCTTTCCTTATGGTAAGCGTGATAGTGTTCCCTCCCCTTGCCGCGGTGTTCAGGACGGCTGCGCTCACGCCGGTGCAGTGGGCCATGGTCGGCGGGCTGTCGGTGTTCCCCCTGATAGCAGTGGAGGGGGAGAAGCTGCTGGGACGGCTCAGAAATATGTCGAAAAAGAAAAAATAATGGCTGCAAAAAATGCCCCCGGGTGTAAAGCCGGGGGCATTTACAGTAAAGGGGAAGTGCTTTTCGCAAAAAAGGGAGGGCCGTTTTAAGGGCCCTCCCATAAAAATCCAAATATTGCGTAGGTTCATACTTTTTTTACAAGAAAAAGTGTTTTATCCCCAACTTTCGACAAATTATACAGCGGCACAGTGCTATAATCCACTCAGCAAGGTTTTAGGGCATACTGACAAGCCGGTAACTTGTCAGGCATGCTGTCCGAAGCTGGGCTCAAGGCAGAGCTTGTCGGAAATCATGGCGATGAATTCGCTGTTGGTGGGCTTGCCCCGGGTGTTATGTATGGTGTAGCCGAAATAGGAGTTCAGCACATCCACATCACCGCGGTCCCAGGCCACCTCGATGGCGTGGCGTATGGCCCGCTCCACCCGGGAGCTGGTGGTGTTGTAGGCCTTTGCAACGCTGGGATAGAGCTGCTTTGTGACGGCGTTTATTATCTCCGGGTCCTCGATAGCCATGATGATGGAGTCGCGAAGGTAGTGGTAGCCCTTGATATGGGCGGGCACCCCTATCTGGTGGAGTATCTCGGTCACCTGGACCCGCAGCTGGGGGTCGCTGGGCTCTGTCTCGAAATGGCGGCCCCTTGTGGAGATAAGGGAGAGTATGCGGTCCACCATGGCGTTCTTGTCGAAGGGGGCGATTGCGAAGTAGGCCGCCCCTGACGACAGGACCTCACGCTCAAGCATGGGCGTGGTGTAGGAGGCCGAGACGACGCATAGGGGGCGCTCGCCGCTGTCGGCTGAGATGGCCTGGAGCACGCCAAGGGCGTCGAGGCCCGGCATAAACATGTCCATAATGACAGCCTGGGGCCGGTCCTCCCGGATGCGGGCAAGGAGCTTGCTGCCGTCCCTTTGCTCGAATACCGCCGTGCCCCCCTGTCCCTCCAGCTTTTCCAGCGCCGGGCGGGGCCATTCGCTGGCTTCCCCGCAAATTAGAATCTTTACCTGTTTATCCATGAATATCCTCCTTGATTGATAGGTCGTGAATAAATTTTACCATAAGTCGCGCTTTACTGCAAGAGTAAAATGAGAAAAAATTGGAAAAAAAAGTTTCAAAAACGGGCGGGAAATGATGGGAAATGGATTTACAGAAAAAACCCCATATTTTGCGTATCTGACAGGCCTTCTACACATGGGAGGCTGTTTTTTTATTTCATAAAAGTAAAGAGATTTTTGAAATTATTTTTCTTTAAGGAAATTATAACAAGACTTTTAGGAGTGAATACTTATTGCATATTTATTTGAATAGTAAAGTGAACTTAATGATATTATTTAGAAGTGTAGAAATAATTATTTATTACGTACTATGGCTGGATAACAGTACCTTCCCCACCGCTCTTGACTGCCCGGGAAAAATAGTTTATAATAAGATACACTATGTAAAATGAATAAATCCGGCCTGAAAATCGGTAAACAGGGCCGGGCGGAGGGATGGCAATGCCCATTACAGACCTGCTCGAGAGAAATTCCAAGCTCTACGGCGACATGACGGCGCTTGTAGAGATAAACCCTGAGCTGCAGGAGCCCAGAAGGGTCACCTGGCGGGAGTATGAGCTTATACAGCCCGGCGGGCCCGCACCATACAGGCGGGAGATAACCTGGTCGGTCTTTGATGAGAAGTCCAACAGGGCGGCAAACCTGCTTTTGGGCCGGGGGATACGCAAAGGGCAGAAGGTGGCCCTGCTGATGATGAACTGCCTTGAGTGGCTGCCAATCTACTTTGGCATACTGAAGACCGGGGCTATAGCCGTGCCGCTGAACTTCAGGTATACGGCCGAGGAGATAAAATACTGCCTGAGGCTGGCGGACGCGGACGTGCTGTTCTTCGGGCCGGAGTTTATCGGGCGCGTGGAGGAGATAGTGCCGGATATGGTTGGGGAGAAGCTGCTGTTCTTTGTGGGGGACAGCTGCCCGACCTTTGGGGAGGACTACCACCGGGCGGCGGCAAACTGCTCGAGCGTCCCGCCAAAGGTGCTTATAGACGACGAGGACGAGGCGGCTATCTACTACTCCTCGGGCACCACAGGCTTCCCAAAGGCCATACTGCTCAGGCACTCGGCGCTTATGCAGTCGGCAAGGATGGAGGCCCTGCACCACGAGACCACCCATGAGGATGTGTTTTTGTGCATACCGCCGCTGTACCATACCGGCGCAAAAATGCACTGGTTCGGCTCCCTCTTTACAGGCGGCAAGGCGGTGCTCTTAAAGGGGAACTCGCCCCGGGCTATCTTCGAGGCAGTTTCCGCTGAGAGCTGCACTATAGTATGGCTGCTGGTGCCCTGGGCCCAGGACATTCTGGCGGCCCTCGACAGAGGGGACTTTAAGCTGGAGGATTATAAACTCTCCCAGTGGAGGCTCATGCACATAGGGGCCCAGCCGGTGCCGCCGAGTCTGGTAAAGCACTGGTGGGAGTATTTCCCCCACCATAAGTACGACACGAACTACGGCCTCTCAGAGTCCACCGGTCCCGGCTGCGTGCACCTGGGGGTGGACAACCCCCATAAGGTGGGAGCTATCGGCGTGCCCGGCTCTGGCTGGCGGGTAAAGATAGTGGACGAGCAGGGGGAGCCTGTGGAGAGCGGCGGCGTGGGCGAGCTGTGTGTCAAGGGCGGCGGCGTGATGGTGGGGTACTATCATGACGAGGCGGCTACAAACGAGGTGCTCAAAAACGGCTGGCTGCATACAGGGGATATGGCAAGGCAGGACGAGGACGGGTTTATCTACTTAGTTGACCGCAAGAAGGACGTTATCATCTCCGGCGGCGAGAACCTGTACCCGGTGCAGATAGAGGCCTTCCTCTCCGGGCACCCGAAGATACACGACGTGGCTGTTATCGGCCTGCCGGACCAGCGGCTTGGTGAGATAGCGGCGGCTGTCATACAGGTCAAGGAGGGCATGGAGTGCACCGAGCAGGAGGTCATGGACTTCTGCAAGGACCTGCCAAGGTACAAGCGCCCGAGGAAGATAATTTTTGCCCCGGTGCCAAGGAATGCTACAGGGAAGATAGAGAAGCCGAAGCTCAGGGAGATTTACTGCGGCGTGAGGCTGGTGGAAGCCCAGAACCAGGGATAAGGAGAGATATTATGATACGCCATATCTGCATGTTTTCTTTAAAGGAAGAAAATAAAGAGGCCAATATTGCCGAGTTTCTGCGGCGGGGCGTGGAGCTGTGCGGGCTGCCTGTTATCCTGGAGGGGCAGGCGGTGCGGTGCACGGAAGGGGCCCAAAACGCCAATTTTGACGTGGCCCTCATTTTCGACTTTGACAGCATTGAGGATTTGAACACCTATCAGGTCTGCCCCGAGCATGTTGCCTTTGGGAAGTTTGTGGGCGGCATCAGGGAGAACCGGGCCTGTATTGACTATACTTTTTGAAGGAGATACATATGAAAAAGCTTATTTTAGGCAACGCCGCCGTAGCCCGGGGGCTCTACGAGGCTGGGTGCGCCATAGCGTCCAGCTATCCCGGCACCCCCAGCACGGAGATAACCGAGGAGGCGGCTAAGTTTTCAGAGATATACTGCGAGTGGGCCCCAAACGAGAAGGTGGCAATGGAGACGGCCTTCGGGGCGAGCCTTGGGGGAAAGAGGAGCTTCTGCGGCATGAAGCACGTGGGGCTCAATGTTGCCGCCGACCCGCTGTTCACCATGGGCTATACCGGGGTAAACGCCGGAATGGTGATTGCCGTGGCTGACGACCCGGGTATGCACTCGTCCCAGAATGAGCAGGACTCCAGGCACTATGCAAGGGCGGCGAAGCTCCCCATGCTGGAGCCCTCCGACTCAGGGGAGGCCTTGGAGTTTACAAAGCTTGCCTATGAGCTCTCGGAGGAGTTCGACACTCCGGTGCTGCTGAAGATGTGCACGCGGGTGGCCCATTCACAGTCGGTGGCGGAGCTCTCGGAGCGTAGGGAGCCGGAGGCGAAGCCCTATGAGAAGGAGCCGCATAAATATGTAATGGCCCCGGCCAATGCTATTAAGAGGCACCCGGTGGTTGAGGAGAGGCTCAGGCAGCTGGCGGAGTGGGCCGGGACCTCGGGGATAAACCGGGTGGAGGACGGCAGGGACAGCAGCGTCGGCATTATCACCTCCAGCACCTGCTATCAGTATGTGAAGGAGGCCTGCGGGGACAGGTACCCGGTGCTGAAGCTGGGGATGGTATGGCCTCTGCCGGAGGGCCTTATAAAGGATTTCGCCGCCAGGGTGGAGCGGCTGGTGGTAGTTGAGGAGGGCGACCCCTTCCTGGAGGGCTGCTGCCGGGGGCTGGGGCTCAGTTTAAGCGGAAAGGACTGCTTCCCGCTGACAGGCGAGCTCAGCCAGAATATGGTGGCTGAAAAGCTGGGGCTGGATGTGCCAAAGGGCAGGGGGCTTTCAGAGGAGCTGCCCAACAGGCCGCCGGTGATGTGCGCCGGGTGCCCGCACAGAGGGCTGTTCTACACGCTGAAAAAGCTTGGCTGCACGGTGCTGGGGGATATCGGCTGCTATACCTTGGGGGCAATGCCGCCCCTAGGTGCTATGGATATGACCCTGTGTATGGGGGCCTCAATCAGCGGGCTCCACGGCTTTAACAAGGCAAGGGGGCCTGAGGCCGGGGGGAAGGCCGTGGCGGTGATAGGTGACTCAACCTTTATGCATTCGGGCATGACGGGGCTTGCCAATGTGGCCTATAACCAGTCTGATTCTACAGTGATAATACTTGACAATAGTATCACCGGCATGACAGGGCACCAGCAGAACCCTACAACAGGCCTTAACCTCCGGGGGGACCCGGCAGGTAAGATTGACCTTGAGGCCCTGTGCAGGGCCATGGGCATCGAGCGTGTGCGGGTGGTGGACCCATATGATTTGAAGGCCTGTGAGGAGACTGTGAAGGAGGAGCTGGGTGTTAGTGAGCCCTCGGTGATAATCTCCAGAAGGCCATGCGCGCTCTTAAAGTATGTGAAGCATAAGCCCGCGCTTAAAGTGGACGCTGGGAAGTGCCGGGGGTGCAGGGCCTGCATGAGGATAGGCTGTCCGGCAATTTCCATTAAGGACGGCAAGGCCCATATTGACGGCACCCAGTGCGTGGGCTGCGGGGTCTGCGGGCAGCTGTGCGGCTTTGGCGCGTTTAAGGAGGGTTAAGGATGGATACGAAAAATATAATGATAGTTGGTGTTGGAGGCCAGGGGTCGCTGCTTGCCAGCAAGCTGCTGGGACATCTGCTCATGGGCCGGGGATACGATGTGAAGGTCTCTGAGGTCCACGGCATGAGCCAGCGGGGGGGCAGCGTCGTCACCTTTGTGCGCTACGGTGAGAAGGTATACTCCCCGGTGATAGATAGAGGTGAGGCTGACGCCATAGTTTCATTTGAGCTGCTGGAGGCCGCAAGGTGGCTGTCATACCTGAAGCCTGAGGGCCGGGTGGTGACGAATACCCAGCGGATAGACCCTATGCCAGTGATAACCGGGGCGGCGGAGTACCCTGTAGGGCTGGTGGAGAAGCTGGAGTCCGCCGGGGCGAAGGTAGACGCCCTGGACTGCCTGGGGCTTGCAGAGGAGGCCGGTAGCGCCAAGGCGGTGAATCTGGTGCTGCTGGGGCGGCTCTCCCACTATTTTGACTTCCCCATTGAAGCCTGGCAGGAGGCTATTGAGGCCTGTGTGCCCGCGAAGTTCCTGGAGCTTAACAGGAGGGCTTTTGAGCTGGGGAGGAGGACGGCCTGACGGCTTTCCCGCCACATGAAGACTCAATATTAAATATAGATATGTCTTGAAAGGACTGATGCAAAGTGGAACGCTACTACCAACCCGAGATTGAGTGCGCCTCCCGGGAGGAAATTAAGGCCCTCCAGGATGAGCGGCTGGTGAGGCAGGTGCGGCATGTTTGGGAGAATGTGCCCTACTACCGGAAGAAGATGGAGGAGAAGGGGGTCACGCCGGATGATATCAGGTCATCGGACGACCTTCATAAGCTTCCATTTCTCTCAAAGGCTGATTTGAGGGAGGCGTACCCCTATGGGCTCATGGGAATGCCCCTGAAGGACTGTGTGCGCATACAGTCCACCTCCGGGACCACCGGCAAAAGGGTGGTGGCCTTTTATACCCAGCATGATATTGATTTGTGGGAGGACTGCTGCGCCAGGGCAATTATGGCGGCGGGAGGCACAAACGAGGACGTCTGCCAGGTGAGCTATGGCTACGGGCTTTTTACCGGGGGGCCGGGGCTGAACGGCGGCTCCCATAAGGTGGGGTGCCTGACGATACCCACAAGCTCGGGGAATACGGAGCGTCAGATAATGTTTATACAGGACCTTTCAGCCACTATCCTGTGCTGTACGCCCTCTTATGCGGCTTATATAGGCGAGACCATGAAGGAGATGGGCCTGGGGCCGGATGATATACCCTTGAAGGCGGGCATTTTTGGTGCGGAGGCCTGGAGCCAGGAAATGCGCAGGGAGATTGAGAATACCTTGGGGATAAAGGCCTATGACATCTATGGGCTCACAGAGCTCTCGGGGCCCGGGGTGTCCTTTGAGTGCTCGGCCCAGAGCGGAATGCACGTCAATGAGGACCACTTTATCGCTGAGATAATTGACCCGGAGACAGGAGAGGTACTGCCGGAGGGGAGCCAGGGAGAGCTGGTGTTCACGTCTATCACAAAGGAGGCCTTCCCGCTGATAAGGTACCGCACCAGGGACATCTGCACCCTCACCCGGGAGCCATGCCCCTGCGGGCGCACCCATGTGAAGATGACCAAACCTCAGGGCCGTACGGATGATATGCTCATTATCCGGGGCGTGAACGTATTCCCGTCCCAGATAGAGACGGTGCTTCTAAACCATGGGTATCCGGCAAACTACCAGATAATCGTGGACAGGGTGAAGAACACCGACACCCTGGACGTACAGGTTGAGATGACGCCGGAAATGTTCACTGACAATCTGGGGGATATTGCCCAGAGGCAGAAGGAACTGGTGGAGGGCCTGCGCTCTATGCTTGGGCTCACGGCTAAGGTGACCCTGGTGGCGCCAAAGTCCATTGTGCGCAGCGAGGGGAAGGCTGTTAGGGTCATTGATAAGAGAAAGATATAAGGAGGGCAAACTATGACAGTCAACCAGATATCCGTTTTCCTGGAGAACAGGCCGGGGACGCTGACGAATATGACGGCGCTGCTGGCTGAGAACGGCATAGACATGCGGGCCTTAAGCCTTGCGGAGACCAATGACTTCGGCATTGTGAGGATAATCGTGGACGACGTCTATAAGGCGGCGACGGTACTTAAAGACGGCGGGTTTGTGCACAAGCTGACGCCGGTGCTGGCGGTGCTGATACCGGACGAGCCGGGAGGACTGCACAAAATTCTGCAGGTGCTGACTGAGGCCGGGGTAAATGTTGAGTACATGTACGCGTTCCTGGGAGGCGGGGATGTGGACCATGCCTACATGATATTCCGGGTGCAGGAGCCCCAGAAGGCGGCGCTTGCCCTTTCCGGGAAGGGCATAAAGCTGGTGGACCAGGAGAATATATCCCAAATATAACAAAAAGGCCGCGGCGCATAGCCGCGGCTTTTTCGTTATATTTGGAGTAAGTTTTTACCGTTATTTCCCAGGATGTCCTCAAGCTCCCGGGGGTTTAGGGGCTGCTCACGGAGCCAGTCAAGGCTGTCCTTCTGGCTGCTCCAGGGGCTGTCGCTGCCGAAGAGCACCCTTTCCGGGCCGAAGGCGCGGACAAGGGCCATGAAGCCGGAACTGTCCAGAAGCTGTAGCTCGTCCTCAGAGTAGTGGCTGTCGGCGGGGGTCATTCTGCCGGTGGAGAAGCTGGTGTCGATGTAGACAGGCAGGCCAGCAAGGAGTTCCAGCACCCGGTCCCAGGAGCGCCAGCCGCCCATATGGGCGAGGATAAGCTTTACCGGGCCGACCCTGCCCACGGCATTGCGCACCATCTCAGGGGAGCAGCGGGACACTCCGGGGAAGCCCACATCCAGGCCGGCGTGGGTGACGACTATTAGGCCGAGCTCACCGGCGCGGTCCAGAATGCGCAGGGTGCGTGGGTCGTCGAAGTCCACCCCCTGATATACCGGGTGGAGCTTGATACCCTTTAAGCCCAGGTGCTTTACCCGGGCAAGCTCCCTGTGCCAGCCCTCAAAGTCCGGGTGCATACAGCCGAAGGAGAAGAGCCCGGCACAGCCGGGTTTCTCAGGGGCGCTCTCGTTAATGGCTGCGGAGGCGTCGTTGATATGCTCAACCTGGCGGGGGGCTGTGGCTACCGGGAGGACGACCGAGAGGTCTACCCCGGCGCTGTCCATGGAGGCGAGAAGGCCCTCCGGGGTGCCGTCGGTGAAGGGGAGGGTATGGCTGGCGGCGCTGAGCTTTTTAAGGGTGGAGGCCGCCAGCTTTGGGGGGAAGCTGTGGGTGTGGAAATCGATTATCATACTGCCTCCTTAGTTGATGAAGCGTATCTGCTGCTCCTCCTCCAGGGGGTAGAAGGTGGGCCTTTTGGCGTTGATATTGGACTCGGTAAGGCGCACGGCGGTAAGCTGGGAGTTGGAGTAGGTCTTATAGTAGTATATCCCCCGGGAGGCGTTCATGCAGCAGGCGTAGGTGGTGGTGTCGCAGATATTGCCCTTTGCCATGGTGGAGCCACGTACTATCCATACATTGTCGAGAATATGGAAGAACTGGGACACCGACTCCTCCTCGGTGCCGCCGCATAGGGAGTTCGCCCTGTTGAAGCAGGCCCGCACAAAGCGGGAGGTGGGGGAGTTGTCCCCGGGCAGGCCGATAGAGCCCATGCCGCTGCCGAAGGCCGTAAGGTCCAGGCCCTTGCAGAAGCGGTTTTGAGGCGGGCTTGAGGTGAGGTTCATGAAGCTGTTTAGGTTCATGCTGTGGTAGGGGAAGGTGGGGTTATTGGTGAGTACGCCGAAGGGGTTGTCGTATATCCTAAGGCCATCCTCCCTGGTCTGCTCCAAAACTATGCTTGAGCCCTGGGCGTCGCTTATCATCCAGTGGAGGGGGGCCACGGGAGTGTCCGGGTCAAGGGGAATATTGACAAGCCACAGGGACGAGAGCTCCCGCCTTACCTCCTCAAGGGTGCCGAAGGAGCCCAGAACCCAGGGGATGAGCTCATAGGGGGTGAGGTTTCTTTTTCCGGGGATGGGCTCGCCGTACCAGGCGTTTTCCGGGAAGTTGAGCCCTGCCATTGAGAGGCCCCTCTCGTTGGTGGCCTCGGCGTAGAGGGGGTAATCCCCCTGGACAGAGGCCATGCCTATCATGGCGTACCAGTTTTCAAAGCTGTCCCCGGATTTCAGGGGGAAGCGGAAGCCCCTGGGCGTGACGGAGACCTGCTCACCGAAGCGGTAGTGGATATCCATGGTGCGCCCGAAGTATACGTCCCGGGTCTTCATTGTAATGCAAGTGCACATTTATGTGCCTCCTTTCATACTGGGTTATAGTATGAGTAGAGGCGAGATTTTTATTCTTTAAGCTCCAGTCCGGCGGCCTCCATCATGTAGTGATAGAGGGGTATGAGCCCGGAGAGGGACTCTGAGAGAAGCAGGGGGAGCCTGTCTGTAAAGAGCTCGTCGCCAAAGTAGTCGTCGTAGCCTATACTGGCCTGCTTGCGGTTGTACCATGGGTCGATAAGGCTGCTTATATGCCCCTTCGGGCGCTTGTACTCGTCACCCCACAGGCGGCTGCGCTCCCTGTCCGGGACGGCGAGCAGCAGCTCCTCAAAGCGCTTTGGGTCGCTGTCTATCTTTTTGCGGAAGGCCGCCGCCTGCTGTGCGGAGCGCTCCCAGTAGCCGAGGCCGTGGGAGGTGCCCGAAAGCCCGAACTCAAACCAGAGCATTGGTCCCTGACTGCGGCAGTCCGCGCGCTGAAGGGAAAACCAAAGGTGGTCGTGGTAGGGGCCGCGGCCGAAGAGCCTCCGGGCGTCCCGGTATATCCTTGAGATGTGCAGGCCAAAGCCGCAGGCGGGAAAGCGCCTAGACATTATGTCCAGGGTCTCCTCAGCCAGCTCTTTAAAGGGCCGGTGCAGCAGGGCCTCAAACTCGGGCTTGTGCTCCTGAAACCATGGGCGCTCATTGTTTATGGACAGCTCAAAGAGGAAGTCCATGGCCCGGGGGCTCAGCGGCCCCGCGCTCACTGCTGGTCCTCCCAGGGCTTGGCGGTGCTGGCTATGCGGAAGGCCGCGCAGCCGTGGGGGGCTACGTCGGCAGTCACGGCGCCGTCGGTGAACTCGGTGCGCCTGCCCTCCCATAAGTCTATGCCCGCAATGGTCCGGGGCCATATGTCCCTGACAGAGGCAGAAAGGTGCTGGGGCTCGTCGGCAAGGTTAAAGAGCACCACATATTTTTCCCCGGAGTCCGGGTCCAAGGCGGTCCAGGCGGCGGAGCTGTCATTGCGGTAGAGCTGTTTCGGGCGGCAGGGGAGCATGTCCAGCACGTCCCAGTTGGTGAGGATGAACATGGTCCAGTCGTCCAGCTTTGTGAGCTCACCGCCCATCATCAGGGGGGAGCCCATCAGACACCAGAGGGTGAACATGGTCTTCTGTTCGTCCCTTGTAAATCGGGTCAGGCGCTCGTCACCGAAGCCCGCGCCGATATAGCCCAAGGGCAGCATGTCGCAGTCGGGGTATGAGCCGGGGAACACATGGTCTTGCCACTGCTCGCAGCGGGGGAACATGGCCTTCAAAAGCTCCCAGTCGTCCCAGAAGTCGTCGGTAATGCGCCACATATTGGAATATGTCTGGTAGTGCCAGGCCTTGCCTATCACCGCCGGGCCGGGGGAGAGGGACAGCACAATCTGGCGCCCGCTCTTTTCAATGGCGCGGGATATCATCTCTATTTCAAAGCTTCTGGCGAAGGCCTTCTCGCTGTTTGGGGTCCAGTGGTCGGTATTGCAGATGTCGTCGCATTTTATAAAGTCCACGCCCCAGTCGGCGTACATTTTTATAATTGAGTCGTAGTAGGCCTGGCCCCCGGGACAGTCCCGCACGCCGTACATATCCGGGTTCCACCAGCAGACAGAGGCAGGGTCGGCTACCATATCAGCCGTCTCGTTATGGCCCAGTATTTTGCCGTGGACATGGGCGGCAATCCGGGGTATGCCCCGCATTATATGTATGCCGAACTTGAGGCCAAGGCTGTGTATATAGTCTGCCAGGGGCCAGAAGCCCTTGCCCCCCTGGGAGGAGGGGAAGCGCTCGGGGTCCGGCTGAAGGCGGGACCAGGCGTCCATCTCCACCGGGCCGAAGGGGATGTACTGGAAGCGCCCGCGCATACTCCCGGCGTTTTTTGCGTACCACTGGATGTCGATGACGATATACTCCCAGCCCCACTCCTTCAGGCGCTCAGCCATGACCCGGGCGTTGGCCCGTACCTGCTCCTCGTTTACGGTGGTGTCGTAGTAGTCATAGCTGTTCCAGCCCATGGGCGGGGTTGGGGCAAATACATTGTTTGTCATAAAGATATCCTCCAAAGGGTCATCATCACATTGTTGATACGTTTCAGATATTATGACACATTTCCTTCAATCTTGCAAGAGCTTTTGAGAATTATATTAAAATAAGGGCCCTGATACCTGGAAAAAGTATCAGGGCTGAGTATCATTATATTATATTTAGAGCATATAGTTCTTTAAAAGATATACTTTGACCCGGTTTTATATGACTCGTAGGCGCCCACCATGAATTTAGTGAGGGCAACCGCGTCGTCTATGCCGTTTGGAGCCTCGCCGCCGTCAATGCAGGCGTCAATCCAGGCGTCAATGGGCATGGGGTCAGCCTGGGGGAGGTCCCCGAGCTCCACCAGCTTACCCTCGGTCTCGGCGCAGCTATACTCTAAAATGTCGTTATGGACCATCAGGGAGCCCTCTGTGCCGCCCACCTCAAGCACATATCCCATGCCGCCGCTTACAAAGCCGGTTTCGGACACGCCGATGGCACCGCCGCCAAACTCGATAACGGACACGGCGTTGTCCTCTACGCCCTTGCCGGTCACCTCGGTAAACATGGAGACGATGGACTTGGGCTCGCCCATGAGCCAGTTAAGGGTGTACATGGGGTGGGCGCCCAGGTCCATCATAGCCCCGCCGCCGGTCTCCTTGGGGTCGTAGAAATGGGGCGGGAGCCATCCGGCGCTGCTGCCGTTATGTACGTTGCGCACCCGGGCGTAGGTTATCCTGCCCAGCTTCCCGCTTTCGGTCAGCTCCTTGGCTGCCTTGAGGGTGGGGCGAATTTTGTGGGGGTAGGAGATGGTGAACTTAATGCCGCTGCTGCGGATGACGCCGGCGATGTCCGCGGCCTCCTCATTGGTGAGGGCCAGGACCTTCTCGGTGAAGATATGCTTGCCGGCCTTTGCCACGGCCTTGAGTATTTCGGTATGCTCGGCGGTAGCGGTGGTGACGGTGACGGCCTCTATAGAGGGGTCGCTGAGCAGGGCGTCCAAATCGGGCTGGAAGGGCACGCCAAGCTTTTCGGCCATCTCTGCGCCGCGCTTTGAATCGCTGTCCCAGAGGCAGGAGAGGGTGGTGCGGGAATTGTTCTGCACGGCGGTGGCGTACTCCATTGTGTGCACGTGCCATGCGCCCAAAACTGCTACGTTCATAATAATTTCCTCCAAAGGTTTATATTACTCATGCTTCTCCAAGCATGGCTCTAACACAGTTTGCGGCCTCAAAGTCCTTGCTGCCCATGCCGTAGCCCACCTGCAGGAGGGTCATAACGGGCATGTCGCCGAATTTAGTGGCGAAGTGCCTGAGGAGCGCCGCGCCGGTGGGGGTGCAGAGCTCGCCCTTGATTTTGCCCCCAAAGATGGGCACGCCTGTGAGAATATGGGCGGTGGCAGGGGCCGGGACAGGCAGTATGCCGTGGGCGCACCGGACCTGGCCGCTGCCCACATGCACCGGGGAGACGATGACCTGCTCCGGGGACAGCCTGTCCATTAATAGGCAGACTGCGGCTACATCCGCCACAGCGTCCATGGTGCCCACCTCGTGGAAGTGGATTTCAGTTACCGGCACGCCGTGGGCGTGGCTCTCGGCCTGGGCTATCAGATTATATACAGCCAGAATGTCGGACTTCACCTTCTCGGGGATGTTTAGGTGCCCGCTTACAATATGCTCGATGTCGTGCATACCGCTGTGGTGGTGGGAATGTCCGTGCTCGTGATGATGCTCACGTTCGTGATGTTCGTGTCCATGATGTTCGTGCTCATGATGTTCATGTTTATGTTCATGGTGGTGCTCTTCACCTTCGGTATGTCCGTTTACAGACACCTCCATATGGGTGCCGGTAATGCCGCATTTCACCGAGGGCTGGGCTGTGAACTCCACCCCGGGTATACCCAGGGCGTTCAGTTCGTCTATAAAGCCCGGGCGCTCCTCTGGGGGAAGGAGCTCTAAAAGGGCGGCGGAGAGCATGTCCCCGGCGGCGCCCATATTGCAGTCAAGATACAGGGTCTTCATATATGGTCCTCTCCTTCTGTTTTATCCTATTATAACAGATGCGGGGGATTTGTCAATGTGAAGGGGACTCCAGTGTTGACTTTTGGGCAGACGGTGGGTATAATAGGTCTTGTATACGAAAGTCTTACCAATAATAACCAAAGTATTTTAGAAAAGAGGTCAGCAAAAATGGAAGAGAATAAAAAGACTCAGGCTCAGGAGCTCAGCGAGAAGCTTCTGATGGACAAGGCTAAGCCCTCAAGGGAGGCCGCCCTCAGGGACGCCCCCAAGGCCATGGATTTTGCCGAGGGCTATAAGGATTTCATCACTGCCGCAAAGACCGAGCGCGAGGCCGTGGACTGGACTGTTACGGCGGCTAAAGCGGCGGGATTTGTGGAGTTTGACCCGCTGAAGAAGTACAGCGCCGGGGAGAAGGTATACTATAACAACAGGGGCAGGGCCATGTGCCTGGCGGTTATCGGCAAAAACGGCGCAAAGGACGGCGTCAGGATAGCCGCGGCCCATATCGACAGCCCCCGGGTGGATTTAAAGCCCATTCCCCTGTATGAGAGCGGGGAGCTGGCCCTTCTGAAGACCCATTATTACGGCGGCATTAAGAAGTACCAGTGGACGGCGATACCCCTGTCCATCCACGGAAAGATTGTGAAAAAGGACGGCAGTGAGGTCATCCTGAACGTGGGCGAGAACCCCGGGGACCCTCAGTTCTGCATTACCGATATCCTGCCCCACCTGGGGAAGGACCAGGCCGTAAAGAAGCTGGGCGAGGCCTTCACCGGCGAGGATTTAAATGTGCTCATAGGCAGCCTGCCCCTTGACAAGGAGGGGGAGCAGCTCTATAAGCTGAATGTTATGAAGATTCTCAACGAGCAGTATGGCATTGTAGAGAGCGACCTTATCTCCGCCGAGCTGGAGTTTGTGCCCGCGTTCCCCGCCGCCGACATCGGCTTTGACCGCAGCATGGTGGGTGCTTACGGGCACGACGACCGGGTCTGCGCATACCCGGCCCTCCAGGCGCTGTTTGCCAGCGAGGCCCCGGAGAAGACCTGCATTGTCTGCCTGGCTGATAAGGAGGAGATTGGCTCTGTGGGCAATACCGGCCTCTGCTCGGAGTACCTGAACTACTTTGTCTGTGACCTGAGCCGTGCCGAGGGCCTGGAGCCCCAGCATGTGTGGAGCAAGTCGAGCTGCCTTTCAGCGGACGTGACCGCGGCCTTTGACCCCACCTATGCCTCTGCCTTTGAGCCGGGCAACTCCACCTATGTGAACCGCGGCGTAGGCATTGCCAAGTACACAGGCAGCCGCGGCAAGGGCGGCAGCAACGACGCCTCGGCCGAGTTCCTGGGCTGGGTGCGCAGGGTCCTGGACAACGCCGGCGTGCTCTGGCAGATAGGTGAGCTGGGGAAGGTGGACCAGGGCGGCGGAGGCACCGTGGCTCTGGACATTGCCCGCCTGAACGCCGACGTCATCGACATCGGGGTGCCGGTGCTCAGTATGCACGCCCCCTTCGAGGTCATCTCCAAGGTGGACCTGTATGCGGCCTATCAGGCGTTCAAGGCCTACTTTGAGGCTGAGTAAGCAATAAAAAAAACCAGGCAGTACGGCGGCTTTCCATACTGCCTTTTGTTTGGAGATGTTTTTATGACTGTACTGTACCTGGTCTGCTCGCCCGTGCTGCTCATAGCCGGAGGGGCCATAGCTTTCTTCACCTTCCGCTGGGGACGAAAGCTCAGAGAGCGCGGGGTAAAAAGCGGGGCCCTTTTCGGGCTGTACTTCATCAGCGGGGTATGGCTGCTGATGGGGATAGTGTTCATGATATACGGACTGCTGGGGGTGATGTGAGGGGCGGTCATGGCGAAAGCGCCCCGAGGACCGGAGCGCTTCATTTAAAGTGCATCAGTTATTTATGTACTTTACCGCTGTGCCGTAGGCCAGCACCTCGGCGGCTCCGGCCATAATGGCGGAGCCCGAGAAGCGCAGTGACACTATCGCGTCCGCGCCCATCTGCTGTGCCTGCTCCACCATGCGCTGCATGGCTATGTTCCGGGCCTCGTCCATCATTTTTGTGTAAGACTTCAGCTCGCCGCCTACCAGGGTCTTGAAGCCCTGGCCTATATCCTTGCCGATATTTTTGGACTGGATGGTGCTGCCTGTTACTACGCCCAGGGCCTGGATGGGCTGTCCGGGGATGTCGTTGGTGTTTACGATGAACATTTGCGTTGCCTCCTTATATTGGTGTGATATCATTATAATATCATCAAAGGGAATTGTCAAGGGGATTGGGCAAAAAAACGCGCCGGCCTTCCAAGGGAAAACCGGCGCATTGCCATTACGTTATATATTTACTATTTATCTCAAATACTATTACTTTGTCTTACGCTCCGGGACGACCTCGGACTTGTCCACTGAATGGGCCACAAGCCCGGGCTCCTGGGGCTCAACCTCGGGTATTGCCAGGTTCATGATGATACCCACGATTATGCCAAGCCCGATATTGGTAAAGTTAAAGGTGGCGTTACCGATAACGGCGCCGCCAATCGCCAGGACCAGCATGACCGCCGCAATGCACAGGTTGCGGTTTTTTGTAAAGTCCACGTGGTTTTCAACCAGCGTCCTCAGGCCCACAGAGGCTATCATGCCGTACAGCACAATGCACGCCCCGCCCAGCACGCAGTTGGGCACGGACTGTATGACACCGATGGCTTTGCCGAAGAAGCTCACCACTATGGCGACAATGGCGGCTATCCGCAGGGAGGCGGGGTTATAGTTGCCGGTGGCAGCCAGCACAGCGGTGTTCTCGCTGTAGGTGGTGTTGGGAGGGCCGCCTACTAAGCCGGCGAAGACTGTGGCTAAGCCGTCGCCCAACATGGTGCGGTGCAGACCGGGGTCCTTGGTGAAGTCCTTGCCCACAACAGCGCCGTTGGCGTACACATCACCCACGTGCTCAACGCAGGTGACTATGGCAATGGGCGCTATCATGCCGATGGCGGTGATGTTGAAGCTGGGCAGGACAAAGTGGGGGGCCTGAATCCAGTTATAGTCGGCGATGACCCCGGTGTTCATAAGGGCCGCGGGGGCAAGGCCTGTCTTTGTGACGATGAGGGAGAGCACATAGCCGCCCACCAGGGCTATCACAATGGAGGACATCTTTACCATGCCCTTGCAGCAGCTGGAGAGCACCACGGCTGTGAGGCAGACGATGGCCGCCAGCACCCAGGCCCATACATAGGTAGGCATGTCATAGCCCTCTCCGAAGATGGGGAGGGCGCTGCCGTCGGGACCGTACTGGGTCTGGATATTGTTGATGGCGGAGGAGGCCAGGTTCAGGCCAATCAAAGTGATTCCCACGCCCCGGACCACCGGGGGGAAGAGCTTGTCGATAAGGCCCTTGCCGCAGAACCTTATCACCAGGGACAGCAGCAGGTAGAAGGCACCCGCGGCTATAATGCCGCCCATTGCCGCCGAAACCTGCTCGTCATAGGTTGCCCCGAAGCTTGAGTTGCCTATTACCCCGCAGAGTGCCGAGATGAAGGCGAAGGAGCTGCCCAGGAAGGTGGGCATGCGCCCGCCGGTGCAGAGGTGGAAGATGATGGTGCCAACGCCGGCGCAGAACAGGGCCACACCCACATCAAGCCCCGTGAGCAGCGGCACCAGTATAGTGGCGCAGCTCATTGCAAAGGCGTGCTGAAATCCCAGGGCCAGCGCTTTCTTGGCGCCAAGCTTCTCGTACTCCTCAGACCGGGGGAACAACAGGCGGTTGAGCTTAGATAGAATTTCCATTTTTTGGCCTCCTCTATTTAGTTGTATAAAAGCTTAAACGGCCTAATTGTAGCAGAGTGGGGGAAGTTTGTCAATGATATTAACGAATTATGAAGAAATTTCTGTGAAGCCGAGTTTACAGATGTCCTGGAAATTGATATAATAGGGGCAGCTGATAGGAAAGCCGGGGATAAGGCTGTGTGGTATGTGGGGAAGATTGACAGGGGGATATACTCGTGTGTCGCGGGGGAGATTTTGACGGACGAGGTGGTTATTACGGATGAACGTGTGGAGCATATAAAGGAGCGGCACCCGGGGGATTATGAGCGCTTTGTGGGCTATATTCCTGATATCATCGCAGAGCCTGACTATATTATCTCGGCAAATAAAGATAATACCGCTGTGATTTTAAAGGAGATAGAAGATAATGGTGAGAAGTTTAAATTGGTTTTGAGGCTAAAGGTCAAAGCTGACCCTGTGGAGTATAAAAATTCTGTTCTGACCTTTTGGCATATAGGGAATGTGACCTGGATGAAAAGCCTGAAGAATAAAAAAATACTTTACAGGAGGGAATAGTTTTGCTATAATTATAGTAGGATAAGGGTAGGCTTTGAGGTGAAAAGCGCGTCTTCATACGCCGCGTGCTGCTGCAACGGGCAAAAGAGATGCCGGGAGTGACGCTCCGGCCAAAGCCAAACTTTTTAGGGGATACCGCAGGGTGTCCCCTTTCCTTTTGCAACCCGCAATTTCCTCCCCTCAACCGTCTTGAACTTTGCGAAAATTGTGCTATAATATAAAGATATCAAGTATTTAGTGAAAGGAAGTCTTTTTAGCTATGGCAATGAAAGAATTTCAGGCCGAATCGAAACGGCTGATGGACCTGATGATAAACTCCATCTATACCCATAAGGAGATTTTCCTTAGGGAGCTTATCTCTAATGCCAGCGACGCCATTGACAAGCTCTACTATAAGAGCGTCAGCGAGGGGGTCACCGGCCTTAACCGGGAGGATTTCTTTATCCGCATTGAGGCCGACAAGGAGGGGCGTACCCTTAGGATAACCGATAACGGCATCGGCATGACCGCTGAGGAACTGGACAATAACCTGGGTGTTATCGCCAAGAGCGGCTCGCTGCAGTTTAAGAGTGAGAATGAAAAGAATGACGCGGATGTGGACATTATCGGGCAGTTTGGCGTTGGGTTTTACTCGGCGTTTATGGTGAGCTCGAAGGTGGTTGTGGAGACAAAAGCCTTTGGAGCAGAGAAGGGCGCCATGTGGGTCTCTGAGGGCCTTGACGGCTATGAGATATCAGACAGCAGCTGGAACAAGCGGGGGACGCGCATTACCCTCACAATCAAGCCCGACACCGAGGACGAGAACTACAGCGAGTTCCTGGACCAGTACAGGCTAAGCCATTTGGTCAAGCGGTACTCGGACTATATAAGGTATCCTATTAAGATGGAGATGCAGCGCTCCAGGATGAAGGAGGGCACGGGCACCGAGGGCAAGGAGCCCGAGTATGAGAGCTATTTTGAGGAGGAGACCCTCAACTCTATGGTGCCAATTTGGAAGAAGGCAAAGAGCGAGGTCACTGACGAGGAGCTGAACGGCTTTTATAAGGAGAAGTTCGGGGACTGGCAGGACCCGCTGAGGGTGATACGCACCTCCACAGAGGGCGCTGCTACCTATACCGCCATGCTCTTTGTGCCAAAGGCCGCGCCCTATAATTACTATACCCGGGATTTTGAGAAGGGCCTGCAGCTCTATGCCAGCGGGGTGCTTATTATGGACAAGTGCGCCGATTTGCTGCCAGACTGCTTCAGCTTTATGCGGGGCCTGGTGGACTCCCAGGATTTGTCGCTGAATATCTCCAGGGAAATGCTGCAGCACGACAGGCAGCTGAAGCTTATTGCCGGGCGGCTTGAGAAGAAGATAGCAAGCGAGCTTAAATCCATGCTGGAGAACGACAGGGAGAAGTATGAGGAATTCTGGAAAAGCTTTGGTTTGCAGATAAAGTACGGCATGTATGAGGGCTTTGGTGCCAAGAAGGACGAGCTCAAGGACTTGGTGCTGTTCACGTCCTCCAATGAGAGGAAGCTTGTGAGCCTCAAAGAGTATAGGGAGCGGATGAAGCCGGAGCAGGACTGCATATACTATGGGTGCGGGGAGAGCGCCCAGCGCATTATGGCGCTGCCCCAGGCCGAGGCCCTTGTGGAGAAGGGCTTTGAGATTTTGTGCCTGACGGATGATGTGGATGAGTTTGCCCTTAAAATGCTGGATAAGTACGACGAGAAGGAGTTTAAGAACATCACCGCGGAGGGCCTGGACTTACAGAGCGACGAGGAGAAGCAGCACACCAAAGAGCTTGCCGACGAGAATAAGGGGCTGCTCGAGGCCATGGGAAAGGCCCTTGATGGGAAGGTAAAGGAGGTCAAGCTGAACGCAGGGCTTATGAGCCATCCCGCCGCCATGTCCACCCAGGGGGAAATATCCTCTGAGATGGAGAAGGTGCTGAACAATATGCCCGCAGGTGAAAAGGTGAAGGCCCAGAGGGTGCTGGAGCTGAACCCTGAGCACCCGGTCTTCGGCAAGCTTTGTGAGCTGAAGGACGACGAGGAGCGGCTGGGCCTCTATGTCAATGTGCTGTACGGCCAGGCGCTGCTGGTGGAGGGCACGCCCCTTGAGGACCCGGCTGAGTTCGCAAGGCAGGTCTCGGCTATAATAGTCTGATATTTTAATTGAGATAAATCGAAAGGAGCCGGTATGAACCAGGCAAATTACCCCAGTTATCCAAATTATCCAGAGGGCCAGGGCTGCCCGGCCTATCCCGCCTATCAGGGCCAGCCGGCGCAGAACTTCCAGGGCCAACAGGGTTATCCGGCGCAGCAGGGATATCCGAGGTATACCCCGGGATACTATCCTGCCCAGGCGCAGGCCCCGGCCTTTGCGCTCAGGCAGAAGGACCCAAGAAAATCAGGGGCACTGAGGACGCTGAACACGGTGGGACTGCTGATAGTGGCCCAGACGGTGCTGAGCTTTGCGCTGCAGGCGGCGGTGTCCGTAATCTGCGTGGCGGCTGGCGTGAATATTATGGGCGACAACCTGGCGATGGTGATGCTGTCCGTCGGGCTCTCGCCGGTGTGCACGGCGCTGCCGCCCCTTATCTATATGGTGAAGAAGGACTGGAACTTTCACCTGCGCTTTGGCAGGAGCAGCTTTATTGGATGTGTGCTGGTAATCCTTGGCGGGCTTGGGGTGTGCATGGCTGCAAACATCCCTGCGGCGGTAATAAAGGAGCTGCTGGAGGATTACGGGGCGAAGGAGCTGCCCAGCGTTTTGGGGAATGGGGGCGGCTGGCTGAACTTTTGGATAGAGTTCCTGGGCGTGGCGGTGATGGTGCCGGTGCTGGAGGAATTTGCCTTTCGGGGGGTAATACTCTCATCCCTGAGAAGGTTTGGCACAGGCTTTGCAATAGCGGCCTCGTCGGTGATATTCGGCATGGCCCATATGCAGCTCTCAAGCGTAGTTTTCGCTACAATAGCGGGGGTTGCCATGGGCGCGGCCTATGTTATCACAGGAAATCTCTGGGTGAGCGTGTGCATACACGCTATGAATAACGGCATTGCCGTTATTGAGAGCTATTACTACCTGTTCACAGGCTGGGGCCAATCGAAGCAGGAGCTGCTTGCCGGAATCACAATGGTGACCGTCTGTGCCCTGGGTATGCTGGCGCTGGTGCTGCTGTTGGCGCTGAGAAAGAGGCTGTTTCCGAAGCGGGAGCCAATGGTCCCGGCGGACGGCGTGCTGTATGCGCCGCTGAGGGTAGGGGAGTCTATACTGACGCTGCTGAAATCAGTGGTGCTCTGGGCCATAGCCGCGATGGTGGCGGTGGAGACAATCATGCTGTTTTTTATCTGAGGGCAGTATGAAGCTTGAGTTTCTGCCGGAGAAGCGGTTTATGGAAAGGGCGCTGGAGCTGGCGCTGGAGGCCGGGGAAGCCGGTGAAGTGCCTGTGGGCGCTGTGATAGTGAGCGGCGGGCAGGTGATAGGCGAGGGGCGCAACAGGCGGGAGAGCCTGGGGAATGCCATTGCCCACGCGGAGATTGAGGCTATCGCAAGGGCCTGTGAAAGGCTGGGCACCTGGCGGCTGAGCGGGTGCCAGCTTTACGTAACGCTGGAGCCCTGTCAGATGTGCGCGGGGGCGGCGTATAATGCCAGGGTAGAGCGGGTGGTATTTGGGGCGGAGAGCCCGGAGGCCGGGACGCTGAAGATACCCGCCTACCCAGGCTTTATGGAAGATGAAGCGCGGCAAATCCTGCGGGACTTCTTTGCGCGGCAAAGATAACGGGGTCCAGGGGAACAGGTTCCCCTGGCGGGGTTTGGGGCAGCGCCCCAAGGTCTGGCGCGGCCAAAGGCCAGCGTAAAAAAGAGGGCTTTCTCAAAGGAAAAGCCCTCTTTCATTATACCATAAACCTTGACATTACCATATTTTTATGCTATATTTTTCACCGTTAGGACTCCGCGGTGCCTGCGGCATAGCACAATAATAAATTAGCTATACCGTAGCCGAACACAGGAACAGGGTGCAAATCCCTGGCGAACCCGTCGCCGTAATGACGGAGCCCGCGCCCCCGGAAGCCGGTACAGCAGGGCCGGACCATCCGGGAATTGCCACTGGAAATTATAACAGCATTTATAATGCTGCTTCTGGGAAGGCCGGGCGCAGGCGCTGATGTCAGAGCCGGAAGACTTGCCCGGAGGGCCGCAGGGTAGCTGCGATGTTCAGCGAGCCCTGCAGAAGCGCGGCAGACTGCGTACACAGCAGCCCGCGCCCTTAGTCTGGGGTTTTATAGTAAACGTACTTAAAATCTGTATATTCCGGCTTTTAAACTGCGTAAACTATACCCCGGCAGGCCACCCTAAAATAAATATTTTTAGGAGGCATATTACTATGCAGAACAAAACTATCGCTAAGAGGACGGCGGCGCTTCTGCTGGCGCTGCTAATGACCGTGGGAATCTTTGCCGGGTGCAGCAAGGGCGGCGGCAGCGGGGAAAAGAAATCCGTTACCGTCACTGTGACCCATAAGGACGGCAGCACCAAGGACTTTACCTACGAGACCACCGAGGAAATGCTGGGGGCTGTCCTCCAGAAGGAGGGCCTTATTGAGGGGGAGGACTCCCAGTACGGCCTGTTTGTAAAGGCTGTTGACGGCTATACCGCCGACGAGGGCAGCCAGGAGTGGTGGCGCCTGACGGTGGACGGAGAGACGGCAATGACCGGCATTGACTCCACCCCTATTGAGGAGGGCAAAAGCTACGGCCTGGTGCTGACGGTGGGCTACTGATGAACAAGCGCCTTTTATCCATGTGCGTCATGGCAATGATGGGTGTGCTGCTGACAGCGGGCAAGGAGGTAATGGCCTTTCTGCCCAACTTCGAGCCGGTGACCCTTTTAATTGTGCTGTTCACCTTGAGCTTCGGGCCGGTGGCAATGGGGGCCGTCTGCGTGTTCCTGCTGCTGGAGGGGCTGCTGTACGGATTCGGGAGCTGGTGGGTGATGTACCTTTACATATGGCCGCTGCTGGCGGCGCTCACCTGGGTTTTCAGGCGCATGGATAAGGCGTGGCAGTGGGCGGTGTTCGCGGGGCTGTATGGCCTGTGTTTCGGGACGCTGTGCTCGCTGACGTACCTGCCTGTGGGCGGGGTGCGGATGATGTTTGCCTGGATTATAAGCGGGCTCCCCTTTGACTTTATGCACGCCGGCGGCAATTTCCTGCTGATGCTGCTGTTGTACAGGCCGTTAAAAGGGGCTCTGGACAGGCTTAGGGGGGTGAGTGGGCTGTGAGGTACTTTGCAAGATACTTTATAGATTTCGGGGCCATTGCCCTGGTGTATGCCCTGGTGCTTTTCAGGCGGTGGCGGGCCCGGGGCCGGGACGTGCTGGTGGTGCGCACGCTGATGTACGCGTACCTCACATTAGTGCTCCTTGTCACATTGATGCCGGTGATAGCTTCGTTGCCATTTATGCTGAACCACCCCTATGAGCCCATGAACATGACGCCCTTTGTGGACGTTTTTGAGGGGCGGGGGGATTTTGTGAGGCAGGTGGCGCTAAACGTGGTTATGACTGCGCCCTTCGGGTTCCTGCTACCGCTGTGCAGGCGGGCGGGCTTTGGAAAGACGGTGCTGTGGTGCCTGCTCATGAGCCTTTCCATAGAGCTTATCCAGCCGCTCATGAGCGGAGGAAGGAGCTCCGACATTACGGACATTATCACAAATACGGCCGGAGGGGCGATTGGGTACGGACTGCACGTCCTGTTCAGGCCGGTTACAGATTGGCTTTTGGAGCGCCTGAAAAAGGCTGAGTAAAAAAAGAGCTGTCCCGGAAAATGGGACAGCTCAATTCTTTGGTTTCAGCGCTTCATGCGCTCCATGACTATGCGGGCCATCTCGCCCACGTTCTTCATGGAGGATATCTCGCCCATCTTGAACTTCATGCGGAACTCCCGCTCTACGGCGGAGATGAGGGTGATATGCTCCAGGCTGTCCCAGTCCTCGATGTCGTCGGCGGTGGTCTCGGGGTTGACACGGATGGAGCTATCGTCAAATACATCCTGGAATACCCGGTCGAGCCTTGCGAATACGTCTCTTGCGTCCATTATACATGCCTCCTTTCAGTTTAGGTTAATCTACGGCACCGGCGGCGGGGGGAGCCGTGGTGGGGCCGGGCTGGGGGTATGGGTCGGTGACTGACTCACCGGCGTTCTGGTCGATGATGGCCTGGATGTAGTTTGCATTGTCACCAACCACAGAGAAGGCTGAGACTGTGAACACCACGTCGGTTATGCCCAGGTCACGAATCATGCTTACAAGGTTGCGCTCCATATACCGGATGTCGGCTACGTATATCTCGCCGAAGGAGCTGGTATAGAAGGGGACGGTGGCGTTGCCGTAGCTGTCCTTCATAACTAAGAGCTTGCGGCCGTTCTGCACATCGGTGGTGATTTTGACAATATACTGGTCGCCGCCGAGATAGACAATATAGGGGTCCTCGGGGACCTCGGCACCGAAGAGGTCGTCATCATCCCAGGAGAAGTTGAAGGCCTGGTCGTAGTAGACGGCGGAATAGGGGACGCCGGGGAGATAGTAGATAAAGTCCTCGGGGTCGCTGAGAAGGTCCGCGGATTTGGACCAGCTGTACATGGTGCCCATGGAGTTTTCAATCTTCTTGGAGGTATAGGTGGAGATGTCCGCAAAGGGTACTCCGGCGGCGTTGGCGAAGGCCTGGGCCGCGTAGTAGGCCCCCAGGGGCTGCCAGTGGTGGTCGGTGCGGCAATAGATTGGCTCTTCTGAGTGGGCGGAGAGGGCGCTGCAGATGTTCAGGGGCTTTATTGCAGGGTCGAGCTTCTGGTGGACGCTGTCGAAGCACTGGGACTGGTCGGCAACATACTCCTTATACTCCTCCGGGGTGTAGAACTGGCAGGGGAGGGGGGCGGGCATGGACCAGATGTTTACAGAGGGGTCCACCTTTTGGCGCAGATTATTTAGGGCCGAGGCGTAGGCGTCGCCGCTGCCCCCGGCGAACATCTCCATGCCCCGCCAGTGTCCGTCCTGCTTGATTATCATGATATTCTCGATGATATCCTTGCCCTCGACCTCTTGGTTGGGGAAGGGGTCGGCGGTGGGGCCGGGGTCGGGGTTGGCTGGGACGGCGTCCATACGGCGGCCCGCGGCGCCTGCGGGCAGAACAGTTCCGCTGCCTTCGCCAGCGGAACTATCGTTGTTCATGGGGACAGGGGTGGGCTCGGACGTTGGGTTATCGTCGGTTATTTTATTTATCTTGCCCACGAACTGCACGGAGTTGTCGGACTTGGGCAGGCCGAAAAGCCGCTTGAAGCTGTTGCCAAGGTTTTTAAAGCCGTCATGATTCGGGACGGTATCATCATAGTAGGTGGCAACCCCTGCGGTGAAGTCGCCGGAGAAGTAGCTCTCCAGGGTGAACTTTGGAAAGGCGGCCAGGTCGCGTTTTTCAATAAGGGACTTGGTGGAGCGGGGCAGCACCAGCAGGAGAACCGACGTTGTGGCGAAGGCCAGTACCAGTACCAGCAGGCAGAGGACGGACATGCGGCTGCTGAGGACACGGCGGCGGTCGGCCTTTTTGCGGCGGCGCGGCTGTGGGGGCGGCTGGGATGAGGGGTCGCGCATATGCTTTATCTCAGGGGTTTCCATTAGAGTCACCTTGCTTTCATTATGGTATGGCTGGAGCTAGAAGCGCCAGTAGAGGAACACATTGTTGGTGGCGTCCACCAGCAGGATACTCACTATGGCTAAAAGGCCCATGCAGGCGATGAGGGAGCCTGCGCGCCCAGCTATATACAGGGAGTCCTGGGAGGACTCCAGGAAGAAGCTCTTGATTTTCGGCAGGAGGGGCAGGCTGCAGGCCACGGAGACGGCGATAAGGAAGAGGTTGTTCTGGAAAGAGGCCCAGGTGATGGGGTCGAAGAAGGGTGCCGCGCCGGTTATAGCTCCCACAGCGGTGATGTTTTTGAAGAACAGGCCGAGCTGGGAGAGGTCCTCAAAGTAGAAAATGCCGAAGCCGATGATTATGACAAGCTTGCTGTAGATATGCTTCCACCATAGGGGCCACTTTTTAATCCGCTTCTTGCCCAGCTTCTGCTCGAAGAATATAAAGCAGCCAAAGTATAGGCCCCAAATAATGTAGTTCCAGGCGGCGCCATGCCAGACGCCGGTGCAGAACCATACAAGGAAAAGGCTTATATACTTGCGGTTCTGACCGAAGATGGGCACATAGAGAAGGTAATCCCGGAAGAAGGAGCCAAGAGAGATATGCCAGCGCTGCCAGAACTCCGCTATTGTCCGGCAGGCAAAGGGGTGGGTGAAGTTCTCGTCAAAGTGGAAGCCGAACATGCGGCCAAGGCCTATGGCTATGTCGGAGTAGCCGGAGAAGTCAAAGTAGACATAGAGGGAGTAGACTATCACCGTGTACCAGGTGCCGAGGAAGGAGAGGGTGGAGATGTCCTTGCCGAAGAAGGAGTCCACTATCACCCAAAGGTTATTGGCAAGTACCACCTTCTTTGAGAGGCCGACTATCACCCTGAGGGCGCCGTCGCAGAGGTCCGTGGGGGTGACGGTGCGGGACTCAATCTCCTCCTCCACCACGCTGTACCGCACGATGGGGCCGGCTATGAGCTGGGGGAAGAGGGAGAGGTACAGAAGAAAGCGGGAGTAGCGGGGCTGGACCTCCACGGTCTCCCAGTAGCAGTCCAGGATATAGGATATGGCCTGGAAGGTGAAGAAGCTTATGCCTATGGGCATACGTATCTGGGGCACCGGCAGGGACAGGCCTGAGAGCCCGTTCAGGTTTTCCACAATAAAGCCGCTGTATTTGAATATCACCAGCAGGGCTATGTCAATTACAATGCCAAGGGCCACAGCGACTTTGTCTCTGCCGGTGCCCCGGTTTTTGCCGATAAGTATGCCTATGTACCAGTTGAGGAAGGAGCTGAATATGAGCAGGACAATCCATAGGGGCTCGCCCCAGGCGTAGAATATCAGGGAGAAGACTATGAGCACCACGTTTTTTGCGGGCAGGGTCTTCGCCAGGAAATAGCTTATGAAGCATAGGGGCAGGAATATGTAGATGAAGAAAAGGTCTGCAAATACCAAATGAGGTCAGCTCCTCTTATAGTTTTCGTATGCGGGAGGGGCCCTCGCTGCGCTGGGAGGACTTGACTATCATGGGCGTGCGGCTCTCCCGGTGGAGCACGGTGGTGCGGGGTGGGGTCACCAAAGGGCTGTGGCGATGGACCCTGCGGCGGGGGGCATACCTGCGGCGGCGCCCGCGGAATGCAAAGAATGCAATACAGACCGCGGCGGCGGGCAGGGATATAAGCAACCCCAAGGGAAGGGCCCCAAGGCCTTTCCCCTCCTCCTCAGGCTCCGGTTCTGCCAGGACCGGCTGGCCCTCTGGGGTATCGGTGAAGGCCTCGGCCTCCGCTGCCGCCTCGGTGATGAACTTTGAGACCCCGGCATCGTAGGCGCGGGCGGCGAAGTCCGGCTCCAGCTGGGCGTCGAGCATGGACTTGAGAAGGTCTGTGGTGAAGTGGGACTGAAGGCCGTCCCCTGCCGCGGCTACGTAGTCCTCGTCGGATATGGACAGGGCCAGGATAAGGCCACGGCCCTCGGTCCCTCCCACCTGCCAGGACTTCATCACCGAGCGTAGGTACTCTACCCGCTGGGTGTAGCCGGTCACAGGCAGGGTGTCCATTGTGAGGACAACGAGCTGGACAGAGCGGGAGCTGAGCCCGGCGTTTTTTGTGAGGATAAGGGATTTGGTCTCGCCGCTGAGCACGTTGGCTCCGTCGCTATAGTAGAAGTCGGCGCCGGGCTCGGGGATAGCAGGCCCGGACTCGGCGCGGGCGGTATTGGCTGCCCCACAATATAAAGACGATAAAAGAAACAGGAAGGTCACAAATAACAGGGAAAAAATCTTAGAAAATCTCAGCCTGGCGCTGCGCTCCATAATACTCCTCCTGGAGGGACAAAATAAGGGGCAAATATCCCCCTATATATTCTAACCCGAAAAGGGAAGGGTGTCAAGCTACGATATATGGTGGAGGATATAGGGGTATGGGCAAGAGAAAGCTGCCGGGGAATACCCGGCAGCGGCGGTATTGAGGCTGACCCGCCGCAGGCCTCCCAGCCGGTTATCGGCGGTGGCGGTGCAGGCGGTCAGAAAAAGGCATAGCAGCAGGAATACTGCCAGCAGCTTTGGGATAGACATGGGAAAACTCCTCCTACCCCTATAGTCTGGCCCCTATTCCCTGATATATTCCCGCACGAAGAAGTCCGCTCCGACGCTCTCGGCGACCTTCTGGCAGGCGTCGAGCTCCGCCTTGGGGAGGGTGCTCACGGCGGTCATGCGCACATGGGGCACGTTCAGGACTGCTGTGCTTGTAAAGCGCAGGATGGCAGGGAAGGCCCTGAGACCGAAGCGGCTGTGGCAGAGCCTGTCATAACCCTCGGGGGTGCTGGCGTTGAGGCTTATTGAGACGGCGTCAACACGCCCGTCCAGGTCCAAGGCGGCGTTGCGGCCTGTTATGAGGTTTGCAAGGCCGTTGGTGTTTATGCGGATGAAGTGGGAGCCTGTGGAGCGTATCTGGTCGCAGAGCCACATCATGTCGTCCCAGCGGCAGGCGGGCTCGCCATAGCCGCAGAAGACTATCTCGGGGTATGTATTCAGATCCCGGCGCTGCAGCTGGGCCCAGAACTCCTCCCTGGTGGGCTCCCCGCCCTGATACCAGAGGTTATTGGAGTAGAGGCTGCCGGAGCTGTTCTGCCTGAGGCAGAAGTCGCAGCGGTTGGGGCAAGAGTTTGTCATATTGATGTACAGGTTTACGCCGTATTCGTAGGTGGCGCTGGCTCCGTATAGCTGGCTAATGTGGTTTTCCATACAGATTATACTCCTATTGTGTTGCTCCTAAAGATTTAGTATGCGTTGGGGCTTTGGGCCGTTACCCGGGGGATTCGGCCCTCAAGACGGAAGAGCCGCCGGATATTTTGGTTGGAGGCCTCCAGGACCTCCCGGGTGGTAATGCCCCGAAGCTCCGCGATTTTGGCGGCGGTATGGGGAATCATGCTGGAGTCGTTGCGGCGGCCCCTATGGGGCTCGGGGGCCATATAGGGGGCGTCGGTCTCCAAAAGCAGGCGGTCGAGGGGTATCCCGGCGGCTACCCGCAGGATTTTCTTGGCATTTTTAAAGGTGACCGCGCCGCCGATACCGATATACATGCCAAGGTCCAATATTTCCCGGGCCATCTCAAGGCTCCCGGAGAAGCAGTGCAGGACGCCCTGGGGACGGTACTCTCTGAGCAGCTCCAGCACGTCGGCGTGGGCGTCCCGGTCGTGGACGCATACCGGCAGGTCCAGCTCCTTTGCAAGGGAGAGCTGGGCGGCGAAGACCTCCCGCTGGCGCTCCCTTGGGGCGCAGTCCTCCCAGTGGTAGTCAAGGCCTATCTCGCCTACAGCCACGGCGTCACCCCGCTCCAGCCAGACCCTGAGGCACTGTAGCCAGTCCTCCGGCAGGCTGCCGTCTATCTCCTCGGGGTGTATGCCCACGGCGGCGAAGATATAGGGGTTAAGGTCGGAGAGGCCCACGGTGGAGGCGCAGGTGAGCAGGCGGGTGCCCATATTTATGACGCAGCGCACGCCGGACAGGGGGAGCTGCTTCTCTAAAAGCCAGGCCCTGTCCTCCTGGAAGGCGCTGTCGTCGTAGTGGGCGTGGGAGTCGTATATTTCAAAGTAATCCTCAGGGCCCATATCAGCGGACCTTGCTGCCGGCGGGGATACCGTCGGCGAATATCACTTTTACGTCGTTTTCCCCGGCGTCGGCGGCTAATATCATGCCCTGGCTCTCCACGCCGCAGAGGGTGGCGGGCTTAAGGTTTGAGACCACTATCACATTATGGCCTGTAAGCTCCTCGGGCTTGTACCAGGGGGCGATTCCTGAGGCTACCGTGCGCACCACCCCGGTGCCGTCGTCCAGGCTGAGCTTTAACAGCTTCTTTGCCCGCTTCACCGGCTGGCAGTCGATTATTTTCGCTACCCGCAGGTCCACGGCGGCGAAGTCGGTGATAGCTATTTTCGCTATGCCATGGAGCTCCTTATGGAGCTCGGCCTTCTTTTGCATGTCGTCCTCAGTGGGGGCGGGGGAGCTGCCGGCGTATTTTTCCTCCATGCGCTTCATAATGTCCTCCATCTCCTGGCGCTCAAAGAGTATGGAGGGGGAGTCCGTGACCTTATTGCCGGAGGCGGGATAGTTGTTGGTCCTGTCAAGGAGCTCCCAGGGCAGGGGCACAGTGCCCAGCTGCCGCAGTATGGAGACTGAGGTTTCGGGCATGAAGGGGAACAGCAGGGTGGCGCTGGTGGTGATGGAGTCCACCAGGTTATAGAGCACTGTGGAGAGCCGGGCGCACTGGGTGGGGTCCTTGGCTAAAATCCAGGGGGTGGTCTCGTCGATATATTTATTGCAGCGCTTTAAGAGGGTGAATATCTCCGAGAGGGCGTCGGCTGTGCGCAGCTGCTCCATTTTAGCCGCAACCTTATCCCGGCAGGAGGCCACGCAGGCGTGCAGGTCGCTGTCCTCGGGGGCGGTTATTTTGCAGTCCTCCACCTTGCCGTCGAAGTATTTGTTTATCATGGAGACAGTGCGGTTTACAAGATTTCCCAGGACATTGGCAAGGTCGCTGTTGGTGCGGTCGTTTATCAAGTCCCAGGTGATGTTGCCGTCGTTCTCGAAGGGCAGCTCCCTGAGGATATAGTAGCGCACAGCGTCCGTGTCGAACACGTCCACCAGGTCGTCGGCGTACATGACGTTCCCGGCGGATTTCGACATCTTGCTGCCGTCCATTAGGACCCAGGGGTGTCCGAAGACCTGCTTGGGAAGGTGGAGGCCCAGGGCCATAAGGAAGATGGGCCAGTAGATGGTGTGGAAGCGGGTGATGTCCTTGCCGATTACATGGATGCCCGCGGGCCAGTATTTTTTGAAGAGCTCATCGCTCTCGCCGCCGCAGTGGTAGCCAAGGCCGGTGATATAGTTGGTGAGGGCGTCCAGCCAGACGTATATTACATGCTGGGGGTCGAAGTCCACAGGCACGCCCCACTTGATGGAGGTGCGGGTGACGCAGAGGTCCTGAAGCCCGGGCAGCAGGAAGTTGTTCATCATCTCGTTGCGGCGGGATACGGGCTGGATGAAGTCGGGGTGGGAGTTGATATGGTCTATGAGCCGCTGGGCATAGTTGCTCATTTTGAAGAAGTAGGCTTCCTCCCGCTCCTTCCTGGGCTCGCGGCCGCAGTCGGGGCATTTGCCGTCTATCAGCTGGCTCTCGGTGAGGAAGGACTCGCACTCGTCGCAGTAGAGGCCCTCATAGGAGCTCTTATAGATGTCCCCCTGGTCGTAGAACTTTTTGAATATCCTCTGGACCTCTTTTACGTGATAGTCGTCGGTGGTGCGGATAAAATGGTCGTAGGAAAGGTTCATCAGGTCAAACTGCTGCCTTACAAGGGACGAGGTGCCGTCCACGAACTCCTTCGGGGATAGGCCGGAGGCCTTGGCCTTCTGCTCGTTCTTCTTGCCGTGCTCGTCGGTGCCGGTCTGGAAGTATACGTCATAGCCCTGCATACGCTTGAAGCGGGCTATGCAGTCGGCTAAAACAGGGTCGGCAATGTTGCCGATATGGGGCTTGCCCGAGGTATAGGCTATGGCCGTGGTGATATAATAAGCGCCTTTTGATTCCATTGGTATCCTCCGTAAGCTTTGGTATTTTTGAACTGTATATATTTTCTTATATTATTTCCGTTTCATGCACTCCCTATCGGCTCTTTATCGGGCGAGCAGGGCGGAGAAGACCGCCGCCAGCATTAAAAGCGCCAGCGCGCCGGCTATGATACGGACGAGCATGGTGCGTCGGTCGGGTCGGGGCTTCATTGTGCACGCTCCTTTTCTGTGTAAGCCGTAATTAAACTACATTTTACCATTTTTTTTTCAATTTGTAAACACTTGAGCGGAGAAAAAAGCGCTCCCGAAAGGGAGCGCTTTCTGTGCTATTTTGGCAGATACCAGTAGGAATTGAAACCGTGGTTATATACCCTCCCGCCCTTTGGCACCTGGGTGAGGGTGTTGAAAATATTGTAGTAGTCCCCGGCGCCCATGCCGGTGCAGATGGCGCCGAACATGGCGGTGGCAAGGTTTGGCAGGGCCATACCTATTATATAGGGAGTGAGGCCGAACACCAGGTTTGGGAGCAGGCTCATGAAGATAAAGCGGGATTTGCTCATGTCCTCGGTGCCTATGACGAAGAGCATGCCCTGACGCAGGTTCGTGTAGAGGTACACGTCCTCCCTGAAGCATACGGCGTGCAGCAGCTCGTGGGGCAGCAGGACAGCCATGGGCAGGAAGCACCCGGCTATCATCTGGCCTGTGTTGAAGGTGCCCTGGCAGCGCTGAAACGCCGGTGCCGCAAGCAGTATTAAAATGAGCACGCACAGGCCGTTGGCTATCAGAGACAGGGCCTTGGTATCCCTGACTTCCCTAAACTGGACCGCTCTCGAACGTCGAGGGGCACGGGGCAGGGAGGCGGGGTCCAGGTTATAGGTGCCTTTATAATGCAGTCGCATATGTCAGTCCCTGAGAATGACGCCGTTGCCGTCGAAGCGGGCGCCGTTTGAGGAGAGAATCGTTACACCCTCGATGAAGGCCCATACTGCGGTGGCGGCAGTGGCGAGGCCGCAGGTGAGCAGGCCTCCGGCAAGGCTGAGCACAAGCTGGATTACGCCCCGGGAGTTAAAGCCCAGGTAGAAGTTATGCACGCCGAAGATTCCCAGTATGATAGCCAGAAGGCCTGCCGCAAGGCGGCTCTTCTGCTGGTAGCCCGCGGGGGGAGTAGTGTATATGGGCTGCCGGGGAGGTTCCGGGCGGTAGCTCTGGGTGGTGTAGTTTGGGGGCTGATAGCCGGAGTAGGGCTGGGAATAGGGCTGCTGGCCGGAGCTTTGGGGATGGCCGGGGTCGCCGGAGGGCTGGGTGTTAAAATTATATACGTACTGGTTCTGAACCGTGGGCTGGGGCTCCACAGGGGGCTCCGGCGCATGGGGCGGCTCGGTGGTGAACTCGATAGCCGGGGGCTCCGGCTGAGGGTCCAGGGTGAGCTGGGGGGTGGGCTTTTCCCAGGCTGGGGTCGGGTCCGGCGCTGGAGCCTGGGGAGCGGGCTCAGAGGCCTGACCCTCCTGTGGGACGGTGGCAGCGGGCTCCGCGGGTGCCTCGGGCTGCTGGGGGTTAAGGTCCTTGTTTTCCATATCGTTCATGAGTGCTGCCTCCTTAGTCTTTCAGGTAGACGCCGTTGGCGTCGGTGTTTATACGTCCGTCCAGAAGCTTAATGCCGTCCAGTATGCCCCATATCTGCATGACGATGGCTCCAACGCCGCAGGTCAGGATAGATATGAGCAGTTGCATAAGGCCCCTGGAGGTGTTGCCAAGGTAGAAGCTGTGTACGCCGTAGGCCCCAAGGATTATTCCGAAAATACCCGCAGCGATACGGCTGCGCTGCATGTAGCCGGGAGGCGGGTCAATGCCCGCCTGAGGCTGGTATTGTGGGGGATTGTACATGGGCTGCTGGCCCTGGGGCTGGTAGCCGTTATTATAGTCTGCCATAATCTCTGTCGCTCCTTTATACCGGCTTTTGCCGTGATTCTTTTCCGTAGGTATATCTTAGCACGAGTAATGTTAAGAAAGCAAGGGGGTGGGGGCAAAAGTAAGGTATTCTTAATCAGTAGAAAGGTTTTTGGCGGCGGAGGACCGGTTTTTTGAAAAAATATTTATTTTTTTTCGCGGAAGTTCGCCTTTTTTACGAAACTTTGGGGTGTTTTCGAGGTATGGTTGAGAGGAGGTTTCATGAGCATAAAAAACAGCGGAAATCTGAAAGGAGTGGTTAGGCCTTGTTTCGGAAGAAGCAGGAGAGGCCCGCGGCACTGAGCGTGCAGGCGAGGCCGGCGGGCGGGTTTAACGGGCTGCCCCTTGGAGCGGGGGAGCGGGAGCTGTACAGGGCTCTCAGGCAGTCGGTGCCCATAATCGACGCGGCTGTGTATAAGCTGAGGCGGCTTATAGGGGATTTTAAGGTGAGCTGCCCGGACTTAAATGTACAGGAAAGGCTGCAGAGGTTTTTGGACGGCGTAAAGGTAAACGCCGGGGGCACAGGGATAAATGAGTTTCTGGGGATATACCTTGAGGAGCTCATCACCTATGGGAACGCCGTGGGGGAGATGGTGGCCTCCGGGGGACAGATAGGGGCGCTGTATAACGCGGGGCTGAGGGACCTGGAGCTGGAGGACGACGGCTCTTTGGGCATTAAGGTGTATGTGCTGGAGCCCGGCGGGCGCAGGGAGTGCACGTGCAGGGAGCTGCTGCTTGTCTCGGCGCTGAACCCTGAGGCGGGGTCCCTCTGGGGGGTGTCGCTGCTGAGGGGGCTGCCCTTTGTGAGCTCGGTGCTCACGCAGATATACCAGACCCTGGGGACGAACTGGGAGCGCATGGGGAACGTGAGGTTTGCTGTGACCTGCAGGCCGGACGGCGCCCCGGGCGGGGCCCTGGAGCGGGCCAGGCAGATGGCGAAGGAGTGGAAGAACGCTATGAGCTCCAGGGAGCCAAGGGACTTTGTGGCGGTGGGGGATGTGTCCATCAAAGCCATAGGGCCTGATAACCAGCTGATGGAGAGCGAGGTACCTGTAAGGCAGATGCTGGAGCAGATAGTGGCGAAGCTGGGGCTGCCGCCGTTCCTTTTAGGGCTTAGCTGGTCCTCCACGGAGAGGATGTCCAGCCAGCAGGCGGATGTGCTCACAAGCGAGCTGGAGGCATACAGGAGGGTGCTGACCCCGGTGGTGCTGAAGGTGTGCAGGACCTGGCTGATGCTTGAGGGGCTGCCTGTGGAGTGCGGGATTGTCTGGGACGAAATCACAATGCAGGACGAGGTGGACCATGCCAACGCGAGATATTATACGGCGAGGGCCAGGAAGCTTGAGAGGGAGCTGGAAGCAGAGGACAGAGAGAGGGGGAGCGTTTTATGAAAGAGGGGCTTGTGATGAAAGCGGCGGGAGTGCCGGGGAGGGAGGACATGGAGGCTATAAACAGGTACACCAGAAGGGCGTATGGGCCGGAGGAGGTGTATATGTTTTCCCTGGTGCTCTGTGACAATGAGATAGACCGGGACTTTGAGAGGTTTTCTGTTGAGAGCCTTGAAAGGCTGCGGGAGCTGTTTTTGGGGAAGACCTGTATCTTTGACCACGAGCGCAAAAGCGCCAATCAGACGGCCCGCATATACCATACGGAGCTGGAGCAGGCAAAGGGGGAAATAACCCAGGCCGGGGAGGGGCTGGTGCGCCTTACAGCCAGGGCGTACCTCCCCAGGACCCAGGGGAATAAGGAGACCATCGAGCTTATTGAGAGCGGGATTTTAAAGGAGGTGAGCGTGAGCTGCTCGGTAAAGCGCGGGGTCTGCGGCATTTGCGGAAAGGAGAGCTGTGAGCACAAAAAGGGCGGCACCTATGGGGGCAGGCTGGCCCATACGGTACTTACCGAGCCTACGGACGCCTATGAGTGCTCCTTTGTGGCTGTGCCGGCCCAGAGGGGCGCGGGAGTGGTTAAGAGCGCGAAGGTGGAGAAGCTGCTAAGTGGTGAGTATGGAGGGGAGGTGACTCTCAGCAAGGCCCAGGTGACGGAAATAGGAGAGCGGTTTAAACGTCTCTCCGAGAAGGCGGGCTGGGGAGAGCGCTACCGGATGAAGCTGGAGCAGGGCGTGCTGAAGTACAGCGCCATCGTGCAGCCGGATATGCCAAGGGCTGTGATGGAGTCGGCGGTAAAGGGGCTGTCCATTGAGGAGCTGTCCGCTATGGAGAAGACCTATAGCGGGATGGCCCAGAAGATACTGCCACTAAAGCCCCAGCTTATGCCGGCAGCCTGCGGCAGGAAGGAGAGCAATAACAGGGACTTTAAGATTTGAGTAATATACAAAAAATAAAAAATACACTAAATTTTCAGGAGGATTTAGCTATGGCTTATTATGAGAATATTTCTTTGGAGAAGGGCATGTACACAACCCCCGGCAAGAGCTTCAGCCAGGTGCTGGAGGAGCTGGACAGCTCGGAAAACTACCGGGGAACGCCGATGGAGGGTCTGGACGCGTACCAGCGGCAGCTCAAGCGTTTTGCCATTAAGGTGAGCGGGCCGGAGTCCGGAACGCTGGAGAGCTTTTTCCAGAGCACCCAGAGCGCTGCACTGTTCCCGGAATATGTGGCCCGGGCGGTGAAGCAGGGCATGGAGAGCGGCACAAGGGCCGAGGACCTGGCGGCGACGGTCACCAGAATAGACGCCATGGACTATAGGAGCATAGTAGCCGAGCCTGAGACCGAGGGCGATACCGGCGAGCTAAAGATTGTGGCAGAGGGGGCGCTGCTGCCCAGCACGAAGATACATACCAGCGCAAACCTGGTGAGGCTGCAAAAGCACGGCCGTATGCTTGTGAGCACCTATGAGGCGCTGAGGTTCCAGAAGCTGGACCTGCTGACGGTGACTCTGCGGCAGATAGGGGCTTATATGGCAGGGGCCCAGGTGAAGGACGCGGTAGAGGTGCTGATGAACGGCGAGGACGGGAATACCCCGCTGACGTTTAAAAAGGGCACGCCCAATTACGGCGACTTCATCGGGCTCTGGGGGGAGCTGGCCCCCTACGAGCTGAACACGGTGGTGGCAGGGACGGCGGCTATGCAGAAGCTTTTGCAGGTGGAGGAATTTAAGGACGCCCAGGCGGGGATGAACTTCCAGGGGACCGGGACCCTGTGCACTCCCCTGGGGGCGAAGCTGATACATGTGCCGGGGATGGCTGCGGATAAGATAGTGGTGCTGGACAGGGGCTGCGCATTGGAGATGGTGCAGTCGGGGGACATAAACCTGGACTGCGATAAGCTGATAGACAGGCAGCTGGAGCGGGCAGGCATCAGCGTTATCAGCGGGTTTGCAAGGATATTCAAGGACGCGGTGTCCGGCCTGGACTGCGGCGCGTAACTGACAGAATGAACTAGGCTGAAGGCGGGGGCGCAAAGCGCGAAGGGAGTCAAGGGAGATATGTCCCCCTTGCGGGTCTAGGGCGGCTTCGCATGGCGAATGCCAGGAGCCCTAGTGGGGTTTGGGACGACTTCGCACAGCGAATGCCAAAAGTCCCAGCCGCCGTAGGCCGTAAATATAATCCTAAAAAGGAAACGGAGAAAGGGGTAACAGCCATGACTATAAGCACAGAAAACGTAGCCGAGAAATTCAGGCTCTACAGCGGCGAGGAGCCTGACGGCAATGAGCCCGTAAGGGAGGCTCTTTGCAGGGAGCTTTGCAGGGAGTGCGCGGCGTGGGTGGCGGCAAGAATAAAGCCCGAGCTCACGGATACCGAGGGCACCGAGAGCGAAAGGAACGCCCTGGAATGCCTGGCGGCAGCGGAAGCCTTCTGGCAGCTGGCGGCGCTGGACCAGGCGGCGGCACCCCAGGGGGTGGGCTCAGGCGAGATAAAAATACAGCTTGGTGACAGGCTGGGGGCGGCACAGCGGCTGCGGGACGAAAAGGGGCTTGCCTGCCGGGGGCTGACAGTTGAGGACGGATTTTATTTCGGAACGGCATGAGAGGAGGTAAAGGGTCATGGGGACGGCTAGGGAGATTTTGCTGGGCCTGCTTGAAATGTTCCGGGCGGCTATGCCTGAGGTGGAGTTTCGGGAGGCCTTAAGCGCGAAGGAGGCCTTCAGGCCGGGAGCCCGGGTGTGCGTTATGGGCGCGGTCTCGAAGGAGAGCGAGCAGGGCGGCGAGTGGAGCGGCAAGCTGGCCTTTACAGTGTATGTGCCAAGGGGCAGGGGCAGCGCCGATGATGTTCTGAATAAAATGGCGGAGCTTGCAAAGGCGGGAGAGCCTTTATTTGCGGGAGTTGAGCGGGGGGCGGCGGCCTTAGACAAGGCTGGCGGAGCCGTAGCCGCCGGGTGCGTGTTCACCTTCCTGCGGGCCGGGAGCGCCGGAGGGAAGAAGGTGAGATACCCGGTGGAGATAAACGGCGAGAGATGTACTGCCGCAGGCTGGAAGGTATCGGAGAAGGAGTCCGGGGAGGGGATAAGGGCCATTGGAGAGAGCGAGCCTTTCTATTATAAAGGAAGCCGGGGATTTACGGTGGAGGTTCAGGGGCTGGATTTTGAGAGCCCGGAGGAGCTTGAGGGCTTTACCCTGAGGCTTGGGAGCCAGAGGGTGATGTACACAGGGTGCAGGTGGAGGAGCCTCTCGGCAGAGGGCAGCGGGGTGCTGACTGCCGGGAGGAGAATAGAGATAGAGGGGGAATGAGCATGGAGAGCCTGGAGCGGGCGGAGGAGCTGAGCAGGGAGATTGAACGGGACAGCAGGAGGTATCCCGGGACTATAGGGGAGGCGCTGAGATGAGGCTGATGACTATGAGCTTCAAGGGGCTTTGCTGGCAGGTAAACCCCACTGAGCTGAATGTGGAGTACGCCCAGAATATCCGGGAGACCACCCTGCCCTTTGCCGGGAGCAGGCTGACGGACCTGGGGGTGAAAAAGCGGCAGGTGACCGGCAAGGGGTATTTTGTGGGCAGTACCTGCATGGAGCAGTGGAGGAAGCTTGAGGAGCTCTTTGGGCAGGGCGGTCCTGGAAACTTGCAGCTTCCGGGGCTGGAGCCCTTTAGGGCTGTGCTCTCGGGGCTCAGGCTGCTGGGGGAGGAAGGAGCGGATATTGTGAAGTACAGCTTTGCTTTTACCGAGGTATGGGCCGGAGAGAGCTATAGGGGCCAGGGGGTGCACAGGGCCGAGGCCGGGGAGAGCCTTTGGGACTATGCCGGAAGGTATGGCTGGGACATGGAGCTGCTGCGGGCGGCTAATCCCCATATCAGGGATATCGCCTGCCTGGAGCTTGGGGAGGAGGTGTTTGCGCCGTGATTTACTGGGGGGTAATGCAGGACGGCGGGAGAATGCTGCTGGGGGACCCGAGGGAGGCGGCGCTCTCCTTTGACTGGGATGCTCCGGCGGACCAGCTAAAGGCGGTCTTCCCGGCTGACAGAATTTGGGAGGATATCAACGAGGTCTGTATGTATGAGGGCGGCAAGGGGGTCTTCAGGGGAATAGTGGACGAGCAGAACACCCGGCTCACCTCTGAGGGGCTGTTTGTGGAGCTGGTGTCCAGGAGCAGGGAGGCACTGCTTTTGGACAATGAGGCCGAGCCGGTGATTATTAAGAGGCCCTCCCTGGAGAGCATACATAAAAGGCTTATAGAGCCGCTGGGGTTCGGGCGGATAAAGGGGGAGAGCGAAAGCGTGCCGGGGGAGCTGAGGGTTGAGAAGGGGGCCTCCTGCTGGCGGGTGCTCTGTGACTTCTGCGGGGAGTATTTGGGGACCGAGCCCTATGTTGACTTTGAGGGGGACATACGCTGCGAGGGGCTGGGGGAAGTGAGGGCGGAGCTTCGGGACGTGATAAGCGCGGAGCTCCAGAGGCTGCCCTATAAAAGGCTGAGCGCGGTGTGGAAGCAGGGCTACCGAGGGGGCTACGACACCCTTTACAGCGACCCGGAGGCACCTGTAGTGCGCAGGAGATATGTGAGCGCCCAGAGCGGCAGGGACCCGAGGGGAATGCTTGAGGAGGCCAAAAGGGACAGCGGGCTATTGACGGTGGTATGCGCCGGGGGTGTCTGGCCCTTAAGGGGGATAATAGCTGACGTGTCTGTGCCGGGGCTTGGGAGGTTTGAGGGCTGCCGGGTGCGGCGGGGCACGTATTTTAGGGATGGAAACGGTGAGCGGACAAGATTAGTGCTGGAAAGGGGGAAAGGGGATGTGGCTGACCAGGAAGCTTTTTGAGGGCGGCGGCGTGAGGCTGCACAGCGGCAGGGTAGAGGAGGCCGGGGGCTTCTCGGTGCAGGGGGAGAGCCTGTTTAAGGAGCCGGAGCAGCTTCTGCCCTATGGACTCATGAGCGTTGCCGAGGCGGGGAAGCAGGCGGTAATGCTGGACGGCTACTGCGCCGGGGTAGCCGGAGTCCCGGACAGCGGGCTGCAGGCGGGTGAGACCAGGCTGTACTCGGCGGGGGGCGCGGAGATATGCCTTTTAAACGACGGCAGGGTGGTTATAAACGGACAGGCCTTTGAGCCAAAGGAGGGTTAGAGCTTGGACACGGTTGTAAAGGACGGCGGCTTCGTGCCGGGACCTGGGGGGCTTCCGGCAGTGGCCGTGGGGCTTGAGGAGACGCTGAACTATGTGCGGCTGAGCCTGGCGGTAAGGCAGGGGGAGTTCCCATATGACAGGGGCATGGGCAGCAGGCTGCACCTGCTTGACAGGGAGGAGGAGCATGCCCCGGAGCGGGCTTTGGCTATGGCGAACGAGGCGCTGCTGTGGCTGCCGGGGGTGCGGGTGACTGAGGTTTTTATAAGCGGCGGGGGCATGAGCTTTAGGGTGTCGGCCCCGGCGGGAGAGGGGAGTGTTGAGCTTGGAGAGCTATAGGGAGATACTTGAGAGGATGAAAGGGGAGTACACAGAAAGGAGCGGCAGCAGGCCGGAGGATGTTTCGGATATAGGAATCAGGCTGCAGGTGATGGCTGGGGAGGTGTACAGATTACAGGCGCGGATGGACTGGCTGTGGCGGCAGGCCTTCCCACAGACTGCCGACGGGGAGCGGCTGGACATGCACGGCATGGAGCGGGGCGTAAAGCGCAGGGGCAGCGAGAAGGCCAAGGGAACCCTGGTATTCTCAAGATATGTGCCGGTGAGCTTTGACCTGGTGATACCAAAGGGGACTGTCTGCGCTTCCTCGGGGGAGGCGGCAGAGTATGAGACCACAGAGGAGGCTGTGCTCGGCGCGGGGTCGGTAACGGTAGCTGTACCGGCTATGGCGGTGACAGGGGGCAGCGGTGGGAACGCCGCGGCGGGGTATATAAACACCCTGGTGAGTGAAGTAAACGGCATAAACTATGTGACAAACCCCAAGGCCTTTTCCGGCGGCACGGACCCGGAGCAGGACGGGGACTACAGGAAGCGGATACTTGAGGGTATCGACAGGCTTGAGGGCTTCGGCAGCCCGGGTTACTTTGAGGGCATAGCTTTGGAGCACGAGGGCGTGCGCTCGGCCCAGGCGGGGGTCTCAGGGGACGGCTCCATGGTGACGGTCTACGTCTGGGGAGACGGGGCGGCTGTCTCCGAGGAGGCGGCCGCTGCCCTGCAGGAGGAGCTTAACGGCAGGTGCCCGGTGGGTGTGGAGGCTGTGGTCCAGTCCGCCGGAACAAAGAAGGTGGCGGTGGGCGCGGCGCTGAAAATGCGGGAGGGCGTGGAGTTCAGCGCCGTAACCGCCTCCCTTACAAATGCTGTGAAGGCCTGGCTTGGGAAGCGCTCTGTGGGGGAGAGCGTGTATATGGCGGACATACAGCGGCTCATTATGGACACGGAGCCGGGCGTGGGCAGGGTCAACTTTATTGACTCCAGCCGGGACCATGAGGGTACGCTGGGCATAGTGCCAACGGCCGGCATGGTGGTATTCTCGGAGGTGAAGTGATGGACAGCGTTGAGAATATGAGGAAGATACTGAACGGCTCTGGGGCCTATAGGCTGGACGGCGGCACCATGATAGACCAGGAGCTGGAGGCCTACGGCGCGGGGCTCAGGCCGGTTGAGGAGAGCCTTGTAAGGCTGGAGGGGGATATTTTTGCCGCCACCGCCGGGCCGGAGCGCCTGGGTATCTGGGAGCGCTTATACAGGCGGCAGTCCTCCTGGGCGGACATTGACACCCGCAGGCGCGGCGCTGCCGCCGCCCTCTCCCGTCGGGGCGGGCCGGTGCTCATGAGGGATATGGAGGGCATACTGGACGCCGCGGGGATAAGGGGGAGCGCTGGCCTTGAGGAAGGGAAGATGGTCATACATGTTCAGGAGTACCTGGGTATCACGGAGGCCGAGGCCCGGAAGGTGGCGGAAAGGATGATGCCTGCGGGGGTCAGGTGGGAGATTCGGGCGGATTGACTATGCTTTTTGAATCTGGTAGAATGGAAAAAACAACATGTGAGTCGGGGTGCGCATATGATACCAAAAATCAAAGCTGTTACGCCGCTGCCGGATTTTTTTCTGCGTGTGGTTTTTGATGACGGAAAGTCGGTCCTATATGATGTGAAGGAGGATATGGAGCAGATAGAGAGCTACAGGGATTTGCGCTCCATCACGGGCCTTTTCAATCAGGTCCAGCTTGACCAGAGCCGGACCTGTGTGTTCTGGAATGACAGGATAGACCTGCCGAGTGACACTATTTATGAGTATGGCAGGGTGCAGTAGTACGAGTATTTGAGCAAAAACAGAAAGTCCCCCGGAGGTTTTGCCTGCCGGGGGCTTTCTTGCATTATCCCCCAATCCCCCGGCATATATTTATACCATCCAATCACATACCTGCAAGGAGTGTATGAATATGAAAAAAACTGTCGCTTTGATGCTGGCCCTGCTGCTGGCTGTAATTTTCCTGCCGGGGCTTGCCGCCCGGGGGGAGGGGGTTGAGATATCCGCGCCGTCGGCTGTGCTTATGGAGGCGGGGACCGGGCGGGTGCTCTTTGAGAAGAACTCCCGGGAGGTGAGGCCATGCGCGTCCATTACCAAGGTCATGACCCTGTGCCTTACCTTTGACGCTTTGGAGAGCGGCCAGCTTTCCCTTGGGGACCAGCTCTCGGCCTCGGCCCACGCTGCGTCTATGGGGGGCTCGGATATCTGGCTCAAAGAGGGGGAGCTCATGAGCGTGGACGACCTGATAAAGGCCACGGTGATAATGAGCGCCAACGACGCGGCTGTGGTACTGGCTGAAAACGTGGCCGGGAGCGAGGAGTCCTTTGTGCAGAGGATGAACGAGCGGGCCGGGGAGCTGGGCATGGAGGATACTGTATTTAAAAACTGCAACGGCCTGGACGAGGAGGGGCATGTCACCAGCGCCTATGACGTGGCGCTTATGAGCCGGGAGCTTATAAGGCATGAGAGGATAACCGACTACACGCTGACCTGGATAGACTACGTGAGGGACGGCGCGACCCAGCTTGTGAACACCAACAAGCTCATACGCAGCTATCAGGGCATAACGGGCCTGAAGACCGGCACGACCTCCCAGGCGGGGAGCTGCATAACCGCTACCGCCGAGAGGAACGGCCTGAGGCTCATTGCCGTGGTGCTGGGCGCGGGGAGCACCGACGACAGGTTCAAGGACGCCGCAGCCCTTCTGGACTACGGCTTCGGCGGCTGGTCGGTGACGGTGCCGGAGAGCCCGGAGCTGCCCATGGTGCCGGTAAAGGGGGGCATGGAGGAGACTGTGGGGGCAGAGGCCGGGGAGAGCCCGGAGATACTCATGGAGTCCGCCTCGATGGGGGAGATTGAGGAGCAGATAAGCTGGGTGCCGGAGCTGAAGGCCCCGGTGAAGAAGGGAGATATTATAGGGAAGATAACCTATTCCGCAGGGGGCGAGGTGGTGGCGAAGGTAGATATCACCGCCGCCGGGGACGTTCCCGCCATAAGCTTTTCCTCGGCCTTTACCTACCTGCTGTATAGCTTTCTTGGCCTTTAAAAAAAGTTTTTAGCCAATCTTCGGAAACTTGCCTTGCAAAATGCTCAGACTTATTGTACAATATAGGTTAGAAAAAAGTTACCGCCCCATAGCGGCATGTTTGCCGCGGGGCCTAGCAAAGGAGTTTTGAAAATGCCGCTAAAACTGGACGACAGGTATTTAAAAGGCTTTGTTTCACAGCACGAGTACGAGGGTATCGGGGCGCAGGTAAAGTGCGCTTCGGAACTGCTCATGTCCGGCAAGGGCCAGGGCAACGACTTCTTAGGATGGGTCACCCTGCCTGAGGACTACGATAAGGAGGAGTTCGCGCGAATCAAGTCCGCAGCCGAGCGCATAAAGAAGAACTCCCAGGTGTTCATCGTCATCGGTATCGGCGGCTCCTATCTGGGGGCGAGGGCCGCTATCGAGTTTCTGAAGTCGGATAAGTACAATAACCTGCCAAAGGACACCCCGGATATCTACTTCACCGGGAACTCAATCAGCTCCACCGCCCTGCAGGAGCTGGTGACAATCTGTGAGGGCAGGGACGTGTCCATTAACATGATTTCAAAGTCAGGCACCACCACCGAGCCCGCCATAGCCTTTAGGGTCTTCAGGGAGCTTCTGGAGAAGAAGTACGGCAAGGAGGGCGCAAGGGAGCGTATCTTCTGCACCACGGATAAGGCCCGGGGCACCTTAAAGCAGCTTGCCGACAAGGAGGGCTTTGAGACCTTCGTTGTGCCCGACGACGTGGGCGGGCGCTTCTCCGTGCTCACCGCCGTGGGCCTGCTGCCCATCGCCGTTGCAGGCTGCGATATCGACGCGCTTATGGGCGGCGCGCGCAAGGCAATGAAGGCCTATACGAGCACTGAGCTTGACGAGAACGACTGCTATAAGTATGCGGCTATCCGCAATATACTCTATAATAAGGGCAAGTCCGTAGAGGTCATGGTGAGCTATGAGCCCTGCTACGCAATGATGAACGAGTGGTGGAAGCAGCTCTACGGCGAGAGCGAGGGCAAGGACCAGAAGGGCCTGCTCCCTGCCTCGGTGGTCTTCTCCACGGACCTGCACTCCCTTGGGCAGTATATCCAGGACGGGCGCAGGCAGCTCTTTGAGACCGTGGTGCTCATCGACCAGCCCAAGCACCAGGTCACCCTTGGGAAGGACCCCACCGACGTGGACGGCCTCAACTACCTTGAGGGCCGCACCATGGCCTTTATAAACGAGAAGGCCTTCGAGGGCACAGTGCTGGCCCATAACGACGGCGGCGTGCCCAACGTGGTGATACACGCCAGCGACTTCTCCGAGGACACCCTGGGCCAGCTTATATACTTCTTCGAGAAGGCCTGCGCCATCTCCGGCTACCTGCTGGGGGTCAACCCCTTCGACCAGCCCGGCGTTGAGAGCTATAAGAAGAACATGTTCGCCCTGCTGGGCAAGCCGGGGTATGAGGACCAGAAGGCCGCCCTGGAGGAGCGTATCGGGCGCTGATAAAATTTTGGGACGAAACGGTCCGCTGTGCGGGCTGTCAAAATATTACAAAACAAAGGAGAGTTAAATATGGTTACTCTTTTAACAGGAAAAAAAGGTTCCGGCAAGACAAAGAAGCTCATTGAGCTGGTGAACGTGGCCCTGGAGAAGTCCAACGGCAATGTGGTCGTCATCGAGAAGGGCAAGCAGATGACCTTCAACATCCCCTACGCCGCCCGCCTGGTGGACTCCGACGCCTATGACATCAAGGGCGCGGAGACCCTGCAGGGCTTCATCTGCGGCATCTGCGCGGGAAACTACGACGTGACCGACATCTTCGTGGACTCCACCCTGAAGATTACCGGCACCGGCGCCGCCGAGATAGAGGGCCTGGTAGCGGAGCTCAAGAAGCTCAGCGAGACCGCCGACACCAATATCGTCCTCTCGGTCTCCGCCGCCGAGGAGGATATACCCGCCTCTATGATGGACTGCGTGCTGAAATAAGTCTTGACAAATCACATTTTGGAAACTATAATATACTTTGTGAAAGTTCGGCAATTCTAGGCCGGAGGCTTTCGTGAAGCTGCCAGAGGTATATGCGATATGGAAATTGACCTGAAAAAGCTGTTTCAGTCAGACGCTTTAGAGCGTCTAAATGTGGAGCTGGACCTTTCCGGGGTGGAATTGGGCGGTGCCAAGCCGTTTTGTGCGCCCGTGAGGGTCGAGGCCCGGCTGAGGGGCTTTGCCGGTTCAGTGGAGCTGAGCGCCCGGGTGGAGTATACCATGAGTATGCCCTGCGACCGGTGCGCGGAGCCTGTCGTGCGCGATTATACAAAGGAGTTCTCCCACACCCTGGTCCGTGAAAGCCAGGAGGACACGGCTGAGTTTATCACTGTGCCCGGTGAGCGGCTGGACCTGGACGCCCTGGTGCTGGAGGACCTTTTGATGGACAGCCCAGGCCAATTCCTCTGCAGGGAGGACTGCAAGGGGTTATGCCCGAGCTGTGGAAAAAACTGGAACGAGGGAATGTGCGCCTGCGGGGCGCCGCAGACGGACCCAAGGCTAGAGGTTTTAAGGCAGCTGCTTTGACTCTGAAAAAATCCATCTATAAAAATTAAGGAGGTGCTGAAAATGGCGGTACCCAAGAGAAAACTGTCCAGTGCCCGCAAGAATAAGCGGCGCTCAAACGTGTGGAAGCTTCAGGCCCCCGCGCTGATGAAGTGCCCCCAGTGCGGAGAGTTCAAGTCTCCCCACCGTGTCTGCTCCCACTGCGGTTTCTATAACAACCGGAAAGTGGTCGACAAGGGCGCGTAAGCGCACTTCGTCGTACAAGGATGCGTAAGCGAGCTTTATTAAACGAGGGAGCTCAGCCTGTTTTAAAGGACGAGAAGGGAACGCCGGAGGTTCTGGGCGCTCCCTTTTTTGTTACCGGAAGATATATGGAAGGGGGCGGCGGTGTGGTAAGGATAACCGGCGTTGAGGAGGGGAGCCGCGCTAAGCGCGCGGGCATTTGCCCCGGGGACATTCTCATAAGCATAAACGGCCACGGGATAGGGGATATTTTAGATTACCGTTTCTTTGAGACCGAGCGGGAGCTGAGGCTCCTGCTGGAGCGGGAGGGCAGGGAGTACAGCCTGGAGCTGGTGAAGCCCCGGTATGCCGGGCTGGGGCTGGAGTTTGACAGCTACCTTATGGACAGGGAGCGCTCCTGCCGGAACAAGTGCGTGTTCTGCTTTATAGACCAGCTCCCAAAGGGTATGCGGGAGACGCTCTATTTTAAGGATGACGACGACAGGCTCAGCTTCCTCTTCGGCAACTATATCACCCTGACAAATATAGACGACAGGGAGGTTGAGCGCATACTTGAAATGCACATCAGCCCCATAAATATTTCCGTGCACACAATAGAGCCCGAGCTGCGGTGCAGGATGATGGGCAACAGGTTTGCGGGGGAGAGCCTTAGGCACCTGTACCGGCTGGCGGAGGGGGGCATACAGCTCAACTGCCAGATAGTCCTCTGCCCGGGGCTAAACGACGGCGGGGCGCTGGACTTCACCCTAAAAGAGCTCTGTGGGCTGAAGGGCAGCCTGCAGAGCGTGGCCTGTGTGCCGGTGGGCCTTACAAGGTACAGGGAGGGATTGTATCCTTTGGAGCCCTTTGACAGGGAGTCCGCGGGAGCGGCTCTGGAGATAATTGAGGGCTGGGGAGAGCGCTGCAAGAGGGAGCGCGGGGCCCGGACGGTGTACGCCTCGGACGAGCTGTATATACTCTCGGGGAGGGAGCTGCCGCCCCTGGAGTTTTACGAGGATTTCCCCCAGATAGAGAACGGCGTGGGAATGCTGCGGGATTTGGAGGACAGCTTCCTCTGGGCCATTGAGGAGGCCGGGGACGTGGAGCTGGAGGGCCCCAGGCACGTCACCATACCCACCGGGGAGTGCGGCTATGATTTTTTGAATAAAATGCTTGACGTACTGCGGGATAGATGTCATAATTTAAGCATAGACCTTGTGCCCATAAAAAATGAGTTCTTCGGCGGCACAGTAAACGTCACCGGGCTGCTGACCGGGCGGGATATCTGCGCACAGCTTAGAGGCCGGGAACTGGGGGACCAGGTGCTTATCGCAAACAACATGCTGCGCTCCGGAGAGGATGTCTTCCTGGACGACATGACCCTTTTGGAGCTCTCCGAAAATCTTGGCACCCCGGCAGCAAGGGTAGGCAGCTCCGGCGCGGACCTGCTCTCGGCCCTCCTGAACCAAAGCAATCCCGAAACCACATCCCATAACCCCTACGAATACCAAAGCTGGGAAACGGATAAAAGTTAAAGATGATAAGTGAAAGATAAAAAGTTTTTGAAAGGTGTCGGAAAACTTTTTTCAAAAAGTTTTCTGACAGAAGGTGGGAAAAATGCCAAAGCCGATTGTAGCCATAGTGGGGCGGCCCAACGTAGGCAAATCCACTTTATTTAATAAGATAGTAGGGCGAAGGCTGTCCATAGTTGAGGACACCCCCGGGGTCACCAGGGACCGTATCTTTGGGGACGCGGAGTGGTGCGGGCGGCAGTTCTCCCTGGTGGACACAGGAGGCCTGGAGCCCGCCTCCAGGGACGTGCTCCTGACCCAAATGCGGGAGCAGGCCCAGATAGCCATAGACTCCGCCAGCGCCATTATATTTGTCACCGACATCCGCACAGGGGTCACAGCCACGGACCAGGAGGTGGCCAGCCTGCTGCTGAAAAGCGGAAGGCCGGTGGTGCTCTGCGTGAACAAATGCGACAGCGTGGGACAGCCGCCGGTGGAGTTCTATGAGTTCTATAACCTGGGGCTGGGGGACCCGGTGATGGTCTCCTCGGTCCACGGCCACGGCACCGGGGACCTGCTGGACAGGGTGATGGAGTCCCTGCCCGAGGAGCCGGAGGAGGAGCCGGACGGTGAGATAATCAAGGTCGCCGTTATAGGCAAACCCAACGTGGGCAAGTCCTCCCTGGTGAACAGGGTGGCGGGGGAAAACCGCTGCATAGTCTCGGACATGGCGGGGACTACAAGGGACGCCGTTGACATGACTATCGAAAACGAGCACGGCACATTCACCTTTATTGACACGGCGGGCCTTAGAAGAAAGTCCAAGGTTGAGGACTCCGTGGAATACTACAGCAACCTGCGGGCGGAGATGGCGGTGGAGCGGGCCGACGTGTGCCTTATCCTGATAGACGGCACCGTGGGCTTTACAGACCAGGATTCCAAGGTGGCGGGCATTGCCCATGAGGCCGGGAAGGGCTGTATCGTCTGCGTAAATAAGTGGGACGCGGTTGAGAAGGACGATAAGACCATGGACCAAATGCGCCTGAAGCTGGCTGAGGACTTCTCATTTATGAGCTACGCCCCAATCATCTTTATCTCGGCAAAAACTGGGCAGCGGCTCTCGAGGATGTTTGAGCTTATAAAGCTGGCGGCTATGAGCAACTCCATGCGGGTCACCACCGGCGCTTTAAACGATGTGCTGGCCCAGGCGGTGAACCGGGTACAGCCGCCCACGGACAAGGGGCGCCGCCTGAAGATATACTATATGACCCAGGCCTCTACCAAGCCGCCCACCTTCGTGTGCTTCTGCAACGACCACGAGCTTTTCCACTACTCCTACCAGCGGTACATCATTAACCGTATCCGGGAGACCTTCGGGCTGGACTGCACGCCGGTGCGCCTGATGATTCGGGACAAGAAGGACGAGAAAGAATAAACTAGGGGGAGAAAAACATGTCAATGCAGGCTGTATTTATTCTGGCGCTGATAATTTCAACGGTGATAGGCTATCTGCTGGGGGGAGTGAGCTGGGCTATAATCCTCACCAGGATAGTCCAGCGAAAGGACATCCGGGAACAGGGCAGCGGCAACGCGGGCATGACAAATGTGCTCAGGAGCGTGGGCAAGCTCCCGGCCCTGCTGACCTTTGCGGGGGACTTTATAAAGTGCGTGGCAGCCGTGCTCCTGAGCCAGCTTGCCCTCTACCTGCTGGCTATGGCCTTTACAGACATAGCTCCCGGGGCGGAGCTCTTTAGATACACCCGCTATATTGCCGGGACGGCCTGCGTGGTGGGGCATATCTTCCCAATCTATTACGGCTTTAGGGGGGGCAAGGGCATTGTGACCGCGGCGGCAATGATACTTCTCACGGACTGGCGGGTGTTCATAGCCGTCATACTTACCTTCGGCCTGGTCTTTGCCTGGAAGAAGATAATGTCCCTGTGCTCGGTGACAAGCGCGGGGATGTACCCGGTGTGCACCTTCCTGATAGTCTTTTTCATGGACTATAGCCGGGGCTTCTGCGGGCTGGAGTACCTGCTGTTTGCCACAGGGGTGAGCGTGTTCGTGGGGGTGCTGGTGATGGTGAAGCACCGGGCGAACATAGGGCGGCTTATGAGGGGCGAGGAGAAGCCCATTATCGGGACAAAATCACGCTGACAAAGCATAGCAGGGATTATGAGGGGGACATGGGTTCCCCCTCATTTGTGGTTTGCATAGGTACGGACACAGGTAAAAGTTTATGCTACATAGAGGAGGAATGATTTATGGACTGCAATTTCAAGACGGCTGAGGGCCGGTTCAACTTCCGGGTAGGGGCCGTGATTCAGCGGGGCGGCAGGCTCCTGGGGGTACACGACCGCCCGGGCGACGAGAAGTTCCACTACCTGCCCGGGGGCCGGGTACAGCTGCACGAGACCATGGAGGAGGCCCTGAGGCGGGAGCTCCGGGAGGAGCTGGGGGTTGACTCCAGGGTGCTGCGCCCCCTATGGCTGAGGGAGTGCTTTGACGACGGAGATGAGCCGCCGTACCATGGATTTGAGGTGTATTTCCTGGTTGAACTGGACTGGGACGCCCTGCCCAGTACCGACGGGCCATTTGAGCGGGCGGACACCGGCGGGGAGCAGCACTTTTTCAACTGGATTGAGCCGGGGAGTTATCAGGGCTATATACACCCGGAGTTTGTGCGCCGGAGCTTCCCGGAGCTGCCGGAGAGCTTTACGCTTATCACTGACAGAGTTTCCGGGGGCGCGCGGCCCGGCGGCGACGTAAAATTTCCCACTGAAGCGGGGCTTTTCAACTTCCGGGCTGCCGGTATCTTCGTCCATGAGGGAAAACTCCTTGCGATGACGGAGCCGGGAATCGGGCACTACTACCTGCCCGGGGGCCGGGTGCGGATAAATGAGGCCATGGAGGAAGCCCTGAGGCGGGAGGTCCGGGAGGAGCTGGGGGTTGGCTCCAGGCTGGTGCGCCCCCTATGGCTCTGCGAGAGCTTCTTCCCCCTGGGGGGCCGGCAGGTCCACGAGCTGGCAATGTACTATTTAGGGGAGCTGGACTGGGAGCGGCTCCCGGCCCTTGAGGGGGAGTTCAGCCTTGCAGACAGCGACGGCGCTGAGCACAGCTATAGGTGGCTCACAGAGGAGGAGGTGAAAAGGGCCAGGATATACCCCATACCCATGCAGGAGTGCTGGCCTGTCCTGCCGGAGGAGTTCACCCTGTACAGCAATGTCAGGGACCGTCGAATCCTGTAAAAATTTACAGAAAATTCACATTTAGGCACATCTTGCTCTCCAGGGATTGACTTTTGCCCGGGAATGTATTATCATTAGCATAAGCTCCCATAATATTTGCAGATGAAAAATCCCGGGCAAAGGGCCGTATGCGGCCTTTACAAGCCCTATAGGAAGTGGAAATTTGAATAAATACGTGATTCATGGAGGCCACCGCCTTTGCGGTGAGGTCGTAATAAACGGCGCTAAAAATGCCGCGGTAGCCATACTGCCCGCGGTAATACTGTCCGACTCCCCCTGCCGCATTGAAAACCTGCCGGATATCTCCGACGTGAAGAACGCCGCCTATATCCTGGAGGAGATGGGCGCGGCGGTGAGCTACCCGGACAGGCATACTATCGATATAGACCCAAGGCCCATCAGCACCCATATTGTCAGCGCGGACGTGGCCCGCGGCATGCGGGGCTCCTACTACTTTATCGGGGCGCTGCTGGGACGGTGCAGGCAGGCACTGGTGCCGCTGCCGGGGGGCTGTGACTTCGGCGTGCGGCCCATTGACCAGCATTTAAAGGGCTTCGAGGCTTTGGGCTGTGAGCACAGCCTGGACAACGGCGGCATGATTTCCGTCACGGCCCCAAACGATTTATTCGGAGCGCATATATATTTGGACGTGGTTTCAGTGGGGGCCACCATCAACATCATGCTCACGGCAGTGAAGGCCCGGGGCGTGACTGTTATTGAGAACGCCGCCAGGGAGCCCCACGTGGTGGACCTTGCCAATTTCCTGAATACCATGGGTGCTGACGTGCGCGGTGCAGGCACCGACACCATTAAAATACATGGCGTCCAGCAGCTGCGGGGCGTCTGCTACGCCATTATACCCGACCAGATAGAGGCGGGCACCTATATGATGGCTGCCGCCGCCACCCACGGTGACATCACCGTGCGCAATGTCACCCCCCAGCACCTGGCCTCTATTTCCGCAAAGCTGGTGGAGATGGGCGTGCACGTGGAGGAGGGCGACGACACTGTGCGGGTCACCTGCGACAGGCAGCTCAGAAAGTGCAACGTGAAGACCCTGCCGCACCCGGGCTTCCCCACGGATATGCAGCCCCAGATAACTACCCTGCTCTCTGCGGCCGGGGGTATCAGCATGGTGACCGAGAGCATTTACAGCGGCGGGCGCTTTAAGTACGTGGACGAGCTCAGAAAGATGGGCGCGAAGATTACCGTAGAGGGGAGCCTCGCGGTGGTGGAGGGCGTGCCCATGCTCAAGGGGGCGCCTGTGCGGGCTTTAGATTTGCGGGCCGGGGTAGCCATGGTGCTGGCAGGGCTCATGTGCGACGGCGTGACCCAGGTGGAGAATATCAAGTTTATCGAGCGGGGCTATGAGAATATTGTGGATAAGCTGGCGAGTTTAGGCGCTGACATATACCTGGAGAAGACCCCCGACCGGACCATGTACCAGATTGGATAGAAGAGAGGGAAAGTGGGCCGCTGAGATACTGGGTATGCAGAACCCGGACGGCACCTGGGGGAGCCAGTTCCACACCCTGTCCATGCCGGACCGCCGCCGGGGGCTTATCACCACCGAGCAGGCTTTGAGACGGCTGAAGATACTGGGATTTACCATCGGGGACGAGCCTGTCAGACGCGCGGTAGACTGTATGCTGGCCTGCCTGCGGGGGGAGCGGAAGATTGACAGCTACTGGGAGAAGGGCCACGACTGGGCGCTTTTCACAAGGCTCATGCTCTGCACATGGGTGCGGGAGTTTGACCCCGAGGAGCCCTTGGCCCTGGATTTCGCCCGCCGTTGGGCGCGGGTAATCGAGGGCGCGTTCGCGGGGGGAGGCTATGATTTTGCGGCCTACAGTGAGGCGTATACGGCCGAGTTTAATTCCCCTATCCGTGGCGGCAGGGAGCGGGACTTTGTGGATTTCTACCATGTAAGCCTGCTGAGAGGCATGCTTACTGAGGGTACGGAGAGTAAGTTTTTAGACTATATAGTAAATAAGCCTGAGGGTATCTACTATATATGTGACGGCCCGGTGAGTGTGCCGCCAAAGGAGTTTGCCTCCCGGGAGACAGTGCGGTATTTATCTGCGCTGGAGCTGCTGCTGGGCTATAGACTGGGGCCGGGGAAGCTGCGTTTTGCCGCAGACTGGCTTCGGGAGAACCGGGACGCCGGCGGGCTCTGGGACCTGGGGCCCAAGGCTGCCGACCGGGTGCATTTGCCCCTTGCGGACTCATGGCGCAGGAAGGGCTCCCGGCAGGCCGACTGTACGTACTGGGTGGGGAGTATCCTCGCCCGGCTGACTTAGAATATCCGCACCCTGCCGACGGCGGGGTGATTTTATGGGGAGGGGTACATATGGCAAGGTTTTGCCCGCTGTTCTCGGGGAGCTCCGGGAACAGCTCATACCTGGGCTCTCGGAGCGCCGGGGTGCTTATCGACGCGGGGGTAAGCGCAAGGAGGCTTGACGGACGCATGAAGCTCTGCGGCATAGACCCGCTGGCCGTTGGGGGGATACTTGTCACCCACGAGCACAGCGACCATGTGAGCGGCATAAGGGTCTTTGCCAGGAAGTACGGCCTGCCGGTGTACGGCTCGGCGGGTACCCTCAGGGCCATTGGGGACAGCCTGGAGGGGGTGGAGCTCATTGACATCGGCGCGGGGGCAGAGATAGCCGGGATGGAGGTGCGGCCCTTCCCCACCTCCCACGACTGCCTTCAGCCCACAGGTTACCGCATACATACTGAGGACGGCAGGGATTTCTGCTTCGCCACTGACCTGGGGTATCTCTCGGAGGAGGTCCGGGAGAACCTGCTGGGCTGTGATATGGTGGTGATAGAGTCAAACCATGACGTTGAAATGCTGCGCAACGGACCGTACCCCTACTACCTTAAGCGCCGCATACTCTCCGACAGGGGGCACCTCTCCAACGCCGTCTGTGCGGAGTTTCTGCCGGAGCTCTTAAAGAGCGGCGTGCGCCGTTTCGTGCTGGCCCATTTGAGCGACACCAACAATACCCCTAAACTTGCCCATGAGACCTCCCTAGCCGCCCTTGTCCGGGAGGGTTATGTGAGTGACGTCGACTTTATATTGCAGGTAGCCATGCCCGAGAACACCGGAAGCCATACGGTTATCTTTTAGGAGGGCCTATGCTGGGAGTGAAAATTGTCTGCCTGGGCAAGCTCAAGGAGGAGTATTGGCGGGCGGCGGTGAGGGAATATGAGAAGCGCCTGTCGGCCCTGTGCAGGTTTGAGCTGGTGGAGCTGCCTGAGGCGCGGCTTGGGAGCTCCCCTAATAAGGGGGAGATATCGGCGGCCCTGGAGCGTGAGGCGGGGGCGGTGATACCGAAGCTGGAGGGCATGGTAGTGCCCTTGTGCATAGAGGGCAGGAAGCTGGACTCGGTGGGGCTGAGCAGGCTGCTGTCGGGGGCCATGCAGTCGCCGGGGGCCATAAGCTTTGTGATTGGCAGCTCCTATGGGCTGTCGGACTCGGTGAAGGCCCTGGGGACGGGGATATCCATGTCGCCCATGACCTTCCCCCACCAGCTTGCCAGGGTCATGCTCTGCGAGCAGATATATCGGGGGCTCCAGATTCTGCGGGGCGCGCCCTACCATAAGTAAGAGTCCACCCGGTTGGGTGGACTCTTTTGGCTGTTATTGAAAAAGTTTTTAAATGTCGAGCTTCATGTCGTCCGGCTTTACCCAGCCCAGCTTACGCAGGCCCAGGTCGAACAGGAGGGCCAGTATGGCGGGAAGGACTATGCTTATAAGTATGAGCCCCAGCCAGTCCATGGCGGTTATCCCGGCCTTGACCCCCTGGGACACGTCGCTTACCCAGCCGGAGTACACGCCAATCTGCCCCACCAGCCCACAGGTGCCCATTCCCGAGGCCACGCCGCCGGAGGGGTCGTTCATCTGCAGGCCGAAGACACAGGTGGCTATGGGGCCGGTCACAGCCGAGGCAAGGGTGGGGGCTATCCAAATGCGGGGGTTTTTCACGATGTTTGGCACCTGGAGCATGGAGGTGCCAAGCCCTTGGGCCACGAGGCCTCCCCAGCCGTTTTCCCTGAAGCTAATCACCGCGAAGCCCACCATCTGGGCACAGCAGCCCGCAACCGCCGCGCCCCCTGCAAGCCCAGTGAGCCCGAAGGCCGCGCAGAGCGCCGCAGAGGAGATGGGCAAGGTGAGGGCTATGCCCACCAGCACCGAGACGATTATCCCCATCCAGAAGGGCTGCAGAACTGTTGCGTCCTTAATGAGCTGCCCGAAGGCCGCCGCCGCCGAGCCCACCGCCGGGGCCAGGAGATAGGCCAGGGCTGTGCCGCTGCCGATGGTGACAATGGGGGTTACCAAGATGTCCACAGGGGTCTTTTTGCTCACCAGCTTCCCCAGCTGGGCGGCTGCTATAGCCATTATGAGCACGGCTAATGGTCCGCCGCCCCCTCCAAGGCTGTTTGCCGCGGTGCCCACCGCTGTCAGTGAAAACAGTACCAGCGGGGGTGCTTTAAGGGCGTAGCCGATGGCCACAGCCATTGCCGGGCCGGACATGGACTTTGCGAAATTCCCGACCTCCTCTAAAACAGGCAGGCCGAGCTGTGTCCCCAAAGTGGAGATTATAGTCCCCACCAGGAGGGAGGCAAACAGGCCCTGGGCCATGGCGCTCATTGCGTCCACAAGATATAGCTGTACATAAGTGCTGACCCGCTCCCAGCCTGTGGACCTGCGGGGGGCGTGATTCTGTTCCTTTGCCAAAATAGGTTCTCCTTCCGTTTTCAGACTAATGCCACCGAAAGGAGCGCCGCCGGTGGTTCACCACAAGGGCAGCGCCCCATCGGCAAAATGTTACTATGGAAAATCTATATTGACTATGTTGCCAAAATCAGCCGCCCGCTAAGAGTTTCGAGGTCGCCGCCGGGTTTTTCCCGGTCTGATGGTCGCCTCAGGGCTCCTTGGCGGTTTACGGCGGATTTTAGCCGTATTGAGTTTGAAAGAATAGAAAATATGTTTACTGTACCGCTTCCCCAAGCCGGAAGGCGATTTCCCTCTGCACCCGCTCAAGGTCCGGGTCGCAGAGCAGGGGCAGCACCTCCAGGAGCTCCGAGGGGGGCAGGTCCCACCAGCGAAAGCGCAGCAGCAGTTCCCTGAGTTCAGGGGTGAAGCGCTCCTTTATAAACCGGGCGGGGTTGCCGCCGAAAACCGTATAGGGCGGGACCTCGCAGGCTACAAGGGAGTAGGCGGCGATAATGGCGCCGTCCCCGATTTTCGTCCCGGGCATGATAATGCTCTTGCGCCCTATCCACACGTCATTGCCGATTACGATATCGCCCTTATGGGGGAGCTGGGACAGATGGGGCGGGGTGCGCTCCTCCCAGGCGCCGCCGAAGACATTGAAGGGGTAGGTGGTGACGCTGCTCATACGGTGGTTGGCGGGGCCCATAATGAAGCGGGTACCCGAGGCTATGGCGCAGAATTTGCCGATAACCAGGCGGTCGCCGAACTCGGGGTAGTTAAAGAGCACGTTATTCCTTTCAAAGGCCGTGGGGTCGTTTTCATCGTCGTAGTAGGTGTAGTCGCCCACGGTGATATTTGGGGCCTCTATAACATTTTTTATAAAGCAAGAGGTTTTATACTCGTTGGGGTATACCGCATTCGGGTCGGGTATGCGCTCCATAAGCTATATAACTCCTTTGTGGTCTTTTAAATATGGGTATCTATATAATTATACCGGCTTTGCCTGGGAAGTCAAGGGGTGAGGAAAGAAAATGCCGGGAAAGCGGGCGAAAATGTAAACTAAGGGCGGTGGACTTCGGGCCCGGATTGGGTTATACTTTATCTAAACTTTTTTGAAAGGGGATTTGAAATATGGGTTTAGGCAGCAGTATTTTTGAGGCCAGGAAGAAAAGCGGGCTCTCCCAGGAGGAGGTGGCCGGGAGGCTTGGAGTGAGCCGCCAGACCATCTCCAAATGGGAGCTGGACGAGACCCTGCCGGACATACGCCAGGCGAAGCAGCTCTCGGGGCTGTACAAGGTGACCCTGGATGAGCTGGTGGACTTCGACTTGGAGGTGAAGGAGATTGAGGAGGCCATCCGGCGCACCAGCGAGGAGGCCCAGAAGAAAATCAACTGGACCGACATGTGGGCAAAGAAATACCCGGTGCTTGCAGCTTACAGGGGAGAGGTGGAGACCGGGGGCTATGAGGAGAAGCTAAGGGAAATGCTGGCGCGGCTGCGCCGGGAGCAGGGGTATTCTGAGGAGGACGCGTTTTTGGTGCTAAAGGATATCTTGGCCCAGATTTGGAAGGGATAAGACTGTAGATAGTACAAAAAGGACTGCTTACACAGAGATAGGCAGTCCTTTTTGCACATAACAGCAGAGAAAATATTTGACAGATGCTGTCGTATCTGGTAGAATTGGTATAGCCCCGAAAGGGGCGGGGCGCTGCGATAAGTGCAGGCGGTTTGGCGATATCCTCCGAAGGGAGGTGAGCCTTTATGCCGATTACCTTTACATTTCATATTTGGGGAATTACCGTGTCAATTAAACTGACCGTACCCAAGAAAAAGGTAACAAAGCAAAACCGCCACTCCGACAAGTGACGGTTTTGTAGTACACTATAAAATCAACACTGGAGCCAGACCGCTTACCACACAGCGCCCTCTTTGTTTGTATTATAGCACCTGCAAACCATGTTTGTCAAGAACCATGTTTATGTAGGCCTTGACTTGAGGTTATATAAGTGATATAATTCTTATGAAAGAAAATAAAATCATTCAGGAGGATTTTTTATGGACCGTTTTGAGAAGGTTTCAAGCCAGGGCAAGCTGACCGTTACGGAGATTTGGAGGGATAAGGAGACCGGCGTTCTCTACCTGTTCCACAAGGACGGGTATGCCGGGGGGCTCACCCCGTTGCTGGATAGGGACGGCAAGCCCATCGTTACCCAGGGCTGAGTGCGGCGGGATATGTGCCGGATAAGGCCTGTGACCCCAGATGACCTGTCGGCCCTCCTTACCATTAAAGACGACCCGACGCTCCACCGCGACCGGCTTCGCCAGCAGGGTGAGGGCTCGGCGGTATACCTGGGGGCGTTCACGGACGGCGGGGCGGCGGGGTTCGTGCTGCTGTCGCTGGAAAATAAAGCCGGCGTCATGCCGTACACGAACAATAGCCGCTGTGCGGACATGATAGACCTGCTGGTAGCAGAGCCATTGAGGGGCCGGGGTATAGGCTCCAAGCTGGCGCGGGCCTGCGAGGAGGCCTGCCGGGAGAGGGGAGTGCCGTATCTCGGCCTGGACGTGAACCCGGAGGATAATCCGGCGGCAAAGCGGCTGTATGAAGGGCTGGGCTATACCGCCGTTGGGGAGCTGCACCTGGACGGAGTGTACGGCTATGTCAATGAGGACGGCACTCCGGGGGAGTATGAGGACTGGTGTATCGACATGATAAAGAAGCTGTAACATAACAAGGCCGGGCGCTCTCAGGGAACGCCCGGCCGGATTTTTGCACGTTACAGGTTATCAGACAACACCCTGGGCAATCATAGCGTCCGCAACCTTCACGAAGCCCGCGATGTTCGCGCCAACCACATAGTTCTTCTGGTGGCCGTACTTTTCCGCCGCAGCGTCGGCGTTTGCGAAGATGTTCTCCATGATACCCTTGAGCTTTGCGTCAACCTCCTCAAAGCTCCAGGAGAGCCGCTGGCTGTTCTGGCTCATCTCCAGGGCGGAGGTGGCAACGCCGCCGGCGTTTGCAGCCTTGCCCGGGGCGAAGAGCACGCCTGCCTGCTGCAGGGTCTCGGTAGCCTCCAGGGTGGTGGGCATGTTGGCGCCCTCGGCTACAGCTATGACGCCGTTTTTGATAAGCTCCTTGGCGTCCTCAAGCTGAAGCTCGTTTTGGGTGGCGCAGGGGAGGGCCACGTCGCACTTGACGGTCCAAACGCCCCTGCCCTCGTGGTACTCGGAGCCCGGACGGTAGTTCTTGTACTCGCTGAGGCGCTGGCGCTTGACCTCCTTTATCTCCTTAATAGCGGCAAGGTCAATGCCCTCGGGGTCGTAGACCCAGCCGGTGGAGTCGGACATGGTGACAGGCTTTGCCCCCAGCTGATAGGCTTTCTCGGCGGCGTATATAGCCACGTTGCCCGCGCCGGAGATAACCACGGTCTTGCCCTCCAGATTATGCCCGTTCTTCTTTAGCATGGCGCTGGTGAAGTACAGGAGGCCGTAGCCGGTGGCCTCGGTGCGGGCCAGGGACCCACCGTAGTTAAGGCCCTTGCCGGTGAGCACGCCCCCGAAGCAGTTTTTAAGGCGCTTATACTGCCCGAACATATAGCCAATCTCCCTGGCCCCGGTGCCGATGTCCCCGGCGGGCACGTCGGTGTCGGCGCCGATGTGACGGAAGAGCTCGGTCATGAAGCTCTGGCAGAAGGCCATGACCTCACGGTCGGACTTGCCCTTGGGGTCGAAGTCGGAGCCGCCCTTGCCGCCGCCGATGGGCAGGCCGGTAAGACTGTTCTTGAATATCTGCTCAAAGCCTAGGAATTTGATTACCCCCAGGTTTACCGAGGGGTGCAGCCGCAGGCCGCCCTTATAGGGGCCGATAGCGGAGTTGAACTGTACACGGAAGCCGCGGTTGACCCTCACTTTGCCGTTATCGTCCACCCAGGGCACCCGGAAGATTATCTGGCGCTCAGGCTCTGTGATGCGCTCGAGGATGCCGTTCTCCTGGTACTTGGGCTCGGCGTTTATCACAGGCTCCAGGGAGGTGAGCACCTCGGTGGCGGCCTGGATGAACTCGGGCTCGGACTGGTTTTTCTGCTTTAGCAGCTCCAGCTGCTCGCTTACATAAGACATTGGATAATCCCTCCAAAATGCAAGTTTATTTTTTCATCCTGCAAAACTTGCTCCTATCTTACCACATTTTTTTGGATTTTACAAGGGGTAAATTGAGAAAAATTCCTTGGGGCTACAAATGGACCGGGATAAAAATGCAAAAGGCTTGACACGGGGCGGCAAATTGTTTAAAATAACAGAGTATGGGTCCAGAGAAATGTTTTGGAAGGAGCGACCTACAAATGAGCCAAAGGGAAGTGTACGAATCCCCGCTGTCCGCAAGATACGCGGGCCGGGAGATGAAATATCTGTTCTCGCCGGACAAGAAGTTCCGCACCTGGCGCAGGCTGTGGATAGCTTTGGCGGAAGCCGAGCACGAGCTCGGCCTGCCGGTAACTTCTGAGCAGGTGGAGGAGCTTCGCGCCCACGCTGAGGATATCAACTATGAGGTGGCGGAGGCCAGGGAGAAGGAGGTCCGTCACGACGTTATGAGCCACGTGTACGCCTACGGCCAGCAGTGCCCGGGGGCCGCGGGAATCATACATCTTGGGGCTACATCCTGCTATGTGGGGGACAATACCGACATAATTATAATGACCGAGGCGCTGGCGCTTATCCGGGACAAGCTGGTATCTGTGCTGAGGGTCCTCTCAAAGTTCGCCCTGGAGCACGCCGGGCTGCCGACACTGGCCTTCACCCACTTCCAGCCCGCCCAGCCGACAACTGTGGGCAAGCGCGCCGCGCTGTGGATACAGGATTTGCTGCTGGATTTGGAGGACGTGGAATACCAGCTTTCCAAGGCAAAGCTCCTGGGCTCAAAGGGCACCACCGGCACCCAGGCCAGCTTCCTGGAGCTTTTTGAGGGGAATCACCAAAAAGTGAAGGAACTGGATAAGAAAATTGCAGAAAAGCTGGGCTATAAGGAGAGCTTTGCCGTGTCGGGCCAGACATATTCACGGAAGCTGGACAGCCAGATGCTGAATATTTTGTCAGGTATTGCCCAGAGCGCCGCGAAGTTTTCCAACGATATCCGGCTTCTGCAGCACCTCAAGGAGGTGGAGGAGCCCTTTGAGAAGGGGCAGATTGGCTCCAGCGCCATGGCCTATAAGCGCAACCCCATGCGCACGGAGAGGATAGCCTCCCTTGCAAGGTATGTCATGGTCGACGCGCTGAACCCGGCCCTCACCGAGGCCGGGCAGTGGTTCGAGCGCACCCTTGACGACTCGGCCAACAAGCGCCTGAGCGTGCCGGAGGCCTTTTTGGCGGTGGACGGCATCCTGACCCTGTACGCCAACGTGGCCGACGGCCTGGTAGTGTACCCCAAGGTGATAGAGCAGCACCTGCTGCGGGAGCTGCCATTTATGGCGACGGAGAACATCATGATGGACGCGGTGAAGCGGGGCGGCGACAGGCAGCAGCTCCACGAGGCCATCCGGGTGCACTCCATGGCGGCGGGTAAGGTGATAAAGGAGCAGGGGGGCGAAAACGACCTGCTGGAGCGCATAGCCGGGGACCCGCTGTTCGGCGTGACCCTGGAGGAGCTCCGGGAGATACTGAAGCCTGAGAAGTACGTGGGCCGCGCCCCCGAGCAGACCATGGACTTCCTCAACGAGGTGGTCGGGCCGGTGCTGGAGCGGTACAAGGACGCAAAGACCGTGGAAGTGGAGGTTACTGTATGACAAGACTTACGCTGCATGTGCCGGAGCCGGAGGAGCTCGATTTCCGTCAGAAGCTGCTGTCCGACCCCGAGAGCATGGGCTATAACGCGGGCTGCGGGCTGGAAAGCCCGGGTTATCATAACGACACCGGCTGCATAGACTTTCCCAGGGAGGACTGGGACGGCTGGTATGCCCGCTGGGTGGGTAATGAGCCGGAGCGGTTCTACGCCTACCTTAAAGATACAGAGAGCGGCGAATTCGTGGGCGAGGTCAGCCTGTACGAGACCGGCGGGCCCGGAGTGTACGAGATGGGCATAGTGCTGCACAGCTCCCGGCGGGGGAGGGGCTACTCCAGCGAGGGCGTCAGCCTGCTGCTGGGCCACGCCTTCGGGGAGCTGGGGGCCAAAGAGGTCACAAACTGCTTTGAGCCCACCCGCGAGGCCGCGCTGAAGATACACAAGGCCGCCGGGTTCAGGGTAGTCCGGGAAGAGGGTGGCCTGTTATATTTGAGCATAAAAAGTAATAGTTTTAAAGAGGTATAAAGAATATGGTCAAAGCAATCGTAGGCGCCTGCTGGGGCGATGAGGGCAAGGGCAAGATAACCGACGTGTTGGCGGAAGATTCCGACATAGTTATACGCTTTCAGGGCGGCTCAAATGCCGGGCATACTATTATAAATGAGTATGGCAGGTTTGCCCTGCACCAGCTCCCCTCAGGTGTTTTCCGGCAGAATATCACGAATATTATAGGCAACGGCGTGGCGTTTTCTGTAGAAAACTTTGTCACCGAAATGCAGTATATAAAAGACGGCGGCGTGCCCGAGCCCAGGATACTGATTTCAAACCGCTGCCAGGTGCTCATGCCCTACCATAAGGAGCTGGACGGCCTGGAGGAGGCGAGGCTTGCCGACAAGGCCTTCGGCTCTACAAAATCAGGCATAGCCCCCTTCTACTCCGACAAATATGCAAAAATAGGCTTCCAGATAAGCGACCTTTTTGACGATAAGGACGCCTTATACGAGCGTATCGACCACGTGCTGGGCCTGAAAAATGTGCTCTATACTGAGCTCTACCACCGTGAGCCCCTGAACCGGGACGACATCTATAATAAGCTCATGGAGTATAAGGAGATAGTTGCCCCATATGTTGCGGACACCACCACCCTGCTATACAACGCCGTGAAGGAGGGCAAGACCATCCTCCTGGAGGGGCAGCTGGGCTCCCTGAGGGACCCGGACATGGGTATCTACCCCATGACAACCTCCTCCTCGCCCCTGGCGGGCTTCGGCACGGTGGGCGCGGGAGGCATACCGCCCTATGCCATCGGGAAGATTTACTGCGTGGTAAAGGCCTACTCCAGCGCCGTGGGAGCGGGGGAGTTTGTCTCGGAAATCTTCGGGGACGAGGCCGAGGAGCTCCGCAAGCGCGGCGGCGACAAGGGTGAGTACGGCGCGACCACCGGCCGCCCCCGTCAGGTGGGCTGGCTGGACCTGGTGGCGGCAAAATACGGCTGCATGGTCCAGGGGGCTACGGACGTGGCATTCACTGTGCTGGATGCGCTGGGGTACCTTGACGAGATACCGGTCTGCGTGGCCTATGAGCTGGACGGCAAGCAGATAGACTACTTCCCGCCCACGGCCCAGCTGAAAAGGTGCAAGCCTGTGCTGGAGAAGCTGCCCGGCTGGAAGTGCGATATTAAGGGTATCAAGAGGTATGAGGATTTGCCTGAGAATGCCAGGAAATATGTGGAGTTTGCTGAGAAATACCTGGGCGTGCCGGTGACGATGGTTTCAAACGGCCCGGCCCGGGAGGATATTATGTATCGCTAAGGTTAGGCTAGGAAGGGAAAACAGTCTGGTTTCGGGCTGTTTTTCTGTTTTAGACCTATGTTCCGGGCTTTGAGCAAACTGCCGCAGAACAGGACGACTTTAAGGAGGAGATTTTATGTGTGGAATCGTTGGTTATATCGGAGACAGCCAAGCGGCCCCGGTGCTGCTGGAGGGGCTGACTAAGCTGGAGTACCGGGGGTACGACTCGGCAGGGGTGGCGGTGCACAATGAGTCCGGCCTGCACGTGGTGAAGGCCAAGGGGCGGCTCTCGGTTTTGGAGGGGATACTGGATGGGGGCGGGAAGCTCCCCGGCACGGTGGGTATCGGACACACCCGCTGGGCTACCCACGGCGCGCCCTCGGATGTGAACTCCCACCCCCAGGCAAGCGGCGGCGGGCTCTTCGCGGTGGTGCATAACGGCATTATCGAGAACTATATGCAGCTAAAGGAGCATTTGATTCGCCGGGGCGTGGAGTTCGTCTCCGACACGGACACGGAGGTGGTGGCCCAAATGCTGGAGCACTACTACCGGGGGGACGTGCCGGAGGCAATACGCCAGGTGACCGAGCGGGTGCAGGGCAGCTACGCCCTGGGAATAATCTGCGCGGACTGCCCGGATAAGGTGTTCGCCGTGAGGAAGGACAGCCCGCTGATAGTCGGCCTCTCGGATGGGCAGAATTTTATAGCCTCGGATGTGACGGCGATTCTGGCCCATACCAGAAGGATGGTGCGCCTGAAGGACCGGGAGATAGCCGTGCTCACCCGGGAGGGGGCGGAGTTCTTCGACAGGGAGCTGGAGCCGGTTGAGAAGCCGGTGGAGACGGTGGAGTGGGACATAACCGCCGCTGAGAAGGGCGGCTATGAGCACTTCATGATGAAGGAGATTTGCGAGCAGCCGGAGGCTTTGAGTAAAACTATCTCACCCAGGATACAGGCAGGAAGGGTAGTGCTGGACGACTTGAAGCTGACAAAGGCCGATATCGAGAATATCAGCCGGATATTCATTGTGGCCTGCGGGACCTCATATCACGTGGGGGCCGTGGCGAAATATGCCTTTGAGAAGCTGCTGAGAATGCCCATTGAGACGGATGTGGCCTCGGAATTCAGATACCGTGAGCCGATTTTGGACGAGCGCACTTTGGTTATTATAATCAGCCAGTCCGGTGAGACCGCCGACACCCTTGCGGCCCTGCGGGAGGCGAAGAGGCAGGGGGCCAGGACCCTGGCTATTGTGAATGTGGTGGGCAGCACCATTGCCAGCGAAGCCGACGATGTGCTCTACACCTGGGCGGGGCCGGAGATAGCCGTGGCCTCCACCAAGGCCTACAGCACCCAGCTTGCCGTCATCTACCTGATAGCCCTGCACATGGCCCAGGAGCTGGGGACTCTGCCGGAGGGCGAGCTTGCGGAGTTCGTAGGGGCTCTGGAGAGGCTGCCGGAGCTGGCGGGCAGGTGCCTGGAGGACAGGGAGACCATACAGCATTTTGCCTCACGGCATTTTAACGCTAAGGATATTTACTTTATAGGCCGGAACGTGGACTATGCTGCGTCCCTTGAGGCATCGCTGAAGCTGAAGGAAATATCATATATCCATTCTGAGGCGTACACCGGCGGGGAGCTGAAGCACGGGCCGATTTCCCTGATTGAGGAGGGCACGCTGGTGGTGGCAATCTGCACCTGCGGGCGGCTGTTCGGGAAGATGGCGGCGAATATCCGGGAGGTGAAGGCCAGGGGCGCGGTGGTGCTGGGGCTGTGCACGGAGGAGTTCGCACAGGAGATGAAGGGGGTCGCGGACTGGCAGTTCTGCGTGCCGAAGGTGCCGGACTTTATGCTGCCCTCAATGAGCATACTGCCACTGCAGCTATTCGCGTACTATGTGGCATCCATGAAGGGCTGCGACATAGATAAGCCCAGAAATTTGGCAAAGTCTGTAACGGTGGAATGAGAAAAAATGTGTGTGAGGGATGTATGAAAGGTCAGATAGAGCGTCTAAAAGATGTCAAATTATTTGTATTGGATATGGACGGCACCATATATCTTGGTGACAGGCTGTTTCCATACACCAAGGATTTCCTGAGGGCAATTCAGGAGTCGGGGCGGGATTTTTGTTTTTTTACCAATAATAGCTCAAGGAATAGGGAGGCGTATTTAGCTAAGCTGCACAGGATGGGCATAGAGGTGCCGCCGGAGAAAATGCTAATCTCAAACCACGTGATACTTCGCTGGCTCCGGGAAAACCGTCCGGGAGGAAGGGCCTATGTGGTGGGAACAGAGCCCCTGTTGGCGGACTTCAGGCAGGAGGGTATCGAGCTTGACGACCATGGGCCGGACTATGTAGTTCTGGGCTTCGACACCAGCCTGACCTATGACAAGCTTGCCAAAGCCTGCCATTTTATCAGGAACGGAGCAGAGGTGTTCGGGGTAAACCCCGACTGGAATTGCCCGGTGGAGGGTGGATTTGTGCCGGACTGCGGGTCGATAGCGGCGCTGGTGAGGGCGTCGACAGGGGTGCAGTGTGAGTTTTTCGGCAAGCCCTCGAAGCACACTTTACAGTATATATTGGATGTGTGCGGGAAGCAGGCCCAAGAGGTTGCGGTAATAGGGGATAGGCTCTATACAGACATTGCCGTAACAAAGGAGTCTGAGGCGGTGTCGGTGCTGGTGCTGAGCGGGGAGACCACAGTTGATATGCTGGCAAATTCTGAAATAAAGCCCGATGTAATCGCGGAAAATGTGGGTGAAATCGGGGCATATTTACGGCAAAACGGGTGAAAATACTCTCAAAGGAGGGCGTTTATGGAGTATTTTAATGCGTTTTGGGTGGGCGGGCTCATATGCCTTGCGGGCCAGCTGCTGATAGACCTGACAAAACTGACCCCCGCCAGAATAATGGTGACATATGTCACGGTTGGCGTGCTTCTGGGGGCGCTGGGAGTTTACACACCGCTGGTGGACTTTGCGGGCGCGGGGGCGACAGTGCCCCTGTGCGGGTTCGGATGGGCACTCTCCGAGGGCGTCCGAAGGGCAGTGGTGGAGCAGGGCTTCCTTGGCATATTCACCGGCGGCCTGACCGCAGGGGCCGCAGGGACCACCGCAGCAGTATTTTTCGGGTACCTTGCCGCCCTTGTTGCAAAGCCCCGGGACAAATCATAGCAAAAGCCTCCGGAACCCCCGGAGGCTTTTTAACTCAAAAGTTTCGTCCACCTTTACAAAGGTGGCAGGGTGTGGGGCAGCGCCCCACGACCTAGTTGCAGGCCCCGCCTGCTAATTACAAAATCCAACCACCCCACTACAATAAGACACCCGCTGAAACCATAACCCAGGCAAGTCCCGGGCAAGCTCATCACAAACAAAATAGAACTCCTCATCATCCCAGCCGTCCCCCACCTGGGCACGGCACTCCTCCAGCTGCGCCCGGCTGCCAAAAGCAACATCACCTATCAGAAGCTCTCCCCCGGGCTCAAGAAGCTCCAAAATTTTGGCTAAAAAGGGGAGCTTTTGGGAGTCGCTGAGATGGTGCAGGGCATAGGTGGACACAATAAAATCGTAACGCCGGGAGGCAAGCTCCGGGTGCAGCCCCTGGGTAAAATCCCCGCAATACAGCTTGGCATCGGGCATTTTAGCCTGGGCTGCGGCAAGCATTTTGGGTGAAAAATCCTGGCCGTAAATCCGGCAGCCCGCGTCATACAGCTTAGAGGTAAGGGTGCCGGTCCCAAAGCCGATGTCAAGGACGGTTGGCGTACCGCGGCTAAGGCAGCGGCTGTAAATCAGAGCCAGCACCTGCCTGTAGCCCGCGAAGGGGTAGGTATCAGAGTTGTCTGAAAGGCCGACAGCTTTATCATAGCCATCGGCCCAGAGGTCAAATCCAGTTTTGTCCAGCATAAAATACTCCTCTCAGAATACAGGGAGGAGGGGGAAGCACCGAGTTTCCCCACAAGAAAGCAAGCCCCTAAAAGGGCCAGCAGATTTTCAAAGGGTCACTGAATAGAGCAGTCCAGGTAGTGCTCCAGCTCCTCCTCGTCCTTTTTGTGGTCGAGATACATGAGCAGAGCCGCGACTGAAGCCGCGACAGCAGCTATGGCAGAGATAAGGCCAATAAAAAGCGCGAGCTTGGTCCCTTTTTTCATAGCGGACACCTCCAAAATGAGATACATTGTAACTATTATAATAACCAAGTTTGTGGGAAAAGTCAAGACAGATTTTGTAAAAAGCAAAAGAAAAAAGGCCCGGCACCCTCAAGCGGGCAGCCAAGCCTCCAAACCGGCGGGACCGGTTACGCCCCAGCGTGAAGCTTCTTGTCCAGAGCGGACTTTTTATGGGCGGCGTTATTCTTATGAATTATGCCCTTAGCAGCAGCCTGGTCGATTTTCTTGAAGGCGGCGCGGACAGCGGCCTCCTTGTCAGCGGCGTTGCTGTCGATGGCTGAATTGGCCTTCTTGAGCTGAGTCTTCAGAGCGGAATTGAGGGCCCTGTTCTGCAGGGTCTTCGTGGCGATGACCTTAACGCGCTTTTTTGCGGATTTGATGTTTGGCAATCGTGACACCTCCTTACCCATCGTCATACTACCTGCTATGATAGCACAGTTTCTGAGAAAATGCAAGTGTTTTTTATAAGAACGGTGAAATCCCGGTAACATAATCAAAAGAGAAAGCCAAGGTCCTCTTGGCTTTCCTTGCTAAAATATTTAACTATATTGACAGTGATATATATGGGTTCAATAAGTTACCATGTAATACCCAGCAAAATCATAATAATTATGTGGTTCATAGCCAGAACCAAAATCCCGGTCACAAACACTGGGATCATAAATTTTGAAATTGCCAGCATCGGTATTTTGAATATAGCCCTCATACCCACGTTTATGCGACCAATAACCGCCTTTATCCTGACGGAAGAAATGGAAATCTCTAGCTGTAGACCCTACGTATGAGAATGCGAGAGCAATCTTGTATTGCCGATACCCAGGCTTTGCATCTGCAGTTGTCGGTTTAACGGTTTTTCCATTAAAATACTTTGCGTCAGCACCGAGCAAGATTGTCAGATTTCTTCTCATGTAGTTTACAGAGTAGTGTTGGCCTGATGAAGAATAGCCTATAACATACATGGGGTCACCGTAACGTGAATAACAATTCATGGCGTAAGCATAGCAATTAGCTTTTTCACGTACTGGATCATCCCATAAATCTTCGTCGTAAGCATGTTCGTAACCTCCTGTTGGAAGAAACCCCCCTCCATCAGGGGGAAGCACGACACTATATGACGATGTATCATATTCATCTATCGAAGTATGGGAATCATCCTGCTCGGTGCCAGCGAAAAGAAGTGGATTGTAGTTGACATAAAGGCGTTCATCTTCTGGAATCAATGCGAAATACTCTATCCAATCCAAAACATAAATCTTGCTTACAACATCCTCATCTTCAAGAGGCAAATCATTATACCAATCCCACCATCTATCGGGGTCGGGGGCATACTTTTCTACCATCTCCTGAATAACCGGGTTGTTCCTCAGTTGTTCTACCCGCGCGGCAACGTCTGAATTAGAAGTTTCAGCATAAGCCTGCAAATTGATACTGCATACTGTGAGAATCAGTACTAACATTAACGAAAGAACTTTTTTCATGTGGTTTCAACTCCATTTCTTTATTTTAACAGAAGTGCTGTGCAAAAGCATTTATCACCTCCCTGTTTTTCTAAAAATAGTATATCATAACACATGGCATATGTCAATGATAAATAATAGTTTTTACGATTTTTCATAATCTGTTGGCATTGTTTGTAATCCATCAACAAGGAAAATGCAAGAAAAAAGCAACCGCCCCCAGGCTAGGGACAGCGGTTACTGAGTGACGTTTTACAAGGCCAGCCGGACAAAACGCTGAATTCTGCCCTCACTCTTCTTTAGATTATATTATACCCTTGCTGGGAGGGAGGTGTCAACGGGAAAATGTGAAAGAATTGTGAATTGTAAAAAAATGTGAAAAAGGCTCTTGACTTTTCCTGACCATGTGATTAGAATATAGTTAGCACTTGAGAGAGCCGAGTGCTAAAAATTACAAAAAGCTGTTTCTTTTTGCCGGGGGCCGTCAGTTTTGGGCGGCGGCTGTACCGGCGGATTAGCGCTCCCCCGGGGCGCGGATATAGCCGGGGAGAAAGGATACGGTGTTTTTTATGAAAATCAAGCCACTTTTGGACAGGGTGCTCATCAAGACTGAGGACGCGGAGGAGACCACAAAGAGCGGCATCGTGCTGGCGGCAAAGTCCGTTGAGAAGCCCCAGATTGCAAGGGTAGTCGCTGTGGGCCCCGGCGGAGAGGTGGACGGCAAGGAAATCAAGATGTACCTCAAGGAGGGCGACAGGGTCATCTCCGCCAAGTACAGCGGCACAGAGGTGAAGGTTGACGGGGAGGAGTACACCATCGTCAAGCAGAGCGATATCCTGGCTGTTGTTGAGTAAAGAAATCTATACTATATAAATAGAAAGGACAGATTATCATGGCAAAGAAAATCGTATACGGTGAGGAGGCCCGCAAGGCGCTTCTGGCAGGCGTCAACCAGCTGGCCGATACCGTTAAAATCACCCTGGGCCCCAAGGGCCGCAACGTGGTGCTGGACAAGAAGTTCGGCGCCCCCCTTATCACCAATGACGGCGTTACCATCGCCAAGGAGATAGAGCTGGAGGACGCTTATGAGAATATGGGCGCCCAGCTGGTGAAGGAGGTCGCTACCAAGACCAACGATGTTGCCGGCGACGGCACCACCACCGCTACCCTGCTTGCCCAGGCTCTGGTGCGCGAGGGCATGAAGAACGTCACTGCCGGGGCAAACCCCATGGTCCTTAGGAAGGGCGTGCAGAAGGCCACCGACGCTGCCGTTGAAGCCATTGTGAAGAACAGCCAGAAGGTCAGCGGCACTAAGGACATCGCCCGCGTTGCGGCTGTCTCCTCCTCAAGCGACGAGATAGGCCAGCTCATTGCCGACGCCATGGAGAAGGTCACCGCCGACGGCGTTATCACCGTTGAGGAGAGCAAGACCGCCGAGACCTACAGCGAGGTTGTCGAGGGCATGATGTTCGACAGGGGCTATGTGACCCCCTATATGGCTACCGATACGGACAAGATGGTGGCTGAGCTGGACGACCCCTATATCCTTATCACCGACAAGAAGATTTCCAATATACAGGAGATACTGCCCCTTCTGGAGCAGATTGTCCAGGGCGGCAAGAAGCTGCTGATAATCGCCGAGGACATTGAGGGCGAGGCCCTTACCACCCTTATCCTCAACCGCCTGCGGGGCACCTTCGTGTGCGTGGCAGTAAAGGCCCCCGGCTTTGGCGACCGCAGGAAGGAAATGCTGGTGGACATCGCCACCCTCACCGGCGGCCAGGTCATCAGCGAAGAGGTCGGCCTTGATTTGAAGGACACCACCATCGACCAGCTGGGCCGCGCCCGCCAGGTGAAGGTGGACAAGGAGAACACCATAATTGTGGACGGCGCAGGGGATTCCCAGGCCATCCAGGGCCGCGTGGGCCAGATTCGCGCCCAGATTGAGACCACCACCTCCGAGTTCGACAAGGAGAAGCTCCAGGAGCGCCTGGCTAAGCTGGCCGGCGGCGTAGCCGTCATCAAGGTGGGCGCTGCCACCGAGATAGAGATGAAGGAGAAGAAGCTGCGCATTGAGGACGCCCTGGCTGCCACAAAGGCTGCCGTTGAGGAGGGCATAGTAGCCGGAGGCGGCACGGCCCTTATCGATGCCATCCCCGCTGTGAAGGCCTATGTCGAGTCCTCTGAGGGTGACGAGAAGACCGGCGCTGCCATCGTGCTGAAGGCCCTTGAGGAGCCCGTGCGCCAGATTGCCGCCAATGCCGGCATTGAGGGCTCTGTTATCGTGGAGCAGCTCAAGCGCGAGCAGAAGGTGGGCCAGGGCTACAATGCCCTCACCGGGGAGTTCCAGGATATGATTGAGGCGGGCATTGTCGACCCCACCAAGGTTACCCGCTCCGCCCTGCAGAACGCCTCCTCCGTTGCGGCGACCATACTCACCACCGAGTCTTTGGTGGCCGATATTAAGGAGCCCACTCCTCCCGCCGCACCTGCGCCGGATATGGGCGGGATGTACTAAGATAATCAAGCAATAGGAAGCTTTAAAGGCCGGTACCCAAGAGGCTGGGGGCCGGCCTTTTTGTGTTTTTCCCCTTGCTAAACCCGGGATAATATAGTACAATTAGGCAAAAGCCAGGCAACTAATTTTTGGAAATGAGGCGATTGTTTGAAGCTGAAATATTTGGGGACTGCGGCGGCGGAGGCTGTGCCGGCGCTGTTCTGCGAGTGCGAGGTGTGCGAGCGGGCCAGGGAGCTGGGCGGGCGGAATGTGCGCACCAGGAGCCAGGCGCTTTTGGATGGGCGGCTGCTAATTGACTTCCCTGCGGACACCTATCTGCATGTACTGCGGGAGGGCCTGCGGCTTCATGAGATAAACTCCTGCATTGTGACCCACTGCCACTCGGACCATATATACCCCGGGGACCTCTGGTGCCTGATAAGCTATGCCGGACGGCGCAGGGAAAAGAGGGCCTTCCATCTCTATGGCACCGGGGCGGTGCTGGAGATGGTGCGGGCCCAGTGTGAGGATATTGAGCAGATAATCCGGGAGGGCGGGCTCTGCCTCCATGAAATCAGGCCATTTGAGCCCTTTGAGGTGGAGGGCTACAGGGTCACGGCCCTGAAGGCCGACCACGGCGCGCCGGAGTCGGTGGTGTATGCCGTGGAGGGGCCCGGGGGAAAGGCCATGCTCTATGCCCACGACACCGGGCTGCTCCAGGAGGAGAGCATGGAGTACCTGCGTGGGAGCGGGCTGCGCTTTGGGCTGGTCTCCTATGACTGCACAAACGGCCTGCTGGAGCACGGCGAGCGCAACCATATGGGGATAAACGGCGACGTGCGTTTCAGGGAGCTGCTGGAGAAGGCCGGTGTGCTGGCTGAGGGCTGTGTGCATGTGGCAAACCATTTCTCCCATAATGGCGGCGGGGCCGGGTATGACGAGATGGTCCCGGCTGCCGGTGAGAGGGGCTTTTTAACCTCCTATGACGGCATGGAAGTTGAGTTTTAAGTGAAACTATAATAAAAGGAGCGGGTGTATGAAATTTACAAGAGGCTACTGGCTGAACAAGCCCGGCGTTGAAAATTTTGACTGCGTACAGATTCGGGAAATCCGGGTGGAAAATGGGAAGGTCTACCTTTACAGCGTGCCCTATCCCCAGGACGAGCGGGGCATGGGGGGGCCTGTGCTGGAGATGGACATAAGCTCCCCTAGGCGGGACATTATCAGGACGGAGGCCTGGCACTTTAAGGGGAGCGCAAAGAAGGCGCCGGAATTTGAGCTCGAGACGGAAGACTGCCCCCTGGAGACGGAGAAATTTGAGGGGGGGATTACCCTTAGGAGCGGCGATACCAGCCTGAGGATAACCTGCCGTCCCGCAAGCTTTACATATTATTATAAGGGCAAAAAGCTGACAAATGTTGGCGATAAGTTTGGGCACAGCATGATAAGCTATATGCAGACCCCTGAGGGGCCGTTCATGCGGGCCCAGCTGGATTTGGACATTGGGGAGAAGGTGTACGGCCTGGGGGAGCGGTTCACACCTTTTGTCAGGAATGGACAGGTTGTCGACCTGTGGCAAGAGGACGGCGGCACCTGCTCGGAGATTTCCTACAAGAATATCCCCTTCTATCTAACCAATAGGGGGTACGGTGTTTTTGTCAATTCCAGCGGGCCGGTGAGCTATGAGATATGCTCTGAGGTGGTGACCCGGGCGCAGTTCTCGGTGCCGGGGGAGAAGCTGGACTTTATGGTAATTGGCGGCGGGGAGCCAAAAGAGGTACTGCATAATTATACGGCACTCACCGGGCGTCCGGCGCTGCCCCCTGCCTGGACCTTTGGACTGTGGCTCTCCACCTCATTTACCACAAACTATGACGAGGATACTGTCAATGAGTTTGTAAACGGCATGGCTGAGAGGGATATCCCTCTGGAGGTCTTCCACTTTGACTGCTACTGGATGGCTGAAAATGAGTGGTGCAATTTCACCTTTGACCCCAAAATGTTTAAGGACGCCCCGGGAATGCTGAAGCGCCTGAAGGAGCGCGGACTGCGCATATGCGTGTGGATAAACTCCTATATCGGGCAAAAATCTCCCCTTTTCCGGGAGGCAATGGAGCTGGGCTACCTGCTGAAGCGCCCGAACGGGGATGTCTGGCAGTGGGATTTGTGGCAGGCTGGCATGGGCCTAGTGGACTTCACCAACCCTGGAGCCTGGAAGTGGTACCAGGATAAGCTGCGCGGGCTGCTGGATATGGGGGTGGACTGCTTTAAGACAGATTTCGGCGAGAGGATACCCACGGACTGCGTTTATTATGACGGCAGCGACCCTGAGCTTATGCATAATTATTACACGTATCTGTATAATAAATGCGTTTTTGAGCTGCTGGAGGAGTATAAGGGCAGGGACGAGGCCTGCCTGTTTGCCCGCAGCGCCACCGCCGGCGGTCAGAAATTCCCGGTGCACTGGGGGGGCGACTGCTCCTCAAACTACCTGTCTATGAGCGAATCCCTGAGGGCGGGGCTCTCACTGACCTGCTCGGGGTTTGGCTTCTGGAGCCACGATATCAGCGGGTTTGAGGGCACCGCGCCCGCGGATGTGTATAAGCGCTGGGCGGCCTTCGGGCTGCTCTCCACCCACTCGCGGCTGCACGGCTCCAACTCCTACCGTGTGCCCTGGCTGTTTGACGAGGAGTCGGTGGACGTGGTGCGGAAGTTTACCAAGCTGAAGTGCTCCCTCATGCCTTATCTGTACTCAAAGGCGGTGGAGGCCCATAGGACCGGCGTGCCGATGATGAGGGCAATGGTGCTGGAGTTCCCGCAAGATATTGCGTGTGGTGACTTGGACAGGCAGTATATGCTGGGTGAGAGCCTGCTGGTAGCGCCGGTGTTTACCAAGGAAGGTGATGTGGATTATTACCTGCCGGAGGGCCGGTGGACAAACCTGCTTAGCGGGGAGGTTGTGACCGGCGGGCGCTGGGTGCATGAGGTGCACGACTTCATGAGCCTGCCGCTGATGGTGCGGGAGAACACAATCCTGCCGGTGGGGGCGCTGGATTCCACTGTGGAATATGACTATTCCAAGGGCCTGACGCTGCATGTTTTTGAGCTTAATGACGAGGCGCAGTGTGAGGTAGTGGACATGAACGGTGAGAAATTCCTGACAGTTACTGCTAAGAATGTGGCAGGGAAAGTCAGCTTCCACTTTGAGGGACAGGCTGAGGGACTGAAGATTGTCCTGCACGGTGCCGATGGTGAGAGAGTAGTTGAGGTAAGTACGGATTTACAGGATTTGACAGTTTGATAAATAAGAGTCCTGCGGGGATGCACCTCGCAGGACTTTTATTTTTTTAGCACGGATATGGTCTCGACACAATAGTAACGGTAAATTTCTACTGTGTTTTCTGTCAAAACCTCACCGGGTACGGCGGGAGCTACGGCAGGCGGACAGCTCACTGAGAGGCCCGCCAGGGTGCGTCCTACGGAGTCGGTGATTGACAGCTTTTCACTGGGGGAGAAGAGCGCTTGACGAAGGGTCAGGAGTTGCTGGGGAGGCTGGAGGGCTGGGAGCCGGTGAGGCAGCGGCGGGCGCAGGGGGAGATTGATGATGGCCGATTCCAGCTGGTGGAGGGCCTCCGGCGGGGTCTCGGGGGTGGGCATGAGCACCAGGTAGTCGGGGTCGGCGTACTCGGGGTGGATACCCTCTGACTGTAGGAGGTCGGCAAGCTCCGGGCCGGTATAGCCGCTGGAATGGGTAGAGATTGTCAGCTTTATGGGCTCGTCTCCGGCGAACTGCCAGTTTTTTTGTGAGAGATTTGACTTTAAAGCTGTCAAATACTGAATGGTGTCAGCCAGTTTTTGTGGGTAATTCTTGTCAAGATATAAGTTACATAAATCTAATGACTGGAGTATCAGATATGAGGGGCTGGTAGAGCCGAACATTGACATGGCATGACAGGCATTGCTGGCATAGATTGACGGTGAATTGTGTGAAATATGTAGGTACGCACCCCCCGTGAGGACAGGGAGGGTCTTGTGCGCGCTGTCACAGCAGAGGTCCGCGCCAAGGTCCAGGGGGTGGAGGGAGGGGCTGAGGAAGCGCAGATAGGCTCCGTGGGCGTTGTCAACAAGGAGGGGTACATGGTGGCGGTGTGACACCTCGGCCAGGGATTTGATGTCGGCTGTGTTGCCCAGGTAGTCGGGGCTGGTGAGGTAGACGGCGGCTGCGCTGGGGTGCCGGGTGAGCATATCATCAAGATATGATGGGGGTATATCACACCGGCACAAGCTGTAGCGGTCATTCTGTGGGTAGAGCCAGCAGACATCCAAATCCAGGAGCGCGGCGGCGGTGAGGAAGGCCTTGTGTGCGTTGCGCCCGGCCAGAATCAGCGGGCGGGCGGCGGGGCCTTCGGCGCGGGCCAGGAGGGTCAGATAGAGCATGGCGCGTATGCACTGGGAGGAGCCTCCGGTGGAGTAGAGGGTGGCGGCTGAGCCAAAGAGCCTGGCAGCATTTGACTGGCTTTCCCGGATAATGCCCTGGGGGCCGTACAGGTTGTCGGCGCCGCCTATCTCGGTGATGTCCCAGGGCTCGCAGCCCAGGAAACTTATCCCCTTATGCCCCGGCATGTGGAGGCGGGAGGGGCTTGAGCCGGCATAAAACCTGACAAAATCATGGATTGGCGTGGTCATGAGTTCTGAGGCTCGGCTTCCGCGGCCTTGAGCATAATGGCACACTCCATGCGCTTGCGGAACAGCTCGCAGCCGGCCTCGTAAATGCCGCTGATACTTCCGGTGGCGTGGTAGGCGTTGGCGGCGCAGCCCCCTGAGCAGTAGAGCTTGGCCCAGCAGTCGGCGCAGTCCGGGCGGGAGTAGACGTTGCAGGCCCGGAACTCCTCTTGGATGGCAGGGTTTGTCACACCGTCAAAGACATTCCCCAGCTTATATTTTTCATCACCTACAAACTGGTGGCAGGGGTACAAATCCCCCCAGGGGGTGACAGCCATGTACTCAGTGCCGGAGCCGCAGCCGGAAATCCGCTTATATATACATGGGCCGCCCTCCAAATCAATCATATAGTGGTAGAAGGTGAAGGGCTTGCCGGATTTCCTGCGCTGGAGCATTAGCTCTGCAAGCTTCTCGTACTGCTCCATGACAATTTTCCTGTCAGAGTCTGTCAGTGCCGAGGGGTCGTCCGGGGCGCAGACCACCGGCTCCATGCTGAGCTCGGTGAAGCCCAGGTCCAGCATGGCCTTGATGTCCTCCAGGAAATCGGGGTTATGGTGGGTGAAGGTGCCGCGCATATAGTACTGCTTACCATTTCTGCTTTTGACAAGCTTCTGGAACTTGGGGACAATGGCGTCGAAGCTCCCCCGGCCCTGGTAGTCTACCCGGAAACGGTCATTTACTTCCTTCCTGCCGTCCAGACTGAGGACAACATTTGACATCTCTTTATTACAAAAATCAATCACATCATCGTCGATAAGCATGCCGTTGGTGGTGAGGGTGAAGCGGAAATTCTTGCCGGCATTTCCCTCAACGGAGCGTGCATATTTGACAAGCTCCTTCACCACCTGCCAGTTCATCAGGGGCTCGCCGCCGAAGAAATCCACCTCCAGGTTCCTGCGGCTACCGGAGTTTTCAATGAGAAAGTCCAGGGCGCGCCTGCCCACCTCATAGCTCATAAGGGCCCGCTCCCCGTGGAAATTCCCTTGGCTTGCGAAGCAGTAGGAGCAGTTGAGGTTGCATGTGTGGGCCACGTGGAGGCAGAGGGCCTTAATAACGCTGCCGCTGCGGGCCTTGAAGTCCCCGGCCATAGGCTCAAAGCTGTCGAGGGTGAAGAGCTTCCCGGCCTGCTCCAGAGCTGAAATCTGGTCTAAGCATGACAGTATTTCAGGCTCCGTGAGCTCCTCTCTATGGCTGTATTTGTCAAGGATTATTGAGACTATCTCCTCCCGGGGGAGCTCTTTATACATTGCAATCATGTCATAAGCTGCCTCGTCCACCACGTGGACAGAGCCTGAGCAGGTGTCCAGAACTATGTTATAGCCGCCGAGCTTGTATTGGTGTACCATGGGTCAGTCCTCCCTAAAATATGTCAGCATAAAAAAGTGCCGCCGGGTTAGGGCGGCACCGAAACCTGAGGGGCGGTTACTCCTCGGTTTTGTTTTCACACTCCTGGTTTGCAATCCCGCAGCTGGTCTTGCAGGCGGACTGGCAGGAGGTCTGGCACTCGCCGCAGCCACCGTTCTTGGCGCTCTCGCAGAGGTCGCGGGTGTTCAGGGTCTTGATTAAATCCATGGGGTTTCCCTCCGTTCACATGAGTTTTTTATATTTTAGCACAAGGGCGGGGGGTTGTCAAGAGTCCCGCTTCTGTTCATTGAGCGGCTGCGGCTCATATTCCACAGCGCCGCTTTCTACCCAGAGCAGAAAATCGGCAAGCTGTCTGTCCTCCAGGCCAAGCTTTCTTAGGCCTTGAATCAATCGGCTCATTTCTTGCATGTTCATAGTTTACGCTCCTTTTTATCCGGCGGTCTGTGTGTTTGCTTTCATCCACATTATACATTTTAGTTGAGCAAAAGTCAAGCTGTTGTGGGCCTTACGCCCCCATCTCCTTCTGCAGCTCCTGGAGGGTCTTCACCAGCTCCAGCGTTACGGACTTCAGCTCAAGGCCGGTCTGGGCGGCGAAGAAGCGCAGGTAGAAGTTGCCGGAGAAGCCCATCACGTTGAATTCGGCGGTCTCCCAGTCCCGCTGGGCCCCGGTGAGGGTGGCGGTGCCAAGGAGGTTCCGGTCCTGGAAGACGGAGAGGGGCAGCTGGGACACGTCGTTGCTATCGGTGGAGCGCAGGGTCAGGGTCAGCTTATACAGCCCCTGCTCCTTTATAGACACGCCGAATCTTGTGTTATCACCCTTCTCAAGGCCGATAAGTGAGATGTCGAAGTCAATGCGGTTGTCGCCGCCCGCCTCAACGTAGAACATCTCGGCGCTGTCCCCGTCGTCCAGGGAGGGGGCTTCCGAGAGGGCCCGGTCAAGCTCGGTCTCTATGCCCCGGAGCCGCTGGAGGGCCGGGGACTGGAGGAGGAAGTTGCAGATATTCCCGGCGGAGCGCAGGTACTCCCAGCGGTCCACGGTGCCCTTTTCGAGGCCCTCGGCGGAGTTGTCGTGCATGGCGTTTGACGCGGAGTCCGGCACCACCATGAACAGGTCGTTCTGTGCCCGGACCATTGCGGCGGTGTTGGTACGCTCGCCCTCCTGGCCCTCGTCGTTGGACTTGGCCCACCAGTCGGTCATGACCATGCCGGTATAGCCCCACTGGCCGTGAAGTATGGTGGTGAGCAGGTCGTAGTTGCTGGCGGACCAGAGGCCGTTTACCGGGTTATAGCTCGTCATGATGGAGCGGGCGGCCCCGGCCTTTACGGCTATCTCGAAGGGGCGCAGGTAGATTTCCCGCAGGGCCCGCTCGGATATTACAGCCTCCACGTCGTGCCGGTGGAACTCCTGGCTGTTGCAGGCGAAATGCTTGATGGTGCCGGTTACGCCGTACTTGTGCATTGCGTTGAGCTGGGAGGCAGCCATCCGGCCTGTGAGCATGGGGTCCTCTGAGAAATATTCGAAATTCCTGCCGTTAAGGGGGTGGCGGTGGATATTTATGCCGGGGCCCAGAAGGGTGTCTACCTTATTCTTACGAAGCTCCAGCCCTTCGTACTCGTAGAGCTCGCTTACAAGCTCAGGGTCGAAGGTGCAGGCCTGGCAGGTGCCGTTGGGCATGGCGAAGGCGTGGGTGCCGCAGTCCATGCGTATACCGCTGGGGCCGTCGGCGCAGCAGCCGGTGGGTATGCCGAAGTCCAGCAGGCGCTTTGTGACCCCGCCGAAGGCTCCAGCCGTGCCGGGGGTGACCTTGGGGGAGCACATGCCCTCGCCACGGACTATGCAGCAGAGGTCATCGTCGGTGAGCTGGCTGAGGAACTGGTCCATAGTCACCTTGCCGTCGGATACGTCCGAGAGCTTATAGCCCTTATCTCCGGTGCAGCTCTCTGACTTTATGAGCTTCTCATTGCGCCTGTCCATGGGGTTCACGGTCCTCAGGGGTGCGGGCTCGTAGGCTTTACTATAGATACCGTCTTGGGGCGTGCCGGGGCGCAGGCGGTCGAAGGGGGTAACAGGGGCGCAGGCCTCCTCAAGCTGCTCTACTACAGTTTCATCTAAGGTGACTGAGCCAACCTTCTCCGCCGAGCGCACGTCGGTGCCTATATAGAAGGTATACTCGCCGCCCTCAAGCACCCAGGCGGACTTGTGCCCGGTAACGCCGGAGTCGTCGTAGCTGGCAAGGGCGCTGGGCGTGAAGAAGAGGCTGAAGCCCTGCTGCTCGCCGGGGGCCAGCTCACGGGTCTTGGCAAAGTGGCAGAGGGAGCGGGCGGGCTGGCCCAGCTTACCCTGGGGGGCCTCGCAGTAGACCTGCACCACCTCCCGTCCCGGGCGGGAGCCGGTGTTCCCCACCGTGACGCTGAGCCAGATATTGCCGTCATCGCCCAGGGATACGGATTGGTTTGAGAGCTCGAAAGTGGTGTACGTCAGGCCGAAGCCGAAGGGGTACAGCACCTTGTCCGGGGCGAAGGTCTCAAAATACCTGTAGCCCACGTACACGTCCTCGGGGTAGAGGTTGCGGCTCTCGCTGCCGAAGTTTCCGGCGGCAGGGTAGTCGCTGATGTCCCGGGCGATGGTGTCCGATAGCCTGCCGCCGGGACTCTGTATGCCGGTGAGCACGTCTGCTACGGCAAGGCCGCCCTCCTGACCCCCCTGCCATACATACATGACGGCCCCGGGCTTATACTCCTCCACCCACTTCATGTCCAGGATGCCGCCGGAGTTTATCACCACGGCTACCCGGCGGAAGCTTTCGCATACGGCCTTCAGCATGTCAAGCTCGGCCTTGGCGGGAAGGTAGCTGCCCTCCACAGCGGAGCTGTCCTTGTCCTCACCGGCGGTGCGGCCCAGGATTACAACAGCGGCCTCGTTGGCCCGGGCGGCGGCTGAGACGGTCTCGGGGGAGAGGGGCATTTCCTCCTGGTACCAGGGCTCGTTGGCCCAGCCCTGCCCGGGGTCGAAGGGGTGGTCCTCTATCCAGGACTCATAGACGGACTTGAGCTCCCCGTCCACAGTTACTCTGCCGGAAGCTTCAAGGGCCTCGGTGATGTTCGGCACATGCCCGGTGTTCACAAGGCCGCCGGAGCCTGTGCCGGACTTATAGTAGTTGAACTGGCTGCGCCCGAAGACAGCTACTTTCGCCCCCTCGGGAAGGGGCAGGGCCTGGCCCTCGTTGCGAAGGAGCACGCAGCCCTCGGCTACAGTGCGGCGGGCAAGGGCAGAATACGCGCCGGGCTCAAAGGTTTTCATAAAATTACCGCCTTTCTGATTTGAATACTTTAGACTATTATACCAGAGATTTACAGTTTAGGCAAGGGTACGGACAAAAATACACAAAATCTGACCCATTGAATGGGAATATCTGTGGATGAAATAAAATTCATAGTTTGCCCTTGACAATGTATATTTATGCGGTTATAATGTATGACGAAAACTAAATTCAAGAAGGAAGTGCGGTAAATATGAAGCTGAAGAAGATTTTAGCCCTCCTGCTGGCCCTATGCCTTATTGTGACGGCGGCAGCGGCCTGCGGGGACGGGAAGAAGGGCGAAAAGCTGAAGGTGGCAACAAGCCCGGACTTTGCGCCCATGGCCTTTGTGGACACGAGCAAGCAGGGCCAGGAGCAGTATGTGGGCTTTGACATGATGCTGGCAAGGTATATTGCCGACGAGATGGGGATGGAGCTTGAGATAATGCCGATGAGCTTTGACGCCTGCACCACGGCTGTGAGCATGGGCACCGTTGACATGGCTATATCCGGCTTCTCCTGGAGGCAGGACCGTGAGGACGGATTTAACCTCTCGGACTTCTACTATCCCGGGGACAACGAGAGCGACCAGGTGGTAATCGTGCGCAAGGAGGACGAGGGCAAGTACACCAAGGCCGAGGACTTTAACGGCGTGAAGGTGGGGGCCCAGACCAGCTCCCTCCAGGAGTCCCTCTGCCAGGAGCAGCTTCCCGGCTGCGAGATAGTGGTGGTGGGCGACCTGGGCACGGCCCTCCTGCAGCTTAAGAAGGGCGACTTTGACGCCATGGCTGTGGCAAAGGGCCAGGCCGACGTGTTCATGTCCAACGACAGCGATGTGGCGCTCTCGGGCTTCCAGTTCGAGGTGGACGAGAAGTACACAGCCAATGTTATCGTTTTGAAGAAGGGCAACGACGACCTGACTAAAAAGGTCAATGATATACTGAAAAAGGCCTACGACGCCGGGGTCTACGGCGAATGGTACGACGAGGCCAAGGAGCAGGCCATGAGCGCCACCGCCCAGGAGGTCACCATTGAGGATGAGCCCTCCTCCGGTGAGGAAGGGACAGAGGGCGGCGAGTCCTCCCAGCTTGAGTCAGAGTAATAAACAGGAAGACCGCGTACCCGCCCGGCAAAACGGGCGGGTACTGTTATAGCAAGCTATAATTATACTATATAAATAAATTATAAATAAAAAATAAAACACAGAAATTTTGGAGGGAGCAGGGGAATGGATTTATCGCAGATAGGGCCGAATATAGTGAAGCTCTTGCAGCAGTATTGGCAGGTGTTCCTGCTGGAGGGCGTTACGAACACCCTGAAGCTGACAGCCATAGCGGTGCTGTTCGGCGTGATTCTGGGGACGCTGGTGGCCATGGGGAAGATGTGCAGGTTTAAAGTCGTGCGGTTCATAATCGGGGTGTATATAGAGGTGATAAGGGGCACGCCCATATTATTGCAGCTGTACATATTCTACTTTGTGCTCTCAAACGTGTTCTCCTTTTTGCCGCTTACGCCATTTATGTGGGTGGCCCTGGCCCTGTGCATAAACTCCTCGGCTTATGTGTCCGAGGTGATAAGGGCGGGCATACAGGCGGTGGACAAGGGGCAGACCGAGGCGGCAAGGAGCCTTGGGCTCTCCGGGCGGCAGACCATGACGAGGATAGTGCTGCCCCAGGCAGTGAGGAATATCCTGCCGGCCCTGGGCAACGAGTTTATTATGATGCTCAAGGAGACGTCCCTTGCCTCCACCTTCTTCCTGGGGGATTTGATGACCTCGTACCTTTTGGTGGGCGGGGCCACGTACCTGCGGTTTGAGGCGCTGATTATTGTGGGCGTTATCTATCTCTGCCTGACCTTCCCGCTGAGCAAGGTCGTGGCGGCTTTTGAGAGGAGGATGGCACGTGGAACAGCGGACTGAGCTTATTAAAACGGTGGACCTGCATAAGAGCTTTGGGAAGCTCCAGGTTCTGAAGGGTGTGTCGGAGACCATACATTCCGGCGAGGTGGTGTCGGTGATAGGGCCCTCGGGGGGCGGGAAGAGCACCTTTTTAAGGTGCCTGAACCTGCTGGAGACTCCGGAGCAGGGGCAGATATTTTTTGAGGGCGTGGAGATAACCGGGAAAAAGGTGGACATCGACCTGCATAGGCAGAAGATGGGCATGGTGTTCCAGCACTTCAACGTGTTCCCGCACCTGTCGGTGAAGCGGAACATCACCCTGGCCCCAACCCTTGTAAAGGGCATGAGCGAGGGGGACGCGGATAAAAAGGCCATGGAGCTGCTGGAGCGGGTTGGCCTTGCGGACAAGGCAGAGGTCATGCCCGGGAAGCTCTCCGGCGGGCAGAAGCAGAGGCTTGCAATCGTGCGGGCCCTTGCCATGGAGCCGGACGTAATGCTCTTTGACGAGCCCACCAGCGCCCTGGACCCTGAGATGGTGGGGGAGGTGCTGGAGGTCATAAAGGGGCTGGTAGAGGCCGGCATGACAAGCGTGATAGTCACCCACGAGATGGGCTTTGCAAGGGAGGTATCCGACAGGGTGCTCTTTATGGCGGACGGGGTAATAATGGAGTCTGGGGCGCCGGAGGAGCTGTTCAGCAGCCCCCAAAACCCCAGGCTCAAGGATTTTCTCGGAAAGGTACTATAGCTAAAAGCTGTTTAATGTAATGGAGGTATAGGCATGACTAAAGCTGAAATATACAAGCTGCTGGAGGAAAAACAGGAGCTGTTCACAGAGGTATCGGACAGGATTTGGGGGGACCCGGAGCTGTCTTTGTCGGAGCACAGGGCGGCTGAGCTGTATGAGAGGACCCTCTCTGAGCTGGGCTTTGAAGTGGAGCACGGTGTGGCGGGGATAGAGACAGCCTTCTCGGGGAAGTTCGGCAGCGGGAGGCCGGTGATAGGCATACTGGGGGAGTATGACGCTCTTGCGGGGCTGAGCCAGAAGGCCGGGGAGCTCTCCCCCTGTGAGGAGGTTGAAGGGGGGCACGGACACGGCTGCGGGCACCATATGCTGGGGGCCGGGAGCCTGGCGGCGGCCTGGGCCGTAAAGGAGTACCTGGCGGCCTCAGGGGAGAGCGGCACGGTGATATACTACGGCTGCCCCGGCGAGGAGGGAGGCGCCGGCAAGGCGTTCATGGCCCGGGAGGGGCTGTTCTACTCCCTGGACGCGGCGCTGACCTGGCACCCGGGCACGGCTAACGAAATCTTTACCGGGACGAACAACACCTCTATGCAGGTGGAGTACACCTTCAGCGGCATAGCCGCCCACGCCGCAGGGAACCCCCACCAGGGGAGAAGCGCCCTGGACGCGGTGGAGCTGATGAACATAGGGGTGCAGTTTTTGAGAGAGCATATCCCAAATACCGACTGCCTGCACTACGCCATCACCAATACCGGGGGTATTTCCCCAAATGTTGTGCAGAGCAAGGCTACAGTTCTATATATGGTGCGCTCAAACACGGTGCCCCGGAACAAGGAGCTGCTGGCAAGGGTGGACAATATTGCCAAGGGCGCGGCACTGATGACCGACACCACCTTTAAGAGAAGGTTCATTGACGGCACGGCTGACCTGCTGCCCAACGAGACCCTTGAGCGGGCCCTCTACGCCAATATGGAGGAGATACCCCTGCCAGAGTACACAAAGGAGGAGCGGGACTTTGCCGCGGCTTTAGACGCCACCTGCCCGAATGACGGCGAGCTGCCGGGAATCGGGGCGAAGTACGACCCTGAAATCCGCAGGAGGGTGTCGGAGCTGTCGGACAACGGAAAGGCCCCGCTGAACGACTTCCTGTGCCCCTTCTTCCACAGCACCAACCAGGAGCCGGGCTCCACCGACGTGGGGGACGTGAGCTGGCAGACCCCAACAGCCCAGATAAGCACCGCCACCTGGACCGCCCATTCCCCAGGGCATAGCTGGCAGAATGTGAGCGGCGGGAAGACCGGCATAGCCCATAAGGGGCTGATGTACGCGGCGAAGGTGCTGGCGGGGACAGCCATAGACCTGCTGACAGACCCGAAGCTGCTGGAGGCTGCCCAGGCTGAGTTTAAAGTGGCTGCTGCAAAGGGCTACGACTGCCCGATAGAGCCGGACGCAGTGCCGGTGCCCGTGGAAGAAATGCTATAGCAGAATGCTATGGGAGAGCGCGCGAAGCGAAACGCGGTCCAGGTGCGCCCGGCACCTGGCGGGGTTTGGGGCAGCGCCCCAAGCCCTTAACTCAGAGCGAAGCTCTGAAAAAAGGTAACCACATGAAAATCGACAGACTAATAGGAATACTATCCATAATGCTGCAGCGGGAAAAGGTCACAGCGCCTTTTCTCGCTGCGACTTTCGAGGTCTCCCGCCGCACCATTAACCGGGACATCGAAGCCCTCTGCCGCGCCGGAATCCCAATCTCCACCAGCCAGGGCGCGGGGGGCGGGCTGGCTATCATGAGCGGCTACAGGGTTGACAAGGCCCTGCTCACCTCCGGAGACATGCAGGCGATTCTAGCCGGGCTCCGGAGCCTTGACAGCGTCAGCGGCACCAACAGGTACTCCCAGCTAATGGAGAAGCTGGCGGGCCCGAAGCTCATGGCCCAGGAGGGCTCCCTGCTCATAGACCTGGCCTCCTGGTACAAGGGGCCCTTGTCTGAAAAGCTGGGCCTTTTGCAGGAGGCCATCAGCGGCTGCAGGCTGGCGGGCTTCAGGTACTACGGCCCGGGCGGGGAGTCCCGGCGGACTGTTGAGCCCTACTATATCGTGTTCAGATGGGGCAGCTGGTACGTGTGGGGCTTCTGCCTGAAACGAAATGACTACAGGCTCTTTAAGCTGAACCGCATGGCGGGCCTCACACTGCTGGAGGGCTTTGAGCCCCGGGAGATACCCTACCCGGATTTGAGCGACGAGCGGGTATTCCCCGGGAATTACCGGGTGGAGGCCATTGTGCCGCCAAAATACAAGTGGCGGCTGGTGGAGGAGTACGGCGAGGGGTGCTTTACTGTGGAGCCGGACGGGCGGTGCAGGTTTCAGATAGACTTCACGAACCTTGACAGCGCCGTTGACTGGCTGCTGGAGTTCAGGGGCGATGCCGAGCTTATAGACCCACCTGAAGTCCGGGAGGAGCTTTTGAAGATGGGGAGAAAAATTATTGAGCGGTACGGGGAAACATGACATACTGTTGTCATGTTTATGGGGGTATAATGGGATAAAATTATCCCTATGGAGGTAAACTGATGGACGTCAATAAAGCTAAAAGGTTCATCACCGATACCGCCCGGCCCCTGGAGCTGGCGGAGTACAGGTGTATATTCGAGGGCGGGCCGAGGCGGGCGGTGGCTGAGGAGCTTAAAAGGTTCCAGAACCCGGACGGCGGTTTCGGAAATGCCCTGGAGCCGGACAACTGGAACCCCGGCTCCACCCCCATCACCACCAACGACGCCATAATCCGCCTGCACCACTGCGGCGCCCTGGGAGAGGCCGGGGACATGGCGGAGGGCATTGCCCGGTGGCTGAGAAGCGGCGAGGGCTTCCTGCCGGAGAAACGGCGCTGGGCAGGGTCTGTCGCCTCAAACCTTCTATATCCCCACGCTGTCTGGTGGGAGCCCGGGGACCATGAGGGCGAGGGCTGGAACCCCACGGTCTCCCTGGCGGCGTTCATGGCCTGCGTGGACGGCGAAGAAAAGTGGAAGGAGCTGGTGGGGGAGGCCTTCCGGTGGCTTGAGTCGGCGGAGAAGATAGGCAGCGACGAGGCGAAGTGCTTTATCCTGGCCCACGGGCTTTTGGAGCTGTACGGTGTTACGGATGTGATAGACCTTGAAAAGGGCCGGGATGCGGTGAGAAGGGCCGTGGGCCTGTCCCTCTGCCGGGATGTGGAGAAGTACGGCGTAGACTATGCGGCGGGGCCATCGGCCTTCTTCTGCTGCGAAGGGTATCTTCCGGCGGGGATAGACGGGCTCATTAAGGCCGATTTAGGGGCCGTGGACAGGCTCCAGATGGAGGACGGCGGGTATGACATAACCTGGCAGTGGAACACCCCCTATGAGGAGGAGTTCAGACAGGCCCGGGAGTGGTGGAGGCCAAAGGTCACTATGGAGAAGCTGGGGTTCTACCTGGCATTTAAGGGAGGGGAATTATAATGAAGCTTGTGCCCACAATAAATTTCGGCGGGAACTGCCGGGAGGCCATATATACCTATGAAAGGGCCTTCGGCGGCAGGATAAACTGCCTGATAACATACGGCGAGGCGGACGACCCGGCGTATAACCCCCTGCTTAAAGAAGGCCAGGGGGAGTATATATACCACTCCGAGCTGCTGCTGGGCGGGGAGAGGATTATCATGGCGGACCATATCGACATAGAGTTTGAGACCTGCTACTCCAATTTCCTGACTGTGATGATGGACACAAAGGAGGAGGTACAGCGGGCGTATGAGGCGATGAAGGAGGGGAGTAAGACCATATACCCCATGGAGGCCACGCCATACAGCTCCTGCCGGGTAGTCTTCGTGGACAGGTTCGGCATACGCTGGGGGATTATGACCGAGCAGACAGAGAGATAAATCCAAAGGGCGCTGTCCGGCTTGACCGGGTGGCGCTCTTTTGCTATAATTAAAGAAAAACGTAAAGGAGCACCCAATGAAACCCTTCGATTCACGTCAGTGCAAGCTTCTTGCCGCCCGGGAGCTGTCCCCCGGCATATTCGACTTCACAGTGTCCTGCCCGGAGCTTGCCGCCTTAGCCGCCCCCGGGCAGTTCGCCCAGATTCTCGTCCCCGGGCACACCCTGCGGCGGCCCATCTCCATATGCTCCATAGGCAGGGAGACCCTGCGCTTTGTGTTCCAGGTGCGGGGGGAGGGCACCGAAAAGCTCTCCCGGTATAGGCCCGGGGACGATATCGACATCCTTGCCCCTCTGGGAAAGGGATTCCCCATAGACCCAAATAAGCGCACGCTTTTAGTGGGCGGCGGCATAGGCGTGCCCCCATTATTGGGAGTGGCTGAGGCCCTGGGGGGGAACGCTGTAGCTGTCCTGGGCTTCAGAAACCGGGACCTTGTGATTCTGGAGGAGGACTTTAAAAATACCGGGGCGAAGGTGCTCATAGCCACGGACGACGGCTCCTATGGGCATAAGGGCCTTGTGACAGACCTTGCCACCGGGGAGGACTTCCAGGTGCTCATGGCCTGCGGGCCCGGGCCCATGCTCAGAGGGGCGGGGGCCCTTGCAGGAGAGCGGGGCGTGCCGGGGTACCTCTCCCTTGAGCAGCGGATGGCCTGCGGTGTGGGAGCCTGCCTTGGGTGCGCGGTGGCCCTTACAGACGGCGAGGGCCGGGAGTATTTCGGACATGTGTGCAAGGACGGCCCGGTGTTCCCTATGGACAGGCTGAAGGAGGTATAGGTATTATGGAAAAAAATAATAAGCTTTCTGTGAACATAGCCGGCGTGGAGTTCAATAACCCCATAATCGCCGCCTCGGGCACCTTTGGCTTCGGAAGGGAGTACGGCGAGCTGTACCCCCTAAGCGAGCTGGGGGGGATAAGCTGCAAGGGCACTACCCTGAAGGAGCGCCCGGGCAACCCGCCCCCAAGGGTCACAGAGACCCCCGGGGGTATGCTCAACGCCGTGGGCCTGCAGAACCCGGGGGTGGAGCACTTTATAAACGAGGACTTACCATGGCTCTCAAAGCAGGGCACGAGGATAATTGCAAATATTGCCGGGAGCACCGTGGAGGACTACTGCCGGACGGCTGAGCTTCTCAACGGCACGGCTGTAGATATGGTGGAGCTGAACATATCCTGCCCCAACGTGAAGGAGGGCGGGGTGCAGTTCGGGGTCACGGCAGAGGGGGTGGAGGGTATTACCCGGGCGGTGCGGGAGCGCTGCAAAAAGCCCCTGATGGTGAAGCTCTCCCCCAATGTTACCGACATCACCGAGATGGCTATAGCCGCCGAGAGCGGCGGGGCCGACGCTTTGTCCCTTATAAATACCCTCACAGGTATGCGCATTGACATCAACTCACGCCGCCCTATAATCAGGAACAATACCGGGGGGCTCTCGGGCCCGGCAGTGCTGCCGGTGGCAATACGCATGGTCTGGCAGGTATGTAATAAGGTGAAGCTGCCTGTTGTGGGCCTTGGGGGGATATCCACCTGGCAGGACGCGGTTGAAATGCTCCTGGCCGGGGCGGTTGCCATACAGGTGGGCACGGCTATCTTCACCGACCCATACGCGCCCATAAAAATCCGGGACGGGCTTCTTGAGTTCATGGATAAAAAGGGCGTGAAGTCTGTATCAGAGCTTACAGGGGGGGTGAGGCCGTGGTGACAAGGATTTATCTTATCAGGCATTGTCAGTCCATGGGGAATATCGAGCACAAGTTCCAGGGGCAGTATGACGCGGACATAAGCCCCGCCGGTGAGAAGCAGCTGGAATTATTGGGCCTGCGATTTCGGAACGAGCCCATTGACGTGATATACACAAGCCCCCTAAAACGTGCCCGGTTGACCGCGCAGGCCATCGCCAAGTACCATAATGATATAGAGGTGATAGACGAGCCGGGCTTTATTGAGATGAACGTGGGTGAGCTTGAGAACCGCTCCCTGAAAGAGCTGGCGCTGAACTACCCGGAGACCGCCGAAAAATGGGACCGGTACCCGGACCTTTGTGAGTTCCCCGGGGGAGAGACTATGGCGGAGGTATACGAGCGGGTGAACAGGGCCCTTGACAGGGTGATAGCTGAGAATCCGGGGAGGACTGTGGTAATAACTACCCATGGCGGGGTGCTCAGGAATCTCTACGCCCGGATACAGTTCGGGGAACCGGCGGGCATAAGAAAGAGCGAGGTCTTCGGCAATACCGGGGTGAGCACGGTAATAGCCGAAGGGGACAGGCTGTGCTTTGAGAGTACAAACGACCTTTCGCACCTGCCAGAGGACATGCGCAGGCCGCCCACAAAATTCTCCTTTGAGGCCTTTAGGGGGAGTGAGCCGGTATGATAATCATGGGCGTCGACCTGGGCCATGCCCGGACAGGGCTCTCGGTCTGTGACAAAAATGAGCTGCTGGCAAGCCCCCTTAAGGTGATATGCCAACGGGACCCGGAGAAGCTCTGCCGTGAGATAGCGCAGGCGGCGGGAGAGGCAGAAGCCGGGCTCATAGCCCTGGGGCTCCCCCGGAACATGGACGGCTCCGAGGGGGAGAGCGCCCGCTTTGCCCGGGAAATGGGGGCGAAGATAGGGGAGCTCACCTCCCTGCCGGTGCGTTTTGTGGACGAGCGGGGCACTACCCTTACCGCCCACGGGTATTTAAACGAGACCAATACCCGGGGCAAAAAGAGGAAGGCCGTGGTGGACGCGGTGGCGGCGGTGGTGATACTTGAGGACTTTTTGCAGTACAGGAGGAACCACAGGGAAGAAAGCTGATTTCCGGGCCATACTATATTAAATTATAATTATATTATAATTTAAAAACTATAATAAACAGCAGACGGAAAGGTGTGGTAATATGTGCGGCAACAAACGTAAGATAGTCCTGGTGGGCACAGGGATGGTGGGCATGAGCTTTGCCTATTCAGCCCTCAACCGGGGGCTCTGCGACACGCTGGTGCTGGTGGACGTGGACAAGAAGCGGGCCATGGGCGAGGCCATGGATTTAAACCATGGGCTGGCCTTTGCCGGGAGCAGCATGAAGATTTACGCCGGGGAATACTCGGACTGCTCGGACGCGGACATGGTGGTGATATCGGCGGGGGTGGGGCAGAAGCCCGGGGAGTCCAGGCTGGAGCTGCTAAAGCGCAATACCGAGGTGTTTCAGTCTATTATAGAGCCGGTGGTGCGCTCGGGCTTCGGCGGGGTCTTCCTGGTGGCCACAAACCCGGTGGACATTATGACCCGGGTGACCTTCGAGCTCTCGGGCTTTAACCCAAAGAGGGTCTTCGGCACCGGGACCACCCTTGACACCGCAAGGCTCAGGTACCTTTTGGGGGAATATTTCGCCGTTGACCCCAGGAACATGCACGCCTATGTTATCGGCGAGCACGGGGACAGCGAGTTCGTCCCCTGGAGCCAGGCCATGATAGCCACAAAGCCTGTGATAGACGTGTGCGGACAGTCGGGGGGCAGGTACCAGCTTTCAGAGGTGCAGAGGCTGAGCCTTGAGGTGAGGGACGCGGCCCAGCGCATAATCGAGGCGAAGAAGGCCACCTATTACGGCATAGGCATGGCGATGGTGCGCATAGCCCGGGCGGTGCTCTCAGACGAGAACTCGGTGCTGACCGTGTCCGCAAGGCTCTGGGGGGAGTACGGCCAGAGGGGGGTCTATGCAGGGGTGCCCTGTATTGTGAACCGAAACGGCGTGGACCGGGTGCTTGAGCTGGGGCTCACCGAAGAGGAGCAGGAGAAGTTTAACGAGTCCTGCGGCATACTGGAGGAGAACTACCAGGGGCTGGAGCTATAGAGCCTGTTTTAAAACAGGCTCTGGTGAGCGGGGCGGTAAACCCTTGTGGTGCTGCCCCGCCCCATATACATCCGGCTGGGAATTTTGCAAAGACGTTTCCAAAGGCCGCGATTTTATGTTGACAAACGGCGTAAAATAGTGTATAATTCCTAAGGTGTAAAGAGAATCCCTTTACAGAGATACAGAGGGGCCGCCTGAGGGGGCGGGAGGAGAAAGGAAGGATAGCCCGGATGCCCAAGGACCTGAGGATATCGGTGCTGCTGGACTTTTACGGAGAGATGCTCACCGATACCCAGCGTGAGACCCTTGACGAGTACTATAACCAGGACATGTCCCTGGCGGAGATAGGCGAGGAGCGGGGTATAAGCAGGCAGGGCGTGAGGGACTCCATAAAGAGGTCCAAGGAGCAGCTTGTTGAGATGGAGGAGAAGCTGGGGCTTGCAAAGAGGTTCCAGGAGGTACAGGGGGCGCTTGCCGAGATATGCGACTGCGCCCTTGAGATACAGGAGCTGAACGCCGGGGATATAGAGGGGATTGACAGGAGCGCCCAGGAGATAATCGGCCTGGCGCAGAAAATCTCGGACGAGGAGTAGTCGTAGCAATGGCATTTGAGGGCTTAGCGGAAAAATTAAGCAGCTCCTTTAAAAAGCTGAGGAGCAAGGGAAGGCTCACCGAGGGGGACGTTAAGGACGCCATGCGCGAGGTGCGCCTGGCCCTTTTAGAGGCCGACGTGAACTATAAGGTGGCAAAGGAGCTCACCGGGAAGATAACGGAGCGTGCCATAGGCGAGGAGGTCATGGAGAGCCTGACCCCGGCCCAGATGGTGATAAAAATAGTCAACGAGGAGCTGACCTCCCTTATGGGCGGCAGCGAGGAGCGGCTCAAAAGCCCGGCCCATCCCCCGGCGGTGATAATGCTGTGCGGACTGCAGGGCGCGGGCAAGACAACCCACGCGGCGAAGCTTGCCTATATGCTGAAAAGCCAGGGGCATAGGCCCCTGCTTGCGGCCTGCGACGTGTACAGGCCGGCGGCTATAAAGCAGCTCCAGGTGATGGGCGAGAAGGCCGGGGCCCCTGTGTTCGAGCGGGGCACCGGGGACCCGGTGGAAACGGCGAAGGAGGCCGTGAGGCACGCCAGGGACTACGGCCACGACTACCTTCTGATAGACACCGCCGGGCGCCTGCAGATAGACGAGGAGCTTATGGACGAGCTTAAGCGCATGAAGGAGGCCGTGAGCCCCACGGATATCCTGCTGACGGTGGACGCCATGATAGGCCAGGAGTCTGTAAACGTGGCGAAGGCCTTTGACGAGCTTCTTGACATAACCGGCGTGATACTCACAAAGCTGGACGGCGACACCAGGGGCGGCGCGGCGCTCTCCATAAAGGCGGTCACAGGAAAGCCCATTAAGTTTGCGGGCTCCGGGGAGAAGCTGGAGGGCCTTGAGGTGTTCCACCCGGACAGGATGGCCAGCCGGATACTGGGTATGGGAGACGTGCTGAGCCTTATCGAGGAGGCCGAGCTAAGGCTTGACGAGAAGGCCGCTGCGAAGACCGCCCAGCGGATGATGAGCAATAAGCTGGATTTAAACGATATGCTGGAGCAGTTCCAGCAGGTGAAGAAGATGGGGCCCATAAAGGGCATTTTGCAGAAGCTGCCCGGGGTGGGCAATAAGCTGGACGATGTGGACATTGACGACAGGATAATGGACCGCACGGCGGCTATAATACTCTCCATGACCCCCTACGAGCGCTCACACCCGGACGAGCTGAACGCCTCGAGAAAAAGGCGGATAGCGGCGGGCTGCGGGCAGAGGGTGGAGGACGTGAACAGGCTCCTCCAGCAGTTCAGGCAGACCCAGAAGCTTGTGAAGCAGTTCGGCGGCAAGAAGGGCAAAAAGAAGCTGAAGGGGATGGGCGGTATGCCGCCGGGTATGCCCTTCTAGGAGGTCAGCGGATGACGAAAGAAGAGATAGCCGGGTATATCGACCGGGGCGCCTGCTTCTATGTGGACCTGTTCGGCAGAGCGGAGCATATGGAGAAGGTGGAGCGGGAGCATTACTCCTTCGTGAGGCCCCGGGGCGGGGTGTACGGGATAAGCTTCGTGTACGACCTAAAGCTGGACAGACTTCCCGCCGGGGAGCTTTTGGAGCAGGCCCGGGAGATAAGGGCGCTGGGGATGCCGGTATGGGTCGGGCTTACCGACTCGGACCGGGTGTTCCAGGCCTGTACCGGCAGGGAGCGTCCGGAACCCGGCCGGGAGCCCGGCATGGACGACGAGGTCTATATGTATACGCTGGCAGGACCGGAGGAGATGGCCGGGCCGCAGGTTACAGAGGCCGGGAGCCAGGCCGAGTTTGCGGAGTGGGCAGGGGTCGTGAACGGCGTCCTGTCCGGCGGCAGGGAGGACCTGCACCCGGTTTACCACTACCCGCTGTGCAGGGACGGGCTGCTCAGATGCTACTTCCTGCGGGATACAGAGGGCAGGGCGGTGTCGGCGGCGGCTCTGGCGGTGGACGGCGGGTCCGTGTCCCTGGAGTTTGTGGCCACATTGCCGGAGCACAGGAGGAAGGGATATTCCGGAGCCCTGTGCAGGAGGGCCGTCCGGGACGCCTTTGGGGGCGGCGCTGATATCGTCACTGTCCGGGCCGTCGACGGCATAGCGGCGAAGCTCTATGAGAGCGTGGGATTTGAGAGGTATTGAGCAAAAGGACTATGAAACAGGATTTCAAGGAGTGCCCCGGCACTATAGACGAGGGCAGGCTGTTCGGGTTCAAGTCCTGGCAGGAGCACGTGGCGGCGGTAGCTTCGCCGCTGGCGGCTGTGAGCGGGTACAAGAGCAACGGCAGGAGCAATCTTACAATGCAGTCCTGGCTGGGGGTACACGGAGACAGGCTGGTGCTCATGAGCGTTGAGCGCGGGAGCCATCTGTACGGCATACTCAAAGAGCGGGGCGAGGCGGTGGTGAACTTTCCCACAGCCGGGAGCTTTAACCGGTGCATGAGGAGCATCGGGGGCAACGGCTGGGAGGAGGACGAGATAGAGTCGGCGGGGCTTACGGCTGAGAGGGCGCGGGAGATAGACGCACCCAGGGTGGCTGAGTGCCCGCTGAGCCTGGAGTGCAGGGTGCTCTGGGAGCACGAGGCCGCGCCCGGGAGCAGCGATGTGACTGTGTGCATGAAGATAGTGAGCGTAGCCGTGGACCAGGAGCTGTGCCGGGAGGGGCTGCTGTATAATATCCGTTCCCGGAGCGATATAGAGACAGGCGCAAAAACAGGTCCGGAGGCTGGGGTAATCACCAGCTTGGGGCCCTATGAAAATTTACCTGAGTGAATAAACGCACAAAATGTGCTTTATTATAAATATTAACATAAATCATCATTTGGAGGTAGTTAAAATGGCAGTAAAAATCAGGCTGCGCCGCATGGGCGCTAAGAAGAATCCCTTTTACCGTATCGTGGTAGCGGACTCCCGCTTCCCCAGGGACGGGCGTTTTATTGAGGAGATTGGGTACTATAACCCCATGGAGGAGCCCAGCGTTGTGAAGGTTGACCCGGAGAAGGCCAAGAAGTGGATTGAGGACGGGGCACAGCCCACAGACACTGTGAGGGAGCTTTTCAAGAAGCACGGCGTTATCTGAGAAACCAGGGTTTAGGGCAGATATAGAAATGAGAGGAGGGAGAAGGAATTGCAGGAGCTTTTGAAGGCTATAGCCTCGGGGCTGGTGGAGCGGCCGGAGGAGGTCAGCGTGACCGCCGAGGAGAATGAGAATGGTGTGACTGTGTACCATCTGCATGTAGCGGAGGAGGACATGGGAAGGGTCATAGGGAAGCAGGGGCGTATTGCCAAGGCCATAAGAGTGGTCATGCGCGCGGCTGCTACCCGGAATGATATGAAGGTAATGGTCGAAATCGAGTGATAGCATGAGGGCGCAGGAGCGCCCTTTTTTGTTGCAGGGCGCGAAGCGAAAAAAGTTTTTGAGGAGTCAAGAGGAACTTTTTATAAAAAGTTCCTCTTGGGAGAGGGGCAAAGCCCCGATAAGAAAAAGCACGACAGCAGAGGAACAAAAAATGAAACAATACCTAGAAGCAGGCAAAATAACCCGCACCCACGGAGTCCGGGGAGAGCTGGTAATGGAAATCTGGGCCGACTCCCCTTCCATAATATCAAGCCTCAGCGAGCTATACTACGACCCCGACGGCACCCGGCCCATAGGCCTGATAAGCAGCCGCGAACACAAGGGCCGCCTATTATTAACCCTAAAATCAATCAATACCGTAGAGCAGGCCGACAGGCTCCGGGGCAAAATTCTATATTTAAACCGTGACGACATAACCCTCCCCGAAGGCCGCTACTTCCTGGAGGACCTAATAGGCCTTCGGGCCATAGACGGCGAAACCGGGCAGGCCTACGGCACCATCACAGAGGTAATCCCCGCCCCGGCAAACAATGTCTACAGAATCACAGACGGCGGCAGGGAGTACCTGTTCCCGGCGGTGGAGCATATGATAAAGAGCACGGATATCCAGTCCGGCATAATCGAGCTGCTGCCAATCCCGGGCATTTTCGATGGGGACGGTGAGGAGGCCTAATGCGCATAGATATCTTCACTCTGTTCCCCGAGATGTTCCCGATGGTGCTGGAAAACAGCATTGTGGGCCGGGCCAGGCGGCGGGGCTTTTTACAGGTCTGCTGCCACCAGCTCAGGGACTTCTCCCCGGACAGAAGGGGCCGGGTGGACGACACTGTGTTCGGCGGGGGAAAGGGTATGCTCCTCACCGCCGAGCCCTTTGCCCGGGGCCTGGATGCCCTCTGTGAGCACCTGGGCTATATGCCATATATAGTGTATTTGTCCCCGAGGGGCCGGGTGCTGGACCAGCAGAAGGCAAGGGAGCTCTCGGCTCTGCCGGGGCTGGCGCTCCTGTGCGGGCACTATGAGGGGGTGGACCAGCGGGTGCTGGAGGAGTACGGAGTGGAAGAAATTTCCATCGGGGATTATGTGCTCACCGGTGGGGAGCTGCCCGCAATGATTCTCACAGACGCGGTGAGCCGTATGCTGCCGGGGGTGCTCTCTGAGGAGGCCTGTTTTGAGGAGGAAAGCCACTATAAGGGGCTTTTAGAGTACCCTCAATACACAAGGCCTGTGGTCTGGAGGGGCCGGGAGGTTCCGCCGGTGCTGCTCTCGGGGCACCATGGGAACATTGAAAAATGGCGCAGAGAGCAGTCAATACTTGTCACACAGCAAAACCGTCCGGACTTATACGAGGCCTATTCAAAAAATTTACACTGAAAAAAAGTTTCAAAATATTTGTTTAAACTGTACAGTCAGAGATTGAATATAAATTTTTCCTTGTTCATCTGCCCAAAAATGCGCTAAACTTGTTGACGGCGGGAAAAAATGTGGGTATAATTAGCATAGTTTGTGAGGACTTCACGGACCGGCCCATATGATGCGGTTTGTGAACGTCCAAGGGCTCTGGAAGCCACGAAAGCAGTAAAACAAAAGTCTTTGGGGTCCAATTTCAAAATTCTGTAGGAGAGTGAATGTACATGTGCGCAAAGGAAGTTCTGGTTCAGAATCAGGTAGGTCTTCATGCCCGCCCCGCCACTTTCTTTATCCAGAAGGCTAATGAGTTCAAGTCTTCTATCTGGGTAGAGAAAGAGGAGCGGAGGGTAAACGCCAAATCCCTGCTGGGTGTGTTGAGCTTAGGGATAGTTGGCGGCGTGAGCATCCGTATCATCGCCGACGGCACCGACGAACAGGAAGCCGTAGACGCCCTGGTGGCCCTGGTAAATTCCGGGTTCGCCGAGTAAGGCTCTGAGAAATTGGGCACCGCAGGTATTGCGGTGCTTTTTCTTTAGTGTGGAGAGGTGACAGCCATGGACGAGAGAGAGGAAAAACGGCGGGAGCTCAGGGCTAAGGCCATGCAGCTGCCCTTGACCCCGGGGGTGTATATTATGCACGATAAGTCCGGGGAGATAATATATATAGGGAAGGCAAAGGCCTTGAAGAACAGGGTCAGCCAGTATTTCGGGTCGGAGAGGAATCATGACGCCAAGGTGCGCAAGATGGTGTCCAATGTAGACTATTTTGAGTATATACTCACCGACAGCGAGTTTGAGGCGCTGGTGCTGGAGAGCAGCCTTATTAAGCAGAACCAGCCCAAGTATAATATTTTGCTGAAGGACGACAAGGGGTACTGCTATATAAAGATAAGCGGCGGGGATTGGCCCAGGCTCTCGGCGGTGCTCCAGAAGGATGATGATGAGGCGAAGTATATAGGGCCCTATCTCAGCTTCTGGTCAATCAGGGAGACGGTGGACGCTGCCAGGAAGATATTCAGGCTGCCGGACTGCAACAGGAAGTTCCCAAGGGACATTGGGAAGGACAGGCCCTGCCTTAACTTTTATATTGACCAGTGCTGCGCTCCCTGCCGGGGGAAGGTGAGCAATGAGGACTATAACGAGGCGTTTTTGCAGGCCCTGGACTTTGTGAAGGGGGGCAGCAGCACCTCTGTGCGGGAGCTCACAAGGAGGATGGAGCAGGCGGCTGAGGAGCTGGACTTTGAGCTGGCGGCAAGGCTTCGGGACAGGATAAACGCCATAAATAAGCTTCGGGACAGGCAGAAGGTGGTGGAGAGCTCCGTGCCTGAGCAGGACGTTTTCGCCCTGGCCCAGGGGGAGAGCCAGACGGCCTTTGAGGTGTTCAGGTTCACAGGGGGAAAGCTCACCGACAGGGAGAGCTTTCTCACCGAGGGCACCGAGCCGGACCCTGAGGCGCGCTCCGGGTTCCTTCGCCAGTATTACGCCATGAGGGACAGGATACCCCCGGTGGTGACCTTAGACGGCGAGTGCGACGAGCAGGAGCTTGTGGCAAGGTGGCTGACGGACAGGCGGGGGAAGACGGTGAAAATAAACGTGCCCCAAAAGGGGAGCCAGAAGCACCTGTGTGATATGTGCCACAATAACGCCGCCGAGTATCTGGCCCAGAGGTCGGGGCTCCAGGGGCGGGACGCCTCGGCCCTGGACGAGCTGCGCAGGCTCCTGGGCCTTGAGAAGTCCCCGGCCTATATCGAGTGCTATGACATCTCGAACCTCCAGGGGGACGAGAACGTGGCGGGCATGGTGGTCTTTGAAAACGGCAGGCCCTTAAAGGCCGCATACAGGCGCTTCAAGATAAAGACCGTGGAGGGCCAGGATGACTACGGCTCCATGCGGGAGGTCATAGGCAGGCGCTTCGGAGAGTATAAAACGAAGCAGGCAGAGGGGGACAATACCGGCTTCGGGCGGCTGCCGGACCTTATCCTGCTGGACGGAGGCCGGGGGCATGTGAACGCGGTGCAGCCGGTCCTGGAGGAGATGGGCATAGAGGTGCCCCTATACGGCCTTGTGAAGGACGACAAGCACAGGACCCGGGCCATAGCCCAAAGCGGCGGGGAAATATCAATCACCTCCACCAGGAAGGCCTTTACCCTGCTCTCCACCATACAGGACGAGGTGCACAGGTTCGCCATCGGCTACCACAGGCAGCAGCGGAAGAAGTCCGCCATATCCAGCACCCTGCTCTCAATAGAGGGCGTGGGCCCCCAAAGGGCAAAGTCTCTTTTAAAGCATTTCAAGACAGTCACGGCAGTGGGCGAGGCAGAACTTTCAGAGCTTGAGAGGGCCCCCGGCATGAACAAGCCCTCAGCCAAGAGGGTTTACGACTATTTTCATGGGGAAAACAGTTGACATTTGCAGTAAAAAATGGCATAATAACGTGAGAAAGTTTCGTCCACCTTTTCAAAGGTGGCAGGGTCTGGGGCAGCGCCCCGGGACCTTACAAGGGAGCAGAACATGCGAATTATAGCAGGAGAACGCCGGGGCAGGAAGCTCCTGTCCCCGGAGGGGACCGAGGTGCGGCCCACCACCAATATGGTAAAGGAATCCGTCTTCAATATATTGCAGTTCGGCATAGAGGGCCGCAGGTTCCTGGACCTGTTCGCAGGCTCAGGCCAGATGGGCCTGGAGGCCTTGAGCCGTGGGGCCAGAGAAGCCGTATTTGTAGACAGCAGCCGTGAGTCCCTAAGAGTGATAGAAAAAAACATCGCGTCGGCAGGCTTCGGCGACAGGGCAAAGGTAGCGGCGTCGGACTTCGCGGGCTTTTTAAAGGCCGGGCGGGACTCCTTCGACGTGGCCTTTATAGACCCGCCCTACAGGGAGGGCCTTATGGAGCGGGCCCTGGAGCTCACGGCCCTTCGGATGTCCCCGGGGGGAGTGATACTCTGCGAGCACGGCAGCCGGGAGGAGCTGCCGGAGAGGGCGGGGGAGTTTTTTAAGGCCAAGGTGTATAAGTACGGCAAGACGTCGGTGACGGCGTACAGGGCCGGTGAGAAACAGCAGAGGAGCGGGGAGACATGAGCTGCCATATTACCACAGCCATCTGTCCGGGCAGCTTTGACCCGGTGACCCTTGGGCACCTGGATATTATAAGCCGGGCAAGCAAAATTTTCAGTCGGATAATAGTGGCTGTGCCGGTAAACCCGGACAAGCGCTACAGCTTCACCGTGGAGGAGCGCATTGACATGCTCTCCAAGGTCACGAAGGCCGCGGGGCTCTCCAATGTGGAGTGCGACCGGGTGGAGGGCCTGCTTGCGGACTACGCCAGGGAAAAGGGCGCGGCAGTGGTGGTGAAGGGCCTGAGGGCCCTGACGGACTTTGAGTATGAATTCCAGCAGGCCCTGACCAACAAGAAGCTGAACCCCTCTTTGGAGACCATATTTCTCTCCACCAGCGCGGAGCACATGTTTTTAAGCTCCTCAATGGTGAAGCAGGTGGCGGGGTTCGGGGGGGATATCTCCCATTTTGTGCCGGGGTGCATACTGGACACTATAAGCGAGAGGCTCTGCTCAAGGCGGTAAGGGCCTTGATTTAGAATGCCGGGAAAGGAAACGGAGCAGAATGAGCAATAATCAAGCGACCATCGAAGACCTGATAGACGAAATGTACGACGCCCTTGAAAAGGGCTGGAAAATGCCCCTATCCTCCGGGAAGGTGCTGGTGGACAGCGAGGAGATACGGGATATCCTTGACGATATCAGAGACGTGTTCCCCCAGGAGATAAGCGAGGCAAAGCGCATAGTCGCCGACCACGGGCAGATTATAAACGAGGCCAGGCGCCAGGCGGACAGCATTATCCAGGCCGCGGAGGAGCGGGCAAAGTCCCTTGTGAGCCAGGAAGAGGTCGTACTGAAAGCCCAGCAGCGGGCAAACGAGGTGCTTGCCCAGGCCCAGACCCAGTCCAGGGAGACCAGGAAGGCCTGCAACGAGTATGTGGAGGAGATAATGCGCCGCACGGACGAGTCCATATCCGAAAGCCTCACCGAGCTCCGCAAAACCAGGCAGAATATCAAGAACTCTCAGAGAAATTCACAAATGTAGGCAGGATATTTTGTGCAGAACAGCCAGATTGCTAATAGTGATAATTTTCCCCTTGCTAAATGGAGCAAGGGGAATTTTTGTTCCCACAAAATAAGGTCGAAGGCACGTTCGAGCTTTCCCGGGCCCCAGGGGAACAAGATTTTGCGGTTGCAATCAGGTGGGGGATAAGGTATAATAATAACACCCAAGTGGGGTAAAGTGGGGTAAAGTGGGGGAGGTGAGGAGCCATGCTGACAGGTGAATATCAGCACAGCATGGACCCAAAGGGCCGGGTAACGGTCCCCTCCCGCTTCCGCGAGGAGCTGGGCGAGCGCTTCTATGTGATGATTGGCACGGACGGCTGCCTGAACCTCCTCTCCGAGGAGCAGATACAGATAGCCACGGAGAAGATAAAGGCCCTGCCGCCCCAGCAGGCAAAGCTCCTTCTCCGGAAGACCTTCGGCCAGGCGGCCGAGGTGGAGCCGGACAAGCAGGGGAGGATACTTATCCCCGAGCAGCTGAGGAACTACGCGGGGCTCACTAAGGATGTGACGCTGGTGGGGGAGTCCACCAGGGCAGAGCTCTGGGACACCGGGCGCTGGAAGGCCTATAACGACGCCCAGGACCCGGCGGATATTGAGGAGCTGATGAACCTGCTGACGCTGTAAGGTCCCGGAAGGCCGGGAGCTTTCAAACTTCAGCATATTCAGCATATAAACTTATTTTAGCACAAAGGGGGGCGGCCTGCAATGGATTTTGAGCATAAGCCCGTCCTCTTCAGGGAGACGATAGAGTCGCTGAACATAGTGCCGGGGGGGACCTATATAGACGGCACGCTGGGTGGCGGCGGGCACTCCCGGGCCATACTGGAGGCCCTGAAGGGCTCCGGCAGGCTTGTGGGCATAGACCAGGACCCTGACGCCATAGAGGCCGCCGGGGAGCGGCTGGGGGGCTTCCCGAACTTCACGGCTGTGAGGGGGAATTTCTCCCGGATGGGGGAGCTCCTCTTGGAGCTGGGGATAACTGAGGCCGACGGGGTGCTCCTTGACATAGGGGTGTCCTCCCACCAGCTGGACACGCCGGAGCGGGGGTTTTCCTACCACCACGACGCCCCTTTAGATATGCGCATGAGCCAGGAAGGGCAGAGCGCCTTTGACCTTGTGAACGGCCTTGGGAGCCGGGAGCTGGGGGAGCTAATATTTAAGTTCGGAGAGGACAGGAGTGCAAGGAGGATAGCCGAGGGTATCGTCAGGGCCCGGGGGGAGGGCCCTATAGAGACCACCGGACAGCTTGCAGAGATAATAAAGGAGTCGGTGCCCGCAGCGGTAAGGCGCGGCGAGGGGCACCCGGCGAGGAGGACCTTCCAGGCGCTGAGGATAGCGGTGAACGGCGAGCTTGAGGCCCTGGAGCAGGGGCTGGACAGCGCCCTAAAGCTCCTTCGGCCCGGGGGAAGGCTTGCGGTGATAACCTTCCACTCCCTGGAGGACAGGATAGTAAAGCGCAGGATGGCGGAGTATTGCAGGGGCTGCACCTGCCCGCCGGACTTCCCGGTGTGCGTATGCGGGAAGAAGCCGGGGGGGAGGCTCGTGCACCGCAGGGGGGTAGCTCCGTCAGAGGAGGAGCTGAGGGAAAACCCCAGGGCCCGGAGCGCAAGGCTCAGGGTTTTGGAAAAGCTGTAACTTTTGGGAGAGAAAAAATCAGGCAGGCCAAAGGGGCCGGCCGGGGAGGACGAGTAAATGGCGAACAGGGCTGAGGCATACGATTTTTCGTATTTTGAGGACAGGAACAAAGCAGAGGGGTACGGCACGAATGACTACGGCGTGGTTGACTACGGCATAGACGGCAGCCACGCGTACCAGCCCATGGAGCTGCCCCAGGCTGAGCCGGAGCCGAAAATTGTCGAGCTGCCAAAGCAGGAGCCTGAGGGCGAGCCGGAGCAGAGGCGCAGGCCAAAGCGGAACCTTATGCGCATGGCGGCGTGGCTGTGCTTCGGGCTGATATTCTCGGCGGTGATGACGGCGGTGTACAGCGAGGTGCAGCTGACTGAGCTGACCGAGAAGATAAACGAGGCCAAGAAGGACCTGGAGGAGGCAAAGAGCCTGGAGGTGCAGCTTACCATGCAGGCGGCCCAGAAGATGTCCGACGCGGAGGTTGAGCGCTACGCCACGGAGCAGATGGGCATGGGGAAGGTCACAGGGTCCCAAGTGGTGTACCTGCACGTGGCCCAGCAGGACCGGGGCACGGTGGTGCAGGAGCTTGGCGAGGGCTCCTGGCTTGACAGGGCCATAGCGGCGGTGAGGGGCTGGTTTGCCTGATTGGGAAGAAGGGTTCCGGGGAACCCCAGGGCTTCCCCAGAACCCCTGGCAGTAATAACCCCGCCCCGTAGAGAATAAAAATGAAACATCGAGGGCCAATCCCGATTTTGGCTCTCATTTTTATAAAAAGCTTTCGGAGGAGAGTGTATGGCAAAGGGCACAGCTGAAAAAATAAGAAAGAAGGCAATAGGCCTTATGTGCGGGCTGCTGATAGTGGGCTTCGGCGCGGCGGCAATGAGCCTTGTGCACTGGCAGCTTATAAACGGCGAGGAGCTCAGCGCCAAGGCCATGGAGCAGAGCCTGAGGAGCACTGGCCTGCCCGCCATGCGGGGCACCATTTACGACGCCACAGGCACAAAGGTCCTGGCCCAGAGCGCTTCGGTGTGGACGGTGGTGCTGGAGCCTCACTACCTTGCAGAGGACGACAACCTGAGAAGGAAGGTGGCAAACGGCCTTTCGGAAATCCTGGGCCTTGACGCCGCCGAGCTCTATGAGCGCACCGGGGAGGTGGGCTCATACTACGACGTTATAGCCCGCAAGGTGGAGACAGAGGTCAGGGACAGGATAACCCAGTTTATGAACGACAACAAGATAGGCAACGGCATAAGGCTTATAGCCGACTATAAAAGGTACTACCCCTACGGCACCGTCGCCTCCAATATCCTGGGCTTCACCGGGGACGACAGCCAGGGGCTGGAGGGCCTGGAGCTCTACTACGAGGAGGAGCTCTCGGGGAGCGCTGGCAGGCTGATAGCCGCGAAAAACGCCTTCGGCACGGATATGCCCTTTGAGTATGAGCAGATAGTGGAGGCCGAGAACGGCTATAACCTGGTGCTCACCATTGACGAGACAGTGCAGAGCGTCCTTGAGAAGTACCTTAAGGAGGGCATAGAGAAGTTCTGGATAAAAAATGGCGCCGTGGCGGTTATGATGGACGTGGACACCGGGGGTATCCTGGGCCTTGCAACATACCCCTACTACGACCCCAACGACCCCTTTACCATACTTGACCAGAACCTGCTGGAGCAGGTGGAGTCGGTACCCGAGGGGGACGAGCGGATAGAGGTCAAGAGGGAGGCCATGAGTGTCCAGTGGAGGAACAAGGCGGTCTCGGACCTCTACTACCCGGGCTCGGTGTACAAGATGTGCGTGGGCTCAATGGGCATAGAGGAGGGGCTGATAACAGAGGATAGCCAGTATACCTGCACTGGCGGCGAGAAGCTCCAGGGGGTGAAGGACCCCATACACTGCTGGAACCATGACGGCCACGGCACCACCACCTTCAGGGAGGGGCTCTGCAACTCCTGCAACCCCTGGTTCATGCACATAGGCAGGGAGCTGGGCCCGGACCTTTTCTGCCGCTATAGGGAGGCCTTCGGCCTGGCGGATAAGACCGGCATAGACCTGCCCGGGGAGGGAAGGAGCATATTGCACAGCGTGGACAATATGGGCGAGGTGGAGCTGGTGGTTGAGGCCTTCGGGCAGAACTTCTCCATAACCCCCATACAGATGATAACCGCCAGCGCCGCCGTGGCAAACGGCGGGTACCTGGTAAGGCCCCATGTGGTGGACAGGATAGTGGACGAGGACGGCAATATCGTAAGGAACGCCGACTGCAGCTACAGGCGGCAGGTGATATCCGAGGACACCAGCGCCACGATATGCGATATTTTAAGGCAGAACGTGGCCTCGGGCACTGCCAGGGGCGGCTATGTGTCCGGCTACAGGATATGCGGCAAGACAGGCACCTCGGAGAAGGTGGATAAGCATAATGAGGACCTGCTGGAGGACCCCAACGCGAAGATGACCTATATTGCCTCATACTGCGGCTTCGCCCCGGCTGAGGACCCGAGGTACGCCCTGCTTGTGTTCTTCGACGAGCCGGACGCCAGCTCCAACGGCGGCTATACCGCCGGAAACGCCATAGCCGGGCCCATCTTCTCGGCTATCATGCAGGAGCTGCTGCCCTATCTGGGGGTTGAAGTCATGTATGACGAGGACGAGTACAACGAGCACAGGGACACCGCCGCGCCCAACGTGGTGGGCATGACCATAAGGGAGGCTGTTGCCGCCATAAGGGAGGCCGGCCTTGAGTACGACATAGAGGGCAACGGCGACGACGAAGAGGGCTGGGACGAGTATAAGATAACCGAGCAGATACCCGAGGGCGGCGCTACAGTGCCCCAGGAGGGCAAGGTGGTGATGTTTACCACCGGCTATAATGTGAACGAGGTTATGGTGGAGGTGCCGGACTTCTTCCAGATGGATTTGATAAACGCCAGCTATGAGGCCCATATAAACGACCTGCAGATAACTGTAAACGGCAACCGGGACGGGGACACCAGGGTAATGATGCAGGGCATACCCGCCGGGGAGAAGGTGAAGAAGGGCACGGTGATAACCCTGACCTTTGCAAGCAACCTTAGCACGGACACATCCGTTACCATAGCAGAATAAAAAAGGGGAAACTGAGGAGGAAGCGCAAAATGAACAGTACATGGTTCCTGATAACGGCGGCGGCAGGCTTCGGGGTCACAGCGGTGCTGGGCTGGTGGGTGATACCGCTGCTCCACAGGCTGAAGTTCGGGCAGACTATCCGGGAGATAGGCCCGAAATGGCACAAGAAAAAGCAGGGCACCCCCACAATGGGGGGGATAATGTTCATCGCCGGCACTACGGCGGCGGTGCTCATATGCGTGCCCCTATGGTATATCCAGCAGGGCTTTGAGACCCCCCTAATGCTCACGAGGGTCTTCGGGGGCCTGGGGATGGCGCTGGGCTACGGGGCCATTGGCTTTATGGACGACTATATCGGCATAGTAAAAAAGCGCAACCTGGGGCTTACGGAAAAGCAGAAGCTGGTCCTGCAGTTTCTGGTGGCAGGGGCATACCTGCTGTCTATGAAGCTCGCCGGGGAGGACACGACCACTATAATCCCCTTTATAGGCCCTGTGGACCTGGGGCTGATGTACTACCCCCTGGCGGCAATACTGATAGTGGGCCTTACAAACGCCGTGAACTTCACCGACGGCATTGACGGCCTGAACGCCTCCGTGACAATGGTGGTCTTTGTGGCATTCACCGTATGCGCGGCACACCTGTCCATGGCGGGAATGACTGCCCTGGGGACGGCTTCGGCGGCGGCCTGCCTTGGGTTTCTTCTGTGGAACTTCCACCCGGCAAAGGTGTTCATGGGCGACACCGGCTCCCTGTTCCTGGGGGGCATGGCAGGGGCCCTGGCCTTCGGCCTGGATATGCCAATACTGCTTTTGCCGGCGGGGCTTATATACTGGGGGGAGATACTCTCAGTTGTGATACAGGTCACGTATTTCAAGCGCACAGGGGGCAAGCGGCTCTTCAAGATGTCCCCCATACACCACCACTTTGAGATGTGCGGCTGGAGCGAATATAAGATATGCGGGGTCTTCGGCGGCATTACCGTTATCGGCGGGATTCTGGCGGTGCTGGCTGTATTGTACGGCGTCTGACTGGACAGAATAGGTATTATGGGTACATTACTTTAAAAGGAAAGGGGGGCTTTCATGCCCGCAGGAGCGGTACGAGGGAGAGCGGCTCAGAGAGCCGGCGGAGTAACTCGTAGAGTTGACTCCACAGCCAGGGGCCTGCGCCGGGTGCCGGGGAACAGGCCTCCGGAGGAGCGGCGGGAGCCGGAGAGACGCAGGCGCAGGCGCAAAAAGCACTATAAGCTCATCTCCCTGGGGGAGGGGCTTGACATGCCGCTGCTGGTGTTCATTATGGTGCTCCTGGCAATCGGCCTTGTAATGCTGTTCTCCGCAAGCTACGCCGAAAGCTATTACAGGGAGGACAACAGCTACTTTTATATAGTGCGCCAGGGGGAGTTCGCCCTGTTCGGCGTTGCTGCCATGCTGTTTATCTCCACCATCGACTACCACTACTACCATAGGGGCAGGACCACCCTGTGGGTGGCGGTGGGCACGGTGCTGCTGCTGGTGCTGACGCTTTTGATTGGCTCCTCGGAGGGTGAGGCGACCCGCTGGCTTGAGCTGGGGCCTGTGAGGCTCCAGCCCTCGGAGGTGGCGAAATTTGCCATAATACTGCTCTTTGCAGACTTTGTCTCCCGCTGGGAGAAGGAGATGGACACATTCAGAAGGGGGGTAATGCCCTTCGCCCTGGTGCTGGTGCTCTTTGCCGGGCTCGTCATGGCCGAGCACCACCTGTCCGGCACCCTTATCATCGGCCTGCTGGGCTTCATGATGATGTTTGTGGGGGGCACCAAATTCCGCTGGCTTGCAATGGGGGCCCTGGGGGCGGCGCTGGTAGTGTACCTCTATATGAACAGGGGCGGCGAGGGCTCTGAAGCCTACCAGATGGGCCGCATAGAGGTGTGGCTGAACCCCTTCGAGGAGAACGACGCCACCTGGCAGACCCGCCAGTCCCTCTACGCCATAGGCTCGGGGGGGCTCTTCGGGGTGGGCCTGGGGCAGTCCAGGCAGAAGTATATGTACCTTCCAAAGCCCCAGAACGACTTCATATTCGCCATAGTCTGCGAGGAGCTGGGGCTGGTGGGGGCGCTGGTGATAATGATACTCTTTGCCCTTCTGGTGTGGCGGGGGGTGCATATCTCCCTTAACGCCAAGGACACCTTTGGCAAAATGCTGGGCCTGGGGCTCACCTTCCAGATAGGCCTGCAGGCGGCGCTGAATATATGCGTGGTGACAAATACCGTGCCGAACACGGGCATTAGCCTGCCCTTTTTCAGCTACGGCGGCACGGCGCTCTTAATGCTGCTGGGCGAGATGGGCATACTGCTGAATATATCGCGCTCGGCTAATGTTGAAAAAACCTGAGGGGAGCAACGGGAATGCGGATACTTTTCACCGGCGGGGGCACCGCCGGGCACATAAACCCAGCACTGGCTGTGGCAGGCTACCTGAAAGAGCAGGAGCCCGGCACGGAGATACTGTACGTGGGCAATAGGGGGGGCATGGAGGAGAGGCTGGTGCCCAAGGCCGGATATAATATGGCCTTTATCACCATCTCCGGCTTCCAGCGGAAGCTGAGCTTTAAAAACGTCATGAAGAACGTGAAGACCATAAAGCGGATATTCACCGCCTCCATAGAGACCAGGAAGATAATAAAGGACTTCGCCCCGGACGTGTGCGTTGGCACCGGGGGATATGTGAGCGGGCCGGTGATACGGGAGGCGGCTAAGCTGGGGGTGCCCTGCGTGATACACGAGTCCAACGCCTACCCGGGGGTCACCACAAAGCTGCTGTCAAAGCATGTGCACACAGTCATGCTGGCTGTGCCGGACGCGAAGAAATACTTTGACAAGGGCGTGCGCACAGTGGTCACCGGCAACCCTGTAAGGGGCGAGGTGCTGAATATGGACAGGGAGCAGGCAAGGCGGGAGCTGGGCCTTGACAGCAGGCCCGTGGTGCTCTCCTTCGGGGGGAGCCTGGGGGCCGCCGCCCTGAACCGCGCCGCCGCGTATATGCTCTCGAAAAGCGGGGAGAAGGGGGCGTATCAGCATATCCACGGATACGGCCAGAACGACCCAATGTTCCTGGAGGAGCTCACCGAATACGGCCTGGACCTTTCGGAAAACCCCCAGATAAGGGTGCTGGAGTACATCGACAATATGCCCCTATGCCTTGCCGCCGCGGATTTGGTGATAAGCAGGGCCGGGGCCATGACCCTCTCGGAGATAGAGGCAAAGGGCAAGGGCTCGATACTGATACCCTCTCCCAACGTGGCGGAGAACCACCAGTTCCACAACGCAATGGCCCTGGTGAAAAGGGGCGCGGGGGAGATAATCGAGGAGAAGGACCTTACAGGGGAGGCCCTGTGGAAGAAGACGGAAAAGCTCCTCTGCGACCCGGAGCGCCTTGAAAAGCTGGGGAAGAACGCCAGGAAAATGGAGATACTGGACGCAAACAGGAGGATATACCAGGTGATAAAGGACGCCTGTGAAAAGAGGGTCTGGTCCAGGTGAAATACGAGATAGTAAAGCTCCGGGAGCGCCCGGAGCTTGTGCCAGAGGCCGCCCGCTGGTTTGAGCACACCTTCCAAATCCCCGAGAGCGTGTATCTTGAGAGCATGAAAGAAATGCTCTCAAACAGGGGCCCCGGGTCTTCCTGTAAAGCCGGGGCCCCTGTCCCCCAGTGGTACGCGGCTATGGACGGCGGGGTTATTTTAGGGGGCATGGGGGTCATTGAAAACGATTTCCATAACAGGCCCGACCTTGCCCCAAACGTCTGCGCCGTGTACACGGACGAGCCCTATAGGGGGCAGGGGATAGCAGGGGCCCTTCTTGAGGCCGTGTGCGGGGATATGGCCTCCCTGGGGATAGACACACTGTACCTTGTGACGAGCCATACCGGGCTCTATGAGCGGTACGGCTGGGAGTTCCTGTGCATAGTGGAGGGGGACGATGGGCCCGGGAGGATGTACATTCACAGGAGTGAGGAAAAATGATGGAACTGAGAAAATGCACGATAGCTGACCTGGACCGGCTGGCTCTCTGGTCCATGCAGGCCCAGGCGGACATGCGCCAGGGCAGCCCCTGGGGTGACGTGGAGGAGAGCCCCGAGCTGCTTGCCGGTGAGCGGGAGACTGTGGAGCGAAGGCTTCTTGGGGAAGACTTTGACTTGTATGAGTTCATAGAGAATGGCGAGGCCGTGGGCATGGTGACGGTGGAGCGGGCGAGGAAAAATCCCGGAGTGGGCCTTGAGAGCTTCTTTATATGCCGGGAGCACCGCCGCCGGGGCTGCGGCACCAGGGCCCTGAACGCTTTGATGGAGCACCTGGGGGAGAAGGAGCTGGATTTGGACGTGTTCTGCTGGAACAGCCGGGCCATAGCCTTCTATAGAAGCTTCGGCTTTAAGGAAATCTCTCTGCACATGAATTACGGCACCTGAAATCACAAAATCTCCCCGGGTTCATAAGATATCATAGCTAACATAATCGAGGTGTTGTCTATGATGTTGATTGACGGCCCGAGCCGCCTTATGGGGGAGCTGGAGGTACAGGGGGCGAAGAACAGCACGCTGCCCCTTTTGGCCGGGGCGCTCCTGTGCAGGGGACAGACGGTTTTGCACAACTGCCCGGAGCTCAGCGACGTGGACGCTGCGGTGAAGATTCTGGAGCACCTTGGGTGCCGCTGTAAGCGGGAGGGCCACGACCTCACTATAGAAAACGGCGTCACCTGCCACGAGATACCCGAGGAGCTTATGAGGCGTATGCGCTCGTCCATCGTGTTTTTAGGGGCTATAATCAGCCGCTGCGGCGAGGCGAGGCTCTGCTCGCCGGGGGGCTGCGAGCTGGGGCCACGGCCCATAGACCTGCATATCTCCTCCCTTAAAAAGCTAGGGGTGCAGGTGAAGGAGAGCGGGGGGTGGCTCCACTGCTCGGCCCCGGGGGGGATAAACGGCGCGTATGTGTCCCTCTCCTTCCCAAGCGTGGGGGCCACGGAGAACCTGATACTTGCGGCGGTCTGCGGGAGCGGCACCACTATAATCGCAAACGCCGCAAGGGAGCCGGAGATAAGCGACCTGTGCGAGTACCTGAACCGCTGCGGGGGGCGGATTTACGGCGCGGGGGAGAGCTGCATAATCATCGACGGCGTGAAGGAGCTGTACGGCGCGGAGCACAGGGTAATGCCGGACAGGATAGCCGCCGTGACCTATATGGCTGCGGCGGCGGTGACCGGGGGGAACGTGACCTTGAGGGACGTTGACAATACCCATATACTGCCCATGCTCACCCCCTTTGAGGAGAGCGGGTGCAGGGTGCGGCAGCTAGGGGGCTGCCTTGACATACTGGCCCCCAAGAGGCTTTCGGCGGTGAGGCATATACGCACAATGCCCTACCCCGGCTTTCCCACGGACGCCCAGCCGGTGGTGATGACAATGGCGGCGGTGGGGGACGGTACAAGTGTATTCGTTGAGAACATATTTGAGAACAGGTATAGACATGCGGAGGGGCTTAGCCGCATGGGGGCCAGGGTGAAGGTAGAGGGAAAGGTAGCGGTAGTTGAGGGAGTGCCGGAGTTGACCGGCGCGACGGTGGAGGCAATGGATTTGAGAGGCGGGGCAGCGCTGATAGTGGCGGGGCTCTGCGCCCAGGGGAGCACGAAGGTGCGGGGGATGGAGTATGTTGAGAGGGGATACGAAAAAATCGGCGAGCACCTAAGTGAACTGGGGGCAAAAATCAAAAGTTTTTGAAAGGTGTCGGAAAACTTTTTTCAAAAAGTTTTCTGACAAAGGGGGGGAAGCAAAAGCGTGAGCGAGCGAAAAAGGAGAAGGCCCGAGCGTGAGCGCCGGGGCTTCGAGGACATAAAATCAGACTCCACCGGCAGCCAGACAAAGCCCGAGTGGTTCGAGCAGCAAAAGCGCGAGCGCGAGCGTGAGCGGGGCCGCCAGCCCCGTGACAAATCCGGAAATAACTCAAGAGATAAATCAAAGAATAATTCAAAGGGCAATTCAAAGGATACCCCCCGGCGAAAATCCCAGCGGGGCCAGACCAGCGGTGCCCGGGACGCCCGCCCAAGAGGAGCCCCCTCCCGAGACGCCAGGGGCAGACAAAGCCCCCGCCCGCCCAGCCGCCGCGACGAGCCAAGGAAGCGCAAAAAACCAATGAGCCTGTTTAAACGCAGGCTGTTGATAGTCCTGGCCCTTCTTGGCATGATAGCCGTAACGGTATTCCTTGCGGAGTCCCTGCTGCTGAGAGTAACGGAGATAAAGGTAACCGGGGACGAAATCTATGCCCAGGAGGACATACTAAAGCTCTGCGGCGTGAGGGAGGGCGACAACCTCCTGCTGATACCGGCCTCAGACAGGGAGCAGAAGCTTGAGAGCCAGCTCCCGTACATCTCAAAGGCAAAGATAACCCGGAAGATACCCGGCACCGTCATAATAGAAATAACCGCCTCCAGGGGCGTCTGCTCCATAGAGTCCGGTGGGGCCTGGTACGTGATAGCCGGGGACGGCAAGGTGCTGGAGACCTGCCCGGGGCCAAAGGAGGGGCTGATGCAGGTGCTGGGGGTGACGGTGCAGAGCGCCAAGGTGGGGGAGACCCTGGTGCTGGACAACGAGGAGGCCTCCACGGTATTCACCGAGATAGTGGGCATAATCGACCGCCTGGGCGAGAACGGCCAGAGCGCCGCCTCGGAGTTCACAAAGATGGACCTTACGAACCTATATGATATGCGCCTGTGGTACCAGGACAGGATAGAGTGTATCTTAGGCAGCAATATCCAGCTTGACTATAAGCTCACATACGGCTACGGCATACTGACGCACCCGGACCCGAAGAAGAGGGTAGGGGAGGATAAGAACGGCTCGCTGGACCTGAGCTATCTGCCCACAAAGCGGGCCGCATATTTCACCCCCAATGAGGGAAGCCCCGGGGCAAGGCCAACCGTGGCCCCGGACGGCACCGTGCCCGACGAACCCGCGGCAACGGCTACCCCGGAGCCCGGCAGGGGCGACGGCATTCCGGACGGCCCCTTTACAGGCTGAGGCCGCAGGGAGCAGAGGGGCTTTCCGGCGCTCTATATATAGTGCCCGCCTGTGGGAGCCAGCGTATTTTCAAGAAAAAAACAGGCTTTTCCAAGGTTTTTTAAAAGATTAACCTTGAAATTTCCCTGAAAAAGTGCTAAATTATACTGTGTAACACTAGGTTGACGTAATCCGGCAGAGGAGGAGTCGCCGGATTTTGGAAAGTATTTGAAAGTATAGAAATAGAGAAATGAAGGGTGGAAGTAAAAAAATGCCATTTGAAGTTGATAATCTCATGGACGAAACCCCACAGACCATAAAAGTCGTAGGCGTGGGCGGCGGCGGCGGGAACGCCGTCAACCGCATTGCAAGCGCCGGAGTGCGCAGCGTGGAGCTGGTGTGCATGAACACCGACAAGCAGGCCCTCCAGCGCAGCCAGGCCACAGTAAAGGTGCAGCTGGGGGAGAAGCTCACCAGCGGCAGGGGCGCGGGCTCCAAGCCCGAGGTGGGCGAGAAGGCCGCCGAGGAGAGCCGGGAGGTCATACTCCAGACTTTGAAGGACGCCGATATGGTGTTCATCACCGCAGGCATGGGCGGCGGCACCGGCACCGGCGCCGCCCCGGCTGTGGCGAAGATAGCCAGGGAGCAGGGGGCGCTCACCGTGGGCATTGTCACCAAGCCCTTCGCCTTTGAGGGCCGGCGCAGGATGGAGCAGGCCGAGAAGGGCATAGCCGCCCTGAGGGAGCATGTGGACTCCCTGGTGGTGATACCCAACGAGCGCCTGAAGCTGGTGTCGGACGAGAGGATAACCCTTTCAAACGCCTTCCAGGTAGCCGACGACGTGCTCCGCCAGGGCGTGCAGAGCATTTCCGACCTTATCCAGCTCCCCGGCATAGTGAACCTGGACTTTGAGGACGTGAAGTCCGTTATGCAGGACGCCGGGTACGCCCATATGGGCGTGGGCCACGGCAAGGGTAAGGACAAGGCTGAGCAGGCGGCTATGGCGGCTATCTCAAGCCCCCTTCTTGAGACGAAGATAGCCGGGGCCAGGGGTGTTATAATCAACATAACCTCCAGCGCGGACATAGCCCTGGACGAGATAGACACGGCCTCCCAGATAGTCACCGAGCGGGCCCATGAGAACGCAAACATAATCTGGGGCGCCACCTTCAACGAGGAGATGCAGGACGAGATGGTGGTTACTGTCATCGCCACCGGCTTTGAGGGCATGAACGGCGAGAAGAAGGCCCCTTTGGATATTGACCTGGACGACGACTACCTGGGCCCGGTGAGCGCCCAGAACGACACCGCCAACAATATCAACAGCCGCAGCTCCATGGGCGGCAGCGTGGGCAGCGCTTCCATACGCACCGCCTCCAGCTATAACAGGAACCCCGACAAGGTGGACCCTACGGTTATTGACGACGACGACACCTTCACGGATATAATGTCCATATTCAACAGGAAATAAGAGGTTAAAAAACATGACAAAGATAACTGGCGTGCACCATATAGCCGTGTTCCCCACGGCTGACAAGTATAATGAGACGGTTGATTTTTACACGAAGCTTTTAGGCTTCCCTGTAACCCAGAGCTGGGGGGACGGGGAGCAGAAATGCCTGATGGTCTCCTGCGGGGACAATTCCTGCATGGAGATAATCCCCTCGGAGAAGGAGCACGGCAAGGACGGCCCGCTGGTGCACGTGGCTTTCTGGTGCGGGGACGGATTGGACGGGATAGTTGAGGACGTGCGCCGTGCGGGGTACACCGTGCGGGTTGAGCCCCAGGAGGTGGAGCTCTGCGGGAAGACTGTGCGCAATGCGTTCTTCTATGGGCCTCTGGGCGAGGAAATTGAGCTGTTCTGGGTGAAGTGAAGAAGTATTTTTGAGGCCTTCGGCGACCTGCAAATACTCAAAAAAATCAAGCGGTTCCGGCGCAATGCCGGGACCGCTTACTACACCAAAGGAGGTCCGCCCCATGCCCATCCAAGGAATAAACCAGCCGGAAACCATACAGCTCCCCGGCCCATACCGCCTGAGACGGTACGACGGACACTGCGAGCTGGCACTGCCCGGCTACCGGGACCCGATGGTCTATGAGAATTCCGAGGGCATATTTGATATAGATAAGATTCCCGATTTGGACTATGTGCAGAGCATGTGCCGGTATCTTGACGCAAACGGTGAGCTCTACTTTATCGAGGCGCTGGAGGAGGGCGTGTACGTGCCCATCGGGGACGTGACCGTGAAGGACGAGAACCCGCCCATCGCAATCTGGCGGGGGGAGTACCGGGGGAAGGGCCTGGGAACATTAGTGATGACGGCAGTAATCAACAGGCTCAGGGAGCTGGGCTATGAGAGGATACATGGCTCTACCGTGTACAAATGGAACGAGAACTCCCTAAAAATGCACCTGAAGCTGGGCTTTAAGGTGGTGCGGGAGACGGAGAAGGATTATTGCCTTGACCTGGAGCTTTGAGGAAGGAGTGTCGGAAATGGACGAGATAATACTTAACACCAGCGAGCTTGCGGAGCGTGCGCGTGACCTCCGGGCGGGGCAGAGGGTGCTGCTGTCGGGGACGGCCTACACCTCCCGGGACGCGGCCCATAAGCGCATAATAGAAATGCTGGACCGTGGTGAGGAGCCGCCCTACCCTTTAAAGGGCGCTGCAATATATTACGCCGGGCCCACCCCCGCCCCCGAGGGTATGCCCATAGGCTCATGCGGGCCCACCACCAGCGCACGCATGGACCCATACGCCCCAAGGCTTCTGGATTTGGGGCTCAAGTGCATGATTGGCAAGGGCGGGCGCTCCCCCCAGGTGGTTGAGGCCATGAAGCAGAGTGGAGCCGTGTACCTCTGCGCCGTGGGCGGCGCGGGGGCGCTGGCGGCAAAGTGCATTACTGAGTGCCAGGTCATCGCCTTTGAGGATTTGGGCTGCGAGTCCGTAAAGCGGCTGACCCTGCGGGACTTCCCCCTTATTGTGGGCATAGACAGCCTTGGGGGGAGCATACTGGTATGAGCAATATGAGCCGGGAGAGGCAGGGGAGCCTTGCGGGGGCCGTGGGTATCGGCACCAATATACTGCTGTTTGTAATAAAGCTCATAGCGGGCCTGCTGTCCGGGAGCGTGGCAATAATGGCGGACGCGGTGAACAACCTGACGGACTCCGGCTCCTCTATCATCATGCTGGTGGGCTTCAGGCTCTCGGGCAAGCCCGCCGACCGTGAGCACCCCTTCGGGCACGCGAGAATCGAGTACCTCTGCGGGGTGATAGTCTCCTTCATCGTGCTGATACTGGGGCTGGAGCTGGCGAAGACCTCAATAGGCAAGATATTCTCCCCGGAAAAGGCCAGCTTCGGGCCCATATCCCTTATAGTGCTGGGGGTGTCGGTCTTAATAAAAATCTGGCTCTGCCTTTTCTACACAAGGGTGGGCAGGAATATCAACAGCCAAAGCCTTATAGCAACTGCCAGCGACAGCAGGAACGACGTTATCTCCACCTCGGTGGTGCTCCTTGGAGCCCTTCTGACCCGGCTGACAAGCCTTAACCTGGACGGCTGGCTGGGCCTCTGCGTGGCGGCCTTTATTATAGTATCGGGGGTGAAGCTGACTATTGAGACCGCCGACCCCCTGCTGGGCCGTGCCCCGGAGCGGGAGCTGGTGCAGGGGATATATGACAGGATAAGGAGCTATGAGGGGATTATCGGCATACACGATTTGACCGTGCACAGCTACGGCGAGGGCCGCACCTTCGCAAGCGTCCACTGTGAGGTACCCGCCGAGGACGATATTTTAGTCAGCCACGACCTTATCGACAATATCGAGCGGGACTTTCTCACAGAGGAGAATATCCACCTGGTGATACACCTGGACCCGGTGATTACCTGCGACCCCAAGGCCAACGAGCTGAAGGAGAGGGTGATATCCCGGGTGGAGGCCCTGTACCCCCAGGCGGCGATACACGACTTCCGGGTGGTCTGGGGCGTGACCCACTCCAACGTGCTTTTTGACGTGGCGGTGCCCTTTTCAGTAAAGGACAGCGACGAGCAGGTGAAGGCAGAGGTCACGGCCCAAATCGAGGCTATGGACCCCACTTACCGGGCTGTGCTTGCGGTAGACAGGACGTGCGTTGACCAGAGCTAGGCTCTGGTCAACGCACGTCCTGGAGTTTTCCTCGACTCCGAAGGAGTCGCCCCCGCTTCGCGGGGTACCGGAAAACTCCTGCTTTTGTGGAGGCCCTTTGGAGTGGGGTGCCGGGGAATATTTGATTTTGTGGGGAGGGTTTGGGTATGGGAAACCAGCCGCTCCGGGTTGGGGGGAGCGGCTGGTTAAAAGACAGTTGAAATTCGGGCTGGCTGTTTTGGCTTGTGTTCTGAGCCGGACAGTGCCCGTTTATTTTTTGCTCTGTTTTGATGGTGTTGTGATATTTTTCCGGGAATCTGTCAAGCCCCCGGGATTCTTGTGGGGGTGAGGACTTTTACCGGGACGCCCATTTTGCGGCAGTTGTCTATGACGAATTTTGTGCCCCGGGACTGGCCGTCCCAGAAGGCCAGGACCAGGTCGGAGTGCTCTATTATGGTGATGTTCCGGCGCAGGGGGGCGCCCCTGCCGTACTTATCGTAATCGGGCAGGAACTCTGTAAGGGGGATATTGTGGGCCCGGGCATAGGCCCTGGCGCTCTGGTCCACGCCCCTGGCCCCGCCGGAGACTATCTCCGTGGTGCCCTCGGGCAGGTACCTTTCAAGGTCGGGCACGGTGAGCCCCCTTGAGCCTATGACCGCCACTTTCATATGCCTGCCCCCTAAGATATTTTTCATATTATAGCACATCTGTTCGGGAAAATAAAGGGGTTTTGCAAATTATTTTTTTAGCTCTGTGCCGGGGTAGTAGTGGGCCAGAATTTCCTCATACCCCGCCCCGCGCTTTGCCATGAACACCGCCCCCGCCTGGCTCATGCCCACCCCGTGGCCCCAGCCCCGCACTGTGAAGCGCAGGCCGCCCTCTGAGGCCTCCCAGGTAAAGCAGGCGCTGCGCAGGCCTAGGGCGGCCCGGAGCTCCTGGCCTGTGAACTCCTTGTCTCCTGCCAAAAGGGATTTCACTGTCCCCGAGGGGGTGTACTGCACATCGGTAAACAGGCTGGCTGGGTCAATACCGCTGAGCCCCAGGGCGCTTTCAAGCTCACCAGCGGTGAACTCCGCAAAGCTCAGGTAGCCGTCGCTGAAAAGGTCCCCGGGGCTTGCCACGGCCTGGAGGTAGGGGTGCTGCACATTGGCGTCTTGGGCCCAGACATTCTCCACGCTCTCGGTACTGCCGGGGGATATTGCAAAATATGAGGCCAGAATCAGCTCCCCCTCATAGGTGAGGGCCTGGCCCTCTACAGAGTCCACCACCCGCTCAAGTATATTTCTGTACTCCTCATAGTCCTCCCCCCAGCGCTCCCGCATTCCCTCCTCGGTCACATACACCAGCCAGCTTTCGGTGTCGCAGGCAATCTCGCTGTCCCGCTGGCGGCTATAGAAGGTGTAGGCAGCCACGGCCTGGGCCTTCAGGGCCTCCTCCGGGGCGTGCAGGTCCATCTCGCAGGCCAGGTCCGCTATGAGGAACTCCCGCCGGTCCACGGTTATCAGCTCCCCTGTGGCAGCGTCCCGGAGCTTAAAATCCGTGCCGCCCTCTATGGGCGCCCTGTCCAGGGGGCCGGGGATTGGGGAGGGGGCAGGTTCACTGGAACTGCCAGTTTCCCTGGAGACGTCGTGCTCCTGAGACTCGGCAGGCCCCTGGGAGCTGCCAGGCTCCAAAGACGCTTCAGGCCCGGGTGAAGCCTCCGGGCCGGGGACGGTGGCGAAGAGTATCGGCGGCAGGAGGGTTATGGAGAGGTACAGGGTGAGAAAGCAGATGAACAGGCGGGCGGCGGGCTTTTTCATTTTCAAGCGCTCCTTTTTCGTCCAGAATTTTTGTGGGTATATGGTGATTTGCATAACATATTGCCGAAACTTGCAAAATGGCTTGACTATAACCCTATAAAGGGGTAATATATTAGAATAACTGAAAGGGAGGTAATTTGCTTATGCAGCGACTGAATAAGGAGAGCCCCGAGAGCACCACTATCTCCGAGCTCTGTGAGGAATACAGGAGAAACAACTCCATAAGCCGCCGGGAGTTCGAGCGCTTCGACGTAAAGCGGGGACTGCGCAACGCCGACGGCACCGGGGTCATGGCGGGGCTTACCCATGTTTGCAACGTCCACGGCTACCTTATCGACGACGGCGACAAGGTCCCGGACAGGGGGCGGCTCACCTACCGTGGCATAGATATCGGGGACATAGTGGAGGGCTGTGCCGCCGAGGGGCGCTTCGGCTTTGAAGAGGTGGTATGGCTGCTTATCTTCGGGGAGCTCCCGGACCAGCGCCAGTATAAGCGCATGTGCGATTTGCTGTATGACAACAGGGAGCTGCCCGAATACTTCCCCGAGGACATGATTATAAAGGCCCCCAGCAGGAATGTGATGAACAAGCTCTCCCGCTCGGTGATGGCCCTCTACTCCTATGACGACGACCCGGAGGACACCTCCCTTGAGAACAATATGCGCCAGAGCATATCCCTGATAGCAAGGCTTCCCTCTATAATGGCCTATGCCTACCAGGTGAAGCGCAGGCATTTTGACCGGGAGAGCATGTTCTTCCACCCCTACGAGCCGGGCCACTGCACCGCCGAGGCAATTTTAAACGCCCTGCGCCCGGACAGGCAGTTTACAAGGGCCGAGGCGGAGCTTTTGGATTTGTGCATGGTGCTCCACGCGGAGCACGGCGGCGGCAATAACTCCACCTTTACCACAAGGGTGCTCACTTCCGCGGGCACGGACATATACTCGGCTATAGGCGCGGCGGTGGGCTCCCTTAAAGGCTACAGGCACGGCGGGGCAAACCACCGGGTCATGAGCATGATGAGGGAGATAATGGACAGTGTGCGGGACTGGAAGGACGAGGAGGAGGTTGAGGCCTACCTTGAAAAGATACTCCGGGGGGAGGCCCACGACGGCAGCGGGCTTATCTACGGCGTGGGCCACGCTATCTATACCCTCTCGGACCCCCGGGCGGTGATACTGAAGGGGAAGGCAAAATCCCTTGCAGAGGAAAAGGGCTATGGTGACAGGCTGGGGCTTTACGAGCTGGTGGAGCGCCTTGCACCCAGGGCCTTTTTGAAGGTGACAGGCAACGAGAAGGTCATAAGCGCCAATGTAGACTTTTACTCGGGGCTGGTGTATGAGATGCTGGGCATACCCGAGGATTTGTACACCCCCATGTTCGCCGTCTCAAGGATAGCGGGCTGGTGCGCCCACAGGATAGAGGAGCTCACAACAGGGGGCAGGATAATGCGCCCGGCATACAGGGCCCTGCCGGTGAAGCAGAGGTATGTGCCCTTCCGGGAAAGAAAAGTACAGTAAATTCTATTTGAAAACTCCCGGAAATATGTTATAATGGTCCCAAGACTTAAATCGGGAGGGATTTATATATGGATAAAAAAAGGCCCACTATAAATCTGGGCTTAAAGCTGGTGGTCTGCGGGATACCCCTGGGGCTGACCCTCCGGCTCATACAGATGAACGCCTTCTTCGACTTTGAAACAGGCTTTTATACCGGGATGGGGGAGGCCCTTGCCTGGCTGAGCCTGCTGCTGCCGGCGGCCATGGCTGTTGCTGCCGGGGTGTTCTTCTTTAGGAACTCCCAGGCCTTCACAGGGAGGGCCCAGGGGTTTTGCCAAACCCCCGGCCCTGCAAGGGGGCCAGCGGGCTTCGCGGGCTTTTCCGGCGGGGTGCTGCTGGTGACGGGGGCCTATATGCTAAAGGACTATATGAGCTATGTGAGCTTCGGCATAAACCAGTTCGACTCCACCCCCGGGGGCTGGATGCACCTGCTCATGGCGGTGCTGTCCGTTGCGGTCGGGCTTCTCCATATCCTCACGGCCCTCTGGATGGCCCTGGGCCGCGAGCCCTATAAAAAGGCCCCCCTGCTGTACCTGCCGGGGGTGCTGTGGGGGCTGAGCCTGCTGGTGGTGGTGTACGTGTTCCACGCAAGGTTTGCCTCCCTGGTGGAGAACCTTTTCTCCGTGTTCTCCACAGTCTTCCTGCTGATGAGCCTTACGGCGCTGTGCCGGGTGCTGGCAGGGGCCGGGGAGCGGGAGGCCACCGGGAAGCTCTTTGTATACGGCGGCCTTGCGTCGGTGCTGGTGATACCCTACGACCTCTCAAACGTGGCCCTGGCCGTCACAGGCAGAGCCTACTACGGCGAGCTCCCCGCCATATACGCCCTCTCAAGGCTCTCGGTATGCCTCTTTGTGCTGTCCTTCATGCTGAGCTGCTACAGGACCGGCGTGGACAAATCCCTGGACGGCGCCCAGGCAAAGCATTTGGACGGCTGAAGGGATTATCGGGCTTGACAGATCCCCGGGAAGATGGTACAATACCATTAGAGAAGAGCAAAAAATAACCGGGCACTGTCCGGCTCGAATGTGAGACGGAACGGCTGGCCCGGGTTTAAAACTACTTTACGAAAGTAGCCGCTGCCTTTGGACCGGAGCGGCTACTTTTTCGTATCAAAACTTCCCCACACCCTCAGCCCAAACCAAAGGGTCCCCACAAAACCAGAGCTTTCCCGGCACCCAACTCCAAAGGGTCTCCACAAAAGCAGGAGTTTCCCGGTACTCCGCTTCGCGGGGGCGACTCCTTCGGAGTCGAGGGAAACTCCGGGACTTGACCAGAGCATAGCTCTGGTCAACGTCCGCAGAAGGGCTTGACAGACAGCCCGGCATATGATATACTGTAAATATAAATTCATCCTAAATGATTACATATGGCGTATGGCTTCAGTAGGGGCCAGAGCTTTTTCATATTGATAATCTCCTTTCACAGGCGGGCAGTCGTTATCTCCAGGTACCGGAGTCGGCTGCCTGTCTGTGTTGGTTTAAGAGGCGGCGCGTATTTTTCCCGTATAAAAATATTGGTAGGGACTTGTAATTTTGGAAGAAATGTATTAAAATAGAGGAAAGCTCAGTATCCATAAACTTTTAGGAGGTTTTTCCAATGTCTGTAAAAGTTGCAATCAATGGTTTTGGCCGTATCGGCCGTCTGGCCTTCCGTCAGATGTTCGGCGCTGAGGGCTATGAGGTGGTCGCCATCAACGACCTTACCAGCCCCAAGATGCTTGCCCATCTTCTGAAGTATGACTCCGCCCAGGGCCGCTACGCCCTGTGCGACAAGGTGGAGGCCGGCGAGGACTCCATCACCGTAGACGGCAAGACTATCAAGATTTATGCCGAGAAGAACGCCGCCGACCTGCCCTGGGGCGAGATTGGCGTTGACGTTGTGCTGGAGTGCACCGGCTTCTACTGCTCCAAGGACAAGTCCCAGGCCCATATCGACGCGGGCGCCAAGAAGGTCGTCATCTCCGCCCCCGCCGGCAGCGACCTGAAGACCATCGTTTTCTCCGTCAACGAGAAGACCCTTACCGCCGAGGACAAGATTATCAGCGCCGCCTCCTGCACCACCAACTGCCTGGCCCCCATGGCAGACACCCTGAATAAGTACGCTGAGATTCAGAGCGGCATTATGACCACCGTGCACGCCTTCACCGGCGACCAGATGGTTCTGGACGGCCCCCACCGCAAGGGTGACCTGCGCCGCGCCCGCGCCGCCGCAGTGAACATCGTCCCCAACTCCACCGGCGCTGCCAAGGCTATCGGCCTTGTAATCCCCGAGCTCAACGGCAAGCTCATCGGCTCCGCCCAGCGCGTGCCTGTGCCCACCGGCTCCACCACCCTGCTGGTAGCTGTTGTCAAGGGCGAGAATGTCACCGTTGACGGCATCAACGCCGCTATGAAGGCTGCCGCCTCCGACTCCTTCGGCTACACCGAGGAGCCCCTGGTGTCCTCCGACATCATCGGCATCACCTACGGCTCACTGTTCGATGCCACCCAGACCATGGTCACCGAGATAGGCGGCGGCCTCTATCAGGTCCAGGTGGTCTCCTGGTACGACAACGAGAACAGCTACACCAGCCAGATGGTGCGCACCATTAAGTACTTTGCCTCTATCTAAGCCCAAAGGCTTAGCCGGAGTGTAGAAAGAAACCCCTGGGGACAGGCTCCCCGGGGGCTTTTGTTTGACAAAGTATTTTATCTATGCTAGAATAGAAATAGACGTTGTCGCATAATGGCGGTTTAGCAACTCCCCTGAAAGGGGGTGAGGCTGATGGGAAAGGTATGGAAGTACATAATAGCCATTTTATTCTGGCTTATAGTACTGATATACATAGCACCAAAAGCATGCTAGCCGCCCGGTGCGCCCCGGACGGCTAGTGTTGCAAACACTAATCGAATTTTAGGGCTAAACCGCCGTGCGGCAGCGTCCCTTTATGCTTATATTATACCCCGGGCCATGACCCTTGTCAAGCCCGGTTTTGTTTGACAAAGAATTTTGTCTGTGTTAGAATAACAGCAGACGTTGTCGCATAATAAGAGTTGGAGACCCAACTCGGGCGGTTAGCCCCCGGAAGGGGGTGGTCACATTTCCCTAAGTTTAACGAGGGGAGGTGACGCTTATGGGAAAAGAACGCTGGATAAAGCTCCTGCGTTTCGTGCTGGTGTTGGCGGCTGCAGCAATGCTGCTGGCCTACATAGCGCCCATAAAAGCGTGTTAGCCGCCCGGTGTGCACCCGAGCAGCTAACATAAGATAGTCAGTTGTTAGTATCTTGGGCCGACCGCCGTGCGGCAGCGTCCCTTTATGCTTACATTATACCCCGGGCCATGGCGCTTGTCAAGCCCGGTTTTGTTTGACAAAGAATTTTGTCTGTGTTAGAATAACAGCAGACGTTGTCGCATAATGGCGGTTTAGCAACTCCCCTGAAAGGGGGTGAGGTTGATGGGAAAGGTATGGAAGTACATAATAGCCATTTTATTCTGGCTTATAGTACTGATATACATAGCACCAAAAGCATGCTAGCCGCCCGGTCAGCCCCGGACGGCTAGTGTGATGAAATAAATAAGTCACACCAAAGTTCCAAAAGGGTTAAACCGCTAATGCGGCAGCGTCCCTTTATACTTATATTATATCCCGGGCCATGGCGCTTGTCAAGCCCGGATTCTGGGCAGACAGTACAAAAAGTACAGCCTGCTCATAGCCTGGAGCTCAGAGGTGCTCAGGCAGGCGTAAGCCTGCAAGCGCCTCGATGTCTTTTAGGTCATAAGTTTTAATAGGGCTGGCATTTATAGTCTTGGTCTTATTATTGTTCTTATTCTTTATATGTGTCGCGTTTGGAGCCGCATTTGTGGTCGCATATACTGTCGTTTTTTCAGACAGAAAATAGCTCGAGGGGTTGCCTTTGCCGCCCCTGTGGAAGCTGATAAACCCCGATTCCACCAGCCTGTCCCTGGCCCTGTAGGCCGCGTCCTTGCAGCAGCAGGTCAGCTGCATTAGCCGCGGCGTGTCCACCTGCACCGACCGGGGCCATCCGGCGCGGTTGAATACGCCCAGGAGCTTAAAGTACATCAGCTGGGAATTCGCCGGCAGGGCGTTGCTCTCAAGCCAGCGGTTGAAGTTGTTCAAACGGTCAATGTATGTCATGAACCTGCACCTCCTGTAAAATATTCCCTTCAACCTAAGGCCAAAAACAGTGCAAAGTTCGCCTTTTTCAGCGAACTTTTAAAAATTTCCCCAAACTTTCTCGGATTATTTACAGAATGTTCATATTTCCATCTTGACTTGTACACCGTGTCGCACCTTATACTTTCAAGCAGAGAGGAGTGAGCGCCATGAGCGGGCTTTTAACCGTAACCGATGTATCCAGGGAGCTGGGGCTCTCCACCAGGATGCTGCGCTACTATGAGGAGCAGGGGCTTGTCAGGAGCAGCCGGGCAGAGGGGTACGCCTACCGCATGTACGACGGGGAGGCCGTAAGGCGGCTGCGGCAGGTCATTGTGCTCCGGCGCCTGCGCATACCCCTTAGGGAGGTGAAGCTTATCCTGGACGACCCCGGTGCCCAGTGGGCCATATTCGTGTTCCAGCAGAAGCTCGCCGAGTTTGACGCGGAGCTTGCGAATATCGGGGCGGTGCGCGCGGTGACAGAGGAGCTGCTGAACACCCTGAAGAGCCGGTACTGGCTTCCCGCTGCCGACGTGCTGCTGGACGAGGATATAAGCGCGGTGCTCCCGACTCTGACAAACTCATATGAATTAGAAAAGGAGCGTGCAAAGAAGATGGAGAATCTAAACAGGGCCGAGGACAATATGAAGCTTACGGACGTGCGTATCGTCCACTTGCCGCCTGCCACAGTTGCCGCCGCCCGCTACTTCGGCCCAGACCCCGAGGACCATGCCGGGCGGATGATAGCGGACTTCGCCCGGGAAAAGAAGCTCTGGGAGACCGGCAGCAGCCTGAGGCTCTACGGCTTCAACTCCCCCAACCCTCCCCCCGAGGGCGGGGAATACGGCTACGAGTTCTGGGTGACGATACCTGACGATATGGACGTGCCGGAGCCCCTCACAAAGAAGCACTTTAGGGGGGGCACCTACGCCGCCCACGCCATCAAGATGGGGGATTTCCACGAGTGGGCCTGGCTCGCCCAGTGGGTGGACGAGAGCGAGGAGTACGATGTGAACGGCTCCGGGAGCCCTGCGGACATGTTCGGGAGCCTCGAGGAGCACCTGAACTACTACGACCACATCCAGGAGACCCCAGAGGGTGAGCCGGAGACTGCCCAGCTTGACCTGCTGATACCGGTGAGGAAAAAGGCTTGACACAGGGCCGGGAGACGGGTATAACATAGACAGAAGGTCAACTAAAATGAAAAAGCAGCCGTTCCTCAGAACCGGAGCGGTTGCTTTTTTTGTGTTATCGTTGTCTTTTATCAGTGCAATGGCAAGCTGAATAACTAAATCAGCACGAAATTATTCGTTTATCCCCTTGCATTTTTGGCGATAGTAGGTTATAATCACTCTTAATATGGGGAGACCCAAAACCTAAAGGAGGACGTGGAATGCCGACAGAGAAAGAACAGCTCATCATAACAAAGGCCGCGATATATGACCTGATGGAGATACTGGATTCAAATAAGGAAAAGGAAAGCTATACGACAGAGGAAATAAAAACAATTTTTAGGGCATATCTTAAGGAGGTTTCAAAATGAAAGTAGCAGTAATCGGCTGCGGCACCATCGCGAACACAGCCCATATCCCGTCCTATATGAACAATCCCGAGGCAGAGATTGTCTATTTCTGTGACATTATCCCGGAGCGTGCCGCCGGGGCCGTGGCTAAGTATGGCTGCGGCAAGGCGGTTGAGGACTACCATGTGGTTTTAAATGACCCGGAGGTACAGGCCGTTTCCGTGTGCACGCCCAACAATGTCCATGCGCAGATAGCCATTGACGCCCTGCGGGCTGGGAAGGACGTGCTCTGTGAGAAGCCTGCCGCCCGCACATATGCCGAGGCCCTGGAAATGCAGAAGGTCCAGCATGAGACCGGGCGGGTGCTGAATATCGGCGTTGTGAACCGCTTTAACGACAGCGTCAACCGCATAAAGGAGTACATCGACCAGGGGAAGCTGGGCAATGTGCACCATGTCTACGCCAGCTTCAGGGCACACCGCTCAATCCCGGGCCTTGGCGGGGCATTCACCACCAAGGCCATAGCAGGGGGCGGCGCCCTTATCGACTGGGGCGTGCACTACCTGGATATTGTGATGTACTGCTGCGGCGACCCCAAGGTAAAGACCGTCACCGGGGAGACCTTCTGCAAGCTGGGCCGCGACATGAAGAACTACGCCTATGTGAACATGTGGGCCGAGCAGAGCAGCGATAAGGAGAACGGCACATATGACGTGGACGACTCCGTTACCGGCATGATACGCACCGAGGGGCCGGTCATCACCCTCAACGGCGCCTGGGCCCAAAACATCGGCGAGAGCGAGACCTACATCGACTTCATGGGTGACAAGGGGGGAATCCGGCTCCATTACGGCTCGGACTTCACTGTGTACACCGTGGAAAACGGGGCGCCGGTGGAGTTCACCCCCAAGTTTAACATGCGCGACCACTTCCAGAACGAGATTGACGCTTTTATAGGCTGCATAAAGTCCGGGGAGAAGCTGCCGTCACATATTGACACGGTTATTATCACCGCTGAGATGATGCAGGCGATTTACGACTCTGCCGAGCAGCACCATGAGATTAGCCTGGGCTGAGATTAAAGATGGCAAAGAATGACAATACCCACGCCCTGAAATTCTTCCACAGCCTGTCAGAGCTGGACGGAGGCGCGGCGGAGGAATTTGCCCGGGAGCACCCCCTCTCGAAGTCCGCGGACTACAAAAAGAAATTCGCCTGGGCCAAGGCACAGTGTGAGTTTCTGGAGGAGCGCTTCTCCCCGGAGGAGATAGGGGAGGTCCGTGCCCGCTGCCACTGTGAGGCTGGCGCGGCTATGGCGAAGCGTATGCGGGGATATCTGGAGAAGTCGGAGGACTTGTCGGAGTTTGCCCGGATATTTAACGAGCGGGAGAAATATGTGACCCTGGAGGCGGCAGACGGCGGACTGCTGTTTGTGTACCCCGAGTGCTACTGCGCCTGCGTCAAGCGCACCCCGGAGCCAATCTCAAGGACCTGGTGCCTGTGCACCCTCGGGCACATCCGGGGGCTGATGTCCCAGGTGCTGGGCCGGGAGCCACAGGTGGAGCTGCTGGAAACTATCAAGTCCGGCGGCGAGAGATGTATAGTTAAAGTCTATATATAATAATTAAGGAGAGTAAATATGTATAAATTTCCTATAGGCGTACTGCTGGAGAGCTTTAAGCTCCCCATTATCGAGTCCCTGGACAAGGCCAAGGAGCTGGGCATGGACGGCGTGCAGATACGCGTCACCGACGGCGAGCTGACCCCTGAAAACCTCACCCCCGAGAAGCGCCGGGAGCTCTTAAAGGCCGTGAAGGACAGGGGGCTGACGGTCTCAGCCCTCTGCGGGGATATCGGGCGGTTTGACGACCCGGAGATAAACCCCGGCAGGATTGAGCGCTCAAAGCGGATACTGGACCTTGCCATGGATTTGGAGACTGATGTGGTGACTACCCACATAGGTGTTGTGCCTAAGCAGAGCTCACACCCCAGGTATGGTATAATGCAGGAGGCCTGCGGGGAGCTGGCCCGGTATGCGGACAGCCTTCGTGCCCACTTCGCCATCGAGACCGGCCCCGAGGAGGCCGTCACCCTGAAGGCCTTCCTGGACGGCCTGCACTCCACCGGCGTGGCTGTGAACCTGGACCCCGCCAACTTCGTTATGGTGACAGGGGACGACCCGGTGCAGGCGGTCTACACCCTTAAGGACTACATCGTGCACACCCACGCCAAGGACGGCAAGCGCCTGCGCTATGTTGAGCCGGAGATTGTCTACCGGGTGGCTGAGGCCGAAATGCTGGGCAGCAGCTCCTTCATCGAGCTGCCCCTGGGCGAGGGCGTGGTGGACTTCCCGGCCTACCTCAAGGCCCTGGAGGACATCGGCTTCAAAGGCTTCCTCACCATCGAGCGCGAGGTTGGGGACGACCCGGGGAAGGATATCGCCGCGGCGGTCGGGTTCCTGAAGGGGATTATTGGATAAGCTAAAGGAATAAAAAAGCGGCCCGACCCTTGACAAGCAGGGGGAGGGCCGCTATAATATCAATAGAGGGTGCCGCCGGCGGCTTCTGTGAAGCCCAGCGGTTTGGCTCCGATAGTTTATTGTTTTCTTATATTAAAGCAAGAAAACCGTCACTTGGCAGAGTGGCGGTTTTGCTTTTCGGACTCTTTCTTCTGTGCCGCAGTCTGATACAGCTCAATCTTTACTGTAAAACCGAACACTGCAAAAGAAATCGTAATAGGCATTTAGCTATCACCCCCTTTCTTGGCAAAAGCAGGGAAAGTGAAGCACCTCCTTTCGGAAGCGAAGCCGAAACCGCCTGCCGGTTGGCAGCACCCATCCCCTGGATGAAGCGGTATGTAGGGCAGAGGGGATTGTTGACATTATACTACCTGTACCGGGGTTTGTCAACACAATTCGGCGCGGTGCACACACGCAAGAAGCCGCCATTTTTTGTGCGGCGGCTTTTTTATACGCCGCCAAATACTTCCCGCTCCATCCTTGGGCGGGTGCCCTTTTTTGCGCAGAATCCCCCAAATTTCAAAAAATAAACCTTGTAATATCCCGGCGGATTTGGTAAAATCTATGAGTAATATAAATTTTTGGAGGGATTAGAGATGGACGGCGAGTCACCAAAGCAAGGGGCTGGGCCCAAGCTCCCCACAAGAGAAAACCTAAAGCAGTTCCTGATAGTCAACGGGGGAATATTCCTATTGTCCCTGGGGGTATACTTCTTCAAGTTCCCCAACAACTTCACCACCGGCGGGGTCAGCGGCCTTTCTATTATATTGGGGCGGCTGATACCAACCCCCTGGCTCTCCCCGGCGACTATGATGTGGATAATAAACATGGCCCTTTTGGTGGTGGGCTTCATATTCCTGGGCCGGGGCTTCGGCTTCTGGACGGCCTACAGCAGCCTGATGTTCTCCGCGGAGACCTGGCTGATGGAGAAGTTTTTCCCCATGGAGACCCCCTTTACCGACCAGCCCCTTCTGGAGCTCTGCTTTGCAATAATGCTTCCGGCGGTGGGCTCGGCGCTGCTTTTCAACAATAACGCCTCCAGCGGTGGCACGGATATAGTGGCGATGATACTTAAAAAGTACACAAGCCTTGACGATATCGGCAAGGCCCTCTTTGTAAGCGACGGACTTATCGCCGTCTCTGCCTGCTGGATTTTCGGCATGAAGACCGGGCTTTTCTCCCTGCTGGGCCTGTTTATGAAGGCCTTCGTGGTGGACTCGGTGATTGAGAGCATTAACCTGTGCAAGTTCTTCGCCATTGTCACCTCTAAGCCCAAGGAGATATGCGACTATATTATAGAGGACCTGAACCGCAGCTCCACGGTGATAGACGCCATGGGGGCCTACTCCCACGAGGGCCGCAAGGTGGTGCTTATCGCCTGCCGCCGGGGGGAGGCCGTGCACCTTCGCCAGCGCTGCAAGCAGGTGGACCCCCAGTGCTTCATGTTCATCACAAACACAAGCGAGATAATCGGCAAGGGCTTCCGCTCAGTATAAAAGGAGACAAATATGGACAGTATAAACCCTTCGGAATATAAAGATGAATTTATTAAAATATATAACGCCCAAATAAAGCGGGAGGGCGCCGAGAAGCTTTTAAAGTGGCTCTCGGGCACGGACTTTTTCACCGCCCCGGCGAGCACCCGCTTCCACCTGGCCTGTGAGGGCGGGCTTGTGTGCCACAGCGTGAACGTGTACAGGGCCCTGCGGGAGCGCTACTTTGAGGAGGGGGACAGCGAGGAGAGCTTTGCCCTGTGCGGCCTGCTCCACGACATCTGCAAGGCCCAGTTCTACAAGGTGTCCTACCGCAACGCAAAAAACCCCCGGACCGGGGAGTGGGAGCAGGTGCCCTACTACTCCGTGGAGGACGCCTTCCCCTATGGCCACGGGGAGAAATCCGTCTATCTGATTGAGCGCTTTCTAAGGCTGAAGCCCGCCGAGGCCGTGGCGGTGCGCTGGCATATGGGCGGCTTCGACGACTCCGCAAGGGGCGGGAGCTTCGCTGTGAGCGGGGCCTATGAGAAGTACCCCCTGGCGGTAAAGCTGCACCTTGCGGACATGGAGGCTACATACCTTCGGGAGAACCGGGGCTGATGGCCCATTTATATCACCTGATATATATTATTTAAGATATATTATTTAACGGAAGGGGGCAGGGCCATGGACGCTATCGGGGCCTATGACCTGACAAAAGTATACGGCCCGGGAGGGGGCAGGCCCGCCCTCCACGGTGTAAACCTGCTGGTGCCCGAGGGCCGCTCCATGGCCTGCGTGGGGCCGGAGTCCTCGGGGAAGACCACGCTTATCCGGCTCCTCTCCGGGCTCCTGCGGCCCAGCTCCGGGGAGTGCAGCGTGCTGGGGCTGTCCCCGGGCTATGAGGCCGCAAGGCTCCACAGCATGGTGGGCACGGTGCTGTACTCCTCAAAACTCTACGCCGATTTGAGCCTGTGGGACAACCTGCTGTTCTTTGCGGGCATACAGAAGCTGACAAAATCCGACGCTATAGAGCGGGCCTCCTTCCTGCTGCGCAGGCTGAACCTGTGGGAGGAGCGGGAGCACAGCCCCCGGCAGCTTTCCACCGGGATGTTCAAGCGGGCAAGCCTGGCCCGGGCCCTTATCCACCGCCCCAGGGTGCTGCTGCTGGACAGCCAGGGGGCCGGGATGGACTTGGAGACGGCGGGGCTTGTGAGGGAGCTTTTGGAGTATGCCGGGAGCCAGGAGGGGGTCACCCTGCTCATGTGCACACAGGATATGGGCTTCGTCCAGGACTTCTGCCAGAGCTTCGGGCTGCTCCACGAGGGCACGCTTATGGCAAGGGGGGACCTGGAGTCCCTGAGGCTGGCAGGCGGCGCAAAGCTTAGGGCCTCTTTAAGGCTGAAGGACGGTGACGAGGCCCCCGAGGGCTTCCGGCGGCAGCAGGACGGGCTGTGGCAGAAGTCACTGGAATCCGAGGAGGAGATGCCCAGGCTTATAATGCAGGTGGTCTCGGGAGGCGGCAGCTTATATGAGGCGCGGGTCATCAGGCCCACCCTATGGGAGATATACCAGGCCCACCTTGACAGCGGGCGCAGAAGGGAGGCGGAGATACATGGGGAGACAAGAGACGAAGCACAGCTCCTCCCGGCAGAGGAGCCAGGCACAGAGAGTGCCGTCCCAGAGGGAAGCTGAGCCGGGGCAGGGCACAAAGCTTCTGAGCTCCGCGGAGCTGCAGCTGGTGAAGAAGGACATGAAGTCCATCTGGACCAGGAGCAGCCGCCGGGCGCTCTTGGTGCTGCTGCCGGTAATGCTGGTGGTAGTGATACCGGCGGTGTATTTTGTACTGATACTGCTAATGCCAGAGGCTCCCGGGGCAAGGCCCCCTGAGGCTCTTACGGCGCTGCTGCCGGAGTATGTGTCTGGGCTGGGGTACAAGCAGGGGTGGCTGGTGATTTTCACGGATTTGCTCTGCCCTATGCTTTTCCTCTGCGTGCCCATACTCACCGGCGCGGCCTCAGCCAGCTACGCCTTTGTAATGGAGCGGGAGAGCGGCACCCTGGAGACGCTGCTGCTTACCTCCATGGGCCCGAAGTCTGTGTTCAACGCCAAAACTACCAGCTGCACGGTGCTGTCGGTGCTGATTTCAGGGGCGGGCTTCCTGGCCTTCGCCCTCACGGTCACCGTAGCGGACGTGTTCGCAGAGGTGCGCCTGTTCTTCACCCTGGACTGGCTCATCCTGCTGGTGCTGGAAATGCCCACCCTGTCCCTTTTCTCAGTGGTCTTCGTGGCGCTCACCGTCACAAGGGTACACAGCACCGTGGAGTCCCTCCAGACCATGGGCTACCTGATACTGCCTGTGGCGGCAATCTACCTTATGCAGCTTACCGGAATCTTCCGGCTGAACATCATAGCCCTCATCCTAATCTCAGCAGCTTTAGCGGTGCTGGACGTGGTATTCTTCAACGCGGCCTCCAGAGGGTTTACCCCCGAAAAGCTCCTGGAGCGGGACGGAGTGGGGGAGGAATAGATTTTTGGGGGTTGCAATTTCGTGGAGGCTGTGTTATAATATACCTGAAAACGTAACGTCCATAGCGCTTTCACCAAAGTCGAACCCCCGGAGATACGGCTCCGGGGGTTCATTCTATGGAGGGCCTTACTTGCCCTTTTTGCCCTGCCGCAGACGGCGGAACAGGCTAGGAAGGATGGAGCCTATGTAGTTGGCAGCCAGCCCACCGAGGACGGAGACAAAAAAGTCCCATAATACGTCCATAGCGCTTGTCACCTCCTTCTTGTTGCTCTGAAGGTTCGGGCAAGTGTATATATTATACCAACCATGTTGAATCCTGTCAATAAATACAGGGCATAATTGTATGCTTGACAGCCGGGGGAAAATCTGATACAGTATATATGTAAATAATTAAGGAGGTACCGCTATGGAATTTCACTATAACCCCACTGGGGTGTGCAGCAAGGGCATAGACATTGAGCTGGACGGGGATATCATCAAGTCCGTCAAGTTTACCGGCGGGTGCAACGGCAATACCCAGGGTGTTGCGGCACTGGCAAAGGGGATGACCGTGCAGGAGTATATCAGCCGCTGCAAGGATATTAAGTGCGGCCTGAAGAAGACCTCGTGCCCGGCCCAGCTTGCGCTGGCGCTGGAGGAGGCTGTGCTGGCAAAATAAGAACCCCCCTATAAAGTGAGAGGACGCCGTCCCAAAGGACGACGCCCTCTCTGTTTTTGACCCGGGCAGGGCCCGAGGTCAGGTTTGGGCAGAGCCCAGGTTAGCAGCAACCATTGTTGCAGCCGCCGCAGCCACAGTCACCGCCGTTGCAGCCACCGCAACCGCCGGACATGAAGTTGCTGCCGCAACCGCCGCCACAGCAGCAGAGCAGGAGAAGGATTATGATAATCCAAGAGCAACTGTTGTTACACATTTGTGCACGCCTCCTTTCGGACCCGGGCGCCGCCCGGTGTTTCAGACTCGGGTCTCGCCCGACGTCTTACACCACTATACTATTCCCGGGGGCAGAAAGGGTGACAGGGAGGAGAAGGTTTTTTTGAAAAAAGAGTATAGCGGAGCAAATAGGAGAATAGACGAGCTATAGGGAGCCTGACATATATTACACAGGCTAGTTTGACTTTAACTGACCTTGACATTGGGCGGGATAAGATGTAAACTAAGGTCAAAGAAAGTCAAAGGCAAACGGAGGCAATGGGATGAGGATAAGCGACAGCGTTGCAAACTATATATTAGAACTCCTGAACCAGGCAGGGGGGATTGCGGAGATACAGCGCAACGAGCTGGCGGGATTTCTGGGCTGTGTGCCCAGCCAGATAAACTACGTGCTCACCTCCCGGTTTACCCCGGAGCAGGGCTATCTGGTGGAGAGCCGCCGGGGAGGCGGCGGGTATATACGCATAACGCGGCTAAAGCTCAGCAAAGCGGACATGATAATGCACATAATAAACGGCGTGGGCGACTCCCTGGACGGGGCCTCGGCCCGGGTCATGCTGGAAAACATGGTGCAGAGCACGGTGCTGGACAGACAGTCGGCGGAGCTGATTGCCGCGGCCCTGTCGGAGAAGGCGCTGGCGGCGGTGCCCCGGGAGCTGAGGGACACGGTGCGGGCCATGATATGCAAGAACATGCTGCTGGTAACCAGGACATGAAAGGAAGGCTGGAGCTGGCTCGAACAGTTTTCGGAGTAATTTTGCTCATAACTTTACTGTCCGGCTGCCGGGGTGGAGTGCTGGTCTTCAATGGGACCCATGAGAGCCAGGACGCGGCAATGCTCTCAAAGCTCCGGGAGAGATACCCCAAAATGGGCTTTGAGTGCACCGGCAGGACCGGGGGAGGGGTACACTCAGTAGAGGCCTCCGACGGCACGGAGTTCCCGGCGTGGACTGCGGCAAAGTCAAAGGGCGAATTTCAGGTGCTGGAATATTACCTGGAGGAGTGGCTGGCGGCGAGGGGATATTATGACAAAATCGAGGGCCTCCTTGAGGAGCAGGGCTGCGGCTACGAGTACGGCAGCTACAACCACTATGAGCGGCATTTCCAGCTGGAGCTGGGGCCGCTGGACAGCGAGGAGCAGCTTGAAAAGGCGGCAAAGGCTGTCAGCCAAGTGAAGGCCGAGTTTGACAGCTTACGTCAGGAGTTTGAGGAGAGCACCGGCTGCCGGGACCTGCTGCTGTACTTCCACGGCAGCTACACCCTGGGCGGGGAGGAGCACCACGGGACCTTCCACCTCTCCATGAGGGAGGGGGACAGCTGGGGGAGAAACTACCCCTTTTACGACTACCGCTCCTATTTAGAGGAGTGCATAGAAAAGACAGGGGATATTCCAAATATAGACTAATTTTTTAGGAGGTATACTGTATGATGTGTCAGAGCTGCGGTCAGCGGACCGCCACCACCCATATTAAGACTGTCATAAACGGACAGCTGACGGAGGCCCACCTGTGCTCACAGTGCGCGAAGAAACAGGGCTACGGCAATATGCTGGGCGACTGGAGCGGCTTCGGGAGCCTCCTGGGAGGGCTGCTCACCGGAACGGAAACCGCCGCCCAGGAGAAGCGCTGCCCGGGCTGTGGGGCCAGCTTCAGACAGATAAAGGGGAGCGGCAAAATTGGCTGCGGGGAGTGCTACAACACCTTCCGCACCCAGCTCATACCGGTTATCGAGCGAATCCACGGCACTGTCCAGCACAAGGGGAAAATCCCCGGGGGCTCGGCCCTTATGGTGCAGGAGAAGAACGTGCAGCTTGCAAATACCGGGCAGAAAACTGTTTCTGAAGCCGACAGGAAGCGCCAGGAGCTGAAGGCCGCCATAGAAAGACAGGATTTCGAGCAGGCAGCCATACTGAGAGACCAGATAAAGGAGTTGGAGAGCCATGAGTGAAGCTAAGTGGTACGGCAGAGGGGGAGAGTCCGGGGAGGTGGTATCCAGCACCCGGGTGCGCCTTGCCAGGAACTTAAAGCGCCTGCCCTTCCCGGACAGGGCCGGCCATGAGGAGCGGGAGCAGGTGGTGGAGAGGGTGCGGGACGCCTTGGAAAACGGCAACAGCGTGCTCTCAAAGGACGTCAGGTTTTTGGATTTGGAGGAGCTCTCCCGGGAGGAGGCGGTGTCCCTGGTGGAGCGGCACCTGGTGAGCCCGGAGTTTATCTCGGGGCGCCAGGGCCGGGCCCTGCTGCTCAGCGCCGACGAGAGCATTTCCATTATGATAAACGAGGAGGACCATGTGCGGATACAGGTGCTCAGGGAGGGGCAGGCCCTCTCCGAGGCCATGGAGACCGCCGACAGGATAGACACCCTTTTAAGCGAGAGGCTGGAATATGCCTACGACAGGGACTTTGGATACCTGACCCAGTGCCCCACCAATCTGGGCACCGGCATGAGGGCCTCCCTGACCCTGCACCTGCCGGGGCTGACCGAGTCCGGGAGCATGGGGCGCATAGGGGAAAACCTGTCAAAGCTGGGAATGGTGCTGAGGGGGGCCTTCGGCGAGGGCACTAAGGCCGTGGGTGAGATGTACCAGCTCTCAAACCAGATAACCCTGGGGCTAAGCGAACGGCAGGCCATAGAGAACCTAGCCTCTATCGCCGGGCAGCTTATAGAGCAGGAGCGCCGCCTGAGAAAGGAAATGCTGGGCACGGTCCAGTGGCAGGACCAGCTTTCAAGGGCTGCGGGGATACTGGGCACGGCCCGGCTGATGTCCGGGGAGGAGGCCACCCGCCTGCTGTCCCTGGTGCGGCTGGGGCTCTCGGAGGGCAGGCTCTCCGGGGTGGAGCTGGGGACTGTAAACGGCCTGGCGGTGGAGGTACAGCCCGCAACCCTCATGGCTGCGGGGGGCAGGCAGCTCTCCCCCGAGGACAGGGACCGGCTGCGGGCGGATATACTGAGGGATACATTCAAAGATATAAAAATATTATAAATTATTATAGTTAATATTGTAATTATTAAATGGAGGAGTGATTTTATGTTCCAGTTCAAAGGCTTCACCGAGAAGGCCAACAGGGCCCTGAACCTGGCGGTGGAGGCCGCCGAGAGCCTGGGCCACGACTATATAGGCAGCGAGCACCTTATGCTAGGGCTCATACAGGAGGGCAGCGGCGTGGCCTATACGGTGCTCTCAAAGCTGGGGGTGACCGCCGAGGGCTACGAGAAGGAGCTGAAGGACCGTATCGGCTGGGGCGAACCCACCAGCCTTACCCCCGAGAACTTCACCCCGCGCACAAAGCAGATACTACAGGTAGCGGCTATGGCAGGCGCAAGGCTCAACAACATGTATGTGGGCACGGAGCATATACTCATAGCAATAATGCAGGACGAGAGCTGCTACGCCATGCGCTTTTTGAAAATACTGGGGGTGGAGCCGGACAGGGTGACCCGGGAGCTGATGGGGAGCGGCGCGGTCCTTGCCGGGGAGAGCGAGGCCGGGAAGCCCGGGGTGAAAAAGGGCTCGGCCCTGGAGCAGTTCGGGCGGGACCTGACGGAGATGGCCAGGGAGGGGAAGATTGACCCGGTCATAGGCCGCTCGGAGGAGATACAGCGGGTCATCCAGATACTGTCCCGGCGCACGAAGAACAACCCGGTGCTCATCGGCGAGCCCGGCGTGGGCAAGACCGCCGTAGCCGAGGGCCTGGCCCTGAGGATAAGCACAGGGGATGTGCCGGAGACCCTGAAAAAGCAGCGGCTCATATCCCTGGACCTTACAAGCATGATTGCCGGTACAAAGTATAGGGGGGACTTTGAGGAGCGCATTAAGTCCGCTATAGAGCAGGTGAAAAATGACGGCAGCATAATCCTGTTTATTGACGAGCTGCACACCATAATCGGCGCGGGCTCCGCAGAGGGCTCCACAGACGCGGCGAACATCCTCAAGCCAGCCCTGGCCCGTGGGGACTTCCAGGTGATTGGCGCGACCACCATAAACGAGTACCGAAAGCATATAGAGAAGGACGCGGCCCTGGAGCGCCGGTTCCAGCCGGTGACCGTGGGGGAGCCCTCAGAGGAGGAGGCCGTTGAGATACTAAAGGGGCTCAAAGATAGGTACGAGGCCCACCATAAGGTGAAGATAACGGACGGGGCTATAGAGGCGGCGGTGAAGCTCTCGGCAAGGTATATCTCCGACCGCTTCCTGCCCGACAAGGCCATAGACCTGGTGGACGAGGCGGCGTCCAGGGTACGCCTCAGGACCTTCACCGCCCCGGGAAATCTCCAGGAGCTTGAAGCAAGGATAAAGGAGCTGGAGGGTGACAAGGCTGCGGCTGTAAACAGCCAGGACTTTGAGCGGGCGGCCTCCCTTCGGGACCAGCAGAAGGAGCTTAGGGAGCAGCTTGAGCAGGCCAGGGACAAGTGGGCCGCTGAGAACGAGCGCAGCAATAGCGTGGTGGGAGAGGAGGCCATAGCGGATATTGTGTCCATGTGGACCGGCGTGCCGGTCTCCCAGCTCACCGAGGAGGAGAGCCAGAGGCTCCTGCGCCTGGAGGATACCCTCCACCGGCGGGTGGTGGGCCAGGAGGAGGCTGTCACGGCTATAGCCCGGGCCATACGTCGGGGCAGGGTGGGCCTGAAGGACAAAAACCGCCCAATCGGCTCCTTCATCTTCCTGGGGCCCACAGGTGTTGGCAAGACGGAGCTCTGCAAGGCCCTGGCAGAGGCCATGTTCGGGGACGAAAAGGCCATTGTCCGCTTCGACATGAGCGAGTATATGGAGAAGCACACGGTGTCAAGGCTGGTGGGCTCACCTCCCGGCTATGTAGGCTTTGACGAGGGGGGCCAGCTCACAGAGGCGGTGCGCCGCAGGCCATACTCGGTGGTGCTTTTCGACGAGATAGAGAAGGCCCATCCGGAGGTGTTCAACATCCTTTTACAGCTCCTGGAGGATGGGCGGGTCACCGACTCCCAGGGCAGGACCGTGGACTTCAAGAACACGGTGGTCATCATGACCTCAAACGTGGGGGCAAGGCTCATCACCGAGAGGCAGGGCTCCTTGGGCTTCGCCCGGGAGGAGAGCGCAGCCGGGGACTTTGAGAAGATAAAATCCACGGTGATGGGGGAGCTGAAAAACCTCTTCAAGCCGGAGTTCTTAAACCGCGTGGACGATATAATCGTCTTCCACAAGCTGACAAAAGAAGATACGGTAAAAATAGCCGGGAAGCTCCTTGGCACCCTCTCCGGCAAGCTCACGGAGCTTGGGGTGGAGGTGGAGTTCACCCCCGAGGCGGTGGAGCTCATAGCCGAAAAGGGGTACGACCCGGGCTATGGAGCGCGGCCTTTGAGAAGGGCTGTTCAAAGGGAGCTGGAGGACGTGATTTCCGAGAGGCTGCTTGAGGGGACCATGGCGGCAGGGAAGAAATACAGGTGCGGCGCCTCTGAGGGCAGGTTCAGGCTGGAGGAGTGCTGATAAGGCAAAAAACAGAGAGGCAGGCCGGGAGCGGCTGCCTCTCTATTTTCGTTCCTTGGGGGATGTTTACCTTCTCCCCGGACGCATCTGCCGGGCCTGCGGGTACTCCTCAAGGCAGAGCATATACAGCAGCTCCAGGTCCTCGCTATGGTCCTCGTCCCGCTCCTTATACTCCAGCTTCTTCAGCACGGACCACTGAAAGGACCCGGGGTCCTCAGTGAAGGCCTTCTGCATTTCCCTGTTGGGCCAGGAGCCAAGCTGCAGCTGGAACAGGCTGCCGTTATAATCGGCGGCGGCGTCCCTGGATATGGCTATCCACCTGTTTTCGCCCTGCTGCCAGCAGACAATGCCCATATCGGGCTTCCGCTCGTCATACTGGGAGCGCAGCTCCTTTTTCCTGTTTTTGTCCATTTTATGTGCTCCTTTTCTTTTTGATGGGGTTTGTTTTCAGCAAGTCCGCTGCCAGGCAGGGGCCAGCGTTGACAATCGGGCATATGGATGATATAATGTGCCCAAGGGCACTGTCATAATAACGGTGAACGGTCGGCGGACGTTGACCATAGCTATGCTCTGGTCAAGTCCCGGAGTTTTCCTCGGCTCTGAAAGAGCCGCCCCCGCGTTCGCGGGGTACCGGAAAACTCCTGCTTCTGCGGAAGGCCTGAAACTTCCGATTACATAGAGACCCGCGCTGAAAGTTTTGCTGCTACATAAGCGGGATTCCTCCGTGGATAGGAGGTGATACTTTTGAGCGATTTCGAGCTGCTGTATCTGATGCTTACTACTATTCAGATTTTAATAGAGCTGACGAAAAGTGATAAGAATGCAAAAAAGTAGCCGCTCCGGCCTAAGGTAGCGGCTGCTTTTTTATATAAGCGACTACTTAACTCGGGCCAGCCGTTCAAACTATGGCAGCGCCCGCTTTTCTTCTATCAATATTATACACTTCCCCGCCCTATTTGTCAACCCCGCATATCGCAGCCTCCCCGCGCATATTATCTCTTGGGAAAACCAGAGATTTGTATAGAAAGGGAAGTGTAGAAATGTTGGAGACCCAGTTTTACCCTGAAGGACACCGGCTGAACGCGCCGGAGAATCTGGCGGCGGCAGGCTCCCCTGCCGCCCTCAGCGAGGCCATGCGGGAGGGGCGGATACTGGAGGCCCGGGCCGTTATGTGCGACAGCGCCCACGACCTTATTGTGGACCTTGGCTGTATGAGGGGGATTATCCCAAGGGAGGAGGGGGCCCTGGGCATTAGGGAGGGGACTGTGCGGGATATCGCCATACTCTCCCGAGTGAACAGGCCTGTCTCATTTATCGTGCGTGACTTTATAAGGGACGGCGAAGGCCGGGTGACGGCCCTGCTGTCCCGGCGGGCGGCCCAGGAGCGCTGCCAGAGGGAGTACATAGAGAGGCTTGCCCCCGGGGACGTGATACCCGCCCGGGTCACCCACCTTGAGCCCTTCGGGGCCTTTGCGGACATCGGCTGCGGCATACCCGCCCTGCTGCCTATCGACAGCATTTCCGTCTCCCGGATAGGCCACCCCAAGGAGCGCTTCCTGCCGGGGATGGACATAAGGGTGGTGGTGAGGAGCCGGGAGAACGGCAGGATAAACCTGACCCATAAGGAGCTACTTGGCACCTGGGCCGAGAACGCCGGGCGCTTCCGGGCCGGGGAGACCGTGGGAGGGGTCATACGCAGTATAGAAAACTATGGCGTCTTCGTGGAGCTCTCCCCAAACCTGGCGGGCCTTGCGGAGACCCGGGAGAACATCTTCCCGGGCCAGCAGGCCAGCGTCTTCATAAAGAGCGTGCTGCCCCAGAGGATGAAGGTGAAGCTGATTATCATAGAGACCTTCGACAGCGAGCCCAGACGCCCCCAGCCCCCCGAATACTTCTTCAGCGGCGTGCACATGGAGGAATTTGTCTACTCCCCGCCTGAGAGCGAAAAGCTTATCCGCACGGTATTTTAAAAAGGCCGCGGCAGGCTTTTGCCTTGACAAAGAAGGCCGGGGCGTGTATAATGTATAATAAATATAGAAAAAGAAAAAAGCGGGCGCTGCCATAGTTTGAACGGCTGGCCTGGGTTATTGACTATCTTTAAAAATAGCCGTTCCCCTGACCCGGGAGCGGCTGCTTCTTTGTACTATTTTCTAAGGCTATAAGCAGAAGAACGATTAAAGGGAGCATACCAATGACAAAAAAAGCCATAGTTATATGCGGCTACCTGGCCTCGGGGAAGTCCACCTTCGCCCTGAGGCTTGCAAGGGAGTTGAACGTGCCGTACTTAATAAAGGACACCTTTAAGAGCGCCATCTGCCGGGACCTGCCCATTGAGGACAGGAGCGCCAGCAGCAGGTTTTCTGCGGCTACCTTTAACGCCATGCTCTATGTAGCGGAGAGGCTGATGGAGACCGGGGCGCCGGTTATCCTGGAGGGCAACTTTGTGCCCGCCGGGGTGAAGCCGGTGGACGAGGCGGGGGAGCTCAGGGGGCTTATGGAAAAATACGGCTATAGCTCCCTGACCTATAAATTTACCGGCGACACCGCCGTGCTCTACCGGCGCTTCATAGAGCGGGAGAACACCCCCGGGCGGGGGCGGGCAAACCGCATAGGCGGCGAGATATCCCAGGAGACCTTCGACAGCTGGTGCCGGGCGATGGACGGCTTCGGGCTGGGGGGAGAGACGGTTGAGGTGGACGCCACGGATTTCGCCAGTGTTGATTATGACAGGCTAATCAGGGCGGCTATGCCGCCCCGCACATAAATAAACAGCCTCCGGTTTCAGGAGGCTGTTATATATATAATATTATTATTTGATTTGTTTATATATAGTCTAGGACTCCTGCAGGCTCATAGCCAGCACCCGGCAGGTCTCGTCAATCAGCTGGTCGATGTCCCCCTCCTCAAAGCCGGTATGTATGTTCAGGCAGCGGCTCTCCAGCTCATACACCCCCACAGTTACAGTGTCGAAAAAGTTCACGGCGGTTATGGAGTCCTGTACAGCCCGGAGGCCGTCGAAATTTTCCTTTGAAAGGCTCCAGCTATCGGAGCCCCGGAGCTTTACAGGATACTCCTCGCTCATCAGCCGGGAGTCCATGGGGAACCCGCCGAAGGTGCCCCGGAAGGCGAGGTAGGAGTTGTAAAAGGTGCCGGACTGCTGGCTTTCCAGGCTCATAAGGTAGTCCAGCACCAGGAAGGCGTCGTCCTTATGCCTGCTGCCGGCGCTTATGACGGCATAGGAGCGCACCGAGGCGGTCACGCCGCCGTCCCGGGAGTAGAGGGGGATGTAGGTCAGCGTGGCCGATTCATCAATACCGGACCCGCGGCCAATAAACCCTGCGCCGGACAAAGGCTGGGAATAGGCCGGGGTATCCCCGAAGGCCTCCGCGTCTGACTCGTCCAAGAGCTCGAAATTCCTATGTATCCGCTCCTTAAGCTGGTCGGCGGTAAACAGCAGCTCCTCCTTGTCAAAGTCGGCAAGCCTGCCCAGGGTATTGTGCACTGTCATATCGCCGGTGCCGTCTGTCTTCTGGGGGGAGCCGCCCCAATAGGCTGTGCAGGCCTTGTCGATAATGTCCCCGCCTGCGGCAGTCTCCTCCCAGGTTTTGCTCCTGTCGGGGGTATGGCTCACGTCCTCCTTGAGAAAACAGCTCATATTGAACTGGTATGATAGGGGTATAATAAACTGACCCTTTTCAGTCCTTCCGGCGTTTAAAACAGACTGTATCTGCTGGTCCCACTCTGTTATCTCAGACTTCTCCATATACTTGTCCAGGTTCAGGAAAAGGCCGTTTCCGGCGGACTTCTCAGGGTACGGGAACAGCAGGCCCTCCTTTGAGGCGTAGCAGGTCATAATAAGGTCCGGCCCGCTGCCGCCCATTATCTCGGCCTTCAGCCGGGTGAGCGCCCCCATGCGCTCCTCACCTTCGGGGGGCACGAGCTCCAGCTCGTACTCCTCGGGCCCGCCCATAGAGGCGACGGCCTTCATCAGAGACTTGAAGGCGCTCTCAGCCTTGTTGGAGTCAATCTCGTCAAGCCCCAGGTCCAGGCAGACCCGCAATGGGCCGGAGGGCTTGGGCCCGCAGGCCGAAAGGGGCAGCAGGAGTGTCAGTGCGCATAAGATCAGGGCGGCGAGCTTTTTCATTGTCAATCATCCTTTCATAGCGGGCTTCAGTATAAACAATTCACTATAATAATACTATACCACTATAAAACTCAGAAAGCAACAATTTTTTACAAATATTATAAACTATTTAAATATTGTGTGAATATGTATCGTGAATGTATATAGTATATATGCGGCAGCCCCTAATTCAGGGGCTTGCTTTTCTGTACCCGCCTGCCGGAATCCTCAGGGTCGGCGTAGAGCTCGGGGTAGAAGAAGTCCGCGGGCGGTATGCCGAAAAACTCCGCCAGCACCCTGAGGGAGTGCAGGTCGGGGGAGGTCTTGCCGGACTCGTAGTAGGAGTAGGCGGAGCGGGTCACCCCAAGGAGCTTTGACACGCTCTCCTGGGTGGCGTTTTTTGCCAGCCGCAGCGTGCGCAGCATGGCCCCAAGGTCTTTGTTAAAGGCTGTCATATCACTTTCTATCCCCATTCATTTTAATGTAAACACGGCTCACTTAGTATTATAAATTGGTCTCCACCTAATGTCAATATGCTAATAAAATAACTTCTGGTTGGTATACTACTCCATACAGTCTGGTAAAGAAAAATACAGTAAAAGCTGAAGGAGGTTGTTATGCCGTCTGGAAAGCACAGATACCCACAGTACACCCTGCGCACCTCGGAGGGGCTGATGGACAAGCTTAAGTACATCGCGGAGTATAACGGGCGCTCTGCAAACAGGGAGCTGGAGCAGCTTATCCGGGCCCATGTCAGCCGCTTCGAGCATAAGCACGGCCCTATTGAGCTCACCACGGAGGACTACCAGTTTATACGCAAGCGCACAGGGCGGGCCGGTGGAAAAACCGGCTCCTCCCCGGAAAGCTAAAAGCGCAATACATCCCTTGCAAGCTCCCAGCTTATGTGTTATAATAATCAGAATATAACTCTTAAAGAGGGGGAGAGGGATTATGCAGCAGAGGAACAGGCCCATATGGCAGCCGGTATCCTACGCCTTTCTTTTCCTGGCGGTAGTGTCGGTGCTGTTTTTTATCTATACGGCCCAGAACCAGGGGAGGATACAGGAGCAGAACAGGGTCTACGCCGAGGACTGCGCCAGGCAGACGGCTGAGCGCATAGGCAGCGAGTTCGACAATGCCCTGCAGCGCATTGAAAACTGCGCGTACCTGGTGGGCACCAAGGGGGAGGCCCCGAAGATAGACCAGGAGATGCTCATGGAGATGGAGCGCAATACCACCTTCGACGCCGTGCGCTTCACCGATGTGACAGGCAAAAACTACACCGCCGACGGCAAGACCAGCGACAGCTCCGACAGGGAGTATTTCAAAAGGGGCATGAGCGGCGAGAGCGGGATAGAGGTGGTGTCCACCTGCAGGATAACCGGCAAGCCAATGATGGTCTTCTTCTCCCCTGTGAAGGCAGGGGAGGAGGTGTACGGCGTATTTCTGGGGCTGTACTTTGCCGAGGACTATATGCGCGACATGCTCTCGACCACCTACTTCGGGGAGCAGGCCCAGGTGTACCTGTGCCATATGGACGGCAGCATAATAGCCAGCTCCGGCGGCGGGACCCATACAGGGAACCTTCTTGACAATATGTCGGGGGCGGGGGTCATAGACAGGGGTGTGGCGAGGACCATAAAGACCACGGCCTTTGAGGAGGGCGGCAGCGTGTCCGTCTTCTGCAATGAGGAGAGCGATATCGACAACCTCTGCGCGGTGAGCCTGCCGGGGTACGACTACGTGCTTGTGCAGGCCTTCCCCAGGGACATAACAGAGAATATGCTAAGGCGGGCGAACAGCGCGGGTATCTGGCTAGAGGTCTGCCTGATAATCCTGTTTGTACTGTATGTGGCCTTCCTTATAATAAGGGCCGGACGGCAGCGCAGGCAGCTTGAGAAGGAGAATAAGACCTTCAGCGACGTGCTCCGGGGCATAAACATACTTTTCTCCTCCGTATACCTTATAGTGGACCTGGAGCAGGACAGCTACTCATATATGGCGGGGGAAGGCCCCCTGAACTCCGCTTTGCCCATGGAGGGGAAATACACCGACAACGTGATACCCGCCCACGCCGCCGACCTGATAGGGGATGAGGGCAAGGCGGCATACCGGCAGTTTGCAAAGCCCGAGAACCTTATGGAGGGCCTGAAGGACGCCGACTCCCTGGTGCACGAGTGCCATGTGCGCCGCAAGGGGAAGGAGGAGTGGGAGCACCTGATAGTGGTGTGCCTGGAGCGCCGGGAGAGCGTGCCGGTGAGGGCGCTCTATGTGCGCCAGAACGTGACGGAGCTAAAGCTCCGGGAGCTCAGGGAGCAGCGGGAGCGCTCCATACTGAACCGCAAGGCCAGGCAGTACAGGCTGGCGATAATGTCCAACGCCGTGAGCGCCTTTGAGTGCAACCTGACAAACGATATGATGGAGCAGGACGTGCTGAGGCTAAGGGACGGCAAGGCAACCTCCGCGCTGGAGGCCGTGGGGCTCAAAGCCCCCTGCAAAGCCTCGGAGTGCTTTAAGCGCTGGGTGCAGGAGGTGCTGCCGGAGTCCCGGGAGGCCTATGGTAAGTGTGCCGATGTGAATTACCTGAAGGCCCAGTTCGAGCGGGGGAACATGGAGACGGACGTGGACTTCTGGGAGTCCTGGGAGGGAGAGGCCCACTGTATAAGGCAGTCCTTTTTACTGACCCGGGACGAGGACACCGGGGACCTTATTGCCATGGTGGTCTCAAAGGATATCACAGAGCAGGAGCAGAAGCAGCGGGAGCAGACCCAGGCCCTGCAGGACGCCCTCATGCAGGCCCAGCACGCAAACCAGGCAAAGACCACCTTCCTCTCAAATATGAGCCACGATATCCGCACGCCCATGAACGCCATAATTGGCTTTGCAACCATAGCCGCAAGCCATATGGAGCGCACGGACCAGGTGCGGGACTGCCTGCAGAAGATACTCTCCTCCAGCAACCACCTGCTGGGGCTGATAAACGACATACTGGACATGAGCCGCATAGAGAGCGGCAAGCTTCAGATTCACAACCAGGAGTGCAATATACCCGAGCTCATGCACAACCTGGTGAATATAATCCAGCCCCAGGTGAAGTCGAAGCAGCTTGAGATGTTTATAGACACCTTCGAGGTGGTAAACGAGGACGTTATAGCGGACCCCTTAAAGCTGAACCAGATATTCATAAACCTTATGGGCAACGCCGTAAAATACACCCCCGCCGGCGGGACGGTAAGCTTCAGGATTATCCAGCGGCCCGCGTTTAAGCACGGCTGGGGGGAGTATGTGTTTATTGTAAAGGACAACGGAATCGGCATGTCAAAGGAGTTTGTGGAGCATATCTTCGAGCCATTTGAGCGGGAGTCCACCGCCACCCGCAGCGGCATACAGGGCGCGGGCCTTGGCATGGCGATTACAAAGAGCATAGTTGACATGATGAGCGGCGAGATAACCGTTGAGAGCGAGGTGGGCAAGGGCAGCACCTTCTCGGTGAGGATACCCTTAAAGCTCCAGGACGTGGAGAGGAACGCCCAGGAGATTAAGGAGCTCCAGGGCCTGCGCTCCATGGTGGTGGACGACGACTTCAACGTCTGCGACAGCGTGAGCAAAATGCTCAAGAGCATAGGCCTGCGCTCTGAGTGGACCACCTCGGGCCGGGAGGCGGCGTACAGGGCCAAGTCCGCCTATGAGGAGGGGGACCCCTACCATACCTATATAATAGACTGGCAGATGCCCGAGACCAGCGGCATAGAGACCGCCAGGAAGATAAGGAGCGTGGTGGGCAACGACGCCCCCATAATCATCCTCACGGCCTACGACTGGGCGGATATTGAGGACGAGGCCAAGGCCGCTGGGATTACCGCCTTCTGCGCAAAGCCCCTGTTTATGTCGGATTTAAGGTCGGCGCTGCTGGCTGCAAACAATATCGGCGGCACGGACCAGGCAGACGGCGTTATCTGGACCGAGGCCGACTTTGAGGGCAGGAGGCTCCTGCTGGTGGAGGACAACGAGCTCAACCGGGAGATAGCCACGGTCATCCTGGAGGAGGCAGGGTTCGTGATAGAGTCCGCCCCCGACGGCACGGACGCTGTGTCCATGATGGAGAAGGCCGAGGAGGGCTATTATGACGGTGTGCTCATGGACGTGCAGATGCCGGTCATGAACGGCTACGAGGCTACCAAGGCCATACGCGCCCTTGACCGCCGGGACGTAAAGAACCTGCCTATTATAGCCATGACCGCCAACGCCATGGAGGACGACAAGGAGGCGGCGCTGAAAAGCGGCATGAACGCCCACATAGCAAAGCCCATAGACATAGGCCTGCTGATGGATGTGCTCCAGCAGTTCCTGATGTGAGCGGATATACCCTAAAGACAGGCTGCACCGGCCTGTCTTTAGTATGTTATTTGAGTTATTTAAGAGCTTAATATTTATTTAAAATAGTAAAAATTAAAGTAATAAGAGCGGTAAGGGGAAAAACGATGGATACAGAATTTCAGTACCGGGAGGCCATAAGCCCCGGGGAGATGAACAGCCTGCGGACCTCCGTGGGCTTTAGGCAGATAGACCCGAGGCAGCTCGAGGCGGGGCTCCGGGACAGTGCGGGTATGGGGGCGCATGATTTGCCGGATTTTACATTTCGATGATGTTTTCCTGAATACTTGATTACCTCCCGGCTGGTATGATATGATAAACCTAAGAGACAGGAGGACAAGTACCATGGGAAAAATGACGGTGAAAAAGCTGGCGGCTCTTCTCTGCGCTGCCGTGCTCACAGCTTCACTTGCGGCCTGCCAGGAGGACCCCGAGGGCTCCATAGTGGCAAATAAGGACATGGATAAGCTCATAGAGGAGGGCGCGGCCTCGGACGGCAGCAGGGTGGACGCCGGGGAGCTCATTAAGGATGCCGGGAAGACTGAGGCCTATAAGACCACCATCGAGAGCCAGAACCTGGAGGTGAAGGCAGAGGTCGACGCCCAGGTGGAGCTGCCGGAAGCTGAGAAGCTGTCAATCTACAGGGTGAGGCAGAAGCCATTTACCCAGGAGTTTCTGGATAAGGCGAGGGCCGAGCTCTGCGGGGACGTGGAGCTGTACGACGGCGAGGCTACAAGGGTCCGCACGAAAAAGGACATTGAATGGGAGATACAGAGCTGGCGGCAGGCGGTGGCGGAGCATGAGGCCCATAGTGAGGAGATGAAGAACGACCCCAACATTCCAGAGGGCGAGGGCTTTACCGCTGAGGAGATAGAAGAGCAGAATAAGGCGTACCGCGAGGAAGCCCAGAGAGAAATTGACAGGCTCCAGGAGGAATACGAGGCGGCCCCCGCGGAGATAAACTATGCCGGCTATCCCACAGACGGCAAGCTTCGCTCCGTAATGGAGCTCAGCGGCAGCAAGCCCGACAGCGAATACTACACCTGGATGAAAGACCTCAGCATAGACGGGGACCAGTGCTTCTACGGCATATCCGACGGCAGCGACGGATTTTACCGCACGCTCTACGTCCAGAATAACGCCGACTACAGCAACCAGCTCATATACCGGAAGGATATGGAGGAGCACGCCTATTTCGGCATAATAGTGGAGGACACCATATTTGACACCCACACACTGAACCCAAGGCTTCCGGGGACAGGCACCTCCTATGAGGAGTTCTTTAGGGCCCACGGCGTGCCCGGGAACGTGCTGCCGGAAGGCACCATCTTTGACAGTGAGGACATTGCCTTCACCCCACTGGGCAGCACCACAGTGGATATGCCCGAGGAGGAGGCAGAGTCCCTCGCTCAGGGGCTGCTTGACAAGCTTGACCTTACCGGCTTCGCCTTGGAGCAGGGCGGGCTCTATACGGAGATGGACGGGCTTAACTACCGGGTAAACTACATCTTCAGTTACCGCCGGGAAGAGGACGGCGTAATGCTCACCCAGTCCAGCGGCGGAAAGTTACAGTACGGCAACTCCAGTCCGGACGGCGGCTTTAATAAGCAGTTATGGCCCGGGGAGTGCATAGAGGTGCGCGTTGACGACAGCGGCATAACGGGCTTCAGGTACAACGCCCCCCTTGAGATAACCGAGACAGTGGTAGAGGGCACCTCCCTCAAGACCTTTGACGAGGTGAAGGGCATATTCGAGCAGATGTTGCCGATAGTGCTGGCTGAAAGCGACTATGAGTGCAAGGCGAAGGTCGACCGCGTGCGCCTGAGCTACTCCCGGATAAGCGAGAAGGACAGCTTCGACACAGGCCTTATTGTGCCGGTGTGGAGCTTTGAGGGGAGAGCCACGGCCTACAGCGAGGGGTACCCGGTCTATGAGCAAAGCGGCACGCTGCTGGCGGTAAACGCCATTGACGGCTCCGTGATAGATGCCGACTTAGGATACTGATACAGGATAGAGGCAGGGCCTGCTCGCGCGGGCTCTACTGCCGTTTAAGGGAGGGCTTAATAATATGCACAAGCGCATTTTGGTGCTGGAGGACGAGGAGGCTATCGCAAGCATGATAGCCATGAATTTAAAGGTGGCAGGGATGGAGCCGGTGGTGTTTTCAGACGGCCTGAAGCTACAGCAGGCCCTAAGCGGGGACCACGCCTTCGACCTTGCCATTTTAGACGTGATGGTTCCGGGGCTGGACGGATTCGGGGTTTTCGGGCTTTTGAAGCCGTATAAAATACCGGTGATATTCCTGACCGCCAGGGACGACCTGGAGTCCAAGCTAAGAGGGCTCACCGGCGGCGCTGAAGACTATATGGTGAAGCCATTCCAGGTGATGGAGCTGCTGGTGCGGGTGGAAAAGGTGCTTATGAGGACGTCCAAGGGGGACGTGCTGCGGGTGCTGGATTTGGAAATAGACCTGGAGGGCCATAGGGTGCGCAAAAACGGCGTGGAGGTTGCCCTAAAGCCTATGGAGTTTGACCTTTTGGTGGTGCTGGCAAAGCACAGGAACATAGCCGTCTCCAGGGAGGACCTGATAGGCCTGGTCTGGGGCAGCGGCTACCTGGGGGAGAGCCGCACGGTGGACGTGCATATAGGCCAGCTCAGAAAGAAGCTGGGGCTGCAGAAGGCTATAAAGACCGTGCCGAAGCTGGGCTATAGGCTGGAGGACGAGGGCCTATGAAGCTGCGGGTGAAGCTGTCGCTGCTGGCGGGAGCGGTGCTGCTGCTGGCTACCCTGCTGTGCAACGGCCTGAGCTTTTCCATCAGCCGCCGGACGATACTCCAGGAGGCCGCGCGCGGCGCCTATGCCCAAAGCGAGGCGGCCTTCCAGGGCTTCGAGAGCTACTGCGGCAGGTTTCAGGGTGAATTGAGCCCATCGGCCGGGGTGTACTGGCTGAAATCCCAAAACCAGGAGTACAGCATACTTCTGAGAAACGGCGAGGCGGTATATAACCCCACCGTGCTGGAGCCCTCGGAGCTCAGGACAACTCCAAAAGGGGGCCGCGAACCCCAGGAGGCCGGGCTCTATCACGGCAGGCGGCTGCTGGCGTACAGCTTCGAGGCAGTGTCCCCATATACCTTTATACATATCGTAGACGTGACGGACACCTACCTGAGCCTGTACCGCCTGGCGGCACAGGAGGCTGCGCTCTCAGCGGCGGTGCTGGTAGGGGGCGCTCTGGCGGTGTTTCTGATTCTGCGCAGGGCCCTGCGCCCCCTGCAGGCCCTCTCGGATGGGGCCAACTCCATTGCGGCGGGGGCCTACGGGCAGCGGGTGCCGGAGTCGGGCAGGGACGAGCTTGCGGGCCTGGGGCGGGACTTTAACCGCATGGCTGGGGCGGTGGAGGAGCATATAAGGCGGGTGGAGGAGAGCGAGGAGCAGAAGACCATGTTCATGGCAAGCCTCACCCACGAGCTGAAGACCCCCCTCACTGCCATTTCAGGCTATGGGCAGACCCTGCGCTACGCAAAGCTCAGCGACGAGGACAGGGATACCGCCCTAATGTACATCTGCCGGGAGAGCGGCAGGCTTGACAGGCTCTCAAAGAAAATGCTGCGCCTGCTGGAACTGGACCGGGACGTTCCCATTACCTTCGAGCCTGTCCCAATCGCCAGCCTTGCCGCCGGCGCCCGGGAGACATGCATTCCGGGGGCTGCAAAGCGGGGGGTGTCTATAGTGCTGGGGCCTCTGGAGGGGGATATCCCCTGCGACAGGGACTTAATGACAGAGGTGATAGTAAACCTGGTGGACAACGGCATAAAGGCCTGCAAAGAAGGCGGCAGGGTGGTCATAAGCTCCGAGGGGGGCCGCGTCACAGTGGAGGACAGCGGCTGCGGCATACCACAAGAGGAAATAGCCCGCCTGACAGAGGCCTTCTACATGGTGGACAAATCCAGAAGCAGGCAGAGCGGCGGGGCAGGGCTGGGCCTTGCCCTGGCAGCGGTGATTCTGAGGAGGCATGGCATGAGGCTCCATATAGAGAGCCGGGTGGGCGAGGGCACTCGGGCGGTCCTGGAGAAGTGCTGAGTGTTTACATTTTGATGATGTTTTCCTGAATACTTGATGAACTGAAAGGTGCTAAACTTTAGTCAAAGCCTAAAGCTCCGGCATCTTTTTGTTTTGTGGTGATATAATGAACAGCTTTGAGACGGACCTGAGGCGGGCGGTGCTGTCCGTAAGGTTCCTGGCAGCGGTGGTCCTACAGCTTGGGATACTCCTCTATGAGGGGGAGGCCTCCCAGCTATATAAAATAAGCGTCCCCCTGGCGTGCACCCTGCCATACGCCGGGGGCTGGCTGGACGAGTACAAGTCGGGCTATGCGAGGCTCGCCCTGGTACGGGGCAGCATGAGGGGGTACATCCTGGGAAAGTTCCTGGCCTGTACCATAGCCGGGGGTGGGGCCGAGGCGCTGGCGGCGTGGGCATACGGCGCCCTGAGGGCGGCGGATATGCCCTATGCCAGGACCTTCCTTACAGCGGCCCTATGGGCGGCAGCGGCGGCGGTGCTGGCGGCGCTGTCAGACAGCAAGTATATAGCCTACGGCGGGGCCTTTGTAATATGCTATTTCCTGGTGATAGCCTGCGAGCGCTACTGGCCCTGGCTCTACTGCCTGCACCCCCACGAGTGGCTGGAGCTAAGCCATGCCTGGCCCTTCGAGGGCGCGGGGGTGCAGGCGCTGCTCTCGGGGCTGATACTGGACCTTGGGCTGCTGTACTATATTATTTTAAAGGGGAGGCTTGAGCGTGGATAAGCTCCGGCAGATACTCATAACCGCAATGGTAAATTTCAGCCGCTGGCCTAAGAGCCCGCAGATTTGGCTGGGCTTCAGCCTGGGCTTTATCGCCTGCTTCCTGCTGTCGGGGAAGGTGGTGGACTTCGCGGGGGAGCAGGAGACATTGTTACAGATGTTCGAGCCATTCATCTGGACCTTCGGGGACTCAAACTCCATACTGCTCATATCCCTCTGCCTGCTGCTGCTCTTCGGGGACCTGCCAAACCTCAATAACGAGGCGCCCCTATTTCTTGTGCGCACCAGCCGCCTGTGCTGGATGGCGGGGCAGGTGCTGTACCTGGCCATTGCCACCACAGTTTTCACCGGATTCATACTCCTCTCCACCTGCCTGCTCTGCGGGGCCCGGGCCTTCTCGGGGAATATGTGGAGTGAGACGGCGGCTATCTTGGGCTACTCGGGGATAGGGAGGAGCATAGCGGTCCCGGCCTTTGTAAAGGTGCTGGAGCTCACCTTCCCATACCCGTGCACCCTGCATATCTTCGCCCTAATGCTGGGCTACTCCCTGGTGCTTTCGGCCCTGATATTTTTCTTTAACCTTCTGAGGGGCCGGATGGGTATGCTGGCCGGGGCGGCCTTCAGCGGCTTCGGCTTCTTCCTGACGCCCGAGGTGATAAGCGGCTGGCTGCACCTTGACAGCCTGGAGAAGAGCACGGCAAACATCATCTTCGGCTGGCTCTCCCCCCTGAACCATGCCACCTACTATATGCACAGCTTCGGCTACGACAACCTCCCCCGCCTTTGGGATTCCTATGGCTTTTTCATTGCAGGCAGCCTGTTTATCTACCTGCTGGCCTTCTGGCGGGTGAGAAATTATTCCTTTAATTTTACCGGAACGGAGCGCTGACAATGGAGCATAAGGGCATAATCGTTGAAAACCTGTATAAATCCTTCGGAAAGGAGGCTGTATTGTCGGGAGTGAGCCTGTCGGTGCCGCCGGGGGAGATAGTTGGGGTAGTGGGAAACAACGGCAGCGGAAAGACGGTGCTGATGAAATGTATCTGCGGCTTCCTGCGCCCGGACAGCGGCAGCGTCACCGTAAACGGCGCTAGGGTGGGCAGGGACCGGGATTTCCCTGACAGCCTTGGGATTATCATAGAGACCCCGGGCTTTATCCCGGGCATGAGCGGCTACCGCAACCTGAGGACCCTTGCGGCCCTGAAGGGGCTTATCGGCAAAAAGGAGATTCTGGCTGTGCTGGACAGGGTGGGGCTGAAAAAGAGCGCGCATAAGGCCGTGGCAAAATATTCCCTGGGCATGCGCCAGCGCCTTGGGATTGCCCAGGCCATTATGGAGGATCCGGCGGTGCTCATACTTGACGAGCCCTTCAACGGCCTTGACAAGGCCGCGGTAGAGGACATGCGCGGGCTGCTCACAGGCCTGCGGGACAGGGGGAAGGCAATAATGCTTGCAAGCCACAATGCCCAGGACATCCGGGAGCTATGCAGCCGGGTGCACGAGATGGATGTGCAGAAGGAGGGTACCGTATGAGATATATAGCCGCCTTAATTGCGGTCCTGGCCCTGCTCTTAGTATCGGGCCTTAATGCGCTTGCCCTGGAGGGGCAGGAGCCATTGGAGCCCCCGGCGGCTGACGGGAGCCCCCAGCCCTCCAATGAGCCGGAGCCCTCCCCGGCAGTCACCCCGGAGCCTGAGGCCGCCAAGCTGTTTATAGACAACCGCAACCTCTATGAGAACATGTCAAGGACCTACTCCCAGGGCTATATACCAACAGTGCGGGACGGCACGGCTACTATAGTCCTTCCCCTCTTATGCCGCGGGGAGTTGCGGGGGGACAGCATAAGGGCAAAGGCCGTTTTCGACCCCGGCGGGCCCTTTGTGACCAAGAACTACGAGCAGACCGTGGAGCTTAGGGAGCATAAAGTAAACGGCGGCAAACAGAAGGTGCGGGGGTACTGTATATCCCTGCCAATGCAGCTTGAAAGGGGCCGCATGAACGGCAGCTACCCTGTGACAATCGCCGTAACCGGCACAGAGCCCACAGGCCGGGAGGTGGAGGAGGAGTTCACAGTATATGTAACCGTCACCGACGGCAGGGACCCAAACGCCACCCCAAAGCCCGAGCCTGCCCCCACCCCGGAGCCGGCGCCGCCGGTGGTGCTGGGCCCGAAGGTACTGGTGCAGTCCTCTCAGGCGGTCTCCCTGGAGGCGGAGGCCCAGCCGGGGGTGGTGAATGCAGGGGACCGTATCCGCGTAACAATAACCCTTGTAAACACCAGCCAGTCCCAGGCCATTGAGAACTTGGCGGTCACGGCGGCGTCCCCCGGGGAGGGCTTTTCCGTGCTCAGCCCTTCGGACAGCGCCTATATCGGCACAATGCCCGCCGGGGGTACGGCGGACATAATATACGACTACCAGGTTTCACCGGAGACCCCCGCCGGTCAGTACACTATCCCCCTGGCCTACGACTTCGCCTATAACAAGGGGGAGACCGGCTCTGGGGCGGGCAGCGCCCGGGTGAATATATCCCAGCCCCTGAAGCTGGAGTTTTCCCTGGGGAGCCTGCCCGCGGAGGCGGTGGTGTCCGACACTGTCGAGGTGAATGTCCAGGCCATAAACCTCAGCCACGCCAAGGCCTATAATGTAAGGGCCACTTTTGAGGGGGACGGCCTGCTCCCCTCAGGGACGGCCTTCATCGGCAGCCTGGAGGGCGGTGCTTCAGGGGAAAAGCCCCTGCAGGTCACCATCACAGGCCTCACAAACGGGGAGGCCCCCTACGGCCCCACGGAGTGCAAAGTAACCTATATCTATGAGGACGGAAGCGGGCAGGAGCTCACCGAGACCGGCGGCTTCACCATAAACATAAAATCCCCCTTTTCAGAGGAGGGCCCCAAGGAGGAGGACGCCCCCGGGCAGTTCTGGATAGTGCTGGCCGGGGCGGGAGCGGCTCTGCTGGGGCTTACAGCCCTGCTCCTTATACGTGGGATTAGAGGGCGCAGGGCGTGAGGGCCATAGGGAAGCTGCTCCGGCTGAGGAGGCGAAGTGACAAGGTAAAGCTGGCCCTGGGACTGTTCCTGCTGGGGGCGGTGCTGGGCTGGGATGTGGCCTTCGGAGCCGCCGGCATTTTAATGGAGTCCGGGGAGCCTGTAGAGTACGTGCTTGCCTGGGGCGGGAACGGGACGTCCCTTGAGGGGAAGCTGCGGGCCGTCAGCCAGCACGAGGGGGTTATATGCGCCAGCCGTCAGCGGGAATATAGCCTTGTAATGGGGGAGAGGCAGCTTACAGTGATACAGGTGTCGCCGGAGTATCTGAGCGCCTGCTTTGGGCTCAGGGCTTCCGGGGCGGGGAGAGAGTTCTTTCTGGGCAGCAGGTCGTACGCCTCCTTCTGCGGGGCGGGGGAGGAGTCTCCGGCGCGGCTGAAATGCCTTATGGGCGAGGAGGGGGTGAGCGGGACCTTCACCCTCTGCGGCAACCTGCCGGTGACGGCGGCAATGGCGAAGGGCTCCTCGGCGGAGCTGGGGGACTCACAAACCCTGCGGGTAATGCTGGAGAGCGGCGGCATAGAGGGCCGGAACGGGGACTGGCTTATGGAGCTGGGGTTCTCCATAGAAAATCAAGAGCTGTTGACAGAGGCCGCCCACCGGCTGGAGCTCCTGCAGGCAAGGCTTAGCTACGGGGGGCTTGCCTGCCTGCTGGCCCTGGCCCTGGGGGTGCAGCTATTCGCCGCCGGGCGCAGAGAGTCGGGGTAAAACCGGTATTGCTTTCCACTGGAAAAATATGCTATAATCTAAATATATTTAATATTATGAGGCTGACTATAGAGCCAAGCTTCACCAGAGGAGAGTAAACCATGAAACGAATCATATCGCTATTCCTTGCGGCGCTCATGCTCATATGCGTGCCCGCCATGGCCCCCGCAGCTAAAGGGGCCGGGAAGAAGCTGATAGCCATAACCTATGACGACGGCCCGGGGCCGTACACCGGCAGCCTGCTGGACGGCCTGAAGGCCCGGGGGGTGAAGGCCACCTTCTTTATGCTGGGAAACCGTGTGGGGGGATATGGCTCCACCCTGGCCCGGATGTACCGGGAGGGCCACCAGCTTGCAAACCACAGCTACGACCACAGCGACCTCTCAAGGCTTACGGAAAGCGGCGTCCGCTCACAGGTGCAGGCCACAAACCGGCTCCTGGACAGGACCTGCGGGGCGGGGACGGACTATATGGTGCGGGCCCCCTACGGCAGCGTGAACTCCGCCGTGTCCCGGGGGGCGGGGGCCCCGCTGGTGTTCTGGTCGGTGGACCCACAGGACTGGCTCTACCGCAACGCCGCAGCTGTAAAGAACAATATTATACGCAGCGCCCATGACGGCGCCATAATCCTTGTCCACGACATACACTCCACCTCAATACCCGGCTCCCTTGCCGCTATAGACTACCTGAAGGGCCAGGGCTACGAGTTCGTCACCGTCCGTGAGCTGTTCCGGCGCAGGGGGAAGGCCATGAGCAGCGGCGTGCAGTACAGCAGCTGCCCCTCTACCGGCAGCGACGCGGGCCCGGTGCAGGCCCCTGTCATCACCGGTGAGACTGAAAACGGAAGGCTCCGGGTGACGATAAAGGCCCAGCCGGGAGCGGCTATATACTACACCACCGGCACAGAGGACCTGAACCAGGGCAGCGCCCGGTACAACGGCCCGTTTTTAACCGACTACCCCTGCAAAGTGCGGGCTGTGGCAGCATTTAATATGAACGGAAGCAAAAGCGGGGAGGCCGGGGAGGCCTTCACCATGCCAAGGGCTGAGAGTCCCCGGCTCAGCGTCAGCGATGGAGTGCTCGCCATAGAATGTGATACCCCGGGGGCAGAGGTCTACTATAGGCTGGGCACTGATGAAACAGGCTGGCAGCTTTACACGGGCCCCATGTCCATAGAGCCCGGAACAGAGATAGCCGCCTACTCCTCCTGCGGAGGGTATCTTGACAGCGGGCAGGCCAAGGCCTCCTTTTCGGAAAGGGGCATATTCTTCCTGGACGTGTCCCCGGGCCAGTGGTACTATGAGGCTATGGACCGGGCCGCCTATGCCGGCTATATAGTGGGCGGCGGGGACGGCATGTTCACCCCGGGCAGGAACATCACAAGGGCCGAGCTTGTGACGCTGCTCTATAGGTATTCTGGGGAGGAGGCCGGGGACACAGAGATACCGGCGGCCCCCTTCGGGGACGTGCCCCCGGACAAATACTACGCCGCCCCCATAGCCTGGGCCTATGAAAGGGGGCTTATAAGCGGCTGCGGGGACGGGCTGTTCCACCCCGGGCAGGGGATTTCCCGCCAGGAGACCGCGGTCATATTCTATAACTTCCTAAAATACAGGCAGCTCGCCCCGCAAAGCCCCGGCACAGGGGTACAGGGCTATGATGACCGGGACAGGATAGCCTCCTGGGCAAGGGAGGCCGTGGACTGCATGTCCGTTACCGGGCTCCTTATGGGCAACGGCAAAAATGAGTTCCAGCCCGCCGGGAACACCACCCGGGCCCAGGCCGCGGCGGTGCTCATAAGGCTTGAGGACTACATAGGGGCCATTGACAACCAGGTGATTTAATAGTATAGTAATAGTATAGTAAACGCACTAATTTCCGGGAGGGAAACACCATGCTGAAAACCCTTGACCCATCCATGCTGGGGCTGGGCCATCCCATAGAGGAGCTTGCCCTCGCCGCCGCAAAATACGGCTTCCAGGCCATAAGCGCCCCGGCTTCGGTGCTGGAGGACAGGGCCGCCGGGCGGGAGGCCTCGGCAGTCCTTTTAGACAACGGCCTCTCCTGGGGCCTAATGCCCATGCCAGCCGACTTCTACCATTGGGAGCTGGGGGACAGCGCATTTAAGGGGGCCCTTGAGACTCTGCGCCGCTGGGCGGACGCCGCCAGGGTGCTGGGGATTACCCACGCGTATAACCATGTCTGGCCCTGCAGCAGCCGGGGGTTTGACGAGAATTTCGCCTGGACCGTTGAGAGAATCAGGGCGGTAAACGGCATACTTAAAGAAAATGGCGTGGCCTACGGACTGGAGTTCCTGGGTCCCCACGGGCTCCGGGAGCTTGCAGGGCGCCAGTTCATCCACTCCCTTTCAGGGGCGCTGGCCCTGGCGGACGCCGCCGGGGGAGGGGTGGGCATAGCCTTCGACACCTTCCACTGGTACTGCTCCCAGAACGGCGCTATGGACGACGTGGCCCTTATGGAGCAGCATATAGACCGGCTGGTGGCCCTGCACATAAACGACGGCGTGCCGGGGCGGGACTTCAGCGCCCAGCAGGACATGGAACGCCGGCTGCCCGGCGAGACCGGGGTGATAGACGCGGGGACCGTACTGGAGAGGTTTAAAAGGCGCGGCAGCAGCGCGCTGTACATGGCTGAGCCCTTCGAGCCCTGGCGCACAAGGCTGCGGGCAATGACAGCGGAGGAGGCCGTCTCTGCTGTTTCACGGGCCATAGACCGGCTGACAGCCTGATATACCCAGAAACAAAGCAAGGCCCAGCCCGGGCCTTGCTTTGTTTCTGAAATCAGCCGGGTATGCCAAAGGTGCGCAGGGAGGGGCGCTCCAGCACCAAATCCCCAAGGCAGTCCTTGGAGAATACATTTTCCTCAAAGAAGAAAAAGCACCGCGGAGCCCTACCGGACAGGTCCGGCACAAGGTATACCAGCCGGTTTACCACCCTGGAGTCATCCTCATGTATGTCGCTGTTTGAAAGGGGGAAGTCAAACATGCGCCAGGGCGGGAGGGGCTCGCTGCCGCCCAGCCAGGTCAGGTAGGCCCTGTAAAGCTCAAGCTCAGACATTATCCTGCCTCCTTCGGCTCTAATTCATTTATGAAATCCCCAAAGCCCCTGATGACGCGGACAGCCTCGCTGGGTGGAAGCTGGTAGAGCAGGAAGGCAAAGGATACAGCGGAGGGCCCGGCCTCACCCCGCTCAAGGCCGGAATAGGAGCGCGGGGTCATGCGCATTGCAGAGGCCATCTGCTCCTGGGTGAAGCCAAGCTCCCGGCGGGCGGTGAGCAGCACGTTCCTCAGATAGAGCTTTAGTTCTGACTGGTATTTTCTCATTGGAAAAACCTCCTTCCAAAATATATAGGCCAATTTTACCAATAAAGGAAAGGGTCTTCCAGGAGGCGCGCCTCAGAAATTACAGGTTTCGCCAAAATTCTACAGCTTTCGCGGGACTCCCCCTTACAAAAACTTTACATGCCCCGGGTAACAGATTTTACCTCCCTCTGTTATCCTTATTATAGCTGGCAAACGCATTTACTATAGCTGTAAGGGAAGCATATTAAAAGCAGAAGAAGGGGGAGTACAAAAATGGACATATTTCAGGTCTTATCAATGCTGGGGGGGCTTAGCCTCTTTCTGTTCGGCATGAGCGTAATGGGCCAGGCCCTGGAGCGCCGGGCAGGGGAGGGGCTAAGGGACATTTTAGGGCGGCTCACTACCGGCAAGCTTGCGGGGCTGCTCACGGGGCTGGGGGTCACGGCGGTGATACAGAGCTCCTCGGCGGCCACGGTGATGGTGGTGGGCTTTGTAAACTCCGGGCTCATGACCCTGCGCCAGGCCATACACGTTATCATGGGGGCGAATATCGGCACCACGGTCACCGCCTGGGTGCTGAGCCTTGCGGGGATAGAGAGCGGCAATATCTTTGTAAGGCTGCTGAAGCCCTCCTCGTTTACGCCTGTGCTTGCGGTGATAGGGGTAATATTCTACATGTTCTGCAAGTCCTCAAAAAAGCGGGACACCGGGGCGGTGCTCCTGGGCTTTGCCACCCTTATGACCGGCATGGAGACTATGTCCGGGGCGGTGTCCGGCCTTGGGGAGGTCCCGGCCTTTAGGGAGCTGTTTCTTCTGTTTCAAAACCCACTTTTGGGTATGCTGGCAGGAGCCCTGCTCACAGCCGTGATACAGTCCAGCTCCGCCTCGGTGGGCATTTTACAGGCCCTTGCAGCCACGGGCCAGGTGACCTACGGCGCGGCGGTGCCGATTATAATGGGCCAGAATATCGGCACCTGCGTCACGGCCCTGCTCTCCGCTGTGGGGGCCGGGAAGAATGCCAGGCGCGCCGCCCTTGTGCACCTGTCGTTCAATGTTATCGGGGCCGTGAGCTGGCTGTCGGTGTTCTGGATTATTAAGCTCCTCATGCCCCCGGCTGTACTGGGGGAGCCCGCCTCCCTTCTGGGGATAGCCGTCTGCCACTCGGTCTTCAACCTCCTCTGTACACTCCTGCTGCTGCCCATGACAGGCTGGCTTGAGAGGCTTGTGTGCCGCCTGATTCGGGACGGCGAGGAGGCAAAGCCCCAGCCGGAGCTTGACGAGAGGCTTTTCGCCACCCCCTCCATAGCCCTTGAGAGCTGCCGGAATCTTGCCGGAGAGCTGGCCCGGAACGCTGCCGGGGCCCTGCGGGAGGGTCTGGCCTCAATGTACGGCTGCACCCCGGCTTTGGAAAAATCCGTGCTGGAGCGGGAAGCCCTCACCGACCGCTATGAGGACATGCTCGGCACCTACCTTGTGCGCCTGAGCGCCCGCAGGGTCAGCGCCGGGGACAGCGCCCAGGCCGCCAAGCTCCTCAAGGCCATAGGGGATTTTGAGCGCATAGCCGACCATGGTGTAAACCTTTTGGAGTCCGCTATGGAGCTTCGGGACAAGGGGCTCTCCCTGTCCCCTGCCGCCCGGAATGAGTACGACGTGATAGCGTCGGCTGTGGAGGAGATTTTAGGGGACGCGCTTAAAGCCTTCTTAGAGGACGACCTGGAGGCCGCGGGCAGGGTGGAGCCCCTGGAGCAGGTGATAGACGGCCTGAAGGAGCAGCTGCGCACAAACCATATCCTGCGCCTGCAGGGGGGCGAGTGCTCCATCGAGGGGGGCTTTGTCTGGTCGGATATTCTCACGAATATAGAGCGGGTCTCGGACCACTGCTCAAATATCGCCGGCTGTGTAATAGATATCGCCCAGAACAATATGAACATCCACGCTTCCCTGAGGGACGCCCGCAATGAGGGCGGGAGCTTTAAGAGCCAGTTTATAGGGTATAAGGAGAAATATTCACTACAGTAATTGAAATATGACAAGGAGGGCGCAAAGTGATATACTGCGTTGAGGACGACAACAGCATACGGGACTTAATGCTCTATACCCTCTCGGCCTCAGGCTTTGAGGCCCGGGGCTTTCCGGACAGCCGCCGGTTCTGGCAGGCTTTGGAGGAAGAGAGGCCAAAGCTTATACTCCTTGACATCATGCTCCCCGGGGAGGACGGCATTGAGATACTGAAAAAGCTCCGGGGGAGGGAGGAGACCGGAGATATCCCTGTAATCATGGCAACGGCAAAGGGCGCCGAGTACGACAGGGTGATAGGCCTGGACCTTGGGGCCGACGACTACCTCTCAAAGCCCTTCGGCATGATGGAGCTGGTGGCCCGGGTGCGGGCGGTGCTAAGGCGCTCAAAGCCCCGGGAGGAGCCCGCCGGAGATATTGGGGGCGTACTCCGGGCCGGTGGGCTGGAGCTTGATAAAAATGCCTGCGTTGCCCGGGCCGGGGGCAGGCGGGTGGAGCTCACCAGGAAGGAGTACCGGCTGCTGGAGACCTTCATGGAGAACCCGGGCCGGGCCTTCACCAGGGACAGGCTGCTGGAAATCGTATGGGGCCTGGACTACGCAGGGGAGACCAGGACCGTGGACGTGCATATCGGCACCCTGCGCACGAAGCTTGGCCCCTGGGGGGAGAGTATCAGGACGGTGCGGGGAGTGGGCTACCGGATGGAGGTGGACATATGACAAAGCGTATTTTTCGCTCGATACTTCTTGTGGCCCTGGCGGTCCTGTCAGCCAGCGGCCTGCTGATAATGGGCGTGCTCTACGGATACTTTTCAGACGTGCAGCAGGCCCAGCTGGGTATGCAGCTGGAGCTGGCGGCAAGGGGGGCAGAGGCTCAGGGCCGGGACTTCTTCGAGGGCTTCCAGCCTGGGGACTACCGAATCACCTGGGTTGGCCCAAAGGGTGAGGTGCTTTTTGACAGCCATAGCCCCGGCGGGGAAAACCATATGGAGCGGGAGGAAATCAGGGAGGCCATGGAGTCCGGCAGAGGGGAGAGCCGCCGGTACTCGGACACCCTTCTGGAGCGGGCGCTATATACCGCCCGGCGGCTGGATGACGGCAGCGTGCTGCGCCTGTCAATGTCCCAGCGCTCGGTGTTCACCCTGCTTCTTGGCATGGCCCAGCCAATCTGTATAGTCTTTATTATAGCCACGGGCCTCTCCATATTCTTCGCCGTGCGGCTTTCAAGGCATATTGTGCGCCCACTGGCCCGGCTGGACCTGGACCATCCCCTGGAGGGCAAGGGGTACAGGGAGATAGCCCCCCTGCTCAGCCGTATCCACAGCCAGCAGGAGGAGCTCAAGAGAAAGCGGCGGGAGCTTGAAAGGGCCGGGCAGGCCCGGCGGGAGTTTACTGCCAATGTCTCCCACGAGCTGAAGACCCCACTGCAGTCCATCTCCGGCTACGCGGAGCTTTTGGAGAATGGCATGGTGAAGCCGGAGGATATCCCCGCCTTTGGAGGGAGGATATACCGGGAGTCCCAGCGGATGGTGCGGCTGGTGGAGGATATCATAAGCCTCTCCCACCTGGACGAGGGCGCGAAGGGCATGGACTGGACCGAGACCGACCTGTACGAGCTGGCGCTCCAGGCGGCGGGGGGCCTTGGAAATAGGGGGGATGTGCATATAGAGGTGAAGGGTGAGAGGGCCCCCATCCTTGGCATACCCCAGCTCCTCTACAGCATTGTATATAACCTCTCCGACAACGCCGTAAAGTACAACCTCCCCGGGGGCCGCGTTGACATAATAGTGAGGCCGGAAAAGGACGGCGTGAGGCTCACAGTCAAAGATACCGGCATAGGCATTCCCAAAAGCGAGCAGGAGCGCATTTTCGAGCGCTTCTACAGGGTGGACAAGAGCCGCTCAAAGGAGGTGGGCGGCACAGGGCTGGGGCTGTCCATTGTAAAGCACGCAGTGATGGTCCACCAGGGGGAGATATCCCTCTGGAGCGCTCCGGGGGAGGGGACCGTGGTGGAGGTCTTCTTTCCGGCACCATTTCCTCATAACCTCCTCAATTCCTGAAAATATATTTACAAACAGGCGGGCGTTCAGTATAATCTGCACAAACTAACTCCTGCCCGCCTGGGTATGGGGAATAAGGAGGAACAGAGCATGACCTTTGAAGAGACCCTGGAATTTATGCGGCACCATCCGTGGAACTTCTACTATACCGCCCCGAAGGGTACCAAGGACTGGGCGGCCTATAGGGAGCGCCGGGAGAGGCTGGACGAAATCGGCTCCATGATAAACACCGTGCCCATCCCAAGCGGCTGGGTGGGCATAGACAGGTATGACTATGAGGCCACTGACAGATATATTGAGGCCCTTCTTGAGGGCTACCCCGACCGCTGGCTGGTGCCCCGCATAGGGATGGACCCGCCGCTTGACTGGCTCAGGGCAAACCCAGAGGAGGTCTGCGTGTACTGGAATGGCCCCACGGACCCGGAGGAGATTGCCGCCATGGTGGGCACCTCATACCACGACAGGTCCGGCTGGGACGGCGACAAAAAGCCCTACCCGGACCAGAGGATATCAAACCAGTCCTTTTCATCAAAGCTATGGGTGCGGGACGCATGCACGGCCCTTGGGAAGCTTATCAGCCATATAGAGGCCTCACCCTACGGCGGGCAGGTGCTGGGATATATGTTTGGCTTTGGCAACTGTGGGGAAAATATGTGGTGGGGGGACTGGCGCAACCAAGGGGACCCCCGCAAGGGAGACTTCGGCATAAGCCATAAAAAGCATTTCTATAACTGGGCCGTGAAAAAGTACGGTTCCCTGGAGGCCCTGCGCAGGGCCTGGGATATGCCCGGGCTGACCCTGGAAAACCTGACGGTGCCCACGCCGCCGGAGCGCTGGAGCGAAAACGGCAAGGACCTGCGGGGGGTGCTGCTGGCCTCCGACCAGCGGCAGGTGGACTGCAACGAGTTCCACTCCGAGGCCTGCTTTGACGCCATTGAGGCCCTGGGGAAGACCGTGAAGGAGACCTGCGGCAAGCCTGCTGGCGGGTTCTACGGCTACTTCCAGGACGAGACAGTGGGTTATGCGGGGCATTTGGCTACAGACAGGGCTATGACTACGCCATATGTGGACTTCTATTCCTCACCCAAGGCATACCACTACTGCCTGGCAGGGGACCCCGGGGCGTCCCAGGCGCCGGGGCAGTCCTTTGCAAGGAAGAAGCTGTGGATAGAGGAGAACGACAGCCGCTCCCACCACGCCCTGGGATGTGACGGCGACCGGGCCCCAAAGACCCCCAGCGACACGGTGACAGTGTTCTGGCGGGAGATATACCGGGCCCTCACCTTCCAACAGGGCTTTTGGTGGATGGACATAAACGGCCTGAATGACGACTGGTACGGCGACGGCGAAATGGTGGAGATGTTCAGGAGCCAGGCGGACTTTTACAAGAAATGGTCGCCCATACCCCGCAAAAGCATTGCCCAGGTGCTCTTTGTGGAGGACGAGGCCAGCTGCGGGCACACCACCTATATCTCCGGCCCACAGCGGAACCTGCGCCTGCGCCTGGAGCGGGAGCTGAGGCTCTGCGGCGCGCCGGTGGACCATCTGCGCATAGGCGACCTGTTTGAGATAGACCTGAGCCAGTATAAATTCATAGTCTTCTGCCACGCCTTTGTAATGTCCCCGGAGAAGTGGGAGGGGATAAGGGAGCGCATACGCCCGGACGCCCATGTTTTGTGGAACTACGCCGCGGCAATGCTCTCCCCGGATTTTGACCCGGAGAACCAGAAGCGTGTCACGGGCTTTTACACCGGGGAATGCCCCGGAAGAATGCAGCCCGAGGAGCTTTACAGGCATATCTACTGGCACTGCACACATAACTGCCCCCAGGATTATCCCCTGGTAGAGATACTGCCCGAGGCGGGCCAGGAGGTGCTTCAGGTGTCGCCGGACAACAGGATACTTACGGCCAGGGTGCGCAGGGATAAGGGCGCGAACATTTTTGCAGCGGAGTTTACCCTGAGGGAAAAGCAGCTGCGGGGCATGCTGAGAGACGCGGGGGTGGACTTCCACGCCCCGGAGAACTGCTCGGTACTGGCGGACGACAAGCTTATAGGCTTCTTCCCCCGGTGGGACGTGTCCTTCCCCTACCTGTTCAGCGGGAGCTGGCGCAACGTGATTACGGGGGAGCATGTGTCAGGCGCTGTAAACCTGAGGATAAAGGGAAAGGAATTTGAGATTTTTGAAAAGCTCGGGTCCTAGTATGGGGATAAAACAGACATAAAAGGAGCCCGCCTGGGGCAAAAGTCCAGGCGGGCTCCTTTTATATGTGGGCCCGATGGAAATTTATTTTTGGACAGGTTTAATTTTTTTAGAGAAATTTGACTGGTGAAAAACAGGAGTTTTTGGCAAAATACATGGAATTGAGGCGGATTTGAGGCTTTTGTGTCTGGATTTTGTGCAGTTATATGGGTTAAACTTGTGGTGAAGAAAAAACTTCGTAATCCACTGGAGAAAGGATATGCGCAATATGAAAAAAAGACGGAAAAAGCTTTTGCACCGGGACCTGAAGGACAACGTGGAGTATTACCTGCTCATGGCCCTCCCGCTGGCGTTCATTTTCATTTTCAGCTATCTGCCCATGTTCGGCCTGGTCATCGGCTTCCAGAACTACAGCGTCGGCAGGCCCTTCTTTGGGGAGGGGGTCGAGTGGGTGGGGCTAAGGCATTTCGAGAAGTTTGTGAGCTCCTACTACTTCCCCAGAATCCTGAAAAATACCATCGTCTTAAACCTGATGGGCCTGTTTATGGGCTTCTGGGTGCCTATTGTCTTCGCTCTGGTGGTAAACGAGATACGAAATGGCAAGTTTCGAAAGTTTACCCAGACCGTGAGCTATATGCCGAACTTCATCTCCACAGTGGTAGTGGCGGGGATGTTCCTCTCCTTCATTGCCAGCGACGGAATAATCACCCAGTTCCTGGAGCTTCTGGGGATACAGGCAAAGTCCCTGAACGCGAATAAGGAGTTCTTCCCATGGTTCTATACCCTGCTCGGGGTGTGGAAAAACTTCGGCTGGAGCAGCATACTCTACCTCTCCACCCTCTCCTCCATCGACCCGTCACTGTATGAGTCGGCGAGCGTTGACGGTGCGACCAGGCTGAAGAAGATATGGTTTATCACCCTGCCGAGCCTTCTGCCGCTGATTATGATACAGCTTATCTTCGCTATAGGCGGTATGCTCAGCTCAAACACGGACATGATACTGCTGCTCTATAACCCCTCGGTCTACTCCACCGCAGACGTGATAGGCACCTATGTGTACCGCGAGTCACTTATGGGCGGGGCCTACAGCCCGGGCACGGCGGCTGGCCTGCTTATGAGCATTTTAAGCTTTATCCTGGTGTTTGGGGCAAACTGGGTCTCAAGGAAGAAGACAGATTTTTCCATCTGGTGAGGAAAGGGGAGGTATTAAGATGAAACTAAACTCAATGGCAGCAGAGGGGAACAGGCCCGGGAAAAGCAGGCTAAACCGCTGGACCGGCTTCGATACGGCGGTAACAGCCATATCAGTGGTAGTGTGCTTTATCACCATATACCCCATGTGGTATGTTATCTCCATGTCCCTTAGCGACCCCATAGCGGCGGCAAGCGGGGCGGTGGCCTTCTGGCCCGTGGGCTTCTCGGTGGAGAGCTATAGGATAGTGGCGCTGGACAGGGAGTTCTGGCAGGCCTTCCTGAACTCCGTTATCTATGTGATAGCAGGCTGTGTACTTATGCTGTTCAACACCATAGCCGTGGCCTACCCGCTGACGCGCAAAAACCTTTGGGGCCGCAGATGGCTTACATATTACCTCCTGGTCCCCATGTATTTCGGCGGCGGCATGATACCGTCCTTTATCGTGGTGACAAAGCTGGGGCTGTACAACTCCCCCTGGTCCCTGATACTGCCGGGCTGCTACAGCATATGGAACATCATCCTGTGCAGAACCTTCCTTGCCTCCCTGCCGCCGGACCTCTCGGAAGCGGCCTTTATAGACGGGGCCACAAACCTGCAGGCCCTGGTAAAAATATACCTGCCCCTGTCAAAGCCGATTATCGCCGTTATCCTGATATATACCATTGTGGGCGTGTGGAACTCATGGTTCGGGGCGTCTATCTACACCACAGACAGGGATATACAGCCGGTGCAGCTGTTCCTGCGCAACGTGCTGGTCTCCATGCAGTCGGGTATGAGGGCGGACACACAGACAGGCATGACCAAGGAGGTGATGGAGGCCATGGCTGAGCAGGCGATGACGGCCCGCCAGCTGCGCTACGCAATGATTGTGATAGTCACCATGCCTATCCTCATGGTATACCCCATGTTCCAGAAATACTTCACAAAGGGCGTTATGCTGGGCTCCATCAAAGGCTAGGCCCAAGGCCAGGTGGAAGAGGGGATACGGCGTAAGCCAACCCTTTTGCATATATCAAAATTCATCTACCAAAATATTTGTTTAGGAGGAAAACCAAATGAAAAGAACTACAGCCCTATTGCTGACACTGGTGCTGCTGCTCACAACAGCGGCCTGCAGTTCCGGTCCGTCCGCTCCCGAAAGCTCGTCCGGCGGGGAGTCCGCAAGCTCGAAGACAGAGGAGAGCTCCGCCGTCCAGGGCGGGGAACCGTCCGGAGAGACGGTGACCCTGAAGATACTGTGCAAGAACGACTATTCGTCTGAGATAAAGACAGCCGACTGGGAGCAGTACGACGTCTCCAAGACCTTTATGGGGATACTTGAGGAGCTAGGGATACAGCTTGAGCTGGAGTGCATTGCCAACGACAACTTCCCCAATGTCCTGAACACCCGCATGGCGGCCGGGGTGGACATGCCTGATATTGTCGCCGTGGCCTTCGACCCCGGCATTACCGGCAGCGACGTGGTGGACTGGGGCAAAAACGGGCTCATTATCCCGGCAAGTCAGCTTATGGAGGAGTATGACGAGGACGGCAGCATAGCCGCCTTCTGGGACAAATACGCCCCCGGTACCCGCGGGGCCCAGACCGCGCCCGACGGCAATCTCTACTGGTTTGCCTACCTTTACAACTCCGGGGTCTTTGACAGCGATACCAGGGAGCCCCTGCCCAGCGTGAGCTTCCGCCTGCCCTCCATAAGGGAGGACTGGGTAGAAGCGGCGGGGGAAAAGATAAAGCTGGCCTATACCCCCGACGAGCTCTATGAGCTGCTGGTAAAGATACAGGAGGCCGACCCCAACGGCACCGGCGCCAAGGACGAGATTGTGAATGTGAAGATAGACACCTTTTACGACAACTTCGCCAGAGGCTTCGGTCTGAACACCAGCACCCTGGCCTATATAGACAGCGACGGCAAGGTGCAGTCAAATTTCTACGACGACAGGCTTATCCAGTACCTGGAGTTTATGAAGAAGCTCTATGATAACGGCATGTACGACACCGCGGCATTCTCGGGGGACTCCTTCTCCTCGGAGCTGATTACCTCCAATAAGGCGGCTATTACTTACAACTACGCCACCTGGGGGGACTATGAAAAGCAGATGGCGGTTGAGGGCGCCCAGTACACCCCCTTTGTCCTCAGCCCGGACGGGGACCTTCAGAAGGCCTGGTACGCCCAGGGGGACACCCCCGGCATTACATTCAACCAGTATTTTGTCACCTCTGCGTGCGAGCACCCTGAGGCGGCTGCAAAGCTCTTTGACTTTGTGTATACAGAGGATTACGCGAAGCTCTGCGCGGGGGTCGAGGGCGTCACCTTTGAGATGGACGAAAAGGGCGTGCTCAGCTATATCGACCTTGGCACCCCTCCCACAGAAGAGGGCGAGCTTTGGGACTGGCGCCACAAGACAATGGGGCTGAGCGGGGCCTCCGTGGGCCTGTACGCCCTGCCACAGATGGCGACTATCCCTGTGTATACCCAGCAGGTGAATCCCAACAGCGACGGGTATATACAGAAAAAGCAGGCCGCTGTCAAGGAGTTCAACGCAAGCTTTGACACCTGCGACTTCCAGGCAAACCATAACCTGGCCCTCGCCACAGACGAGGAGAGCGACAGGCTGTCTGAAATCAGCGAGCCCCTGAACACCTACGCGGCGGAGATGATTTCCGACATCATCCTGGGCCAGCGGGACATCTCCACCCTTCAGGAGGGGATAGCCGAGCTGGAGAGCCTGGGCCTTAAGGACTATATGCAAATCGTGCAGGACCGCTACGACCGGGCCCAGGGCGCGGCAGATTAAGGGCCGGGACCCGGCAGTAAAAGACAAATAGATTAAAGTGGGACTATTGGGGCCCGTGCCGGGAATAAGCGCGGGCCCTTGCCCACTGGGCTTGGGAGGGCGGCTCAATGGGGATTCAACTAAAAAATCGGACTTTCCTGAAAATGTTCGCCATCTTCTTCCTCTGCCTGCTCTTGGTGGCATATCTGCTTTTCGCCTACTTTTTCACCAGGGAGCAGGAGGCTGTGAGGGCAAAGAACCAGGGGGAGATAGAGAGCTCAATCGAGCACGCGGTGGATTATCTGGAAGAGCTGGTGCAGAGGGAGGGCAGGCTGTCGGCCCAGCTGCGCGCGTATCCGTGGGTGGTGCAGATGGCCTCGGGCTCTGAGGTGTTTGCCGGGCGGTTTACACCCCGGCGGCTCCAGGAGATAAGCCAGGATTTTCTGTTTAACACCCTTTTGAACACAGAGGTGCTGTACCGCGCGGTATACTTTACAAAGAATAACAGGGTAATGCACGGCGGCGGGATGAACGGCGGGGAGTATTTCTTTAAGTCCCAGGGCGTGCCGGAGGAGCAGCTTGAGGGCTTTATGCAGATGATTACAGGGACTGTAAAGGCCAGGCGGGTGCTTTACGGCTCCGGCAGCGGCGTATGCTTTAGGGGAAACGTGCTCCTTATAAACCCTATCCAGAACTCAACCCGCCCGGGCGCATACCTGTGCACAATGCTCAACACCTCTGTGGTGGCCGAGCAGATAAAGCTCATGCTCCCCGCGGGGCTCACCGGCTTTAGGGTATACGACGGTGAAAACCAGGCCCTAGTCCTGGAGGACAGACCCGGGGACGGCGGGGACAGGGTGCTGGGGGGCTACTCCATCCCGGAGCTTGGATGGGAGCTGGAGTTCTATATGGACGCCAAGGCCCACCCGGTTCTGAACGACGCCTACTTCTGGGCGCTGCTGCTCATGCTCATAATGGCGGTGCTGGTGTCCCCTGTGGCCTTTTTCCTGGCGGCGTACCTTTACCAGCAGCTGGAGAGACTCTTTTCAAAGCTCCCCGGGGAGCGGGCCTCCAAGGACATATACTTTGACATAGGGAACAATATCTCCAGGATGGTCCAGGCCCTTGAGGTCTCAAAGAGGGACACGGAGCTGCGCCGGATTCTGGCGGGCACCCTTCAGCCCGACGGGGCCAGAAGCGGGCTGCTGCCAAATTACCAGCGCCAGTGGGTGCAGGTGGTGCTGCTGGACAGCGGCTCCGGTGACAGCCCCGGCTCCATAGAGGGCCTGCTCAGGGAGATGAAGGGGCTGCACTGTGAGTTCGTGCCGGACTATGGCGGTATGCTGGTGCTGATAGTTTCCTCGGCCCAGGAGCGGGAGATATCGGCCTTCTGCAGCCGGTTTGCCGAGAAGTTCGGCCCCGGGCCGGGGGAGATATTCCCGGGGCCGGTCTGCCAGGGCTGCGGGGGCATACCGGCCTCATACCAGGAGGCCCTGAAAAAGAAGCAGTACCGGGGATTTTCCGGCATACCTGTATATTACCTGCCCATTGAGGCCGAGCACCACCTTATCCTGGCCCTGCGGGGAGGCAAGGCCAGGGAGGCGGCAAATATCCTGGACCAGCTTCTGGAGGAGAACGCTCAGCAGCTAAAATGCGGGAAACTTAGGGAGTCGGACCTGTTCCAGCTGAGCATGGTGCTTATAAACGACCTTGTGCGCATTGTGCTGGAGAAAAACCTCAGCCGCGAGCTGCTGGCCTCCCTGGAGACCATGGAGTACAGCTCTGTCTATGATGTGTTCGGCAAGCTCAGCGCCGTGGCAGCAGAGGTCTGCGCCATGCTCTCGGCCAGGGAGGAGGGCGTAAGCGCCGCCGCCAGGGAAATCGTCGAGTATATCGACTCCAACTATGTGGACAGCAGCCTGTCAATAAACGTCCTGCAGGATGTGTTCCATATGAGCGCCAACACCATCAATAAGCATATCCGGGACGCCGTGGGCACGACCTTTCTGCCATACCTTACCTATGTGCGCATGGAAAAGGCCAAGGAGCTGCTTTCCGTGGGGGATGTGAAGATATCCGAGGTGTATAAGCAGGTGGGGTATGACCTGGAGTTCTCATTCCGCCGGGCGTTTATACGGTACAGCGGCTATAAGCCCCAAAACCACATCGCCCCGGAGGAAAACTTCCCCCGGGGATAGAAAGGCCCTGAACAAAAATTCAGGCAGATATTAAGGTATAATTTCCAGGCATGGCTTGCGCCGGGCCCGGCAATAGGCTATAATGGGCTGAGCGGCAGGACGCGCCCACAAAAAATTCACACTGGAGGAATCCATATGCAAAACTTTGACCGCCTTCCCGCCATACCACTTATCGTGGAGGACCCATATTTTTCCGTCTGGCTCCCTGGGGACCTTCCCAACGACTGCACAGCGGTCCATTGGACAGGGGCTGAAAAGCCCGTCAGCGGCTTTATTACAGTGGACGGTGAGCGCTACCGCTTCCTTGGCAACGGCGGCGAGGCCAGGGCCCTTGTACAAGGGGTGACCGTCACCCCCACAAAGACCGAGTTTACCTATCTTGCAGGGGGCGTTAGCCTGAAAGCGGCCTTCCGCAGCTGCGCTCTGCCCGACGACCTGGATGTGCTCTCCACCCCAATCACCATGGCGGACTTTGAGATTGCCTCGGAGGACGGCGCGGCCCACAAAACGCAGCTGAGCCTTTCGGTCTCCCGGCGTATCTGCTTTGACGGCGCCACGGAGCCAGAGATATTCTCCCACAGCTATAGGGCGGGGGAGATGGGCGTGGCCTACCTGGGCAGGTCCCGCCAGTGCATATTGGGCCATTCCGCGGACCATATCACTATTGACTGGGGGTATTTCTATATGGCCTCCTCCTGCCCGGTATCGAGCTCTGCCCACGGAGCGGACTTCAGCTGGGAGACAGAGGCCGGCAATGAGCCTAAGAGGGCCTTTGCCCTGCTGGGGTACGACGATATAGCCTCGGTGAACTATTTCGGCACGCCCTGCAGGGCCTGGTACGCAAGGGGCGGCAAGACCTTCCGGCAGGCGCTGGAGGAGTTTTTCACCGGGCATGACCGGCTGGTGGAGCGCTGTGAGGCCCTGGACGCCCGGGTGCTGGAGAGGGCGGGGGAGATAGGCGGCAGGGACTACCAGGAGATAGCCTGCGCCGCCTGGAGGCACAGCTTTGCCGCCCATAAGCTGATTGCCACCCCGGAGGGGGAGCTGGCCCTGCTCTCAAAGGAGAACGACTCCAACGGCTGTATCGGCACGGTGGACGTGAGCTATCCTTCCGCGCCCCTGTTCCTGGAGTTCTGTCCCGAGCTTGTGAACGCCCTGTGCCGCCCTGTGCTGGAGTTCGCGTCCATGCCTGTATGGGAGTTTGACTTTGCCCCCCATGACGTGGGCCGCTACCCCTACGCCACAGGACAGGCCTACGCCCTGGACATGGACATCCCCCAGGGCGCGGCAATCCCGCCGGTATATCAGTACCCGGCGGGAACAGAGATTTATCTTGACAAGTACCAGATGCCTGTGGAGGAGTGCGGAAACATGCTGATTATGCTGGAGGCAGCCCTGCACTACGGCGCCTCGGACGGCCTTCTGCGCAAATATTCCCCGATACTGGAGAAGTGGGCCGGATACCTGCTGAAGTACGGCGAGGACCCGGGCAGCCAGCTCTGCACCGACGACTTCGCCGGGCATTTGGCCCGCAACGTAAACCTGGCTGCAAAGGCCATTGTGGGCATAGCCTGCTTTGGGCGGCTGCAAAAGCGGCTTGGAAGGGAACAGGCAGGCGCGGAGTACCGGCAGAAGGCCCGGGAGCTGGCTGAAAGCTGGCAGCGCCGCGCCGCCGGGGAGAAGGGCACATACCTGACCTTCGACAAAAAGGGCTGGAGCATGAAGTATAACCTGGCGTGGGACCGGGTGCTGGGGCTGGACCTGCTCCCCGAGGACTTCTACCGCAGGGAGACTGAGAGCTATCTTGAGCACATCAACACCTACGGCCTGCCCCTGGACTCCCGGGCAGACTATACCAAGTCCGACTGGATATGCTGGTGCGCGGCCATGGCCCCCGAGGAGTCCGTGCGCCGTGCGCTGCTGGCGCCTGTGGCAAAGTATGTCAGGGAGACCGCTACCCGGGTGCCCTTCTCCGACTGGTACGACACCAGGACCGGGCGCTACGTGGCATTCATTGCCCGCAGCGTGCAGGGCGGGGTCTTCATGCCCTTCCTCTCCCGACCTCACCCCGGCACTCCCAAATAGCCCCCTCAAGCTCCCGGATGAGCCCGTCCAGCTCCTTGCCCCTGCCGCCCTCAGCCATGGCGGAGGCCTCGGCCCGGAACAGCTCGCCTAAGGAGACCCCGTTATGCCTGGCAAGCCCGGCGTAGTATTCGGCCTTGGTCATGCCCGGCAGGAACTGCTGGGCAAAGTTCGTGCGGCTGTGTATAAGCCCGCTCATGGCGATGGCCCCCTTCTTTTTAAGGGAGCGCACGATATCCCTGGTGTAATTTTTCGTCCAGGCCCTTTCGTCCAGTAAATCCAGCATTTCGCTCACAGTGAGGGGCCGGTCCTGCTCCCAGAGGAACAGCATAAGTTTTTCCTCGGTTTTCGTCAACGGTACAAACGCCATGCTACCACCTTTGCTGATTATAATAGTTTTAAATAGCACATATTTAATCCGTGAAACTGTGTATATGCTAAACTTTAATTTAGTATATCTGATTGGTTTTCAGTTGTCAAGAGCTTTTAAGCATTACTAAAGAAGAAGGCGCTCATGAAAGCCATTGAAAAAGCCCGGATTTTGTGTTATAATATTACACAGCAAAAATGTAATGACCCAGGGAGGAAAAAAGCATGAAGCCTGTAGTCCGCGTGGCTGTGATAGGGGGCGGCGCCATCGCCCAGCGCCGGCACCTGCCGGAATATGACGCAAACCCCTGCGCCCAGATAGCCGGGGTGTTCGACACTGATGAAAAGCGTGCCAGGGAGCTCTGCGAGCAGTACGGAGGGCGTGCCTACGGCAGCCTTGAGGAGGTATTTGAGGATGGGAGCGTGGACGCGGTGAGCGTATGTTCGCCTAACGTCACCCATGCCGACGCTTCTATAAGGGCGCTGAGGGCCGGGAAGCATGTGCTCTGCGAGAAGCCCATGGCGCTGAGCCTGGAGGAGTCCAGGCGTATGCTGGAGGCGGAGAGGCAGTCCGGCAAAAACCTGATGCTGGGCCACAACCAAAGGCTGATACGGGCCCACTTAAAGGCCCACGAGCTGCTGCACCAGGGGGCCATAGGCAGGCTGCTGTTTTTCCAGTGCAACTTCAAGCACTCCGGCCCTGAGAACTGGAGTATTGACGCGGGAAATAACACCTGGTTTTTCAAAAAGGACCAGGCGAATTTCGGCGTGATGGGTGACTTGGGGGCCCATAAGATAGACCTGATACGCTTCCTCACAGACTCTGAGATAAAGAACGTGTTCACCACCATGACGACCCTTGACAAGCGGGATGAGACCGGGGAGCTAATAGCCCTGGAGGACAACGCCGTATGCCTCTTTAACATGGAAAACGGCCTGCCGGGCATAATGCACTTCAGCTGGACAAATTACGGCGCGGAGGACAACGGCAGCACCATATACGGCAGCAAGGGCGTGATGAAGATATTCGGTGACTACGCCGACGATATCGTCCTTGAAATGCGGGACGGCACCCAGGTAAAGTATACCGTGGGGAGCATCAGCACCAACCAGCACCAGCTGAAGAGCGGCGTAATAGACGAGTTCATCGCCTCCATAGTGGAGGGCCGCAGGCCGATAGTCACAGGCATAGACGGGCTCAACACCCTGGCTGTGATTGAGACCGCCATGAAGTCCGCCCGGGCGGGGACGTGGATGGATATTGAGTATTGAGGAGGAAGAGGGCCTGGTATTTCCCCATGAACCCGCCTAAAATTAAGCTCCCTACTTTTTTAAGCCTTTAAGCCATGCCAGAGCGCGCCCACTCACCGGCGAGCTCCAGCATGGCTTTTCCGTATTCCCCCTGGCCCACCTGTATCAGCACAAGCCCTGTGGACACCGTCTGCAAATACCCCCAGTCCCAAATGTCCCGCAGAGGGACGGCTGTGAGCTCGTGTAGTAAGCCGCACCTTTTTTGGGCCAGCTTCACAGGGTCCGGGCGGTATTCGTCCATCCATTCCCGAATCAGTACGCCCAAATCATAGGCCTTCTCATAGTAGAGGCCGTCCGGGTCGATAAGGCGGAAGCCGCCGCCGGGGGCGGCAAGGGTGTTGTTGGAATGGACGTCGCCGTGGACAAGCACATGGGGCGATTTTTCAAGGGCCTCCTCCCTGGACTCCAGGCAGAGGAGGCCGCGGCTTATGACCTCCTTCGGACAGGGGCGGTGAAGCCTCTCCCAGCTGCCTGTAAGATGGCCCCTGAACCACTCCACGCTCTCCCTGCCCTCTGACAGGAGCCCGGGGTTCTCAACAGGGATTTCCCAGGTGTCCTGCAATGTGCGGCATATGGCCCTTATCTGTTCATCTACAGGCAGGCCCATACTGCCCAGGACAGGCCCCAGGCGCTCCAAAAGGCAGGCCTGGTTTTCCAAGTCATAGGCAAACAGCTTTACATAGCCCCGCCCGTCCGCTATTTCCAGGGTGCGCACCTCCCTGAGAAAGCCCGCGAGCTCCGGGTCTTCCGGCACATCCACCTTGAGGACATACTTCCCGCCGTCCCGCCCGTCCGCAAAGGCGACCAGGCCGTGGGTCCTCCCGGAGAGGGGCGCCCCGGCTGTAATCCCCCACTTAGCTTCCAGAACGCGCACCATATCCTCCAGGTGCTCCAGCCAGCAGCGCCCGGCCTCCCCCAGGGACTGAACGCGGCCTATCACCTCTTTCGGCAGTTTAATCATGTTGGGCCTCCTTATGTAATAATGATTTGCGGCAGTGGTGCCTTAGGAGTAGGCGTAAAAAAAAGACGGCTTCCACGCAAAAAGTACGCTGGAAACCGTCTTGAAAATTTGGTTGCGGGGGCAGGATTTGAACCTGCGACCTTCGGGTTATGAGCTGTGGTGAGCCGCTTTTTCCAGCGGTTTCTAAGCATTTCTCACCCTTTTTGCTCGATTATCCGATCAAAACCTGAAGGTCTGCCCCTGTCCGCTCCACCGAGTTTTTCCGGTTCTGGGTCAGAAAGTGGGTCAGGCACACCAAACGCAAAAGGCAAGAGCAAGTAGGAACCTCAAAAATTGCGCCGCTAAACAAAGAAAAAGAGATGAGAAAATATTGCTGTGGTGAGCATATCAAGATGAAACAGTCATACTTGTTTCGGCACCTTCTTCTTAACAAATCTCATGAACACAACACTGTTCGCGCAGGTGGTGAGAAAATCCGACACCGGCTCCGCCAACACAACGGACATCACGCCCCACTTGGGGAGCGCCGCCGGGAGAATGTACAGTAATGGTATCAGCAAAATCATTTTGCGAAAGAACGCGAAGAAAAAACTCTTGATTCCCTCGTCCAAGGCGTTATAGCTCTGCTGGAAGATGGTGTTGGCCCCCAGCACGCAATTGCCCGCGATGTACACCGGGAGCATCTTTGCAGCGGTGTCCAGCAGGGCCAGGTCAGAGGTGAACAGGGCGATATAAGGCCGTGGGACTGTCATCATGAACAGTGAGCCTATAAGGGAAAAGCCTGTGCCCACTATAAGCGAGAGGCGCAGTGTTCTGCGTACCCGGTCATATCTCCCCGCGCCGTAATTGTAGCTGAGGATGGGCTGGGCGCCCTTTGAGATACCGCTGATGGGCAGGTAGATGAAGTCCAGGAGGGAGAAAAGAATCGTCATGCTCTCCACTGCCAAGTCCCCGCCGAATCGCAGGAGCTGGTTGTTGAAGCAGGCGAGCATGGCGCTCTCGGATACCTCCATAAAAAGGGGGAGAGACCCAGTTTCATGATTTGCCCCACCGTTTTTGCTTTAGGCACAAGGTATTCATGCCGTATGCGCAAGACGGACTTTTTCCCAAGCAGGAACGCCATGACCCACACCCCGGACACACCCTGGGAAATCACCGTGGCCCATGCCGCGCCCGCCACGCCCAGCGGAGTGAATCGGATAAGCACGATATCCAGCACGATGTTCAGCCCTGAGGCCACGAACAGGAAGTACAGCGGCGATCTGCTGTCACCCAGCGCCCGAAGGGTATTGGCAAAGAAGTTGTACAGCATGGAGACGACCATGCCTCCGAAAATTACGGTCAGATAGTCCCTGGCATAGCCGAGAATATCGCCGGGGGTCTGCATGACCGCTAAAAGCCAATCGGTGCCCAGCAGGCTCAGGGCGGTGAGCAGGACCACCACAGCTAAACTAATGATAAGGTTATGTACATAGTGCCGCTTGACCGCCTGATGGTCACCGGCCCCAAAGCTCTGGGAGATGGAGATGGCAAGCCCGGCGGTAAGGCCCTGGGCAAAGCCTAAGATCAGGAATGTGATGCTCCCGGTGCTGCTGACCCCGGCGAAAGCCTCCACACCCAGAGTACGGCTGATGACCAGTGCGTCCGCCATGCTATAAAACTGCTGAAACAGGCTGCCAATCAAGATTGGCACGGAAAAAGTGATAATTTTTCGATAAGGCTTACCCTCTGTTAGTAACTGCTGCCGGGCTTTTTGCGCGGCTCTGGTCTCGTTCATATGTATACCCTCCTCATAGCAAACGACGCCGCCCAAAATGCGGTGCCGTTCTGCCTGCTTATCTGCTCAATTCATGACCCAGAACATAGCCTGATCTTTCACGTCGGTGACCTGGAACACGTCAGCCTTCTGCTGCATAAAGCGCTCGTAGTTGGCGCTCTGACGGTGGGAGAGGAGGTCGTGGTAGGCGGTCTTGACGGTGCTGGTGAGTTTCTTAGCGGTAGTTTTCATGGTAGGTATCTCCTTTATAATGTTATATTTTTTGTGGGAGGCTTTTGTTGGCTTCTTGCTTTCTATGTCTGTATTATAGCAGGATTTTGCAGGGAAGTCAGCGGCAAATATTAAGGTATTGGGTGGTGAATTTTAATGTGTGACACCAGAATATGCAGAAACTTAAGTCATTATAGACGGCCATTTTCCCCGGCAAAATAACTCTTTTGACTGGCCGGAATGCGTATCACAAAGCTAAACGCCAGCAGCGTTGCCGCTGCCCAGAAGAACACGTTGAACATCTTCTGTAGATTCACATTTTCCGCCAACTGCCCGGCAAGATTCGTCAGCACCACCCCGCCCAGCGACTTTACTGTTGCTATCACGCTTAGGGCTGTAGTGGCATACTTGCCGCCGGTGAGGGTCATCACCACCTTGAGCGTCACCATGATGAACAGCATAGTGGTGACAGATTTTGTAAGTATCAGCACAGCGCAGATTAAGACAGTGCTGCCGGAAAAGCTATAGGCTGCGGTCTGCGCCACCAGCAACAGGGCGTTCAGCGCCAGGAGCTGCTTGCCGTTCAGCTTATCCATGAACCGGTCGGAGAGGAAGATGACGGGTATCTCCATCAGCGTTCCGAGAAACAGCACCGTGCCCGCTAAAGACGTGCCCAGCTTTTCCTGCAAAAGCAGCGGTACATAGGTGCCGCTGGCCCCGGTCAGGCCGGAAAAGAAAAAGCAGAACACCGCGAACAGCACCAGCGGCAGGGTAAGCGCGGCCTTTTCCTTTGACTGCTTTTCGGGCGATTTCACCACCGGGGCGGCGTCTTTCAGTCCGGTCAGGTGGAAGCTCAAGCAGGTAATAAGTGACGTTACGGCAAACAGCACAAAGAGTAGAACCGATGCGCCCAACTCCAAAATCATGCCCGCTGCCTGGGTGCCCACCGCATACCCTACGGCTCCCCAGAGCCGCAGCACACCATAACGATACGGGCTGGAGGAGGCAAGCTGCTCGCATACTGGGTTGACGCTGTTGAGGAACGCCATGGACAGGCCGTTGAGTGCGAACAGCGCCGTCGTGTTCTGAGTAAAGCCGAACACCACCCCGGTGGCGGCAGAGAGCACCAGTAGAATGACGCTCAGCCTTTTGCGCCAGCCGGTGCGGTCGTACAGCACGCCGATAAACGGCTGGGCGATCATGGTGAACAGCCCGGAGGCTGAGACAATCAGGGAGATCTCGCCGGTGGTCTTGCCGCTGCCGGACAGGTACACGCTGAGCATGGAGCCGAAGACGGCCATAGCGAAAAAGTAGAAGAAATAGATGGACGAATAACTTAGGTAGCCTTTTACGGATTTTTTCTCGGTCATGGGAATTGCCTCCTCAAATGTAACTGAGATGATTTTAACAATTCCTGCGAGGGTCCGCAACGGTTAAAGTTAAGATTGATTGTGGCAAATGTTAAGCCGTTCCGTAGCTTGGCTAAATATTTGCCACACAAAAAATGAGAAAATACCAGTGCATTTCTTATTGCCATGTGCTATAATATACGCGAGGCGTACATTACGAGTTTTTGCCCTTCGCGCGAAGCGCTCGTTTTTGCTTCGCAAAAATGCGGCCAAAACTCAATGCGGATTTATGCTATAATAAACTCACAAAATCCTTTGGAGAGGTGAAAATCATGTCAGAGATAATAACCGCTGGCACCGGCGGGCAGAATTACATCCCATACAGCGAGCGCACTGGCCCAGAGTCCGTAGTCTACTTTACCCGTGACCTGTCCCCTGAGGGGCTGAAAAAGGTCTACGAGCGGGTGAACAAGCACATCACCGGCAAGGTGGCCGTCAAGCTCCACACCGGCGAACCCAATGGCCCCAACATCATCCCCGCCGCCTGGGTGAAGGAGTTCATGCAGGCCGAGCTGCCTGAGGGCACCATCATCGAGACCAACACCTTCTACGACGGCGACCGCTACACCACCGAGAAACACCGGGAGACCTTGAAGGTCAACGGCTGGACGGACTTCACCACCGTGGACATTACCGATGAGCACGGCACCACTATGCTGCCGGTGAAGGGCGGCAAGTGGTTCACGGAGATGAGCGTGGGCAAGTCCCAGAACGACTACGACTCCCTGGTGGTGCTGACTCACTTCAAGGGCCACACTATGGGCGGCTTCGGCGGGTCCAACAAGAACATCGGCATCGGCTGCGCGGACGGGCGCATCGGCAAGGGGATGATCCATGCCAAGGACGGCAACGACTGGGGCGTGGTGCAGGAGGAGCTAATGGAAAAAATCACCGAGTCCACTAAAGCTACGATTGACTACTTCGGCGGGCATATCACCTATGTGAACGTCCTGCGGAATATGTCCGTGTCCTGCGACTGCGAGGGCGTGGGCGCCCAGCCTGTGGTCACGCCCAACGTGGGTATTCTGGCGTCTGTTGACATCCTTGCTGCCGACCAGGCTTCTGTTGACATGATACACGCCATGAAGGAGGAAGACCGCCACGCTCTGGTAGAACGCATGGAGACCCGCCACGGCTACCGGCAGCTCAGCTACATGAAGGAGCTGGGCATGGGCAACGACCGGTACACCCTTATCGACATCGACAACGGCGATAAGGTAATCACCGCTGCGGACGCGGTGGAGGGCGTTGTGCCCTTTGTGGGGTAATGTACACAGCACGACGAACAGAGCGGAAACCAAAACGCTTTTTGGTTGGTGTACAGCAGTTTTCCAAACTGCAAGTTTGACAAAGGGCGTGTCAAACTCCCCAAGCGTTATTTGATAAGATTGAGCACCGCCTGACTGACCGGGTGGAGCTTTTGCGGGAGGTATAAAATGGGTCAACTTGGATTCACCATCAAAACGAAACAAGACCTGGTAGACGCGGTAGAGCGCTGCGGCTTTCTGCCCCTGTTCGAGAACTCCATCCCCGGTTTCTCGGTGGAGGAGAACGTTGACCCCGCCATCTGGTTTGGCAGCGAGGAGGGCCCCTGGGAGTGGAAGGGGCCGGTCATTCGGGAGACTGGCTGCGCCTACGGCAAATTCTTCGAGCAGAAGGCGGCGTTCATCAGCCGGGAGTGGTTCCCGGACTTCGCCAACTACCGACGGGACGGTTACGACTTCGACGCCCGGTATGACGACGGCCTTGCGCCCTTCCGGGATAAGGAGCTCTACGACCTGCTGGATGAGACCGTGCCTGTCATGACCGGCGACCTGCGGGACAAGGGACAGTACCGCAAGGGAGGCAAGAAGGGGTTTGAGGGAATTATCACACGGCTGCAGGCCCAGTGCTATGTGGTTATCAGCGATTTTAAGTATAAGCAGGACAAGCACGGTAAGCAGTATGGCTGGGGCGTGGCGGAGTATTCCACGCCGGAAAAACTCATGGGTGAGGCGTTCACCAAGAATGTCTATGCCCATACCCAGAAGGAATCTTATGGCAGAGTGCTGGGCCATTTGAAAGAGCTGCTCCCTTGGGTGGACGAGGCAGCTATACGCAAAATTTTGAGATAAGGAGCATCATCATGACAGAGGTAGAAAAGCTGGACGCGGGTCTGGAGTACGATTTCTGGGACAAGGGGGTGAACGCCCGCAAGCTCCGGGCTATCCATATGTGCGCAAGGCTCAACGCCATGCCCATGGATGACGAGTCTGCCCGGGAGCCTTTGATTCGAGAGCTGTTCGGCTCCGCAGGCAGCGACCCCAGCGTGGGCACCGGGTTCAACTGCGACTATGGGCTGAACATCCATGTGGGGAAGAATTTTCTTACGAACTATAATGTGACGATTCTCGATATCGCGCCGGTGCATATCGGAGACTATGTGATGATTGGGCCCAACACTATGATATCCACGGTGAACCACCCTCTTACGCCCATGGGCCGAAGAAAGCACCTGGGCATCGCCAAGCCAGTCGCCATCGGCAACGATGTGTGGATTGGCGGCAACGTGACGATCCTGCCGGGGGTGACCATCGGGAATAATGTGGTAATCGCCGCCGGTGCGGTGGTGACGAAGGACGTGCCGGATAACTCTCTAGTAGGTGGGGTTCCGGCGAGGGTGATACGGGAGATCGAGAATGATGTAGAATGAGAAGAAGGACGCTCCTGCGGGAACGTCCCTCTTTTTTACTATACAGGCTCGTTTTCTAACTTTCTCATGATGTGATGGTAGTATAATATCCCCGTCACCGACGTCAGCCCCTTTGCTACCGGGAAACACAGGAACAGCGCCGTCACCGTGTGGAACCAAGCGAACACTGTACACACCCACACCACCCGCAGCACACAGATACAGATAAGCGCGCTCACCATCGGGAACACCGAGCGCCCCATGCCCCGCACCACGTTGAAAGGAATGCCCATAGTGCCGTTGACAAACCCGAACACGCCAATGAGGAACATCAGCTCTTTGCCAACTGTAATGACCGCCGGGTCGCCAGTAAATATGCGGAACAGCCAAGGCTCAAAAATATACGAACCTATGCCCAGCACCACCAATATTCCTGCCGCCATCGCCATGCTGTACCGATACACCTGCCGTATGCGGCCATATTCCTTCGCGCCATAGTTCTGTCCGGCAAAGCTTGCTGCCGCCTGGCCCAGGGCGTTGACGCTCACATAGCAGAAGTCGTCGATGCTCCAGGCCACCGTTACCGCCGCCATGACCGTAGCGCCCAGGGAGTTGATGGAGGACTGTACCAGCAGGTATGATATGGAGAAGGCGGAGCCCTGCAGCCCGGCGGGCAGGCCCACCTTTATAATGCGCACAAGTTTGTCCTTGTGGATTTTCAGCCGTTTCAGCTCCAGCTTGTAGACAGCGTCGCTGCGCAACATCACCCAGAGCACCAGCGCCGCCGACACCGTTTCAGACAGGGAGGTGGCGATTGCTACGCCCTCCACACCCATATGGAACCCGGCTACAAGCAGCAGGTTCAGTGCAAAATTCAATACCCCGGCAATAAGCATGAATATCATGGGCCGCCGGGTGTCTCCAACTGCCCGGAGAATTGCCGCGCCGAAGTTGTACACGATAGTTCCCGGCACACCCAAAAAGATGAACCATAGGTAAGTCTTTGCCTGAGGCAGGATATCCTCCGGAGTGCCCAGCAGGCGCAAAAGAAAGTCAGTATAGAGCATACCCAGACCCGTCATGAAGATACCCAGCACCAGGGACAGGGCAATAGAGGTGTGGACCGTTTCTTGGAAATCCGCCATCCTTTTCGCTCCCATATCCTGGGCCGCCACTACGTTTGCACCCACCGATAACCCCATAAACAGCGTAATGATAAGCCCCGACACCGGCCCTGACGCGCTGACCGCCGCCAAAGCGTCCGAGCCGGTAAAGTTGCCCACCACAATTAAATCAGCGGTGCGGAAAAGCAGCTGCAATATCCCGGACAAGACCACCGGGATTGAGTAGACCACCAACTTTTTCAAAATAGGCCCCTGGGTCATGTCAACAGTGGAGTTTTTCATGGAGAGGCTCATGCTTACGCCCCGAAAAGCTCTTGGGCTTTATGCATATGCTGCACAATCTTCACCCCAAAGGGACACCGGGCCTCGCACTGGCCGCAGCCAATACAGGCCCCGGCCTTGATGGCAAGCGCGTTATAATGCTCCCGAACGGTTTCCGGCACCGTGCCCTGGGCCTGGCACAGATCTGCAAACTTGTTCACCGTGGCAATATCGATACCAACCGTACAGGGCGCGCAGTGGCCGCAGTACATACATTTATCTGTAAAGGGATGGGCCGGGCAACTGCTAAGAAGTTTTGCGTAGTCTTTCTCCTCGTCGCTTGCGTCACGGTACGCCACAGCTTGCAAAAGCTGCTCCTTATCATGCGCCCCCGCCAAAACCGTGGCCACCCCGGGCCGGGTCAGGCAGTAGTGCAGGCACTGGTTGACGGTCATGGCCGCGCCGAAGGGGGATTCCTCCGCCTTGAGCAGGGCCCCGCCGCCGTAGGGTTTCATCACAGTGATGGCAACGCCCTGGCTCTCGCACAGGCTGTACAGATCCTGGCGCTCCGGGTCGGTGCTGGATAGTACGTCCGGAAGCTCATAGGTGGACTTTTCAAAGAGAATATCCACATCTTCATTGGGCGGCACGATATCGTAAGCCGGGTTCACGCTGAACATGATAACGTCCACCACGCCGAACTTCACCGCCTGGATTCCAATGCGCGGATTATGGGTGCTTATGCCGATATGCTTAATGCGCCTGGCAGCTTTCTGCTCCTTAGCAAACTCGATGACCGGCCCGCCAAACACCTCATCAAAATCCCTCTGCTCGTCCACATAGTGAATCATACCCACGTCTATGCAGTCTGTCTTCAGCCGGGCAAGCAGGTCCTCAAAGGCCGGCTTTACATCTGCCATATCCCGGGTACGCTTGTACTGACCGTCCACCCAGGCCGAGCACAGGTGCGCCTGCATGACGAATTTTTCCCGGCGGCCCTCCATAGCCCTGCCGAAAGCGTCCCGGACGTAGGGCTCAGGGTTGTAGAGGTCGAAATAGTTGACCCCGGCGTCAATGGCGGCGTTTATCAGGTCGATGCCATACTCAACGGTCTGGTTCACAAAAGCTTCGCTACCAAGCCCAATCTCGCTGACCTTGATGCCGGTGCGGCCCAGTGTTCTGTAGTTCATGAGAGTACCCTCCTTGTGTGGTATTGGGCAGATTATACAACTTTATGGGCAGAAACACAAGGGCAAAAGCTAAGATGTGGTGTGGCATTTTCTCATGCGTTCGTTGGAGCGTGTTACAATTCGCCACACATAGCGTTAAAATAAGCCGCTGATTTCGCTCAGAAAATCTGCTATAATGGTGTCATAGACTCAAATCAGGAGTGATAAAAGTGGAAAATCAAAAGCTCGCCACCTGGAGGATACCCAAGCTCTTGTGGTCTCTAGCCTTCCCCGCTATCTGCGCCCAGATAGTGACCCTGCTCTACAACCTCGTCGACCGCATCTACATCGGCCAAATGCAGGACGGGGCGATAGCAATGGCGGCAATCGGCATCTGCGCGCCCATCGTCACGGTGGTGACCGCCTTTACTGGTCTGTTCGGGCGAGGCGGATCGCCCCATGCGGCGATACACATGGGCAGGCAGGATAACAGAACCGCCGAGAAATTCCTGGGCAATAGCCTTTCTATGCTGCTCATTACTTCTGTACTGATTACTGTGGGTGTGCTTGCCCTCAAGAGCCCTATCCTGCGCATTTTCGGCGCAAGCGACCAGACCCTGCCCTACGCCGACAGCTACCTCACTATTTACATTGTAGGTACAATATTTGTACAGATTACAGTTGGCATGAACTACTACATCACATCTCAGGGCTTCGCCAAGACCGCCATGATCACCACCATGCTGGGCGCGGTGCTGAATATGGCACTGGATCCGCTGTTCATCTTTGCTATGCACATGGGCGTGGCCGGGGCGGCGCTTGCCACGGTCATCAGCCAGATGGCGTCCTTTGTGTGGGTGCTCCTGTTCCTGATGGGGAAAAAGCCCACCCTGCGGGTGCGGCGGGAAAACCTGCGGCCCGACTGGAAAACCCTCAAGCAGATCATCATACTGGGCTCCGCGCCCTTCTTCATGAGTGCTTCTGAGGGTGTGCTGCACGTGTGCTTCAACCGGCAGGTCTACACCTTCGGTGGGGATTTGGCCGTGGGGGCCATGACAATTCTGTTCTCTATGTTCCAGTTCGTGCTGCTGCCGGTGGAGGGCGTGGCCCAGGGCTCCCAGCCCATCATCGGGTACAACTACGGCTCCGGGGCCTATCACCGGGTGCGGGCCATCATTCGGTTGGCGCTGACCGCCAACTCCATCTTCACTGTGATAGTCACGGCAGTCGTGGTGCTGTTCCCGGAGCTTTTCATTCGCATATTTAACTCCGACCCCTAGCTGGTAGATCTGGGCGGCAGAATGCTGCAAATTTACATCTTCGGCGTGTTCACCACCGGAGCCAACTCCACCTTCCAGCAGACCTACAACTCCCTGGGGGAGGGAGGGAAGTCCTTCTTCTTCGCCTTCTACCGCAAGGTGATCTTGCTTATCCCGCTGATCTACATCCTGCCCAATGTGTTGAGATGGGGCGTGTTTGCCGTTGTTTTGGCGGAGCCGATTTCCGACATACTGACTGCTGTTACCAATGCGGTTTATTTCCGGCGCTTTCTCAAAAAGAAGCTGCCGGTGGAGGAGGGGAGCTATGCGTGAGAACAGCTGCGAATGTATTGTGGAGAAACTACGGGCTGCAGCAAAAGCTAGAGAAGCTGGTCTAAACTGCCCGGAGGCCCTGTTGGAGGCGTATCGGGAGGAGCTGGGCGAGGATTTTGCCGGCACGGAGGAGCTGGCGGTCGGACTCCCAAAGCTCCTGGGGGAACCTACCCTATGCGACGTGTTCGCCGTAACCTTCGCCATTATCGTACGGCTGACAGGCATTGAAGATAGCTATATTGAAACCATTGCCCGCCTGCAAAAGGAGTACGGCACCAGCGCCTGCGGTACGGAAAGGGAGGAGACCTCTCTTTGTACCATGCGCATGAAAGACTGTGTGCTCATGATACAGTGGGCGCGGGCGAACATAGCAAAAACAATACATCAAAATTAGGAGGAAAACCATGTTCAAAGACAAAGTAACTGTCGTAACCGGCGGCATACAGGGTATCGGCAAGGCTATCGCGGAGGAGTTCAGGGTCCAGGGCGCGTCAGTGTGCATCATCGACAAGCAGCCCAACGACTATTTTACCGGTGACGTGGGCGACGAGCAGACTCTCGCGGCCTTTGCCGAAAAAGTTATCCGTGATTTTGGTCATGTTGACTATCTTATCAACAACGCCCTGCCCATCATGCGAGGCATTGACGACTGCACCTTTGAGGAGTTCAACTATGCCCTGCGGGTAGGGGTCACCGCGCCTTTCCACCTTACCAAGCTGTTCCTGCCCCACTTCGCCCCCGGCGCGGCGGTGGTGAATATCTCCTCCTCCCGGGACCGCATGAGCCAACCCCAGACTGAGAGCTACACGGCGGCGAAGGGCGGCATTTCCGCCCTGACCCACGCGATGGCGGTATCCCTTGCGGGCAGGGTGCGAGTCAATGCCATCTCGCCGGGCTGGATCGATACGAGTTATACGCAATACACCGGCCCCGATGCCCTTCAGCACCCGGCAGGGCGGGTGGGCACCCCCCTGGATATCGCTAATATGGCGTTGTTCCTCTGTTCGGACAAGGCGGGATTTATCACCGGCGAGAATATCTGCATCGACGGCGGCATGACACGGCAGATGATATATCATGGAGACTGTGGGTGGGCGCTCTCGGCTGGGTTTGACGAGCCGCGCGAAGCGACAAGACCCGCAGTTTTTCCACCAGTGCCTTGAAATAGGAGTTTCTGCATTGAGAAAATATGTTGCGGCACTCGGTTATTTTGCGGAAATAAACTCTGCCTTGCCGCACAGGTGTAAGAACATTTTTTGCATTCTCTTATGATAGATATGTATGGTGACGCTGGGGGAGTTTTGGGGGATAAGGTAGGCTACTGACTCATTCGTAAAACGCATGAGTCTCTCAAAATCTGCGCCGCTAAACTAAAGAAAAGCGGTTTACGATTGAGTGAGCCACTCCTTGAATTCCTCAAAGGTCATTTTCCCGGCAGCACACTCGTCACGCTTACCCTTCGCAGTAGCGCTCCAAGCATAGAACGCGCCGGGGCTAATCCTCCCGGCTTTAATCCAGTTGAACCTCTTTTTGTACTCCCTCCGGTACTCCCTAAATAACTCATCCGAGTTTTTCTTTTCCGCCCAGCGCTTTACCGCACCGACCTCACGGCAAGTGTGTCCATTCTCATCCACCGTCAGGTTGCAAAACTCCGCCGTGTTGCGCCGGGGAATCGCAAAATACTTTCCACAGTATGAGCAGATACGCATACGTTGTTGCCGCTTGACGCACTCGCGGAGGGAGAACTCAACGAGGTCGGAGAGGGAGGTTGGGTGGAGGACTTCGGCAAAAGTACCGTTGCCGGTTCGCTCATACATGGTGGAGATTGGCCTGAACTGATAGGCATAGAGCGGTTCTCTTTTTTCCTTGTCGAGGTAGGCTTGCAGCTTTTCATGCACAGGTTTCTTCTTGCCGTCGTCGATGTCCAGTACATCTTGGAACAAGCGCATGATCTGTTTTTGCAGCGTGTCAAGGTCGCTGGGGATGTGGCGTAGCTGCTTGTGCGGAAGATATTTGTACACGTCCTCGTCCGGGTGGTGATCCATATATCGGAAACGCGCCTGCCAGTCGAGGCGTAGGAACTCAAAATAGATGTGTTTTTTCGCAAGCTCCCCCAGAGCGCTCATCACAGTATCCTGCGAATCGAAGTCACGTTCCCGATAAAAATTCAGCAGCGCCTTGTCCATTTTCTTAAACAGATCCTCCATAGGCCAGATGTCCAAATAGGTAAACCGCAAAAGGCTTTCCAGAAATGGGAAGTCTTTTTCTTTTTTGTGCGAGCGCTCGAACGTCAAATCTTTGTAAACGAAATATTCCCGCCCCTCTTCAAAGTAGGTGTAGAATAGGTATTCAGTCATTCTGATTACGCTCCTTTTGAAAGCCAAAAATATTTTTGAAATTGTCCTTGACAAATGAATTGCCATGTGTTACTATAAGATGGCCGGAAAATCAAACTGTCTTTAAAAATTAGTCTACAACAAGCAAACAGAAAAGTCAAGACATTTTTTAGGAGGTGCGGAGTGGTTCAATCAAAGTTCAAAAGCTATGACGAACTGCCACTGTTTCTCAATGCGAAAACAGTGGCAGAAGTCTTAGGGATTTCCATGGCTGGGGCCTACGAGTTATTGCATCAGGATGGTTTTCCTGTGCTGCGAATCGGTTCGCGCTTGGTAGTTCCCAAAGAAAAATTCCTCACTTGGGTCGAGGAACAGGCAGGAGGTATTGGACATGAGTAATTTTTTGAAAGCATCATGCAGCGGAGCAAAGAACTTCTTCCCTCTGCCAAATGCAATTTTTAGTTTGGGATTGTCAGCAGGCGAGCTGGCTGTCTATGCCTACCTCATGTACTGCGAGGGCAGGAAGTCGCATCAATGCTGGCCTAGCTACAAAACTATCGGTCGAGCTGTGGGTATGAGCGAGAACACAGTGAGGAAATATGTGCGGGAGTTGGAGTACAAAACACTTATCCTGACGGAGTCTACAAAGTATGAGAGCGCCAGCGGCCAAGTTCGGAATGGTAACTTGATTTTCACAATTCTTCCCATTTATGGAGCGGTCAAGTACCACAACGAGTGCCAGACAGCGAGGTAGGCGCTTATGGCCCTTGTGAGAGCCGTGTCAGGCGATTTGGGCTGGAGTCGAGGAAGTAGTGGCAAACGGCCCAGAACGCCGTTTTGAGGCATTTGTGGTGATTTGTGAAGGCAGCAGCCACCATATCAAAGCAAAGAGAAATATGCAAGATTATGGAAGAATATCCAGCCTCAAAGGGCTTAGAAAACGGTCAAAAAGACAAGCAGGTTAAAGCGCGGGGTCTACTGCGCGGTTCACATCGTCCGGCAGAGCCGGTCGGTAGGGAAAAATCAAAGATTATCGGCCTCTGAAATCAGGGGTCGGTCAGAAAGGAGAGCTTTTGAGCGAGAAAAAGCAAAAATATGCGTACTGGATGCGGCCGTCAATGGTCACGGAGATTGAGGAAATGCTGCCAGCGGCAAATGCCACCTCGAAAGGCGACTTCGTTTGCAAGGCGGTTGAGTTCTACATCGGGTATCTACGGCAGCAGAAAAACATCAATTACTTGGCTCCCATGCTGGCAGGAGCAATCAAGAGCGAGGTGCGTTCCCTCGGCAAAGATGTGTGCGAGATGCTGTTCAAGCTGGCAGTGGAGATGGGGATTATCAGTAACATCACTGCGGCGGTCAATGATATTCCCGATGATTCTCTGGAGAATT
>NZ_QZDU01000039.1 GCF_009917525.1 Acutalibacter sp. 1XD8-36
AATGCTGATGCCAACGCTCATAGGCCACATTCGGGGATACTTTTTGGATAGCTGGTTCTCATACCAAGCGTAACCCCACATCCAGAACACAATGACAAATACCATAAGCAGCAGTCCCGTGCAGATGAAATTGCCTTGGAATTGTTCCATAGCCGACAGACTGTAGACCCTGGCCTCGGAAAGCTCCGGCACAAGGTTCTTGGCCCGGCCCTCCATGAAGGGCTGCTGGTCAGATTCCACGGACAGCAGCAGGGCGTTGCCGTCCCGGGCCACGATCTCCACGCCGCTGGGGAGATGATCTGGCTCCGGCGCGTCCTCCGGGAATACAGCAAGCCACTGGTCAGCGGCTTTTTCCCCGCCCTGAATCACCTCCACCAGTTCGCCATCGGTCAGAGTTTTAGAGGCATACTGAACATAGTCCCCCCAGCCGCCGTTGCCCAGGAGCACATTGCTTTCGTCCAAGGAGAACCCCTGTACCTCCCGGACCCGCACCCCAGCCTCCCAGCCGGTACCCTCATAAATCTCGTAGAGGTGCATACCGCCGTCACCGTCTATTTGTAGGCAGTCAAGAGGCAGCTTTGCCGGGGAACCTGAGCTGTAGCTGGTTTCGGTACTCACAGTGGTAACCTGCGGGGTCATCAGCTCCTGATTCTTAACAGCGAAAAGGGTGCAGGCGGCAATCAGCCAGAAGACCAGCGCTGACACCCACAGGGCTTTCTGCTTTAGCGTGGTAGGTTTCCAGGGTGGTCTGTCACTATATAAATACTTCTCATACGGGTCATTTTTGTCTATCTTCCTCATCATTTCACCTCCGCCAAAACAATGCCCTCCACCAGTTCCCGGTTAAAATAGGTAAACAGGAACAGGGGCGGCAGCACCACCAGAATGCAGCAGACCAGTTGTAGGGTGGGGTCCGCAGGTGACACATAGGCCAAGGCCACTGAGAGGGGGTACCGCAGGAAGTCTTTGATGTAGGCGATGGGCTGTTCTACCATGTTCCATCCGTCTAAGAACGACAGCAGCGTGACGCAGACCAGCCCACTGGTGTTCATGGGCAAGATGATTTTTGTCAGCAGACGGAACAGCCCGCAGCCGTCCAGCCTTGCCGCGTCAATGATGTCGTCGCTGACGGACTTGAAACTCTGGGTCAGGACGAACGTGCCCAGGGGCATGAAGATGGACGGAAGAATCAAGGCTGAGTAGGTATCCAGCAGGCCCAATTTGTCCAGCATAATGTAGTTGGGGGCCAAGGTAACCTGCAGGGGCAGGACCATGAGAATCATGAGCACGAACAGCAGGGTATCCCGACCACGGAACTCACATTTTGCGAAGCCATACCCGGCCAGCACTGACACTACAAGCTGTCCCGCCACGATGCACAGGCAGATTCCCATGCTTTTCCAGAACCGAAGTAGGTATTGGGGTGAACCCAGAAACACATCGTAGTAATAATCAAAAGTAATACCGCCACTGGCTGGCAGAAAGCTGAGAACCAGCACATAGCAGAAGGGGGCGATGGAGATAAACGCCAGCAGAATGGCAAAAATCTCTCCCGGCTTTACAGCTTTTTTCATGACCGGAACCCCTCCTTCCTGCGGACGAAGATGTAGAATACTGCGAACACCACCAGCACCACAATCAAAAGGAGAACCGAGGCCACAGAGAGCTTGGCATAGTTAAGATTCTCAAAGCTGTTGTTTAAGAAATGCTGGAGCATGTAGATGTTTTCGTTGGGGTGGGTGCCGCCGATGAGGAAAATCTCTCGAAAACACTTGAAGGCATTGATCAGCGAGAAGATGATGGCAAAGAACACCGAGTACCACATCTGCGGCGTGGTGATGTAGAAGAACTTCTGCCAGCCGGACGCTCCGTCCAGATCGGCGGCGGAGTATTGCTCCTCCGGGATTGTGACAAGCCCGGCCAGCAGCAGAATCACGCTGTAACCGGTGTTCTTCCAGAGATACAGCAACAACACCACGCCGAAAGCCGCAGGCCCGCCCAGCCAGTCCACCAGGGGCAGGCCCAGGGCATTGGAAATGCTGGGGACTAGGCCGGACTCGGCAAAGAGCAGCTCCACCAGAATCACCGCGCCTACAACAGGCATGATGTAGGGAAACAGGAACACGGACTTTAAGAGCTTATGCTTGTTGGCGTGCTTTTGCATGAGCAGCGCGATGGCGTAGGCCAGCACCATGATGAGGGGCAGAGCCGCCGCAAGAAAGCGCATGGTGTTGCCGAAAGCCAGGGTGAACATATTGTTTGAGGTTACGTCCTGGTAGTTTATGAAGCCTATGAAATAGAGGGCGTCGCCGCTGCCAGTGGAGAGGGAGTATTGGATTACCAGAACGAAGGGGATGGCGTAGAATAGGAGGTAGCCGAGAAGGATGGGGGCTATTGGGAAGTAGCCTTAGAGAATGTTGTGTGTTTTTTCATGGGGTGTCCTGCTCTTAGCTTTCGGCAAGCTCCATACTCATTCTCATATAAGCGTCATGAATTATAGACTCCCGCGATTTCTGAGACGGCTCCCGCAGATCCAAGTAGAGCTGCTCAAATTCACGATCCAAAGGCGTGGCAAAATCAGCAAAGCTGATGCTGTCCCTAACAGTGCAGAACTGTTCATAAAGGTTATCAGGCATTTTTCCTTTCGGCTTTCCATTCTTTCCTTCAAACCCAGTGGAAACAGCTTTCCCCTTTGTCATAAGCCCCTCCAGAGTGGGCACGGCTTGACCTGAGGTCATGAACGTATATAGGATAGACCTCTGACATTCTTCTCCCAGAAGATAGTCCACGACCCAAAAAGCCTCATCCGGGCGCTTTGTGTTCGCATTTACCCCCGCAAAGCTTGTGACAGTCGCCATATAGCCTCCATTGCGTGAATATAGCGGGACCAA
>NZ_QZDU01000040.1 GCF_009917525.1 Acutalibacter sp. 1XD8-36
CTCAAATTTGATTCAGCGGTTAAGGACTATGGCGAGTACCATGACTACGAAAGCTCTCCCACCAAGAGCAACGCCAGCGAGTTCATCGACGCATTCATAGAGCGCAACGCTGACCGCATAGGCAAGTTAGACAAGCTAGTCAGCTACATGGCGGAGCGCCCTGGGGTAGAAAAACTAGGAAGTCATGGCCTCTTTAGTCAAACCGATGACAAGATAGACTTGGATTCCGTTGCAGAGGAAGTGGGCCAGCACAAGGGCATCATCTGGACACACGTCATCAGTTTGCACCGCGAGGATGCAGAACGGCTAGGGTACAACAGTGCCGAGGCATGGCGGGAGTTGGTGCGAAGGAACGTCACTGAGCTGGCTGAGGCTCAGAAAATAGACATCAGTAACCGGCAATGGTACGGAGCATTTCACAATACCACACACCATCCGCACATACACTTGCTGGTCTATTCTAAAGATGCAAAGCAGGGTTGGCTGACGAAAAAGGGAATCGATGACCTGCGAAGTGCGCTGGGCAATGACATCTTTCACATGGAGCAGTACAAATTATTTTCGATGGAAACAGCCCTTCGTGACCGTCTGAAGAACGAAAGTAGGCTGGAAATTGAGAAACTGCTTACAAAAATTCGTGAGTCATATGCGCCGACCTCTGAGGTGGAAATGCTGTTTTTGAAACTGGTTTCACAGCTAAAGACCTACAAGGGCCGTAAGCAGTACGGTTATTTGCCGAAAGAGGTTAAGGATACTGTTAACAAAATTGTGGCTGAGCTTGCGAAGGACAAGGGAATCGCAAAATTGAATTCGGAGTGGAACAAGGCCAACCGTGAAAAATTATCACTCTATCATGAGAAGAATAAGCCGGATATTCATCTGGAAGATAACCCTGAGTTTCGCAGTATCAAGAACGTAATTATCAGGAGTTCGGCGCTGGCTATGAAGATTATGGATACAGAGCCTATGCAAAGTTATGATGTGGGCGGTTCGATTCGGTCAGTGGTCAGCGCGCTGTGTAAGATAATCTCCAAGAGTTATGATAAGAGAATCGTCCGGCTGAATACTCAAATAGATAGCAAACTCAGGAGTAAAATCGAGCAGAAGAAGGCGGCGCATGGGTTGAAAACAGACCGTGGCGTCTGGCAGGAGATGGATGATGAGGACTATGGGATGAGGATGTAAGGAAGCCAAATTTTGCGGTGCAAAACAAAGAATACGGTTTGGGAAAAACCAGAAAAAGTAAGAAAAATGTCAGTGGACATAGGCGGGTGCTATGTGGTAGTGTTGGTAATCAGAAAGGGGGCCAAGATATGGCAAAACGCAGAGCAAATGGTGAAGGCAACATACGCAAGCGCAAGGATGGCCGCTGGGAAGGCCGGTATACTGCTGGACGTGATCCCGAGTCAGGCAAGGTGATTTACAAGAATGTGCTTGGTAAGACTCAAGCAGAGGTCAAGGAGAAACTGGGCAGGGCCATTGAGGACAACAAAGGCTTGGATATCGTTAAAGCGAGTCAGTACACGGTAGGGCAGTGGATGGACGTATGGTTTGAGAACTACGCCAAAATCAATGTGCGCCCATCGTCACATAAAACATATAAAGGTTATATTGAGAATCACATTAAGCCGAGTATTGGTAAGATACCGCTCAGTAAGCTGACTACTCTGGAAGTCCAGGCACTCTACAGAAAGCTGCTCACCAGTGGTAGGGTAGAGCGGATAGAGTCCAAACAACAGCCCAAAGGTTTGAGTGCCAAGACGGTGCGCAATATAAATCAGGTGATTTCGTCAGCGATGGAACTTGCCAAAAGCCAGAAACTTATTTCAAGCAATCCCACCGATGGTTGCGCCCTACCAAAGGTTGAACACCAGGAGATGAAAACGCTGACCGCTGACCAATTAGCAGCCTTCTTCCGCGAAGCTAAGAATAGCGGCGTGTTCGAGATGTACTACTTAGAACTGGCAACAGGCTTGCGCCGTGGAGAGTTGCTAGGGCTGAAGTGGGACGATATCAACCTGGACACAGGCACTATCCAAGTGAAACGGCAGGTAGCCAGGATAAATGGGGAAGTGGTAGAGGCCCCGCTAAAAACAAAGAATTCCTACCGAACCCTGTCCATAGGGGCAGACGCAGTAGAAATTCTCAGAGAGCAGAGGAACAAAGTGGCTGGTGAGTATGTGTTCCCCTCACCTAACGGCGGGCCAATCTCGCCGGACAGCATCCTGCATATGCTACATCGGGTACTTGAGAGAGCTGGACTACCCAAGATACGGTTTCACGATCTCCGCCACCCGTATGTCAAGCCCACGACAACAAATTTCAGAAGTTTTTTTGAATTTCTTTGCCGCTAGAGCCAAAACCGCCTATTTTCCAGACGATTTCAATATTCTGCTGTGGA
>NZ_QZDU01000041.1 GCF_009917525.1 Acutalibacter sp. 1XD8-36
CTCAAATTTGATTCAGCGGTTAAGGACTATGGCGAGTACCATGACTACGAAAGCTCTCCCACCAAGAGCAATGCCAGCGAGTTCATCGATGCTTTCATTGAGCGTAACGCTGACCGTATCGGCGAGTTAGACAAACTGGTCAGCTACATGGCAGAGCGACCTGGGGTAGAAAAGCTGGGGATCCATGGCCTCTTTAGTCAGACCGATGACAAGATAGATTTGGATTCCGTTGCCGAGGAAGTGGGTCAGCATAAAGGCATCATATGGACACACGTCATCAGTTTACACCGCGAGGATGCCGAACGGCTGGGTTATAATAAGGCCGAGGTATGGCGGGAATTGGTGCGGAGGAATGTTACTGAGCTAGCTGAGGCTCAGAAAATTGACATCAGTAACCTGGAATGGTATGGAGCATTTCATAATACCACACACCATCCTCATATGCACTTGCTGGTCTATTCCAAGGACGCAAAGCAGGGTTGGCTGACAAAAAATGGGATTGCTGAACTGCGGAGTATGCTGGGTAATGACATCTTTCATATGGAGCAGTATAAGCTGTTCAATATGGAAACAGACCTACGCAACCGTCTGAAGAAGGAGAACCGAGAGGAAATTGAAAAGCTGATTGCTAAAATCCGTGATTCTTATGCCCCTACTTCCGAAATAGAAATGCTATTTTTGAAACTGGTTTCGCAGCTAAAGACCTGCAAAGGGCGTAAGCAGTATGGCTATTTGCCAAAAGAGGTTAAGGACACGGTCAACAGGATTGTGGCTGAGCTTGCAAAAGACGATGACATTGCAAAGTTGAATTCTGAGTGGAACAAGATCAACCGGGAGAAATTATCACTCTATCATGAGAAGAAAAAGCCGGATATTCCTCTGGAGGATAACCCTGAGTTTCGCAGTATTAAGAATGTGATTGTCAGGAGCGCGACACTGGCTATGAGAATTATAGATGCGGAGCCTGTGCAAAGTTATGATGTAGGTTCAGCTATGAGGTCGGTAGTTAGCGCGCTGTGTAAGGTAATCTCCAAGAGTTATGACAAGAAAATTGCTCGGCTGAACGCTCAAATCGATAGCAAGCTCAGAAGTAAAATAGAGCAGAAGAAGGCGGCGCATGGGTTGAAAACGGAGCGCAGTGTCCAACAGGATATGGATGACGATGAGGCTTTTGGGATGAGAATGTAGGGCCCTCAAATTTTGCGGTGCAAAACAAAGAATACGGTTTGTGAAAAACCAGAAAAAATAAGAAAAATGTCAGTGGACATAGGCGGGTACTATGTGGTAGTGTTGGTGGTCAGAAAGGGGGCCAGAGTATGGCAAAACGTAGAGCAAACGGAGAAGGCAACATACGCAAGCGCAAGGACGGACGCTGGGAAGGGCGGTACACCGCAGGCCGTGACCCGGAGTCCGGCAGGGTGATTTATAAGAACGTGCTTGGTAAGACACAGGCAGAGGTCAAAGAAAAGCTGGCCAGGGCCATTGAGGACAACAAAGGCTTGGATATCGTTAAAGCTGGTCAGTACACGGTAGGCCAATGGATGGACGTATGGTTTGAGAACTACGCCAAAATCAAGGTACGCCAATCCTCACACAAAACATACAAGGGTTATATTGAAAATCATATTAAGCCGAACATAGGTAAGATACCGCTCGGTAAGCTGACCACACTGGAAGTCCAAGCTCTTTACAGAAAGCTGTTGACCAGCGGCAGGGTAGAGCGCACGGAATCCAAGCAACAGCCCAAAGGCTTGAGCGCGAAAACTGTGCGGAACATAAACCAGGTGATTTCGTCCGCAATGGAACTTGCCAAAAGTCAAAAACTTATCTCAAGCAATCCCACAGACGGTTGTGCCCTACCAAAGGTTGAGCACCAAGAGATGAAAACGCTGACCGCTGACCAATTGGCTGCGTTCTTCCGTGAGGCCAAGAATAGCGGCGTGTTCGAGATGTACTACCTTGAGTTAGCAACAGGTTTACGCCGTGGCGAACTGCTGGGCCTAAAGTGGGACGATATTAACCTGGACACAGGCGCTATCCAAGTGAAACGGCAGGTAGCCAGGATCAATGGGGAAGTCGTGGAGGCCCCATTAAAGACAAAGAATTCCTACAGAACCCTGTCTATTGGGGCAGATGCGGTAGAAATTCTCCAGGAACAGAGGAACAAAGTAGCCGGTGAGTATGTATTTCCATCGCCCAACGGTGGGCCAATCTCGCCAGATAGCGTCCTGCATATGCTACATCGGGTACTTGAAAGGGCGGGGGATAAGGTAAAATAAGTTTCGCAAAAACAAAAAGAGACACGGTTTGCAGCTCTCTGGTAGAATGAAGTTATCACACCCCATTCAGAAAGGAGACAGTAAACCATGT
>NZ_QZDU01000042.1 GCF_009917525.1 Acutalibacter sp. 1XD8-36
GTTACCCTTCGCGAGAAGGTTGGCGACGCAGAGCCTGTCGACCACGACCTGATAATCACCGTGGAGAGCACCATCCCTGAAAACGACGCCACCCTGTCCACCGTCCGTGTGGAGAACGCCAGCGGCGACTACGAGTTCGGGGATCTTGACGCCATCAAGGCTCATGCCATCTCCGGCGAGATTAACGGCAGCGATATCGTTATCACCCTGCCCTTCGGCATGAAGCCCAGTAATGTGGGCCTGGGCGCAAATATGGACGATTCTACTGAGATATTCGCCCCCACTTCCATCCGTGCGAAGAGCTCTTATACCTATGAGCCTTCCACCCAGACCGGTAAGGTTACCGTTACTGCAAAGACTGGCACGAGGGATTTCTACAACGTTTCCTTTGTAAATGAGAAGGTGTTCGATAGCTTCTCAGTGAACGATGTGTATGGCAACCAAATTGGTGTTGCTGACACAAGTGTTTTGGATGAGGTTTTAGCTGACGATGAACTAGCCATCATGGATGTGAAGGTAGCCAAAGGTGCCGCTAGCTGGGTGCCCGCTTACACAACCACTGACGGTGTAAAGCGTATTATGGGTACTTCTTCCTCCTGGAATGTAGATGGAACTCGGAATCCTCAGCTTGCATTCCGTGCAGTGAATGACGATGACCCTGTTGGCGAAGCTGCTCATCCTTATGATCGAGTTGATGGTGACGCAGGCGACTATAACCGCGAGTCGATGCTCATGGTAGTTGGTAGCGGACGCGCACACTGGGCGATGAACAATGGCGAAGGCTACACCGACCTGCTCATCCGTACCAAGGCTAACCCCTCTGGTGCTTTCGTCAGGGTTCATGTTGAAGCCGTTTCTCAGTATGACGACGCTATCATGACTGAAATTCAGGTTGATGACTCCGAGAGCAAGTGGGGTCTGACTGCTGACGATACCACCGTCAATATCGTTGTCGATAAGACTCACGATTTTGATAAGGGCAATACTCAGGTTCAGCCTGGTGAGCATACTTGCAGCATAAATGTTACCACCAACCTGCCTGCAAAGGTGTCTGTTCCCGCTCAGAAGGATGTCAATGTTGAGACCACCGGAGGAAATCGCCATAAGCTGAGCAATATCAATACTAAGAGCGGTTCCTTTACTCTGCGTGTGACTGCAGAGGACGGCAAGCACTACCGCGACTACACTATTAACCTGTCTGCGTCTAAGGTGAATACCACCGCCCTTAATAAGTTGGAGTTACGCGACGGAAATGGAAATATCGTTGCTACTGCTGTTCCTGAGTCTGCCGCAAGCCATACCCTTACTCTGCAGATTGATTATAAATACCATAACTCTGCTGATAGCATATATCTCTCAGAAGCTCTTAAGGGCCTTAAGCTGTATGCATATCCTGATGCAGGCGCAGTGGTAAAAGCTGGCCCAGGCCCTCTTACAATTACAAAGCCTGATGGTAGTGTCTGGATGAACAACGGTCATATTGGACCTGTGATTGAAAATGATGTTACTACCGTAGGTTCAGTGTGGAAACCCCACTTTACTTCCAATGAGAACATGTTTGACCCAGATCCAATAACTGGCGCAAGTCCGCCTCCTGAGCATAAAGACACAAGTTTCGCTGCCTTTGATGATACACTGTATTTGACTGTCGCTAATGCTGATGGAACGGATACTGTGTACTCAGTGGACTTTGACGTGAAAGCGCCTAGCGAGGATACAGAGATTAAGAGTGTGACAGCAAACAGAGCTTTTGATAACGACTACATTTATTCTGTTGCCACAACTTTGAATCAGAATAAAGCAGCATATATAGGTGCTGCTGACACTGATGGAAATGCGTTGCCCGTAACGATTGAGAGCGGTGCTATTCGTGTCGATGTGCCGTATGATTGGAAAGATACAGATGTAGTATACTTTACCGATATTAAGACTAATGGCAAGGCGATTTATAACATTAAGCGCTCAGAGCAGTGGGGAAATGAATGGGTATATAACAACGGTTCATATGTCATCAGTAATGTTGAGCAGGATAATCAGGCATTTATTATGACTGGCGATGACATTGGTGCATACTCCTACTACAATCGCGGTTTTTCAAAATTAACCACTAGTCTTAGTAACGTTAAGAGCGAAAACATTTTATATGTGATTAGCGAGAAAGACTATTACGATACTTCTTACGCAGGTGGTTATATTTGGAACATTGGTCAGAGTGAACTCCAGAAAATTGTTAAAGAAAAAGGTGCTGCCTACAAAATCTACATCCGGCGCACCACCAAGGACACCGGGAAAGTGCTGAACAGCATAGGCTCAGACGACAG
>NZ_QZDU01000043.1 GCF_009917525.1 Acutalibacter sp. 1XD8-36
TTTCTTAATGCTTATTGTTTTTGCGGATTGTCCTATGACACGATACACCAGGTTGCCCAGTTCACTCCCGAGCTTCTTCTTCCTGCGGCGCACCCATGGCGATAATAGTCTCTGCTCCACTCACTGTAGGCAGCTTCCCATCCCACTGCTGTATCTTATAATACTCAATCAGCGGAGCTGTCAGGGACTCAGCTATCTTCTCATTTGCCGCAGCTTCCTTTTCGCCGGCATAGGCCGCCGCCTCGGCCTCTATCTTCGCTACCTCTGCGGCGGCCTGGGCATCTATTACCCGGCGGGCTGACTCTGATTCCTTCTCCATTGTCAGCTGCTCCTGCTCAATCTTTGCGCGAAGCTTCTCCTGTTCGGCTACCTGTTTTGACTCGATAGCTGCAACGTATACGTCGCTGAAATCAAAGTCGATGATGTTGATATCAGATACATATATACCGCTGTCAGACAGCTTTTCGTTCAGTTCATCGAGTAGGGCCGTGGAAATTATGTTACGGTTTGTGATACTCTGCTCGGCGGTATAGTCTGCCATGATTGATTTCATAACCTCATTAACCGCCGGGGTAATCAGTACATCCTCGTAGTTCGTGCCGACATTCTTCACAATAGAGAAAGATTTAGAGGTATCCACACGGTAGTTCACTGCGAGATTGACATTTACCGTCTGAAGGTCTGAGCTAAAGGCCTCGGTAGATACCTCCAGCTTTACAATGCGGTTATCCATCTTGGTGACCCTCTGCAAAGGAGACTTAAAGTGAAAACCCTCCTGCAGCACGTCTTCGCTCACCTGCCCAAAGGTGGACACTACCCCGGTATGCCCTGCACCAACAACGGTAAAGCTTGAGAGTGAGAGTCCGGCTGCCACCAACAGACCCACGCCGCAGCCAATTATTCTGCCCCAGCGGGGACGATACTCAATTTCTGTACGCGCCATGTCCAACACTTTATATTTTTTCTCGTGCTTCTCTACAAAAAAATTTTTAAGCATATTCTTTACTCCTTCTAAGCTTGTATTATTCTTACGGTGTAGCTATAAGCTTCAAAAAGAATCCCATCAGCAGCACCACAGCCAGCAGGCCTACCAGCGCATAAAACTTGCCGCTGTCCATTTCTTCCCATTCCAGCAGGAATGTTGTCCCTGTGTGAAAATTTATCCTTAACTTCATAAAAATTCCTCCTATTGTCTTGCAGCCCGCAGGAGGAAGTGGTATAATGTCCTCATGCAAGCTCTTTGCTTACTCAATGGGCTTTGCTAGTCCCCACAAGTGCTAGGAACACTTGTGGGGGCGTTTTTTGTTGAATCATCTCCGTCCGTGTGCTATAATTTGTCTGAAAGGGGGTGAAGTATGTGGAGATAAAGGCTGCCGTGTCCGACCTGTTACCAGACAAATTTTTCCAAGAAAACACGCCATACGCATCATTCGATGATTTTCTTGCCGCTGGCGGGTTCTACCCAGAAACAAAAGAAGATATTGAAGCTATTCCTCAGCCGGATATTGATGCTCACGTTGCTGCAACAACAAAATTCAATAACTGGCATGAACTTATGGAATTAGCTCTAAAGCAATTCCTCTCTGAAAAGCTGAATTAGCTTTTCTTGTTTTGCGAACCGGCTGTTTCTTTCGCTTCCTTCAGAAGCGCCAGTAGCCGGTTCGCTTTTTCGATGGCCGCATCAATCTCTGCTGTGTCAATGTGGATTGTGGCGGTTAGGTCAAGCAGTTCCATGTCCATTCCTCCTCTAAACTTAACATAAGCGTTATATTTTTCCGATGACTATTTGGTGGGACGGTCTGAAGTGAAGGAAAGGAGGTAGTTTCCAATAGATGTAATTAGCGTTCTTATCGGTTGCTTCATATCTGTTATCAGTATATGGATTGCAAATACAATATCCAGTAAAACATCCTGGAAGCAAAAGCAATTTGACTTACTTGTAAATGCTTTTGAAGATGTCTTTTCGCATTACTTATTAACAGATTACGGAAGAAATGAAAAAGAAATCAGGTCATTAAAAATTGCCATTGGAAAGGCATCCTTATTTGTCTCTAATGAGGCGCGAGATTTGATGACTAAATTGCTTATTGAAGTGTTGCAAGGATACGAGCATTCTCCTATGCAAGTAGAAATTGAAATCGACTTGCGCTCCTTAGCCAAAAAGGAAATGCGCGACTGTTATTGCCGCAAGCACAGCCCCAAAAATCGTCAGAAATTCTGAAATTATTTCTCTATTATACATATTAACCTCTCTTTTTTGGTAAAACATGATTTTAAGAATGTACCAAAGCCCGCCGCGAAAAGCA
>NZ_QZDU01000044.1 GCF_009917525.1 Acutalibacter sp. 1XD8-36
GATTATGCGGCTTGTCCGAGTTATCACATGTTGCTAAAACATATCCATTCCCAGCCCAAGTTATAGTCCTAATTTAGCATCAGATTCTCACAAAATTTCAGCTTTCGCTGAAGCGCCGGGAGGCTTTGCAAATTGGAGACATAATGCACCACCTGTTGGTCTTCATTCTCCAGTGCAAATTCTTTGATGGCAGTAAGATGCCGACGTAAATCGTGGAGCAGGACCTGCTGACGTTCATATTGATCCTCAAGAGCACTGAAATATTCTCCTTCCACCTGATCTTTCTGCTTTATCAACTGGAGTTCTAGATTCTCCTTATTAAGCTTCTGACTATACTGATATCCTGCAAATATTGCCAAGGCAGAAAGAAGAAGGATCAGCGCTCCGACCATCATTAAGGTTTCAATAAAGGGCGGCAAATTACAATACAGCGCTGAGTACGCCATAATGAGCAGAATGAAAATCGTTGAAAACGAGAAACTGCCTAGCAAAAGCGCGATGGGGCCTGCATCGTGCATATTTATCAATGATTTGGGAGAAAGGCGGATGCACAGTTTTGTCAGTGTGTAATAGAGTAGTTTACTAAAAACACAGAGAAAAACTAGAATTGGAAGGCTGTCCTGATATTTCTCAGCCCCTCCGAAAAGCATTCCAAGGAGAAACTCCACGAGAATTTCTGTGCCTAAAGTAAGGCAAGTCAGCAACACAGTATGATAAATGCAGCTTTCCCAGGAACAAATATAGAAAGACTTGAGCAGTAATAAATTGAGCAGGGTAAAGAAAATTGTATTAATCCAAATTATAGATAAATTGAATAGCAGACAACCGAGTGCATACCCAAGTATAAATAGCGAAATTCGTATGATAGGCTTCTTTTTCGGAATAAACAGGGAGGAAAAATACTGCCAAGCAGTGATCCCCTCTACTAAGTAGACACAGATAAAGGTGAGTGTTTGCATTATTTCATCGCCTCCAGAAACCGCACATATGCACTCTTGAATCCTGGATACTTTCTGCGGGCCATATACGCCCGATGGTTCTCACCGCTTGGTGAACCCATCTTGAGTGTAGTTGCATCGAAGGAGCGAACAAACTTCATATTTACAATGTAGCTGCGATGGGTATGGTAGAAACTTCCTATTTCCAAAAGAGTTTCCCAATGTTTCATTGGTTGAACGGAATCGTATACCTTATCCACAGTAAAAACTTTCACCTTGTGCTTGTTTGCCTCTACCATAATCACTTCATCGGCAAATCTTGTGACGGACTCATCGGCGGTTTCAATCAACACAGGTTTTGTATCAACACTGATTTGATACAATGCCTCTTTCATGTTTCTATATAAGCGACTTTTCTCAAGCGGCTTTGATAAGTAGCGAAACACATGAAATTTCATAGCTTCGTCCAAGTAGTCCGAAAATGACGTAAGTATTATGATTTTCACATAGGGAAACCGGGCCTTTAACCTAGCTCCAACTGTGATACCGTCTATACCTGGCATCTCCACATCAAGAAAAGCTATATCAATTCTCTTGTCTGAATTCAGTAATTCCTCTCCATTGATGTAAGCTTCGTACTCAGGCTGTTTCAATTTATTCTCACTGAAATATGCCCGAAGATACTTCTCCAGCTTATCCATAACGGTTACATCGTCATCACAGAACACTATCCTCATTGGAGACATCCCTCCTCAAGATATATTATACCTTATTTGTGCATGGATGTCACGTTTTTTCAGCTTTGTCAACGTAGATTTTAACGATTTCTGCGATGACCTCCTTATCCTCATCCCTGCATCTGTTTATGTCAGCCACAATGTCAAGAGGAACATTTTCTGGGTGCATGGCACCCTCTAGTAGGTAGTTCGGAGACACATTTAGTTCCTTGCATATTCCTACAAACAAATCCATGCTCGGAGCAATCCGACCGTGTTCAATTCCGGAGAGATGATTTTTATGATACCCCAGTTTCTCTGCAAGCACATTTTGTTTTACGCCCAATTCCTTACGCCGCTTTGCTATCCTGCGACCCACCTCAGCTCGATTGAATTCCATTAGTTTCTCCTTTCCTAAAGGCATACACATATTTTAGCATGGTTCCGTATGAGAGAAAAATCCATTACTTGTTGATGCTAGTTCGCTTTAATTGATATTGACTGTCTTGTCGTAAT
>NZ_QZDU01000045.1 GCF_009917525.1 Acutalibacter sp. 1XD8-36
CGGCTGCGGTGACAACCACCTCTGCGGTCTTGCCTTCGCTCAGGTCAACGGTGGTGACCTCGGGGATATAGGCCTTGCCGTCCACGGTCACGGTAGCGCCGGGGTCGTTGGTCTCGATGACGACCGGCAGCTTGGTGACGTCGTAGTTCTCGTTCTCGCTCAGGTCCTCGACGATGAACTTATCGCCGTCCTGGGTGAAGGAAACCTCGTCTACCTTGACGCTCTTAAGAGTAGCGTCCCTGCTGGCCTCGCCCTCGCGGATGAGGAACTCGTAAGCGCCGGTGCTGGTCTTGTCTTCAGCGCGGATGGTGAAGTGGATGACGCGGCCGTCGGTCAGGTTGGCCTCGTTGTCCTTAAAGTACAGCTTGCCGTCGGCAACCTTGAACTTCACGGTGTCAACATCCTTGGCGGCCCACACGGTCTGGCCGTTCTCAACGGTGGAATTCTTGCTGCGGTCAGAGAAATTCAGCTCGAACTCCTTGGCGTCGTTAATGCCGGTGGTGCTGTTGTAATTCTTGGGGACAGTGATGATGAAGCGGTTGAGCTTCTCAACGCTGGTGTCCTTCGTCACGGTCACAGGAGCGCTGGCTGTAACATTGTTCAGCTTGCTCTCGCTGCTGGCGTTCTGACGGACTGCGTAGACAGTGTAATATTGTGTACCTATAGTGTTTTTTGAAGCATCATCATTATCCTTCTCGCTCCAAACTGTGATAACATTGGTAGCAGAAGCAAGAGTGCTGTTGTTAGGCTTAGGTGTATACTTAGAAGCATCGGCAACAGTAGTGATGTCGCTCTCAGTCAAAGTGATAAGATGAGTTCTTGCAGTATGAGCTGTAGCATGTACTGTTTCCTGATTGTCCAAATCAGCGAAATCATATTTGATATCATCGATATTAGTTGACTTTGTGCCCGCTTTCTCCTTAGACGCATTCACACCATTAAACGCCCAATCATACAGATACAGGTCTGTACCAGCCTTAGTGGTATTGTCGTCGTTCCTGTTGAAGCTGTAAGGTACATCAATGCGGATGGTCTTGTTGTTGGGGTTTACCTTACCGGGCAGCTTGTTGCCGACAGCGTCTACCAGCTCGTTATTTTCGGTTAGAGTGATGTCGGTGATGTTGGCGGTGGTGGCGGGGTCGTCGAAGTAAATCCAAACGCGCTGAGCAGTTTTAGAAACATTTGTTGTGTCAGCGTCACTAGAATAGCTTGTGTCTAGGAAAAGCACCATCTTACAATGGGCATCGCTGGGCCAGTCAACCAAAGCGGTGTGCGCAGGATTTGTTCTGACAAAAATGGGACCACTAGGTGTGTCGTTATCTTCGCTCAATTTGGAAGCCGTTTGTATCGGCTCTCCCTTTGTTGCCTGGCTGCAAATGAATGTTGTTGCTCCATCGGAAGAGTCTACAGAAATTTTAGTATACTCATTACTTAATAAAGTTCCCACATCGGTGTCTGCGTTTGCAAAAGTCGGTGTTTTTGCATATGGTACATGGATAATAAGGTCACCGTCTTTATTTTTGGTGGACTTTAAATCACCAGAAGCATCGTGCAGTGTCACGCTGTTAATAGTGGTGTTGCCTGTAGGAGTGCCCTTAAAGGTCAGGCGATACTCAGTCTTGGTCTTGCCGTCCTCGGAAGTAACCAGAACGCGCATAGCGGTGCTGTGATATTTACGGAGGTTGACATTGTCGAAGATAACCACACCGTCATTATTAGCTATTGCATTTCCATCTTTCTTTTGAGGAGTGTCTCCGCTATTATAAGTGTTTGTATCATCAGTATCATCAATCACATTACTATCGCCTTCAACAAGACCTGTGGGGTTAAGGATAGTAACCTTTGCATTTTTGGAAACTTGCAGCTCGATATCGCGCTTTGTGGCATTG
>NZ_QZDU01000046.1 GCF_009917525.1 Acutalibacter sp. 1XD8-36
TCTGCCTTCTGCTGTTTCCAGCCAGCATGGTTTGAACTTTTTGAACTCCTCTAATGTCACGGTTTTCATAATTTGACAACCTTCCTACTTAGATATAATATTGTCTAACTCATCCCCATACGACGTGCTTGCACGCCATGCCTTCTGGAACTCCACCCGCCGCTTGGCCTTGAGCTTCCTGGCGTCATAGGCAGCGAAGCATTTCTCCACCAAGTACCAGGTTAGGAAAAACAGCATTGTTATGTATAGACCAAGGATTATCAGCCGTAGCAGGTCCATGGCTTATTCACCCTCCTTCCGCGTCTCTATGCTGGCTTTTGCAAGCTCTATAGCAAGCTCATACTGCTTTGCAAATTTATTGCCGCCATGCCTGTTCCTTACGGCCTCGGCAAATTCATCTACAGATTCACCTCGTCCATAAATCCAGGCATTGCCGGAGACCCGGGCATCGCCGGAGACCCGGGCATTGTCGAAGACACAGGCACCGCCGGAGACCCGGGCATTGCCGGAGACCTGGGCATTGTCGGAGACCCGGGCATTGCCGAAGACCCGGGCATTGCCGAAGACCCGGGCATTGTCGGAGACCATGGCATTGCCGTAGACCATGGCATTGTTGTAGACCCAGGAATAGCTGCTATGACTTAAATTGTTTTCACTCTCTATCCACCCGCCCAGGTCTCCGGCTTTGACATCAAGAAAATCTTTTAGAGCGCGGATACGGAAAAGTGTGCGGCCGGCAATCTGTTTCTTTTCATCTGTCAACTCATACTTTTTCATTTAGCGCCTCCATCAGTTTCCTGTTTGACCGCCATGTAATCACGGCATTCTTAGCCTCGCTCTTGGTGAGCCCCAGCCTGCCGTTTCCGGTGCCTGCAATGATGCCCTGCTCCATCATAGCGCGGATATCTTCCCGCCAATAGCTGGGCACCTCCTCCAGGGTGTTGTAGGTGGGGTTTATCTTCTCGTTTTCCTGTTTGATAATTTCCTTTACTTCTTCTGCTGTCATGTCGTCAGCCTCCTTATAATATTTTTCGACCATCTTCAGAAACCTCTCCCAACCCAGGTTGAGGGTCCGGTGGGGACAGTATTTGCCGTCGTAGTCCTGGTGCTTTGTCACCTTGTCCAGACCCCAGCCGTACTCCTTGAGCAGACTGGCGATGTACTCGGCGGCGTTTTCCTCGGCTACTGCAAACTTTTCATATATCTGCCCCACCATTAACGATGTATTTTTTTCTATATATTGCGAATAACATATCTCAATATGTATACCATACATATTCCCTTCTCCCCGACCATCGCCGCTTGCCCAGGCGTTGCGCTCAAATGGAATTGCCTGGCGTATCTCCTCGTCGTCAACAGCTACATGAAATGAAATCACCTCAGGCCGGTTTATCATATAAGTGACTTCATTTTTCGCCGGGACACAGTTACCTGTGTTATGCACCACAATGCGGTCCGGCGTGCGGCTATATGGGCATTTTATTTTGTAGCGCTCCGGCGGGCAGAGCTGTTTTACTATTGGCACCATTTTGTAAGTTCCTTTCCTTTTGATGTTCTCCAGCATCCTTTAACTGACCAGTAGGAAGAACTGATACGGTCGATGGTGTCTTTCCTATTTCACCGCCTTCCAAGGCAGTTTTCGGGGTGAGCACCATCTGCAGGCCTCGGCGGCTCAGAATGTCATTTATTACTTCCGTCACGTAGATTGGGTCAAACATTGCCATGTACCATTCCTCCTTTCTTAATGCTTATTGTTTTTGCGGATTGTCCTATGACACGATACACCAGGTTGCCCAGTTCACTCCCGA
>NZ_QZDU01000047.1 GCF_009917525.1 Acutalibacter sp. 1XD8-36
TATTCCCGCCACATCTTGGACACTTCATTTTACATTCCTCTTTTCATTTTTACATTATTCAATATATTTTTCATAATTTGATATTATGCTTCTTTTGAATCCAAGTTAAGTTTATCCGATTTTTTATATCTTCCAGAACTAACTAAATCCTCTGAATAGTCAAGCATCTTTTCTTGGCCTTCTTCATTTAACGAATGATAGTTTGCAAGCAAAATATCTTCTTGCGATTTCGTATCGCATGATTTATACCCGAATGCCTGTAATATATCTTGGACATTGTAGAATTCGCAAAGGTAGAGGAGAGTATCAGCGTTAGGTAAGGAATGCCCTCGTTCCCAGCCGTAAATTGTCTTTGCTGATGCCCTTACCCCTAAATCTATAAGATGTTTTGATGTTTCGGGGACAGAACAACCTGCTTTTAACCTAAGTTCCCTCAATGTTTTTCCAAATAACTCATTTTCCATTTCAAACCTCCTTTCCATTATCATAAAACACAAATTCTCGAATGTCAATGAATTTTTCTTGAAAATGAAGAAAAAACGCTTGGCATTCTTCTATACTAAGAGTATTATAGACTTGAAGGATTCGAATTGAAGAAAAGAGGTGATAAAATGACAGACAGAGCTACTGCTGCTGCGGCACAATACATTTCTGATAAGGGTATAAAGATTTCTGCAATAGCAAAAGCAACAAAAATACCTGATGGAATTTTGCGCCGTAGTCTGGCAACAAGAGAACGAGCTTTGAGGTCAGATGAGTACTTAGAGGTTTGCAACTTTCTCGGGAAGAACCCATTTGACTTTTACCAAGCACCTGAGCATTCGCCGTCTATCCTAGCCCCACAGCCCCGGGAAAGGGCGGGGTAAAAAGAGAATACGTCCGCAGGCCATTGCGGACGTACTCTCTCCGGCTTTTTTTGACCAGAATACGCTGCACAAACAAGCGCCGAAAATCTTCCCATATTCGGTAGCCAAGAGTCAAACGTAACTTTGGAAGATTCTTCCCCACCAGACCCTTGCCTTTGCTTATTTGACGTATATGGCCATACGCTTCTATGACGCACCGTTCACTTTGGCAGTTCCGGTTCAGCCTTTGCCCTTACGCATTACGCTATCTGTAATTAGTCTGGAACGCATGGGCAAAAAGAGTGCCTTGCCGATTTCTCCGCATGGCATCAACCCCTTTCTAACCCAAGATAGGTCTGTGTACCATTATACACCGGGAATTACTGAAAATCAATAAATAATTACTGTTTTTTGGAAAGTGCTGTGCTTTCCGGGGCGGGGTGAAAAGAAAGGAGGCGAGGATATGACAGCCGAACAGCTAGACAGAGTAGAAAGCGCCTTAGTCAAAAACATCGAATATCTTTCCGAGAGAACGGCAAACGCCGCAGAGGTGGAAGCTCTGGCGGCGCTTGTGGGGTCGCTGGCTAGTCTTGCGGCAATTCGACAATCGGTTCAAGACGGTCAGCGAGAGTCTTAATGAAATCCGCTATGCTGTTTGCGGTATCAGCGTTTGAGGGGCAATAGCCGTAGTGATAACATACTGTGTCCAGCTAACTTGCTTTTCGCGGCGGGCTTTGGTACATTCTTAAAATCATGTTTTACCAAAAAAGAGAGGTTAATATGTATA
>NZ_QZDU01000048.1 GCF_009917525.1 Acutalibacter sp. 1XD8-36
CGTATGAGAGAAAAATCCATTACTTGTTGATGCTAGTTCGCTTTAATTGATATTGACTGTCTTGTCGTAATGAATAGAGAGAGTTCTCTGTCTCGCTTTATTGAGGAAAATGAGGATTCTCTGCAGCGACTTGCTTCGATTGATGCAGATAAAGTCTACTCAGTAATTAACCAGATTGACTTGAAATTTGACAATGCTATTCTTGAGAAAGTTCCTGGCGAAGTTGTTAGTGCACTCATCGATGAAAACCGATATGACATCAATTTGACTATGCTGAAGCGGATTGTGAAATTCTTGAATCCTAAACTAGCGGCTGGAGTTGAAAGCAGGCCTTACTCCTCTCTTAACGAATTAGCGTGTGACTCTATTCTACAAAATATTAGGAGCCATATCCCTGAGTTTGTTAATGGAATAATCGCGCAAGGTTCAATGAATGATTTTGAGGATGATGTTGCAGACTTGCTGGAGAGAACGATTGACAACGCTATGTTATATGATATTGTGCTATCGCATGAAACTGTATGTTTTGAGGATATTCTCTCTTGTTGCGGCGACTTAGCCTCAGACAGGAAAGACGCTGTGCAAATGCTATGGAGCACACTTTTGAAAAAAGAGAAAATATATCTAAGCTGGAAAAATATATATAAATACCGGGAGCAATTTGAGTTTGACAAAGGACTACTCGAATACATTGAAAACCATTCAGGTATGCTAAAAGGACAAAGCACAGAATCTCTGGATGATGATTTCATAGGCGATTTTATTGCCTCAGAAGTAGATGACAGGGTTTTGGGCGAGCTCTTACCTGATTTGAGAATGCAAAATTTTGATGTCCCAATATCCACACTTTCGGAATCTCGGGTGTTGCAATTGATTCTCTGCAACTTTATTCCTTTCACAGCTCAGCGATATGAGGAGATGCAGGAGTGCTGTCCAAACTTGTGTGAACTATTCGTTTTGAGGAATCAACGCGCTTTTAGAGAGCACATAAATGACATTTCACTAACACCACAACTCATGGAGAGTCTTGCATTGAGTGAGGAAAGCGAAAATGAGACTAAGATAGAAGTTATCAACACCTATGGCGCAGAAAGCATGACCCAAAGAGTTGCAGAGCGTTTATGCGCTACAAGATTCGACATCAGCCCAAAAGTGTTTGATGCAGCATGGAATGTGCTCGACAATCGTAAGCAAGAGGAGCTAATGTTCATGTATTTGGCCATACTTGATGATAAGAGTCTTTCCTCATGCTTTTCTGATTTAGGGGGAGACTACGCAGACTTCATAGACAGAAGCAGCAGACATAAAGTGGAGCTTAAATACTCAGACAATAACTGGAGATTAGCTCAAAGGCTGTAGGAACTGGATTATATTACGAGTTTTTCTGAAGGGAAGAGCGCTAGGAAAGGAAAGAATGCTGACCAGGATTGTAAAGTTATTCGGTGTTGGATTAAGGCGGAGGAATGAGGGGCAGGCATCTGCTAAGGTAGAGTTTCAATGACGGTTTTTCAAAAGCCTGAAAAACCGCATAAATACTAGGGTTTTTGGCCCTCCAAGGGTCGATGGCATCTTTTAAGCATGGTAGGGCCAGTT
>NZ_QZDU01000004.1 GCF_009917525.1 Acutalibacter sp. 1XD8-36
TTTTTGGCCCTTTTAGGGGCCAATTTTGGGCTGAAAGTACCCGTGGCCCATTCGTGGGCCTTTTAGGGGCCATTTTTGGCCCATTTCGGGGCCAATTTTGGGCCAAAAAAAGAAGCAGCCCCAGCCAAGTTCTGGCCGGGACTGCTCTGCGTGTTAGCTTTGAATCAGGAACCTGTTGGCCTGGTAGCTGCCCTCCTTGGAGACCGCTGCCTCCCCGTCCAGGCTGTCCAGGTACTGCGCCCCGCCTTTGGACTTGGAAATGAAGATATGCAGCCGGGTCTGGGTGAAGCCCTGGGGACTGTAGTCCGCGTAATCCTGGCTGAGTACCAGCAGGATGCCCAGCTCTTCCGCCTTGCGCTTTGCCAGTTCTACCAGCGCCTGTGCCGCCTGTGTTTTGGCCTCCGGCCCTAGGCCGCTGATATATGGCCGTTCCAGGAATAGGGTCATCTGCTCGCGCTCCTGCTGGCCGGTTCCCCCAGCCTCCAGGTCCACAAAGGTCAGGCTGCCGCCCCCGGCGCTGGTCCTGCGGCACTTGGTCAGCCGCAGGAATACCCGGCCCACGATACGTCCGTCCAGGCGGGCATACAGCACCTTCTTATTGCTGTCAAAGGCCGAGAGCAGGCACTTTCTGTACATACCGTCCAAGTAGGACAGGCAGGTCCGCTGGGGCTGGCAGCCCAGGAGCATGGTGTCAAAGAAGCCGTCATGCTCCCCGGCCTCCATGCCGCCAACCGTCACAGCAAGATTCTCCGGCCACTGGCTCTTAACCCGGCTGGGGATATTCATGTCCAGCTCCCGCCGCAGGTCGCCCTCATGGTACTTCACTTCCCGCAGGCGGCCCATCAGCTCGGCCTTTACCACCCGCAGGTACGCTTCCTGGTGGGCTTCGTCCAAGCAGCGCATATACGCGCTGGCAATAGCCGCGCCGTCCTGACTCAAGAATCCGGCAATACTTTCTCTGTGCTGTTCTATGAAATCAGCAGTCAGGCCCATGGTCTGGGCCAATGAGCGCCAGTCACCGTCTACCTCCATAAGACGCGCCTTGAACCCGTCCATAGTCTGAAACTGCCCCAGGGCATCCAGGCTGCGCAGGGCAAGCAGGACGTCGCTGCGGCTCTCCATGCCCGGCAGCAGGTGCCGAACGCCGTCCAAGTGGACCAGCAGCCGCGCCGTGTCCGCCGGGGACAGGCCGTCAATATGGCTGAACAGTTCCTGCCTCCACACGCTTAGCGGCTTTTGGTCCAGCAGGGCGGCGAGAGCGTCTATTGAACCGGCGGCAATATCTCTAAGCGCCTCCCGCTTGCACACTTCCTTGAACACCCGCAGCCTATAGTCCTGGCTTTCCGATTTCAAGGCGTGATAAAAGTCCAAATAAGGCTTCCGGACGCCGTACAGCGCCCGCAGCTCGGGGAATGTGTAACGCCTGCCGGGGACAAGGTGCTGGATATCCAGCTTTGCCCTGCGCATCCAGGCACAGCAGGCCAGGTCTTTGGCAGAAAGTTGGTTGAGGTTGAAGTGCTCCCGGTAGAGCTGCCCTTGCAGTAGGAAGGAGTAAGCGGGCAGGTCAAGGAACGCCCCCGGGTTCCCATCTACCAGGCGGATGAAATGAGCCTTGCCGTTGGCCATGGCGTAGAGCAGGACGTCCTCCAGATGCTGGGGGAGGGCGGCGAGGTCCAGGTTCTTGAACTTTACGCCGGAAATCAGATTGACATAGCCGCTGTAGCTGCAAAGGGCCTTTTCCCAATCCATATCCCCATGCAGGGCCGTGCGCCGGACCATCTGGCCCAGGGCGTTCAGAGAGCAGCCGTCGTGCTGCCAATGGTCCAGAAACCGGGCGGCGGCAGCGGGAAGCAGCTTGTCCGTCAGGCGGGCCAACAGGCGGATGTGCTCCCCCGGAGCCTCCGCAAAGCGGGCATACTCCGGCATACCCAGGTTTTCTTTAATTTGCAGGTTGTGCAGAAGCCAGGGTATCTTCCGCAGGTCCGGGCAGCGTTCCAGCAGCTCCCACACCTCGCGAAACGGCGAACTGCGGAACAGGGTGCTGCCAGGCACGTAAGGCTCCAAAAGCTGGTCCTGCTGCTGGCGGGTAAGCTTCACGGGCACATCCCGGCATTGGCGCAGGCTGTTAATGACCGTGTCGCGCTGTTTATAGGGCAGCACCATGGAGGCAAAGTTTTCCAGGTAGACCAGCCGGGCGTTGGGTTCCAGGCCGTCATATACCAGACACTCTACCAGTTCTTTCAGGCCATAGCGGGTAACAGCAACTCCGTGTTCCTGGCAGGAGGCCAGCAGGCTGTCCAAGCGGTCAAGTTGCCCCTGCTCCAGCAGCGGCAGAAGCCGCGCCAGATACCGGGCAAAGTCCTGCCTTTGAATCAGTTCCCGCTGTATGTGCGGGCCCATGGCCGCGTCCCCGGGGAGTTCCCGCGCCACGCGGCCGCAGGCTTCCCCCAGCTGGGGAAGGCCATACTCTTTCAGCCAGTCCAGCGATAAGTGACGTTCGTTTAAGTCCAAAATGGCGGCGGCCCGCTCTTTTATCCGTTTCCCCAGGTCAGCAGGCCGGACACATTGCGCTGTCATTGTCATGCTCAAAATCCTCCTTTAATTTTTGAATCTGCTCCTGTACATCCGGCCACTCTATGGCATTGTTTTTCAAAAGCAGGGCGTAGACAGCCAGCAGGGCGGTCAGTTCCTCATGTTCCAGCTGGCCAGCAGCCAGCCGGCTGGGAAGCCCCTCGCGGGCGATGCGGCAGGCCAGAGATTGCTTACTGTGGTAGTTGCGGTAGCTCTCCAGAAATTTGAGAACGCCCTGCCAGTTTTCCGCGCTGGTATACCTATCCCGCATAGCTTGCAGTTCTTCCCGCTTTTTCCGCTCCTCTGCCTCCTGCTTCCTGGCGGCGATTGCAGCGCGGTCAGCCTGCTGTTCTTGCTCTGTCAGATACCGTGATTTGAGTTCCCGGACAACATAATCTGGGACCTGTACCCGGCTGATTGCCAGGTCGAATAGTTCCCGCTGTTCCGCCAGGGAGAGCAGCTCCGGCGCGAACCCGTCCCGCAGGATTTCCGACACAAGGCCGGCGTATTTTTCCGGCTCGTAGCAGAAGCAGTAGTCCTGCAGCCAGTCCAGCAGCTGCCGGTGGCCGTCTATGTCCAGAAAATCACGCTTCAGGTGCAGGGACTCCGAGCGGGAGTAATAGCTATAGTTAGGACGATATAGACTTTCCTTAAAATCCCTGTGCTCCCAGTTCCAGAAGCGCTTCAAGCCGGGCATACCGTACTCGGAGAAGAATTTCTCATAGAACCGGTATGCCTGCGCGGTGGATATGCCTTTCAGGTATCGCCGGATATTGCCCATAGCGTCCGGGCTTTTGACATTCCCCTCGCTGTCCAGGCTTTCCTGGAAGCAGGCCCATAGGTCAACGAGGCCGTTGTTCACCAGCAGGGAAAAACAGGAACTGTACGCTTCTCCGGTACAGGCGGTTTTGTAATCGCCGCCGGTGAGCTGGTCGTAGCGCGTTATCCGGGCTGTTAAGTCCTCCGGAGAAAGACCGCTGTGCAGGTCCCGCTCAAAAAGGCCCTTGTATTTGTCCTGGTCCATAGAACCTGCCAGGGAATCCCACTTGGAGTCCAGGATGTCGAAGCCGTCCAGGGCCGGGTGCCCTATCCCCGCCAATTTTGTGAACCAGGCGAAAGTGGCAGGCTCCTGGATTCGCGCCCCCTCTTTGAGAGCGTCTGCAAGGGTCCCGCAGCCATAGCACTTGATGCGGAACCGGCTGTACTTACGAAAGAGCCATTCAAGGGCCGGGTACACTTCCTCCGGGAGAGGGACAGGCTGGCCCAGAGCCGTCTGGAACAGCCCCACCACGATTTTCTCCGTCACCAGGGAGTCAGGGCCCAGCTTGCTCTCTGGGGCCAGCGCCGCCTGCATATTCAGGCAGGCGATTTCCAGGGGCGTGTAGCCGTGGGATTCCAGCACAATATAAGGCTTGCTCCCCGGCTTGACATTCGAGGCGGGCAGGGCACATATGGCCCGGAACAGGGCCGTGTCCTTGCCCCGCAGGGTCTTGACGTGGGGTGCGGCATGGGCAATCAGCCAGGCGAACAGGCGCATATTGCCTATGGCGGGCACAGTGCGTCCGCTCCCCAGCAAAACGGACAGCTGAGGGCGTAAGGCGCGCTCGGCCTGGGCGAAGTCCGGCAGGACGCTCATGGCGAAGAGCAGTTCCTCGGTCTTGGCGCACTGTGTACCCAGTAAAATCCTCTCCCAAAGGCCGGCGTCCTTTTCGTCCTCCAGCAGATAGCGGGCGGCGGTCAGGTAGATATCGCCCCGGAACCCCTCCCGCACTTTCCGCATGAAGTCCACCCGCTGGGGGCCGACGAACATTTCATCTGTCAGCAGGTCTTTCACATAGCCAAGGGCCAGGGCAATAGCCCGCAGGTCGGGGAGGGCCATGCCAAAGCGGGATTCGTAGCGTTCCAGCAGCTCGCCCAGGTAGAGGAAGCCGTACTTGTCCTGGAGGTCGCTGGCATTGGCGGTATTATCGTAAAACAGGCAGCGCTCTTTTACAAACTCCCTCTGGGCGTGGCTGGCCCCGGCTGTTTCCAGCACAAAGGCGATAATATCATTGAGCAGGCTGGTGTTGACCTCTCCCTCATAAATTTTCAGTTGCGTCATTCTGTCCTCCTTGTTGCAGCCGCAAACGCAGCCAGTCGTTATAGTCTTTCCCCTGCGGGGGCGGCAGGTCGTAGAGCGCGTACCGGCCCCGCAGACAGTCCATGATACATTCCGCAGCCCTGCGCCCTGGGGCGTCGTTGTCCAGGTGCAGGCCGATTTTCCGGATGCCTCTCTCGTCATGCAGAAACTGCCCGAGAGCGGGGGGCAGGCCGTTTCCCGATACCCCGCCCAAAGACAGCAGGTGGTCCCGCCGCCAGAATCTTCCGTCCAGCGTTTCCAGGGCGGCATAGGACAGCAGGTCGACAGCCCCCTCAAACACATGGAGCGCCGCGCTGTCCGCGGCCCGGACGCGGAACGCGAACCGCTTGTCGCTGCCCCTGGCCTCGCCCTTAAAGCTGGAGTTCACCCCTCTTAGGGCGGCATACCGGGGCTGCCCCCGGGCGTCAAAGCCTACGAACACGGCGTTGTGATAGGGCAGGCTCTCATAGAGCAGGCCAGTCCGCAGGCAGTAGTCAATTATGGCTTGGCCGATACCGCGTTTCAGCAGGTACGCGGCTGCACGTTCACTGGACGGGCTTGGGTTTGGCAAAGCTAACTTGCGCTCATGATTTCTGGGCGCAAAAAAAGACGGCATACCTGCCGCCTTTCCATGAAGCCGCTCCATAGCTGTCGTGAACGGCAGATTCTTAACCTTGATAAGATAGTCCAGCGCCGAGCAGCCGCCAAAGCCCTGGGAGAACCAGTACCACTTGCCGTTGCTGATACGCAGGGAATCGTGCTCTTTGGTGCAGAACACCCCCGGCGAGACCCGGCGCAGGTTGTCCGGCTCGTAACGCTGTAGATAGTCCAGCAGGCCGATTCCCCGGACATCCATAATCGCATCTTTGCCGTAGTACATCATGCCGGGATGGCGGCGGGGGCGGGCTGGATGAAGCCAGCCGCCAGCCATTGGTCGAAGTCCTTGCGGGATACCGGGACAGGCTCCTGTTCAGGCAAGTCGATAAAGCTGTACAGGATGGACTCCGCGTCGCTGCCCACAACGGCAAGCTCCCACCCGCCTTGCAGGGTGTAGCGCTTCTCTGGGACAGGCTGGAGTAACGCGGGCTTTGGAACGGCTGGGGCACGCTCTGCCTCGGCCGGCGCGGCCTGCATCCTCCGCACGGCTTTGGCAATCACGGACAGGCACATGGCGGCGGTTTCTGTCACGGCGCTGCCCAGAATCGTCAGGGTAGACGGAGTGTTGAAGTCCAGCAAGCCGTAAAAGTCCTCGCCGGTTAGATGGGGAGCAGGCTCAATCCCGCAGCGGGCCAGCAGCATATAGCCAACACTGTTCTCCATGACAGTACTGTATGCAGCCAGCAGGCTGTCCCCATCCAGCTCTTCCAACAGGCTGCCCGGCTTGTGGGCGGCCAGGTCGTCCAGGCGGTCGTCTACCGTGTACGCGGTGGCCTTCCGGGCAGCGGCAAGCAGGGTTTCGGCAAAGCCAGAGGCGTCCTCCAGCTTGCCGAGGTAAGACTCCAGAGCCTTACCTATCCCCTTTTGATTTTCCGGCCGGACGTGCCAGAGCGGGACCGGTCTGGACTCATCCGTTTCCCTGGTGTCGGCTATGTCGTAATAGTATACCAGCTTCTTCCCCCGGCCCTCCGGCACAGGGACGCCGTGGCAGCCTTTCTTAACAGGCCGCCCAAAAGCGTCCCATTCGCTGGATTTCATCAGGGCGGCAGCGTCCGGGCGCTGGGCATAGGCCAGCACCTGGGCCGGGAAGGGCAGCTTAAAGCTCCGGCTGGCAAAGGCCAGAAACTTCCGCCACTCCTGCACATCCAGCAGTTTTTTCATGGTCTGGCGGCTGAGGGCGCGGAGGGAGTCATAGGTCGCGGGCATAGCAGGGCCTCCTTTCTACATAATCTCGGATTTATACGCGGTGTAGCTGTACCCATCTTCCGGCACTTCCTCCACCCACAGCTTACAGGCGGCATCCCCGCCGAACCGCTCCCAGGCAAGCTCTTCCGCTGGCTCGGGGCCGTCTGCCATGACTACCCCGCACCTGCGGCCGATAGCGGCCCCTGTGCGCCGGGCGCAGACAGTCATGCAGAAGAAATAGGGTTTCCTGGCAGGCTCTTTCCCACCCAGCGCTTCATGGGCCCGGATAAGCAAGTCTCGTTTGGCGGCGGCAAGGCTGTCGAAGTAGTGGCCCCAGTAGTAATTGTCTCCGTCCCTGCACTCCCAGGTGGCAAACTGCTTCCCGTTGGCCTGCTCGCCCAACACGAACTCTACCTGGCCTATATGAATCGTGTCTGTAACCGTGTAGCCTGCGTTTACTCTCATGCAATGGCCTCCTTCTGCTCAATCTCTTCACGTTCCGGGCAGCGGCCCCCAGCCTCCGGCAGCTCATGGTATCGCCGGTGGCTGTATAGGTCGAATTTCTTGGTGAGCCTCGCCTGCTCCCCCCGGGCGAACAGCCACGCGGAATCCAGGGGCATAGACAGCATCGTGCCGGTGCTGCGGTTGGCCTTGAGGCCCATGTACCGGGCGGTCTCCACGTCCTGCCCGCCCAGGTACAGGCAATGGTCGCAGTTGTTGATGATGGTCATAGCCGCCGCGTGGCCGTACATACTCTCCAGCTGGGAAATGCTCTGCAAAATCACGCTGGCGGAGATATCTCGGGAACGGACAACGGACAGCATCTTGTCAAAGTCCGGGATGCGGGCGTTGGCGGCAAAATCGTCCAGGATGAAGCGTACCGGGACGTTCAGACGGTGGGCGGGATTGTGGTCCGCTTCATCGCAGAGGACGTGCAGGGCCTGGGTGTAAAACAGGTTTGCCAGCCGGTCCATGGAGCGGTCGGTATCGCTGACGCCGAGAAACACGGCGGTCTTTTCCCGGCCCAGCCGGGCAAGGCCGATTTTGTCCGGGTTGTGGAACATGGCCCTGGCCCCCGCATAGTCCAGCGGGGCCAGCTTTTCCGCCAGGAACATGAGCACGCAGGCGTTGGTACGGTCGGCCTTTTCGCCGTCCCGGCAAATAGAGTAGCGGCGCGCGGCGAAGGAGTCCGGGTCCAGGACGGCAAGCTCGTCCATCAGCTTCGAGAGCCTGCCCGTGCCAATCTCCCGGGAGAGGCGTACCACGGAGTCCATGGTGTGCTCCTCTTCCGGCAGGCTCTCCAGCACATAGCCAATGATGCTCTCCAGGTAAATCCGGGCGGAAAACTCCCAGAACGGGTCCCGGGGCGTCTCGATGGGGATAAGGGCGGCGGAGACAGCCATAATGTCCTGTTCGTTGTGGCGGTTGGTCTTGGGGTCCAGACGGATGTAGTCCAGGGGGTTGTAGCCGCTGGACGGGCCTCCGCAAAGGTCAAGGGAGAGCACCTTATAGCCATTTTGACGAAGTACGGCCTCGGTCTCGGCCCGCAGGCTGTTCTTGGTGTCAGCCACGATAAAGCTCTCGCTGCATTGCAGGATGTTGGGCAGCACGTACCCCCGGGTCTTGCCCGCTCCGCTGGGGCCGACAATCAGGTCGTTGTTGTTCAGCCCCGTGGCGTGGGAGTTATTGTCTGCGAGGCAGTCTTGGGACAGGATTCTATAGCTCATGGTTTCCACCTCACATTTCTTCCACGATGTAGTCAGCCAGGCCGAAGCCGACAGCCTCCTGGGCGTTGAAATAGGTATCTTTTGCGGTACAGGCGAAAATCTCATCCAGAGGGCGCCCGGTGTGCTTCGCCAGAATCCCGGCTGTGATTTGCCGGGTCTCCATCAGGTTCCTGCTCAAGCTGTCGATGGTTAGGGCGCTGCCATTTATACCTGTAGTCAGCGGGTCGTGAATCATGATTTTCCCGTGGGGTAAAATCCCCCGCTCTGTGCCGCTGGCAAACAGGATAGCGGCCATGCTGGCGGCAGTACCCACGCAGACGGTGCGGACGGGGCACTTGACAGCCCGCATCACGTCATAGAGCGCCAGCCCGCTGGCAACCTCGCCGCCCGGGCTGTTGATATAGACCGTGATGGGGGCCGCAGAGTCGGACTTCTGTAAGTATCTCAGCTGCAAAATGATGGAATAGGCCGACTCCTGGGTGATTTCGCCGACAAGTTCGATTTCCCGCTCTTTGAACAGTTCATCCTGCAAGCTGTGGGCTGTGGCGCCCTCGCTGGTTTCGGTCAGAATATTGGGCATGGTGTAAAATGGATTCATAGCAAAAACCTCCTTATATCATGGTGAATGGCAGGACCAGCAGGTAGTGGCGGATGCAGGCGGCCGCAGCGGCTTCCAGTTCCCCGGCCAGGTGCAGCGCCTCGCCGGTTTGGATTTTCCCCTCGTCCTCCGGCACATAATGAACGGCAATATTTTCATGGATGAAGCGGGAGAAATCCATAGGCTTGCCGCCGGTCATCCCATCCACGGCCAGGGCCATGGCCTGGGTGCGCAGGGCGAGTATGCGCCTCTTGAGATGGCTGCCGGGTGCTTTCAGGCGCTCGGACAGGGGGAGGCGCTGGTTACTGGCTGGGGCAGACGCAGGCCGGCAGTCGGCAAAGGCGCGGCCCAGCAGCGCGATGGCGTCCACGAACATACCCGAGCCGCTGCCGCCAGGGAACGGGGCCTCACACAGCTCCTGTATGGCCCGGGACATTTGCCGGTAGGTGATGACTGCCCCATCGTCTGGGTCCAGGCTGAGAATCCGCTGCATCTGCTCCCACTGTTTCCCCTCCGGGAAGAAGCCGTAGGCCGGGGCGCTGCCCCAGCTTTGGAGGATTTTAGGCAGTACGGTAGGGTCACTGCAACCCGTTTCCTCCAGGGTCTGTAGGCGGGTATCAAGGGATATGCGGCTCATGGCAGGTCACTCCTTTCAGGTGAAATTACGGCATGGCGGCTCCTGGCATCGGGACGATGCGGCTTTGGACAAAGGGGAGGATGATAACACCAGAGCCATGATATGCGGATTGGCTGTCGCATTGTCGCACCGTCGCAGCCTGCCAAAAAAACTTTTTCCCAATACTGTAACCCTACCTATTTTTCCTTACTTTTAAAAGTTTTCAAAAATAGGTGAGACAGTGCGACAAACTTCCAGCTTTCCTTTTCTGGCAATATGTTTCCATGTCCCACAACCTGTCGCACCATGGTCGCACGGTTGTCGTCCCTGCGACTGTCCTGCCCTGGGCAAATAAAACAGGAGGCAGGTCCAGTTGACCTGCCTCCCATCACTTTTCTGCTGTGCTTGTTACTCGTCCAGCATCTTCCGGTACTTTGGCCGGTCACTGGCTGGGACATTAAGCAAATCCATTGCCTTGTCCGCTGGAATATCAAGGTTCTCCATTAGAGCCTTGAGGTTGGCAAACAGTTTGCTTTCTTCCCCCTCCTGCCTGCCCTCCTGCCGGCCTTCCCACTTCATATCCTGCAATTTCATAGCCAGCGTCATATAAGTCCCCTCCATTTCTTCATCGGTTTTCACAGCCTCCACCGCCTGCTCTATTTGGGCCACATAGCCCGAGCGAACGTCCAGCGGCCTGCCTCTGTAGCCCGCGTCAATGTAGCGTAGGAAGTCCAGCACCTCAGCGCTGCTGTTGCCCTCTGTGAAGCTGGCGTTGAGGATGTAGGCATGGGAGCCGTCGTCGTAGGCAATATCCTCCGCGCCTTCTATCACGGACCTGCGCCTGTATACCGCCAGTCCGCGCTTGTAGTAATCGTCCGTGCAGATAAAGATAACAAAGCTCTGACGCAGCTCCCGGTAGCTTTCCGCTGATTTCAGGGTCCTGCGGTCAATGCTGCTCTGGTAATAGCGGATGCGCTTTTCCAGGCCATAGCTGGCCCCGGTCTGCATCTCCACGTCATACTGGGTGCGGCTCTCGTCCTCCAGGCACACGTCCAGACGCACGCCGTGAAGGGCCGCGCCGTCTGTCAGCTCTTTCTGCTTGTCTATCGCCGTGATGCTGCCAATCTTCTTGCCCAGCAGGGCCTCTAAAAAGGGCTTTGCGTTCTCCGGGCGGCGCATGACCTCCCCGAACATAAAGTCGTCCGCCAGCGTCAGCTCATGGAACGGCTTGATTGCCATGGGTATCACCTTCTTTACAAATAGTATATTCTTTTTTTCAGAGATTTGCAAGGGCTTTGGCTGTATCAGGCTGCATTTTCCTCCAGGTCGCCGGGCTCAACACGCCAAAGCTCGTCCGTCAGGTCCTTTAGTGTGCAGGCCACGCGGGGTTCTCTCCCCGGGGGTTCGGCAGGCAGGATTTCAATGCCCAGCGCCAGCACCTTTCGGTAGACATTCTCACAGCAGAAGTATCCGCCCCGGCTGTCGTTTCTCAAGTGGGACAGGAAGAAGTTATTGTGGTCCACCCCAGCGCGGCGGATGCCGAAAATCTCCACGGCATAGTAAGGCTCTGTGACAGGACGGGGTTCCAGCTGCTTGCGAACCATATCCCAGCTGATAATGAAATCGCTGGCGAAGCGCTCACAGAAGCGGCCCACGTCTTGGATAAGACGCGTGATAATGTTGGACAGGTTTAAATTGTCCAGGGTTCCGGTCTCAGTACAAAGTATGCGCTCACACTGCTCGAAGTTGCGGACGATAATCTGTGGGGTAGGTTGCAAAGGTTTTCCTCCTTTCATCAGGCCAGCAGGCTCTTGCCGGTGGGTTCCATAACGCGGTGGGGTATCTTCTTCACTTCCGTGTACTGGCCGGGGGCATAGTGCTCCAGCATGAAGACAAAGCCCTCCCGCAGCCGGTCGCAGGTCTTGTCAAAATCCTGGACCAGCTCCACCCGGCCGCGCAGGTCCTGCATATCCCAGCCGGCAAAGTCCTCGTACATGTCGATGGAGCGGCCGGGATAAAGTGAGTAAGTGCCGTCCTCGTTTGCCTCCGCCTCGTACAGCACCAGGTAGCCGCTGCTGCGGCCGTTGAAGCCGATATGGTAGCCGGTGCGCTGGTAAAAGTCCGAGACAGTACGGGCAAAGAATATGTCCCAATCGGGAGCCTCCACCTCGCCGCTAGCCACGTCATAGGCCAGGTCTTGCAGCTCGCTGGGGATATCCAGGTTCGGCACCTTGACGTCGTTGGCATAGGACGTGGAGCGGTTCCAGGAGTTCATGGTGTTATAGCGGTAGTGGCGGGCCAGGAAGCCGGTCATGGCTTCCCGGCTGCGTCGGTTGACTTTTTGATAGAACATGCTGCTCATCTCCTTTCGCTGGCCGGGGCCAGCGGCATTTCCCGCCACCCTTGGCATCGGGAGATGCAAAAAAGGAACCTGCCGCCTGGGCAGATTCCTCTTTTGGGGATGTGCTTAACTGAATTCTAAGGGTCAGCAGGATGCCACCGCAGCAGTCCGCCTGCATATTTCAGAATATGAACTTAATTCTGCTGTCCCTTGAATTGTCCCTTATCAGCCTCCATAAACATTATGGAGCACTATGGAAAGATAAGGGACGGGATGGTTCGGGCAGTTAGGAAATTCCTCGGAATTTCGCCGCTTTTTTACACTTCCACGAAACGCTATGGAAAGCTGTGGAACATGGTGAATTCTTCACTGTAAAAACGCGGAATTTCTCACGACCAGGCCCCTCAGGGTGCGCCTGGTGAAGGAATTACCATAATTTGTCAGAGAGAAGGTGTTTAGATATGAGTAATTGTCCTAACTGTGGATTTGAATACGTACCGGGTGCGGCAGTATGCCAGAGGTGCGGCGCGGCGCTGCCCCCGCCGAGGCAGGCTCCCCCTATGCCCCCGCCTCAGCCGCCCCAGTACAGGCCGTACCAGCCATACCAGCCTGCGGTGCCGCCCAGGGTCATGCTGCCGCCTCCCCAGGCGCCGCAGTTTATACGGCAGCAGAGGGAATTCTGCTGGATGGATGTGTTTACAGTGCTGGGCTTCGTGTCGTCGGTGGTGGGGTACTTCTTCGCAAGCGTCCTGCTGCTGCCACTGGGGCTTATCGCGTCCATAGTGGGCTTCCGCAGCGACAGGAACCGGGGGCTGGCTGTTGCGGGCATTGTTATCTCGGCAATCGGGCTGATGATAAAGGTCATGCTGATACTCGACCATGCGGCCCTGCTGCCCGATTGGTTTACAAACGGCATATGGTAGGCGGCATTATAGTCAGTGCCGGGCGGCGCTGATTATATGAAAAAAACTTTCAAAATTTAAACTTTTATCCCCTGTTATGCTTACATTTCCTTCAAAAATGTGTTATAATATTACTATATTAAATTACATTATGAGGGGGAGTAAGCGTGTATCAGGTAGGAGAACTGGTTTCGTATGGCAGCACAGGCGTGTGCAGGGTGAGTGAAATAATCAATCAGGCCTGCCCGGACGGAGAGGAGCGGCTGTACTATGTGATGGAGCCGCTTTATAAGGCCTGCGTAATCTCTGTGCCGGTGGACTCGGATAAGGTGTTTATCCGGCCCATCATCACCAGGGACCAGGCCAGGCGGATGATTGAGCTTATCCCCACGATGGACTGTCCGGCGTTCCACAGCCGGGTGGGCAGGGAGCTCAATGAGCACTATACCGCCCTGCTAAAGAGCTATGACTGCCGGGACTGGATGGAGATGACTATATCCATCCACGCGAAAAAGCGGACGCTTTTAAGCCAGAAGCGGAAGTTTGGGAGCGTGGACGAGCGGTATCTGAAGCAGGCGGAGGAGCTGCTGTTCGGGGAGCTCTCCGCGGCGCTGGAGATTTCCAGGGAGCAGGTGCGGGAGTACGTGGGGGCACAGATAGAAAATTTAGAAGCAAGCTGAAGGAGAGAAAAATTTATGCTACAGCAGGTTATGACCGAGCCCGGCAAGATAGAGTTCCGTGAGGTGCCCATACCTGAGGCGGGCCCGGGACAGGTATTGATAAAGATAATGGAGATAGGCGTGTGCGGGTCCGACATACATGTTTACCATGGGGAGCACCCCTTTACAAGCTACCCGGTGACCCAGGGACATGAGGTGTCCGGAGTTATAGAGAAGCTGGGGGAGGGCGTTGAGGGCCTGAAGATAGGCCAGAAGGTGACTATACAGCCCCAGGTGGTCTGCGGGGAGTGCTGGCCCTGCCGCAACGGCAAGTATAATCTTTGTGAGAGCCTGAAGGTCATGGGCTTCCAGACCACCGGCGTCGCCTCGGAGTTCTTCGCCGTGGACGCAAAGAAGGTGACTCCCCTGCCTGAGGAGATGAGCCTTGAGGAGGGTGCGATGATAGAGCCCCTGGCTGTGGCGGTGCATGCGGTGCGCCGGGCGGGGGACGTGGCAGGCAGGGATATCTGTGTGCTGGGGGCCGGGCCCATAGGCATACTGGTAGCCCAGGCGGCAAAGGGCATGGGCGCGGGCCGGGTGATGGTCACGGACGTGAGCGGGCTGCGCCTTGAGAAGGCCAGGGAGTGCGGGGCCGATATAGTGGTGAATACCAGGGAGAGGGACTTTGAGGAGGCCTTTGTGGAGTTCTTCGGGCCAGACAAGGCCGATATTATATATGACTGTGCCGGGAATGACATCACCATGGGGCAGGCCATAAAGCACGCCCGCAAGGGGAGCACTATAATCCTGGTGGCGGTCTTTGCGAAGATGGCAAATGTAGATTTGGCGGTGCTCAACGACCATGAGCTGGATTTGAACACCTCCATGATGTACAGGGGCGAGGACTATGAGAAGGCCATAGAGCTGGCTGCAAAGGGCAGGGTGAAGCTGATGCCGCTGCTCTCTAAGCGGTTCCCATTCAGGGAGTACCTGGAGGCCTATAAGTACATAGACGAGAACAGGGAGTCCACCATGAAGGTGCTTATAGACGTGCAGAAATGATAAGGGATATTTACAGCCGGGACGCGGCGTTTCAAAAATTGCAGGTGCTAAAGGGCAACAGGAACAAGCGCCACAGGTACGGGCAGTTCCTGGTGGAGGGAGTGCGGAATCTAAACCAGGCCGTAATAAACGGCTGGGAGATAAGCTCCTTCGTGTACTCCCGGGACAGGGAGCTGTCCCGCTGGGCCCTGGACATGCTGAGGGATATCAGAACAGAGGAAAACCTGCGGCTGAGCGGGGAGCTTATGGAGGAGCTCAGCGGCAAGGAGGACACCTCGGAGCTTATGGCGGTGGTTAATATGCGCAGGGGCGGGGCCGGGGAGATGAGGCTTCCGGAGGACCCGCTGCTGGTGCTGTTCGACAGGCCGTCAAATCGGGGGAACCTGGGGACCCTTCTGCGCTCCTGCGACGGGCTGGGGGCGGACGGGCTCATACTCACCGGGCATGGGGTCGATTTGTACGACCCTGAGGTGGTGACAGCCAGCATGGGCTCCTTCTTCCGGGTGCAGGCAGTACAGCTGGAGCTGAAGGAGGTCATGGAGTACATCGGGGCCCTTCGGGAGAGGTACCCGGGTTTCCGGACGGTGGGCACCACGGCACACAAACAGAGGCCGGTCTGGGGCGAGGACTTGACCGGGCCGGTGATGCTTATGCTTGGGAATGAGACGGAGGGGCTGAGCTATAGCTTCAGGCAGGGCTGTGACGTGCTCTGCACCATACCCATGGCAGAGGGCGGGTCGGCAAGCTCATTTAATGTGGCCTGTGCCGGAACTGTGCTGATGTATGAAGCGGTCAGGCAGAGGCGCCCCGGAGAGACTAAATAAAAGTATTGAAAAAAGCGGGCAGTCCCTAGGGACCGGCCCGCTTAATGTTTGTCCTCTATCGCCCTGCGGAAGGCCTCACGCATACCCCCGCTGCCCTTTGGGAGAAGGGCCTGACGCTCCAGGATATCCCTGATTTCACCGTTGGCCTGCTCCACCTCCAGTCGGAGCTCCTGGGCGGACATGCGCAGTGCGCCATGCCCGAGGATAATCAGCTGCTCGGCAAAATCGGCGCTGGCAACCAGGACGCGGCGGTGCTCTTTGGTGAGCTGGTAGCTGGCCTTTTCTATATAGGCGTCGGCAGTCTCGGCCTCTTTGGTGTAGACAATATGGATGTTATGGTATTTGGCAACAGACCCGGCTCCCCCGGGGACCTTATAGGCGTCAAAGACCAGAATAATGCGGTTTTGCCTGAAGCCCTGATAGTTGCAGAGGATGTCCGCAAGGGCTGTGCGGGCAGAGGAGAGGTCCAGCTTTGCAAGGGCGTTCAGCTCGTCCCAGGCGAAAATCATATTATAGCCGTCCACAAGTAGATACTCCGGGCCCTGAGGCGGGAGCTCTATGGGCCTGTACCGGTCCGGGCCCTCGCCTGAAGGGGGAGAGGGAGGGCGCTTGGGGCGGGGGGCAGGCTCAAAGGCCCGGGGCTTGATGGGGCCGTAGGTGCGCTCGAAGATGGCAAGCAGCTCCTTGTCGGCCTCAAGTGGCGCTAATGGGCGGGACTCCCGGGGAGAGGGGCCGGGCCCTCCGGGAGCCTCCACAAAAGGGATGCCGTCCTCATTGAGCTTCAGGGCGGGGAGGTGCATATAGCTGGACACCTTGTCCCAGGGGACAAGGAAGCTGGCCCCGTGGCCGCAGAATACCGAGCCCGGCGGGTCGTCCAAATCCTTGTCGGGGTCGTAGCCAAAGGAGCTTACTACGGCCTCCTGGTTCGGGCAGGGCTTATAGCCGGACAGGGCGCAGGATATGCGCCCGTGGCCCTTGGTATAGGCGGCAAGCTCGCTGGCATAGTCGCCAAAGGCCGCCACAGGCACGCTGGCCTCGATGACGGTATCATTGCCCACCGTCTGGGGTGCGCCGGCCTCGCCGCCCATGCGCTGGATGTCCCCGAGGGCGCGGCCGAAGCTCTCGGTGGGTATCTCAATATGCAGGGAGTACCAGGGCTCCAAAAGGATTGACTGGGCCTTCATTAGCCCCTGGCGCACGGCACGGTAGGTGGCCTGGCGGAAGTCGCCGCCCTCGGTGTGCTTTAAGTGGGCGCGGCCTGAAACAAGGGTAATGCGCACGTCCGTGAGGGCCGAGCCGGTGAGCACCCCCCGGTAGATCTTTTCCGCCAGGTGGGTGAGGATAAGGCGCTGCCAGCTGCCCGCGAAGTCGTCCTCGGAGCAGACGGTGCCCAGCTCCACGCCAGCACCGGCAGGCAGGGGCTCCAAAAGCAGGTGTACCTCGGCATAGTGGCGCAGGGGCTCGAAGTGCCCCACGCCCTCCACAGGCTTTGCGATGGTCTCCTTATAGACTACGCTGCCCTGGCTGAACTCAACGTCCAGGCCGAAGCGGTCCGAAATGACACGCTTTAGTATCTCGGCCTGAATTTTGCCCATCAGCCGCACGGTTATCTGGCCTAAAGACTGGTTCCACTCAAGGTGCAGCTGTGGGTCCTCCTCGGAGAGCTCCCGGAGCTTGGGTAGCACGGCGTTGGCCTCAGTGCCCTCGGGCAGGAGCATTCGGTAGGCGATGGCTGGCTCCAGGGCCGGTGGCGGGCCGGAGCTTTCAGCCCCGAGGGCCTGTCCCGGGAGGGTGGAGCTAAGGCCCACAAGGGCGCAGACGGTCCCGGCCTCTACGGAGCCCGGGGCGGTGAACTTCGCCCCGGAGTAGACCCTTATCTGGTCCACCTTCTCCTGGCCCCCGGGGAGGCTGAGGCTCGCCTTGACCTGGAGCGAGCCGCCGGTTATTTTCACGTGGGTGAGGCGTGTGCCCCGGTCGTCCCGGGTTATCTTATAGACCCTGGCGGCAAATTCCTCGCCCCACCTGGGGCGGGGGGCAAATTTTTCAAGGCCCTCAAGAAGCTCATCTACACCCCGGAGCTTGAGGGCGCTGCCGAAGAAGCAGGGAAAGCATTTGCGCTGTGAGATAAGGCGGCGGAGGGTGGCGGGGTCAAGGGAGCCGGTCTCCAGATATTCGGATAGGGCCCGTTCGTCCCCAAGGGCCGCGGACTCCCAGAAGCTCTCGCTGCCGTATCCGTCCATGTCCAGCATATCCGGGGAGAGGCTGCGCCGGAGCTTCTCAAGGAGACCGTCCCGGTCAACAGGCTGGTCCATCTTGTTGAGAAAGAGGAACACAGGGACGCCAGAGCGCTCCAAAAGCCGCCATAGGGTGAGGGTATGGCCCTGGGGGCCGTCCGGGGCGGAGACCACAAGGATGGCGCAGTCCAGGACCTGGAGGGTGCGCTCAGCCTCGGCGGCAAAGTCCACGTGACCCGGGGTGTCTAAAAGGGTGAGCTCCAGGCCGGGGAGGGTGAGGACGGCCTGCTTGAGGAATATGGTGATTCCCCGCTCGCGCTCAAGCTGGTCGTGGTCCAGGAAGGCGTCGGCGTGGTCTACGCGGCCGAGGGTGCGCAGGGCGCCGCCCCGGTAGAGGAGGGCTTCGGACAGGGTGGTTTTTCCGGCGTCAACATGGGCTAGTATACCGGCGGTGAGCTTGCGCATGGGGCTTGCGCTCCTTTCTGGGGGCTATTTTATATCGTACACGCTGCGGAGCCTCAGGCTTTGGAGGCTGCCGCGGAGAATCTTTATACGGCGCTCGCCGGGGAGCATGTCGAAATAGTTGTCGCTGAGTATCAGGTCTTCTGCGGCATTGCGTATCTCTACGCCCCTGGCGAAGGACTTGGAGGAGACTATAATTTCGCCGCCCTCAAGACGGCACTGAAGCTGGGGGTCCCGGAAGCTGTAGTATTTGGGCGGGACAAAAAGGGCCGTCCCGAAGCTGACAGGCACGCCCTTTTCATAGAGGGCATAGCTCACAAAGTCCCTGAAAATGTCTGCTTCAGGCAGGGGAACCCGGTCGAGCCGGGCGCTCTGCAGGGGGGGCACGGTGAGGGAGATAGTCTCCTCCCTTATGACGCGGCTGTGGCTGTTGCGCAGGGCCCACTTTATAAGCACCGTGCGGGGGGACAGGGTATCGTTGGTGACACAGAGGCGCACGCCTTTTTCCGTATCAGAGGGCCCGGCACCGGTATCCGGGCTTTGGGCGGGCATACCCGGCTCCTCACAGGAGAGCAGGAGGGGCTCAAAGAAGCGCCGGGCAAAGTAGTGCAGGGCTTTCCAGCGCCCGAAGCAGTCCATAGAGGAGCAGGAGATTTCAGGGCGGCTGTCGTTAAGCTGCCTGAACAGGGCCCCCATACAGCGGCCCCGGTGCTGCCGGTAGTGCTGGGCGGCAGAGCGGAGTATTTCGGCCTGTGCCAGCTGGGAGGCGTAGATAAGGATGTCGAAGGAGGTGGGGCAGAGGTAGTGCCGCTGGATATTTGCCATAATATGGGCCGTATGGCCCGGGGTTTCCGAGTGCTCCTCCATGGCCCGGGAGAATAGGTTGCGCTCCGATGGCTTAGTGAAGCTTTCCACTGTGGGCAGGCAGGGGCATGAGGGGGTGCCGAAGGCCGAGACGTATCGCCCGGGGCCGCTTCGGTCGGAACACTTTGGGTGGGCGTCGCCGCTGTTTAAGCTGTCCGGCTCATCGAAGCCGCCCCCTGAGGAGGGGCTTGAGGGCCAGTAAAAGGCGTCGTGGTCCAGCTCTCTAAGCTCGGTGGGTATAATGTACTCAAAGAGCCGGATATAGTCGGCCCTCTGCCGGGGCGTTGTTCCCCCTGCGGCGGCGGAGAGCTCCAGCCGGTTATTACCGCACCAGAGGACTATGGAGGGGTGGTGCTTAAGGCGGGTAACATTGTCCCGGACCTCCCTTCTGACATCAGCGGCAAGGCCCGGCGTGAGCTCATAGCCGGAGCCGGAGAATATAAAGTCCTGCCAGACCATCAGCCCCAGCTCGTCGCAGGCGTCGTAGAAGGAGTCGTCGGGGTAGCAGCCGCTGCCCCGGACCCTTATGCAGTTGAAGTTTGCAAGGGCGGCGTCCTCCAGCAGGCGGCGGGTGCTCTGAGGGGTGGGCCGGGACAGGATATTCTCCTTGGGGATATAGACCGCGCCCATGGCGAAGATTTTTACGCCGTTTATCTCATGGGCGAAGCTCTCGCCGTACTCGTCCTTATCTATGGACACTGAGGCTGTGCGCAGGCCGATTCTGCGCTCCCAGGAGTCCACGACCCTGTCCTCGATTTTTGCCTCGACGCGGACGGTGTAGAGTGGCTGCCCGCCATAGCCCCGGGGCCACCAGAGCTGGGGGTCCTCTATGGTGAGGAGCATGGGGAGGCTGGGGAACTTAGTCACAGTACCCCGGGGGTCTGTGAGGGAGGCGGCAAGCTCAAGATTGCCGGAGGAGACGGCGCTTACCCCAAGGCGGAGCTGTATGCTGCCGTCAAGGTGGGTCTGGGTTATGCTCACATCATTTATCCGCGCGCCCTCCTGGCCCAATAGTGTTACCGGCAGGGAGATATCAGGGCGGGGCTCCGGAATGCGCCCGGGATGAAGGGATATAAGCAGGGTGTTTATGCCCTTGTGCACAAGGCATGTCACTGTGAGCTCATGGGGGGCGGGTACATTCGGGTCCGTAAGCGGGGTGCCGTTAAGGGTGATACCGGCTATGCCCCCAGTGGAGCCAAATTGTAGGATAAGCTCCCCGCAGTCCAGCATACCCTCGTCCGGGGTGAAGCGGCGGGCATAGGTGATATTTTGGCCCCGGGCCCAGGGCCTGCCGCCGGGCATTTCCAGGGTCCAGCCCTCATACAGTTTCTGTTTCATCATACAGCTTTCCACTCCCCTCACTGAGCCAGGTGGAATAGAGGAACATTTCTCCAATCGCAAGGCCTGTGACCTCCCTCATGGCGTAAGCGTAAAGCTTTAGCTGCAGGATATACCGCCGCCAGAGCTCCTCCATGTCCTCCACCCGGTCTGTCTTAAAATCTATGATATTGAGCCTGCCGTTCTCTATAAATGTACAGTCCACCGAGCCCTGGAGCACCACGGGCTCGTCCCCAGCGGGAGTCCCGGGCTGGGCCATTCCGGCGGGTATCACGGCGGTGAAGCGCCGCTCCTTTTCCACCTGGGGGGAGGCCAGCACCCTTTGTCCCAGGGGGCTGCTGAAAAATGCCCGCACGCGCTTTACCTCCACTGCGCCTGCCTGCTCGGGGGTGAGGTAAAGCTGGTCCGACAGGCGCTGTATCTCGGCCTTAGGGTCCCTGGCGGCGGCGGGGAAGTCGGCGAACTGCATGAACTCGTGGAGGGCTATGCCCCGCTGGGCGGGTGTCATGCCCTGCTGTCCCGTCCAGGCGGGCCGGGAGAGGTTCAGCTCCCGGGAGCCCCCCTGCTGTGCAGCCAGCTTTGAGGCGGAGACCTTTGCGGGTACGTCCAGCACATCCGTATATGGGTACAAAAAGGCGGCCTGGGCCTTAAGGGCGGCGTAGAGCCTGGGGTCCGGCGCTGCCGCCTGCTCCTCTATGGGGGCCTCGGCGGCCTCTGCGGGCTCATATTCGGTGAGGGATATTTTCCAGGGCGCGCCGCCGCCGGAGCATAGCACGCCCTCCTCCATACCGGCAAGCTCCCGCAGCTCCCCGCCGTCCGGGTGGCGCAGGGCGCAGAGCATGAGCCACTGGGCGGCGCTCTTTGACCTGCGCACAGTGAAGGGGGACACCCTGGGCCCCCCCGCCTCCATAGCGGCCTTCTGCAGGCTCTGGGCCATGTCCGGGGCGGAGGAGACCATGATAAGCTTCTCCTGGGCCCGGGTCATGGCCACGTAGAGCACCCGCAGCTCCTCGGCGGCGTTGGAGCGGGCGGTCTCAAGGGCGATGGCCTCCCGGGCGGTGGTGGTGAACTTTGCCACGCCCCGGCGGTCCCGGAGCTTCACGCCCAGGCCCAGCTCCGGGTGCAGAAGGACCTCCTCGGCCTGGTCCCCGGCGAACTGCCTGCCGCAGCCGGCAACTATACACACAGGGAACTGCAGGCCCTTGGACTTGTGTATGCTCATAATGTTCACCGCGTCCCCGCCGCTGGGCTGGAGCTCGGCGGCCTGCAAATCCGTGCCGGAGTCCCGGAGCCGGTCCAGAAAGCGCACAAAGCCCGACAGCCCGTGGTACCCGGAGCCCTCATACTCCTGGGCGTACCTTTGCAGCAAATGCAGGTTGGCAAGCCTGCCTGAGCCCTCGTCCATGGCGAGCACCATGTCGGTATAGCCGGTGCGGGTGTAGAGCATGGTGAGAAAGCCGTCGGCTGGCATTGTGGCGGCAAGGCTCCGAAGGGCGGCAAGTTCCTCTATGGCCTTCCTGCAGCGGGGGTCACTCTCAGCCGCCCCTATAAGGGAGACGTATACAGAGGCGTCCTTATTCCCGGCCCTAAGCCTGGCGGCGTCGTCGGCAGAGAAGCCGTAAAGGGGGCTCATGAGCAGGGCCAGAAGGGGGATGTCCTGGTTGGGGTTGTCTATCACCCTCAGGAGGGAGAGCATGGTCTGTATCTCCGCGGCGGCGAAGAAGCCCCCGCTTACAGTGGCCCTTGCCGGTATCCCCAAGCGCTTTAACTCGCTGGCGTACACATGGGCGTACTTATTGGCGCTTCTCAGCAGAATACAGAAGTCCCCGAAGGCCGCGGGACGCTCCGTATCCCCTTCGCTGACGGTGAAGCCGCCGTCTATAAGTTCCCTTATTCTTTTGGCGATATATGAGGCCTCGGCGGTCTCGGCTGACGCATTGCCCCGGGAGATGAAGCAGGCTTCGGTCTCACAGCCGGGCTTGGGGCCAAAGTCCGCGCCGTAAACCAGGCGCTCCTCGCCGGTATAGTCGATATCCCCGGCGTCACGGCTCATAAGCTGGGAGAAGACGAAGTTTACGGCATCCGTGACCTCCTGCCGGGAGCGGAAGTTTCGGTCGAGGACGATATAGGCGGGGTAGCTGGGCCCGGTTCGGCTGTACTTTGCGAAGGCCCTGCGGCAGCGCAGGAATATTTCGGGCATGGCGCGCCTGAAGCCGTAAATGCTCTGCTTCACGTCGCCCACCATAAAGAGGTTTTTGCCCTCTCTGGACACCGACCGGAAGATACTGTCCTGGACCTCGTTTATATCCTGGTACTCGTCTATCATTATCTCGTCAAACCTGCCGCCAACCTCCAGGGCGGCGGGGGTGGGGGAGCCGTCCTCCCGGACAAAAAGGCGTATGGCGCAGTGCTCAAGGTCGCTGTAATCAAGAAAGCCTTTCTGCCGCTTCTTTTCCGAATAGCGGCCTGTAAAGGCCAGAGTCAGCTCCCCGAGGCTTTTCAGCAGGGGGCCGGCCTTTATGAGCTCCTCACGGCAGGAGGAACTTGGGGCGGACAGGCAGCGGCTGAGGCCGGAGAGTATCTTCTTGACCTCACCCCGCACCGCCTCAAGCCTTGGGACCAGCGGGTCGTCTCCTGCGCCCTTAGGCAGCCGCTTGCGCCTTGCAGGGGCCCAGCAGCTTTGGAGCTGTGAGGCAAGGTCCCAGCTGCCCTCCCGGGCGGCGCCGCACAGGGCAAGGCAGGCCTCCCGGTCCGCAGACAGTACAGGGGCGAAGCTCTCCTCCACAGCGCCGCTGCTCTGGCAGAGGAAGAGGGCCCGCTCCAGAAGGGCGGCGGCGTGTTCGGCGGCGCCGGCGGCATACTCCAGGATGACCCGCTCCCAGGGGGAGCTGTCCCCGGCGAAGTACATGTCTATTTTCTCGTTCAGCCACTTCTCCGGGAAGGGGTGGCTTTGCATAAAGCGGTAGAGGGTCAGCACCATGCCTGTAATCCGGCGGTCGTCCCGCTCGGCGGCGAAGGCGTCGGAGAGCCCCTGCACGGAGCCATTATCATAGGCGGCGGACAGGGCCTCCTCAAGGGACTCGTTCATGAGCTCCTGTTCCCGCTTGTCTGAGAGTATCTTGAAGTTGGGGGATATCTCTAAAAGGTGGAAGAACTCCCGCACCATCTCCGCGCAGAAGCTGTCCACCGTGCCGATATGGGCCTGGTGCAGGAGTATGCTCTGGCGGCGCAGGAGCCGGTTGCCCGGGTCCTCCCGGAGGAGCTCATAGAGCCGCCCTTCCAGCCTTGCCCGCATTTCAGCCGCCGCCGCCTTGGTGAAGGTGACTATCAGAAGGCGGTTGGCGGGAGTTGGGTCATGCTCGTCTATAAGCCGCTCAATGGCCCGCTGCACAAGCACGGCGGTCTTCCCCGAGCCCGCGGCGGCGGCAACGAGCACGGTCCCCTTTCTGGCCTCTATAGCGTCCCACTGGCTGTCAGTCCATTTCACTTGCTCACCCCCTGAATAAAAGCTTTATTATCCCTCGTCGTGCAGCACCTGCTCGCAGTACCGGCAGCGGTAGCGGTGCTGCTCCTCGTCGCAGAGGGTGAACACCTGGTCCACGTCCTCGACGCTTGTAATGCACCTGGGGTTTTTGCAGCTGACGATGTTCACAAGCTTCTTTGGGAGCTTCGGCTGCTTCTTCTCAACAAGCCTGCTGTCCCGGATTACGCAGACGGTGGCGTGGTCGTCGATAAAGCCCAGAACGTCCAGGTCTATGTCCGTCATGCCCTCTATCTTGATTATGTCCTTCTTGCCGAACTTGCTGCTGCGGGCGTTCCTGATTATTGCCACGCAGGTGTCCAGCTTCTGGAGCTCCAGAAGCTCATAGACCCGCATACCGCGCCCGGCGGTGATGTGGTCTATCACTATACCGTTTTCGATACTGTCGATGTTTAGCATGTGTTTTCCTCCTTTTTATGATTCGGCCAGCATCATGTTCATGCGCATATAAGCGTCATGGACCAGGGTTTCGGGGGACTTCTGGTTATCGGGGCCCCATATGGAGTAGGGGAGGCGGGAGATTTCCAGGTCCAGGGGGGTGCAGAACTCGGCGTGGGTGATGCTGCCGCGAAGGGCGCATAGTGTGTCGTAGTTTTCGGGAGAGAGGGACCAGGCGGTTTTATCTCCCATGGAGACGGGGTTATCATTCTGCATAAGGCCCTCCATCACAGGGATGGAGTTGCTCAGAGTGTGGTAGGCGTAGACGGTGGAGCGCTGGCACTCCTCACCCAGGAGGTAGTCCACGAGAAAGACGGCGGCCTGGGGGCTTCGGGTGTTGGCGTTCACGGCGGCGAAGCTGGTGATGGCGGCGCTGACGCCGCCGGCGCGGGAATAGAGGGGTACGAAAGTGAGCTCGTCGTCAGTGGTGAAGCCTTCAGGGAGGGCGAACTCGTCGTTGAAGTCCACGGAGAGCGCGGTGTCGAAGAAGGGGGGGAGAGAGTCGTTGGAGAGGGACTCCTGATTTGCCGCGGCTCTCTCTGTCATGAAGTCCAGGAGCTCCTCCTCGGTGAAGGTGAGCTCGTCCTTATCGGGGGCAGAGAGGGGCATGAGGGCGCAGCTCATGTAGTCGTAGTAGACGGAGGCGGCGGCTTTGAGCTCGGGGCCGCTTTCCAGCATTTCGTCCCAGGTCATGTCCTTAGTGGGGGTATGCTCGAAGTCGGACTTTTTGAAGACGGTCATGGGGACGGTATAGGCCATGGGGAGGATGTACTGGGTGTCCTTGTACTTGCCCGCGTCCATGACGACGGGGGTCAAATTATCCCATTGGGTGAACTGGAAATCGGGGATGTATTCATCAAGGGAGAGGAAGATATTGCGCTTCATGACACTGTGGGGGAAGTTAAACAGCGGGTACATCTCGCCGTCGCCAGCAGGGTCATTCGAGTCCTGCCTGTAATGCCAGCCGGTGGCGCAGACGAAGACGTCCGGACCCTTGCCGGCAAGTATCTCCGTGCGGAGGTTGGTGAGATAAGGCTCACGCTTGGAGGCGTCGTCGGGCGGGAACTCCAGCTCAAGCTTCGGGCCGCCCAGGTTTTTAATCACTGTCTCGAAGCTGTTGTGGAGCTTACGGCCGTTTTTAGTGGAGGCCTCCTCGTATTCGTTCAGGTACTCCCGAAGGGCAGGGGACAATATACAACTGCTGTACTCTATGTCGACGAAGACCCGCAGGGGCTCCTGCTCCCCGCTCTCCGAGACCTCCGGCGCCCCGCTTTCCCCGCCAACCGGGACCTTCGGAGCCTCGCTCTCCCCGCCTGGCCTGCACCCGGTGAGAACCAGCATAACCATACACATCAAAACAGCAAAAGCTTTTTTCATTTTCATACACCTCTTATGAAAAATTATGATTCCGCCAAAATCATGTTCATGCGCATATAGAACTCGTGCACCAGCTCCTCCAGCGGCTTTTCCTCGCCGTCAAAAAGCTCTGAATACAGGCTGAAAAGCTCCGCGTCAAGGGGCGTGTAGAACTCCGCGCCGGAAATATTGTCTCTGACCTTCACAAATTCTTTATAGAGGTTCTCCGGCATATAGACATACGAGTCACCGGCGTCGCTTACGCCCCAGCCCCGGCCGGATAGGAGCCCCTCCATGGTGGGGACGGCGCTGCCCGAGGTCATGTGGGCATAGAGCTTCGACTGCTGGCCCTCCTTGCTCATAAGGTAGTCGGCGATAAAGAACGCGTCGTCCGGGCGCTTTGTGTTAGCGTTTATGCCAATGAAGCTGGTGATTACTGCCGAGTATCCGCCGCTGCGGGAGTAGAGGGGTATCATAGTCAGCTCGTCTTCGGAGCTGATTCCCTCGTCGAACCAGTAATTGGGAATAAGACTGGACACGGAGCCCTCGGGCACCCTCTCTGACTTTAACCGCTCCCCGGCCTCCGCCCGGGCGGCTACGTACTCTAAAAGCTCCTCCTCGGTCAGGGCCAGCTTGTCGTGCTCATAGTCCGCAATGGGCCAGAGGGCCGCGCTCTGCAGTGAGGCATGGGAACTCGCCGCGGAAACCTGGGCCGCCGGGGGACCGGAGAGCATATCGCGCCAGCTGAGCCCCGGGTCAAGGGGGAAGTCCACGTCCCCGCTCTTAAAAATGCCGACCGGTACGGTGTAGGTCATGGGGAGCAGCAGCTGTCCCTTATCGGTGCGCCCTGCCTCCATAATGACCGGCGTGAGCTTGTCCCACTCCATGAACTGGGCCTTCTCGATATAGCTGTCCAGGGGCAGGAACATATTGCGTTTCATGGCCTGCTGGGGGAACTGGAACAGGGAGTACGTCCTGCACATCTCAGTCAGGGAGGGGTCGTCCCAATGGTTGCCGTAGCCGCTCAGGGTTATGAACAGGTCAGGCCCCTTGCCGGACATCATCTCCGTGCGCAGGGCAGTAAGGAAGATATCCCTCTCATTTCCGCATTTCGGGGCAAGCTCCAGCTCAATGTCCTCCGGGCCGCCCAGCTCCGTTATCACATCCTGGAACTTCTTATAACTTGTTGTTGTGCTGCCCTTCTTTTGCTCCACCTCATATTCGTCCAGGAGCTGCTCTATGGGCGTGAACACGTGGCTTCCAAACTCCACGTCTATAAATACCCGCAGGGGCTCGGTGGTCTCGGGGTCGGAGGGTACGTCCTTCTGATCCACTTTGCACCCGGCGAGGTAGAGTAAAAGAGCAGACATTATCAAAGCAATAAATTTTTTCATATTAGTTCACTTCCCCAAAACATCCGACTCAATCCCCAGCAGCGCCAGTATCAGCGCCATCCTGACAAACACGCCGCCTCTGGCCTGCTCGAAGTACATGGCCCTGGGGTCCTCGTCCACAAGCTGGTCTATCTCGTTGACCCTGGGGAGCGGGTGCATTATCACCAGGTCCTTTTTGGCACTTCTGAGTTTTTCGGGGGTGAGGATATATGAGTCCTTCAGGCGCACATAGTCCTCCTCGTTGAAGAAGCGCTCCCGCTGTACGCGGGTCATATAGAGCACGTCAAGCTCCGGCATGACCTCCTCGATTTTGCGGGCCTCGTTAAAGGCGTGGCCTGAGGGTTCGAGCACCTCCTTCACAATATATCCCGGCGTGCGCAGCTCCTCGGGGGAGATGAGCACAAAGCGCACGTTCTCATAGCGCACCAGGGACTTTATCAGGGAGTGCACAGTGCGGCCAAATTTCAGGTCGCCGCAGAGCCCGATGGTGAGGTTCCCTATCTCCCCCCGTTTTCTCCTGATGGTGAAAAGGTCTGTGAGGGTCTGGGTGGGGTGCTGGTGTCCGCCGTCGCCGGCGTTTACTACGGGTATTTTTGAGTACCGGGCGGCAACGAAGGGTGCCCCCTCCTTAAAGTGCCGCATGGCGGCGATATCGGCGTAGCCGGATATCATGCGTATGGTGTCCGCGACGCTCTCACCCTTTGAGGCGGAGCTGCTTCCCGCCGAGGAGAAGCCTAAAACCTGCCCCCCCAGGCGCAGCATGGCAGACTCGAAGCTGAGGCGCGTGCGGGTGCTGGGCTCGAAGAACAGGGTGGCAAGGATTTTGCCGTCGCAGCAGTGGGCATAGTCCCCGGGCCTTTGAAGTATACCGGCTGCAAGCTCCAAAAGCCTGCCGGTCTCCTCCATGTTAAAATCCAGTGGGTCTATAAGGTGACGCATATATTTACCGCCTTTCCTGGGTATATGGTGCATTTTGCAGAAACAGCCGCGGGCAACATAACCCGCGGCTGTGTTCATTATTAAATTATACCTGATTGGGGGGGATGTGTCAAGAAAAAAGGGAAGCGCCGGAGCGAAAACGAACTCTGTCCGGACGTTGACTATCCTGTCAAAACATGGTATCATATACCTGCTTGCCGAACCCTCTGGCAACAGAGAGGAGGTGATTGATATGGAGTGGCTCGACAGCTTCATCATCTCCGTCATAGCAGGTGTGGTAACGTACTACATATGCAAATGGCTCGACGAAGATGGGCCCGGCGACAAGTGAGCATAGGTTAAAGGGAACCCCCCGGAGTAGCAGTCCGGGGGGTTCTTTTTTGGTGAAGATATGGAGTGTCTCTTCTACGTCCATATTATAACACGCCATATATAAATTTGCAAGAGGCAATGTATAAAGTCAGTGGAAAATACCCCGCCCGCCCCCAGTAAAAAACTCGGATACATCCGTATCCGCCGGGGGAGGCCCTTTCTGCCGGGGCCGCAGGTCTGGCTTTGAGAGGGAGAACAGAAGCGCCAGGGCCCCGAAGGCAAACCCCGGCCAGAACCAGTCCTTTTTATAGCACTTATCGGACATTACCCGCTTCATGGTAAAGCCAAAAAGCACCCGCACCAAGAGTGCCAGCGGTATGCCCACAAGCAGGACCGTTATAAGGCTCGCCATATGAGACCCCCTTCCTTTAGAGAAATATACCACAACTTAAAGTTGTTGTCAACCAAGAGCTTACGCCTCTAATTAGGTATGAATAACAACCTTGCGTTGTTAGTATAATACATGGGGGTGACAGAAATGGTAAAGAATCTCCGCAGCCTCAGGATGAGCAGGGGCATCAGCCAGCAGGCCCTGGCTGACTATCTGAATATAAGCCAGCAGTCCATAAACAAGTATGAGCGCCAGAAAATCGAGCCTGACATCGGTACGCTGATGATTTTAGCCGACTACTTCAACACCACCGTGGACTATCTGATTGGCTATACCCCGTCGGACACCGCAGGCGCCCCGGAGCTCAGCCGGGAGGAGTGGGCTCTGTTGAGGGACTACCGGCGGTTGTCCCGGGATGAGAAGGACAGCATACAGCTTGTGATAAAAAACTACCTTAAAGAATAAGAGAAAGCGCCGCGGCAGACGGTGCTTTCTCTTTGCTCTCTCAATGCTTTCCGGTATAGCTGGACTTGACCCGGAGCCTGTTCAGCGCCCGGGCAAGGGTGCCCTGGGCCACCTGGTACTCCTGGATGGATTTCTTCTGGAGTATGGCTTCCCGGGCCTGGTCGGCCTCACGCTGGGCCCGGGCGGCGTCTATCTCCTCGGGCCTCTCGGCGGAGTCCACCAGCACCAGCACCTCGTTGTTCTCCACCTTCACCATTCCCGGGGACACAGCCGCAAGCTGCACGTCCCCGCCGGGGGCCTGGTATCGGAGGGTGCCGGGCTGGACGGCGGCTATTATGGGGCTGTGGTGGGCCAGAATACCAAGCTCGCCGTCGCTGGTGGGGACGGTGAGGCTTATGCAGGGGCCGTCGTAAAATGTGCGGTCTGCCGCCAAAATATGCACCTGAAACAGCTCCATCAGGCCTCACCCGCTTCCAGCTTTCTGGACTTCTCCACCACGTCCCGCCAGGTGCCCACGTTATAGAAGGCGGCCTCGGGGTACTGGTCCAGCTCGCCGTCCACCAGGGCGCCGAAGCTCTCAAGGGTGTCCTTCAGGGGGACGTAGATTCCCGGCAGGCCGGTGAATTTCTCGGCCACATGGGTGGGCTGGGCGAAGAAGCGCTGGAGCCTTCTTGCGCGGCCCACTATCCGGCGGTCCTCCTCGCTGAGCTCATCCATGCCCAAAATGGCGATTATGTCCTGGAGCTCGCTGTACTTCTCAAGAATCTCCTGGCATTTCCTTGCGATTCGGTAGTGCTCCTCGCCCACTATATCCGCCTCAAGTATTCGGGAGGTGGAGGCCAGGGGGTCCACGGCGGGGTAAATGCCCTGCTCGGATATCTTGCGGCTTAAAACGGTGGTGGCGTCAAGATGTGCGAAGGTGGTGGCTGTGGCAGGGTCGGTAAGGTCGTCGGCGGGAACGTACACTGCCTGTACCGATGTGACCGAGCCATCCTTTGTGGAGGTTATGCGCTCCTGCAGCTCGCCCATCTCGTTGGCAAGGGTCGGCTGGTAGCCCACCGCCGAGGGCATACGCCCGAGAAGGGTGGAGACCTCGCTGCCTGCCTGGACAAACCTGAAGATATTGTCTATAAACAAGAGCACGTCCTTATGCTCGGCGTCGCGGAAATGCTCAGCCATGGTGAGCCCGGAGAGGGCCACCCTCATGCGCACGCCCGGGGACTCGTTCATCTGCCCGAAGACCAGGGCGGTCTTGCTGCTGACGCCGCTCTCCTGCATTTCCCGCCACAGGTCGTTTCCCTCGCGGCTGCGCTCGCCCACGCCGGTGAAGATGGAGTAGCCGCCGTGCTCCATGGCTACGTTATGTATAAGCTCCTGTATGAGCACGGTCTTGCCGACGCCCGCGCCCCCGAAGAGGCCTATCTTGCCGCCCCTGGGGTAGGGCTCCAGCAGGTCTATGACCTTCAGGCCCGTCTCAAGTATCTCTACGGCAGGGCTCTGCTCCTCAAAGCTGGGGGCCTTCCTGTATATGCTTTTTACCGGGGTGCCCTCGGGCACGGGCCCTTTGCCGTCGATGGGCTCCCCCAGCACGTTGAACATGCGGCCCAGGGTAGCTGTGCCCACGGGGACCTCTATGGTCTTCCCGGGCACGGCTACCGCCAGGCCCCTTTGAAGCCCCTCGCTGGGGGAGAGCATGACGCAACGCACCGTGCTCCCGGACAGGTGCTGGGACACCTCCATCACCCTGATTTCACCCTTCAACTCTACGGTGAGCTTTTCCCGGAGTCTTGGGAGCGCACCGCTCACCAGCTCCACGTCCACCACCGGGCCGGATATCTGTACGATGATACCACGTTCCAGGTTATCCATTGGGTATCACTCTCCTTCCTTTCGTCTGCGTTGAGCCCTGGCCCCCGCAGAGATTTCGGTTATCTCCTGGGTTATGGCCGACTGGCGCACGCGGTTGTACTCTAAAGACAGCTCGCCCATGAGCTCCTCGGCGTTGCGGTTGGCGTTGTCCATGGCGGTCATGCGGGCGTTCTGCTCACAGCAAAAGCTGTCTATCAGCGCGGAGTATATAAAGCCCGACACATAGCTGCGCATGATATTGTGAAGCACGGCCTTTGCGTCCGGCAGGAACTCAAAGGGCTCGCTGACGGTCTTCTCGTGCTCGGCGGTGTCCACAAAGTAGGTCCGGTGGAAGGGCAGCAGCCTTGTGGACCGGGCGCGGAAGCTCATGCTGTTCTCCATGTCCGTATAGACCACGAATATCTTCTGCAGCTGTCCATGGTTAAAACCGTCCAGCAGAAGTGCGCTTATCTCCCTTGCCCGCATCATTGTGGGGTTCTGGGCGGTGTAGAGGAAGCTGTGCTCGATGGGGATATTGTGCTGGTCAAAGTACCTTCTGCCGTATTCCCCCACAACGAACAGCTTTGTGTCCGGGTGCTGCTCCAAAATGTGCAGCGCCTCCTTTATGGCGTTCTGGTTATAGGACCCGGCGAGCCCCTTGTCCGCCGTTATTACAAGGCAACCGTAGGTGCCGTCCAGGGCGGGCATACCCTCGTCGGGATAGAAGAAGTGGCTCTCCACATTCCGGACGTTTCGGAATATCCGCTTTATCTCACCCTGGAGGGCGTTGAAGTAGGGGCGGGTGTTCTCAAGCTCGGCACGGGCTTTGCGCAGCTTTGTGGAGGCTATGAGATACATGGCGTTGGTTATCTTCCTGGTCTCGGCCACGCTCTGCATATGGGTCTTTATCTCCCTGGTGCCGGGCATATTCAGTCACCGGCCTTTCCGGAGGCCGTATAGCCCGCAAGATACCTTTTGGAGAGGGCTATAAGCTCCTCCTTGTCCTCGGGGGGCAGCTTGCCGGTCATGTCCACCCTGCGGCAGAGGTCGGCGGCCTCCTCCTCAACGAAGGCCACAAGGCCTGCCCTGAATTTGTCTATTTTGTCAAGGGGTATGTCCTGCATGGTATGGGCCATGGCTGCGGTGAGGATTATGACCTGGTGATGGTGGGAGAAGGGTGAATACTGGTGCTGGCGCAGAAGCCGCATCAGCCCCTGGCCGTAGACAAGCTGGCGCTTGGTGGTCTCGTCCAAATCGCTTGAGAACTGGGTGAAGACCTCCATCTCCCTGTACTGGGCAAGCTCCAGGCGCAGGGTGCCCGCCGCGGCCTTCATGGCCTTTGTCTGGGCGTCGCCGCCCACGCGGGACACTGAAAGGCCCACGTTTACAGCGGGGCGCTGGCCCGCGAAGAACAAATCGCTCTCGAGGAATATCTGGCCGTCGGTAATTGAGATTATATTTGTGGGGATATAGGCCGAGACGTCGCCGGCCTGGGTCTCCACTATGGGCAGGGCGGTCATGCTGCCGCCGCCCAGTTCGTCCGACAGGTGGGCCGAGCGCTCCAACAGCCTTGAGTGCAGGTAGAAGACGTCGCCGGGGAAGGCCTCGCGCCCGGGGGAGCGGCCCAGAAGCAGGCTAAGCGCCCTATATGCTATGGCGTGCTTTGAGAGGTCGTCGTACACAATAAGCACATCCCGGCCCGAGTACATGAAATACTCGGCAAGGGCGCAGCCGGCGTAGGGGGCGATGTACTGCAGGGCGGCGCTGGCCCCGGCGGGGGCGCTGATAACGGTGGTGTAGCTGAGGGCCCCCCGGCGCAGCAGGTTCTCCGTAAGCTGGGCCACGGAGCTGGTCTTCTGGCCGATGGCCACATAAATGCACACAACGTCCTTGCCCTTCTGGTTCAGGATGGTGTCAAGGGCTATGGCGGTCTTGCCGGTCTGGCGGTCGCCGATTATCAGCTCCCGCTGGCCCCGGCCTATGGGGAACATGGAGTCGATACAGAGCAGCCCGGTCTCCATGGGGGTGTTCACCGGCTGGCGGTCGAGAATGCCGGGGGCCGGGTTTTCTATGGGCCTGTAGCCGTCGGCGTCTATATGGCCCTTTCCGTCAATGGGCACGCCCAGGGCGTCGACTACACGCCCGAGAAAGCCCTCGCCCACAGGCATACCGGCGGTTTTATGGGTGCGGCGGACCATGTCCCCGGCGGTGACCTCGCCGCTGTCCCCGAAGAGGACGCAGCTCAAGTCGTCCCTGCGAAGGTCCTGCACCATGCCCTTGACGCCGGAGGGGAAGGTGAGTATCTCCCCGTACCTGGCATGGGTCAGCCCGGTGATAGTGGCAACCTCGCTGTCAACGGTCTGCACCTCGCCCATCTCCTCGGGCTCGGCGCTGGGCCGCCAGCTTGAGACCGCCTCCTTCATCAGGGGGAGTATGTCGTTCTCGCCCTCACGCACACCCAGAAGGTGGTCCCGGAACTGCCGGAAGGTGCCCTGGGGGGTCCAGTCGTACACGTCCGAGCCCACCTGCATCCGAAAGCCCACCGGCACGCTCTCGTCCTTCTCCCAGGACACCGGCACCGTCCGCTGGTAGCGCTCCTTAAGATAGGCCCCGAACCGGTCAAGCTGCTCCCGGGTGGGCTCCTTGGCGCTGCGGAGCAGGGCGGAAAGATGGCTCCTACCGGCTCTCATGCTTACTTCCCCCCTCCGCAAGGTCCAGGAAACTGTCGAACGGGTCGTCGTCCTTATGGAAGGCCAGCTTTTCGGCGGCTTCTGAGGCAAGGCGCTTGAGCTCCCGCTGGGAGTCCCTAATGGCCTTCTCCCTGGCCTGGGCGGCCTGGGCGTGGGCCTCGACGACTATCTCCCTGGCCTGGGCCTGGGCAAGGGCTATCTGCTCCTCGGCGGATTTCTGGACCGCCGCCTGGGATTTCTGCCTTGCCTCCCTTATCTCCTCCTCGGCCCCCTCCAGCTTCTGCTGGTACTGGGCCTTGGCCTCCTCTGCCTTCTGAAGCTCCCTGTCCGCCTTGTCCTCCATGTCCTTATAGTGCTGCTCACGCTTGTGCATGAAATCCACAACGGGCTTATACAGCAGGAAGTAAAGCCCTCCGGCTAAAATAGCCAGGTTCATCCAGTGCAGCAGTATCTGCTGCCAGTCTATGTTCAGCGGCATATGTCACACCTGCCTTAAAGCACAAAGATAATGAGTATGACCACCAGAAGGGCGTATATAATGGCGGTCTCGATGAACACAAGGCCGAGCATGAGGGTGGTGCGGATTTTGCCCTCGGCCTCGGGCTGGCGGGAGATGCTCTCTGTGGACTTGGCTGTGGCAAGGCCCATGCCCACGGCGCCGCCTGCTGCCGCCACGCCTACGGCAATTCCGGCGGCAAGGGCCTTAAGTCCCAGTGCGCTGCCGGCGGCAGCCTCGGCGGACTCGGGGGCGGACGCTTCCTCTGCCATTGCGGGCATGGCGAAGACGGCGGCAAACATCATTATGACTGCCAGCGCCAGCAGGACGCGGCAGAGCTTCCTCTTGTTGCGAAGTAATTTGTTCATTTCAATTCCCTCCAGATAATAAATAGGTTTGCTGAAAGCTTACTCTTTGTGGAGCTGCTCGGAGACCTCGCCGTAGTACAGCGCCGTGAGCATTGTGAGCACGTAGGTCTGTATCACCGCGTGCAGAAGGGTGAAGAGCACGCCCACCACCACCGGCAGCACGAAGCTCAGGCTTACATAGTAGTACACAAGCTCCGTCACCAGAAGGCCGCTGAGCAGGGCCCCGAAGAGCCTGAAGCTCATGGATATGGGCAGGGAGAACTCCTTGAGGGTCTTGCCCACACCCTTCAGGCCGTTTTTGGCTATGCCGCCTGAGAGTATCACAAGGTATGACATAGTGCCAAGGCCTATTGCCGCGTTTACGTCCGACAGTGGGGCGGGCAGGGTTATGGGGTGCCCCTTTGTGGTGAGGGCCTGCAGGCCTAAAAGCTCAAACAGCGTCCCTATGGACACATAGGCCCCGGCTGTGAACAGGTAGACCCCTAGAAATTTGTTGAGATGGGGGCTATTGCTTTTTGCCATGTTGTGGAACAGCCCAACGGCCTCCTCAAGCACCAGCTGCAGCTTCCCCGGCCGGAGCTTGAAGCGCGGCACGGCGAAGACCCTCAGCAGCAGGGCGGCAAGGAGCAGCAGCCCTGTGACCGTGAAGGCCGAGATAAGCGCCGGGCTCACGGTCTTGCCGCCCAGGAACGCTATCCGGTTTTCACCGTGGAGCACCGCGTCGCGCATGGCCTCCTGGACGCTCTCCGCCCGGCCGTTTGTACCCGCCAGTATGGACGCTATCAGCAGCGCCACGATGACCAGTACCCAGACAGCCAGGCCCTTTTTGTGTTGTTTCATCGCGCACTTCCTTTCTTTAGGTTCAAAACTTAGAGCCATATACAGTAATTTTATCACGAGTAGGGAAAAAGTCAACCTTGCAGGGGCCGCGGCAAAGGCTGAAAAAGGTAGAATATTTTGCGCCATTTTATGGGAGATACTGGTCAGCTTGACAAGGGGCCTGAGCTGTGATACCATGTACACTATAGAAACAGGGATATAACCCCCCGGAATGGAGTAAAAACAATGGTATATTTTGCGGATATGCACACACATAGCACGGCCTCCGACGGACAGTACACCCCGGGGGAGCTTGTGGGCCTTGCTAAGGAAAAGGGCCTCACCCTTCTTGGCCTTACGGACCACGATACCCTGAACGGCATCCCTGAGGCGGTGGAGGCCGCCGGCAAAGCAGGGCTCCGGGTGCTGCCGGGGATAGAGATAGGCGCGAAGGAGTACCGCAGCCTGCACCTGCTGGGCTATGGCGTGAGACTGGACGACCCGGGGCTGAACGGCTTCTGTGAACAGATGAAGGTCGCCAGAGACGAGCGAAAGTACAGGATAATCGATTTTCTAAAGGAGAAGGGCGTGGATATAGACCTTGGCGAAGTGGAGGCCCTTGCGAAGGGCGGCGTGGTGGCAAGGCCCCATTTTGCAAGGGTCATGCTGGAGCACGGTTATATAAAGACAGACCGCGAGGCGTATGAAAAATATCTTGACACCGACGAATACAAGCGCATTGCAATCAGGCGCATGAGCGCCCGGGACTGCATTGAGACGCTGCATAGGGCGGGGGGGAAGGTCTCCTTTGCCCACCCCTATCAGGTGAAGCTGGACGACGGGGCCCTTGAAGGGCTGGTGCGGGACTTAAAGGGCTGGGGGCTGGACGCCATAGAGTGCTATTACACCAAGCACACCCCGGAAATGCAGGCATTCTACCTGTCCCTTGCCGGTAAATACGGCCTGCATGTCACCGGGGGCAGCGATTTCCACGGTGAGCTTGTAAAGCCCGACGTGCCCCTTGGCAGGCTGGAGCTGGAGTTGGACTGGCTGCTGGACGGTTAAAACAACGGAACAATGGGGGATGGGAAGATGGAGGCATTTACATCAGGCTTTGCGGGGCTTTTGGACGGCATAGTGGGCGTTGCGATACACTGCTTTGAGTTTATAGGCGTGATTATTATCGTGGCCGCGGGGGTAAAGGGGTTTATACAGTACGTGAGGAAGGACCCTTCGGTGAGGCTGCAGCTGGCCCAGGGGATGGCCCAGGGGCTGGAGTTCAAGCTGGGCAGCGAGATACTGCGCACGGTGGTGGTCAGAGAGCTCTCCGAGGTGGCCCTGGTGGCGGCGATTATAGCCGTGCGGGCGGCGCTTACCTTCCTTATCCACTGGGAGATACGCATAGAGGAGAGGACGAAGCTGGAGGCGGCAGGGGAGAAGCCGCCCCAAAAAGAGGGATAAGGCAAAAATTTCCCTTGCAATTTAAGGGATAACGTGCTACAATAGGCGAAGAATTGACTGTAAAGAGGTGAAAACTGCGATGAAAGAGAATATACATCCCGACTATCAGGAGACCACTATCACCTGTGCCTGCGGCAATGTGATACACACCCGCTCCACCAAGAAGGATATCAAGGTCGAAATATGTTCCAAGTGCCATCCGTTCTTCACGGGCAAGCAGAAGCTGGTGGACACCAGCGGGCGCGTGGACATGTTCAAGAAGCGCTACGGCTTGAAGTAAGCCCGGCCGGGGAAGATGAAGTCGCTTAACAATTTCCTGGACACAGAGGGCCGCCTGACAAAGTTTCCGGCAAAGCGCCCCATGCAGACACAGGCGCTGCACTACCTGGCGGAAAAGTTTGAGGCAGGCAGGGAATACGCCGAGAGGGAGGTAAACGCGCTGCTTTTGCAGTGGCACACCTTCGGGGACCCGGCGACCCTGCGGAGGGAGCTTTTTGACAGGCGTTTTCTGGACAGGGACCCATACGGACGCAGCTACAGGCTCAACGAGGGCTTTTTGAAAAGCCTTAGCGGCGCTGCGGCTGAAGATGGGCCGGAATGATGAGACGAGGGGACGGCGTGTAAAAGCGCCGTCTTTTTGTGGTACATGGGGAGAGGAGGGGCAGCCTTGGAGTACATCACCGTCCGGGCCGAGGGCTCGGACCAGTTCACAGAGAAAAAGTCCCGGTTCATCGGCTCCTGTAAGCCGGTGAAAACCGAGGAGGAGGCCCTGGAGTTTATAGCCGGGCTCAAAACGAAATACTGGGACGCAAACCATAATGTATATGCCTATATCCTCCGGGAGGGGAATATACAGCGCTTCTCCGACGACGGCGAGCCCCAGGGCACGGCGGGGATACCGGTAATCGACACAATGAAGAAGTCCGGGGTCACGGACGCCGTGATTGTGGCTACCAGGTACTTCGGCGGCATACTGCTTGGGGGAGGCGGGCTTATAAGGGCCTACTCCCATACGGCGAGCATAGCCCTGGGCGCGGCGGAGCGGGTACGCATGAAGCAGTGCCTGAAGCTGGGCATATCCTGCTCCTATGACAGCTACGGCAGGGTGCAGGCCATAGTGCCCGAGTGCGGGGGGATAGTAGACGGAACGGAGTTTACCGACAAGGTAACAATCTCCATGCACATGGAGCCGGAGCTCCTGGAGGGCCTTATGAGAAGGCTGGCCGACGCCACCGCGGGCCGGGCGGCGCTGGAGCAGGCCGGGGAAGAGTTCTATCCCCTGCCGGTGGAGTAGGGTTTTGAAAAAATTTTTCCGGGGGCAAAAGTATTTTTTTAGGAAAAAGCGTATATGTAGTCAGGGAATAAGTTTTGGAAAACACAGTGGGGAGGTACGCTTAATGACAGTGAGAGAGCAGACCGAGCAGCTGGAACACCGGACCCTGGCGCCCTGGGCGGCAAAGGCGGCTGAGTCACGGGGAAGGGCCCGAAAGGAGGAGGAGTGCCCCCTGCGCACAGCCTTCCAGCGGGACCGGGACAGGGTCATCCACTGCAAGGCCTTCCGAAGGCTCAAGACCAAGACCCAGGTGTTTCTCTCCCCCCAGGGGGACCACTACCGCACCCGGCTCACCCACACCCTGGAGGTCTCCCAGATAGCAAGGACCATCGCAAGGGCCCTGCGCCTTAATGAGGATTTGACAGAGGCCATAGCCCTGGCCCACGACCTGGGCCATACCCCCTTCGGGCACGCGGGGGAGAGGGCCCTGGGCAGCCTATCAGAGGGGAGCTTCAAGCACTACAGGCAGAGCCTGCGGGTGGTGGATAGGCTTGAGAAGGAGGGGCTGGGGCTTAACCTCTCCTGGGAGGTGCGAAACGGCATAGTCTGCCATACCGAGGGCACCCAGCCGGTCACCGCAGAGGGGCAGATAGTGCGCCTTGCGGACAGGATAGCCTACATAAACCATGACATAGACGACGCCATACGCGCCGGGGTCATGGAGGAGAGGGATATACCAAGGGACATCTCGGGGCAGCTTGGGGACAGCAAGACTAGGCGTATAACCTCGCTCATACACTCTGTTGTGGACAACAGCAGGGACGGCCTTATACAGATGGACCCCGGGGACTTTGAGGCGTATGAGGCCCTGCACGGCTTTATGTACCAGGCTGTGTACAAAAATGAGTACGCTAAAAGCGAGGAGCGCAAGGTGCCCCATATAATGGAGAGCTTATATAAGCATTTCCAATACCCGGAGCGCCTGCCGGAGTATATGAGGAGGATTGCACAGGAGGACGGCAGCAGCACCGCCGCCATGGACTATGTGGCGGGGATGAGCGACCTGTACGCCGTGAGGACCTATAGCGACCTGTTTATACCAAAGGCCTGGAAAGAGGCCTGACCCTTTAGAAAGGAGGACCCGCCCATGCCCTTCCCGCCGGAGTTCCTGCGCGAGCTGGAGGAACGCAGCCCCATTGAGGATATAGCCGGGAACTATGTCCGCCTGCGCAGGTCGGGCAAAAACCTTGTGGGCCTGTGCCCTTTCCACAGCGAGAAGACCCCCTCCTTCAACGTGTACCCGGGGAATAACTCCTATTACTGCTTCGGCTGCGGCAAGGGGGGCAGTGTGATAAACTTCGTTATGGAGGCGGAGCGCCTGGACTTTCTGGACGCGGTGAAGTGGCTGGCCCAGCGGGCGGGGGTGCAGGTGCCCGAGGACGGCGTTGACGACAGCATGTCGAAGCTCCGCATGAGGATAATGGAGATAAACAGGGAGTCCGGGAGATTCTTCTATAACACCCTCATCTCTCCTGAGGGCCGGGCGGGGCTTGAGTACCTGAGGGGCAGGGGGCTGGACCCGGGGACTATCAGGCACTTCGGTCTGGGGTACGCCCCGGAGAGCGGGTACGGCCTTGTGAACCACCTGAGAAAAAAGGGCTACAGGCCGGAGGAGCTCACCCAGTCGGACATGGCAAGGGTCTCCCAGAGGGGGAACCTGTACGACAGGTACAGGGGCCGGGTGATGTTCCCCATATTCGACCTGAGGGGGAATGTGGTGGCCTTCGGCGGCAGGATACTCACCGACGAGAAGCCCAAATACATCAACACCTCGGACACTCCGGTGTACCATAAGAGCAGCGGGCTCTTTGCCCTGAATTTTGCAAAGAATACCGGGAGCAGGCAGCTCATTTTAGCCGAGGGCTATATGGACGTGATAGCCCTGCACAGGGCGGGGTTTAAAAACGCCATAGCCTCCCTTGGAACATCGCTGACTGAGGAGCAGGCCCGGATTATAAAGCGCTACGCCGATGAAGCGGTGATATGCTACGACTCGGACCAGGCGGGCCGGAAGGCCACAGGAAGGGCCATACCCATACTCAAGGCGGCGGGCCTGCGGGTGAAGGTTGTGACGGTGCCCGGGGGGAAGGACCCTGACGAGTTCATGAAGAACTACGGCAAGGACGGCCCGGAGCGCTTCAGGCAGCTGCTGGAGAAGGGCGGCACGGACGTGGAGTACCGGCTGCAGCAGCTCAGGGAACAGTTCAGTCTGGAGACAGACGAGGGGAGGGTCCGCTACCTCAACGAGGCGGCAGGCACGGTGCTAGTGAGCATAAGCGACCCTATGGAGCAGGACGTATACGCCGGGCGGCTCTCTGAGGAGACCGGGGTGGACAAGAGGAGCATACTTGAGACGGTGGGCAGGCTCTCGGGCAGGGAGCGCAGGAAAGAGGAGAGGAAGCTCCGCAGGAGCCAGATGAACCTGAACCTGCCGGGCCCCGGGCAGCAGGGCCTCAGGAGAGAGGGCAGTATAAAGGCCGAAGTGGCCCAGAAGGGGCTGATAGCCTACCTTTTCATGCACCAGGAGGCGGCCGGGGCCATAGGCAAGCGCTGCCCCCCTGAAAAATTTATCACCCCGGAGTATCGCAGAGTATATAATGCCATATTGGGTAGAATGATACAAGATACGGTAACTATGTCAGGCATTGGCGAAATACTGACGGCACAGGAGGCCTCTGTGCTAAGCGGGATTCTGGCAAAGGCCCAGGACGCGCCCCCAAATGAGCGGGACGTAAGGGAGTACCTGAGGGTCCTGGAGGAGGCGGCCCGGAAGGAGGGCACCGAGGAGTGGAGCAAGACCGCAAGCCCGGATGCGGTGAAGGAATACCTTGAGGATTTGAGAAAAAAGAAGACGTGAGCCGTTATCGGGGAAAACAGAAAGGAATGGTATTGAAATGAGCGCACAGCCGGATAAGAAAACAGTCATCAGGGACCTGGTGGAGATAGGGAAGGCCAAGGGGCAGCTGAGCACCAAGGAGATACTGGACGCTTTGGGAGAGCTGGACTTTGACCCGGAGCAGATAGAGAAATTTTATGACACCCTGGAGAGCCAAGGGGTGGAGATAGTCGAGGACTTCGACGAAATGCAGCTGGACGAAAACGACCTTGTGAAGGCCGGGGAAGTCGAGCTGGAGGGCGGCGAGGGCATTACCATCGACGACCCTGTGAAGGTCTACCTGAAGGAGATAGGCCGGGTGCCCCTGCTCACCCCTGAGGAGGAGGTGGACCTTGCGGTGCGTATCACCAACGGGGACGAGGCCGCGAAGAAGCGCCTTTCCGAGGCAAACCTCCGGCTGGTGGTGAGCATAGCAAAGAGGTACCTGGGCCGTGGAATGCAGTTTCTGGACCTGATACAGGAGGGCAATCTGGGGCTTATAAAGGCCGTGGAGAAGTTCGACTATACAAAGGGCTTCAAGTTCTCCACCTATGCCACGTGGTGGATACGCCAGGCTATCACCCGCGCCATAGCGGACCAGGCCAGGACCATACGCATCCCTGTGCATATGGTGGAGACCATAAACAAGGTGAAAAAGGCAAACAACCAGCTTCTGCACGTGAACGGACGTGAGCCCAGCGCCGACGAGATAGCCGACGAGCTGGAAATGCCGGTGGATAAGGTGCGGGAGATTATGCGCGTGGCCCAGGAGCCTGTGTCCATGGAGACCCCAATCGGCGAGGAGGAGGACAGCCACCTGGGTGACTTCATTGAGGACGCGGACGCCCCCGCCCCCCAGGACGCGGCAAGCCTCACCCTGCTCAAGGAGACCCTTGGGAATGTACTGGACTCCCTGACCCCCAGGGAGGAGAAGGTGCTGCGCCTCAGGTTTGGCCTTGAGGACGGGCGCTCCAGGACCCTGGAGGAGGTGGGCAAGGAGTTCAATGTCACCAGGGAGCGTATCAGGCAGATAGAGGCGAAGGCCCTGCGCAAGCTCAGGCACCCCAGCCGCAGCAAGAAGCTGAAGGACTTTCTGGACTGAGATTTATTTTTGAAAGAAGGTAGGTATAGTGGGGAAAATAACCGTTTTTATAATGGCGCTGTTTCTGGTACTGCTTGCCGGGTGCAGGCCTTTGCAGGGGGAATTATCCCAGGCGGGGCCAAAGGATACGCCCGCGCCGGCTGCTGCCGAGAGCACTCCCGCGCCGGAGAGCGCCCCGGGGGCTGAGACGGACGGCGGGCAGAGGGATACAATGCTCACCGAGGAGCAGGCCAGGGAGAAGGCGCTGGCCCATGCCGGGCTTTCCGGCGGGGCGGTGACGTTCACCGGGGCCGGGCTGGACTTTGAGGACGGGCGGAAGGTGTATGAGCTGGAGTTCCGCACTGATACTTACGTTGAATATGAGTACGAGATAGACGCATATACAGGCGAAGTGATAAGCTATAAGAGCGAGGCGGCGGGGCAGGAGCAGTCAGGTGTCACCGCCGGGATAACCGCCGACGAGGCCGTGGAGCTGGCCCTTGGGAAGGTGCCGGGGGCGGCCCGGGAGGACATATGGGAGTTCGGCCGGGACGAAGACGGCGGGCGCACCGTGTATGAGGGCAAGATAGTTTACGGCGGGTTTGAGTATGAATTTGAGATAGACGCCGGCACCGGCACGTTTATAGAATGGGACCGGGAGGCGGCTGACTGAGAGGAGTTTTCGTATGGGAGCGTTTAGCGGACGGCTGAAGGGAAAGGCCATAGAGTTCCTTGGGGCATTTATAAGAAATATCATACTTGCTGAGATAGTTGTGTGGGCCGTGGGCAGCGACAGATACCTGACGGGGCTTGTGGCGGCCCTGGGGTACAGCATAGGCTGGACGGCAGTTGAGCTTATATGTTCCAGAAGAGATTGGCAGAAGGAAGACAGGAAATAATACACCCCCTTATAACGGAGAGTGACTAAGTGGTAATGACATTGGAGGCGGACTACGCCGTTCGGATAGTTGAATACCTGACCCGGAACCCGGGCAGATGGGACGCGAAGACCATCTCGGAGAAGATGCAGATACCCCTGAGGTTCTGCCTGAAGATTCTGAGGGGGCTGGTCGGCGCGGGGATGGTCTGCTCCTTTAAGGGCGTTAAGGGGGGCTACAGCCTGGCGCGGCCCGCAGGGGAGATAACCCTTTTGCAGGTTATAGAGAGCGTGGAGGGGCCGTATATGCTCAGCCGCTGCCAGAAGGAGGAGTACAGCTGCGGGCGGGAGCACTGCAAGCTGCACAGCATCTATGAGCGGGTGAGCGCCAGCGTAAGAAGGGAGCTTGATTCCTACACATTCGATGTGATATGTAAGGAGAGCTAAAGGCAAAAGTTTCGTCCACCTTTTCAAAGGTGGTGGGGGTCTTGGGGGCAACGCCCCCGAGCTTACTTCGTGAACTCGGCCGCCGGAGGCCATAAATGTCATGAGAAAAAGAAAGAGAAGTGACTATATTTTGCGAGTACGTGAACCGAAGCGGAGTGCATAGCGCGGCTATTGCAAATCCAAACGAGTTATAGAAAGTGAAGGTAGACAGTAAAAAATAAAATGCAATAGCCAGCCGCGTCCGGCAGGGACCCTGCCGCGGAAAGTTCTACTGAGAAGACGCTATGAGCTATGCAAAACGCGAGAGAAGAAACAGGGCAGAGGGCAAAGCCCGCGCTATACTGCGCCGCTGCGGCGGCTGCGGGAAGAAAAAGGAGTTCATATGCTCGGGTAAATTCCGGGTGAACGCCAACGGCAGAAGGCTTGACGTGTGGCTGATATACCGCTGCGAAAAATGCGGGCACACGCTAAACGTGCCCATATACGAGCGGGCAGCGCCGGGAAAGCTCCCGCCGGAGCTCTATGAGCGGTTCCTTGACAACGATTGGGAGCTGGCTATGGAGTATGCCGGGGACCGGGGATTTTTAAAGGGCCTGGGATATGAGCTGGCGTAAGCCGTGAACAAATAAAAAGCCCGCCTGGGGAAGACCCGGGCGGGTGCTTTATTTGCATTGGCTAAAGGGGCTTTTCGTAGAGGGAGAAGCGCGGAAGGCCAAACTCGGCAAGGCCGATGTCAACGCCCTGCTGTATGCAGGAGTAGCCTGACTTCTCATAGGCCTGGATAGCCGGTGAGTTGCCCTCCCATACATACAGGCGCATGAACCTTGCCCCCTGGGACCTGGCGTGGCCCTCGGCGGCCAAGAGGAGCGCGGAGCCTACTCCCCGGCGCTGGTGCTCGGGGTGGACAGCCAGGACGTGGATATACCATACGGCATCGTCAAAGGCCGGGGCTCCCGGGAAGCCGTCCTCGGCGCTGGGATTTTTTGTGAGCCCGACGGAACCGGCGGGCTCGCCGTCCTCAAGAGCCAGGAGCAGGGCGCCGCTGTAAAGGTACTCCCGGGCGCAGTCCTCGGTGGGGAAGCAGTCCCTGGCCCAGCCGGGGTTATAGGGCTTGCCCTGCAGGGCGTCGCAGACTGTGCCGTAGAGCCCGCCGACTGTATGAAGGTCGGCTTCGCCTGCTGTTCTCACTGTAATAGGCATAGGTACCGCCCCTTTCTTTAAATAAAAATACCCCAGAAACCTGGGGAGCGTGCCCTAAAAGCCAGGCTATACCAAAAAAATGAAAAAAAGATGCAAAAATTTCACAGGAGGGCTTGACAACTGGGAAGATGAGGTTTACAATAATATACTGTATCATCATCGGTAAAAATGTCCTCTTGTACCTGCAAACAGTATAGCACACCGGAAGTACAGGTGTCAAGAGGATAACGCGGAAAAACCGATTTTTTGTATATTTTTAAGGATAGGAGTGGCTGTGCCTAATGGTGAATGTAAAACCGGTCCAGCTGGGTAAAACCAAGCGGATGAGCTTTGGCAAGATAGAGGAAGTCTTGAAAATGCCCAACCTGATTGAAATCCAGAAAAATTCCTATGAGTGGTTTTTGAACGAGGGGCTCCGGGAGGTTTTTAGGGACGTCTCGGGCATTACTGACTTTAACAATAACCTGGTTCTGGATTTTGTGGACTACAAGCTGGACGATACGCCCAACTACAGCGTGACCGAGTGCAAGGAGAGGGACGCCACCTATTCCGCGGCCCTGCGGGTTACCGCGCGGCTGCTCAATAAGGAGACCGGGGAGATAAAGGTCTCCGAGGTCTTCATGGGCGATTTCCCCCTGATGACCCAGAGCGGCACCTTTGTTATAAACGGCGCAGAGAGGGTAATAGTCTCCCAGCTGGTGCGCTCCCCGGGCGTGTACTTTAAAATGGACTACGACCGCTCCGGCAAGGAGCTGTTCAGCTCCACCATCATCCCCAACAGGGGCGCCTGGCTGGAGTATGAGAACGACGTAAACGACGTGCTCTATGTGCGCATAGACAAGAACAGGAAAATACCAATTACGGTATTCGCCCGCTGCCTGGGGCTTGGCACTGACCAGCAGCTCCTGGACTTCTTCGGGGATGACGACCGTATCAGGGCGACTATGGAGAAGGACACCTGCCACTCGGTGGAGGAGGCCCTGTTTGAGATATACCGCAAGCTCCGCCCCAGCGAGCCGCCCACCATCGAGAGCGCCCAGGCCCATATAAATTCCCTGTTCTTCGACCCCAGGCGGTACGATATGAGCAGGGTGGGCCGCTATAAGTATAATAAGAAGCTGCGCCTTGAGGGGCGCCTGAACGGCCATACCCTGGCCCAGCCCATTGCGGACCCCTCCACCGGCGAGGTGCTGGCCGAGGCCGGCGTCACCGTGTCAAGGGAGCTTGCAAGGGAGCTGGACGACGCGGGTGTCACCCAGGCCGTGGTCGCCGTGGACGGCAGGGAGGTAAAGATAATCTCCAACGGCATGGTGGACATACAGAAGTATGTTTCCCTTGACAGGGAGACCCTGCTTTCCTGCGGCATAAACGAGCGTGTGAGCTTCCCGGTGCTCCGGGAGATACTGGACGAGTGCGGGGACGACGAGCGCAAGCTGAAGTCGGCGCTCAGGGCCCGCAAGCCGGAGCTCATACCCAATATCATCACTGTTGAGGACATCTTTGCAAGCATCAACTACATGAACTGCCTGGCCCAGGGCCTGGGGCTCACGGACGATATAGACCACCTGAGCAACAGGCGTATCCGCTGCGTGGGCGAGCTTCTGCAGAACCAGTTCAGGATAGGCTTCTCCCGCCTTGAGAGGGTGATAAGGGAGCGCATGACCCTTCAGGCCCAGGATTTGGAGCAGCTTACGCCCCACTCCCTTATCAACATCCGGCCTGTTGTAGCCGCCATAAAGGAGTTCTTCGGCTCCTCGCCCCTCTCACAGTTTATGGACCAGACAAACCCCCTGGCTGAGCTCACCCATAAGCGCAGGCTCTCGGCCCTTGGCCCCGGCGGTCTCTCAAGGGACAGGGCCAGCTTCGAGGTCCGTGACGTGCACTACACCCACTACGGGCGCATGTGCCCACTGGAGACCCCCGAAGGCCCCAACATCGGGCTTATATCCTATCTTGCGAGCTTTGCCAAGATTAACGAGTACGGCTTTATAGAGGCCCCATATCGCAAGGTGGACAAGGCCACCGGCAGGGTCACCTGCGAAGTGGAATATATGACCGCCGACGTGGAGGACAGCTACGTTGTGGCCCAGGCCAACGAGCCCCTGGACGACGAGGGGCATTTTGTGAACAGCCGCGTGGTCGGCAGGTACAGGGACGAGTTCGTGGATGTGGACGCCGCCAGGGCCGACTATATGGACATCACCCCCAGGATGGTGGTATCGGTAGCCACGGCCTGCATCCCCTTCCTTGAGCACGACGACGCAAACCGGGCCATGATGGGCTCCAACATGCAGCGCCAGGCGGTGCCCCTGCTGAGGACCGAGAGCCCCATTGTGGGCACCGGCATGGAGTATAAGGCAGGCGTTGACTCAGGGGTATGCGTGCTGGCTAAGCGGGGGGGCGTTGTAAAATCCGTCTCCGCTGACCTGGTGCGGGTGACCGCTGACAACGGAGATATTGACGACTATGAGATAATCAAGTTCATGCCCTCGAACCAGAGCACCTGTATAAACCAGGTGCCCATAGTGGACGTGGGCGAGAGGGTTGAGGAGGGCTCCGTTATAGCCGACGGCCCGGGCATAAAGAACGGGGAGATATCCCTTGGCAAGAACGCGCTTATCGGGTTTATGACCTGGGAGGGCTATAACTACGAGGACGCGGTGCTGCTCAACGAGAAGATAGTGCGCGACGACGTGTATACCTCCATACACATCGAGGAGTACGAGATGGAGGCCCGGGACACAAAGCTTGGGCCAGAGGAGATAACCAGGGATATACCAAACGCCAACAACGAGCTTCTAGGGGACCTTGACGACAGGGGCATTATCCGCATAGGCGCGGACGTGCACGCGGGGGATATTCTGGTGGGCAAGGTCACCCCCAAGGGGGAGACGGAGCTCACCGCCGAGGAGCGGCTGCTCAGGGCCATATTCGGCGAGAAGGCCAGAGAGGTGAGGGACACCTCCCTGAGGGTGCCACACGGCGAATACGGCGTTGTAGTTGACGTGAAGGTGTTCACCAGGGAGAACAGCCACGACGAGCTCTCCCCCGGCGTAAACAAGGTGGTGCGCTGCTATATCGCCCAGAAGCGCAAGATTTCCGTGGGCGACAAGATGGCGGGCCGCCACGGAAATAAGGGCGTTGTGTCAAGGATACTCCCTGAGGAGGAGATGCCCTTCCTGCCCGACGGCACCCCCCTGGACATTGTGCTCAACCCCCTGGGCGTGCCCTCACGAATGAACATCGGGCAGGTGCTGGAGGTCCACCTGGGCATGGCGGCCAACGCCCTGGGCTGGAAGATAATGACCCCGGTGTTCGACGGCGCCCAGGAGTCCGACATCCGCGAGTGCTTCAGGATGAGCGATATGAACGAGGACGGCAAGTTCTACCTGAGGGACGGGCGCACCGGAGAGTATTTCGACAACCCTGTGACCGTGGGCTTCATGTACTACCTGAAGCTACACCACCTGGTGGACGATAAGATACACGCCCGCAGCACCGGCCCCTACTCCCTGGTTACCCAGCAGCCTCTGGGCGGCAAGGCCCAGTTCGGAGGCCAGCGCTTCGGCGAGATGGAGGTCTGGGCCCTTGAGGCCTACGGCGCGGCCTATACCCTCCAGGAGATACTGACGGTGAAGTCCGACGACGTGGTGGGCCGTGTCAAGACATATGAGTCCATTGTGAAGGGCCAGAACATCCCAACCCCCGGCATTCCCGAGAGCTTTAAGGTGCTTATAAAGGAGCTGCAGTCCCTGGGCCTGGACATGAAGGTGCTGGACCAGGACGACCAGGAGATAGATTTGAAGCAGACCTTCGACGACGACGATATGGGCCTCACCCACGGCGGCAGCTTTGACGAGGAGAACGTGGCCGACGACCTGGACGGCTACTACCAGGAGGACGAGGACGGCAACTTTATCGACGACGATGAGGACGACGACGGCTTCGACGACGACCTTGACGACGACTTCGGGCTGGACGACGGCGACGAGGACGAGGATTTTTGATCTAACTGGAAAGGAAGAGGACGCATATGGAATTCAACACATTTGAGTCTATAAAGATAGGCCTGGCTTCCCCCGAGAAGATACGGGAGTGGTCCTACGGCGAGGTCAAAAAGCCCGAGACCATAAACTACCGCACCCTGAAGCCCGAGCGCGACGGCCTGTTCTGCGAGAGGATATTCGGGCCCACAAAGGACTGGGAGTGCCACTGCGGAAAGTATAAGCGCATCCGCTATAAGGGCAAGATATGCGACCGCTGCGGGGTTGAAGTGACCCGCAGCAAGGTTAGAAGGGAGCGCATGGGCCATATAGAGCTTGCGGCCCCGGTGTCACATATCTGGTACTTTAAGGGCATACCCAGCCGCATGGGGCTGATACTGGACGTCTCACCCAGGATTCTGGAGAAGGTGCTGTACTTTGCCCTGTATATAGTCACCGACCCCGGCGACGTGAGGGAGCTCACAAAAATGCAGACCCTCACAGAAAAGGAGTACAGGGATTTAAAGGAGAAATATGAGGACGACTTCAAGGCCTCTATGGGCGCCGAGGCCATAAAGGAGCTGCTTTCCGAGATAGACCCCGAAAAGCTCTCCGTCCAGCTTCGGGAGGAGCTGGAGGCCGCCAGCGGCCAGAAGCGTATGCGCATTTTAAAGCGCCTGGAGGTGGTGGAGTCCTTCAAGGCCTCGGGCAACCGGCCCGAGTGGATGGTACTGGACGTGGTGCCGGTGATACCCCCGGACATCCGCCCAATGGTGCAGCTGGACGGCGGGCGCTTTGCCACAAGCGATTTGAACGACCTGTACCGCAGGGTGATAAACAGGAATAACCGCCTTAAAAGGCTCCTGGAGCTGGGCGCGCCGGACATAATAGTGCGCAACGAGAAGCGTATGCTCCAGGAGGCCGTGGACGCCCTTATAGACAACGGCAGGCGGGGCAGGCCTGTTACCGGCCCCAATAACCGGCCCCTCAAGTCCCTTTCAGACATGCTCAAGGGCAAGCAGGGGCGATTCAGGCAGAACCTTCTGGGCAAGCGCGTGGACTACTCCGGGCGCTCGGTTATAGTGGTGGGCCCGGAGCTGAAGATGTACCAGTGCGGCCTGCCAAAGGAGATGGCACTGGAGCTCTTCAAGCCCTTTGTAATGAAGCGCCTGGTGGAGACCGGCGTTGTGAACAATATCAAGGCGGCGCGCAAGTCCGTGGAGCGGGCCAGGTCCGAGGTGTGGGACGCATTAGAGGTTGTAATCAAAAACCACCCGGTGCTCCTCAACCGCGCGCCGACCCTGCACCGCCTGGGCATACAGGCCTTCGAGCCGGTGCTGGTGGAGGGCCGGGCCCTTAAGCTGCACCCCCTGGTCTGCACGGCCTATAACGCCGACTTTGACGGCGACCAGATGGCGGTGCACGTGCCCCTGTCCGCCGAGGCCCAGGCAGAGGCCAGATTCCTTATGCTGGCGGCAAATAACCTTCTCAAGCCCTCTGACGGCAAGCCTGTGGCTGTGCCCACCCAGGACATGGTGCTGGGCTCCTACTACCTGACCCTTGAGAAGGACGGGGAGACCGGTGAGGGCAAGATATTCAGGAATATGGACGAGGCTATGATGGCCTACGACGCAAAGGTCATTGGCCTGCACGCCAAGATAAAGGTGCGTCGCACCGTTGACTTTAACGGCAGGCAGGTCTCGGGCCTCGTAGACACCACCATGGGCCGCATGATATTCAACCGCCCCATCCCCCAGGACCTGGGCTATGTGGACCGCTCCACCCCCGAGGGGGCCCTGCAGTTTGAGATAGACTTCCTGGTGGGCTCAAAGCAGCTTAAGGCCATAATCGAGCGCTGTATAAAGGTGCACGGCACGGAGCGCTCCGCCGAGGTGCTGGACGAGATAAAGGCCCAGGGCTATAAGTATTCCACCATCAGCGGCATTACCGTCGCCGTCTGCGACGCCACCATACCTACCGACAAGAAGGCGCTGGTGGACGCGGCCCAGGAGCAGGTGAACGAGATAGCCGACGAGTACAGCGAGGGCTACCTTTCCGAGAGGGAGCGCTATGAGGCTGTGCTGAAGGTCTGGGACAAGTGCACAAGGGACGTTGCGTCGGCGCTCCAGAGGGGCCTTGATAAGTATAACCCCATCTATATGATGGCAGACTCCGGTGCCCGAGGAAGCATTTCCAACCTGAACCAGCTGGCGGGAATGCGCGGCAATATCTCCAATACCGCCGGCAAGACCATCGAGATACCCATTCGCTCCAACTACCGTGAGGGCCTGAACGTGCTGGAATACTTCATCTCCTCCCGCGGAGCAAGAAAGGGCACTACGGACACCGCCCTGCGTACCGCCGACTCCGGGTACCTTACCCGCCGCCTGGTGGACGTCTCCCAGGAGGTTGTCATCCGTGAGGAGGACTGCGGCACCCATGAGGGCATAGAGGTCTTTGAGATAAAGTCCGGCCCCGAGTCCATCGAGCCCCTGAAGGAGCGGCTGGTGGGCAGGTACCTTGTGGAGGACTACTGCGACGAAAACGGCAATGTGCTGGTCTCCAAGGATAAGCTTATGGATGACCATGACGCCGACACCATAATAGACAGGGGCACCGAGCGCATTAAGATACGCACAGTGCTCAGCTGCCGGGCCCAGAACGGCGTGTGCAAGCGCTGCTACGGCGGCTCCCTTGCAAACGGCAAGCCGGTGCAGGTGGGCGAGGCCGTGGGCATTATCGCCGCCCAGTCCATCGGCGAGCCCGGCACCCAGCTTACCATGCGCACCTTCCATACAGGCGGCGTTGCCAGCGCCGAGGACATCACCCAGGGTCTTCCCCGCATAGACGAGCTCTTTGAGGGCCGCAAGCCCAAGCACGTGGCTATTATCAACGAGCTGGACGGCAGGGTGAGCTTTGAGGAGATAAAGCGCAACCATCATGTTGTTATAACCAACGACGAGACCGGCGATACCCGCTCCTACCTGATACCCTTCGGCTCAAGGGTCACCGTCAAGGAGGGGGAGTATATCAAGCGGGGCAGGCATATTACCGAGGGCTCCGTCAGCCCCCACGACGTGCTGGCTATCAGCGGCGTTGAGGAGGTACAGAACTACCTGATTCAGGAGGTGCAGCGCACCTACCGCATGCAGGGCGTGGACATCAACGACAAGCATATAGAGATAATCGTGCGCCAGATGCTCAGAAAGGTGCGCATAGACGACGCGGGGGATACCGGCCTTCTGGTGGCCTCCCTTGCAGACAAGAACGAGGTGCTCTCTGCAAACGAGGACATCCGCCGCAGGATAGCCCTTGGGGAGACAGGGCTGAGAGAGGCCACCTATACGCCCATACTCCTGGGTATCACCAAGGCCTCCCTTGCCACCGACTCCTTCCTGTCCGCCGCCTCCTTCCAGGAGACCACAAGGGTCCTTACGGACGCGGCTATAAAGGGCAAGGTGGACCCACTGGTGGGCCTCAAGGAGAACGTCATTATCGGCAAGCTGGTGCCAGCGGGCACAGGCCTGAAGATGTACGGCGATGTGGAGGTGGAGTCAGCCGCGGAGCCCAGGGAGGAGATATTCCCCGAGGACCTGGGAGGCCAGGGGGACGGCAGCCTCTTCCCGCCGGCGGGCGAGGCACAGGAGCCTGCCCCCGAGGTGAGCTGAGAAAAACCTTGACAAAGCACTGCCGCTGGTGCTATAATCAGCAGGATGGGCCAAAATGGCCCGGTTTTCACGGCGTTTTGCGGGTGCCGAAGGGCGCCCCGCTGATACGCATATAAAATATTTGAAGAAGGAGGTGCAGCTGAATGCCAACCTTTAACCAGCTGGTTAAAAACGGCAGGTCCGACGCCATTAAGAAGTCCAAGGCCCCCGCTCTCTTGAAGGGATGGAACTCCAAGAAGCGCTCGGCAATCGACCAGGACTCTCCCCAGAAGCGCGGCGTGTGCACGACGGTAACCACCCGTACACCCAAGAAGCCGAACTCCGCTCTGCGGAAGATAGCCCGTGTCAGGCTTTCCAACGGCATCGAGGTGCTCTGCTATATCCCCGGTGTGGGACATAACCTGCAGGAGCACAGCGTGGTGATGATTCGCGGCGGCCGTGTGCGCGACCTGCCTGGTGTGCGTTACCACATCATCCGCGGCGTTTTGGACACCCAGGGCGTGGCCAAGCGTATGCAGGCCCGCAGCAAGTACGGTGCGAAGCGTCCCAAGGCCGGCAAAAAGTAAGGGCCGGTTAGAAGCTTTTTAAGATTTTACTCTAAGCTATTGGCTTAATTTATATAGATTCATGCAGGTGCATACTTGAGGGGTCTTGGTAAATTGCCTTTTAGCTGACCGGAAGCAATAATATCAAAAGTATTATAAATTTTAGATATTATAATGCTTTCGAGTACCGATGAATTCATTTTATGAAGGAGGGAAGATTATGCCAAGAAGAGGCAATGTGGCAAAGCGCGACGTTTTGCCGGACCCTTTGTATAACTCCAAGCTGGTCACCCGTCTCATCAACAGCGTAATGCTGGACGGCAAGAAGGGCGTTGCACAGAAGATTGTGTACGGGGCCTTCGGGATTGTCCAGGAGAAGACCGGCAAGGAGCCTTTGGAGGTCTTCGAGCAGGCCATGGAGAACGTCATGCCGAGCCTCGAGTGTAAGTCCCGCCGTGTTGGCGGCTCCACCTATCAGGTTCCCATGGAGGTGCGCCCCGAGCGCAGGCAGACCTTAGGGCTGCGCTGGCTGACAGCCTTCGCCCGCACCCGCAACGAGCGCACCATGCGCGAGCGGCTGGCAGGCGAGATTCTGGACGCCATAAACGGCGCAGGCGGCGCTGCAAAGAAGCGCGACGACACCCACCGCATGGCGGAGGCCAACAGGGCTTTCGCACACTACCGCTGGTAAGCGGCAGTCCGCGGGAGCAGACTGCGGTAATAAGAAGGGCCGACGCCCGCGGAGCTTATCTGTGTGGATTACGGCCCGGAAAATCGCGCAAACCTATAGGATATAAGGAGGAAACAACGTATTTATGGCCAGGCAGGTACCACTGGAATTAACCAGGAACATCGGCATTATGGCTCATATCGATGCCGGTAAGACGACAACGACAGAGCGTATCCTGTTTTATACAGGTGTCAACTACAAGATAGGCGAGACCCACGAGGGTGCCGCCACCATGGACTGGATGGCCCAGGAGCAGGAGCGCGGCATCACTATCACCTCCGCCGCTACAACCTGCTTTTGGCCGGACCGCAACGGCAAACAGAACCGTATAAACATCATCGACACCCCCGGGCACGTGGACTTTACCGTTGAGGTACAGAGGTCCCTGCGTGTGCTGGACGGCTCGGTGACAGTGTTCTGCGCCAAGGGCGGCGTTGAGCCTCAGTCCGAGACAGTATGGCGCCAGGCGGACGAGTACAAGGTCCCCAGGATGGCGTATGTAAACAAGATGGACATTATGGGCGCGGACTTCTTCCGCGTGGTGCAGATGATGAAGGACAGGCTCAAGTGCAACGCCGTCCCCATCCAGCTGCCAATCGGCGCCGAGGACTCCTTCAAGGGCCTTATAGACCTTGTGAACATGAAGGCCTACGTCTACTACGACGACCTGGGCAAGGATATCCGCGAGGAGGAAATCCCCGAGGATATGAAGGAGCTGGCCGAGAAGTACCATGGCGAGATGATTGAGCACGTGGCCGAGCTGGACGACGCCCTTATGGAGAAGTACCTTGAGGGCGAGGAGCTCACTATCGAGGAGATAAAGACCTGCATCCGCAAGGCTACCCTTGCAAACCACATGGTGCCCGTCACCTGCGGTACTTCCTACCGCAATAAGGGCGTGCAGAAGCTTTTGGACGCTATAGTGGACTATATGCCCGCCCCCACCGACGTCCCCGCCATCAACGGCGTGAACCCCGACACAGAGGAGGAGGTCGTAAGGCATTCCTCCGACGAGGAGCCCTTCTCCGCCCTGGCTTTCAAGATAGCCACGGACCCCTACGTGGGCAAGCTCTGCTTCTTCCGCGTATACTCCGGCTCCGTTGAGGCCGGCGCCACCGTTTATAACTCCGTCAAGGACAATAACGAGCGCATGGGCCGCATAGTGCAGATGCACGCCAACGACCGCAAGGACATCGACCGCGTTTACGCCGGAGACATCGCCGCCGCTGTGGGTCTGAAGAATACCACCACCGGCGACACCCTCTGCGACGAGAAACACCCGGTCATCCTTGAGTCCATGGAGTTCCCCGACCCGGTTATCAGGGTCGCCATAGAGCCCAAGACCAAGGCAGGCCAGGAGAAGATGGGCATAGCCCTCTCAAAGCTTGCCGAGGAGGACCCGACCTTTAAGGCGTATACCGACGAGGAGACAGGCCAGACTATTATCGCGGGCATGGGTGAATTGCACCTGGAGATAATCGTTGACCGCCTGCTGCGCGAGTTCAAGGTGGAGGCCAACGTGGGCAAGCCCCAGGTTGCATATAAGGAGACCATCCGCAAGAACTCCGAGAGCGACACCAAGTACGCCCGCCAGTCCGGCGGTAAGGGCCAGTACGGTCACGTTAAGATTCGTATCGAGCCCAACCCCGCAGGGGGCTATGAGTTTGTCAACGCCGTTGTGGGCGGCTCAATACCCAAGGAGTATATCCCCGCTGTTGACCAGGGTATCCAGGGCGCAATGCTTGCAGGCGTGCTGGCCGGATACAACGTGGTGGATGTAAAGGTCACCCTGTACGACGGCTCCTATCACGAGGTCGACTCCTCTGAGATGGCCTTTAAGATAGCAGGCTCAATGGCCTTCAAGGAGGCCATGCGCAAGGCCGACCCGGTGCTCATGGAGCCCATTATGAAGGTGACGGTCATCACCCCCGAGGAGTATATGGGCGACGTTATAGGCGACCTGAACTCCAGGCGCGGCATGATTCTCGGCATGGACGCCCTTCCCGGTGCCCAGCAGGTAAACTCCGAGGTGCCGCTCTCCGAGATGTTCGGCTACGCCACAGACATGCGTTCCCGCACCCAGGGCCGCGGGCAGTATACCATGGAGCCCGCCCACTATGCCGAGGTGCCCAAGAACATCTCTGAGAAGATTATCAGCGACCGCGGCAAAAAGTCCGAATAAATCATAAATTATCCTTGCTTTTTTTGCCCAATGCTGGTAAAATGTAAAGCAAGATACGTCCAGAATATTTTATATTGCAAGGAGGCAATTTTCCAATGGCTAAGGCAAAATTTGAACGCAACAAACCCCATGTAAACATCGGCACCATCGGCCACGTTGACCATGGCAAGACCACCCTCACCGCCGCCATCACCAAGGTGCTGGCTATGAAGGGCGACGCCGACTTTATGGATTACGCCAACATCGACAAGGCTCCCGAGGAGCGCGAGCGCGGCATTACCATCAATACCGCCCACGTTGAGTATCAGACCGACGCGCGCCACTATGCCCACGTGGACTGCCCCGGCCACGCCGACTATGTTAAGAACATGATTACCGGTGCCGCTCAGATGGACGGTGCTATCCTGGTGGTCTCCGCTGCTGACGGCCCCATGCCCCAGACCCGCGAGCACATCCTGCTTGCCCGTCAGGTTGGCGTGCCCAGCATCGTGGTGTTCATGAACAAGGTCGACCAGGTTGACGACGAGGAGCTGCTGGAGCTGGTGGAGATGGAGGTCCGTGACCTTCTCAACGAGTACGAGTTCCCCGGCGACGACACCCCCATTATCAAGGGCTCCGCTCTGCAGGCCCTGGAGTGCGCCAGCAATGACCCCTCCGACCCCACCTACGCCCCCATCCTTGAGCTGATGAGCTCTGTTGACAGCTATATCCCCACTCCCGAGCGCAAGTCCGACCTGCCCTTCCTGATGCCCGTTGAGGACGTCATGACCATCACAGGCCGCGGCACCGTTGCCACCGGTCGTGTGGAGCGCGGTCAGCTGAAGCTCAGCGAGGAGGTCGAGCTGGTAGGCCTTACCGAGGAGACCCGCAAGGTGGTCGTCACCGGTATCGAGATGTTCCGCAAGACCCTGGATTACGCTGAGGCCGGCGACAACGTGGGCGTGCTGCTCCGCGGCGTACAGCGCAACGAGATTGAGCGCGGACAGGTTCTGTCCAAGCCCGGCTCCATCCATCCCCACACCAAGTTCAAGGGCCAGGTTTACGTTCTGACCAAGGACGAGGGCGGACGCCACACCCCCTTCTTCAACAACTACCGTCCCCAGTTCTATTTCCGCACCACCGACGTGACCGGCGTTATCTCCCTGCCCGAGGGCACCGAGATGTGCATGCCCGGCGACAATGTTGTGATGGACGTTGAGCTCATCACCCCCATCGCCATCGAGGAGGGCCTGCGCTTCGCTATCCGCGAGGGCGGCCGCACTGTTGGCTCCGGCGTTGTTACCGCCATCAATTCCTAATTTGTAACCTACGGAAGGCTCCTTTACGGGGCCTTCTTTTGTTATATCATGAGAGGGGAGCTTTGGATGAAAAAGGGGAAGCGAATAATTGCGGGGGCAGTCCTGACCCTTATCCTGCTGGCGGGGGCGTACAGGCTGTGGCCCCGCTCCTTTAAAAGTATAGCAGGTGGAGAGACCGGAGAGTTGGCAGAGGCTTCCTGCTTCCTGACTGTGAACAGCTTTGAATCAGGTATGTCCTTCTATGAATTGAAAACAGGGGACCATGCCCTGGCTGGGGGTCTGCTGGACATCCTTGAAAACTGCCGGTATCAGGGGGACTTCCGAAACCTTATCCCAGGCGGGCCGGACAGCCTGGGCTCCGGGAGGAACTATGACGGACGCCACCTGGAGATTGAGCTGCGCTTTGCAGGCCGGGAGGAGCCTTTCAGCCTGCACCTTGCGGACCGGGACAGCGGGCTTTGCGGGTATGGCATAGTGCACCCGACTAACGGCGATACATTTGCGGAGCTTGCGGAGTACGTACAGGAGCATGGCGTGCCCTGGACCGCCGGGCTAAATACCTTCACCTCGGCGGTCAGGAGCGGGATACGTGAAGGATATATGCTAAGGAAAATACACATATAGATAGGAGCGGCTGAAATGGCAATCAAAATGATAGTGACCGACCTGGACCGGACCCTGCTCCGGGACGACAAGACCATCTCAGAATATACCTCAAATACCCTGGAGGAGCTGGCCCGCAGGGGCATATCATTTGTGATAGCCACAGCCAGGCCCGCCAGGGCGGTGCGGAAGGCCATGCCATGGCTCAGGTATGACGGAGCCGTATTCTTCAACGGCGCGGTGGTAATGGCGGGAGAGGAAAGCCTGGGAGCCTATAAGGTGGAGGGGGCTTTCCGTATAGTGACGGATATACTCAGGGAGAGGCCCGGGACCCTGCTCTCCGTGGAGATGGACGACTATCTCTACAGCAATATCCCCCCTGAGGGGATGGGGGACTGGGGCAGCGACTACTGCTATACCACGGACTTTAAGGAGACCGCCGGGCGGCTGGTTGAGAAGATTCTCATATCCTCAAAGGAACTGCCGCCAGAGAGGTGGATGGAGGAGTACGCAAGGTACATACCCCAGGGGCTCTACATGCAGATGTCGGAGAAAACCCTGATAATGGTGATGAACCGGCAGGCCACGAAGCTGGGCGGCATAAGGCTGTTGGCTGAGCGCTGTGGGGTGGGGCTCAGCGAGATTGCCGCATTCGGGGACGATGTGAACGATATGGACATGCTCCGGGAGTGCGGCACCGGGGTGGCGGTGGGAAACGCCCTGGCGGAGGTGAAGGCCGTGGCCGACGAGGTCTGCGGGAGCAATGAGGAGGACGGGGTGGCCCGGTGGATAGGGGAGAATGTGCTGGCGTGAGGGAAGGGCTGTATAATGTCCCAAGGCCAGCCCAATGACCCTTGACTTTCAACCCCCTTTATGCTATAATACCCGGTAAAGACGCTGACGGAGACAGGCAGGCGGAGTGTATGGCCCCAGAGAGCCGGTGGGTGGTGTGAACCGGCGCCGAAGCTTTGCGCTGCATCCCTCCCAAGTCGCGAGCCGAACACGACATTCGCCTGACGGCGAAGTCGTCAAGTAAGCAAGCCGGGCCCCACCGTTACCGGGGAGCTATTGGTGGATAGTGTAAATGGGTGGTATAGCGAAGGTTCCCTTCGTCCCGTTTCGGGGCGGGGGTTTATTTTTTTGAAAAAGCTGAAAGGAAGATTGAAGATGAGCAAGTACAGGGAGGTCTCCGCAAACATGGATTTTGTGGAGCGGGAGAAGGCCACGGAAAAATTCTGGCGGGAGAACAGGATATTTGAAAAGAGCGTGGAGGAGCGGGAGGGGGCCCCGGCCTATATATTCTATGACGGCCCCCCAACAGCCAACGGCAAGCCCCATATAGGGCACCTGGAGACCAGGGCCTTTAAAGACATGTTCCCCCGGTACCACACCATGAAGGGCAGGGAGGTCCAGCGCAAGGCGGGGTGGGACACCCACGGCCTGCCTGTGGAGCTGGAGGTGGAGAAGCTGCTGGGAATCAACGGCAAGGAGCAGATAGAGGAGTACGGAATCGCGCCCTTTATTGACAAGTGCAAGGAGAGCGTGTGGAAATATAAGGGCATGTGGGAGGATTTCTCAAAGTCTGTCGGCTACTGGGCGGACATGGAGCACCCCTATGTGACCTATGAGAACAGCTTTATTGAGAGCGAGTGGTGGGCGCTCAAACAGATATGGGACAAGGGGCTGCTTTATAAGGGCTTCAAGATAGTCCCCTACTGCCCCCGCTGCGGCACGCCCCTTTCATCCCACGAGGTGGCCCAGGGCTATAAGGACGTGAAGGAGCGCTCGGCCATCGCCAAGTTCAGGTGCAGGGGCGAGGACGCATACATCCTGGCCTGGACCACCACCCCCTGGACCCTGCCCTCCAACGTGGCCCTCTGTGTCAACGCCGGGGAGGACTATGTGAAGGTCAACTATACTAAGGAGGATAAAACCGAGACCTACTATATGGCGGAGGCCCTCTGCGACAAGGTGCTGGGGGAGGGGAGCTATACTGTGCTGGAGCGCTATAAGGGCTCGGAGCTTGAGAACAAGGAGTATGAGCCCCTATTTGACTTTGTCTCCCCCAAGGAGCGCTGCTGGTATATAGTCTGCGACGACTATGTGACCCTCACCGACGGCACCGGCATAGTGCATATAGCCCCGGCCTTCGGCGAGGACGACGCCAAGGTGGGCAGGAAATACGGCCTGCCCCTGGTGCAGCTTGTGGACCAGAAGGGCCAGATGACCTCTGAGACCAAGTGGCCCGGAGTGTTCTGCAAGGATGCGGATAAGGAAATACTAATAGATTTGGAGGAGCGGGGCCTCTTATTCTCCGCGCCCAAGTTCGAGCACAGCTATCCCTTCTGCTGGCGCTGCGACACCCCCCTTATATACTACGCCCGGGAGAGCTGGTATATCGAGATGACAAAGGTGAAGGACCGGCTCATTGCAAATAACAACACCGTCAACTGGCTCCCTGAAAGTATCGGCAGGGGGCGCTTCGGGGACTGGCTGGAGAACCTTCAGGACTGGGCCGTAAGCCGTAACCGCTACTGGGGCACGCCGCTGAATATATGGGAGTGCCAGTGCGGGCACAGGCACGCGGTGGGGAGCATTGCGGAGCTGAGGGAGCTCTCCCACAACTGCCCTGAGGACATAGAGCTCCACAGGCCCTATGTGGACGAGGTGACAATCACCTGCCCCCACTGCGGCAAGGAAATGCACCGTGTGCCCGAGGTAATAGACTGCTGGTTTGACTCCGGGGCCATGCCCTTCGCCCAGCAGCACTACCCCTTTGAAAATAAGGAGCTATTTGAGAGCCAGTTCCCCGCGGACTTCATCAGTGAGGCCGTGGACCAGACCAGGGGATGGTTCTACTCCCTTCTGGCCATATCCACCCTGCTTTTTGACAAGGCCCCCTATAAAAACGTGCTGGTGATGGGCCTTGTGCAGGACGAGGAGGGCAAGAAGATGTCAAAGTCCAAGGGCAATGCCGTGGAGCCCATGGAGGCCCTATCCGACTTCGGCGCGGACAGCCTCAGGTGGTTCTTCTACACCTGCTCCGCCCCGTGGCTGCCCAAGAACTTCAGCAAGAAGGGGGTTGTAGAGGGGCAGAAGAAGTTCTTCTCCACCCTCTGGAACACCTATGCTTTCTTTGTGCTGTACGCCAATATAGACGAGTTTGACCCCACAAAGCATAAGCTTGAGGACTGCCCGCTGACGGTGATGGACCGCTGGCTCCTCTCAAGGCTCAACTCCACCGTGAAGGCCGTGGACGAGAACCTTGCCGCCTATAAGGTGCCCGAGACCGCCAGGACCCTCCAGGACTTTGTGGAGGAGCTCTCAAACTGGTACGTGCGCCGCAGCCGCGAACGCTTCTGGGTGCAGGGGGAGGCGGGGGACAAGACCGCCGCATATATGACCCTCTATACGGCGCTGGTGACAGTGGCGAAGCTCCTGGCTCCAATGGCCCCCTTTATGAGCGAGGAGATTTACCGCAACCTGGTGTGCTCTGTGGATGAAAAGGCCCCGGAGAGCGTGCACCTGTGCACCTTCCCCGCCTGTGAGGAGGGCCGCGTGGACAAAAAGCTTGAGAACCATATGGACGAGGTGCTGAGGGTAGTCACCCTGGGCCGGGCCGCAAGGAACCAGGCCAACATCAAGAACCGCCAGCCCCTGGGCAAGCTCTTTACAGACGCGGACCCGGGCCTTGGGGAGCTGTACAGGGAGATAATCCGCCAGGAGCTGAACGTAAAGGAGATATGCTTCCTCAGCGATATGTCCGGGCTCACCTCCTACAGCTTCAAGCCACAGCTGAGGATACTGGGCCAGAAGTACGGCAAGCGCATAGGAGCTATACGCCAGGCCCTCTCTGAGCTGGACGGCAGTGCGGCGAAAAAGCAGCTCGACACAGAGGGAGCGCTCACCCTCACCCTGCCGGACGGCGGCATCAGCCTCACCCCCGAGGAGCTGCTCATAGAGACCAGCCGCAAGGAGGGGTATACTTCAGAGTCCGACAGGGGGCTCACGGTGGTGCTTGACACGGCCCTCACAGAGGAGCTCATAGAGGAGGGATTTGTCAGGGAGATAGTCTCGAAGCTCCAGTCCATGAGGAAGGACGCGGGCTTCTATGTGACCGACCATATCGTGGTGAGCCATAAGGGTAGCCCCAAAATAGAGGAGATACTTGAGCGCAACTCAGAGGAGATTCTGGGCGACGTGCTGGGCGACAGCCTTGCCTGTGGGGAGCTTAGGGGGTATACCGCACGGTGGGACATCAACGGTGAGCAGACTGAGCTGGGGGTTGAGAAGGTGTGAGCATAAAGGCAAAATGCGTGCTCTTCGACATCGACAACACCCTCTTGATAAAAAAGCCCACCATCCAGGAAAAGGTCTATGAGGCAGCAAAGCCATTGCTGCCGGAGCTCACCATGGAGGATGTGGAGAGAGCCTATGCCAGCAGCGAGCTCTGGCAGGGGGAGCAGATACAGAGGGAGAACGAGACCGGCGTGCGTATGCCCGACGGGGAGTACCTGCAGAATATCCTGAGGATTTACAGGGATGCCCTTGGGATGCCGGAGGAGTTGCCGGAAGAGCTCCGGGGGGTGTTCATGAGGAACTATACCATGGAGTATGAGCCCGCGCCCGGGGCGGCGGAGACCCTTGAGATACTGAAGGCCCGGGGGCTCAGCCTGGGTATCGTCAGCAATAACACCTCAAAGGTGCGCGGCGCGCTGGAGGGGCTTGGGCTGGACAGGTTCTTTGGCAGCATAGTCATATCAGAGGAGGCCGGGCTCTATAAGCCGGACCCGGCTATACTGGAGCTGGCCTGTAAACAGCTCGGGGCCGCCCCCGGGGAAAGCGTGTACGTGGGGGACCACCCCTTTGACATACTCTGCGCCCACTCGGCGCATATGCCTGTTATCTGGATGCCGGTAAACCTGTATATGAGCGTACCTGAGCATATAGGCCCGCCGGAGCACAGGGTGGAGTCCCTAAGCGAGATAGCCGGACTTTTAGAGTGATAATAATAAATAAGCAGGTCCCGGTTTTCCGGGGCCTGCCTGTTTGTTTATCGGGTCTTATAGCTTTGCCTCACCGGCAAGCTGCTCGGCGGGCAGTAGGGCCTTATACCTTTTAAGGAACCCTGCAAAGCCCTCTGTGTCCACAGGGTCCGGGGCCGAGGTGGAGCCCTTTGCCCCGGCGAAGACCTTTTGCTCCAGATAGCCGGGGAGGTCCATGCCGCCGCCGTTCATACTGTACATTGCGAGGACTGCCATGCCCCAGGGCCCGCCCTCACCGGCGGTGGACATGACGCTTACAGGCACGCCAAGGGCGCCGGCCATAAGCCGCTGGCCCACCTCGGGTGTCTTGAACAGCCCGCCGTGGCCGGTGAGACAGTCCAGGGCGGCGTGTTCCTGCTCCAGCAGCAAATCCATCCCCAGCTTCAGTGGGGCCATTGCCGCAAAGAGCTGGGCGCGCATGAAGTCCCCAAGGGTCAGGGGAATCTCTGGCTGGCGGGCGAGCAGGGGGCGGCCCTCCCTAAGGCCTATTACAGGCTCCCCTGAGTAGCAGTTATAGGCGGTCACCCCGCCGCAGTCCGGGGCCCCGGAGAGGGCCTCGTTATATAGCATATCGTAGAGCCGGGGCTTTGTGAGCTTTGTACCGGCCCTCTCCAAAAGCTGGGCAAAGAGGGACACCCAGGCGTCTAAATCCGAGGTGCAGGTGTTGCAGTGGACCATGGCTACAGGGGCCCCGGCGGGGGTCGTCACCATGTCCAGCTCCGGGTACACCCTGGAGAGGGGCTTCTCCAGTACCACCATTGCGAATATGGACGTGCCGGCGGACACATTGCCTGTGCGGGGGGCGACGCTGTTTGTAGCCACCATGCCTGTGCCCGCGTCGCCCTCGGGTGGGCATAGAGGTATGCCCGGCTGAAGGGTCCCGGTGGGGTCCAGGAGCCTTGCGCCCTCCTCTGTAAGGGCTCCGGCGTTTGCCCCGGCGGGCAGGACCTGGGGAAGTATGTCCGAAAGCCGCCAGGGTACGGCTTCATCGCTAAGGAGCCGGTCGAAGCTCTCCTCCATGCCCCTGTCAAAGGAGCAGGTTTCGCTGTCTATGGGGAACATCCCCGCCGCCTCGCCGACGCCCAGCACGTGCCTGCCGGTGAGCCGCCAGTGTATGTAGCCCGCAAGGGTAGTCAGGTGGGCAAGCCTCGGGATATGGGGCTCCCGGAGCCTTATGGCCCTGTAGAGGTGGGCAATGCTCCAGCGCTGGGGTATGTTGAAGCTAAAGCGCTGGGTGAGCAGCCCGGCCTCCTCCTCGGTGATGGTATTGCGCCAGGTGCGGAACTCCGTAAGGGCCGCGCCATTTTCGTCAAGGGGCAGGTAGCCGTGCATCATAGCCGAAATCCCCAGGGCCCCAAGGGTGCGAAGCTCCGCGCCGCACTGCTCCTTCACACTGAGAGAGAGCTCCCTATAGGCGCTCTGTATGCCTGAGACCGTGTCCTCCAGCCTGTAGGTCCATACCCCGCCTGCAAGGCTGTTCTCCCAGTCGAAGGCCCCGGAAGCGATTGGGGAGAAGTCCGGGCCAATCAGCACGGCCTTTATGCGCGTGGAGCCCAGCTCTATGCCAAGGGCGGTTTCACCGGCGCTTATTGCGGCGGCGGTTTGAGTTACCGTCATAAAATATCCTCCTATAATCCCAAAGATTTTGCCTTGAACTGACAGGCGGGATGTCATATAATAATAATATACCCTAAAGTGGAAGTTCGCAAGGGCGGGTAAAAATTTTTTGGAAAAAATTTTTTGAACCCTGCAACCAAAGGGGATTTTCATGTATTCTTATGGGTGAAACACTAAAAAAGGGGGCGAAGCCGTGCGCGGGGATTACGAGATGCTTATGCGCCTGAGGGACCGGGAGCAGGCGGCGCTGGAGAGGGCCATCCGCCAGTACTCGGGGTACGTTGCGGCGGTGGCTAAAAAGACCCTGGGGGAGTACGGCACCAGGCAGGACGTGGAGGAGCTTACCTCGGACGCATTCGTGGCGCTCTGGGCCAACGCCGGGAAGCTCAGGGACGACAGCGACCTGAAATACTGGCTGGCTGTGGTGGTGCGCAACGCCAGCCTGCGGCGGCTGAAAAAGGCAGGCGGCACCGTGCCGCTGGAGGAGAACCTGGTGTTCGACCGGTCCCCGTCTAACCAGGCCGAGAAGCAGGAGCGGATTATGGCGGTGAGAGAGGCCGTGGACGGCCTGGAGCCGGTGGACAGGGAGATATTCCTGCGCCACTATTTCTGGCACCAGACAGTGCGGCAGATAGCAGAGGAGATGGGCAAGAACCAGGGGGCCATAAAGAGCCGCCTGCAAAGGGGCCGGGAGAAGCTGAAAAAAGTTTTGCTAAAGGAGGACTGCCCGCTATGAGTGAAATAGACAAGCTGATAGGAAAGGCCTTTCCCGACGAGCTGCGGGACGTTGAGCCTATAGCCGTGGACGAGGACGCCATACTGAAAATGACCCTTGATACCCTTGGGCTGAAGCCCTCCCCAAAGCCCGGCCTGCCGGAGCCCGGGGCCCTTCGGCGGCAGAGGGGCACAGCCGGGGAGGACAGTAAGCCGCAGCCCGAGTTTGTAGAGGTGCCGGTGGTAGTCCACCACCGGTGGGTGGACTGGGCAGGCTGGGCCATAGCCGCCTGCCTGGTGCTGGTGCTGGCGGTGAACTGGGGGCCATGGTTTATAAACAACCTGGATTTCGGCCTGGGGCCAAGGAGCCCCGGGGGCGTCTCCTCCCGGAAGGAGGGGTCCGCCTCTGAAAACGGGCAGTGGGTTATGCAGAACGTGCTCGGGGCCAGCGTGGAGGAACTCTCGGCGGACTACGGGGAGGACGGCACGGTGACCTTCAGGCTGAGAATTGAGCCGGTGGGCAGCAGCCAGGAAATCGACCTTGACAAATTCGACATTCAGCTGGAGGGTAAGGACGGGGAGAGGCTTAACCGGGTCATCCGCAGCAGCTCCGGGAATGAGGTCTCCCTCACCTATGAGATGGGCAGGGACGTGGGGCTCGTGATGACCCTGCAGCAGCCGGTGCCCCTTAAGGACAGCAGCACCGGCATGGACATAGGCTATGCATATGAGATGATTGACAAGCTGAGCATAGATATCAGCACCGGCACGGCATACAGCGTGTGGAAAAACGGCAGCTTCCGGTTTGAGAGCTACTACGAGTGGCAGAATGCCCAGTGACGGCAGAGGGTATAAAAAATATAAGTGCCTCCCTTTTTATGGGGAGGCACTTATATTAAACCGAGGCAGCTATATATTATTCACGCTTTATTCACCTGTTTTTCTTGCTTTTGCCATATATCTGGGGTAAAATATAGGGGAACATAGAATGAGAGGTGTTTTTATGGGGTCCGGAAAGATTCTGATAGTTGACGACGATACAAATATATGCGAGCTTCTGCGGCTGTATATAGAGAAGGAGGGCTTCGAGGCCGCCATCTCCAACGACGGCGAGAGCGCCCTTAAAAAGTTCGACAGCTTCTCTCCAGACCTTATCCTCCTTGACATAATGCTCCCCGGCCTTGACGGCTGGCAGGTGTGCAGGGAGATAAGGAAGAAGTCGGCCTGCCCTATTATCATGCTCACGGCAAAGGGCGAGGTCTTCGACAAGGTGCTGGGGCTGGAGCTTGGGGCGGATGACTACGTGGTGAAGCCATTTGAGACCAAGGAGGTCGTGGCCAGGATAAACGCCGTGCTGCGCCGGAGCGGCATGGGCGGGGACAAGCCGGACAATAAGGAGGTCTCCTATGACGAGCTGGTGATAAACCTTACAAACTACGAGCTGAAGGTGAAGGGCGTGCAGATAGACACGCCCCCCAAGGAGATGGAGCTTATCTACCACCTGGCCTCAAACCCCAACAGGGTATTTACCAGGGACCAGCTTCTGGACGAGGTATGGGGCTTTGACTACTACGGTGACAGCCGCACGGTGGACGTGCACATAAAGCGCCTTCGGGAGAAGCTTGAGGGGGTGTCAGACAAGTGGAGCCTCAAGACAGTGTGGGGCGTGGGCTATAAGTTCGAGGTGAAGGACTAGACTATGCAGAGGAGCATATTCAAGCGGTACCTCTCCATAACCATGGCGATAATCCTTTTGGGCTTTACCATACTGGGCAGCATGATGATGGTGTTTTTCGGCAAATACTGGCGCCAGGAGAAGGAGGGGCTGCTCACACAGAACGCCTCCTCCATAGCCCAGACGGCGGGGCGCTTCCTCAAAGAGAAATCCGAGGGGAAGTACGAGCTCCAGGGGGACGTGCTCATGCACTTTATGGAGAGCTTTTCAATGAGCATAGAGGCGGATATTTTCATCACGGACCTTGACGGTAACGTGCTCCTTGGGAGCTATGAGTGCAGTAGGGTAGAGGGCATTGAGAAGATACAGCCCTTCTATGCGGCGAGGGCTTCCGAGGGGCTCTATAAGGGCCGGGGAAGCTTTGAGGGGCTCTATAAGGAGAACTATTATGTTATCGGCGTGCCAATGCTCGCGCCGGAGGGCACGCTCCCGGTGGGGGCGGTCTTCGCCACCACAAGCCCGGCCTCAATGAGCGCAATGCAGCTGGAGGCCTTCAAGATATTCCTGGTGGCGGCGGCGCTGGCTCTTGGTATCTCCTTCTGCGCAGTGGGCGTATTCGCCTACAGGATGGTAAGGCCCTTAAGGCAGATGTCGGCGGCGGCAAGGAGCTTCGGGGCGGGGGACTTCTCCGTGCGGGTGCAGGTCACAAGCGAGGACGAGATGGGCCAGCTTGCCATGTCCTTTAACAATATGGCGAACTCCCTTACAAACTCCGAGGGAATGCGCCGGAGCTTTATAGCAAACGTGTCCCACGAGCTGAAGACCCCCATGACTACAATAGCGGGCTTTATAGACGGCATTCTGGACGGCACCATACCCCAGGGGGAGCAGAGCAAGTATCTGCATATAGTCTCGGGGGAGGTAAAGCGGCTGTCAAGGCTTGTGAAGTCCATGCTGGACCTCTCCCGCATAGACAGCGGGGATATGCAGATACACCCCTGCTCCTTTGATATAACCAATACGGTGGTAAACACCCTGCTCACCTTCGAGCAGGCCATAGACGAGAAGGGGATAGAGATAGGGGGCCTGGAGGAGGCCGCCCCGGTCACTGTGTGGGGGGACCAGGACCTTTTGCACCAGGTAGTGTATAATCTGCTGGAAAATGCCGTAAAATTTACAAATCAGGGGGGCTCTATAAGGGTCGGTATAATCGACAGCGTGGACCGCACCACGGTGACTATAGAGAACACCGGCCCGGGCATAGCCCCCGAGGACCTGCCCATGATATTTGACCGCTTCTATAAGGGGGACAAATCCCGCAGCAGGGACAAGAACGGCATGGGCCTGGGGCTGTACCTTGTGCGCACGATACTGCAGCTCCACGGCGGCAATATACAGGTGAGCTCCATCCAGGGGCAGTACTGCCGCTTTGAGTTCTACATCCCCAAGCCCCAGGAGTCCCCGCGCCTGAAGGACGGTCAGCAGAAGGCCAAGGAGGGCGCGCCGAAGCTCAGGGAGCCAAGGGCAAAGAAAGCAAAGAAGCCGGAGACCGAAAGGAGTAAGGAAGATGAGTGACTGGAAAGAGGATATTAACAACGGGGAAAATGTTCAGGCCCCGGAGGAGCCCGGGGAGGATATGCAGAAATCCGAAGAGAATATGCAGATACCGGAGGACGGCGTAGAGCCCGTGCCCCCGGAGCCGGTGGAGCCGGTAATGCCCCCGGCGCCGGAGGCTTACCCGGAGTACCCGGCGTACGGCGGGCAGTATCCGGGGCAGCAGGTCCAGTGGCAACAGCCGGGGGCGCCCCAGCCGCCGGTACAGCAGGGCTTCCAGCAATACCCGCCGTACTATCCCCAGGGCCCCCAGCAGTTCGGGCAGTATCCCCAGCAATATGCTGCACAGCAACATGCTGAGCAGCAGGGAGCGCAATATAATGCCGTCCAGCAGTATGGTGTACAGCAGACGGCCGTACACCAGTGGCAGGCGCCGTACCCGCCGTATCCGGGGGCATACCAGCCGCCTGCGCCGCCAAAGAGGAAGATGTCGGCAGGGGTCAAGGTGTTTCTGTGGATAGCGGGGATTCTGGCAGTGGCGGGTATGTCCAGCGCGGTGATGTACTTCGCCCTGGCGGCGGACAGGGGTATTGAGCCGGAGGAAAACTACCCGGGCTTTAGGGTGCCCTTTGACGAGGACGAAATCGAGCCCGACGGCCCGGAGGACGGGGAGCCCGGCCCGGAGCCATCTGAGGAGGCCCCGGAGGAGCCGGAGCGTCCCAAGGTGGACGTGACCCCCAACACCGAGGGCATTGCCATATCACCCAGGCCCTCGGGGGACACCCTTGACGCCGAGGCGGTATATAACAGGATAGTCACCTCCACGGTGACGGTGTCGGCACAGCTCACCCAGGACGGCAAGAAAACCGGGGAGAGCACCGGCACAGGGATTATAGCCACAAGCGACGGCTATATAATCACAAACTCCCATGTGGTGCTAAACTCCCGCTCGGCGGTGGTGACAATCACCACCCACGAGGGCCTGGAGTATGAGGCGGTGGTGGTGGGCGTGGACCGCACCACGGATTTGGCGGTGCTCAAGACCAACGACCACGACTTTGTCCCGGCGGAGTTCGGGGACGCAGACGAGTTGTCGGTAGGCGAATGGGTGCTGGCTATAGGCAACCCCGGCGGCGCGCGCTTCTCAAGCTCCCTGACCAGGGGCATCATCTCCGGCCTTGACCGGGAGGTGGGCAAGTACAGCGAGGAGGGCATGACCTATATCCAGACAGACGCCGCCATAAACCCTGGGAACTCCGGGGGGCCCCTGGTGAATATGTACGGCCAGGTGGTGGGCATAAACTCCTCGAAGATAGTCACCGAGGGCTATGAGGGCATGGGCTTCGCCATACCTGTCAGCCGCGCCCAGCCCATTATCAACAACCTGCTCTCCGACGGCTATATCAAGGGCCGCACAAGGCTTGGGATAATGTGCATGGAGATAAGCGAGAGCATGGCCCAGATGTACAGTATCCCCAGGGGCCTGCAGATAACTGAGTTTAACGAGGGCTGCACCCTGGCGGGCACCGAGGCCCAGCCCGGGGATATTATAACCGCCATAGAGGGGGAGCGGGTGGAGAGCCTTAGGGACGTGTCAAACCTCCTGTTGCGCTACTCCCCCGGCGACCAGGTGACCCTCACCCTCTACAGGCCCTCCCAGACCTTCGGGCAGAACGGCAGGGAGCTGGAGGTGGAGATAACCCTACTTGAAGATAAGGGCGAGACTCAGGATTAAGTTAATATGCAAAAGCCCCCGGGGTTTCCGGGGGCTTTCCTTATGCAGATACTAATAGCTTATAAGCTATAGCTTATAGCTGTAGCCGAAATATGTGTCGATAGTGCGTATACCCACGCTGTTTACAGCCGGGCGGGACTCCTGGTCGTGGAAGAAGGTCATGTCCTTCATGCCGTCCCTCTTGGATTCATTCAGCGCCCGGACCATCAGGGCCCTGAAGCAGCCCTCGTCAAAGCGGTCCCCTTCAAAGTCAATGCCGAATATCTCCATGGAGCCGTCCACGTATCTGTAGTAAACGGCGGCAAGAGCCCGGCCCTCTTTCTGCACATAGTAGATATGCCAGTCGTCCAGGGCCTCAAGCAGGTGGGCGTTGTCCCAGTACATCTGGCCGTCCCACTGGGAGTGGAGCTCTGCAAAGGTACTGAAATTCTCCCGGGTCACAGGGACTACCCCCTCGGTTTCCGGCAGGGGGCTGTACTCCTCAAAGCGCATTACCCCCACAAGGCTCACCTCGTCCCGACTTGCTCCCAGGCCCTCCAGGGCCCCTACTGCCTCCGTATTCTTCTCGGAGACGCCGAAGTGCAGGGTATAGCCCGGGAGCTCCCTGTGCAGATACTCCGCGAACTCCTCCACGGCCCTGCCATAGTCCTGCTCTATGCAGAAGATGTCCGGCTGGACGTACTTGTCTTCATCCAGCACATAATACTGTATGAGCCCCAGGGCCTTGCCCTCCTGCTCATAGAGGAGCATGGTGTAATTATCTCGCTTAAAAGGCCGCTTGGCAGCCTCGTCAAAATCCTGCCGGGTCTTGAGCCCATCCGCGTAGGTGGGGTAGCAGGAACGGCTCATATCCAGGGCCAGCCTGTAGGCGGAGTCCAAGTATTGGGCATAGCTGTCCTCATAGAGCTTCCTCAGCATTAAAATTCCTCCTTATCATGTTTACGATTTCCTCTGTCTTCATCCCCCTCGAGCCCTTCACCAGCACAGCGTCCCCGGGCCGGAGCACATCCCGAAGGAGCTCCCAGGCCTCAGGGTTGCCGGCGGCGCGAAGGGCCTCAGGGCCGAAGCCCTCGGCTATAATCCCGCCGGGCTCACCCACGGCGATAAGGGCGTCTATGCCACGCTCCCTAGCGTATGCCCCGGTGAGAAGGTGCCCGTCCCGGGTGTAGTCCCCCAGCTCGCGCATACCGGCAAGCACGGCTATCCTGCGCCCGGGGATGTCCCGGCCTGCAAGCAGGTCAATGGCGCTTCGCATGGAGTCCGGGCTGGCATTATAGCTGTCGTCAATAAGGCAGACTCCGCCCACGTCACTGATGACCTGGCGCATACTTGGGGGGGTATAGCCGCTAAGGGCCCGGGCGGCGCTCTCAAGGGGGACGCCCAGGAAGTCGGCGGCGGCAAGGGCGGCAAGGGCGTCGCAGGCGATATGGTCCCCCGGCACAGGCAGGCGTACCTGCTGGACGCGCCCGTCCGGGGCATGGCAGGTGAAGGCCTGACCCTCGCCGTCCTCCCGGATATCAACGGCCCGCCACTGGCAGCTTTCACCCAGGCCGAAGGTCACCACCCGGAACCGCCCCCCGCCGTCAAGGGAGGCTAAAAGGTCGTTGTCCCCGCAGACGAACAGGGGGGCTTCGGGAGTGAGATAGTCCGAAAGCTTCGCCTTCTCAGAGAGGATATTCTCCCTGGACTTCATGAACTCGATATGGGAGGTGCCGATGGTGGTGATTATCCCGCAGGTGGGCTTTACCACCCGGGCGATACGCTCCATCTCCCCGGGCATGCTTACGCCCATCTCAACTACGGCGGCGGTGTGCCCTCCGTCTATGGCGCAGACGGTTATGGGCACGCCCACCTGGCTGTTGGCGTTGCCGGGGGTTTTAAGTACATTATGCCCCGCGCCTATAGCCAGGGCCGCAAGCTCCTTTGCGGTGGTCTTGCCCACGCTTCCGGTGACGCCCACTATAGGTATGCAAAAGCGCTCCCTATGCTTCTGCGCCGCCATCTGCAGGGCCGCCCGGCAGTCCTCCACCAGCAAAAGGGGGCCGGAGGACTCTATGGGATGGTCCGTGAAGCTGGCGGCGGCCCCTTTTTCAAGGGCCGGGGCTATGAAGCTGTGGCCGTCCAGGTTTTCGCCCCTTATAGGCACGAACATCAGGCCGGGCCGGGCCTCGCGGCTGTCTGTAAAAAAGCCGGTTACGGCAGTATCCGGGTCTCCCCCGAGTATTTTACCGCCGGTCATGGCGGCTATTTCCGAAAGCGTGTATTTCATTGACATTACCTCGTGACTGTTTTATTTGCCCCTGTAAAACCTCAGGCCAGGGAGCCCATGGGGTCCCAGGGCTCCAGCTCAATGGGGGCCTGCTCGAGCTCGGCCCTCTGGGAGTCTGTCAGGTACTTTTTATGTATCACCACCTGGTAGGTGTACTCGGTAAACCAGTCGTCGCTCATAACAAAGTAGCCCTTTTCCCCCAGCTCGTCGCCCCAGCTGTTTTCCACCTTCCAGCGGTCGGGGGCGCCGTTTTCGTCCAGGTTTACCCCCTGGAACACCATGGCGTGGGTCATAAGGCTGTCGCAGTAGTCCAGGCGCTGGGCCTTATCCATGCCGAACTCCACCCCGAATAGCTGGTCGGGCCTCAGGGCCTCCAGGTCCATAATGCCAGTCTTCCTGGTGGAGCTCTTGCCCACGTCGCAGCCAAACCATACCGGTGAGCCGCCCTCAAGCTGGCGGACAGCCGCCTGCTTGAGCTCCTCGACAGGCAGGTTAAGGTACTTCACCGGGCGGCCCTCCTTCACGTTGCCCAGAAGCTTCACGGTGAAGGTCCTGTGGAAGGGCTTATCCTTGGTGGTGGCGTTTATAAGGCTCACATAGTCCGAGAGCTCCCAGCCCACGTACTTCTCATAGAAGCTTCTGCCGGTAAGCCCGGTGTCCCGGATAAACTTATTGTCCTTGTCCCTGATTTCAAAGGTGAAGGTCTTGGGCGGATTTCCGAGGGCTATGCAGAGCATATTGTAAATGCTGCAGAGCATGCCCTCCTTCATCTTACGGAGCTGCCCTATATCCCTGCCCTGGGCATAGCCTTCGCGCAGGGTGCAGGCAAACTCCCGGAGCCTGCGGGTCATATAGGAGGTTATCTCCCCGGTGGAGGAGGAGCAGGCGGTCTCGGGCATGGCGTCCTTGGGCACAACGCCGTACTTGTCGACTATATTGCACAGCATATCCCACTGGCCGCCGTCGTTCAGGGGCGCGGTGAGCAGGTGGGCTATGAGCCTGCCGTTTGTGGGCTCGTCCAGGGTCTCAAGGATACTCTCAAGGAAGTAGTTGGATTTCTCCAGCTTGTCGTAAAAGAGCAGGTAGTTCTGGGAGAGCTCGAAGTCCTCAAGGTTCAGCTTTTTCATTACCTCCATGCGCATGGTGTTCATTGCGGCGAACAGCCAGCAGCGCCCGGAGGCTTTCTGATTGGTGATATGCCCGGTCTTTAGCTCCACAGAGAACTGGAAGCGGTCACGGCGCAGGGTGAAGGGGTCCGCGGCGCTCTGGTTCACGCCGTTGGAGGTCACCGCAAGCTGGGCCACCCGCTTTGCCGGGTCCCTGTGGAAATCTTTCTCAAATTCCTCAAGCTGAGTAAAACTGATGCTTTTGTCCATAACTAAATTCCTCCGTAAAAATTATATATTCCCTTATTACACTTTAAGATAAGGCTGTTTATTTGCGGGGCTCTATAGGCACCCATACCTCGTACCGGCTGCCCTCCGGCGCGCCGGCGTACTCCTTCTCTATCCTGAATATCAGTGCCTGTGGACCGTCGGCCCGGACCCAGCCCTCGGGCGGTTCTACCCTGTCGGCGTATATATTGCAGCGTCCGTTGCCTCATTATTACTCTCCATCCACTCGGTGGTCACCGCCAGATAGTCCCCGCCGGGGAAGTCCATCAGCGTATAGCCCTCGGGGACCTCTGTCACGCCCTCCACAAAGAGCCCCTGGAAGTACACTGTCCGGCCATCCCCGTCATGGTACCACACTTGTACAGGGCTCCTCTCCACTGCATAGGGGCGTATGGGCCTATAGCCGCCCATCTTGAAGAAGCCGTCCCAAATCTGCCCGAAGTCGCTCCTCTCGTCCACCAAGTTGGTCTTGCCCAAAAACTTAAAGCCGTCCAGATGGAGCTGGTAGGTAATGATAGCTTTCTCACTCATTTCAAACCCTCCAGTATCTCCCTTATGACCACCCGCTCGTCGAAGGGGTACCTGACGCCCTTTATCTCCTGGTAGTCCTCGCTGCCCTTGCCTGCCAGCACGATGATGTCCCCGGCCCGGGCGTTCTCAATACACCAGCGGATGGCCTCCCGGCGGTCGGGTATCTCGATATATTTCCCCTCGGTCTTTTTCATGCCTATCTTTATATCCTCGATAATGTCCAGCACGTCCTCAAACCGGGAGTTGTCGGCGGTTATTACAGACAGGTCCGCAAGCCTGCCGCTGGCCTCGCCCATCTCATAGCGGCGCACCTTGGGCCGGTTGCCTCCCGCGCCGAAAAGGCATATGAGCCGCCCGGGGTTATACTCCCTGAGGGTGGTGAGTATGCTCTCCATGCTAACGGCGTTGTGGGCGTAATCCAAAAGCAGGGTGTAGTCCCCCGGCACCGGCACCGGCTCCACCCGGCCCTTTACCTTCACGCCCTCAAGGCCATTTAGCATGGCCTCCTCTGGTATGCCCAGCTTATAGCAGCAGGAGATGGCGGCAAGGGCGTTATAGGCGTTGAAGCGCCCGGGTATGCCCACCTTGGGAGAGAGCTTTAAATCCCCGTCAATGTCAAACTCCACGCCCAAAAGCCCCGGCCTGTTCAGGTGGCGGCAGCCGCCGCCGTTCATGCTGCCCTGCCCCTGCATACTGAACCTGTATACCCGGCAGGTGCTCCCCAAGAGGAGCTTTTCTGCCGCCGGGTCGTCGGCGTTTATAACCCCGGTCTCACACATGGAGAAGAGCATGGCCTTGCACTGAAGGTACTCCTCCATGTCCTTATGCTCCACGCCGCCGATATGGTCCTCTGAGAAGTTTGTGAAAATCCCGATTTTAAAGGGCAGGCCGTATACCCTGTCCTCCCTGAGGGCTATGGAGCTCACCTCCATGACGGCGTACCGGCACCCGGCGTCCGCCATGCGCCTTAGCTGGCGGAAGACCTCATAGCTTATGGGGGTGGTGTTGTCAAGGGGCTCTATATCCCCGCCGATATCCGCGCCGATGGTGCCCATAACGCCGGTTTTGTGCCCGGCGGCCTCCAGTATGGCCCGGACCATATAGGCCGTGGTGGTCTTGCCCTTGGTGCCGGTGACGCCGATTACCTCTATATCGGTTTTTGCAGGGTCCCCGAAGAAGGCCGAGCTCATCAGGGAGAGGGCCTTCTTTGTGTCGGGCACAAGTATTACCTGGGCGCCTTTAACGTCCACAGGCTCCTGGGCGACTATTACAGCCGCGCCGGACCGGGCGGCCATGGGTGCGAAGCTGTGGCCGTCGGAGGCCGACCCCTTCAGGCACAAAAAGGCACAGCCGGGCACGGCCTTCCGGGAGTCGTAGGCTATGGCGGTGATGTCCGTATCGGTAAACCCCTCCTTTATGCCAAGGGGGGCGAGAAGCGCTGAAAGCAGCATGTAAAACAGTCCTTTCCGTTCTAAGATTATTGAGCAGGGCTTAACCGTTCCAGAGGGCCGAGGAGATAAGGTATAGCGCGGCCCAGTACAGTAGCATGATTGGCTTCTGCCATTTGCTGTCAAGGCCGCAGAGCTCAGCTTTAGCCACCATCATGTCCGAGACGAAGAAGCAGAGGGTCCCAAGGGCCAGGGGCCAGAAGCCCGCCCCGCCGGTGAAGGGGAGCAGGAGTCCCAGGGCCAGGGACCCGCCCAGCAGCCCGGGGTACAGGCAGAAGGGCAAAAGAAGTTTTCCCAGCTTTGGCAGCTCCCTTCTGAAGAGCAGGAAGGCGAGGCCGTAGGCCAGAAGCCATGCAAAAAGGCTCCACAGCCCCGGGGGAGCCAGCCCCCAGAGCCATATTATCAGGCAGGCATGGGCCCCGCCGAAGAGGAGCATTCCGGGCACGAAGCTTATCTCCAATAAAGCGTCGGCGGCGGTGCACAGGACAAAGAACCAGAACACCGGCTCCTGCAGGGGGAGCCTGCCGGAGATATAAAGGCCCACGCCCGCCGAGGCCACAGAGAGAAAGCTGCCAGAGCACTTTGCTATAAGGCTCTCCTTTATCAGCCCGGCCCGCCTTAAAATAAAGTACAGCGCGAAGGCCGAGCACCAAAGGGGCAGGGCAAAGGCCGAGTAGAGGGCAAAACCCATATGGGCGCCTCCCTTCCAGTTTATTTATAGTTGGCAGGTCTCAAAAGAATGACCGGGATTCTTTATCCCATTATAAGCCCAAACTTTGGTTTTATCAATGGGAAAATCCGCGGAAGGGTTACAAAATGGCAACAACTTTGTAAACAGAATGAAAATTCCTTTGGTTTCAGTTGCAAGCTTGCTGAAAATCGTGTACAATAACTGTAAACTAAATAAAAAGGGAAGGCATTATCAGTATGATAAACTTTACCGGGATAAAATGTCCGGTCTGCGGCAAGGCTTTCACGGACGAGGACGATATCGTGGTCTGCCCTGCCTGCGGCGCGCCCTACCACAGGGAATGCTACCAGGAGAAGGGGAAGTGCATATTTGACGACCTCCACGAAAAGGGGAAGGAGTGGGCCCCGCCGCCCCCGCCGAAGCCCCCTGTCACAGCAGAGGTGAAGGATACGGAGTGCCTGTTCTGCGGGGGGCTCAACGCCCGCAGCGCAAAGCTCTGTGCCCACTGCGGGGCTCCCCTTCCCATAATGGGGGAGCGGGAGGTAAAATCGCCGCCGCCCTTTACCGGCGCAGGCCCAGCGGCGGGCAGGCAGCAGGCTCCAGGCCAGCAGGCCTATGGGACAGGCGCGCCCCAGGGGAGGTACTACGGGCAGGTGCCCTTTGTGTTCGACCCCATGGGCGGGGTGAGCCCGGCGGACACCCTGGACATGGGGGTGAGCTACGGCGACGCCTCAAAGCTTGTAAGGCAGAACACCTCCTATTATATGCCCACCTTCCGCTATATGAAGCAGACCGGGCGCAATAAGTTCAACTTCAGCGCGTTTCTTTTCTCCGGGGCCTGGATGCTCTACAGGAAGCAGTATAAGTACGGCATAGTGGTGACGGCGCTGATGTTCCTTTTGTACCTTCTGTACCTTGCCTCCTCCATATTTGTGGCGACCCCGGCGCTGCTGGAGGTGATGAAGCAGGCGGGGATAGACGTTTCGGCAGGGCTCAGCCTTACCAACGAGCAGATTTTGGTCATAAGCCAGTTTATAGCCCAGGAGCCCTCCCTGTATCTGGAGCTGTGCCTGCCCATGATATGCCTGCTGCTTATGCTGTCGCTGATGATATTTATAGGCGTGCGGGGGAATAAGATGTATATGCGCCACTGTATTGTGACGGTGCGCAGGGTGAAGTCCGCAGATTTAGCAGCGGAGCCCAATATGACCCTGGACCAGAAGGGAGGGGTGAACACCTCTGTGGCTGTGTGCATGTTCGTATGCTATTTCCTGCTTGTAAACGTGGTGCCCCTATTATTGTAAGCTTCAGAAGGAGAGGATACAGGTGAAAAAGATACGCAAGGCCGTTATACCCGCCGCCGGGCTTGGCACCAGGGTGCTCCCTGCCACAAAGGCCATGCCCAAGGAGATGCTGACTATTGTGGACAAGCCCGCCATCCAGTATATTGTGGAGGAGGCGGCGGCCTCGGGCATTGAGGACGTGCTTATAATCACCAACCGGGGCAAGGGCCTTCTGGAGGACCACTTCGACCGGGCCCCGGAGCTGGAGGAGCGCCTTGCGGCGGACCCGGGAAAGGCCGCGGTGCTGGAGGCGGTCCGGAATATATCAAGGCTCTGCAACGTCTGGTATGTGCGCCAGAAGGAGACAAAGGGCCTGGGCCATGCGGTGAACTGCGCCAGGTCCTTTGTGGGCGGGGAGCCCTTCGCGGTGCTCTACGGCGACGACGTGATAATAGGGGAGGACCCCGCCTGCGCCCAGCTTATCCGGGCCTATGAGAAATACGGCCTGGGAGTGGCGGGGGTGAAGGAGGTCAGCGCCGAGGCTATCAGGAAGTATTCCTCCCTGAAGGTACAGCCCTTGGAGGGCGGCTGTATGCGCTGCACGGACATGGTGGAGAAGCCGGGGCCCGGGGAGGAGTTCTCCCTCTACTCGATTCTCGGGCGCTGCATACTGCCGCCTGAGATATTCGACATTCTGGACAGCACCCCGCCGGGCTTCGGCGGGGAGATACAGCTTACGGACGCGATGAAGGCCCTTGCCAGGGAAAAGGGCATGATAGCCGTGGACTTCACCGGCAAGCGCTATGATATGGGGAGCAAGCTGGGGGTCATGCAGGCAAACGTGGAGGTGGCCCTGGGGCACCCGGAGATAGGGGAGGCCTTCAGGGAATACCTGAGGGGCCTTGCCGGGAGTATCTGAAAGAACAAAACCAGACGCACACGTCATAAACAGTGCGTCTGGCTTTTTTATTGGCTTTAGGCCCGGGCGTTAATTCCCCTGCTTCTGGCTGATAATCTTGCTCAGCTCCTCCATGAAGCTGTTGATATCCTTAAACTGCCTGTAGACCGAGGCGAAGCGCACGTAGGCCACCTCGTCCACGCTCTTGAGCTTCTCCATGGCATAGGTGCCTATGCGCTGGGAGGAGACCTCCTTATCAAGCGAATTTTGCAGGAGCACCTCTATCTCTCCCACAATATGCTCCAGGGTGTCCAGGGAAACCGGGCGCTTCTCGCAGGCCCTGAGAAGGCCGTTTAGAAGCTTCTGGCGGTCGAAGGCCTCCCGGGACTTGTCCTTCTTTATAACGACAATGGGCACGCTCTCTATGACCTCATAGGTGGTGAAGCGCTTTGAACACTTGAGGCATTCCCGGCGGCGGCGTATGCGCTCGCTCTCGTCGGTGGGGCGGGAATCTACGACCTTGCTCTCGGTATAACCGCAATAGGGGCATTTCACAGTGACTACATCTCCCTTAAAAAGAACTATTAGATTAGATTATACACTATATGTGGCGCAAAAGCAAGGCTTATTTATAAAATACTTTACATAAAAAGCCCCAGGCCTCCCGGGTTCAGCCCCAGGCCCTCCTGGCGAAGCTCCGGGCGATAAGGCCGCACATTATGATACCCGCCCCATATGGTATGCAGTACAGAAAAGCGGTGTCCGGCGGGGCGCTGCAGCCCAGGTACCGCCCGCAGTACTCCAGGGAGCAGTAGCTGTACGCCACCGTGGCGCACATGACGTTTGAGAGCAGTATGGCAAGGGCTGCAAAGATATAGGCCAACAGCCGGTGTTTTTTCATTTTAAAGCCTCCTTATGTCTATTTCTTTCTGAATATCAGGACCGCCCCAAGCGCCATCAGCAGCACAAACAGGGCGGCAAGTATCCCTGTCCCGTTTATTACTATCACCGACGACCCGTTAATCTGGCTGGCGGCTGCGGGCCGGATAAGGGTCAATGCCCCAAGCAGCGCCAGGCAGACCGCGCCGGTAAGGCAGAGGAAAATGCCGGCCCTGTTCTCCCGGCCCCTGCTGGGGGCAGGCCTGCCGCTGTCCTCCGGGACCCGGCTGCCGGTGAGCTCGTCTATGGTGACATGGAAGTATTCGCTCAGGGCCCTCAGCTTATCCAGCTCCGGGACGGACAGCCCGCCCTCCCACTTGGATATCGCCTGTCTTGAGACGCCGATTTTTTCCGCCAGCTGCTCCTGGGACAGCCCGCTTTTCCGTCTGAGGGCATATATATTTTCAGACAGCATCCGTCTTTACCTCCTTGCCCAAATTATACCGTAAGCCCCTGTGGCACGCTATCAACCGCCCCTGTCATTTCAGCAACCGGCGGTTGCATTATTATCATACTTCAATCCCGCACGTATTGCAAGGGCTGCGCCGGAGGGAATATGAAACGGGGGCCCCCAGCGCATTTGACAAACTGCCGGGCTTTGGTTATAATTATACCGTATGTCTATTTTAAAGATATCGGCCCCGGGCCGGAAAGGAAATATCAATGGCTATCCTCACCGTAACAGACATCTCCCTTGCCTTTGGCGAGGAGACCATCATAAAAAATATAAGCTTCGAGCTGCAGAAGGGCGAGCATGTGGGCCTTGTAGGGGTCAACGGCTCGGGGAAGACCACCCTCTTTAAGACCATCACCGGGGAGTACAGCCCCGACACCGGCTCGGTTGTCTTCTCTAAGGAGACCGTGCCCGGGTATATGGAGCAGCACGTCTGCCGGGATCTCCATAAGACCGCCTTTGAGGAGGTCATGACGGTATTCGCCCATCTGACGGATATGGAGCGGGAGCTGGAGGAAATCACCGGGAGGCTAAACTCCTCTCCCCAGGGGGAGGAGCTGGAGGAGCTCATACTGCGCCAGGACCGGCTCAACGACAGGTATGCCGCCGAGGGCGGGCTCACCTGCCGCTCCAGGGCGCGCTCGGCGCTTATGGGCCTGGGGCTCACAGAGGAGCAGATACAGAATAGGGTCGGGGTTTTAAGCGGCGGGCAGAAGGCCAAGCTGCAGCTTGCGAAAATGCTCCTGAGCGGCGCCAACCTCCTGCTGCTGGACGAGCCCACGAACCATCTGGACATCCAGTCGGTGGAGTGGCTGGAGGGCTTCCTTCTGAACTACCAGGGGGCCTATATAGTCATATCCCACGACCGCTATTTCCTTGACAAGGTCACGGAGCGCACCCTGCTCATGCAGGGGAAGACGGTGGAGAGCTATAAGGGCAACTACTCAAGGCACCTGGAGCTCAAGGCCGAGAAGCGCCTTGCGGCCCAGCGGGTGTATGAGAACACCAAGAAGGAGATAAAGCGCATTGAGGGCATTATAGAGCAGCAGCGCCGCTGGAACCAGGAGCGCAACTATGTGACTATAGCCAGCAAGCAGAAGTCCATAGACAGGCTGGAGGCAACCCTTGAGAAGCCTGAGGCGGACCCTGAGAGCATACGCTTCCAGTTCCGGGCCAGCAGGCGGTCCGGGGACGACGTGCTCACGGCTGAGGATTTGAGCCTGAGCTTCGGGGGGCCTAAGATATTTGAGAACGTGGGCCTTGAGATAAAGCGCGGGCAGAAGATATTTTTAATCGGGCCAAACGGCTGCGGGAAAACAAGCCTGTTTAAAATACTCCTTGAGCAGTACAGGCCCGACACGGGCTTTGTGAAGGTGGGGGCGGGGGTGGACCTTGGCTACTATGAGCAGTCCCAGATGAGCCTGCACGACGGCAAGGAGGTCATTGACGAAATATGGGACGAGCACCCGCGCATGACAGAGACCCAGGTGCGCAATGCCCTGGCGGTGTTCCTCTTTAAAGGGGAGGACGTTTTCAAGCCCGTGGGGGCCCTGTCCGGCGGGGAGCGGGCGAGGATACTCCTTTTGAAGCTCATGCTCTCAAAGGCCAACTTCCTGCTTCTGGACGAGCCCACAAACCACCTGGACATAGGCTCCTGCGAGGCCCTGGAGGAGGCTCTTTCAGGCTATGACGGCACGCTGTTTGTGGTGAGCCACGACCGCTACCTTATAAATAAGCTTGCCGATAAGGTGTACGAGCTCTCTCCAAAGGGGGCGGAGCTCTATAACGGCAACTATGACTATTATATTGAGAAGCGGCAGGCACAGCTTGAGAGGCAGGAGCAGCAGGCCCCCCCCAGGGTAAACCTCTATAAGCTGCGCAAGGAGCGGGAGTCTGAGCTGCGGCGCATGCGCACGGCCCTTAGAAGGCTTGAGGAGGAGATAGAGGCGGCGGACGCAAGGCGTGGGGAGCTGGAGGAGCGGCTAAACTCCCCGGAGGTATCGGCGGACTATGAGGAGCTTACAAGGGTGACAGGGGAGCTCACGGAGCTTAATTCTAAAAGCGAGGAGTTGCTTATGGAGTGGACGGAGCTGTCTGTGGAGCTTGAGAGGCAGGAGGCTGAGAGTGAAGGTTAGGTTTTTTACGCTGGGGTGCAAGGTGAACCAGTATGAGAGCGAGGCCATGCTGGAGGCCCTGGAGGACAGGGGCTTTTCCATAGCGGGGGAGGGGGAGCCCGCGGATGTGCTGGTGGTGAACTCCTGCACGGTCACGGCCCAGAGCGACCAGAAGGCAAGGCAGGCTTTGAGAAGGCTTAAGCGGCGGGAGCCGGGGGCAGTGACGGTGCTCACCGGCTGCTGGCCCCAGGCCTTCCCCCGGGAGGCTGAGAAGCTGGGTGAGGCCGATATAGTCCTCGGGAACTCCCGAAGGGGGGAGCTGGGGGACAGGATACTCCAGTACCTCTCCACCAAGCAGCGGATAGTGGAGGTGTCCCCCCACGGCAGGGAGGAGGGCTTCGAGCCCATGAGCGTGAGGGGGCTCGCGGGCCATACCCGGGCTTTTTTGAAGATAGAGGACGGCTGCGAGCGGTACTGCGCCTACTGCATAATCCCCTATGCCCGGGGCCGGGTGCGCTCGAAGCCCCTTGCCGACTTGGTAAAGGAGGTGGAGGGCCTGGCCCAGCGGGGCTATAGGGAGGTGGTGCTCACAGGGATAAACCTCCCCGCCTACGGGCAGGATCTGGGGCTCTCCCTCTGCGACGCTGTGGAGGCGGCCTGCGGGGTGGAGGGCATAAGCCGGGTGCGCCTTGGCTCCCTGGAGCCGGAGCGGCTGACCCCAGAGGTCATAGGGAGGATGAGAGCCCAGGAAAAGCTCTGCCCACAGTTCCACCTGTCCCTGCAGAGCGGCTGCGACGAGACCCTGCGGCGTATGCACAGGCACTATACCTCGGGGGAATATATGAAGATTGTGGAGGATTTGCGCGCCGCCTTCCCCGGCTGCGCCATAACCACAGATGTGATGGTGGGCTTCCCCGGGGAGACCGGGGAGGAGTTTTCCCAGTCCCTGGACTTCTGCCGTCGGGTGGGCTTCTCAAAGGCCCACGTCTTCTGCTACTCCCGCCGCCCCGGCACCGTGGCAGACAGGGCCCCCTGCCAGGTGGAGGCCGCTGAAAAGGAGCGCAGGAGCCGCATACTGTCGGCGGCAATGGAGGAGTCAAGGCTGCGGTTCATGAGGTCCCAGGAGGGCCTTACGGAGGAGGTGCTCATAGAGCGGGAGGTCTGCCCCGGCCTGTGGGAGGGCCTTACCGGGAACTATACCCCCGTGCGCATAGAGGGGGGGGAGGGGCTTTCGGGCAGGATACTTACCGTGCGGCTATTAAAAGCCCTGGACGGCTGCTGCATGGGGGAGGTTTTAGGGGGCTTTTAGCCCCTCTTTTCCCACAAAAAATAGTTTTTTGCAAAAAATTTTGAAAAAGTTACGGTTTCCTATGGAATTTTTCGGAAATCCTTGATATAATTGGACTGTAATCGGAGAGTAAAGATATTTTCAGATTCCGGTTGAGTATTCTTTAGGAGGTTGTTACCAATGAGCCACAAGTATGTGTACCTGTTTACTGAGGGCAACGGTTCCATGCGCGAGCTGCTGGGCGGCAAGGGCGCGAACCTTGCGGAGATGACCAGTCTCGGACTGCCCGTGCCTCAGGGCTTCACTATCAGCACCGAGGCCTGCACCCAGTATTACGAGGACGGCCGGAAAATCAACGACGAGATTCAGGCGGAAATTATGGAGTACGTGGGCAAGATGGAGGAGATTACCGGCAAGAAGTTCGGGGACAAGGAAAACCCGCTGCTGGTGTCCGTGCGCTCCGGCGCCCGCGCTTCCATGCCCGGCATGATGGATACCATCCTGAACCTGGGCCTCAATGAGGAAGTGGTGGAGTATATGGCAAAGGCCTCGGGGAACCCCCGCTGGGCCTATGACTGCTACCGCCGCTTTATCCAGATGTACTCAGACGTGGTCATGGAGGTGGGCAAGAAGTATTTCGAGGAGCTCATCGACCAGATGAAGGAGAAGAAGGGCGTCACTCAGGACACCGAGCTTGACGAGAACGACCTGAAGGAGCTGGCTGAGCAGTTCAAGGCCGAGTATAAGGAGAAGATAGGCGCGGACTTCCCCACCGACCCCAAGGAGCAGCTTATGGGCGCAGTGAAGGCCGTGTTCCGTTCCTGGGACAACCCCCGGGCCAATGTGTACCGTCGCATGAACGAGATACCCTACAGCTGGGGCACCGCCGTCAACGTGCAGATGATGGCCTTCGGCAATATGGGCGACGACTGCGGCACCGGCGTTGCCTTCACCCGCGACCCCGCCACCGGCGAGAAGAAGCTCATGGGCGAGTTTTTGACCAATGCCCAGGGCGAGGACGTTGTGGCAGGCGTGCGCACTCCCATGCCCATCGCCCAGATGGCAGAGAAGTTCCCCGAGGCCTTTGAGCAGTTCCAGAAGGTCTGCAAGCTCCTTGAGGACCACTATAAGGACATGCAGGACATGGAGTTCACCGTTGAGCACGGCAAGCTCTACATGCTGCAGACCCGCAACGGCAAGCGTACCGCCACCGCCGCCATCAAGATTGCCTGCGACCTTATCGACGAGGGCATGAAGACCGAGGAAGAGGCCCTGCTGATGATAGACCCCAAGCAGCTTGACGCTCTGCTCCATCCCCAGTTCGACACCAAGGCCCTGAAGGCCGCCACCCCCGTGGCCTCCGCCCTGGCTGCCTCCCCCGGAGCTGCCTGCGGCAAGATTGTCTTCACCGCCGAGGACGCTGTGGAGCAGGGACAGGCCGGCGAGAAGGTCGTGCTGGTGCGCCTTGAGACCTCCCCCGAGGACATCGAGGGCATGCACTACTCCCAGGGTATCCTGACCGTGCGCGGCGGCATGACCAGCCACGCGGCTGTTGTGGCCCGGGGCATGGGCACCTGCTGCGTATCCGGCTGCGGCGCCATCAAGATGGACGAGGCCAACAAGAAGTTCACCCTGAACGGCCGCGAGTACCATGAGGGCGAGTATATCTCCCTGGACGGCACCACCGGCAATATCTACGGCGAGGCCATCCCCACCGTGCCCGCCTCCACCGAGGGCGGCTACTTCGGCCGTATTATGGAGCTCTCGGACAAGTACAGGACCCTCCAGGTGCGCACCAACGCCGACACCCCCAAGGACGCCGCCCAGGCCGTGGCCTTCGGCGCAGAGGGCATTGGCCTGTGCCGTACTGAGCACATGTTCTTCGACCCTGACCGCATTGCCGCCATCCGCGAGATGATTTGCTCCGACACCGTGGAGCAGCGCAAGGCAGCTCTTGCAAAGCTTGAGCCCATGCAGCAGGGCGACTTCGAGAAGCTCTATGAGGCTCTCGAGGGCAAGCACGTGAACATCCGCTTCCTGGACCCCCCGCTGCACGAGTTCGTCCCCACCGACGAGAAGGACATCGAGCTGCTGGCAGAGGCACAGGGCAAGAGCGTTGAGGATATCAAGGCCATTATCGCCGGCCTGCACGAGTTCAACCCCATGATGGGCCACCGCGGCTGCCGCCTGGCTGTCACCTATCCCGAGATAGCCGAAATGCAGACCGAGGCCGTTATCAGGGCCGCCATAAACGTGAACAAGGCCCATCCCGACTGGCATATCGTGCCCGAGATAATGATTCCGCTGGTAGGCGAAATCAAGGAGCTGAAGTTCGTCAAGAAGACCGTTGTGGAGACCGCCGACAGGATTATCTCTGAGGAGGGCGCAGACCTTAAGTACAAGGTGGGCACCATGATTGAGATTCCCAGAGCCGCCCTCACCGCGGACAAGATTGCCGAGGAGGCCGAGTTCTTCAGCTTCGGCACCAACGACCTGACCCAGATGACCTTCGGCTTCAGCCGCGACGACGCGGGCAAGTTCCTCTCGTCCTACTACGAGAACAAGATTTACGAGAACGATCCGTTTGCAAAGCTGGACCAGGAGGGCGTGGGCCAGCTGGTGAAGCTTGCCTCCGAGAAGGGCAAGTCCGTGCGCCCCGATATCACCCTGGGCATCTGCGGCGAGCATGGAGGCGACCCGACCACCATCGAGTTCTGCCATAACGTGGGCCTGACCTATGTGTCCTGCTCACCCTTCCGCGTGCCGATTGCCCGCCTTGCCGCAGCACAGGCTGCTATTAAACAAAGATAGGCTATCGTCCCGTTAGAGGAAAACTGAATAGACTTATCATATGTACGGTGAGAATGCTCGTCATTCTCACCGTATTCTTTTATGTCGGCAGTTGCTTTGCCCTTGCGCCCCTCAACAGAGCCGATAATAGCCTGTTTTTTATTCTGCGTAAAGTTCAAATCCCAACGGTAGTGTCCGTTATCAATCGGAGTAATTCGGGAAACAAACTTTTCAATGATGTTTTCGTCGATTGTAGGTCCAGAAAAATCAATCATTTCTTCAAGGGCGGCTTTAATAGCGTTCATATCGAGGGATTCAACAGATTCATCCGAAACAGCATTTAGCTTGTCAAGTTCTTCGTTTAGAGTGGCGAGTTCGCTTTCTGCTTTTTGCCGTAATTCTCCAAATTTCTCTTTGGATATTTCACCGTCTGCACGCATGGCAATCAAATTATCCAACCTTGCCGTCGCACGAGAGATTTTGCCTTGAACGGCAGCAATAGTCGCCTTGTTATGACTTGTATCGGATTGATAACACTCTCCGAGAAGTTTATAGGCCTCCATAACGGCATCTTTTCTGTCCGTCCAGATACTTTCAAAAATCTTTTTTGCCATAAGGTCGAGTTTCCAATCGCCAATCATGCGAATATCGCAATAGCCGTCGGTATCAAGACCATTTTTCTCTCGGAACGATTTACTGCCGTTATTTACTTGGTTGTAGCATTGATAGCCGAATACGGTATCGCCGCGCTGGTTGGTTCTCCATTTGTTTTTTCGGAAAGTAGAGCCGCAGGCACAGCGAAGTTTCCGCAGCCATACATCCTGTGAAGCCTTCTTTCCGTAGGTTCGTTCTCCCTTATTGACAATCATTTTGGTTGTTCGGCTTTTGCGGATTTCCTCGCAACGCTTAAAAACTTCCTCTGAAATGATAGGTTCAAAGTCACCTTTTACATAAAGATATGTGCTTTCGTCAAGGTTCTTGATACGCTTTTGTTCCAGATAGTTATTGCTGTATGATTTCAAATAGCACTTGTAACCCATATAGGTTGCGTTTCGTAAAATGCGGCTGATTTTTGAAACGCTCCAGCTTACATTTCCGTGCCCGTCTTTTCTTTGGCGTCTGCAAAGTTCTTTACAAATTTTCGTTTCGCCAAGTCCCTCTAAATAAAGGTCAAAAATCATTTTCACGGTTTCGGCCTGATCCTCGTTTATAACATAAGTGCCGTCCACACGATCATAGCCGATAATATTTCCGCTGCCGTAAAGAACACCATTATCACGGCTGATTTTTTGACCTGCCCGAACACGCTCTGAAATTTTGCGGCTTTCTTCTTGGGCGAGAGTAGCCATAATCGTTAAGCGCAGTTCACCGTCGCCGTCCATAGTCCAAATATTATCCTCGACGAAATAGACCTCTACGCCGTAGTTCTTCAATTCCCGTGTCATAACAAGAGTATCAACGGTGTTACGAGCAAAACGGCACACCTCACGGGTAACAATTAAATCAAATTCTCCCTGCTTTGCGTCCTCAATCATTTGCATAAAAGCAGGGCGTTTTTTTGCCTGTGTGCCGGTTATGCCCTCGTCGATATACTTGTCAAGTACAGTCCAGTTCGGATGAAATTTTGCTTGGTCGTCATACCATTGCATTTGGTTTTCCAATGCTGCTAACTGTGCCTCGTGCTCCGTAGAAACACGACCGTAAAATACGGCTTTGCGTTCTCTGTTTCTATCCAAAACAAAAGTATTTGGAATCCTAAAAGCTGTGTTTGTCTGATACATAAACTTACCTCCTTGATTTGGTATCTATATTGTACTTATAAACAGGCTGTTTGTGAAATGTGCGAATTTAGCCGTTTCTTTGCATTTATATTATGTCTGCCTGTTTACAAGACATTTTTCAAAGAGAATTTCAATCAGAAGAACAGCTACATATTCATTATCAATCTGAATGTTGTATTTCATAGGCAGCCCCCTCAACGGTTCTTCGGGATAATCTCGTAGTCATATCCTTTTCGCTGATTACAATAGGTGCAGGTGTCTTTCTCGGTCTGCTGCGGGTCAATCCTGCGTAAAGAGTAAGCGCCCGTACCGTAGAAATTGTCGGCACAAGCGCTGCAAAGGCAAAGGATTAACTTTTTCGGCAGGCTCTCGATCAGACCGATACTGACTGCCAGAGCGTGATTGATACCGTGTATATGTTTTTCGGACAAGTGACCGATAAAGTCACCCAAGCGGCGTTTATCCACGGTTCGCAGTTGTTCTAAAAGAACGATAGAGGGCAATTCCAAGCCGTTCTCGGCGTCGATGTAGTAGTGGGTAGGTAGTTTCGGCTTTGCGTCCTTTTTGCTGGTGATAGAAGCGATAATCACCGTAGGGCTGTGCTTGTTGCCGACATTGTTCTGAATAATAACGACGGGACGGTAGCCCTCTTGTTCCGAGCCGATCCCTTGTCCCAAATCGGCGTAATACATATCGCCTCGTAAATATGTGTGGTTCATAGTGTTATGACCTCCTTTGAAAATTTAGGCGGTTTGCCGCCTATGTAGAGGTCAAGGGCAGAACAGAATTAAGGTCGGAAAGATATAAACAATTCTCCGTTTCAGTAGACCCGTCCTGCCGTTTGACCTTGTATACAGAAACAATCCTATTTGTCCTCGACACCCCGGATTGTTGCGGGAAGTCATCAAACGGCTGGCGGCTTGTCAGCTCCACGGGAATCTCACCCCCGGCAGGTTCTCTGTCGGCTGCTCTCATTGCCTGCGACGGATCACGCACGAAAAACGCTTCAACGCTCGGACTGTGACTGAACAGGAGTATCATTGTCCCTATTGCTTGTCGTCGCCATATCGGGAGCCGCCCGATACTCATAGCCGACTGTTATTCGCTCCTTGCAGGAAATGAAAGCCATAGACTTAAAAACATACAGATGAAATCTCGTTGCTTTCTTTCCAGCAGATCGTGGCGTAGCCGCTAATGTGGCTTATGCTCATCACAATAGCAATAGGAATGTGTTTGATGAATGGGTATTCAGTTTTCAAAGAACGCCGAGAAGTCAATAAAAAAGACCCCTCGCTGTATTTGCCGTTCAGCGAGGGGTCTGCACACCTTTATTCCAAAAGTTTTTTTAGTTTTTCAAGAATATGCATTTTCTTCTTATGAACAGCATTGCGATATACGCCCAACTGTTCGGCATATTCCCGTTCTGTCATTTCTTCAAAGAACAATGCTTGAATCAAAGCCCGTTCCTTTTCAGTAAGCTGGGAAATCGCAGTATGTAGCTTGTCCACCATAATTTGCCGAAATACTACATCTTCAACGCTTTCCTGTCCGTTGGAGAATTGCTGTGCATTGTCCTCCATAAGCCTGTCTAATGAATCTTCGCGGCTGGGTATGATTTGTTCAAGCCGCCCGTCTTTAGTGAGAAGAAAACGCTCTGTTTTCAGGTCATTTTCAAAGTAACGCATTTTTCGGTCGCCTTTTGTATAGGCGGCATAAACTTCATCCGTTACCTCGACAAGTTGACCGCTTATCCATATTCTTTTTTTGTTAGCACTCACGCTGTTTACCTCCGATCAATCTGAATTTTTTGAGATTCAGATTGACACGGAGGGCTGCGCCCACTATGGAATATCAAAAATCGGCATATTATGACATAAAAGAAACGCACCCACTTTACAGCGGGTGCGTCATTTTGTAGAGGGCTGCCATATATTAGCCTGTATGGACTGAATAGGCAAAACGGTGTCGAATGAAAAAATACCGCAATCCCCTTAGAGACTGCGGTATGTAAAAATTGATATTTAAGTTTTTTATCAGGCGGTATTTTCGGCGGTTCGTTTTTTCTGCGTTTCATTATATCCCCTTTGCGGGGATAAGCCGACAGGTATTTTCAGTTTTCCCCTATCCGTTTTGTAGATAAAGGGATTATACTGTATGAAAAAGAGATTTCACCGAGATAAAACCGAGATTACGCCGAGGAATATTGCAAGTTCAGACAATATGCGAAAGCAATCTGTCATACCAACGCAGAATATAGAGAACCGTTGAAAAATCGCTCGAAATATCTTCTGTGGAATGAGAAAAGCAGCAGTCCAATGAAACAGACTGCCGCTTGAAATTGTTTTAATTATACTGAAACCGATACCCGACATCCCGAATACTCTCTATCTGATAGGCGGGTTCTTGGTCGGTATCAAATAGTTTTTTCCGTAGATTTCTGACATGGAAACCGATTGTTTCCCGTTCGCTACCCGAAGAAAAATCACCCCATACCTTTTCATAGATTTGGTCGTAGGTCAGCACACGGTTTTTATTAGCAACCAATAAACAGAAAATATCATATTCTTTTGCCGTCAATGATATTTCGTGTTCATCACTTTTGATCTTCCTGCGGGCAAGATTTATTTCAAGTCCGGGAAGTGATAATACCGGCTCGTCCCGAAGCTCCCATTTTTTCAAATCAGGGTGGCGTGATAAAAAGGATAGAATATCCTCAAAAGCAGAACTGTCACGCTCTGTCAATTCCAAAATAATGATTCGTCCGATAGTATCAGCCCCCTGCTATGTTTTTTTATATCTTAATTGTAATGGTGTGCTTTTAAGACATTTACTGTTAAAATTTATCTGCCAAAACAGCCGCTTGATTGCATCCCTCTGTTTTATCAATATCTCCTACATTGACAACTGCGGGAACTAATACCGTTCCTACCATTTTCCAGTTTAGCAATGCAGCAGAACGCTCTATCGGAACACGTACACCGTCAAAAACGGATTCATCATTTTCCTCACAACAGGAAATCAGCGCACATTCTTTACCCGATAGGTCAACCTTTGCATTGTAGAATGAAAACAGCTTATCTATTACTGCTTTAATTTGTGACGGGATAGAGTACCAGTAAACCGGGGTTGAGAATACTACTGCGTCTGCTTCCTGAATAGCCGGGGCAATGGTATTAAAATCGTCATTAAAGGAACAGGCTTTCCCCGTTTTGAAGCAAGTTTCGCAGGCACGACACCCGCCTACATTCATTGTTGCAATGTCAAACCGGGTTATTGTATGTCCTTTTTTTTCTGCCGCCTTGATAAAAGCCTCTGTCATGGCAAAGCTATTTCCTTTTTTACGGGGGCTGCCTGTGATTACAACTATTTTTTTGCTCATAAAATTATCCTCCTTTGATTGTGGGATTGACTTTTCCCATACAAGATATTATCATTATAGCAAGAATGAAACTAAAAGCAAGTACGCACATTTAAGTGCGATACTAACATAAAGGTTATAAACTATCAGAAAGGAAAGTGTAAAATGAGTGAACGGATTATTTCAAATGAATGTTTCAGAAGTACAGGATTTAGCTATACGTTGTCATTGATTAACGGAAAATATAAAATGACCATATTATATGTTTTAGCAGAATTTGGCATTGTCCGATTTAATGAAATGAAAAAGTACATTGAAGCGATTTCCTACAAAACATTAAGTGCAACATTAAAAGAACTGGAAGCTGATAAACTAATTCATAGAAAAGAATATCCGCAAATACCACCTAAGGTGGAATATAGTTTAACTGAACGTGGCAAATCACTGATTCCAATACTTAACGCAATATGTGATTGGGGAGAAGAAAACGCATTATGATATATAAAAAGAAACGGACTGAAACTGTTTGAGGTTTCAGTCTGTTTCTTAGGGACGATAAAGCCGTTTATTCACCCATACGAATATTTTTTACTGTTTTCTGTTCAAAAGTGAGGTCTGTATAAAACCTTGTCCCACCGTTTCCAACAGGAGCTTGCGGCAACAGTCCTACTTTTACCGTTTCGCCAACAGGAAGATTAAAAAATCTCGTCATGTAGAATTTTTTGCCGTCAACAGAATAATGGAACGCAAAGGATTTACCACATCTGCATACTTGCAGCCAAACTTCATTACCGTCAATGTTGCACCCATTTGCGTCGTCACATTCCCCGTTTCTTGCAATAACGCTAACAACAGCGTGCGTACCAAAATCAGTCATTTCAAAACACGACTTCGCCCAGTTTTTCATATCCTGCATTACCATAATGGAAGCGGAGTCATATGTATCTTTGAAATCATGGGACACTTTTACCCGCATAACGAAATCTCCGGCAATTTCAGTGTGGTAAAACGGAGCATTACATAAAGATTCCGGCGTAATTCCTTCTTCACTAACTGTACCGTTATTAAAGAAAAAATCACTTTGTGCCGGGGCAAACATTTCTATTCTGTTCCCTTCCTCTTTAACTTGTCCTTCATTTAACCATTTAAAATTCATAATGTAAGTCCTCCTTGCATTTTTTATTTATATCTTTTCTCCGCATACCTTTCAGTATGAGAAGCGATATTATAAGTATTAGCGGGAATATGCATCCTGTAAGCATTCCCATCTGTAAATTATTATTTGAACTTTGTGTGATTGCTCCAACAATACTTGGTCCCACCATTCCACCTAAATCACCCGACATAGCAAGCAAGGCAAACATTGCAGTTCCTCCTGTCGAAATACGGCTGGAGCATATACTGATAGCACCGGGCCACATAATCCCTACTGAAAAGCCGCACATAATACAGCCTATCAAACCTATAACGGGGTTGCTTGATACAGAAGCTGCAATATAGCATATCAGACAAAGACCGCCGGAGCCCAGCATAAATTTCATTAAATCCAGTTTTTCTCCATATTTCCCGTAAATAGCACGGCTTATCCCCATAGTTACCGCAAACATACAAGGACCAGCCAAATCGCCAACTGACTTTGATAGTCCTAAAGCCGATTCTGCAAACGCAGAAGCCCATTGCGCCATAGATAACTCTGAAGCGCCTGCGCAGATCATTAGGACAATCGCAATCCAAAATAGCGGGATATGAAGTAAGCTGCTTGTTTTCATTCCCTTTCCGTCTTCTGTAATGTGTTCGATAGGGCAGGCAGCAAAATTAAAGGCGTTATATATCGGAATCAACGCCCATACACAGGCAAGCCATCTCCAATTATCTGTTCCGAAAACTGCGAAAAAAACTGTTGATACAAGTATGACGCCCACCGAACCCCAACAATAAAATGAGTGTAACAGACTCATAGTGGCTTCCTTATGTTCAAAAGGACAAGCTTCTACGATGGGACTGCAAAGCACCTCAATCAACCCACTACCCAACGCATAAACAATTACACTTATCATAATGCCTATAAACGGCTCGGGCAAAAGTTCAGGCAGAAAGGCTAACCCTACCAGTCCAGCGGCAGCAAACACCTCTGAAGCTACAACACATTTACGATACCCTATGCGATCTACAAATTGCGTACACAAAATATCAACAATAAGCTGCGCAAGAAAAAGCACCCCTGATATAAGGGCAATTTTTCCTAAAGGTATATTATAATCGTTATGGAATTTCAAAAACAATAATGGAGCAAAATTAGCAGCGATTGCTTGTGTAATAAAGCCTAAATAACAAGCTTTTAATGTTTTTTTATAATCTTTAGCCATATTGACTTCCTCTCTTTCCAGCACTATAATTAGATTATATCGCATTATATTCTGAATTTGAATCCACTATATCGCAATATTATTACACAATATCCCAAAAATGAGGAAACTTGATGAACATTAATGATAAATATAGCAAAATTGTTACAGACGAAACATTAAGAGAAACTGCTTATCACGGGAACGAGGAATATCCGTTTCAATACTATGAAGAGGATATTTGGCAATTTGATTTCCACTGTATAGATTGGCATTGGCACTCCGAGATTGAATTTGTTTTCGTTAAAAAAGGAACGGCTCAATTTCTGGTAGGCGGCAAAAGATATGTCCTAACTTCGGGAATGGGCATATTTATAAATACGAAAGCCATTCACCGTTTTGAAGCGTCAGAAAGTGTCATTATCCCTAATATTGTATTTCTGCCAGATTTGTTATCTTCCAAAGAAAGTTTAATATACCGGAAATATATTTGGCCTATTCTTAATTCAAATATAGATTGTTTTGTATTAACTCCCAATGTGAATTGGCAGAATACTGTTCTAAATTTACTGCTGTCAGTATTTTCTGCTCAAAAAACAACAAATTCCCATGAAATAAAAACTGTAGAATTACTTTTAAAACTATGGACTGTGCTATATGAAAATGTGGAGATAAAAGAGGACTCCTCCGTTTCAGAAGTATCTGCACGAACCACAGCGCAGCTGCAAATTATGATGCAATATATCCATAAAAATTATTCTGATCATATTTCGTTAGATGATATTGCAAAAACCGTATCAATAAGTAAGAGCAGCGCATTAAATATATTTAATAAATATCTGAACACTTCTCCAATAAATTATTTAGTGAATTACCGCCTAAAACGTGCGGCAAGACTTCTTACAAATACAGATAATAGTATTTTTCTAATCGCACAGGCTACTGGCTTTGAAAATGTTGGCTATTTTTGTCGCAAATTTAAAAAATTATTCCAACTAACGCCGAGCGAATACAGAAAAAAGGCAGGTTTTCCTTACTCTAATGTTGGTAAGTATCTATGTAAAAAAACTGAGAAATAAATCTCTCTGTTTTTCTTTTGCCCATTTTTTTATATTGTGGCACACCGCATCCAAGTATTTAATAATATTTTACTACATAATGATTTTCTCGGTAATTATCACCAAAATAAGAACAGTAATAGTTCTCTTGTCGTTTTCCTTTTGTTAATTGCTTCGTAAAATTCCATCATTTAATCCTCCTTGATTTCACTGAATCTTTTTGCCATTTGATTAGAAAACAGCGTTGTAAGCCGCACCAATTCGGCAATATCTTCGCCGGACAAATCCAACTCAGCCATTGCGTTAATCTCGGCATTAGCAGCAGGAGGAATAATTTTAGCGGTGTATTCCTTGCCTGCGTCTGTGAAGCGAACTATTTTATTGCGCCGATCCGTTTCGGATTCTGTTAAGGATATGTAACCGAGTTTCCAAAACTTTTTGATAATAGCGCTGACGGTTTGCTTAGTAGCCGACAACCGTTCGCAAATTTCCGATTGCAGGCAACCGTCCGGCGCAAACCAAACAATATCAAGCACAAACAATTCTTTTGCAGTAAGGTTATACTTTCTTGCATACAATTCGTAGGCGGCAAACTGCACATCTCGCAGCCTGCAATATTGATTGACATAGTTTCTGACTTCTTCCCAGTTCATCAGTTCTCCTCTTTCTAATGTTAGACGGTCTAATATTGTACTTATTTTAACACAAACAGAGGAAGATGTCAAGGGAGATACTTCAAACAATATGTGAACTTATGTAAAAAGCTACCTGTGTTCGGCAGGCAGCTTTTTATTTTAGTATTGCGGCACACCGTACCCCAATATCTCATAATATCCTATGGCATAGTGATTTTCTCGGCAACTATCGCCGGAATTGCCCTCCACGGTGTAAACTGTTCCGTTCTCGACTTTCTCAACGATTCCCACATGATCGGATTCTCCGTCCTGCGAGCCTGACGAGCCTTTGTTGTCCCAATCAAAAAAGATAATGTCACCGGGGCGGGGTTCGTAGTTTCTGTTCTGCCAAAGTCCACGATCTCTGAACCATTCGACACCCCAGACGCAGCCTGCAAATTTCGGAATAACGCCTGCGTCAATATATCCGCACTCGTTAGCACACCACGAAACGAAGCAAGCACACCATTCCACACGGGAGTTAAAGCCATACCACGACCAATACGGCTCACCGCCCACATTGCCGATCTGCGAGAGTGCGACCGTTACAATCTCGCCGTCGCCTGTGCCGATACCGTAAAGAACGGCGCTCCACATACTACGGTTTTCGTCGGCAAGAAGCTCGGCAAGCTGCTTTCGCTGGTCTGCATTGAAATTGTACTGATCCGCCATTTTCTCGGCGGTCTTATGGCTGACCGTGATATACAGATAGGTTCGTGTAACGGTGGTCGTTGTTTCCACAATATTCCCGTGGCCGTCGTCGGTTTCGGTAATTACTTCCTCGGTCTTTGTTTCGGTCTGGGAAGATATTTCATTCATCTGCCAGAAAATATCTTTTAGAATCGCCTTTTTGGAATCGTTCATTGTGGCGACCTCCTGCGCATTGTCGGGATCGGTGGTGGTCTTGACCGCGTAAATAGCAAGCACTTCCGGCCAGACGGCGCGGGAGCCGGACATTTCCAACACATCATAGGAGATATTCGCCTTTGTCGTGTCAAGCTGCGTTTGATAGTCGGTGTTGATTTCCTGAACAACCACCTGCATGGTCTGATCCGCTTTGTCTTTGGTGCGGATATAGGCAGATTTCATACGCTCAGCGGCCACCGCTGATTTGTCAATCGCCTTGACCGTCCCTTTGGCAATCTCCATTGTCTTTATCTCCGGCATAGCGTCACCTCCGATCCGAGCCGTGAAAGCTCCTGCCGCAGAGCCGTATAAAACGCCCTGCTGCGGATATTGCCGCCGTTTTTCTGCCATTCGTCCTCAAAATCAAAACGGGCGGCAAGCTGACGGACGGAATAGTTTTTTAGAAATGTCCTCCAAGTGGAATTGTCCCATTCTTCAAGCTGCCGCCATAGGTCGGGAAAATGCCGATACAGCTTCCGCAGTTCCTCCAGACTTTGCAGAGGGCAGCACCAGCAGGAAACACGGCTGAAAATCTCATATAAACCGCCCCAATCAAAACCCCGCCTGTAACAATAGGAAAGACAGTCCTTTTCTGTCATTCCCCATTCTACAAGCGGGTAATTTTTGTCCTTGATTCGCTTTGTTTCGTCGGCGGCGATTCCTACATACTCAATAACCGTATATTCCTCTTTCAGCTTTTTCAGATAGGCGGCGACGATACGGGTTTTGAGAATCCCCGTACACCAGCGGCCACGGGGACCGGGCCAGCTCATACCCCTGTACTGCGATAGCGCGGGATTCTTTCGTTTCGGGGTGTATTCGTAAAAGTAGTATTCAAAATCGCGCGCCGCTTTCAGCCGGATAATAGGTCTGCCGATATACGCCTCCAATCGGTCAACGGCGTCATTCCTAAATCTCTCGGTTTTACGCTCAATCTCCAACACCTCCTTTGTCAGCGCGTGGTATGCGGCGGCAACCTTGCCGTTTTTGTCGTGAGCATAAATGCTCTTGCCTCTGCCGCTGGTTTCGGCGGCTCTCACGGAAAAGGGGATTTCCGTCCCGAACACACGGATTTTCTCGCCGTAGTGAGCACGCAGAGAAGCGATGATTTCCTTTGCCTCGTTGGTGCGGCTATCTACCATCGTAAAAAGAATCCCGTCGATTTTCAGCTTGGGATTGATCTGCCGTTTGACCTGTGAAATGGAGTGCATGAGCAAATCCAAACCCTTTGCCGAGAGAAACGACGGCTGCGACGGAATGATAACGCTGTCCGCTGCCGCTAATGAGTTCAGCGGCATAATACCGAGTGACGGCATACAGTCAATGAGAATATAGTCGTAATGGGGCTTTATCTCATTGATATATGTCCGCAGCGCCCGTTCACGGTTCATAGCGTTAATCAGCCGGATTTCCATACCCGACAATGTGATATTCGCAGGCAGCAGGTCAACGCCCTCGCCGTGGTGCAAAATACCGTGACCGTCGGGAATCGGCTTGTCGTCAATCACCGACTGTATAATGTCCGTAAGCGTAACGGGCAGATCGTCGGGTTTAAGATAACCGAGGGAGAGCGTCAAAGAATTTTGCGCGTCTGCGTCGATCAGCAAGACCCTTTTGTTTTCCTGTGCAAGACCGATTCCGAGGTTAGCGGTCGTTGTGGTTTTACCCACGCCGCCTTTTTGGTTCGTCACCGCTATTACTTTGCAATTCGCCATTTTGGGGTTTCCTCCTTTACATAGATTTAGCCGCCTGCGGCGAAGCAGACGGCTATGTACGAGTATGAAAAAAGCCGCTTGCTTTTGCAAACGGCTTCTTATATAATATGTATATATCTTAGAGGTACACATCAATGGTTAAATCTTCCCATTGGTTTTTACGGAGATAACAGCCAGCGGCTTTACGATATGCTTCGGCTTCTTCAAACTTTATATGTAAAGTGAGAAAAGGTGGAAAATAATCGTTGGGGTCATAAGCCAAGTGATTAGAGGGGTACGGTGCAGTCGTCCAAAAAGTCCTACCGGAGTACCGTTCAGCACAGGCTGCTATCAAGTCCAAGTAATCAGCCCCTGATTTAAATTGATATAGACAGAGCGCACCCCCTGCCCGGGACTCTCCCGGCAGGGGGTGCGTGTTTACTCTACGTTTACCTTTATCACGGTATTTTTGGGGGCATACCCGCTTATGGGGAGCTCCCAGACGGTGTCTTCGCCGTCCTCTGAGACCAGCTCAAAGCCGAACTCCTTATAAAAGTCCTTTACCATGCCGTTTTTTTGGGTTTTATAGTAGTACCCCCGGAGCCTTTTGGCCCCGGCCTTTTCCGCCGCCCGGATGAGCTCGTCCAGCATGGCGTGCTCCATGTTCCGCTTGAGCACCCGGCAGCTCATGAGCCAGAGCTCTATGTGGAGCAGTTCGCCGTCTATGCGGCCCATCACCACGGAGATGACCCCGTTGTCGCCAAACTTGTCGGTGAGCTTGCCGTAGAGGGTTATAATATCAGGGTCCCGGGAGGCGGCCTGCATTTGGGACTCGGTGAAGCGGCGGGTGGTGAGGTTGAACTGGTTCGACTTGTTGGTGAGCTGGGCTATGCGGGAGATGTACACCGGCTCGAAGGGGCGTATCAGGGCGTGCATGTCAAGGGAGAGCAGGTAGTCTTCATAGCTCCTAAAGCTCTTCTGGAGCTTTGTGCGCTGGGCGTTCGCCTTGTACATCTCGTTGCGGGAGAGGTCGTCCTTAGAGAGCTTTGTGGCCTCGAAGAAGCCGCAGCGGTCTATGGCGGTGATATAGTGCTCGGGGGCGTCCATTAAGGGGGCACAGACCCCGGGTATCTGCCCGGTGACTATGGCGCGCTCGGCGGGGTTGTCGTCGACGAAGACCATGCTCTCGGGGAGTATATTCAGCTCCCCGGCAATCTCGGCAAAGTTCAGGTCCTTGGGCTCCCAGTTGGCCTTGATGGAGATAAAGTCCTGGGGGCGCAGGGTGCCCTCGGGGTGGCTGAGCCCCGCGATTGCGTTCTCCTCGTCGTTTTTCGAGTCCACGTTGAGCATAATGCCGTAGCCTAAGAGCTCCTTCAAATAGGCCTGGAACTCGCTGTATACCTGGCCCATGGAGGTCTCGTGGCCTATCTCTATGCCCTCTGCGCCGTCGTCGCCTACTATGCCGCCCCATAGGGTGTTGTCCAAATCCAGCACAAGGGACTTCTTGTTTTTGCCGTATATGGACTTGATTATGCAGGCCACGCTGTATGAGAGGGCGGGGATTGCGTCTAAGTTCAGGCAGTATTTATACATATGCCAGTAAAAGGGGTCGGTCCACTTTAAAAGGCCGTAGTCGGCGCAGAGATAGCTGATATCGTTGATATAGAAATCCTGGCGGGAGGAGGCATATTCATAGAGCTTCATATTGAGCCTTGAGACAAAGTTTGTATGCCCCCTATAGTCCCAGGCGTCCCGGTTGCCAAGGAGCCTGTAGAAGGGCGGCTCGAAGTTGTTCTGTATCACCGGGCAGCGGTACTCCTCGGCCAAATGCTCCCACATGGCTTCAAGGCGGGAGAACTGGGCGTCAAGGAGCTCCGAGACGAACTCCGGGCTGTCCGAGGGGGCGGGGAGGCCGGTGATGTTCCGGCGGGAGGTGTGGATATAGATAAGGTCCGGGGAGAAGTCCCTAAGGGCCTCGCCGAACATTGCGTCCTCATAGTAGAGCCCGAACTCGGACTCGTAGAACTCCGGCTCTATGCCGAAATCGAGAAGGAACAGCTCTAAAACGGCGATTATGTCGTGGGTGGTGGAGCCGCCCAGCACGGCTATTTTCTTTTTTATGCGGGGCTCACCGGAGGCGAGGAGCTCCCGGCGTATGGATTTGCGCTTTTTCAGTATGGCCTGGGGGTCGAACGGATAGCATAACAGCTTGTGCATACTGGTCTCCCTTCTTGATATAAACGTAAAATGTATACTTGAATTATAATTATATCAGTATAAAGGGCCCATTTCAAGGGCGGCGAGAAAATATCTTGAAACTGCTGTAATAAAGTGGTATAATACGAAGGAACGCAGTTTTTTGCGTGTATACAGTAAATGAAGGCGTAGAAAGGACGTTTTAAGATGAAGGAAAGGATAGAGGGGCTGCGGGAGAGCTTTGAGCAGGAGCTGAAGGCTGCAGGCAGCAGCGAGGCCGTTGAAAAGCTGAGAGTGGCCTACCTTGGGAAAAAGGGCTCGGTGACGGAGCTGCTGAAGGGCCTTAAGGACGTGGGCGCACAGCAGAAGAAGGAGCTGGGCCAGCATGTGAACCTTTTGAAGCGCGCCGTTGAGCAGCGGCTTTCCGAGAGGATAGAGGAGATAAAGGCCGCCGAGGAGCAGCGGGAGATAGAGGGGGCCGAGCGCTACGACGTGACCCTGCCCACAGAGGGGGACCCGGGGTCCTACCACCCTATAACCGTGGTGCAGAGGCAGCTTGAGGAGATATTCACCTCCATGGGCTTTGTGGTGGAGGACTTTAGGGAGATAGTCACGGACTACGAGTGCTTCGAGGCGGTGAACATCCCCAAGGACCACCCCGCCAGGGACATGCAGGACACCTACTACCTGGAGAACGGCCAGCTATTAAAGACCCATACCTCCGCCGCCCAGAACTTCATCCTGCAAAAATACGGCGCACCCTGCCGGGCCATCTTCCCCGGGAGGTGCTTTAGGAACGAGGCCACGGACGCCAGCCATGAGAACACCTTCTTTCAGATGGAGGGAATCATGGTGGACAAGAATATCTCTATTTCAAACCTGATATATTTCATGAAGACCATGCTCAGTGAGGTCTTCCAGCGGGACGTGAAGGTGCGCCTTCGCCCGGGCTTCTTCCCCTTTGTGGAGCCGGGCTTCGAGCTTGATATAAGCTGCCTTATCTGCGGCGGCGAGGGCTGCTCCACCTGCCACCACTCCGGCTGGGTAGAGCTGTGCCCCTGCGGGATGATACACCCCAATGTGCTGAAAATGGGCGGGGTGGACCCTGAGGAGTACACGGGCTTCGCCTTCGGGCTGGGGCTCACCCGCCTTGTGATGATGAAGTACGGCGTTAAAGATATCCGGGATTTGAACAGCGGCAATTTAAAGGCCCTTGCCCAGTTCCGGCACGAGTGAGAGGGAGGGATAAAATATGCTGATTTCAATGAACTGGATAGGCGACTTCGTGGACCTTCGGGGCCTTGACATACCGGCTCTCATACAGCGCTTCACCCTCTCCACCGCCGAGGTGGAGGATATATACGAGATGGGCCGGGACCTGCGGGGGGTGGTCGCCGGAAAGATACTCTCTGTCGAGAACCACCCGGACTCAAAGAAGCTGCACCTTTTAAAGGTGGACGGCGGGGATAAGGTATACGACGTGGTCTGCGGCGCGCCCAACGTGCGGGAGGGGCTTATAGTGCCCTTTGTGAAGGAAGGCGGCATGGTGGGCGGCCAGGAGATAGGCATGGCGAGGCTTGCGGGGTTTGAAAGCCACGGCATGTGCTGCTCTGAAAAGGAGCTGGGGATATCCGCCGACCACTCCGGGCTAATGGAGCTGCCTGAGGACACTCCTGTGGGCAGGGACGTGACGGAGCTCTACGGCATTATAGACACGGTGTTTGAGGTGGACAATAAGTCCCTTACAAACAGGCCGGACCTGTGGGGGCATTACGGCATAGCAAGGGAGTTCGCGGCCCTCTCGGGCAGGGAGCTGAGGCCCCTTGAGACGGTTTCATTAGAACAGTTCGACAGTCTTGAGCCCATTGACATAGACGTACAGGACAAGGAGCTCTGCTATAGGTACAGCGGCCTGAAGGTGCGCAATATCACAAAGAAGGTAAGCCCTGTGGACATGCGTATAAGGCTTTTCTACTGCGGGAGCAGGGCCATAAACCTCTTGGCTGACCTTACAAACTACCTTATGCTTGAGATGGGCCAGCCCATGCACGCCTTTGACTGCGCCAAGGTGGACAGCATAAGGGTGAGGCGCTTTGACTCCCCCTTCACCTTCACCACCCTGGACGGCACGGAGCGCAGGGTGGACGAGAATACTTTAATGATATGCACAAAGTCCGGCGGTGAGGATATCCCTGTTGCCATAGCGGGCATTATGGGCGGCCTTGACTCGGAGATTGAGGGGGACACGGACAGCCTGCTTTTGGAGTCGGCCAACTTCGACGGGGCCTCTGTGCGCAAGTCCTCCACACGCCTGGGCCTTCGCACGGACGCCTCCATGCGCTATGAGAAGACCCTTGACCCGGAGATGACCGTCCCGGCCATAGGCAGGTTCATGAAGCTGCTTTTGGGAATCGACCCCCAGGCCCAGGTGATTTCACGGCTCACAGACGTATATGTAAAGCACTACCCGAAGGTTGAGCTGGCCTTTGACAAGGCGTATGTGGACAGGTACACCGGCATAGAGATAGAGGACGAGAGAATAATGGGCACCCTCAGCTCCCTGGGCTTTGAGCCGAGGCAGGAGGGGGACAGGTTCACAGTGGGCGTGCCCAGCTGGAGGGCCACTAAGGACGTGACTATCAAGGCCGATATCATCGAGGAGATAACCAGGATATACGGCTATGACAACTTCGAGATAGCCACCACCATGAGCCCACTGTACCCCAGGAGAAGGAGCGCGGGGGCCAAGGCCGACAACTTTGTGAAGGATATACTTGTGCAGACCTACCAGCTCCACGAGGTGCACTCATATATCTGGCAGGACGTTAAAAAGTGCCGGGCGCTGAATATCGAGCCCGAGGAGAATATAAGGCTGATAAACGCCCAGACCCCGGACCACGAGGTGATACGCCGGAGCATGGGGCCAACACTCCTGTCGGTGCTGGGGGAGAACAGGGCCTTTGGAGCCCAGTTCGGCGTGTTTGAGATAGGCCGCGTGGCAGAGGGCGTGAGGAAAGAGGACGGCCTCGTAAACGAGCGCAAGAATCTGGGAATAGCCCTTTTCAGCAGGACGTCGGGGGAGAAGGAGCTGTACCTGAAGCTTGCGGGGATTATCAAGTCCCTTGGCAGGAGCGTGAAGCGGGTGGAGCTGGAGCTTGCCAACTGCCAGCCCGAATTCAAGTGGCAGCACCCCAGGAATACGGCTGTTATCATGGCGGAGGGCACGGCCCTCGGCTGGATATGCACATTAGTGCCCTCTGTGCTCAGGAGCATTGACCGGAAGGCGGCGGTGGTCTGCGGGCAGCTTGACATGGACGCGTTTGCAAGTCTCCCCGAGGGAGAGCTCAGCTATAGGGAGCCCAGCCGCTTCCCGGGCATAGACATAGACCTCTCGGTGGTGCTGCCTGAGGGCATGAGGTTTGCCGATATGGAGCCCGCCTGGAAGGGGGCGGGGCACCTTGCGGGGGTGGGCCTTATCGACTCCTTCCAGCAGGCCGGGCGCAGGAGCCTTACGCTGCGCTTCAGCTTCTCCTCGGGGGAGAAGACCCTCTCCAAGGAGGAGGTACAGCCCATAGTCGACGGCATAATCGAGAGGCTGAGCGCCGGGGGCGCTGTGCTGAGAAGCTAGGGCCCCATTAAAGGACTTGATTTTTAGCGGGGAAACTGCTATAATATACTACCGACTTACTAAAACTTAACCTGATACGGAGGTGCCACACTATGCCTGAGGACCACAGCACTATAACATTCTCCCTGGACGAGGTGCGGGAGGCCGATATGAAGCGCATACTTCTTACGGTCTATGACGCTTTGAAGGAGAAGGGGTATAACCCCATAAGCCAGCTGGTGGGGTACCTTCTCTCGGAGGACCCGACCTATATCACCACCCATAACAACGCCAGGAGCCTTATCCGGCGGATAGACCGGGATGAGCTTTTAAAGGCGATGGTGCGGTCATATCTGGGCGAGTGAGCTAAATATACAGAAAGGGAGGCGGAGTCATGAGCGAAAAGAAGGGCGGCAGTAAGGAGACAAAAAGCGCCCCCAGGGCGAAGGGCGGATTCCCCAGCTATAAGGGAAGGCCGCTGGTGCGCAGCGGGGACACGCTTTACTATGGGAGCATGAGGGATAAGTACGTGGTGAAGCTGGACGTGAAGTCCAAAAAGGAAGTGCAGGGCCTGGAGGTGGCGGACAGGGTGTCGGTGCAGCTTATGAGCACTGACCCGGAGATACGCAACCGCAAGCAGATAGTGAAGTCCAGCGAAAAAGACGGACTGTATCTGGCCCTGGACATAGCGGACGCCTGGCTCACCCGAGAGCTGAAGGAAGACTAAGGCACGCGGTCAAGGGGCGTTAGGCCCCTTGCAGGGGTTCGGGGGCAGCGCCCCTGAGGTCCTGTGCGCGAGCGAAGCAAGCGCAAGTTTGCGCCCTAGCTCAGCCTATAATCACTGGAATCCTCAAGAATATCAAACCCGATTTTCCGGTATACCCGGTTGGAAATCGGGTTTTTCTTGTCCACAAAAAGGGTAATATACCCCTTACCCGAGGCAAGAAGCTCCCGGCAGAGGGCGGCAACAGTAACCTGACAGTACCCCTTGCCCCGGTGCTCCGGCGGGGTGTACACACCGGAGACACAGGCCCAGCCCTCCAGCATACGCCCGGAGTTAGCCATAGAGACCGGCTCCCCGGCCCCGTTCTCCATGAGCCACACCACGGAGCGCTCAAGCTGGCCGATGGTGGTACTGCGCACGCGCTGGGGCTCAGGCTCCTCGCCCACGGCCTCCCGAATCAGGGCGCATTTCCAGTTTGCTATAAGCTCCAGGTCGGAGAGGCCCGCCCTGCGGACAGTGCCATTGCAGGGGGGAGGCTCTATGAGCTTTTCCAGCACCATAATGTCCATAGAGGAGCGAAGGGCGAAGTCCCCGCCGTGGGCCTCCATAAAGGCCCGGCAGAGATTGTCCCGGCCTGAGACCCCGGCTATGGCTATATTGTTCTCACAAAGATATCCTGAAAGTTCCCGGGCGGCTTCGGGTACGCGCCTGTCGTCCGGGGCGGCGTTCAGGCAGAGGAAGTGGGGATGGGCGTTGCCGAAGAGCAGTACGGGCACGCTGCCCTGTTCCACCCTGCCGAAGAACAGCTTCGGGGAGCAGGGGGCGTCCCTGTGCAGGGCGGCGTTGTAGCAGTTGAGCTGGGCTTGGACCTCATATCTATGGAGAAAGTCACGGTTATCCCCAAGGAACTCCCCGGGGGTGGGGTATAGCTTTACTGTCATGCTCTTTGCCTCCTGAAAAAAATTTCTGACATTATATCACAAGGAACCCTTAATATCAAGAGGATAATGTAAAAATATGAATAATTTGTAACAAAACAGTTGCTTTTCTTTGAATTACCAGTTATACTAATAGAGTATTCTATTATTTTCCTGAAAATAAATTTCAGGAATCACCTACCAATTCAGAGGAGGATGTTTATTTTGGAAAAGCTTCTCGCACATTTTAAGCTCCGGGAGCACGGCACCGACGTAAAGACCGAGGTTATCGCCGGCATTACCACATTCCTGTCCATGGCCTACATACTGGCGGTGAACCCCAGTATGCTGGCTGCCGCCGGGATGGACCAGGGGGCTGTTTTCACCGCCACCGCGGTTTCAGCGGCTATCGCAACCGTTATCATGGGCGTGTTTGCAAACTACCCTGTGGCCCTGGCCTCAGGCATGGGCCTTAACGCCTACTTTGCCTTCACCGTGGTGCCCATGGTGTCGGAGATGGGCATAACCGACCCATGGAAGGTGGCCCTGACCGCCATACTTATCGAGGGCATTATCTTCGTCATTCTCTCCATCTTCAAGTTTAGGGAGACCCTGGTGAACTCCGTGCCCGCAAACCTCAAGTACGGTATCTCCGCGGGTATCGGCCTGTTTATCTCCATTGTGGGCCTCAAGGGCGCGGGCATTGTCTCCGCCGACCCCTCCACTTTGGTGGCCCTTGGAAGCATTGGCACGCCCCAGGTGGTGCTGGCCTTTGTGGGGCTTATCCTCATCGGCATTATGTGGCACTTTAGGATAAAGGGCGCAATACTGTGGGGTATCCTTGGCACATGGGTGCTGGGCATTATCGCGGAGCTCTGCGGCTGGTATACAGTGAACCCCGACGCTGGGGTGTACTCCCTGATACCCAACTTCAGCAGCGGCATCCTGCCTCCCTCCCTGGCCCCCACCTTCTTTAAGTTCGACTTCGGGTTCGTGGCCGGGCACTTTGTGAGCTTCGCCGCCATAGTCTTCGCCTTCCTGTTTGTGGACCTGTTCGACACTGTGGGCACCCTTATAGGCGTGGCGGACCAGGGGAACCTCTTAAACGAGAAGGGCGAACTGCCCAACGCCGGCCCCGCCCTTATGAGCGACGCCGTAGGCACTGTGGCGGGCGCTGTGCTGGGCACCTCCACTGTCACCAGCTATGTTGAGTCCACCGCAGGCGTGGCAGAGGGGGGACGCACCGGCCTTACCGCCATCTCCACCGCTGTGATGTTCGTGCTGGCCCTGTTCCTTTCCCCCATCTTCCTTGCAATCCCCAGCTTTGCCACCACCCCGGCCCTGCTGTTTGTGGGCCTTTTGATGATGAAGTCCGTGCTGAAGATGAAGTTTGACGGGGATATCGCCGACGTGCTGGGGGGCTTCCTGGCCCTTATCATGATGCCCTTTACCTACTCCATCGCCAACGGCATCATGTTCGGCATTATCGCCTGGGTGGTGCTGAAGGTCTGCACCGCCAAGGTGAAGGACATCCACCCGGTCATGTGGGTCTCCTTCGGGCTGTTCGTGCTGAGAATCATCACCCTGGTAATGGGCGCATAACTAAAGCTAAGACGAAATCCGGGCGGGGGGCTGTGAAGTCTCCCGCCTTATTTTTTAAGGAGGAAGCTTATGACAGAATATAGGAAAATCAGTGCTGAAATGCTTGATACAGAGCTCTTTTCCGGCTTTATACGCCGCCAGGAGGTGAAGAAGTGCTGGCGGAAGTCGGGTGGCCGGTGGGTGATAAAGGACATAGAGTTTGTAGACGACTGGGATGCCGGGGACCACCGGCGGGTGCTGGGCCAGCTAAGGGACGTGCTCGGCAGCGGCGGCGCCGTGTGGGGGGCCTTCCGGGAGGGCAGGCTCAAGGGCTTTGCCAGCGTTGACGGCAGGCTGATAGGCTCAGAGAGGCAGTACGCGGTACTGGCGGAGCTCCATGTCTCTGAGGACTGCCGCAGGATGGGCATGGGCAGGGAGCTGTTTTACAGGGCCGCGGAGTCCGCAAGGGGCCTTGGGGCCGGGAAGCTCTATATCTCCACTATGTCGGCGGTGGAGAGCCAGGCCTTCTATATCAGCATGGGCTGTGTGGAGGCTGTGGAGCCGGACCCCTGGCACGTGGAGAAGGAGCCCTGCGACGTGCAGAGGGAGTATGTTCTTTAGGGAAAACCCTTGCATATAGGGGGAATATTTGGTATTATGTATACGGAGTCCGCCGCACGGTGGACGGTTGGCCCTTAACAGAGGGCCTGAAGCCTCTGATTACATAGAAACCCATAATGGGAATCCTGTAAGAAAGGGGATGAGCTTATGAGCGTGCCGATAGGCGACGTCCTGGGGATGATGACCGCGTTGATAGTAGGCTTTGTCAACATTATAGTCATCCTCTTGATGGCCTTGATTAACGCAAAAAAGTAACCGCCCCATGAGCAAGGTTAGCGGTTACTTTTTTAAACAGTAATCTATAAACCTGGGCCAGCCGTTCACCGGCGGGCTCCTCTTTTTTCTATCTTTATTATAGCCCCTTATTGGGGCATTGTCAAGGCCTTATTGGCCCTGCTGTTTTAGTGTATGCATTATGAGTGAATAAAGTTTGTTCATCTGAACGAATTTCATTTATGCACTATAACCAGGGTGTGCCGATTGTTCGGAGCCTAACTTTGTCGAATACGCGATAGAGCTTTTTCCTGGGTTTTATGGTATAATGAACTGATAAATTAAAACTGTGAAGGAAGGATGATTTTATGGCAGGAAGGCTATCCTCGCTGTTCCAGGCGCAGGACATGACTGTGGGCAGCCCCACGCAAAACCTGATACGCTTCTCCGTGCCGCTGCTTATCGGCAATATGGCCCAGCAGCTTTACAGCACCGTGGACTCCATTGTGGTGGGCAACTATGTGGGCGACAGCGCCCTTGCGGCTATCGGGGCCAGCGGGCCGGTTATAAACCTTTTGCTGGTGCTGTTTATGGGCGTTGCGGTTGGAGCGAGCGTTATGGCGTCCCAGTATTTCGGGGCGAAGGAGCGGGAGAACCTGTCACAGACTATCGGCACCACCATAACCGCCACATTTGCATGCACTGTTTTCGTGATGGTACTGGGGCCGATAATCACAAGGCCGATTATGTCAATGCTGGACACGCCGGGGGACATATTCGACATGGCCTGCGACTATATGCTCGTAATGTTCCTGGGCTTTATAGGCAGCGCCTTTTACAATGTGATTTCCGGCGTGCTCCGGGGCCTTGGGGACTCGATTATGCCCCTTGTGTTCCTTTTGACGGCGTGCATACTGAACATCGGCCTTGACATCTGGTTCGTGGCGGGCTTCAGGATGGGCGTGGCTGGGGCGGCCTGGGCCACCATTATCTCCCAGCTTATTTCCGGCGCTATGTGCATGGTGCGCCTGCTGAGGATGAAGGAGCACTTTACCGTTACCCTTCGTACCCTCTGGCCCAAAAAGGAGTTTGTAATGCGCCTTTGCAAGCTGGGTCTGCCAAGCGGCCTCACCCAGGCCATATTCTCCCTTGCAATGATAATTGTGCAGAACCTGACGAACTCCTTCGGCACGGCGGTGCTGGCGGCAAATACTGTTGTAATGCGCGTGGACGGCTTTGCAATGATGCCAAACTTTACCTTCGGCTCCGCCATGACTACATACACAGGCCAGAACATGGGCGCAGGCAGGCTGGACCGCACAGAGAAGGGCGCAAAGTCCGGGATGATAATGGGCGTCTCCGTCTCGGTGGTGCTGGTGGGGCTGATACTTGTCTTCGGCAAGTACCTTATGCTCATGTTTACCGATACCCCCGAGGTGATAGAGCTGGGCCAGCGTATGCTGAACACCCTGGCCCTGGGCTACATAGCCATGAGCGTTACTCAGATACTCTCCGGCGTCATGCGCGGTGCAGGGGACACCATGACCCCCATGTGGATTTCCGTTGTCACCACAGTCATAGTGCGCGTTCCCGTGGCCTACGGCCTGGAGTTCCTCACCCGCCCCGAGGGCGGCGCAATGGGCTCCGGCAACCCCGACCCGCTGTTCCTCTCCCTGCTCATATCCTGGGTGGTGGGGGCGCTTTTGACGACTGCTGCATACCTTAGAGGCAGCTGGAAGAAGAAGGCCATCACCGAGAAGGCCGGGCAGGAGTGAGGGCTTGACAAGGCCCCCATGCGTGAGGTATAATAGAGACAGAAAAAGAGGAGCCCGCCGGTGAACGGCTGGCCCAGGTTGTGTTATTTCAATGTTAAATTAACAAAAAAGTAACCGCTATCCTTGCCGAGGGGCGGTTACTTTTTTGCGGCAATCAACGCCATCAGTAGAATGACTATAAGATTGATAAACCCCATCATCATCCCCAGGACGTCGCCTATCGGCACGCTCATAAGCTCATCCCCTTTCTTACAGGATTCCCATTATGGGTTTCTATGTAATCAGAGGCTTCAGGCCCTCTGTTAAGGGCCAACCGTCCACCGTGCGGCGGACTCCTGTATTATGTTAGCAGATACCTTGGGAAATTGCAACAGCTTTTAGATTATTTCCCGGCGCGACCGCTTGCCAAACCGCCGCAAGTGCGCTATAATACCCTAAAAGGAGAGGGGGACGCTTTGTGAAGTCGTATGTCATACACATCCTGCGGGCCATGCCGTCCCAGGGGACGCTGGAGGGTAGGTACGTGGGCAGGGCACAGTCGCCGCTGCCCATGGGGGCGGTGTCGGAGCTGGCGGGGCTCAAGAGGGAATACAGGTACCCGGAGGGGGAGCTCTACTGCGCAAGCCCCGCGGTGTCCTGTGTGGACACTTTGAAAATACTGTACCCGAAGGCGGAGCCGGAGGTGGTGCTGGAGCTGGCTGAGTGCGACTTCGGGGACTGGGAGAACAGGACGGCTGAGGAATTGAAAGATGAGCCGGGCTTTAAGGAGTGGCTCATGGGCCGGGGAGCGCCTCCGGGCGGCGAGAGCGGGCAGGTGTTTTTCAGGCGGGTCTGCGGCGGGTTCCAGCTGCTGGTGAAGAATATGATGGCAAGGGGCTGCGCCTCGGCGGTGCTGGTGACCCACGCGGGGGTGATGACCTCCATACTTGCCGCCTTTGGCCTGCCGAAGGGCGAGCCCCAGGACTGGCTCTGCGACCCGGGCTTCGGGTACTCCCTGCGCATAACCCCAATGCTCTGGATGAGGGAGCCGGTGGCCGAGGTTTTCGCCAGGGTCCCGGAGGGAAAGGAGGGCAAAATATAGGGCGGGGGAATTAAAAAGTTTCAAATCCCCTTGACAAAACTTGCGAAGCGTGGTATACTTTGCCTGTATTCTGATAGCACGAAAATGTACTCACAGTTTCTGTAGGTCATTGGGCGTCTGATGATTTACACAAGCTGTGAGTTCTTCTTAGCCAGGGGTGTACGATGGAAGGTGCGTTGGCGCTTGCTCTATGGGCGGCTCTGGCCCGGGTAATCGTGAAGCATTCGGATTACGAAACATTTCTATGGAGGTGCCAACTATGAACGGTACAGTCAAGTGGTTCAACGCAGAGAAGGGTTATGGCTTCATTTCCAACGATGAGGGCGGCGAGGACGTTTTTGTGCATTTCTCCGCCATCCAGGCCGATGGCTTCAAGACCCTGGAGGAGGGCCAGAAGGTTACTTTTGAGACCGAGCCCGACCCCAAGAACAGCGAAAAGCTTCGCGCTGTGAATGTTGTGAAGCTGTAAGCTAAAGAGGTGAAAAGGGCCGGGTCTCCATTTGGGACCCGGCTTTTTTGTTGCCGCCCGGGCGGGAAAGGCTGACTAAAAGTCAGTATAAATGACAGTGAAAACGATAGTGAAAGTGATAGTATAAGTGCGACAGAAAACGCGACACATATATAGAATAAGAAAAAGATAAAGAAAAAGAAGAATACCCCCTGTATCCCCCAGGGGGGGCCATACATTTTTTTATTTCTCTATTGACAAACAGACAAAAAAGGTGTATAATATAAAATATAAGCGCGGGCGTAGCTCATCTGGTAGAGCGCCACCTTGCCAAGGTGGAGGTAGCGAGTTCGAGCCTCGTCGTCCGCTCCAATTTAATAGCTCGAAAAGGAAGTAGAGGAGGCGCAAGCTTCCCTATTTTTTATTAGTACATGTATTTTTTATCACTCTTGAAAGGCGTGAGGGGAATGACGCAGCCAAAGGCGCTGGGGATTATAAACGAGGTCCGCAAGACCATTGTGGGCAAGGACACAGTGGTCTGCAAGACCTTGATGGCAATTATCGCGGGGGGCCATATCCTGCTGGAGGACAACCCCGGCGTGGGCAAGACCACTATGGCCCTGGCCTTCTCAAAGGCCATGAGCATGAGGTTCTCAAGGGTGCAGTTCACCCCGGAGACCATGCCCAGCGACGTGGTGGGCTACTCCGTGCCCGGGCGGGAGGGGGGCAAGCCGGAGTACAGGCCCGGGCCCATTATGAGCCATATGTTCCTGGCGGACGAGATAAACCGCACCAGCGCCAAGACCCAGAGCGCCCTGCTGGAGGCCATGGAGGAGGGTCAGGTCACGGTGGACGGGGTCAGCTACAGGCTCCCGAAGCCCTACACTGTTATAGCCACTCAGAACCCCCTTGGCACCGCGGGCACCCAGCCCCTGCCCGAGAGCCAGCTTGACCGCTTCATGCTGCGGCTCTCCATCGGCTACCCCACCGCCGAGCAGGAGATAGACGTGCTCCGGCAGACTGAGGGGGTGCGGCCCTTAGAGAATATCAGCCCCGCCGCCACCCTTGAGGAGGTGATGGGGATGAGGGCCGAGGCCGCAAAGGTACACGTGGCAGACGACCTATACCGGTATGTGGCGGACCTGTGCACGGCAACCCGGGAGGACCCCTCCCTGAGGCTCGGGGCCAGCCCCCGGGCGGGACAGGCCCTGATAAGGGCCTCCCGGGCCTCGGCCTGGATGGGCGGGCGGGACTATATAGTGCCCGCCGACATACACCTGCTGTTCTTCGACGTGATGTGCCATAGGGTGGTGCTGGAGCCCCAGGCAAGGCTTGGGGGCAGCGACGCCCGCTCGGTGCTGGAGGGGACCCTCTCAAGGGTTGCGGCCCCCAAGCTGCTGCGCTGAGCAGGGGGCCTGTATGCTCAAGAACCGTATCCTCTACCTGTTTATACTGCTGTGTACAACAGCTTTCTTTATCTGCTTCAACGGCTACTACTCCTGGTACGTGTTCCTGCTGTCCCTGGTGCTGCCCGGGGTGTCCCTTATACTGTCCCTGCCGGGTATGCTCACCTCCTGGGCGGAGATAGGCGTGCCGGGGGGCGGGGGCAGGGCCAAAAAGTCCGCCGCCGTACCCATACAGGTTGCCGCCGGGAGCCGCTGGCCCCTGCCCTCGGGGAGGATAAGGCTTCGGCTCAATATCCACAACACCCTCACAGGGGAGAGGAGGACCGAGGCCCTGGAGCTCTCCCAGGGGCGCATGCCCCAGGCCGTGGAGCAGAGGCTCACCTCACACACCTGCGGGAGGATAGTCTGCAGGCTGGACAAGGCCCGGGTCTGTGACCTGCTGGGCCTTTTTTCCCTGCCTATAAGGCTTCGGGAGGGGCGGTCCTGTGAGGTGGTAGTGCTGCCAAATATTTTTCAGACGGCAATAGGACTTAGGGACAGGAACATCCCCGACGCCGGGGGTGAGCGGTACTCCCCCACAAAGCCGGGCCCGGACCCCACCGAGTTCTTTGGCCTTCGGGACTATAGGCCCGGGGACAAGCTCAACAGGGTGGACTGGAAGCTCTCTGATAAGGCCGGGGCCCTGCTGGTGCGGGAGGGCAGCCTGCCGGTGGCAAAGCGGGCCCTCTTTATTATCAGCCTCAATGGTGACGGCAATGAGGCCGACCTGCTAATGGACACCCTTGCAACTTTGGGCCACAGCCTCTCGGGGCAGGGGGCCGGATATGCCCTGGCCTTCTCCGGCGGGGAGGGGCTGGTGTTCATAGACGTGGACAGCCCTGAGGACAGCGGGGGGGCCCTGGAGGCCGTGCTCCGCCACTGTGACAGGGGGCGGTTCCCGGGGCTCATTGCAGAGGGGGCCGAGGCCCCCCGGGACATAGCAAGGGTAGTCTATATCTGCCCGGAGCCGGAGCCCGCCGCCATAGGCTTTATAGGGGAGCGGTACGCCTTTGCCGGGGCCACGGTGGTACATACAAGGCCCCTTACAGAGGGGAACAGGCTTGAGGGGGACATGTACCCTGTGCGGGTGCAGCCGGGGAGCTTAGCCGCGGACCTTGCGGGGCTGCAGATTTAGGGCCGAGGAGGTGCACTGTGATGGACAAAGAGATACAGACTGGCCTGCAGCTTGACAAGCCACGGCTCCTCTTACAGGACGAGGCCCTTATAGGCCGGGGGATATTCTACGGGCTGATTATCCTGCTGGGGGGAGTAGGGGGCTGGGGGAGCTTTCTGACGGCCTTTAACATAGAGGTATACCCAGTAAGGCTCATTGCCGTGGGCGTTATATCCTGCGCCTTTGCAGTGTGGCGGCAGCTGGACTGTAATAAGGGCCGCTGGCGGCTGTCACTTATAGGGTGGATGATATGGCTGGCTGTGCTGGTGTTCGCCTTCGACACCATAGCCCACGGGGCCGTGCGCATAGGGAACACAATGCTTGACAGCTACGGCGCAAAGCTCAACTACGAAATGCCCAGCCTCTACCTGCCCTACCAGGCGGGCACAAGGGCGGGGATAGACGGCGTGGGGGAGAGCACCGGCTTTATATCCGTGCTGCTCCTGCCCTTCTTCTGGGCCATGTCCCGGATGTGGATAAGGAGCAGGAACAATAGGGGGCCCTTTGGCCTCACCGGTATCCTGCTGGTGCTGCCCATGAGCTTCTCCATAGTCCCGGCGGGCTGGGCCTTCGGGGCCCTGCTGTTGTTCTGGTGCATGCTCCTGCTGCTGGCGGCCACACTGGGCGGGCCCGAGGGTTCCTTCGGGCGAAGGAAAAGGGGCTACAGGGCCTCGGGGGTGGGGGCGGCAAGGCCCCTGGCCCTCCTGCTGGCGGTTATTGTGGGGCTCAGCATGTGGGGGGTGTATTTATTTGCCCCTATTGAGACCTATAAGCGCCCGGAGCTTGCGGAGAACCTGCGCACCGGCCTTAGGGAGGGCTTCGGCTCCTCCCGGTATATCCAGGGGGGCCAGGGGAGCAACAATAAGGAGGTACAGCTAAAGGGCCTTGGGACAAGGTACTACACCGGGGAGACCATGCTGCGGGTGAAGTTCGACTGGCAGGACGACCCGGAGCCTGTGGGGATGTTTCAAAGGCAGGGCAGGGACGGCGAGACCTATTATGAGACCCTCACCGACACAAGCGGCACCCGCACCTCAAACGCCGGCAAGGAGTACCTTAAGAGCTTTGTGGGCACGGTCTACACCGGGGACAGCTGGGAGCGGATGGACTCTAAGGGGCGGGAGGAGCTTGCCGGACTGGAGCTAAGGGCCCAGAACCAGATATCAAGGTATAAGCACGAGCTCTTCTCCATAGGGCGGGACAAGCGGAACTGCTATAGGCTCAGCGTTCAGAACCTTGGGGCAAATCCCAGGTGCGTGTATATCCCGGCGAGCCTGAAAAGCGGCCCCGGGGAGCTCTCGGAATATAATATAGAGTTTGTGGACGACGGCTACGCCAAGTCCGGGAACTTTATAAACGGCACCAGGGAGTATGAGCTCTTCGGGGAAGCAATGAGCGAGGGATACAACTATTTCAGCCGGGTGGTGTCCTATCTTGCCTGTAAAAACTATGGGGTCACAAGTATCGGCAATCTGGGCGCGGCCCGTCTGGGGAACACCGGCGGGAGCGAGTACGAGATTCCGGTGTTTGAGTACGGCTCGCGTATACTGTTCCTGGACGGCTACACCTCGGTGGGGGACGACATCATGGGCCTTTTCGACAGCATAAACGGCCAGGCAAATATGGGCGGCTTCGGCTGGCCCGCGGACCTCTGGGAGGTGCCGGAGTTTGAGGCCTGGGAGGGCCTTGAAACCTATGAGCGGGAATTTCTGCGGGACATAGAGGCGTACAATAAGTTTGTCTATGAGCACTATACCCAGGTGCCAGAGGAGCTGGAGGGGTTCCTTGAGGACTTTAAGAACGCCTATAACCTGGACCCCAACGACCGCCTTGACTCCGGGGATTTTCGTCTGAGAGACGGCGCGGAGTGCTACGCGGCATATATAGCCATGTGCTTTCAGGACTATTTCGACTACAACTTGGACCCCCCCACTGTCCCACAGGGCATGGACTTTGTGAAGTGTTTTCTCAGCGAGACCCGGACGGGCTACTGCGTCCACTTTGCAAGCGCGGCGGTGCTGCTCCTGCGGGCGGCGGGGTACCCGGCAAGGTACGCCGAGGGGTACGTGGTGCCCTCGGGGGAGAGCGGCTGGGTGGATGTGCCGGACTATAACGCCCACGCCTGGGTTGAGGTGTACAGCGGGGGCACAGGCTGGGTGCCGGTGGAGGTGACCCCCGCGGACGAGAATAATCCCGCGGCCTTTTACAACGCCACCGTCCCCGAGAACGCCCGGGAGATTATCCCCACCCCCAAGCCCTTTGAGGAGCGGCCCACCCTGCCCCCAAGGAGTAACCCCCTTATTGACGAGGAGCTTGCCTCCCCCACCCCAAGGCCCAGGGCCTCGGCAAAGCCCAGCCCCAGTGCCGGGGGTAGCCCGGCGGGGAGCGGCAGTAACGGTAAGGGCGGGGGCTCACCCCTGGTCAATGTTCTGTGGTGTATAGGGACAGCCGCCGGTATTATAGGGGCGCTCCTGCTACAGCGGGTGCTCAGGGTGAAGAAGCGGGAGCGGGACCTTGGACAGCGGGACAGGAACGCGGCGGGGCTGCGGGCGTATGCCTATCTTCTGAAGCTGTATGAGAAGGAATTGCTCTGCGGACAGCGGGAGGAGCCCCCTGAGAGGTGGAAGGAGCTGGCGGAGAAGGCCCGGTACTCGGCCCATATGCTGAGCCCCGAGGAGCTGGGCGGGCTCATAGGTGACTCGGAAAAGCTCAGGGCAAAGCTTAAAGCCCAGCTGCCCGGGGGACAGAAGCTGCTCTGCTGGCTGACAGGCTTGATATAATTTTATATTTATTATAATATATTATAAAATAATCAGGAGGTAATTTTATGGTAAAGCTAGGCATTATCGGTATCGGCAATATGGGCTCCTCCCACTCCCTGAACGTGCTGGGGGGCAAGACCCCCGAGATTACCCTTGCGGCTGTAGCCGACAGAAGGGAGTCCCGGCGGGACTGGGCCAAGGAGAAGCTCCCGGGGGTGCCGGTTTTTAAGGAGGGCTCGGAGCTCATAGACAGCGGCCTCTGCGACGCGGTGCTCATAGCCGTGCCCCACTACCAGCACCCGGTGCTTGCAGGAGAGGCCTTTGAGAAGGGGCTCCACGTCCTCTGCGAGAAGCCCGCGGGGGTCTATACCAACGCCGTGAAGGAGATGAACGAGGCGGCCGACAGGGCCGGGAAGACCTTCGGCATGATGTTCAACCAGCGGACCAACTGCGTGTACCGCAAAATGCACGAGATGGTGCAGAGCGGCGAGCTGGGGGCCCTTAAGAGGGTAAACTGGATAATAACCGACTGGTACCGCACCCAGATATACTACGACTCCGGGGACTGGCGGGCTACCTGGGCCGGAGAGGGGGGCGGGGTGCTTCTGAACCAGTGCCCACACCAGCTTGATTTATTACAGTGGATATGCGGCCTGCCCACCAAAGTACAGGCCTTCTGCCATGAGGGCAAGTGGCACGATATCGAGGTTGAGGACGATGTGACCGCCTACCTTGAGTTTGAGGGCGGGGCCACTGGGGTCTTTGTCACCACCACCGGGGACGCCCCCGGCACCAACCGCTTTGAGATAACCGGCACCAAGGGCAAGCTGGTGTGTGAGGAGGATGTGCTCACCTTCTGGAAGCTGGGGGAGGACGAGCGGGAGTTCTGCCGGAGCTCGGAGGAGGGCTTCGCAAAGCCTCCCATGGAGAAGCTTATAGTTGAGACCGACGGGGAGAATCCACAGCATGTAGGGGTGCTCAATGCCTTTGCCGCGAATATCCTGCGGGGGGAGTCCCTTGTTGCAGACGGCAGGGAGGGCGTCAGGGGCCTGACCCTTTCAAACGCCATGCACCTGTCCGGGTGGCTTAATAAGCCGGTGGAGATACCCTTTGACGAGGATTTGTTCCAGCGTGAGCTTGACAAGCGCAGGAAGACCTCTAGGCGCAAAGAGGGCGGAGATATTACGTTCTCTACCGAAGGGACATATTAAAATAATAAAAGCAAGCGCTCCACCGTTAAGGTGGGGTGCTTGCTTTTTATATTAGCAGTTGAGTTATTGGCTTATGCCGTCGGCCTTGAGTATGCTCATGCTCCCGGAGGTGGTGTGCAGCTCGATTTTGCACTCACCGTTCCCGAATACGGCCTGGCCCCTCTTTTGGTGCTTGCGGTCCGGGGTAATCTGGGCCGGGAATTCGCACTTGAACCCCCCCGAGGAGGAGCTGTAGTCCGCGGTAAAACCGGCGTACTCGGGAAGCCTGATTTTCAGGGAGCCGCTCACCGAGTGCATATTGGCCTTCTCCGGGCACTGGTCAACCATAAGGCTTGCAGAGCCCGAGACGGTGCTCACCTTGAACTTTTCGGCGTTGCCGTGGGCGTTCAGTGAGCCGGAGACTGTGGTGAGCTCGGCCTTTTCGGCGGAGAAGCCCTTGCAGAGGTTTGTGCCCGATACGGAGTGGGCGCGGAGCTTCTCGGCGGAGCAGTCCTCAAGGGTGAGCGTGCCGGAGACTGTACCCGCGTCCAGGGTCTCTGCCGATATGGAGCGCAGGACTACCGTGCCGGACACAGTCGAGAGGGTGAAGCTATCCCCCGAAAGCTCCCTTGCCCGGATATTGCCGCTCATGCACTGCACCCGCAGCTTCCCGATATTATGGCACTGCTCCCGGGGCACCAGCACCTCCAGGCGCTTTGAGGGCCGGGTGACCGCGTTCCAGCCCTTTGAGAGTATCCCGCCGGTGCTGTTCTGAGGGTACTCCAGTATGGTGAGCTTTGAGTCCCGGACAAATAGCGCGGAGGAGTGCTCCGGGGCCAGGGCCTTCTTGCTGTACTCCACTATATCTACGGTGTCACCGTCCCAGGGGGCTATGCTCACCTGGCCCGTGGGCCAGTTTATGTCCAGCTCCTCAAGGCTGCTTAGCACCGCCTGCTTCCTGTAGACAAACTCGCCGTCTATAAACTCGGGCCTCTCCGGGGACATATCCATCTGCTCCATGCCCTCCGTCCCCGAGGGGCCGTTAAAGGGGAAGCCCGGGTTAAAGTCCAGGAAGCTGTTCTCACCGGCGGCTTCGGCGGCTTCCTCCATCTCCTCCATAAGCTCCTCCTGTTCCTCCGCAAGCTCCTCCTGCCACTCCACCACAACGTCCCCGAGGGCCTCCTTCATATCGTCTATGGCCTCGGTAACGTCGTCCATGGCGCCGTCCAAATCCCTGCCAAGCTCCTGGCCTATTTCCTTGAGCCCCCGGCGTATCTCCTTACCTATCCCCGAGAGCCAGCCGGTCCAGTCGCCGGAGGTGGGGGCCTGGGGCCGGGGGGCGGCGCTGCCGGCAGCATGGTCCCGGAGCTCCTGGACCTGGGCGGCGTACCGGGCCATCTCAGCCTGGCACTGGGCGGTATATCTTGCCATCTCCTGCTGGTACTCGTTCATCTCCCGGCAGTAGCGCTCGTTGTTCTCCTGGGCCTCCCGCACATAGCGCTCCATATCCTCGGGACTGCCGTCGGCAGGCCTGGGTGGCGCGGGCGTGGCAGGGGGAACAGGAGGGGCCGGGGGTATGGGCCCGGCGGGGAGCTCCAGCCCTATCTCCCCGGGCTCGCCGTGGTTTACGTTCAGTTCCGCATGGTCAGGGTGCAGGGTCAGGTCTATCTTATGGCTGCCGCCGTCTATGACCATGGACTCACCTGTGCCGTGCTCCTGCACCTCGATGGTGCCGTCGGGGTATATGGTCGCTGAGCCGTCGGAGTCGTTGACGGTGATAGACGGCGTGACCGCCTGCTGTGCCGCGGCCTGGGCCTGGTCCGTTATCCTCTCAAGCTCGCTGTCCTCCCCGGTATCCCCCAGGGCCTCCAGAAGCTCTGCGGCCTGCTCCTCTGTAAGCTTCCCTGCCGAGAGCATTTCAAGTATCATGCGCTTCTCCTCGTTCATTTCAAAGCCCGCCTTTCAGTTTTATTTTTGAGGCATTTCTCCACCATCATGTCAAAGCGCTCCTGGGCGGCAAGCCTCAGGGCGGTTTCCCTGTCGTATGAGCCGTAGGGGTACATCTCGGGTGGTATATATTTATTCATGCACATTTTATTTATCCCCTTTCAGTGACTTCAGGGCCTCCAGGGCCGCGTCCACGCTCATGTCCCCTCCCGACAGGCGGGAGAGTATCTCCGAGCGCTCCTCCTTCCTGCTCTCCTCCCGGAGCTCAGGCTTCCCGTCCAGGTGCAAAGCGGCAAGGGCCGCGTCAAGCATGTTCTTAACTGTGGGGTAGCTTACCCCCAGGGCCCGCTCCACCTCCTTGATGGACCCCCGGCACCGGAGGAACACCTCCACGAACTGCAAATGCTTCTCCTCCAGTGTGCAGAAGCGGCAGGGGGCGAACTGCCCGGAGAGCTCCGTATGGCAGCTGGGGCAGCGGAGCTTTGTGACCTGCATGGGCTCCCCGCAGACCGGGCACTGGGATGGGGCATGATAGGTTTTCATAGTATAGTCACTTTCCTTTCTGTATGATATGAGATATGGTCTGATTAACTTCCGATTTGCTTTCCATGGTTGCATTATATACCCTGGCCTTAAAAATGTCAAGCACAAAATCAATTTTTTTAAGAAAAATCTTTAATTATTTTAAGTTTAGACTTTAACACTACAATAGTTGTGATAATAAAGGCCAAAAGAAGGCCCTCCCGGGATTTTAGGCCCCGGAAGGGCGGGTGATAGCTGTGATTTATAGTAAACGCACTTGAAAATCGGTAAATACCGATTTTCAAGCAGAGCGGCGCGGGTACACCCGTGCCGCTAAGTTCAAAAGAGGTGTCACCTCTTTTGAACTGCGTTAACTATATTTGCCCCGGGCCGCCTCGTAGACACTGAGCATGAGCTCCACGGTGTTTTTAATGCCGGGGATATCGTTTTGGAAGGGCTCGTTATTCAGCGCGCAGCGGTAGAAGTCCCCAATGCAGCGCTGGTGGCTGCTGCCCCAGTAGGCCTTACCGGGGACGGTGGAGGCCGAGGTAAAGTCCTCCCGCTCCACCCTGCCGTCCTGCCAGAAGCAGGTGAACAGCTCCCCCTCAAGGCGGATGACGGCCTTTTCACAGGCCAGCTCAAAGATAACCGGCGCGTCGGTGCAGTAGGCGGTGGTGGCGTAGAAAAGCCCCCGGGCCTCCCCAAAGTCAAGGGTCGCCTCCAGGGTGTCCTCCACCTCGATGACCCCCGGCAGGTGCCGGTTGGCAAGACTTGCCCCCAGCACCTTGCCCGGGCCCAGGAAGTAGGCCATCAGGTCCAGGGTGTGCACCGCCTGGTTGATAAGCGCGCCGCCCCCCTCGGTGGCAAGGCTCCCCCGCCAGCCGCTCTCGGTGTAGTAGGCCGCGTCCCGCCGCCAGGTGACAAAGCCCCGGGAGCCGAGGATTTTCCCGGCCCTCCCCGAGTTTACAAGCTCCAGCATGGCCCGGGTGCTGCCGTTATAGCGGTTCTGGAAGCATATGCCCACGGGCACCCTGTCCCCAAGCGCCGAAAACTCCGCCCACTGGGAGCGGTCCGTCACAGGGGGCTTCTCGGTGAAGACCTTTATCCCCCGGTTTGCGGCCTCCTTTGCCATGGGGGTGTGCAGGTAGTGGGGGGTGCAGATGTGCAGCACGTCTATCGGCTCTCGGTCAAGGAGCTCCTCAAGGGAGCTGTAGGAGCTGCCGCCGAACTTTTCAGCCATGGCCTCTGCACGCTGGGGCACGATATCGGCAAAGGCTATCAAATCAGCCTCCTCCATAGAGGAGAGCGCCTGGGCGTGCACCTGGGCTATGCCCCCGCAGCCCACTATTGCGCAACGGAACCTGCCGCTCATACCGGCGCCCCCTTTCCGTCCAGCCGGGAGAGTATCTCCCGCAGGGAATTGAGGGCCAGCTCCCAGGCCTTGGGGCCGCTGAGAGTCCCGGTGCGCTTATTGGGGTCCTGCTCCAGGGACTGTAGCCCCGCGAAATCGGTAAGGTGGGGCTCAAGGGAGAGGAAGCCCTTCCAGCCCGAGGAGAGGAGCCGCCCCAGTATCTCCTCCACCTGCCCTATGCCGTGGCCCGCCGGGACTATCTGCTTCCCGGCCGAGGCGTCCTTAATATGCACATACTCTATGTACGGCTCCAAAATCTCAAAGGCCTCCACAGTGGGCTGGCCCACCTCCACGAAGTTTGCAAAGTCAAACACGGCCCTGAAATTCTCACAGCCCAGCTGCCTCATTATGTCCAGGCACCGGGGGGCGGTGTCGCCGTATATCCCCTTCTCGTTCTCGTGGAGCAGCACCGAGTCCCAGCCCTTTGCCTCCTCTATCATAGAAGAGAGCCGGTCCATGACTTCATTCCGGTACTCAGCCGGGTCCGCGCCCTTTGGCAGGTAGAAGCTGAACATGCGTATGTAGGGGGCACAGAGCTCCTTCTGAATCTCCAGGGTCCTTTTGAGCTTGTCCATGTGCCGGGGGAAGTCGTCCTTTATATCTATCTTGCCTATTGGGGAGCCTATGGAGGATACGGCTATCCCTGCTGAAGAAAGCCTTTCCTTAACCTCCCGGAGCTTTTCATCCGTAAGGTCGGACACGTTTATGTTGTCTATGCCCCGCAGCTCGATATGGGACACCCCGAGGCGGCAGAGCGCCGAGAGCTGTTCCTTGAAATCGGGGGAGTACTCGTCGGCAAAGCCGCTTATAACGGCCTGAGCGTTTATGTCTGTCATAATGACCCTCCTGCGTGATTTTCTGTGTCCATTATAGCACGCGGGGTGGGAATGTCAAGGGTGATTGACAAGGCCTATAAAGAGGGGGAAGCTGTTCTGGGACTGTATGAGGAAGATGAAGGGCCGGTCGAGGATAAAGTCTATCTCGGCCTCAGGCCTCGGCGGGTCCCCGGCCCCGGCAAACCCCGCCTCCACATAGGACGCGGCAGTACAGCCGTTCTCGTCTATCATCACCCGGGCGGCATGGTTTATGCGGCTTATATAAATGGGTATATTGTTGAGGGTGAGGGGGTCGAAATTACTTTTCCGGGGGTCAAAGGCGTCGGTAATGCCAAGGTCTGTTAAGGTCTCGCTGAGCTCGCTTTGGAAGGAGACGTCAAACTTCGGGACGATAAAGTTTATCCTGGCCAGGGACTCGTCACCCCAGGGAGAGGAGCCCTCGTCCCGGCGGCTGACTATCCACCGGAAAAATTCCCACAGGCTGCTGTCCTCACTGAGCACCTGGTCGATACTGCTGTCCTCCCGGGGGAGTATAAAGGTCATGGAGGAGCCGTCGGACAGCCCCAGGGAGGCCGCGGTGAAAAGGGGGGCCCGGTAGAAGTGGTTTATAATACCGCGGCTGGTGTTGTCCATAAACTCACACTCTATGCCGCCCTCGGGGGAGTGGAACAGGCGGGTGGAGGTGCAGTCCTCGGGGAAGCGCTTGGACCAGCAGGAGTAGAAATACACGGTGCTCATAAGCTCCAGCACAGTTTCAGGGTCCATATTAAGGCCGCCGGTGCCAAGGAGGTCATGGGTCTTCTCGCTGGTCCACTCCCGCAGGAGGGCGTCGTATCCGGCAGTCCCCGGGTCCCCCCGGAAGCTCTCGGCAAAGTAGCTGTCTGCCAGGATGTCAAGGGTCTTTTGCTTATACTCAATGGAGTTATTGAGCCAGAGGGAGTTTGCAAGCTCGGTCTCGCCGCCGCTCCCGCTGTAGGCGTTCAGGACCCAAAGCTGCCGGGAGCTCTCCCGCAGGTCCTCAAGGCTGGCCCCAACTGCCTTTTCTATCTGCTCCCGGGTCTCGCCGCCGGTTATCTCGGCTGTCATAGCCAGGGCGACAGTGAGGTTTACAGGGGAGTATACCCGGTTCTCTCCCTTATGCCCGGAGAGTATCAGCCGGGAGCTGTGGCTCCAGAAGGGCTGGAACAGCTTGTGTATGCGGGGGATATTCTCCCAGGCACTATGGGCCTCGTCCTCAAGTGCGGCTTCTATATCAGGCTCAGGGCCCGCAAGCCTTGCGCTCCCTGTGAACAGCGGCCGGGTGCTGGTCCCCGCGCCGCTGAAGGCAACCGCCGCTGCCGTCACAGCTAAAATAACCGCCAGTACTATCAGCACTAACATAAGCTTTTGGCTCCTTTTCAGCTTCATAATAAATCCTCCTCTCAGCTGTCTACGCGGTTTACCGCGCCCATATACACAGGCAGGCCCGCGGTGTTTATAATGGTGAACAGGAAGGGCCGGTCCAGGGTGAAGTCTATCTCCTCCTCCGGGGGCTCCTCGGATGTCCCTCCCAGCATTACCAGCACCGAGGCCCCCTCGCAGCCCTCCTCGTCTATAGAGACGCGGCAGGTGTGCCGCACGCTGGTGAAGGCAAAGTCCCGGTCGGTGATGGGTGAGAAGCTGCCGTAGCCTGCTTCAAAGATTCCGTTTACGCCCAGCTTCTTAAGGCCCAGGGCCATCTCCATGTCCGAGGCTATGTCAAACTTGGGGACGCTCATATTTATAATGGCCCGCCCGGCGTTCTGCCACAGGCCGGGGCTTTGGAGGTAGGCTGAGATAAAATCCCTGTACTCCCCGTCGGCCAGGAGCTCGTTTGTGGAAATATCCTCCCCGGGCAGGACAAAGAGCATGCTCCCGCCGAACATGGATTTTGATACCGCTGTAAAGCCCTCCCCCTTATAATAATACCCGGCGGCGGTCTCGTTCATGAAGGTGCAGGGCTGGTCCATATAGGCGGCGTGGAAATAGCCCTCACTATTCAGGGCGGGGTTGAACTCATCGGACCAGCGGCCCTTAAAGTACAGGGTGCTGTCAAGGCACATAACCGTGTCGGGGCTGAGGTCCAGCTCCGGGAGCCTGCCCTCAAGATAGCCGTTGGTCTTTTCACTGAGCCAGTTAAGGTGCATGAGCTGGTACTCGGAGCTGCCCATATCCCCCCTGAAGCTGTCGGCAAAGTAGTTTTCAGCCAAAATATCCAGCACCGGCTGCTTATAGTCCACGGAGTTTGAGAGCCACAGGGAGTTTGCCAGAAGGCAGGTGCTCTGCTCCAGGGAGAAGCTGGCGCACCAAATCTGCCGGGCGCTGTCCCTCAGGTCCTCTATGCCGGGGCTTTTCAGCAGGCTGAGGATTTCCTGCCGGGGCCCGCCCTCACAGAGCTCCGCGGACATCCCCAGCACGGTGTACAGGCTGACGGGGCTGAATATCATGTTCTCACCGTTCACGGCGGTGAGGAAGGTACCGGCGCTGTCGGCCCAGAAGCTGCCCAGCCGCCGGGCATAGGCCTCCCTGTTGTCATAATATTCCTCACGGCCCCGCTCTATCTCCTCCCACTGGCTGCCGCTCCCATCAGAACAGCCGCTGCCGCCGGCATATGGGCCCGCCTCCGGGGCCTCGGAGCCGTCTGGTCCAGGGTACCGGGCCTCTGCAAGCTGGGCTGCGCCGGTATAGAGGGGCTGTGCGCCCGGTACCCTGGCCTTCAGAAAGGGCGCGGCAATAAGGGCCAGCACCAGGCAGGCGGCGATTGGGGTAATATACCACAGGCGGGAGCGGCGGGGCTTGGCAAACTCTATCTGGTCGTCCCGGATACCTGTGATTGCGTCAAATATGTCCTCAGGCTTCATATTGTATAGCCCTCCTTTTCAAGGCAGTTTTTAAGTGATTTCCTCAGCTGGTAGGTGCGCTGGGCAAGCGCGCCGGGTGCCTCCTCCATCTCGGCGGCAATTTCCCCCAGGCTGTCGCAGAACCAGTAGCGCCGCACAAACAGCTCCTTATCCCTGGGGGGCAGGCCGTCCAGCCACCGGGTTATTATGCCGGTAAGAGCCCGGGAATCCACCTGGTCGTCTATAGAGCTGCCGTCCGGCAGGCAGTCCGCAAGCTCCGAGAGCATGCTGTCCATGCCGCAGGAGCGCTTTGAGGCCCTCCCCGAGCGGTACCTTGAAACAGACAGGTTTCTTGTGACCCGCCCCAGGAAGGCCCGCAGGGAGCGGGGTATAAGGGGCGGTATCTGCCTCCAGGCGGCAAAAAGCGCGTCGCTGACGCACTCCTCGGCGTCCTCAATGGAGCCCAGCAGGTTCAGTGCTATCTTATTACAGTACGGCCCGTACTTGCGGCGGGTCTCGCTGATAGCCAGCTCGTCCCGGCGCTTAAACAGCTCGATAATGCGCATATCCTCCACAGGGTTCCCCCTCCTTGAAAGGCCTCTCATGTATATAGTCGCAGAAATTCGGGAAATATTGAAGGGAAATTGAAAAATTTTTCTTGAGATTTTTTCTTATAAGAGCTTGACAAATCAATTATATGCAGGTATCATAACAGAAGGAATATTATGTAAAGTCAGGGGGAGATACCAATGGACCATGCAGGGCGCGCTGAAAGCACTAAAAAGTCAACTGAATTTGAGAAAGGCGGATAAACATGAAAAAAACAGTGAGCATCATAGCGGCTTTAGTTCTAATGGTTTCACTGGCAATTTCTGCACACGCTGCGGAGCAGGATTTTCCCAAAGACAGTGAAGACGTGAAAGAAAGGGTCACCCTTCGCGTGCATGAGTATATGTTCTCTGATATGACAAAGGCAAAGGCCAGAGCATTATCAGATGAGGATTTCATTGCCATGTCTTCCCGTGTGGATGATATCGTCCGCGAGGAGCATATTAACGCCGGGTGGACAGAGGTAAAAACCAAGCCCCATACCGCGCAGGAGGTCAGGAAAATCATTGAGCAAGAAGTTGACCCGCGGGCCATTTCATTAGCATATATGGACATAGAACAGGCCCCGGAGGAGCTGAAAGACTATATCCTGTCGGCAAGGCGGGAGATAATCTACCGCTTCGAGTGGCTGGGGGATGCTGATAAAACCAGTATGCCCTATGGCTCTGAGGATGATGAAGATACAAAGACCTTTGAGATTTCCCCAAGGTTCAGTGATTTATTCCCGGGCTGGTACGAGCCCCGGGTGGATTTAGTCCTGCCCGACTGGAAGAATGCCCCGGAAAGTGGGTCAGGCATTTATGAAGCGATGCTCTCTGCGTCTATTGGATGCAGTATGCCGTACAATATTCTGTATGCCGCGGCGTAAGCACACACCTTGACAAACCCCTCTGCCCAGGCTATAATATAAGCACAACAGCCGGGCCTGCCCGGTGAGACAGGAGGACAGAGGGAACAGGCATGTTGATTTGCGTCTCTTTTGCACGTTTGAGGAAATGACAGAGGCATGACAAAAATACCCCGCGCCGGGGCTGTCTGGCAAAGGCCGCGGGTGGCTTTGCCGTGTCTCTTTCGCCGTCTATTCAAACTTACGAAAGAGGTGCTTTTTCATGCCCAAAAATAACCGCCGCGGCGGACAGGCCCCCATGTGGGCCTCACAGAATTTTCTTACAGGCAGGGCAGAGATACTGCGGCTGCTGGACATTTCAGACATATGCAAAAGGGACCATGTGCTGGAAATCGGCCCCGGGAAGGGGCATATAACCCGGGAGCTCATAGGGCGCTGCGGGCGGCTGACGGCTGTGGAGCTGGACCATAGCCTGTGGGCGCGGCTGGGGGAGCGGTTCGCAGGGGACGGAAGGCTCACCCTTATAGAGGGGGATTTTCTCAAAACTCCACTGCCAAAGGGACCCTATAAGGTGTTTGCCAATATCCCCTTCTCGGAGACCAGCAATATTATCAGAAGGCTGACCCAGTGCGGGAACCCGCCCGAGGCCGCCTGGCTCATAGTGGAGTGGGGGGCCGCGAAAAGGTTTGCCGGGGACAGCCTTGCGGGGTGGACCCTGCGGCCATACTTTAAGGTGAGGTCGGCGGCAAGGATAGGGAGGGGGCAATTCCACCCGGCCCCATCTGTGGACGCGGCCCTGCTGGAGCTCAGGCGGAGGGAGGCCCCCCACCTGCCCTGGGAGCAGCAGAGGGAGTACAGGGCCTTTTTGGAGCGGGCCTTCCGGGAGGGCCCAAGGTCCCTGCTGACGAACAGGCAGATATCCACGGCCCTGCGCCTTGAGGGCCTGCCGCCCGCGGCCCGGGACGGCAATATGGAGTATGTACAGTGGCTCTGCCTTTTCCGATGCTGGCGCAAATTTTATCTTTAAAATTATATTTTCAGGAGAATATATATGATAATACTGATAGCAGGAAGCTCGCACACAGGGAAGACCCTCCTGGCCCAGAGGCTGCTGGAGAAATACCGCTGGCCCTATCTCTCCATAGACCATCTGAAGATGGGGCTCATAAGGAGCGGGCAGACCGCCCTCACCCCCGAGGACGACAGGGAGCTCACGGTTTACCTCTGGCCCATTGTCCGGGAGATGGTGAAGACCGCAATAGAGAACAAGCAGAACCTGATAGTGGAGGGGGTCTATATCCCACATAACTGGCGGGAGGGCCTTGGCGGGGAGTACCTCCGGGAGATAAGGTACCTGTGCCTTGCCATGACAAGGGATTATATAGAGGGGCATAGGGGGGACATACTCTCCCACGGCAGCGATATTGAGGAGCGGCTGGAGGATGATGTAAACTGGGAGGAGCTGATAAGGGAGAACGAGGAGAACCTGCGGGTGTGCAGGGAGCTGGGGGAGAGGGTCTTGGTGATAGACGAGGGGTATGAGGTGGATTTCGACATATAGTCGTATAGCTGACGCGCCCAGGCTGCCTTAACTATTAATCCCCCGCCCCCCTTGCGTTTCCCCCCAATATTTGGTATAATAATAAAAATACAGGCCATAACCACAACAGGTTTGGGCACAATAACCTTGGCAGAGGAAGGAGGGGGAAGATGGCAGAGGGCAGGAAAAACGGCTTTATGAGGGGCACAGCCATCCTCTCCGCCTCCACGCTGATAGTGAAGGCCCTGGGGCTGCTGTTTTCAATCCCCCTTGCAAACTTCATAAGCGCCGAGGGCATGTCCTATTTCTACGGCGCCTATGATATTTTCACCATCTTCCTGGTGCTCTCCACCGCGGGGCTCCCTATCGCCGTCTCCAGGATGGTGAGCACAGCCAACGCCATGGGCCGCAGGCGGGAGGCCGACCAGGTCTTCTCCGTGGCCTTCTGGCTGTTCTTTGCCATAGGCGCCGCGGGGTGCCTGATAATGCTCTTTGGCTCCCGGCAGATATCGGAGCTGCTGGGCAAGCCCGGGGCGGCGGGGACTATTGTGGCCCTGGCCCCGACGGTGTTCTTCCTGTCCATAACCTCCGCTTTGAGGGGGTATTTCCAGGGGCGGTCCAATATGGTGCCCACGGCGGCCTCCCAGGTGATAGAGGCCGTGATGAAGGTGGCGGTGGGCACAGGGCTTGCCTACTATATCATCACCTATATCGGCTCGGACTCTATGGCGGCGGTGGGGGCCATTATAGGCGTGTCCGTGAGCTCGGGCCTTGGCATGATATACCTGGTGCTGTGCAAGCTCCGCCAGCGCAGGAAGGACAGGGAGCTGCCCGAGGACGGCAGCGCCGTCTCCTCAAGGCGGGACATGATGTTCTCCCTTCTGCGCTTCGCCGTGCCCATAACTCTTGGGGCATGCTTTTTAAGCGTCTTAGACTTTGTGGACAGCGCCGTGCTCATGGACCGCATGAAGACCGCCGCGGGCTTTACCCAGGACCAGGCCGACTACTTCAGCGGGGTGCTGGGCAACGCCCGGAAGTTCTTCGATTTGCCGGGGGCCTTTGTGGTGCCCATCTCAACGAGCCTATTGCCGGTGCTCTCCGGGGCCATAGTCTCCGGGGACAAGCCCCAGGTAAGGCATATCTCCTCCATGTCCATGCGCATGACCCTTTTGATAGCGATACCCGCAAGCGTGGGCATGTCCATATTCGCCGAGCCCATATGTATGCTGCTTTTAGCCGGAAGGCCGGATGTGGGGGAGGGGGCCGCAAGGCTTCTGCAGGTGCTGGCCTTAGCCATAGCCTTCAGCAGCACGGTATACACCACCAACGCCATGCTCCAGTCCTTCGGCAGGACCACAAGGCCCGTGATAGACATGGCGGTGGGGGGAGTGGTAAAGATAGCCCTGTCCTATGCCCTGGCGGGGATACCGGAGATAAATGTGATGGGCTCGGCTGTAAGCACCGTGGCCTCATATCTTGTAATAGTCATCCTGAACCTGATAGCCGTCCGGGAGAGCCTGCCCGGTATGGACAGCGTGCTGGGCATGGCAATGCCCCTGCTGTTCTCGGCGGCAGTTATGGGGGCCGCGTCCTACGGGGCGTATCTGGGGCTCATACAGTTCCTCTCCCCCAGGCTGGCCCTTGTGCCCGCCATAGTGATAGCGGTTATAGTGTACGCCCTGTGCGCGGTGCTGTTCAGGGGGGTAAGCTATGAGGACGTATGTATGCTGCCAAAGGGTGAGACCATAGCAAGGCTTTTGAAGGTGAAGAAGAGCTCGAGGCCCAGGCATATGATGGTGAAGACCACCTCCACCCGGCCCTCAAAGGGCGGGCGGCACATGAGAAATATATAAAATATATTATATGATAATTTTTTATTTGAGAGAGGCGAGGTAATATGAAGGTCACATTTATTCTGCACAGCGGCTACTTTGTGGAGCTTGACTCCTGCTGTCTGCTGTTCGACTACTATCAGGGGGAGATACCCCGGTCCCAGAAGCCCCTGTACGTATTCGCCTCCCACCACCACGAGGACCACTTCTCCCCGGAGGTATTTAAGGAGGCCCGCCCCGGCCGGCAGGTGCATTTCATCCTCTCGAGCGACATCTTCCAGAGCAGGGTGCCGGAAGAGCTCCGGGAGGCGGCGCTCTTTGTGAAGCCCTACGAAACATACGAGCTGGAGGGCCTGCGCCTTGCCACATTAAAGTCCACCGACGACGGCGTGGCCTTCCTTATAGAGTGCGAGGGCAGGCGCTTCTATCACGCCGGGGATTTGAACTGCTGGGTCTGGGAGGGCGCACCCAAGTGGCAGAATGACCAGATGAAGGAGGCCTATAAAAACGAGCTGAAGCTGCTGGAGGGCAAGGCCATAGACGTGGCCTTCGTGCCCCTGGACCCAAGGCAGGACGCGGACTTTGACCTGGGTATGCGGTACTTCTTCGAGGCGGCGGGGGCGGAGCACGTGTTCCCAATGCACATGTGGGGGGACTATACCGTGGTGCCCCTCTTTAAGTCCACTCCAACATACAGGGAGTACGCCCCGCACTTAATGGACGTGAAGGAGCCGGGGCAGGTGTTCGAGATATAAAACAGAGAGGCCGGGTACAGCGCCCGGCCTCTCTGTTTTATATTTATATATTTGTTATATTATTATGGCAGTATGACCCGGGCCGAGGCCGTCCCCTGGGCGCTCTGGGAGACCTGTATCCGGCAGGGTATCCTCCCCTGGAGCTCCTGCACGTGGGATATCACGCCTATCATGCGACCGCCGGACTGCAAAAGGGCCAGGGCCTTCATGGCTGAATCCAGGGTCTCGGCGTCAAGGGAGCCGAAGCCCTCGTCGATGAAAATAGAGTCCAGGCCCACGGCTCCGCTATGGCCCTGGACCACGTCAGACAACCCGAAGGCAAGGGAGAGGGAGGCCAGGAACTGCTCCCCCCCTGAGAGGGTCTCGATGGACCGGGGCAGCATGGACGCGCCGTCCAGCACCTCCAAATCAAGGCCGCTCATAGCAGTGCCCCCCTTGGGGCCCGAGGCAAGCTGCAGGGCGTAGCGCCCCCGGCAGAGCCGCTGGAAGAAGCGGTTGGCGCATACCAGCACCTCGTCCAGGGTGACGCTGAGCACATACTGTAAAATAGGCGTCTTCATGGGGTTTACCCCGGACAGGGCGCGGCTGAGCCTTGAGACCCTGCCGTACTCCCCCGAGAGCTCCTCAATCCTCTGGTCCTGCTCCCTCACCGACCCCAGCGCGGCCCTCCTGGAGCGCAGGGAGCTCTGGGCCCGGCCTATGGCCTGGGAACGGAGCCTGCTCCCCTCCCGGAGCTCCCCAGCCTCCTTGGTGAGGGCAGGCAGGTCCAGGCCCCGGGGCCATTCCTCCCGGAATTTTTCAAGCTCCCCCCGAGCGGTCTCCTCCGCAATAACAGCAAGCCTTAGGGCCTCCCTTGCCCCTGCCAGCTCCTGCTCCCGGAGCCCCACGGACTTTCTCAGGGCCTCTGCCCGGGCCGAGAGCTCACCGGCAAGGGCCTCCTGCTCCTCTATGGCCCGCTGTAAGCTCACAGGGTCCCGGTCCGGGAGCTTAGAAAGGGCCTCCCGGGACTGCTGCTCAAGCTCAGCGGCCTGGGCCTCCAGAGCCGAGAGTCTTGTGCGAAGGGCCCCCAGCCCGGACTCAATGGCCTCCCTGCGGGCCCGGAGCTCCGTAAGGCGCTGGCCGGCCCTTTGGAGCTGTCCCGCAAGCTTCACGGCCCCGGCGGTCCTCGACTTTACGTCAGCCAGAAGCTCCCCGACCTCTGAAATGCCCTCACAGGCCTCCTCCTGCTCTTTAAGGGAGGCCCGGGTCTTTTCACACTCCGAGGCACTGGCCCCGGCAAGGCCCTCGGCCCCGGCAAGGGCGGTCCGGGCGAACTTCTCCCGCTCCCGGAGGAGCGTTAGCTCCTCTGGAGCTAAGAGCTCCCCCGGAGACAGGAGCTTCCCCGAGGTCCTGCCCCGGGCGGGGGCAGGGTGGTGCACCGAGCCGCACACCGGGCAGGGGGCGCCCTCCTTTAATGTGCCCGCAAGCTCCAGGGCGGCGCTGCCCTTTAACAGGGCCTCCTGCTCCTCCAGGCGAAGGGTGAGGGCCTCTGAGTCAATCCGGCAGCTCTCCACAGAAGCCCTAGCCCTCTCAAGGTTCTTTTCGGCCTCCTCAAGAGATGCCCTGCGGCGGGACAGCTCCTCCAGGGCGGCGCTGCTTTTCTCCAGGGCCTGCTGCTGCTCCAGAAGCCCCGGCAGGCGAAGGTTTGCCTCCCGGCACCGGCTCTCATACTCCGCGCCTGCTGCCATGCGCTTTGCAATGTCCTCCTGCTCCAGGAGGGCCGAGTCCAGCTCCTTCTGGAGGGCGGCCTGCTGGCGGCGGGCAAGCCGGGCCCTCTCCCCGCAGTCCAGGGCGGCGTTTAGCTGCACAAGCCTTGCAGACAGCTTTTCACGTTCCCGGGCGGAGGCGGTGGATTTCTCCTGTAGAACTCCCGCCTCCCTTACCATGGCCTCTGTCTCATGGGCCGATTCCTCCCGGGCCCCGGCACGCTCCCTGGCCTCCTTTAGGACCTTCCCGGCGCTCTGTGAGGCTTTGGCCCTGCGCTCCAGCTCCTCGGCGGCCTTCAGCAGCTTCTCGGTCTCAGAAAGCCTTTTGCTATCCCTGTCCTCCAGGGAGATAAGCTCCGAGAGCTCCCGCTCAAGGTCCGAGACGGACCGGATAAGCTCCTCCGTGTCCCCGGCCCCCTCCTGGCGCAGAAGGGTGTCCCGCATATTCTGGGCCTCCCGGGCGGCGCTCTCAAGCTCCCGCTCCCTCTGCCTGAAGCGCTCCCGGAGCCGCTCCCAGACCTCGGCTGAAAACAGCGTGCGGAGTATCTCCCCCTTCTCCTTGCTCCCCGCCCGCAGGAGCTTAAGGAAGTCCCCCTGGGGCAGGACTATCACCTGCCGGAACTGCCTGTAGTTCAGGTGCAAAAGCTCCTCGGCCTTCTGGGTGACAGAGAGGGCGCTGCCCCCGGCTAAAAGCTCCGGCCTGCCGTCCTCGTCCACGGTAAAGCATTCGTGAGTTTCCCGAAGCTCAGTCTCCCCGGAGCGCTTTGTGTATGTATACTGGCGGCGCTTAAAGCGATAGGCCCTGCCGCCCAGCATGAACTCCAGCTCCACTATGGTGTCCAGCTCCGGCGGGGCGCTCATGCAGCGCATACCGGAGAAATCCCGGCCCTCCCCTGTGGCCCGGCAGTAGAGTGCAAAGCACATGGCGTCGAGAATAGAGGTTTTTCCCCCGCCTGTGGGGCCGGTTATAAGGAAGATACCGTCCGGGCCGAAGCCGGTGAAGTCCAGCTCCGTCCTCTCAAGATAGGGCCCGAAGGCCTGGACCTGCAGCCTTAGGGGCTTCATAGCTGCACCTCCTTCCAGGTGTCGCGGAACAGCTCAAGGTCCGGCTCCCCGGCCTCAAGGCCGCAGATATCCTTCATAAATGCAGCGAACACCGCCTGCTCGTCCCGCCCGGAGAGCCGCCCGGCCCGCTCCCCCGCGGCCCTTATGGTCCAGTCGTTTGTCACCGCCAGAAGGTTCGGGTAGCGGGGCCTAAGGCGCTCGGCAGCCAGCAGCACAGGGTCCGTGTCCGTGAGCTCAAGCTCCACGTAGTCCTCTGAGGAGCCGGACATGAGCTCCTCAAAGGCGCCCTTTATTCTGCGCACATCCCGAAGGGGGGTGACGGCGGTTTCCCGGCAGTCTATAGCGCCGCCGGTGAGCTCAAGGCGCAGGAAGCACTTGTGCTGTCCCGACTCGCTCACGGAGTATTTCAGGGGCGAGCCGGAGTAGCGGGCGTTGTCCCCCGCCCTCTGGGGGCCGTGGAGGTGCCCAAGGGCCACATAGTCAAAGCCCTCAAACACCCCCGGGGACACCTGTCCGCTGCCGCCCACAAAGACGCTCTCGGAGTCGCAGACAGAAGCCCCGGCGGCGAAGCAGTGGGCTACCAGTATATGGGGCATACCTGGGTCCAGCCGGGATTTTATCCTTGCAAGCACGGCCTCCATACAGGCGGTCTCCCCCCGCAGGCTCTCGTCCCCCAGGAAGTCCCTGAGCTCGGCGGGGCTGCTGTAGGGCAGAAGGGAGAGCTGCACGGACTCCCCGCCCTCTGTGAGGGTTATAGGCTCCAGGGCCTCGGCGAGGGTGGTCGCCATATACACCCCGCTTTTGCGCAGGGCGCTTTTCATTATAGCCATGCGGCCCGCGCCGTCATGGTTGCCGGATATGGCGAAGACCTTTATGCCAAGCTCCGAAAGCCTCTGGAGGGCCTGGTCAAAGAGCTCTATGGCCTCAAGGCCCGCCACCTGGCGGTCGTAGATATCCCCGGCGATTATAACGGCGGCCGGGCGCTCCCGCTCCATTTCGGGGAGGAAGACCCGGCTGAGGAAATGCTCCTGGTCGGGGAGCAGGCTGCGGCCGTAGAGCATACGGCCCAGGTGCCAGTCGGAGGTGTGATATATAAGCATGATATGCCCCCTTTATACTTGTATCCCTACTTTATGTAGAATTAATCTTAAATTAAGAAATTATGCCTTTTCTTTCCCTTAAATGGAGTGTATAATATACTCGGCTATGTTATGTAACCAACGGGAGGAATTGAAAGATGAAAATACTGCGCTTTTTAACGGCTGTGTTTTTAGCCGGGCTCACCGCGGCCCTCACAGCCCTGCCGGTCTCGGCCGAGGGCTTTACCTTTAACTGGGATATCGGGGACGAGATATACGACGGAGGGCTTATCACCGAGAAAACAGACAGCGGCGGGCCCCACTGCAAGTCCCTGTTTATGCTGAACATAGACACGGACACGGTGGTGTATACCCTCAACCCGGACGACCCCCTGCCTATGGCCTCAATGACAAAGATAATGACATATATTGTCGCCTATGAGAATATCCCCGACATAGAGAACACCGTAATAACCGTGCCCCAGGCTGTTGCGGACGACCTGGAGGGCTCGGAGAGCTCCCTTGCGGGGGTCGCGGTGGGGGAGCAGCTCACCGGCCTGCAGCTTCTGAACCTGCTGATGGTCCCCTCGGGCAACGACGCCGCCCTGACGTTTATGAAGTACGTGGACGAGCAGTATGCCAGCGGCCAGCTTGTCCCCCCCGACGCCCCCAGCCCTGAGGACCCGGGAGCCGGGGAGGGCCCGGGGGATGAACCTGGGGTGACCGGGGACTATGTTATCCCCGAGGGGGGCATGACCGACTACACCGGCAAGAGCTATTTTGTGCAGCTTATGAACGAGAAGGCCGAGGAGCTGGGGTGCAGGAACACCCACTTTACAAACCCCCACGGCCTTCACAACGATAACCACTATGCCTCGGCAAGAGATATGGGCAGGATAACACAGTACGCCATGAAGCTCCCCTATTTTATGGATATAGTGGGCCAGAAGGGATATGAAAAGGGGTCCACGAATATGGACCCGGACGGGAATAGCCTTGCAAACACCAACCGTATGCTGCAGCCCTATGGGGACAATACCTACGGCAACCTGTACTGGTACACCTACGCCAACGGCATAAAGACCGGCTCCCACGACCAGTCGGGGTACTGCCTCGCGGCCTCGGCCTCCACCTACGGCTACACATATATAGTCATAGCCATGGGCAATATGGAGGGCTATGAAAAGGGCGTGCACGAGGAGATGCTGGACTGCCGCACCCTGTTCCGCTGGGCCTTTACCAGCCTTGGGAAAAAGACCATCGTGTCCCAGGGGGACATACTGAGCTCAGTGAATCTGGAGTACGCCTACCAGAAGGACGAGCTGCTGCTGGCGGCAAGCGAAAACGTGAGCGTAATGCTGCCGGACAGCGTGGAGCAGAGCTCCATAATCACCACGGTTGAAAAGCCCGAGAGCGTGCAGGCCCCCATACGCAAGGGGGAGGTGGTGGGCACAGCCACCCTGAGCTATGCCAACGAGGTCATAGCCACGGTGCCCCTTGTAGCCACGGAGTCGGTGTCCAGAAGCGACCTTATCGCTGGCTGGGAGCAGGGCCGGGCCCTGCTGTCCTCCCCCTGGTCCATAGCTATAATGGCGGCGCTGGGGGCTCTGGTGATAGTGTACCTGATACTGGTGGTGTTCTACCGGCGCAAGCAGAAGCAGCTGAGAAGGGTGAAGAAGTTCAGGGACCTGTAAAACGGGGGGCTCAGTCCCCGCCGTTCCAGTCCACGTCGTACTCCCTTGAAGCCGAGAACTTTGTCATCTGCCCGGAGGTCATGTCGAAGTTGAGGTCGTACTTATACTCGAGGCCGTACTTCAGCCACATCACCTCGTCGCCGGTCCAGTCGGGGTACATCTCCCCGGCCTTCTCCCGGGTGAGCTCGGTTATGGGCACGCCGTCGAAGGCAATCTTCTCAAGGACGGACTTGTCCTCCTCGCCCACCAGGCTGAACTCAAGCCTTGCTATCACGGCCTCCCCCAGGGGCACGGCCTTATCCTCAGTGACAAAGGATATCTGGGCAAAGACATTTTCACTGACCCTTATGCTGCCGCCGGTATAGTAGGCCTCGGGCTCAAGCTCCATAGAGGGGTCCACGTCCACACGCTCATAGTTTTCGTCCACCCAGCCCACATTCATCCCCTGGTCCAGAAGGGCCTGGACGGTGGTCTCGCCAATCCTTATCTCCGTGCCGTTGATGGTGATGGGCAGCAGCTTTTCAGAGCTCTCCCCAGAGCTTTCCCCAGAGCCCGCAGAGCAGGCGGGGAGTATGAGTATAAGGGCCAGCAGGGTGCAGAGCGTTTTCACTATGTTCTTCATAAAAATCAATTCTCCTCTAAAATAAAGTTTTTTAAATATAATAGAAGTATTTTTTATCTTTCGCCCCAGAGGCTTCCGGCCTTGGGGCAGTATTTTTTTATAAGCTCCTGGGCCTCACCGAGCTGCTTGGAGTTCTCCAGGTATACCTTTGCCGATGGGCCGCCGGAGGCCGAGGCTGTGCCCTCCCTGTAGCCGGCCACTATGGACACGCCTATGCCAAGGTTTTGGCGCACCCGGGTGTCCCCGACATTATAGCCCACCCTGGTCGTCTCCTGGACCGCTTTAAGGCTCTCCATGTCCGAGACCTTGTAGACGCTGCAGCCGCCCCTGAAATAGAGCCAGTAATCGGGCCCCACCGTGAGCCTTGCGGGATACTTGTCGGAGGCGCTGTTCATAAAGTCCGCGTGGCCTGTGGGGGACTGCCGGGCGAAGGCCTCCTGGTCCGAGGGGGAGAGCTCTAAAAGGGCATGCTCATACATCCCGCGCACCTTCTTTATGGAGACGCTGCGGGTCTGTATCCAGAAGCACAGCCAGATAAAGGCCGCAAACCCCAGGCCTATGAGCAAGTGCACCTTTACAACATACTGCCAGTCATAGCCCACCCCGAAGCCAAGGGCTACCATGGCGGCGACGCTCAGGGCCATCCAGATTGGCACCCGCCTCATGAGCCGCCGGTTAAAGGCCTTGAATACCGGGGCATAGTCCTTCATCTCGGCGTCCAGCCACTGACAGAGGGAGTCGTTCATAATACCAGTCCTTTCGGTTTATATTGTGTTTTGAGATAATTATATACCCCAACATATAATTATGCAAGACCTGTTTTTCTTTTGGCTTGACAAGACATGGCACAGCGGCTATAATCGTTGTAACATAATAATGAACCCCAGGGAGTATCACCGCTATGAACATTAAAAAAGTTATCGTAGTACATAAGACACATCTTGACATCGGCTTCACGGACTCCGCACAGAACGTAATGCACAAGTACCTGGAGACCTTTATCCCCGGGGCGGTAAAAACCGCCCGGGAGTGCAACAGGGACGGCAAAAGGAACTTTGTCTGGACTGTGGGCTCCTACCTTATCGAGCGCTATTTAAAGGAGGGCAGCGACCCCGGGATGCTTGAGAAGGCCATTGAGGACGGCCTGATAGTCTGGCACGGTCTGCCCCTCACCACCCATACGGAGCTTATGGACGGCAAGCTCTTTGAGTATGGACTGAGCATTTCAAAGAGGCTGGACGAGCGCTTCGGCAGGCGGACCATAGCCGCGAAGATGACCGACGTGCCAAGCCATACCCACGCCATGGTGCCCTATCTTGCGAAGGCCGGGATAAAGTACCTGCATATAGGCATAAACGGCTCCTCGAAGATGGTGAAGCTGCCGCCCCTATGCAGGCTGCGGTATGGGGAGGACGAGGTAATACTGGACTACGCCGCCCTGTACGGCGCCTCCAGCGTCTGCGGGGACTGCGCCATGGAGTTTGCCCATACCCCCGACAACAGCGGCCCCCCCTCCCCCGAGAGCGTCGCCGCCGAGATGGAGCGCCTGAAGGTGAAATATCCCGGGGCCGAGATAGCCTCGGGGACCATGGACGAGTTTGCAGAGGTGGTGCTGGAGCATATAGACGAGCTGCCCGTAGTCACCGAGGAGCTGGGGGACACCTGGATACACGGCGTTGCCACCGACCCCTATAAGACCGGGGCCTATTATGAGCTTTTAAGGCTTAGGGACCAGTGGGAAAAGGAGGAGCCCGGAGCCGTGGACTCCCCTGCCTGGCGGGAGTTCTGCAGCGGCCTTCTCATGGTGTGCGAACACTCCTGGGGCCGGGACGTGAAGCGCTGGCTCTCCGACTGGAGGAACTGGGAGAAGCAGGATTTCTACAGCGCTCGGGAGCGGGACCATATCACCCCGGAGGACGTAATGCCCGCGGGTGAGCTTCTCAGGGAGTTCACCCTGCATAACGAGCCCACCTTTGTGGCGGGGCTCTGCTCCTATAAGCTTATGGAGGAGTCATGGACGGAGCAGCGGGGGTATATACAGGAGGCGGTCGCCGCCCTGCCGGAGAAGTGGCGCAATGAGGCGGTAAAGCGGCTGGAGGCCTTGAGGCCCCGGGCCCCGGGCCAGCCGGAAAACTCCTCTGAGGGCCGGAGCTTCATTGTCGGCGGCAGGAATGTGGCTGTGGAGGAAGACGGCACCGTCCGCGTGGGGGATAACTGGCTGGGCAGGCTGGTGTATGAGGTATACGGCGCAAAAACGGTGTTTGAGAACCTGGAGAAATATAACAGGGACCTGGAGCATACGAGAGTATGGGCCGAGGGGGATTTTTCAAAGCCCGGCCTTGACACCGTGCAGGACTTGAAGGACGAGGCGTTCCCCTACAGCCTGACAGCTACCCAGCAGGAGGGCGATACCCTCAGGCTCTGGCTAATAGCCCCGGAGCGTGCCGGTGAGAGATTTGGCGCGCCCAGGACCGCCACGGTCACTTACACCTTCGGCGAGGATATTTTAATAGAGCTCCAGTGGTTTGACAAGGACGAGAGCAGGATACCCGAGGGCCTGTTCTTCGGCTTCGGGCTGGGCTATGAGAAGGGCGGGGCCTTTAAGATTGAGAAGCTGGGCCTGCCCGTAGACCCCTATAATGTCCGGGAGGGGGGCAACAGAAAGCTCCATGCTTCTCCTGTGATAGAGGGCGGAAACGGCACTGTCAGGAGCCTGCACGCGCCCCTTCTGAGCGTTGGGGGAAGGCATTTATATGACGAGAACGAGGACTACGGCAGTCCATGTGACGGCATGTGGTACCTCCTGCACAACAACCGCTGGGGGACAAACTTCCCCCTCTGGTACGGCGAAAACGCCAGGTTCCAGTTTAAAGTAAATGTAAAATAAATTATAAATATAAAAAAGACGGGGGCAGAAAATGAGCATTTCCAGCAAATTAGTTACGTCAATGTGCAAGGTATTCCCCACAGGGGAGCCGGGGCCGGCCCTTTTGGAGCTTTGCGCCCTCATAGGCGAGAGCCTGTCCTTCCAGCTTGCCTACCGCTGGGAGGGGGAGTACAGGGCCTGGGGCAGGGTAGAGGTGGAGTCGGAGCTCCCGGTGGGGGTGCGTACTGTGGAGCTGGTGCCCTGCGAGTACCCCTGCCACCCCTGGCGGGACGAGGGGTATCTTAGGACGGAGCCGGGGCTGTACCCGGACCTGCTGCGGGAGCCGGGGCAGTTTGGCATACCCTTGATTGCGGGCCAGTGGAGGAGCCTCTGGCTTGAGGTCGGGACCGGGGACATAAAGGCCGGGGAGTACCCGGTGAAGGTGAGGATAACAGGGGAGGACGGCGTGCTCTGTGAGGAGAGCACAACTGTCCGGATACTTGATATGGAGCTGCCGAAGCTGCCTATACCCCATACGGAGTGGTTCCACAGCGACTGCCTTGCGGACTACTACGGCGCGGAGGTCTTCTCGGAGCGCTGGTGGGAGATAGTGGGGAATTTTGTGGAGACGGCGGCGAAGCGCAGGTGCAACATGCTCCTGACCCCGGTGTTCACGCCCCCTCTCGACACGGCTGTGGGCGGGGAGCGGCGCACGGTCCAGCTTATAGATGTGGAGGTTTCCGGGGACGGCTATAGGTTTGGCTTTGACAAATTCAGGCGCTGGGTGAAGCTGGCCCTGGAGCGGGGGATAGAGTATATCGAGATATCCCACCTGTTCAGCCAGTGGGGGGCCAAGGCCGCCCCCAAGGTGATGGGCGTTGAAAACGGCGTGGAGCGCCAGCTCTTCGGCTGGGACACCGACGCCGGGGGAGAGGAGTACGGCTCCTTCCTCAGGCAGTTTTTAAGGGAGCTGAAGCCGGTGCTGGAGGAGCTGGGCATATCCGGGCGCACCTATTTCCACATATCCGACGAGCCGACGGCCGAGCATATGGACAGCTACCGCAGGGCCTATGAAGCGGTCAGGGAGGAGCTTTTGGGCTATAACTCCATGGACGCCCTCTCCGAGAGGGTGTACTACGACCAGGGCCTTGTACAGCAGCCGGTCTGCGCTGTTGACCACCTGGACAAGTTCCTCTCTGACCGCCCGGAAAAGCTCTGGGGATACTACTGCACCGGGCAGGCGGTGGACGTGCCCAACCGCTTCATCGTACAGCCAGGGTCCCGCACGCGGATACTGGGGGCGCTCCTCTATAAATACGACCTGGCGGGATTTTTACAGTGGGGCTATAACTTCTATAACTCCCAGCTCTCCCTTTTCCCCATCGACCCCTACAGGGTCACCGACGCGGGCTGCGCCTTCCCCTCGGGGGACCCCTTCATCGTCTACCCCGGAGCCGGTGGCAGGCCCGAGGAGTCCCAGCGCCTGGCCCTTATGGACGAGGCAATGTGCGACTACTGCGCCCTTATGGCCCTGGAGGGCCTTGCCGGGCGGGAGCGTGTGATAGAGATACTTGGGGACATGACGTTTAAGAGCTACCCTGACGAGGCCGGCCTGCTGGATATCCGCAGGAGGGTGAACGAGGAGATAAAGGCCAATATAAAATAATATATAATATTATATATAATAAAAAAGAGTCCCCAGACTGCCGGGGGCTCTTTTAAATTTATTCGTCAACTCTCCCGCCCCTCTCCCGGAGCACGGACCCGGCGGCCTTCTTCACCTCATAGGAGACCGCCGTGCGGCATATCTGCCTCAGGTGCCCGTCGTCGTAGCGCCGGAATTCGGCCTTATACCTCTCGATTATCTCTTTCTGCTCGAAGCTGTTGGCGCTTATGAAATTTTTAAGCCTGCCGAAGAATCCCAAGGGGTTACATCTCCTTTTTGGGGGAATTATGGGGTTTTATGCCGCCGATGACATCATAACACATAATATTGTTTGTGTCAACAACAATATGTTACTGAGACAAGGTTTATTATGGCCCCCGCCTCTCCTAAAATCAATGGTGAGGTGATTGCTTTGAAACAGGAGTATAAAGGCATGTACGAAAGGTTTGGGTTAAACGTGGTATACTATCGGAAAATGAAGCGCCTGACCCAGCTCCAGCTGGCGGAGCTTCTGGACATCGACAGGAGCCATATCAGCTCAATAGAGCTGGGGAATGTGGGCGTCTCCATGGACCTTATCTTCAAGATGTGCGAGGTCTTCGGGATAAAGCCCAGGGAGCTGTTTGACTTTAGGGATTAGCCCCCTGTGAAAATGGGCGAAGGCGCGGGGCAGGGCCTAAATTCCCCTTGACTTTCCGCCGGTTTCATGCTATATTATATAGGCCGCATGCTGCGGGCCTTAAAGTGGTGCCAAAAACACCCGCCCGGTGGTAGCGAGACTATGATAAAGGCAGGATAAGAAATGTTTGCAGTAATCGAGACAGGCGGGAAGCAGTACAAGGTCCAGTACGGCGACGTTATCTATGTTGAGAAGCTGGACGCCGAGGAGAACAGCACTGTGGAGTTCCCTGTAGTGGCTGTGTTCGGCGAGGGGGAGCCCAAGGTTGGCGCGCCCTATGTGGACGGCGCAAGCGTCACAGGCAAGGTCGTGAAGAACGGCAAGGCAAAGAAGATTACCGTCTTCACCTATAAGCCCAAGAAGAATTCCAAGAGGAAGATGGGCCATCGCCAGCCCTATACAAAGATACAGATTGAGGCTGTGAAGGCCTGATGATTCAGGCGGAGTTCCTTATGGCAGAGGGCGGCGCAGCCGCGGGCTTCCACATCACCGGCCACGCCGGGGGAGAGGCGGGCACGGATATAGTGTGTGCGGCGGTGTCCTCGGCGGCGTACCTTGTGGCAAACACTCTCACTGAGGTGATGGGGGTGAAGCCCCGGGAGCTGAGGGCCGAAGACGGCGATATGCTCCTGGAGCTTGCCAGCGGCGACAGGCAGAAATGCCGGGAGCTGCTTTTGGGGCTAAGGCTCCACCTTGAGGGACTTATGCAGCAGTACCCGGACAGTGTCCGGGTGACAGGAACAGATATTTGAACACAAAATGAAAGGAAGGCTTTATACTATGCTGAAAATCAATATCCAGCTTTTTGCTCACAAAAAAGGTATGGGCTCCACCAAGAACGGCCGCGACTCCGAGTCCAAGCGCCTGGGCGTTAAGCGCGCCGACGGACAGTTCGTGCTGGCGGGCAATATCCTTGTAAAGCAGCGCGGCACCAAGATTCATCCCGGCACCAATGTGGGCCGCGGCAAGGACGACACCCTGTTCGCCATGGTGGACGGCAAGGTGCACTTTGAGCGCATGGGCGCCGACCGCAAGAAGGTCAGCGTTTACGCTGAGTAAGCAGTTTGAACGGTAGGAAAGCCTCTTCGTGTTGAAGGGGCTTTTTTTGTGATAGGGGAGGCATGGCCTATGGATATGGCTAAGTTTCAGTGGACCAGGGAGCCGGAGAGCTTTACAGTTGGGGAGGGCAGGGTCGAGATAGTCACCCGGCCGCATACTGACCTCTGGCAGAGGACCTACTACCATTTTCAGAATGACAGCGCCCCGGTGTTCCAGACCGGGACAGATGAAAAGTATTTTAGCTTTACAGTGAAGACGGATTTTTCCGGCAGCAGGCGGCGCTTTGACCAGTGCGGCATAGTCATGTACCTGGACAGCGGGAACTGGCTGAAGGCCTCGGTGGAGTATGAGAACGGGGAGTTCGGGCATTTGGGGAGCGTGGTGACAAACGGCGGCTTCTCCGACTGGGCCACTACGGCGGTGCCTGCTGATATAAAAACCATGTGGTACCGCCTCAGCCGCCGGGAGGACGACTACAGGATAGAGTGTTCCGGGGACGGGGTTGACTTTGAGCAGATGAGGGTCTGCCATATGCACAGGGGCGGGGGAAGCATACGCTTCGGGATATATGCCTGCTCCCCGGAGGACTCATCCTTCAGGGCGGTATTTACGGATATGGAGATGACAGAATGCAAGTGGGCGGCCCATGACGGGCAGCAGCCGGACTAGGAGTTGAACCATGACGAGATTATTTATCGTAGAGGGCCCGCCCTGCTCGGGCAAGAGCAGCACGGCAAAATATATAGGCGAGCGGCTTTCAAAGATGGGCCGCAGGGTGAGCTGTGTTGACGAGGGCACAGGGGAGCACCCTGCGGACTACGAGAACAGCGCGTATGTTACCGGCGGGCAGCTTGCCTCCTTCCCGCCGGGGCTCAGGGAGATGGTGCGCTCCAGCGGAGAGGCCAGGGTGGACGGCTATGTGCTGTCCCTGTCCAAATTCGGCGGGGCGGCGCTCCAGCGGCTGCTGCCCTATAAGATATACGACGCCCTGCCTTGGGAGGCGGAAATGCCGGTAATGCTGGACAAATGGGAGCGGTTTGCAGAGGGCGCCGAGGACCATACCGTGCACGTCTTCAACTGCGTGCTCTTGCAGAACCCCATGTGCGAGACCATGATGCGCTTTAATTTCCCCCTTGAGCAGTCCCTTGAGTATATCGGGAAAATAGCCCAGGCCATAGCCCCCCTGGACCCGGCTGTGGTATACCTTAAGGACAATGACATAAAAGGGAGCGTGCAGGCTGCCTCAGGCGGGAGGCCGGGCTGGCTGGAGGCGGTTATAAAGTATCACGAGGAGGGGGGCTACGGCAGGAGCATAGGCGCTGCGGGCTTCGACGGCTATATCGCCTGCCTAAATGAGCGCCAGCGCCGGGAGCTTGAAATTCTGGAAAAGCTCGAAATCAAAAGCCTTGTGCTGGAGGACCCGGGGAAGGACTGGGCCGGGGCCTATAGGGAGCTGGGCCAATTTATAAGGACGTAGGAGGCCACATGAAAAAGCTGATTCTGCTCATACTAATACCGGCCCTTATACTCACCCTTGGGGGCTGCTTCGTTGCCAGCACCCGCCTGCAGGTGGAGGAGGCGGCGAAAATAGAGCTGAGCTCCGGGGAGGGCGCCGCTGTAGAGATATCTGACAGCGGGGATATACGGTATATCACTGAAAACATCAATACCCTGCGCTTTGAGAAGGTGAGCACCGACAGGGAGTATAGCCGCTGGGACTATTCCCTGGCCTTCTACGGCCCTGACGGCGGGCTCATGGACGAAATGCTCATTATCGGCGGAAACAGGGTACAGTACGGCGGCATCTATTACGACAGCATAGGCGCGACTATAGACACGGTTTTCCTTGACCGGATGCTGGAGGGCGGATAAGCGGGGGAGAGGTAAGATGAAAATTATGTTTAAGGACTTGCTGATAAGAACCCCAAGGCTCAGCATACAGCCACTTGTGCAGGGCCATATTGAGGCATATCATAGGGAGTTTACGGAAGAGGTCACCAGATATCAGTATCCCGACCCATTTCGGGACCTTGAGGCGGCCCAACAGGTGCTCTCCGGGTTTATGGAGGACATGGGCCGCGGGGACATGCTGGAGCTTGCTATACTTGGGCCGGAGGGGGAGTTCCTGGGCAGCGTGGAGGTTTTCGGGCTTAGGGAGGAGGCTCCGGAGCTGGGGATATGGCTGAAGGGCCGGGCACAGGGAATGGGGTACGGCAGGGAGGCGCTTTCAGGCCTTCTGAATTACCTTGACAGCCTGAAAATTTACAGCTTCTATATTTATGAGGCCGACGAGAGGAACGCCCCCAGTATAAGGCTTGTGGAGAAATTCCAGCACGAAAAGGGTGGGCTGGAAAAAGTGGTAACAAAGTCCGGCAAGGAGCTGGAGCTTCGGACCTACCGTATTTACGCCAGGAGGTAAATTATGTTCATAGACATGGCAAAAATCTTTATAAAGGCCGGGGACGGAGGGGACGGCGCGGTATCCTTCCACCGGGAGAAGTACGTGGCGGCGGGAGGGCCCGACGGCGGGGACGGCGGGCGCGGCGGCAGCGTGGTGTTCCAGGGGGACAGCAACCTCTCCACCCTGGCGGACTTCCGCTATAAGCGCAAGTACACGGCCCCCCGGGGCGAGAACGGAAAGGGCGGGCGCTGCGCGGGGAAATCCGCCGGGGATTTGGTGGTGCGGGTGCCCATAGGCACCCTTGTGAAGGAAGCTGAGACAGGCAGGATAATCGCGGATATCTGGGACAATGAGCCCCAGGTGATTGCAAAGGGCGGCAAGGGCGGCTGGGGCAATACCCACTTCGCCACGCCCACCCGCCAGGCCCCCCGCTTTGCAAAGCCCGGGCTCCCCGGACAGGGGCTGGAGGTGCAGCTGGAGCTGAAGCTTTTGGCGGACGTGGGTCTGGTGGGCTACCCCAATGTGGGCAAGTCCACCCTTATCTCCGTGGTCTCTGAGGCCAAGCCAAATATTGCAAACTACCATTTCACCACCCTGACCCCTGTGCTGGGGGTGGTGCGCCTGGGGGAGGGCCGCTCCTTTGTTATGGCGGATATCCCCGGGCTCATAGAGGGGGCCTGGGAGGGCCGGGGGCTTGGGCACCAGTTTTTAAGGCACGTGGAGCGGTGCCGTATGCTCGTGCATATTGTGGATGTATCAGGCAGCGAGGGCCGAGACCCTAAGGAGGACTTTGAAACCATAAACCGGGAGCTGAAGAGGTTTAACCCGGAGCTTTCAGAAAGGCCAATGCTTGTGGCGGGGAATAAGTGCGACTTAGCCGAGCCGGAGCAGGTGGAGGAGTTCAGGGCTTTTGTTGAGGGCCGGGGATACAGGTTCTTCCCCATAATCGCCCCCATAAACGAGCAGGTGGACACCCTACTGGATGCCGTCACCGCCGAGCTCTCAAAGCTCCCGCCCATACTGCGGTATGAGCCGGAGCCCGCGGAGCATGGGCCCATAGAGGCGCTGGAGCGCGGCGCGGTGAAGGTGGACTGTGAGGACGGAATATTCATGGTGGAGGCCCCGTGGCTTGAGCGGATAATGCGCACGGTGGACTTTGACGACAGTGAGTCCCTGCAGTATTTCCAGCGGGTCCTGATAGAGACCGGCGTTATAGACGCCCTCAGGGAGGCGGGCTGCGACGAGGGGGACACTGTGGATATCTACGGCCTGGAATTTGACTTTGTGGAGTAAGGGGTGCTTTTATTGGACACACTGCTGGGCGCGCCCTGCCCGGATATGCGGCGCATGGGCCCTTTGGACTTGGCCTTCGTAGGGGACGGCGTATATGACCTTTTAGCCAGGGAGTACCTCTTAAAGGACGGCCCCTGCCCTGTGAAGAAGCTCCACCTGCAAAAGACCGCCCTGGTCTGCTGCAAGGCTCAGGCAAGGGCCCTGGGCGGGCTTTGGGAGGAGCTGTCCGAAGGTGAGCGGGACATAGCCTTGAGGGGCCGGAACGCCCATGTGGGCCATGTGCCCAAAAACGCGGACATAGCCGACTACCACGGGGCCACGGCCCTGGAGGCGCTGTTCGGCTGGCTCTATATGACAGGGGAGTACAAAAGGGCAAGGGAGCTCTTTTTAATGGCGGCAAATATACTGGAGCAGGACTATAGCAAACCTACTTGAAAACCGGCAAATACCGATTTTCAACTGCGCTAACTATAACTGGGATTCAGAAAGGAGAACTGTAACTATGGCAAATGCGGCTGGGCGCAAGGGTATTTTTATGGACGCGGCGTTTATTACGGCGGGGGCGGCGGTATACGCAACGGCGGTGACCGCGCTGACGGCTCCCAACAATATCGCCCCGGGAGGCGTTACGGGACTGTGCACCATGCTGAACTTCCTTTTGGGCACGCCCATAGGATTGATGAGCTTTCTCATAAACATCCCCATTGTGGTCTGGGCCGTGCTGGAGATAGGCTATAAGCTGGTGGTAAGGACCGTGGCGGCGGTGGTGCTGTCCTCGCTGTTCATCGACATTTTCACAGGCTTCATGCCGGTCTACCGGGGGAACCCCATCCTGGTGGCAGTGTTCTCCGGGGTGTGCGAGGGGCTGGGCCTCTCCCTGACCTTTATCCGGGGGGCCACCACCGGGGGCACGGACATGGTTGCAAGGCTTTTAGAGCGGCGTATGCCCCATATGTCCATGGGCAAGCTTATGCTTGCCCTGGACGGCGTTATAGTGGCGGCGTCGGCGGTGGTGTTCGGCAGCATTGAGAACGCCATGTACGCATGTATCTCCATATTTGTCTGCACAAGCATTATAGACGCCATACTCTACGGCACAGACGCGGGGACAGGGAAGCTCTTCTATGTAATGAGCCCAAAGGTGCGGGAGATGGGCCGGCGCATTATAGAGGAGATGGACCGCACGGTGACATACCTCGGCAGCCACGGGGGATACAGCAACGAGCCGGGGGAGACCATGCTCTGCGTGGTGCGCAGGTTCGAGGTGTACCAGATACAGGCCATAATCCGCGAGGAGGATAAAAACGCCTTTGTGATAGTGGGCGACGCGGGCCAGATAACCGGGGAGGGCTTCAAGCCCATGCACCCCGACGACAAGTCCCTTAAGGAGCTGCTGGGGGAAATAAAGAAAAAATAGAGTAAAATACAGGGGAGATTAAACTGTGCCCGAAAAAAGCAAAAGACCCGGCAGCCCCGGGTCTTCGCTCCATGCGGCAGTTAGAACTGCTCGTTCTGCTCCTGCTCGAAGCTGGACTTCTGGTTCTTGGACTTCTGGTTCTGGCCCTGTGAGTTCTGCTTGTTCTGCTGATTCTGAGAGCGGTTGTTTTGGCTGTTCTGCTGGTTCTGGGAATTATTCCTGTTCTGGCTGTTGTTCTGATTGTTGCTCATGAGTTCTACTTCCTTTCATGCTGTGATAGCAAAGCTGAAGCCGTCCGCAGGGCCCCGTAGCCGGGGCGGTGCGGATACCTTCCGAAATGTATTGTAAGCAGGCTGGGCGGGATTATTCATAAGGAAAAATTGAAAAATTTGATTTAGGGAGGAGTGGCCCATGGGCTACTACAGGAAGATGGAGGGAGGCAGGCTGTACCTGTCGCCGACAGACGCGGGCGAGAGCAAAAGCTATATAAGGTGGATGAACGACCGGGCCGTGGCGGAGATGTTCGGGGAGTACGGCAGCGTGATATCCTCCAGGGAGGACCTGAAGTGGATATACGAGCCCCCGGCGCATATGCAGCGTTACGCAATAGTGCTCAAGGAGGGAGACGAGCTCATAGGCAGCATAAGCATACACAATATCGACCATCTGAACCGCAATGCCTTTCTGGGCATATTCATCGGCGAGGAGCGGCACCGAGGGAATGGATATGGGCAGGAGGCATTGGGGCTAATGCTGGAGTATGGCTTCAAAACCCTTAATCTGCACAATATCATGCTCTCGGTACACGCCGATAACCATGGGGCAATCGCCTGCTATAAAAAGGCCGGCTTTCATGAGGACGGAAAGCTCAGGGAGTGGGTTTATAAGGACGGCGGATATGTGGACAAACTCTATATGAGCATTATGGAGCACGAATTTTTGGATAGGGGAGTGGCCCAATGAACCTGCCCGGAGAATTCCTTTCACGGATGGAAGCCCAGCTGGGGAGCGAGTATCCGGCTTTTTTGGCCAGCTATGAGCGTCCGGCGTACCGGGGCGTGCGGCTGAACCCGCTGAAATGCGGGGAAAAAACCCTGAGGGAGAGCCTGCCCTTTGAGCTTTTACCCTCGCCTTTTTCAAAGTATTCCTTCTATGCGGACTATAGGGAGGGCCTGGGGAAGCTTCCGGCCCACCACGCGGGGATGTTCTACTCCCAGGAGCCCTCGGCATCCTCGGCGGTGACGGTTCTGGACCCCCGGCCCGGGGAGCGGATACTGGACCTCTGCGCGGCCCCCGGGGGGAAGTCCACCCAAATAGCCGGCGCGCTTATGGGAAACGGGCTGCTCTGGGCCAACGAGCCTGTGCGCCAGAGGGCGGGGGCGCTGATGTCGAATCTGGAGCGGCTGGGAGCGAGAAACGCCGTGGTCTCCTGCGCCTATCCGGAGCGGCTCTGCCCGGGGCTTACAGGGTATTTCCACCGGGTGCTGGTGGACGCCCCCTGCTCCGGGGAGGGCATGTTCAGGCGGGAGGAGAGGGCCGCCAAGGAGTGGTCGCCCCAGGGGGTGGAGGCCTGCGCCAGGCGGCAGCTTGGCATACTGGACCAGGCCGCCGGGACCATTATGGAGGGGGGCGTGCTGGTCTACTCCACCTGCACATTCTCATATGCTGAGAACGAGGGAGTGGTGAGGGAGTTCCTGAGGGGGCACCCGGAGTTTGAGCAGGAAAAAATCCCCGCCGCCTTCGGCAGGGAGGACATGGACCGGGGCCTTGGAAGAAGGATATACCCCATGGACGGCGGCGAGGGGCACTTCGTGGCCCGCTTTCGCCGGGTGGGTGAGAACACCTGCAGGGCCGGGGAGCACCGGGACATTTTAAAGGGCGTGCCTGCGCAAAAAGCCAGGGAGCTTATGAGACAGCTCTTTCCGGAGGATATGGAAGATATGGGGGACATAAGGCTTGCCCAGGCCCGGGACAGGATATTCCTGCTGCCGGGGGAGCTGCCGGAGCTATCTGGGCTATCGGTGCTCCGGGCGGGGGCGGAGCTGTGTGAAGTCAGGCAGAGCCGCCTGGAGCCCTCCCACGGCATATTCATGTGCCATAGGCCCGAGGACTGCCGCAATAGGCTGGAGCTCCCGGCAGACGGTCCGGAGATACTGGAGTACCTTAGGGGCGGGGAGCTGGACTTTGAGGGGGCCGGGTACACGGCGGTGTGTGTGAACGGCGCCGTTACAGGCTTCGGCAAGGCCTCGGGCGGGCGGCTGAAAAACCGCTACCCCAAGGGCCTGCGCAATTTGAACTAAATGAGGGCGCTTAAGAACCGACAATGATAAACCCTTCGGTATAGTCCCGGCCCGAGGGCTGAGGGGTGGGCGAGGCCAGCCCGTAGAGGTCGTCCGCCAAAGCCTCCTGACGGAACACGGCCTGGGCCTTTGGGGGGAGCCGGTTTATATCCGAGCTCCTCACCACCACCGGCAGGCTGGACCGGCTGAGCAGCCTCAGGCCCCTGTCTGTGGCCCCCAGGACCCGCAGGTACGGCGGGCTCTCTGGCAGGGGCTCCCGCAGGCCCAGGAAGGCGTACAGCACCAGGCGGCGCACCCGGGCGTGGGATACCCGCCGGTTCTTTGTGAGGGAGTAGGCCTCCTCCAGGGAGCAGGCCTGCCTTGAGGCGCGGTACAGGCGGTTTTCAAGGCCCTCGCTTAAATCCGGTAGGGCGGAAAAATCTTCCTTAGACATGGAGCGCAGCCTTGACAGTATGGCCCGCTCAAGGTTCGGGAGCTGGGCGCAGCGGCCCTCAAGCCTTGCGGATTCCAGGGCGGCGACGGTGCTTTCAGGGGCAAGGCCGGAAAGTGGGTCCCCGGCGAGGGTGAGCCTTCTTATCTCGCTTGCGGACAAGGGGCCATCTATACTCCCGGCCTCGTCGTGTCCAGCACCCTCCCGCTTTATGGCGGTGGGGGTGAGGGGAGCCCGGAGCCTTAGTATCGCCTTGCAGTATTCCACCCCCAGGTTGGCGTTGGGGCGGCTGAGCACCTCCCCCGCCCGGGGGCCCAGAAGCTTTTCTGCCGCCAGCTGCCGCCGGGCCCCGAAGCCAAGGCCTGGCGGGGACTCCCTGAGGGCCCGGGAGAACTCCTCTGAGAGCAGGGCCCCTGCTGTTTCCATCAGCAACCCGGTGTCCGGGACCTCGCTGCCGAAGTATAGCGCCCCCTGCCCCAGGGCCGCAGCCAGAAAGACGCCCCCCGCGGCAAAGCGCTCTGCCCCGGAGCAGGCCCAGCTCAGGGGGAGCTCGACGACTAAATCCGCGCCGTTTGAGAGGGCGAGCCTGGTGCGGGTCCATTTGTCTAGCATGGCGGGGGCCCCCCGCTGGACAAAATTGCCGCTCATAAGGCAGACTACCGGCCCCCCGCAGGCTCCCGCCCGGGAGAGCAGGAGCCTGTGGCCGTGGTGGAGGGGGTCAAGCTCACACACAACGGCTGAAAATGTATTTTCATGTAGCATTTTCTGTAAAACTCCTTGAATTTTTGAACATAGTATAGTATAATATGATACGCAAAGCTAACGGAACCTGAGTTCTTTACTATCTCTATTATACGAAATATTTATCGGAAAGGAAAGAGAGATATGAAAATTCTTGTTATCAACGCGGGCAGCTCCTCGCTGAAGTATCAGCTTATAGATATGGACGGCGAGCAGATGCTCTGCAAGGGGAACTGTGAGCGCATAGGCCTGGACGGCGGTATCTTTACCCATAAGACCGCCGACGGCAGGGAGCTGCACAGGGACGTGGACATGCCCGACCATACCGCAGCCTTTACCCAGGTGAAGGAGGCCCTGCTGGACTCTGAGAAGGGCGTTATAAAGGACCTCGCTGAGGTCTCCGCCATAGGCCACAGGGTGGTTCAGGGCGGCGCCATCTTCCACCAGTCCTGCCTTGTGGATGATAAGGTCATCGCGGACATAGAGAGCCTGATTCCCCTGGCCCCGCTGCATAACGGCGCCCATGTACAGGGCATAAGGGCCTGCCGGAACCTGTTCGGCGAGAATGTGCCCGAGGCCGTGATTTTCGATACATCCTTCCACGCCACCATGCCCCCCAAGGCATACATGTACAATGTGCCCTACGAGTATTACGAGAAGTACGCCGTCAGGCGCTACGGCGCACACGGCACCTCCCACCGCTATGTGAGCGCCCGCTGTGCAGAGCTTATGGGAAAGGACATAAAGGATCTGAAGATAATCACCTGCCATCTGGGCAACGGCTCCTCCATAACCGCCGTGGACGGTGGGAAGGTAATAGACACCAGCATGGGCCTGACGCCCCTTGACGGCTTCATGATGGGTGGGCGCACCGGCACCCTGGACCCCTCTGTTGTCACCTTCATCATGGAGAAGGAGAATCTGTCCCCTGCACAGATGGACCAGATAATGAATAAAAAGTCCGGGCTTTTGGGCATATCCGGCGTGTCCAGCGACGACAGGGACGTTACCGCCGCCCGCAAGGAGGGCAACCCCCGGGCGAAGCTGGCCCACGACATCCTTGAGTACCAGATATCGAAGTTTATCGGCAGCTATATGGTGGCCCTGGGCGGCTGCGACGCCATGGTGTTTACGGCGGGCGTGGGCGAGAACCAGTGGATGCACCGCTGGGAGATAGGGAAATACCTTGAGTTCCTGGGCGTGAAGCTGGACGAGAAGCTCAACGAGGAGACCATCCTCGGCAAGGAGGGCAAGATTTCCGCGCCCGACAGCAAAATACAAGTTTACGTCATACCCACCAACGAGGAACTGGTAATAGCCAGGGACACAAAGGCGTTGGTTGAGGGCCTATAAAAATCTAGCGGGCCTGGGGTATATCATACTGTCCGAAGGAAGGGGGCCCTGCCCGCCGCCCTTTGGAGAGGGAAAAAATTTAGATGAGTTCTTGGCGGAGCGTCTGCGTGGGGCAGGCGCTTTTGCCGTGGTTGGGGCCGGGAAGCCGGGGGAAATATCCTGCATCTATTGACGAAAAAGATTTTTCCCATTATAATAAATTTTAAGTAAAGGTAATAATTCAAAAGGAGGGAAGGAAATGAAAAAAATACTGGGGCTGGCTGGGGCAGCGCTGCTGGTATCAGTTCTGACAGTTTCAGCGTCTGCCGCGGAGGGCCATGTTGGCCGCGCCCGGGCCGACAGTCTGCCGGAGGGGGTCGTGGGCTGTGCCCAAGTGAGCGCCATGCCGGAGGGCTATGCTGAATACATTCAAAGCAATGTGCTTTCAGTAGCAAGGGCTACAAACGAAGTGATTTGCCTGAGGATATAAGAAAAGGGCGCCCGGGTAAGGAAAAAACCGGGCGCTCTTTTAACATCACATGAAAATATTTGGAAAAGGCTGGCCTGCTCAGAACTTCCCCTGAAGGTTTCGGAAGCTGGTCTCCAGGCAGTCGAAGGGGCTGCCAACACAGGTGTCCTGCTCCACCAGCAGGTGCTTTGTGACGCATTTTTCGGCAGTCTTAATGATTTTATCAAAATCCAGATTTCCCTCGCCCACAGGGGCCATTACAGGCTCCCAGCCCCTTACAGCCATATCCTTAAGGTGTATGCAGGGGATTCTGCCGGAGAGCTTCTCCATCCAGGCGCACACGTCCGCGCCGCCCATATGCACCCAGTATGTATCCAGGGTAAAGCCGAGCTCATCCGGGGCGAAGCTCTCAAGGAGGGTGTCCATAACAAGGGTGCCGTTAAACTTCTGGAACTCCACGTTGTGGTTATGGTACATGAGCAGCTTACCGGCGGCGGCTATCCTCTTGGCGGCCTCCCTATAGTCGTCGGCAAAGTGCCAGAGCCATTCGGGGGAGCAGTACTTTTTGGGCATCATGCCTATGCCTATATAATCGCAGCCCATAACGTCGTGCTCCTTTATAACGGCCTCGGTGTCGTTCATGATACGGTTTGGGTCGGTATGGGTGAGCACTATCTGAAGGCCGTGCTTATCGCAGAGCTCCCGTACCCTCTCCGGGGCGATGGGCCCTATGGCGGATATCTGCACGGTCTTATAGCCCATTTTCGCCACCCTCATAAGGGAGTAGTCCAGGTCCTTTTCAGTCTGGGTGTATTCACGCAGGGTGAATAGCTGTGCGCCTAATGTCATGATAAAAAACCTCCTGATGCTTTTGATATCATATTAACCCAGCGGCCACCGAATGTCAAGGGCTTGATTTTTTCCGGGAAAAAGTATAATATATAAGGTACAACCAGATTTAAGGAGGAAATTTTCATGAATAAAACTATAACAGCCCAGAATGCCCCCGCCGCCGTGGGGCCCTACTGCCACGCCAAGCTCTGCGGCAATACCCTCTATACCTCCGGACAGCTGGGGCTGGTCCCCGCCACCGGCGAGCTGCCCGAGGGCGTTGAGGCCCAGGCCCGGCAGGCCCTTGACAACCTTAAGGCTGTGCTTGAGGCAGGGGGCATGGTCCTCTCCGACGTGGTAAAGACCACGGTGTTTTTAGCCGACATGAAGGACTTTGCCGCCATCAACGGCATTTATGCCGAGTATTTCACAGGCGAAGCCCCCGCCCGCGCCTGCGTGCAGGTGGCGGCCCTACCCAAGGGTGCGCTGTTTGAGATAGAGGCCGTGGCGGTAAAGTAAAATAATTTGACTTGATTGGAAGTGTTTCCCATGACGACCATACCAGAGGGCTATGTCTCCGCCCTTAGCCTGTATGACACACAAAAAGCTATCGGCCTGATAAAGAACGTGTTTCAGGTAAAGCTCTGCGCGGCCCTGCACCTGAAAAGGGTCACGGCCCCCCTGTTCGTGGACCCGGCCACAGGCCTTAACGATGATTTAAACGGCGTGGAGCGCCCGGTAGGGTTCGACATCCCCGCGGTGGGCATAGATGGGCAGGTGGTGCACTCACTGGCAAAGTGGAAACGCCTGGCCCTTAAAGACTATGGCTTCTACGTGGGCAACGGCCTTGTGACGGACATGAACGCCATACGCCGGGACGAGGAGCTGGACAATCTCCACTCGGTCTATGTGGACCAGTGGGACTGGGAGAAGGTCATAGATTCGGAGAGCCGGAATATAGGCTTCCTTAGGGAGACCGTCGCCCGCATAGTGAGCGCAATCTGCGGCACCCTGGACGAGCTCCAGTGGCAGCTCCCGGACCTGCCCACGGACCTCTGCCGGGAGGTTACCTTCATCACTGCCCAGAGCCTTGAGGATATGTGGCCCGAGCTCAGCCCCAAGGAGCGGGAGCAGAGGTTCACAAGGGAGCATAAGACGGTGTTCATAGAGGGGATAGGCGGCAGGCTGAAGAGCGGCGCGCCCCACGACGGGCGGGCCCCCGACTATGATGACTGGGAGCTTAACGGCGACCTGCTGTTCTGGCACGAGCCCCTGGGCTGCGCCCTGGAGATAAGCAGCATGGGTATCCGCGTGGACGCTGAAAGCCTTTCCCGCCAGCTAAAGGAGTCCGGCTGCGAGAGCCGCAGGGAGCTCCCCTTCCATAAGCTGCTCCTGGACGGCGGCCTGCCCCTCACCATCGGCGGCGGCATCGGCCAGAGCAGGCTGTGCATGCTGCTTTTGGGCAAGGCCCATATCGGCGAGGTACAGGCCTCCCTATGGGACGGGGAGACCAGGGAGAAGTGCCGGGCGGCGGGGGTCGTGCTGCTGTAGGGCTTGATGAACCGAGGCTGCTGTGCTAAAATTGACACGTAAAGTAACAATCGTGCATGGAACCACAAAGAGACCGCCAGAGGGGGGCACCTCTGGCGGTCTTTTTGGATGCTTTAGCGAAAACGCCGCATCTTTTTAAAGACGCGGCGTTTGACTGTTCAGCGGGAAAGCTTACAGCACATTCTCCTTAACATACTTGGCGTCGTCGGCAATGCACTTGTCGTGCTCGTCATAGAAGCCCTCGCGCTCCACGACCCAGAAGGCCTCGAAGCTCTGCTCGTCCAGGGCCTCCTTTATGGCCTTCCAGTCCATATTGGACTCGGGGGCGCCCATTTTGCACTGTACGTTAAAGCGCTTCTGGCCCTCGGGGCTGTTGTTGCGGGCGTTGAACTGGTCCAGCATGGCCTGGCGCTCCTCCAGGGACATCTCCGCTACGTGGGCGAAGGGGCTCTCGTGGGGACCCTCTGCGTGGGCGGACTTGGGCTGGGGGCCGGGGCCCTGGACGCGACAGTTCTCCTTCACATGTATGGCGACGACCCTGTCCTTATACCTGCGGATGAAGGTGGGGGGATATGTACCGGCGTTCATGCACCAGCCGCAGTCCAGCTGGAAGAAGAACTTGGAGGAGTTGTTTGCCATATGCTCAATAAGGGGCAGGCCCTCATCAACATAGAACTCCTTGCTGTGGTTGTGATAGCCAATCTTAATGCCGTAGGGCTCGGCCATCTCAGCCAGCTTGTCCAGCTTATGGGCCACCTCAATGGCCTCCTCCTTGTTGCAGAAGTCGGTGCTGGCCCAGATAACGGCCTTGCCCCCAAGGGCAGCCATCTTCTTCACAATCTCCTCGGTGGGCTCGGCATGGACGGAGACTATCTCAAGCCCGGTCTCCTGGGCCCACTTCTTAATGTCCTCAACAGGGTTGTCCAGGTCCACGGGCAACAGCTCCACGCCGTCGAAGCCCAGGGCCTTGATGGTCTTAAACTTCTCAAGCAGGGTGGGCCCAAGGCCCAGATAGCTGGCAATGCCGCCGAAGGAATAGGTGCCGATATTTACTTTCATTGGAAACGACCTCCTAAGAGTTTATATATTATAGATAAATAATAACAAATTTGGGAGGGTTTGTCAACGGATATTACCCGGAGTATCAAGGATTTATACTTGACCCTGCACAAAAAATCGCGTATACTGAGTACTGACAGGAAATTCCCACCAAGGAGGCCCTATGAAATATTACCTGGCAATCGACATCGGCGCCAGCTCCGGGCGGCACATTATAGGCTGGCAGGAGGACGGCGCATTAAGGACCGAGGAGGTCTACCGCTTTAAAAACGGCGTGACCGAGAGGGACGGGCACCTCACCTGGGACATTGACCGCCTGGAGCGGGAGGTCCGGGCGGGGATAGACACGGCCCTTGGGAGGTATCCCCGGATAGAGAGCCTGTCTGTGGACACCTGGGGCGTGGACTATGTGCTGCTCCGGGGGGACAGGCCGGTGCTGCCCTGCTATGCGTACAGGGACAGCCGCACTGAGGCTTCCATCCCAAGGGTCCATGAAATCATCCCCTTCCCGGAACTGTACGCCCGCACCGGCATCCAGTTCCAGACCTTCAACACCATTTACCAGCTCTACGCCGACAAGCTCAGCGGGCGCTTGGAGGGAGCCACCGGCTACCTGATGATGCCCGAGTACCTGATGTGGCGGCTGACAGGAGGGAAGCAGCTCAGCTTCACTGGCCTGCACGAGTACACCATCGCCACCACCACCGGGCTGGTGAACGCCGGGACCGGGGAGTTTGACCTGGAGATAATCCGCAGGCTGGGCCTGCCGGAGGAGCTCTTTACCGGGCTCAGCCAGCCGGGGACGGTGGTTGGGGAGTATAAGGGCATAAGGGTCGTACTCTGCCCCACCCACGACACCGCCAGCGCCGTGGAGGGCATACCTATGGAGGCTGGTGCCGCCGGTTCTGGCGAGGGTGAGCTGTTCCTCTCCTCGGGCACCTGGAGCCTCTTAGGGGCAAAGCTCCAGGAGGCCGTCACAACCCCCGAGAGCCTGGAGGCTAACTTCTCCAACGAGGGCGGGGTGGGCTATATACGCTGCCTTAAGAACATTATGGGAATGTGGATGGTGAATAACCTTAGGGAGGAGCTCTGCCCGGGGGAGGACTTTTCAGCCATAACAGAAAGCGCTGGGGCCAGCGCTTATCAAGGCCTGGTGGACGTGACCGCCCAGCGGTTTATGGCGCCGGAGTCTATGAGCGGGGAAGTCTGCAGGGCCCTGGAGGAGTCGGGGTATACGGCCCCTGAGAGCCCGGGAGACTACTTCCGCTGCGCCTACCGCTCCCTGGCCCGGTGCTACGGCGAGAGCGTCCGGGTGCTGGAGGGGCTTACAGGGCGCAGGTACAGCAAGCTGTACATAGTGGGCGGCGGCGCGAAGAACCAGTACCTCAACCGCCTCACAGAGGAGGAGACCGGCCTGAAGGTGGCGGCCCTGCCCATAGAGGCCACGGCCCTGGGAAACCTGAATAGCCAAATTACGGCTCAGAAATCTGTTAAATGTTCGGCGGCGGAAGCCGTACACTAATCATAGAGGAGATATAATTATGTCAAACCGTATTGTACTGAACGCCATATCCTACCACGGGGCCGGGGCCATTGAGAACATTGTGCCCGAGCTCACCGCCCGGGGGTACAAAAAAGCCTTTGTATGCACCGACCCGGACCTGCTGAAATACGGAGTCGTCAGGAAGGTCACGGACCTCCTGGACAAGGCCGGCTTTGCCTATGAGATTTTCAGCGACGTGAAGGCCAACCCCACCATCGGGAACGTCCAGAGCGGCGTGGAGGCCTATAAGGGGAGCGGCGCGGACTGTATGCTGGCAATCGGCGGCGGCTCGGCTATGGACACCGCCAAGGCCATAGGGATAATTGTGAATAACCCGGAGTTTGCCGATGTGCGCTCCCTTGAGGGTGTGGCCCCCACGAAAAATCATGCGGTGTTCACCATTGCAGTCCCCACCACCGCCGGGACTGCCGCCGAGGTCACCATCAACTATGTTATCACCGACGTGGAGAAGAAGCGCAAATTTGTGTGCGTGGACACAAACGACATCCCGGAAATCGCCGTGGTAGACCCGGACATGATGGCCTCCATGCCAAAGTCCCTCACCGCCGCCACCGGCATGGACGCCCTAACCCACGCCATTGAGGGCTATATCACCAAGGGCGCCTGCGCCATTTCCGACATGTTCCACCTGGAGGCTATACGCCTTATTTCAGGGAACCTCCGCGCCGCCGTAAACAATGAGCCCGCCGGGCGCGAGGGCATGGCCCTTGGGCAGTACATTGCCGGGATGGGCTTCTCCAATGTGGGCCTTGGCATTGTCCACAGCATGGCCCACGGCCTGTCCGCCCTGTACGATACTCCCCACGGCGTGGCCTGCGCTATTATACTCCCCACGGGGCTTGAGTACAACAAGGCCGCCGCCGGGTCCCGCTACCGGGCCGTTGGCAGGGCCATGGGCGTTGAGGGGATAGATAATATGTCAGAAGACGGGGCGGTGGAGGCCACCATAAATTCAGTGAAGAAGCTGTCCCAGGACGTAGGCATTCCCGAAAATCTCGAGGGAATCCTGAAGGAGGAGGACGTGCAGTTCCTCTCCGAGAGCGCCTTTGCTGACGCCTGTTGCCCGGGGAACCCCAGGGATACCAGCGTGGAGGAGATTGCCGCCCTATATAGGGGCCTGATGTGAGGAGAAGGGTATGAGCTTTGATGAGGCAAGGAGAAAATACAGTGCCCTGGGCGTGGACGCGGACCGGGCCATCGAGAAGCTGAAGACCGTGCCGGTGTCCCTGCACTGCTGGCAGGGGGACGATGTGAGGGGCTTTGACACCGACCCCCAGAAGCCCCTCACCGGCGGCATACAGACTACCGGGAACTACCCCGGCAGGGCGGGGAGCCCCCAGGAGCTGATGGCTGATATTGACAAGGTCATCTCCCTGGTGCCGGGGCAGGTGAAGCTCAATCTGCACGCGAGCTACGCCATTTTTGAGGACGGCGAGTGGGCCGACAGGGATAAGCTGGAGCCCAGGCACTTTAAAAAGTGGGTGGACTTCTGCCGGGAGAGGGGAATCGGCTGCGACTTTAACCCCACCTTCTTCTCCCACCCCAAATGCGATCCCCTGACCCTCAGCTCCCCCCACGAGGAGACCAGAAGGTTCTGGGTGGACCACGGCAGGGCGTGTATCAGGATAAGCCAGTATCTTGCGGAGGAGCTGGGCAAGCCCTGCGTTATGAACATATGGGCCGGCGACGGCTATAAGGACGTCCCCGCCGACAGGATAGGCCCGCGCTTGCGCTATAAAAAGAGCTTTGACGAAATACTCTCGGAGCCCTTTGACAAAACGAAGGTGTACCCCTGCGCTGAGTCCAAGGTCTTTGGCATCGGCGTTGAGAGCTATACCGTGGGCAGCGCGGAGTGGTGCCTGAAATACGCCTCCGGGCGGGACGACTGTATCTGCCTTCTGGACAACGGGCACTATCACCCCACGGAGCTTGTGAGCGACAAGATATCATCTATCCTCGCCTACGATGAGAAGCTGGCCCTGCACGTGACCCGTGGGGTCCGCTGGGACAGCGACCATGTGGTGCTGTTCGACGACGAGACCCGGGAGATTGCCAAGGAGGTGGTGCGCTGCGGGATAGACAGGGTGTTCCTGGCCCTGGACTACTTCGATGCCTCCATAAACCGTATTTCCGCCTGGGCCACAGGCTTCCGCAACTTCCAGAAGGCCCTGTTATTTGGGCTTCTGCAGCCGGTGGAGGAGCTTAAAAGGCTTCAGGACCAGGGGAACTTCAGCAGGCTGATGGTTATGCAGGAGGAGCTCAAGACCATGCCCTTCGGGGATATCTGGGACGAGTACTGCCGGGCCTGCGGGAAGCCTCTGGACGGGGAGTGGTACCCCCTCTGCGAGGCCTATGAGCGGGACGTTTTGAGCAAGAGAGGTTGACATACTATGAAGAATATAATGGACGCGCCCTTCCTCACTGAAATGCGCAGGACCACCGCCAATATGTACCGCCTGGGCTGGGACGAGCGCAACGGCGGGAATATCAGCTGCCTGCTTCAAAGCGAGGAGGTGGGCAGGTATATCGACATAGACAGTGCCGTCCGGGAGATACCCATAGGCTTTGAGGCAAAGGAGCTTGCGGGCAGGATATTTATAGTCACCGGCACCGGCAGGTACTTTAAGAACGTGCAGGACGACCCGGAGAATAACCTGGGCATTATAAGGATAGCCCCCGACGGCAGGACCGCCCGGCTCCTGTGGGGCTATAAGGACGGCGGCAAATTCACAAGCGAGCTCCCCGCCCACCTCATGAGCCATATGGCCCGCCTGAAGGTGGACCCGGAAAACAGAATAATTATGCACTGCCACCCAACCCACACCCTGGCTATGAACTATGTGCATGAGCTGGACGAGAGGAAATTCACCCACACACTCTGGGAGATGTGCACCGAGTGCATTGTAGTCTTCCCGGACGGCGTGGGGGTGCTGCCCTGGATGCTCTGCGGCACAAATTCCATAGGCGAGGCCACCGCGGAGAAGATGAAGGAGTTCCGCCTGGTAATATGGGGAATGCACGGCATATACGGCGCAGGGAAGACCATGGACGAGACCTTCGGGCTTATTGAGACCGTGGAGAAGGCCGCGCAGATATATATGCTCACGGCCCATCTGCCCAGGATAAACACCATAAAGGACAGCGAGCTGCGGGAGCTGGCGGAGTTTTTCGGCGTTAAATACCGGGAGGATTTTCTAAACTGACCTGGAAGCTGTGAAATAGACATGGAAAAGGGACCGGTTCAATTCGAACCGGTCCTTCCTGTATTTACAGGCTACGACTCCCCAAGCATCATCTCCATGGCGGTATAGGCCTCAGAGATAACCTTCTCCCGCTGGCTGCCGCTCTCTGCGGCGATGTAGGCACAGTATGCCCGGGTGAGCTCACTGTCCAGGGCCGTGGGGAATTCCGCCCCGGTAATTTTACCGGTGAGCTGCTGAAAGGCCTCCCAGCAGTTTCCGTCAATGCCGCTCTCAATCTTGGGAGCCGCTTCGGGGTCGCTGCGGACGTAGGGCACATGCGCGCCGGGGCCCAGGATGTCGCCATATATGGGGAGGGTTGCGGAGAATATGTACATATATATGTCCGAGTTCTGCATATAGTCGTGGCCCAGCAGGTAGTCCGCGGCCCAGAAGGCCCCGGCGGGGTTGCCGGCATTGGCGTTTACCCCGGCGAAGCAGTTCACCCGGGCGGTGACGCCCCCCTCGCTGTCATAGAGGGGCACCATGGTTAAGGGCTCCATGGCCCAGGAGCGGGAGGTCACTGCACCGTTTACCAGAAGCATATTGGATATATGCAAACCCTTGGGGCGCTGGGCCTCCCCGGAGTCAAGCTGTTCCTCATACCGGGAGAGTGCCGCGAAAAACTCCCCCAGCTCCTCCTTGGAAAAGCCCAGGCTCTCGGCTTTATAGTCGGCAAGCTGGCCCAGGGCCGGGTACATGTCCAGAAACGGGTCGCCGTACTCGTCGTCGCGCCAGAGCCCCAGGACGCCACCCAGCCCGCCGTTCGGGTCCAGCAGGCTGCTGAAGGTGAGCTCCTGCTCAGTATCTATGTCCAGCTGGGACGAGGGCAGTACCGCCGCCCCCAGGCTGTAGGTCATGGGCAGCAGGAAGCGCCTGCCGTCCGAGGCCCTGCCGGCGTCGAAGACCTTTGTGAGCATTTTGTCCGGCTCCATAAACTGGGCGCCGTCCATATAGCCGTCAAGACAGAGGAACAGCCCGTCCTCCATCTTCTTCTCCGGGAAAAGGAACAGATTGGAGTACGCGCTCTGGCAGATTACAAACAGGTCCGGGCCCTTGCCAGCCATTAACTCCGAACGCATATGGGTGAGCTGGCCCTCCCGCAGGGAGCCGTAGCCCTCGATAAACTCTACCTGAACATCCCGGGGCCCGCCCGCCTCCTCCATATCCTTTAGGAAGAGGTCAACTGCCTGCTGCCGGGTCTCGACGCCGGTGTAGAGGGGGGTAATCCGGTCGATTTCATAGTGCCGGGGGTCAGTGGTGCCGCCGTCCAGGTCGAAACAGATGGTAAGGGGTTCCTCTGGGTCGAAGGCCTTGGGCTTTGGGATATCCGCCCGCCGGGCGGAGCAGGCGGGTAGCAGAAGCAGGGCCAAAAGGAGCGCGGAAAGTTTTCTCAGCATGGGGGTCACTCCAGACATGTATTATTTTTTACAGGATATGTTATAATTATACAGCATACCCTGTAAAAATACAAGGGTTTATTGGGAGATTTTCCCTGCCCCCCTTAAAAGCCTGCATAAAGCCATAGCAGGAAGGGTCAGCCCAAACCATAGGGCCGAGTAGGGCAGGCAGACCTGGCCCATAATATTCATTGGCATATGGGAGTAATCCCATACCCTAAGGCCCATTACCTGGTTTACAAGTATCCCCGCCGCCAGCTCCACCCCGGTTATGAGCCCGGACCCGGCAAGGCACCTGGTGAAAAGGCTCCTGCCCTCTAAAATGCCGCAGCAGATATGGTCGATAAGGCAGAGGCAGACTCCCCCCGCCAGGGCCATGGAATAATGCGTGTGCCCCCGCCAGGCAATTTCCAGGGTGGGATATGCGCAGCTCCCGGTCAAAAACAATATGCTGTCCTTACTCAAATCAAAAACACTCCCTTACTCGTTTGAAATAGTAAACGCACTTAAAAATCGGTACATGCCGATTTTTGAACTGCGTTAGCTATAAAGATATTATCCCCGGGGAAAGGAGAAGTATTTTGCGCTTTTTAGGTAATATATTGATGATTTCCTGAAAAAACCTTGCTATTTTCCCATTCTATGCCTATAATATTTGCAGACGCGGATAGTCCGCACGCGCGAACTATTAAGCCGCGAAATTAACTGAGAGGCGGGAAGAATCATGAAGATTTTGGTAACAGGCGGCGCGGGGTACATCGGCAGCCACACAGTCCTCACCCTTCTGGAGCAGGGCCATCAGGTGGCGATAGTCGACAACCTCAGCAACAGCAAGAAGACCTCGGTGGAGCGGGTAAAGCAGATAACCGGCAAGGAGGCCTCCTTCTACGAGATAGACGTGCGGGACGAGGAGAAGCTGCGGGAGGCCTTCATAAAGGAGAAGCCCCAGGCAGTCATACACTTCGCCGGGCTCAAGGCCGTGGGTGAGTCCGTGAGGGAGCCTTTGATGTACTATGAGAACAACCTGAACTCCACCCTTGTGCTCCTGAAGGTCATGGAGGAGCAGGGCGTGAAGAATATAATCTTCTCCTCCTCGGCAACAGTGTACGGCGAGCCTGCCACTGTGCCGATTAAGGAGGACTTCCCCCTGCCTGCCAGCGCAAACTGCCCCTATGGCAACACAAAGCTCATGATTGAGCATATTTTAAAGGACTACGCCGTGGCCCATAAGGACTTCAGCCCGGTGCTCCTGCGGTACTTTAACCCTGTGGGCGCCCACGAGAGCGGCCTTTTAGGTGAGGACCCCAACGGCATACCCAATAACCTGGCCCCCTATATCGCCCAGACAGTGGTAGGCAAGCTTGAGAAGCTCCACGTATTCGGGGACGACTACCCCACCCCCGACGGCACCGGCGTGCGGGACTATATCCATGTAGTTGACCTGGCAGAGGGCCATGCCGCCGCCCTGAAGCTCTTTGAGCAGGGGCCCTGCGGCGTGAAGGTATATAACCTGGGCACCGGCAGGGGGGTCTCCGTGCTGGAGATGGTGGCGGCATTCTCCAAGGCCGCCGGAAAGCAGGTGCCCTATGTTATCGACGCCCGCCGCCCCGGGGATATCCCCACCTGCTATGCAGACTGCTCCCTTGCCGAGAAGGAGCTGGGCTGGAAGGCCAAGAAGACCGTGGACGACATGTGCGCCGATACCCTGCGCTGGCAGAAGATGAACCCCAATGGCTTTGAGGATTAGTGAGCGGATAGTCCTTGCCTCCCAGTCCCCCAGCCGCAGAATGCTTTTGGAGCAGGCGGGGGTGGACATAGAGGTCATAGTCTCCGGCGCTGACGAGTCGGTCCCAAAGGAGTACACCCCCCGGGAGACGGTGGAGTGCTTAGCACAGCGCAAGGCGGAGGCAGTGGAGAGGCTCTGCCCCGGGAGGGCCATAATAGCCGCCGACTCTGTTGTGAGCATAGACGGCATGATAATCGGAAAGCCAGGGGACGATGTAGCCGCAAGACAGACCCTCCGGCGGCTCTCCGGCCGCACCCATAAGCTCTATACCGGGGTATGCCTCAGCGTGCGGGGGAAGCGGCAGGTCTTCCACCAGGTCACGTCTGTGACCTTCTATGAGCTCACAGACGAGGAGATAGCCGAGTATGTCTCAATGGGCGAGTCCACCGGGCGGGCCGGGGGCTACGGCATAGAGGGGATAGGGGTAATGCTGGTGAAGGAGATAGCCGGGGACTACCCCAATATCGTCGGCCTCCCGGTAGCCGAGACCCTGCGCCGACTGAGGGATATGCTGTAAAACTGTAAAACTGACGGAACTGCCGCCAGCCATATGCGAACCAAAAGCCCACCCCCTGCGTAGGATAGCAGGGGGTGGTATTGGTATGCGGTACATAAAGAGAAGGTTCCCGCGAAGGTACCGGCGGGCGGGGGGAAGGCGCCGCTGGGTGCTCTTAATAGGGGCGGCGGCTGTAATTATAGGCCTGCTCTGCGAACGGGCCATATCAGGGGTTTCACCGGAGCTCATACAGGAGGCGGCAAGGGGCTATGTGCTGGAGTGCGTCTCGAAGGCCGTGGACGCGGAGCTGGAGGCGGACCCGGCCCCCTTTGTCAGGGTGGAGCGGGAGAGCGGTGGGCAGGTCTCCATGCTCAGCGCGGACCAGGAGCGGCTGAACAGCCTGCGGGCGGGGGTGCTGGAGCGGCTGTCCCGCTCACTGAAGGGGAGGGCCACGGTCTTCGTTCCGGTGGGCAGCCTTACAGGCGTGGGGCTCTTTAACGGCAGGGGCTTCCCTGTGCCCATAAAGCTGCAGCTTGAGGGCTCGGCCGTGGTGGAGTTCTCCACGGAGTTCACCGGCGCGGGGCTGAACCAGACCTGCCACAGGCTGGTGATGACCGTGCAGGCCAGGGTCTGCTCGCCCTCCAGGCGCTTTGAGACCTCGGTTGAGGCCGAGGCTTCAACAGTGCTTGCGGAGACCATGGTGGTAGGCCAGGTGCCAAAGCTCAATATCCAGCCGTAAAATAAAAAAGGCCGGGGCAGAGCGCCCCGGTCTTTTGCTATCTGGTGGGCTGGTGCAGAAGATTTTTCAAGTCCTCCGGGGTCATTTTGGAGCGGTAGAGCTGCTCCTCGTCCAGGTAGTGGAAGTCCACATAGTCCCCGTTTATGTCCACGACCGCCGTCTGTCCCCGGGTGCCGTCCCTGGTTATGGTGACAGTCAGGTCGGGATAATAGGCAAACAGTGAAATATCCTTGTCAAGGGGCTGGGCGTCCTCGGTGAGGGAGGCGAAGCCCTCAATGCGCTGCCTGCTCTTTTCGGTGCTGGCGTTCAGGTGTAGGAGCTTTGTGTGCAGGCCGTAGCCCTGGGAGACGTCCAGCTGCAGTGAGTCGGGCACGGCGCAGCCGGAGAGGGCCAAGAGCATAATAAAGGCGCAGAAGGCGCATAGAGTCCGTTTCAAGGCAGGGCCTCCTTTTACATGAAAATTATGTATATTATTCTACAGTATACCGGGAAAAATGTCAAGGCAGCGCCGTACAATCTTTGTGTGGCGCTGCCGTTATAGTAAACACACTTGAAAATCGGTACATACCGATTTTCAAGCTGGGCGACCACGTCGCCAGGTTCAAAAGAGGTATTCTACCTCTTTTGAACTGTGTTAACTATAGAGGCCTACAGCACCCGCCGCAGTTTGCCCCCGCACCGGCACCTGTACCGCCAGGGGGATTTCACCGCCTTTGACATGCGCATGCGCTCTATCCGCGCCCCGCAGTTCTGACACTCTAAGATATATTTTACCTCCTCTTGCCTGAGGGGGCCCTCCTGGGCACCGGTGCTGACGGTGCGCTCAATTTTGAAGCCCAGCTTCTCGCTTACAAGCCCCGCGTAGGCCTTCCAGCGCTTGCCGTGGTCCCGGCACCCGGGGCAGGTGTGCAGCAGCTCGTGCACAAGAGTCTGCCTTAGCAGGGCCCCGTCCCCCAGCACCCGGTCCGACACCTCTATCCAGTACCGCCCGCCCTGGTAGAAGCAGCAACCCAGTCGCCTTTTGGCCCGGGTATTCACCTGCACCTGTGGCAGCAGCCGCCAGGAGACAGGTATGCCCAGGGCCAGGAGCTCCCGGCGCAGCCCCGCCATGAGGCTGTCAAGTTCATCCTTTGGCACTTAATACACCCCCAAAAATTATAACCCCATTATACCAGGGGCGGGGGAGCTTGGCAAGTGTCAGCCCTTTTTCGGCTGTTTCTTTATTATCAGCTGTCTGCCGTCGGTGCGGGCGGTCATGATGAATACGTCGGACAGATCCGCGCCCTGGAACTTTAGCTGTTCCCGGAGCCAGTGGGGGTCTTTGCCGCAGAGCTTCAGGGAGTGCTCCGAGATATGACCGTCACTGACCACCACCACTTCAAGGGCCTCAGAGGGGGCCTTGACCCCGGCCTGCTTGGGGGTGAGGGAGTCCGCCGAGGCCTTTTTCAGCACGCTCAGCTTGCCGTTTGTCTCAACTATGGCGTAGGCCACGTCCTCAAGGGCAAAGGCCCCCGCAAGGCGCAGCTCCTCGAAAAGGTCCTCGGTGCTCATGCGCAGGCGGCGCATTTGGTCCTGGAGGACCCGGCCGTTCTCTATCACCACCATTGGGCTTCCGCAGACGGCCTGCCTGAATTTGCCGCTTTTGAGCATAAATAAAGACACCACTATCTCACAGACTACCAGCACCAGCATAGGTATAAGGCCGTTCCAAAGGGGGTCGTCGTGCTGCTGGATGGGCATGACGGCAAGCTCGGATATGAGCAGCGTCACCACCAGCTCCGAGGTCTGCAGCTGGCTTATCTGCCGCTTTCCCATTAGCCGCACGCCTATGAGTATGGCTATATACATAATGACGGTGCGCAGGAGAGATATCAGCATAGTTTTCCTCTTTCCCGAAAGAATCTTTATATCAACACCGGTATTATCCCTCGCTCCCCCGGGTTTATCCGTATAATTACAGGGGGATTTGCTAAAACTATCCGTGATTTGAACCTGGGAGGCGGGGAAATGGAGAAGGTATCGGCGGCCCTTTCGGAGAATAAGGAGTATCTACAAAGCGAGTTCAAAAACTCCATGGATTTCATGATGCGCGAGTTGGACCTGTCCGGCACCGGCGCGGCGCTTTTCGCTCTTGATGGGCTGGTGAGCAAGCAGATTATCACACTGAGCATATTAAACCCCCTTATGGAGGCAGGGGAGCTCCCCGGAAGGGGAGCGGAACAGCTCCGGCATATTGAGCGGGCGGTGCTGGGAGCAGTTGAACAGAAGCACGAGAGTAAAATGGACCAGATACTCCTGCTCTTGATGAGCGGCTTTGCGGTGCTTATAATAGACGGCTGCAGTGAGGCCCTGGTATTCGGCGTGCAGGGCTTCGAGAGCCGGGGGCCCGACGAGCCCCAGAACGAGGTCATGCAGCGGGGGGCAAAGGACGGCTTTAACGAGAGCTACCAGAACAATATGGCGATGATACGCCGCAGGATGAAGACCAGCTCGCTGAAGTTTGAAAAGGCCGAGGTGGGCGGGCAGAGCCACACGCCCCTGGCCCTATGCTACCTTGAGGGGACGGTGAGCCCGGAGATACTGGAGCAGGTCCGTGAGCGCCTTAAGGCCTACGACCTGAATACGGCCCTTGGGGCAGGATACCTCACAAGCTTTTTAGAGCGTGGAGGGGTGTTCAGCGGCGTGGGCATGACCGAGCGCCCGGACGTGGTCTGCGGCAAGCTGGAGGAGGGGCGCATAGTCATTCTGGTGGAGGGCACCCCCAGCGCCATAATAGTGCCCTTCCTGTTTGTGGAGAACTTCCAGACCCTGGACGACTACCTTACAAGGCCCTTTTACGGCACCTTTATACGCTGGCTGAAATACGCGGCCTTCTTTCTTAGCACCTTCCTGCCGGGGCTGTATGTGGCAATAGCCACCCACCACCCGGAAATGCTCCCCGAGGCCCTGCTTTTGAAGATATCCGAGTCGGAGTCCCAGACGCCGTTCCCGGTGATGGCGGAGACGCTGATACTGTACTTCCTCTATGAGGTGCTAAGGGAGGCGGGCCTGAGGGCGCCGAAATCCCTGTCGGCTACGGTGAGCATAGTGGGGGGCCTTGTGATAGGGGACACGGCGGTGTCCGCCGGGCTTGTGAGCGCCCCCTCCCTTATGGTGGTGGCCCTCACAGCCATAGCAGGATACGCCGTGCCCAGGCTCTATGAGCCGTTGGCGCTGCTGAGGCTGGCCTTTCTGCTGGCGGGGAATTTTTTTGGGGTATGGGGCGTGATGATAGGCCTTGTGCTGCTCTTAATGGACCTGTGCGGCACAGACAGCTTCGGCGTGCCCCTTATGTCACCTGTGGCCCCGTATAACGGGCGGCTGGCATTTAGGGATGTGTTCGTCCGGGCGGGCTGGCGGCGGCTGGCTAAAGGCAGCGCCAATGTGCAGGATATGCCCGGCAGCAGAGAGATAGGCGAATAGGGGGGAATATAGATGGTTCGCACAAGGATAAGCTCGGCCCAGTTTTTTATGGCGATGTTTGTGTCCCATATACTTGTAACTATAGCCCTGAATGCCCAGTATACTGGGGGCGAGAGCATTCTGGACAATATCATATCCTGCCTTTTGGCCATGGCCCTGGGGGCGCTTATAGCCCTCCCTGTCTGGCTGTGCATGGGCAGGGGCGGCAGTGTGCCGGAGCTGGCGGTAGGCTCCATGGGGAAGCTGGGGTATATCGTGCCCATAGGGTACTGGCTATACTTCCTTCTGGCAGGGGGCTCCTCCCTTGCGCTGTTTCAGATATTCCTTATGGACACGGTAAACCCCGGCTTCTCGGCGGGGCTTGTGACGGCGGCCATAACCGGCGTGGCGCTCTACGGCGCCCTGCGGGGGATAGAGACCGTGGCCCGCTGCGCCTCCTGTGTGCTGATAGTGCTGCTGCTGGGCTGCGGGCTGGTGTTCGGCATTGTGGCGGTGCGCTTTGACCCGGGGAACCTTGAACCCCTGTTCCAGTACGGATACTCCCAGACAGCCAGGGGCACGGCCCTGTTCCTGGCAAGGACCTCCCTGTTTGCGGACATGGGGGTGCTGCTGCCCCAGGTGGCGGGGAAAAAGGGGCGGGGATTTATGGGCTGGATGATAGGGACGGCGGCGTTTGTGTCCCTCACAATCCTGCTGATATCCGGGTGCCTGGGTCGCTACGCCTACGCCCAGAACTTCCCGGTCTATGTGCTGGCCTCCCTTACGGAGGTGCGCTCCCTCCAGCGGCTGGACGCGGTATTTACAGGGGTGTGGATGATGTGCCTTATTATCAAGCTGGCTGTGGACATGTACGCCTGCCGGGTGTGCGTCTTCTCCATAACAGGGGAGCGGGAGAAAAAATGGCCCGTATGGGTGACGGCAGTATTATTGCTGTTGTTGGCCCTGCTCGCCGTGGGTAATTCCGGGGTGCAGGCCCTTCTGCTGGACCCCTGGGCGCTGTGCCTGTGCACGGTGATAACAGGGGCGGGCCTGCCACTTCTCACATGGGCGGCGGCGTTAGTTCGGGGAAAGGGGGCGGGAAAATGAAAAAGCTGGGAGCGGCTCTGCTGGCTGTTATAATGTGTATAACTCTCTCAGGCTGCAATTACCCCGAGCTCTATGAGCGGGTGCTCATACACGGTATCGGCGTGGACTGGACCGGCAGCGGCTACAGGGTGACCGTGCGCTCCTCGGCCTCTGCAGAGGACGAGGGGGAGGAGCTCTTTACCTGTGAGGGGGAGACCGTGCTCCAGGCCCTTTCCGACTTGTCCCTCACCACAGGGCGGGAGCCCTTCTATTCCCATAACTACCTGGTGGTCTTCGGCATGGACTGCGCCCTGAATGGCCTTGACGACTGCCTGGACTTCTTCGTGCGGTACTATAACACCCGGCCCGCCGTGAAGATGTTCCTCTCTGTCACCACCGCCGGGGAGGTGCTGTCCGCTGAGAACGACGGCAAGCTTATGAAGATGTCCCAGCTCCAGGCCCTGGGCAGGGGCGGGAGGTATAACGGCCAGGCGGCTGAGGTGGAGATACTGGACTTTGTGAACGCGGTGAAGGGGGAGGGTGCCTCCCCGGTGCTCCCGGCCCTGCGTGCCACAGAGGAGGGCGTGGAGGTCTTCGCCACAGGCTATTTCAGCGGCTATAAGCTGATGGGGCTGATGGACCCCGGCGGCACCAGGGGATGGCTTGCGGCTATGGACAGGCTGGAGATGGGGGAGCTTACGGTGGGCGGCCCGGAGGAGGGCAGGGTGACCCTCAGCCTTAGGAATGTTTCCGGCAGCATAGAGCCGGACATAGCCGGCGGGCCCTCCTTTAAAATAGAGCTGGAGGTTGACGCGGACATCAGCTCTGCCGACCGGGTGCAGATGGAGCGGCCCGACGCCTACGAAAGGATAGAGGACGCCGCCCGGCAGCTTCTGGAGGGGGAGGTGCACAGCGCCATAGAGCAGGCGGTGATGGAGGACGGCTGCGATATCTTCGGCTTTGGCAGGCTCCTGTACCGTAAGGAGCCGGACTTCTGGCGGGAGCAAAAGGAAAGCTGGCCGGACCTGATGAAAGAGTGCCGGTATCAGGTGTCGGCCAGCGTAAAGGTCAGGCGGCTTGAGCAGGAGAACAGGAACGGAATAGACTGATTAAAATATATTAAATATTTATATAGATATTATAGTGCAGAAGCCAGTAGTTTATCTGGATAAGGTACGCCAGCATTTGGGGCCCCGCCATAAGTTGCCCGAACCAGGGCTTGCCATAGTCGAAGCTCTGGTCCAACAGGGACTTGGCGGCCTCCTCGGAGAGTATCTTATGGATGGGCTGCAGGCTGTCCCTGAGAATATAGGCGAGCCTCTGCTTCATTATCTGCTCATAACCGGGGTTATGGGTCTTGGGGTAGGGGCTCTTTTTGCGCTGTAAAATTTCATCGGGCAGCAGGCCCTTTGCCGCGTCCCTCAAAAGCCCCTTGGGCACGCCGCCGGGACATTTAAAGTCCCAGGGCACGTTAAAGACATATTGAGCTATCCGGTGGTCGCAGTAGGGCACGCGCACCTCAAGGCCGCTCCACATGCTGCAGCGGTCCTTGCGGTCCAGGAGGGTGGACATGAACCACTTCATATTAAGGTAGGATATCTGCCTCATGCGCTGCTGCTGGGGGGTCTCCCCCTTCAGCACCGGCACCTCGGCTATGGTCTCTGAAAGCCTGCTGCCCACATACTCCTCCATATGGAGCTCCCCGCTTATCTCCGGCTTCAAAAGGGAGCGGCGGGTGTCAAGGTTATTGCTCCAGGGGAAGTGGGAGCCGTCGAACATCTCCTGGCGGTGGAACCAGGGGTAGCCGCCGAATATCTCGTCCGCGCACTCCCCGCAGAGGGCCACCACGTGATTTTTCTTTACCTGCCTGCAGAAGTACAGCAGGGAGCCGTCTATATCTGACATGCCCGGCAGGTCCTTGGCTATTACCCCCTCAAAGAGGGAGTCGGCAAGCTGGTCGTTATTGCACAGAAGGGTGCTGTGCTCCGTGCCCAGCACCTCGCTCACCCGCTGGGCCCAGGCCTGGTCCCGGTCCGGCTGGAAGGAGGAGGGGGTGAAGAACTCCTCGTTGCCCTCAAACTCAAAGGAGTAGGTGGAGAGGCCCCTGCCCTGCTCCTTCAGGCAGTTTGAGGCTATGGCAGTAACCACGCTGGAATCAAGGCCGCCGGACAGGAACGTGCAAAGGGGCACGTCGGAGATTAATTGGCGCTTTACAGTGTCTACCAGCAGCTCCCGCACGGTCTTCACAGTGTCCTCATAGGTCTGAGTATGGGGAGCGGCGGTAAGGCTGTAATATTTGTGGTCCTTGAAGCCCTCCCTATCGTATATGGCAAAGTGCCCGGGGCGAAGCTCGCTTATGCCATCGAACACCCCGTGCCCGGGGGTGCGGGCGGGGCCGAGGCCGAATATCTCACAAAGCCCCTCTCTGCCTATCACCGGGTTGACCCCGGGGAACTCAAAGAGCCCCTTTATCTCCGAGGAGAAGGCCAGCCGGGAGTTTTTGAAGGTGTAAAACAGGGGCTTCACCCCGAAGCGGTCCCGGCAGAGGAAGGTGCGCTCCTTAATGCCGTCGTCTATGGCGAAGGCGAAAATGCCGTTGAGCTTCTCGGGGCACTCCTCTCCGTAGCAGAGGTAGGCGTTTAAAACCACCTCCGTGTCGCAGTCGGTATAGAAGGTATAGCCGCGGCTCTCCAAATCGGAGCGCAGCTCCCCGGCGTTATACAGCTCGCCGTTATAGGCTATTGTGCACTCCTTCCCCTCTTTAATGGCGGTCATGGGCTGCTGGCCGTTCTGTGGGTCTATGACCGCAAGGCGCATATGGGCCAGGGCGCAGTGGGACGAGACATGGGCCCCCTGATCGTCGGGGCCCCTATGGGAGAGCCGCCGGGCCATGCGCCGGGCCAGGGCCATCCAGAGATATTTTTCATCAAGCAAGCTGTCGTCGTAGTCGGAAAATCCTGCAAATCCGCACATAAAACCAAACCCTTTCCAGTAAGTATATAATAGTAAACGCACTTAAAAATCGATAAATACCGATTTTTGAACTGCGTTAACTATAATCTAGCACTCCCCATTATATGCGTGCCGGTGTGCAGATTTCCTCGGAAAAAGACGAAAAGCAGCGGCAATATGCCGCTGCCTGAGCTTAACGCCTATATTTATTCCTTCCCGCCGTCCAGGGCCAGCTCACAGAGTATCCTTTCAGCCGCCGCGCGCTTTGCGTTGGACTCGGCGGCAAGCCTCAGTGCCTCCCGCCGCAGGTCCGCCCCCCTCTGGCAGCTCTCCTCAAGCTCCCGGCAGGTTTCGCTCACCGCGCCGGTATGTGCCGCCAGAAAGGCCCCGTAAAGCTCCGGGTCCATGGGCTTCCCCTGGAGCAGCGTGCCGATATCCTGTATGGCAAGCACCTGCTTTAGCATACATATCACCGTCAGCGCCGCCAGATGCTCCCGGCTGTACTTCTTCTTCTCCGGGTGGGGCAGCACGTCCTTTTTCACGTAGTTATTTATCATAGAGTTTGTGAGCAGCACATCCTCCTCGTCCCGCTCAAAAAACCGCAGGCTGTCCCGCAGGTACTGGAGCACCTGGTCCACATAGAGCGGGATAGCCGGAAGCTGCTCCCACAGCGGGCAGGAGAGCTCACGGCCCTCCCTGGCCCAGGCCAGTATCTTTTCCTCAGCGTCCATTTACATTCCTCCCTTACAGCAGCTCTAGTATGCCGGAAATTTCATCTATGCGCCTGAATTCAAGGCCCGGGGCGTCCGCCTCCGGGACCGTCCCGCCGGCGGCCTGGATATGGTCAATGCCAAAGCCCCTGTCCAGCTCCGGGGACCATTGGGCGGCGCTTATCAGCACCGGGACTATACCCAGGGCGGCGGCCCCCGCCAGGTTTTTAGGGTTATCGTCGATAAAAACCGTCTGCTCCGGGGGAAGGCCCATTTTTGAAAGGGCGTCCCGGAACATCCGCCGGTCGGGCTTCAGGGTGCCCAGCTCAAAGCTGAAGGTGGCGCAGTCAAAGTATTTCAGTATGTCGAAATGCTCCAGCAGGGGTATGATAGAGGGCCAGGTGTCGGAGATAATGCCCAGCTTGTATTTGCCCTGCAGGGCCTTAAGGGTGCTTATGGTGCCGTCGAACAACCGGTAATTGTCGTCCTTATTATAGACCTTATCCCCGGCAACGGCTTTTACCTCTTCGCCGGTAAGCCCCAGGCCAAGCTCTGCCGAAAGCACGGTGTAATACTTCAGGAAGATATCATACTCCTCCTCTATGGCAAGCACCGGCCTGCTTTGCTCAACGGCGCGCTCTCTATAGGCGCAGTCCTTCGCGGCCCTCACCCTTTCCGGGGGCATGGCCCTCAGCTTCTCCGGGGAGAAATACCTTTTTGCCAGGTCCGAAAACATGAAGCTCCCCGAGGGCGGGTACAGCAGCGTGCCCCCAAGGTCGAAGAATATCCCCTTAACATTATGCAGCTTTTCCATAGCCATTCCCTCCTCAAACATCCAAAAGCCCCAGTATCCCCGATATCCTGTCTATATCAGGGATACCCTCTGCGGGCACGATACCGGGCATGGCCCTGATGAGCACCGGGTTTATCCCCGCCTCCTGGGCCCCATAGAGGTTTCGGGCGCTGTCGTCCACAAAGACGGTGTTCTCAGCGGGCAGGCCCATCTTAGCCAGAGCGTCCTCGTACATCCTGCGGTCGGGCTTGAAGGCGCCCAGCTCAAAGCTGTAGGTCGCGCAGTCAAAGTATTTCAGTATGCCAAGATATTCCAGCAGCGGCACTATAGATGGCCAGGTATCGGAGATTATCCCCAGCCTGTACCTGCCGCGGACAGCCTCCAGGGTCTCTAAAGTGCTGTCAAACATCCTGTAGTTGTCCGCCTTATTATATACCTTATCCTCCGTGACTATGCGAAGGTCATCGCCGGTGAGCCCCAGCTCGGGCAGGGCCTTGGCAACCGCCTTATAGTATCCGTAAAACTGCTCGTACTCCTCCTCCACGGTGTGCAGCAGGTGGTGCCCGTCCAGCTCCCGGCTGGCCCGGGACATTGCCGCCTGAGGGCCCGGCTCCTGAAGCCTCTCCTTTGGGAAATACCTGTATGCAAGCTCCGAAAACATCCAGCTCCCCGAGGGCGGGTAAATGAGCGTGCCCCCCAGGTCAAAGAATATTCCCTTAATATTATGCAGCTTTTCCATAGACTAATCTCCCCCTTCTCATATATCCAGCAGCTCCAAAAGCCCGGAAATGCGGTCGATACTGTGCACCCCCTCAATGGGCTCGGTATGGCCCATCAGCCCCATATGCACCGGGTGGCGTATGAGCACCGGGCATATGCCCTCCTTCTGCGCCCCCAGCACATTCCCCGGCAGGTCGTCGACGAACAGGGTGTTCTCAGGGGGCAGACCCATTTTAGAAAGGGCGTCCCGGTACATGGCCGGGGACGGCTTGAAGGCGTTTAGCTGGAAGCTGTAGGTGGCACAGTGGAAGTATTTACCTATGTCCATCTGCTCCAGCATATCCCAAACCGAGGGCCAGTTGTCCGAGATGATTCCAAGCCTGTATTTTTTACTCAGGGCCTCAAGGGTCTCCACGGTGTCGTCAAAGATTTGGAAGTTTGCCATATTATACACCTTATCGTCGGTTATCTCCTCAAGCTCCCCTGAGGTAATGCCCAGCTCCGGTAGCTTCTGCGCCAGGGTCCTATAGAAGCGGGCGAAGCGCTCCCGCTCCTCGCCGGTGGTGCTCAGAAGGTGGTCTGATTCCAGCTCCATATTGGCCCTGCGCACAAGCTCCATATTCTCCGGCTCAGCCAGCTTTTCCCGGGGGAAATACTTATATGCAAGCCGGGAAAACAGCCAGCTTCCGGAGGGCGGGTACACGAGCGTGCCGCCTAAGTCCAGAAATATACCCTTAATATCCTTAAGCTTTTTCAAGTAGTCAGCTCCTTTGCCTTTTCCAGTATTGTAAACCATATCATGGGTTTTGTCAATTTTTTCTGGCGTAAAAGGCCCTGTGTTAATCTCCGTTGCTTGACGCAACGGCCAGATAGCCGTACAATATAGTAAACACAGCGGTGCGGATACACCTGTGCCGCAGTGGTTACTATAACGCCATAGACTCGCAGAAAAGAGGTTATGCAGAATGTTAAGCGAAAACATCAGGGCCATGAGAAAGTCCAAGGGCCTCTCCCAGGAGGAGCTTGCGGTAAAGCTGAACGTGGTGCGCCAGACCGTGTCCAAATGGGAGCAGGGGCTGTCCGTGCCGGACGCGGACATGCTCATATCCATATCAAAGGTATTTGAAGCGCCGGTGGGCACCCTGCTGGGGGAAACTGTCGCCGGGGAGGAGCCTGGGGAGCTCAGGGCCATATCAGAGAAGCTGGAGGTCATAAACCTCCAGCTGGCGCGCAGGAAGTCGGCGCGCAGGGAGGCGGTTCTCTGGCTGCTTTTATCCATATGTGCGGCGGTGCTTATCTGCTTCGCGGTTCTGGTGGTGCTGGACAGCCCGTATAAGGGCTGGGACTGGAGCGACCCGGAGCTCGCTGTGGCGGGAACGGCATACCACGCCTTTGAGTGGGTGTTTATAAGATTGGCGCCCCTCATATTTACCGGCTCAGCCGCAGGCGTTGCCGTTATGCTGGTTAGGAAAAGGGATTAACAGGGAGAAAATCAAAGGGGGCGGCCCTCCTGCGCGGGGCCGCCCCCTTTGATTTTTGCAGGCAAAACGGTTGCCTTTCGCCCCGGCTTATGGTAAAATCTAGGGGACTGGAATCCATATGAGAAAGGTAATGTGAAAATGGGGTTTGATAAAGAGGAAATACTGGAGCTGCGCCGGAGGGTGCTGAGAAAGGACTTCTCCCGCATGAACGACCGCCAGCAGCAGGCGGTTTTCCACTCAGAGGGCCCGGTGCTGATACTTGCGGGGGCAGGCAGCGGCAAGACCACGGTGCTTGTGAACCGCATAGCCAATCTGGTGCGCTACGGCAAGGCCTATGAGAGCACGTTCATACAGCCGGAGTTTACAGAGGACGACGCCGAAGGCTGCAAAAGCTACCTTGAGGGCGGGGAGCTTTCTGAGATAACCCGGGCCCGGCTCTCGGTGTCGGCCCCGGCGCCCTGGAGGATAATGGCGATAACCTTCACAAATAAGGCGGCCGGGGAGCTGAAGGAGCGCCTCTCGGCCATGCTTGGGGAGCCTGGGCAGGATATCTGGGCCTCCACCTTCCACTCAAGCTGCGCCCGTATGCTCCGGCGGGACGGGGAGCGGCTGGGGTACAGCTCCCATTTTACCATCTACGACACCGACGACAGCCGCCGCCTGATGAAGGAGGTCATGCGGGACCTTGAGATAAACGAGAAAAACATCTCCCATAAGTCAATACTCTCCGAGATATCCCGGGCCAAGGACAGCCTTGTGTCCCCGGAGGAGTACGAGTCCCAGGCGGGGGCGGACTTCAGGCTCAAGGTGATAGCCAGGGCCTATATGGCCTACCAGCGTCGCCTTGCCGACTCCGACGCCATGGACTTCGACGACCTGCTGGTGAACACCGTAAGGCTCTTTGAGAAGTGCCCGGACGTGCTGGAATACTATAGGGAGCGCTTTAGGTATATTATGGTGGACGAGTACCAGGACACAAACCACGCCCAATACCGCTTTGTGAGCCTGCTTGCGGCAAAGCACAACAACCTCTGCGTGGTGGGGGACGACGACCAGAGCATATATAAGTTCCGGGGGGCCACCATCGAGAACATCATGAACTTTGAGCAGGACTTCCCCGGGGCCATGGTGGTGCGCCTGGAGCAGAACTACCGCTCCACCCAGAACATACTGGACGCGGCAAACGCCGTCATAGCCCATAATTTAGAGCGCAAGGGCAAGACCCTCTGGACCGCCGCCGGTCCCGGGGAGAAGCTGCACCTGCACACCGCCGAGAATGAGCAGGACGAGGCGGACAGGGTCGCCAGGGTGATATTGGACGGGGTTGCAAAGGGAAGGAAATTTTCCGACTACGCCGTACTCTACCGCATGAACTCCCAGTCCCTTACCTTCGAGAGGATGTTCGCAAAGTCCGGCGTGCCCCACAGGATAATCGGCGGCACACGCTTCTTTGACCGCAGGGAGGTCCGGGACATGATAGCTTATCTCAGCGTGATAAATAATCCCGGGGACGAGATAAGGCTTAGGCGCATACTGAACACCCCAAAGCGGGGCATAGGGGACAAGACCGCCGACACCGCCGCGGGGATAGGCCAGCAGGTGGGGGAGAGCATGTTCCAGGTAATAAGCCACCCGGAGGAGTTCCCGGCAATCACAAAGGCCGCCGCAAAGAAGCTCTCGGGCTTTGCCGGCATGATGCAGGAGCTGATAGACAAGGCCGAGGAGGGCATGGCCCCCAGCGAGCTGTATGCGGAACTCCTGGAGCAGACCGGCTATACAATGTTCCTGCGCACAGAGGAACCGGAGAAGGCCGAGGAGCGCATTGAGAACGTCCAGGAGCTCTCCTCAATGCTCCAGCGCTATGAGCAGGAGAACGGCAGCGAGGCCAGCCTCTCGGGCTTCCTGGAGGAGGTGGCGCTGTTCACCGACATAGACAACTACGACGCGGGGGCCGACTCCGCCGTGCTCATGACAATACACTCCGCAAAGGGCTTGGAGTTCCCGGTGGTGTTCCTGCCCGGCTGGGAGGAGGGGGTATTCCCCGGCAGCGCCGTGCTGTACGACCCCTCGGAAGCGGAGGAGGAGCGCAGGCTCGCCTATGTAGCCATCACCAGGGCCAGGGAGGAGCTGTATATATATAACGCGGAGAGCCGCATGATATTCGGCTCCACAAGCCATAACAGGATATCCCGCTTTGCCGACGAGATACCGGGGGAGCTTATGGAGCGTAGTCGCTCCAGGGAGTACGCCTACCGCCCGGAGAGCATTTCCCTCGGCGGCACCGGGGCCGCGGCTCCAAAAGCCAAGCCCGCCTATAAGCCGCCGGTCCATAAGCCCGCCCCCGCGGGCACCTATAAGGTGGGGGACAGCGTGCAGCACAAGACCTTCGGCACCGGGCTCATCCTGGGCGCTACCCCAATGGCAAACGACACCCTTTTGGAGATAGCCTTTGACAAGGCCGGGACCAAGAAGCTCATGGCGAACTTCGCAAGGCTCACGAAGCTTTAAGGAGGTGCGGTACTTTGAAAGTTTGCTTGACAGTTCCCGAGCGCTTTGCCGCCCAGAGAGAGCTGCCCCTGCTCCTTGAGGAGCAGGCGGATTTAACCGTGTTCCCCGAGGGTTTCCTGCGCTCTAAGGAGGACCTGGCGCTGGCTGTGGAGCTGACCGTGGGAAGGCCCGGCACGGTGCTTGCGGGCTATAGGGACGGCGAATGGGAGAAGGCGGTGGCGATAGAAAACGGCAGGGTGAGGGACCAGTACGCCAAGTGTATCCTGACAGGCGGGGAGCGGGAGAGAAAGCGCCCGGGATACCGTATCCGCTGCCTTGACAGCAGCCTTGGAAAGCTGGCTGTGCCAATTTGTTATGAGGTGCACTTCCCCGAGGTCTGCCGGGTGATGGCCCTGGAGGGCCCGGCGCTTATGGTGAACATTATCGGCACCGGCATGTACCACCCCCTCCAGTACGAACAGTGGCGGGCTATTGCCAGGGCCCGGGCCATTGAGAACGAGGTGCCGGCAGTAGGCTGCTGCCATTTCTGTGGGGAGCTGCCCCTGGCCTTTGCCTTTGACAGCAGCGGCAGGGAGCTCCTTGAGGTTCAGGGCAGGCACGGCGCGTTTACGGTGGAAATAGACATATCCGGCGAAAAGCCCATAGGCTATATGGCCGACAGGAGGCCGGAGCTTTTCGGGCCGCTCTCTGCGGCAGCCGTTTAAGTATAAGTCTGGAGGGATAGGGAAAGCATGATAACAGAGCTAAAGGAAAAAACTGAGAAGGAGCAGGCCTGCCGGGAGATATTAAGCTCGCTGCCCGACTGGTTTGGGAACCCGGAGTCCGTGGAGGAGTACGCCGCAAGCTGCCGGGAGCTGCCCGTATGGGCGGATATATGCTCCGGCACGGCGGCGGGCTTTATCGCCTTTAGGCCCACAAGCGGCTGCGCCGGTGAGATATACGTAATGGGGGTCCGCCGGGAGCTGCACCGCAGGGGCCTGGGCCGGGAGCTTTTCAGGCCGCTGTATGCCTACGCCAGGGAAAACGGCTTTCAGTTCCTGACGGTGAAGACTGTGCAGCAGGGGAAATACCCCGACTACGACAGGACCAACCTGTTTTATAAAAGCCTGGGCTTCCTGGAGCTTGAGTGCTTCCCGGGGCTATGGGATGAGCAGAACCCCTGCCAGGTATATATTATGGATGTAAAATAAAGTAAAGGAGGCCAGTATCTGTGAGGAAATTATTGGTTTATATGAAGGGCTTCCGCAAGGAATGCGTGCTGGGGCCGCTGTTCAAGCTCCTGGAGGCGTCCTTCGAGCTGCTGGTGCCTTTGGTGATGGCGGCGGTGATAGACACCGGGATAGGTGGCAGGGACAGGGAGTATATAGTACGTATGTGCGCGGTGCTTGTGGGCCTTGGGATAGTGGGGCTCGCCTGCTCCCTTACGGCCCAGTATTTTGCGGCAAAGGCCTCGGTGGGCTTCGCCGCAAGGCTGCGGGCGGCGCTCTTTGGGCGCATACAGAGCCTGAGCTTCTCTGACATGGACGTGCAGGGCCCGTCTACCCTTATCACCCGCATGACAAGCGACATAAACCAGGTGCAGAACGGCGTAAACCTGACCCTAAGGCTCCTTCTGCGCTCGCCCTTCGTGGTGCTGGGGGCAATGGTAATGGCCTTCACCATCGACTGGAAGGCCGCCATTATCTTTGCGGCGGTGATACCCCTGCTGTCCGTGGTGGTCTTCGGCGTAATGCTCTGGACCATGCCCCGCTATAAGCAGGTGCAGGGGAAGCTTGACAAGGTGCTGGGCACAACCCGGGAAAACCTTACCGGAGTGCGGGTAGTCCGGGCCTTCGGGCGTGAGGAGTCCGAGACGGAGGAATTTGAGAGGGAGAACAACGCCCTCACCCGCCTGCAGGTGTTTGTGGGCCGGGTCTCGGCCCTGATGAACCCCATGACATATATCCTTATAAACCTTGGGACAATGGTGCTCATATGGGTGGGAGCCATCCGGGTCGACACCGCCGTGATAACCCAGGGCGCTGTGGTGGCGCTCCTGAACTATATGTCCCAGATACTGGTGGAGCTGGTAAAGCTGGCAAACCTCATTATAAATATCTCAAAGGCCCTGGCCTGCGCCAACCGCATTTCCGGCGTGCTGGACATAGAGCCCGGAATGTCCGGCCCACCAGAGGGCGGCAGGGGGGACAGGGCCTCGGTGTCCTTTGAGAACGTGGAGCTCACCTATAAGGGCGCCGGGGGCCCATCACTTTCCGGCATAAGCTTTTCGGCCCCGGCAGGCTCCACCGTGGGAATTATCGGCGGCACCGGCAGCGGCAAGTCCTCCCTTATAAACCTGATACCCCGCTTCTACGATGTAACCGGGGGGAGCGTAAAGGTGGGGGGCCTGGACGTGAAGGGCTGGGATTTGGAGGCCCTGAGGGGCAGGGTGGGCGTTGTGCCCCAGAAGGCCGTGCTGTTTACCGGCACCATCAGGGAAAACCTGCTCTGGGGCAATGAGAACGCCACGGAGGAGGAGCTATGGCAGGCCCTGGAGACCGCCCAGGCAAAGGAGTTCGTGTCAGGGAAGCCCAGGGGCCTGGACGAGCCGGTGGAGCAGGGGGGCAGGAACTTCTCCGGGGGCCAGCGCCAGCGGCTCACCATAGCCAGGGCCCTGGTGCGAAGGCCCGATATCCTCATGCTGGATGACAGCGCCAGCGCCCTGGACTTTGCCACGGATTTAAAGCTGCGCCAGGCCATAAGCCGTCTACCCAACGGGCCGACGGTGTTTATAGTCTCCCAGCGGGCCTCCTCCATCCAGCACGCGGACATTATCGTTGTGCTGGACAACGGGCAGTCCGTGGGAGTGGGCTCCCATGAGGAGCTTTTAGAGAGCTGCGAGGTATACCGGGAGATATACGAATCCCAATTTGACAGGGGGGACAGGAAATGAAGCAGAAGGCCAGCAAGGGTACGCTGAAAAAGGTGCTGCGCTATATCCGGCGGTACAGCTTCTTCGTGGGGCTGTCGGTGCTGCTGGCGGCGGCGTCGGTGGCGGCGACCCTCTATATCCCCATTTTGACCGGCGACGCGGTGGACCATATAATAGGCCCGGGCAACGTGGACTTCGGGGCCGTCTTCTCAATACTTGTGAAGATAGGAGTTATAGTTGGCCTTGCGGCCATGGCCCAGTGGGCCATGAGCCTGATAAACAACCGCATTACCTATAGGGTGGTGAGGGACATAAGGAACGAGGCCTTTAAAAAGCTCCAGAAGCTCCCACTGAGCTATATCGACTCCCATCCGGCGGGGGAAATAGTCAGCAGGGTAATAGCCGACGTGGACCAGTTTGCGGACGGCCTCCTAATGGGCTTCACCCAGCTTTTTACAGGGGTCATAACCATACTGGGCACCTTGGGCTTCATGTTCTCAGTAAATATCACCATAACCCTGGTGGTGCTGCTGGTGACCCCTATATCCCTTGTGGTGGCGGCGTTTATAGCCAAGAGCACCTATAATATGTTCCGGCTCCAGTCTCAGGTGCGCGGGGAGCAGACCGGCTTTGTGGAGGAGACTGTGGGCAATCAGAAGGTGGTAAAGGCCTTCGGGCAGGAGCGCCGGGCCATGGAGCGCTTCAGCGAGATAAACGAGCGCCTGCGGGCCTGCTCCCTTCGGGCCATCTTCTTCTCCTCCATCACAAACCCCAGCACCCGCTTTGTAAACTCCCTGGTGTACACAGGGGTGGGCATAGTGGGTGCCATCTCAGTGGTGGGGGGCGGGCTCAGCGTGGGCCAGCTCACCTGCTTTTTAAGCTATGCGAACCAGTATACGAAGCCCTTTAACGAGATATCCGGCGTGGTGACGGAGCTGCAGAACGCCCTGGCATGTGCGGCAAGGGTCTTCGAGCTCATTGAGCAGGAGCAGGAGATACCCGATAATGACAGCGCCCAGGAGCTTCAGAGGGCGGATGGCGCTGTGGGGATAGACGGGGTATACTTCTCCTATAAGCCCGGGCAGCGGCTTATTGAGGACTTTACTCTTAATGTGGAGCCCGGGCAGCGGGTCGCCCTGGTGGGGCCCACCGGCTGTGGGAAGACCACGGTTATAAACCTTTTAATGCGCTTCTACGACGTGACCGCCGGGGGCATATCCGTGGACGGCACGGACATCAGGGATATCACCCGCAGGAGCCTGCGCCGGAACTACGGCATGGTGCTCCAGGACACCTGGCTGAAAAACGGCACTGTGCGGGAGAATATCGCCTACAGCCGCCCTGAGGCAAGTTTTGAGGAGATAGAGCAGGCGGCAAAGGCCGCCCACGCCCACAGCTTTATAAAGCGTATGCCAAAGGGCTATGACACGGTGATAGGCGAGGATTTGGGCGGGCTTAGCCAGGGCCAGAAGCAGCTGCTCTGCATAGCCAGGGTAATGCTCTCCCTGCCCCCGATGCTCATTCTGGACGAGGCCACCTCATCTATCGACACCCGCACCGAGATACGCATACAGAAGGCCTTCGCCAAGATGATGAAGGGCCGCACCAGCTTCATAGTGGCCCACCGCCTTTCCACCATCCGGGACGCGGACGTGATACTGGTAATGCGGGACGGCCATATTATAGAGCAGGGCAGCCACCGGGAGCTTCTCCGGCTGGGGGGCTTCTATGCGGAGCTCTATAACAGCCAGTTTGCGTCAACGTAAACCGGGGCCTATGGGTTTTCCTATAACCCAACAGCTATAACTTAACAGTGAGGGCGCCTTAACAATGGGCGCCCTCACTTTATCTATTCACCTAATCCCACATGCCTCCATATTATGTAATATCCCCGGGGGGCGGGGCAAGCCCCCAGGGAAAACCGGAAGAGGGAGCGAGGATATGGTTTGTGATATATTCGGCATAATCGGCGGGGACGCCCGGCAGGTGTACCTTGCGCGGTCCATGCAGGGGGACGGGCATGAGGTGCTGATATGCTGTCTTGAAAACGCCCGGGACACGGCGGGGCTCAGGCAGACCGGCCTGCACAGCCTGGTGGAGCGCTGCAAAAATATAATACTCCCCCTTCCGGCTACCCGGGACGGGCGCTGTCTCAATACCCCCTTCTCGAACCTGGAGGTGCGGCTGGACGGCAACTTTGCGGGGCTCTTCCTTGAGAGCAGGGTATTCGGCGGCATGATGAATAAGCTTACTGAAACCTCCCCCCTGTGGCGGGGCATAGACTGCCGGGACTACTACTCCCGGGAGGAGCTTGTCACCGGCAACGCCTACCTGACGGCGGAGGGGGCCGTGGGCCTTGCGATACAGGAGTATGAGGGGAGCCTCTGCGGCTCCCGCTGCCTTGTAACGGGCTTTGGGCGCATAGGAAAGGCCCTCTGCATGATGCTCCGGGGGATGGGGGCCAGGGTGCTCTGCAGCGCGAGAAAGGCCCAGGACCTGACGGCCATACGCTCTATAGGCTGTGAGGGCCTATGCTATAACGAGCTTTGCAGGCCCTTCGACCTTATCTTCAACACCGTCCCCGCCCTGGTGCTGGACGCGCCTGTGCTGAGGAGCCAGAGGGGAGACACAATGATAATAGAGCTGGCCTCAGCGCCTGGGGGCATCGACCTGGAGGAGGCGGGGAGCCTGGGGCTCCGGGTGCTGTCCGCGCCGTCCATACCCGGTAGGATGTCCCCAAAGGCCTCGGGCGAGCTGATAAAGGAGACGGTTTATAATATGCTAGGTGAAGACAGAAAGGAGATGGTTTAGTTGCAAACGCTGGGTTTCGCCATGTGCGGCTCCTTCTGCACCCTGGATAAGGCGCTGGAGCAGCTGGCAGGGCTTCGGGACAGGTACGAGCTGCTGCCGGTAATGTCCCAAAACGTGTACGGCACGGACACGCGCTTTGGCAAAGCTTCGGATTTTATAGAGCGTGCAGAGGAGCTTGCCGGGCGGCGGGTGCTCCACACCATAGTGGAGGCCGAGCCCATAGGCCCGAAGCATTTGGCGGACGCGATGATAGTCTGCCCCTGTACGGGCAACACCCTTTCAAAGCTGGCCCTGGGGATTACCGACACCCCGGTGACTATGGCTGTAAAGTCCACCCTAAGGGTGGGCCTGCCGGTGATAATATGCCTTGCCAGCAACGACGCAATAGCGGCCTCGGGGCAGAACGCCGCAAGGCTGATGAACACGAAAAACGTATACTTCGTGCCCCTTTCCCAGGACGACCCGGTTAAGAAGCCCTTCTCCCTGGTGGCGGACTTTTCCCTTTTGGGTGAGACCGTTGAGGCGGCCATTGAGGGCAGGCAGCTCCAGCCCATATACAGGTAGCGCGGGCGGCAGACACGGTTACTATACCATACCGCTGAGGGGCCGAAAGAAAATACCCGGCAGGCTGAGTGCCTGCCGGGTATTGCAGTTTTTATTTTCAGGCGTTCTGATACTCCTCTATAATGCGCTTTGCAAGGCGCGCGTCCACTATGGAGAAATCCTCCGGGTCCGAGTAGTTCAGGGTGCGCAGCACCTCCTGGGACTGGGCGTACACCTCTATGCGGGTGGAGTGGTACACAGGCTCGGGCTTGCGGGGGAGGTATATTGCAAACTCCAGCTTCTCCTCCTCCATACGGCTGAAATAGGCGTGCAGCCGGACGTTATTATAGCTGCGCTTTATAATGGTGCAAAGGGCGTTCTTAACCAGCTCCACAGCCACGTCGTCCAGCTTGCTGTCGAAAATCAGCAGCTTTTCCTTGAGCTCCGCCAGGTTCTTCACCCTGCGCTTTACATAGGGCCCCAGCACCGGCGTCGCCTCCACCGTGCTGCCGCTGCCCCCGGGGGCCGTGCAGACTACAAAGCCTGCCTCGTTGTCGATATACACAAAGGGGTAGGCCATAGCCGCAAAGTAATTGCAGCGCCTGCAGCGCCAGTCAAAAAGGGTCTCCTCCAGTATGGCCTGCTTCAGCTCAGGGTTTTCCCTGGAGTTTATGCTGGAGAAAAGCCTGTACTTCTGGGATTCGCCGCACTGGGGGCAGACGATATCCTTCACAATCTCCGTTGACATTCCCTTATCCCTCCGCGCCTAGCCCTCAAAGGGGAGGCTGTCGTTTTCGGTGAGCTCAGCGCCGCTCTTATCGGGCTCTCCGTTTTTATCCCCGGCCTCGTCAGCCTGGGGCCTGAAGTCCTCCGGCATGGGGTCGTGGTCGAAGCTCTCAACGCCGCTTAAGTCTATCTCCTCGGCTTCAGTGATTTCCTCCTCCTCTGGGCGGTACGGCACGTCCCTTGTGACGGTTATCTCCAAGGGCCCGCCGCCGAAGTGGAAGATTGTGCCCTTCTTGTCCCCGGTGACTATAGCTGTGGGCCCGTCCGCGCCGCCGATTATCCCGATACTCCCGATACAGGAGGCGTCCTCCTCCCGGGCGGCCTTCTCCAGGGCTGAGAGAGTGCTGTCCAACATGGCGTTTATTCCGTCAAGCCTTGCACAGTGCTCCTCAGCCACCGGGTTTTCCTTATCCCGCAGGGCGTTATAGTAGTACCGCCCCAGGGCAAGGTACTCCTTCTCGGCAGCACGCTCCTGGCAGCGGATAACGGTGCGCAGGCGGTTGAGCGCAGCGGCGCGCCTGTTTTTACGCCTTATCCCGGCGGCAAGCCTCTGAGCGCCGGTGAGGGCGTTTTCCGCGTGGTCCTTCCAGTTTGCCATATTCATACCTCCGTATCCGTGGTCTTCTTATAGATATAATTATACACTCTTTGAGCCCTGCAAGTCAACCTAAGGGGGAAAAAAGGCAAAAATAATTGTATTGGGCACAGCATGGGGAATATATAACGCGACAATACTTTACTTTAGCACCGGGCAGGTAGAACTGCGTGAATGGCCTGTGGTAAGATAGAACATATTTTACCCGCGGCGGGAGGGGGAGTTGTATGGGACGCTGGATATGGGCCCTGTTTATAGCGCTTGTGTTACTATGTACCCTCCCGGCAGCAGCCAGGGCCAAGAGCTTCAACGTGTCGGGAGACACAAAGGACGGGAAGCTTGAGGTCATAGTGGACTGCGGCGGCTCCGGCGAGGCGGTCACTGCCTGTGAATTCCGGCTAGTATTTGACCCTGGGCTCATGGAATTTCCCGGCTCTCCGGATGTGGCCGGGGGCTACGGGGTGAGCAGCGTCGAGGAGGGCACCCTGCGCACGGTGTTTTCCTCCTGGGAGAATGGAAGCGGGCTTGAGAGCATAAGCTTTGAGTTTAGGGCCAGGAAGGGAGCAGATATCAGCAGGGCCGCTGTTGAGGTGAGGATAGGGAGTATTATCACCGAAGAAGGGCCTTTGCCTGATGTGCCCCCGGTGAGCGTGGGCGGCAACGGGAAGCCGCTGCCCAGCAGCCAGGCGGAGCTTCTGACACTGAAGCCGGGCGCGGGCACTCTTGAGCCGGAGTTCTCCCCGGAGGTGATGGAGTACAGGGTATCCGTGCCCTATGAGGTGACGGAGATGAGCTTCGGCATGTCCGCCTCCCCGGGGGCGAAGGTGAGCGTGAACAGGAAAAATCTCGGGTCCGGGGGCAGCACCACCAGCTTCAGGCTGACAGTGACCGCCGAGGACGGCGTGACAAAGCAGGTGTACCTGGTGGACGTATACAGGGGAGCATACATAGCGCCCACTCCGAAACCCACGCCCACCCCGAAACCTACAGCTACTCCAAAGCCCACGCCCACCCCGAAGCCTGTAGTTACCCCCAGGCCCACGGCCACTCCGAAGCCCAAAGCTACCCCAAAGCCCACCGCAACTCCGAAGCCTGCCAAAACACCGAAGCCCACAGCAACCCCTAAGCCTACTGCTGCCCCAAAGAAAACTCCTTCCCCAAGGCCCTCAAATATCCCGAGGCCTGGGAATACCGCTGTGCCCTCGGGGGCCCCAAAGCCGCCGGGAGTAGGCAGCTCCGGGCCAAACCTGCCCCTGACGGAGGTTGTCACCGTGCAGAGTACGCGGAATGCCACGGCGAAATGGCTGGGGGAGGCCGTCCTGATTTTTATTGCCGCCGCAGGTATAGCATGGCTTGTAATATGGCTCGGGCATAGGGGCGGAAAGCATCGGAAATAATATAAACCGGAAGGTGTGTATACAGCATGATAAAGATACTGCTTGACACGGATATCGGCGGGGATATCGACGACGCCATGTGCCTTGCCTATCTCCTGCGGGAGCCGCGCTGCCGGCTGCTGGGCGTCACCACCGTATGCGGGGAGCCGGAGAAGCGGGCCGCCGTTGCCGACGCCATCTGCCGGGCGGCGGGCAGGGAGGTGCCGGTGGTTGCGGGGACTGACGGGACCTTGCAGCCTGTGCCGGTCTACCCGACCCCCGAGGGGGCGGGGGCCCTGGAGCGCTGGCCCCACGGAGAGTTTAAAAAGGGCGATGCGCCGGAGTTCCTCTACAGGCATATAAGTGAGAACCCCGGGGAGGCCGTCTTAATAGCCATCGGCAACATGACAAATATTGCAATGCTTTTCAGAAGGCATCCGGACGCCCCGGGCCTTCTGAGGGGGCTCTACACTATGAACGGCTATTTCGGCGCTGAGCCCCTGCCGGACCCCACCTATAACTGGAACTCCTGGGCAGACCCGCTGGCCTCTAAGGAGGTCTTTGCCGCCAAAGTAAGCACCTACCGGGCCGTCCCACTGGAGGTAACGGACCTGCTGACTATCAAGGCCGGGGAGGCCCGGGAGCTTTTCCCGAAGTCCACCCCACTGCTCCAGGCTGTGATGGACTTCGGCGGGGCGTGGCTTGAGAGCACGGGGAAGCTCACCCTCCACGACCCCCTGGCGGCGGTGTCGGTATTTTACCCGGAGGTCTGCTCTTTTGAGCGCGGGAGGGTTGAGGTGGAAACCGAAAACAGGGATAATATGGGCGGCACGGCCTTCACGCCGGACTCATTTGGGTCCGTTGAGATTGCCCGCTCTGTGGACCGGGAGAGGTTTTATCAGGTTCTAAGGGATACCCTCTGCCCTGCCGGATAGCTGTGTACCGGCCTGAAAAGCACAGTTTTGCCAGAAATATCTGCGTTATCTTTTCAAAAATGCGAAAAAAAGGTTGAAATTCCTCTTCACTTTATGTAAAATAGAGTGAGAGTATCCGCTGAGCACCGGCTCCGCGAAAAATCATAGCTTTGAGAGGAGAAGCTTATGTCTAACAGATTGTTCCAGGGTATCATCCATCAAATGAGCGAAGCTATAGACCGCACTATCGGCGTTATCGACGAGTCCTCTATCATCATTGCCTGCAGCGACCTTAGCAGGGTGGGCGATATCTTTGAGGAGGCCGCCCTTGACGCTATGGCCGCTGAGGATGTGTTCATAGCCGAGGAGTGCACCTTCAAGCCCTTCGGCCCCCGCCAGAGCCCGTCATACGCCGCCTTTGTCTCCGGCGCGGACCCGGACGCCCGCAGGTACGTGCGCATCCTGGGCATAGCTATGGACAATATCAAGGCCTATTACGACGAGAAATATGACCGCAGCAATTTTATCAAGAATGTTATACTGGACAATATCCTGCCCGGGGATATCTATATCAAGAGCCACGAGCTCCACTTCGAGCCAGAGGTGCAGAGGGTCTGCCTGCTGATAAAGGTTGGGGACAAGAACGAGATATCCTCCTTTGAGATACTTCAGAACCTGTTCCCCGACAAGGCGAAGGACTTTATCATAAATATCAACGAGACGGATATCGCCCTTGTAAAGGAGATACGCCCGGAGATAACCGAGAAGGATATTGACAAGCTGGCCCGGTCAATTGTGGACACCCTTACAGGGGAATTTTACACCCAGTGCTCTGTGGGCATAGGCACTGTTGTGAACAACATTAAGGAGCTGGCCCGCTCCTTCAAGGAGGCCCAGACGGCCCTTGAGGTGGGCAAGGTCTTCGACACCGCCCGGGACATCGTAAGCTATAATAACCTGGGCATAGCCCGGCTTATTTACCAGCTTCCCACCACCCTGTGCGAAATGTTCCTCAAGGAGATATTTAAAGTGGGCTCAATCGAGACCCTGGACCATGAGACGCTTTTCACCATCCAGCGCTTCTTTGAGAACAACCTGAATGTCTCCGAGACCTCAAGGAAGCTGTTCGTGCACCGCAACACACTGGTATACAGGCTGGAGAAGATACGCAAGCTCACCGGCCTGGACCTTAGGGAGTTTGAGGACGCCATCGTCTTCAAGGTGGCGCTGATGGTGAAGAAGTACCTGGACAATAACGCCGCCAGCAAGTATTGAGCGGCGGCAATTCGCGAGGTGTTTTCCTATTGATAGAATTTATTAATGTCTCTAAAGTGTACAATAACGGCACCGAGGCCCTCCACGATATAAACCTGAAGGTCCCAAAGGGGGAGTTTGTGTTTATCGTGGGCTCCTCCGGCGCGGGCAAAAGCACGTTTTTGAAGCTGATAACCTGCGAGGAGCGGCCCAGCGCAGGGCAGATAATAGTTGACGGACAGGATATCTCCCGCCTGCGCAAGGGCAAAATCCCCTATGTGCGCCGGAAGATGGGCATGGTCTTCCAGGACTTCCGGCTTATAGACCATATGACCGTTTATGACAACGTGGCCTTTGCCATGCGCGTTGTGGGGGCCTCTGGGAAGTCCATTAAAAAGCGGGTGCCCTATATGCTGAGCCTTGTGGGGCTCCAGCATAAGGCCAAGCACTACCCCACGGAGCTCTCCGGCGGCGAGCGCCAGAGGGTGGGCCTGGCCCGCGCCCTTGTGAACAACCCCGAGATGATTATTGCCGACGAGCCCACCGGCAATATCGACCCCGCCCTGTCCTTCGAGATAGTGGACCTTTTAAACGAGATAAACCGCCGGGGGACCACCGTTTTAATGGTGACCCACGAGCACTCACTGGTGAAGCACTTCCATAAGCGCATTATCCAGATACATAGCGGGCAGATTGTGGCGGACACCAACGAGATGTCGGACAGCTACGCCCCGCCGGAGGAGTATGCCGCCCGCCAGGAGGCCAGGATGCAGGCGGACTCCGACTATGAGGAGTATGATAACGAAGAGGGGCGCTTTGAAGATATGGAGCCCGTAGAGGGGCCACAGGCGGAGCAGCCGGAGCCTGCCGCCCAAAATGGGCAGACGGAGCTTCTGGAGTATATGACGGACTATGACGAGGAGGCCCGGGACCGCTTTAACGACGAGCCCACCCTGCTGGAGGTGCTCTCTGAAGACGGGGAGTACGAGGAGGAGCCCATTGACATAGACGAGGCGGAGGACGTGCCCCCCCAGGTCCTTCGCAGGAGGTGAGCGTATGAGCTTTCACAGTATAGGATACCTTTTCAAGGAGGGCATAAAGGGCCTTTGGAAAAACCGCACCATGAGCATAGCGTCCATATGCGTGCTCATATCCTGCCTGCTTATGACCGGCATTGCGGGGCTTCTGTCCATAAACCTGAGCTCCACCATGAAGGGCATAGAGGGCAGGAACACCGTGACGGTGTTCCTTGATAACGGCCTTCCGGCCCTGACCGCCGTGCAGGTGGGCGAGGAGATACGTGCTCTGGACAATGTGAGCGAGTGCACCTTCGTGCCAAAAGAGGACGGCCTGAAGAATGTTATAGGCAATATGGACTCGGAGCATGACAGCGACCTGATGGCGGCTATCAGCGACGATAACCCCCTGCCCGACGCCTACACCATCTCCCTGTCGGACCTGGGCCGGTATAAGGAGACCATCGCCGCCCTCACGGCCATAGAGGGGGTCGACAAGACCGACGACATCAGCGAGCTGGTGGGCAAGCTCAACGACCTGGACCGCCTGGTAAAATATGTGAGCCTTGCCATACTCCTGGTGCTGGGGCTTGTGTCCCTGTTTATTATCTCAAACACCCTTAAGGTGACAATATTCTCCCGGCGCATGGAGATAAACATAATGAAATCCGTAGGGGCCACAAACGGCTTTGTGCGCATACCCTTCATAGTAGAGGGGGTACTCATAGGCATGTTCTCAGGGCTGATATCCGCGTCGGTGCTGTACTTCGGCTATGACAAGGCCGTTGAGGTGGTATACGGAATCGTGAAGTTCTTGGATATCATTGACATCAGGCCCTATGCGCTCAGCCTGTATTTAGCCTATGTGCTCATGGGGATGCTCTTTGGCATAATGGGCGGCGTCATATCCATCCGCCGCTACCTCAAGCACGAGGGTGAAAATGCCATCGTATAACCTGAGAAAAACCCGGAAAAAATCGAATAAACCTCTTGACAAATGGCTGGAAAAGCAGTATAATAGCAAAGGTCGCTCGGCAGGGCGTCCCATCAGAAAAGCTATTTGGCCCGGTAGTTCAGTTGGTTAGAACGCTAGCCTGTCACGCTAGAGGTCGACGGTTCGAGCCCGTTCCGGGTCGCCAAGAGTTTGCTGATTGCACTGAAGGCGAGCCAGAGCTTGCAGAGCAAGCCTCGGATAAATCGCACAGATAAGCGAGCAGACTCTCGTGCTGCTATGGCTCAGGTGGTAGAGCACATCCTTGGTAAGGATGAGGTCTCCAGTTCGAATCTGGATAGCAGCTCCAAAGACGTTGGCTTCGCCAGGTCTCAAATCCCTAGAAACTGTAAGGTTTCTGGGGATTTTCTTTTTCTGCCCAGCACAGCCTGAAAACACTGGAAGGTCATAACCCTGCATGGGGGGCACGGTAAAGGTCCTGCCTGGACAGATGGGGGGCATTGCAGGCAAAAAGAGAGGGTATCCCTCTCGGACTGTCAGCGGTTTCCAGCGTCCACAATCAGCGCCACAAGTCGCCCATTGTCTACCTGATAGATTATGCGGTAATCCCCCGCGCGCAGCCGCATAAGGCCCTCATGACCCTGAAGTTCCTCTGAAACCTTAAGCTTTTCTCAATAATTCCCCCATTGCCAGGGCTGTGCGGATTTGATAAAATAAAGGGGAGAGGAGGCGGTGATATGCCGGAGAAAATACTGGTAGTAGACGACGAGCCTGAAATAGCGGACCTGGTGGAGCTGTACCTGCAGAATGAAAACTATGAGGTCCTAAAATTCTATGGGGCGGCAGAGGCCTTGGAGTGCATAGAGTCCACCGGCCTGGACCTTGCCATACTAGATGTAATGCTCCCCGGCGCCAGCGGCTTTTCCATCTGCCAAAAGATAAGGGAGAGGCATAACTACCCGGTGATTATGCTTACAGCCAAGATAGAGGAGACCGACAGGATTACGGGCCTTACCCTGGGTGCGGACGACTACGTGGTGAAGCCCTTCCGGCCCCTGGAGCTGGTGGCCCGGGTCAAGGCCCAGCTGCGGCGGTACAAGCGTTATAACCCCGGCATAACAGGGGCCCCGGAGCCGGGGCTGTTGGAGCACGGCGGGCTTATGGTAAACGCCGGGACCCACCAGTGCCTGCTGAACGAAAGGCCCCTCGCCCTTACGCCCACTGAGTTTTCCATTTTGCGGATACTTCTGGAAAACAGGGGGAGGGTAGTCAGCGCGGAGGAGCTGTTCCACAATATCTGGCAGGATGAGTATTATACAAAGTCCAACAACACCATCACCGTGCACATACGCCACCTGCGGGAGAAGCTGGGGGAGAGCGCCGGGTATATTAAAACCGTATGGGGAGTGGGGTATAAAATTGAAACGTAAAATCGCAAAAATCCTGCAGCTCCTTATGCTGCTAACCGCCGGGTTTGCGGCCTGCTCTGCCATATACTTTCTGGTGGACGATGTGTTCGATGGCTCTTTCGTGAACTGGGTAGAGGCAAATCTTCTGGAGGTAGAATATTATTATAACGGCCACGGTGAGAGTGTCGTGGACATGAGGATTGCATGGTACAGGCTAAAGCCCATACTGCTGGGAGCATTTACGGCGGGGACCCTTATCCTGCTTACGGTGAGTTTCACCGCCTCCCATATTACCGCAAGGCAGCGGGAAAAGCGGTGTATCACGGACATCAGCCAACGCCTAAGGGCCTATATGGAGGGGAAAAGGGACGCGGTGGAGGTGTTCCCAAAGGAGCAGGCGGAGATTGCCGTCCAGCTCTCGGACATTAAGTCCGCCCTGCTGGAAAACCAGCGCAGGCTTAAGGAGGAGACCACCAGGAAAAACGACCTTATCGCCTATCTGGCCCACGACCTGAAGACACCCCTCACCTCTGTGATTGGCTACCTGAGCCTTCTGGACGAGGCGGCGGATATGCCACAGGAGCAGCGGGCCAAGTACACCCGCATTACTCTAGACAAGGCGTACCGCCTGGAGAAGATGATAAACGAGTTCTTCGACATCACCAGGTATAACCTCCAGCAGATAGCCATACAAAAGGAGCCGGTGGACCTATATTACCTGCTGGTGCAGCTCACGGACGAGCTGCTGCCGGTGCTGGAGAAGAACAAGAATACAGTCAGCCTGCAGGCAGACGAGAGCCTAACTGTCCAGGGGGACCCGGACAAGCTGGCAAGGGTCTTCGGCAACCTGCTGAAAAATGCGGCGGCCTACAGTTATCCCGGCACGGAAATAGGGATTCTGGCAGAGGAGACAGAGTCCCATATAACTGTGCGGTTCAAAAACCAGGGGAAGACCATACCGGCGGAGAAGCTCAATTCAATATTTGAAAAATTTTACCGTCTGGACGAGGCCCGCAGCTCCGGCACAGGGGGGGCCGGTCTGGGCCTTGCAATCGCAAAGGAGATAGCGGCCCTTCACGGGGGAGATATTTCTGCCCAGAGCCGGGACGGGACCGTCACCTTCACAATCACCCTGCCCAAAGGAAATTAGGATTTTCTTAGGAAAGACACAAGCTCATATTAAAAAACAAGGCGTTTCCATATGGTATGATTATACCAGTGGGAACGCCAATTATTTTACCTTTAAGCTTTAAGGAGGAATTATTTATGACAGAGAAGACTATGGGGCGCAGGCGCCGGTACCGGCAGAGGCATAAAAGGAATACGGCAGCGGCCCTGATGACAGGGGCCTTTATACTGGCGGCTGTCATGCTAATTGCCATCGTCGCCTGCCTGGACTACGTAAACAGGATAATGCCGGAAGAAATGCTCCGGGGCCCTGAGCCCCTGGAGGTGGGCCGGGACGGGGAGCCGGTCAGCACAGCGCCGCCTGCGCCGCAGGAGCCCTATGAGGACGGCACCGAGTGGAACCTGCGCCTTGTCAACCGCTGGAATCCCGTCCCCGAAGGCTACACCCTCAGGCTGAAGGAGCTTGCCGGAGGGGAGAAGGTGGACGAGCGGGTGTATGCCCCGCTGACGGAGATGCTGGAGGCCGCAAGGGAGGGCAACCTGGACGAGCTGCCCCGGGTAATCTCAGGGTACCGCACCCAGGAGGTGCAGCAGGGGCTCTACGACGACGAGGTAAACAAGTACAAATCCCAGGGGTATTCTGAGGAGGAGGCAAGGGCCGAGGCCGGAAGATGGGTGGCCCTGCCGGGGACCAGCGAGCACCAGCTGGGGCTGGCGGTAGACCTGGAGGGGGCAACCTATGATGTGTTCCTCTGGCTCCAGGAGAACAGCTATAAGTACGGGTTTATCTTCAGGTACCCGGGGAGCAAGACGGACATCACCGGCACGGTGGAGGAGGTATGGCACTACAGGTATGTGGGGGTGCAGGCAGCCTCGGAGATGTACGAGCAGGGGCTCTGCCTTGAGGAGTATGTTGAGCTGAAGGCGGGTGCAGAGTCCTGAGGGAAAACCACGCATATAGAGCCCGCGGTCAACTCCGCGGGCTCTGCTCATTCCCCACCGCCATCCCCGCCGCCCCGGGCTTTGCGCTGGGCCAGGATTATCCGCCTGACCGTCTTCTCCGTGAGGAAGTATGCCCCGGCAAGCTCCCGGGGGCCTTCCCCAGCCTGGAAGCGCGCGTATATGTCCCGGTTCCTCCGGGCCGTCTCCTCCTTGCTGCGGGTGCGGTCGCCCCAGGACAGGCGGTTCTCACTGACGCGGGGGATGTATAGGTAAGCGCCGTCGGCGTACCGCTGGACCTCTCTTAGAAGCTCCTCCGGCAGCACATCCGCGGCCTTTATATAGCGCATAGATGCCCCTCCTAAAAATCTGCTCGTTAGGATGAGCAAAGGCCAGCGCCCTGTTATATCCTGCGCAAGCCCTTGCTATGCGCGCTTTACTGAACGGGTCAAAACAGGCTCCCCCCTTATTATCCGTCTGACCCTATTATAGACCATATATGCCCCCGCCTGCAAGCGCAGGTTTAGCTCTGTACCGTCCCGGGGCTTGCGGTTTGGCCCTCCCGGCCTTATACTGGGGTAAGCGGATACAGAGAGAAGGTGAAGAAGCTGCGCTGTGAAATATGTGGAAAGACCACCGTGTTTGGGAAGAAGGTGGCCCATGACCGTATGTATATAAACGCCCGAACTCCCAAAAAGGTGAAGCCGAACCTGCACCATATGATGGTGGACACCCCCGCCGGGAAAAAGCGCATGGTAGTCTGCACGCGCTGTATGCGGACTATGAGAAAGCGCTCCGGGGCATAATAAGACATAATGAGTAGAGACAGCCTGAGGGGACTCACCCGGCAGGCTGTCTTTATTTATAGACTGTTATTTTTGCTGGAGCCTTTGCAGCCGCCGCCAGCTTATATATGTATAGCTGTCGTTCACCAGGAACACCAGAAAGCACACTGTCACCGACAGATAGGAGGGCTCAAAAAGGCTTGCCATCACCCATAGCACGACGAGCACCACGTCGTTGGCGGCATAGGCCAGGGCAAACAGGGGGCTCCTAAGGTAGGTGAGGGCCACGGCGATAAAGCTGGTGGTGACGGAGAGCGTGCTTGGCAGGAGATTGGCAGTCCCGAAGGCGCGCAGGATGAAGAAGAAAACGACCGTCACCCCACCGGAGAGCAGAAGCATGAGCACCCCCTCCCGGGGCCTTAGCCGCCGCACCTGCACCTGGGAGCGGTCCCCTTCAAAGGGGTGCCGCAGCCAGGAGGCCAGGGCGAACACGGACATGGGCGCGGTCATGCCCAGATAGGTGAGCATTTCACCGTAATAGGCGCAGCGGAAGGAGATGATGCCATACAGCAGGCTGAAGACTACCATCAGCGCCTGCCCAATGGGGTTGGCCTTGGCGTCCAGTATCAGGGAGGTCACCCCTATAAGGGAGGCGGCCAGGGTCATATAGTCCCGCCGGTCAAAGAGCATGAAGGCCGTGAGCACAGCCCCGGCGGAGCAGCACCAGAGCACCCGCTCGCCAGGGGTGAAATAGCGGTAAAAATCCCGCAGGAAGCTTGAGGGGCCGGGCTTATCCATAAATATACCTCCAAAAAATAAGGGCGCCCTGCGGCACATCTTCAAAGACCTAACGATGTGCGCCGGGTGCCCAGATAAAACTACAGCACCAGCTGCCCGGTGGCAGCTATTAATTTTTTCCTATGCCCGCTCAGATAAGGGAGGCCACAATGTCCCCCATCTTCCTGCAGCCGGCAAGCTTCACGCCGCAGCCCTCGGTATAAATATCCCGGGTGCGGGCCACAGTGAGGGCCTTCGCCACGGCGTTCTCCACCGCCCCGGCGGCCTCGGACTCGTTTAGGGAGTATCTGAGCAGCATGGCCACAGACAGTATGGTGGCAAGGGGATTGGCTATATCCTGTCCGGCGATATCCGGCGCTGAGCCGTGTATGGGCTCATACAGCCCGAAGCCGCTGCCCCCCAGGCTGGCTGAGGCCAGCATGCCGATGGAGCCGCTTATCATTGAGGCCTCGTCGGAAAGTATATCACCGAACATATTGGAGGTGAGTATTACGTCGAACTGCCCCGGGTCACGGACAAGCTGCATGGCGGTGTTGTCAACATACAGATGGTTCACCTGTACCTTGGGGTACTCCCCGGCAATCCTGTCCACAGTGGCCCGCCAGAGCCGGGAGCTGTCAAGGACGTTGGCCTTGTCAACGCTTGTGAGCCGCCGCCCGCGCTTTTCCGCCATATCAAAGGCCACTCTCGCTATGCGCTCCACCTCGGGCACAGAGTACCGCTCGGTGTCATAGGCCGACTTCACGCCGCCGGACTCCTCGGTCCCCCGGTCGCCAAAGTATATGCCACCGGTGAGCTCCCGCACCACCATGATGTCAAGGCTCTCCCCGATTATCTCGGGCTTTAAGGGGGAGGCGTCCCGAAGGGGGGCGAATATCACCGCGGGCCTTAAATTGGCATAGAGCCCCAGGGCCTTGCGTATTCCCAAAAGCCCGGCCTCGGGCCGGTTCTCCCCGGGCTGGCTGTCCCACTTGGGCCCGCCCACAGCGCCCAGTATTACTGAATCAGCGGCCCTGCAGGAGTCCACGGTCTCCTGAGGCAGGGGCACTCCCACGGCGTCGATGGCGGCGCCGCCCAGGAGCTTATAGTCGTACTGCACTGAAAACCCAAATTTATCAGCGGCGGTATCAAGGGCCTTTATGGCCTCGTCCACAATCTCCGGCCCGATGCCGTCGCCCTTCAAAACGGTGAGCTTATAATTTTTCATAAAGCTGACTCCCTTTTTTCTACAGTTTATACCTGAAATTTTAGCACAATAAAGCCTCCCTGTCAAGCGGGAGAGGGGGGGAGAAAAGCTTCCGGAGAAGTTTCCGGAAAAAATTTCAAAAAATTCTAAAAAACTTGCAACCAAATGCCCCGATAGTGTATTCTTATAGGTATAAGAATACGGTGAAGGGAGAAGCTGTGCATGTTCACAAAATTTACATTTAGGGAGGCCCTGCTCCAGCTTACGCGCAATAGGGGGCGCAGTATAATCATGGTATTTGTGTCCCTCCTGCTGTGCGGGTGCATAGCCTTCTACCTGGGGAATATCACCTCCTCGGAGCAGGCCCTTGCCTCCATAAATGAGAGCACACCGGCAATACTCAACATCTGCAACGCCTTCGGGGAGACCAGGGAGAACCTGACTATACCCACAGTGTATGTAGACCTGCTCACTGCAGGCGGGGGCCTGCGGGATATGGAGCTCACCTGCCAGGCGGGCGGGGCTTACTCACAGGAGGCCCGGGACGTGGACCAGAGGTATTTTAACGGCGGGGACACGGAGCTCCTGGGCATAAGCTGCCCGGAGGCCATGTGCTCCACTGAGGCGGAGAGGGCGCTGGACCAGCGGTACATAACCTATCTTGACGGGTACGGCCCGGAGATTTTCGCCACAAAGGAGCCTCTCTGTATTATAAGCGAGGACTACGCCGAAAGCCACGGGCTGGAGCTGGGGGACGATTTGTCCATACCAATATATATCCGCAAGTACGACTCCTGGCTGAGGCCCGCCTATTATGCCATGTTCGACGACGGCACCTGGGGCGGGGACGACTACGAGATACCCCCGGACTGGACGCTGAAGGTGGTGGGCACCTTCTCCCATAAGCTGAACGCCACAAGGACGGCTGACGTATACCTGCCGGTGGAGTGGATGAGGGAGACAGTAGACAGCCAGGACCTGCCTATTACAGACTACCGGCACAGGCTCATGCCCTTCTCATACTCCACCTGCCGGGCCACCCTTATAAACTCCCTGGAGCTCAATGCGTATAAGAGGAAGCTTCTGGACATGGGCTTCGGCATACCATTCTATATAGTTCTTGAGAAAGACACTGAGCCCGCGCCGGACCGCAGCAAGGGGCAGTCCATCTGGATGGAGGACAAGGACTTTATCAAGACCGCCGAGAAGCTGGCGGGGACCATACGGATGTACAGGACCTTTATGGCGCCTTTCTTTATAACTGTAATACTGCTGGTAACTATGGCGGTAATGCTGGTGCTCAGGGGCGCGCGCATTGATATGGCGATATCCATGAGCCTTGGAAGGGAGAGGCGGGCGGTAGCCCTTGTGCATTTAACAGCGGCCCTCTTGGCCCAGGGGCTGGGGTGCATAGGGGCGCTGCCCCTGATAGCGGCGCCCGCGGGGCTTAGCCCTGTGGTGGGCGGGCTTATATGCGGCTCATTCCTGCTCTGCGCTTTGATTGGCGACTTGGCGGGATTATGGGGACTCTTAAGGTTTGACCCTATAGACCTTTTGATAAAGACGGACTAAGGAGGCAAGTAAAATGAAGTTCACAGTAACCGAGGCCGGATACCAGCTCACCCGCAATAGGGGACGCAGCATTATAATGCTCTGCGTGTCCCTGCTCCTGTGCGGGTGCATAGCCTTCTATCTGGGCAGCATCACCACTTCCGAACGTGCTCTCAGGAACATCAACGAGAGCAACCCGGCGGTTGTCAACATCTGCAACCCCACCGGGGACTCAATGGAGAATCTCGTCATCAACACCATCCATACAGACCTGCTGCAGGCGGGCTGGGAGATGAAGGACGTGCGCCTCACCAGCCAGGCCGCCGGGGCCTTTTCAAAGGAGGCCCGGGAGCAGGACTCCAAGGGCTTCAGCGGCGGCGACACGAAAATACTGGGCATAAACTGCGTTGAGGCTATGGGCACGCCGGACCAGAGGTATATCACCTATATGGACGGCTACGACGGGAGCTGCTTTTCGGGCAGCGAGCCCCTGTGCATTATAAGCGAGGACTATGCCGGGGAAAACAATATTTCCCCCGGGGACGAGCTCTCCATGCCCATGTACCTGTGCAAGTACAGGTCCGACAGGCGCCCTGTCTACTACCCCATCTTCGACAGCGATACCTGGGGCGGGGACGAGTTTGAGACTCCTCCGGACCGGACCCTGAAGGTGGTGGGCACCTTCTCCCATAAGCTTGGGGCCTATCACCAGGCCGACGTCTATCTGCCTGTACAGTGGCTGAGGGACACAATGGACAGCCAGGACCTGCCCTTTAACGACTTCCGCTACAGCCGCTTAGGGAAGTTCTCATACAACACCTTCCAGTGCTCCCCGGTGGACTCAATGAAGCTGAACGAGATGAAGCTGAAATTCCTGGACATGGGCTTCGGCATACCATTCTATATGCCTATAAGCGGCCAGTCGGACTTTGTGGACTTCAGCGCGGGCAGGTCCATCTGGATGGACGACGAGGACTTTATCAAGACCGCTGAGAAGCTGGCAGGGACGGTGCGCATGTATAAGGCGTTTATGGCGCCATTCTTCCTGGTGGTGGTGCTGCTGGTGACCCTGGCGGTGCTGCTGGTACTAAGGGGGGCAAGAAGGGACATGGCCCTGGCTCTGAGCATTGGCAGGGAGAAGCGGGACATTGCATTTGTACACCTGCTGTCCTCGCTGTCGGCCCAGGGGCTGGGGTGCCTTATAGCCCTGCCCGGGGTGCTCCTGCTGGCGGGGGTAGACATTCTGACGGCGCTGATTATATGCGGGGCGTTCCTGCTCTGCGCTGTTATAGGGGATATTATGGGCCTATGGGGGCTCCTGCGCTTTGACGCCCTGGAGCTGCTCACCAAAACAGACTGAGGGAGGAATCATCGTGACTATAAGAAACAGCTTCAAGCAGATATTGAGACGGCCCGGAAAGGCCATACTCTTCTTTGTGCTCATGACCGCGGCGACCCTGCTGCTGGTCTTCGGCGTGGCTATGTACATAGAGACCCAGCTTAGAATGGACGCCCTGGAGGATATCTATTCCACTGTGGGCACGGTGGAGCAGCCCTGGGAGGAGGTGCGCTACGAGTCCGACGCGAACGCCTGCTTTGACTACGGCTCATACCCTGTTACCGACTACGGCGAGGTGCTCACCCCGGAGATACTGAACTTCCCCGGGGCAGAATATCTTGTGCCTCCGGAGAGCAGGCCCTACTACGTGACCTATAACCCGGAGCTGAACGGTAAGAACGGAAATCCCTTTAGTTCCGGCTGGGAGGAGCCCACATACGACCTTCTGGAGTTTACGCCCCTGGAGACAACCACCGACGGAAGCAAGACCAGAGCTAAGATAACTAAGGTCATCCGCTCCGGCGGGGAGCACTACGTGTCTTCACCCAGCGACTGGCGGCAGTTGCTGTATCCCGCCGTGGAGGAGGGGCAGGAGTTTGAGGTGTGCCAGCACCAGGAGAAGGGCTCGGTGCCCCTTGAGAAGGGGAAGAAGTATGTGGGCTATTTCGGGTATATAAGCGGAATGCCGGTGCTGGACGACGAGGCCAAAGCTAATCTCGACCCAGACACGACGGATATATATATCACCGAATACGCGCCTATGGCCCTTCCCTCCACCAGCCTTGTGGACAAAAACGGCAGGCCCCTTGAGAGCAGGATACCCCACCAGGAGGATGAACAGCCCCCAAGGATTATAGAGGCTGACGGGGATATAGACGTGGGCATATGGGACAGATTGTCGGAGTCCCGCGGATATTATGACTATACCCACGGCGTCCTGCCAATCACCGACCCGGACCTTCTGACGAGCTTTAGGAACAACAATGTCACCATACGGGGGCGCATGATAACCGAGGAGGAATTCGAGACCGGGGCGAAGGTCTGCCTTATTGACAAGAATATAGCCGACCGGAACTTCCTGTATGATGGCAAAAAAATAAAGCTCTCCCTTATAGCCTCCATGTACGGCCTGGGAGAGGAGAGCGGGTATCTGCCCGCCAGCTTCCCGATAATGGGGAGCCTTCTGGACGGCGACGGCAATATCCTTGAGCCCTTCTGGGAGGAGGAGTACGAGATAGTGGGCATTTATTCCACCCGCACCATCGCCCAGGACCTGCCCTTCCAGGACACTGTAATAGTTCCCGCCAAGTCCATAGGCGCTTCCGACGAGGGGCATATAATCTACTGCGGCCCAATGAAGGGGACGACCACCTCCTTCATGCTGAAGAACGGTGCCCAGGAGGAGTTCGCGGCAGCCCTTGCAAAGGCCGCCCCCCAGTCCGAGCGGCTGACTATAACCTATGACGACATGGGCTACGCCCAGGCGGTGGAGAGCCTGGACGGGAACAGGGACACGGCGTTCCTGCTGCTGGTGGTGGGCCTGCTGGCGGCGACAGCCATAGTGGTGCTGCTCCTGTATTTCTTCGTCATAAAGGAGAAGAAGCGCACCGCTATCGAGCGCAGCCTGGGGCGGAGCAAAAACAGCTGCCGGGCCTCCATACTCGCCGCCCTTATGACCTTTACCCTCATAGCCGCGGGCGTTGGGAGCCTTGGGGCCTGCATACTCCTGGGCTCCTCTGAACAGCTTGCAGAGGCCCAGAACCTGGACGAGGAGGACAACGGCGGGGAGCTGGCTGTAGTCGAGAGCGAGAGCGGCTACAAGTCCGACTGGGGCCTGGGCGGAATCTACAACTTCAGCGGGCAGTTCAGCCCCTGGGCCATGTGGGATATCCAGGGCAACCAGACCGAGCTGATGGGCATTACCGTGCCAATCTGGGTGTATATCATAGCCCCGCTGGTGCTGTGGGCGCTGGTGGGCGTGCTGGCCCTGGGGCTGGTAAACCACAACCTAAAGATAGAGCCGATACTGCTGCTGGGGACCAGGGCGTGAGGGGCTGCGAAGATTGACAGCCTTCGACAGGACTGATATAATATAGGTGCTTGCCGCCCGATTCAATCCGCAAGTGGATTGGGGGTGAGACAAGTGGAGTACATAATACAGTTCATGCTGGCTGTCGCAGCAGACATAACTGCCTATTTGGTCTGCAAGTGGCTTGACAGTCAGATTTAAAGGGCGACAGCGAAGCCCATGGCTGTAAAAAATGAGCACGAAGAAACCCCGGAGACCCGAATTCTCCGGGGTTTCAATTTGGTGAGAAAATGGAGTACATATTTTCACAGGCACATTATACCACACCCGGCCCCGAAAAGTCAACCCCGCAAGTTACCCTTGCATTTTTGCCCAAAATATTGTATAATAGCCTATGAAAGTATTATACATGGAGGGTTTGATATGATATGTCCAAACTGCGGCCGCGAGATACCTGACGGTACCGTGTGCCCCTGTACGCTGGAGGCCCCTGCCCTGTCCGACAACCCCGCGGTGAATGTGATAAAGCGGGTGGGCTCGTCGGGGATGTTCCTGGCGCTTTGCGTGCTGTTTTCCGCCTGGGCGCTGCTGACTATTTTCTCGTCCCTGGGGGTCAGCGACGCGCTTGCAAACATCTATATGTACGCCTATCAGATTGGGATGAACGCGGAGCAGATAATGCCCATACTGGACCTGGTGCAGAGCTCCACTGTGACTTCGGCGGTCCTGGGCTCCATTCCCGCCATACTCACGGCGGCAGCTATGTGGATACATTTTTCCACCTGCCGCAACAGGCTCTCTGGCAATATATCCACCGCCGGGCTCACCATTTGCAAGGTGCTCTGCTACATAAGCATGATAAGCCTCTGCGTTTTGGCGTTCGTGATTCTCGGGTGCTTTGCCATTATAATTGTGGCTATATTTGTCAGCGATGAGCCCTGGGGACAGCTTTTCAGCTACGGCGCGTATGCCTATGGCTACAGCCAGGGCCCGGGGTACACTGATGAGGAGGCCACGATAGCCATTGTGGTGGTGCTGGGGGTCTTCGCCCTCATAATAACCTTTGCAATGGTACTTGCCATCACCTACCAGGCAAGCTTTATCCGTATGATAAACCGCACCAAGAACGTGGCCCTCACAGGCCTTGCGGACGACCGGGTGTCCGGCTACCTTACCGGCATGTCCGGTTTTGTGGCCGCCTGCTCCATTATCTCAGGGCTCGGCGTGCTTCTCACGGCCCCAATCGCCGGCGCCGCCACCCTCTGTCATGCCGCAGGCTTTATTGTGATGATTCTGCTGCTTAGAAAGTACAAGAACGAGATGAACATGGTGCTGTATCCGTCAATGCAGCCCGCCATGCCCACAAACATGCCTCCTGCCTATGGGCAGCCCCCATATCAGCCCGGCCCCCAGCCGCCTGAGACGCCCAACGGCCCGGGGCAGCAGTAAACAGGCAGACAAAGACCGCCGCTTTTCTAAGCGGCGGTTTTGCTTATTTTTGAGGGCTTTCCCGCGGAGGCTGCCTGTAACCACTCCCGCGCATATGACGATATATAGGGTAGAAACCTAAGAAAGGGTGGTACAAAGTATGAAGATAACAGGGATAGTTGAGCTGATTCTATCGGCAGTCATGATGTGTACAGGCATTGTGTCAAAGGAAACGCCCGCTGCCGGGCAGAGGCTCTCCGAGCTCAAGGAGAGCGTGAGCGTTACGGTGGACGATGGCCTGGTTACGGAGAACGGGCTGTATGAGGAGGCGCCCGGGGATATCGAGGGCATTATCTACCTGTCAGCCTGGCGGTGGATGAAGTATGTTTTCACCGAGCTGGAGCAGGACGGACAGCCCTGCCCGGAGCTTGAGGACTTTGAGTGTACAGAGCTGAAGCTGCTGGATATCTCGGCAGACGCCGGTGTGTTCGTGTATTGGGCTGAGTACCGGTTCCTGCCCAAATCCAGTGAGGAGGCCGGGTTCTGGATGCCCGGGAACACAGAGCCCTGTGAGGGGCAAGAGGGGTGGTACAGGTTTACCAGGCAGATTGCCGTGGGTCTTCAGGGTGAGGCCTGGGAGGTGCTCACGGTGGGCACCGGCGGGGTGAGGGCTGAGGCCTTTGCCGGGTAGCAGGATTAACGGCCTATATCCCGCTGCAGGGCTGTGCAAGGAAGGTCCGGCCCATGCTGTCAATGGTCTCGAGGGCCTCCCGCGCCTGGTCCTCAGACACAAATATGCCGTAGACGCTGGAGCCGCTGCCGGTCATCATGGAGCCCAGAGCCCCCGCGTCCACCATGGCGCGCTTGAGGGCGCGGACCGGGGCCAGGCGGATGGTCTCGTCGAAGCGGTTGCCAAGGCACTTGGCTACGCGCTTCAGGTTGCCCGCCTCCAGGGCCTCCAGCATTCGGGGGGTGGCCTGGGTGCTGGAGAGGGGGTACTGGTCTAAAATAGAGTAGGCCCGGGGGGTGCTCATGCCGGCGGGGGGCTTGCAGACCACCAGCCAGCAGTCCGGCAGGGGGGCCACAGGCTCCACGTTCGCGCCCACGCCGGTGCACCGGGCGGCGCCGCCCATGACGCAGAAGGGCACATCCGCGCCCACCCTTGCGCCTATAGCCATAAGCTGCTCTGTGGTGAGCCCGGTTTTAAACATTTCGTTAAGGCCCCTCAGGGCGGCTGCCGCGTCAGCGCTGCCGCCGCCCATGCCGGAGCGGCTGGGGATGTACTTCTTGATAAATATATAGACCCCCTGGTCCGCAAGCCCGCAGTCCTCCAGGAAGAACTTCGCGGCCCTGTAGACCGTGTTCTTGCTGTCGGTGGGCAGGCGGTCCTTATTGCACTGGAGGTGCACCCCGGGCTGCCGGCTGGTCTGGATGTCCAGCTCGTCCCAGACGGAGATACTCTGCATAACAGTGTCCAGCAGGTGGTAGCCGTCCGGGCGCCTGCCCAGCACGTCCAGGGTCAGGTTCAGCTTGCCGTAGGCTCTAACTTTCATTTACATCAACTCCTATAGTTCCCTTATGAAATCCCCCATCCGAGAGAGGGCCTCGGTGATATGCTTTACGGAATAGCAGTAGGATATGCGCACAAAGCCCTGCCCGCAGGGGCCGAAGGTGTCCCCGGGGACCACGGCTACGTGCTTCTCGTAAATAAGCCGCTCACAGAAGTCGGCGCTGGTGAGCCCTGTGGACTTCACCGAGGGGAACACATAAAAGGCCCCCTTTGGCTCGAAGCATTTAAGGCCTATCTCATTCAGGCCGTCCACTATAAGCCGCCTTCTCATATCATACTGGTCCCTCATATAGGCCATATCGTCGTCGCCGTTTTTCAGGGCCTCTATGGCCGCATACTGGCTGGTGGTGGGGGCGCTCATTATGGCGAACTGGTGGAGCTTCACCATGGGGGAGATTATCTCCCTGGGCCCCGCGGCATACCCTAAGCGCCAGCCGGTCATGCTGTGGGCCTTTGAGAAGCCGTTGACAATTACCGTGCGCTCCTTCATCCCCGGCAGTGAGGAGAAGGTAACATGGCCCTCATCGGTGTAGGTGAGGGCGGCGTATATCTCGTCGGAGAGCACCAGAAGGTTGTGCTTTTCCACAACCGCCGCTATCTCCTCCAGCTCCTCCCTGCCCATCACCGCCCCGGTGGGGTTATTGGGATAGGGCATTATAAGGAGCTTGGTGCGGGGGGTTATATGGGCCTCGAGCTGCTCTGCTGTCAGCTTAAAGCCGTTTTCCGGCCCGGTCTCGATAGTCACAGGAACGCCCCCCGCCATCTGGGTGATGGGCACATAGCACACAAAGCTGGGCTCGGGTATGAGCACCTCGTCCCCGGGGGTGACGAGGCTTCTGACACAAAGGTCTATGGCTTCGGACCCGCCCACGGTAATCAGCACCTGGGTATCGGGCTCATACTCCACGCCGTAGTGCCGGGTGAGGAAGCTTGATACCTCCTGCCTAAGCTGGGAAAAGCCCCTGTTTGGTGTGTACCGGGTGCGGCCCTTCTCCAGGGACTCTATGCCCGCCTCCCTTATATGCCAGGGGGTGTGGAAGTCAGGTTCGCCCACAGACAGGGATATCACGTCCTCCATCTCGTTGGCTATGTCGAAAAACCGGCGTATGCCCGAGGGCTTTATCCCCATTATGACCGGGTTTAAGAGCTTATCATAATCAATCACAAAGGTTGCTCCCTCTCTCGTCGATTTCCTCGTAGTCGCTGCTAAATATCACGCCGCCGTCCTTATACCTGGTGAGCACAAAGTGGGTGGCGGTGGACAGCACGCCCTCTATGGGGGCGAGGCGCTTCTGCACAAACATTGCCACGTCCTGCATGCTCCTGCCCACAACGGTCACCGCCAGGTCGTAGCCCCCGGACATAAGGTACACGCTCTCCACCTCGGGGAAGTTCATAATGCGCCCGGCTATCTCGTCAAAGCCGGTGTCCTTCTGGGGGGAGACTTTGAGCTCTATCAATGCCGCGGCCTTCTGGGTTTCGGTGCGCTCCCAGTTTATAAGGGTCTGGTAGCCCTTTATAACGCCGTCCTTCTCATACTGCCTTATTGCCCCCTCAACCGCGTCCGCGTCCTCCCCCAGCATTACGGAGAGCTGCTTTACGCTGAGCTTCGCGTCCTCCTGCAATAGCTCAAGTATCTGTTCCTTTGCCATATATAACCCCTCCTATTTACTCAAGCGGCAGCATGACCGGCCTGTGCTGCCTGTATATGGTGAACTGGGTGAAGCCCGCCTCACGGGCCATGTCCATGGCGCTGTCTATGCCCTGGGCTAGGTTTTCGGTGCAGTGGGCGTCGGAGCCGAAGGTAAGGAGCCTGCCCCCAAGCTCATAGTACCGCCTGAGAAGCCCCGGGCCGGGCATGGTTTCCCCCAGCTTCCCGAATATGCCGGAGCTGTTCACCTCCAGGGCCTTTTCATGGTCTATAAGGCTTCTGAAAATACGGTCGAGCTTGTCGGAATGGCGCTCAAGGTCCACCTGAACCCCCTGCTCCCCCTGGATATAGCGAAGGGGATAGGTAAGGTGCCCAAGGGAGTCGAAGCCGCCGCAGTCTATCATCTCCAGCACCTCGTCCCAATACTCGTCCAGGAGCCCCGCTATCTCCTCCCGGGATTTTTCCCGGCAGTCCATATAGTAAAAATCCTGCCTGTCCCGGATATTGTGCAGGGAGCCTATGGCAAAATCATAGGCGTAGGTGGCGAGCACCTCCCGGGCGGCCCCGGGGTTTTGGGTGAGCTGGCCCAGCTCTATGCCCTTGAGGAACTCGGGGCCCTGGGGAAGTCTGAGCTTTTCCATCTTCTCCCAGGCCGCCGCCGCCCTGTCCCGGTATTTTTCCTCGTACTCGTTGCACTCGCAGTGGTCTGTGAGGGTGTATACCCTCAGGCCCAGGGCGGCGGCCCTGTCCGCCATGGCCTGGGGGCTGTGCTCCCCGTCGGGTGAGCAGTTGGAATGGTTATGGCAGTCTGCGGCGTATTTATGTTTCATGGGGATACCTCTTTTGCGATTTAATGGCAAATATTATAGCATATTTTGGTGCTGCAGGTCAAGGGCCTCGAGGACCTTGTCTGCAAGCCCGGCGTATTCCCGGAGCTTCGCAGCTATCTTGCCCCGCAGCTCCCGGTCCCTCAGGGCCTTAAGGGTGACGTTAAACCCGGCGCCCATGGCCTCAAGGCCGTCTGGGTCCTTCTCCCACATTTCCGCCATCCTTTGGTACAGCCGGTGGAGCTCCTGGAGCCAGGCCATGTCCGGGTTGAGCTTCTGGGCGCGGTCCAGGAAGCTGTGGCAGCAGGAGCCGTTGGTGGCAAGGATACAGATATAGTTGTCGTACAGATACCATCTATCCCGCCTGAATACCTCCGGGTCCACCGAATCATACCGCCCGCCCTCTATATCAGCGGCCCAGGCACGGAAGGCCGCGGGGCCGAAGCAGTATCCTGGGGCGCGGGTCCTCATAAGCTCCGGGAGCCGTCCTATGGCCTGGCGGTACAGCTCGGCTAAATCCTTCTGCTCCCGCTTTTCGCCCACGAAGACAAGCCCGCGGCTCCAGCCGCCGTCCCCGGCATTTGGGGCGAATACCTCCGCCGAGTGCACGGCCTCGGGCTCCGTCATATTGTCCGTCATGAACAGCAGGACCTCTCCCCGCCCCTCATAGCCCACGAACACCAGCCACTGCTTATGGCCGGATATGTCAAGGTTGCTTATGACCGGCACGCCCCTGTCAATATACTCCAGTACCCTTTGCAGATACTTTCCGCTCTCAGCCTTCACCTGCTCCCCGGGCACAAATTCTGAACCATACCCGCAGCGGCTGAAGGCGTCCTCTATAAAGCCGTGCTCTCCGGCGCTCATAAGATAGTCTGTGGCGCAGTCCCCGCGGAAGTGGTCGAAGGCGTAGACCTGGGTGAAGATATCCCCGGTGAGCCCGGCGAAAAACTCATAGTCATAGTCCGGCTCCCAAAGGGCCTCCATCACGTACCGCAGGCAGCCGTGGAGCCAGTAGTTTTCCCCCAGCTCGTTGGTGACGAACCGGCGTATATTGGGTATGATATTCCTTTCTTTAATATGACTTGTGATATTATTTATATTATTCATGTTATTTCAACTCCACTATGGTAACTCCGTTTTCGCCCTCGCCGAAGGCCCCCAGCCGGAAGCTTTTCACCTGGGGGCACCTTCTCAGGTGCTTCTGCACCGCCGCCCTCAGCACGCCGGTGCCCTTGCCGTGGATAATAGTCACCTGGGCAAGGCTCATGCGGCTGACACGGTCCAGGAAGCTGTCCACCTCCATCAGCGCCTCGTCAGAGCTCATGCCCCGCAGGTCGAGGCTTGTGCTGGCCTGGGGGGCAGACACGTTCTTCGTTACCGAGCGGCCCCGGGGCTTCTCCTTCTGCTTCTCGTCCAGAAGCCGCAGGTTTGACAGCTCCACCCGGGTCTTGATTATCCCCGCCTGCACCAGCACCTGGCCGTCCCTGGGAGCCTCCAGCACCGTGGCCTTCTTATCCAGGTCGAATATGAGCACATTGTCCCCGGGCATGAGGTCCCTTGGAAGGGTGTAGTCCCCGCTCTCGCGCCTATGCACCGGGTCTGCCGAGGACTCCATGTCCCGCATACCCGAGCGGAGCCTGGCCTTCTGCTCCGCTGAGAGGGCCTTGTTTTTCTGCCTCCTGGCCTCGTCCAGCTCGTTGAGCAGGGCGTCGGCCTGCCTGCGGGTCCGGGCCACTATGTCGGCGGCCTCCTTCCTGGCCTGCTCAAGCTCCCTTTTGGCCTGGACCCCGGCTTCAAACTGCTTTGCCTCCGCCTCCCGTATGCTGTCCCGGGCGCGGCTGGCTGCTTTTTTTGCAAGCTCAAGCTCGTCCTGGAGCTTCCGGCGGTCTTCTTCCAGACGGCCTATCACCTTCTCAAACTCGCTGCTCTCCCTTGAGACCAGCTCCCCGGCCCGGTCCACAATCCTGTCCTCCAGCCCCAGGCGCTTGGAGATGGCAAAGGCGTTGGACTTGCCGGGCACGCCTATGAGCAGCCGGTATGTGGGCCGAAGGCTCTCCACGTCGAACTCACAGCTACCGTTCTCAACGCCGGGCGTCTGGAGGGCATAGGCCTTGAGCTCCGCGTAGTGGGTCGTGCAGGCCAGCTTCGCGCCCTTACCCCGCAGCTCTTCTATAATTGCCTCAGCCAGGGCGGCGCCCTCAACCGGGTCCGTGCCCGCGCCAAGCTCGTCCAGGAGCACAAGGCTTTTTTCGTCCGCCGCTTTCAGTATGCCTATTATATTAGTCATATGGGCCGAGAAGGTGGAGAGGCTCTGCTCGATACTCTGCTCGTCCCCGATATCAGCCAGGATATGCCCGAATACCGAGACCTCGCTGCCGTCCCCGGCGGGTATCATCAGGCCGCACATTGCCATCAGGGAGAGCAGGCCCACGGTCTTCAGGGCTACGGTCTTGCCGCCGGTGTTGGGGCCGGTGATTATCAGGGTGTCGAAGCTCCTGCCCAGGGAGATGTCCGTGGGCACGACCTTGTCCTTATGGATAAGCGGGTGCCGTGCGGCATGGAGCTCTGTCACGCCGTCCTCCCGCACCTTTGGGGTCATGGCCTTCATGCGGTAGCCGGTCTGGGCCTTGGCGAAGATTACGTTCAGCTCCACGGCGCATTTATAGCTGTGGATAATGCCGTCGGCAAATTCCCCGGCTTCAGCAGAGAGCTCCCTGAGGATTCGGTTTATCTCCTCCAGCTCCTCGGACTGGAGCACGCGTATCTCGTTGTTTGCCTCCACAACGCTCATGGGCTCGATGAACACCGTGGCCCCGCTTGAGGAGGTGTCGTGCACAAGCCCGGGGACCTCCCCCCGGAACTCTGCCTTTACCGGCACAACATACCTGCCGCCACGCTGGGTGATGATACTCTCCTGCAAATGCTTCTGATGGGCGGGGGAGCGCACCAGCTTGTCCAGCTGGTCCCGGGCCCTGGCCGAGGCCCCACGGATTTTCCGGCGAATACTTGCAAGGGCGGGGGAGGCGGCGTCCGCCATCTCCTCCTCGCTGACAATAGAGGTGAATATCTTCTCCTCAAGGTACTTATTGGGGGTGAGCAGGTCGAAGCGGTCGGAAAGGGCGGTCTTCATTCCGGCTGACTTGTCGTGCCAGCTCTGGAGGGAGCGGATGGAGCGCAGGGTGCCCGCCACGTCCAAAAGCTCCCTCATGCCAAGGCTGCCCCCGGCCTGGGCCCGGCGCAGGGGGTTCGAGACGTTCTTTAAATCCCGGAAGCTGGGCCCGCCGAATTTTGCCATGAGCACAAAGGCCGCGTCAGTTTCCTCCAGGAGCATACGGGCTTCTGAGGCGGTCTTCACCGGCTCTATGGAGCGCACGGCCTCTGCCGCGTCGTCGCAGGTGGTCTCGCCTGCCACCAGGTCCAGTATCTTGTCAAGCTCTAAGGCTCTGTAGTTTTTATTCATAGTATTATCCTCAATTTGTGGTTATAGCTTTATATATGTAACTGTCAAGAAGGGTGTTGCTGTAGGTGTCCATCCAAAGGGGCCGGAGCCCCGCCCGGTGGGCCACGGACTGGGAGCCTATGTTGGTCACCGAGGCGCTGTAGAAGGGCACGCGCCCGCGCTCCATAAGCTCCAGGGACAGCCGGGAGACAAGGGCCGCGCCCAGGCCCCTGCCGCGGTGGGAGGGCTCGGTGTCCACGCCCATCTCCCATAGGCCCTCGGATTCCTCTCCGGCTCCGGCAAGGGCGGCTATCTTCCCGCGGCTCTGGGCGAAGAACACAATGCCGGTGCCGGTATGCCCGCGGCTGTCAAAGGCCAGGGAGTTCGGGAAACCCTCAAGCCCCCTGAGCCCGCCTATGGCTTCGCCTTCAAGCAGACGGTACTCGTATCCGTCGGGCAGGGGCAGGCTGGGTATTTCGTCCGGGACAAAGTGTATGGTCTGCCCGTAGACTAAGGGCAGCTCAAAGAGCTCGTCCCTGCTGTGCCCTTCAGTGAGCTCACGCACACTGGGGAGTAGCTCCGGGGAGGCAGAGGCTATCACCCGCTCTCCTATGGCTGCAAGCTTTATATAGGGCGGACGGGCGCAGGCGTTTGCCACATAGAGGGTCCCGCTGCCGGACAGGTCCGCCGGGGAGCAGCCAAGCTCTGCGGCAAGGTACTCCCGGGTCCTGTCCAATATAATATGTTTATTCATAAGTTTTCTCCTAAATTAAAAGGCTGTGGTAAAAGTCCAGGGTCTTCAGGCGCTTTTGTAGCACGTTAATAGAGTAGGCTTCGGCGGCCTCCGAAAGCTCCCTGAGTGGAGGGCCCTTGAGGGTGAAGGCAAAGGCCTTCTCTAAAGTGGGGAAGACCGTCTGGCGCATGGCCCTGAGGGCAGTGGGGGAGAGGCCAAGGGCCGGGGTGCTCTTTGGAAGGTAGCAGTCCTTACAGTAGAGCTCGCCCTTTGAGACACGGAAGAACATGCGCGGGGACTCATAGGCTCCGCAGGCGGCGCAGGCCACCAGGTTGGGCATGAAGCCCGAGGCGGAGAGCATACGCAGCTCAACTAGAGCCTTTATAAGCTCCGGCGGGCGGGTGCCCTCGGAGAGGAAGTGCAGGGCATTTAATATCAGCCGTAGGTACTCAGAGGAGTCCGGCGCCTCGGGGACCAGCTCCTCGGTGAACTGGCAGAGGTACTGCCCAAGGGACAGGGCAACTATATCCGAGCGCAGGCCGAAGAAGGCCTCTATAGGCACGGCTGAGTTTATTATGTACCGCTCCCGGCCCTGGTACAGGTCCAGGCGGGAGTAGCATAAGAGGCTCGTGGCGGCATTCTTGCTGTCGCTCAGGTTTTTGGCGCGGCGGGCAAAGGCTCGGATAACGCCCATATCCTCAGTGAGGACAGTTACCAGCCGGTCGCTCTCCCCCAGGGTCATCTCCCGGAGGATGAGCCCCCGGGTCTTGCGTTTGGCTGAAGCCACAGGGAACCCCCTCCTTTCCCATAATCCCCTCATTCCTCAGGTGCGCATAGCGCAGATAGTCCTCCACCCGGCCCGACCGGGCGAAGCTGTTCCAGGCTTGTATCTCGTTCATGGCGGCGGCCCCCCTGTCACATGAAAGTAGTTTGCTTACAGTAGCAGTATTTGCATGTGATGGGCTGGTATGAGAGGAAAATATATCTTTTATCGACAGACTGCGACGGACTTTTCAGCCGACTTGTGCTTTGGCACAAGTCGGCTTGCGCTTTGGCTCGTATTTACTGAAGGTTGGTGTTATTATTTTACATGGAATTTGTGGAATATGCAAGGGGTATATAATAAAGAAAGGCTCCCGGTTTCCCGGAAGCCAAAAATATGCGCTATTCCTCATCCCTGTGACATATGTTCCACAGCCGCCTTCCGATGAACAGCAGGCAGATTGATATCATAACCGCCGCCTGTATGAGCCCGGCGCCCAGTGTGTTCAGTGCGCCGCCCTCTGTAAGGGGCTCATGCTCCGCGAAAATGTGTATACTTCCCATCACCAAAAGTATAAGCCCGCATATCCCAAGCATGATGTACAGCGAGTTCTGCCTGGGGCTTCTGGGCAGGATGTCCCGGAGTATGAACTCCACCATGCCCACCCCCATCCCGGCCCATAATATGAGGATATTCCCCCACATGCCATGGGCCCAGACAATGCCCTCTCCCTTCAAAAAGCCGTCTGCCAGCAGCAGGGCCATTAGGACTATCAGCGAGTGCTTGTACACGTTCCCCCGAAGCAAAAGCTGCCGCTCGTCCAGTCCGTCGTTACCCAATAAGCATTTCTTCATAAGTTTACTCTCCCTTCAAAAATTTACTTTTCGTCCTCACCGGGCCAGAAAAGCCCGTCCAGGGTCGTCCCCAGTGCCCGGCAGATTTCCACGCACAGCCGGACGGTGGGGTTATAGTCCCCCTTCTCGATAGCCACCACGGTCTGGCGGGTGACGCCCACAAGCTCCGCCAGCTCCTGCTGGGTGAGGCCCTTGGCGGCCCTTGCAGCCTTCATCCTCAGGTTTTTCCCCAAGCCATCACCTCCATATGTGTATTGTACAGTATGTAATTCTAAAAGTCAAGTATATATTACAAAAGCATTGAATAATTTACAAAAAGGGGCAAAAAGGAGGAGCCCGCGTGGGGCTCCTTCATGTATTTTACTGTACCGCGTGCCCGCCGCTCTTCGGCAGGGCGTACCTCTCCAGGCTCTCCTCATAGGCCCTGGTAAACTCCGGGCTGCCGGAGCTCTTAAGCTCGTTGAGGTATCCGTGGGCCTCCATAGCCGACTCCTTTGCCTGTATCACCGTAACGGCGATATTGGAGCAGTGGTCGGAAACCCTCTCGTAGTTCGTCAGCAGGTCCGTGAGCACAAAGCCAAGCTCTATGGTGCACCGGCCCTCCTGCAGGCGGCGCACGTGGCGGTTTTTCAGCTCCAGCTTCAGGCCGTCCACCACCTGCTCCAGGGGCTCCACCTTGGCGGCAAGCTTGGTGTCCTCCCGCTCGAAAGAGTCCACCGTAAGGTTTAGAATCTCGATAATGGCCTGGGTTATGACCCCCAGCTCCTCCTGGGCCTTATCTGAAAAAGACAGGTCCTTATCGTCTATCTCCTTTGCCACCCGCAGGATATTCATGGCGTGGTCCCCTATCCGCTCGAAGTCCCCTATTGCGTGCAGCAGCTCGGCCGCCTCGTTGCTGTCCGCCTGGGAAAGGTCTTTGCTGCTGAGCTTGACTAAAAAGGTGCCAAGGGTGTCCTCATACAGGTCAAGCTGCTCCTCCTGCTCGGTTATCTCCCGGGCGGCGTCAGCGCTGTATTCATCGATAAGCCGGATGGCGCTGAGCATGGAATCCCGGGCGGTATGGGCCATCTTCACTGCCAGGGCACGGCACTCGCTTATGGCAAAGGCGGGGGAGAGCATAAGGCGCTCGTCCAAGAGAGATTCCTGGGTGTTGGTGTCCCGGATGGTGAGCTTTGAGAGCTTCTCAAGCTGCTTTGAGAAGGGCAGCAGCACGAAGGTGTTCACCACATTAAATAGGGTATGTACGACCGCTATGCCAAAGGCGTTTATGGGCTCGTCAACTATGTCAAACTGGAATATGGCGTTTACTCCGTAAAAGGCCGTCAGGCAGATTATAGTGCCTATTACCTTAAAATATATGCTCACGGCAACAACGCGCTTTGCATTTTTATTTGCCCCGATTGCAGAGAGCAGGCCGGTAACGCAGGTGCCGATATTGGCCCCGGTTATAATGGGGAAGGCCATGCCGAGGCTTATGCTGCCGGTAAGGCACAGGGACTGGAGAATGCCCACAGAGGCGGCGGAGCTCTGAATAATGCCGGTGACTATGGTGCCGAGCAGCACGCCCATCAGGGGGTTTTTGAACATAATGAGCAGGTCCTGGAACACAGGGCTCTCCGCCAGGGGGCTGACCGACTGGCTCATGAAGGTCATGCCGGTCATGAGCACCGCGAAGCCTATAAGCACATGGCCCGCGTCCTTTTTCCGGTCTTTGCCGGCCATAGTCATGACAACGCCAATCAGGGCCACAAGGGGTGAAAAGGATTCGGGCTTGAGCATTTGGAGCCAGAAGCTGTCGCTCTGTATGCCTGTGGCGCTTAATATCCAGGCCGTGAGCGTTGTGCCCATGCTGGAGCCCATTATAACAGCAACGGTCTGTGAGAGCTCCATAATTCCCGAGTTCACAAGGCCCACCAGCATAACGGTCATGGCAGAGGACGACTGTATGGCGATGGTTATCACCGCGCCGAGGGCCAGGCCCTTCCAGCGGTTTGAGGTCATGGCCCTCAGGACCGACTCAAGCTTGCCGCCCACCATCTTTTCCAGGGCCGACGACAGCACGTTCATGCCATAGAGGAAGAAGGCCAGCCCTCCCAGCAGCGTGAACACTGAAAAAATATCCATAGTTCTCTCCTTAAAAAATTCCCTCATTTTTTGGTATACAAGACAATAATAGCATATAGGGCGGGGGCAAATCAATGGGTTTTGCGAAATTATGAAAAAAAGGGAGAAAAATTGAAATCCGGGTGGAAAAATCTGGAGGAATATGATAAGATGGTAAAAACTTGGGACGGGGGAGGCGGGCTTTTGAACGAGAGGTTTGGAGCGGTGCTGGCGGCGGGGGGGAGCTCTTCCCGCATGGGCGCGGGCCGCTCAAAGGTGCTTTTGGATTTGGACGGAGGGCCGGTGCTGTTAAAAAGCCTTGGGACGCTTCTCTGCTGCGGGTATATCCAGGAGGTATGTATAGTCTGCCGAGAGGAGGACATGGAGGAGATATCCCGGCTGGCTTCAGTGCCCGGCGGCGGGGCGGGCCTGGGAAAGAAAATAACCTTTGCCCCGGCGGGCGCGGACCGGCAGGATTCGGTGAGAAACGGCGTGCAGGCCCTCAGCGAGGACTGCGGCTATCTGATAATACACGACGGCGCAAGGCCCTTTGTGAGCGGGGAGCTTCTAAATGCGGTATGCAGGGACGCTTTGAGCTTTGGCGCGGCTACGGCGGCGGTGCCCTGTAAGGACACCTGCAAGCTCTCCGACAGGGAGGGCTTTGTGGAGAGCACGCCGCCCCGGGACAGGCTAATGGCGGTGCAGACTCCCCAGGCGTTTAAGCGGGAGCTGTATATGTACGCCATTGAGAAAGCGAGGGCCAGGGGAAAGAGCTATACTGACGACTGCCAGCTGGTGGAGGCGGCGGGAGGGAAGGTGAGGCTCACCCCCGGGAGCTATACAAATTTCAAGCTCACCACCCCCGAGGACATGCTTCTGGCCCGGGCGGTGGCGGGAGAGGGGAGGAGGAAGGGTATGCGCATTGGAAGCGGTTATGACGTGCACAGGCTGGCGCCCGGGCGGAGGCTCATACTTGGAGGCGTGGAGATACCATATGAGCTGGGGCTTTTAGGGCACTCGGACGCGGACGTGCTGGCCCATGCCGTATCGGACGCCATACTGGGCGCGGCGGCGATGGGGGATATCGGGAAGCTGTTCCCGGATAACGACTCAAAATATGAGGAGGCCGACAGCCTGAAGCTGCTCTCGGAGGTCTGTGAGCGGGCCAGGAGCGGCGGCTTTGAAATCGGCAATATCGACAGCACGGTGACAGCCCAGAGGCCGAAGCTTGCGCCCTATATAGACAGTATGCGAGAGAATATCGCCGCGGCCTGCGAGATAGACCCGGGGCGGGTGAGCGTGAAGGCCACCACCGAGGAGGGCCTGGGCTTCACCGGCAGGGGCGAAGGAATTGCGGCGAGCGCAGTATGCTTATTGCGGGAGTAGGGGCAGTGCTCCATACTGCCGTAGAAAATATATTTATTTTTTAGTAGACAAATAAAAAGGAGCAGAATCATGTATCAATTCAACCGTGAAGAGTACGAAAAGCGCATGGAGTGGTACCAGGAGGCCCGCTTCGGCATGTTCATCCACTGGGGAATCTATGCAATCCCCGCCAGGGGCGAGTGGGTCAGGAGCCCTGAGGAAATGCCTGAAGAGGAGTATATGACCTACTTCAACGAGTTCGACCCTGTGGACTATGACCCGAAAAAATGGGCCAGGGCCGCAAAGGAGGCGGGCATGAAGTACGCGGTGCTCACAGCAAAGCACCACGACGGCTTCTGCCTGTTCGACAGCAAGCTTACAGACTATAAGTCCACCAACACCAGGTCCGGGCGGGACCTGGTGAGGGAGTACCTGGAGGCGTTCAGGGCCGAGGGCCTGAAGGTGGGGCTCTACTACTCCCTGCTTGACTGGCACCACCCGGACTACCCCCACTATGAGGACCAGTACCACCCCATGCGGAACAACCCGGAGGAGGGCAACGAAGACCGGGACTTTAACAGGTATCTTGACTACCTCCACGGACAGGTGCGGGAGCTCTGCACGGACTACGGCAGGCTGGATATTATGTGGTTCGACTTCTCCTATGGCGAGGGCGAGAAGTCCATGCGCGGGGAGACCTGGAGGGCCCACGAGCTGGTGAGCATGATAAGGGAGCTGCAGCCGGGGATAATAATAGACAACCGCCTGGAGGTCAGCGGCGAGGGCTTCGGCTCCATGTGGGAGGGGGACCCCAAGCCCTGGCATGGGGACTTTGTGAGCCCGGAGCAGATAATCCCGCCAAACGGCCTGCTGGATAAAAACGGCGGGGACCTGGTGTGGGAGGCCTGCGTCACCATGAACAATAACTGGGGCTACTGCGCCCTGGATACTAACTTCAAGCCGGCGGGTATGCTTATAAAGAAGCTGGTGGAGTGCGTAAGCAAGGGCGGCAACCTGCTGCTAAACGTGGGCCCGGACGCAAAGGGCAATATCCCGGACCAGTCTCTGGAGATACTTGAGGGCATTGGCCGCTGGATGAAAAAGAACGGCGAGAGCATATACGGCTGCGGGAAATCGGGGATGGAGAAGCCGGACACAGGCAGGATAACCCGGAAGGGGAATACCCTTTACTACCACCTGTTTGAGAACACCATAGGGGCCATGCCGCTGCAGGGGCTCTCTAAGGAGCAGGTGAAATCCGTGCGCTGGGTGCACTCGGGGGCCGAGGTGAAGATAGCCAAGGGCTGGGTGTATGACAACTACCCGGACGTGGTCTTCGCCGACCTTGGCCCGGACCCGGTGCTGCCGGACCCTGTTGACACTGTTATAAAGGTGGAACTGAAGTAATGACAGCTATGACAGAAATTACGAAAATTATAGATGGGTACTACCGGCATATTGTAAGCGTGCTGCCAGAATGTGATACCGTGGATTACCCCCAGGAGCTCTTCAGAAGGTTTGCGGAGCATGGGGCCATGCTCCGGCAGGAGTGGGCCTGGTGCGCGGAGCTGCCGGAGGAGATGTTCCTTGGCTGGGTGCTCTGCCCCAGGGTGAACAACGAGGAGCTTTCAGACTGCCGGAGGCTGTTCCATGAGCAGCTTGCTCCCAGGGTGAAGGGCCTTTCCCTGCCCGAGGCCATACTTGAGGTGAACCGCTGGTGCGCGGAGAACGTCACCTACCGGTCCACGGACATCCGCACGGCCTCGGCAATGGCGGTGTATAAATCGGGCTGCGGGCGCTGCGGCGAGGAGTCCATGTTCGCGGTGAACGCCATGAGGAGCGTGGGCATAGCCGCAAGGCAGGTCTACGCCCCCTGGTGGTCCCACTGCGACGACAACCACGCCTGGGTCGAGGCCTTTGACGGCAGGGAGTGGAGGTTCCTGGGGGCCTGCGAGCCGGAGCCGCGCCTGGATATGGGATGGTTTATCCCCGCCGCGGGGAGGGCCATGCTCTGCCACACGAAGTGCTTTGTAGGCAGGGACGGCGGCTGGGAAAGGCTGCTCCCCGGAGAGGATCCGCTGGATATAGACGTCCGGGAGGGAATCGTCTATCTGAGTGTGACCGAACGCTACGGAAGGGCCCGGGAGTTCACAGTCTGGGTGACGGACAACAGCGGCGCCGGCATACCCGGGGCTATAGTTGAGTATTATGTGCTCAACGAGGGGCTTCTGAGGAAGATAGCCCGGCGGGTCACTGACGGCGGGGGAAATGCCAGTATGCGCCTGGGCCTTGGCAGCGTCTGGGTGACGGCCTGTCACGGCGGTATGCTCAGGGAGCAGCTTGTAAATACCGGCGAGACTGGAATGGTGGAGCTGAGCCTGCCCGGGGCTGATATGACAGGGCATTATGACTTCCTGCCGCCAAAGGACAGCGGTGTAAGGTCCGGAGGGCTCAGCTCTCAGGAGAGGCTTCAGCGCAAGCAGGAGCGCGAGCGGGCAAAGGAGCTGCGGGAGGGGCTGCACCCCGGCGGGGGAACGGCTCCCGAAAAGCCGGAGCTCTGGCCCTGGGAGAGGTTTTCCCCGGGGGAGATACCCGAGCTCTGGCGGGACGGCAGCGCCCACGGCCTTGATGAAAGGCGGGAGTGCGGAATCACCCTGCTTCGCGGCGAGGGCAAGGGGGCTTTGGGCCTTATGGCCTGGCAGGACGGCTGGGAGGCTGTTGGCGCGCTGAGATTTGGCAGGGAGATTCGGCTCCCGGAGGGGAGATACCGGCTGATAACCTCCTACAGGCTGCCGGACGGCACACAGCTGGGGGACTTTCAGGACTTCACCCTTGACGGCGGGGAGTCCCGGGAGCTGACGGCAAGCTTCCGGGAGGCCGAGCCTGAGCAGCTGTTGCAAAAGCTGCCCCTGCCGGAGCTGGGCTTTACTTGGGAGGGCCTGGCCCTCCTGTGCTGGATAGACCCCGGGGCCGAGCCCACCGAGCACCTTCTAAACGAGCTGAAAGCGGCGGGGGGATTTCCCTGCGGGGTGAATTTTATCGGGCGGGAGCTGGACGGAGACATCCTGCCTGAGGGCTCCGTGACCCATAGCTGGGATGAATATGTTGCCGAGACTGTAGCCAGAAGGGTGTTTTTAGAGCCCGGCAACCTGCCCCTGGTGGTGCTGGCAGACAGCGAGGGCTTTGCAAGGTTTGCAAGCGCCGGGTACAATGTGGGCTCGGTGGAGCTTGCTGCCGGGCTCTGCCCTATGGTAACAGAGCAGAAGTCCCGGTGAGCATTATATAAGGAGAGATGAGTATGCAAAACGAGACGCTGAAGGTACTATTAACCCGCAGGAGCGTCAGAAAGTACAGGCCAGAGCAGATTGACAGGGAGACCCTCTCGGCAATTTTAGAGGCAGGCACCTATGCCCCCAGCGGCATGGGCAAGCAGCCCGGGGTGATAGTGGCCGTACAGAACCCCGAGGACCGCAGGGCTGTTATGGAGCTGAACAAGCAGGCCCGGGGCGGCAGCGGCGACCCCTACTACGGAGCGCCCACCATAGTGCTGGTGCTGGCGGACAGCGGCATAACAGGGACCTTTGTTGAGGACGGCTCCTGTGTGCTGGACAATATGATGGTGGCGGCCCAGTCACTGGGGGTGAGCTCCTGCTGGATACACGGGGAACACCTGATGTTTGAGCTACCCGAGGGAAAGGCGCTGCTTAAAAAGTGGGGCCTTTCGGAGAGCCTGCGGGGTGTAGGCTCGCTGGCCCTTGGCTACGCAGACGGACAGCCGCCGGAGCCTAAGCCCCGGAAAGAGGGATATATTAAGATAGTGTAAAGATAGTGTAAATTTCAGGCCGCGGGGGAGATTTCCTCCCATGCGGCTTGTTTTTTTGTGGAAAATCCGTTATAATAATAGGAAACTGGGAAATTCCGGCCATTTCAGGCCAAATGTATAGAAAGGCGTGGTCCTATGAAAAAAAGACAGCGGGGGCTGAAAGGGCTTGTCTGCGCGGCCCTTTCGGGACTCCTGATTCTCGGCGGCTGCGGGTCCCCAAAGGAGGCGGCACCTATAAAGGAGCCTAACCTGCCCAAAAACGACGGCGCCCCGGCAAAGCTCACCATATCCGTGGGAGGCGGGGAGGGCCGGGAGTTTCCCGACGCGCTGGAGGAGATAATCGCAAAATACGAGGCGGACTTCCCAAATACGGAGATAGTGCTCTCGGAAAATGAGCCGGATATCCGGCTGTTCACAGACGGCGAACTAAAGGACACAGAGGGGCTCATGGACCTTACCCCCTATAAGGACGCCTGGGAGCTGGAGGGGAGCATTACAAACCCCGCCGGACGTATCATGCACTTTATGGGCGGGGAGAGCATCTATGCCATACCCTTCCAGTATGACCAGATAATGCTGTACTATAGGCTGGACTGGATTGATGAGTATAACCAAGGGCGCCCCGCAAATGAGCGGGCGGCGGTGGACCTTTGGGGGAACCTGCTGGACGTGCCAGAGAAGCTTGGGGAAAAGGGCGGACTGGTGATAGCCGGGGAAGTGAGGCCGCTCATGTTTGACGTGCTCCTGTGGAGCTGGACGGACCCGCGGTTTATAGCGGACTGGGCCGCAGGATATTACCAGAAGGACGGCAGCACAATCTTTAACTTAGAGAGCTCACTGAACGCCGCCAATGCCTTTAAAAGGCTGCTGGACGCAGAGACGGCCTCAGAGGACCCCATGGGGGACTTTATAGACGGAAGGGCCTGTATATATATAGGCCGGGGGCTTGACATGCGGGAGCTCCGGGAGAAAATGCCGGGGGAGCTGGGCGTTAGCTGGAGGTCTATCGGGCTGCCCCAGGGTACCGGCGGTAAAGTGGCCCCGCTGCTGGAGTGGACGGCATGGGGGGTCAGCAGCGATACTCCGGAGCCTGAGAAGGCCGTGCACTTTCTGTGGTACCTCACCAACGCCGACAACAACACCCATCTGTATATGGAGCTTGCCGACAGCGGCGTAAAGCCCATATACAGGGAGGCCGAGGCCTATGAGCCCTCCCTGCTTGAAGGCTGCTGGTATGGGGAGATAGAGCTTTTGAACATGCCAAACTATAAATACGCCAGCGCTACGGCGGCTATGGGGGAGCTTGCGGGGGCCAAAAACCCGGAGTTCAAAAGGCTCTTCTCCCGGCTGGAGGATGGGGAGATTTCCCCTGAGGAAATGCTGGAGGGGCTGGACGGCGAGTATAAAAGGCTCCTTGAGGAGTATAGGCAGGAAAACGGCAGGCTGCCCTGGGAGCAGGAAGATAGGGAGGATAAAACATGAATGTGAAGCTTTTGGCATATACGCCCGCACCCGAGCGCACCGTGGCCTGTGCGGCGAAGCTCTGCTATGCCGCCGCGGATATCGACACGGTGATGGACGGGCTGACAGATGAAAAGGCGGGCTCCTTTCTGGACATGCTCACAGAGATAGGCCACGAGAGCCCTATTGAGCACGCCAGCTTTACCTTTGGCATAGAGGGGGTCTCAAGGTCGTTGCTGGCCCAGATTACGCGGCACAGGCTGGCGTCCTACAGCGTCCAGAGCCAGAGGTATGTGAAGGAGTCCAGCTTCGAGTTTGTGGTGCCACCGGAGATAGCTGCTATGCCTGAGGCCAGGCGGGAATTTCTTATGGCTATGGAGGAGGACCAGCGGCACTATGAGAAACTCTCGGAGCTCCTTCAAAGAAAGCACGAGACGGAGTTTCTGGCGAAGGGCCTCTGTGAAAAGGAAGCCAGGCGCAAGGCCGAGAAGAAGGCCATTGAGGACGCCAGGTTTGTCCTGCCAAACGCCTGCGCCACCAAGCTTATCTGCACCATGAACGCCCGGTCCCTGATGAACTTCTTTACCCATAGGTGCTGCAACAGGGCCCAGTGGGAGATACGGGAGCTGGCGGTTGAAATGCTGAAGCTGGTGAGGGAGGCCGCGCCGAATATGTTCAGAAAGGCCGGGCCCCCATGCCTTAGGGGAAGCTGCCCCGAGGGGAAGATGAGCTGCGGGAAAATGAGCCGGGTCCGGGAGAGCTTTCAGGCGCTGGGGGCCGGGGAATGAGGGTAGGCGTTATACAGGCCTCGTCCCAGAGGGATAAGAACCCGCTTATATATGAGTGTACAAAGAAAGCGGTCGGAAGGCACGGGCACGAGGTTATAAACTTCGGGGTCTTCCCGGACGAGCGGGAGGACTGGACCTATGTGGAGACGGCGCTCCTTATAAGCCTGCTGCTCTCCAGGGGGGCGGTGGACTTTATAGTAACCGGCTGCTCCTCTGGGCAGGGGATGATGCTGGCGTGCAACAGCCTGCCCGGGGTGCTCTGCGGCTATCTGCCTACGCCCCAGGACGCGTTCCTCTTTGGCAGAATAAACGGCGGCAACGCGGCCTCGCTGCCGCTGGGCCTTGGCTTCGGCTGGATGGGGGAGATAAATTTACAGTGCACGCTGGATAAGCTCTTTGAGGGGGGCTTCGGCGTGGGCTGGCCCCCGGAGGAGGCTGAGCGCAAGAGGAGGGACGCAGGGCTTCTCAGGAAGCTTAGCGGCATTACAAAGAGGGGTATGCCGGAGTGCCTTGAGAGATATCCCCGGGAGCTCACAGTCAAGGCCCTCACCAGGGGGAACGTGATGGAGTACATTGAGAAATTCGGAAAGGTAGCAGGTGGGGGAGCATGAGCCTTATTGTACTTGAGGGGCTGGACGGCAGCGGCAAGAGCACCCAGCTCCCGCTTTTGGAGGAGGAGCTGAAACGGCGGGGGCCGGTGAGGACGGTCTCTTTCCCGGACTATAGCTCGCCCTCGTCGGCTCTGGTGAAGATGTACCTGAACGGAGAGTTCGGCAATAGCCCTGGGGACGTGAACGCCTACGCCGCCGGAGCCTTCTACGCCGTGGACAGGTACGCCAGCTTTAAGAAGGACTGGCAGGAGGACTACAGAAGGGGGACCACTATTTTAGCCGGAAGGTACACCACCTCCAATGTGATATACCAGATGGAGAAGCTGCCAAAGGGCTGCTGGGAGGAGTATATCGCCTGGGCAGAGGATTTCGAGTACGGCAGGCTGGGGCTCCCGAGGCCCGATAGGGTAATATTCCTTGACATGCCTTTAGCTGCGGCCCAGAAGCTGCTGTCAAAAAGATACGAGGGGCACGAGGAGAGAAGGGACCTGCATGAGCGGGATGTGCGGTTTCTTGAGAGCTGCGCCATGTGCGCCAGGTTCGCGGCGGACAGGCTTAAATGGCGGGTCATAGAGTGCGCGGAAAACGGGGAGCCGCTTAGCGTCGGGGAGATACACCGCCGGGTGGTCTCGGCGCTGGATATGTGATTTGTGCGATTATTATATGTGATTATTGTGTAGTTGTATAATTGTATAATAGAAAGGGGCAATATTTTATGGTATACGTATTTTTAGCGGAGGGCTTCGAGCTGGTGGAGGCCATGGCCTCGGTGGATATCCTGCGCCGGGCGAAGGTAGAGGTCAGGACCGTGGGGGTCACAGGGAAGACCGTGACGGCCTCAAACGGCGTGCCGGTCACGGCGGATATTGAGATAGCCGGGGCTGTTACCGAAGGGCTGGACTGCATAGTGCTCCCCGGGGGGCTGCCGGGGACGGTAAACCTTGAGAAGTCGGGGGAGGTCCAGGGGCTTATTGACTTTTGCCAAAGGGAGGGTAAGCTTATAGGGGCCATCTGCGCAGCACCCTCTATACTGGCCCATAAGGGGCTCTTAAAGGGCAGGGAGGCCACGGCCTTCCCAAGCTTCCAGAAGGACGTTGAGGAGGGCGGCGGCAGGCTCTCCGAAAAATTTGTCTGCCGTGACGGACAGTTTATAACCGCCCGGGGCATGGGCGTTTCCACCAGCTTCGGGCTGGAGCTGGCGGCTGCCCTCACGTCCCCTGAGACCGCCGCCGGGATAAAGACGGGCATACAGTTTGCCTGAGAGCAGGAGGTTGTAGAGCTATGAACCAGAGACCACAGCAGCCGGGAGACAGCCGGGAGCGTTCCGGGAATTTCCAGGTGAATATCGACAAGCGGGACCTGATGACCGGCCCTGTTGAGCAGCCCAGGGCCAGGCGTCAGCCGGACCAATACGAGGAGCCATACCTTTCAAAAAAGGCCCAGCTCACCGACAAGGAGCTGCGGGCGGAGAAGCGGGCCCATAGGAAGCGCAACAGGGTCAAGGCCCGGAAGAACAAGCGGATTTTCAAGATAGTATGGCTCTGCATGGTGCTGCTGGTGTCCTTTACCATTGCAAGCTACCTTATCGGCGGCTCCAACGACTTTCTGGGGGCAGGCAGGCCCGAGGGCAAGGCCGACGTGACTATACCCGAGGGGAAGCTCACTGAGGACGGACTTGCAGAGATACTTCATAAGGCCGGGATAATCAGCAAGCCGGAGTTTTTCAGCCTCTACTGCAAGATAAAGAAAAATATCGACAGCTTCGGCCCGGGCACAAGGCTTCAGGTGAACACCAATATGGACTATGAGGCCATAATCACAGCCCTGAAGGGCGGCAACGAGGACCGTGAGATTGTGAAGATAGCCTTCCCGGAGGGCAGCACCGCCCTGCAGATTGCAAACCTTCTGGAGGAGAACGAGGTCTGCAAGGCCCAGGAGTTTTTGACCGAGCTGAATTCTGGGGACTACTCAAAGTATGATGAGATAGCGGCCCTGGGTGCGGACACCGGGAACAGGTACTATAAGCTTGAGGGCTATCTTTTCCCTGACACCTATGACTTTTATAAGGGGGAGGACCTGGAGGATGTGATAGGCAAATTCCTCTGGAACTTCCACAATAAGCTCTCCGGCAGGCTTCAGGAAAAGGTGGACGCTTCGGGCATGACCCTGGACCAGGTGGTGATACTTGCCAGCATAATCCAGGCTGAGGGCGCGAACACCACGGATATGTTCAACGTCTCGGCGGTACTGCACAACCGCCTGAACTTCGGCGCGGACTACGGCATTTTTAATCTTGAGTGCGACTCCACCTCCTTCTACCCCTATAAGAACGCCCAGGAGATGGAGGCCCTGGGCGGCGGACTCAGCCACGGGGCCTATGACACCTACCAGGTCAGCGGCCTGCCGGCGGGAGCTATCTGCAATCCGGGCCTTGACGCCTTAAATGCGGCCCTGAAGCCCAACGACTCCGGGGACGCGGCGAGCTATCTGTACTTCTGCCACTCAGCCGAGGGCGTGGCCTACTATGCCACCAACGCCGACGACCATGAGTACAACAAGACCTTGGCGGGGCTGGACTGATGGAGAGACGAAAGCCGGAATTATTATCGCCTGCAGGTGATATGGAGAGACTGGAGGCGGCGGTGCGCTACGGCGCAGACGCGGTATATCTTGGAGGGAAGGACTACGGCATGAGGGCCGCGCCCGGGAACTTCACCCGGGAGGAGCTGAAAAGGGCGGTGGAGCTCTGCCATGGGTCGGGGGTGCGGGTGTATGTGACCTGCAATACCCTGCCGAGAAACCATGAGCTCAGGGAGCTGCCGGGCTTTCTGGAATACTGCAAAGCAGTGGGCGTGGACGGCCTGATAATCTCGGATTTGGGGGTGCTGGCCCTGGCCCGGGAGCACGCTCCTGGGGTGGAGCTGCATGTGTCCACCCAGACAGGCATTGTCAACTACGCTGCCGCCAAAGCCTGCTATGACCTGGGGGCAAGGCGGGTGGTGCTGGCAAGGGAGGTGCCCCTTGCCGAGATAAGGGAGATTCGGGAGAATATCCCCCCGGACCTGGAGCTTGAGGCCTTTGTACACGGCAGCATGTGCGTCTCCTTTTCGGGCAGGTGCCTGCTGTCAAACTATATGACCGGGCGGGACGCCAACAGGGGCCAGTGCGCCCAGCCCTGCCGGTGGGAGTATTACCTGACTGAGAAAAAGCGCCCCCAGGAGCACTTCACCATCCTGGAGCAGGGGGACGGCACATATATCATGAACTCAAACGACCTGTGCATGATAGAGCATATCCCAAGGCTCATAGAGGCGGGGGTGTGCAGCCTGAAGATAGAGGGCAGGGCAAAATCCGCCTACTATGTGGCCTGCGTCACCGCGGCCTATAGGCGGGCCATAGACTTCTTCTCCCGGCACCCCGGGGAGAGCCTGCCCCCTGAGATACTGGAGGAGACCGGGAAGATAAGCCATAGGGCCTACTCCACAGGCTTCTACTTCGGCGGGGGGCCGGGCCAGACCACGGACCGGGGCCAGTACATCAGGGACTACCAGGTGGCTGCGGTGTGCGCGGGGCGCATGGGGGACTATGTGGTGCTTAGCCAGCGCAACAGGTTCTCCAGGGGCTGCACAGTGGACGTGCTCCAGCCCGGCGGCGCGTTCACAGGGGAGCAGCTCAGTGAGATATATAATGAGGACTGGGAGCCAATCGAGAGCGCCCCCCACGCGGAAATGAGGGTGTACTGGAAGACTGGGCTGCCGGTGGAGGAGGGGGCCTACCTGAGGGTAAGGGCCGGGTGAAGTGCAGAAACCCCTTGCATTCTCCAAAGAGCTGTGGTAAAATATTAGTATTAACAAAAAGGAGGTATCCGTATGGACGGTATAAGTTCACTGGCTTCCATACCCAGCGCCTACGGCGCAGTTGGGGCCATTGAGTCCGGGGACGGCTATGCGCTGAAGGTCACCAAGATGGCTATGGACGACACTCAGCAGCTGGCAATGCAGGAGATTCAGAAAATGCTGCCGCCAAGTCCCTATACCTTCGACGTTTACGCCTAAGGCAGGAAGGGCCCCTTTTGGGGCCCTTTTTCTTTACAGCAAAAGGGAGAGCTCCAGGCTCTCCCTTAAATAGTTGGTTAAATATTGAGCTCCAACCCAAGCCAAGCCTTGGCAAGCTGGGGCCAGACCCGGGCTATCCCGCAGTCGCGCTCAAGCTTTTTTTGGTACTCCGGGTCCGGTGTGCCGGGCGGGGCGAAGAAGCCGTCAAGGGCTCCGGGGGAGACGCCCTCTATCCCGCCGGACTTCAGCTTATCCATGAGGGCCTTGATGGGGGCCATGGTGTAGGTGTCGCCGTGGCTGTTCCGGAGCCAGGCGTCGTTTGCAAGGGAGAGGCCGTGCTGACCGCTTGTGAACACGTGGTGGGCAAAGTCCACCCCCGCCGCTTTACAGGCTCCCGAGAAAAGATAGCTGTTTTCAACCGGCACGCAGTCGTCCTCGGCAGTCTGCCACAGGAAGCAGGGCGGGGCCTTATCTGTCACCTGTGTCTCAAGGCTCATGTAATGAAGGAGCTCCGGGCTGGGCTCACGGCCCAGCAGGGCGTCGAAGGAGCCCCGGTGGGCATACTCCCCGGAGGTTATCACAGGGTAGCTGAGTATGGCGGCGCCGGGCCGGTTGGAGATACCAGCGTACTGGGGGGAGGGGTCCTCCACGTCCTGCCAGTGGACGCATAGGCTGGCGCTGAGGTGCCCCCCTGCCGAGAAGCCGCAGACAGCCAGCTTTTCAGGGTCTATATGAAACGCTCCGGCATTCTTCCTCACATAGCGCACGGCCCTTGAGAGGTCCCATAGGGGCTGCATAAGAAGGGGCTCGATGGTCAGCGGATTCACGGTGTAGGTGAGCACAAAGGCATTATAGCCGGAGTTATAAAACTCCATAGCCACAGGCTCGGCCTCGCTGGGGGCAACGAAGCAGTAGCCGCCGCCGGGGACCACCATCATGGCAGGGTGCAAGGACGGACTGGTATGGATATAGCTGACAATAAAGGGCTCAAACCCTGCCGATAGAGGGTACTTATATTCCCCCGGGGCCCATATAGGGTGAGTTTGCTTTTCCATAGGTGTTTACCCTCACTTCTTCTGCTTAGCAAGCCACTGGAGCAGGGTGACGGCCTCGCAGCCTATTGTCACAGGCTTGCCGTCGTAGCCCAGGGTGCAGTCGTCGTTCAGCATGGGTATCCAGGCAAAATGGCCGATATACTCGAAGGGATTGCCCTCTGCGTCTACAAAGCCCTCGTGGATATCTTTTATATTGTCCCAGAAGGTGAAGTGGACATTTTTCGCCCCGGCGGAGATAAGGCGGTTATAGGTGGGCAGGACAGTCTCCTCGGGCTTCACCACAGGGTCGTTCTTGGCGTGGGTAAACCAGATGGCCTTGTCTTTTATGCTCTGGATATTGCCGTCGGTGATGGTCTCGTCATACAGCGCCTCGCAGACAGGGAAGGCAGCCGCGAAGTAATCGGGGTGGTCTATAAGCATGCGGGTAGTCATGAAGCCGCCGTTGCTGTCGCCGCCGATATATATGCGCTCCCTGTCAATATTCCCGTTGCGGGAGACAAAATCCTCTATGCAGTCCATGAGGGCCTTGCTGTAAATGCTCCTGCCTGTTCGCCCATACTCCCCAGTGCCGTCGTTCATCCAGAAGGTGGGGGTCTGAGGGGCCAGAACGTATGCCCCGCCGAAGAGCTTCTGCACCTTCTCTGAGCTGAGGGCCACCACCTTATTGCCCATATACGCCACAGAGGGGTCCGTGCCGCCCTCACCTGCGCCGTGCAGCCAGATAATAAGGGGCCTGGGGCCGGGCTCAACGGTCTGGGGGATATAATAGCCGTAGTTTAGGGGCTCAGAGGTGCGGGAGGTGTCGTTTATCCAGCCCTCTGAGTCCGGGCAGGAGGAGCCCAGGGGATAGTCGTATGTAAGCCCGGACAGTGCGCTGTCCCGAGCCTCCACAGGCTTGGTCTGGGTGACAGTAAAGCGCATGTTCACAAACACGTTCAGCCCTTTTGGTGCGGAGATACAGGAGGCAAGCTGGTGCAGGGGGCCGTAGGCCAGCTCCAGAGTGACAAAATCCCCGGAGTCCTGGGGCTCTCCTGAGAGGCCCGAGGGGTATGCCTTTGTTACAGGGATATACCCCTGGCTGGGCTCCTTATTGTCCACAGCCATCCAGGACTTGGGAAGCAGCAGCAGCTCCCCCTTCTCGTCCATGCGCTCAACGTACACTGAGAAGCTTCCGGGCTCCACCGCCTTCACAGGGGAGGGCACGGGCAGAATGATTTTTGTGACATAGGGGCCAAAGTCGGTGATACGGGTATGGGTGTAGTAACCTTTGCTCATTATATATGCTCCTTTGCGTGTTTTTTTAATTATATCGCATAGGCCGCCGGGTGTCAAGATATTGGTACTTGCAATCGGTGTGAGAATACGTTTATAATAATATCAAGCATACTGAAAGGGGGAGATTATATGCTTGAAATTATGTCCGGCGCCACCCTCACCCTCCTTATAATCTTCGGGGCAGTTATGCTCCGGGAGCCCAGGAGCCTTTGGAGCGGGGTGCTGTTTTTCATACTGGTGCTGGACCTGGCGGTGTTCTCTGTGGTTATAGCCGCCGTATACAGCAGCTGGCTCTCGGAGCACGAGATAGTCATATGGCTGCTTTTGGCACTGACCCTGATAGCCGGGCTGCTTGTGCTGGCGTTCCCGTTGTTTTTACTGGTGATGTTCATAGTTGAGGGCGTGAAGATAGTGCGCAGGGAGGGCCTTAGCCCCTCGAACCTGCTGTCGCTGATATTCGCGGCCCTATGGTTTGGCTTCATCTTCATCTGGCCTGTGGTGGGCACTATGCAGCAGGGCACACTGGGGCTTATACTTTATGTGATAGTCAGCTTCTCTGCCGTATATATACTGGCGCTGATGGCAATGTTTGTGCTCTCGGCCCTGCTGAACCTTATGCACCTGGGCAGGAGAAGGCGGCTGGACTATATAGTCGTGCTGGGCGCGGGGCTGGACGGCTCCAGGATAACGCCCCTCTTAGCCGCCAGAATCGACCGCGGCATACAGCTTCTCAGATATAACCCCAAAGCGCGGCTTATCCTCTCAGGGGGCCAGGGCCCGGGGGAGGATTTGCCCGAGGGGGAGGCTATGGCGGCATATGCCATAGAGCGCGGGGTTGAGCCCGGGAGAGTGATAATAGAGCGGGAGTCGGTGAACACCGAGGAAAACCTGCGCTTCTCCCGCAGGCTGATGGAGGGCAGGCGCCCCAGGATAGCCATAGTCACCACGGCCTACCATGTGTTCCGCTCGCTGATACTGGCAAAGCACCAGGGCATACGCTGCATAGGCTTCGGGGCCAGGACCAAGTGGTATTTTACCTTAAACGCCGCCCTCAGGGAGTTTGCAGGCTACCTATCCCTCACCAGGAAGAAGCATATTGCCGTGCTGGGGATATTCGCCATGCTAATGCTTATACTGTATGGGCTGACTACAATATAGAGAGGCGTATTTACATGAAATATAAACGTATTGTATGGGACTGGAACGGCACCCTGTTTGACGACGTCCAAGTGTGCATAGACGTGATGAACGGCATGCTGGAAAGGCGTGGGCTAAAGGAGCTCACCCCGGAGCGCTACCGGGAGATATTCACCTTCCCCGTAGAGGATTACTACAAAGCGGCAGGCTGGGACTTTTCCCGGGAGCCCTTTGCAGAGCTGGCGGTGGAGTACATCACCGAATACCTTCGTCGGGCCGCTGGCTGCGGGCTGCGCCGGGGAGCGGCGGAGGTGCTGGAAAAGCTCCGGGAGCGGGGGTATGTCCAGCTGATAGCCTCTGCCTCTGAGGCCGCGGCCCTGACAGAGCAGGTAAGGCGCTGCGGCATTGAGGGGCTCTTTGAGGCGGTGCTGGGCCTTGGCGATGTGTTTGCCGTCACCAAGGAGGGCCTTGCCAGGGAGTACATGAGGGCAGGGGGAATAGCCCCAGAGGAGGTAGTTTTCATTGGGGACACAGCCCACGACTGGCAGGTGGCAAGGGCCATAGGCTGCGACTGTATTCTGATAGAGGGCGGGCATATGAGCCGCCAAAGGCTCAGGGAGACAGGCTGTAAAATTCTCCCGGCACTGGACGGGCTATTGGAAGCGGTATAAAAACACCGGGCGGGGATTTGCTCCCTGTCCGGTATTTTTATAATTATTTATTATAGTTATTTGTCCTTATTATCCTGACCCTGGGCCGCGGCCTGCATGTCACCGGAGTTATCGGCTTTGGTGACCGTCCTGGTGGTGCCGCCGGAGACGTATACCCGCCCGCACTCGGGGCAGATATCTGTGTGCATGGTGACCGTCTGGCTCACCACCTTGCGGCCCTCCTTCTGGGCCTTGGCCTGCTCGTGGGCCACATGCTCCAGCTCATGGCCCCGCACGGCAGCCGGGGCGGCGTCCGCGTCGATATGGGTGGGGGTCTGGAAGGAAACGCTGGAGTCATCGGAGCCGTCCTGGTACTTGCGCTCCTCACAGGTCTGGCAGCGGCCCTCCTCGGCGGCCTGCTGCGCGCCGTCTGCGCCAAGGAGCTCGTCAAGCTCTATGCCGTCGTGCCCGGGAAGCTCCGGGCCGGACTCTGCACCCTCGCCGCCAGGGTACTGCACGCGCATCCGGGCGGCCATCTCGGCTGGGTAGGCCCCGGGCAGCACTGTGCCGGGGACAGACTCCTCATAGCCCTGGGTGAATGGGCTGGGCCCAGAGTAGGCATGCTCCGGGGCGAGCACCCTGCTGCGCCCGGCCTGCTCGGCATGGTACGCGCCGGAGAACAGGGAGGCGCCCAGGTTTACCCTGTTTGGGGCCTCGGAGTATACAGGCAGCGGGGAGCGCACCGGTGTTACCGGGGTCTCGGGGCTTGCCTGCCGCTGGGAGCGCTGGAGGCGGTAATTATATATGCTTGTAATATTCGTACTGGGGTTTAAGGATGAAACCGGGTTTAGCATTTTGAAACACCTCTGTAAGAGTGATATACGTTAGTATTATAACCCATTTTAAGGAAAAGTACAATAGCCCCGGCAAAAAATTTTGATTTTCTATTGACAATCCCGCTTCACTATGATAAAATACGATAAACCGTTGAGAAAGTGTGAGTAGGCAGTCTTGGCACCCTACAGAGAGCGGCGCACAGGTGGAAGCGCTGCGGGCATGAGAGGCTGGATGAATGGGCTTTCGAGGGCAAACCGAAAGTAGCGTATATGAGTAGGGGAGACGGAGAGGCGCTCCGTTATAAAGAGGCGGCGCATAGTGGGGCGGATATGTCCTTGTGCGCGTTTGAGAGGACGCTTTATGTGTTAAGGCGTCAAGCCGGGTGGCACCGCAGGAGTGAGCTTCAGCTGTTATTGAATGTTTTTACCCCTGTCCCAGCAGAAACTTTGCCGGGACGGGGGTTTTTGCGTCCCGGACACTATACCATCTATATGAAAGGATGACGTAAAATGAGCGAGAAGAAAATTCCCTACAAGATTTACCTGGAAGAGAGCGAAATGCCCAGGGCATGGTATAACCTGAGGGCCCATATGAAGAATAAGCCCGCCCCCCTGCTAAACCCCGGAACCCTAAAGCCCATGACGGCAGAGGAGCTCTCGGTGGTGTTCTGCGATGAGCTTGTAAAGCAGGAGATGGACAACGACACCGCCTATTTCGAGATACCTGGTGAGATAAGGGACTTCTACAAGATGTACCGCCCCTCCCCCCTGGTGCGGGCCTACTGCCTGGAGGAGAAGCTGCAGACCCCCGCCAAGATATACTATAAATTTGAGGGAAACAACACCTCGGGCTCCCACAAGCTGAACTCGGCTATCGCCCAGGCCTACTACGCCAAGAACCAGGGGCTTAAGGGCGTAACCACCGAGACCGGCGCGGGACAGTGGGGCACGGCGCTCTCCATGGCCTGCTCCTACCTTGGGCTGGACTGCCGGGTGTACATGGTGAAATGCTCCTACGAGCAGAAGCCCTTCAGGCGTGAGGTAATGAAGGTCTACGGCGCCGATGTGACGCCCTCTCCGTCAGACACCACCAATGTGGGCCGTAAGATACTTGCGGAATACCCCGGCACCGGCGGCTCCTTGGGCTGCGCCATAAGCGAGGCGGTGGAGGTCGCCACCTCCACAGAGGGATACAGGTACGTGCTGGGCTCAGTTTTGAACCAGGTGCTCCTGCACCAGTCCATTATCGGCCTTGAGACCAAGACGGCAATGGACAAGTACGGGATAAAGCCGGATATCATAATAGGCTGCGCCGGCGGCGGCAGCAACCTGGGCGGCCTTATCTCCCCCTTTATGGGCGAGAAGCTCCGGGGGGAGGCCGACTACCGCTTCATTGCAGTTGAGCCCGCCAGCTGTCCCAGCTTCACCAGGGGCGAGTACCGCTACGACTACTGCGACACCGGCATGGTATGCCCCCTGTCGAAGATGTACACCCTGGGCAGCGGCTTTATCCCCAGCTCGGACCATGCGGGGGGCCTCAGGTTCCACGGCATGAGCAGCGTGCTGTCGCAGCTCTACGACGACGGCCTTATGGAGGCTATATCCGTGAAGCAGACCGATGTGTTCAGGGCCGCCGAGGAGTTCGCAAGGGTGGAGGGTATACTGCCCGCCCCGGAGAGCAGCCACGCCATTTTAGCCGCCGTGAACGAGGCCCTCAGGTGCAGGGAGACCGGCGAGGAGAAGACCATCCTGTTTGGGCTTACCGGCACAGGCTACTTTGATTTGATGGCCTATGAGCGTTTCCATAAGGGGGAGATGGTGGACACTATACCCGCCGACGAGGACATCAGGAAGGCCCTTGACAAGCTGCCGAAAGTATAAAATCAGGGTAATTTTCCTAAGATTTTCTTACAATTTTATTAAATCCGAATATCTAGTGGACAAATACCGGCGGGGATACCAAATGCCCGCCGGTTTTCACTGTTTTACAGCAGTTTTTGGGCCCATGGAAGCCCCCTTATCCCTTGAAATAACTGGAATTCCGGCAGAAAAGATTGCAATTTTGTAACCTTTCTGTTATAATTGGCCTCACCGGGGGAGTGTTTTGCCCGGGCGACTTATTTTGGAGGTACAGCTTTACTATGCGAAGACAATGGATACGTCTGCTGACGGCCCTGCTTCTGGCAGTGCTGATAGCCGCGCTTCCCATATGCTCCGCGGCTGCGGAGGGGACGGACTTAAATGCCGGACAGCAGCAGGAAGAAGAGAACGGGCTACAGGACGGCGGAGAGCCCGTGGAGGACATGATAGAAGAGACAGAGGATACGGAGGACATAGAAGACGCCGCGGAACCCGCAGGCCGGGAGCCGGGCGAAGAGGACTCCGGGAGCACTGGCGGAGGTACCGCTAGCGGAGATAACGCCGGCGGGGATACCGGCAGCAGGGATACAGCTGCCGGGGACTCGGATTCGGCCCAGGATATGTTCTCAAAGGCCCTGGCAAAGCTCAGGACCGGGGACCATGAGCCCTATATGTCCGGCACCACGGACGGGCGCTTTAAGCCCGACGCGCCCATCACTCGGCAGGAGGTGGCTCAGGTCATCTATAACCTGCTGGAGGAGAAGCCGGCTGACGCTTCCGCCAGCTTCTCGGACGTCTCAACTACCGGCTGGGCCTATAAGGCCATAGCCGCAATGAGCACCCTTGGAGTAATGAACGGCGACGGCAAGAAGTTCCGCCCCAAGGACAACCTTACCAGGGCTGAGTTCATGGTGGTGCTGAGCAACTGCTTCGACCTCCCCAAGGGGGAGAGCACCTTCCCGGACGTGCCGGAGAGCCACTGGGCTTATGAGGCCATAGCCGCCGTGCAGGGCAAGGGCTGGATAGCAGGCTACAGCGACGGCAGGTTCGGCCCGGACGACGACATAAAGCGCTGCCAGGTGGTAACCGTGCTCAACAGCGCCCTGGAGCGCAGGGACGGCAACTTCGCCGCGGACAGCGATAAGCAGGAGTTTTCAGACGTGCCCAAGTCCCACTGGGCCTTTAAGGAGATAGCCGAGGCCGCTGACCCTGTGGAACAGCTGGAACCGCCGGATGAGCCGGACCCGCCTGCTCCCCCGGAGCCCGGCCAGCTTCCAAGCGGCGTTAAGGTGGGCTCCACCGTGCAGGTCACTTCCGACAATGGGCTGAATGTGCGGGAGGCCCCGGTAGACGGCAGGGTGATAACAGCCGTGCCCGACGGCACCCTGCTGACGGTGACGGACATAAGCCGTGCCCCCTGGCTGGGGATAAAGACCTCCGGCGGCATTTCGGGCTTTGTGCTCGGGGACTATGTAAAGCTCTACACAGGGGGCGGCGGCACGCCCCAGAACGGAAGCCTTTCCGCCAGCAGCCTGAATATGCGCCAGTACATGAGCGCCAGGCTGGATGCCACGGCGGACAAGCAGGTGAGCACCATGAAGTGGAGCAGCTCAGACACGAATGTGGCAAGGGTCGGCTACACCATAAACTATAGCAGCAAAAAGCAGAGCGCCATAGTCTACGCCGGAAGCCCAGGCACGGCGGTGCTTACATACTCAGACGGGGCGGGCAATAAGAAGGCCACATGTACAGTGACGGTCACCTCCCCGGAGCCGGTACGCTTTGCGTACCCCTCGGAGAGTATCGTGCAGAAGGATACAGATTTCCAGCTTCTTGCCATAACCGACGACAGCAGGGACCAGGTGCGCTTTGACATCTCCGGCGGGGCAAGCTATACCACCGACAGCTATGTTTCAGAGAGCAACAGCTCCGAGCACGGCCTGCCGGACAACAGGACCAGGGTGTTTACCCAGACCCTGAAGCTGACGCTCCCGGGAACATATACCGTGAGGGCATATGCCGGGACAGGGGGCCAGTTCTCCACTGAGAACGTGAGCTTTACTGTCCAGGTGAAGGACAGGGTGAGCTATACCGACGCCACAAACGAACCGCGCAGGCTCAGCGCCCGTGGCATAGCGGTTATCAGGGACTTCGAGGGCATTGTCAACGAGGTGGAGGACGACGTGCTTGTTTCAGGCAACCCCACTGTGGGCTGCGGGTATGTTGTGGCAAACGCCAACGACACCTTCTACAATAACCTCACCAACAGAGAGGCCTATGCCATGCTGATTGAAAAGGCCGACGAGGGCGTATACGCCCGGGCGGTTGAGAACTTCCGCAAAAAGCACAACATCAAGATGAGCCAGGCCCAGTTCGACGCCCTTACAAGCTGGGTGTATAATATCGGCACAGGGAACCTGAGCCAGGGGGCAACCGACGCGGCGGACATGATACTGAACATGGTGGTGCCGCCCAGCGTCTCGGCCTCAAAGCCCGCCTCTGGTGTTGTGAACACCAGCTCAAGCACTAATCCGGCGGTGCTTTACGCCACTACCGACAGGTCAGGCAAGAAGGCGGGCGTCATACCTACAGGGGCCTCAATAAAGGTCACCGAGGTGAAGGTGATACGCTCAGCCACAAGGCAGGAGGTATGGTACAAGACAAGCTACGGCGGCAAGACCGGCTGGGTCGGCTCAGGCTATGTTAAGCTCAGCGGCAGCCACCAGATAGATTTGAACTACGCCGACTCCACCTCTCTTGCTACAGAGTTACTGCTGTGGCACATGGCCGGGGGCATAACGCCGGGCCTTGTGTACCGCAGGCTGGACGAATGCAAAATATTCTTCTTTGGCAACTATGACGAGGGCAAGCCATACGGCGTGGAGACGCCTAATTACAGGAAAAACACATACGGGTTTGTATACCCGGAGAGAATTCAGTATCTCGATAAGAGATAGATAATTATTGGGTAATCTAAACATATAATAATATAACTTTAAGTTTATATATTAAGGAGCCTTGAATGTTCAGGGCTCCTTTTTGTTATCTATATTATCACCTAAGGACGGGCCCCGGCATATGATAACGTAGGGCCGAAGTTTGGTTTGGCCCTACCTATTAATCTGAAACTGAGGTGATAATGATGGGCAAGCCTGTTATTCTGGTCAGCTCCGTCACCTACGCCATGAAAGGCCGCGACCTGCTCACAAGGCGGGGTGTCCGGGCCTATGTGGAGCGCATACCCCCCAGCAGCACCACCGGCTGCGGCTACGGAATATATGTGCCCCACGGAGCGGACGAAGCGGAGCGTATACTGACCGAGAACGGCATAAAGATACTGGGGCGCCTGGAGCAGGAGGCGAGGCCATGAATGGCCACATGAATGTCTCCATGAATGGTCCCATGAGTAGCTCCATGAACGGCCCCGTGCACGGCTATGGAAGCACGCAGGTTCGGGGCGGCATGATATATCTGGACAACTCAGCCACCACCTACCCCAAGCCCCAGAGCGTTATCCGGGCCATAGGCGGGGCGGTGACAAGATATGGGGCAAACCCCGGCAGGGGCGGCTTCCCCATGAGCATTGAGACAGGGAGTGCGGTGTACTCCTGCCGGAAGGACGTGGCGGCACTGTTCGGGGCCCCGGGGCCGGAGTGCGTGGTGTTCGGGGCAAACTGCACCGGGGCACTTAACCTGGTGATAAAGGGGACCCTAAAGCCAGGGGACCACGTGGTGGTCTCCGACCTGGAGCATAACGCGGTTATGAGGCCCCTGGAGGCCCTTAAAGAGCGTGGGGTGACCTACTCTGTGGCAGAGGTCACTCCCGAGGACAATGACGCGACCTTAGACGCCTTCAGAAAGGCCATGACCCCGAAGACAAAGCTCCTTGTCTGCACCCAGGCCTCCAATGTCTTCGGGATTCGCGTGCCCGTGGAGCGCCTTGCGGCCCTATGCCACCAGTACGGCGCGAAAATCTGCGTGGACGCCGCCCAGTCCGCCGGGGTAGTGCCTATAAATATTGGCGAGAGCGGAATCGACTATCTCTGCTGCGCGGGGCATAAGGGGCTCTATGGGCCCATGGGCATTGGAATACTTGTGCTCAGGGACCCTCTGGACCGGCTGGGGACCATTATTGAGGGCGGCACCGGCACCCAGTCCAGGAGCCTTATGCAGCCCGACGACCCGCCGGAGCGCTATGAGGCCGGGACCATAAACGTGCCCGGGATAATCGCCCTGCGCTCCGGCGTGGCATTTGTGGCAAAAAAAGGGCAGGAAAATATCTACCGGGAGGAGCTGGGCATGGCCTCCTACCTCCATAGGGGACTCTCAAGGCTTAGGCGGGTGAAGCTTTATACCAATGAGCCCAGGGCCCCCTGGTATGTGCCGGTGGTGTCCTTTAATGTGGAGGGCATGAAAAGCGAGGAGGTGGGGGAGTACCTGGGAAGGAAAAAGATAGCCGTCCGCTGCGGGCTGCACTGCGCCCCCTGCGCCCATATGAAGCTGGGCACTGAGGAGGGCGGCACGGTGCGGGCCTCCGTATCGGTATTTACAAAACGCTGGGAGCTGGACGCACTGATAAGCGCCGTCTCAAGACTTTAGGCAAGTGTGTTTACTATAAGCGCCGGGGAATAGCTGAGCTGTTCTCCCGGCGCTTTCCTTTGTGAAAGAACTGTAAAACTTCAGGGGATTCTATCAAAAACCCCTTTTCTTTGACAGCGGGTTGTGATAAAATAATGGGAGCATACACCCCAGTGGGGAGAAAGCGGGGAAGTAAAAATATGGGAAGCTTTATCGAGACCGTCACCCAGGCCGGGGACACCGTGCTGGACCTGGCCCGCCGGTTCTCCTTTAAGGACGCCATAGACGTGACCATAGTAACCTTTCTGCTGTATGGGCTTATAAAGCTTGTGCGCGACACCAGGGCCGGGCAGCTTGTCAAGGGCATAATACTGCTGGTGGCCCTGTATCTTGTGTCCTTCTACGGCGACCTGATGATGCTCAACGGCATACTTAGGGCGTTTCTCCAGTCCACCGTTATAATGGTCGTGATACTCTTCCAGCCTGAGATACGCAAGGCCCTGGAGCAGGTGGGCCATAGCAAGGCCGTCCAGTCTATTACAAGCAATCTTGGCTCCAGGAGCCGGGACGCTGAAACCGCCGGTACAAAAGAGGCCATTGACGGAGTGGTGGAGGCGGCTGCCATTCTCCAGCAGCTGCGCATGGGGGCGCTGATAGTTTTCGAGCGTCAGACGAAGCTGGGGGAGATAATCTCCACCGGCACCCTTGTGGACGCTGGCCCCTCAGGGCAGCTCATAGCCAACATATTCTTCAATAAGGCCCCTCTGCACGACGGGGGCATGATAATCAGGGACGGGCGTGTCTGCGCGGCAGGGTGCATACTGCCCCTTACGGCAAGCGACAGCGTTTCGGCAGAGCTTGGCACAAGGCATAGGGCGGCTATCGGCATGAGCGAGAACTCCGACGCCGTTGTAGTGGCGGTCTCCGAGGAGACCGGGCAGATATCCATTGCCATAGGTGGCAGGCTCCAGAGAAACTATAACCGGGTGACCCTCTCCGAGACCCTCTGCGCAGAGCTTATCGGTGAGGAGGCCGGTGGCGAGGGCGGCATTTTAGGGAAGCTCGGGCTGGTAAAGGGAAAAAAGAGCGGGAGGTGAAGGCCATATGAACATGAGAAAGAGTAACGAGGAGCAGCCTGCGGGCAGGCAGAAGCGAAAGTTCCGGCTCTCGGGGCTGATATATCACAATAGCTTTGTGCTGGCCTGCTCGTTTTTGGCGGCGCTTATAGGCTGGTTTATCACCGCCGCCGGGAGCAGCGACCTGAACAGGACGGTGTATAACGTGCCCATCCAGTTTACCATGTCCGCAGAGGCCGAGGCCGACGGACTGAGGGTCTGGGGCTCCAGCTACCAGACCGTGGACATAGAGGTCTCCGGCAGCACCATGATAACCTCCAAGCTCACCGCCGAGGATTTTGAGGTGACTGCGGCGCTGAACCCAACCTCTACAAAGCTCACCGGAAACACCACCCAGAAGGCCGCGACCCAGGTGCACGTGGCAAAGAAGTCCACCTATTCCGACTATGAGGTGGTGTCTATAAGCCCGGAGGAGATAACCCTTGAGTACGACCGGTATAAGGAGGTCTCCCTGACCGTTGAGAACGAGATAAGCTTCACCGCGGGCACCGGTTTCTATCCGGGCACGCCGGTGCTCTCTGCAGAGAAGGTGACTATAAGCGGCCCGGAGTCCTCTGTAAACAAGATAAGCCGCGCGGCGGTGGTCTACAGCGTGGACGGGGCACTTCGGGAGAATAAGGAGCTTAGCTGCCCCATACGGCTGTACGGCCAGGATGGGCAGGAGATAGTAGATACTGCGGGGATGTATCTTAGCATGGACGTTGACACCGAGCAGGTGACCGTGCCGGTGTACCCCAAGAAGACCGTGCCGGTGGTTGTAACTATGGCCCACAGGCCCGCCCAGTTCTCCGACAGCCGCATAACCGTTGAGCCGGCGTCCATAGACCTGGCGGGTTCGGCTGAGGCCCTTGGGGCGGTTGCGGAGATACGCATGGACAATGTGATAGACTTTGCGGAGCTGGACCCCAGCAAGCCCTCACAGAGCTTCCAGTTTGAAATTCCCATTCCCCAGAACACCAGGAATATCACCAATAACAGCAGCAACACCGCCATCAGCCAGGTGACGGTCACCATAAACCTTAACGGCTACAAGCAGCAGACGGTCACCGTGCCCGAGAGCAATATCCAGGTGATAAACGGTCCCGGGGGAGACCTTGCAGCCCTGCCAATCGCAAAGACCCTTGAGGTCACCTTGGCAGGCCCAGAGGCCCAGGTGCAGAGGCTCACAGGGGATTCGGTGATGGTGCAGGTGGACATGAGCAATGTGACCGCCGTGACCGGGAACGTGGACGTGCCCGCCACTGTTACCATACCCGGCTCCTCGGGAGAGGCCTGCTGGGTGCTGGGCAGCTATACTATGGCGGTGACTATAGGCAGCGCCGATGAGGTCATGGCCCAGCTTGAGCCCCAGCAAAAGAGCTTTGCGCAGGTGGCAGCCGCGCCGCCCTCGGACTAAGGGGGGAGCCCTATGGATGTGCAGGTAGGGGACCGGCTGCAGATGAAGAAAAACCACCCCTGCGGCAGCAGGGAGTTCCTGGTGCTGCGGGCAGGGATGGACTTTAAGCTGCGGTGCACCGGCTGCGGGCGGGAGGTTATGGTCCCAAGACGGAAGATAGAGAAGAATATCAGGAAGATAATCAGGGAGTAAGCGATGTTTGAGAATTTACAGGTTTTTGAAAACCGCTATGAGGAGCTGTCAGAAAAGCTCTACGACCCCCAGAGTGCCGCCGACCCAGCCGTATTTGCGGCCCTTATGAAGGAGAGCCGGGAGCTAGAGCCCCTGGTGGCGGCATATAGGGAGTATAAGCAGTGCATGGAGGCTGTAAAAGGCGCCAGGGAGCTGCTGGAGTCCTCGGATAAGGAGCTCAGGGAGCTGGCCCAGCAGGAGCTCAGGGAGAATACCGCCCGGGCTGAGGAGCTTTCGGAGGAGATAAAGATTCTGCTTCTTCCGAAGGACCCCAATGACGAAAAGAACGTGATAATGGAGATACGCGGCGGCACCGGCGGCGAGGAGGCGGCCCTGTTCGCCTATGACCTCTACCGCATGTATACCGCCTATGCCGAGGGCAGGGGCTGGCGCACGGAGATAGTCTCCCTTAACGAGACCGAGCTGGGGGGCTTTAAGGAGGTCAGCTTCCTGATAGACGGCGATGGGGCGTACAGCAGGCTGAAGTACGAGAGCGGGGCCCATAGGGTCCAGAGGGTCCCAGAGACCGAGACCCAGGGGCGCATACACACCTCGGCGGCCACGGTAGCCGTGCTGCCAGAGGCCGAGGAGGTGGAGATAGACATAGACCCGAAGGACTTGCAGATAGACACCTTCCGCTCCAGCGGCGCGGGGGGCCAGCATATAAACAAGACCTCCTCAGCCATACGCATTACCCACCTGCCCACGGGCATGGTGGTGGAGTGCCAGGACGAGAGGAGCCAGTACAAGAATAAAGATAAAGCCATGAAGGTTTTAAGGGCCAGGCTTCTGAGCAAGGAGCAGGAGAAGCAGAGCTCCCAGGTGGCACAGGAGCGCCGCCTGCAGGTGGGCAGCGGGGACCGCTCTGAGCGTATCCGCACCTATAACTTTCCCCAATCCAGGGTGACGGACCACAGGATTGGCCTCACCCTGTACAAGCTGGAGGAGGTTTTAGCTGGAGGCCTTGACGAGCTTATTGACGCCCTCATAGCCGCCGACAGGGCCGAAAAGCTCTCGGAGAGCATGTCATGATAACAGAGATTCTGGACAGCTCACCCAAGGGGATAGCCAGGGCAGGGGAGCTGCTGCGGGCCGGGGGCCTTGTGGCTATACCCACGGAGACCGTCTACGGCCTTGCGGCAAACGCCCTGGATGCCGCCGCCGTAAGAAAGATATTTCAGGCTAAGGGCCGTCCGGGGGATAACCCGCTGATAGTGCATATTACAGAGGCAGGCCAGTGGGCCCCGCTGGTGAGCTCCCTGCCCAAAAAGGCCATAGAGCTTGCAGAAAGATTTTGGCCCGGGCCCCTGACAATAATACTGCCGAAGTCGGAGCAGGTGCCCTATGAGACCAGCGGCGGGCTTGACACCGTAGCCGTGCGCTGCCCCTCACACCCGGCGGCGCGGGCGGTGATAGAGGCAGCGGGAGTGCCGCTGGCTGCGCCCTCTGCCAACCTGTCCGGACGCCCCAGCCCGACAACCTTCGCCCATACCCGCGCATACCTTGAGGGCCGGGTGGACGCTTTGCTGAACGGTGGCAGCTGCCGGGTAGGGGTGGAGTCCACGGTGGTCTCCCTCTGCGGGGATGTGCCCAGGCTTTTAAGGCCCGGAGGGGTCACAGCGGCAGAGCTCAGGGAGGTGCTGGGAAGCCTTGAGGTGGACCCGGCTGTAACAGGTGGGCTTCGCCCAGGAGAGCGGGCGGAATCCCCGGGAATGAAGTATAAGCACTACGCACCCAGGGCCAGGATTGAGATAGTAGACGGCTCCCCTGAGGAGTTTATAGAGTATGTAAACAGCCTGGGGAATACGCCGGGGACCTGCGCCCTGTGCTTTGACGAGACCGAGAAATATGTGAAAATTCCTGCCGTTACCTATGGCTCCCGCTATGACAGGGCGGCCCAGGCAAGGGAGCTCTTTGAGGCCCTACACCGTCTGGACGGGCTGGGGGCGCATAGGGCCCTGGCTCAGATGCCGGGCAGGGCAGGGGTAGGGCTGGCGGTGTATAACCGGCTTATGAGGGCGGCGGCCTTCCAGGTCACAACCCTGCCGGGCCCTATGGTCGTGGGGCTTACAGGCTCCAGCGGCGCGGGGAAGTCAACTGCTGCCGAAGGTCTTGTGAGGCGGGGATTCCGGCTCATAGACTGCGACAGGCTCACCCGCCGGGAGGATGTGTACGACAGTGAGTGTATAGAGGCCCTGGCCCGGGCCTTCGGGCAGGACGTCGCCCCTGGGGGGAGGCTTGACCGCCGGAAGCTGGCGGGGCGTGCTTTCAGGGACGCCGGAAGCGTGAAACTCCTGGGGGAGCTCACATTCCCCGCGATAACCCGGGCGGTCCGGCGGGAGCTCTGTGGGATGGACGGCCCGGTGCTTCTGGACGCGCCGACACTTTTCGAGTCGGGCCTTGACAGTATCTGCCGGAGGATTCTGGCTGTCACCGCCCCGGAGGAAGTGCGCATAAGGCGGGTCATGGCTCGGGATGGCCTGGACGAGGCAGAGGCCCTGGCAAGGTTTAGCGCTCAGCACCCGGAGGAATACTATATACAGCGGGCAGACCTGGCTGTAGACAATGGGGGGGACGTTGTTATGGATACGGAGCTTGATAGGATATGTGCTGAGCTGAAAGGAGACTGCCGATGAAAAAACGTACCTGGGTGCTGGCGGCGGTACTGGCTGTGCTGGTGCTGCTGGCAGCGGCCCTGATACTGAACGGCCCGAAAATAAGCGGCTGGGTGCTGCGGCAGATGTACCCCCGGCGTTTTTCCGGCACAGTGAGCCGGGAGGCGGAGGAGTTTGCCCTGCCGGAGGGGCTTATCTACGCCGTAATAAGGTCCGAGAGCGGCTTCGACCCGAAGGCCAGCTCCCACGCCGGGGCGAAGGGCCTGATGCAACTTACCGACGAGACCTTCCGCTGGATGGCAGAAGAGCACCCGCCGGAAAACGGCGGCGGGGACAGCTATAATGTTGAGGACAACGTGCACTGCGGCTGTGCCCTTCTCCGGCGGCTTCTGGACCACTACAGCTATCCCGAGGTGGCCCTGGCCGCCTATAATGCAGGCATGGGCAATGTAGACCACTGGCTATTGGACCCCGAGCACTCAGGGGACGGGGAGACCCTCAGGAGCATCCCCTTCCCCGAGACCTCGGCCTATGTGAAAAAGGTCATGAAAAGCTGGAAGGTCTATGAGAAGCTGTACCCGGATAAAAGAGGCTGAGTCTTAGTCAAGGGGTTCAGCTAGCTGAAGGACGTCCTGGGCGGCTGTCTCCTGGGACTTTGGGGCTAGCTGTCTCATCAGCCGCATGAGCCCGATAATAAGGCTGGCAGAGCCCAGGGACTGCTCGCAGGAATCCCCGGCGCTCATGGACTGCCGCCAAAAGCCCATAAGCCCCCAGACCGAGAGCAGCGTAGCGGAGAGCTGAAGCTGCCTTATATCATCCCCAAGGGACCCATCCCTCAGCAGGCGGCAGCGCTCCAGCTCCAGTGAGCGCAGCTGCATACCCACCCCCAGAAGTATCGCCCTCAATAGGCGCTCCGACTCCTCCAAAAGCCCCAGCGCCTCTGTGTCGGCATGTGGCAAATCTTGTCCCCCCTTCCCAAAGCAGGCGTTTTCCCCAGGATATGCCCGCCCGGAGAAAATTGTGCCGGTAAACGAAGATTTGGCTTGACGGAAGGGGAAAAAGGGTGTATAATAAAGCGTACCCGCATCGGCGGGCGAATGCTGGATTAGCTCATTCGGTAGAGCACATCACTCGTAATGATGAGGTGGTCGGTTCGATTCCGACATCCAGCTCCAAAACAGAAGCTCCCCCGAGGCTCAAGCCTTCGGGGGAGCTTTACTATCCCTGCCTTTTCCTGCTCTCACTCCGAGCCCTCCTGAGCGCCCGCCTCTCAGCGGCAATCTGCGCCCAGCAGTCCCCGCAGTACACCAGCGTCTCCCGGGCTGGCTGGAAGCCCACCCGGGCCTCCTTACCGCAGGCGGCGCAGATACCGGAGAAGACCTGGCCTGTTTTGCGCAGGCGGGAGGCCCGGCGGCAGTCCTTGCAGCGACGAGGGCTGCCGTAGCCCTTGTGGGCATAGAAATCCTGCTCCTCGGGGGTGAACAGGAAGTTCCTGCCGCATTCACGGCATTTCAGAAATTTTTCGCTCTTCATTTTCAGCCTCCTGCCTTTGCACTGCGGCGAAGCTTTGTGCGGATTCTATATAGAGTGTTGTCGAAAACCTTCACGTTTATTCCGGCCCGCTCCTGGGCCTCGGAGCGCTTGCAGCCGCCAAGATAGAGCCGCAGCACACGGCGCTCCAGGGGGGAGAGGTCGAGGCCTCCCCACATATTGTCGAACTGCTCGCGCATCTCCACAAGGTCCTGGGGGCTAAGGGAGCGTTCAGGCAGGTCACCCGCCTCGGTGAGGGGCAGGGCCTGGTTGAGTGTGCGGTTGCCGGCGGTGTTGCTGCTGCGCACGGCGGTTACCATCTGGTTGTACACGCAGGCCCCGGCATAGGTGCCAAAGGAGCTCTTGCCCATATACCCCAGGGCGGCGGCATACAGCCCCAAGAAGCCCTCCTGCAGAAGGTCGTCGGGCTCGGGGACAGAGGGCCCGCTGAAAAGGGCGGCTTTATTCCGCAGCAGGCCGATATAGCGGGAGGAGAGCTCCACAAAGGCCTGGGGGTCCCCGCCGCGCACAAGCTCCGTCAGCCTGCTGTCGCTGAGGGAGCCGTAATCATGGCTCATAGTATCACCTCACATAGTAGGGCCTAAAAAACATGGCTGTTGGGGTGGCGGCGGACGTCTGTGGGCAGAAGGGAGTAGAGGGAGAGGTCCACGATACCCTTGTCGGGCCAGAAAAATCCCTCCCGGATGGTGCCCTCCTTCTTGAACCCGCAGCGCTCCAAAACCAGCACGCCCCTATAGTTGGCGGGCTGCACATAGGCCTGTATCCGGTGGACGCCCACGTTGTCCATCAGGTACTCCACCGCCGCCCGGAGAGCGCCGGTGGCATAGCTCTGGCCGGTATACTTCCGGGCCAGGGTAAAGCGCACGGTGACGCTCTCTATCTGAGGGTCCACATTGTATATCTCAAATATCCCGCCCAGGGGATTGCCCCCGCCGCAGGGGTATATGCCCAGGACTATGGCAACCCGGTCCCGGAACATGGCCTCATACCGGGCCATGCGCCCCTCGCAGAGCACGGGGGAGGGCAGGGGGGCAGTTGGGGCGTACCGGAAATTCTCCTCATCGCCCAGCACCTCCCACAGTGCCTCGGCGTCCATGTCGGTCATGCGGGAGAGGGTCACGTTCTGCCCGGTGATAAAGGGGAAGCTGGAGAAAAGCAGGGATGTGTTCATAGGTCCAAAAGCTCCAAAAGTCCGGCGGGCCTGTCCACAGAGGGGAAGCCCTCGACGTTTCCAAAGCCGTAGGCGGCGAAGATAAAGGGCACGCCCGCCGACTCAGCCGCCGCCTGGTCCATGGCGGTGTCACCCACATAGACCGGGGCCTTAAAGCTGTTGCGCTCAGAGATGAGCCTGATATTTTCACCCTTCTGCAGCCCGGTACGGCCTATGCACTCCCAGTCCGCAAAGTATTTCTCAAGGCCGTGGGCCTCAAAAAATGTAGGGATATAGCCGGGCCCGCAGTTACTGACTATAGCCAGGGGGAATTTCTTAGAGAGGGCGCGAAGGGTCTCCTCAAGGCCCTCATAGAGAATGCCGCCGTGCTGCCGGAGATAGTCGTCCTCAATTATACAGAGCCTGTCGAACAGCTCGGCTCCACGCTGGTCTGAAAGGTGGGGGAAGAGCTTGTGCATAAGCTCTACGGAGGTCATGCCCATTATCCCGGCGATATCGGCCTGGGTGAGCTCACGCCTTGCGTCGGGCTCGTCTATAAGCGCCTGCTGCCAGACTTTTGCAAGGGCGGTGGTGGTGTCCCATAGCGTGCCGTCCAAATCAAACAGGACGCTGTCGCATTTTATCATAACAGATTCTCCTTTTCCAGGTATGCCCTTGTGTATGGGCATACCTCAATACATTTTCCGCACAGTGTTATCTTTTCCCCGATACGTTCCATGGCAAGGGCCCGGGCGGCTCTCCGGCAGGCCTTTACGTCCACAAGCTTCTCCCGGGGCGTGCCCACGTCCCAGAGAGCCCCTTGTATGGCCCTGCCGGGGCAGGCTTCCGTACAGGCGGTGCAGCTGCCGCAGCCGGAGGTATTTACGGGCTCGGCTATACAGTCAAACCGGGCGTCCGTGAGCACCGAGCTCAGGCGCACCGCCGGGCCGTACTCCCTTGTTACCAGCAGCGCCGACTTGCCTATCCAGCCGAGCCCCGCCCTGGTAGCGCAGGTCTTGTGTGGCATGGGGGTGCGGAAGCCCGAAGACTCCGCCACTGCAGTAGTGGTCTGTGCCATGGCCCGGAAGCCCTGCCGGGTGAGGTACTGCGCTGTGAGCTCAGCCAGTGAGTCCAGCTTGTTGTTTAGGGCACGGTACTGTTCAAAATAGTCCCTGGTGGGGCCAAGCCCTATTCCGTACACAACATCTGCCGGGATTTTAACTGCCAGGGCCACGCAGGAGGTATAGCCACCGTATTGAAGCACGGAGATATCACCGAAGCCCACAAGGGAGGCACCCCCATTATATAGCAGCTCTTTGAGCTCTGAGGTCGCTATCATGTGTGCCCCTCCCCGATAAAGTCGAATGGCACCTGTTGGTATACATAGTAATTCAGCCAGTTCGACACCAGCAGGTGGGCGTTGCTGCGCCAGGTGAAGGCAGGGGTTTTTGTGGGGTCGTCCCCGGGGAAATAGTGGTAGGGGACACTAGGCTCAAGGCCGCGGTTCACATCCCTGAAGTATTCCTTAGCCAGGGTATCCCTGTCATACTCGGCGTGGCCTGTGATGAAAATACGCCGCCCGCCCTTCTCGGCAACTATATGAAGTCCGGCTATATCGGACTCCGACAGGGGCAGCAGCTCCTTATGGGCCTGTACGTCGGAGAGGTACACGGTTGTATAGCGGGAGTGCGGGGCAAAATAGTTGTCGTCAAAGCCGCGCATAAGGGGATGGTACGGATTTAGGACCCTATGGTTGTATATGCCGCTGAGCTTCTCATCAAGGGGGTGCTTGTCAATGCCGTAGTGATAGTAGAGCCCCGCCTGGGCGCCCCAGCATATATAGAGGGTAGAGTAGACATTGGTCTTGGTCCAGTCCATTATCCGGCACATCTCGGGCCAGTAGTCCACCTCCTCAAAGGGCAGCTTCTCAACAGGCGCGCCGGTGATTATCAGCCCGTCGAAGCGCTGGGATTTTACCTGCTCGAAAGTCTTATAATACTTATGTAAGTAAGAGGAGCTGGTGTTCTTGCTTATATGGCTGGCGGGATGCAGCAGCTCCACGTCAACCTGAAGGGGCGTGTTGCCCAGCAGCCGCAGGAGCTGGGTCTCGGTCTCGGTCTTTGTGGGCATAAGGTTCAGAATAGCTATCTTCAGGGGCCGGATGTCCTGGCCCGCCGCCCGGTCGTAGGTCATAACAAAGATGTTCTCGGCCTCAAGGACTTCAATAGCGGGCAGGTCGGCCTGTATGCGTATGGGCATGGGGTTGACCTCACAGTAAAAGATTTGCCGGAATCCCGCGAAAAACCCTTGACAAATGGGGATTCGGCAGATATAATACATTATAGCACACAAGCCGCCGGATGTACAGCATCCAAGCTTCAAAAAAGTTTTTTCAAAAAATTTGAAAAAAGGTGTTGACAAAAGGGGATGAGTGTGGTAAGATAGTCAAGCGCTCGAGAGAGCGG
>NZ_QZDU01000049.1 GCF_009917525.1 Acutalibacter sp. 1XD8-36
CGGCTCTCTTTTGCCGCCGAGTGGAAGTTATTTATATACTGTAATACCGGGGGACTGCACGGCCTGAACACGTCAAAACCCATAATCTTCTTGATTTAACCGGGCCGTGAGGATATAATAGATGTGCGGACAATGAGAAAGGGGGGCGCTGCGATGGCAGTACCTACTAATATAAAGACCCTGCTCTCCGGGAATGTGGTGGAGTGGGCGCGGCTGGAATTTAAGGAGACCTGGGACCCTGAAGCGTCGCTGAAGACCATCTGCGCCTTCGCCAATGATATAGACAACTGGGGAGGGGGATATATCATCATAGGGGTCCGGGAGCGGGAAGGGCGCCCGGAGCGCCCGCTGCTGGGCGTCCCCCCTGAGAGGATAGACCGCTGCCAGAAGGAACTGCTCCATGCATGCAAGCTTATCCAGCCGGAGTACATGCCCATAGTTGAAGTTGCCGACTACGAGGGGAAGAAGTTTATCGTTATATGGGCGCCCGGAGGGAACGCCAGGCCGTACTCCTCGCCAAAGACAATGGCAAAGGGGAACAGGGAGCGGGTGACATATATCCGCAAGATGTCAAGCACGGTGGTCCCCACAGAGGAGGAGAAGCGTGAGCTTTACAATCTCGCCAACAACATCCCCTTTGACGACCGGGTGAACCACAGCGCGGAGCTGGCGGACCTTAACATCTCTCTGATACAGAGCTACCTCAGGGAGATTGGCAGCGCCCTGTACAAGGAAGCCGAGAGCATGGACTTTGTTGACCTGTGCAAGAGCATGAATATAGTAAGCACCCTCCCCGAGTACACCAAGCCAAAGAATGTAGGCCTGATGTTCTTCTGCCTTGAGCCGGACAGATTCTTCCCGTATGCACAGATAGACGTTGTGGAGTTCCCCGACGACACAGGAAGCCGCATATTGGAGAAGACATTCAAAGGGCCGCTGCATCAGCAGCTGAGGGAAGCGCTGCTGTACATCAAGAACAGCGTGCTGCAGGAGCAGGTGGTGAAGGAGGACGACGTGGCGGAGGCAAGGAGGTTTTTCAACTACCCCTTTGCAGCGGTAGAGGAGGCAATATCCAACGCGGTGTACCATAAGGGTTATGACGAGAGGGAGCCGGTGGAGGTTAGGATTGAGCCGGACCGAATCATTGTGGTGAGTCATCCCGGTGCGGACCGTTCCATAAGCCGGGAGGGGCTGAGGGAATACAGGGTATACAGCCGGAGGTACCGCAACCGGAGGATAGGTGAATTCTTAAAGGAGATGCACCTGACAGAGGGGAGGAACACGGGCTTCCGCAAGATACGGAACGCACTGAGGCAGAACGGCTCTCCGGAGCCGCTGTTTGAGACGGATGAGGACAGGACCTTCTTTTCGACGACGCTATTTATACATCCTATTTTCCTGGGAGAGTAAGATAGGGGA
>NZ_QZDU01000050.1 GCF_009917525.1 Acutalibacter sp. 1XD8-36
TGATAACCTCTGTCCGCAATATTATAGGCACTACCGGGCTCGCCCCTCTCCAACACCAGCAGCATCGCCGCCACTGCGTCCACTACATAACAGTGGGACCGCTCCCGCTTCCCATCACTTCTTAGGATGATATCCTTCCCATCCACAGCGCTCCAAATAAATTCTGCCACCGCCCGGCTGTCGCTTCTACTCATAGTCGGTCCAAACAGATGGCAGGGCCGCACAATCACCACATCAGTCCCATATTGGCTTACATAACTCTGACACAATACCTCAGCCGCGCGCTTCCCCTCAGGGTAGCATGAGCGTGGATCGCTCAGGTCCAGCGGTCCACAATAGTCCTCTGTAAAATCATCCTGATTCTCATTAGGTTGACCGTAAACTTCGCCAGACGACACAAACAAGAACCTCTCCATTCCATGTGTCAAGCCATATTTAAGTAGACTGTCTGTCCCAACCACATTTGCCATCAGCGTATCAACCGGATATTTCAACATGTTTACCGGGTCAGCATTACTGGCAGCGTGAATGATATAGTCGACCTGCTTAGGCATATTTTTAAGCGGTTGGCATACATCTTGGACTATGTAGGCGAATTCGTTGTCCTCAATATAGTCATGAAACCGCTCCCTCAGCTTCCGCTCAGTCCTGCCCAAAGCAATGACCGTGCATGACAGCTTCCGCTCACGGTTCCAGAGCATTATCGTGTCCACAATGCAGCTGCCGAGCATCCCCGAAGCGCCAGTTATCAGCACCGTTTTCCCGTTCAAAAACTCCAAGCCCTCAACAGCCCGCAACTGCGCAAGGTATTCCTGATTCTCTGTCAGCCTCATGCCTGCTCCTTTAACGCCAGAAGTGCCTTGAAAATCTTTAGGTCGTCCGGCGTGGTCAACTTGATGTTCGTCTCCGAGCCGATGGAGAAATGTATGGCTTCGCCAAGTTCAATCATCAATGTGCAGCTTGCAATGGAGTTTGTGATGCCTTGTTCTTTAGCTTTTCGATGTGCCTCGCACAGCTTATTCAGTGGAAAGGCCTGTGGAGTTTGAGTCAGCGCCAGCTTGTCACGGGGAACAACTTCCGATGAAGTCTGCTCTGTTGTCCTGCGCAGCGCCACAGTGTTGCACGGCACTATCGATATCGCTGAGCCGTGGCGCTTGCACTGTACAATGCAATCTGAGATTATCTCATGGGATACCATGGGCCGGATGGCGTCATGAACTAGGATAATATCATCCGGGCTGTATCTCTTCTCGGCTTCCTCCAGACCGTGACGGATGGACGCCTGGCCATTCTCCCCGCCGGACACTACCCATTCCAGTTTAGAAATCCTGTGCTGTCTGGCATACGCTCTCAATATATCGTGCCATCCGTC
>NZ_QZDU01000051.1 GCF_009917525.1 Acutalibacter sp. 1XD8-36
TATTCCCGCCACATCTTGGACACTTCATTTTACATTCCTCTTTTCATTTTTACATTATTCAATATATTTTTTATAATTTGATATTATGCTTCTTTCGAGCCCAAGATAACTTCGTTATGTTTTTTATATCTTCCGCTAAAGACAAGGTCAATAGAATTGTCTAATAACTTTTCTTTTCCTTCTTCGTTGAGTTGGCGGTAATTATTTATTAGTTTCCACTCATCATCAAGTAACGTCTCGGATTGATGTAAAGGAGCTATTTTTACACAATCTTGAAACAAAAAATTGGGTTCAACCTTTAATGCGTTTAAAAGAGCGTACATAACAGGTTCTTTTGGGTGGCTAGTCTCCTTTTCATAATTAGTAATCGCAGAAGGAGTTACACCAACAAGTTTTGCGAGTTCTTCTTGTGTTAAAGAGGCAGTTTCTCTTGCTTCTTTTAGGCGTTTCCCTATTCCCATCTATTCACCAACTTTCTACATATATTAAAACATAAGTCCTACATGAGTGTCAAGAGAAATCTTCAAAAAACTTGAGAAAATACTATTGACAATTCAAGAAATTTGATGTACTATAAGTTTGTATCAAGAATCTTGAGGAGGTGAACAAATGCAGGTTTCTACTATCGCGACTAACACAAAAAGAATTATTGAGGAACGCGGACTAAAGAAAAAGGCCATTGCTATCGCCGCTGGATATTCTGAAAATCAGTTTAGCTCGCTGCTTAACGGCAGGAAGAGTATAAAGGACAGCGATGTAATAGCGTTGGCTAATGCGCTGGATGTTTCGCCAAATGATTTGTTCGGGTGGAACGGAGAGCGAAATCTCAAAAATAGCTCATAGGGAGGAGGTGAGACCATGAAAAAGTCAACAGATTTCTCCCGGATTTTTGTTACCAGAACGTAACTGCAATTTATCTGTTCCCCGCTTCGCGTTTTTCCGTTTTCTCTGACGAAAGAAATTATCCACAGTTGCCACAAGTTGCTTTATGTAGCAGAACAGATAAATACGTATACGCGACTACGCTTCTATGGCACGTCGCTCACTTTGGCAGTCCCGGTTCAGCCTTTGCCCCTACGCATCACGCCATTACTTCGGTCTGGAACGTGTAGGCAAAAAGAGTGCCTTGCCGATTTCTCCGCATGGCATCAACCCCTTTCTGCCCCAAGATAGGGCTGCGTACCATTATACACCGGGAATTACTGAAAATCAATAAATAATTACTGTTTTTTGGAAAGTGCTGTGCTTTTCGCGGCGGGCTTTGGTACATTCTTAAAATCATGTTTTACCAAAAAAGAGAGGTTAATATGTATA
>NZ_QZDU01000052.1 GCF_009917525.1 Acutalibacter sp. 1XD8-36
TAGGACTATAACTTGGGCTGGGAATGGATATGTTTTAGCAACATGTGATAACTCGGACAAGCCGCATAATCACTTTGAATCATATCAGTACATAGGAGTCGTGTGCAGTAGTTGCGGAACAAGAATAATGATGGACAGAAAGACTGTCACGAGTACATGTACCATCATGACAGTATAATTCTTCCATACATTTTCCGTAGATAAGTAGCGGTTGTATAACAATAGACTTGGGAAACTAAGTCTATTGTTATCGTTAATTCCAAACAGATTTATTAGAATGGATGACTGTTTATGAGAAGAATTTCTATGTTGTTTACTGCCGTATGCTTCCTAACTTTATTTGTTGCGATAACAGGGTGTAAAACTGAGGAAAACCTTACACTGGAAGGGGTTTCATCTTATGACTCCGAAGAAAATGCCGCAGAAGAGAAGAATTCTTCCCCGCTGCAGGTCCTCATCGATGTCGAATATGGAAGCAATATATATCTTAGGCTCCAAGACGAGCTTACGAACTATGGCAAGGAATATGTCCACGGAAAATGGGAAGGTGTCAGCCTTCAGGACAAGATAGCGGATATGGGTGGGCCGTCCTCTGTTGAGGTCGAGATAGCTCCTATCAGGGAGAACGAGCGGGACGTATATTTGACCGGTCTGCGTACAGAAATGATGTCCGGCGGAGGCCCGGACGTCTTTGTGTGCCGGACCGGCACCGGTTATCACATGAAGACAAAGGGCGACGAACCTGACTATAGTAGCGGATATGTCAAGTCCCAGCCGCTGTTCAAATTTCCCCAGCAGGCAATGAAAAGAAATATGTTCCTGGCGCTGGACAGCTATATAGAAAATGCACAGTTCATGGAGTGGGATAAGCTGACCCCGGTGGTGATGGAGGCAGGAAAAACAGAAAAAGGGCAGCTTTTGCTGCCGATGACATATACAGTTGCTACTACAGCCTTTCGGGAGTCCGATGTTGAACATACGCCGTCGAAGGATATGAAATGGGAGGATATGCTCTCCGGTGGGCCACATATGCCCCTCGCGGCAATCGCGGTGATAGACCACATAGGGAACGGGCTGGCGCCGTTTGCCGACTATGAGCACGACAAGCTGGCTGTCTCGGAGGAGGAGATGGTTCGGTACTATAGTGAAAAGCTTGATAATCGTGAGAAATATAAAGAGGAAAGCGGGGTTCCCTACATCGGGTTTAATTTGCAGGTTCTGGATGAAATTGATTTGAGTATTTATGACGAAGGATTCGAAAAAGACGACCCCATTGTA
>NZ_QZDU01000053.1 GCF_009917525.1 Acutalibacter sp. 1XD8-36
TCTGGCTTGAATAAAGTCAGCCAGCGATGGAGGCGTCCTCCAGAGAGGCCTCCAGGTGCTTCATGTTCATGTACTTTTTGTTACCCCATTGTGTTCCGGCCACATGGCGGAGTCTGGCACAGACCAGCATGAGAGCGGAGTTGCCATCCGGGAAAGAACCTACCACCCTGGTGCGGCGGCGGATTTCCCGGTTAAGCCGTTCCATGACATTGTTGGTACGGATGCGAGTCCAGTGTTCGCTGGGAAAGTCGCAGTAAGTCAACGTCTCCTCAATGCCATCCTCTACCTTTTTGGCGGCCTCTTTCAGTTTCATAGTATGCAGGTCCTCCACTACAGCTTTGGCCTTCTCCCGGGCTGCCTTTTTGCTCTCCTGGGCATGGATCGCCTTGAGCATCTTCGCCACCAGTTTCACCTTTGAGCGAGGAACTACGGAAAACACATTACGGTAAAAGTGAACGGTGCACCGTTGGTACTTGGCCTCCGGGAACACTTCTCCCACAGCCTCCAGCATACCAAGACATTTATCTCCAACCACCAGCTTGACACCGTCCAAGCCACGGCCACGCAGCCACTGGAAGAAACTGACCCAGCTGGCCTTGTCCTCCTTCATCCCCTCGGCGGCACCCAAAACCTCACGGTATCCATCCTCATTTACTGCAATCGCCACCAGAATGGCCACATTTTCATACTCTCCGCCCCAGTTCCGACGCAGATAGATCCCGTCCACATAGACATATGGATACCGCCCGCCCTGCAAAGGCCGGTTGCGCCAATCCTCGATATGGACGTAGGCTTTCTTGTTCAGTTTGCTGATGGTTTCCGGAGATACCTTGCTGCCCCACAGCGCCTCGGTAATGTCCTCCACACGCCGGACCGATACTCCAGCCAGATACATTTCAATGAGGGCCTCTTCCACACTGCTCTCCCGCCGACGGTACCGCTCAATAATTGCCGTCTCAAAGGAGATCCCCTTGAGCTTGGGCACCTTGAGGGTGACGTCCCCGGAGGTGGTGGTGAAATTACGGCTGTAGTGACCACTGCGGTAGCCCTGCCGCTGCTCATTGCGCTCGTACCGAGTCGCTTGGGTCAACTTCTCGGCCTCAGCCTCCAGCAGTTCGTTGAGGGTTTCCTCTACGCTGCCACGCACAAGTTCCTTGAGTTCACCCTTGATTACTTCTTCATTTAGTTGTACAATCTTATCTGACATGGTTTACTGTCTCCTTTCTGAATGGGGTGTGATAACTTCATTCTACCAGAGAGCTGCAAACCGTGTC
>NZ_QZDU01000054.1 GCF_009917525.1 Acutalibacter sp. 1XD8-36
GTGTGTTACCTTACATATGGCTAACAGGAGACACAAAAAAATGACCGTCATTTGTGATGGAAATATATCCAATTACACGGTTCCACAGCTCCTTCTGTTCGGCCCGGGAGAGGGTGTTATAAACCTTCAGGATATCTTTTACTCCCTCTACGTCTACAGGGGCAGGGAGGCTCTCTTTTCCGACGTCCGCCTTTTCAAGCTCTTCGCGCAGGCTCACATAGTCTTTTTCATAGGACTCTCTGTCGATAAGGTCGTTGAGATACAAATCCTTGAGTTTCTCCATTTTGCGCTTTATCCTATTTGTGTCCACTGCCTTGTGGGGTGCATGTGCACGCTCTTGAAGTGACATATTGAATTGAGTGTAGCATGTTGCTAGATTTTCAAGGAGCCACTTTTCCAGAATAAGCTCACTGGTTCTTGCTTTGTGCGGACACAAATGGAGCTTTTCGTAACGAGTACACCGATAATAAATGTATTTCTGTGCCACTACGTGGGCGCTGAGTTTGTTGCCACATTCAGCGCAGCGCACAAGTGAGGTGAACAGATATACTCTGTCAGTGCGGGTGAGATTTCTTTGACCCCGCTCTTTTGCAATATCCCGACAGAGCCGGAACTGCTCAGGCGGGATAATAGCAGGGCAGAAGTCGTTCTGTCCGTGGGCATGGCCGATATAGCGCTCATTTGTAAGCAGGGCCTTGAGGGAAGTGTGGGCATAAATAATGCCATACTTGTTCATGATGTACTCTCTAAGGGCTCTTATAGAGCGCAGAATAGTATATTGATTGAAAATATCCTGGGCTATTGGTGCCGTATTCGGGTCGACAACAATTTTTTTGCTCTCAATCTTATATCCCAGGGGCACTTTGCCGCTGATGGGTTCTCCGCGCAGCACTTTGTCCTGAAATACAAACCTAATGCGCTCCCCTGTGCGGTCGGCTTCATCTTGCGCGACGCTTAGCATGATATTGACTTTTAGCCGTCCTGAAGCGGTGGTAGTATCATAGTCCTCCTGTATAGTCTTCCAGTCAACCTTATTCTTTTCCAGTATCTCCTGTACCTTATAGTATTCAGAGATATTGCGGAACCACCTGTCCAGCTTTGTGAAAACAATAAGCTCCCCTTTTCCGGCGCTCACGTCCCGCAGGAGCCTCTGAAGCTCAGGCCGGTTTCGGGCAGGCTTGCGGGCGGAGATACCAGCGTCAGTGTAAATGTCCACAACAGTACAGTTATTTTCTTTTGCCCAGCTGGTAAGAGC
>NZ_QZDU01000055.1 GCF_009917525.1 Acutalibacter sp. 1XD8-36
GGAGAAGGTTTTCCCTCTCTATGGAGTACGGTTTATCTCCATCAACGATGATTTTGACAGCGGCAAGCTCCATGCAGATACCGGCGGACTGAATATGGCGTTCAAGTACCTTGTCAGCGAATTATACAGCCGGGACTTGTCCATCAAGTATAAAAGCGCCAAGTATGTGAAATTCAAGCGGGGCGAGTATCAGAGCAAGATTTGCCCCTACGGATACCAGAAAGGTGCGGATGGCCGCATGGAGCCGGACCCGGAAACTGCCCCCATTGTGCGGATAATTTTTGAAATGGCGGCACAGGGGCAGAATACCACAGCCATCATTAAGGCGCTATTTGACCGCAACGTACCAACCCCAGGCGAGTACAAAAAGGCGAAAGGCCAGCCCTATCACGACGTTTCCCGGTGCGGTGGGATATGGCAGCGCTCTACGCTTGCCAGACTTTTGCGGGACGAGCGCTACACAGGCACATATATTATAGGAAAGAGTAGGCGTGTGGAGGTCGGGAGTAATCATGTCAGAATGAAAGATGAAAGCGAGTGGGTGAAAATACCGAACCACCATCCGGCCATTATCCCGGCTGAATTGTATGGGCGTGTACAAGAGTTATTCAAGCGTCCAAAATGCGTGAAGAAACAGATTCATGCTTACCCGCTTCGGAGCAAAGTGTTTTGTGGGTGCTGCCTCCATGCAATGCCTCGATACGGTACGAAAGAACGCCATTTTGTATGCACTCATTCACGGGCAGATGAAAATGCCCCTTGTCATGGACTGAGCGTAGAAGAATCTGCGCTGGAATCGGTAGTATACACAGTTCTGAAAAAGCAGGCGCAAATCATCTTGGGTGCGGCTGATATGGACACTAACTGTTTAGACGCTCTTTCGGCAAAACAGGCCGGGTACGGACAGCAGATCAGCGAAATCCAGGAGCAAAAGCGTGTGCTGTTTGAGCAAATAGTTCTCCATGAACTGAGTGAGCAGGAATACAGAATGAAGAAAGGTGCGCTGGATGCTGAATTAGCCCGCTTGCAGGAGGTACACGCTGCGCTCTCCACTCAGTTATCCCAGCGGCAGGCAGATGGGCAAACAAAAAACGCCAACAGGTTGTTGGCAGAAAAGGTGGCAGATATAGGCAAGCTAAACACCGAGCTGGTGGATATGTTGATTGATCGAGTGTATGCCTATCCACAGCAGAATATTGAAATCGTCTGGAAAATAGGCGGTTTTGGCTCTAGCGGCAAAGAAATTCAAAAAA
>NZ_QZDU01000056.1 GCF_009917525.1 Acutalibacter sp. 1XD8-36
GTGTTCAGGCCGTGCAGTCCCCCGGTATTACAGTATATAAATAACTTCCACTCGGCGGCAAAAGAGAGCCGCACGAGAATCTAAAATTTAAGAGGGTTGAAATCATGAACAAAAGCAAGTTCCTTAAGAGACCACTTGCGGCTCTTCTGGCCATTCTTATGGTCGTCGCTTTGGTCCCAATGAGCGCCTTCGCTGCTGAGCCTGATGTTATCAAGGTCAACGGCGTGGAGGCTACGCTCAGCGGTGACGCTTACTCTGTGAGCATCACCGCGCCTAACGGTACTGCCAGCGTAATCGAGAACGCGCTCAAGAGCGTTACCTTCGAGCTGCGCAGCAAAAACGGCATTACCGTGGGCATCCTTGACAAGGACGACAAGCAGAAGGACGTCGACCTGTCCGGCTGGCCCGACGAGCCCGGCACCAAGCAGACCATCAATCTGCTGGACTACGCCGTTAAGCCCGAGGGCAGCTACTGGGGCGAGTACACCGGCATTAAGCTGCAGATTACCACCAGCGCCGGTGAAATCACCACCTACCCGCTGACCGTTACCGTCAGCGAGCGCAACGCCAGCAGCGACACCACTATCACTGCTGTTGAGTCCACCCGCATTGTCAACGCCAATGTTGACCCTGTGAAGCACCATATCGAAATCATCAAGCCCGTGGGCAGTGATAACACCGCTTATATGCTGGGCCTGAAGGAAGAAAACTTTAAGACCGCCAGCCCCTATGCAACTGTTTCCTTTACAAAAGTAGCCACATACAGCATAAATGACAGCGCTCCTGCTGATGACAAAATCACAAAGGTAACTGTTACTGCAGAGGACAAATCCACACAGGAGTACACAGTTTCTTACAAGGTGGAGCCCATCTTCACCGAGTTCGATGTTCCGGATATGGTTAGCTATGAGGAAAAAGAAGTTGATGACGGTAGTGCCTCTGCTGGAAACGGCGTTGGTGAGGTTGTAATTACCGTTAAGGTCCCCTTCGGAACCTTCCCAACTGCCAACACTGAAGGCAAAATCATTCCGACCTTTACCGCTGCCAGCAACATCAAGAAAATAGAGTCCGACAGTTCTTTCACTCATGGTGACGGCATTCTTTACGAACGTAATAGAGGGACAACCAGCGGCGTAGCAAATTGGGCGGCAAACGCTGCAGCGAATGCTGCTGGGCTGAACAATGGCGACACTGACCTGTCCTTTGACTTTGAGGTTGAGTCCGGCACATCA
>NZ_QZDU01000057.1 GCF_009917525.1 Acutalibacter sp. 1XD8-36
GGCAACCTGCCGGAGCACACCTACACCTTTGACTTCTCCGGCCTGAGCTTCCCCTCTGAGGAGCCCAAGTTCGAGGCCCTTGATAAGGAAAACGTGCTTGATGAGGCACAAAACGGCAAGGGTACAAATGAGTTGCAGGCTGACATCGTAGGCAGCGTTGACGCGTCGACCAAGACCGTAACTGTTACCGGTACCTCTTACTATGTGAGTGGTTGGTCTGGCTTCCACGGCAGCGATACAAAACAGCAGGAAGGCAACTTTGTTGCCTATAAGATAACAAACCCTGCAAATATGCCTGTGTACCTTTGGAGCCCCACAGAAGGCAAGTGGAAGGGTACGGACAGCGAGTTTGTTACACGTATCCAGAACCAGACGAATTCCAAAGGAAAGATTATGGTTGGTGGAGCCATCGATGAAAATGGCGCAAAGACCGTTGAAGGAACAGAGTGGACTATTGACTTCAACAATGTTGACATGATGAAGGAAGGCGACGGTACTCTGCAGGTGACCCCTGTGACCGGCACTGTGTACGGCAAGAAGGGTACTGACCTTCAGTCCAACATCTCTACTACCCGGAAGACCAACGAGAATAAGGTTACCACTATCACCGTTAGGGGCAACAGCAATTACATTCCTGTCTGGACGCAGTTCTCCACTAACCCGGATTATCAGAAGGGTCACTACCTTGCTCTGAAGCTTACTGCTGGTACTGGCGACGTAATAAAAGTTCAGGGTGGAGATGGTCAAGAAAAGCCGCTGACATCCGACGGGATAGCAGTTTTTACCCTGAATCAGATGGTTGAGGATAACAATTTCAGGAGGAAGGTAACCGTTACTCCGAAGGCGAAAGAAGGGCAAACGGCTGAACCGAAGACATATTATCTTGACTTCTCCGCAGTGAAGCGTCTGCCTGCTGAAATAAAGAAGGTTACTGTTAGTGACGGTAGCTTAGAGGGTTTAAAGGCCATCTACAAGGACGGAAAGATTGTTCTGTCCGGCCTGGTAAAGCCCATGAAGGACAATGAGAACCTATTTGATGACGCTAAACTAAAGATTGACATTGGTGCAGGAGAGGGCAAGGAGACGGAAGTAACCGTCCGTATTACAAAGGTTGGCGACAAGCTGGAGGCTTCTGCTACCACAACTGTTGCTGGCAACACCCTGGTATTCGACACCAGCATGCTCATCATCAAGAATCCTGATGCCACCGATGTGGCTACCTT
>NZ_QZDU01000058.1 GCF_009917525.1 Acutalibacter sp. 1XD8-36
GCGGAGATACCAGCGTCAGTGTAAATGTCCACAACAGTACAGTTATTTTCTTTTGCCCAGCTGGTAAGAGCGGTGGTCTGAGCCTCGATGGACAGGCCGTGTATAGCTTGTTCTTCCGAGGACACCCGGACGTAAATAAATATGCGTTTCATTTTGATTCACCTCTTTGAAATATAACGGTTTATGGAAAGGCCCGCACCTTGTGGGGGAGCGGGCTTTTAAGCTTATTGAACACATTTATTGCATGGTGTAAGATTTAGTCTTTGTGCTTCTTCAAGTGTTGATGGATAATATGTTCCTCCGTTACAGTGGTTATCATAATGGTATCGCTTGCCTGAGCTTGTTATATAAATTGTACGTCCTTCTGTAGACGTTGGAGGAACAACTTCTGTTGACCCGCTGCTTGGAGAATTAGTATCATTTGACGGACGATTCTCGTCTTCACTTTCAACTGGAATCTTGGGGGGATTTTTAGTCGGCTCAATTTTACTTTGGCCGTCGTTAGGAGTGCTCGCAGATGAATTTGCAGAACTGGACGGTTTATCATCATTGTTGTCGTAGGTATCGAAGTTGTTAGCGCCGCCAGCGTGGATTTTAGAAGACGTGCCAGCGGGTTTAGATTCGAGGGAATCTTTTTCAGTAAGGCTTATAGTTCGGCTATCAAGGAGCATACCCGAAAAGAGAAGTTTTGCGTCATGCTCCTCACCGTCTACGTATTCCAATGTATCGACGAACAAAGTGTCTGATTGAATTATTATTCGTGTGGTGGTATTCAGTGAGGCGTTCCATATGCCATGTACTTCATCGTCAGAAGAGAATAAGGTATTATAGTATTCCAGAGCATAGTCTGCAGGTACTAGGCTAGAGGATGTAGCAGATATACGCCATTTACCAGTCACATCATTCCTAACAGAGTTTGTAAAGTGAACTTCCATTCCGCAAGGGAGGGTGTAAGTCCCGGATGGTATAGCCGTACCATCTGTCGGGCTTGACAGAGCTGAGCTTTCAGTTGGGGCAACTGTGTTGGCCGGTGCTGGTGTTGCCATCACTGACTGCGACTGTGACGAAACAATCTTTTCAGGTTTGCGTTTGCTTTCGTTTATGGCATTCCCAATATTCCCCACTATCCCAACAACAAGTAAAACACAAGCCGCCCAAAACCACCAGCG
>NZ_QZDU01000005.1 GCF_009917525.1 Acutalibacter sp. 1XD8-36
ACATGGTTTACTGTCTCCTTTCTGAATGGGGTGTGATAACTTCATTCTACCAGAGAGCTGCAAACCGTGTCTCTTTTTGTTTTTGCGAAACTTATTTTACCTTATCGTGCCACACCATGACGAAACCATTGACCAAATACCAGCGAATAACAAGATACCAGCATTGTCCATAACTTAATAGGTGATAAAATCACAATAAACATGATAGATTCCACCCCAAAATTGTGTTTTTGATTTTGCTGGATTGCAGGGCAAAAATGCAATGGGTTATAAAATTTTGCGTAGGTTCGAATGCATCCACCAATTGGGTAAAAATATCTTTTTGGTCGTGCGTTCACAACAAACAGACTTGCTAAAGCATCATTACTTTTAGGTAGGTCTGTTTTCTTTTGTGACCGGGGTAACATAGATATCGACCCAGGTTTCCAGTTAAGCATATTTCTGTTTTTGGGCCTCTGCCCCGGATAACCTTGATTTTTCCATATGTCTCTTGCCTTCAATATTTCGAGTGTAATAAACTATTAATGTCATTCATTTATCTTTCCTCCTTGCTGTAATGTAGTGCGGTTGCCTAGACTACTTCTATCCTGCTATACAGAGGATAGCGTCAGAATCGGTTGCCCCCGCTAGCCGCAAGTTACTGGCAATATAATATAATGCTTGTCCCAAAATCAGTAGAACGCTCACGGTCAACAAGTGCTCCCTGATAGGAGAACGTCCAGCCTCCATAGCTGGTGGCTGGACGGATTTATTGGGTATCAAAAATCTGCTTTCCCATTTCCCTTTTCGTTCATCCATACAATAACTTCTTTGAACTCAATATACTGTTACACTACGATATCCAGCTCGACCAAATTATGCTCCTTACCTCAGCCTATTTTCCCCCACTGCAAGGAAGCCACACCGCAATCCTTTTATCATAATCCTTCCCCGCCGAGGCATAGTCAGTGAAACACATACGTCCGCCATTCTCTAGCTCCGTTTTGAATGCCATCCGTGCTTCAAAAGGTACCTCTGCAAGCTCCAGCGGCTTGACTTCTAGCCTGCCACCCGCGTCCGTCTTAAATCCTGCTGGCGCTGACAGGTCATCCTCCGGGAACTCCTCGGAAACAGCCAGCGCTATCGGCCCCCTGACTAGAGCCTGATGAGACGGCAGCTTTTCACTCTCCTCGCCCATTTCATTGGATGATAGGATCTCCACCGGCATAGGGAAACGAAGGCTGACCCTGTCGCCGTCCTGCCAGAGCCTCTGAAGCTTCAGCCAGCCGGGCCCCGCAGAGGTACCTTCGCCATTCACGCGGACTTTGGCTGCCTTGCACCAGCCCGGGATTCTCATAGCCAGCTCGAAAGTCTCCGGCCTGTCCAGTGACAGCTCCAGCATGATGTCCTCCCCCACAGGATATGTGGTTTCAATAGTCAGTCCCAGCCTATTGCCCTCTGGCGTGGTAAGGTTTAGCGTGCCGGGAAAATACAGATTCACCGCCGCGCCGTTTCGGGTGTGCATAGCGCTTAGCTGAACCGCTGCACCCAGCCCAGCCGCGCCAATAGCCGCGCAGCAGCCATATATAGTGTTGTCCTCCATTACCATGCGTCCGCCCACAGCCTGTCCTCGGGGTGCGGCACGCAGGGGGCTATAGCTGTCAAAAGGCAGCCAGCCGCCCGGAGATAGCGGGTCTCTGGGAACCATGCGGGTGTTCACAGCACCCAACAGAGCGTTGTGCAGGGAGCGCTCCATGGCATCACCAAAAACAGGGTCACCGGTGAAGCAGAGCACCTGTCCGCAGAGCTTCATCCATGTTACCGTAACGCAGGTCTCCTGCATAATGCCGGCATAGTCCGGGTCAATCTGCCGGAGCCTTGAGTGGTCAAAGAGCTCGTGGGTACATCCGGCGCTGCCGATAATTGTATTGTCTGAATCCAGCACCCGCCGGGCGAAATTCACCACAGCCCTGCTCCATTTTCCGTTGCCTGTGGCTCTGGCGTACTCCAAAAGCCCCTCAAAGCAGGACATCATCTCATAGGCCTTTGTGACCGGGTACTGCCAAGGGTCCAGCCGGTCTTCATAAGCCAGCTCGAAAATATTCGCCGATTGGATTCCCCCAAGGCTCACAATATAATCCGCAAAGTCCAGATATCTCTTCTCACCTGTCATATTGTATAGCCTCACCACCGGTTCAAGTATCGAGGATGAGTTGAGCCCCTCCCAGTGGCAGCTGGCCTCACGCAGGTCGGCCTTCCCCGGGCCAAAATGAGCTAAAAGACAGTCGGTCTGTGCCATCAAGGAGTCCAGAAGCTCCCCTTTTAAACTTTCGTCTGCACAGATATCATAGAAATATTCCATTCCCAGCAGCACGTATTTCCTACCCCAGATGTCCCAGCCCTGGAACTCAGCTTCCCGGCTGTAGGTGGATATCCTGCCGTCAGGTTCGGCATTTTTGAGCATATCTCGGGCGGCGGCTTCCAGCTGCCGGTACAGTTCCGGGTTCCGGGTATAGGACCAGACCATCGCCCCGCCGCGCATGAGCTTGCCCCAATATTCGCAGCGCCAGCCCAGATCATGGTCGTCGGAGGGGCGGGTAAACTGCTCAGCAAACCTGGTCCAGAGGGCGGCGTCCAAAAGCTGGTGGCTCTCGATAAACCGAACAGCCTCGTGGAAGGGACCGGTATAGGCCCAGGAGCCGGGACCCGGGCAGAAAAACTTATCTGTGGAGAGTCTTGGGCGGTATGCGGATTGATTGGCGATAAGGCGTGTGCTCATATCGTTTAACATACTATACTTCCTTTCTTCTGTCATTTTACTCTTTTACTGAGCCAATGGTAATGCCCGTCACAAAAGCATTGATGGAGAACGCAAGTACAAAGCTATTGTATATTTTACAGTTCATAATGTCAACTCCTAAAAAATTCGGTAGTCAGTATAGCGGCAGGCGATATAGTTTGCCGTCAGTGTCAGGATAAGGGCGAGGCGAGTATTTTTGCCCGCAGTGATTTCACTGTGACCATCTGCCGCGATTCGAACCATAGTCCGGAGATATTTCCGTTTGCCTACGATACCCTGGAATATGTCAGCAAAGAATTTGTAAATGAAGGCATTTTGAACGACGCTGTTCCGCAGATAACCACGCCCTATTCCAAGTTCTACGAACATCAGGTTCACTGTATGGAGGGTAATACTGCAATGCCGGAAGCATCCATCCGGGATTACTACGGCTATTTATACCACCTGCAGCGCCGCTCCATCCGCCATTGACAATCCCTCCCATCCCTGCTATAATAAAACCACGATAATCTTTTCACACAAGGCAGTGAGTTCATTGAAAAAGCACACCTTTATTTACTGGCTTTTCCTGCTCCCCAGCCTGCTGGGAGTGGCGCTGTTCTATGTGTTTCCCTTCCTGTTTTCCCTTTACTATGCGACAGTGGATAACCTTGGGGATATGCGCTTTGCCGGTTTGGAAAATTTTGCGGACACACTCTCAAACCCCCTTTTTCAGCAGGCCGCCGGGAACACCCTGCTCTTTATTGGACTATGCGTTCCGCTGGGGATGGTACTGGCGCTGTTTCTTTCCATCTGCCTGCAGAGGATGGGGCGCGGCCGTGTACCGGCTACATTGGCGCTACTGATACCGCTGGTGGTTCCCTCGGGCAGCATCGTGTATTTCTGGAAAGTTTTATTCGACCAGAACGGACTTTTAAGAAAGCTTCTCCTGCAGGCGGGTTTTTCCCCTGAAATTGTCTTTCAGAACAGTTGGGCCATGGGTATCCTTGTGGCGGTGTTTCTTTGGAAAAACGTCAGCTATAATATCGTGCTGTTCTGGTCGGGGCTGGTCTGGATACCCAAGACTTATTACGAGCAGATGGCTCTTGAAGGAGCCGGTGCCTGGAGGCAGTTCATAAATGTCACATGGGTCTACCTCTCCCCCACTACCTTTGTGGTGCTGCTCATGTCCATTGTGAACTCCTTCAAGGTATTTAAGGAGATTTATATGCTCTACGGCCCCTACCCCAGCACAGATATCTATATGCTCCAGCACTACATGAACAATCAATTCCAGTCATTGAGTCTGCCGCAGCTTTGCAGCGGCGCGTATATTCTCTTTCTGGCGGTCAGTTTGGTGCTGCTGGTGCTGTTTAGACTGCAAAAGCGTGTGACGGACACATATCAATAAACCAATTTTGAAAGGGTGAACCATGTGAAAACAGTCAAGCCGCTCTGCTCCCTTCTGCTGGTACTCTGCCTGGTCTTTACCTGCGCGGGGTGCCAGAACGAACAGGAAGCGTTATACAGCCAGGCTTTGTCCTCTCAGACGGATGAAGCTTCAGCGCAGGAGTCTATGCCTGAGAGCGCTCTACAAAGCTCCGAACCCGGAGACGGATTGAGCGGAACTCTCACCATAAAGACAGCCTCATATTTGAAAAACAGCTCTATCAACTTTCTGGCTGAAGAGTTTATGCAGCTGCATCCCCAGGTCAAAATCGAGTTTGACTATGAACTGGGCGAAGCAGAGCTAAACTCGCTCTCCCGCACGGAACGAAATATGCGCCGGGACAGCTATTACACACAGCTGCGTCTGGAGCTTGCCTCCGGGGAGGGCGATTACCTTCTCTATAACGTGCAGGAAAAGCTGGATCTTCCAAGCGTGAGCGGACTGCTGGAGGATATTCACGAATATTGGGACAGCGACCCGGACATAGACCCCGAAGAATATTTCACACCTGTCTTGGAGGCCTTTACTGTTGGCGGAAAGATACCAGTCCTGCCCTTTTCCTTTAAGTACAATGGTATGTATTTCAGCAGTTCCATTTTACAGAGCTTAAGCGCAGACGCCGGCTCTATCCAATCGGTGAGCTGTGACGATATTTTGGACTGGTATGAGGAAGCTCGAAAGAGCGACCCGCAGCTCAATCTGATTTTCACATCACCCGGTAAGGACACATTGTTCGCTGCGGAAAAGCCCCGGTACATAGACCTGGAAAATAAAACGGCGGATTTTCAGTCTCCGAATTTCATCCGCTTTCTGGAACGGACCGCCGCCGTATCCAACGAGGACCCGGAACTGGACCCAGAGAGTGAGATTGGCATCTCGGACCCGGAGCTTATGAACGAAAAGCTGCGCTGCCTTTATACAGGGGCCGACCCGTCCGTAACCCTTGGCAATTTTGCCGAGCTGTTCGGGCACCTTGTCACCGCCAGCCGACCGGCATTTGCCGCGCAGCTGGATGTGGGCTTAGCTGAGATGGCAAGCGCCCTGCATCCTATGGAGTATGTTGCGGGACCCTATCCCTATACCAGCTCCGACGGCAAGCTAGGTATAACCTCTTTGGAGAGCTTTGCTCTGCCGGTAAGCTGCAAGAACAAAGACCTTGCCTGGGCATTTATGAAGCACTGCGTCCTGCCCAGGGACAGCGTGGACTTTTCCCATATGGGCTCCCGCCAGCGCTACACCCATGATATCCCTCTCAGCAAGACAAACTTGCGAAATTTTCTTGAGGATTTTGCGGAAAATGGCGTACCCATGATGATAACCGAGCCTCGGCTTGACCCTATGGATTTGGAAAACACGACAGAAGTCCTGGAGCAGATTTTGTCCATGCCCCTGGTCAATACCGGCGCTTACGGCGTTGACCTGCAGGATTATCTGGATGAATACTATATAAATGCTCTGACCACCCCGGAACAGTGCGCCGAAAAGCTGCAGGACCGGGTAAATATCTGGCTGCATGAATAAGAAATCGCCTATGAAGTCAAAACATATTTGGGCCGGTACCATCATCTGGCTGGCGGCAGCAGTTGCCCTGTTCCCTGTCATATTTATCGCGGCAAACTCCTTTATGGGCGGCGGGGAAATTGTCAGCCGGTACTCGCCTGAAATGCTCCCCACGAATGCCGGGGATTTCACCTCTCACAATATCCACTTCGTGCGCTTCGGGCTTATCCCCCAGGAGCCCACGCTCGAACAGTACCGCAGGCTGCTGCTGGAAAGCCCCGGCTACCTTCGGATGTTCTGGAACTCCGTGCTGATTGTCGCGCCGGTGCTGCTGGGTCAGTGTGTGCTGGCCCCCTTAGCCGCATATGGCTTGGAGAATATCCGCTGGAAGTATAAAGAGGCCATTTTCTTTACGTATATAGTTGTCATGCTAATGCCCACACAGCTTTCGCTGGTGCCGAATTTTATCGTAGCCGGGTGGCTGAACATCCGGGACTCTTACCTTGCCATCATACTTCCCGCGCTGTTCCATCCGCTGGGCGTGTTTCTGGTGCGCCAGCAGCTGATAAGCTTTCCAAAGGAGTGTATGGAAGCCGCCGCCCTGGACGGCGCCGGACCGTTTCGGACGTACAGTTCGGTGGTGCGCCCGAACTTAAACTCTGTTGTCGCTGCGCTGTTGGTGCTTCTCTTTGCAGATAACTGGAACGTCATCGACCAGGCGGTAGTCTTCATCGGCCAGACCTACCGCAACCCGCTGTCCGTCTATCTTGGCAATGTGGTCACTGACGAACCGGGTATGTTTTTCGCGGTATCTGTATTCTATTTGATTCCGGCGCTGCTGGTATTTTTGTTTGGGCAGGAACATCTTACAGAAGGCATCGCGCTGTCGGGCCTGAAAGCATAGGAGAGCGGCATGAAGAAAAAAATGCGGGTTGTTTACACCTTTATCGCGGTGATTTATTTCATAGCTGTGATATTTGCTACCGTCTACGCGCAGACCGGTTATATTGGCACGCTGCCGTCAGTGGAGCTGGGCCGGGTGACAGATGGGCGCATCCCCAAGAAATGCACCTGGTATGACACGGAAAAGGAGTGCCTGCGAGTCAATACCGTTGTCCAGGAGGATGGTCCATGGGGGAAGCGGTATGTTATACACACGAAGGATATTCTCAACTATCGGGAGCTGGATGAAGAGAGTATCGTGGTCTTTGGCGTCACAGAGATTAAAGAGCCGATTGTGGTTTCCGCAGAACGGGAGGTTTTCAGCGGGCAGGAGGTTCGGCTGAAAAGTGTGAATGAGCAAGGTTGAATTTGTCCGGGTTCTGTGCTATTCACTAGGCAAAAATGTTTCTTATAATCTGCCCAAATAACATATGGTCCCTAACACCGCCAATAAAATTCAAATACTCCGGACACCTTCTACACACTTTTGCGCTTTACAAGCACCGTGCTAATCTCAATTTTCATCGCATGTGAATCCACTTTCTCCGCCATTTCCGCCAGCCTGCTTACGGCTGTTTCTCCCATAACCTGAGTGGGAACGTGAATGGTGGTCAGCGGCGGTTCCATGTAATTGCAGAGAGGCAGGTCGTCAAAGCCAACCACTGCCACGTCCTCGGGAATCCTGTACCCCGCCTCCTTCAGCGCCGCGATTGCCCCGATAGCAATGTGGTCGTTGTCTGCAAAGTAACAGTCCGCCGGTTCTTCTCCGCTTTCCAGCAGGGCTTTCATGTCGGCATAGGCGCCCTCCTGAGAAGGCGTAAGCTGATAAACAACAGACTTCGCGGTTGACATGCCGTTCCTGCGGATAGCCTTGTAAAAACCGTCGGCCCGCTCTGCAAAATTGCTGATTTTATAGGACGAGCACAGGTAGCCCGGCTGAGTCCTGCGCTTGGAAATCAGATAATTGGTGGCAATAAACGCCCCCTGAATATTGTTGATAAGGACATAGTTATAGTCTGCCGTTTCAAAATAGGCGTCAAGAATGACAATGGGCGTTTTAATTTGAGAAAAACGGGAAAGTGCCGAAGCGTCCAGTTCGGTAGCCAGAAGAATGATTCCCCGAAAGCCGGAGGTCTCCAAAGTGTAAAGCTGGTCGGGCAGAGTTTCATCTTCGTATAGATAACGGATAAGTAAATCGTACTGCGCTTTTTGACACCCAAAGCTGACGCCGTTTGTCAGGTCTGCAAAGAATGGAGTGTCCCCCACAACAGCTCCGCTCCGTCTGTACACCACCAGGCAGAATTGCCCTTTCCAGTTTCCGCGGGCAACTGCCTTTCGGGAAAAATCGTATCCCAGGCGCCGGGCAGCTTCTATCACCTTCCGCCTTGTAGCGGTGCTTACGCCGGGCTTATTGTTTAGAGCCATTGAAACCGCTGCCTGAGAAAGTCCCAGTGCCTTTGCCAGCTCTTTTGCTGTAACTGCCATAATCTTCACCTCTATTCAATTTTAGTATATAAGATTTAGTGAATTAAGTCAATAAATACTGAATTTTTTCTGTAAATTAAGTTCCTCATCTGGTATTCTAAGTATAGGAAACCGTGAAGGAGGAATTTTATGGCAAACATCAAACTGGGCTTTGCGCCTACCAGAAGGAGTATCTTCAGCGCGCCGGACGCTGTGAAATATCGTGGCCTTACTGCCGGCCGCCTACAGGAGCTGGGCGTGGAATTCGTAGATATTGACGATATCAACGATGAAGGGCTGCTATATGATGAAAATGACCGGTTGAAGATTCTGGAGAAATTCAAAGCCTCGCAGGTAGACGGCCTCTTTCTGCCCCACTGCAATTTCGGCACAGAGTACCTGTGCGCCAGGCTTACAAAAGACCTGCATGTCCCGGTGCTTCTCTGGGGACCCCTTGACGAGAGGCCCGAGCCAAATGGCGTGCGGCTTCGCGACACCCAGTGCGGACTGTTTGCCACCGGAAAGGTGCTCAGGCGTTTTGGCGTGCCATTTACCTACATGACAAACTGCCGGTTAAACGACCCTGTGTTTGCCCGGGGCATAAATGATTTTCTGGCTGTGTGCAATGTGGTGAAGACTTTCCGCAATATCCGCATTTTGCAGATTGGGCCAAGGCCCTTCGACTTTTGGAGCACCATGTGCAACGAGGGTGAGCTGTTGGAAAAATTCGGCGTGGAGCTGTCGCCCATCCCCCTGCCGGAGCTGACCGGGGAAGTTAAGCGGGCTATTGCCGACCGGGACGAGGTGCAGAAAACCATTGCCTGCTGCAAGGCAAATATGGAAATCAATGTAACCGAAGAACAGCTTGAAAACATAGCCGGGCTTGCAGTGGCAATGGAGCGCCTGATGGGGAAATATCACTGCAGCGCCGGAGCTATTCAGTGCTGGAACGCCTTGCAAGGCGAGCTTGGCATTATGCCCTGCGCAGCCAACGCCATTCTGAACGAAAAAGGGCTGCCCGTTGTTTGTGAGACCGATATTCATGGGGCGATTACCGCTCTGCTGGTGGAAGCTGCCGCCAACGACGGAACACGCAGCTTTTTTGCCGACTGGACCATCCGCCACCCGGATATTGAAAACGGCGAGCTTTTGCAGCACTGTGGCCCCTGGCCCATTTCCTGCGCAAAAGGGAAGCCCTGCATTACTTACCCGCTGGCGTTTGATTACCCCGGCGCAGTCACAGCCGAGGCAAAGCACGGTGAGCTGACCCTCGCCCGGTTTGATGGCGACAACGGCAAATACAGCCTGCTTTTGGGCAACGCCAAAGGCGTAGACGGTCCAAAAGGTATGGGGACCTATCTTTGGGTAGAGGTGGAGAATATCAAGCGTCTGGAAGCCAAGATAGTAGAGGGGCCATATATACACCACTGTGTGGGCATTCACAGGGATGTTGTGCCGGTGCTGTATGAGGCCTGCAAATATCTGGGCGTTGCGCCTGACCTTTACGACCCTATTGAGGAGAAAGTGAGGGCGTATCTCCGTGGAGAATAAAGAACTGGAACTGCTCTCCTGGAATCTGCGCCGGGACACTTTAGACATTATTATGGCTGGGGGCGGCGGGCATATTGGCGGCGATATGAGCCTGCTTAACGCTTTGATGGTGCTGTATAAAAACCATCTGAATATTACGCCGGAAACAGTTGACGACCCCGACCGGGACCGGTTCGTGCTGTCCAAGGGCCACGCCATGGAGGCCTATTACGCCGTGCTGTGCCATTGCCGGTTTCTTGACCTGGACGACGTAAAAGCGGGGTTTAATAAATTCGGTTCACCCTATATCGGGCACCCCAATAATAAGCTGCCGGGCATTGAGATGAATTCGGGCAGTCTGGGCCATGGACTGCCTGTCTGCGTGGGCATGGCCCTGGCGGGCAAGCGGGACGGCAAAAAATATCGGGTCTACACCATTTTAGGCGACGGCGAGCTGGCTGAAGGCTCCGTATGGGAGGGGGCTATGGCTGCTGGCCACTATAAGCTGGACAACCTCTGCGCCGTAATTGACCGCAATGGCCTGCAGATTTCCGGCTCCACCGAGGATGTAATGAGTCACAAGCCCCTGGGCGCCCGCTGGGAAAGCTTTGGCTGGAATGTGCTGGAGGTAAACGGAAACAGCATTGCGCAGCTTGACAAGGCTTTTAGTCAGGCAAAATCATATATGGGAAAGCCCACTGTCATTATTAGCCAGACCACCAAGGGCTTTGGTAGCCCGCTGATGGAAAACCGCCCAGAGTGGCACCACCATCTGCCTACTGAAGAAGAATATGAAGCAATCAAGGCGGACTTTCAAAAGGGAAAGGAGGCAGTTGCCAGTGAATAAAATACCCAACCGGCAGGCGATTTGCCAAACACTTTTGAAGTATGCGGAAAAGGATAAAAGCATTTTTGCCCTGTGCAGCGACAGCCGGGGCAGTGCCGGCATGTCGCCCTTTTTCCAACAGTTTCCGGAGCAGACGGTAGAGCTCGGCATTGCAGAGCAAAATCTTGTAAGCATAGCGGCGGGACTCGCCTCCTGTGGCAAAAAGCCCTATGCTTTTTCCCCTGCCTGCTTTCTTGCGAGCCGCAGCTACGAACAGGCCAAGGTGGACTGTGCATATTCCAACACCAATGTGAAGCTTATCGGTATTTCAGGCGGCGTCAGCTACGGCGCTCTAGGCATGAGCCACCACAGCGCCCAGGACATCGCTGCCATGGCTGCTCTTCCCAACATGCGGGTGTATCTGCCCAGCGACCGCTTTCAGACTGCAAAACTGATAGAAGCCCTTTTGCAGGACGAAAAGCCCGCCTATGTTCGCGTGGGCCGCAATCCGGTGGAGGATATTTACAGCGATGAAGCTTGCCCCTTTGAACTGAACCGGGCAACCTGGCTGCGAAGCAGGGCTCAGACCGTAAGGGTAGCGCTTATTACCTGCGGAGAAATGGTGTGCCCGGCCCTGGAGGCTGCCGGTTTACTGGAGAGGGAGGGGATATCTGTCAGCGTGCTGGATATGTACTGCGTTAAGCCGCTGGATAAGGCTGCTGTGACCGAGGCCGCACAGAATGCGGATATTGTGGTTACGGTGGAGGAGCATTCTCCCTACGGTGGGCTGGGAAGCATGGTGGCCCAGGTAGTGGGTGAATGCTGTCCCAAACGAGTAAAGTGCCTGTCCCTGCCGGATGCGCCTGTGATTACCGGCACCTCTGCTGAGGTGTTTGCCCACTATGGGCTCACCGGCCGGGGGATTGCAAAAACTGTGAAGGAGCTGCTGTGATGAAATATGTGCTAGCCATTGACCAAAGCACCTCCGGCACCAAGGCTCTGCTTTTGGATGGGGCCGGTGAGCTTCTCAAACGTGCAGACTTGTCCCATGAGCAGAAAATCAATGCCCTGGGATGGGTCAGCCACGACCCTATGGAGATATACCGAAACACCATCGAAGCGGCCCGCCTGGCAGTTTCAGGCATTGACCCGGCAAAGATAGCAGCTATTGGCATCAGCAACCAGCGGGAAACCGCTCTGATATGGGATAGTGAGACCGGGCTGCCTGTAGCTGACGCCGTTGTCTGGCAGTGCGGACGGGCGCAGGAAATCTGTGACCGTTTAGCAAATCAGGCCGAGACTGTACGGCAAAAAACCGGACTGCTACTTTCCCCTTATTTTCCGGCAGCCAAATGGGCATGGATTTTAGGGAACACTCAGGGCCTAGAAAACCGGCAGTTATGTGCGGGGACGATTGACAGCTGGCTCGTCTACAAACTTACCGGCAGCTTTAAAACTGACTTTTCCAATGCAAGCCGCACCCAGCTTTTTAATATTAATCTGCTGCAATGGGATAAAGAACTGTGTGAGCTGTTCGGCGTGCCATTGGAATCCCTTCCCGAAGTCTGCATGAGCGACAGCTGTTTTGGAGAGACCGATATGGAAGGGGTACTTCCCGGGCCAGTCCCTATATTCGGTGTTTTGGGCGACTCCCACGGAGCCCTTTTCGGTCAAGGCTGTGTGAAACCCGGCATGGGAAAAGCCACCTACGGCACCGGCTCTTCCGTTATGGTAAATGTGGGAGAGAAGCCGGTGTTCAGCGACAGTGGCATTGTCACTTCGCTGGCCTGGGGCATTGACGGCAGAATCCATTATGTGCTGGAGGGAAATATCAACTACACCGGCTCAGTAATCAAATGGCTGGTGGACGATGTTAAGCTGCTGAGTTCCTCGAAAGAAGCCGGAGAGATTGCCGCCGGCGCAGACCAAAACGACGGCACTTACCTGGTTCCAGCCTTTACCGGCCTGGGGGCGCCCTACTGGAAATCTGACTCAAGGGCCATTCTCTGTTGCATGGGGCGGGGAACCGGACGTGCCGAAATCGTCAGGGCCGCAGAGGAGAGCATTGCCTACCAGATTGCAGACGTGGCCCTTGCCATAGAAAAGGGCTCCGGGATAATGCTTAATGAGCTGCGGGCGGACGGCGGGCCTACCCGGGACAAATTCCTCATGCAGTTTCAAAGCGATTTGCTGGGCCGCCCTGTGGCTGTTTCAGAACGCGAGGAACTGTCCGGCATAGGCGCGGCATATTGTGCGGGAATCGCCTGCGGCCTGTATGGCTGGGAAATACTGGAAAAGCAGGCCCGCACCAGTTTTCTTCCCCAAAGAGATTTGGCCTGGCGGGAAAAGAAATATAGCGGCTGGAAGCAGGCTGTGAGCCTGTTATTATAAGGAGGAAATTGTTATGTCAACTAACAAAACAGAACGCTGGTCTGTATTTGAGGTCGTGATTACAGGCCCGAGAGACGGCAATCCCTTTACAGAGCGGGAGCTTTCCGGAGTATTCCGGAGCAAAAACGAAGAAAAGCGTGTCATGGGCTTCTATGACGGAGAGGGCGTGTATAAGCTGCGCTTTATGCCCAGCTTTGAGGAGGAATACACCTACGAGACCACAGGAAATTTCCCGGAGGCCCAGACCTCAGGCAGTTTTACCGTAACGCCGCCCAGAGAGGGAAACCATGGCCCTGTTCATGTGGTGAACGGCTGCCATTTTGCCTATGAGGATACCACGCCATATTATTCTGTGGGCACCACCTGTTATGTGTGGGAGCATCAGCCTGACGAAGTTTATGAAAAGACCCTGAAGGAGCTTGATAAGGGGTATTTCAACAAAATGCGGTTCTGCGTATTCCCCAAGCACTATATCCACAATTTCAAGGACCCGGAGACCTTCCCCTATGAGGGCACGCCGGTGGACAATTCTGGGCTCTGCGAGGAGACCTTCACCTATGAAGCAGATTTTTCCGGAAACAGCTGGGATTTTACCCGGTTCAACCCCGAGCATTTCCGCCGTGTAGAGCGGGCAATTCTGGACCTGCAGAAGCGTGGAATTGAGGCGGACCTTATCGTTATGCACCCATATGACCGCTGGGGATTTTCCGCCATGACCAGAGAGCAGGACGACCTGTACTGGAAATACGTCATTGCTCGGTTTGCCGCCTACCGCAACGTCTGGTGGAGCCTTGCCAATGAGTACGACCTGCTCCGCGCCAAAACACTGAAGGACTGGGAGCACTATGCAGATATGCTCTGTAGGCTTGACCCCTACAACCGGCTTCGGGGCATTCACAACTGCATTGCATTTTACGACCATACGCGCCCATGGATTACCCACTGCTCCCTGCAGCGGCAGGACCTTTACCGCCACGTGGAGTATACCGCAGACTACCGCACCCAGTGGGCAAAACCCGTGGTATGGGACGAGATTGCCTACGAAGGAAACATCGACATGGGCTGGGGCAATATCTCGGGCCAAGAGCTGACCCGCCGTTTCTGGGAGGCCAGTCTGAGGGGCGGCTATGCGGGCCACGGAGAGACTTATGTAGACAATGAGAATGATGTACTGTGGTGGAGCCACGGCGGGGAACTTCACGGCGAAAGCCCGGAGCGAATCAAATTTCTCCATCAGATTCTCTGCCAGACTCCCGGCTATGGGCTTCGGCAGGGACATGGCAGCTTCGACGAGACCGTGGCCGTGCCTGACGGCGCAGATTTCCTAACTCCCGGCGGCCCCGGCTATGAGATTCACTATTACGGCTTCGGCCGCCCCAGCTTCCGGGATTTTTACAAATCTCCCGACGAAAGCTGGCAGGTTGAAATTATCGACACTTGGGAAATGACTGTCACCGACGCCGGGATACATAGCGGTAAATTCCGCATTTCCCTGCCGGGCAAAGAGTATATGGCTGTCAGGCTGAGAAAGCTTTCCTGAACGGAATAAACACATTGAGTGCAAAGGTTTTGCGATTCAGGGGCCCTGTCATTGAGACAGGGCCCCTGAATCGCTGCCGCCATCTACCAGCCCATCTCCATGAGCCACTTTGCCACTTTTTCCTCCCGCTGCTTCTCATCCCCGGCCACTATTTTGCCCATCCTCAGCTCTGCAGAAATTCGTCCGTCCAGCAGGTATGTAATCCTGTCACAGCTGCTGGCAACCCTGCTGTCGTGAGTCACCAGCAAAACCGTGGTCCCCTCCCTGTTCAGCTTGACCAGTTCCCCCATGACTTCACCTGCCGCGCTTTTGTTCAGCGCCCCGGTAGGCTCATCGGCAAACAGGATTTCCGGCTCGTTCATCATGCTCCGGCAGATACACGCCCGCTGAAGCTGGCCCCCTGACACCTGGGTTATCTTCCGGCTCTCCAGCCCGGTGATTCCCAGCTTTTCCATAAGCCTTCGCGCCCGCAGGTTCAGTTCCTCTTTCGATTTTCCATCCCGTCCCCTGTTGGCCTGTATAGCCGGGAGCAAAATATTATCCAGAATATTCAGATTTGCCATCATGTTCATCTGCTGGAACACAAAGCCCATGCGGTGCAGCCGCAGCCTCGCCTTTTCGTCCTCGGACAGCTTCGTGATTTCAACGCCACCAAGCCACACCAGGCCGCCGGTGGGCTGGTCCATTCCGGCTACGTTATATAGCAGCGTAGATTTCCCGGAGCCGGACGGCCCCATGACCGCCAGCATTTCCCCCGGCTCCATATCAAACGAAATTTTGTGCAGGATATGTTCTTTTGTCAGGTTTTCTGCCCAAAGCAGCTTCTTCATTGCTATCAATCCCTCCCTGTGCAGCACTCATAGGCTTTGATTCGCCGGACCTCAGCCGTTCCTGTCAAAATAGCTGATATCGTTGTTCCGAGAATGACAGCCGGGATTCCCACAAGCAGGCAGTCCCAGCGGATGATAAAACGGAAGCCGTCCGCGCCAAAGGATTTCAGCACAATCCCGCAAAGGCCCTCCCCAAGTAAAGTACCAAGAAACAGTCCAGACAGAACGCCCGCAGCGGCAGAGAGAAAGCCTTTCATAAAGTAGGCGCGGGTAATATCGCCGCCGGTAAACCCCAGAGCCTTTTGCAAAGAGACCGCGTCACGGCTCTGCTCCACAATCAGCCGCATAAACAGCGCAATCACCACAAATGCCACAAACGCAGCAATCAGCATGGCTCCTATTGAAGCCAGCTTGAGCTGGGCCAGTGTCGGCCCATAGGTATCCTGCACATATTCCTCAATATCTGTCACCTCGGCCCCGGTCTGCCTGTAGATTTCCATCCATTGATGGCTGGCTGCCGAATCTTTGAGCGATACATACGCAACGCTCCAAATCACGGAACTACTGCTCACTATGCTGCCTGCCTTCGCTGTTTTCCCGCCGTTTGTAATGTCAGAATAAATCCCACAGACAGTGTAGGGTATTTCCTCGCCGTTTATTTCCAGCCGCAGCGTATCGCCGATGGACAGCCCCAGTTCCTTTGCGTTTAAAACAGACAGCGCGATTTCATCGTCCATAACCGGCATTGTCCCGGCTGAATACTGCACAGGAAATATGGAATGGTCGCCCATCTCCACAGTCAGATTGCAGGCCGTGCCATCCACTAAAGCCGCTGGGACAGACTGAGTCTGAAGCACGGCGTATCTTTCTACCTGCGTGTCCCTTTCCAGGACTTCGGCAATCTGGGCCGCTGCCGAGCTGATGTCCACACCCTGGCGGATATCCATACGGATATCTGCTTTCCCAATGCCCATATAGGTGATAAATGTGGGAGAAGATAGAGTTGAATACAGATTTTGCGGTAGCAGCATCAAAAAAGTGCATGCGGCAGACACAAAGCCAATCAGCCGATATTGCCTCCTGCTCTGCTTCTGCTCCTGAGCTGGGAACAGAGCATCCAAAACAGACAGCTTATCTGTCTGTTTTAAGCTTCGCCATACAAAGAGCAGAATCACAGCCTCCACTACGGCGGCGGTACAGATGGCAGCCGCCTGCCCACTGTTATCCGCGGCGCCGTACAGCTCACGTATCCGCTGTTCCAGCGGCCCTTGCAGAGCAGTTGAAGCTCCAAAACCTAAGAGGCCGCCACAGACGGAAAATAAAATATACTTTGAAAAATAGAGCCGCTTGACCTCGCCCTTTCCAATTCCCAGGGCTTTCAGCATCCCTACCTCCCGCCTATCCCGCTCCATACGAATGGACAGAATAAAGCGGATACATAGCAGGGAAACAAGCAGTACCACCACAGCCGTTAGGAAGATTACCAAAATCGTTGTCCCGTCTGACAGAGCATTCATCATGCGAATCAACGGCTTTGTTATGGCAGGACCGTTTGCCGGAAGTCCATGCTGTGTGTATGCTGTGCTGAGATTGTTGACATCCGCGCCGTCCTTCAGGAGAAATTCAATAAGATATTCTTCCTCGCCGCTGGTTTTAAGCCGCTCATAGTCCCATTCGCTCACAAGGAACCGCTTAGAGGAAGCCATCATGGAGTTCATCTGCGCATCCCGCAAAAATCCGGCTATGGTAAGTTTCTCACCGCCGATTTGCATGGTGTCACCAATGCTCAGATTATAGCGTGTACGGTAACAGGCAGGGACATATACCTGCCCGGGCAGCACCTCAAGGCGTTTGCTGTCCATGTCCAGCAGAAAGTCAAATCCCACGTTCTGGACACATAGGCCGTTGTCCTGCGTGCTGTCCAACAGGCTGTGGCTGCCCAGTGTGACCCCGCTGTTATCCAGGTTTAGTATGCGGCAGAGCTGCCATTGGCCTATCTCCTGATGCTCCTCAACAAACTGGTCAATCTGTCCTTCGTTTATTTCACCGGTGTGCATTTGCACAAGGTCTGGAACCTGCGCCTGTTCCATCAGTCCGTTGACCGACCCAAGCAGGCTGAAACACAACAGTGCCGTCAGCGAAAGCATCATAGCGGAAACTGCCATAAAGAAAACTGTGGCGGCAGACAGCAGCTTGTTTTGCCGAACATCGTTCCAAATCAGTTTGTTTAGCATGATGCCTCCTGTTCCAGCGCCTCAACGCTTTTTAGCAGATAAAGACCTACCATCATCCAAAAATCGGGAGGATGGCCCCCTGCAGGCTGTCTCGCTCCATTCCCAGCAGCCGCTCCAGGTTGTAGATGAACGCGGTAATCTTTCTCTCCCTCTCCTCAACGCTATGTATCGCCAGATTATCGAATATTGTGCTGGAATACAAAAACGTCATCTCCGCTACCTCTGTCGGGTAATCTGTCTGGCAAATTCCTTGAGCAATGCCCTCCCCAATCAGGGCAGTAATGATTGGATTTACCCCAGCCAGCAGCCGTTCCTGCATTTTCTGGTGCATGAGAGCGTTTTGTGGCTTATGTACCTGCTCCATTATTTCATACCCGAGACCGTTGTCCACATGCAGCGCCAGCATCATCTGTGTCATGCGCCGTAATACTGGCTCATCCTTCTTTCCGGCAATTTCTGTGGCCTTTGCCACCAAGCTGCCAGTCATACGCTCGATTATAGCGTCCAGAATGTCCTCTTTGGATTTGAAGTGGTAGTAGAGCGTTCCCCTGGCAATGCCGGCCTCATTGAGAATATCTGTTGTACTAGTACCGTCAAAGCCCTTTGTTTCAAAAAGCAGCTCCGCTGCATCTAGTATCTCGCTCTTACGCACATTTGCCTCTTTAACTACCCGCATATCGTGCTTCCTCCCTTTATTATACCGACAGTCTGTCAGTATTAATATTATATCACCCCCACCATAGTTTGTCAATATAAAACCCGGAACTGCATGAAGTGCCGGGCTATACAGTGTTTTGGTACTTTTGTGTTTTTAATTTTGAGAAAACTAAAATGTCACCAGTAAGAGTATAAAAGTCTGATATAGTCTGTCCTTAAAATGGTATTGTGCTCGCTATATCAGTTTTAAAAGTTTTCCCATATACTTGTACTATTTGGGCAGATATGCTATACTAAACCTAATATATTCGCCCTGAAAGGAGGGTTTGGGATGAATCTTATCCCAAAAATCAACGGAAAAATTTCTCTGACTGGAGGTACCTGCAGCTATAGCAGCAAAACCCCTGTAACTGTAGTGAACGGTACAGATATCCCGCAAGAGGGCTATATGCTGACTGTGAGGCCGGAGGAAATCGAAATAAAGGCCGGAGATGGAGCTGGGGCCTTTTATGCCAGACAGACCATTGAGCAGCTTGCCCGCGAGGGAGATATCCCCTGCGGCTGTTATGAAGACTCGCCGAAATTCCCGTTCCGCAGCTTTATGCTGGACGTAAGCCGGCATTTCTTTGGCGTTGACGAAATCAAAAAGCTTCTTGACCAAATGGCCAAGCTTAAGTTCAATACTTTCCACTGGCACCTTAGCGATGACCATTCGCATTGAGAGCCTGAAGTTCCCTGAACTCAACCGCATCGGTTCCTGGCGCGACGAGGGAGGCCAGAAAGTCGGGGGATATTATACCCAGGAGGAAATACGGCAGGTAGTTGCCTATGCGTCGGAGCGGTTTATCAATATTGTACCTGAAATAGACCTGCCCGGGCATACCGGAGACATTGTCGCCACTATGCCGGAATTGAGCTGCTCAGGCGAGCCTCATATGGTAGGGTTTGGCACCGGGCTGAACCCCCGGATACTCTGCGCCGGAAATGAAAAGGTGTATGACTTTCTGTACGAACTGCTGGATGAAGTCTTCCAGTTGTTCCCCGGGCCCTACTTCCATATCGGCGGTGATGAAGCGCCTAAGTCCGAGTGGGAAAAATGCCCCCGCTGCCAGAAGAAGATTAAGGACGCAAACCTTAAAGACGAAGAAGATTTGCAGGCATGGTTTACCGGCAGGCTTATAGAATTTTTAGAGAGCCGGGGCAAAACGGTAATTGGCTGGAACGAAATACTGGCGTCTGGTACAGTCAGCCCCAAGGCCATTGCACAGTATTGGATAGAGAGTGGCAGTGAGTACTCTGATAAGGAGGCCGATAAAGGCCGCAAATTTGTATTTTCTAACATGAGCGCGTTTTACCTGGACTACCCCTGCGCGCTGATAGGAATGCGCTCTATCTATAATTATAACCCCTATATCATAGACGGAAAGCCTATCCCTAAAGAGCAGGTGTTGGGCCTGGAAGCCCCCTTATGGACGGAACGTGTGATAGAAAACAGCCACGTGGAGCGGCTTGTTTTTCCACGGCTTCTGGCCCTGGCAGAAAATAACTGGACTGTTGAGAAAGATTTTACGGACTTTATGTCTCGTGCCGGGAGCTACACTGAATATCTTCTGGAGCAGGGCATTACAGCTACCCCAATCACAGAGTGCGACTACCACGGAATGGAGGGGGCCCGCATGGCCGGCACACAAATTGTGGAAGTTGTCACAGGGTTTACCCAGGCACAAAAAGACAAAGAACTCCGTGGCAAGGCCTTGCGCCAATTAGGCTGCATACTGCTGGACAGCTTCTTAAAGCGCTCGGGTTATAGCCAGGATGAGCAGGCCTTAGCTCATGAAAGTATGGAGACGGCAATTCAGGATATGGGATTCTAGGCCCTCCCGAATTTTTGGTCTTTCTCGGTCTCTTATTCTTTAGTCACGCGATTTACTACAGGTTTCGGCTAAAAATCCCCCCGGCGGAGCCGGGGGGATTTTTATGAGGGTATAGCCCTATGTTACTAGCCACGTGTCACATCACGTTGGTATGGTCTGACACCTGCGTATGCCCTTATCTGCAAGCCCATACACAGGTTTCTGACAATACTTTTTCTCTCCTATTTCTCGCTGCCGCCTCTATGCCTATGGTGCTTGCATTGCTGCCCGCAGGACTGCCTCCCGGCTGAGTGCCCGTGCCCAGCACCGCTTCCAGCGTGGCAGGTCACATTTCCCTCTTTGCCAACGCAGCCCTCTACTCTCTTCAGCATTTGGTTGCAGCGCTGCTCGTCGTCGCACTCCACGTATATCTCCATATCCTTCCCCTGCTCAAAATACTCCTGCATTCGAGGGTCGGCGAGGAGCGTATCTATTGCCTCGGAATACTCGGAGAACATCAAATTAGTTTCCTCGATTATTCGCTTTCCGTCCTTATTTATGGCCTCAACGCCAACGACTATATCAAATCGGTTTATTTTCAGCCTCAAAGCGGGGTTTATCTCTATGCCTATAGCCGATACCGGAATGAAAAACAGCCCGCTCCCAAGGCCCAGAAACAGCACTAAACATGCTGCCGCCCATATAAGCGGATTTGCCCTCCTGTGCCGTTTGGCGGGAGCATATATCATCTCAATGGTCCTCTCCTTCAGCGCGGCCTCAGCATGGACTCCGGCAAAAGCACTCTGAATCCTATTACGCATCCTCGTCACCTCCCAGCTTCTCCCGCAGCAGCTTCTTTGAGCGTGTCAGAAGTGAATATACCGTGTTTACATTTTTTTTCGTGAGCTGACCTATCTCTGAGGCGGTGTATCCCTCAAAGTAATGTAAGTATACCACGTCCCTATACTTTTCAGGCAGTTCCAAAACCGCCCCCAGCACTTCTTTCGTATCGGACTCCTCGGCGGGCAGGTCTATAAGCTCCTCCAGCGGGACTGTCCGGCTTCGGAAAAAGCTCCGCAGCAGGTCCCTGCAGGCGTTTATTGTCACGCGGATGAACCACGCCTTTTCGTGCTCTTCATTTTCAAACACAGCAGAGCTGAGGACGTATTTCACAAACACTGTCTGAAACACGTCCTCAGAGTCGGCCTGGTTCTTAACATGTATCAGGCATAGCCTGCGCACCATATCCGCGTACCGGTCCATTGCCCGGGCCGTCTCCTGCTCGCTGCGCATATGTCAAATATCAGCCGTGGTGCCTGCCGTGTCCGCGTCCACCTCCGGAGTGATGTCCGCCGCGATATCCGCTGCCGCTGCCTGCACCGTTACCGGCACCATTTCCGGCTCCTGTACCATTTCCATTCCCGGCGCCATTACCAGGGCAATACTCTGGGTCATAATTATCACAGACGCCATCGTTGTCCGAGTCAACATAACCACCGCCATTGCCGGGGCAGTACTCCGGGTCGTAGTTGTCGCATACACCGTCGTTGTCGGCGTCAACATAGCCGCCGTTCTGTGCATAGTTGCCGCAGGCGCCGTTGCCGGGGCAGTGCTCATGACCATAGTTATCGCAGATACCGTCGTTATCGGTATCCACACAATAGTGGTCGTCCCAGCAGTAGTGCCCGCCTCCCCACCTACCAATACAGGTGGGCTTCAGGTGCCCAGTCTGCAGACCGCCGCACACAGTATCAAGGGCGGCCCTGTGGTGATGCGCCGACGCACTGACAGTCATAAGGCTTAGCGCCAGCGCCGCGGTAGCAATTCCTGCTAAAAGTTTTTTCATTTTATTGTCCCTCCTAAATTTGCTCTGCCGTTTACAGGCTTCAACTATAATACGTTTGACCCAGGCATTTCCATGCGCCCTAAAAAAATATTTTTCTAGAAATTTCTACACGCCCATCACAGCGCAGGTCAGCACCATATAAACTATATAAATACTCAGCAGCAGCACTCCCTGTACTCTTGTGAATTTCTGGGTAAACATGGTTGGTATCAGCGCCACCCCTCCTACCAGCAGGCAGGCGGGCAGGTCCAGCACAGCAGAGGCCGAGGCGATTGGCAGGGCCTGGCCTGAGACCAGCGCACTGATAGGGAGAATCAGCGTCAGGTCAATGATATTCGCCCCCAAAATATTGCCCACCGACAGCGACGACTCCTTCTTAACTATTGCCGTTATGGTGGTGATAAGCTCAGGCAGCGATGTACCCACAGCTATCACTGTAACGCCGATAATCCTCTCGGATATCCCAATGAAGCGTGCCAGCTCGCTTCCGTTGTCCACCAGCAGGTCTGCGCCCCAGACAATACCGATGGTGCCCACCGCAAACTTTATGATATTTACAATTATCTCCCTGCGCCCGGGCCTTGGCCGCTCTATCTCCCTGGTGCTGTCCGTGCGTGTAGTCATGGAACTCTTGGCCTGCAGGATGTTGTCACCCATAAATATAGCGAAAATTACTATCATTACTATAGCTATGGCAATCCCCATCTGCCCCAGGAACCCGGACAGTACCACCAGCATAGCCGCTGCCAGCATGAGTACAGACTTTCTGAGATAGTCCTTACGTTTTGCCTTGCCGGGCATACAGAGTACAGATATCGCCATGATAAGCCCGATATTTGCCGTGACGCTGCCAACAGCGTTTCCGATAGCCATGTCCACCTTGCCCTGGGCCGCAGCCATTACGGAGACAAGCATCTCCGGAAGCGTCGTTGCAAGGCTGACAATAGTCGCCCCGATTATAAGCTTCGGGATACCGCTAACCTCCGCTATCCAGGAGGCCGCGTCAACAAAGTAGTCGCCGCCCTTGACAATGAAAACGATACCTACCAAAAACAGAAAGATTACCAGTGCCAGTTCCATTTCTTTTCCCTCTCATCCGTTTAATTTCAAACGAAAAGGCCCACGTACAGCCCAAAAGCCATACGTGAGCCCAAGAAGACAAATTTGCACATGTATAGCCCTCAGCCATACATGAGTCTCGTTATTTAAGACAAGCCAGGCAGACTGCCGGGTATGTTGACTTGCCACGCGAAGCGCGCTTACTACTCCCTCATGGGTATTTCGATTGTAGGTGTATTATACCAGGCCATGCATATATTGTCAAGTACAATTTTCCCAACATATCGACAGTCCTCAGGCTTGTTTTATGTGGGCTCCTATGCTATAATTGGCAAAGAGCTGGAATTTATGCCGTTTTGGCAGAAAGGAGACCGATTATGGACAGAAAACCTGTAAAAATTGCCATGATAGGCGTTGGGGCCATTAGTGGGATATATTTGCAGAACATCACCCACACCTTCCGGGAGCTTGAGCTTGTGGGGGTCTGCGACCTGATACCCGAGCGCGCTGAGAAGGGCGCGGCCTATGTGAAGGGCGAAATTGAAAATGACCCGCAGCTTCGTGAAAGGAATGTCAGCGTGCCGAAGATTTATAAGGACATGTATGAGGCCTTCAATGACCCTGAGGTGGAGGTGGTGCTAAACTTAACCCGTCCTTATGAGCACTTCGAGGTGACAAAGCAGGCTCTCTTACACGGCAAGCATGTGTACAGCGAAAAGCCGCTGGGAGTTGACATGGACGAGGCTAATGAGCTGATAGCTCTTGCAGAGGAGAAAAACCTTCGGCTTGGGGGCGCTCCTGACACGTTTATGGGCGCCGGAATCCAGACGGCCCGCAGGCTTATAGACGACGGATACATAGGCGACGTGGTCGGGGCCAGCTGTGCCATGGTCTGCCACGGACACGAAACCTGGCACCCAGACCCGGAGTTCTACTATAAGCGGGGCGCAGGGCCTATGCTGGACATGGGCCCGTACTATATCACCGCCCTTGTGCAGCTGCTGGGTGAGGCCAAGGGGCTGATGGGCATGGCAAAGCGCTCCTTTACTCAGCGTCTCATAACCTCAGAACCCCATAGGGGTGAGATTGTTGATGTGGACGTAGACACATGGCTTTCCGGCAATATCGAGTTTACAAGCGGCGCCATCGCCCAGGTCTTCACCACCTTTGACGTACACTACACCGCCCAGTCCCGGTTTGAGGTGTACGGCACAAGGGGCAGCATGATGGTCCCCGACCCAAATACCTTTGGCGGACCCGTACTGCTCCTGCGCCCCGAGGATTTTGCGGCAGCCCCGAAAACTGACCCCGGACTCAGCCGCCATGGCGTGCCGGACTTCTATGCCGGCTGGAGAGAGATGCCTCTGATGTACGACTACCCGGTGAACAGCCGCGCTCTCGGCCTTGCCGACATGTGCAAGGCTCTGCGCACCGGCCGGGACCATAGGGCCAACTACCAGCAGCAGCGCCATGTGCTGGAGATAATGACCGCCTTCTCAAAGTCCGGAGAACAAAAGGCCTATGTGCCCATCACCACCGGCTATGAGCGCACCGCACCCATGGTAAACGACCCGCTGAAAATCATGCACGGCATTTTAGATGACTAATTAGGAGGATACTATAATGAAAGCAGCATATACCGGCTGGACCTGGATACACGGCGACCAGGAGACCGCAAAAAGACAGCTTGAGCAGAGCTTCAAGGAGTGCAAATTCTTAGGATACGATACCGTTGAGAACTTCGCATTTATCCGCGACTACTATAAAGAGGACCCCAGCGAGCTTAAAAAGCTGGCTGACAGCTGTGGTGTAGAGCTTGTAAACCTCTACGGCCACTTTGACTTTGACATAGAGGCCTCCCTCCAGCGGGCTATGGAGCAGGTGGACTTCCTCTCGGAGATTGGCGGCAAGTGGTATAACTGCCAGCACAGCGGCTTCGGTGAGGAGCCCTTCGAGCGGCCCACCAGCCCCGAGATGATAGACAAAATATGCGAGATAGTAAACCGCCTGGGCGAGTATGCCAAGGGCAAGGGTGTTACCGTCTGCTTCCACCCCCACTACGGCACCTGTGTGTTCTCCCAGAGCGACATCGACTATTTTGCCGCCCATACTAATCCTGAGTATGTTTTCTTCTGCTTTGACACTGCCCATACCACCCTGGCAGGCATGGACCCGGCTGAGCTTATAAGGCAGTATGGCAGCCGTATTGCCTATATGCACCTGAAGGATGTTGACACCTACGCTCTCAAAAAAGCCGAGGGCCGGGCAAAGATGGCCTCCTTCCGTGCACTGGGCCACGGTACAGTGGACTTCCCGGCAGTTAAGGCGGCTCTTGAGGAAGTCGGCTATGACGGCGTGCTCTGCGTAGAGCTGGACCAGCCCGAGGTGTGCAACTTCCACTCTGCTGAGGTGTCGCGCATATACCTTAGGGATGTGTTGGGAATTTAAGCATAAAATATATAAAAATATTTTTAGGCGTGTGTTTTGGAAACGCAAACGGCTCAACGGTGCGAAAAACTGGTTGTTGTGTGTCCGTTAATGTTTTTCCTCATACCATATAAAACCGCATTCCAATGGCTCTACTCCTTCCGCTCCTGCCACAAAATTGGAGTTGTCCAAGTATAAAGCCCGCCGGAATTTCTATGGATTCCGGCGGGCTTTTCTTTTGCGTTGGGCATTGAGGTCACATTGGGGAACACCTTAAATTGGGGAAACATTAACATATCCGCGACCATTACGATATACTTGTTCCAGACCACCCCTACCTGAAAATTGTGAACCTGGGAGTCGTGCTTACTATACAAAACACAGGGCATACTGCAACTTGCAACTGCGGGTTGACAAAAAGCACTTTAATGTTGGTGGCAAATCGTGCTGGTATTTTGTATAATACTCATTAAAGGAGGTGCGGCGATGAAACTGTCAGAAAAAATTATAGAACTTAGAAAAGCAAATGGCATGACTCAAGAAGAGCTTGCGTCAATATGTAATGTCAGCAGACAGTCCATATCAAAATGGGAAGCTGACATTGCATTGCCGGAGACGGAAAAGCTGTTGATACTTGGAGAAACCTTCAAGGTGTCTATGGACATCCTGTTAAAGGACGAGCTGACATTAAATGAGGTCAAAGATATTTATACCTGCGGAAATAATGCAGTTCAGGAAAAGAAGCAAGAGCTGTATGAAGGGATACTGATTAAAGAAAGCGTAGTAGAGGACAGTATTATTGACTGTCTCAATATCCACAAAATTGAACTGTGGAATACCGGGGGGAAACCTAAATATTGGACCGCATTGTTTTTTACAAGTGACAAGAGGAATTTCCCGGAACTAATCTCAAAAGTCATGCTGTCTGACACTGCTGCAAAGCAGAATTGGTTTGTTGATTTTAAGGCAGGCAATAGGAAATACATTGTATTTAGAGACAGGATATTGAAATATCAGATTGGGAATCGGAATGAAAAGGAATATGTATGCAATGAGTGCAGAAGGCTAGGCGTTTCTGATAAGCAGATGAACTGGCCAGAATAGGAGGAAACATGAGAGTATTATTAACATCAGCGGGTTTGGAAACCGAAGAAATCAAAGAGTGCTTTGTGGATATGGCAGGTAAGGATATGTCCTTAGTAAAGGCCCTGTTTATCCCTACAGCGGCAATAGACGCAGACGCAATAGAAGTTTTGCCAAAGTGTATGAACGACCTGCTAAAATGCGGTATCTTAAATGAAAATATCCGCGTATATGATTTACATGCTGGAATGGAATTTGAGCAGCTACAGGAATACGACGTTGTATATTTGTGCGGCGGAAATACGCGGTATTTGCTTGAAAGAATCAACGATACAAGGTTTAACAAGTCATTGATGGAGTATATCAATAACAATGGACTGGTAATAGGGGTAAGTGCCGGAAGCCTCATTTTTTCCAATAATTTGAGGGATAATTTGGGTTTGATAGATACAAAATTGGACGTACATTGTATGACAGGGGAAAAAGAAGGGAAATTGGCATACCCACTAAAAAGCAATGTAAAGCTCACAAATACATGCGCCCTTGTCATACGGAATTTTCCTGACGACATGGAAATAATTGGAGAGTAGAAAACAGATAGCATGTTTCAGGGATTTAATTAATTTATTTATCTCCCCGGATTTTGATAGGCACATATAAATCCATCTGGTCATATCCCAGCGCCTTCTTAATTTCCTCTGTGGGGTTGAGCATATGCCCCATGGCCCGATGACCCGGCCTCTCATCCAGCTCAAAGCCGCTGTCCTCTATCCACTTCAAAATCCCCCCGTAGACCCGATTGCCCATATCATCGTCCCCATCCACCGACATGGCGGCTGCATACAGCCCTCCTTCAAATTCAATCAGCTCATAGGGAGCTACATCCTCCTCTGTAACGCCGTCCTCCACCGCCCAAATCCAGGTGGCCTTGTCCTCCTCAAACCAGAGAAAATCCGGGGCACCGTACAGCATCTTTCTGATCAAATGATTGTGGGCCTCCTGCCATTCCTGGAAGGGCCCCATCACGTTTTCAATGGTATCAGCGCCCGAGGAAAACGCCTTGAAGGGGTTGATTTGGACAATCCGCACCTCCGGGGCCTTTTTGAGCTTGTTTGAGATATCAAACAGCTGGTTCACTTTAGAGGCGTTCCCCTTGTAGGGGATGTTCTCAATGCGGGTCTCTACCGTGGCGGCTCTTTCGTAGAGCAGTTTCACATCCGTATCGCTGCTGAAATCCATTTCCCTGATTTGCTCGATAAACTCCAGGATAATGTCCCGCAAATCCCGGAGCAGGGCCACTTCCTCGTTAATATCCTCTACCTTTCTCCCCAGGACCTCCAGGACAGTCTCTGAGCCGGTGGCCTGGAAAATCAGTTGGATGTCCTTAATGCCGATGTTAAGCTTGCGTAGTATCAGTATCTGCTCCAGGCGTTTGAGCGCCTGCCGGTCGTACAGCCTATATGCGTAATCCGCAACCCTTGCACTCTCAATCAATCCCATGTCCTCATAGTACCGCAGTGTGCGGGCGGGAATGTTATACCGCTCTGTAACCTCTCGAATTTTAATTAAATCTGTCATGTGCAAGCACCCTTTCCTTAAGTTTTAAGGGTATTATATACGCTTCCCCAACGGCAGAGTCAAGGGGCTTTTGCTTAAAATTCTTTTTCCCTTTATGTAATTGCAGAGGCGATTTCTTTTAGAGCGTCCATCTCCAGTTCTTTGCTTCTTCGCAGTACCACAATTAGCATTTTCCTTTTTTCTCTGGATTCCTCCGCCGTCTCAGGAGCGCTCTCCGACAAACTGTACAGGCATTTTTCGCACATGCTTATCATCTCCTCATACTTGGAAATTGCTACTGTAGCGTGTCCGTTCTCCCATTTGCTTACAGCCTGTGGGCTTATGCTTAACCTAACGGCAAGCTCCTCCTGGGTCAGGCCCATCTTCTTCCTTTGAACCACAATTTCCCTGCCTGCTTTTACGCTGTCAAACATCTCCATTCTCCTTGTCTGATTGCTGTGATAGGGTTTTACCCTTCCAGGATAGTATGTAGGGTTTACGGATTATTAACAATATGCCGGGAGTTGAGTATCCCCATGAAAAATCAACCTGTGGTTTACAAGGGGTAGGATTTTTGGGGAGGTTAAAGTGTCAACGTCTCTGTTCAGAAGCCAAATGACTCCGTTAAGTTCATGGCGTATTCCAACTCGTCCTCGTCCACCACGCCAGTGTGATGGAATCCCATTTTCTCATAAAATGAAATGGCTGACCGATTCTCCCTGTGGCAGGTGAGGACCACCCTGTCAGATGGGCCGAAGGGCTTGGTGCGGATGTATGAAAGGACCTCTCTCAATGCCGCCTTGCCGTATCCCCGCCCCTGCTGAGCGGCGTCAATCATCATGTGCCAGATGTCGTATTCCGGCATGTCGTAGTCGTAAATTACCATGACGTAGCCCACCATTTCCTCCCCGGCATATATGCCGAAGGGGACGCATTGGTGGTAGTACACATATGCCTGGGCCAAGCTTCGTATGGGATGAGAGACAAATCGCTCTTGCCCTTCCCCCAGATGCAGCCTAAAGGCATCCAAGAAATTTTCCGCATCGATTCTTTTTAGTGAGATTTTCATTTGCAATACCCTTCCTGTGGGTTAGCTCCACTGTGAATTCTGGCAATCCAATTTATTAGAACTGCGTTATATCAATAATTATATCACGGGTAGGCGAAAGCGGCAAGAAGGATTTGCGCTCCCGTTTCCTGCGTTTGTCCGCGAACACGCTGCACTATTCCAATGGCAGTGTTCACGCTATAGTCTGCACTCTTACTGATAAAGGCAGCATTAACATAAGTAATCTCATCGTACCTAGTATTTCAGCAACGGCTGAACTGCGTTCTCATAAATCTCCGCCTAATCTTGTTCCTCACTTCTTCGGGCGTTTACCCGCCTGATACTCCCGGGGGCTGCATCCCACATACTTTTTAAAAAGTTTACTGAAATACCGCGGGTTATGTCCAAAGCCAATCTCCTCAGCTACGGTATAAATCTTGTTATTCTTCTGCGGATCCAACAGCTCTTTCGCCCGCTTTATCCGGCAGCGGTTTAGATAGGTTAGGAAATTTTCTCCGGTATGGGCGGCAAAAACTTTGCCTACATAGTCCTCGTTACGGAAGACCACTTTATTGGCAATCCATTTTAGATTCAAGCGGCTATCGCTAAGATTGGCATTTACATATTCTATAATTTCATCTACAAAATGCGGGTTACTCTGGGTGGCGGCATTTTCCGGATTTTCTGCCGCCGTTCCCATCTCATACCTCTTAATATAATTTTCCTGTGCGCTGCGCAGGACCTCGCCCAGTTCCTTTTCACCGCATGGCTTTAGAAGATAATATCGGATACCAAAGCTCATGGCCCTTTTGGCAAATTCAAACTCGCTGAACCCGGAAAGAATGATAAACTCTGCTTCAACCCCCATATCCTTTGCGCGCCGGACCATTTCAATACCGTCGATTACTGGCATTTTCACGTCAGTAATCACAATATCCGGGGGCGATGTCTCCATGAACTGCAGAGCTTCCAGAGCATTCTGACATGTCCCCGCCAACTCAACGCCATAATTTTCCCACCGAATAGTGCTTGCCATCGCTTCCAGCACGTCCTTTTCGTCGTCTACCAGCAGTAATTTCAGCATGAGCCCCTTCCTTTCCCTGTTCCGTTATTCCGATACTCTATCTCTGCCTATGGGCGAGAGGCCGTTTCTTGCCGCCGCTTTTAGGAAGCAGAAGCTCAACCCGTGTTCCATGTCCGGTGTTATATATTTTCATCGTATATTGTTCCCCCAGCAGCAGCGCCAGTCGGCGGCGGATATTGTTAAGGCCGATTCCCCCGCCAGGCTCTTCAAGCTTCTGCAGCACCTCGCTGTCAATCCCGGGACCGTTATCCTCCACAAAAAGTTGCAGGCATTTGTCGTGCTCGGCAGCCCCCATGTGAATCACACATGGCTCAAGCATATTCTCTAAAGCGTGCTTTATTGAATTTTCCACCAGATTCTGAAGCGCCATCGGCGGGATTGGAACACCATGCCATTTGGGGGGAATGCAGATTTCAACGCTCAGCCTGTCGCCGTATCTATATTCCTGGATAGAAATATACCGCCGGACAATCTCCAGCTCCTCTGAAAGAGGGACCAGCGCCTCTGTTTTATGCAGGGTATACCGCAAAATCTTTCCCAATGCCTCGGTAATCTGAGAGATTTCCTCCTGTTTCCCCATTTTAGCCTTCCAGCTAATAGTCTGCAGAATATTGAACAGAAAATGCGGGTCAATCTGATTTTGCAGGGATTTGAGCTGGGCTTCCTGAATGGCAATTTTTGTCAGGTAGTTTTCCTCAACCAGCCTGCGCACATCGCGGACCATCTTGTCAAAGGAGCTGTTAAGATAGCCCAGCTCATCTCTGCGGCTGTCGCTGCGGTACCGGTCCAATTCTTCATATCGTCCCGCCTGGAAAAGCTGCATTTTCATAACCAGCAGGTCAAACTGCTGCACAATTTGAGAAACCAGCTTAGAGCAGAACAATGTGTTTACCAGCATAATCAAAACTGCAACAGTCAGCGTCAAGGTGTTCATCAGCCGCAGTGAGCTCGCCACAGTATCAAATGGAAGATACATGGCGTATTTCAGACCGAACGATGAGTGGGTTGCGTAGTTGACAAAATAATCTTTTTCATCTATGCGGAGAATCCTGTACTCATTTTCTGTGGGCTGATACTCGTACTCCTGTACAGCGTCAGGGGAGCTGCTGAAAATCCTCTCCCCTTTCTGGGAAAAAATGACAATCTGCGGCTGGTAATTTAAGTTTTCCCGGCTTTTCAGAGCGTCTGCCACTATCTTTTCCAAGTCTACCTGGAGCACAAGCACGCCTATCGGGCGCAGGCTCATCCCCCGCATATTCGTAATATTTCTGACGTAAAACAGCTCGCCGCCGGTCTGGTGTAATATGGGCTTCCCATAGCTTTCCAAGACTACCGCCGAAAGCTCGTCAATTATCCCCTGCTCCAGCTTATAGGCGTCTCCGATGCCAAAGCTCTTTCCGTCAACACAGACGGCGGCTAAAAGTACATATGGCAGCTGTCCGTAATGGTTTAAAAGCAGGTCGTTTAGGGCACGGTATGCCTTGCTGAAGGGGAACACCGGCTCCCTAGCATTAAAATCCAGCATGGAATCCCCGAGCATTTCCTGCACTGCGTCTCCTGTGACTACATAAGAACTGGTCTTGTCTATTGCAGAAAATTCACTTTCGATAGAGTCAATGCTCATATTCAGAAACTGGGATGTGTTTCGATAAAGTTCCTTTTCATACTGGTGAAATACGTACATGGAGGTGGAGAGTACAGTCAATACAGAAACAAGCAGGAGCGAACAGAAAACAATCATGAACTTTGGCTTTAATCTGATATTTGCCGTAAACCGCCGGATTCTATTCATCTGTAACACCTCCGGAAAGGTGCATATTGTGCGCAGGCCTGCTCCGCATTTTACAGGTCCGTAATACGGAATATCATGCCGGCATTTTGGAACTCGCAGTAATGCTCCGGCCCATTCAAAAACTGCGACTCCGGGATTTCCCCAGACAACAGCCTGCCACAGAGAAGTGCCATATCATTTACCACATCCTCAGAAATTGGGAGATAATATGTTGAACTGCCGCTGAGATAATCCTCCTGACGGTCCAGGTCACAGCCGTTTTCCTGAATAAAGTGCCCGCCATACCATGCGTAATTTTGCAGAGACGGCAGGTATTTCTGGAAGCGAAGCAGCTCGTCCCGGTAATGGGAAATCATTTGCCGCCACTGGTCCCTGCCGCAAATCATCAGGGCGATATAGCCAGAGCCGATGGCGTCACCTGTAAAAACGCACTCATGGGCCCGGTCAATAAACACCACGGAATTTGGCGTATGCCCGCCCAGCTCTACGGCTTCAATAATAACCCCTCCCCCAAGATTGATTTTTGTGCCGTTACTTAATGGGCATAACTGCTCAAGTTTGGGAGCCGGAGACAGCTTTCTGGCGAAAACCTTTGCCATCTCCGTCCTGTTTTCATCCATTGCTTCAATATCATGCTGATGAAGCCATGTTTTTGAAAAACCTGCCGCGTTTGCCATATGGTCTTCATGGGGATGTGTAACCGCCACTTCCACAGGCAGCGGCGTCAGGCTCCTCACCAGCGCAGGCAGGTCTCCCTCTCCCATCCCGGTATCAATAAGCAGCGCCTTTTCCGTACCGTATACCAGATAGGCTGAAGATGTAAAATAGTCGTCTATCCGGAAAACTCCGGGGCGCAGGTAAGTTACTTCAAACATTTTTCTCCGGTTCTGTTCAAACATCCAGGTGGACACCTCATAAGAACTGGAGAAGGCTGTGTCCCAGATACTTTTCTCCACCGGGACCTCCGTATACCGCACATACTGTGAACCGCAGGAGCGCAATGCCGCCGCAGCATACTTAGGAGAGGCCGGCAGCCACCGGTCTCCGGGCTGTGTGCTGCCAAAGGCCCATACCGGAGTAAATTTCATGCTGCGGGCCGCGTGAGGGTCTCCCCGCCCGCCAAGAGCTACAACAGCGGCAAATCGTCTGGGAAACCTTGCCCCAATGGTCCAGGCGGCGGAGCTGCCGATTAAATATATGCGGCAGCCGTCAATTACTTCAGGCTGTTCGGCCTCCAGCTCAAACAGAAGGCTTCTAAGGGCTTTTGCCGGCTCCCAGGCATTCAAATCCGCCCCGCCTTCCACCAGCAGCACTGAGCAGGGAAATTTCTGCTGAAATTCTTCTGACAGGAATACCTGTGGCTTTACCTTTGGCTCTCCAGCGTTTTCTGAGAGAAGTACCAAAAGCGGCTTGGGAGCCCCGGTTTCCTGCTTCCAGCACCGGCAGTGGATTTCACCTCTGATATAATTCATTTCATTCATCTTATACTTTCCTCCGTTTTTTATGTTATTCTATCACTCTTTCACCGCTCCCACAACAATACCGGTCACAAAGTATTTCTGTAGGAACGGATAGATTATCAGAATCGGCACCATTGATACGACCACCTTTGCCGAGTTAAATGTCAGGCTGGACATAGCAAGCTTTTCCTTTATCTCTTCCGGGGACATGGTCGCCATCTGTGTCGGGTCTAGTGTCGCGGACAGCGACTGGATATAGGTCTGCAGCGGAAGTTTGGAGAGCGAGTTAATATAGAGCTTGCCGTCGAAGAAGCTGTTCCAATGGGTCACAACGGCAAACAGGGCGATGGTCGCTAAAGAGGCCTTAGACAGCGGCACAAAGATATGCCAGAGAATATACCAGGGGCTGGCCCCGTCCACAAAAGCGGCCTCTTCCAGAGCAGCAGGAATATTCTTGAAGAAATTCATCAGCAGAATCACATTGAATACAGGCACAGCGGTAGGCAGTACCAGGGCCCAAATCGTATCCATCAGCTGCAGCTGCCGTATCACCATGAATGTAGGAACTAGCCCGCCATTGAACATCATGGTAAACACCACAAACCACATATAAAATTTCTTGCTGCGAAACATCCGTGGGCTCTTAGAAAGCGGATACGCCATCAAAATTGAAAGGACCATATTGATTGACCCTCCCAGAATGACCCTAGCCACGGAAATCATAAAGGACTGTCCAAACTGGCGCTCCTCCATCATTGCTTTATAGGATGAAAGCGTAAAGTTTACCGGCCAAAAGCTGACACGCCCCAGCGCCGCGCTGGTACGGTCGCTAAAGGAGATTGCTACTGTATTCAGGATAGGCACCAGGCATATCAATCCGCAGAATAGCAGGACCGCTGCAATCATTATGTCTGACAGGGTAAGTTTTCTCTTCTTTTTAGGTACGCTAGTTGGTTTCATATATACTCTCCTCACTAAAAGATTCGGTATCCGCAGAATTTGTCCGCCAGCTTATAGGCCATGGCAAGCAGCCCGAAGCTGATTGCCGACTTGAACAGGCCCACGGCTGTGGCAAAGCTGTATTGGATATTGACCAAGCCCTCCCGGTAAACATAGGTGTCGATAATGTCGCCGGTACGGTATACAAGAGGCGAGTACATATTAAATACCTGGTCGAAGCCGGCATTGAGCACATTGCCGATACTCAGAGTGCCCATCAGGATGATAGTTGGCAGAATGGCCGGCAGGGTGATATGAAGGATTTTCTTCCAGCGTCCTGCGCCGTCAATATCCGCGGCTTCATATAGAGTTGGGTCAATACCGGTCATAGCAGCTACGTAAATCACGGCGTTATAGCCGAACTCCTTCCACACATCAGTACCGATAATAATGGGGCGAAACCATGTGTTGCTAATCATAAACATTGTGGGCTCTCCGCCAAATGCCATGATTAACTGGTTGATAATACCGGTATAGGAGAAAATATTGCTAAACATCACCGCCAAAATAACCCAGGAGAGAAAATGCGGCAGGTAAACGGCAGTCTGTATAAAGCGCTTATACCGGACGTTTTGACACTCGTTTAGCAAAACCGCAAATACAACTGCCAGTAAAGTCCCAAGTATGATTTTTGACAGGGCGATTATCAGCGTATTCTGCAAAATCTGCCAGAAGTCAGGCAGCCGGAACAAGCGCTGAAACTGGGCAAGCCCCACAAATTTCGAGCCGAAAATACCCTTTGCCGGGATAAAGTTCTGGAAGGCCATTACAATTCCAAACATGGGGATAATTGAGAATGTTATAAGGAATATCATGCCCGGAAGCAGCATTGCGTGGTAATATCTGGCGTTCTTCTTATTATACAATAAAATCGACCTCCTTAAAGTGTACCGAAACGGCAAGGGTACGCCCGAATAACCGGGCGTACCCTTCTCCGCACGGCAGAACCGCAGGGACCATTCTAGCTGCGGGTCGTCCGATTAGCCTTGGTCAACGATTGCCTGAACTTCTTCCGTCAGGGTGTCGCCGCCCAGGGACTTCCATTGGTTGACAAATTCATCGAAATATTCCACCGGCTTATCGCCTACGATGATTTGCAGATACATCTCGTCTTCCAGCTTGTCCAGCGCCGCCTTTAAGGTAGTTGAAGACTCTGTCTCATAGTAGTAAGCCGGATAAACCGGGTTCCCTTCCTCGGTGACGTTGCCGCCTACATACCGGGTCCAGTATGCCCAGAAGCCCATCTCGTCCTTGTCTCCGTCGGCGAATTTCCTGGACGCTGTGCACTGGCTGCGGTCGTAGTCCGTCATGCCGGGATACTCGGTGTATGAGCCGTTCTCTACGTTGTCCTTCACGCATATGCTCAGCTTTGGCACCACGTCAAAATAGTCAAAGGTCAAAGCCCCCAGCACATTCAGGCTGCGGCCGCCCGCGTCATCCACCGCGCCGCTGTTACGCAGTTCAAGGCTCTTTTCGGCATATTTGCAGGCAATTTCATCGTTAGGGTCATGTGTGCCCCGGACTATTTCATTGTTAGCCGCAAGAGCAATTACTGCAGCCTCAGGGTGCTCACAGTCCTTACTGACAACACACACGGTCTCAGTGGGAGAGCCGGTCATGTAGTTGAACTCACCCTTGCTGTTCACCGGCCCAGGAATTGCCACATACTCAATGTCCGGCGTATTGGCCAAAGCGTCGTTTGCGATTGCCCACCAGGCCCCGAATTTGGCGCCTGCTGTGCCTGAGGTCCACAGGGCCTCTGTCTCGCCGGAGCCAATGCGGGTTGGGAACTGCTTGTCAATCAGGCCCCGCTGATACCAGTCGGCAAGAAGCGCCAGGGCGTCTTTCATTCTGGGGTCGGTAGAACCGTAATATACCTTTCCGTTCTCGTCCTTCATCCAATGAGTTGGGTACACATCGAAGGCATTGAATACGGATTCCAGACCGTAATTGTTGGCGTAGCCCAGCACGGGCTTTGTCGCCTGCACCACCAGGCCCACTGTATCATCCTCACCGTTTCCATCGGGGTCCTGCGTGACAAAAGCCTCGAGAACACCGGCAATTTCGTCCAGTGTCTTGGGTACTTCAAGGTTTAGCGCATCCAGCCAGTCCTTGCGCATCCAGAGCAGATTCTGAGCATAGCCCAGATTACTTCCGGGAATTGCCAGCTGCTTGCCCTCAACGGTTACAGCTTCGATATTGCGGTTTTCAAAGCTCTCGTCTACCAGTTCCAGTGTGGCGCCTCGATACTTGGGGTAAATCTCAGTTAGGTCGGCTAGGAGGTCATTTTCAGCCATCTGGCGGAAGGTGAGATACTTATCAACATACATCAAATCGCAAAGCTCGCCGGAGGCTATGTTTATGGAAAGCTTGTTATTGTACTCGGAAGCCTCGGCGCTCCATGCCAGCTTCATCTCAATATTATAGCGCTCCTTCAGAAAATCGTTGATGTAGTTTTCCTCCGGAGACTGATCCGCCGGGAACTTGGCACCGGGATACATTACCTTGCTGTACGTGATAGTTACAGGCTCCCTGTACCTCCCATTTTCATCAAACGGACCGTCGTCTGCGGAAGTCTCTGACGGCTCTGAATCCTGCTGAGTGGAGGAGATTTTGTCGCCTCCAGCAGAAACGTCAGAGGAGGGCTTGTCTCCGTTACCGCAAGCTGCACTGGAAAGCATCAGCGCAGCAGCCAAGAGCAATGCGGCTAATTTTCTGCTTTTGTTCATTACACATCACCTTTCTTTCGTTGTCTCGCTGGATTTTTTAGCTCCAACCGCTTTAGTTTAGTATACTATGCTGTCAAAAATAATGAAATAAATAAACCCGACATGGTTTGTGCACAAAACCGACATGGTGAGTTTCCTGTTTCGCCTGCGGCTCAGCTGCCTAATGGCTAGAACCAAAAAGAGAAGGGTGCCTCCCGGCTCCCTTCTCTTTTTGTGTAATTTACAGTACAGCAGGCTCAGGCAGTGTTGTCACACAGCCCGGCTTAATCTCTGTGGCAGAATCGGACCCAATAGCTCCGACCCATACAGAGACGCAGGTCGGGTTATACACAAGGCACCCATCCACAGAGAAAATCAACTGCCGGTAGGCTGAGACATAGCTTTCAATCTCGCCATTGGTTGCATACCAGATGTTTTCGTGGCCTGACATCTTTTCCAAAAAGCGCTCGATATAATCCCAATTATCGTTTTGGTCGAATTCATAGCAGTGCCCCCATACATAGAACAGCTTCAGCATTGGGAACAAGGAAGTGTCTTTCAGAAAATTCTCTGTAAGCTCCGGAAGCCTTTCATCATCGTGATGGCATGTGGGGTCCCAAATCAGGAAATCTTCCGGGATATCAAAAGCATGGGTAGCTTTTATGGTCCGGGCGTAGGTGATACCGCAGCTCTTCAAGGCGTTCACCACCGTGTTATCGTAGGCGCCAAAGGCGTATGCAAAACCGGTGATTGGATACCCCGCCAATGCTTCCAGCTCTTTCCGGCAGTTTAAAATCTCGTTAAGGCACCGGGCTGAATCTGTATTGCAGACGGTGGTATGGTACAGTCCGTGAGAGGCTATCTCATGACCGGCGTATATGTTTTTGACCTCTTTGGGAGGCACCTTATTATGGGTCGCGGGCCTCTTCCCCATGTTAATCATTCCGGGCTGTCCCAGCAGTCCTGAATTGAGATTAAACGTCCCCTTTATCCCATATTTATTGAGCAGTTCAATGAATCGGATATCCTGGGTCACGCCGTCGTCATAGCTTAGAGTAAAAGCCTTTCGCTTCCCGCCGGGCCACAACAGTCTGTCGTGCATTTGAAGACTCATAAAAATCATCCCTCCGCTTTTGTGAGATTACAGAGCCTGCACTAAGGTTTATCTTTTGACAAGGTGCAGGGCAAACCCGCCAATCTCTTCTTTTAAGTAAATGAGCGTTGTATGGCCCTCGCAATCCACCTTGCAGGAGGTTTCATCGAAAGCCATGCCCCGCTTTTCCAGCTGATATACAGCTCTGTCAACATTCCTTGTGCCGATTGCGATATGTCCATGCACTCCTAAGTACGGGCCCTTTATACACTCTACCAACGAGCCTGCAAAAACAGCCGTTTCATTCGGCAGGTACGGCACATCAAATAAACGGCTGAAAAGGCTGGCAATCTGCTCGGCTTCCGCTGTGTCCCTACAGTTTATACCCACGTGGACAACTTTAAAATCCAGCATGGCGCGTACCGCCTCTTTACAGATAGCTGTAATCCCGCTCCAGTCTTCGTTTCGGATTAGCTCCTGTTTTATCATCCACGAACCGCCGCAAGCAAGGACTCTGCCGCAGGAGAGATACTCATTCATATTCGCTGTATTTATCCCGCCGGTAGGCAGCCACTTTAGGCTATTGTAGGGGCCTGCCAGAGCTTTCAGCTTGGCTGCCCCTCCGCTCTGCTCGGCAGGGAAAAATTTTACCACGTTCAGCCCCAGGCCCATGGCCTGCTCCATTTCGCCCGGCGTTGATGTCCCGGGAATGACAAGGGCACCTTTGGAAATGGCATAGCGGATAACATCAGAGTTAAAACCGGGAGTGACTATAAATTTGCCGCCTGCTCCCAGAGCCTTATCAACCTGTTGGCAGGTAATGACTGTCCCCGCGCCTACCAAAACCTCCGGGCACTCCTGAGAGATTCTGCTAATGGACTCCTCTGCCGCGGCTGTACGGAAAGTGACTTCTGCAACATGGAGGCCTCCGGCAGCCAAAGCTCTTGCCAGAGGTACTGCCTTTTTCGCGTCATCAATCTCAATGACTGGGACGATACCAATTTTTGAGATTTGCTCCAACCGTTTATCCATTTTTTACACATCCTAAACAGTATTCAAACAGAAGAAAGAAGCTCCCGCTTTCCTGTCATGTCACTCCCTAAACTCTACAACTTTCTTCGTATTTGCTGATTCAAAGCAGGCCTCAATTATCTTCAAAACACGCAGGGCGTGCTCGTTGGTGACAATCTGCTCAGCCTTGCCCTGGCAGGTCTCTACAAAATTTCTGTACAGTGCATTGCGGTCAAAGTCAAATTTTGGAAGGGGCAGCTCGGTCAGGGTCTCCTTGGTTCTGGGAGCCATGGTCTTGGTAAGGCCTGAGCCTGCTATAATGGGCAGGGCGTCCTTGTCATGCCAGCTTGACAGAAGCGTTATCTTGCCGTCGCAGTTCCAGTTTTGAATCTCTGCAGAGCCGTGGCTTGCAAAAAGGTTCCAAAGGGGGAGGCTGACAAAATGGCAGGTGTCCACTTCAAGGCGGACTGTAAGGCCATCTTCAAATGTCATATGGACAAACAGATTATCATCGCATTCCTCGCTAGTGATGTTTTTTAAGTCGCAAAATACGCGCTCCGGCGCTTTGCCTACCATCTTCACAATCCGGTCGATAATGTGTACGCCCCAGTCATACATCATCCCGCCGCCAAACTCCTTCTTGCTTCTCCAATCCCCAGGGATACCACGGGCGCCCATTATCCTGCACCGTATCTCAAATGTCCTTCCAAGAAGCTCCTCTTCATAAATCTTTTTGATGATGAGAAAATCCTCGTCCCATTCCCTGTTCTGTCTGGGATAAAAGACTTTGCCTGCTTTTTCAGCTTCCTCTACCACCTCCATAAGGTCGGTGCTGCTCAGCATGACAGGCTTTTCGCACAGCACATGCTTGCCTGCCCGCAAAGCGGAAATAGCCATGGGCTTATGCAGATGGTTTGGAGTGGCAATCAGGACAGCGTCTACGGTTTTGTCCCCCAAAAGTTCCTCATAACCGGCGTAAACGGAAATCCCCTGGGAAACCGCCCATTCAATACGCTCGGAGTCGATATCGGTTATGCCTGCAAGCTCGGCTATCTCTCCAAGGTTGGTAGTCATAGCGCTGTCGGGCATTTTGGCGTCGGCAACATTTCCCTTATAAACGGTCTCACCGGTTCCGCTTTGCAGCGCCACAGCATGTCCGCTTCCCATGCCACCGCAGCCAACTATGGCAATTCTGAATTTCTTATTCATGTTCAGTTCACTCCTGGTAAAATGATTCTTTTAAACCCACCGGGTAAGCTCATTATTATCCTGCACCAATTCCGTCTCTTTTGAAGGCGCTTTGGGCTCCTCTGTTCTCATCAGCCCTTAACCGAGCCTATGGTAATGCCCTTGATAAAGGATTTCTGGAAGAATGGGTACATTATCAAAACCGGCAGAACTCCGATAACCGCCAAGGCCATCCTTATTCCCATAGAGGGCAAATCCTTAACGTCAATTCCCACCTGGCCGGAAATCTGGCTTTGCAGCACATTGACACTGTCCAGCACAGTTTTCAGGTAGTTCTGAATACCATACATGTCAGTACGGTTCTGGATGTAATAGATACCGTTGGTCCAGTTGTTCCAGTAGCCGATGAAAGACATCAGGGCAATGGTGCCGATGATTGGCTTACACAGCGGAATGACTACAGAAAGCAGGGCACGGTAGTCTCCCGCTCCGTCAATTTTCGCCGCGTCAACAATCTCGTTGGCTACATTTGATGTGATATATGTCCTCACCATAATGACGCTAAAGGGGCTCATCAGCAATCCGGGAATAATCATTCCGAACAATGTGTCCTTGATGTGGAATAGCTGGGTATAGACCATATAGGTGGGCACAAGGCCGCCGTTAAACAGCATGGTGAAGAACAGGAAAAACGCGAAGAAATTCTTCCCCGGAAGCTCCTGCTTGGAGAGTGGGTAGGCAAACAGAATTGTAAGGACCAAGCAGGTAAAAACTCCGCTTCCGGCAATGATAATACTCATCATATAGGCCCTCAAAACGCCGCCGCTGACAGAGAACAGGTAGCGGTAAGCGTCAAAGGTAACTATCTTTGGAAAGAGCGAGTAGCCGCTTTCAAGAATCTCCTTTTCAGTGGTAAAGGAGCTGGAAATCAACAGCCAGAAAGGTATGACAGCCATAATAACCAGGCAGAAGAGAAAGATATATTGTATGGCGATAAAGACCTTGTTGTTTGTAATCATTTTCCGGCCTCCTTTAAAACAGCGAGCTTTCCGCGTCTACTTTTCTGACAATCAGATTGGTGGAGACGACAAGCACGAAACCGAGAACAGACTGGAACAATCCTGCCGCGGAAGACCTCCCGATACTGTTCTGCTCCAGCAAAGCCCTGTACACAAAGGTGTCGATGGTCTGTGTGGTGGAATAGAGCAGCCCGCTGTGCATGGGCACCTGGTAGAACAGGCCGAAGTCTGAGTAGCATATCCTGCCCACAGCAAGAATCAGAAGGATGATAATGGTCTTTTTCATGCAGGGCAGGGTAATCCTGAAAATCTGCTGCCACAAGGAGGCTCCGTCTACCACCGCAGCCTCGTAAAAAGTCTTGTCGATACCGATAAGCGTGGAATAATAGAGGATTGACGTGTAGCCAATGGACATCCACAGGTATACGATGATTAGGATTATAGGCCATGGCCCGGGGGTGTTGTACCAGCTGACCGGCTCCATATTGAGCAGCTTCAGTATGGAGTTGTTCATAAAGCCGTTCTGCTCGTTCAGGAAGGCGTAGACTATATAGGTAATAATAATCGTGGAGAGCAAGTGGGGGATTAGAATAATTACCTGTGTGGCATTCCTGAAGAAGCGGTTCTTTACTGTATCAAGCGCAATGGCAACAATCAGTCCTAGAAGGTTTCCAAGGATGATAAATGCTATATTGTAAAGGATTGTGTTCCTAAACATGATGTATGCGTCGTTAGAAGCAAACAGATACGTAAAGTTAGAGAAACCTGTCCAGGGGCTTTGGAGAATGCCAACGGAATAATCCACCTTTTTAAAGGCAATCAGAATTCCGAACATTGGCAGATAGTTGTTGATAATCAGATAAATCATCCCTGGAATCAGCATGGTATACAGGGGCCAGCTTTTAAAAATGCGCTTTTGCAAGCTTGAATTTTTCCTCATTTTACCCACCCTTCTATTTCTTTTAAGTAAATTGAAAAGTAAAGGCTACTCAATCATTAAGTATTCCTTTGAACGCAATGGTCTTCTGCTGGGTCATCTCCTCAAGAGTGGAAACCGCGCCTTCCCTTCCCACTCCAGAGTATTTATAGCCTCCAAAGGGCTGGTGGGCAAGCCTGTAGTTGCCGCTTCCGCCGATAATGCAGGAGCCTGATTCTATACGGTTTGCCACCTTCATGGCTGTCTGCATGTCAGAGGTAATGACGCCGGAGGACAGTCCGAAAATGGTGTTGTTCGCAATCTCGATGGCGTCATCCATGGTATCGAAAGGTATAAGAGGCCAGACAGGACCAAAGCACTCCATGTCCCTGGCGATATCCGCGGTCTTTGGGACCTTGATAACAGTGGGCTCCACAAAGGCGCCGTTCCTCTTGCCTCCCAGCAGTAACTCCCCGCCCTGGCTGACGGTCAGCTCAATCTGCCTTTCCACTTCCATAGCGTCCGCTTCACGCACACAGGGGCCCATTTCCACAGAAGGGTCGGCAGGGTCGCCCACCTTGACAGCGGACAGCCGGGCCGCCAGGTCCTTCGCAAATTTATCGTAAATCCCCTTCTGCACAATAAATCGCTTGCTGGCGCAGCAGGTCTGGCCCGCATTGCCGATTCTGCCAGCTATGGTCTCGTCGAGCGCCTTCTCATAATCAGCGTCATCAAAGATAATGAGAGGGTCGTTGCCGCCAAGCTCAAGGGAAACCGGGCGAAGGGACTTTGCGCAGGTCTCAGCCAGAGATATCCCCACGCCGGTGCTGCCGGTAAAGCTGACAGCCGCCACGCGGGAGTCCTTGGCTGCCGCGGCGCCAATCAAGCTGCCCTTGCCGGTAACACAGCAGACAGCGTTTGCGGGCACGCCGGCCTTATAGAGCAGGTCCACAATCACAATAGCGCTGCGCGGGGTCTTGGAGGATGGCATTAAGACTACGGAGTTGCCTGTAACCAGCATAGGGGCCAGCTTATGGGCCGCAAGCTCGCATGGATAGTTAAATGGTACGATATTGGCAAACACTCCCAGCGGCTCGTGGACAGTCATTACCACGTCGCCCTGTGACCTTGCCTCTCCGTTATAAGGCAGGGTCTTCCCATAGAAGGTATACGCCGCGGCGCAGTATATCCTGAAAATAGCCGCATTCGCATAGACTTCAGTTCTGCACTGCTCGATAGGCTTCCCGCCTTCTTCGCACATAACCTTGGAAATCTCCTCCACGCTCTCCTCGACGAGGCAGGCGTACTTTTCCAGGATACGCATTTTCTCGTGGAGCGGAACCGCATTCCACTCCTTCTGTCCCTCAACCGCAAGGGAAATAGCTTTATCCAAATCCTCCAAAGTTCCGGCCGGCACGGTGTCTATCACTTTACCTGTGGCAGGATTGACAATGTCAATTTTGCCGCCGTCGGATGAATCCACAAACCTTCCTCCGATTAACATCTTCATACAACTCAGCTCCTTTATTTGACTGTTTATAAACTTATTGGGCTTTGCCCAGCATCTTATCTACTCTTTTCATAACCTCCAGGCACATCTGCCCATTATGGAAGGGACATTTCCCCGGATTCAGTTTATCAGTTCCATGCTGACCGTCGGAGAGGTGCCCTCCGGTCTCGTCGGACCGTATGTTATTGTACCAGTCTCCGGTCTCCCTGTTGACAAAATACTTCTCGATGAAGTCAATCTGCCTTTCACAGGCGTCCAGAAATTTGATGTCGCCGGTAATGTCATAGCCGCACAGCATTGCGGAAACAGCCTCGGAAACTGCCCACCAGACGTGGACGCTGCCGGTTTCCCCTGTGTCAATATTCGCGCCGTTATACATACAGCCGTTTGAATCAAAGGCCTTTTCTACAACATTTTGCAGCACCTCTGACACGACCGTATATGTCCTATCCCTGATATCATCAAGCTTCAGTTCATCAACGATATTGATAAACAGGTAGCTCAGTTCACAGTCATGTCCATAGCTGACGGAGTTCCCCAGACGCTTCATGTCTTTCGCGGCCAGCGTGATAAAGCTGTGGTGCTTATCGTCGTACATCCTGTAAATCATTATCTCGACCATTTCCTTCAAAATCCCGGCGATTTTATTGTCGTGAGTGGCCTGATACAGCCGGTAATAGGCCTGGCACAGATGGTGAGGATACATTATTGCGTCGTCGGGCAAAGAATATGATGAGTTTCTCCGTCCGTTGTCAAAGCCAGGCTTTGGAGACCAGTCCCTGTGAAGGGTGGCATGGTAAATGCCCGGGGCAACTCTGGCGTTGGCCTCCATCAGCTTACAGGCCTCCAGGCACATTTCAAGAGCCTCTTTGCTGCCGGTGGCGTGATAATATTCCGCAAGGCCCATAATGTAAAAGGCCTCGCAATAGTTGGGCTTTGTGTCTGAGAGGACTGTGCCGCCGGCGTCTACCGACACGAAGGCGCCGCCAAACTCCCTGTCGTAAAAATGCTCCTTCATCTCTTTGAAAGCGTAATCGGCCCGGTCCAAATAGAGCCTGCCCTTAAGGTGTCTATAGGAGGAAGAAAACACAAAGAGCATCCTCCCAAGGAGAGTAAGGTTCCGAGGCTCAGAATAGCCGCGCTCGCCATCCAGGGTGACTACGCCATAATAGCCGCCGTTTTCCCTGTCCATGATGTACTCGCTGCACCACCAGGGCAGGATTGTCCCCGTCAGGTTTAAATTCGCCCAAGTACGAATCTTCTTCAGCCGTTCAATGTCCACTGGCTTCTCACCTCTTATCGTATTTAGAAGAGCAGCTTCAGGAAAGCGTGGACGCTTTTCCTCCAGGTCTGCCACTCGTGAATGCCGTCGCATAGGAAATACTCCACCTTGATACCGTTCCTGGTCAGGGCCTCCAACTCGCCGGGAAGCTTCTCGCCACCCTCCAGCATACCCCTGCTGAAGAACAGAAGCTGGTGCTGGGCGTTGAAGCTCTCGGCGTTTTCCGCAGTGGTAAATTTTTCTGTGCTCACCTCCGGGAAAGCATTGCCCACTGTGCCGCTGAATATCCCTATATAATCAAAGTAGCCGGGATTGTTAAAGGCGGTCCACTGGGTCTGGTAAGAGCCCATGGAAAGCCCTGCAATGGCCCTATGGGTCTTGTCATTGAGAGCCCTGAAACGCCCCTCGATAAAAGGGATACAGTCTTTGATAAGCAGCTGGTCAATCTGACCTGGCAGGACGCCCTCCTGCTGGCTGTCAGGGGCATAGGCATGTCCAAAATTCATCACCACAATCATTTCCCTGCATTTCCCCTCGGCAAGCAGGTTATCCATAATAAAATTGATTTTGCCCTGCCAGACCCATCCGGTCTCGTTTTCGCCGCCGCCGTGCAGCAGATATAGAACTGGATATTTCCTGTCCAGATTATCCTCATATCCGGGCGGCGTATATACCCAGCAGTTACGCAGGGCGCCGGTATATGTGGAGCGATAATACTCGCACCGCACCGCGCCGTGGGGCACATCCTTATAATCATAGAAATCAAAGTCTGGGTCCGGCACATCCACAAAATTGCACACCCTATTATGGGCATAGCAGACAGGGGCGTGTTCATACAAATGCTCCTTGCCGTCAAAGTAGTAGTAAAGGAATTGCACGCCGCCGGGGATGTCGGGGATAACGGCCTGCCACCAGCCCTCTTTGTCCGTCCTGTGTAGCGGACGCTTTTCTTCACCCATCCTGGTGTTCCTAGTGCCGCTCACCTCAACGCTGTCGGCATCAGGGGCATAGACGTTGAACTCTACTCCCTCAGGCCTGAACTCAATGGCCCGGGGCTCCCGGGTATAGCCCATCCTGCGGGGCTCCTTTCCATCGGCAGAGGCGGGAATTATCCCCATCCACATATCGGTCTCTGAAAAATTTACCGGGCTCGCATTTAGCGTGTCAAATTTACGGTGCTCCATAATGCTCTTCTCCATTTCCCTGTTGCAAAACAGCTTTTTAAATATCCCGGCTTATTCAAAATCTATAGCCTGGTTTTTCTCGCCGCTGAGCAGCGCTGCCTCCATGATTTTAAGGACTCTAAGGGCCTGCTCGCCGGTAACTATCTGCTCTGCTTTGCCCTCAATGCAGTCCACCAGGTTTCTGTACAGGGAATTCCTGTCGAAAATTGGGCGCTCCAGCTCAATCACATCGTTGTTCATAGGCGGGGCGGCAAACCAGCTGGGGCCTTCGCCGCGCTTAATACTGGGCTTTCTCACAGGAAGAGCGTTAAAATCCCGGACAAAGTTGGGGTCTCTGGGTTTTGCCTTTAGGACCTTTGCTCCCTCGCCGGAAAAGGTGATGACTTCACCAATGCCGGTGGTCCCGTTCAGCCTCCATCCGGGAGCGGGGGAATCAAAGTGGCCCACGCCGCTCTCTATGTAGGCAATGAATCCGTCCTCAAAGATGAGAGTAAGGTTAAAGCCTTCGTCCACGTCTGTACCGGTAAGATTGATGACCTGGCAGAAAATCTGCTTGATTTTGGACTTGTTCATCTGAACAATACGGTCGATAAGGTGCACGCCCCAGTCCAGCATCATGCCGCCGCCGAAGCGCTTCTCGCTGCGCCAGCCGAAGGGACCGTCTGCACCGCCGCCACCGATACGGTTTTCCAGGCTGAGCGGCTTGCCAGCCAACTGCTCGTCATAGATTTTCTTTACCAGCAGGTAGTCGGGGTCCCATCTTCTGTTCTGCCGGGGATAAAATACCCTGCCGGTCTCCTTGGAGACCTTTAAAACCTCCTCAAGCTCGGCAGAGGTGGGAGTAACAGGCTTCTCGCAGAGCACATGCTTACCCGCGCGCATGGCTTTGATGGCAATCTCTGCATGGAGATGGTTGGGCACAGCTATCAAAACGATGTCCACCTCCTGGTCGTCTAAAATTTCATCTAAGGACTGATACACATGAAAGCACTCGCCTCTAGCCCACTCCTGCCTTTTCTCGTCAATATCAAAAATGCCGGAAAGGTGCAGGATTTTAGAGATATCAGTGGTAACTGCCTCTACTTCGTCGTCGATGATTTGGGGCAGCTGCCAATCGGTATAGCCGGTTCCGTAACCGATAGCCAAAGCGTGCCCACCGCCCATATTTCCACAGCCAACAATAGCAATATTTTTCATTTTGTTTGTCTCCTTTGTTGTTTCTAATTTTTTACAGAGCTCTCAGGTAGCCGGCGTCAGCTGCAAGAGTGGTAAAGATGTCCCCTGTCCAGGCGTAATCGCGCTCCACAATGTAGATTGGCTCGCAGGGCTGGGCGTCGGCGGCTGCCTTAACAGCATTCATGTCTACAATACCCTTCCCCAGCTCACAGTTGATGGAGAGGGCTTCATCCAGCTTTTTGGCAGCCTCGGGGTCCAGCTTGGGCCAGCCCGAGATGTCCTTCTCCCCCTGCTTTTCCTTGGGTATAGGCTTCATAAAGTCGAGCTTCATTGGAAATTCCTTTGTTTCCTTCACATGGACAAGCTCGAATCTCCCGGGGTATTTCCTTATGTACCCGGCGGCGTCAACATCTGCCCTGTACGCCCAGGCTATGTCCATTTCAAAGGCCACAAGCTCAGGGTCAGTGTTCTCAATGAGAATATCGCAAATCATTTTGCCGTCCAGCTTTAGGAAGTCGTTGGAATGATTGTGGTAGCCGTACTTCATTCCAACGCTCTTTGCTTTTTTGCCCATCTCGTTTAAGAGCTGCGCGGCTTCATAGGCCTCCTTCGTGCTGGTGATAGCTAGTCCGGGATTTATCATATACCTGCAGCCGGTACCGGGCAGGTATTTCAGGTTTTCCTCGGTGTCTTCGGTCTCAACGTGAGAGCTTATGACCTCCATACCGATGGAACCAAGGAAGTTTTTCAGCCCCTCGGGAGTATAGCCCCCATGCAGGCCGTAGAAGATTTCAATACCGTTATAGCCCAGCTTTGCTACCTTTTCCATCACGCCTTCATAGTCATGGACCAGCTGGCGGGAAAAGCCGTCTAATTGAACATAAAACTTATCCATATTATTCCTCCATAAAATCGTTTTACTTTATAAGCTGCTGCGGCTCCCGCCCGCTTGGGCAGACCCTACTCCATACATTCATAGACCAGGTCCCTGATTTTCGGATGGATATCGGAATAAACTCCCCGAAGCCCCAGTATGGCCTGTGCGTAGAACAGGCTGATACCATTCCTGGAATCTATCAGGGCATAGGCTCCGGCAGCGCCGTCCCACCCAAACTCCCCGGCGGGGCTCTTGGCCTTCGTATCATCCACCAGGACGCGTACACCCAGGCCATAATTATAGCCCGGACGGAACATCCCCTTCATGGTAAAATCATCCAGCTGCACTGCATTCAGTCTAGGAGTTTTCATTGCCTCAATGCTTTCCCGGGAAATAATCCTGTTTCCGTTTGCCCCTACCCCTCCACAGGCCAGGGCATCCAGCAGTACGGAATAGCAGTCCACTGTAGTTATGAGACCCGCGCCGCCACTGTCGTATTCGTCGGTCAACTCGAAAGCGTTGCCCTCATGCCGGGATTTTTCGCCGGTTTTAAAATCACAGGAATACTGGTCTGCCAGCCTATATCTGTCCTCCTCCCGCAGATGGAAATATACGTCTTCCTCCCCAAGGGAGTTAAAGATATGCTCAGCCACATAGTCCCTGAATTTCTGCCCAGTGACAGTCTCGACTACCGCGGCAATAACGTCGTGGCCCAGGCTGTAGGCGTGCCTTGCTCCAGGTTCATAGAGCAGGGGCATTTTAGCGATGGCGCTTACTATCTCCCGTGTAGAAGCCTTATTGCCGCTCCTTTCTTTCAGTTCCATAATGGGCTCTGAGGTGGTGTTATAGGAAAGCCCGGCGGTCATAGCCATAAGGTCCCGGATAAGTATGGGATTTTTGGCTGGATGTGCCGGAGAAGACTGGTTTGGCAAATTGCCAAAATCGCCCATCACGTAATTATCGGCAACCTTCATGTTGGCAAATTCAGGCAGATATTCCGACACGGGAGCATCCAGCCTGATTCTGCCCGCGTCTACCTGCTGCATACATGCCGTCATGGTCGCAATCTTCGTGCAGGAGTACAGATAATACAAATCATTTTCTGAGACTGGTCTGGTGCAGTTATAATCACTGTAACCCTGCTTATGGCGGTAAATGACCTCGTGTTTTTTCTTAACAATCATGTCAAGGCCCTTGATATCATAACTGTCTTCTAAAGATTCCAGATACTGCGTTAGCTTTTCAAATGACATCTTTCTCACCACAAATAGTTAGTAATAAATAATGAGAGGGGACGATTAAGTCCCCTCTCGGTTCCTCAATCAATTATTTGGCAGCCAGCCACTCGTCAAACTGCCTCTGCTCCTCGGCAATGATATCCTCAATACCTGCGTCGCGGAGAGCCTGCTGGAAAACAGGAAGTGTGTCGTCAATGTCCACAACGGCGTTTACAATTGGAGCATAGTACTGGGCAATCACATTGGCGCAGGCCGCATACTGGTCTGCAACAGAAGACAGATTTGGAGTAAAGCCCAGAGCTTTGGACTTAATTGCGTTGGCATTGTCCTCCTTCAGGAGCTCATAGGCGTCAGGCCTGGAATAATTCCATGTTGGACAGAGGAATCCGTTGGGACGGGCCGCATTGTACATGGCAAACCATCCTGCCTCCTGATGATTGGTGACGCCCTCGGGATACTCCAGCTGCCCGTTCTCGTCAATCTGATAGGTCACGCCTTCCAGACCGTTCATTAAGATATTTGCGGCCTCGGGGTCGGTGTAGAGAACATTGAGCACACGCATGGCGGCCTCAGGGGCTTTGCTGAATGAGGTGACATGCCACATATACGTGCTGGCATTTGCGCTGGTCAGATACTTCTCGCCAATCTGGGTTCCCAGAATTGGGCCGTCATACGAATCCTGCTTCTCGGCCTCGTAAACGGTGTTCTTCATGTTGTAGTCATAGCCGGTAACGCCATAGGTAATCTTGCTGCTCAGGTTTCCCAAAACGGCGGTATTATTACTCATGGGGTCGGGAGAAATCAGGTCGTTCTCCTTCCAAATTTTCACGTTCTCCAGGAAGTTGAGAAAATACTCGGACTCATAGAAATTCTCAATTTTGGTGCTGTTCTCAGGGTCCAGTATGACGCCAAGATAGTTGTTGTCGCCCAGATAGTCGATGGTCTTGGGTATCCAGTAGGGCGAGGTTGAACCGGCGATAAAGTATTTATCGGGGTGGGCCTCCTTCAGCTTAATCAGCAGGGGGGTGAGCTCGTCCAGGTCGGCAATCTTCTCGGGAAACTCGATATTGGCGTCCTTAACGATATCCTCCATAACAAGGTAGCAGTTTTCACAGGTCCAGGCGCACACAGAAGGGATACCATACAGCTTGCCGTTTACCCGACCGCAGTCCAGAATCTCGGAATAGGGCTCGAAAATCTCCTGGATACCCTGGCCGCTGGAGGCCAGCAAATCGTCAATAGCCATGACCTGACCGTTTGATACCAGCTCGCCAACGCCTGCATACCAGAAGGAGCTGAGCAGGTCAAGGGAGTCGTCGCCGCCGGTGAGCAGCAGATTCAGCTGGGTCTTAAGGTCGGACATCTGCACATAAACGAACTCTATCTCTGCATGGGCTTTTTCCCGCATGATGACGTTTAAAGCTTCCTGAATGCGGTCGCCATTTTCGGGAGGCCCGCCGTAAAACGCGGTCTCGTTAATACGGATAACAGGGTAGTCTTCATCATCCTCTGCGGGTGTGCTTTCACTGTTGGCTGAGCTTTCCTCAACCTGACTGCTGCTGCCGTCCACGGTGGAGCTTGTAACCTCAGACTGCGTTCCGCCGCCGCAAGCAGCGAGGGAGAAAACGAGCAGGCAAGCCAGCAGGACAGAAATGATACGTTTCATTTAGTTCCACTCTCCTTAAATATTTTCGTCATTTTTACACAATCTTGTGAAAATCTGACGTTTACAGTCTAATTTTACTTATTTTTCAGCGGTAAAGCCACTACTTTCTTGACATCTAGTATTGTTTTTCTGACATTGACCGGAATACTTTCTACCAATTTTCCACTGGACCAAGGTTAAAAGAGTCTCCGCGATTATGATAAATATACCGGCCCCGGCAAAAGCCGCCTCGTAACTAAAGGCGCCGATAAAGAATGAGCCGACTATGGGGGCGATGGCGTTGCCGATGTTCTGCCCAATCATGATAGTGCTGGCCGCCACGCCTGTGGAGGCTTTGTCCACTGTCTTTATACAGTGGGCCTGAATGGACGGGAGCCCCGTGCCCTGTCCGATGGCGCCGAAGACGCTTGCAATCAGGAACATGAATAATGCCTTGCCAATGCCTACAAAGAGCATACAGAGCCCGCAGCCCAGAAAAGCCGGGATAATCAGGCAGAAGATTCCCCTGGAGTCCAAAACCCTGCCGGTAACGGGCCGCATGGCTAAGGAGAGGATGGAGAAAACGGTAAAATACATTGTGATATCTGCAATCTGCCTCACGTCCGCAATGATGGCTAAATATGTGCTGATAAGCCCACCTGCGGAACTGAACAGAAGGGCCATCAGCATAAAGCATGTAAATCTGGCGGCAAAAAGCTCTTTCAGGCGCAGGCCTTTTTGTGCCTTGCCAGTGGAATATGTGACCGGGTATGGAAGGAGCACAAGCAATAGGACACAGAGGAATGTAAAGCCTCCCGCCGCCAGGAAGGTCAGGGAGTAGCCCCCTATTTCCTGAAGCTCCATGCCCACCATGGGCCCCAGTGCCTGGGCAATTACGGTGGAAAGCCCAACATATCCCATCCCCTCACCTGTCCTGGATTTTGGAATATAGGCTGAGGAGTACGCCACATTCGCCACGGTGCAGAGCGAAAAGAACACTCCTGTTGCCATTCGGACAGTAATTAGGGCAGGGATGGACGCACAGACACAGTGCAGGGCGAGGGATATTCCATAGCCGAGATTTGCAACGATAAGTATATGCTCCCGGCTGCCTTTATCACATAAAACGCCGGCAAAAGGACAGACCACAAGGGCCACCAGAGACATCATGCCTGCAATAGCCGAGGCCACGGTCAGATTGGCCCCAACGGACAAGGCGTACTTGGCAACGATGGGAAAGGTCATCATGCCTGCCATGCCGTTACAGAACATGTTAAGCAGGATAACCGCATATTTAGGGGTCCAAAGCTGTTCTTTTTTAGCTGACAAAATAGCTCCCTCCTGCGTGGAAACTTCCAGCAAATATAAATTGACAATGAGTTGGAATTCCACTATAATATAAAAAATGTACCATGCAATCAGCAAGTTTTTTTAATTCTATCAATTTTATCAGCCTTTTTCTATATTCAATTCCGATTTATACTATTGCTATTCTGACCTATATGCCCTGCCCAGACTTCAGAGAGGAAGGTCGTGAAAATATGCAGCGGTCTTTTTCTGTAAGAAAATATACCAGCCGGGTTTTCCTAGTTACTATCCTAGTATTCGGTATCGCTTCTCTGATTTATTCCGGCCTTATGTCCTATTATTCTGTCAGGTCAATCCTGTCCGACTTCTCCGTCTCCATACAGAGCTATATGGCTAATCTGTCGTCTAACCTGCGGGCTGAAAGTGATTTCAACCATACTATAGTGGCCTCCGACCCCAATTTTGCCCTGCTCTCCACCAACGGCACTTCGGAAGCAAAGCGGCTTCCTCCTCTCTATAACCTTAGGCAGATTATCTACTATCACGACAGCACCTATTGCGTGAATATGTTTTCCGACTCTAAAAAGGATGAAGTCTACTATTTCCCCACTCTCTTCCCAACGGAAGATTTACAGTCCTATCAGGCCGCATACCACCGGATTGGAGAGAGGGCCTGTGAGGATTACGCCATCTTTGGCCGGTGGTTTCACGAAAAAGTGGTGAATGACGATTATTTGATTTTACAGAACAAAAAAGGCAGGCTGAACTTGTGTACCTTGTTCAGCCTGCAGAAATATACCAGCCAATACCCTATCCCCTCCCCTACCGACGGCTCCATTGTAAGCGTCTACTCCTCGGATAAGATTATCACCTCTCAGGAAGCTCTCGAGTCCTGCAATATCAGTCTAGCCGATTTGCAGAATAGCGACAGCAATTCACACCTGTCACTGCGCGGCGGCAATCTGGTGATTTCCTATTATATTGAGGAATATCAGACAGGTATCGGGGTAGTTACCCCTCTCTCAGAGTTTGTGCCCCTGGTGTCCGAACGCTTCCTGATGTCTGCGGTATTCCTCATCATGACGGTGTTTATGTTTGTGGCATTTTACAAAATCTCCAACCGGATGCTATTGATGCCTATTGTGGAGATTTCGGATTTTTCAAAAGAGATTGAGAAGACCCATGACTATTCCATCTCCAGGCCCAGCAGAATCAAGGAAGTGCAGAAAACTCAGGAAGCCCTGGTGTCACTGGCAAAAACCGTTTCCGAGCTTGAAGCCGTGCGGCGTGCTGAGAAAGAGGAAAAATCCCACGTCCTTTTGCAGTATTATCAGCTGCAGACAAAGTCCCACTTTTTTATCAACTGCCTGAAAAGCCTTTACGGTATGCTGGAAAACCGGCAAATCGACAAGATGAAGTTGATGATTATCGCCTTTTCCAACCACCTGCGGTATTTATTCCGCGACAATATCTCCACGGTGCCCCTGTCTTTGGAGCTGCGTGAGATTGAGGATTATTACCAGATTCTGTCTCTGGATTCGGGGAAGATTTTCCTTTTGGACGTGGACGTTGAGGATGGGCTCCAGGAATATCCCGTACCGCCGCTAATCATCCAGAGCTTTCTGGAAAACTCTTTTAAATATAACGGCGGTAAAAATGATATGGTGATTTTCAGTGTAAAGGTGAGTACCATTGTAGAGGACGGAGCCAATTATATGTGCATACGTATGCAGGATAACGGCCAGGGCTATCCACAGGATGTGCTGGACGCCATTAACCAGAGGGTAAAGTATTCTTTTGAAGAAAACCATGTGGGTATCAACAATTTAAAGTACCGCCTCAGTATCCTGTATGGGGATAATTATACATTCGCGTTTTATAATCATCCGTCCGGCGGGGCCTGTTCCGTTATCTCCATCCCGCTGCCATAACGCGCCTATATCCTCATGTTCTTAATATTAGCAAGGCGTAGTAATATCGAAAGGAAGGGAACGCATGATGAATCTGCTGCTGGTGGACGACCAGAAAAGCGTGCTGCAGGGCCTGCTCCATGGAATTGACTTTGAAGCGCTCGGCTATTCCATGGTTTTTACGGCGCTAAATGCCGCAGACGCCATAAAAGTCTGTGAAGACAACGCCATCAATGTACTGGTCACAGATATTGAAATGCCAGGGCTCTCGGGTATCGAGCTAATCGAATACCTGCAGCAGCATTTTCCGAATGTCATTCGTATTGTGATGACCTCTCATGCAAAATTTTTCTATGCCCAGAGCAGTTTACGGCTGGGCTGCTTTGATTATATCGTGCAGCCCGCACCCTATGAGGCAATCGCCCAGACCTTGAAAAGAGCCGTGGAAGCGTGGAATTTGAATTTCAATAACAGAAGAATGATGGAATATGGCACTTTGTTTAAATGCAACCCAAACGAGTTTTTGGCAAAGGCTATAAATAACCTCTATGTAGGCACCGCCGACGAGATTGAAGAGAGCATGGAGCTCCTGAACAAAGCCGGATATTCTTTTACCATGGACAGCCTGGTACATTTATTCTGGGTAGACATCCATGCTTACACCAATAAAGAGCCGGGGTACCCCTCCCAGCGCTATCTGATGAAGACCATAAACGACTCTATTCCTGTTCTTTTCAACACTGATTCACTGAGCCATTTTATTGTTATGACCCCATTCCGGATGTTCTCCATATTTATCATCGACAATAACAGCGAGACCCAACCCTTGAACGAAGAACGCATAGACGAGTTTTTCCATACTCTGCAAAAAAAGCTGGAAACCGAAAGCATAACCCTTTATTTTTCAGACCCGGTAGAGTACAAGAATGTCCTCCAGGAGATTCACTATGCAAACACATGTATCGGCAACAATGTTTCAAGCAGGTCCGGTATTTTTAACACCTCCACTGCAAATGCCTCGGACCCGCCAGCCAATGCCGATACTTCCGCCAACCAGAAATACTGGGATTCCCTGCTGCGCACAGGGTCATTCCCTATGCTGAAAAAAGAAATCCAGCTCTATCTAAATAGAAACATTTTGGATAAGCCCAACAGCCTGCAGCTTTTAAAGAAAACCCATCAGCAGATTATCAACCTTTTCCTGATTTACTTTTATAAAAACAATGTGGAGGTCAGCTCAATTTTTTCAAAGGACTTCACCTTTCAGGACTGTATGGACAGTTTCTCAACCATTGACGCAGTGATGAAAACTGTTGATTTTCTTACAAACGCCATGAAGGAGAGCCAGAAAACAGAGGATACTGAAAAGGATTACGTCAGCCGCGCAAAAAGCTATGTCATAGACCATTATAATTCCGAACTGTCTATAAAAGAGATTGCCGACTTCGTCCATTTAAATCCGGAATATCTTACCAGGCTTTTCAAAAAGGAAATCGGTACGACCCTGAAGGATTATATCATCGAGTGCCGCATTTCCAAAGCAAAGGACCTGCTGGCAAATTCCTCCCTGTCCATCAGCATGATTGCCTCAGATGTGGGCTATCACAATTTTTCCTATTTTGCTTATCTTTTCAAAAAGCTGGAGCAGGTTACGCCCCGGGAATACAGAAATAAATTTGCGGGGCGGGCTCTCCGTGATTGACTGTGGGGATGTTTTTCTTATGTTTTAAGTTGGCGGTGCAGAAATTATACTGCACAACTATAACCGCATGTCAAACGGTTGCATATGGCTAGACAAAAACGCCCTCAAATTCGCTGAGGGCGCTTTTTCTAACTTTTTTCAATTTTTACCTGCCCATTTCCACCGTCCGTCCTCGTGGAACACCATGTATATGGCACTCCCTTCCTCAACGTCATCCGGCAGATATCCAGTGCAGGCCGTTCCCTCTCCAGTGTAGACCGGGAAAGCCTCCCAGACCCTGGTACTGCCGTCCTCCGCCATTCGCGCCAGGTACACCGGTGAATCCTCGTCACACTCTGCCTCTAAGTCCGAAGTTACCTTCTGGTACATCCCTGCTTGCTCCACGCTAAAGTTGGTGGCCTCCTGACAGCGATTATCTTCCGTGAAAAAGTCTTCGCCCCAAAACGCCTGCCAGTCTTCCAGTTGAGGCGACGGCATTAAAAATGGGGCTTCGGCCAGGCGCGGCAGGTTGCGTTCCACAAGCTCAATTATAACATATTTTGCCCCGCTCTGCCCTGTCAGCTCCATATTGTATGGCATGGCCCGGGAGAAGACCGCAGATGAAAAGCTTTCTGCCATTAGGCTGTGCAGGGCGTTGCCGAAGGAGTCCCGGAACATCAGCAGGGGGCCGTTGTTTGAGGCGCTGTACGTCTCAATGCGCAGGTCGTCTACATTCCGGATGGGCCGGGCATAGGAAAACTCCAGCGGCCGGGCGAAGCTGTACTCTAAGTCCAGATGAGACGAGGCGGGATAGAGCATATCATATAGGTCCCCGCGATGGGTAGGCCGGTAGTCTCCGGGCTTTGAGAATGCTGACTCCTCCGGCAGACCAAGGGCGTCCAGCAGCACATCGCGGGCCAGCGCAGCGCCCCTATTGGTCCAGTGTGAGTCTGTGGCGAAGTACAATACCTCCTCCTGATTTTTCAGCGGGCCAAACAGGTCTGCGTAGTTCACCCCCTGCTGTTCCATTGCCGCTATTACCGGGGCTGAATACTCCTTTGGCGCGATGGATTTTTGCAGGTTCTTCGGCAAATGCTGTGGATAAATGCTGGCCTTATTTGGCGCGATGGTAAACAGGAAATCCGCGCCCTGGCTCTCAGTATAATCCTGGGCTATGCTCAGGGAGCGGGCGATACAATAGGCCTCTCTGGGAGTTATAGTGTCCGCTCCGGTGAAATCGTCCAGGGTCTCGGCGTAATAAAGCCAGTCGTCCCTGCCCAGGGTCACCAGGGACTGGCTGGAGGTGCCCAGGAGCCTGGCCTTTAGGCACGAGTCTGCTGTAATGAGCTCCCGCCTGAAGCCAAAGCTTTGGGAAAACCAAGCGGCGGCGTCTGAGAGCAGTTCTACATTTAGTGAGCCGTCCGCCTCTGTCAGTCTTGGGAGCGCCTTGACAGTTTCATTTCCGGCGGCAGGGCTTGGGCCGAAGGCCAGCATACCCACCCCCGGCAGCAGGCAGGCCGCGATAAACAGTGTTGTAAAAAATAAATACAAAAATTTCCTCATAACTTCCTCGTGTATTCCGCTAGAAGCGGAAATAGATAAATGGGTCGAACTCCGCCCCGGAGAGGTGCATCACACACAGTATAAACAGCACCACCGCACACACATACGACCCGACGTGCAGTACCGCAGCCCCGGTGTTTTCGTCCTCTGCCAGCGCTTTTATCCTGGGCAGCAGCGGCAGCGAAAAGACGCATCCAGCGGTCACAGCCAGCAGGTTCATCGGGGTGAGCATGGCCCGCAGAAGGCTTGCGCCCTCTAGGGTAAAGTGAAATCCTGCCGCCATATTTATGAAAATATCCCCCGCCTGGGCAAGGGTTTCCGCCCGGAAAAGCACAAATCCCAGCAGTACCACCAGCAAGGTCAGCGGCCTCCAGAGGGTCCGACGAAGCTTTCCGGGAGGCGGCAGCAGACCCTCCAGGATGATAAACGCCCCATGCCAGAGGCCCCAGAGCACGAAGTTCCAGCTTGCCCCGTGCCATAGGCCAGTGCAGAAAAATACCAGGCACTTGTTTAGCTGTGTGCGCGCCTTCCCTTTACGGTTGCCGCCAAGAGGGATATAGAGATAGTCCCGAAACCAGGTGGACAGTGAGATATGCCACCGCCGCCAGAACTCCTGGATGGAGCCGCTGGCGAATGGGTAATTGAAATTCTCCTGAAAGCTGAAGCCGAACATCTTCCCCAGGCCGATAGCCATGTCACTATAGCCGGAGAAATCAAAATAGATTTGTAGGCAGTAGCAGAGAGCGCCAAGCCATGCGGAGCGGATGTCAAGGGCGCTGCCCGCCCCGAAAGCCAAGTCAGCCATGCGTCCCACAGTGTTGGCAATGAGCAGCTTTTTCGAGAGGCCCACAATAAACCGCCGTATGCCCTGAGCCGTAAGAGTTAGATTTGTCTCGCGGCTGTCAATTTGCAGGCTAACGTCATGGTACTTCACAATGGGCCCGGCTATGAGCTGTGGAAAAAAAGATATGTACAGCGCCAGCTTTAGCAGGCTGCAGCTTATGAGCGTGCGGTCGCGGTAGCAGTCTATTACATATGAGAGCCCCTGGAAGGTAAAGAACGAGATTCCCACAGGCAGCGCTATCTCCGGCACCGGAAGCGACATACCAAGGCCGTTTAGTGTTGTAACCGCGAAGCCAGCGTATTTGAACACGCATAAGAGACCCAAGTTTACCGCCACAGTCCCCGCTAGCACTGCCTTCTGCCAGGCCCTGCCTTCCCTTTGCAGCAGCAGTCCGCATAGGTAGTTCACCACCACAGAGGCCAAAAGCAGCAGTACATAGACCGGCTCGCCAAAGGCATAAAACACCAGGCTCAGTAGGGTCAGGAGTGCGTTTTTTGCCGTATTGGAGGCTTTCCCCCGGCCTGGAATAATGCGGTATATTAGAAATGTTACAGGCAAAAACGCAAAGAGAAACGCGGGAGAGCTGAATACCATGGCTTAGCCCACGTCCTGAACAGTTTCCACGCCGTCTGCACGGTAGGTGTATACGGTGAAGCTGCCGTAGTATAGTATACCATCCTCACCGTCACCCAGGCAGCTGGAGCCGTATTCACTGCTGTTGGGGTAGCCGAAAACGGCATAGAAGGCGTTGATGTCCCTGCCGATATAGGCATAGGGGTCAGGGGCCGGCTCGGGGGTGGGCTCCGGAGTTGGTTCCGGGGTTGGAGCCTGGGTAGGCGCGGGAGGCTGTGTTGGGTCGGGAGCTTTGGTTGGGTCTGGAGCCTCCTCCTGAGTGGCCTGTGGCTCCGGCGTATCAGCAGGAGCTGCAGTCGGGGCCGTGGTAGGCGTTGGAGCCGCCGTCGCCTTAGGGCTGGGATTGGCCTTCTTAGGCGTGGGAGAGGCCTCTGGTGTGGCAGTTGGGGCCGCACTGGGCGATGGCGACGGAGACGGTCCGGCAGCCGAGCCCTCCCCGCCGCAGGCGGCAAGGCTCAGGGCCAGGGTAAGAGTAACGGCCCCCAAAACGATGGATCCAAGTTTATTCATTTGTCTATACCTCTTTCAAGATTATTTCTTTATAATATTCTTCACCCGATAACGCCTTGCAGCTGTAAACTCGCTGTATTTTCTCATAAACAGGTTTTCCCTGGGCCAAACTTTCTGCTGCTGTGGGTCGCATATGTAAATTTGACCGTCCAGATTTATTTCCACCCAGCCATGGAGCACAAAGCCCCGGCCCTGGACATTCACCTGACCGGAGATACCTGTGGCCTGGAAGCCCATCTTCCTGGCAAGGTAGGTGCATAACCCTGCGTAGCGGTAGCAGTTGCCCTTGCGGTTCCTCAGCATTTCCAGAGCCATAGTGTCCTCCCAGCCGGTCTGACCGTCCTGGGCACCAACGCCAAGGTAGCTGCCCGCCCGGTAGGGCCATTTCGACAGCTCGTTATAGAGGCGCTTAAAGTTGTTGAGGTTGCTGTCGCCATCCTTGGTGTAGGTCTTCACCATAGCTGTGAGCTGTTTATCTAAAGTGGCATTGCCGGTGGTGTAGCGTCCGTTATTGTCAAATTTTAACACGCCGTCTGTCTTATTGCGAACCCAGTGCCCGGAGCTGTCCACCTGATAGAGCTCACCGCCGATAAGGTAATTGCCCGGCTTGTGCTCGGCTTTAGGAACAGTGTAGTCCATCCAGCCGCCGTCCTCATGGTGGATATGCTCCAAAGCGGCCTCCATTATCTGCCCGTAGGCCCAGTGGGAGTAGGACAGGTCCAGAAATACCAGGGCATAGCCGTCGGACTTTAGCTTTTCAATGTCCGGCTCACGGCCAAGAGCCTTGTTCACCACAGTGATGGCCTCTGCTCTGGTGATATAACTATTGGGACGGAAGGTACCGTCGGGGGAGCCGGATATCCAGCCCTTAGCGGCGGCATAGTTTATAGCGGGCGCGTCCCAGCCGTTTTGATTCACGTCCGGGAAGTTGGCGGCAGGTATCTCCTCCCCTTTCGTATCAAAGAACTGTGTAAGTATCTGCACAAACTCATTGCGCTTAATGGGCTTATCCGGGCGGAATGTGCCGTCCCCGGAGCCGTTTATTACGCCCATCTCCGCAAGGGCCAGCACCTGCTTACCGTACCAGGCGGTCTCCTTCACATCGGGGAAGGTCTTGGAGCCTGTGAGCTCCGGCTCGTATTCAAGAAGGCTGTACATTATCTGGGCAGCCTCGGCGCGGGTCAGCTGACCGCCCGGACGGACAAGGTCGCCCTTGCCTTTAATATAGACACGGTGCTCTGTCATCTCGAGGCCGGGGAATTCGGGTTTCTCCGGGTCATCGGGGTCTTCTGTATCATCAGGGGTCTCTGTGTCGTCCGGATTCTCTATATCATCAGGATTTTCCGTGTCATCTGGAGTCTCTGTGCCATCAGGATTTTCTGTATCGTCAGGGATTTCCGTGTCGCCAGGGGTCTCTGTACCGTCTGGATTTTCTGTGTCATCAGGTGTATCCGCATCGTCCGGATTTTCCATATTGTCAGAGTTTTCTGTGTCGTCAGGAACGTCTTGATTATCATTATTATCCTGTACCTGAGTGTAGTCTGTAGAAGGCGTACTGCTGTCAGCAGCCTGGGCCGCGACCGGGATTACTGTGGACAAAATACCGGCCGCAAGCAGAGCGGCAAGAAACTTTTTCATGTTTTCATCTTTCCTTCCTGGATAGTTTTGGGTGTTCTATCATAATACAAACATTTCATAAAGTGTACCTTTTGATAGGACTTATGGTTACAGGAAAAATATGGAAAAAATCTCGCAGAAATCTTTATGAAGTATTGAATTTCGAGCCGGTTTGTGCTAAAATAATTAAATATGTGGGGGCTATCAAAAGGTACAGTTTTTGATAGCCCCCACTTTGGCTTTAGTTTATATTTGTAGTAAAGAGAAGAGAGTGGGAATAATTCCCACTCTCTTCTCTTTACATCAATCCTGCCAGGTCAAACTCACTGATTCCCAAATCATCCTCCGCTTCCCTTGGCACTTGACTCAGCCTCGCCTGGGCAGAGTTCAGCAGGGCCTGTACCTTGGCAATCTCTGCTTCGTCGCACCATCCCTTTTCCAGTCCTGCCTTACAGTCGGACATATCCTTCTGCAGCATGGCGATTACCTGCCTTACATCGTTCTGGCACTTAGCCGCTGCAATCTGCCGGGCACGCTTATGTTCATTGACCGCCACCTTGCCCCCACGGCTCTCAGAAACCTCATCGTCTTCCTCCTCAGCGGGCTCGGCCTGCGCTGCCTTCTCCCGCTCTGCCGCCAGGCGGCCTTCCTCGGATATTTCAATACTGTCGACTTTGGAAATAGGCTTCCACGCTTCGGGCAGTCCCACATTTTTAATCAATTTTTCTGTCGCAAGCTGTATAGATTTTCCCTTTGCCCTGATTGAATTATTTCTGCGGTCAATCAGCCGCTCTTTCGCCGCCTGCTGCTCTTTGGCCTTCTTTTCAGCGTTCTCTTTCGCAATTTTTCCATCCGGGTCATTTGTACCGGACATAATGACTGTGATTTCGCCGTTGCCGTCAAACTGATAGCTGATATTTGTCACTGTTCCAAGGCAATTTGTTTTTACTGAAGAAACACATTCCGGGATAGCCGCCAGGTTTTCCTCTAAAAAGGTGGCTTTCTCCGGGTCATGGGCGCATTTCTCCAGGAAAGACGGTGATACCGAAACTGATGTTGGAATGCCGCTAATTGAAGCAGAAGAATTAAAGTAACTGAATTTTTCCTTCAGTGCCTGCGCATGGTCTGCTCCCATACTTTTAGCAGCCATCCCCTGATACCCATAGCTGTTATTTACTGATGAAATTGCCATAATATTCCCTCCAAATTATTCAATATTTTGAAGTATCACCGTAACGGTAAATACCTGCTTCTCAAATCCGGCCTCCAGCCCGCCCATATACTTCTCTGCAACCCGCCGCACATTGGCAAGGCCAATTCCGTGCATAGCCGCGTCCTCTTTCGTTGTGACAGGCAGTCCGTCCGGTCCGAATATCACCTCTCCGGCAAAAGGATTTTTTACCTCTATCAAAAAGAACCTGCCCTTGCGCCTTACAGTCAGCGAAATAAAGCGCCCTCCTTTATCAACTTTTTCGCAGGCCTCCAAAGCGTTTCTCAGCAGATTCTGCAGGACAATCCCTATGTCAAAGGCGTCGTAGCCAGCCGCAGGATAGTAAAACTCCGTCTGAAAGCGAACCCCCAAGTCCTGGCTCTGCCGCCGGGCATCGCTGATAATCACGTCAGTGACCGGGTTGCCTGTTTGAAGCGGCACCTCAAAGTCCCGGATACTGCCGTCGACTTTTGCGATGTAATCTGCAAGGCTGTCGTATGCCCCTGTGCTTGCCAGCCCTTTGAGATTGGTCAGATGTCCGCGCATTTCGTGCTTCAAGCCGCGCACCTGGGCGTAAAACCGCTCCATTTCCCTTATGCGTTCCCGGATGGCCTCTGTCTGCCGGCGCTCCACAAATAAGGTTTCTCTCTCCTCCCGCAAAGTGTCCATGCGCTGCTGGATAGAAACGGTCAGGCAGGCTCCACAATAGAACAGCAGGGCCAGCGCCGGTACCACCCCAAGGAATGCTGGGTGCCGCTCGTAGAGCTCCAGTAAAATTCCGTCCTTGACCTCAATCAGCAGGTTGGAAATCACCTGACCGAACAGGACGCCTGCCGCCGGGATGACACTGAGATAGCACAGCTCACGCCAGTTTAGGGCAGGCCTGCGCTTTTTTATCAGGCCCTGAAGGAAGTTAAGCATTGCTGCCAGCACAATCCCATGGGATAAAATCAGTATGGTAAGTAAAAGTGCTGAGCGGAGATAAACAGCCTCCGGAGGCTCAATAGGTTGGGGAAAGAGTCGTTCCGCCACAAAATACAAGCTCTCCACCGTCAGGGCGCTGGCGATTTTGGTATTCCAGAACAGCAGACCCAACAAAAAGGATATGGCTCTTTTTAGCTCCAAAAACCGTGAGGCGGCAACCATCAGCGTTAGCACAATTAGTGAAAATGTCCCCTGTGGCGCGGGCAGGCAGTCCCATAGCAATGATATGAGCAGGTGACCTGCAAACACCCCTGCTGCCTTCCATTTCCGGCGCTCCCCTAAAAATGGGTGCAGAAACAGGGCCAGGCAGACGGCATAAAGCAGCTCCACGCCGATGGGAAAGAGCATGTTAAACACCTGGAACCCAGCCTCGCTCATAGCCCTACCCCCTTTTTCAGAAAGCGCAGGTATGCCTTGACGAATTCCTGGTACTTATATTTGGAAATTAAAAGTTTTGCCCCATTTGTCAGCGCTACTTCCGTTTTGGTGTAGCCCGCAACATAGGAGAGATTTACCAGATACCCCTTGTGTACGCGGAAAAAATGTCCCTGGAGCTCCAGCTCCAAATCGCCGATTTTTACGTAGCTGGCAAACTCGCCGTCTGTCAAGTGGAGTATAACCTTGTGGTTGCTGCTCTCGATATAATAGATATCGTCCAAAGAAATTGTTTTGGTTGTGTTTGCAAATTGAAGTGTGAGGGCCGGTTTCTCTTTGGCAGATTCAATCCGCGCGACAGCCCGCGCAAAAACCTTGGCAAACTTCTCCTCGTCCACCGGCTTCAGCAGGTACTGGAACGCGTCCACATCAAAGGCGTCGAAAACATAGTGCTCGTAGCCGGTCACAAAGATTATGATTGGCTGCTGCCCTGTCCATTTTTCCCTGATTCTTTCTGCAAGGTCCATACCGTCTGGGCTGCCGGGAGCCAGCTCTATATCTAAAAGCAGCAGGTCGGTTTCCCGGGGGTCCGCTAAAAAAGCCGTAGCAGAGCTATGCTCCACGACTTCGCACAAATAAGGCTGTGCCTGTATTAAGGACAAAAGATATGCGCGGGTTTCGGATTCGTCATCACAAATTACAATTCTTATCATACTTAGCCTTCCTCTATTTTCTTATCGGTTTCAACTGCATATAAATGAAGCCGCCCGGCGCAACCGGACGGTTTGACAGCGCAAGTGGGATATCTGCACCAGCAACAAGTCTTGTATACACTCGGCGCTCTGGCTGAACATCCAGCTCATTAGAGCGGCTATAATTTCTGCTCTAAAATTCATTTCTCCTCAACCGCCGAAAGGCCCGATATAAAATTCAAACAATATAATCAAAAAAACAGTAAGATATTGCTAGCTTCTCCCGCAGGCTCTTTGCTATAATCTTTAAAAGGCCAGCGCCAAAAAAATATAAGGAAAACCGCCGTCGCGCTTAAAATGCGGCAGGCTGTCGAATCATGAAAGGAAAGTGAAAAGCCATGGAGCATCAGGAATTATTGCAGGAAATCAGCACGTTTTTGCAGAAGGGCACAGCCCAAAGGTCAAGGAGCTTGTGCAGGAGGCCATCGACAGCGGCCTGCCGCCCAAGAGCATCCTGGAGGAGGGCCTTTTAGCCGGTATGGGCATTATCGGTGAAAAGTTCAAGAATAATGAGGTCTTTGTCCCGGAGGTGCTTATTGCTGCCCGGGCCATGAACGGCGGGGTCGAAGTGCTCAAGCCCCACCTAATGGAAGCAGGAGTTGAGACCAAGGGTGTGGTGGTTATAGGCACTGTCAAGGGCGACCTCCATGATATCGGCAAAAATCTTGCGAAGCTGATGATGGAGGGCAAGGGCTGGAGGTAATAGACCTTGGCATTGACATGGCACCAGAACAGTTTGTCGCTGCCGCAAAAGAGCATAACTCCGATATTATCTCCTGCTCTGCCCTGCTTACCACCACCATGGGCGAGATGAAAAATGTGGTGGATCTGGTGAAAGCAAATTCGGAGCTCTCGGGAAGGGTAAAGGTCATGATAGGCGGTGCGCCGGTAACAGAGGCCTTCTGCAGGAAGTAAAGAAGCGTATAGCGGCCCTCTTATGAAATAGCAATGCCAGGCATACTGAAACTCCGCTGCCTGCCAAGGCCATGGGAATCAGGGCCTCTACTTTGCTGTCAGGAAAAGTGTGATTCCCGCTTCTCCTTCCGATACGCCGCAGGCGGCACATTATAATACCTCTTAAACAGCCTGCAAAAATAATTGTAGTCGCTGTAGCTCACCTGAGCCGCCACGTCCGCAAGGGAGAGCTCTGTCTCCAGGAGGAGTTCGCTTGCCTTTTCCATTCGCAGCTTCAGAAGGTAGCCTGTTATGGTGCAGCCGGTGAATTTTTAAAAACCTCACAGAGATATGAGGGCGTCAGGTAAAACTCCCGGGCGATACGGTTTAAAGTGACCGGCTCTGAGTAGTGCTGGTACAGGTACTCCTTTATATCCGAGACCGTGGTGGGTATCTGCCCGAAGTCCTCCCCCTCAGGCTGGTCTGTGCTGAGAAGCTGGGTGAGATAGTCGAAAAGCTCCGCAATATTTGAGAATTTTGAGGAGATGTCGTCGTACAGGAACTTCTCCAGGTTCAGGCCCTGTACCTTTGAGTCCAGCTTCTTGCTGGGGATGACCGAATAGGTGAGCTGTGAAATGAGCATCAGCACCGAGGCCGGATTCCCTTGTGCCTTCCACTGGTCGGCAAGGCGGGATATCTCCCAGCGGAGCTTTTCGCTGTCCTTCTCTTCATAGAGCTTTTGCAGCGTGCCCAACCACCGGGCGACTTCCGTGAGGTTTGGGGGTGTATATAGGTAGCAGTCAGAGCGCTTTTGGAGCCTTGCGCAGCACAGCGCGCAGTTTGCCTGCCGGAACATGTTGTGGTACTCCCTGAGGGAATCCCCCACAAGGCTCACCCCCGACGGGATGCCCTCTCTTTGGCAGTATTTTTTCAGCGCCTCAAGATTGCACGGCTCGCTGCCGTCCCGCGAGACCACCATATAGAGTACCCTCCCGCCGTAGACGCTCACCGCCCGCGAGGTCACGGCCCCCTCGAAGGCCGGTAAGGGGCCGGGTGCGCCGTCGTCAGAGAGTATAAGCTGGTACGCCTTCCCTGCCTCAGCCGCCGTCTCCCTGCCCCGCCAGGCGTGCTGGAAGAATGCCTCATAGTTCATGGGGTCGATGGGAATGGCTATCTCCCTTTGCTCCCGCTCCTCAAGGGTGTGCTTTACCTGCCTGAGTGCCGCCACCAGCTCCTGGGTCTTCAATGGCTTTAGCAGATAACCGTAGGCCCCGTGGTTTATGGCCTTCTGGGACACGGAGAAGTCGCTGTAGCCGCTGAGGATTATAAATTCCGTAGGTATACCCTCTTCCCTAATCATATCCATCAGTACCCCGCCGCTTAGCTTCGGCATATGGATGTCCAAAAGGAGCAAATCCGGCTCCAGGGCGCGGATGTTCTGCAGGGCCAGCTCAGGGTCCGTGAACTGCCCTGCAACGGTAAAACCCTGCTCCTCCCAGTCCAGCATTTCGGCAAGGCCGCGTACTATCCACTCCTCGTCGTCCAGTATCATAACGGTGTGAAGCTTCATTCTGTCGTCTCCTTTCCCTCTGGCGGCAGCCAGATTTTTACGCAGGTATAGTATCCGTACCGCGACTGCAGCTCCATGCGGCTCCTGCCCTTATACTCCAGCTTCAGCCTCTGGCTGATGTTTATAAGCCCCACTCCAGCATAGGCCTCGGCGTGCTGCGCGGGCTCGTCCAGGTATTCTTGGAGCTGCTGGTTCAGCTCCGCCGCCTTTGCCGGAGGAATGCCCAGCCCGTTGTCGGCTACCAGGATACAGGTCTCGCCGTTATCCTCTGCGGACGCGCGTATAAGCAGCCTGCATGGCCCGTCCTTCTCCTCAAATCCATGCTTGATGGAGTTTTCCAGAAGGGGCTGCAGGACCATCTTCTGCATACGCAGCTCCCGGCATTCGCCGGGTACGGAAACCTTCAGGGAGTACCTGTTGGAGGCCCGCTGGGAGATGATGTTAAAGTAGTTCTCGGCGTGGGCCAGCTCCTGGCTCAGGCTCACTACAGAGGCGTCGCTGATGGAATAGCGGAATAAATCAGCCATGGAGGTGCAGATGCTCTCGATATACGGCACCTTATAGACCCGGGCCATGGAGGATATGCACTCCAGGGTGTTATACAGGAAATGGGGGTTTATCTGGCTGCGGTAATATTGGAGCTGGGCCTGGTTTTTCAGCAGCGACGTCTGGTACAATGCCCGCTGGGTCTCCTTTTGATTTTGCTCCATTTCCTCGATTTTGTCAAGCATATCGTTAATGCTGTCTGCCAGCAGCCCCATCTCCTCCACCTGCACAGGCCCAATGCGGGTATTGCTCTCCCGGGTCAGGTCGATTTCCTGAATCCGTCCGAGAAGCTGCTTTAAGGGTGAAGTAAGCTGCCTTGTGCCTGCAACCAGCATAAGGGTCTGCACCAGTATACAGGTTAAAAGAAAAAGAAATATCACTTTCTTAATGGGTATAAGGTCCCTTGAGAAGACCGCCTCCGGCGCGATAATGTCCACGCTCCAGAGGGTGCCCTCCAGCTTGCGGCGGTAGGTGAGGGAGGTTACGCCGTTAAATTTAATTGAGCTCCCGCCGTAGGGTATCTCCGAAAGGGCCGCTTCGTCCTCCAAGGGGCTGCTGGTAAACACCATATCGTCCCCCTCGGTGAGAATAATCCTGGCGTTCTGCACACTTAAGCCCTCCATCAGGAGGTTTGTCAGATTTTCAAGCTTCAGAAGCATAAGACATGTAGCTGCAGGATATGCCGAGAAGTCCCCCTCTATGAGAGAGTATACCGGGGACACATAGAGAAAATAGGGCGTGTGCCTGTCCGTAGGAGAGGAGGTGTTATAGATTACCTTTGAGAAAAAGCTCTCCTTGCCCAGCTCCTGAGGGCTGAAGCCCTGCTCCTTTACAACTGCCTGCAAAAAGGCAGCGTGCTCGCCGGTGCTTTGGATTAAGTTGCCCTTCAGGTTTACAAAGGCAATCTCGCAAAGACCTGGGGAGAAAGAGATTATGCTGGACAGAAGGTCCGTAGCAGCGCGCTGGGCCTCGGCCCGGGAATAGGTGTTGCTCTCAAAGAGAAAAACCTGCACGCTGCGGGAATAGGCTGCAAGGGAGGCGGTGCGCTGTAGCTCGTTGAGGTATGCCGATACGCTCTGCTCGGCCTTCGCGGAGAGGCCCTCAAAGTATTCAAGGGACCTGTTCTGGCTGAGCATGTCCGTGAGCCGGTAAAAGACTATGCCGAAAAGGATTATCATTATCATTGAGATAAGCGTCAGCCGGTTTAGAATCGTCCGCAGGGTCCTTTTTTTCATTCTCATCCCTCCAAAATCACAGAGCCGCATACAGCAGAAACAGCCGTCCGGTAAAACCGGGCAGCCATTTCCGCGCTATTTACTTTTTTTACTTTCCGAACTCGGCATTTATCTCGTCCAGCACCACGTTTACCTGGGGCATTTTCTCCTCAACCCAGGCTCTCCAGTTGGCCTCGATGTCGCCGTCCATGACGATGAGCTTTGCGAACTCCTCGCCGTACTTATACTTGGTCTTCTCGTAGTTGGGGGATGTGAAGAAGTTCAAATCCCAGTCGATGGGCACCACTGTACCCTGGTCACAGCCGTCCCTCTGCTTGCCTGCAAAGCGCTCGTCCACTATCTCCATAATGTCCTTGTCAAGGCCCGGGTCAACCAGGCCGAAGCCATCGGGGAGGATGGAGAGGTTATTGTACAGCGGGTTAAGAGAGGGATAGATGGTGTCGAGGTTTACAAAGTTGCCGTCCTCGCCCTTTTCGCGGAGGATGGTGATGTCGCCGTTATCATCCCTGGACCAGTCCTTGCCCTCAAAGCCCATGCGGATAAGGTTCTGCCCCTCGTCGGAAGCGGAGTACTCCAGCAAATCCATCAGGCGCTCAAACTTCTTGTCGTCCATAGTGGGTGAGAATATAGAGGCTGTCCAGTAGTTGGAGATTTCCTTTGCGTGGAATTTGCCGTCGTCGCCCACGATGTACGCCATGTGCAGGTCGGTCTTGGGGTCACCGCCGGCGTTCTCGGCGTAGCGCTCAGAGGTGAGCTTCAGGCTGCGGCCAAAGCCCTGGTAGTAGGTGGCGCCTGCAATGCCGGAATAGTAGTGGGTGACCTCCTCCTGATTCTTCAGAGCGAAGAAGTCGGCATTGATAAGGCCCTCGCGGTATGCCTCGGAGTAGAGCTTCAGACCCTCAAGGGTGCTCTCCTCGGCAGCGCCCCAGATATACTTGCCGCTCTCATCCTTGTGGAAGTCGGCGTACTCTGCATTATAGGGGCTAATAAAGAGGGCCGCCAAGTTGTCCGGGCTCATGTCTATGGGCAGGGTCTTGCCGTTGCCCACAGGGTCGGCCTCTTTAATAAGGCGGGCATACTCCATAATCTCCTTGGGGGAATACTTCTCCTTCACCTCGAAGCCCACGTCCCTTGCCCAGTCCTGGCGTATCCAGAGGTTGGTATGGGAGACCAGTGGGTCGGTGGGCATGTCAAGGTAGATTACCCTTGGAATCATGTAGGCGCCGCCCACCTTCTCCTCTAGGGAGTCGGCAATGCCGGTGTTCTTATAGACCTTTGCCATGTTGGGCCAGCGCTCCTTCCAGCCGTCGGGAAGCTTGCGGATAAGACCCTGATCGGTGTAGTTCATGTAGTCGCCGTAGTTGAAGTCCCACATTACAAAGTCGGGCATGTCGCCGGAGTTTATCCAAATGCGGTTTTTCTCGCCCCAGTTGTCCCAGGTGAGGGCTATGGGCTCCCACTCGATGTTGAACTTCTCCTGGAAATGCTTTGAGAGCTCGTCGGCGTTGTAGTCAACGCCCTCCACCATTGCGACGGCGGCACAGGAGATAGTCAGCTTCTCGCTGTAATCCGGGGTATCGCCGGTTTCGGGCTCAGAGCTCTCAGTGGTCTCAGAGGCTTCTGAAGACTCCGGCTTGGACTCGGTCTTGGATTCGCCCGGCGTGGAGCTGCTGCCGCCAGAGCCGCCGCAGGCCCCAAGGCTTAGCACCAGAGCCAACACTAATATGGCTGCGGTTAGTTTTCGTGCCAGTTTCATAGTTCTTTCCTCCTGAATAGAATTTGTATTGGGCCAACGGAATTATCCGTTTGCTCCGAAGCTTATTGTGCCCGGATAACCGGGACTTAGGTTTTAATGGCTCCCACAAGCACTCCCTTGACGAAATATTTCTGCAGAAATGGGTATACCACCATTATGGGGGCCATTGTCACTACCACCGCCGCCATCTTCATGCCGGTGGCAAACCGGGTCATGCTCTCGCTTGCCGCCGAGGAGCCCCCGAGAACCGAGGAGTCTATCATCTGGGCGTCTATCACTATGGAGCGCAGCACCAGCTGCAATGGGGTCTTCTCCATGTCCCGGATGAATATCATGGCGTTAAACCATTCGTTCCACCTGTCCACTGCGTAGAACAGCGTGATGGTGGCGAGAATCGGCGTTGAGAGGGGCAGTATTATACGGAAAAGTATGGCCCACTCATTGGCGCCGTCTATCTTCGCAGACTCTGTGAGCTCCTTTGGCAGGGACAAAAAGTAGTTCCTCATAATAATTAGATAGAAGGTGTTAATGCCCGAGGCCATGACCACCGACCATATGGAGTTTGTCAGGGCCAGTGACTTTATCAGCAGATAGAGAGGTATAATGCCGCCGGAGAAGAACATAGTGAACAGCGCGTAGAGCATGAATATCTTCTTCCCGGGGAAGTCGGCCTTGGAGAGGGCATAGGCCGTGCAGACCGTCAGGAGCATATTCACCGGCAGGCCCAGCAGCAGGATTGTGAGGGTGGTGCGGTAGCCTATCCATATGCGGCCGTCCGCGAACAGGGCCCTGTACGAGTCAAAGGTGGGCTCTGCTGGAAAGAGCACGAAGGGCGAGCGGACGTACTCCCCTTCAGAGGTTATGCTGATGACTAGCACGTTGAAGAAGGGTACGATGATTATAATGGCGAACAGGGTCAGCAGCGTGTATGAGACGATAAGCGTACCGTCCACCTTCTTCTCCCCGACAATGGAGGAGACGGGTTCCTTTATCTTTTTCTTCATAATGGTGACCTCCTCAGGCAAACAGTCCGTTTTCACCGACCAGCTTTGAGACGCGGTCGCAGGAAATCAGGAAAATAAAGTTTATAACGGATTTGAACAGGGATATGGCTGTGGAGAAGGAGAAGTCAGCCGAGGACTGGAAGGTTATCCGGTAGATGTAGGTATCGAGAATGTCCGAGACGTCCCGCACGGCGGGGTTGCTGAGATTGAATATCTGGTCAAACCCGGCGTTCATGATACCTCCCACGGCGAGAATAAACATTACGACGATGGTTGGTTTTATACAGGGCAGGGTGATATACACCATCTTCATCAGCCGCCCGGCTCCATCTATGTCAGCGGCCTCATACTGCTCGGTGTCTATGCCCGATATAGCCGCCATATAGATAATGGCGCTCCACCCTGCCCCCTTCCAGTTTTCGGTAATATAGAGCATGGGCCGGAATATCTTCTCATCTCCCAGGAAGTTTATGGGCTCCATACCTAGTGCGCTTAACATGGCGTTTACTGTGCCGTTATTGCCAAGTAGGTTCAGCATAATGCTCGCCACGATTACCCACGAGAGGAAGTGCGGAAAGGTGTAGATAGTCTGCAGCACCTTCTTGTACCGCTGGCTCCGTATCTCGTTTATCAGCAGGGCAAGGATTATTGGTACCGGGAACTGGAACAGTATACGGCAAAAGCTGATTACCACCGTATTGCCCAGCGCCCGGAAGAAATCCGGGTCCCGAAATACAAACTCATAGTTCTGCAGGCCTATCCATGGGCTCATCCATATGCCAAGGTTTGCCTTATAGGTCTTGAAGGCCAGGCTCAGGCCGCCCATTGGCATATAACAGAATATAGTGTACCATATCAGGCCCGGAAGAAGCAGTACGTATACCTGCCAGTTCAGCAGTATCCTCTTCCAAAGGCTAGTTTTCTTTGGCACAGACGAGGCTGTGCGTTGTTTCTTCATTGTCATTAAAGTAACCCCTCCTTTTTACTATGCTTATATTTTACCAGACCCCACGACTAGATGTATAGCACATTTTTATTAAAAAGTTTCACTATTTTCAAGTGAGTTAAACAGTTATTATCATACAAACTTAAAATCGTGAAAGTAAAGCCTGAAAAAATGCTTTTCACTCCTGCCCGTCTACTATATAATGAAAGCGTATGGGGCCTGGGCCCCGATTACTGAAAGGAGCGGTAGTATGGATATGGAACAAAGACAACTGCCGGTATATCTGCTGACTTATGACCACGGAGGCTATATCCTCTGGGGTGAACACTTCAAGGAGAGGTTGGACAGCGCCATAGAGTGGCTGGAGAAGTATCCCTCCTTTAAGCTCGGCCTTGACAACGAGGCCTTTGCCTACGACCAGTACGCCGAGACCCAGCCGGAGATGGTGGAGTTTCTAAGGGAGAAGCTTAGGGAGTTTGCCGGTAGGCTTGCCATCGGCTCATCCACCTACGGGCAGCCGCTGTCTGTTTTCGTCAACGAGGAGTCCAACGTGCGGCAGCTCACCTATGCCATCCGCGCAAATCTCCGGCACTTCTCCCAGACCCCCAGTGTCTACGCCATCAGCGAGCACGCCCTGCACAGCCAGATTCCCCAGCTTATCCGGCTGTGCGGCTATGAGGGGGCAGTGATGCGCACCCACTTTATGATGTACGGCTATAACCCCACCTATCCGGCTGGCTACGGTACCTGGGTGGGCGTGGACGGCACAAGAGTGCCCACAGTGCCTACATATGACGGCCAGGGGGCCGAGTTCGGGATAACCACCTATGACAACTGGGTGCTCACCCGCTGGCCCGACCAGACAGACAGGTCTCTGGAGGATTTTGTAGAAAAGTTCCCGGACATTTATCCCCTGCTGGCCTCCCGGTACGACGACATTGTGCTGCGCTGTGAGGGGCTGACTAAACATGTAGAGGAGCGCAGGGAGCAGTATAAATGGATACTGCTGGAGGAGATACCCGAGCTCTTCGGCGAGCCACAGATGGACTTCGCCCCCGGAGCTAACGAGTTTGTGGTGCGTATGCCCTGGGGCTACTGCGGAAACCATATATTCAACCGCTGCCGCCAGGGGGAGCTGGGCGTGCTTACAGCGGAGAGGCTGAATACCTGGACAGTGCTTGCAGGGGGAGAGTCCCGGCAGGAGTTGCTTGAGGAGAGCTGGAAGAAGCTCCTTGTCACCCAGCACCACGACATACAGATATGCGGCCTGCTGGATGACGAGAGGAAATTCCTCACCCGCTCCCTGGAGGCCTCAAATGCTGTTACAGAGGAGTCCCTTGAGTATCTTTCAAGACAGTTTGCCACCGGGGACGGCAAATATGTAATGGTGTACAACCCCCTCTCCTATACTGTCTGTCATGAGGTGGAGTACCAGGTTTCCTACCCCAGAGGAAAGGGCGGGACAGGATTCTCGGTATGGTTTGGAGATAAGGAGGTCCAGTGTGAATACAACGCCCTGGACTATAAGGAGAACAGGATAAGCCGGGCACGGCTGCGGTTTGCCGCAGAGGTCCCGGGCCAGTCCATACGCTGCTATAGGATATCGGCTGAGCCCGGTGAGCTCTCGGAAGAAACCCGGCTCTCAGCCCTGACCGGCACGGTACTGGAGGCTTCACCCTACACCTTAGAACTGGATGAATACGGTATCCGCTCTCTTAAAAATGAAGATACCTATTATTTTAAGAATGGACAGGGCGCGCTCTTTGCCGGAGTGGTAGACGGAAAGGCTGAGGTCTCAAAAGGGATATGGAGTGCTGTCAGGCGCGGAAGCAGCGTTGAGGCCGAGTATATGGGGACAATAGGCACCGTTGGCATACACTTTACTATGTGCTTCTCCGGGGAGCTCATCAAGTGCCGGGTAAGGTTCAGCCACCATGGAGAGACGATAGGCTCCACAGAGCGTGCGGAGGAGTTTAAGGCCAATCTCAACGGCTTTGTCCATGAGGACAAGCTCCGCTTCCTAATACCCATGAAGATGAACGGCGCAAAGGGTGTTCGGGACCTGCCCTTCCTTATTGAGGAGACAGAGGACCGCTATATCCAGGGAAACTACTGGACGGCCTGCGGGGACGGCAGGCTTGGCGTGGCCTGCTTTAATAAGGGGGCCATGTGTATGGTAAAAGAGGAGGATGGGATTTCCATTCCTCTGGAATATGCCAACACCTATGTGTGGGGCTCCCGGATGCTGTACGGCGAGACGGAGCATGAGTTTGCCATCCTGCCCTATACCGGCAGCTGGGCTGAGCAGGATTTGCACCGGAAGGCGCTGGCCTATGAGTATCCCCTTGGTATACACCCGGTGGCCTCCGGCCAGAATGGGCCATGGAAGGATGAGGTTACCTTCCTAAAGGTAGACGGCAGGGAAAATATCCTGCTCAGTGCATTGTACCCGGAGGATGGGGCGGTTATTGCCAGGGTATATGAAGCCGGCGGTAAGGAGGGTACTGTATCCCTCTACTCAGACTTTGCGGAAATAGACGGAGAGGTTGACCTGCTGGGAGGAGATATTTGCACTTCCGATGGAACGCTCACTGTGGGCGCACACAAAATACACAGCTTAAGGCTGAAAAAAGGAGCTGATAAAAATGGCTGACCCCTTTCGTATGGACGGCAAGACCGCGCTGATTACCGGCGCTGGCCGGGGTATCGGAAAAGCGATTTCAAAGGCTTTTGCCGGGCAGGGTGCTGAGCTGCTTCTCACCTCACGCAATGAGGAGAAGCTGCGCCTTGCCGCACGGGAGTTGACCACAGAGGGAGCAAAGTGCCGGTACTTCCCGGCAGACCTTAGCTGCATGGAGGATATTGAGAAGCTGATAGGCTGGATAAACGGCATAGACAGGATAGACTGCTATGTGAACAACGCCGCCTTTACAGATTTTTCCTACCCCACCCAAACAGGCGCTGAGACAATAGCCTCCCTGTTCCATACCAACTACCGGGCCTCGGTGCTGCTGGCCCAGGCCGCGGCAAAGCATATGACTGCAAAGGATATAAAGGGCTGTATGCTCTTTGTCACCTCCATAAATGCCATATCTGCCCTACCCAGCCAGGCGTTCTATTCCAGCACAAAGGCCGCGCTTGAGTCCATCATGAAGTCCTTCGCGGCTGAGCTTGCGCCCTATGGAATCAGAGTAAATTCCATTGCCCCCGGCGCGATAATGACCGACATGAACTCCCACTTCACTCCTGAGAAGGTTACGGAGCTCAGCGCCAAAATACCACTTGGGTGCATAGGCGAGCCGGAGGATATAGGAGATGCGGCGGTGTTTCTCTGCTCCGACGCAGCAAGGTACGTCACCGGCACAACCCTTGTGGCCGACGGCGGTTATTTACTTAGAAGATAGGCGAGGTAGATGATATGAAATTAGCAATGGCGTATTTTTATCCCGGGCATGAGGAGAAAATACCGCTCTCCCAGCAGCTTGGAGTAGACAGGGCGGTTATAAATGTCTGCAGTCAAAAAACACCCCTGCCTGATGGCGGGGGATGGGATTTTGCTCCATTTAAGAGCAAGGTTGAGAGCTTTTTGCAGGCGGGTATCAAGCCTGAGGTGGTAGAGGGGCCTACACCCCTTGAGAGGACGAAGCTGGGACTCTCTGGCAGGGACGAAGAAATCAAAGTGTTCTGTAAGCTTTTAGAGGTCATGGACAGCCTGGACATCCGCACGGTATGCTATAACTGGATGCCTGTTATCGGATGGTTCCGCTCCCGGAAGAACATTCCCGCCCGTGGGGGCGCTACAGTTACCGGGTACTGCCATAAGGACGTGGAGGGGGAGCCTCTGACCGAGTTCGGGGAGGTGACTCAAAAGCAGCTTTGGGAAAACCTGGAGTATTTCCTGAAAGCCGTTGTGCCCGAGGCCGAGAGGCACGGCATACGTTTGGCCGTGCACCCCGACGACCCGCCGGTGCCGGCTATACGCGGGATATCCCGCATTCTGATTTCCCCGGAGGCCCTGAAAAAGGTCACGGAGCTGGTTCCAAGCGAGTATAACGGTATCACCTTCTGCCAGGGCTCCATTGGTGCTGAGGGGGCCGATGTGCCAAAGACGCTTTCTGAATTTGCACAGAAGAAAAAGATTTTCTTTGCCCACTTCCGGGATATCCGTGGCACAGCTGAGGACTTCCGGGAGACCTTTCACGAGGACGGGCAGACGGACATGTACAAATGTATGAAATTATACTATGGGTATGGGCTTGACTGCTGTATCCGCCCGGACCATGTGCCCACAATGCTTGGTGAGGAGTGCAGCCAGCCGGGGTACTCTGTACTGGGAAACCTGTTCGCCGTTGGATACATGAAGGGCCTGATGGAGGCCGCGCAAAAAGAGATTGGAGGATTTTAACATGACTAAAGAGGTAATGGACTCAATTCGTGAAAAACTTATGCAGGCGTATTCTGCCGACCTGTATGATGTGCTTGATAAGATGGGCTATCCCAACCAGTGCCTGGATTTGAGCATTTCTCCCCTAAGCCCGGACTGGAAAGCGGCGGGGCCCGCCTTCACCATCTGGGGCATAAGGGAGCCCCGGTTTGACGGAGATTTACCGAGGCCGGATTTTGACAATCACGCGCTATTTGACAGGATTTACCCCGGCTGTATCGTGGCAATAAACGCGGAGAAGGACCAGATTGTCGGGCACTGGGGCGAGATGATGAGCTACGGCGCGAGGGCCGCCGGAGCTGTGGGAGCGGTTATCGACGGCGGCACCCGGGATAAGCCCGGGATACTGGACATTGAGAATTGGAGCTGCTTTGCCCGTTACACCTCGCCCATCGAGTCAAAAAGCCGGTGGCGTCCCCGGGAGGTGGAAATCCCCATTTACATGACCGGCACCCTGACAAGCTCAGTGCTTGTACGCCCTGGAGACTGGCTTTTCGGAGACGTGGACGGCGTTATCGTCATCCCAATAGAGATACTTGAGGAGGCAGCGGAGAAGGTAAGCGAGCTTGCCCACCTTGAGAGGCTGTCAAGGGAGGCTTTCCGTGAGGGCAAGACCTTTAGGGAGGTCTATGACATGTACCGGCGCGCATAAGGGCGGCGTTTTGCGAAAGGAGAAGGCTATGAAAGGTATACAGGTACAGGACAGAGGCAGGGCCGCCCTGGTGGAGCTGCCCTGCCCGGAGCATAGAGAGGGGTATGCCATTGTCAGAGTGATGGCGGCAGGTATCTGCGGCACGGACGTCTCTACATTCCGGGGCACAAACGTAAACGTGTCCTCCTATCCTATTATCATAGGCCACGAGACCGCCGGGATAGTGGAAGAAGTTGGAGAGAACCCATACGGCATTAAGCCAGGGGACCACGTGGTGCTTGACCCATATTTATACTGCGGCAGGTGCTACCCCTGCTCTCAGGGAAAGACCAACTGCTGCGAGACCCTTCATTGCCTGGGCGTCCACTGCGACGGCTCAATGTGCGAGTATTTTTCCCATCCTGTAAATATGCTCCGCAAAATACCGGAGGATATGCCCTGGGAGCGGGCTCCCCTTGCAGAGCCCCTGGTAATTAGTATCCACGGACTGCATACCTGCGGGCTGAAAGCCGGAGAGCATATTGTTATTATTGGCGCAGGGGCCATTGGCCTTTTGGCGGCTATGGGGGCCCTGGCATACGGAGCCGTGCCCATCCTCACGGACGTGGTGGACGGCAGACTGGAAACCGCCAAATCGCTGGGGATTCCCTATACAGTGAATCCCCAGAAGGATGACGCGGTTGAGCGCATAATGGAGCTCACCAATGGGCGGGGCGCGGAGTGCTGTATGGAGGCCTCGGGCTCTGACGCAGGGGTGCAAAGCGCCATCAGCTATGCGGCATATACAGGACGTATAGCTCTTACAGGCTGGCCCAAGCACGAGATTTCCCTGCTCACAAACCTTATCACTAAAAAGGAGCTGCATATCAGGGGCTCCCGGAATGGGGCGGGGGAATTTGAGGAGGCCATACAGCTGATTTACTCCGGAAGAGTGCCGGCCGAAAGGATAATTTCCAAGGTCGTGCCGTATCCCCAGCTCCCCCATATGCTGGGTGAACTCAGCCAGCGCCCAGGAGATTATCTGAAGGTCGTGGGACTGTTTGACAGGGAGGAATGAATAATGACACACCAGCTATTTGATATTGATGGCAGAAAAGCGATAGTCACCGGCGCTACCAGGGGACTGGGCTGGGGCATGGCAGAGGGGTTGATGGAGTCCGGCGCAGAGGTCGTAATCTGGGGAAGCTCAGAGAAGGTACATGATGTAGCGGAGGAGTTCCGGGAAAGGGGCTTTACCTGTCATGGCGTGGCGGCAGACCTGAGCGACCGCAAGAGCCTGAACGCCGGATTTGTAAAGTCCATGGAACTTTTGGGAGGCAAAATCGACATCTTAGTAAACTGTGCGGGTATCCAGCGCCGCCACCCCAGCGAGGAGTTCCCCATGTCCGACTGGGACAAGGTGCTTGAGGTAAACCTGACAGCTCCCTTTGAATTGTGCCAGCTGGCAGGGCGGGAAATGCTGAAAGCCGGCTATGGGAAAATCATAAATATTGCCTCCATGCAGTCGTTTTTCGGGGGCTTCACCATCCCCGCCTACGCCTCGGCAAAGGGAGGTATCGCGCTGTTGACAAAGGCCCTGTGCAACGAGTGGGCAGGACGTGGAATAAACGTCAACGCAATCGCGCCGGGATATATGGCTACGGAGATGAATCGTGCCCTCTTGGACCCGGCAAACCCCCGGTACAAGGAAATTACTGACCGTATCCCCGCCCACCGCTGGGGGCGTGCACTGGGCGAGGACATGAAGGGTGCCTGTATCTTTCTTGCAAGCCATGCTTCCGATTATCTTAACGGAGCGGTTATTCCTGTAGACGGCGGCTATGCCAGTAAGTAGCGGACCTTAATAAACTCTCTGATGTCTTCGGCAGTAACATTAAAAGTCCGTATTCTTTGCGTTACATTTCTCCTGCCGCCGTTTTTTTAAGTATTTAGAAAGAGTCTAACCTGGTAAGCTTTATTAAAAACACATCATTCTCATTTTCCATAATATCCAGCAGCATACATTCGTCCCCCTCGCTGATATCCAGCAGGTTAACCTGTAGCGGGGAATCACCTGCAAACATATTAAGCAGCTCCGCCTGCCGCTTGCTCAGGCTGTTCGGACGGCCCATCCTCATGTACATAGTGTATGGGTCATTTTTCTGGCAGCCAGTGCAGTACACCTGCAAAAGGTACTGTCCAGGCTCCACTCCTGCCGCCGTTACCTGCAGCCTGCCCGCCGGACGGGCCGGGTGCTCCAGGCAGTAATACTTTTTATTTTCCATATCCTGCCGCACTATGTCGTTCCAGGTCAATATCTGTATTCCCTGGCTGTCCTTACAGGCAGTGCCATCCTGTCCGCCTACTTCAAGCCGTTTATCTCCCAGCTGCGACAGATAGCGGTAGGCAAAGTAGGCGGGCTTCCGTATGCCCTGAAGGTTGATTAGCCCGAACCCGCCGTGAAAGGCACCGGTCGGCGGGCCGTCCTCTTCAAATACGTCGGACACCTCACAGTATGAGATAGAGTTCACCATTCCCTCAACCGTATGCAGCCGCGACAGCAGATAGGACGCCGCGTGATAGGAATCCCGCAGAGGGTCCCAATAGTCGTATGCCAGCCCCCACTCCGTAAAATGTATCTCAAGCTCGGGCCGCGGCGAATTTTCTACCGCCGCCTTTACCGCCCTCACCGCCTGCTCCAGTCCACTCGGGTCATAGCATATGCCCAGGGGCCATGAAGGGCCTGGGTCCCAAACCGGTATACCCGGTATATTCCCGGGCTCTGGCTCCTCACGGAAGCTTTTGACCGAATAGTTATGGGCTGAAATGAAATCCAGAGGCACCTTTCTTTCTGTGCAGTGCTGTATCAGCCGCTCTATCCAGCTGATATCCCCGGCTACCGCAGGGCCACCAACGCGGTAGCCTTCCGACACCCTCTTGACCGCCCTGGCAGTCACCTCATAGAGCCTCAGGTAGTCCTCCATGGTCCCGGTGAAAAACGGCGGGTTATCCGGCTCGTTCCAGACTTCAAAATACCATCCCGCCACCTCTTCCCTGCCATAGCGCCCGGTAAAATGGCTGACCGTCTCATATATTAGGTCCCCGCTTTACTTTACTTAAGGATAATCCTTCGGGGAACTGCCGCAAATGACACATTCCCCATAGTTTCTATATTTCAATCAATCTTCCCGACAAAACGGTAATAAATCTCAATATCCCATACTTTCTTACCATTCTCGTCCTTCCTCCACTGATGGACTGCGATTTTCTCAATCAGTTCATTCAAAAGAGGAGCGGTAAGCTCGTCAATGGCACTGTATTTCTGGATTAAGTCTATCCACTGTTTTGCATCGTCCGTTTCCGCTTTGGCATCCTCAAGCCTTGCGGATACGGTCTTCATTGTTTCATCAAGCTGTTGCTGCTCCGTGCGGTATTTGACGGACAGCATGGAATAGTTTTCTTCGTCAAGAAGCCCTTTTACCCTGTCCTCGTACATCTTCGCAAAGAGGTTGTTTAATTCCTGCCTGCGTTTCTGCGCCCTTTTCAGCTCTTTTTCGTCACGGGCATTCTCTGTCCTCCGCTGTTTCTCACTGCTCTGCAGCAGCCGTTCCAGAATGGCGTCCTCATTCTCCTTTACCGCCATCAGCCAGTACTGTAACCTTCCGAGAACAAAAGCATAGAGCAGGTTGTAAGTGATGAAATGCAGGGAACACGCTTCTTTCCCATGTGCGGAATACTGCGTGCAGCGGTAATATAAATAAGGTTTAACGCCATTGGAATAAATGACAAACTGAACAAAGGCAATGCTTTAGATGCAGTCTGCACAAGTTCTGTATCGCTGTTGAAAATACAAATAACAAGTTTATCAAAGAAAAACAACGCACTGTAAATTAAGGCAGACAAAACTAAGTTGATGATAATTCCACAACGGAAAAGCCAATTTATTTCTCCAGTATCCTTTTTACCATAGCTGTTCCCCCAAAGTGGCTGTAAGCCTTGTGCAACACCCGAAAGAATTGCATTCGCAAGGGAATAAATAAAACTCAATACACTGAAAGTTGATACGCCAATATCTCCAACAAGGCTTGCTAACATAATGTTGTAGCATAATGCCGTTACGGGAGTTGTAAGTTGTGAAATTGCTTCAGGAACACCACGCTTACAAATTTTCTTAACAAGTGTTACCTCCAATTTTATTAAATTCAGTTTCAAGCGTCCTTTTTTGTTCCAAAAATGTGACAGCAGAACAAGTACAGAAAATACCTGTCCTAATCCCGATGCAACTGCTGCACCAATTATTCCCATTCCAAACGGGAAAATAAAAAGCCAATCTAAAAATATGTTTGCAATCGCACCAACACACATCCCAATGAAAGAGAGAGTCGGAGAACCGTCATTCCTCACAAATACAGATAGACAGGTACTCATGAGCATCGGAATAGAAAATGCTGAATAATAAAGCAGATAGTCCGCCGCCATTTTTCTCATTTCATCACTTAACTTGCTTGCTCCACTTATATCCACAATTTGTTGTGAGAACACCATACCAACAATCATTAATAAAACAGACATAGCAAGTGTTAATGTAATTGCTGTCATAAACGCTTGATTTGCCCCCTTTTTATCCTCTCTCCCCATTCGTATTGCAACTACAGTTGCACCACCCATTGGAAACATAGCGGCAATGGCTACAACAAAAGTGATAAACGGCACTGCAATATTTACTGCACCTAAAGCCGCCGAACCAACACCTTGACCGACAAAAATTCCATCAACAACATTGTAAAGATAGGTTACAAATAAGCCTCCCATAGCAGGGAAAATGTAACCGCATAAAGATTTTACTTTTGCATTCATAAAATACCTCCATACAGGAAATGGGACAAAGCACGTTTATGCTTCATCCCATCTAAATAAACAAAAAGTGGGATAAAGCCCAATAGGTCTTATCCCACTTCAACAATCTTATTTGATTGCAAGTCCTCTGACAAGCACATCTATTATAACATATTTTTATCAAAAGTCAAATCCCAAATCTGCTGTTTTCACTTAGAAAAAATAAGCTCCTCGTTCACAATCTCCCTCGCACAAGCCCTTATGTTATTGAGTCGCCCTGTCCATTCTAAGGCGTTTTCTTCCTTTAAGCGTTCCGTTATGCCCTGTGCCTGTTTCATACCCTCTATGAGCCTTTCAAAGCGTTCCTGAGCCTGCTTGTCGATGTTGGCAAGGTAAGCGTTCAGCCCGCCGCTTGTGAGAAGATTGGTGTATGTAGCCCTGCGGTACTGCTTCAGATAGTCCAGATGCCGCTGTCCCCATATGCCTATCGGCTGTTGTTCCTCAGCGAGTAATTTCAAGTCTGGAGTAAGATACCCGTTTTCTTCATGGTATGTGCCGCCTAACTGTTCAAATATTGATTTCATATGCAAAAACTCCTTTTCTGTGTGTTTTGGCTTCTGCGGGGTATCTGCAAGCAATGTATCAGCAGGCTGTATGTATATGTTATCTTTAAGTTAAGTAATCCCCCCATTTTTCATAGGAGGTCGGCGGGGTCACGTTGGCCCTCTCCCAATACACCGTTGTGCTGCCGCTGGCAAGGGCCTCCGGCATAAAATCAAACACCACAAACGGGCGGATATCGTTCTCAAGCAGGAAGTCATATACCTCGTCTAAATACTGCCAGCTGTACACTGCCCTGCCCTCAGCGTCCTCTCGGTACACCCCCATATCATCCTGAAAGATACCGTGAAAGCGCAGGTACTCAAATCCGCATTCCCTCACCGCCTGCACAAGATGCTTCTGGTGCCCGCTCCTCAGCAGCAGTCCTGCGCGCGCAGCGCTTATACAGCGCAGGGCAGTCCTGCTGTTTTCCCCTATAATTTTTTTCGCGTCTACTGTTATACGGCGAATCTTCTCCATGTTACACACCACCACTTGTTTTTCGTTTTCTTTTAAGATGAAAACCGGCCGCCCTGTGGCGGCCGGTTTCAAAACTCTACTTTAAGCCCAATGCCTCCCTGGTGTCGGAAATCACTCCAGACAGTTCCTCCTCCTGCTCCTTTCCAACCTTCAGCCAATATTCATATATCTCGTCTATATGGAACGCTTCAAGTCCTGCTATATACTCATCCTGCCGCCGCTCAAATTCCTCATCGCTTTCAGCCAGAATACAGCGGAACAGGTTTTTGAACTCATAGCTCTGTAAATTGGCGTCAAGAGTCTGCAATTCAGCGGGCAGGCTGCCCAGGTTATACACTGTCATATCAATATTGCCGCCTGGAGAAAGGGCGTCGTACATCTCAGGCATGGTGTCATAGCCATAGTGCTCCAGCATGTCCCGGTGGACGCCGCGCATCTTTTTCTCCAGAGCCTGGGGCGAGGAACTCCACAGGTCCAGTGCCACGCCTGTTGAGGGCTCTATAGTGCCATACCCATAGCCCACGAATTTATCCAGGATATTGATACCCTCTGTTTTCTGCAGCTCCGGGTCGCTGCGGTCCAACGCCAGATATTCCTCGGTAGGTGTGGGTACTCCGTCTTCAATAGTCCAGTGCTTCCCCTCTTTTCCGTCATAGATTACCCTGGCGTTCTCATAGGATGATACCCAGTCCAGCAGCGCCACCGCCTTTTCCGGGTACTTGCACCCGGCAGAGACTCCGTAGTTGAACTGGCCCGCGATATAATAGCGGTACAGTGTAAACTTGTCGGTGTCGTCCTTCATCGGCGGCAGGCAGGTGAAGCCCTTCCCGGTCTCCCCTATGCTGTCAAAATAATCGTGCGCGCTCTGGATATCCCAGCCGGTATTTATATACAGATACCGCCCCGTGCCCAGCTTGCTGCAATACTGGTCCTGCTTTTGGGTAAAGGAGTCCGGGTCCAGAATGCCCATCTGGTTTGCCTTGTTAAACCATCTGACTGCCCGCCAGAAGGGTCCCTCCTTATCTGTCTGCGCGTTGCTCTCAATAATCTTGCCTGTTGAAATGTCGGAATACAGTATTCTGTCCCCGGGTGTTAGGCAGGTATACCCCTCGGCATAGGGCAGGTTGTATGTGATATGCCAGTCCCCCCAGCCCTGTGAATCGCCAAACCAGCTGCCCACAGCGTAGACCTTCTCCCCGTCTGCGTTTACACTTTCCAGGTCCTGCATCTGCTTTAGAACCTCAAGAAGGTCTGTGTCGTAATCGTTGATTTCCGGATAGCCAAGCTCCGCGTACAGGTCCCAGCGTATAAACTGTCCGGCGATGGGCTGCAGGCCCGCGTCATAGGTGCCCCTCTGCATACCTATGGCGTATACTTTACCGTCAGGGCTCAGGGTGGTGCGCTTGAGCTCAAGGCTCACCTGAGCCAGCGGGTCCGCCGCCATGTTTGGAGCGTAGTCCGCAAGGTAATCATCCAGCGCCAGTATCTGCCCCCCCCTGGACCATCTGTCCGATGTACCGCAGGGTGTCCGTCTCAGGTATGAAGAATATGTCCGGCAGGTCGTTGCTGGCAATCATAGCCGGAAGCTGCTGCTGGGCATCCTGCTCGCTGGTGGGTATCAGGTCCACAATGACCCCCACCTCTTCCTCGATAATCCTCGCTATCTCGTTGTCCATCGGGCCGGTGCCGTATGGATTGACCGAGCAGGACATCACCTTCAGCGTCACAGGCTCCTCTCCGTCTGCGGCCCCCTGGTCCTCGGGCCCACTCTCTTTTGCTGTGCCCTCAGTCCCGCTGCCGGAGCTTCCGCCTGCGGATGAACTGCTCTCCCCATTGGGAGCGCCCGCACAGGCTGCCGCTGTAAGCAGGATAAGCAGACATAGGGCAATAGCCGCCAGCTTCTTATACTGTCTTTGACCGTTCATTTTCCTACCTCCTAAATTTTATTCATCCGCCCGCCCAGTTCCAGGGCCGCTCAGCCCTTCACCGACCCGAGCATGATTCCTTTGACAAAAAACCGCTGCATAAACGGATACACCAGCAGTATTGGCATAACGGTAATACAGGTCATGGTAAGGCGCACCGCCATTGGCTCTATGCGCACCTTCCCTGTAATCGCCTCAGACATGGAGCTGGACTGCATCATCCGATATAACAGGTATTGCAGTGTCTGCAAATTTGCGTCCGTCACCAGGAACATATTGTCCGACCAGGCGTTCCACTGCCATACGGCCCCGAACACTGCCACACACGCCAGGACCGGCTTGCACACCGGCAGGATGATTTTAAAGAATACCGTAAGAGTGCCCGCCCCGTCCAGAGCCGCCGACTCCTCCAGGGATGGCGGCAGCGACTCTACGTAGGTCTTTATCAGCACCACATAGAATGCGGAAACAGCCCCGGGCAGCACATACAGAAGGAAATTATTCTTCAGCTCCAGCCGCACCATCAGCACGTACCAGGGTATCAGCCCGCTGGTAAAATACATTGTAGCCACTATCATGCGGTATATCCACTTTCGCATGGGCAGGTCCTTTACCGTCACCATATAGCCGATAAATCCGCAAAACAGCAGGTTTAAGACCGTGCCCACCACCGTCCTCGCCACCGACACCCAAATACCCGTTAGAATAAGGGGTGTTTGAAACACGTATGCAAAGTTTTCCAGAGTTACGCCGGGCGGGAAAAAGTATACTCCCTTTGTCACCTCCTCCGCTGCGCTAAAGCTGTTGATTACCACAAAGTACAGCGGATATATCCATACCACCGCCAGCAAAAACAGGAACACATATATGATTCCCCTGGAAACCGCGCCCGTCTTGTTCCGAATCATTCACTCTCACTTCCTCTCAGAAAATACTCTCGCCGCGTACCTTTTTTGATACGGTATTGGCTGCCGTCAGCAAAGCAATACTGATAATGGACTTGAACATCCCCATCGCTGTGGCGTAGGAATACTGGGAATTGATTATACCCATGCGATAGATGTATGTATCAAATACCTCAAGCCTGTCAATAACCATCGGGTTTTGGAACACGTAATACTGCTCAAACCCATTGCTGAGGATGTTCGCCACCGCCATAAGGAACAGCACAAAGAAGGTAGGCAGTATCCCAGGTATGGTAACATGCATAACTTTTCTCAGCTCACCTGCGCCATCCACTGCGGCAGCGTCATAAAGGGCCTGGTCAATTCCTGCGATAGCCGCCATATAGATAATAGCGTCCCAGCCCGCCTGCTTCCATATGCTTATAGCCGTCTGCATTCCCCAGGCAATATCCTCGTTTCCCAGCAGGTTCACAGTCTCGCCGCCGCCGAAAAACGCCAGCGCACGGTTTAACATTCCCCCTTCAGAGGAGAAAAAGATAAAGAATATGGCGTAAATCAGCACCCATGAGATAAAGTTTGGGATAGAGGACGCTGTTTGAATGAACTTACCGTACCGGGCGCTGCGCACCTGTGAAATCAGGATAGCCAGAAGCACAGGCGCCGCCATCGACGCGATTTTCAGCAGGCTGAGCATCAAGGTATTGCGGATAACTATGGGAAAATCGCTTATGCCTGAAAATAGGTATTCAAAATATTTCAGGCCCGCGAAGTTCATCTGGCTCAGAGCAAGGCCCGGAGCATAGTCCACAAAGGCATATACCCAGCCCAAAAGCGGAACGTAATGAAACAGGAGCACCAGGCATACAAAGGGCAGTACCAGAAGCGTCAGTTTTATCTGCCGGGCTCTCCTGCCGCTCCACCTTCCGAGTGCAGGCGGTCCCGGGGCTTTTTTCATTATTTTCGTGAGCAATGCTATCTCCTCCCTCTAAACTGTCAGTTTTACTGTATTTATTATACATAAATCTAAACAAAGCTTCAAATACAATAAATTTAGAATCATATAAAAAATATATGGAACTTGGAAAAGCGCCGCGATTTCTCGCGGCGCCCTTTTTGGCCTTACTGGTACGGCTATTAGATTTTCCCTCCTACGCCTCGTCAGAGACGTGGAACATCATCCGGTATTCTGAGGGATATTGCCCGGTGATTTTTTTGAAGGTATTGGAAAAATAGTTTGCGCTTCCAAAGCCCACTTTTTTCGCTATCTCATGGGACCTTAGGGACGTAGTGCGCAGCAGCTCCTGCGCCCCTTCTATCCTCACCCGGCACAGGTACTCAGAGAACATCTCCCCCACCTCGCTTTTGAAAAGCTGTCCCAGATACGCCGCGTTCATCCTGTACTTCTGCGCCAGGGTCTTTAGTGATATTTCCTCGCTATAGTGCGTGCGGATATAGCTTACCACGGCTGCCACAACCGGGTTTTTGTCCCGGTAAAAGCTCTGCCGCCAGCCTGCCACCATCTCTACGCACTCCTCCAGCCGCGCAAGCAGCTGCTCCATATCCACCAAGCTGAATATCTCCTTCAGGTATCCGGCAAACAGCTGCTTGCGTCCGCCTTCAAAATCCTTTGACATCCGCAGCAGAATCTCACCTGCAAGTATATGAATTGTCTCCGGCGCCGCTGAGAGTGAAATGCCGCCGAATGTGTCTCTCAAAAACGCCTTTGCCCCAGATACATCCCCTGCCTGGATGAAATTGTCCAGCTGCTTAAAGTCTGTCTCCACAGCGGAGCCGTCCATCTCATGCCTGATATGCTCCTCAAAAACCACCGAGTCCGGCGGAAGCACCAGGCGGTACTCCAGAAGCTTCTCCGCCTCCCGGAACCCCTCAGCCGCCCCCTCCCAGCCGCGCCTTGGGGCTGCAACCGCCACAAAAACCTTCAGCCGTAGCGCCCGGCTCAAAGCCTCCTGGCACCTTTTTACCTGCCTGTCAAGCTGGGCCATATTACCTGCTTCTCCGTCCCAGCAGAAAAGCAGCACCCCCTGCCCCTGCCAATTCACAAAGGCAATAAGGTTTTCCATCCCGGCCTCCTGGAGCACACTATAAATCCCGGCTGAATCCCCTCTGTGTTTAGATGGCGCTGGCTGCAGTATCGCCGCCTGATACCATTCCATATCTATCGGGAAACCGAGAAACTCGGCCCTCGCTGCTAGCTCCTCCTCAGAAATTGTACCACTGACCCAGCGGGATAATATATTATTGCGCAGAAGCTGATAGCTCTCCTGTACTGAGGCTTGCTGTCTTCGCTCATTGTCCAGCTTCTGCGTCAGGTGCCGCAGCGTCTCTTCAAGCTCGCTCTCCTCAATGGGCTTCAGCAAATAGTTTTCAATGCCGTACTGGGAGGCCTCCTTAACGTACTGGAAGTCGTCATACCCGCTTAGTATAATTGTCTTTATGTGCATCCCCAGCTCCCGGAGATTCCGCAGAAGCTCAAGCCCGCTCATGCCCTGCATACGTATGTCAGTTATGAGAATATCGGTCTCCTTTTTCCTAAGCAGCTCCAGCGCCTGCTCGCCGCTTTCGGCCTTGTCTGTAATCTCTATTCCGAATTCTTCCCATGGTATGACCTTCTCAAACCCCTTTAATATCAGCGGTTCGTCATCAACTACCATCGCCGTATACATTCCTCTGCAGCTCCTCTCCCGACAGCCTCTGGATTCGCATATCCACTCTTGTACCGATACCCTCCCTGCTCTGTATCTCAAGCCCATAGGGTTCCTTATAAATCATCCGTATCCTGTTCTGCACGTTATGCAGCCCGATTTTCTCATACGCCGCCCTGTCCGACCGGTCCAGGCTCTCCCTTAGCTGTGCAAGCTCCTCTTTCGCCATGCCGTTTCCGTTGTCGGTAATCGAGACTATTATCGCCTCCCCTTCGCACCGGCCCTCTATCAGGATATGATTCTCCTTTCGGGACCAGTCAAACCCGTGCACAACCGAGTTCTCGATTATCGGCTGTATCAGGTGCCTCAGCACCGCGCAGTCCAGAATGTCCGGGTCTATCCGGTACTCCACCTTCATTCTCCCCTGATAGCGGATATTCAATAGGGACAGATAGGTTTTGCAGTAGTCAAGCTCCTCCCTGAGCGTAACCACCGAACTGCCCTTAAAGCCCTGGCGGAACAGCTTCGCCAGAATTTTAATCATCTCCGCAGTTTCCTTGTCCTGAAGGTCCACCGCGCTCATGCGGATAGTCTCAAGTGTATTGTACAGGAAGTGGGGATTTATTTGGGCCTGCAGGGCGTATATCTCCGCGGTCTTCTGCCTTAGCTCCGCATTAGTACGGTCCAAATGTGCCTGATACTCCCGCTGGATGTACTTCTGCAGCTGCTCGCTCATTAAGTTCAGGTTTACGGCAATCTGCTTTATCTCATCGTCCGCCCCCAGTACCTCTGCCCTTGCTGTCAGGTCTCCTTTTGAGATTTCAGCCAGGGTATTATTGATGGAAAGAATGCGCCCAAACAGCCGCCTGGTGCTTATATATCTCAAAAGCAGAATGAGGCATACGCACAGGCAGCATGCGGCACCCACCAACAGATTTAGGCTGTTGGCATAACGGCTGAGTTCCCTGTCTGAGATAAAGCTTACCACATGAAAGCCGAACTCCGAGTTTGAGACAATATTTACAATCTGGTTACCGGCCCTTTGTGTCCCGGTGCGAAACCGGTCTATCTTGTCCAGCTCCCCGCTGTAGGAACCGTCATACCTGTCGGTGGAATCAAAGATAATCTGTTCGTCCCTGCTTAAAATCAAAATGTCCCCCAGCAGATACGGACTAAACTGATTATATGCGCTTTTTATCATCCCCGGGTTGTACACCGCAGCCAAAATCCCGCTGTATCTGGAGGTATCTTCTGCCTTGCGTATATAGTCATAGATAACGTACATCTCCGGTGAGCTCCCGCCGCTTTCCAGCTCGCCTGCAGACAGGAACCTAACCCGGCGCTCATTGATATTTTCCGTCTTGTTTTCCGAAATTTCAGCCGCGATACGCCCATAATAGTCCGTCCCATACCCCCGGCGGGACACATTCAATATCTGCTCCGATGGACTTATCAGCAGTATATCGCTGATGTCAGTGTCAATAGGCAGGGCATTCTCCGTCAGGTAGGCGTCCAGTTCCCGGCGTATATCCAGCTCCTCAGAAAAGGCCAGTCCGTCGTCCGGACTGCGGCCGAAGAGCTCCTCTACGGCGCTGACCGCCGGTTCTCCCTCCGGCCCGCCTTTTACTGTACCCAGATACAGGCCGCTGAGTATCTTTTTGAAGTTCCTGTTCTGCTGGTTAAATCTGGCGTTGATGGTCTCAAGGACCTGCATATTGTGGTATATGGCCTGGTCCGTCAGCGAGTCCTTGACCGCCTTTGCTATAAGCGCCGCCATAACGCTAATCATTATTACAATAATGACCGAATATATAGTCATCAACCGCAAAAAGAACCTGTTTCCTATTTTCTCCCTGTACAAGGCAAATAGTCCCTTCATAGCCCCTCCTGACCGCCGGACGGCTCTGTGCGCCGGGCCAATGCTTACCCGAACACCACCTTCTCCAGCAAGCTCTCCCCTCCAGCTCCAACCAACCGTACCACTGTCTCCCCGGCGGCCTTCAGCTCCACCGGCCCGCTCCCGGCCCCAACCGTGCCAAGACTTCGCCCGTCCTGCAGAACCTCCACCTTCCCCAAGGCCCCTTCAGCAAACACTACCTCTACGGTGCTTCCCTGTACGGCGTTATAGAGAGTGTACTCCGCGTATTCTCCGGCTCTAAGGCTAAGTGTAAATGCGTCCCAGCAGCAGTCAAAGCCGAAGCGCTTTTCTGGCATTGTCTTTGGCTCTACTATCCTCATTCCCGAGCCCCTGCGGTACCCGCTGAGAGCGTCGGTCTTTTCAGTGCCAAGGCAGCCGCCCTCGTCAAAGTCCGTGGCCCTCACAGAGCAGCCCGGCTCCCTACGGACGCTGGCGCTGACTTCCGGGCGCTCGTCGCAATGCTCTATCTTCATATTCTCCAGGTATTCATTAAACATATCCACAGCTTCCCTATAAGCCGGGCGCTCCCCGCCGCTTGTATAGGCGGTAAATTTGTCCCAGCCCCCGGGCTTTCTCACCGAATAGGGGGAGTTCGTGCAGTCCATCTTCTTCCAGGGCCAAACATTGTACCCAACCCCCAGCTTTGCCCCCAGTGGATAGAGCGCGGCAAACCACTCCGGCGTGTTCTCCCCGCTCTCTCCGAGCCAGAGGGGTTTGTTCCAGCGCTCGGCAAGCTTCAGGAACTCCCTGTATGCGCCAATATCCGGCATCACGGCATATCGGTGGAAGTGTATCACCATATTGCTGTCATAATCCTCACAGAATACCGCCGGGTCAGTGGACCAGCTGCTGCCCTCGATGGAGAGCATATGCCGCCTGTCATGCCTGCGTATCTCTTTGATAGCCGCAATGTAAAACTCACGGAGCTTTGGCAGGAGATACTGGCAAGGCTTTCTGCCGTCGTCCGGGCGCAGGGGCTCGTTCAGGATGTCGTAGCCGCCCACTATCCAGCGGTCCTTATACTTCTCTGAGAGCTCTCCCCACAGGGCGATTGCCTTGTCCCAGCTGTCCCTATCGGTAAAGAGCCGTGGGAAGTCGTCCACGCAGTCGTCGATATTGGCACCGGTCTGGCCCCCGGGAGCGCCGTGCAAATCCAGAAAGGCGTATATCCTGGCCTCCTCGCACCAGTCCAGCAGGCGGTCAATGAGCCTAAACCCATCCTCCTTAAAGTGCACCCCCGGCTCGTCCTCCATGAGCACCCGCCAGCCGATGGGCACCCGCACGGAGTTATATCCAAGCTCCGCCATACGCAGAATATCCTCCCTGCGCACATAATTCTCCCGGAATTTAGGCCAGAACCCGGCAGCATACTCACTCCCCGCCAGCTCCCGCACAATCTCCTCAAGCCTTCTGGGGCGGTCGCCTCTTGGCCCTGCCTTCCACATGTACCCCTCCGGCAGCAGCCAGTTCCCCAGCCCCCAGCCGGACAGGATTATGGGCTCATCCTTCTCGTTGACTATTTCCCGGCCCCGCGCGCGCAAATAACCGCTGACCCGCTCTCTGGAAAGTTTTTCTCTGGTAGTCATGATTACTCCTCCTTTATAATTGCTTATGGTATAACTATAGCTCTTATTACTTGTTGTAGCAACTGGTAATTATTCACAAATATTTCGGTGTGTTTTTGAGCAGTTCATCAGGGCCCACAATATTGACAACCCTCTTTTTACCTGCTATAGTAAGTATAACTATAAACTTAAAAAGGAGATTCCCATGCAACTATCAAAAGACTGGATAAAGGACCTTATAATCTACCAGATATATCCCCGCAGCTTCTGTGATTCTAACGGCGACGGAATAGGCGACCTGCCGGGCATTCTCTCAAGGCTGGACCACCTGTCGGACCTTGGGGTGAACGCCCTGTGGCTCTCGCCGGTGTACCGCTCCCCAAACGACGATAACGGCTACGATATCTCCGGCTATCAGGAGATAATGGAGGAGTTCGGCTCCATGGAGGACTGGGACAGGCTGCGGGACGCCTGCCATGAGCGTGGTATCCGCATTATTATGGATATGGTCGTAAACCATTCCTCGGACGAACACCCATGGTTTACAGAGTCCCGCTCCTCAAGGGATAACCCAAAAAGCGAATACTATATCTGGCGTGACCCTGTGGACGGGCACGAGCCCAATAACTGGGCCTCCTGCTTCGGGGGCAGCGCCTGGGAGTTCGTGCCGGAGCGCGGCCAGTACTATTTCCACTATTTTTCTAAAAAGCAGCCTGACCTGAACTGGGCCTGCCCGGAACTCCGGGAGGAGATATACTCCATGATGAACTGGTGGGTGGCTAAGGGAGTTGAGGGCTTTAGGGTGGACGCTATCAGCTATCTGGACAAGCCCCAGGATTTCCCCGACTCAAAGCTTCCCCCGCGCCCGGACGGCTACTCCTTCCCTGACTGCCTGACCTGCCGCCCCGGCACCCATGGCCATATCCGGGAGATGAACAGGCGGGTATATTCCCCCGGGAACGTGATGACCGTGGGCGAGGTATCGGCCCCCACAGTGGAGGAGCTGGCAAACTATGTGCGCACAGAGCGGGAGGAGTTCGACATGGCTATCCCCTTTGTGCCGCCTATTGAGGAGATAAATACCTGGTCTCCGGAGAAGCTGAAGCATGATGCCTGGGAGAGCTATCGAATTATGCCGGAGGACGGCTGGTGGGCAAGGTTCCTCTCTAACCACGACAAGCCGCGGCAGGTGTCCCTCTACGGCGACGACGGTGAATACTGGGAGGCCTCCGCAAAGCTTCTGGCTATGTTTATCCACACCCTACCCGGCACTCCCTTCATATATCAGGGTGAGGAGATAGGCATGACAAATGTGAGCTTCCCCTCCATTGAGGACTACGACGACCCCAGCACCCGGGACCAGTACCATCAGTACATACTCTCCGGCATGGACCCCTCCAAAGCCCTATCCCTTGTCAGGCTTGAGAGCCGGGACAATGCTCGCACGCCAATGCAGTGGGATTCCTCCGAAAATGCCGGGTTTACCACTGGAAAGCCCTGGCTGAAGGTAAACCCCAACGCCTCAAAAATAAATGTGGAGGCCCAAAGACAGGACCCCCACTCAATATATAGCTTCTATAAAAATCTTATTGCCCTCCGCAAAACCTGCCCGGCTTTGTCCAGGGGCAACCTCTGCTTCCTTGACACCGGCTGCCCTGAGCTCATCGGCCTCACCCGCAGCTATGAGGGCAAGGGCCTTTTGGTCTTCCTGAACTTCTCTAAAGAGGGGCATACGATACCCTCTAGGCTGCTGGAGAATGCCGGAGCTGTCCTCATGTCCTCCTATGACAAGAAGGGCAGCTACCAGGGAGAGAACCTGCGGCCCTATGAGGCGGTCATTTTTAAGATGAAAGATTAGAGCTTCTGCTTTTTGGAGGTGCTGTCTGAGAGGGGGTAAACCGGCGTGACCGCCCCTTTCGGGCAGACCTCCTTGCATTTTCCGCAGCGTATGCACTCCACGCTGTTTATATCCTTCGTCACCTCCACCCCCATGGGGCAGCTCTCCTCGCACTTTTTGCAGCCTATACATTTGCTCTTATCCAGCTTCATCTGATAGAAGCCGAAGCGGTTAAAAAGGGAGTAGAACGCCCCCAGCGGGCAGAGGTACCGGCAGAATGCCCTTGGGATAAACACACACGCCGCAATAATCACCACCAGTACCAGGGCCTTCCAGCTAAACAGCGCTCCTACTAAAGCCCGCAGCGAAGGGTTTGTCAGCAGCAGCGGCACGCCTCCGCCCAGGGTGCCCGCCGGACAGATGTACTTGCAGAAGTACGGCGGGTTCACCCCGGTATCATTCACAGCGAAGGCCGGGAGCAGAATCACCGTCACCAGCAGGACTATGTATTTGAGCCATCGCAGCGGGCGGTCGATTTTCCTTGTCACCTTAAGCTTTGGCACTGGTACCTTATGGAGTAAATCCTGCAAAAGCCCAAAGGGGCACAGCAGCCCGCACGCGAGCCTGCCCAGCACCACCCCGAACAGCATTAAGAGGCCCAGCACATAAAACGGGAACCTATGTCCCGCGCTGCCCAGCGCCGCCTGTAATGAGCCGATTGGACAGGCACCAAGGGCCCCGGGGCAGGAGTAGCAGTTCAGCACCGGCACACATACGGCCTTGGTGCCGCCGGTGAATATCCTCCCCTTGGCAAAGCCTATGGCGTAGCCGTTGACCAGCACAGCCGAAACCAGCTGCACCCTGCGCTGGAAGCTGAGCCTATGCTTTTTCAGCCTATCCCTATACATTCCAGGCATATCATCACCGCCTTCTGTAACACATCTACATGCTCCCGCCGCAAGATGCCCACCGCTATAAAGAGTACCCCCAGGGCCAGCAGGCCATACCGCGCTGCCAGGACCCTTTTACTTTTCAAGGCTAATCTCCGCCTTTCCCAGCTTCTTCAGGGCGCTGTTAATAGCGGACAGGTACGCGCCCTCCAGGTCCTGCTGCATTCCAAGTATCCCTTCCCCTATCTGTTCGCCGTCCGGGCCGATAAAGATAGTTATAGGTATAGCCTGCGCCACCTTCAGCATTTCCTTAAAGCTGTCGTCGCCGTCTACCAGGGTGATTCCCTCGTAGCCTGCGTAGTTAAGAATCTCCTTTGCCGTCTCCTCGTTGCCCTCTGCGTCCACACAGACGGTGATAAGCTGTACATTGTCCGGCAGGGCCTTCTCGAAGGCCGCCAAGTCGGGCATTTCCGCAATACAGGGGGAGCAGAAGGTGCCCCAGAAGTTTATAACAGTCAAGTCCTTTTTCCCCATATCCTTGCCGCTGAAGCTGCCGCCGTCCAGGGTGCTGGCGGTAAATGAGCCAAACTCTCCGCTCCCGGAACAGCCGGTAAGCGCCACAATAAGCAGGACGCTTAAAATGGCTAAAAATATGCGCTTGTTTTTCATGCTAAGTACCTCTTTTCTAAGTTATCGGGGGCGTCCCCTGTCTATTATTATACACATTATCGTGAAAATAGCAAGCTGTATGTAAGCGAGAGGCCCCGGCTGCCCGGGGCTTCTCTTTTAGTTAAGGCCTTTTGGGGAGCTGGGCAGGTCGCCCAGGTTATTGCTCTCGTCACCGTCGGGCAGTGAGCGCAGGTACTCGCTGCCGTTGCGGCTGGCTATGGCTACCCCACGGATTCCCCCCTGCTTGGCGAGGGCCACTCCCTCCCGCTTTGAGAGCACCCTACCGTCGGATAGCTGATACCCGGCTATCTTGCCGTTTTTGCGCACCAGCTGGGTGATGGACTTGGCGTCCTTATTCGGCACAGGGTTCATGATGTTGATATTTGCCGGCAGGTTTCCAATTCTGCCGTCTGCTTTGAGTGGCATACTAATCCTTCCTTTCAGTTCTGTATGGATACACTCATATTTTGATGCTTTGTGCGGGCAAATATGCGAAATTAGACAAGTGAAAAAACCTTTTAAAATAATTCTTTATTGAAATTAAATATTGCAAAAGCATGTGGTATAGTATATAATATTGAATATCTTTGCATTTTTTGTAAGGTGGGGTCTCTATGGTCTCAAAAACATACAGCATGGGCGCCTTCGGCCTGGAGGCCTTTCCAGTGGAGGTGGAGACCGACCTTTCCCAGGGGCTCCCGGCCTTTGAGGTGGTGGGCCTGCCGGACGCCGCGGTGAAGGAGTCCAGGGACCGGGTGCGGGCCGCAATGAAAAACTGCGGCTTCGACTTCCCGATTGGGCGCATTATAATGAACCTGGCCCCCGCCGACAAGCGCAAGGAGGGCCCAATATATGACCTTCCCCTGCTGCTGTCCCTATTAAAAGCCTCGGGACAGCTGGCCTGCGACACTGACGGCGCGGTATTTTTAGGCGAGCTCTCCCTTTCCGGGGAGGTGCGGCGCATATATGGGGTACTGGCTATGGCTGTGAAGGCAAAGGAGGCCGGGTTTACCGAGCTCTTCGTGCCCGCCGCCAACGCCCGGGAGGGCTCGGTTATACAGGGCCTGCGGGTATACCCGGTGGAGAATGTGCGGCAGCTGGTGGACCATCTCACAGGCCGGAAGCCCATCTCCCCCACGGAGCCCGCCGCCCAGGAGCGCTCCACAGACGCCATGTTGGACTTTGCCGATGTGCGCGGACAGTACGAAGTAAAGCGCGCCCTGGAGATAGCTGCCAGCGGAGGCCACAGCGTCATTATGGTGGGCACCCCCGGCTCCGGCAAAAGCATGATGGCTAAGCGCATACCTTCTATCCTCCCGGAGATGACCTTTAGCGAGGCTCTTGAGTCCACCATGGTGCACTCCATAGCGGGCAAACTCCCCGAGGGCAGCGCGCTACTGGGCTCCAGGCCCTTCAGGGCCCCGCACCACACTATCTCGGCGGCAGGGCTCTCCGGCGGGGGCAGCTCTCCAAAGCCCGGTGAGATTTCCCTTGCCCATAACGGCGTGTTATTCCTGGACGAGCTGCCGGAGTTTACCCGACCCGCCATGGAGATACTCCGCCAACCCATGGAGGATGGGGAAGTCACCATCTCAAGGGTGGGCGGCAATGCCACCTTCCCCTGCAGGTTCATGCTGGTAGCCGCCATGAATCCCTGTCCCTGCGGCTACCACGGCCACCCCACCAGGCCCTGCACCTGCTCGCCAAGGGCTGTGGAACGGTATCAGTCCAGGATATCCGGTCCCCTTTTAGAGCGCATTGACCTGCATATACAGGTGCTGCCTGTGGAATTTCAGCAGCTCTCGGGGAAAAACACCGGGGAGTCCTCGGCTCAGATACGCCAGCGGGTAAACAGGGCCCGGCAGCTCCAGGTGGAGCGCTACGCGGACCTTGGGTACGCCTGTAACGCTGACATCCCCTCCTCCCAGCTGGAGGAAATCTGCATGGCTACCCATGATGCCTACAGCCTGCTGGAGTCGGCCTTCCAGCGCTTCGGCTTCTCAGCCAGGAGCTATACCCGGGTGCTTCGGGTCGCCAGGACCATTGCCGATTTGGAGGGCAGCGAGACCGTCCAGGACGACCACGTGGCGGAGGCCATACAGTATCGCACCCTGGATAGAAAGCCGTAGGTTTCCAATGACTTATGAAAAAGTAATCCCCGGCATATTCAAATCCCGGCCCAACCGGTTTATCGCCCATGTGGAGACGGCTGAGGGCCTGGAGGTCTGCCATGTGAAGAATACCGGCCGCTGCCGTGAGCTGCTGGTTGAAGGAGCCAGGGTGTATCTCTCTGAGAGCGGCAATCCGGCGCGAAAGACACGGTTCGACCTGGTCGCCGTCGAAAAGGGTCACCTGCTCATAAATATGGACAGCCAAGCCCCCAATAAAGTGGCTGCCGAGTACATGCCCGACCTCCTTCCCGGTCTCACTCTTCTGCGCCCGGAGACGAAGTTCGGCAGCTCACGGTTTGACTTTTACGCCGAGGCCGCCGGGGAAAAGTGGTTTGTAGAGGTAAAGGGCGTTACCCTGGAGCGCGGCGGGCTGACATTGTTCCCGGACGCCCCTACTTTAAGGGGTGCTAAGCACCTTCGGGAGCTCTGCGGCTGTATAAAGGAGGGGTACCGGGCCTGCGCGCTGTTTGTGGTGCAGATGTCCGGCGTGCGGGGCTTCACCCCTAACTTTGAGACGGACCCGGAGTTTGCAAAGGCCCTTATTGAGGCGGGAAACTCCGGCGTCAGACTGGAGGCTGTGGACTGCTTTGTAACCCCTGAAAGCCTCAGTATTCGGCATAAACTGCCAATATTACTGCATTTTGAAAAAAATCTTCAACAAAATTGAAATATATTTTCAAAAACCGTTTTTAATTCTCTAAACGTAATTGACTTTTCAAAGCATTGCATTTATACTACATATAAGCTACACAGAACATTGAGTTCGTATCATTTATTATTAATCTGGGAGGTTCCCACCATGAACACCGAACATCCGCGATATTTCAGGCTCACCAAGTCCGAAAACGAGATTATGGAGCTGATGTGGAAAGAGGGGCATCCGCTCTCGCGCTCGGAAATCATTGAGTTGACCCCCGAACGCACCTGGAAGCCGTCATCAATCCATATTCTTCTGAACTCCATGCTGGAGAAAAATGCCATCGAGGTGGCAGGCTTTGTCCAGAGCACCAAGAACTACGCGCGCACCTTCACCCCCTGCGTGTCCTCAGACACCTATGCCATAATGCAGATAAAGAACAGCCCTGCGTTCTCCCAGAACTCCGTGCCCTCCCTTGTGACGGCGCTGGTGGAGGACGTGACGGAGCTTGATATCCTTGGGCAGCTTGAGGACATAATCAAGGCCAGGCGGAAGGAATTGTAAGTCATGCAAGTACAATACGTGATATGAAAAAGCGGGTGGGGTTTTCCCTCCCGCTTTTCCGCTTTCGCAGAGCTCAGCGCCTGAGCATGAGCTCGTCTATGAGCCTGCGCATATCGGCCTCGCTGTGGATTTCCTTCTGGCGCTCCTCCAGGGCTGACCTAACCTCCTCGGGCAGGTCGTGATAGCCCGGATAATCCACAGGCAGGAGCCCTGCCATCATGCCGCTTCCGGGATAGCCTATAAACGAGCTGTTCCCCAACTGATACGGAAACATAAAATCACCCCCAGGCCTAGTATGCGCAGGCCGGAGGTGATTTTAACGCGGCAAATTCTGTATTGAAAAAGGCTTATTTTATTTTCCTGGCTATAATCCGCTCATAGGCGTGCTCATGGTGGATATCCCCTGGATGGGTGTCCTTAAAAGTCCCCTCCAGGTGGTGCACTATCTCCCAGCCCTCGTACTTTGCCGGGAGCTCGCCCACATCAAAAAGGCTGTGGGTAAATGGGGCGTTGTCAGGCGTGGCAGGCAGCCGGTTTGTGAAGACTCCCACGGCGTTATAGCCGCCGGGCTTCGTGTGCTCCTGCATTCTCCTTATAAAGCCGTCACGGACTTCCTTCTCTGGTAGGTGAAGCACGCCATGAGACAGTATCACGTCATAATCCTTTTCAAACTCAAAAGAGCCCAAATCCTGGCAGAAGAAATTGACTTGCACCCCAAGGCCCCGTGCAATCTCACGCGCCTTGGCTATACCGTTTTCCGATATATCAAAGGCGTCCACAGTATGCCCAAGCTTTGCCAGGAATACTGAGTTCCTGCCTTCACCGCAGCCCACGTCCAGAACCAGTGAATTCGGCGGGAAGATAGAGTAATACTCGTTCACGTCTACAGTGGGGCCTTTGGAAAAAGTAGCAACACCACTATCGCTGTAGGTCTTCTCCCAAAACGGTTTCTCCTGCATTCTTAGCCTCCTTAATTTTCAAAGAACTTAGAGTGTATAGCCTCCACCGCCCTGTCGCTGTCGGCCTTGTGCACCAGCACGGAAATCTTTATCTCGCTTGTGGAAATCATCTGTATGTTCACGTTGCGGCTGAAAAGCGCCTCGAACATCTCCGCCGCCACGCCGGGGTGGGTCTCCATGCCTGCGCCAACTATGGAGACCTTGGACACGTTGTCGTCGGCAACCAGGCTTGTTGCGCCCAGCTTCTCGGTATACTCCTTTAGGAGCTCTATGGTGTCCTCCATCCTATCCTTTTCAACGGTAAAGCTGATGTCCTTAGTACCGTTGCGGCCTATGGACTGGAGTATTATGTCCACGTTTGTACCCTTTGATGATAGCTTCGAGAAAATCTTATAGGCAAGGCCCGGCTTATCCGGCACGCCGATAATAGATATGCGGGCAATATTGTCGTCCTTCGCCACGCCGCTTAATAGCATTTGTTCCACGCTGTTATCCTCCTTCACGATAGTCCCCTTGGCCCCTGTCAGGCTTGAGAGGACCTCCAGCTCGATATTATATTTTTTCGCCATCTCAACTGAACGGTTATGGAGCACCTGGGCCCCAAGGGTCGCCAGCTCAAGCATCTCATCATAGGTGATGGAATTGAGCTTCTTTGCCCCGGGTATCTTCCTGGGGTCGGCAGTGTACACGCCGTCCACGTCGGTGTATATCTGGCAGAGGTCCGCGTGCATGGCGGCAGCCATAGCCACGGCACTGGTGTCCGAGCCGCCCCGCCCCAGGGTCGTCATGTCGCCGTAACGGTTCACCCCCTGGAAGCCTGTTATCACCACAATGCGGCGCTTGTCGAGCTCCTTCTTCACCCTTGAGGTGTCTATCTTTTTAATGCGTGCATTGCCATAATCCGAGGTGGTGTCAAAGCCGGCCTGCCAGCCCAGCAGGGACACTACCGGATAGCCCATACGCTCGATAGCCATGGCTAAAAGCGAAGCCGAAATCTGCTCGCCCGAGGAGAGCAGCATATCCATTTCCCGCTTGGAAGGCCGCTGGTTTACCTCAGCCGCCTTGGCGATAAGGTCGTCGGTGGTATCCCCCTGGGCCGAGACCACCACCAGCACATCGTTGCCGCCCTTATAAGCGGTGGTGACGATATTCGCCACATTGTCAATGCGCTTGGCGTCCCGTACAGAGGACCCGCCGAATTTCTGTACAATTAAAGCCATATACAACCCCTCATTGCTTTGGTTATTGTTTTAGCGTATTATAGCGCTAAAAGAAATATCTGTCAATACAGGCCGGATAATTCCGGCAATTTATACATTCGTATGCAAAAACCCTGGAAATCTTGCGTTCAGGTTTTACTCCGGGCTCACTCTATAACCACCTTGGCCCCCTCCTGGTCGGCCTGCAAAATCTCCACCCGCCAGCCGGTTATGCCCTTATCCTCCAGATGTGATATGCAGTTCCTGCCAAAATCAGCGGCATTCTCCGTCTCCACCATAGCGATTATGGTTGGTCCCGCGCCGCTGACATAGGTACCTAGACTCCCCAGCTCGTAGCTCATGCGGAACACATTGTCGTAATTCTCAATAAGCCCCGAGCGGTATGGCTGGTGTATCCTGTCCTGGACCGCCACTCTCAGGTTATGGAGCTCCCCTGAGAATAGTGATGCCGTCATGAGCCCAGAGCGGGACAGATTGTACACCGCGTCCTCACGGCTGTACTCCTTCGGGAGCGCGGCCCTTGCCTTCTCAGTTTTCAGCTCGAAGGGCGGTATCATCACCGCAAAGCGTATCTTTTCGCTCACGGGGACGCTGACGCTATAGACCCTCTCCCCCTCCATAGCCGAGGCCACCAGTCCTCCTGAGAGGGCGGGGCTGGTATTGTCCGGATGGCCCTCTATCTTTGCCGCAAGGTTTATAAGGTCGGTATGTGACAGTGGGTTGCCCATGAAACGGTTGGCCGCCAGAATCCCGGCAACTATACACGCCGAGCTGCTCCCAAGGCCCCTTGCCATAGGTATGTTGTTCTCCTGGATGATTTTCAGGCCCGGCAGCTTCTTGCCGCAGATATTGTAAAGATGGCTTGCCGCCCAGAAGATAAGGTTGCTCTCGTCCCTGGGCACGTCCAGGCCGTCGGTACAGCTTATGTCAAGGCCGTCATATTCCTCCACCCAGACCCGGTTTTTCATGGTGAGGGCAATACCCAGCGAGTCAAATCCGGAGCCAAGGTTGGCGCTGGTAGCCGGCACATCTATGCGTATCATCTAAATGCCCCCTTAAAAATCCGATATCCTGATGCGGTCCAGGACCCTGACTCCCCCGGCCTCAAGCTTGTCAATGCAGCCCTTAAGCTGTGCCTCGGTTATGTTCTCCACGGAAAGCCCCGCCTCACCGGGGGCCTCCTCCCTGCGCACTATCCTCGCCGCCCCGGGAAGGACCCAGGCGGCCATGGCAAAGGCTTCGTCGGAGGAGCCCTCCCCCTGGACGCGCAGGAAGAAGTCTCCGGTTATGCTCTCAAAGGGCTCGATATAGTCCGGCTTCGCGTCCTCCCAGAACAGGTATTTTCTCGCCTTCATATGCTTCACGCAGTCGATAACATCCGCAACCACCGCGCTTGCAGTGGGCAGCTTCCCCGCGCCCTTGCCGTAGAACACCACATCCCCGGTGGCGTCGCCTCTTACCAGAATGCCGTTGAACACATCGTCCACATTGGCGAGCTGGCTGTCCCGGCTGATGAACATCGGGGCCACCATTATGGCTATGCGCCCATTCTCCAGCATACTCACCTGGCCTATAAGCTTTATCACCCCGCCCCAGGCAGAGGCGTAGGCCACGTCTTCTAAAGTTATCCTGGTAATGCCCTCGGTGTGCACATCCTCCGGGTACACATGGGTGCCGAAGGCGAGGCTTGCCAGTATACATATCTTCCGGCAGGCGTCCGCACCCTCCACGTCCGCAGAGGGGTCCCGCTCGGCATAGCCCAGCTCCTGGGCCAGCTTCAGAGCCTCTTCAAAGCCCATATGCTCCCTTATCATCTTTGTGAGGATAAAGTTCGTGGTGCCGTTCAGAATACCTGCTATCTCGCTGACCTCGTTGGCGGCAAGGCACTGGCTGATGGGCCTTATAATAGGTATGCCGCCGCCCACACTTGCCTCAAAGAGGAAGTTCAGGTTATTCCTCTGGGCCAGGGCCAAAAGCTCCGCACCCTTAGCTGCCACCAGTTCCTTGTTTGACGTCACCACGGATTTTCCGTTCTCAAGACACTGGCGCACAAAGGTATACGCGGGCTCAAGGCCGCCCATGCACTCAACTACTATAGTGACCTCCGGGTCATTTAAAACCGTATTGAAATCTTTTGTAAATCTGCCGGCATAGGGCAGCTCCGGGAACTCCCTCAGGTCCAAAATATGCCTGACCCTTATCTCCTCCTTGGCCCGGCGCGTAATGCTGTCCGTATGGGTCAGAAGCACCTCCAGCACGCCGGAGCCGACAACTCCGTGGCCCAATACTGCAATATCTGCCATTTCATCACTTCCCTAAATATATTCTATAATAGAGCTGTTCCTGCCTTATCCCGGCACATCCGGCGTGTGGTCCTCCGGAGGCTGGTCTGTAGGCTCCTCAGTGGGCTCCTGGGTCGGCGTCTCTGTAGGCTCCTGGGTCGGCTCCTGGGTGGGCTCTGTTGTGGGCTCGTCACTGGGCGTGGGGTTAAAGCTCGGCGGAGGCTCCGGGGTGTCCGCCGGCCCTGTAGATGGGTCCGCACTGGGGTCTGCGCTGGGACTGGCACTCGGCGACACAGAGGGCACTACCGATGGCGCCGCCGACGGCGAGGCCGAAGGGGACGGAGACGGGCCGGTGATATGGTCCGAGCCGCCGTTGCAGGTGCCCGGTGCGTTGCCGGGCTCATACCAGCCTGTTGCCGTGTTGAAGCAGCTGGGCCCAGCCAGCTTGCCGCTGCTGCGGCAGAAGGCGGTGGAATACACGTTATCGCTTAGAATCCAGCTTTTATCTCCCCAGTCGTAGTTCTCATAGAGGTAGTTCATCACCGTCTTCCAGATACGCATGGACATATTTCCGTCCCCCAGCTCCCTGGAGTAGGTGTAGCCGTTCCAGACACCCGCCACACAGAAGGGGGTGCCCCCGACAAAGTACAAGTCGTAGTCGTCGTCGGTAGTGCCGGTCTTGCCAAACACCTTCATGGGCATGTCCGCAAGGTAGCCGCCGGTGGAGTTGGCGTAGTAAATGGGCTTTTCCAGGAGCTTGTTCATTATAGTCGCGCTCTCCTCACGCATTACCCGCTCTCCGTTCTCCATACCCTCCCTATTGTCCAGTATCACGTTGCCGCTGTGGTCCTGTACATAGTAATATGTGACCGGCCTATGGTACACGCCGCCGTTTGCAAATATCTGGTAGCCCGAGGTCATATCGGCTACGGTAACGCCCCAATACTGGGTGCCAAGGGCCATGGCTGAACGGCTGTGGGCGTCCACGTCTGCCGTCAATGTAGAGAAGTGCAGCTTCTCCGTCAGCCACTCGTAGCAGGCCTCAGCAGTGAGCGTAGTGCAGAGCTGGGCGGCGGGGGCGTTCATGGACATCTCAATGGCCTGGTCCACGCACATATAGTCGGTGTACCTGCCGTTCCAGTTGGCAGGCCCGGGCTCGCCGCCTATTCCGTTCCAGTCGGCTAGTGGCTGGTTTTTCAGCAGCGTGCCGTAGGTTATAGTGCCGTTCTCTATACCCAGCGGGTAGGGGCTCACAGTCTTCATGGATGAGCCGCAGGGACGCATGGCCTGGGTAGCGTTGCTGTAGAGCAGCGCGCCCGTGCGCTCATACCTGCTGCCGATAGTCACCAGCACCCGCCCGGTATATGGGTCCATGGCGTAAAAGCCCGTATCAATATCGTCGTCGGCCGGGAGCATATCTAAATTTGTGAGGAACAGGCGCTCTATATCGTTCTGCATTTTATAGTCCATGGCGCAGTAGATGGATAGGCCGCCGTTATACATGACCGTCTCGGCGTACTCCTCGGAGTAGCCGTACTTGTCCATCAGGTCCTCCTTTACCTGGTTGAAGCAGTCGTCAATGTACCAGTTCCACTTGTCCAGGTCCAGCTCGGCGTCGTCCTCCTCCTCGTCAATATCCGCGCCGATAAAGTCCATGCCTGCAAGCTCCTGTATGGCCTGGTTATACTCCGCCCTGGTGATAGGCTGCAGGTGCTCGGTGTCCATCTCCCCGGACTCTGAGAGCTCCAGCATACGGTCCAGCACCAGCTCGGCCTTTTCCTTGCTCTCCTCAGGGAAGATAAGGGGGTTATACTGATAGGGGTTCTGGGTAATGCCCGCTATAAGGGCACACTCAGCCAGGGAGCACTCTGTAATGCTCTTTTCAAAGTAGCACTGGGCGGCGGACTCAACCCCTTGGCAGATACCGCCGTAGTTTACTATATTAAGATAGGCCTCCAGTATCTGGGCCTTTGTGTACTTGTCCTTCTCCATGTTCAAGGCCGTGAATATCTCCGTAACCTTGCGCATAATGCTCACCTGGTTTTCACCGGTGATATTCTTTATCAGCTGCTGTGTCAGGGTGGAGCCGCCGCGCCCGGGTTGCCCGGTCATCAGGTGCAGGACAGCTCCCGCCGTGCCCTTCCAGTCCACGCCCTGGTGCTGGTAGAAGCGGTGGTCCTCTATGCACACCTGGGCCGTCTGCATCTGCAGTGGGATATCCTCAAGGGGCATCCAGACCCTGTTCTCGTTGCGGTACAGCGGCAGGTATTCAGTGGGGTTGCCCGCCTCGTCCATCAGGTATATCTCGCTGGAATAGTTCAGGTTGCCCGCGTTTATATCCGGTGGCTCGGCGTTGCGGAAGCTTAAAATATAGGAGGCCACAGACCAGAACACCAGCAGCCCCGTAATGGCGGCTATCCAGAACACAGTCTTGAATACCTTCCAGACCATGCCGCCCATAGTAGCCACAGTTGCCCCTGCTGATTTTGTGAACTCACCCTCTGTATGCTGGCTGGGCACGCGCATAGAGGTGGTGGTGTACTTGTTGATGTCTTCCTTTCTCATAGGCAGTCCCTCCGTGATAATTTTAGGATTAGTAAAATATGTTAATATTTTGATAGCTTGTCCAAATACTGGCATAAAATGCAGCTTTACGTGGCAGAATAGGCGTATATCAAGCTATTCATAGAAGGAAGGCGACGGATATGACCCACAAAAGCTATAAGACCCTAACGATACTTCTGCTGATAGTCACTGTAATCGCCCTGCTGCTTGCCGCCGTCATGCTCACTCTTGGGCGAAGCTCCGCGGCGGCCTCCGGCAAACCGGAAAGCCCGCCGGAAAAATCTGTTACGTCCTATTATACCCCAAAGCCCTCTCCAAGTCAAGAAAACAGCGAAATCGAAGAAAATACCACCGGCGGCGATTTTCTTGTCACTATTTACCGCGGCGGTATCGGCGTGTTCCAGCCGGGCAAGTCCGTGCCTGTGCTCACAAAGCACACGGAGGTATACCTGCTGCCACAGGAGGACATAGATCTGCTGCGCAAGGGTATCCGGGCAAGGGATTTGTCCCATGCCAAGGAAATCCTTGAGGACTTCGACTGAGCGGCGCTATAATATAGCAGAACAATTTTTTATAACACGGAAAGAACGCCCTGCCGGACCTGCCGGCGGGGCGTTCTCCCTTAGCTTTGGGCTAATCTTACTTCATGCCCTTCTCATAGCTCTCAATCATCTTTTTTACCATCTGGCCTCCCACGGAACCAGCCTGACGGGCGGTGATGTCGCCGTTATAGCCCTGCTTCAGGTTGACGCCAACCTCAGAGGCGGCCTGCATCTTAAACTGCTCCATAGCTTCCTTGGCCTCAGGGACCATTACAGAATTGCTCTTCATGATTCTCGTCTCCTTCAAAAGTGTTTTTTCGCGTTTGCATTAGCTATTGTGGCACAGCTGCCCGCTTTTATTATTGACAATTTTTGCATGGCTGCGAAGGCATTTTTCAAGCTTCCAGAGCCCCCTCAAGCCTCTCCCTCACCTTATCCTGAAAGTACCCGCTGAGCCCGGAGTCAGGCAGCAGCTCCCGCACCCGCGCCTTTGCCGCCTCCAGCTTCCCGCCGTCATACACGTCCATTACACATAAAAGGAAATCCATCTCCTCACCCTTGCCGCACACCTCCAGTACCGTCGGCAGATACCGTTCAATAAAATCCTCATTCCTGAGCCCGGCCGCGGCATTCATAATCTCCCGCCAGCTGGAGAGATTTCCCTCCCTTGGCGGGAACAGCAGCCCCGCTGCTTTATCCCAGTCCACCGCTTCCAAAATAGCCTCATATTCCTGCCGGTGGCCCAGCATGGCCAGATACCTCAGCAGTGAGGTATCGTCCGGACACTCCTCAAAGTCCTTACGGCGCTCAGCCAGTGTCTCCCGGCTCCTGCCGGTATTGTGACATAGCTGGTCCTGCTGAAGCCTCATTGGCAGATACCAGTTATGCTCCAAATCGCCCTCGGTCTTTTCCACAAACTCGTCCGCGATAGATAGGGCACGGTCAAAGGCCTCCCGGCCCTGCTGTATCCACATATGCACCTTTTCGGCCTCCAGCCGCTCCATGTCGCGCTCCAGTTCCCGATGGTCTTCCCCGCCGTTTTTCATTGCCGCCTCAATAGTCAGCAGCTGGGAGTTGATATAGCCCATGGCCTCCCTGAAGGACCTGTCGTCCCGGAGCACCGAGTATTTTAACACCAGGTCCTCTGTGCGCTCCAGGGAGGTCAGGCCAAAGAGCTCGTCAATGCTCACGCCGAAAAACGCGGCTATCCTAGGCAGCAGGCTTATCTCCGGAGAGCCGCTGCCCACCTCCCACCGGGACACGGTCTGCGGGGCCAGATACAGATACTCTGCCAGCTCCGTCTGGGTCACGTCCCTTTCCTTCCTTAATATTGCGATTTTTTCTCCAATAGTCAGCTTCATATACAATGCCCCTTAAAAAATATTTTAATCCCCCGGGTTTACTTAAAGTATAGCATGTGAAAATACCGGAGTCCAGCAAGGCCTCCTTGCATAAATCCCAATGCTCCCTTGATTTGCATTCCCACAGGAAATTTGATAAAATTATCTTATCTATTGAAATATCCCTGCGCAAATGGCGAGTTAATATACAGAGGGCCCTCTTAAACTCTTTTGAAAGGAGAATTGAAATGGACGACATGGAAATTGTCCGGCTGTTCTGGCAGCGGGACGAGGCCGCCATTGCCGAGACAGAGTGCAAGTACGGCAGCTTCTGCCTGGGCGTCGCCATGAGCCTGCTCTCCGACGGCGAGGACGCCAGGGAGTGCGTAAACGAGGCGCTCTATCAGGCCTGGAGCCGGATACCGCCGCAGCGCCCGGAGAAGCTAAGGCCCTGGCTGGGCCGGGTTGTGCGGAATATCGCCGTAAGCCTATGGCGCAAAAACCACCGGCAGAAGCGGTATAACGGGCTTGAGCAGGCCCTAAGCGAGCTGGAGGACTGCGTCCCGGCGGCGGTGGACCTTCAGCAGGATGTAGAGGGCGCGGAGCTGGGCGAGGCCATCAGCCGGTGGCTTGCGGCGCTTGGCAAGGAGGACCGGATATTATTCGTGCGGCGGTACTGGTACGATATCCCCCTTGGTGAGCTGGCAAACGAAATAGGCGTGCCGCCGAAGAAGCTTTCCCAAAGGATGTACCGTCTGAGACAGAATCTCAAGTCATTTCTAGAAAAGGAGGACAGGCCCTATGAAAACTGTGGACAGCTGCGCTCTGTTTGAGGGCATTGGCTATATCGACCCGGAATTTATCCAGGAGGCATACGAGCCTCTGGGCGCAAAGCCCGCTCCGATGGTGCACATAAGTAAGCTTGGCGCGCTGGCGGCTTCACTTGCGGTGGCTACGGCCCTGCTCTTTGGAGCCAACGCCCTATTCCCCGCCTTCGCCGAGAGCCTGCCCATTGTTGGCGAGGCCTTCCGGCAGCTGAACTCACTGGGGGCCAACGCCCCGGGCTATGAGGGTGTAGTGCAGAGCTTGGGAAAGAGCGCAAAAAACGGACAGTACCAGGTTACCGCTACAGAGGCCTACTGCGACGGCGAGTACATCTTCCTCGCCCTGCGGCTGGACCCCCTGGACAGCAAGCTGCTGCAAATGCAGTCCCTTGAGACTGTGGAGCTTGAGGACGCTCCCGGCTGGAGTATTGAAGTGGACGGCAATGCAGGAGGGTTGGTCTACGAGACCCCGGTGTTCACCCGGCGGGGCTATTACTATGAGTGCCCGCCCATGATGATACGCCTGCCCGAGCCTACAGCCAGCGGGACTGTCCGGGTCAGCGCAAGTATCACCTCCCTGTCAGGACGCACCCAGGAGTCCATTGACCAGGGCGGCGAAGGACAGATAGTCTCTCTGGAGCCCCTGGCCCTCAGCTTCGACCTGCCGGTGAGCTCCCAGCACAACATACACCGAGAGCAGGAGGGCGTCTCTGTTGACGGCATATCCCTCACCTCCTGGACCAGCTCGCCCAGCAAGTTTACCGTGACGCTCAGCTACCCCTACTCCACTCCTGATGGTCTGGATGCGGCGGCTGTCACCGACAGCGGCATAGACCTTGGCAGCGACCTGCGGGAAAACGGCGACTTCGGCGACGGACGCTATCAGCCCGGGGACACGGCGGTACAGACCTGCTCGTTCACCGGCGCCCCCGAGGGCACAGGGACCGTCACCGTGACAGTTTTCTCCAACTCGTCCGGCGAGGAGCGGAGGGAGCTTGCCAGGTTCAGGATAGACTTGGAGAACGGAGAGGCAACCGTAGTAGAATAATTTGCAACCACAAACGAAGCGCCCCCTTTTGGGGGCGCTTCTTGATGCAAATCAAAAGGCCGGCAGGTTTCCCCGCCGGCCCAACATATGGCAGATTTAGTTCAGAATAGTAACCTCGGTCTCCTTGTCGAAGACATGCATCTTGTTCAGGTCGAAGGCAATCTTGCACTTGTCGCCGGGCTTCGCAGTGGAGGTGGGCTCCACGCGGGCGGTAACAGCAGTGCCCTCGCAGTTCAGGTACAGGTAGGTCTCAGCGCCCATCAGCTCGGTGACCTCCACCTCACATGTGGTGTGGGCCCCGCCCACCTTCTCGATAAAGTCGGGCTCGTCGTGTACGTCCTCAGGACGGATACCGAAGACAACTTCCTTGCCAACATAGTTGCCGATATCGGTGCCCTCTGCCTTCTTTGCGGGGACGGTGATGGTGCAGGCCCCGAAGGTCAGGGTGTAGTCGCTGCCGTTCTTCGCTACCTTGGCGTCGATGAAGTTCATCTGGGGAGAGCCCATGAAGCCGGCCACGAACTCGTTGACAGGATACTCATACAGGTTCTGGGGCGTGTCCACCTGCTGGATGAAGCCGTCCTTCATAACCACTATGCGGTCGCCCATGGTCATAGCCTCGGTCTGGTCGTGGGTAACGTAGATAAAGGTGGTGCCCAGCTTGATGTGCAGCTTGGAAATCTCGGTCCTCATCTGAGCGCGGAGCTTAGCGTCCAGGTTGGACAGCGGCTCGTCGAGCAGGAAGACCTTGGGGTCACGGACGATGGCGCGGCCCAGGGCCACGCGCTGGCGCTGGCCGCCGGACAGAGCCTTGGGCTTGCGGTCCAGAAGGTGGGCAATGTCCAGGATACGGGCAGCCTCCTCAACGCGGCGCTTAATCTCATCCTTGGGAGTCTTGCGCAGCTTCAGGCCGAAGGCCATGTTGTCATACACGGTCATGTGTGGATACAGGGCGTAGTTCTGGAACACCATGGCTATGTCGCGGTCCTTGGGGGCTATGTCGTTGGAAAGGGTGTCGCCGATGTACAGCTCGCCCTTGCTTATCTCCTCAAGGCCGGCAATCATACGCAGGGTGGTGGACTTGCCGCAGCCGGAGGGTCCAACCAGGATGATAAACTCCTTGTCTTCAATCTCCAGGTTGAAGTCCGTAACAGCCGTTACGCCGCCGGAATAAATCTTATAGATATTTCTTAAACTCAAGCTTGCCATATGTTTTCCTCCTGTCAGGCTCGTGGAGCCCAATTGATTTATATGTATTATATCAGAAAAAAACCGATTTGAATAGTCGTGATATATCCAAAGATTTATCCCCACCTTTAGACGCTTTTACCAAAAAACAATATTCACAAATGAATTATGTGAAATTTGACGAATGGAAAATTCACATCATAATACTTGGGGTCAATCGTAATGGAGCGTACTCTATATTGCGAAATTTCTCCCAGGGAAAAACCCGCGCAGCCGGGTACAGCCCTGGCCTCGCGGGTTTACATTTACCGGCTTTTTCACATTTTCCACAGGGTATTCCACAGCAGACAGTGGAAAACTTCAGTCCGTGGGCCAGGCGTCCTCAGGTACAGCCCCGGCGTCCTCTGCCCCCTCCTCCTGCTGGACCTGGGACACGGCAGAGCTCTCCATTGAAGCGTCGGCGCTCTCCTCAGCGGAGCTCTCCACCTGGCTGCTTTCAACAGCGCTGGAGTTTACATAACTACTGGCACTCTCGGCAGACTGGCTATCCGGGGCCGGAGTTACCTCACCATACCTGGCGCTGTCCTTGGCAAAGCCGTGCATGAAGCCGTCAACCTTGCCGCAGGCCACGTCCCCGCCGATTATCACCTCGCCGTATACCAGCAGCGTGGCATAAACCTCGGTCTCGTCCGGGTAGTTGGTGATAAGGTACTTGTACTGGGTCACCACCTGGCCCGAGTAGGGGGCCAGGTCAAAGCCCTGGGCCTGCTGCATGGCGTTGTAGTTCTTGTACACGTCGTTGAACTCCCGGGGTATCATTACCTCCCGGGTCTCTGCAGGCTCAGGCTCCACCTGCCAGCCGAAGCCGGTGAGATAGGCAAGGCGCTCCTCGCTGGTCCCGCCCTTCACCTGCTGGGGCTCCTTTGTCTCGCCGTCCCCTCCCTGCCAGCGCAGGAAGAGGCAGGCCGCCACCACTGCCAGGGCAAGCACGGCAAAGGCGGCTGCGCGTTTTTTGTTTGCTTTCAAAGATACGAACATAAGCACCGTTCCTCTCTATGGGTTCCTGCTCCATTTGTATGCAGTAAGGAACGGCGGTATACTCAAAGGACGCTATAATCTGTCCATCTAATCTGAAAGTCTATGGGCCCTCTGGAGCAGAGGGTCAGCCAAAACCCCTGACCGGCGTGGGTAATTGGCATACTATAAAAACAGCACTCCCTATCCCCCGATAGCTCCGGGCGCTCCCCCAGAGAGGAAAACTCCGTCTCCAAAAGCCCCTGGGAGAAGCCCCGGCCCGTGAGCTTCATATGGCTCTCCTTGCAGGTCCAGAGCTGAGTCAGAAGGGAGTTATCCCCACCGGTAAGCCCGAGCTCACCGGCGGTGCATATCTTCCCCCTCAGCCCCGGGGAGAACTCCCTCACCCGCTCAAGGTCAAGGCCCACCGGCACGCTATATACAGCGCAGGCTATGAGCCCCCGGCTGTGGCTGATACTGAACTCCGGCCCTCCTTTAAAATAGGGCTTGCCGTGCTCCCCCTTCAGCGCCCGGTCCATCAAGGCGTCGGCGCTTACAGAGGCTTCACAGAGGTCCAGCTCCATGAGTCCAAGCCTAAGCAGGGCCCAGCCGGCGTAGTGCTCCCGGCGAAGGCTCTCCCCGGGGGGCATTGCGGTGATGTATACCATGCTCAGCTTTCAAAGAGATTGTCCCGGGTAATGTTCTTCAGCCACTTGCCCGAGCGGTATCTGTGTATGACCGCGGGCCACTTGACGAACTCGTCCAGGCACAGTATAAAGTACACCCAAAGCACCGGCAGCTTCAGCACAAAGGCCGCAAGGAAGCCCACCGGCACGGCATAAACCCACATAACTATGGCGTCGCAGATAAGCCCAAATCGGCTGTCGCCGCCGGCCCTGAACACCCCCGCTATAAGTGTGGTGTTCACCGCACAGCCCATTATATAGTAGCTGTTTATAAGCAGCATTACACCGAGATACTCTATTGCGGTCTCCGTAAAGTTACCGGCTCCCGCGTACATCATCACAAATGGCCTGGCTATGAGCACTATGACCCCGCCTATGGCCCCCGACAGCACAGTGAGCCAGAGCACCTTCCTGCCGTCGGAGCGTGTCTCCTCCAGCTTCCCCTCCCCCATCTTCTGGCCCAGGAGTATGCCTCCTGCGTTGGCAAGGCCGAAGCAGAGGATTGTGCCGAAGCTGCGCACCACAGCCGCCAGGGAGTTCGCCGCCACAGCGTCCGTGCCCAGGTGCCCGATTATCACCGAGTACATGGAGAAGGCCAGGCCCCACACCACGTCGTTGCCTATGGCGGGCAGCGAGAGCTTCATAAAGTCCGTAAAGAGCAGCTTATTGCGGATAAACATGGTCTTAAAGCGCAGCTTGATATGCTCGGACCTTGCGGAGACCACAAAGCACAGGGCAAGCTCCACAAGCCTCGAGATAGAGGTGGCCAGGGCCACGCCCATCACCCCAAGCTTTGGCGCTCCCAGCCAGCCGAAGATGAACACCGCGTTCAGTATCACGTTTAGCACCACGGCAATGGAGTTGAGCACAGTGCCGATGGTGACCTTGCCCACGCTGCGCAGTATGGCGATATAGACCTCTGTAACGCCCCAGCAGAGATAGCATATGCTGAGTATCCTTATGTACCCGGCCCCAAGGGTTATTAGCTCCTGGTCGTCTGTGAAGACCAGCATCATGTACTCGGGGATGGTAAGGGCCAGGGCCGCCACTATTATAGATACGCCCAGGGAGAAGCGCATGGCTATGCCCTGGACCACTTCTATGGCCCTGTAGTCCTTCTTGCCAAAATACTGGGCGCAGAGCATGGTGGCCCCGGTGCCAAGGCCATAGAACAGCATAAACAGCACATGGGCGTACTGGCTGGCAAGGCTCACCGCCGAGATTGCCGACTGCCCTACAAAGTTGAGCATCACTACGTCCGCCGAGCTCACAAGGGAGCTCAGAAGGTTTTGCAGGACTATTGGTATCACAAGCTTTGCAATCTGACCGTAGAAGGGGTCCTGAAGCCCTCTGAATCTTTTCATCATTATTTCCTCCTGACTTTAGCATGTCACCCAACTATATCACAGTTCAGCCGGGATATCAAGCCCAAGATGAAAAAGATTTTTTCTTGGGCTCTAAGGGTGATTCCTGTTGCAAAAGGGAGCGGCTTATGCTATTATATAGTATATTTTTCAGGGAGGTCGTGACATCATGCCAAAAGCGAACAGAGGCCATCAGGCGGTGGTCGTGCTGGACTTCGGCGGGCAGTATGCCCAGCTCATCGCCCGCCGCGTGCGGGACCGGAAAGTTTACTGCGAGATAAAGCCCTACTGGACCGACCCCGGGGAGCTCTCCGGGTATAAGGGTATCATTTTCACCGGCGGCCCCGGCAGCGTCTACGCCCCGGAAGCCCCCCTCTGCAAGCCGGAGCTCTTTGGCCTTGGGATACCTGTGCTGGGTATCTGCTACGGCGCGCAGGTCATGGCCCAGGTGCTTGGCGGCAGGGTTGGCCCTATGGAGGCCCCGGAGTTCGGGAAGACCCTCACGCGGTTCTCCGGGGAGTCCCCACTCTTTGAGGGCGTACCGGAGAGCGTAGTGTGGATGAGCCATAACGACGGCATTACAGAGGCTCCCCAGGGCTTCGCCCCCAGCGCCTGCTCCGCCCACTGCCCCATAGCCGCCATGGAGGACCGGCAGAGGAAGCTCTACGCCGTGCAGTTCCACCCGGAGGTGGCCCATACTGAGCACGGCGGTAGAATGCTCGAGAATTTCTTATATAATGTATGCGCCTGCTCCGGTGACTGGGAGATGGGCTCCTTTGCAAGGGACACTGTGGAGAGCCTTAGGGAGACTATCGGGGACCGGCGGGTACTCTGCGGGCTCTCCGGCGGCGTGGACTCCTCGGTGGCGGCAATGCTGGTGCACAAGGCTGTGGGCAAAAACCTCACCTGTATTTTTGTGGACCATGGGCTGCTGAGAAAGGACGAGGGGGACCTGGTGGAGCAGGTGTTCAAAAAGGAGTTTGACATGAACATCATAAGGGTCAACGCCGGGGAGCGCTTCCTTACAAAGCTCCAGGGGGTCACGGACCCTGAGCGCAAGCGGAAGATAATCGGCGAGGAGTTTATCCGCGTGTTCGAGGCCGAGGCCGCCAAGCTCGGCAAGGTCGAGCTCCTCTGCCAGGGCACCATCTACCCCGACGTGGTGGAGAGCGGCAGCGGACAGGCTGCAGTGATAAAATCCCACCACAACGTGGGTGGGCTCCCCGAGGATGTGGGCTTCGAGGGGATAGTCGAGCCCCTTAGGGACCTCTTTAAGGACGAGGTCCGCAGGCTAGGCACAGAGCTCGGCATACCGGAGGCCCTTGTCTGGCGGCAGCCCTTCCCCGGCCCCGGCCTTGCCGTGCGCATAATCGGGGAGATAACCCCGGAGCGCGTTGCCACCCTCCAGGAGGCCGACGCAATCTTCCGGGAGGAGGTAGCGAGGGCCGGGCTCGAGAGGGATATCGGGCAGTACTTCGCGGTGCTCACCGGCACCCGCAGCGTCGGGGTCATGGGCGACGGGCGCAGCTACGGCGAGACCGTGGCCCTGAGAGCCGTGAACACCACCGACTTTATGACCGCCGACTGGTATCAAATGCCCTACGAGGTCCTGGGCCGGGCGTCCAACAGGATAGTCAACGAGGTACCGGGAGTGACCAGGGTGGTCTATGATGTGACCAGCAAGCCGCCGGCGACGATTGAGTTCGAATAAGTTGAGAGGTCGAAGAAACCCAGTGTTTATGCGGGTTTGCGGCATTTCAAGAGGTCTTTTGATAACAATTTGATAACGGTTGTATAAGAGCCATTATTCTTGTAATCCAGTGGTTTTAGGGTTAGAGAATGAAAGAGAATGGTTTTTTACAATAACAATCCATATTAAAACGCCCTTAGCTGTGGGTAGCAACTCATAGCTAAGGGCGTTTTGTCGTTTGCCTATTTATTTCCTTCCTAAATATCTGTTTACCTTTTTCTTGTAATTCAGATATTCATCACCGAACGCCAATAACATTGCGTCCTCTTCGTTGTTTACAATCTGCAAATGGAGCGTGAGAATTGCAAAGGCTGAAAATATGAGAAGCACCCAATTAAAAAATACCATTAAAACGCCTAAATACATAAGATCAAAGCCAAGAAAGGCTGGGTTACGGCTTATCTTGAATACTCCTGATGTGACAAGTTCTGTTTTATCTTTCGATACGCCTGCACGCCAACTATCACGCATTGTAAGCATAGCTGTTATAAAAAGTGCGACTCCCAATGCAGAGATAGTTAGTCCTGCAATTCTAACCCACACAGGAGAAATAGACCAGTCTAACACAATGCTTATGACCTCTACGACTACAACGCAGAATGTTGCAATACCCATTGTAATTTCAATATATAGAGGAACGCCTTGCTTTCCCTTTCCGATTTGCGTGGTATGGATTCCTTTTTTCTTTTGCTCTATTTTCTTTGCATAGTAGCAAGCATAGAAAACAAGCAAAATGATAGCAGTCAATATTTGAAAAATAGTCATAGTATTTGTTCCTCGCTGTTTTTACATATCTTTTAGCTTGTCCTTGAATTGCTCGACTAATGTGTCGCTTAATTCCTGCGAGGGAACTTTCGCCCAGATTTGTGTGGTATCGAACTTCGGATAGTGATAACGCCAGTTGTCGTATTCTTCCCTGCTGATTTCCTCGGAAGATAGCTTGTCCGCCTGCTCTTTCCAAGCACAGAGCATTTTTGATAGCTCGGCAGCGTCCTTACCTTTGTCCTTGTTGACTTTCAGACAAACTTCTCCGTCTGCTTCGCTGACGGTAAGACCGTAAATATCTTCAAGGGTAAATAAGGTGTGCATAAGACCGATGTAGCTGTCAATGTCGGGAACATCAAGAGCCTGCGGGGAAACATCAAGCACCTGTGCTAATGCAGCCGTTAAGTCTGCTTTTGGTTTACGAGAGCCAGTTTCGTACTGTGCCAGACGCACATCTGCACTCCGTTCGGGAAAGCCGACAGCCGTGCCAAGATATTTTTGCGTCATACCACGCAAAAGCCTGAAAAAATGTATTCTTTCGCCAATAGCCATAGTATTTACACTCCTTGCTTATGTACTGCAACCAGTATAGCAGATATGTTTAGAAATTGTCAAGAGGAAACGAAACAAAAAAGTTTAATATTTTCTCTAAAACCTCTTGATACAAGCGTATTTGCTTAGTATAATAGAAAACACTAAGCTGATATGCTTAATTAAAACTGAATGACCGTCCGAGTAGGATACTTCGCCACGACCTTTTGATTTGTTCAAGAGTGAGCGAGATAACGCCGCTGAAATGGGGGCAGGAACGATATTCGGGGAGAACGGCAGCTTAAAAATCTAATGAAAGGACTGATGATATGGAAAACAAATTTATTCGTGCCGATGATGTGGCACAGGAACTAAGCGTATCAAAGCCCTATGCCTATAAGCTCATCAGAAAGCTGAATGAGGAACTGAAAGCACAGGGATTTATTACGATTGCGGGGCGTGTAAACCGCCAGTATTTTTATGAAAGGCTCTACGGAGCAGGAAATCCTGCCGCAAAGGTGGGAAATATGGGGAGTGAGGAACACAAGGAAATGCTGTTTTGGACAAAGGAAGAATATAAGAAATTTTCCTATGAAATGATGGACAAACCAGTTTCCTTTTACGCCTTTGAGATGCTCTACTGGTGCGGTATCCGAGAGGGCGAATTATTAGCCTTAACCGCCGCCGATTTCAACTTTGATAAAGAAACGGTCACGATTAACAAATCCTATCAGCGTTTACACGGCGAAGATGTGATTACCACACCGAAAACAAAGAAAAGCAACCGCACGATTAAAATGCCGCATTTTCTCTGTGAGGAAATGCAGGAGTATCTCGGTATGCTCTATGGCTTGAAAAAGAAAGACCGTATCTTTACGGTAACGAAAAGTTATCTTCATCACGAGATGGACAGAGGGGCGGAAGCCGCAGGCGTGAAGCGCATACGGATTCACGATTTACGTCACAGCCATATAAGTTTGCTGATTGATATGGGTTTTTCAGCGGTAGCGATTGCAGACCGTGTAGGACACGAAAGCATTGACATCACTTATCAGTACGCACACCTGTTTCCGTCTAAACAGACGGAAATGGCAAACAGATTGGACGATTTAGGGAAAGGGGATTTTGAAAATGTCGGCTAAGAACAGAGATAACAAAAACCGTTGGAGGAATATCACAGTAGGGCTTCGGGTATCGCCCGAAGAAAATGAACTCATTAACAAGGCAGTTGCTTTATCGGGATTGCCGAAACAGGAATACTGTTACCGCCGCTGTCTGAATCAGGATGTGGTGGTGCAGGGCAATCCGAGAGTATTTAAGGCACTGCACAAGGAACTTGCCGCCGTTCTTACGGAATTGCAAAGGATTGAAGCGGGAAACGACATAAACGATGAACTTCTGAATGTCATTGAACTGATTACTATTATCCTCGGCGGTCTGAAAGGAGAAGATGGGAATGGAGAATAAAAGAGAAATGACTGTTCCGAATGTATCTGTTGGCGCAGATACGGAACAGCCAATTCAAAAATGTACTGACCATAGTATATCCGACTGCGATGAAAATATCAAGAGTTTTGAAGAAATGCAAAGGGAAATGCTGCGGCAGTTATCCCCCTCGTATCTCAAGACAGTATCAATGGCAGCTTTGTATGACACGGTATTTGATATACAGACGCCGCTGATTGATGGTTTGCTCCAAAGGGGAACTTACCTTTTCGTAGGCTCTCCGAAAGTGGGGAAAAGTTTTATGATGGCACAGCTCGCTTACCATATCAGCACAGGAATACCATTGTGGGATTATAAGGTGCGAAAAGCAACGGTGCTTTACTTTGCTCTTGAAGATGATTACCCACGCTTGCAGAAACGATTGTTTCAGATGTTCGGCGCAGAAGAAACAGGCAATCTATATTTTGCAACGGAGTGTAAAACGGTCAATGGCGGTTTAGAAGAACAAATCAGAGGATTTATGCAGGAACATCCCGACACAGGTTTAATAATCATAGATACCTTAAAGCGTGTCCGTGAAGCTGGCGGGGCAGATTACAGTTACGCAAGCGACTATGACATTGTGGCAAGGCTCAAAGCGTTGGCGGACAGTTACAAAGTTACAATGCTTATCGTTCATCATACCCGAAAGCAGAAAGCAGAAGATATATTTGATATGATTTCGGGAACGAATGGACTGATGGGTGCGGCGGACGGCGCATTTGTCCTCAGCAAGGAAAAGAGAACTTCCAATAATGCTACGCTTGATGTGGCGGGCAGGGATCAGCAGGATGTGAAAATTCATCTTGTGAGAGATACCGAGTGTTTGGTGTGGAATTTTGAAAAATCGGAAACGGAGTTGTGGAAAGAACCGCCTGAGCCAATGCTTGAAAAAATTGCAGCTACTCTTTTTTCGGAAAGTAACAGATGGGAGGGAACAGCTTCAGAACTTTGTGAAAGGCTCGGCGTGGATATAAAACCGAATGTGCTTTCACTTAGGCTTAGTATCAACGCAAGCAGACTGTTTCGTGATTATGGTATCCGCTATCAGAACAGCCGCACGCACGATGGCAGAAAGGTTTCGCTTTGGAAAGAAGCCGATGGGGCGGCGTGACAAACGGTGTCAAAGGTGTCAATGTTTTGAGAGCAGTATCGCTGTCAAAAACATTGTCACTATCGTCACACATTGACACGGTTTGAAGTTTAGACGGGGTTGTAAGGGTGTCCTTTTCAAAGGACAGCCCTTACCCCTCGGAGAGCGCAAAACCTGCGTGCAGGTTGCATTTTTGTTGGCGTAGCTGACATAAGTGCTTTTGCGTTACTTTCGCAGAAAGTAACAAAGGCTCACCGCAAGCGGCGAAAAGATAAGAATGGAAAGGAAGTGATTTTATGCAGAGAACGATAAGCGCAATGGTCGGGAAAGGCTCGGTCAATCACAACAGCCGTAAATTCAAAGCGGAGAACATCTCTCTGTTTTGGACTATAAAAAGCAGGAGCGAGCAGAAGAAATTGAACAACTGGAAAGCAAAATCATAGACAAGCAGACCGAGTTTGAAACACTTTCCAAGCGTATTCAAAATTTTGATAAGGGTACAGCTTCGCTTTTGCAAATGCAGAATGTACTGGAGAATGCCCCCGAATATCAGTTACCCGAACCGCAAGGCTTTATGACTGCAAAAAGTTATAAGAGCAAGATTGTCGAGCCGTTAGTTAAGCGGTTGAAATCTCTCATTAAAACACTTATGGTGCGGTGCTTTCAAGCGATTGACGATTACCAAAGGCTCAATCAGACAAACGCCAGTCTATACCGTAGCAATGAACGGATTAAAAGTCAAAACGAGCAACTGACCGCTGATAATAACCGATTGAGGGAAGAAGCCAAAGACTATAAGCTGCTGCGAAAGGTGTTTGGTAGTAAGCAGATTGACAGTCTGTTGGAGCAGGCAAGGCAGTCTAAACAGCGTGGCACACGCTTTAGAAATAAAGAAAACGAAAGGTAGGAACAAACAATGGCAAAGACAATTTTTGAAGAAATGGGCGGCACTTATGTACGGCAAGGGGATTATTTTATCCCCTGCCTTACCTTACCAGCCGAAAAAGAAAACAAGCCTATCGGTGTATGGGGACAGCGGCACAAACGCTATCTACGAGAGCATAAAAGAGCAACCTATACTACCCTGTTCATAAGCGGCAAGCTGAACAGCTATCTTGCCAACATTGACGAACAAGCAGAAGAATTGTTTTCTCGGTTGGTAAAACAGATAGCAGAGCGTGAGGGCGTGACGGAACAGTTAAAAGCGGAAAACCAGATGAAATGGATCGGATTGATGAATAATATCCGAAGCAGGGTGATAGAGGTTGTGAATGCTGAGCTGATTTATGTCTAAGCATCTAAAGAATTGCTCGACGCATCTATATGAGTGTCGGGCAATTCTTACATGGGACTTGAAAAAATCACGATTTTGTGATATTATAAATAAAAATGAACATGCTTGTTGCTATATAGCTCTTTCAGGAGGTGTGGTATGGCTATTAACTATGATAAACTTTTTCATATGATGATCGATAGAAAAATAACCAACATTCAGCTAAAGGATATGGCTGGGGTTAGTGCCAATATTATTACTCGCCTTAAGCGTGATGAGTATATTTCAATAGAAAGTATAGAAAAAATCTGTAAGGCTCTACAATGCGGAGTGGATGATATTTTGGAGTTCGTCGACAAGGAGGGACAACATGAAAATCAATGATTATAACGCAACATTAGATGAAAAAATATCTGAGTTTGACATGTGGGTGACTCCTTCGCTTGGAGAAATAAGAGATACGCCACAATTCAGAATTAATCTTGAGCAGTTGAAAAAAGGATTTGACTACATAGCCGATATTACCGAGAATTTCGCAGATGTTTCACATTGCTCATCATCTGCCTTGGCAGCAAATGTACTGGGGTATTTATCTGGAAAAGATGATGACGCTGCCAAAGAAATACTTGATAATATATGTAATGTTCTTTTGTTGGCTACTGGAAAAACTGATAATAACCTAAAGTGCCAGTTCCCGCTTATGCTTAGAAATCAAATCGGAATAAGTACTTATCCTCAAAAATTGAGTGGAGAAAGATGGAGAGATAAAGATATTCCCCGAGCTTTTTCTATGACAGATGTTACCAAAACAATAGTACAACTTACCGGCAAAGATGATTATAGAATTGTATTTGTCGAAAGCTATTTTCATTTGATTATATCAGATGAAGATTACGCAAAGCAGCTCTGGAGTTTAGGAAATGCTTATGTATCACAAAAAGAATTGGGAAACGCAGATGCTCTTATCAGTTCGATAGTAATCTTTCAGTCTAGAGGATCTATCACTGCTACACAGGGGCATATTCCAGAAACTATATTAAGAAAGTATATGACTGAATGGGGTTTAAGTGCAGGAACAGACTTCAATACACAAGATGTTGAAGTTGGTGAAATTTTGGGTGATTTGCCTGTAGACAATAAACTAAAAAAGAGAAAGTATGATTTTATTGTTCCTTTCCAGTCAAGAAGATCAGGTGCAAAAGTCTTTATACAGAGCCAGTTTTATGCTGGAGATTCTGGAAGTGTATCGCACAAAGTTGTAGATCAAACCGACAGCACTCGAGAAGTGACTTTGCAGAAATACCCAGACGCTGTATTTATAGAGTATCTTGATGGAGCTGGCTATTTTTCCTCTCTGAATGGAGACTTGCGCAAGATGTTGGCGAAACCGACAACAAAGGATTTTATTCAAATCCGCACAGCACCACTTAAATTGCGCAGGGCATTGCAAGGAATTTTGTTCCTCACGCCACTTGAGATTGAGCATGCTGTAATTAGAACATCTGGAAAAGAGGATGAGATTTATCAGCTTTTAAGAGATGAAGGATATACTGATAAAGAAATCAACCGAGCATTTTCGGCTTCCGTAAGCGAGAAAAATATTGTGGCCTACGATGAACACAAGTATGCAATTAGTTCCGACCGGGTAGAAATTGTTCGTAAGTATTGCTTATTGGATATCATTGCAAATTACGGAGCACCTATTTCCGTCGGAAATGAATCAGGATGTCTCTTGGTTGCGGGGTTTGAAACCTCTTGGGGGCTACCACAAAACGAGGCGATTAGAATAGCCCAGGAAGTTTTTCCTGGGCTAGGTAAACTTTGGCATAATGTCCAAGATGCTTTTGATGACATTCAGTGGTTAATTAGTAAAGGGATTGTTATTACAAAATAGGAGGGGCATTATGACTATATCTGAAAAAATCAAACATGCCCTTGATACTGATGGAGTTGCTATTCTTCCGCCTATGGATGTGTTTGAATCTATTGCAATATTAAAAGAAACTGATATATGTGTCAATTGTACTATGCTTGACCCCTGGTACAATAAAGGATTTGGTGGAGAATTGCCTACGAGTGAATATGACGACTTTATCACAAGATTATTAAACCAAACTGGTGAAATAAGCGATTTAATGTATTTGTGGGGGTTCCCTGAAATCATTGGTCCTTATGTTAGATATGCACCAAGCGGGTTTTACATGGCTGCATGGTTGACATGGTATTACAAGAACTGCCCATCAGTTATTAGAGGATGGAGATCAAGTCAAAATGCCTGTTTACAGTTCATGCGTAAAGGCCACAAATTGCATCCTGAACATTTCTTGAACGATGAGCAGAAAGAAAAATTTGAATCTGGAAAAATGCGTTTTGTGCCTGGACCACCAAGCGTAATTGAAGCACCTCTTATTATCGGGTTTGTTGGTAAAAAAGAACGAACTGGTCATCCTTCTCAAAAGCCTGAAGCTGTATTCGATAAACTTCTTTTGATGGCCAATCAAAAAGGAGATATTGTTTTTGATCCTATGGCAGGCTCGGGAACAACTGCAGCTTGTGCCAAGAAGCATGGAATGAAAAGTATTGTCTGTGATATGAACGAAGACTATATTCAAATGATTGAAAAAAGAATGGGCGTTAATAGAATTGTGACTTGATTCGATGTTCGTATCAGAGCTTGGATAGATAACTATAACCACAGATTATCATTATTAAAATTTGAGAGCGGGGCGGGATATGATATGTCAACAGAAAATTTCACAATAACTATTCAGGGAGATAGCGAAGGATATGTAACCTTTGAATGTCCCTATTGTGACTCGGAATTTAAGCTGCAAGCTGGAGAATATCAGAATGACGATGAACCTTTTGAAGAACTGTTTTGCCCATACTGCGGTTTGGCAAAAGAGAAAAATGAATTTCTGTCATCAGATGTAATTGAGCAGGCACAAGCGATAGCTTATAACCATATGGTGGAGGAATTAAATAAGTCATTCAAGAAAATGCAGAGGTCGGTTAATCGCTCAAAGGGCTTGATAAAAATGGATTTTAAGCCATTGAAAAAGGTTGCAACAAAAGAATTGAAGGATAAGGATACCACGGAAACAGAGTTTACTTGTTCATGTTGTGGTCGCAGAGTTAAGGTGCTTTATTGTGCTGGAGCGGCAAAGATATTTTGTCCGTATTGCGGGGTGGATATATGAACAGATTAGAATTAAGAAAACTGAGTTTAGAATTTCGCAGGTTATCAAGTAATCTGCTCAATAGCACTGATGACACGGCAGATATAAATCTTTCTCGTTTCCTCAAATTTATAGATGGAAATGAGTTAATATCAGGATTTATTAAAGATAAAATCTCGGGTGTCGATTATGATTTTAAGAAATGCTACGCCATAGGCTGTTCAGGGTGGGCGGATTTTAATCCGCCTGAAGATGAAGCGTGTCATATTAAGGCACAGTATGATTATCTTTTGTTTATAAACAATGGGGATAAGATAAATGTGCGTGGACAGTCAATGCGATATTGTTGGTCAAGTAGAAAAATAAATGATAATATTCAAAGTTTCCTTGATATGGCGTTTAAACCTCTTATAGATTTCATAAATGACTGTCTTTCGATGGAAATGATTGTTTGTGATGAGGAGGAAAAAACTATGAGTGGAAATACATATATTCAAAATATTGAAACTGTTAATGGTTCGGCAAGCCAACAGAATAGTGGAGTAATAAATACTTACAACACTACAAATGATACAAGTTCTATGATTACTTTGATTGACAAATTGCTTGCATCACTTCCTGAGGTGCAGGGAGTTGACTCGGAAGAAATCGAGAATGTGAAAGATGATTTGGAAATGATTCAGGAGCAGTTGAAAAGCGATGTTCCGAAAAAAAACCGTATAGGAAAGGCTCTTGCAGGAATAAAAAAGTTTGCAGGCGATTTTTCTATGAAACTTGCAGTGACACTTGCCGCTGGAGCAGTTACGGGAACAGATTGGAATATGTTACTGCAACAGGTTGAAAATTTTATTAAATAAAAAAGTTTGAGAAATGCATTTATGATTTAACACGAAACATGTAGCTATTATCCGCAGTTTCAGAGTTAGTGTTATCAATGCCGATAACAAAATGATAACATTAGCTCATATAGGCAGGATAATATGGATACATCAAATAATCAAAAGAACTGAAAACACGACAGAGAATAGTACCTAAACAAAATGCGTTAGGCTTTGTCGAGTTCGAGTAATGATAAATGTCGTATGTCAATAAACAAATCGGAATTTGGAGGAGAGACAAATGGATATCAACTATAAGCAATGCGCTATCAATTGTGTTGGTGGAGACACATTGAAGCAATATAAGAAACAATTTGATGAGTGTAATCAAGATTTTGACTTGTTGTTTTCTAGGGATACAGGCGATAAAGATTTTTATAGAAGAATAATTGAACCAGGACATATTTACGAAACAGGATATCCCAGATGTATATGCTGGCAGAATGATGATAGCAAAGATAAATGTGAGTGTTCAAGACAAGCCATAATCTATTTGTATTCACAGTTACTCCCTAATAGTGAGCTTACAGTCGAAACAATCCAAACAGTTCGAATGGGTGGGGAAAGCTGTAGATTCAGAATTACATTAGGAAAGTAATTATAGATAAATTCCACTTTGTTGATTATAATAGTAGAGAGCAACGAATTGATATTTTCTTGTTTGTGCGTGGCAACATTTTGGCAACAGGAAATCAGTAAGCCAGAATAAATGATGTAATTGAAGTAAAAAGGGGGCGTATATTTGCATAAGGCTTAAACAAGCATAGTTAATAATAACAAAAAACACGCCGAGTTCAAATGATTTGCTGTCGTATGGCAATGTGATTTATTCTGTAAAGGGCATTAACACTTAGCCTACGCCATAGAAAAGTAAGACCTTGCGTCTAACGACGTAGGGTCTCTTATTTTTGTCCTCTATACTATCCTTTTACTGCCTAACACAAGGATTTTAGGAACATTCTGCACTATATCACCATGGAGTAGGGTCAGTCTGGCCTAGGGGCCGGGTGGATAAACTGCTTTGCCCCTTACAGGATAAATCACATTGCCCTACTACAAGCACCACCCTTATCATTCCATTTGTCTGGTGGTTTGCAGATAAAGTCCATATCATAAAAGCCTATACCGATGGCTGTCGGTATAGGCTTTTATATTATCTGATTTCTGGAATTGCTTTCACCCATGGGACACCGGCGTTTTCCAAGTAAATCCAGTTTCACTTGTCACATTCCTCCTTCATATAAAACTGCATACCAAACCACAGAATCTCCCCTCCCCATTGCTTTTATCACCCCGAATAGCTATAATAATATTGTACCACGACGCAAAAGGCAAGGAGGAAATACCAATGAAAAGGCTCCTGATAGTAGAAGACGACGATGCCATCCGCACCGGCCTATGCCGTTCGCTTTCATCTGATACATTAGAAACCGTAAGCGCCGGGAATCTGGCCTCTGCCGGGCGGCATTTAGCAGCAGAACGGTTTGACCTGCTGCTTCTCGACTGCAATCTGCCAGACGGGAACGGCATTGATTTCTGCCGGGAGATTATGCAGAAGACCTCGGTGCCGGTCATATTTCTCACAGTGCGGGACTCAGAGATTGACGAGGTAGCTGCCTTCCGTGCGGGGGCCTGCGATTATGTCAAAAAGCCCTTCTCTCTGATGGTACTCCGGGAGCGCATTGCCGCCCTGCTTGAGCGTACAGAAAAGCGCGCCGATTTATATTTAGACCGGCGGTACCGGTTTGACTTTGCCGCTATGGATTTTTTTGTGGACGGCGAGAGGGTGTATCTGGGCTCTACTGAGTGCAAGCTGCTGGCGGCGCTGGTGAAAAATGCAAGGCAGGTGCTCACCCGGGCGGCGCTGACGGATGCACTGTGGGATGGCGGCGAGGAGCTTAATGAAAATGCCCTGTCCGTTGCAGTAAGCCGGCTGCGGGGGCGACTGGGCGAGAAAAGCATCAGCACTATTTATGGGCTGGGTTATATGTGGGTAGGTGACAGAGAATGACCTTGCTTTTCGCAATGGTATGGCTTGTCCTGACGGCAGCGCTATGCCTTGTAAACAGTTTTTATGTGGGCAGTATTTGGCCCACTGCCTTCTATGGAACACTCGCCTGTCTTCTCGCGGCGGGCTTTGCGCTATATGAGAAAAATCAGCGCAAAAAACTGCTTGCTGATGTGCAAAAGGCATTGGAAGGCAAGGATGATTTTACTGTTACGGAAAAGGAAATCGCGCCCATTGCCCGGCAGCTCCGGCTGAAACGGAATGAGGAGGAGACCCGCGACCGGCGTGTTGCGGAAAGCTACCGCAATCTTGCCGCGCTTGTCTCCGATATTGCCCACCAATGCAAAACGCCTCTGACAGCCGCAAAGATGTACGCCGAGCTGCTGCCGCCGTCCTCTGAATCAGCTGCAATAGTTCAGCAGGCAAATAAGCTGCAGTTCCTTCTGGACGCTTTGGTAAAGCTCTCCCGGTGCGAGGGCGGGCTCATTGAGGAGAATGTGCACCCTGCCAAAGAATCTGTGGAAACTTTGGCGGCCCAGGCAATATCAGCCGTTGTGCCGGAAGCCTGTAGGAAAGGCATTGCTCTCTCCGCAGATATCCCCGACGGTCTCACCGCACTCTTTGACCTGCGCTGGACTTCCGAAGCGCTGGGTACGATTCTGGATAACGCCGTGAAATACTCGCCGGATGGCTCAAAAATCATGGTCGCGGCGCAGCAATACGATACTTACATCAGGCTGGACGTTCTGGACGAAGGCCCCGGAATCCCGGAGGAGGAGCTGCCAGAAATCTGGAAGCGGTTCTACCGCGGCAAAACTACCCGGAATGCTTCCGGCGTTGGAATCGGCCTTACTCTCTGCCGGATGATTGTGCAGGCCCAGAGCGGGCGGGTGCTGTGCCAGAACCGGGAAGGCACGGGGTGTAGGTTCAGCATTTTCCTGCCAGCGGAATAAATTTTGCGATTCTTTCAAAAGTGAAAGATTTCGTTGCGGTCTGGAAAGATTCGTCTGCTATAATGACGGCATTAAAAAGAAAGGAGCGCAATTATGCTCATACAGACGAATCAACTGATAAAAATTTACGGCAGCGGCGAAAACGCCCTCCGTGCCCTGGACGGAGTAAACCTTTCCGTAGAGCGCGGGGAGTTTGTCTCCGTAGTAGGCTCCAGCGGCAGCGGCAAGAGCACCCTTCTGCACCTGCTGGGGGGTATCGACGTCCCTACCGAGGGCACGGTAACTATTGATGGAACGGACCTCTACTCCCTATCCCCCGACCCCCTCACCATCTTCCGGCGGCGCTATATCGGCTTTGTGTTTCAAAGCTACAACCTTATTCCAGGCCTGAATGTCTGGGAAAACATCGTGCTGCCCATAGGCTTGGACAAGCTGAAAGCCGGCCGGGAGGAAATAGAGCAGCTGCTCTCCACCCTTGGAATTTATGAAAAGCGCTACTCCATGCCCTCCCAGCTCTCCGGCGGACAGCAGCAGAGGGTGGCGATAGCCCGGGCCCTTGCCACGAAGCCCCATATTATCCTTGCAGACGAGCCCACCGGGAACCTGGACAGCAAGACCAGCCTGGAGGTCATGCTCCTTTTGGAAAAGCTGAACCGGGAGTTCTCCCAGACGATTTTGATGATTACACATAATGAGGAACTAGCACAGATGACCTCCAGGCGCATACGCATTGAGGACGGGCGTATCGTTTCCGACAGCGGGGAGGTGGCGGGATGATTTTCCGGCTTGCACGCTTGCAGATAAGCTCCCACCGGATGCGCACCGGGTTCGTTGCCGTGGCGGTGGTGCTCACGGCGGTGCTGTACATGACAGTTATCAGCTTCGCCTACTGCGCTCTGGATTCCATACAGCTCTCCAAAATGCTGGCGTCCGGCTCCGATATTCACGCGTTCATTTTTGATATGGGATATTCTATCTCCGGTGAAGCCTTGCGGGAGGAAATTCAAAGCGCCCCCGAGGTTTCGGAGACATTTCTCATGTCCTTTGAGCCTATGCATTGGGTGGAACCGGCGGAGGCGAACAGCGTAGAGCAAGGGTTTGGAATGCTCTTTGTGGACCGGGAGAAGGTACTCCCCCACCTGTTCATGACACTGACCGAGGGCCGGTTCCCCAAAAGGACGGATGAGATTTTGCTCTGCCGGGAGACGTTCCCCACGCTTTCCATTGGCGACCAGGTCAGGTTTTTCATTAAGAGCGTGAAGGTCGAGGAGCCGCTGGAGAGGACCTACACCGTCTCCGGCTTCTACCACAGCGAGGCGGACGTGCCGCCCCCGGCGGTAGCGCTGTATGGAGAGCACGTGGCGGAGGAATTGGAGCTGGGCGTCGTGGTGCAGTTTCACAGCAGCTTCGGAATAGACCGGCGGCTGGACGCAGTCGTGGAGCGGCTGTCCCAGTGGGAGACCCCCGGTGGGGAGCAGCGCACCCAAATCAACTACGCCTTTGTCGCCGCGGATCTGGGCAGCCTCCTCCAGCCGGATATTGTCCTGATGATACTCTTGGTGATAGGGGTGCTGTTCCTTGCGGCGTTTTTGCTCATCTACAACGTCTATTCCATCGCGCTGACCCAGGATATGCGCGCCTTCGGGCTCTTGAAGGTCATCGGCATGACCCATCGGCAGATGAAAAAGCTGACGCTGATGCAGACCGGGCTCATTGCCTGCGGGGCGCTTCCAGTGGGGCTGGCAGCTGGGTATTTTATCGGGTTCAAGCTCCTCTCCCCTATATTTATGAGCATGAGCGGGGAGGTGCTGCCTAACCGGTTCAGCCCGATTATCTCTCTGATCAGCGCCGGACTGACACTGTTTACCCTGTTCTTCTCGGCCCTGCGGCCCCTTGTACGTATCAAGAAAATGACGCCCATACAGTCGATCTCTCCCGAGCCGGATGGCAAAGCTCCCAAAAAGGAAAAGCGCCGGGAGGCTCCCGCCTCTCCCAGAAGCCTGGCTATGGCTGGGCTTCGCCGGAGCTGGGGGCGGATGCTGGTCACTTCCCTTTCGGCGATGGTGTCCGTGCTGCTGTTTATATTAGTGGGTGCGTTCACGGAAATTGACACGATGATTGGCGGAAAACAGTTGGGGATGTTTGACGTGGAGCTGGGGCTGTGGGACGGGGGCCGCAATGGCCTTATCCCCGAAGAGCTGACAGAAATCTCACAATTCGCGGCGGTGGAGCCGGATATCATCGAGAGCCTTGCCAGCTCCGGCAACGTGGAGGAAACCTGGCTTTTGCGCTTCCAGCAGATTGAAGCGGACATCACCCCCGGGCTTGCGGAGGAAATCAGGGACTTTATGGCGGGGTCGGAATATGACTTTGTGCGGAAGGAATACCAGGACATCCTGGACAGCGGCAGCGTAAAAGCCGCCGTGCTCTCCATCCCCGACGCGCTCTGCCGGGAGATTGTGGTGTCCCAGGAGGACAGGCTCAAGCCAGCTTACTATGACGGAGAGGAACTGTACGACGGCAAGCACGTATTGTGCGTTTCCTTGGAAAGGGACGAGCAGGCGGTAGATATGAATCTGCGCCTTTCCTCCGGGGACGCGCTCAGCCTTAGCAGGAATTACAGTGTCATTCACCTGGAACTGCCTTCCGGCATCTGGACGGCGCTGGGGAAAATTATCGGGGGCAGGCTCATGGCGAACCCCGTCGGCGTGGAGGAAATGTTTTTCCTGCTGCCCGAGAGCGTCTTTGAGAGGGAATTCCCGGACGCCCCGGTGTTCAAGGTGCTTGTGAACGCGAAAGATGGCAGGTCAGACGCGCTTCTTAAAGAGACGCAAACCCTGATTGAGGGGCGCGGCGTGGGCTCCGGGGACACAAGGTTCGAGTATCTTGTGGGAGGCAGACTCACCGACATGATAGAATTGCAGGAAAGGCTCGGGGCCATCCAGCTTACCGGCTACAGCCTTTGCGGCATCATCTTCCTTATCGGGCTGATGAACATGGTGAACAGCGCCCTCACCTCCACGGTGCTGCGGCGGCGTGAGTTCGCTATGCTGGAGACGGTGGGCATGACCCGCTCACAGCTCCGTTTGATGCTGATATATGAAAACAGCGTGGGCGGCGTTTTCGGGCTGGCGGCTTTTGTGGCAGGGTCAGCGCTGACAAGCGGGTTGCTGACCAAAGTATCCGGCGTGAAAATCTCCGCAATTTCTTTGCCGGCGGCAGGGAGCCTGCTCCTGCTGTTTGTAGTAGGCGCTGTGGCGGCGGAGCTTTCCTATCGCATTGTGACAAAGGCGTCGCTGTCGGAGCGGGTGAAGTGGGAGGAATAGGGGGTATCAAAAGCCTCCCCAGCGGCAGTCACTGGATATAGTGCCTTTTAGGAAAATTTATTGACAATAAAACACATATATGCTAAAATATTCATGCTATCAGCAGCGTATTGACCGCATTTTTCAAGAGAGAAGGTGAATTTATTGGCAGGGCAGGTTTACAACATGATTCAGCAGGTCATTACCCAGAAGGGTAAGGGCAATCTTGTCATTGAAAACTCTGTGCGCACAAAGATGTATCTCAAGGGAATCGCCGTGGATAAATACACTGCGGCCTCTCCTGACGACCCGGCAATCATACTGAAGGTACGCGAGGTTGCCAAAGAGTTTGGAATTTCGGTTTAAGCAATATAAAATACTTTTGAAAGGCGGGAAGAAATTTGGCAGTTAAGACAGTTTTAATTAAAGGAACAGACAGCCAGGATATGGCTCGTCAGGCTTCTGAAGCTCTGGCGGGCTTTCAGCCGAAGCTGCTGCTATTTTTTGCGTCCAGCATATACGTACATCCCGAGGCGGCGCTGAAGGAGGCTTTCCCCGGCGCTGAGATTATCGGCTCCACCTCCCACAGCGAATACTGCAATTCGGACTTCACCGACGGCGCTGTGAGCATTATGGCTATGGACAGCGGGAGCGTTGAGGACGTCTGTGTACGCGTTGTGGAGAACATAAGCTCCGACCCGGACCTGAGAGGCGTTCTTGAAGAAATGCACGGCTTTTTCGGCGGCGTGGACCAGGTCCTTGCCAACTACGAGAGCTATGTGGGCCTTGTGATGTTTGAATCCAGCGCAAAGTCCGAGGAGATATTCATGGACCGCCTGGGCACTGTAACCGACCTGCTCTTTGTGGGCGGCTCCTCCTCTGCTGCGGACAGCGGCGAATCCCTGGTCTATGCCAACGGCAAGAGCTACAGCGGCGCGGCTGTGCTGGCGGTGCTCAAGACCGTGAACGGTTACGACGTACTCAAGACCCAGAGCGCCCATATCCTGTCCGAGCGCAAGCTACTGGTTACCAAGTCCGATATGCGCAACCGCATACTCTACGAGTTTGACGGACGTCCCTGCGGCGAGGTCTACGCCGAGGTCCTTGGCGTGCCCCTGGAGAAGATTCAGGATTACTTTGTGAGCAACCCCCTGGGCGTTGTGGCGGACACCGAGATTTTCGTGCGCACCTTCAACCAGATACAGGACGGCGGCATTACCCTGCACTGCGGCCTGCCTGAGGGTACTGAAATTAACGTCCTGGAAATCGGCAACATTGTTGAGGACACCAAGAAGGCCCTGGACGACGCTATCACCTACGAACCTGCCGGCCTCATCAACTTCAACTGCCTGTACCGCACCCTGGAGATGCAGAAGGAGAATCTTGTCGGCCCCTACTGCGAACTCTTCGGGCGTTACCCCAGTATCGGCTTCTCCACCAACGGAGAGGCGTTCTTCGGGCATATCAACGAGACGTCTACTGTTTTGGTTATAAAGTAAGCAGCTTTAAGACAACAAAAAACAGAGGGTAGCTTTTTGGCTTCCCTCTGTTTTTGTGTGTGAATCCCCCCTAAAAGCGGGAAGTATGGACTTCTTCCCTAAAGTGACATTGGATGTTTGACACTACATTGCAATCACGGACCCTATGATTATAAAGATAGATATAAGAAAGTATATCCATGTAAAAAACCTGAAATATTTTGACACTCTGTGGCAGTATTATAAGTGAACCGCGCGGAGGACTTCTTTACCTCATGAAGAAAGGAGAATCCCATATGGATATAAGTCAGACGGCTGGGAAAGAGCTGAGCGGCCAACAGTACGAACCCCATGCCGCCCCCCTTACTATGGATGAAGTGGTAACTGTGTATTCCCGCACAGTGTACGCCATTGCCTTGGCTAAAACCGGCACCCGGGAGGATGCTGAAGATGTCTTCCAGGAGATCTTTTTGAGCTATGTGCGCAAGCGCCCCAAATTTGAGGATGAGCGGCAGGGCCGGGTGTGGTTTTCCCGGGCGACGGTCTACTGCTGCAAGATGCTGTGGCGTACCAAAAAACGTCACGAGACTCTCCCCATGGAAGCTGCCGAAGGGATAGAATTCACATCTGGTGAGGACAGAGAGCTCCTGATGGAATTAAGGAACCTGCCGAAAAAACATCGGGAGGTCTTGGAACTCATCTACTTCGGCGGACTTTCCACTGGAGAAGCTGCTAAAGTGCTGGGGTGCTCACCGAATGCCGTGCGCATCCGTCTGAGCCGGGCCAGAACTGCTCTGGAAAAACGACTGAAATAGAAAGGAGTACAGTATGAATATAGAAAATTCTGCTCAAAGGATACTAAGCGCCAATTCGCCCAGCCCCGAACTGCTGGAAAGCACATTGGAGCTAATGCGGGAAACCAGCTGGGCTGAGCTGGAGCAGGCCCCCCTTTGCCAAAAGAAAAAGCATGTCGGCCTGAGAAGGCTCTCCTTCTCCGTCAGCGCCGTGGCAGTTGTTATGGTCTTGCTTATCGGCACCAACGCCCTCTTCCCCGCCTTTGCCGAGAGCCTGCCCTTTATCGGCGGGGTGTTTGAAGCCTTCAAACGCGGTGCGGTCTCGGACAACATGAGGGACGCCCAGAACAGCCTGAACAATTACGCCGTGCCCGCCGGAGAGAACACCGTCCAAGTACCTGCCGGCGGACTGGGGCAGAGCCCTGTCAACATAAGTGTTGACCAGGTCTACTACGACGGCGTGTTCGTCTACGCGGGGCTCATCATGGAAGTGGACGGATGCTCGGATACCGTGTACAGCAATAATTGGGGCAAATACTATAATGTTCTTTTGAATGGCGACCCCCAGGTGCAGTGGGACGAGGAAACTGGTGACCATGCGTCGGCCGAGGGCTTTGCCGAGACCACCGCCAGCGGCTGGTGGCAGAAGGTGGAAGACGGAAAGTACATCTCCCAGCGGGGCTTTCGGGTGCCAGAAAAATATCAGAATTTAGATTGCCTGGACGTTACACTTTGCAGCCAGGGCATTGAGGACGGCGCCGCCGGCCCGACCCGCATGATAAATAACACACCCTTCCAGCTCAGCTTTGCGGTGGAGAAAAACGAAGCTGTCGTGCAAAATATTAGTGGGCCGTTGGAGATAAACGGCGTCACATTCTTGTCCGCAGAGGCAAGCCCCGCAGGTTCCATCTTTTCCTTTGAGGTGTCCGGCCGGTACAACAACCCTCTCCGTGTTATCCGCTTCGACGACGGCAGGGGCCTTGGGGATGCAGGCGCCGGTAAGACGGCAGAATTAGCCGGTGGCGGCGAGCGTCAGACCTGGTTCATGGGCGGCCTGCAGCCGGACGAGGACCGTAAGGTGGTGCTGGGCCTGCTGGACAAGAATGATACCGGGGAGTATATATCGGTGTTCGTTCTGGACTTCCAGAAGGGCACAGTGGAAGCCGGTACGCCTGAGGATATCAAGGAGCCGCCCTATGCCAGATATGTCTGCGGCGCTGAAAATGTCGAGAGCCTGACCGATGGTCTGCTGGTATCCGACTTTGAATACGGCGAGGCGAAAAACTGCCTTTGGCTGCTGACCGGCTCTGACTATCAGGAGCTGACTGTTGAGCTCTGGCAGGACGGCCAATGGGTAGGCAGCGCCGTTACCCAAAATGACAAACTTCACTGGAGCCATGAGCCGCACTATATGGAATATGTCCATCAGAATGACGGCAGCTGGACGGTAGAGTGGGTGACTGATATTCCTTTGAACCAGTATATGCTAAGCTTTGACCGGCTGCAGGGCCTTGACACGGAGCGTCCCGCTTTGATAAAGGTTATTGACCGGGATATCGGTGAGGTGCTTTTGGAACAGGATATAGAATGGAACCAGCCGCGGCATAATGACCCGGGAATCATCCATCCGGAGGTTGAGGACGACATCACTAAAGAGAGCTCGTATGATGCGGTGAGCTCTCAGGCTGGGTGAGATATGCAGAAAGATGAAATTTAGGCATTAAACGAAAGCAAAGGGCGGTTATCGGCGATTTTTAGCTGATAATCGTTCTTTTTCCATAAGAATATACACACTATCACCCGGCGGAGCAGACTAGGTTTAGGTCTGCCAAAAGCTACGCTGCAGGACAAAAAGGGTTATAGGACAATAAGCCTAACTTCAATCTCCCATATGCCGGAATACACTCCGCAGTCACACCATTTGCGGGAACCACAGGATACTTGCTGATAACTTTTTTGCCATTCTATAGCTCTCCTGAATGTTTGATATATTACTTGATTACCTGATAAAAATTTGTTTCGCGGTTATCCCTCCTTTCCTTTGGCGGGCTCGCTCCTGCGGGCCAGCAGTCCCAGGGCTGTCCAGAAGAACGGCGCGGTGATGCACATGCTGAGCCCAAAGAAGGCCTGCGCGCAGTAGCCTATAATACCAGCGCCAAGGGCCAATGTAGTGCCGTCTACCGGGGCGGAGGCAGTCCACCGCCTGGCCAGCAGTACCAGCAGCCATATGTAAGCTCCCAGCGCGAGTATACCCTGGTGATACCAGATATTGAGATATTCGTTATGGGCAGTGTCTATCCTTGCCACTAACATAATGCCCAGCTCCGCGTTATAGCGCCTGAACGGTTCCAGCCCGCCGCTTATCATGGTATCGGGGCCAAAGCCCAGCAGCGGACGGGTAACGGCCTTGGCAGCCGTTTCTTTCCATATATGTATACGTCCGCTGCCAAAGGAACTGTCCAGGTCTCCGTGCAGTATATTGTGGACTTCGTGCAGCATTCCCGCGGGCGGGTCGACAATATATACTGTCAGCAGCGCCGCCAGCAGCAGGACTGTCATGACCCCTGCGCATATAAGCCGCGCCCGCTTCTTCTTAAAGGTCATTGGCAGGGCCAGCAGAAGGCCTGCCCCAATACCCACAAGGCCTGCCATAACGGACATTCTGATAAGGACATAGGCTGACAGAGCAAGGGGAGCCAGGAGTATAAGGCGCTTCGCCCCGTTCATATACGCCATGCTATATGTCAGGATGGGTACTGCAAGGCAGTAAAACGCCGCCAGCAGGTCAGTGTTCCCCACTGTGCCCAAATATTCTCCGCTATATGACTTCCCTGCGTCAAAATAGCTGTATCCAGTTGGGTACAGCCCAAAGGGGTTATACCCGGTCAGCTGTACGATACAAAGCAGGCTCTCCAGCGTTACCGCTGCGACCAGTACCCATAGGAGCACCCGGTCTGCCTCGCCATAGGCCGCAACCAACAGAAAACACAACACATACAGGCTGATGGAAAATGCCCCTTCATACCTGCTGGCTCCAAGAACGGTCTCCGGCCAATATGGTGACGCGGCCGCAGATATCCAGGTAATGGCCAGATACAGCAGGGCAGTCCGCTGAGGCCAGGAAAGTTTTTTCAGCAGAGCCGCCGGTGAGAAGGATTGTCTGGTTTTAGCTACAGCAAAGCCTGCTGCAGCCATAGAGACGGCATATGTGCAGGATAATATGGAAAATGCGCGGAACTTTGACATGGTTATATCCATATACCCATTTGTCCCTGTGAAGAACAGGAACACTGACATCAACAAAATAATATATGCCTGAGTAATAGCTTTCCGAGGATTCACAGACTTAGGTTTCAACTGTATCCCTTCATTTCATGTGTACCTATTAAAAGTCTATATATCTTTTCATATTTTACCGCAAGACGTTCAAAATAGCAATGCTCTTTTGGCTATATATCTGTGAAAAAATCACTAAAGCTCTGGGGCTCGCTTAGCAAGAGGCGGCATTAAAAAAAGGTACACTTTATTACACCTTTTCAGAGTTAAGGTAATTCTCTTTTTGTTCCATTTGCTATACGGTATTACCGTAACCGCTTATAAAATGTCGCCGCACTCATATTGCACAATTCCAGCACTTGACTGAAGTTAAGTGCTTTGTTTTGCCACTGAAGCACAATTTTCTCGAAATCCTCCGGCACCGGCTTCTCCGGCCTACTGAAGCACATACCCCGCGCTTTAGCCGCTGCAATTCCTTGTTCCTGGCGTTTCTTAATATTGACCCTCGCATTTTCGGATACAGTCGTCGGGCTTCAGCTTTTTTACCATCTGTCCTCGTTCTGGCCGGTGCTGGACACCCGGATATATCCGTAGATTTTCATTCGCTCACATCCCTCCTAAATGCGTGTTATGTCATTATAAGCCAAAACCTGAAACAGCGGCAATTTGCCCATGTTTCAGGTTTGAATATCCCATGTGTTAAAAATGTAAGCCGCGGATTTACATTTTGCACATCTGTTTTCAGAGGTCATATCGTTGAGGGCGAAAGAGCGGTATGTTTGGTACAGGTTCAGCCTGTGAATACGATAAATGCAGCTATCGGAACGTCATGCTGATTATGATACAGTATCACTTTCATGATGTCGGACTTTTGTACTTAGAAGAAAGAGTTTCAGCGAAGTGTGGAAAAAGGGCGCTTGTATATAAATGGTTTCTGATACAGTCTACGGGAACTATCCCAGCCGGCGCCCAGAGAGGCATGTCAGCCGCAAAAACCGGGTGTTCTCTGAATTACCCCGCAGGCAATTTTGGTGCCTGCATTGCCGGAGGGCTGTGTGGTGAAATCATCTGGGCGGTCATGGAGGATAACCACTTTTCCGATGATATCCTCGACCAGAAAGCGGTCGGTCAAAAATGCGGATACTGCAAGGCCGTTATTCCCGAACAGCGGCGGCAGGTCTCCCGCATGGTAGGGGTGCTCGCAATCCTTTGGGTTGTAATGTGACATGGCGTTTGGGAACGGTTCATCCCCGCTGCCGCCGCAGTCGGTTCCCTGGTGAATGTGGAACCCGAAAATTCTTTCCTGGCAGGGCTGGTGGGAATGAGGAAGTCCGCTGACTTCGGCATAGACAATCACCCCTTCGTTTGTCTGGTAAAAACGCACCCAGCCGGATATGCCGGGAAAGCTCCCGCTGCCGGTTATGCTGGCCTGGGCCTGCGGTCTGCCGCACAGCGCGGGGAGAAGGTGGACATTGGGCAAATTCATGTACAGTGCTCCTTTACCGAAATGCTTTATATGGCATCTTATGCGGATAAGGGGCAAGGTGTTATGGGAATGTGTCCCAGATTGGGACGCAAAAATAAAGCACAAGCGGCGTTGGCCCTAATCTTCTGCCTTCAGTAAGTTAACAACACAGATGATATGCAAAAGGCCCCCGCACCACCCGGTGCAGGGGCCAAAACTATGTACAAAATTATTACTTGCGCTTACTTCAAAAGCTCCTCTGGTGACTTCTCAATCATCGGGCTCTCCAGCTTCTCCTTCCACAGCACCGGCGCAGTCCAGCGGATGGCATTTTCGATAATCCTGATTATTATAGGATTATGATAGGAGGGGAAAGTCTCGTGGCCCGGCTGGAAATAGAAAATTTTGCCGTTGCCCCTGGTCCAGGTGGCACCGCTCCTGAAGAGCTCGCCGCCACGATACCAGTTGGCGAAAATAAGGTCGTCGGGCTTGGGAATGTCGAAGCCCTCGCAGTAGACCTCCTCCTGCTCCAGCTCGAAGTATTCCGGTACGCCTTTGGCGATTGGGTGGGTGGGACAGAGGTTATAAACCCTGGTGAAGTCCACCTCCCGCCACTTCAGGTTGCCGCTGGTGCCAAGCAGGTAGCGGAATGGCTTTGAAAGGTGGGCCGAGTGCAGGGCTACAAATCCCATGCCCCGCTGAACCCGGGCAACTACCTTAAAGGCCAGCTCGTCAGGCACGGCGTGATGGGCCATATGCCCCCACCAGACCAGCACGTCTGTCTTATCCAGCAGCTCGTCGGGCAGGCCGTACTCAGGGTCGTAGAGGGTGGTATAGGTGACATTCATGTCGCCATTCTTTGAGAGGTGCTCGGAGAGGGTCTTCAGCAGGCCGTTAGGGTAGGCTTTAGCTACCCCGGCAGAGGATTTCTCAAGGAAGCCCGCCATCTTGTCGCGGAACTCCTCGGGCATTCCGGGGTCGATAAACTCAGGCCGGAGCTCGCCCTTTTCCTCCAGCGCCTCGTACCAAACAGTTACATTTATCATTGGAAATCAGTCCTTTCTTACTAAGAATTATACACTATCCAAAGATGAAATGCAACAGTTTTTTATAATAACATTCAATTTTATACTATAAACCATGAGTATAAAAAGACTCAAGCAGCATATCCTGTACAACCCCACTGAGTAAAGGCCAGGCTCATGCCCTGCGGCGAACTTTAGGAAAATATTTTAAATTATGTGAAAAAGATAAATTATTAGCCCATAAATAACACTGGAGGTCACGCCAAAGACCAGCACCGGGCCGGAGACGGTGAACAGCTTGGAGCCAAGGCCGGTGATGAAGCCCTCGCTTTTGAACTCCATAGCCGGGGACACCATAGAGTTGGCAAACCCTGTAATCGGCACCAGCATACCTGCACCGGCGTGCTTGGAGAGGTCGTCGTACCAGCCCAGGGTCGTGAGGGTTGCGGAGATTAGGATAAGGCTGACAGACACGGCGGTCCGGGCCTGAGGGAGCTCAAGGCCAAGATTTTGATATAAGTTGACTAAAATTTGTCCCACAGTACAGATAAAGCCACCAACTAAAAAGGCCCAGATACAGTCCTTCACCACCGGCGACGGCGGCGACGCGGCCTTGACTGCCTTAGCGTATTCCTGCGGCTTCGCGGTTTTCATAGACGGACCACCCTTTCTGAAATCAGTTAAAAAGTTAATCATAGCATGGTCCTTAGGCGGGGCAAATATGCGTCCATGGTGGAAATTGAATTTTTTTGAAAAAAGGGCTTGCTTTTTCAGGTAGCCTGGTGTATAATAAAGAAGTTCCGGGCGCTTAGCTCAGCTGGCTAGAGCACCTGCTTGACGTGCAGGGGGTCAGCGGTTCAAGTCCGTTAGCGCCCACCAGCTATTCGCGTACCCATATCGTGGGTGCGCGATATTTTTTGCCTATATTTAGACTAAGAGTATCAAATGAAACCAAAACAGGAGGAGAATATGTCAAATACACTGCACTACGTCTCTCCCATAGGAGAATTGCTGCTTGCCGAAAGGGACGGTGCACTATCTGGGCTTTGGATAGAGGGGCAGAAATATTTCCCACAACCCCTTCTGGACTGCCCCCGGGAGGATACGGCCTCTCCCCTGTTGAGGGAGGCCGCAGGCTGGCTTGACTGCTATTTTGCCGGGGAGCGTCCCCCTGTGAGTGGGCTATCCCTTGCGCCCCAGGGCAGCGGCTTCAGGCAGGAGGTCTGGAAACTGCTCTTGGAGATACCCTATGGGCAGACCACGACCTATGGGGAGCTCTCCCGGAAGCTGGCGGCGCGTATGGGCCTACCGCATATGTCCCCCCAGGCGGTGGGCGGCGCTGTTGGTCATAACCCCATCTCTATTATTATACCCTGCCACCGGGTGCTGGGCTGGGACGGCAGGCTTACAGGCTATGCGGGAGGGCTTGAGAGAAAGCGCTGGCTGCTGGAGCACGAGGGCGTACATATTGGCTGACTACCTGTGCCCCCTGCCCTCCTTATACTGCTGGGGGGTACAGCCAAACTCCTTCTTAAAGAGCTTTGCGAAGTATGAGAAATTGGTATACCCCACCTTCTCTGCGGCGGCATGGACGGAACAGGAGGTTATGTCAAACATGCGCCTGCAATAGAGCAGCTTCTCCCTGGTGATGAAGGACACCAGGGAGATTCCCATGGCCTGCTTGAAAAGGTGGGAGAGGTATTCCGGGGAGAGGCCGAACCTGCGGGCCAGCATACCCCTGTCCATGTCCTCCTCCACATGGGACTGGATATACGCCGCCACCCGCTGGCAGATATTCTCCCTAGCCCCCCTCTCCAGCCTTTCGCCCAGCAGCTCCAGCAACTTACGCACCCGCCCGGCGTAGTCCTCCAGGAAGAAGCTCTCCCTCATAAGCAGCTGGTTCTGGGCCTGCTCACCCAGCAGCTCGCCGCTGTCTATGCCCTGCTTTTCCATAAAGCGCAGGAGCGTACGGATTAGGGACTGGGAATACAGGAATACCTCGTTGGCGCTGACTATCCTCCTCTCCAGCAGCCCCTCCAGGTACTCCCCGGCCTCCTCCCTCAGCTTTTGGAGCCTGCCGTTTTCCAGCAGAATCATCCAGTCCTCCTCCCTTATGGATTGTTCCGTCTTCGGGGGGCGGGGGCCCTCTGAGGGGAAAATCACCTGGCTTATGCAGGTAAAGGCCTCCCGGCTCTTTTGGGTTAGTCTTTTGCATATTCCGTTGAGCTCCCAAAACAGGGCGGACTCTCCTACATAGCAGCACATTGGCATTTCAAGCAGGCTATTGCTGTTTTTCAGCAGCTTTTTCAGCCTGCACTCGTAGAAGTCCTCATTTGGCCTTTGGGCCGAGGACGGGAAAGCCACAAAGCAGGTGCTCTCGTTTACAAAGCAGAAGAAGGGCGTCAGGGAGAAGTCGAACAGCACATCCGACAGGATATTTATGAGCACAGTCTTTTTCACAGAGTCCGCGCCGTTTTTCACCGTGCTCGGCCTGAATGAGAAACGGAACAGCAGCGGAGTCATACGGGTATCGGGGGTCAGGGGGAAGTGTATCTCCTGCATTTTCCGGGAGAGGCTCTCCCGGCTCCCGAAGGCCCCGTCCTGGATGAAGTCGGTGAAGAAATGCTCCCATATCCCCTGCTCGTTGCTCCTGTACAGGTCGGCGCTGGCCTTGCGCCTTACAGCCTCCACCGCCTTATGCAGGCTCCCCTCAAGCTGCTCGGGCATAACAGGCTTTAGGAGATAGTCTGAGCAGGAGAGCTGCAGTGCAGTTTGTGCATAGGTAAAATTTGGGTGGCAGGTGGTGATGATAACCTCCGGCGAGAGGCCCTGCTCCCGCACCCACTTCAGCAGGTCCAGTCCCGAGCCCCGGGGCATTTCTATGTCGCAGAGCATTATGTCTATCCGGCGGTTCTGCAGGATATTCTGGGCCATCTCCATGCTGAAGGCCACGGACACATCGGAAAACTCCAGGCTGCTCCGGCTGAGGAGCGCCAGTATATACTCGGTCTCAAGCACCTCGTCATCGATTATAAGCAGCCCGCAGGCCTCCCCCACGCTCATGATATCTCCTCCCCTTCCCCTTTCGGGATGTAAATTTCTATATGGGCCCCGGGCAGGACCCCACCGTTTTTAAAGCTGACACCGGCCCCATCGCCGTAGACAAATCGCAGGCGCTGCTGGGCGTTGGCAATGCCTATACATACATGCCCGTCGGTAGCCCTCAGCTTCTCCCCCTTTTGCAGGGCCGAGAGCACCCCGCTGCTAAACCCCGGCCCGCTGTCCTCAAGCACCAGCCTATAGCCTCCCTCGCCGGCCCGCTCCCCTTTTAGCAGAAGCTCCAGCCTGTCGTATACGCCGGTGGCATATTTTATGCTGTTCTCCGCAAAGGTCAAAAGGAAAAGAGGCGGTATCTGCAGGCAGAGCAGCTCATCGGGCAAGTCCACCTTAAACCCGAAGCCCAGCGGGTACTTCCGCTTCTGTATCAGGAAGAAGTTTTCAATATGCTTTATCTCGTCCTTCAGCATAACAGTCTGCTCGTTGCTGCGCAGAAGGTAGCGGAAATACTCAATTAGCTGCAGGACGGCCTGGGATATCCCCTCCAGGTCTCCAAGCTGCGCCAGTATATGAATCTGGTTTAAGCTGTTCAGATAGAAATGGGGCTTCACCTGGAGCTGGTAGAAATTCGATTCTGTCTTCTCCCTTAAGAGCTTCTCCTCATATACGTCGTTTTTCAGTATGGTTATCTGCCTTACCATCTCGTTAAAGGCACAGCGCATGTCCTCGGTCTCTCGGTACGGGAAGGAGCCCTCTATCTGCGTCTGAAAGTCCCCCTGCTGCACAAGCCTCATGCCCTGCTGGATATCGTGGAAGGGCCTTGTAAAGTTAAAGCTTATGCGGCCTATGAGCAGCGGCATACAGAGGAGTATTATCACCGAGAGCAGCAGCGCCAGCAGCATTGGAACTCCCATAGCGGACAGCAGGGGAAAGCTCCCATAGGCAAAGCACACCCTGATATCAGAGTCCCCCACAGGCTGGGAAAGCATATAAAGCCCCTTCGGGGCCTCCTCCCTAAGAGCGGCCCTGCCGTCAGCTTCCACTGCGGCGCATAGCTCCCGGTCCGTGAAAAACAGCCCGGAGTTTTTCAGTATTTCCGCGGACTCGTCCAGCACCATCCCCGCCAGCTCGTCCAGGGTCACTGCCCCTCCCACGTAAAGCCCCCCTGCCCGCCGCCACATGAAGACGTAGACGCTGCCGCCCACCTCCCTCATATGCCACCCGGCCTTTATATACTCCTCCCCGGCAAAGACCTTTGGGATATAGTCGCAGAGCTCCACCCGCTGTAATCCCGCAAGCTCCGGGGAATTCAGCAGAAGGTAGCCCTCTTGCGGGGAGTATAGGAACAGGGCGTCCCCGGTGTTCGTCGCCGCGGTATGGCTTTTCATCGCCGTCAGGACCGCCTGCTTTGAGAGGTAGTCGCTGAGGTCTGTTGTACCCTTCTGGATAACGAGGATGTCCTGCAGGTGGTTTGTGATAATGTCCTTCACGCTCTTCTCCGTCTCAGAGAGCACGTCGTTTATGGAAATGGCCTGTATCTTCAGGGCGGACCGCACGCTCTCCTCTGCTCTAAGCGACGCTGTCTTGGAGCTGAAAATATTCACCGCAATCAGCAGAATAATGAGCGGCGCCACCACCACCGACACGCTCCTCACCATACCGGCCCGCATTGTCTCCTTCATATCAGCTTACCTCCCCAGCCAGCGGCCCAGGATACGCTCCGAGGCCCCGCTTTAATATTAAACAAGATAGAGCCTTTCACGTAACCTGTGCAAAGCTCTATCTTGCAGTCCCATTGGCTAATAGGTTAGAAATCTATGGCGTGCTTTTCAGCAGAGGACCTGTATATGGCGTCGAGTATCTCCGTGACTACAATGGCCTGCTCGGGCTTTACCACCAGCTCGTTCTTCCCAAGCAGAGCGCCAAGCCACGCCTCGCTCTCCCTGTCGGCCGCTATGCCGAAGCCCCCCAGCAGGTCCTGTCCAGGGCGGTAGGTGTCGGTCTTCGGCAGAATCATCGTCTGGCTGTTCTGCATGACGGTGTTTATGCGCAGGCCGTCGTTCATGTCCGAGCCCGCCTTTGTGCCGCAGAGGGTTATCTTCGCCTGGCGGCTGTCGTCGATGTTCAGCGCCCAGGAGGACTGCAGGAAGATGGAGGCGCCGTTCTCCATGACGATATAGCCGAAGGCCGAGTCTTCCACGTCGTAGGTTGTATTGTCCCAGCTCCCGCCGCCGTTGCCCTGGTTGTCCGGAGACAAAAGCCGCCCCAGCTTCTCATAGGAGGCCCCCAGGACCGTGCGGGGCTTATAGCAGTCCATGCACCAGAGGGCAAGGTCCAGGGAGTGGGTTCCGATGTCGATAAGTGGGCCGCCCCCCTGCTTTGACTTGTCGGTGAACACGCCCCAGGTGGGCACCCCGCGGCGGCGCAGCGCGTAGGCCTTGGCAAAGTATATCTCCCCCAGGTTCCCCTCGTCGCAGTACCTTTTGAGGAACAGGCTGTCGTCCCTGAAGCGGTTCTGATAGCCTATTGTCAGCAGCTTCCCGGACTTATGGTAGGCGTCAAGCATACGGCGGGCATCTGCGGGAGTAGCGGCCATGGGCTTTTCGCACATAACGTGCTTTCCGGCGTTCAGGGCCGCGCAGGTTATCTCACAGTGGGACACGTTGGGGGTGAGCACATGGACCTCGTCAACCTCGTCCACATTGAGCAGGTCGTGGTAGTCGGTGAAGACCTTCGCCGACGGAACTCCATAGTCCCTTTTGGCCTTCTCTGCCCGCTCCGGGACCAAATCGCAGAAGGCGATGAGCTCGCACTGGTCCGAAAGCTTTGCCAAGGCCGGGAAATGCTTCCCGTTGGCAATGCCGCCGCAGCCTATAACTCCGATTTGAATTTTACCGTTTTTCATTTTGAAACACTCCTTCTATGATGATGGATAAGAAACAGCGCACTTACTAGGGCAAACGCCGCAAGGTTCACTCCCCCCAGCAGCAGAAACGCCCCATTGTATGAGGAGAGCATGTCGTAGAGCCTGCCTGTCAGCAGGACTCCAAGGGCTATCCCCGCAGTCTGGAAGGCCATGCAGAGGGACAGCGCCCGCGCCGCCGATTTATTGAAAAAATGTGAGGATAAAAGCGGCAGTACCAGCGCCAGGGGCACACAGCCGAAGGCAAAGAAAAGCTCAAAGGCGGGCAGGCAGTCTGTAAAAAACACCAGGGTTAGTATTGCCAGAATAAACCCAATATGCGAGCAGGCCGCCACTGGGTAGGGCCCGAACCTGTCTGATACCACGCCCAGAAGTATTTTCACAAACAGCGAGCACAGGCAGATAACCGACAGGACTGTGGAGGCACCCTTGGCGCTGACGCCGTACTCCGACAGGTGGGCGGCTATGGACAGATACGTTGGCTGGATTGAGGCCCCTGTGAGAAAGGAGTATACGAGCAGAAGGGCCAGCAGCCCCCTGCCGTTTATCCTCTGGCTCTCGGGCCTGTCCTCCTTGCCTGCCTGCTTATTTTCCCGCACGGTCAGCAGACAGGGCACAGCTGCCAGGACCATCAGCCCCGCCGAGCACATGGCGGCTGTGCGCCAGCCGTACGCGTCCATCAACATACCGGCCAGCGGAATGAGGGCCGCGCCCCCTATCCCGCTGCCTGAGAGCACTATCCCAAAGGCCGAGCCCTGGCGGTCTGGGTACCAGCTCTTTATAACGGCGGTGATTGGCACAGAGCCCAGGAGCACCAGCCCCGCCCCTAGAAATGCCGCGCCCAGGTATAGGGTGGTGGCAGAGCTTACCCTGGAGTAGATTAGAAAGGCCGCCGTCTCGCTGAGAAGCCCCAGGGCAAAAATCCCTCTCAGGGGCACCCGCCTCATTAACAAGGGAAAGAGCATATATACCAGCATGTTTACAAGGTAAATTACAGTGACTGAGAAAGAGTAGCCGGTGCGGGAAATGCCCAGGTCATTGCAGATTGGCGCGGTGTAGAGGCTGTTTGTCCCCGCCCCCACGCCCACGGCGACCAGCTCGCACAGAAAGCAGCCTGCCGCCGCTGAAAACCCCTTTTTCATCAGAACTCTATCCCGCTAAAGCGCCTGAAGTTCTCAAAGCTCCTGCGCACGCTGTCGAGCTGGGGCATACTGGCGTGGTCCTGCTCCAGAAGGATGTATTCGGCGTCCGTGCATTCCAGGGCCGTGTCGATTATCCTCTGGATGTCCATAATGCCGTCCCCTATTTCCGTGAAGTCCTTCTCATAGTTTACAGACTGGCATATCTCCATAAACCTGTCCCTTGAGACCCCCTTTGTACCGGCAAGCTCCAGCAGGTTGATATGGTCCTCCCGGCCCTTGGCGTAGTCCTTCTGGTGTATGGCCTTGCAGCGCTTTCCCTGCTGCCGAAGCACGTCGCAGGGGTCCACGCCCGCCCGCATTGCCCAGTAGGTATCCAGCTCAAAGCCCACGTAGTCGGGGTCGGTGTTTTCCAGGACCATATCTACTACAGTCTTGCCGTCGAACTTCTGGAACTCGTGAAAATGGTTGTGGAAAAGATAATACAGCCCGGCCTCATGGCATTTTTTGCCCCAGCGGTTGATGTTCTCGCAGCAGCGCAGCACGTCGTCCTTTGTCTCGTACCATACCACAGGGAGCACCAGCCCCTTGGCCCCTATTTCCACGTGGTACTCGATGAGCTTGTCTATATTTTCATCTGTGTATGGGTTTACCGTGTTTGTGACGGCCTCCAGCCCCAGCTCCTCCAAAAGCTTTTTGAAATCCCTAGCGCTCATGCCGAAGCCGGTGCCGAAGTCATTAAGCGCGTTATGGTTTGAAAGCTCCAGCCGCCTGTAGCCGATATCAGCCAGGGCCCTGATGGTGGCCTCCACGCTTTTTGCCATCTCCTCCCGGACGGAGAAGAGCTGTATTCCTAATTTCAGTGACATATGTTTTTCCTCCTCTATTATTACCCCTTTACGGCCCCAAGGGTAATGCCCTTGACAAAGCTGTTCTGTACAAAGGGGTAGACTATCAGTATCGGCAGAAGGCCCACCACGCTTATTGCCATGCGCACGGATGTGGACGGTATCTTCGACACGGACTCGCTGATATTGCCCATTGTGGCGGCGTTATTGCTCAGGTACTGTATATCCTGAAGCATTCGGTTTAAGAGCGCCTGTATAGTATAATACTCTGTTTTGGTCGTAATGTAAATAAAGCCGTTATACCAGTCGTTCCAGTAGTTTATGGCGGTGAGCATAAGTACCGTGGCGATTATCGGCTTGCTCATTGGCACAATTACCTGCACCAGTATCCTGTACTCACCCGCGCCGTCCACCTTCGCGGCCTCGATTATCGCCTTTGGGATAGAGGTGGTGAAGAAGCTCTTCATCAGCAGGACGTAGTAGGCCCCAAGGAGCAGGCGTGGCACTATCACTGCCCAGACAGTATTTTTCAGGTGCAGGGTGTTGGTATAAATAAGGTAGGTGGGCACCAGGCCGCCGTTAAACAGCATGGTGAAGAACACCAGGAACCCCAGCACCTTCCTGCCCAGCAGGTCGTCCCTGGAGAGGGGGTACGCCAGCATGGTGGTGAGCACAATGCTCACTGCCGTCCCCACCACGGTGACGAAGAAGGTGACAAAGTAGGACGTGAATATCTGCCCCCCATGGCGGAACAGGTACTCATAGGCCTCGAAGCTGAAGGCCTTGGGCCAGAAGCCGTAGCCCTCCCGTATCAGGGTGGAGTTCTCCTCAAAGGAGGACATCAGCAGCAGTACGAGGGGGATTATGCAAAACAGCGCGAATATCAGCAGCACTATATGGCTGAATACCTGGAAGCGCTTTTCTTCTTTTGTCTTCATATTATCCCTCCTGTCAGAACAGCGCGCTCTCGGGGTCTGCCCTGCGTATCACAAGGTTTGAGACCGAGACCAGCACAAGGCCGACAATAGACTGGTAGAATCCCGCCGCCGAGGACATGCCGATATTGCCTATCTGGATAAGGCTGCGGTATACGTAGGTGTCGATAACATTCGTGGTCGGGAACAGGGCCCCGGAATTCATGGGCACCTGGTAGAACAGGCCGAAATCCGCGTAAAATATCCGCCCTATAGCCAGCAGGATAAGCATGATGGTGACCGACTTTATCATGGGCAGGGTAATGCTGAAAATCTGCCGCACCTTCCCCGCGCCCTCAAGGGCCGCCGCCTCGTAATACTGCCTGTCTATGCCGATGATAGCCGACAGGTAAATAATACAGTTATAGCCCACGTTTTTCCATATATACACAAGGGTTATAATAACCGGCCAGTATTTTGGCTCGTTATACCAGGATATATCGTCTATGCCCAATAGGGGCAGAATGCTCTTATTTATAAAGCCGGAGTCGGCGCTTAAAAAGCCGTAGACAATATAGCCCGCGATAACGGTGGAGATTAAGAAGGGCAGAAGTATCACGCTCTGGTAGAGCTTCCTTGCCCCCACGGAGAATAGCTCGCTTAAAAGAATCGCTATAAAAATGGAGAGCACCGTATTGAGAACTATGAAGGCTCCGTTATACAGCAGCGTATTCCTGGTTATCACCAGCGCGTCCTTTGTGGCGAAGAGATACTTGAAATTCTGGAAACCGATAAAGTCGCTGCCGAAAATGCCCTTGCGGGCGTCGTACTGCTTGAAGGCCACTATAAGGCCCGCCATTGGCATATAGTTATTGACGAACAGGTATATAAACCCGGGTATCATCATGGTGTAAAGCGGTATCCCAAATTTTAGGCGCCGCCATACCGAGCCTGCCTTCTTCTTTTCACTAGCAGCTAATGTATTCAACAATTCACACCCCTTTGAAACTCTAATTTACAAAACTTCCGTTTATATAGTTAACGCAGTTCAAGTGTGTTTACTATAGCACGGCGAGCCGCCGGGATATGACGGCTCGCGCGGTGCTATAGCTTCTGCTTATCAAGAAACTCCGTTTGCTTCGGCCCACTCGTCAAGCTGCCTCTGCTTTTCCTCTATTATCTTGCCTATCCCCGCGCTCTCCATCTCGGAAAGCATCTGGGACAGTGTGGCCTCAGTGTCCACAAGGCCGCTCTCAAGGCCAATCTTATACTGGTCGTATACACCCTGTACGGCGGCTATCTCGGTAAGCACGCTGTCGCTGTTGAATGTGAAGCCAAAGGCCTTGGACTTGTCGGCCCCATCGTTGAAGGCCTTCAGTTCCTTGTAAAGGTTCAGGTCGTCCCCTTCCCATACGTGCGTGATAAACTGGTTGCCGAATATCCATCCGGCGCTGGGGTTATACCCGGACTCCGCACCGTTGAGGGCTGCCGCGGCGGTGATATGTCCGTCGTCGGTCATGTCATAATGGGTGCCCTCAATACCCCAGGCCAGCAGGTTCATAATGTCCGGGTTGGTGTACTGCTCATTCAGGTACTCCATGGCCCGCTCCGGGCTCTCGGCTGAGTAGGGTATGCCCCACATGAAGCTCTGGGGAACAGAGGTGTAGGTGGCGTCACCCAGGACCGTGAGCGTAACAACGGGAGTGCCGCATATCTTTGACTCCTGGTTGTCCGCGCCGGGCTTATATCGGTTATTATAGGCGAAGGCCCGCCCGGCCTTTACCTGAGAGGGGCCCCCCTCGGTTACGGCGGCTATGTCCGCGCTGATGTATCCAGCCTCGAACCATTTCCTGGCGTGGAGGCAATACTCCTTATATTCCTCTGTGGCGAAGGCGTTCACAACTGTCAGGTCGTCAAGGCCGAAGTTCCGCAGCACCGCGAAGCCGTCTGTAAGCGGGTCGAAGCTCATGCCCAGGGTGCCGTAGATGGAGCTGCCGGAGTTGCTGGTGATTATCTGGACGTCAGGATGGTTCTCATGGACCTTTGCGAACAGGCCGTCAAGGTCGTCGATGGTCTTGATATCCTCCTTCTTATAGCCCGCTTCTTCCATATAGTCCTGGCGGACTACCAGGCCACCGTGACCGATAGCCAGGTCGCGGTTGGTGGTGATACCGTAGAGCTTGCCGTCCAGCTTGCCTGCGTCTATAAAGCTCTGGCCCACCGCTTCAATAATGCCCTGGCCGTACTCCTGGATAAGGTCGGTAAGGTCGGTCATCTGGTTCGCAGAATAGTAGGCGTTGAAGCTGTTGGAGCGGATAACGAAGCAGTCCAGCTTCTCGGCGCTTGCCAGCATAAGCTGCATTTGCTGCTGGTAGTTGCCCATGGAGATAGGCATAAGCTCGATGGTATCGTTGAGCTTCTCCTGGGTTATCTTGTTAATCTCTGCCTCAATGAGCTTATTGTCCTGGGGCACGCCGTTAATAAGCGGATAGGCCACCACAAGGTTCATGGGCTCATTGCCGGAGGACTCCTCTTCACCGGAGCTCTCCGGTGAGCTCTCAGGCGTGCTGCTCTCTGCTTCAGAGCTGCCGGAGGAGGACGGAGTGCTCTCTGTCTCCTTGGAGGAGCTCTCCTCCTTGCCGCCACAGGCCGCGAACAGCGCAAGTATCAGCGCAGCGGCAAGCATAACGGAAATCAGTCTTCGTTTCATGCTTTTTCCTCTTTTCATTATTTTTCCCCGGTTTGTCTAGGGTGCCCTAATTTTAGCGCATTTTCTGCCCTTTTGTCTCAAAAAAAAGAAATGTCAATATGCAAAAAATATTAAAAAAAGAAAAAACCGTCTTTTTTAAAGACGGTTTTCATGTGTATGGGTCATGTCTGCTCTCAGCTCTCCCCCAGCATCATCGACATCTCCATATAAGCCCGGTGGACCTCCCTATCCAGTGCACTTTCGTTCTCTGCAAGATACTTGCTTTTGTCAAACAGGTCGACCAGCTTCTCGTCCAGCTCTGTGCGGAAGCGGGCATATGAGATATTGTCCCTGAGGTTGCACAGCTCATCAAAGTTTGACTTTGCAAGATACCATTTCTGCCAGCCATTAGTCCCATAATCTCCATACTTAACTACTTGGGTGCGCTTTTGCATAGCTTCCTCGTGCGTTGGGATGGCCTGGTTATATGTCAGGTTTGCATATATGGGGGAGCACTGGCAGTCCAAGCTCAAAAGGTAGTCCAGGACAAAAAAGGCGTCGTCAGGGCGCTTTGTATTAATGTTGATTGCCGCGAAAGAGGTTATAGTTGCGCAATACCCTCCCTGGGTAGAGTAGAGCGGAAAAAATGTTAAATGCTCTTTTTTATCTATTCCTGCAAACATTGCCTTGTACATGTCATCATCATCTGTGAAAAAATTAAACTCTACCTTTAAATCACTATGGTAATAGCTTGGCATATTTTCAGAATCATAGTTTGCCCTGCAGTCTTCCAAATCGCCTAAAATTTTTATGACTTCCTTCAAATCTTCCTCAGAAAAAGCAAGGGTTTCTGTGTCGTAATCTGCCAATGCCGGGAAGACTGAGGCTAACCTATCGGCATCCATCAAATATCTTCCGTATTCCGTAGTTAGTTCTGATGAAAACAGAGATACCGGGTTATCGCTTTTCGCAATATCAAAAAAGGTGAGGGTTTCTGAGGGCTCATGCTCCAATTCGGCTTTGCGGAAAACTGTCAGCGGCATTGAATACGTGAGAGGGAGCGTCAGCTGGCCTTCTTCTCCCTTTCCGGCTTCCATTATGACAGGCGTAAGCTTATCCCACTCCATAAACTGCGCCTTTTCAATGTATTCATCTAATGGTAGGAAAGTCCGTCTGGACATGACCTGGTCGGGGTATTTAAATACCGGGTCCTCGTAATCGGGTTCGCAAACTGTAATAAAAACATCGGGGCCGTTGCCGGCCATTATTTCTGTTCTGACTCGGGTTAAATCATTATCTCTAAGTGCATAGTTTGGGCCGTTACTACCATTGTTATAATCAAAATATATACAATCGAAGATAATATCCCTCGGCCCGTCCGCTTTTATAATTTCATTCTTAAAATCTTTTAAATTCCTGTCACGGGTAGCCTCGGTATGCGGGGGCCAGGAAGGAAAATCTATAAGAATTCGCAATGAGCCTTCGTCTGCCTGGAGAGTTTCCTCGGCAGACGAAGGCTGGGAAATATTTATATCTGACTTACTGCACGCCGTGATTCCGGCTATACTTATGATAAGTACGAGTAAAAGGACACATTTCTTTTTCATTTGGTTTCCCCTCCCAGATAAATGTATAAAGTACCATGGCCCCGGCGCAGCCGGGGTCTCAGTCCCCAACACCTTTAGCTCTCCGCAAGCAGCATTTCCATTAAAACGTACTGCTCATGCGCCTTTTTTTCCAGCTCCTTATCGTCCCTGCTTGCCCTGACCTCCTTAATACACATATCAAGCGGCCCAGGGAACTTAGCGATATTTATCTGCTTTTGTGCCTCATAAATCTGCTTAAAGTTTGTCTCGTTCATTTTCCAGGCGCTAGATGAGGGCGTGCTTTCGTTTCCTGTATCCACATATACAGGCAAGCCCTCCATACGGTCCTGAAAAATCGGGCTCGTCTGCTGGACTCCTGCACTCAGTAAGTAGTCGATTATCCTAAACGCCTCGTCAGGGTAGCGGGTATTGCGGTTGATGGCGGCGAAGGTTGTGATGTTCGCTGTTATTCCGCCGGAGAGATTGTATGCGGGTATAATAGTATACTCCTGGTCTTTTTCCAGAGATATATCGGCAAAGGATAAATTTTGCAAGTCGATTATGGGCATGGGAGGCCGTTCCTCCATAGCCATCTTCTCCGGGATGCTCCTGCATGCTGCAATTTGTTTAGCCATCAGCGTCTTCAACTCATCCTCCGAAAAGGCCGGGATATCCTTATCGTAATCAGCAAGGCTTCCGATGATGTCCCCCATGTCTGCAAAGCATGCTGACACCCGGATGTTAAGGTCCTGGTCCCCTATCATTTCCTCCCAAGCCATGGGAAGCTGGTTTTCCGGCGTATAGGTATTGTCAAAAAATGTGGCATTAAAGGTGTACGTCAATGGGAGTATCTGCTGTCCCTCGCTATTCTTACCGGCAGCCATTACCACTGGCTGTAATTTATCCCACTCCATATACTCAGCTTTCTCAATGTAGTCGTCAAGCTGCATGAATATGTGATTTGACATGGCCTTTACAGGGAAATTGAAGAACGGCGTATCATCTATACTGGCTCTTTGCGCACATATAAATAAATCCGGACCCTTTCCTGCCATGATTTCCGTGCGTATACGGGTAAGCGCGGTACTGCGTTCAACTCCGTTTTCCGGTATGCTCTCTGTCAAGACCATAAAATCCTGCTCGTATCCTGACAGACCTGCCAAAGATTTTTGCAGTTCATCGGACCCCATCCGCCTGTGAATGGGCAAATCCATCAATACGGTAATTACTTTCCTGCCGAACTTTTCTTCCATTTGCTCTGCTGTGGCTTGTGTATCCTGACTACCTTGGCTTGATGGGCTGACAGTTTTCCGCCCGCACCCAAAGAAAGATATCAATATCAAAAAAATGAACGATAACACAAGAACCCTGCGCAAATTACTCTCTACTGTTTTTGTCATATTATATCACCTCGTAAAGTATTTTCTATCTCCCTTTTATTGTAATCATATCACATATAGGTTTATATATCAAGCGTATATTGTAAAAATCTCACGTTTTTTGTGATTAATCTTCAAAAAACTTAGAGCTCAAATACAACCAAGGTTTGCCATCTCCAATAACGCACAACAAAAGGGCACTCCTACCAGGAGAGCCCTTTGCAGTCTCAGTTATTTACCCCGCAGATATCCTTCACAGCCTCCCCGGCCATTATCATCCCCATCACCGGCGGCACGAAGGACACGCTTCCGGGCACAGGCTTCTCCCCTGCCCCGGCGGGTACGGCTATAGGCGGCTCGGTGGAGTAGGCCACTTTCAGTCGCTCTACCCCGCGCTTTTTTAGCTCCCGGCGCATGACCCTGGCAAGGGGGCATACGGAGGTCTCGTAGATGTCCGCCACCCGAAAGGCTGTGGGGTCCAGCTTGTTCCCTGCGCCCATGGCGCTGATTGTGGGTATGCCCAGCTTATAGGCGCGCTGAATAATGGCGAGCTTGCCGGTCACCATGTCTATACAGTCTAAAATATAGTCAAATCCTGTAAAATCTAACTGTTCTTCGGTGTCGGGGGTATAAACAAGCTCATGCAGCTCAAGCTCAAGCTCCGGGTTAATGGCGTGAAGACGCTTTGCCGCGGCCTCTACCTTGGGCATACCCACGGTCTCGGCTACAGCGAAAATTTGGCGGTTTAGGTTGGACACTGAATAGGCGTCCTTATCCACCAGAGCCATTGCCCCCACTCCGCAGCGAGCCAAGGCTTCCGCGGCGCTGCCTCCCACACCTCCAAGGCCGAATACAGCTATCCGGGCGGCTTTAAGCTTATGGAGGGCCCCGTCGCCCAGGAGCAGCCCCTGCCTCTCAAAGGGAGTCTCCACTCTCAGCCCTTCTTGCGCACAAAGGCCTTCTTGGGCATCTTGCATATGGGGCAGCTCCAGTCGGCGGGGAGCTCCTCGAAGCCGAAGTTGGGGTCCTTATACTCGTAGCCGCAGACGGAGCATACAAAGCGCTCGCCGGTTATCCTCTCGGCCTGCTGACCGGAAAGGTAGGTCGGGGCCTTTGTGGGAGATATGCCGCCTAGCTTCTCAACATAATACTGGTATGTCATGGGCTTATAGGCCTCGAACTTCCCGGCGGTCTCTATGCCCCCGGCTATGTCGCTCCCGGCTACTATCTCAGCCACAAACAGCACCTGCCCGCCTACGGGCAGCTTCGCCTTGACCTGGCAGAGGAACCAGCAGCAGGTGTTCTCCTTTATAACCGGCACGCCCTCCATGAGGACCTTATGCCGGATATTCTCCAGCTTCCCCCCGTGCCTGCCGCTTGTAAAGCCCAGGGCCCCTATGACAGTGGCCGGGGTGCTCTCGGACAGCACGGAGATGGTGAACACGCCGCTCTCCTCTATGCACTGGCAGCTATAGTTTTCGGTATTTACAGACAGGGCTATAAGCGGCGGCGCGCCAGGGGAGGTCTTTGTAACCTGCATTACGGTGTTCACAATGCAGGCGCTTGGGCCGTTTTTGTCCTTGACCCCGATGGCGTACATGCCGTAGGTTATATTGCCTAATACTAGTGGTTTCATGGCTTTACCTCGTTTTGCCTGGTTTATTGGGTTTATTTACTGATAGAGAGGGTATTTCTTACAGATATCCTCCACCATGCCCCGGAGCTTCCCTATATTGCCCTCGAAATCATCCTCCATAGCGATTGCTATGCACTGGGCAACCTGGTCCATATCGTCCTCCCTAAGCCCTCTGGTGGTGACGGCGGGGGTGCCGAGCCTCAGGCCGCTGGTGACGAAGGGGCTGCGCTGTTCGCCGGGGACGGTATTCTTGTTGGCGGTGATGAACACCTCGTCCAGCCTTCTCTCCAGCTCCTTGCCTGTGAGCTCCAGGCCAGACAAATCCACCAGCATAAGGTGGTTGTCCGTGCCACCCGACACCAGCTTCACGCCCCGCTTTATGAGGCCCCCGGCAAGGGCTGCAGCGTTCTCCACCACCTGCCGGCCGTACTCCTTAAACTCCGGCTTCAGGGCTTCACCTAAGCATACGGCCTTGGCAGCGATAATATGCATAAGCGGGCCGCCCTGGGTGCCGGGGAATATGGCCTTGTCGATGGCCTTGGCGTACTCCTCCCGGCAGAGGATAAGGCCGCCCCTTGGCCCGCGCAGGGTCTTATGGGTGGTAGTCGTCACTACATCGGCGTAGGGCACCGGGTTCTGGTGGCAGCCTGCCGCCACAAGGCCCGCGATATGGGCCATGTCCACCATGAGCTTTGCCCCGCAGGCGTCAGCTATCTCGCGGAACTTCCCGAAGTCTATGGCCCTGGCATAGGCGCTGGCCCCGGCGACTATGAGCTTTGGCTTCTCCTTCATGGCAAGGTCCATCACCTTGTCGTAATTTATGCGCCCGGTGTCCGGCTCCACGCCATAGGCAACAAAGTTATAGAGCGCCCCGGACATATTTACCGGCGAGCCGTGGGACAGGTGCCCTCCTTCGGAGAGGTTCATGCCCAGCACCGTGTCCCCGGGCTGCAGGAAGGCGAAGTAGACTGCAAGGTTCGCCTGGGCCCCGGAGTGGGGCTGGACGTTGGCGTGCTCGGCCCCGAACAGGCTGCAGGCCCTGTCCCTGGCGATATCCTCGGCGATATCCACGCACTGGCAGCCGCCGTAGTACCTGTGGGCGGGATACCCCTCGGCGTACTTGTTCGTCAGCACCGTGCCCATAGCCGCCATAACCGCAGGGGATACGATATTTTCCGAGGCGATAAGCTCAAGGTTCCGGCGCTGGCGTGAAAGCTCCTTTGACATGGCGTCAGCTATCTCCGGGTCGGTCTGTGATACAAAGCCGATGGCGTCCATTAAATCATTGTACATTTTAAGTTCCCTCCAATAAATTATTTATATTATGTTACTCCTGGCGCTCCCCATGGAAAATGCCCTCCGTGAGGTTTACGAACATATCAGGCTCCTTCAGTGTGCGGGCCTCGCCGTTCCACCAGCCGGTTATCCAGTTGGCCGCGGCGGTGAGCTTTTTGCCGTCTTTCATTATATATGTTATGGTTACATCCGGGCCCACCTCTCTGGAGTTCTCGGGGACCTGGGTAAAGGGCTGGTAGTTTAGGGAGTTTATGAGCTTTACCGCCAGCTCTATCTTCTCAGGGTCCGTATAGTCCGCAGTCTCCCCCTGGGCCCAGCTTACTGTGACCCTCTCAACGTCCCTGGGGTTTGGGGCCCCGAAAACAGGCATACCGTTTTTCATCACAAACAGCACCGTGACTATCACGCAGGTGAGTATCACCCCCGCCCCGGTGCGCAGGATATTCTCCTTCTTCATGGCTGCTTACCCTTTAGCTCAGCTATCCTGTCCAGCAGCCTGTGGGCAGCCTCATCTTTTGTAAGCATGGGCAGCTCCTCCTCCCCCTCCCGGGTGATAAGGGTGAGGACGTTGGTATCGACACCAAAGCCCGCCCCCTCCTGCCGGAGAGAGTTTGCGGCTACTATATCCAGATTCTTCTTTATGAGCTTCTTCCTGCTGTTCTCAACAAGGTTTTCAGTCTCCATGCTGAAGCCGCAGAGTATCTGGCCGGGGGCTTTATGCTCCCCAAGGTACGCTAAAATATCGTCTGTGCGAAGGAGCTCAAGATTTAATCCCTCCCCCGCCCCTTTCTTTATCTTGCCCCCGGCGGTCCGGGCCGGGCGGTAGTCGGCTACAGCGGCGGCTTTTATAATAACGTCCTGCCCTTCTGAGCAGCTCGTTACGGCCTCAAACATCTCCCGGGCGGTCACAACGCCGACAGTCTCAACATATGGAGGCTTTTTCAGCGCTGTCGGACCGCTCACCAGGGTCACCTCCGCCCCGCGCCGGGCAGCGGCTTTGGCTATGGCGTAGCCCATCCTGCCGGAGGAATGGTTGGTAAGGTAGCGCACAGGGTCCAGCGCCTCCTGGGTAGGTCCTGCGGTTACAAGTATATGCAGGCCCTTCAAATCCTTTTCATACGCTATGGCCTGGTCCACCGCCTCAAGCAGGTCCTCGGGCTCGGGCATTTTCCCCCTGCCCACCGCGCCACAGGCCAAATGTCCGCTGGCGGGCTCTATGACCTCCCAGCCGTACCTTCGCAGGATGTTCAGGTTGTCCTGGGTCACAGGGTTATCGTACATGCGGGTGTTCATGGCAGGAGCTATAAGCTTTATGCAGTCGCAGGCCAGGATAGTGGTGGAGAGCATATCGTCGGCTATGCCGTGGGCGGCCTTGGCTATTATATTTGCCGTGGCGGGCGCGACTATCAGCAGGTCCGCTTTATCCGCCAGGGCAACGTGCTCCACATGGCTCTGGAAATTGCGGTCGAAGGTGTCCACCATGGCCCTGTTATGGGTCAGGGACTCGAAGGTGTGCGGGCCGATAAACTCGGTGGCGTTCTTTGTGAGCACCACCTCCACGTTATAGCCGCGCTGGGTGAGCTTGCTTGCAAGGGCCGCCGACTTATAGCAGGCTATGCCGCCTGTCACGCCCAGCACTACCGTCTTCTTTTTCATGTAAAACTCCTCCAATACTGGCTGTTTTTGCATTTATATCCAAATTATAACAAATTCCTGGGGCAATGTAAAGCATGAACACAATATTTTGGAAGTATCTTGTATAAAAGCTTGCAAAATCACCTGTGAACGGTTATAATATACAGACCCGGGAGAGGTTATCCGGCCCGTACCTATAATTGGACGGGACCGGAAAGGTATCTCAGTCCGGGAATAATATTAATTCGCTGCACCGCTTCGGCGGGCGGCAGGAGGTAATTTTTATGACAAACGCAAATAGTCCTCAGAAACATGCAGCCGGGATACAGGAGATGGTGCTAACCGCCCTGTTCACGGCCCTTCTGCTCCTTATGGGATTCACCCCCCTGGGGCTCATCGACCTGCCTTTTATTAAGGCCACCACCCTGCATATCCCGGTAATAATCGGGTCTATCCTGCTGGGGCCTTTTAGGGGGGCTTTCCTTGGCGGCGTATTCGGGGTGCTGAGCGTATGGAAAAGCACCATCGCTCCCAGCGCTCTGAGCTTCGCCTTTTCGCCCTTCATCCCCCTGCCAGGTGAGAGCCACGGCAGCGCCTGGGCGCTGGTGATAGCTATTATACCCCGCGTACTGGTCGGGGTTGTGCCGTGGTTTGTGGTGAGGCTCTTTGAGCTGATTCCTGCTAACAGGCTGGCTGTGAAGAGTGCCGGCAGCGTTGCCGCCGCAGTAATAGGCTCGGCTGTGAACACCGGACTTGTTATGGGGCTTATGGGCCTGACGCTGGGCGGCTCCTTCGCGGCGGTGAAGGGTATCGGCGGGGACGAGGTATGGGCCGGAATACTGGCTATAGTCTTTGCAAACGGCGTGCCCGAGGCCATTGCCGCCGCAGTTATCGTCCCGGTGATAGTGCTGGCCCTTACAAATGTCCTGCCTGCCGCGGTGGATTCGGCGGGCAGCAGGAAAGGAAGTCAATAATCATGATACTCACTATAGACATTGGAAATACCAACACTGTGCTGGGCTGCTGGAAGGGCGATAAGCTCTGTATCACCCTTAGGATGCACACGGACCGGGACCGCACCGCCGACGAGTACAGCCTGCTTATAGGCGGCCTGCTCCGTGACAGAGGGGCCGAGCCCAGGGAAATATCCGGTGGGATACTCTCAAGCGTTGTACCGGAGCTGCGCAAGGTGATAAAGGACGCCATGGCGCTGCTCACCGGCAGGACGTTCCTGTGCGTAGGGGCGGGGCTGAAGACCGGGCTTGACATCCGCATGGACAATCCGGCCCAGCTGGGGGCCGACCTGGTTGTGGACGCTGTGGCGGCACTTGCCAAGTATAAGCCGCCGCTTGTGATATTTGACATGGGCACGGCCACTACAATGTCTGTTATAGACGAGAACGGCGCCTATAGGGGCGGCATGATAATCCCGGGACTGCGGCTCTCGGTGGACGCCCTCAGCGCCAGGGCCGCCCAGCTGCCCTATATACATTTGGGCCCCCCGGAGCGGTTTATCGGCAGCAATACCATTGACTGTATGCAGTCCGGGGCCGTGTACGGCAGCGCCCTTATGATAGACGGACTTATCGCCCGGACAGCCGAGGAGCTGGGCAGGCCCGTGACGGCGGTAGCCACAGGCGGGCTCATGGCCCTTATACATGAGTTTTGCCGGTCCGGCCTGCACTATGACGCGGACCTGATGCTGGAGGGGCTCTATATCCTCTATAAGAAAAACACCAAGTAAAAGCGCAGGGGGCACTCTAGGGTGCCCCCTGTCTCGGTCACTGCCCGGACTGGGCGGAGCTGCCGAGCGCGTTCTTACAGTACTGCTCCAGCTCCTCCTTGGTGCAGAGCTTTGCGCCGCTCTCGACTATCTGGGACTTGAGGGCCTGGGGCATGGAGTCAAAGTAGGCGCGCGCCTGCATGTCCATGGCCCCAATATTACTGGGGTTATTTGCCGGGTTCTGCATATTATCTCTCCTTTTTGGGTGAACTTTATGGCCTTACTTGAGTTTTCCCTGGGATTCGGGATTTCATTCGAGTATATTCCCGGGGAAAACTTTTCCATGATGCCCGGCAGATGTTGTAGTTTTTGAAAATATATGTTAGAATGTGTAGAAGACGGAGTATTATGACAGAGGAAGGTGGTCGCAAATGACTAGAAGGGAAGCACGGGAGCAGGCCTTCTGCCTGCTGTTCCAGGGGACCGTTTCCGGGGACCCGGTTGACGATATTTTAAGAGCCGCCCACGAAGCCAGGGACCTGGTGCCGGACTCCTTTACAGAGGGGCTATGCTACGGCGTTGAGGAGCATATGGGGGATATCGACAGCATGATTGAGGGGAGCCTGAAGGGCTGGAATATCAGGCGGGTATCAAAGGTGGCTTTAACGCTGCTGAGGCTCTCGGTTTACGAGATGGCATATGAAAAGGATATACCCATCAGCGTATCTATAAACGAGGCCGTGGAGCTCTCCAAAACCTACGGCGGCGAGGGGGACCCAGCCTATATCAACGGCGTGCTGGGCTCTGTGGCGAAAAAGCACTGCCACGGGCCGGAGGAGGGTACGTGAGCACTCTTGGGCTGGACACCAGCAACTATACTACGTCGGCGGCAAAGTATGACGGCTCCAGGGTCACTGACAACCGCCGCAGGCTGCTGCCTGTTCCAGAGGGGGCCAAGGGGCTTCGACAGAGCGACGCGGTGTTCCACCATACCCGCCAGCTCCCGGACATAGCCTCCCCCCTGCTGCCTGACCCGGAGCTCTCTGCCATAGGCGTATCCGTAAGCCCCACCGGGGCCGAGGGGTCGTATATGCCCTGCTTCCTCACAGGGAAGGGCATGGCAGCGGTGCTGGGGGCTGCGTTAAATGTGCCGGTCTATGAGTTTTCCCACCAGCAGGGACATATTGCGGCGGCGCTGTACTCTGGAGGCAGGCTTGAGCTGCTTGAGGAAAAGTTCCTTGCCTTCCATGTGTCCGGCGGGACTACCGAGGCGCTGCTGGTGTCACCGGGAGGCTCCCGGGGGCCAAAAGCCGTGGCTGTAGCCGGGAGCCTTGACTTAAAGGCCGGGCAGGCTGTGGACCGGGTGGGGCTGGCTCTGGGGCTGAAATTCCCATGCGGGCCGGAGCTGGAGAAGCTGGCCCTTGCCTGCCCCGGGGAGATGAAGATAAGGCCGGTAATGCGGGGGGCAGACTGCTCCCTGTCCGGTATTGAAAACCGGTGTCTGGATATGATAAAGAAGGGGCACCCAAAAGAGGAGGTCGCCCGGTACTGTTTAGAGTATATAACGGCGGCACTTGAGGGGATGTGCTCGGCGCTGCTCTCTGAATACGGTGAGCTGCCGGTGGTGTTCTCGGGCGGGGTTTGCTCGGACAGCATACTCCGGGACAGGCTAACCGAACGCTTCGGGGCGGTATTTTCAGAGCCGGAGTTTTCGGCGGACAACGCCGCCGGTATAGCCATACTGGCTTATATTTCACATAGGTGTTTTGCCGGGAGGTCAGCATGAATACACTTACCGTCACCCAGGTAAACCGTTTCCTCAAGTCCCTTGTGGACGGAGACGGACGGCTGAGAGACATTTATATTGCCGGGGAGATTTCCGACTTCTCCCGCAGCGCCCGGACCGGGCACCTGTTCTTCTCACTGAAGGACGAAAGCTCCTCCATAAAGGCCGTGATGTTCGCGGGAGCGGCCAGGAATTTGAAGTTCATGCCCGGAGACGGCATGAGGGTGATAATCCGTGGGCAGGTCACTGTTTATGACGCCACAGGCCAGTGCCAGCTCTACGCCCAGGATATCCAGCCCGACGGCGTCGGGGCTCTTGCCGCGGCCTATGAGCAGCTCAAGGAGCGCCTTGCCGCCGAGGGCCTGTTTGACAGGGAGTGCAAGCGGCCTATCCCGGTTTGTCCGTCGAGAATAGGTGTCGTCACCTCCCCCTCAGGCGCGGCCCTGCAGGACATCCTGCGGATAGTCGGCAGGCGCTGGTCCATATGTGAGGTGGTGGTCTGCGGGGCGCAGGTACAGGGGGGCGCGGCTCCGGCCCAGCTTGTGGCAGCGCTCAATACACTGAACCTGCTGAATGCCTGCGAAGTGATAATAATAGGCCGGGGCGGCGGGTCCATGGAGGACCTGTGGAGCTTTAACGACGAGCGGTTGTGCAGGGCTGTGGCGGCCTCAAAAATACCTGTTGTCTCCGCTGTGGGCCATGAGACGGACTTCACCCTCTGCGACTTTGCCGCCGACAAGCGGGCTTCCACCCCATCTGTAGCCGCGGAGCTCTGCACCCCAGACACACCCGGGCTGCTGGACAGCCTAAGGTCATATAACAGCTACTTTATCCAGAAAGCCGCGGGAACGGTGGAGTATTACAGGCAGAGCCTGGACCTGCTCACAAAGAGCCCTCCCCTCTCGGACCGCGGGGCCTATTTGAGGCTGCGCCGGGAGAAGGTGGATGAACTGACCGTAAAGCTTGAGGATTTGATAAAGCGCAGGCTTGACGGCTATAGGACCGGGCTGGCGCTGGCGGCTGGGAAGCTGGATGTGCTCAGCCCGCTGAAGGCGCTGTCAAGAGGGTATGCTGTGGTGTACCATGAGGGGAAGGCCGTGAGGGACTTGGCACAGCTCGAAGAGGGCGAGGAAGTGCTGATACAGGTCGAAAAGGGCAAGAGGGCGGCGAAGCTGCTTTAAAATTTGACCATCCACCTTATTAACTCTGGATTTAAGTTATTTATATATTATATTTTAAATTAGTTTAGTTGAAAGGAAGTAGACTATGCCCGCAAAGAAGCTGAAATTTGAGGACGCCATGGGGAGGCTGCAGGAGATAGTCTCCCGGCTTGAGAGCGGCGAGGCCCCATTAGAGGAGGCCATGGCCCTGTTTGAGGAGGGGGCGAAGCTCTCGGCCCTGTGCTATAACACCCTGGACCGGGCCCAGCTGAAGGTCACGGAGCTGGCGGCGCTGCCGCCGGAGGAGGAAGATAATGATTGAGGTTTACCGGGAAGCTATAGAGAAGGCCCTGGAGTTGGCGCTGCCCGCCCCCGAAGAGGGGGACCCGGCGGCTGTTGTTACAGAGGCCATGAGGTACAGCCTGCTGTGCGGCGGGAAAAGAGTCAGGCCGGCGCTGGTGCTGGCGTTCTGTGAGCTCTGCGGAGGCGACTGGCATATGTCCATGCCCTTTGCCTGCGCCATAGAGCTGGTGCACACCTACTCCCTTATACACGACGACCTGCCCTGTATGGACAACGACGATATGCGCCGGGGGCGTCCCACCTGCCATAAGGTCTACGGCGAGGCCATGGCCCTGCTTGCCGGTGACGGCCTGCTCACAAAGGCCTTTGAGTGCGCGCTGGAGTTTGATAAGCCCGAGCTTGCCGCCCTGGGAGCCCGGGAGCTCTCAAGGCTTGCCGGACACGGCGGGATGGTGGGAGGCCAGTGCATAGACCTGTCCTCCGGCGGGAGAGAGGTATCGCCGGAGCTCCTTGAAGTCATGGACCGGGGCAAGACCGTGGCGCTTATAGAGGCCGCCTGCCGGATGGGCTGCATTGCTGCGGGCAGGTGTGAAAAGGAGTTGATTTTTGCGGCGAAGTATGCCATGGGTATCGGCATGGCGTTCCAGATTCGGGACGACATACTGGACGTGCTGGGGGACGCAAAGAAGCTCGGCAAGAACACCGGCATGGACAGCGCCCGGGATAAGCGGAACTATGTCAGTCTTTTGGGGGTTGAGCGGGCCCAGGAGCTGGTAGAGAAATACACCGCCGTGGCCATTGAAGCCCTGGAAAGCTTCCCCGGGGACAGCTTATTTTTAAGGAGCTTCGCCCTGGACCTTGCCGGGCGGGAGAGCTGATGCGGGCGCTGAAGCACATAATCCCCCCTGGCTGGGAGGGCTCGACGGTGAAGGGCTTCGCCAGGGGCTGCCTTGGGCTCTCCGTCCGGGCGCTGGCAGGGCAGAAGTTTGAGGGGGGAATTCTTGTAAACGGCGAAGGCTGCCGGGTGACAAGGGAGCTTAGAGCCGGGGACAAGCTCTGCATTATGGTGCCGGAGGAGCCCATGTGCTACCCGCCGTCGGAGCTGCCATTGGATGTGCTGTATGAGGACGAGGATTTCCTCATACTGAACAAGCCGCCTGGAATGCCTGTGCACCCCTCCCCCGGGCATGATTCGGACAGTGTGCTCAACGCTGTGTCCTGGTACTACCGGCACACCGGGCAGTCCCATAGGGTGCGGCCCTTATACAGGCTCGATAAGGACACCTCGGGGGCTCTTACGCTGGCTAAGCACAGGATAGCTGCTGGTGCTGTAACTGAAAAAGAGTATCTAGCGGTGTGTGAGGGGGAGCTCACAGGGGCCGGGAGTATTTCGGAGCCCATCGGGCTGCAGGAGGGCAGCAAGATTATAAGGGCCTGTGGGGAGGGCCAGCCCGCTCTTACCCGCTTCCGGGCTTTGGGGAGCCGGGAGGAGTACACGCTTTTGAGGCTTCGGCTGGAGACAGGCCGCACCCACCAGATAAGGGTGCATATGTCTGCCTTCGGCAATCCCCTTGCAGGGGACGACCTGTACGGCGGAGACAGAAAACGTATTAAAAGACAGGCACTGCACTGCGTCCATTTGAAAGTAGGCTGCAGGGCCGTGGGGATGGATATGGAGTTTACCGCTCCCGTCCCCGAAGACATGCGGGGGGCATTCCCCCTGCTGCCGTGGCCCGCCATATGAAAGTGAGGCACTTAATGGATATCGTTGCACTGAACGCTCAGAACAGGAAGGATATCAACAGGGCCAACCAGCCCTTTACGGTCATCGGCAAGCTGAAGCCCTCCCTTTGTGACGGAAAGTGGAGCTGCACCGAGGAGCTTTTCCCTGTGCCGCGCACCAAGTCTTACGCCGACGAGGAGGACTACTTTTATGACAGCTGCATAGGCAGCAAGGACCGCCGGGCCTATCTTGCCTATGAGGAAGGCCAGTGCGTTGGACAGGTCGTGCTGCATAAGGACTGGAACGGCTACGCACTTATTGAGGACATCTGCGTGGCCCGGGACTATAGGGGGCGGGGCATTGGCAGCGCGCTTATAGAGCGGGCTGTGGAGTGGGCCCGGAGCAAGGGCCTGCAGGGGCTTGCCCTTGAGACCCAGGACAATAACCTATTGGCCTGCCGGTTCTATATGAAGCTGGGCTTTTGTATCGGCGGGGTGAACACCCTGTTTTACAGGAACTTCCGCCAGCCCTACCGGGACGAGATTGCTATATACTGGTATCTCTTATTTTAGTAAAAATATTTACCAGATTATTACCAAGGAGGCTTATGCTATGCCCGCATGTCTGACCCATAACCTGTTCGCAATGGACGTTCTTGCCCGCCTTCAGGAGCCGAAGTTGGATGTCTGCGCCTACTCCTGGGGGGCCCAGGGGCCTGATTTCCTCTTCTGCCACAGGTACTTTAAAACTATGAGGAACAAGACGCTGAAAACCCTGCAGGAATACGGCTCCGCCCTTCACAAATCCCCGCCGTCGAAGACACTTGAAGCCATGAGGAATTTTATCAGGAAACACGATAACCCCATATACCGCTCCTATGTGCTGGGCTTTATCTGCCACTACTCCCTGGATTCAACGGCCCACCCCTATGTGAACGCCCGGGCCAGGGAACTTGCCGGGGCCAGGGAATATGAGAACGAGGGCACCATGCACGGTGAAATCGAGGCCTCCCTCGACACTATCGTGCTGAGGTGGAAGACAGGGAAGCTGCCCGGAGAGGTGCATTTGAAGAATATGTTCCCAAAAAACGAGGGGGTGCAGCGGATGATTGCAAAGCTCTACCGCGACGTGCTTTTCGAGGTGTACAATCAGGCGGTCCCCGAGGAGTCCCTGTATCAGGCTACAAAGGACGCCCACCTTCTCTTTGCCGCCTGCAACGACCGCACCGGACTGAAAAGGAATATCTTCAACCTGATTGAGAAGGGAAAGCCACACCATATCACCTCCCACCTTGTGCCCCTAACCGAGGACCCTGAGCCGGACTTTGCCAACACCTCGCACGCCCAGTGGCTCCATGAGGGTGAGGCCCATACAGAGGATTTCTTTGAGCTTTATGAAAGCGCTCTGGAGCTTGCGGCAACTCTCTGCGTGGGCATTGACAGCGTTGACTTTGCCGGAGCCACCGGGGAGCGCCCCTTCGGCTGACGGCGTTTTTTGCAGGATTCCCTATCTTTTCCGTCACCGCTCACTTGACAAACAGCCCTACTGGTGGTATAGTATGGATATCACTGCACAATATTTGAATTTTTCTGGTAAGCAAGCTGCACCCCTTCAAATCTGTTTGAGCGGGTGCGGTACTGTTATATGTACATATCTGCCTGGATTTTTTCAGAATGGGGAAATATAGTATGCTTAGTATCGACAAAGTCTTCCACGCCTCGGTGGTGCTGAAAAATATTGTGCGCACCACCGCCATCGTGCCCACAGAGGGCATAACAGACGGCTGCGAGCTGTTCTTAAAGCCTGAAAACCTTCAGAAGACCGGCTCCTTCAAGCTGCGTGGCTCCGGCTATAAGATATCCATGCTCTCTGAGGAGGAGAAGAAAAGAGGGGTCATCGCCTGCTCGGCGGGAAACCACGCCCAGGGCGTGGCTCTGGCAGCTACAAAGAGCGGGGTCAGCTCCATAATCTGCCTGCCGGACAGCGCGCCTATATCAAAGATAGAGGCCACAAAGAGGTACGGCGCCCAGGTCTGCCTGGTGGAGGGCGTGTATGACGACGCGTATAAGCGGGCCCTAGAGCTCAAGGAGGAGCGCGGCTATACCTTCGTTCACCCATTTGACGACGAGGACGTTATCGCTGGGCAGGGCACCATCGGCCTTGAGATAGTCCAGGAGATGAACGACGTTGACGCGGTGATAGTGCCAATAGGCGGCGGTGGGCTCATCTCCGGCGTGGCCTTCGCTATCAAGTCCCTGAATCCAAATATAAAGGTCTACGGCGTACAGGCGGCCGGGGCCCCCAGCATGTTCAACTCCGTGCACGAGGGCTCCGTCGGGAGCCTTGACAGCGTATCGACTATTGCCGACGGCATAGCCGTAAAACAGCCCGGTGAGCATACCTTCGGGCTGGTGCAGAAGTATGTGGACGATATAGCCCTGGTGACCGAGGACGAAATTGCCGCCGCGATACTGACCCTTATTGAGAAGCAGAAGATGGTGGCCGAGGGAGCGGGAGCCGTGAGCGTTGCCGCCGCCATGTTTAACAAGTTCCCCATAGCCGGTAAGCGGGTGGTGAGCATTATCTCCGGCGGCAATATAGATGTGACCATACTCTCAAGAGTCATAGAGCGGGGCCTGATGAAGTCCGGGCGGTCAAGCTCCCTTGTTATAGAGCTTATAGACAAGCCCGGGCAGCTTCAGACGGTCTCGCGGATAATCGCCGACTGCGGCGGCAATGTGACCTCTGTGCAGTATGAGCGGGCCGGGGAGATTGAGAGCATTAACGGCTGCTATCTGAAGCTAGGGATGGAGACGAGGAACTACGACCATGTGCGGATGATTGCAGAGGCCCTGACGGATAACGGGTTTAAGCTTATTGAGGCGAAATGAGGTTTATGCCTATGGAGAAGCAAATAAAATACAGCCCCTACCGCCTCTGCACCGCAGTATTCGCCCTATGCCTGACTGTAAGAGCTATAGAATACTTTCTTTTGCAAACCGACAGGACAGCCGTTGGGGAAAACTTCATCCACAAGGTATTCGGAATAATCCTGCTGGCGGTGGTACTGAAGTCCACAGGCCTCGGATGGGTCGGCATCGGCTTTAAGGGGCGGGGCGCTGCAGCCGGCATTCTGAAGGGCCTGCTGCTGGGAAGCGTATGCTTTGCCGCCGCCTATGGGCTGGAACTGGCAGTATTTGCCCTGAAAGGAGCTCCCGCACATTTGGAGCTGTATGTCAGCGGTTTTTCCCTGACCGGGCCGCTGGCGGGGAGCACCGGGCTGATTCCACTGGCATTGTGCCTGCTGTTCAACATCATCAACGTGTGGATGGAGGAGGGCGTTTTCCGCGGGCTGTTCATCAGGGTACTCCTTGAAGCCGGTGGATTCATGAGGGCAAACCTCATCGCATCGGCCCTGTTCGGCGTATGGCACGTGGTAATGCCCATAAGAAGCTGTGTATACGGCGAGATGACCTTACCCCAGGCGGCTTTGATGAGCGCCGGATATATACTGCTTGCCGGGATAATGGGCGTAAAATGGGGGCTTCTCTACCGTATGACCGGCAGCCTGTGGGCAGGGCTTGGGGACCATCTGCTGAACAACACCGTCGCCACAAATATGCTGCATGTAGTCTCCCAAAGCGGCGCGGACGAGCTGCAGATTGTCCGTGTCTTTGCGGCCCAGCTTGTCTCATTCCTTATAGTGCTGGCCCTATACCGCCGTAAAAACAGGAATTCATGCCTGACACAGAATAATATCTAGGAGGAAAAAGTTATGAATAAACTGGCAAGAAGGCTTATAGCCATAACCGCCGGGGCCGTCACCGGCACCGTACTGTACCACCTGACTAAAAACCGCGCGGCGGTACCGGCAGACCCCACCGCTCTAAAAAACAGCGGCACAAGGACCATTGAAACTGAGCGGCTGATACTCAGGAGGTTTCGGATTGAGGACGCCGAGGCCATGTATAAAAACTGGGCCAGCGACCCGGAGGTCACGAAATTCCTCACCTGGCCTACCCATCTGGATGTTGACATGAGCGAGGACATTCTGACAGACTGGGATTCCCGCTATGACGAGGGGGACTACTATAACTGGGCCATCGAGCTTAAAGAATACGGCGAGCCCATCGGCAGTATCAGCGTCGTGCAGCAGGACAGCCGGGCCAGAAGAGCCCATATCGGCTACTGCCTGGGGCGGGCCTGGTGGCGCCAGGGTATCATGAGCGAGGCCTTGGCGGCGGTTATCAGCTACCTTTTCAGCGAGGGGTATCTGCGTATCGAATCCAGGCATAATGTGAAAAACCCCCACTCCGGGGATGTGATGAAGAAGTGCGGCATGACCTATGAGGGCACCTTCAGGGGCTACGAGTGGGACAACTCCGGCATTGGGGACGCGGCCTTTTACTCAATCCTGAAGGAGGACTATAAGGGCTATAAAAAGGGAGGTGACGGCCAGTGAGGCTCTCAGGAGCGGATATAATTGTCAGAACCATTATTGAGCAGGGTACAAAGACCGTCTTCGGGTATCCGGGCGGGCAAATAATCAATGTGTATGACTCGCTGTATAAGTACCAGGATGAGCTCAGGCATGTGCTCTGCGCCCACGAGCAGGGCGCGGCCCATGCCGCGGACGGCTATGCCAGGGCCACAGGTGAGGTGGGCGTTGTGATAGCTACCTCCGGGCCGGGGGCCACTAACCTGGTCACCGGCATAGCCACCGCCTATCTGGACTCGGTGCCCTTAGTGGCTATCACCGGCAACGTGCCCAGCTATCAGCTTGGCACGGACAGCTTCCAGGAGATTGACATTACCGGCATTACCCTGCCCATTACCAAGCATAACTATGTGGTGGGCAGCGCCGAGGAGCTGGCCGACACTATCCGGGAGGCCTATAAGCTGGCCCTGTCCGACCGGCCCGGGCCGGTATTGGTGGACGTGCCGAAGGATATACAGATTGCCCAGTGTGAGTATGAGCCTCTCTCCCCTGTCTGCGCAGATCAGAAGAAGCCTGCTAAGGATGTGCGCATTGAGCAGGCGGCGGCGTGCATAAACCTTTCCCATATGCCCTATGTGTACTTCGGCGGCGGGCTCATAAACTCCGACGCGGAGGAGGAGCTTCTGGATCTGGCTGAGAAGATAGACGCCCCCATCGGCTGCTCGTTTATGGGTATCTCCGGGGTGCCCACAGACCACCCCAGGTTTTTGGGAATGCAGGGTATGCATGGGCACTATGCCTCTTCAATGGCTATGCACCAGGCTGACTGCATTATAGCCCTGGGCGTGCGCTTTAACGACAGGGTGACAGGCAATCGTGAGAGATTTGCCACCAGGTCGCAGATTGTACATATAGACATAGACGGCGCTGAGCTCTCTAAGAATGTGTCCCCAGCCCACGCGCTGAGGGGCGACCTGAAGCTCACCCTGCAAAAGCTCCTGCCCCTTCTGGAGCCAAAGGAGCACCCCAAGTGGCAGAGCGCTATAGACCAGCTGAAAAATGACGAGCGCTGGTCTATGGACCGCAGGGATGGCATGACCCCGAGAAACGTGCTGCTGGCTCTAAACCGCTATACTGGCGGGAAGCTGCCGGTAGCCACAGATGTGGGCCAGCACCAGATGTGGGCGGCCCAGACCTGCGTGTTCAGCGAGAAGCGCCGGTTTATCTCCAGCGGCGGCCTTGGCACCATGGGCTTCGGCATGGGCGCTGCCATGGGCGCACAGCTAGCTACCGGACAGCGCACGGTGCTGGTGACCGGGGACGGCAGCTTCGGGATGTGCCTGAATGAGCTGGCTACGGCGGTGCATGAGCGTATACCCCTGGTGATACTGCTCCTTAATAACGGCGTGCTGGGCATGGTGCGGCAGTGGCAGACGCTGTTCTTTGACAAGCACTACTCAAACACGGTGCTGGACAGGGCCACGGACTTTGTGGCGCTCTCCAAAGCCTTCGGCGCGGACGGCGTCAGGGTGACGGACCTGGACGGACTTGACTCGGCACTTAGCACCGCCTTTAAAAGCGACGGACCCTATCTTATTGAGTGCATTATAGACAAGGACGAGTTTGTTCTCCCCATGCTCCCCCCTGGCGGCAGCATGGACGACATTATCACAAAGGTGGGTGGCTGATATGAATAGCTTTACTTTGGCTGTGCTGGTGCGAAACCAGTTCGGCGTGCTAAACCGGGTGACGAGCATGTTCCGGCGCAGGCGGTTCAATATCACCAGCCTGAGTGTCAGCGTCACAGAGTCGGACGTTAAGTCCCGGATAACCATAACCGCCGACGGCGGGGGCCGGGAAAAGGACCAACTTATCGACCAGCTCTATAAGCTCCCGGTGGTGGTGTCCATTGCGGAGATAAAGGCAGAGGACTGCGTTTTAGCGGAGCTGCTGCTTTTGAAGGTCCAGAACAAGCCCGAGCTTAGAAGCGACATACACGCTGCGGCAGAGGCCTTCGGGGCGAAGATAGTGGACTATACCAGGGACTCGGTGGTGCTGCAGATGGTGGGCAACGCTCGGAACATCGACGCGTTTATCGAGGTCATGCAGGATTATACGGTGCTGGAGATTTGCCGGACCGGTGTAATCTCCCTGGAGCGCGGGGCTATGACTATTGAGAAGAAAGCGGAGATTTACTGATGGCTGTCACCCTTGAGCCGCTGACTGCAGCCAACCTGGACGAGGCCCGGAACATACGGAGAGAGGATGTCAGCGAGGAGTTTGTTGACGGCATAGACACTCTCTGGGAGCTGACGGAGTATGGCACGGAGCACGGCTGCACCGGGCGCACGTTCCTCATCAGGCATGACGGGAGATGTGCGGGCGTGCTGCTTTTGGGCGAGGCCTTACCCTGGGATACGGACCCGCCGGAGATGAAGGAAAGGCCCTTCTACCGGCTTATGGGCTTTGTTGTAGACCGGGAATACCGAGGCCGTGGTATAGGCTCGGCGGCGCTGGAGATGGCTGTCCGGGAGGTGTACCGCGAGTTCGGGGAGCGGCCTATAGCCCTGGGGGTACATAGGGACAATGCCGGAGCCGAGAGGTTCTATCTTCGGCACGGCTTTCAAAAGACCTCCTGTATGGAGGGGAACGACTGCTACTTTCTCAGATATATCCGGTAAAAATACCGCAAGGTATCAATTATATAAAAGATTTTGAAAAGAGGTAATTTACTATGGCAAGGATTTTCTATCAGCAGGACTGCGATTTGCAGAGGCTCAGCGGCAAGACCGTGGCTATCATCGGCTACGGCTCCCAGGGCCACGCCCATGCCCTGAACCTGAAGGACAGCGGTGTTGACGTTATCGTGGGTCTGTATGAGGGCTCCAAGAGCTGGCAGAAGGCCGAGGCTCAGGGCCTCAAGGTCATGACCTCTGCTGAGGCCGCTAAAAACGCCGATATCATCATGATACTTATTAACGACGAGAAGCAGGCGAAGCTCTATAAGGAGAGCATTGAGCCCAATCTCACCGAGGGCAAGACCCTGGCCTTCGCCCACGGCTTTAACATCCACTTCGGCTGCATAAAGCCCTCCAAGAATGTGAATGTCATTATGATAGCCCCCAAGGGCCCGGGCCATACTGTCAGGAGCGAGTACCAGGCGGGCAAGGGCGTACCCTGCCTTATCGCCGTGGAGCAGGACGCCACAGGTGACGCCTGGGATATCGGCCTTGCCTACGCCCTGGGCATTGGCGGCGCCCGCGCCGGAGTCCTTGAGACCACCTTCCGCACGGAGACCGAGACCGATTTGTTCGGCGAGCAGGCTGTGCTCTGCGGCGGCGTATGCGCCCTTATGCAGGCTGGCTTCGAGACTTTGGTGGAGGCCGGGTATGACCCCCGCAACGCCTATTTTGAGTGCATCCACGAGATGAAGCTTATTGTTGACCTTATCTATCAGAGCGGCTTTGCAGGCATGCGCTACTCCATCAGCAATACAGCCGAGTACGGCGACTATATCACCGGCCCCAAGCTCATCACCGAGGAGACCAAGAAGACCATGAAGAAGATACTCTCCGACATCCAGGACGGCACCTTTGCCAAGGACTTCCTGCTGGATATGTCCGACGCCGGGTCCCAGGTGCATTTCAATGCCATGAGGAAGCTGGCGAGCGAGCACCCCGCCGAAATAGTGGGCGAGGATATCCGCAAGCTCTATAGCTGGAGCGATGAGGACAAGCTTATAAATAACTAATGACTGAGTTTAACATTTTATGCGGCATACTGTTTAATCACCGGGAATTCGCCCCCGGGAAGCATGAGGGCTTCACCTATGATTTCTCCTGCCCGGAGTATAGGGAGCTTATTGAGAGGTACGGTATTGACGGCATAGCCGGTAACGGTACGGACTTTGAGAGAGCCGTGCGGCTTATGCACTGGATGTCCCCAAGGCTCAGGCATAAACCCGACTACGATAACCATGTGCCCATGAACTCCCTTGAGCTGCTGGGCTATAGCCTGGATAAGCCAGGGCACGGCATAAACTGCCGGAATAAGTCGGTGATACTTACCGAATGCTGTCTGGCCCTGGGAATTTATGCCAGGCGGGTATATATTATGCCATACTCGCCCTACGACGTGGATAACCACGTGGTAACGGAGATATTTGACCGGGAGAGTGCCAAGTGGATAATGCTTGACCCCACCACGGACGGATGGTTTGAGGACCGCGGCTTCCCCCTTTCCCTGCTGGAGCTTAGAGGGCTCTTTGCCGGGAATAAACCCGCCGCTTTCACAGGCAGGGACCAGGATATGAACAGGGATTATTTCTGCAAAAACCTGTTTAGGTTCATTGCCGACGGCGACAACGGCTTCGGCCTTGCGGACAGGCGGCAGCTCTACTTCACCCCCACCGGCTACCGGGTGCAGGAAAACCGGCTGAAGTCCATGGAGTATACCCTTGCCTCTATCCCGCCGGACGCCATGCGTATGCGAAAGCAGTTTACTGCAATGCTGGATAGGGCCAGAAATGACCCGGAGCCAGGGACCTCTGATATAAGCGTTATGGAGATGAAGCCATGAAAAAATTTTTATGCCTAGTTCTGGCCTTATGCCTTGTGCTGGGGCTTTGCGGGTGCCAGTTCATTACAAAGAAGATAGTCGAAACAGAGGCTGTCTCCGCTGGCGGCGCCGCCCTTTATGGGCACAGCATAGAGCTGGCAGAGCTTTTGGAGGAAATGCTGAAAACCCCTGAATATTTTCAGCTTATGACATCCTCGGACAGCGTTAGTGAGATTATCATGCCATATATGCGCTCAGACCTCTCTGAGCCCGAGAGCGCCTATATGCTGGTCCTGCCGGAGGAGGCCCTGCCCGCGCTGATGAATACGGCTGAAATTGATATGAGCGGGTTTTCCGAGCCTCTGAGGGAGTTTATGCTGCGCCGCATGCAGAACTCCGTGCCCACCATGCTCAACTCCCAGGCGGGGGCCGAGACATTGGCGGCCTCCAGCATACTCACCGTGTCAGACTCCTGGCCCGGGGAAACTCTGGAGATGGGCTGCTATGTGCTGCTCATGTACCCCTATTCCTGCCCGGTGATGGTGTCCTTCTACGGCAAGGAGGGGCTTATTGAGGGTACGGCTACAATGCTTCTTAGCGAGCCCATTGACGGCAGCTCCTTGGACGCGGTAAATGAGCTGTTCAGCTATCTGGACATAGAGGGCATGTATATAAAGGAACTTGATATTGACAACGACTGACCTATCAGGGCAAGGCTCCTACAGCCCTGCCCTGTACTTTTTGAAACAAAGTATAAAAAGTATAATTTTTATTTAAGGAGAGAACGCAAATGGTAAGCGACAACATAAAGCTGACCCCTCAGAACGCCCCCCACCGGGCGCTCTACCACGCGCTTGGGCTCACCGAGGAGGAGATAGCCCGCCCGCTGGTGGGCATTGTCAGCTCCTATAATGAAATAGTCCCCGGGCATATGAACATCGACAAGATAGTGGACGCCGTAAAGCTGGGCGTTGCGATGGCTGGCGGCACACCTATTGTGTTCCCGGCTATCGCGGTCTGCGACGGTATCGCCATGGGCCATGTGGGTATGAAGTATTCGCTGGTCACAAGGGACCTGATTGCGGACTCCACCGAGGCCATGGCCCTGGCCCACGGCTTTGACGCCCTTGTGATGGTGCCCAACTGTGACAAGAACGTGCCGGGGCTCTTGATGGCAGCGGCAAGGCTCAACCTGCCCACGGTGTTCGTCAGTGGCGGGCCAATGCTTGCCGGACATGTGGACGGCTGCAAGACCAGCTTCTCGTCTATCAGCGAGGCTGTGGGCGAGTTCAACGCGGGGAAAATTACCGAGGAGAAGCTAAAGGAGTACGAGCTGAAGACCTGCCCCAGCTGCGGGTCCTGCTCGGGGATGTACACCGCCAACTCCATGAACTGCCTTACCGAGGTGCTTGGCATGGGGCTGAGGGGCAACGGCACCATCCCCGCCGTGTACTCCGCCAGGATAGAGCTTGCAAAGCACGCGGGCATGGCTGTGATGGACATGATAAAACGGGATATACGCCCTAGGGACATCATGACCGGGGAGGCCTTTGAGAATGCCCTCACAGTGGACATGGCCCTGGGCTGCTCCACAAACTCCATGCTGCACCTGCCGGCTATCGCCCACGAGTGCGGCATAGAGATAGATTTGGACATTGCCAACTCCATAAGCGAAAAGACCCCCAACCTCTGCCATCTGGCCCCAGCCGGGCGCACCTATGTGGAGGACCTGGACGAGGCCGGGGGCGTGTATGCCATAATGCACGAGCTGAACAGGAAGGGGCTGCTGAATACCGGCTGCATGACCGTCACCGGGAAGACCGTAGGCGAGAATATCGCCAATACGCCGAATCTTGACCCTGAGGTCATAAGGCCCATTGAGAACCCCTACAGCGAAACCGGCGGCATTGCCGTGCTCAAAGGGAACCTGGCCCCGGAGGGCTCTGTGGTGAAGCGCTCTGCGGTGCTGCCGGAAATGCTCCGTCATGAGGGCCCGGCCAGGGTGTTTGAGTGCGAGGAGGACGCCCAGGCAGCTATAAACGCCGGGAAGATTAACCCCGGGGATGTGGTGGTAATCCGCTACGAGGGGCCCAAGGGCGGGCCGGGAATGCGCGAAATGCTAAACCCCACCTCCGCTATCATGGGTATGGGGCTCGGCAGCTCCGTGGCCCTTATTACAGACGGGCGCTTCTCAGGGGCAACAAGGGGCGCCTGCATAGGCCACGTGTCTCCTGAGGCGGCAAGCGGCGGGCCTATAGGAATAGTGCAGGAGGGGGACATTATCTCAATCGATATCCCCGGGAATAAGCTGGAGCTGAAGATAGACGGTGAGGAGTACAATAGGCGCATGAGTGAGTTTGTGCCCAAGGTAAAGCCCCTGTCGGGCTACCTCAAGAGATATGCCGCCCTGGTGTCCAGCGGCGCGAAAGGTGCGGTGCTTAACTGATGGCGAAGAAATTATCAAAGCTGGCCCTAAGGCTGCGGTCCATGACGGTTTTCAGGGATATGCTGGACGACCCGGTGATAGGGGCGCTGGTGCGGTGCCTGGAACGGCTGGGCAGCGCCAGATTTGTCCCGGCCTATTCGGAGTTTGTGTCCAGGCTGTACAGGGCCGGGTATGTGAGCATTTCCGAGTATATAAAGGACAGGGTCTTTGACAGCGACAATGTGTATATCAGGCTGATGGGCGCGGGGACTCTGCCAGATAAAGTGCTCCTAGACAGCACGGCCCTGGACCTGGACGCCCTGAGCTGTGTGGCGGGGCTGGACTCCTCGAAGCTTCTGGAGGAGGCAGGCTGCAGCATGGACCTTGCCAGGTTTGAGGGAAAAAAGCTGAACCTTACAAACGAGTACGCCCAGAGAGCAAGGGACATTGAGAAGTTCGGCTACGGGGTGTATGCAAGGCACAGGATGTTCCACTGGGACCACGGCAAGGTGGTGCCGGTGCGCACGCCGGACCCCATAAAGCTCAGCGAGCTGATAGACTATCAGCGAGAGAAGCAGCTTATCCTTGACAATACCCATGCGCTGCTAAAGGGCAGGCCCGCGGCAAATATCCTGCTCACCGGGGACGCGGGGACCGGTAAATCCTCCACTGTGAAGGCTGTGGTAAACGAGCTCTGGCGAGAGGGACTTCGGGTCCTGGAGATACGCAAGGAGCAGCTTCACGAAATCCCCGGCATACTTGACGAGCTGAATATGAACCCCCTGAAGTTCATACTCTTTATAGACGACCTCAGCTTCCAGAAAAACGACGACAACTTCAGCGCCTTAAAGGCAATGCTTGAGGGCTCTGTCTCGGCCAAGGCCCGCAACGTGGTAATATACGCCACCAGCAACCGCAGGCACCTGGTGAAGGAGACTGCCGCCGACCGGGAGGGCGAGGATATCCACCGCCAGGACGCCATGCAGGAGGCCGCCTCCCTCTCCGAGCGCTTCGGCCTGCGGGTCACCTTCCAGCGCCCCACCAAGGAGACCTACCTGAACATCGTCCGGGAGCTGGCAAAGCGGGACGGCCTCCAGCTTCCCGACGACGAGCTCTGCGCGGGAGCCGAGCGCTTCGCCCTGCAGCGCAGCTCCCGCAGCGCCCGGGCCGCAAGGCAGTATGTAGACAGCCTAATCTCCGCCCAGCCGGAGAAATAACAGAATTTCCAGAAATTGGCGGCGGCTCCAGGCGGGGCCAGCCGCCCTTTTTGCGCCCATAGGCCTTGACTTTTTTCCAGCTACGGAATATAATGGTTTTAATTATTTACTTATGGAAAATGGAGGGTACATATATGAGCAAAAAGTTGATTAGCCTGCTGCTGAGCTTGGTGCTGATAGTCGGGACTGTGGCGGTGCCGGGGAGGGCGGCAGACCCACCTACCACTCTTGTTCTTACACTTGATTCAAATGGTGGAAGGTTCAACACAACGCCTGGAGCGTCTGATTCTAACCAATTTAGATTCATTAATATATCATTCACAGGCCCCAGTGGTAAGTACACAGGTTTACCTGTTGCCAAAGATTTAACCCACGATGACACTACCGTTAAATTTGATGGGTGGTATGAAAATCAAAGCGGCTCAGGTAATAGGATTGTTGAAAATGATGCACTGCGTAAAACCTCAGACCATACCATATATGCAAAATGGGTTAAGAAAACTCAGACGGTGACCCTGACTGCTAATAACGGTACAATAGACGGTGGCAAGACCACTACTACCGTTGACATACCCGTTGGGACAAAATACAGCACTATATTATCGCAGTCCAAATATAGGCCCACCCGAGCCGGCTATATTTTTGCTGGATGGAAAAATGGAACTGCTTCGTTCGATACAGATAAAGCTGTAGAAAATGAAACTCCGCTCACTCTTACTGCTGATTGGAAAGAACAGTTTACTGTCACTTTCGACCCCAACGGCGGAAACGGGTCCCCCACGACAAAAACTTATGCGCAGGGAGATGAATACGGCACCCTGCCTACACCATCTCGGACAATGTATGAGTTTACCGGTTGGTTTGACGCTCAGACTGGTGGCAATAAAATAGCAGAGACCAGCACAGTTTCTGCGAACACTACACTATACGCCCAGTGGAAACCGGCAGAGCGCAAGGTCATATTCGAGCCTGGCGAAGGCACATTGGCCGATGCCGACAAAGAGAAGGTTTTAAGCCAGAAAGAGGAGAACGGAAAAATCATTTACAACTATCCTTCCCCATTACCCACCCCTTCACTAACCTACCATGATTTTAAAGGATGGTTTACTTCTGCGACTGGTTCAACTAAAATCAACGGTGGAGAGGTCGTTACTTCTACCGACCTGAATGTCCAGCTTTATGCGCAATGGACTAGAAGGACAAAGACTTTCAAAGTATTTACGGTTCCTGGTGGCACAAACGGTGAATACACATCAAGCGATAAATTTGAGGAACTTACTGTAGATTGCGGTACAACATATGCTGATATTAAGGAACCCAAAAGAGATGGATATACATTTGGTGGCTGGTGTTCAGACATTGGGTGTGCGGATACAAGCATAATTGATAACAGCCAGATTGTCACCCTGGTAAGTCCTACGCCGGATAATCTTTATGCCAAATGGGAGCCCAAGACTTATACTGTAACCCTCGACCCTAACGGAGGAGAGTTTGCCAAAGATACAGATGATAAAATTGAGGTTACGTATAATGAACAGTATGGCAATTTGCCTGGTAAGGATGAAGTAACCAAAATCGGCTACGAGCTAGAAAATTGGTATAAAACTAAGGAGCCTGTCACTGGTGAAAAGCCTGTTAAGACGGATAGTGTTGTTGATGAGGTTGACACTCACACCCTTTACGCTCGTTGGAAGCCCAGAACGTATACGGTCAACTTGAATTATGCGCTTCCTGATGATATAGAATCCGATTATAATGACACTAACAATCCCAAAAAAGTAATTCCTAACATAGCCATCGACTCCCCCCTAGCTGGCTTGCCATTAAAATCTCAAGTCCTCGGCTATGAATACAACGACACCAAATTCACTTTCTACAACTGGTACACTGAGAGCGGGGCCATGGTAAACAGCCAGACCCCACTTACGCCGGATATGCTTAATGATAAGAAGGATGGCGTTAATCTTAATGCCCGCTGGGAGTATGGTATCAAGTTCTACTATAACACCGGCACCAGCTCATCCGCGAGCAGACCAAATGAAACTGTCAATTTTATTACTGATACTCCGTATGGCAATAAGCTCCCCACTCCTACCAACACCGGAAAGACGCTGCTAGGGTGGTTTACTGCGGCAGACAATACAGGCAAACAGGTAAGTGCCTCTGATACTGCAAAGGGTGATATCACAGAACTTTACGCCCACTGGACCACCAGCGAATATGTAGTTACTCTCGACGATAACGGCGGTAAATTTAGGGATGACCAGAAAATCCGGTCACATCCTTATCAGTACGGCGACACCTATGGGGATTTTGTGACTAATACCGACTACATCCCCGACCCGCCTGCCGGCCACACCTTCATCGGCTGGTATACCGAGAAGGAGGGAGGCACTATGCTCACATCCAGCACCAGGGTCACTGAGAGCTGCACCATCTTCGCACACTGGAAGGCCGACCAGTTTAAGGTCACCCTTGACCTGGGCTATGACTCCAATACTACTGTCCATACTGTGGACTATGATACCGAGCTCTCGAAGGTGCTGCCCAGCCCTGAGCCGGACCGTACCGGGTATGCCTTTGAGGGATGGTTCGAGGATAAGGCGTTCACGAAGCCTGCCGACACGAAGCTGAAAATACAGGCGGATATCACCCTATACGCTAAGTGGAAAGAGGCCAAGCGGGTGAGTCTGGATGTAGGCGGCGGCAAGCTGCCTGAAAACACACCTGCATACATCAATGTTTATGAGGGCGGCACCTACGCGAAGCTGCCCACTCCCACCTGGCCCGGCAGCATATTCAAGGGATGGTGGACTACCCCAAAGACCGGCGGCAAGCAGGTAAAGCCCAGCGATACTGTGCCCGCGCCCAGCTCCATTCCCGAGACCCTCTATGCCCGCTGGGAGTCAAAGAAGATAACCGTATATCTGGACTATAACGGCGCTCCCGGTGAAGCCGGCAGGACCATAACCTGCAGTGTCGGCGATACCTATAAGAGCCTGCCCACGTACCTCTCCTGGGCCGGGCACGAGTTCATGGGCTGGTACACCAAGGAAACCGGCGGCGAGAAGGTTGAGAAGACTACCATCGTATCCGTGCCCTCTGACGATGTAGAGGAGCTGACGCTCTTTGCCCACTGGGGCTATACCGTGGTGTTTGAGCCCGGCGACGGCAGCGGGACTATGGATAAGGTTGCCGCGGAGATGGACCAGCCATACACCCTGCCCGAGTGCACCTTCACCGCGCCTGACGGTATGCGCTTCGGCGGCTGGGCAATAGGCTCCCCTGACGCCCCCACCCAGCCCGCAGGCTCACAGTACACTGTGGTGCGCAATCTGGCGCTGTATGCAACCTGGACCGACAAGCCCATTACCATCACTGTCACCTGCACCTCAGGCGGCTCCTTAGCCACTGACGACGGCAAGACCAACACGGTCACGGCGGAGCGCGGCACAGACGTCACCTTTATCGCCCGGCCCAACGCCGGTTACGAGCTCAAGGACCTGCAGGTTGACGGCGTGAGCTATAACTACACTGTAGAGTACACCTTCAGAAGGATTGAGGAGGACCATAAAATACACGCGGTCTTCGGGCGCATTGATGCCCCCTCATACTCCAGCTGCGACCACGGCACTAACTGTCCCCTTTCCGGCTACAGGGACTTGAACTCCAACGCCTGGTACCATGACGCGGTGCATTTCTGCATGGACAACGTGATAATGGGCGGCAGCAACAATAGCTTTAAGCCCAACGCCAAGGCTACCCGCGCAGAGGTCGCCACCTCCCTGTGGAGCGCGGGGGGCCGGGAGCCGGTGTCCGGCAATGGGCCGCTGTCAAAGACCTATCCTGACGTAGCGGTGTCCGACTGGTATTATCAGCCCATCGAGTGGGCTACCCGTAGGGGTATCTTAGCTGGGTACAGCAACGGAAGGTTTGGGCCCAACGATTCTATTACACGCGAACAGCTGGTATCGGTGCTCTGGCGCCATGCCGGGAGCCCCAAGCCCAGGAGCACGGTGCTGAGATTTAACGACGCGTCTAAGGTCAGCGGGTTTGCCTGGGACGCCATGCTCTGGGCCACTGAGAAGGGTATTATCTCCGGCAGGCCCGGCGGGTATCTGGCCCCTAAGGGGAATGCTACGCGGGCGGATGTTGCTCAGGTTTTGAAGAATTATCTTAACTGAAAGTAAATATAAAATGGGCTTTCCTTTTGGAAAGCCCTCTCTTTTTTTTGGACAGCGCCTCTTGGCCCCAATATCAATTCAGGAATACCGCTGTCATTACCAGGGAGCCGTCGATATATTCCGCAATCAACTCCCCGCCCATGCGCTCAGCCAGGGCCCGGGCTATGGACAGTCCCAGGCCAGTGGACTTGCGGGCGGCCTCTACCGTGTAGAAACGGTCGAATAGCTTCTCCACCTCTACCCCGCTCAGCGCCCGGCAGGTATTGGCAAAGCTCAGCCTTCCTTCAACCGTCAGCTCCACCCGCAGGTCCCCGTCGCTGTATTTGGCGGCGTTGCTCAAAAGGTTTGAGAACACCCTGGAGAGCGCCGCCTTGTCCAGTCTGCGCATTACCCTCTCCTCAGGCATAATTATCTCCGGCGTGATTCCCTTTTCGGTGAATACTGCATAGAAGGACGCAAGGCTTGTCTCCAGCGCCGCCCCCAGGTCCACCGGCTCCACGCTGAGTCCGCCCGGGTCTGAGAGCACCACACAGTATCTAAAAAGCTCCTCTGTAAGCGTTCGCAGCAGCTCCGTCCGGCCCTTTATTATGCCTGTATACTCCTCGGCCTTCTCTGTAAGCTCCTCCCCCTGCAGCAGCTCAAGATAGCCGCAGATAGCCGTCAGGGGCGTCCTCAGGTCGTGGGAGATATTTGTCACCGCCGCCTTCAGCTCCAGGTCTCCCTGCTGGTATCTCAGCCGCTCCCGCCGCAGGCGCCTTAGCTCGGCGTTTATTTCGGAGGCCAGCTCACGCATGGCCTTATCCCGGCTGGAGATATCTATAAGCGTGTTGGTGTCCCCACGAAGCTTCTCCTGAAAGCCCCTGGCTATCTCTCCCGCAGCACGGCGTATAAGGTGGAGCTTTATTGAGAGGCCGGCAACCGCCGTCACCAGCGCCGCCAGGAGCAGCCATAGAAACGGTCCCATTCTCATCCCCTCCTGTTCACTTAATATCCTTCCTCAGAAACCCGGCCAAACCGCATATCACAGCCAAAAACGCCACCCCCAGGGCGCTCACCCACAGCACCCACAGCTCCGGCTGCCTAAAGCCCGTGCCCATGAGCTGTATGGCCTCCCCCGCCGGGGTCACGTCCAGTATTAGCCCATAGAGCCTCCGAATGGGCTCCCTTACATAGGCCGGGGCAGTTTCAGGAATGGCAAGCCCATAGTCAAGGCGGGTACAGAGCCTCAGCAGCAGGAATACCCCCACAAAGCTGCCCACCCTTATCCAGTTCCCGGAAATCAGCAGGCTTATAAGTGTATAGATGGCTGTAAAGGAGAGGAGCACGGCGGTATAACAGCCTAACCTTGCCAGTAGCCCCGCCGCCTGCAAAGCGGTCCCTCCAAGGAGCAGCTGCCCCAGAAGCAGTGCCGGCAGAATGTACAGCCCGGCATATATCAGCCCCGCAAGATACTGCACCAGCAGGTGGCTCATGTACACCGTGCCACGGCTATGGCCCACAGCGAGCTTGTTTTTCAGCCCGCCGCTGCTGTGGTCCTCATGTATAAAGCCCACGGCTATTATGGCCTGAACATATGCCAACATGATGATAAAGTCAAGGGCCAGGCCTTCAAGCCCCTCCTCACCAAAATAGAAGTGGGCCAGGGAGTTACAAATCCCATACACAGCCATGAAGGCCCCTCCCAGCCGGAAGGGCCCCCACTGCCAGAGCCTTGATAAGTCTGCGGATATGAGCCGCCTCATTTCAGGTCCTTTCGCTTGAAGAGCAGCAGCCCCAGAACCGTGAAGCCTGCCGTCACCACAACCGAGTAGAGTGCAAGCTGCCAGACCGGGGTGGCGAGCTCTACTCTCTCCTGCTTCTCCTTGTCCCACTCCACGTGGCCCCCGCGTATTATCTCCCAGAGCTGTCCGCCGGGGGATACGTCGTTATACTTTCGCATTATACTGCGAAGGGGCTCCCTGACATAGCCTGGGTTTGGTACCATAGGCAGGTCGTCGGGGTCGGTATACTTGTTTCCCTCGTGGTCATAGAATTCATACTGCATATTGCCGTCCTCGTCGGTTACCATCAGCACCTGCTCGTAGTCGGCCGTCATATCAGGATTTGCCAGCATATCGTTCATCATCTGTGAACCGAACATCAGCCCGATGGCAAGCAGCGCACAGAGCACCAGTGCATAGCGCCCGGTTACTATGGTGGCAATAAAGGCAGCTACTGCCGCCAGCGCCGCTATGGTGAGCAGCAGAAGCCCGCTGCGGAAAACCACATCCGAGAGATCGTCGAACTTAATGCCAATGCCGCCTACAAGCACTACCACAACATGGACCACAGTGTAAAAAATCTCCACCAGCCAGACTATCAGCAGGTTTGCAATATACACCGAGCCGCGGCTGCGGCCCACGGTTATCTTGTTCCTGATGGTGCCGTCATGGTAGTCGGTGTTGATAAACAGCCCGCATACTATCGGCAGAAGTATAAAGAGCATGGGCGCGAAGGAAAGTATACATTCGTCAAGGGCAGCGTCAGCGAAGCCCTGGCTCATGTACCGCCGCTTTGCATATATCTCTATCCCCGCAAGTCCCGCCATGAACGCGGCCCCCAGCCAAAGGCGCTTGGTGTGCAGCATTGAATAAAAGTTAGCGGATAACAGCTTCATCATCTGCGCTCGCCCCCCTTCCCGGTACCCACAAGGCTCAAAAAGTAGCTCTCAAGGCTCTCGTCATGGTTCTGCACGGAGAAGACCTCACAGCCCTTTTCGCTGAGCGCGGAAATCAGCTTGCTCATATTCACCGCGTCGTAGATGTCCACCTGCTTATTGTCGAGAATCTTATACTCAAGCTGCATTTCGTCCAGCACCAGGGCCGTGGCCTGGGTGTCGGACACGTCGGCCCGTATACATTTGCGGCAGGTGGCCTCCAGCTCCTCGGCACTTATCTCCCGTATCATGCAGCCGCCGTCTATAAATCCATAGTGGGTGGCAAGCTTGTGCATTTCCTCAAGTATATGGCTGGAAATCAGCACGGTGATGTCCCGCTCCCGGTTTAGCTTTAATATGAGCTCGCGAATCTCCACTATCCCCTGAGGGTCCAGGCCGTTTACCGGCTCGTCCAGGACTAAAAAGTCCGGCTCCCCACAGAGGGCCACGGCTATGCCGAGGCGCTGGCGCATACCGAGGGAGAAGTTCTTGGCCTTTTTCCTGCCCGTATCCGAGAGGCCGACCAGCTCCAGGAGCTCCGGCACACAGGAGAAGTCCGGAAGGCCAAGCACCCGGCACTGCTGCCGAAGGTTATCCGTGGCGGTCATGTCCAGGTAGATGGAGGGGGTCTCCACCACCGCGCCCATCCTGCGCCGGGCCTTTACTATGTCCGGGCTGCCGTCGTTTATGCCGTAGAGTGAGTAGGTGCCGTAGGTGGGCATTTGAAGGCCGCAGATGAGCCGTAAGAGCGTGGTCTTGCCCGCGCCGTTTTTGCCTACGATACCGTAGATTGAGCCCTTTGGCACCGAGATGTTGAAATTGTCCAGAGCCTTGAAGCTTCGGTATGTCTTGCCCAGGGCGCTGGTCTGAAGTACATATTCCATAGGTTTACCTCCTTTTGGTGATGGGTATATAGTAAGCGCACTTGAACTGCGTTGACTACAGCATACACCGAAAAGGTTAAGAAAGCGGTTAAGAAAAGGGTTAAGATTTGGTTAAGATTTATTCCTTGCCCGCCAGCTTGAAGCCGATTCCCCAGACGGATTCTATATACTCCCGCCCGGTCACGGTCCTCAGCTTCTTCCTCAGGTTGCTCACATGGGTTTTCAGTGAGCTCTCGGTACAGTCCGGCGTGTCAAGGGAGATACGCTCCAGCAGCTGACTCTTTGTCACCACCTGGCTTGGGTTGCGCATTAACTGCCTGAGTATCGCGTACTCCGTGGGGGTGAGCCTTATCTCCTCCCCATCGTAGAAAGCACAGTGCATATTCGTGTGCAGGCCGAGCTTCCCATAGGCCAGCCGGTCATGCTCCCGCCTTGCCCCGTCCCGCAGCTGCACGGCTATCCGGGCCAGCAGCTCCTTTGTGTCAAAGGGCTTGGTCACATAGTCGGCGGCGCCTCCCAGGAGCATGTCAACCTTGCTGTCCACACCTGCCTTGGCGCTGAGCACTATAACCGGCACCCCATCCAGCCTGGGCAGCAGCTCCTCGCCGGACAGCCCCGGCAGCATCAAATCCAGGAGCACCAAATCCGGCTGTGCTTCCTCAGAGAGCAGCAGCGCCTCTGTGCCCGAGTATGCCCGCACTACCCCATACCCCGCCTGGGTCAGTATCTCCTCCAGAAGGTTGCCGATGTGCAGGTCGTCGTCCACCACAAGTATCCTGTCCATTATGCCAGAGCCTCCAGCAGCTCTCTCCTTGACATGGGGCGTATCACGCTCTCCCCTATCCTTGGGATGAGGATAAAGCGCAGGGTATCGCCGTCGCTCTTCTTGTCAAGGGCCGTGGCCTCCACTATCTCAGCCATGCCGAATCCCGGCTCAGCGGGCATACCATACCTTTCCAGCACGCCTGCAATACGCTCCCCGGTCCCTGGCTCAGTGACCCCCAGCCTCTCGCCCGCCCTGCAGGCCAGCACCATTCCTATGCCCACCGCCTCGCCGTGGGAGAGACCCTTGAAGCCGTTGAGCTTCTCCAGGGCGTGCCCGCAGGTGTGCCCGAAGTTCAGTATCATGCGCCGCCCGGTGTCCTTTGTATCGGCCTCCACAAAGTCCCGCTTAATTGAGACAGAGCGGCCTATGACCTGCTCCAAATCCTTTAGGGCCGCGCCCTGCTCCAGCCTCTCAAAGAGCTCCCTGTCGGCGATGGCGCCGTGCTTTATCACCTCCCCCAGGCCGTCGTTAAAGTAATGGCCCGGGAGGGTGCTGAGGGCGTCGGGGTCGGTTATAACAGCTATGGGCTGGTGGAACGCCCCCACAAGGTTCTTGCCGAAGGGCAGGTCTACTCCGGTCTTTCCGCCCACGCTGGCGTCAGCCTGTGAGACCACTGTAGTTGGCACCTGGGCGAAGTCCATGCCCCTTAGGAATGTTGCCGCCGCAAAGCCGCCCATATCGCCGGTGACCCCGCCCCCAAGGGTTACCACTAAATCCGTGCGGGTAAAGCCTCCCTCGCTGAGAGCCCTATACATATCGCAGACCGTGCTCATCAGCTTATACTCCTCCCCCGCCGGGAATATAAACTCGCTCACCGGGAATCCCGCGCCCTCAAGTGAGGCCCGAAGCTTATGCCCATAGAGCGGCGCAACATTGCTGTCGCTTATGAGCATTACCCGGGTCCCGGGCTTCTTTAGCGGGCGCAGTAGCTCCCCGGCCCTGCTCAACGCCCCCCTCTCCACTGTGACGGTGTAGGGCTTATCTGTCCTTACTTCTATTTTCATTTTGCTATCTCCTCTCTCAGCCTGCCTGCCGCTTGATGTCCCCGGCCTTTCTCAAAAGCTCCCGGAGCTCTGCCTCCTCACCCTTATCCACCGCGTCCCTTATGGCCTTGAGGTTGCCGATAAGCTCGTCCAGCTCTACCGTCAGAGCCTTCTTATTGTCCAGGAACAGCCTGCTCCAGAGCACGTGGTTTATGTTGGCAACCCTGGAGACGTCCCTATAGCTTCCTGCCGAGAACCCCTGATGGTCCTTGCACCTGGGGCTCGTCACATAGGCGCAGGCCAGTGCGTGAGGCACCTGGGAGGTAAAAGCTATAAGCTGGTCGTGGCGCTTTGGGTCCGTGCGGACTATCCTGCCGAAGCCCATAGAGAGTGCCTGCTGCTCCACCAGGTCCACCGCCCACTGTGGGGCCTTTCCCGGCACTATGATGTACGAGGCCCCCACAAAGATACTGGGGTCGCTGGCCGAAAAGCCGCTGCGCTCCTTACCCGCCATGGGGTGGCCCCCCACGAAGACGTACCCGCCCGCCAGCTCCTCCATCCCCGCACAGACCGCAGTTTTAACGCCGCAGGTGTCCGTCAGCACACAGCCCTCCTTTAGCTTCGGGCCGTGCTCCCTGGCAAAGTCCAGGGCCCCGCCGGGGTATACGCAGAGGTATACCATGTCCGCGCTTTTCAGGTCCTCTAAAGAGGCCTTGCCGTCTATAGCCCCGCAGGAGCAGGCGTCTAAAAGGGAGTCCTGGTCCGTATCCATACCCAGCACCTGGTGGGAGGTGTTTTGCTTCAGGGCCTTCGCTATGGAGCCGCCGATAAGCCCCAGGCCGACTATAACTATCTTCATAGGCTGTGCACCGTGCCGAAGACCGTGTTGACCTTCTTTACCAGGCTGTCAAACTGTGCGGGGGTGATGGACTGGGCCCCGTCGCATAGGGCGTGGCTTGGGTCGTTATGCACCTCTATAATGAGGCCGTCCGCGCCCACGGCAGCCGACGCAATGGCTAAAGGCTCTATTAGCCAGCTTATCCCGCTGGCGTGGCTGGGGTCCACTATTACCGGCAGGTGGGATAGCCGCTTGAGCACCGGCACCGCCGAGATGTCCAGGGTGTTGCGGGTCATGGTCTCATAGGTGCGGATACCCCGCTCACAGAGTATCACCTGCTCGTTGCCCTCGGCCATTATATATTCTGCGCTCATTAAAAGCTCCTCAATGGTGTTTGCAAGGCCGCGCTTTAGCAGGATAGGCTTGCTCAGTTTCCCCAGGCGCTTTAGCAGCTCGAAGTTCTGCATATTCCTCGCCCCCACCTGTATGACATCTACATCCTCAAACAGGGGCAGATGGTCAATGCTCATTATCTCCGTTACAATGGGCAGCCCGGTCTTCGCCTTGGCCTTTGACAAAAGCTCCAGGCCCTCGGCCTTCATGCCCTGGAATGCGTATGGCGAGGTGCGGGGCTTAAAGGCGCCTCCCCGTAGGAAAGCCGCCCCCGATTTCTTCACGCTTTCGGCAACCCCGCAAATCTGCTCCTCGCTCTCCACAGAGCAGGGCCCGGCGATTAGGGCCAGTGAGCCGCCGCCTATTTTCTGCCCGCCGGGGAGGGTTATAACGGTGTCCTCAGGGTGGAACTTGCGGTTGGCCTTTTTATAGGGCTCCTGGACCCGGCGCACATTTTCCACAACATCCTGCGCGGCTATATACTCCTCGTCCACAGCGGTGGTGTCGCCGATAAGGCCCAGCACGGTGCTGTGGGCGCCCACCCAGGTGTTTACCTGCACGTCATAGGAGTCGGTTAGCTTCTCTATGAAGCTGTCCACCTTTGCCTGGGGCTGGTCTGCTTTCAGTACGATAATCATGATTTTTACTTCCCTTCATGTAAATTTTGCAAAAGAAAAAGGAGCCGCAGCTCCTCGGTAGGAGTCTGCCCGGCTCCGCAGCCTGCGGGTATTCCCGCGTAAAACCTATCCTCCCCGCCGCTTGCACAGAGCGGCGTTAAGAGGCAGCGCAGCCGTATGTAACTCTCCACGCGGAAAAAGCCCGCGCGGTAAATCGCAGGCTGATAAAATAGTAAAATCGTTTTGCGTAAGATGTAATCATCCGGCTTGCTCCTATATCTTGGTCTTTTGATATTTTAACCCATATCTCTTGGGTTGTCAAGATTTTTTTCTAATTTGGCAACCCGCCTGGCAACGGTCAGCGGAGGCGCGCCGGCGTCGATTATCACGTCCGCCGCCGCCCAATAGAGTGGTATGCGCTTCTCAAAAAGCTCCCTTATCACCCTTCTGCGGTCAGGCACCTGCAGGAGGGGCCTGCGCTTATCGTTTTTTAGGCGCTCCTGCAGCGCTGCCAGGGGAGCGTCCAGAAAGACTATCAGCCCGTTCCTGCTGTGAAAAGCCTGCACATTAGCATCGCTGAGCACCGTCCCCCCGCCGCTGGCGATTATCAGCCCCGGTGTGCCGGCGACCTCCTGGACGGCCTGCCGCTCCCGCTCCCTAAAGCCCTCCTCGCCGTACTCTGCGAAAATCTCGCTGACGGACATACCGGCCTTCTCCTCTATATAGCTGTCAAGGTCACATAGCTCCCGACCCATGAGCTCTGCCGCCCTGCGGCCCACGCTGCTCTTGCCGCAGCCCATGAAGCCGCAGAGGATAATATTCCCCCTCATGCTCCCCCTCCGAATCTCACAGCCAGCTCAGTCTGGGCGTCGGCAATGAGCTGTAGTATATCCTCGTTCCTAAACTCAGTATCGTACCATATCTTGTGGGAGTATGCCGCCTGGCAGACCAGCATACCCATGCCCGGCACAGTCTTCCTGTGAAGCTCACCCGCCAGCTTCAGGAGCCTTGTCTCCCCAGGATTGAACACCGCGTCAAACACCGCCTCACAGCGCTCCACCACCTTGCCGCTCACCGGGCAGGCATCGGGGTTTGGGTACATGCCCACGCTGGTGGTATTCACCAGCAGTCCGTAGTTCTTATCAGGCTCAGCCTCCAGCTCCCGGTAGCTCATGACGGTTATGAGGAACTTCCTGTCCCCCCGAGTCCGGGCGAAGCCTGCAAGCTCCTGGGCCAGGGCACTGGCCCTGTCGTATGAGCCGTCCCGGTGGACTATGGTGATATCAAAGTCACGCTGCTGTATCGCCGCCTGAAAAGCTATCGCCCGGGCCGCGCCGCCGTTGCCAAGGATAAGCACCCTCCTGCGGAAGTCCAGGCCGTGTATGGAAAGGGATACCGCCGCCCCGGGCCCGTCGGTGGTGGAGCCGTAGAGCCTGCCGTCCGTCACCTTCACCGTGTTCACTGAGCCGCAGAGCCTTGCGCTCTCGTCCATATCCTCAAGATATGGTATAATGCCGCTCTTATGGGGAATGGTGATGTTAAAGCAGTCTAGCTTACGGAGCGCGGGCAGGGCCTGCTCTATATCCGGCACGTCTATGACCTGATATTCCATTGGGATATTTGATAATTCAAATAGGCGTTTCTGAATAAACGGGGACATTGTATGGCCGATTGGGTGCCCAATCACCGCCGCTTTTTGGGGTTTCAAGGGATATCTCTCCTTTTTTTATGCTTTCAGTCGAAATTTTTTCAAATTCATAGTTGACAAAGCACGTCTCAATTTATACAATTATAGGGACGAAAGACTGCCGGCCCGAATGTGATTATATCATACCCTTTGCCGGTCTGTCTACCCCGGGAGCGGGGAAAGCCCCTTTATTGGGACGCCAAAGATAAAAATTATAGGAGGCAGTAAAATGGTACTGGAAAAGATTAAGGCCATACTCAGTGAGCAGTTCAGCGTAGAGGAGAAGGAAATCACCGCGGACACCCTGTTGGAGGACGACCTGGGCGCGGACTCCCTGGACGTGGTGGACCTGCTGATGACCATCGAGGACGACTTCGAGGTTGAGATTCCCGACGAAGAGGTCGAGAACATCAAGACCGTCGGCGCCCTGGTAGAGTACATCGAGAGCCACTCTCAGGATTGACCTTACTTTGACGTTACCCAAAAATGCCTGGACGGTCTGTCCGGGCTATTTTATTATGGCGTATGCCGCATGAGATATAAAGGAGCATATAGAATGATAAAGAATTTTCAGTGTGTGAATATCAGCTCCAAGGACCCAAAGGCCCTGGCGGACTTCTACACGGCTATTGGCGCGCCCGTATCCGTAGAGGACGGCTGCTATGACGGATGGAACATCGGTTCCCCGGATAAGGGCGGCTATGTCTGTTGCTGGGACGAAAACAGGTGGGGAAAATCCACAGCCGGGTTCGTCACCATCGTCCTCAACTGCGACGACGTACAGCGGACTTACGAGGAGATAAGGGCAAAGGGCTTTGATATCGACCCGCCCAGGACCGCCGAATGGGGCGGCAAGGAGCTGACCTTCAAGGACCCGGACGGCAATATCGTGATGATACTGTGATGGAGGTAAATTTATGCAGATGAAGCTGGGGCACGTCAAACTGGGGGTCAGCGATATAAAGCGCTCGGTGGAGTGGTACACCCAGGTGCTGGGCTTTGAGGTGGACAGCTTCACCCCGAAGGACGAGCCCACTTACTATGATTTTAAAGGCACCGGGGCCACTTTCTCCATCGGTCAGGCGGAGCACAGCGGGATATACCACGGCGGCCGCACCAACTTCGAGGTGGAGGACGTAGACGGCCTGTGGGAGAGTCTGAAGGGCAATGCCACGGTGGTGGAGTCCATCTGGGACACACCCTGGGGGACCAGGAAGTTCACCATCGCCGACCCCGACGGGAATGAGCTGGGGTTCTCGAAGCAGGTGTGAAATGTACTTGTAACGCTTGACAATCCGGCATATGCGGGGTATAATAATAACAGAAAAGGATACTGCCTGCGCTTTCATGCGACTACCGGCGGTTAGCCTTGTTGACTAAGAGTTTTTTAAACAGTTAGCCGTTTCGGGTGCCATCCGGACGGCTAACACGCTTTTGGGGCTAGGTACATGATTACCGCTAAAGCAATCAGTACACATATTGCAATGCGCAATATTTTCCGTCCCATACACGCGCCACCTCCCTTCGTGTAAACCCCGGGAAATGAATCACCCCCTTTCGGGTGAAGTGGCTAACCGCCTTTATTGCATATTCACGCAGACAGTATCCTTGTGTAAGCCCCGATTACCGGGGCTTCTTCTATTTTACTGTCCCTTTCGCGGCTTGTCAACAAAAATCCCTTGCAAATCCCCCGCCGACCCGCTATAATAGTCCCAAAGCGAAAAAGAGAGGACGGTTAAATAATGGCACAACAAAAGAAGATGGTGGAGGACATCACCTCCATGGAAGTGGACTTTGCCAAGTGGTATACCGACGTGGTGAAAAAGGCGGAGCTGGCGGACTACTCCAGCGTCAAGGGCTGCATCGTCTATGAACCATATGGCTACGCCATATGGGAGAATATACAGCGGGAGATGGATACCCGCTTCAAGAAGCTGGGGGTGCAAAACGTCAGTATGCCCATGCTCATACCCGAGAGCCTGCTCCAGAAGGAAAAGGACCATATCGACGGCTTCGCCCCCGAGTGCGCTGTAGTCACCCAGGGCGGCGGCGAGGCGCTCTCTGAGAAGCTCTATATCCGGCCCACCAGCGAGGTGCTGTTCTGCGAGCACTACCAGAAGAAGATACATTCCTATAGGGATTTGCCTAAGCTCTACAACCAGTGGTGCTCGGTGGTGCGCTGGGAGAAGACCACCCGGCCCTTCCTGCGTGGCATGGAATTTCTGTGGCAGGAGGGCCACACCATGCACGAGACCGCCGAGGAAGCAGAGGAGTTCACGCTGAAGATGCTCCGGGTCTATGAGGAGGTATATAGGGACGCCCTGGCTATTCCCCCTGTAGTTGGCAGGAAGACCGAGAAGGAGAAATTCGCCGGCGCCGAGGCCACCTATACACTGGAGCCCATGATGCACAACGGTGTGGCATTGCAGGGCGGCACCACCCACTACTTCGGGGACGGCTTCTCCAAGGCCTTCGGCATAACCTTCACCGGCAGGGACAACCAGCTCCACGCCCCCTTCCAGACCTCCTGGGGCATGAGCACCCGCTTAGTGGGCGCGGTAATAATGGTCCACGGGGACGATAACGGCCTGGTGCTGCCCCCCAGGATAGCGCCCATACAGGTGGTGATAGTGCCCATCGCCCAGCATAAGCCCGGGGTGCTGGAGAAGGCCCGGGAGCTTTGCGACAGGCTCAGTGAGAAATTCCGGGTTAAGCTGGATGACTCCGACAACTCCCCCGGTTGGAAGTTTGCCCAGTATGAGATGCAGGGGGTGCCCCTGCGCATAGAGATAGGCCCCAGGGACATTGAAAACGGCCAATGCATGTTTGTGCGCCGGGACACCGGGGAGAAGTTTACCCGCAACTTAGATACCCTGGAGGAGAAGGTTGCGGCTTCCCTTGACATCATCCACGACAGTATGCTCTATAAGGCCCAGGAGAATTTTGACTCCAAGACCTTTGTGGCCCATAACCACGAGGAGTTTCTTGATATCGCCAAGAATAAGCCCGGCTTTATCAAGGCCATGTGGTGCGGGGACAGCGCCTGCGAGGATAAGCTCAAGGAGGAGACAGGCGGCGTTAAGAGCCGGTGCATACCCTTTGAGGAGGAGCATATCTCCGACGTGTGCGCCTGCTGCGGGAAGCCCGCAAAGCATATGCTTTATTGGGGCAGGCAATACTAAAATATTGCCCTTTGAGCCAGCTCGACGTTTACCATAACTATAAGTCCGCCCCCCGGACAAAATATTTTTATTAAAACCTACAAATAACTCTTGCCTTTTTTTCCCTTATGTATTAAAATAGGGGTGTAACCAATATGCAGGGCTCAAACCGGTCCGCGCATATAATAATAGGAGGATGATTCCCATGGCTAAATTAAAGATAGGCTTTATCGGCTGCGGCGGTATCGCCAACCAGAAGCACCTGCCCGGCATGTCCCAGCAGACTGAGTATGTTGATTTGTGCGCATTCTGCGACCTTATCCCTGAGCGCGCCGAGAAGGCTGCCAAGGAGTACGGCACCCCCGACGCCAAGGTCTACACCGACTACCACGAGCTGCTGGCTGACCCCACCATCGACGCCGTGCACGTGCTGACCCCCAACATCGCCCACTGCGAGATTACCGTTGCCGCTCTTGAGGCCGGCAAGCATGTCCTCTGCGAGAAGCCCATGGCTGCCACTCCCGAGGATGCCCAGAAGATGCTGGACGCCCGTGACCGTACCGGCAAGATGCTGACCATCGGTTACCAGTACCGCCACTTCCATGAGAACGCTGTGGCCCGCAAGGTCGTAGCTGACGGCTGGCTGGGCGACATCTACTACGCCGAGGCCACCTATCTGCGCCGCCGCGGTGTTCCCACCTGGGGCGTGTTCACCGACAAGTCCAAGCAGGGCGGCGGACCCCTGATTGACATCGGCACCCATGCACTGGACAACACCCTGTTCCTGATGAACAACTATGACGTCGACTACGTTGTCGGTACCTCCTTCGAGAAGCTGGGCCGCCTGCTCACTCCCGATGTACAGGGCCAGAACAACTGGCGCGGCGAGCCCGACCACTGGAACAACGAGACCTATGACGTTGAGGACTCCGCTGTAGGCCAGATTAAGATGAAGAACGGCGCTGTTATCAACCTTCGCGCTTCCTGGGCCATGAATATGGCTGAGAAGGCTGGCTGCGACAATGCTGCTCACACCCTGCTCTGCGGCACCAAGGGCGGTCTTGACACCATGGAGGGCCGTGTACGCCTGAATCATATCGTTGCCAACGAGCAGACCATCTCCTGGGTCGGCGATAAGATTATGGGCTATATCCCCGGCTTCAGCACCGGCCCCGCCCCCATCTCCAAGGAGCATGACATCTGGGTCAAGGCCCTGCGCGGCGAGGGCGAGCTGTTTGTCACCGCTGACCAGGCCTTCATCGTCACCAAGATTCTCGACGCCATCTACCAGTCCTCCAAGACCGGACAGGCCATCAAGTTCTAAGCCGGGCGCGGGGTAAATACTAATGGAAAACATCAATTTACAGCTCTACTCCTTCGGCCATGACTGCAATCTCAGCGCCGTTGAGAAAATCAAGTGCGCCGGTGAGATGGGTTACGCCGGAGTGGAGTTTGCCCAGGACTATAAGGACGTACCCGCCGAGGACATTAAGAAGGCTCTTGCTGAGGCTGGCGTCAAGGCTGTCTCCGCCCATGTGCCCTTCGAGATGATGGGCGAGCACCTGCCCTACCTTGCGGAGCTCGGCGTGAAGTTCGTGGCCTGCCCCATGACCTCTTTCTGCGACGCAGAGGAGGCCAAGGAGGTTGCCCAGGAGCTCAATAAGTGGGGAGCCGAGGCCAAGAAGTACGGCATTACCATCGGCTATCACAACCACACCCAGGAGTTCAATAATGACCAGGACAAGTACCTGATGGACTGGGTCATTGAGAACACCGACCCTGAGACCGTAGCCTTTGAGATAGACTGTGGCTGGGCCTCTGCCGCCGGCATTGACCCGGTAGAATACATCAAGGCCCACGCCGGGCGTATCGCCGCCATCCATATTAAGGAGAACGGCGCGGTTATCGGCCCGGATAAGGCTAACTCCAGGAAGAATCCCCCTGAATGGCCCAAGTTTGAGCTGGACGAGAACGGCAAGCCCATCTTCCCCCCTGAGTTCATCAAGATGATGCAGGAGAGGGACAAGCTCAATGTTCCCACCGGCAGCGGCATTGTTGACTGGAAGGCCATCAAAGCAGCTGCGGACGCTCAGCGCGACGGAGTTATCTACGTTGTGGAGCGCGAGGCCAGCTATGACGGCAAATCCCGCGTGGACTGCCTGAAGGAGGATGTGGCCTGGCTGAAGGCTAACGTCTGATTTCTACTATTCCCATTCCCAATATAGAAGGGCCCTCTGCAATGGTAAATTCGTTTACTATAAGCGGAGGGCCTTTCCTGACAAGGAGGTCGTATATGAACCGCTGCCTTTCCCTGCTGCTGTCCCTTACGCTGGTGCTGGGGACTCTCACCGGCTGCTCCGGCGGCTATAAGGACGGCATGGATTTTGTCTATGCACTGCCCCAGAATGTGGACACCCTGGACCCTCAGACCGCCGCCCGCCAGTCCTCATACCTTGTGATAGGCTCCATCTTCCAGGGGCTATGCGGCATTGACGACCAGGGGGAGGTGGTCCCGGGCGCCGCCAAAAAGTGGGAGGCAAATGCCGACTACACACAGTTCACCTTCCATCTGTATAAGGACGCAAAATGGAGCGACGGCAGGCCGGTCACCGCCGACGACTTCCTCTTTGCCATCCAGAGGGCCCTGCTCCCGGAGACGGCTACCCCGTCGGTGGACGACCTCTTTGTCATCCAGGGGGCCAGGGCTGTGTATAACGGGGACGCGGACCAGAGCTATCTAGGGGTATGGGCCCAGGACGAGCACACCCTGGTGGTCAGCCTTGAGCGCAGCTATGCGGACTTCCCCGCCCTCACTGCCGGCGCGCACTATATGCCCTGCAACCGTGAATATTTCGAGGAGTGCTCCGGGCACTACGGCCTCTCAGCAGAGTATCTTATCACCAACGGCCCCTTCACCTTCCAGAGTATCTACTCCTGGAGCACGGACCCGGGCAAGCGCCAGATAGTGCTGGTCCCCTCGGACAACTACCGGGCACGGGACAAGGTTGCCCCTGCTACGCTCACCTACCTTATCGACTATGAGGACTCTCTCACAGAGGACCCGGTGGGCTCCCTTATAGCGGGGAAGATAGACGTTACGACTCTGCCGGAGAATGACGCAGAGCTTGCCGCCGACAGCGGCTGCGGGGTGCAGGTGATGGACGACGCCGTGACCGGGCTGCTCTTTAATTCCCAGGCTGGCATATTGAAGTACCCCCAGGCCAGGGAGATATTCACAAAGCTTATCGACCGCCAGGACCTTTTGGACCGGCGCATGGATAATAACTCTGAGGAGGCCATGGGGCTCATGCCCAACTGTGTCCACTGGAACGGCGGGAGCTACTACAGCGACGGCGCCCGCATTTATACTCTCCAGGACGACGGAGTTTTAGAGAGCTCCCTGCCCTCGTTTCTGAGCCTTACGGACAATGAGCGTATGCCTAATATTACGGTTATCTGTCCAAACGACGAGGAGTCAGTGAATATCGCAAACGGCCTTTTGGTGTCCTGGAACAAAAAGCTTGGTACTGCCTATAATATCGAGCCCCTGGACGACGGCGAGTTCCAGGCCCGCATTGCCAGCGGGGACTATCAGGCGGCCCTTTACACCCTGCGTGCCGGAGGCACCACGCCCTACCAGGTGCTCAAGGCCTTTGAGAGCAGCTCCACTCCCATGCTCCTGAACAGCACGGACTTTGACAGCCAGCTCCACTCTTTGAGCTTCGGGCTCTCGGCCTACCGGGAGCTGGAGGAGTACCTTCAGGAAAATGGTATCTTCTACCCCCTTTTCACCGACAAGACATACTATGTAACCAGCCCAAACAGCCAGGGTATATCCGCCTCCCCCGACCTGCGCATAGACTTTTCGGCGGCGAAGAAATCCGACTGAGGAGGGATTTTCATGCCCGTAAAGAAAACGCCGCCCGGGTACGGCTCACTGGAAAAAGCCATAGGAAAAAGTATGGACCTGACGGAGTTTGGGCAGGACCCCAATATGCGCATTATTGATGACAAGCTCATGATGGCGGCAATGAAGATCGCCATAGGCCAGGAACTCACCCAGCGCCAGATGGAATGCCTCGCCATGTACTTTGGAGAAAGGCTCACCCTAAAGGAGATAGGCCTGCGCCTTGGTATTGGCAAGTCCACGGTGTATAAGCATATTGAGACAGGCAAGGCAAAAATCCGCCAGGTGCTCATGTACGCCCTGGCCTTTAAGCGGGCCATGGAGGAGGACGGCTGAACATGTATAAAAAGTACCCCCGCTGTAAAAAGCAGGGGTATTTTCTTTAGGTGCGCTTCCATGCCAGGGGCACGAACAACATTATCATCGGGAAAAGTTCCAGCCTTCCGGCAAGCATATCGAAGGTCAGCACCAGCTTGCTGTGCCAGGAGAAGGCGGCGTAGTTGCCCATTGGACCCACCATGTCAAGGCCCGGGCCGATATTGTTAAGGCAGGCTATGACCGCCGTGGCGTTTGTCTCAAGGGAGAACTCGTCCAGGGCAATGAGGAATACGGAGAGGACCATTATGCCCATATACAGCGCCAGATAGCTGTAGGTATTCTGTATGACCTCCTCTGACACCGTCCCGCCGTCCATATGCACCTGGGACACGGACCTGGGCCGGAGCATCCGCTTTACACTGCGCCGCCCGGCCTTCATCAGCAGGAGCACCCGGGCCACCTTCATGCCTCCTCCTGTTGACCCGGCGCAGGCTCCCACGAACATCAGGAGCACCAGCAGGGTCTTGGAGAGGGCAGGCCACTCATTAAAGTCGGCAGTGGCAAAGCCTGTGGTGGTCATCACGGAAGAGACCTGGAAGGCCGCCTGGTGCAGGGCTTCGCCCATATTCACGTACTGGGGTAGGATGTCAAAGGCAATCACCAGAATGCTGCCTATCATAATGCCCAGATATAAAAGCATCTCCTGATTCTTCAGCACCTTCATAAACTGCCTGAGAAGCAGCAGATAGAATATGCTGAAATTCACCCCAAACAGGGCCATAAACACCGTGCAGACCCCCTGCAGGTAATGGCTGTAGCCCATAAGGCTGTCGGCTTTAATACCGAAGCCGCCGGTGCCCGCCGTGCCAAAGGCTGTGGTTACGCTGTCGAAAACCGGCATACCTCCAAGGAGCAGGAGCACTATCTGCAATATTGTCAGGCCGATATATATGGCATAGAGTATCTTGGCGCTGTCCTGGAGCTTTGGCACCAGCTTGTCAACCTGGGGGCCGGGGCTCTCCGCCCGCATTACGTGCAGCAGGGAGTTCTTCCCTTTGCCCATGGGGATTACAGCCAGCAGAAATACCAGCACGCCCATGCCTCCCAGCCAGTGGGTAAAGCTGCGCCAGTACAGCAACCCCATCGGGAGGGCCTCAATATCTGACAGTATACTCGCCCCGGTGGTGGTAAAGCCCGAGACCGTCTCAAACAGGCAGTCTATATAGCTTGGCACCGCGCCGCTGAGACAGAAGGGCAGCGCCCCTATAAGGGACACCACCACCCAGCAGAGGGCCACGCTGAGAAAGCCCTCCCGGGCGCTTATCTGCCTGTCGCTTGGAGGCAGCAGGAACGAGGAAAGGCTGAGCACGGCAGACAGCACTATGGTCGCCGCAACACCTATGACCGAGCCGGTCTCCCCCTGGAAGAAGGATATGCCCAACGAGGGCAGCAGGCAGACCGCCTCCACCCGAAGGATATAGCAGATAAGCCGCAGTATCATCCTATAATTCATTGCCCCGCCCCCTTAGTCCAGGAAGATATCCCGAAGGTCCTTAATGGCCCGGTCGGCGGTGGCGACTATAATCACCGTGTCCCCGGCCTCTATGCAGTCGCTGCCGCTGGGGATGATGGTCCTGCCATGGCGGTTAATACAGGCGATAAGGGTCCCGGGCTTAAGCCGGAGCTTTAGGAGGGTCTCCCCCAGGTGCGGGGTGTTCTTACCCACCTGGAACTCCAAGGCTTCCACCTTGTCCTCCACTATGCGGTGAAGGGTCGCCACAGTGCCGCCGCTCCTGTTGCCCATGGCCCGGACATAGCGCATAATGTCCGTGGTGCATAGATCCTTGGGGCTCACAGCGCAGTCTATGCCCTTGTCCACCAGAACCTCGTTGAACTCGGTGCGGTTTATCTTGGTTATCACCTTATAGGTGCCGAGATAGTTTGCGTACATGGAGATTATCAGGTTCTCCTCGTCGAAATCCGTAAGGGTCACCACCGCGTCGGTCTTGGCAAGCCCTTCTGTATCCAGGATGTTCCTGTCGGAGCCGTCGGCGTTTATTATTGTGGCCTTGGGCAGATTTTCAGACAGCTCCTGGCAGCGGGCCGGGTCCTTCTCTATCAGCTTCACATCTACCCCGGATTTTATAAGCTCGGTGGCAAGATAGAAGCCTATGCGGCTGCCGCCAATTATCATTACATCTTTTATCTTCCGCTGTGAGACTCCCATATTCCTAAGGAGCTTTGCAAGGTTGCTGGAGGAGGCTGTCACGTGGAGCCTGTCCCCCTTCTGGAGCTGGAAGCCGCCGCCGGGGATATAGACCTCGCTGCCCCGCTGGACGGCGCAGACCAGCACCTTTACCTTTACCTTCTTGTCAAAGTCCATAAGCTTGCAGCCGTCAAGGGGGCTGTCCTCTGAGAGCTCCACCTCAACTATCTCCACCCTGCCCTTTGCAAAGGAGTCCCGCCTCAGAAAGGAGGGGAACTGCAGGAGCCTATATATCTCGCTGGCAGCCGCCAGCTCCGGGTTTATCATCATGGAGAGCCCAAGCTCTTCCTTCCAGTCGTAGAGCTGGCTGAAATATTCAGGGTTGCGCACCCTGGCTATGGTGTTGGCACAGCCCAGCTTATGGGCGGTGATACAGCACAGCAGGTTGGTCTCGTCCATAGAGGTGGCGGCAATGAGCAGGTCGCTTGAGCCCACATTCGCCTGGTTCTGGGTCTTGATAGTAGCGCCGTTGCCGTGGACAACATTTATGTCCAGGGACTGCTGGGCCTCCTCCAGCACCAGCTTGTTGTTATCAATGACCACCACATCGTGGCCTTCCTTTGCCAGCTGCACCGTGAGGGCCGAGCCCACCTTGCCATCGCCGGCGATAACTATCTTCATTTATATGACCTTCCCTGATTTCATGATTTGGCCGGCTGAAAAACCGCCGCACCTATATTATCACAAATATCAGAAACCTGCAACACTTATTTTTGGAGCTCCGAGGTGCAGTGGGGACAGCGGGCGGCGTCGATGTGAATCTCGCTTTTGCAGTAGGGGCAGGTCTTCGTGGATACCGGGGCGGGGGCTTCCTCCTTTTTGCGGCGCAGGCTGTTTATGGTCTTTATCAGCAAAAACAGCACCAGGGCTATCAGCAGGAAGTTTATCACCGCCGCGATAAATGCGCCGTAGCGCAGCACGTCCTCCTCCCCCGGGCCTATCTGTACTGAAAGGGCGGCAAAGTTCATCCCGCCGGTGAGCAGGCCCAGCAGGGGCATAAACAGGTCGTTCACCAGCGAATTAACTATCCCGGTAAAGGCCCCGCCGATAATCACGCCGACAGCCATGTCAATAACATTTCCCCGGGAAATAAACTCCCGGAATTCCTTTAAGAGCTTCATTTTTATCCTCCTCTTTGGGCTGTTTTAAGGTATATTATCCCATACTTTCCCCGGAAAAGCAAGCCCGTCTGTAACAGGTTTGTACCGCCGGAATATAGTAGTATTGAAGTATTCCCAAAACCTAGAAATCAGGAGCTGATTTATATATGATACCTATAAAGCCTCCTTCCCTGGAGAGCCTGTCCCCAGGCCAGAGCGCCCGGGTCGCCTCCCTGCCTGAGGGCGGGTCCATGCGCCGCCGGTTTCAGGACCTTGGGCTGATTGAGGGCACCATTGTCCAGTGCCTGTATAAAAGCCCTCTCGGTGACCCCAGCGCATACCTTATAAGGGGGGCTGTAATAGCCCTCAGAAAGTCCGACGCCAGGACCGTTGCCGTGGAGCCCATCCCCGGGATTGAATCCGCGGGCTCGCCTATAATAGAAAAGGCGGTGCGACATGGAGCCGTCTAGCATGGCCCCGGAGGGGCTTGAGATAAGAAAGCACCAGGAGTCCGACCGGGTGATAGCCCTCTGCGGCAACCCGAACGTGGGCAAGAGCACTATCTTCAATGCTCTTACCGGGCTTCGTCAGCATACAGGTTATTTAATATATGGTAAAAACCCGCCTTGCCTAAGCAAAAGCGGGTCGTAGTTCATAAGTTTTTCACTTTACGCATAACGCTCTGATAGGCCCTGCCGTTCACCACCCGCAAGGTCTCCATGAGCTCATCCATCACCGCCCAGGCCTTTGCAGGCTCCTTGCCCCTCACAGCGCGAAGAAAGTCGCTGTCACCATACAAGCCAAGAGGCTCCTCCGGTGCAGTATAAGGCACCGGAAGCCCTGCCGCTTTGGAAGCCGGTTCTTTGCTCCCCACTATCTCATCCCGGCAGGCATAGAGCGCTGCCAGAGCTACACAATGTTCCAGCTTGCTGGCCTCCTGCTCGTACCTGGATATCCAGTATTCAATTTCTCTGATATCCAGCACTGGCAGACCCTCCTATCAGGCGTTTTCCAGCTGGCGCATAAAGCGCTGTATGACCTCGCGGTCCTGCTCATTAGCAGACTCAATAGCCATCTCCAGGTGTTCCATCATCTCGCTGCGGCCTTCGTCCCGGCTGTAACCCCCTGTGCGGCTGTACCTTCCACGGTTGTCCCGGTGCGTATTACTTCTGCCGTTACCGCCGCTGCTATAATGGCCCCTTACCCAGTGCTTTCCGCGGTTAGCATAGCTACTGCCATCATCATAGGCCCCGGTCTGACTATAACCCTCACCCTCTTCAAGCATACATATCTTGTCGATATTCTTGATGGTGTCGGTCAGCTTGTGTATTACTTCCAGGTCGCCTGCCCCCAAGTCCTGCTTGCGGGCATACTCTTCCAGCTCCTCGCAGAGTTTATCCTTTATGTCATATAGTTTTTCCATATTGATTCTCCTTTCAGGCCACGCGGTCAACTATCACATTAACATTCTGGGCCGTAATTGCCTGTGTGCTGGTGTTCTCCAGGGCTATTGTCAGGCAGCACCCTTTTGGCACGTCTATAATTGCCTCCACATGGACGTTAAACAGGTCGCCCACGGCGGCGGGTGTTACTATCGCCGTCGCGCTGTTCAGAGGTTCACCGGTTATCGCCAGAGAGACCGAGATAGCCCCGGCTGTACCTCCAGCGGCAACCGCAATATTTCCGTCGGCGCTTACCCTGTAGCGGGCGCGGCACTGGTTTGTTATACCCCTCAGGGTAATAATGCCGCTGCCGTCTCTGTGGCATACGTATCCCCTATTGCAGGAAATGGGGGTCTCTGTCAAGAGGACATTCTGACCGGCAGGCACCGTCTGTGGCGCGTTAGCGGTATATTCAGGCATAATATCCTTCCTTTCTATCTAAATTAATAGTATAACGGTATAACGGCGAGGGTACACTACCCCCGCCGCTTTTGGTTGCATTATCGGCAGAGCATTTATGCTCTTGGGGCCGAACATCTAAGCCTTACTTAGAAGAAGTTTTGTCTTAACATGCAGAACAAGTATTCCCCCAGCCACCATTAAAGTTACCGCAGCAGTTGGTGGGGAAAGTCACCTGAGCCGGAGGCTGGACAACATAGGCTGGAATTGGGCAATCATTGCCGGTGCGGCGCAGGATATCAGCCTTATTAGCGTCCATAGCGGCCATCAATGCGGCGTTCTGGGCGGCCTGAGAGGCGGACAGCTGGAGCGCCTGAATCTTCGCGGCCTGTTCCGCGATTCGCTCATCCTTGGCTTCCAGCCGCTGAGCGGTCAGAGCATCCAGGATGGCCCGGGCGTTGGCGTTCTGGTTCTCAATCAGGTCGCGGGTATTGGACTGCATCAGATTACGGGTAGCGCAGTCTTCCTGGGCGATGGTAAACTTCACGCCGTCAATGGAGCGCTGAGTGTCGCAGCAACAATCCTTCTGCTGATAGCCCAGGTTACACAGCTGCTGCATCAGCGCAGCCTGCCGCTGAGAATTGGCGTTCTCTGCCTGATAAGAATACTGCATGACGTTCATGCCCAGGCCGTTGATACTGTTCTGCATGGCGTAGAAGCCGTCGCACAGCCCCTGGGTTACACCGCGCACAGCGTTCTCCAGGCCGTTGAAATTGAACTCGCTGCACAGGTCGGCCCTTGTGAGAGCGCCATTAGCCGCGGCAATCATACCGCCGTTACCCCAGCCGCCCATGCCACCCCACATGCCGCCGCCAAAGCCGCCGAACATCATGGGGAACATGAACATCATAATTATGGCAATCAGCCATTCGCCAAGGAATCCCCCGCCAAAGCCGTTACCATTGTTTCTGTCAGTCACTGCAGCAATATCTGCCGCAGACAGACCGTTTTCTGTTCCAAGGGACATAAGTAATTCTCCTTTATAAATGTATTTCTACCGCGTGCGCACGCGTTTGTAGACATAAGCGCTGTCTTGTCTCGCTACCAGCGGAAAAACCCCATCATCTTCTGGGCCACCTGCTCTGCTGCTTTGCGGACTTCCTTATACTGCTCCTGGGACCATTCCCCGGACTGAAGCTTCCCCTGCACTTCCTCGATAGGGTTCCCCTTAAATCCCTGAATGAACTGGAGAAGATTTGGGGCAAGATTTCGCGTACTGCCGGTCTGGGCCTGATTAGCGCCCATAGCTTCCCTAAACGGATTAGGCATTATCTATATCCTCCTTTGTTTTTGGAGCCCTCGCGGGCTTTTTCAGCCGTTCTGCAAGCACCTCATCCAGTTTGTCCCATGTGACAAACTTCGTAAAATCCACCTGCTCCTGAGGCTGAGGCACAGGTGTGTCTGTTCTCTCCACAAGGTCGTAGACTATAGTGCTGGGCTTACCAGTACTGTCAGCTTTACGCAGATATATCACCGGGTTATTTGTGTCCCACAAAGGCACCGCGCTGTTTGCGACAACAAAATAGCTATCGGCCTCCTGTTTGCCTGAAACCCAGATTATTCCATTCGGCGCTCCGCCCACCCCACCCTGAATAGATTGCTGGGCAGGCTGTGCTATTTGTGGCAGCGGCTGTAGGCCCTGAGGCTGCTGCAGGCTTTGCATCTGCTGGCTCTGACGCAGCTGTGCCAGCTGGTCCGGCACATTGGGCGTATAATACCCGCCCTGATATCCCGGATAAAAATTTGGATAGTTCATTGTCAACGCTCCTTCGACCAATAGTAAAGTGGCACCTCCATGCCGCTGTCCCAAGTGTCATACCAATTTCCATTCTTCACACATACCACGTGCCCAGAAAGGGCAAGTATATATGTACCGGCAGGGTGCTCATTGGCAAAATCCAACACTGTATAGCAGTCCGGGCAGTTATCCGGCATAATATGCCGCTTGAAGCCCTGCTCCCTTAAATACGCTCCCCAGACATGATTTGCGCTTGGCATATCGCACATGAGAAACCCCTGCAGGCAAAGGGCCGTGAAGGTCTCCTCCCAACTCTGTTCCAAGGCCGCTGATACCGCCCGGACAGTACAGTCCCCCACATGTTTGCGCTGAGGGTTTGGGTTATGAAACTGATAGCTCATTGTTCCCTTCGCAAAGCCCGCAGTCTGGGCAGCAGGTCTCACGCCCGCAGGGACAGGCTGAAGTGTCCTTCTTGATTTCCTTTCTGGTATCCATAAAAACTTACCTCCCAAATAAAAACAGAGGACAGAAAACCGCCTTTCAGCGCTGATACGGCCTTCGCCGTGTCTGTTTCCCTGTCCTCCTCGTGTGAATATTATCACATAAAAAAGGAGAGGAAACCTATCGATTTCCTCTCCCTTATCTGTCAGAAAAATGTCACATGACCTTATATATTTTCTTTTTTATATTTCGTATGCGCCTGTTTACAGTGGACTCGGACATATGGAGCCTCTGCTGTATCTCCACCAGCGACCGGGCCTGTACCCTTAAATCAAATACCTGCCGCTCCTCGTCGGTAAAATTGCAGACCTCCCGGAATCTCTCGCACTCGGGCCGGGTGAATTCAGTCTTGATATTCACCGCCGCCACCTACTTACGCTTTATCCTGGTCCCCTTGGACTTGCCCTTCTTGCGCCTGCGTACTGTAACCTTCGCCATTAAATATACCTCCCTGGTTGTCCCCCTGCACATAGTTGGCATTGCCGCCTCCCTCGCCGGTGTCCACCACCACGGAGTCAAACTGGCTCCACTGATGGATATGGTAGATACTGAGGCCCGCCATACTTACGATAAGCAAAGCTATCACAATGCACAGGGAAATTATAACTTTTTCTTTAAATATGTTCGCCCTCTTGAGCTCCCTGTACATTTCGGATGCCAGGGTCTCCGGTGTGCCGATATCGATTTTTTCTTGCGCCTTTACTTTCTTTTCGCTCATTTATCTTACACATCCTTCCTTTCCTAAAAGAATACCATTTTTCGGGGGATTAGTCAATCACCCAATCCTTCCCCCAGCCATCAAATAAACCGCCACCCCGCCCGCCACGGCGCTGATAACCGCAGCCACCACCGCCTCCCAGCGGCGGGCAGGCCTTCCTTTAAGCTCGTCCACGTTCTTGCCCAGGCTCTCCAGCTTTTCCATAATAGCGTCAAACCTTGCCTTCTGCACATCACTGGTGCGCTCGAGGGTGTTGAGCCTGCCGTAAATCTCCCTGTGGCTGTCCGCATTCTGGGACTGGTACTCGTCAAGCTGAGCCTCAAGGCGGTTGACCTTCTCGGCTACTGGGCAATTATCCCTGCAGTCACCCATAGTCTAGCCCTCCTTGGGACGCTCATATGTAAGGGCCCGAGCGCTGTCCTTCACCCCGGCAGTTGTGGGGTCGTTGACTATGCCCAGCAGAGCCAGGACAGCGAATACCGCGTTTACAAAGGCCAGCAGCCTGGTCCCCAGCTCCCCAAAGTCAAGGCTATAGCCGAAAACCGCTGCCCCCGCCTGCACCAGCAGCAATACCGCCGGGACCAGCGCCAGCCAAAATGCCTTGTTTCTGATACGGACTTTCCAGTTGATTTTCATGTTTTGACCTCCTTAGTCTATGGTTTTGGTGTACTTCAAGCTAACATACAGCGTTCCAGTCCAATTTTTTGACGAATAATTCTGCTTAAACTTCATTGATGAGCTTTCGATGAATATAGAACCAAGATAGTTGTTTAGCGGGATTTTGCCACTGGTGTATTGAAATGTAGACTCCGTATCTATAAGAGTGTCTACTTCATCAATAGGAATATTGATGGCTGTTACAGTCGACATTCCAGGCATTCTAAAGTCTTCAAATATGTAAAGTTTCCTATAAATCGGCTTTCCGTCAACCCATGTTCCAATTTTTAATTCTTCCGTCGAGTATTCATCCCCACGGTTGTTTGGCTCAAAGGCTTTGATGCAGTAAAGAACAGACGCATTCACAGGGTGAGATGTAAATCTAAGAGCACGTTGTTCCGTATTCCAATAACGAGCACCGTCGTGATAATACAATGGTAAATCTGAAATCTCCAAATACTCATCGATATTGGTGGGATAAACGGCAATCCCTCCCGGAGTTATTCCGTTCCAGTTATTACCATCCCCAATCCCCATATTGGGAAAAGTTGTTCCTTCCTGCTTCTCACCAATCTCTCCTGAAAGCTTTTCCTCGGCTTCGCCATGATACCCTCTCAGGAAAAGGTTTCTAAGGTCAGGGACGGCAAACGTGGTCTCTCCATCCCCACCGAAATATCCAAAGCTGTTGAACTGTTCTTTAATAAAACCCGCCAGCTTCGGATAAGCAGAGATTACATACTCACCGCCATCGCACACAAGATAGCCGTCAGGAGCAGTTTTGCCCATGAAGCTTATAACCGTACCAATAGGGTTACCGTCTGCGCCGGGAGGCCCTGGAGCGCCGTCTTTGCCGTCGGCCCCATCCTTACCGGGAGGACCCTCCGGCCCAGGCGGGCCATCCTTTCCCGGCTCGCCCTGAGGGCCCGGTGGTCCTGGTGGCCCCGGAGTCCCTGCGCCCCCGCTGCCGCCGGTATTTTCCTGTGCGACAGCGTTTCCGTCTTCGTCAAAGCCCACTATCTGCCCGGGCTCGCCGGTGAGCTTGTCCTGCTTTTTAGCAAGCTCCTGCTCCCAAAGGTCCGGGGTAGGCGATCTGGCGGCTTCCCCGGGAGACGCTCCCTCAAGGACCGTGCCGAGCTGCGCCCACACAGTGGGCAGCACAATCTCCCCGCCGTTTGCGCTGCCGTAGACCCCGGCATAAACCGGCACTTCCGAAGCCTTAAGCACCTCCCAGGGAATCACGCACCTTGCAGTATCGTCCAGCCGGAGCTCCCGAGTGAGCTCACCCGCGCGGAAGACTGCGGTTTTTGTAAGGCCCTCCCAGTCCGGGGAGAAGGTGAACTCTGCTTCATTTACATTTACTGAGCCGCTGGTTAGCTGTTCCCGCTGCTTTACAGTCAGCTCATTCTTCTTTGCATACAGTTTAAACATTGGCTCCTCCGTATATCCATGTCCCATAGCGTCTGTCTACATGGGTAATGTTTGGCAGATACTCTCCAAGCATGTCCCGCAGTTCCTTATACTCTTCCGGGATATTCCCGCCGCTGCACAGCAGCCAGCCCGCGCCTGGGCTTTTCAGTCCTGTGCTGAGCTCCCCTATCCCCGGCCCCGCCCCGGACTGCTCGATATATGCACCCAGCTCCGACACCGCTTTGCCGGCCTTTTCTATCACCTGCTCGCCGTATGCCAGTATCCGGTCAACTTCCTTGTCAATGCCGCCGTTTGTGAACTCATAGGCCCGCAGGCCGTCCACGGTCAGCCCTGCAAGGGTTGGCACATACTCCCTCAGGTCTGTCATATCCCCCGGCAGCAGGTTTGTGGCTCCCCGCTTTATCCTTAGCCGGTACAGTGGCACAGTGTACAGTTTCCCCTGCAGCTGACTGTCTCCGGCATTCTCCACTACCACAAGTCTGGCCTGCCGCTCCTCCCTGTCCAGCTGTATAGCGGCTATGTCCTGTCTGTCGCTGTGGGACCATCCGGGAGATATCGAAAGCTCCAAAGGCGCGTCGGCCTCAACCCACCGCCCAGCCGCAAGGCCATACCCGCTGCCCAGCGTCAGCGTCATCCCCTCAACCGAGGCCTCTAACCTGCTCCCCTTCATGCATACGCCGTCCCCGGTAAGCTGCCATATGCTTTCGCACATATCACCCGCGCTGTCCTTAGCCGAGCTGGGCCCTAGGCAAGGGCCATACTTCAACGCCATCAAACCGCCTCACTTTCATCCGGCTCTCTGGCCTTGATATAGGCTGGCACGCCGTCACTGGCTAGGTTAGGAAGCCATGCGCCGTCGTTGGCGTAGTCGTACAGTGTGTTCAATACTATTTTTGCCAGCTTCACTTCATTGGCTGTGTCCTGCCCCAATACGTAAAGCGTACCCTCGTCCTCAGAGTAATCGAGATATCCAAACTGAGTTATGTTCCCCAGAACCGCCGTAGTGTCCAGATACCCGAAGTCCCCAGCTCTAAGGGTCCGGGAGAAGATGATGCCGGTACCCACGAAGAACATAAAAATATTTTTTCCCCACAGATACGCCCCCGCATCCACGAATACCCTAGCCCCAGAGGGGAGTTTTAATGTTGGCAATGTTCCACCTGATTCATTTGCGCTAAAATCTATATAATTGAATGCGTTCGTATCAAACGAATACACCATTATCCTATCACTTGTTACATTTATTGGCCCATAGCTCCTTCTTAAGGCCCCATATGTATTATTGGATTTTCCGCTACCGTTAAATATATTGGTTGGCGCTGAATTAACTACATTAATATACTGACCAACGGCTTCACCTTTACTTTTTCGGCTACAGGCTACTCTTTGGAAATCTGGTTTACTAGACATGGCCCAATCTGAATTAACCGATTGCGCCGAAGCAGCAGGAGTTTCAATATTATTCGTCCATGAAAGTAAGCAAGAGTGCGAATTTCCGTATGTAGACCGCTCAGCTCCCCCATACATAGTGTACATTTCAATCCCACCTGACATATAGGAAGTAACGTAAGGTACCGCCATGGAATTGTTAAAATAATAGTATTCCTTGTGCCCTTGTTGCAGTTGATCATCATTAACTTTTATATCTTTAAACGGTGGCTCCATGTCAAGACTGCTTTCTGTCCCAGTAAACTCCGCACAAAATATCAGGCAATAACGCATCCAGCCGTAGTTGCTTGAATCAGTCGCGCTCCCGCCGCTTTCCACTATCTGCGACAAAAAGAGCTTTGCTCCGTAGCCCTTCAGATGGGGGACTATCGATAAGCACAGCGGTTTTTCCGTAGTCGGAGTAATAAAGGAGCTGAAGTTCACGTTTGTGCTCTCAAGCGTTATCTCCTTCACATCCCAGCCACCATCAAGGTTTATTCCGTAAAGCTTATTATCCGCATACGAATACGTCCACATCCTGCCGTCATATATCGCTCCATTGGTAATTTGCCTGCCCACCTGTCCGCTGGATATCAGTTCAAATTTGTCTCCGCTAGGAATGTGCTTCCCCAGTGCCGCCACCAGTTCCGGGTAATCGTCCTCGCTGATAAACCTGCCGTCACAGCGCAGCCACTCCGGGCCCACATTCTGGCTTGCGGTAAACTTAACAGTGCCCACGGCGGGAGGGGTGAGCTTGTCCACCTGAGCGGAGACCCTGGCTATTTCAGCGTTCAGGCGCTCTTCCTGGGCCTTCAGCTGCTCCTGGGCCTGATTCAGCCGGTCCTCAATCTCGTTGTCAATATAGTTCACAGCGTACTGCACCTTCGCTGAAAGAGCGCCGAGGGCATCTATCTCGCCGCAGACGCTTATATCCCCCCGGGTGTCGGTAACGGTGCCCTCGCCGGGGTTTGCATAGCCCAGCACCAGACAGTTGGGATAGCTGTCGGCCTTCTCGGTGTATGTAAGCTCTATGAGCCTTCGTGCAAGGTCCAGGCGGGCCACCACCGCATACTCGCCGGTGGGCGGCAAGATGACCTGATAGCCCCGGAAGGCCTCAGGGTCCTCCTCAGGCCCCTGGACGTTTGCCAGCCAGTAGCCGTCTATAAATAGGTATCCCCGGGCTATCCAGGCCGTGGAGCCCTCTATACTCACCTTCATGCTGTCGGGATTGTTATAGACGCACACGCCGCTGCCGATGAACGCCCCATAGTACCCGGTAAAGTCTTTGGAGCTATACTCCCTGTCATACTTGCCGGTAGCCTCCAGCACTTGGGCATCAAAGTCGAAAAAGCCGTCGTAAACTGCCATTATTTATCTTCCTTTCTAGCAAGTTTTTCATACACTGTGGGCTGGCTGTAGCCGAGAGTCAGGGAGAGCCCCCGCCCCTCCCGGCTCACGGTATACTCAGCGGCAGTCACCAGCGCCTGCACTGTAACCCCCAGCCTGCGGTCGCTGACCGTTATCCTGTCCCCCAGCTTATAATCCTTCCCAAACTCATAGGCCGCGCCCTCCGTGCGCACCTGTGCTGAAAAGCTCTGCACCAGCTGCTTTTCAGCCAGTTTCTCCCGCCCCCGGGTAGTAAGCGCCTGTGCATACTCCTCCGGGCTCAAAGCCTCCTCTCCCTCGCCGCTCTGGATATCCCTGGCGTCGACCCATAGTTCCCGGCGGGAGAGGCCGGTGGGGGTGGTGTTGGTGTTGGTTGGCATGATGGGCTCCTTTCTTTAGGCATTGTAACTGTACGCCCCTGATTGTTCAGCTAATGCGACAGCTATGTTATCTCCGCAACATAATTTTCTCCAATATATACTGTTTGATAAGTTGCTTTTAATCCAGTTAATACCATCTGAACTAAAGAAAATATTTCCGGAATTTGTCATAAGTATAAATTTACCGCTCCCAAACGAATTACCATTCCAGCTATGCGATCCGGATAATGGTAACGGTACTTCTTCCCAGTCATACAAATTACTACTCCTATATACGCTATTGCCAGAGGCTGGAACAATTATAAATACTCCATTTCCTCCTGCTATACCATTACTTTGATATAGAGGGTTTATACCTTTTTCCCAATCTATACCATTCGTTGAAAAAAATAATGTTTCCCACCCCAGTATAACAAACTTTCCATTTGCGTATGTCGCTCCATAATTAGCTTCTATAGGAACATTTATCTCTATCCAATCTTTTCCATCTTCACTGTACGCGGCAAACATGTCAGGTGCAAATGCCACAAATTTACCATTCCCATAAGTTACTGAAAACCAATTTCTGGCATTCGGCATGTTTCCTGTTTCCCAATTTATTCCATCATCGCTATAAAACATATCTGAATTATTCGAGCTATTTTGTAAAAACACAAACCGTCCATTCCCATAACAAGCACCACCGGTTCCATTGCCACCTAAACTGCCGCGGCTCCATGTTTTCCCATCATTACTCAAAAAAATTTCAGAGTAATAATTTGCAATGAAAACGCCATTGCCATATATCAAATTATTCCACATAGCACTACGCGGAAGAGTATACGGCCACCAATTCCTTCCCATCACATATTGCCATTCAGAAAACTTTGCTTCAAGTTCTCTATCTCTCTGCACCATAAATTCATATTGAATATCAATACTAACAGTGATTCCATCTTCCATCCACTTCTGGAAATTATAGCTTGCACCAGGGTTTGCGCTAACTTGCACCATCATCCCATCACTAGCGACCCCACCCCCGCTAACGGTTCCCATTTCCGGGTCACTGGATGTCACCGTGATAGTCCGCACCCCCTCCGGCAGACTGCTGCTGGGCAGCGCCAGAATCCTCTCCGCAAACTCCCCTGCGGGTATGGGCTCAGTACTCCCCTCCTTCTCCCTTATAGCGTCGGCAATAGCAGCCAGCTTTTCCTCCTGCACACTCATCAGTAGCTCCCCTCCCAACTGTCCAGTATTGCGGCCCTGATAGCCTCGTTCACTTCATCCATGGACACGCCACCCGCCGGACCCTCAGGCCCCCGGGGTCCCTCCGGCCCGGGCGGCCCCTGTTCACCCTGGGGTCCTGCCGGTCCTATGGGGCCCACCGGCCCTGCAGCACCTGTCGGGCCCGCTGGCCCAGTGTCACCCTTTGGGCCTCTCGGACCCTCTGGTCCCTGGGGTCCAGTCTTGCCTATTGGCCCCTGTGGTCCTATAGGGCCTGTATCGCCTTTGGGAATATCTGCAAGACCGTTTTCCAGCCTGTTTATCCTATCGGCGGTTATCAAATCGCCGTCCTTCCATATGGTCGGTGTATAAGGCATTTTCCGTTCTCCTTTCTATGCAATGCGGGCCGCGCCCACCCGGGCAAAGCCCACTCTCGCCAGGTCCCCACCGCTCTCGGGCGTTTCACCGTTTACTGTCACCATAACGCGGTCGTCGCCCTCGCCCTCTCCAGCTACAAGGGTCACGTTGCGGAAGTCGCTGCTGTCATAGGTGTACTCGCTCTGCAGCACGTCGTCAAGCTCAGTGGAAAAGAACACCGGGTCATTTTCGCTCTGGGACATAGTCCTGTCAAGGCCCGGGCGCGTCCAGAAGACCATACCGGGCCCCGCTGGGTCGAAGCGCACGCCAAAGGCTACATTGTAGGCCTCGCCCAGCTCTATGAGGGTTTCAAGGAGGCTGCCGCCGGTCTTCTGCTTGCGGATATTATCTGGCCCCACCGTCACAGGGGGCTCTATGCTGAGGCCCGGTATTACCCTTTCTGGGTCTGCGGGTGTAACCGCGCAGGAGTCCACCAGCCTGCACATAATGCTCTGGGGCGTGCCTGACATATCATAGCGCCCCCATAAGATACGGCGGTCTAAAATACCCGCAAGGAGCCGCCCCTTTGCAGTTATGTACGGCCCGGCCTGGTCCTGCCGCTCGAAGATATACTCAATGATACCCGCTGTCCCATCCTGAAACCATATGATATTTTCCTTTGCAAGAAGGCTCCTCACCTGCTTGGTGATGGGACAAGCCACAGTGAAGCTTCCGGCGGCGAATGCCTGCTCCTGAAACATCAGGGACTGAAAGCTGTCCATTATGCCTATAAGCTCCAGCCCCGGCGTATAGACGCCCATTTTCAGTACTGACATATTATTCCACCTCCAGATACAGCGGCGTAAAGTACACCGCCACAGACATATTTGCACGCTGCTCCAAATCCTTGCAGCCCAGCGCAAGCATATTGCGCCCAGGGGCAAGCTGGAGCCAGTCGGTCCTAAAGTCCCAGTTTTTCAAGATATTCTCGCGGATTCCTTCTGCAGTCGTTAGGCGCATATATTTTGAGCCGTCCTTTGTGCTCAGCTCCAGCACTTCGCCTCTGGTAAACCGCCTGTTCACCCCCAGCACCTCCCCGGTCGTCAGATTCTTTATCTGAGGGTCCTCTACCACTCCGGAGAAGGTAAACTTCGCCGTTATCCAGGTTGCAAATCCACCTGGGTTATTGACCTCCACCGAATAGGTGGTGCTACGGGTTCCGAACACCACCGGGGCCTCCCTGCCGAAGCTGTTGGGAAAGCGGAAAAGCTTGCCGGTGCTGTCAAAGGCTGCGGCGGTGTCTGATTGGTCGGTAAACAGCGGATAGGCGCAAGTGGCCTGCAGAAGAAACCGCCTTACCTTTTCATTATTTTTTATGTACTCCGGGCTGTACCTTATGGAGCTGTCCGGCCTGAATTGTAGTTTTTTTCCTTGGTACTCCAGGGTATAGTCCTCCACCGGGGAGAAAAAGCTGTTAAGAAAATCACATCTAAGCTGCAGGTCTTTTGTGCCGCCATCCACTACCCAGCCAGTGACAGAAAGCGCCCGCTTTTCGACGGTAGTTGAAGCTATACTCTCCCCCACCTGGTCGGGAAAACTGTAGGTCTGGTGTGTACCCTGCACTCCTCCCCAGTCCACCGGGCCTAGCCAGTAGCCTTTATAGTCCCTGTCTCTCATAGTCACCGAGCCCCTCCCGGTGAGGGAAGTTATCGTTATCTCTTTTATCATACCGCCCTCCTAAAAGCCCATTGCAAGCTGCTGTGTAGTCTTCCTCCACTCCCTCGCTGCCTCTATTGGGTCAACGGCCTTGGGGGAGTAAATGTTGACGACGGTGTTGCCGGGGGCTGAAGTGGAGTTGGGATTTGCGGCACTTTCGGATGGGTTGTAAGAGCGGGCATAGGCGGTAAAGTCGATGGGGGCGGGAGTAATCCCCATGTCAAAATCTCCGGTAGTGGTACTTATGGCCTTCAATGCCCCTTCACTGGCCGCTGTCATTGCGTCAGACCACTTATAGGCATTCTCATCCACAGCCAACTCGCCGCCGTCCATAACCATCTCCCACAGCCAGTAGCCCCGCTTTGAGGGCGAGTTAATTTGCAGAGCCGCTTTAGCAGCGTTAAATGCTCCCATTGCCGCGTTTACCATGGTATCGGCAAGCGCGGAGGCCCTGCTTCTGGCAGCGTCCGACATTCCGTCCACAGCAGCCGAGCCGATGGGGGCAAAATCCACACGGCCCGCCGCGGTTTTGGCGTTATTGAGGTTGCCTACTACAGTACCCTCCATTTTGCCGAAGTTGGTGTCAACGGCAGTTAATGCCCGATTAGACATTATATCGGTGATATTCACCATGTTGTTCCAGTTCTCATCTGTGCTCCTGCTGGAATTATTCCAGGCAGTGTCTATGTACCCGGATATATCCGTAGTAACACCCTCGGTCTGAGTTGACATCATATTAAGTGAGCCAGTGACCTGCCCCTCCATGCCTCCCCAGTTGGCTTGCGTACTGTTATACGCCTGAAGCCAGCCAGAATCTATATCGCCGCTCATCCCCGCCATAGCTCCGGAGGTAGTCCCGGACATGGTGTTAAGCGACCCCACGACCTGGTTTTCCATCCCGCCCCAATTCAGCGCGGTACTGCTGTTTGCATTGCCCCAGGCGGTATCTACCGAGCTCTCTATACTGCCTGTCGCCGTGTCCGCAAGATTCACCATAGCGCTCAGGGAGCCGTCAATCTGACCCTCCATATTGCCCCAGGCGCTCTCTGTAGTGGACTCCATATTGTTGAAGGACGTGTCCAGGCTTGTCTCCATATGTTCCAGGCTCTCATCCTGCTTGCCGGTAAGCCGGTCCCAAAGACCGCCGATAGCGTCGCCAATGCCTCCAAAGAAACCGCTGATAGCTTCCCAGGCCCCTTGAACGATGTTGCATAGGCCGTCCCAGAGCCCTATCCAGAACTCTCGGAAGCCTTCGCTGGTGTTCCAGAGATAGATGAAGCCTCCCACCAGAGCCGCTATTGCAGCGATTATCAGCCCGATTGGGCTTGTAAGGAACGTGAACACGCCGCCAAGAGCTGAAATTGCCGTACCAACTGCCGCCGCGCCGCTGATAATGCTGCCCAGCCCGGACAGAAGCGGCCCGACCACAGCTACCACGCCTAAAATAGCAAGTATAGTCTGCTTCGTGCCGTCGTCAAGGCTGTTAAACCAGTTGACAACATTCGTTATCCCCTCTACAGTAGCGGTGAAAGCTGGGATAAGAAATTCACCCAAGGACTCGGAGAGAACGTCAATAGCGGAAAAAAGCCGTGTCACCGCGCCGTTCGCGTTGTCGTTCATCACGTTGTACATATCCTCGGCGGCTCCATTTGAGCCGTACACAGCACCTGTCAGCTTTTCAAAATCCCCAGGTGCAGCCCCCACCACGGCGAGAAGGCCTGCCATGCTTTCCTTACCAGCAAGAGTTGCTGCAATTTCGGCTTTTTGAGCCCCTTCTGCGCCATACATAGCAATAGCAAGTTTTTTTACGCCATCTTCATATTGTGGTAAAGTTATTTGTCCTTCGTCTAACTGAGCCTGAAGGTCATTCATTCCTTCGGTGAATTCATCAGCACTTAAGTGCCCTTCTCCGAAACCCACACGTAATTGCTGCATGACCTCCATCAAGGAGTACATATTTCCTTCATCGTCTTCTAAACTTACACCCAGCGCCTCCATTGCCCACTTCATTGTTTCTGTAGGTTTAGAAAGGTTTGTTATAATATTTCTTAACTGTGCTCCGGCAGAGCCAGCTTTGATACCGGAATTAGCCATCAGCCCCAAGGCTATAGCCACATCTTCTACAGAATAATTCAGAGAGCCCGCCAATGGTGCCACATACTTAAACGACTCGCCCAGCATACCAACATTAGTGTTTGCATTCACAGAAGCCGCAGCGAGCACATCGGCAAACCTGCCGCTCTCTCCAGCCTCCATGCCAAACGCAGTCAATGCGTCGGTAACAATGTCTGATGTAGCTGCCAGGTCTTCGCCGCTAGCTCCAGCTAAGTACATGATACCTGAGAGTCCGTCTACCATCTGCCCGGCATCCCAGCTAGCCATGCCCATATACTTATAGGCCTCGGCTACCTCAGCGGTCGAGAACTTCGTCTTTGCCGCCATATCGAGGCCGGTCTCTTTCAGCTGGACCATCTCCTCCCCTGTAGCACCAGTGATAGCCTGTACCTCACTCATGCCGGCCTGGAAGTTAGCGGCGGTATCAAGGACATGCTTGCCCACCGCTACAATGGGCAGGCTAACATTTTGGGTAAGGGTCGACCCCAGGGAGGACATACTCTGCCCGGCCCTCTGTATGCCGTCAAAGGCGGTAGATGTCCGCTGCCTTGCGCCCTCAAGCCCTCTGTCATATTCACTTGTGTCAAGGCTTATTTTTGCAAACAGGTCAAATACATCCACTGACTTCTCACCTCCCTATGCTTTATGCTTAAATACCGGTACAAGCCCGCCTTTTTCTACCACCTCAGCCACAATTTCCCCGCCGGTCTTCTCCTTCTCAGGCCTGGGCTTTATGGCTTCTGTCCACCGAATGCTTACCGCTTTGCCTTCCTGCCCCTTAGTGCAGTAAGCCGCGGGCACCGCCGTGTTTTCAAGCAGGAGCTTCATGCTGTCGGTCATATATGTCCTGTAAGAGCGCTCTATCAGGGAACGCTCCAAGCGGGCTGAACAATAGCTGATTAACGGTCTTACTTGCTTTGGCCCTTGGTATTCTCCAATGCAGAGCCAGACGAGGGCGGTATCTTGCTCTGAAATCCAAAAAGGGCCATCAGATCCGGGTCAGAGGCCATAGTAAAGACATCTTTTATCAAAGTTCCCGCTGTACAGTGGTAGTTCTTGGGGTCTTCACCATTCAATATGGCCAACATGTCTTTCACATCGGCTGCATTGTTTTTCAATATGGCCTGTGCGAAAGCCACAGCATTTTTGCCCTCGCTTCTGGCCTTTTGATTACTGGGATTCGCGGAAATTTTCGATATCGGCCCCAGCAGTGCCGCCACTACCTCTATTGCCTTTTCATCCTTAAACTCCGAAAGTTTCATGCCGTCTCCTCCCCATCGTTATCAGGTGTAGTTATTTCCTCTGTAGGCTCTGCCTCGCCCTCTCTTATGTAAATCTCAAAGGGAACTCTATCCATATCAGCCATATCATAGAAGGCCTTAAAGCTAAATGGGAATTGTCCATTTTTGTTCTTGTCCAGCGTGCCAGAAAAACCGTCCACTGACAGTGCGTTCATAATGTGTATGGCGCAGAAGCCGCCATTTTTTTCACCGTTAAGCTCAGAGTAATTGAACACCAGCCACGAGTCGTGGAAGTCGGTAACAAGCAGGTCCGCACGGGGCACTATCTTCTTTAGCACGGAGCTTATTTCCTCAATATCCGCGTTAGCCAATAACATTTTCAAGTCTTTCGCTGTTACTGTTACCGCCGTACCGCTAAGGCTTGCCTGCCAGGCCTGGGCTTTTTGCAGCTGCATAGCGTTCTCAGGGCAGTTATTGATTTCAGCTCCCATATCAGTCAAGTCCCGGGTTGCGGAAAAACTGTTGCTTCCAGTGGTCGCCCAGCGTATATCCATCGGGTCAAATTCGCCAGTCTCCGGGGTAAAGGTGCCCAGAATGATACCTGCGTCCCAAGTCATATGCTTAAAGTCACTTGGATTCATCTTGGTAAATTTTGCCATTTCTATCTCCTTTCAGTTCTCAGTAAAATATTGTGCTGTTATGTTTATATATCTCCGTTTAATAGCGTCGTCTGCCTCATCCTTCAGCGATTGGCACCAGGGCGAGCCCCTCATCAAGCGAATATACCCCCCATCGCAACCCACCACACATCCTGCCCTGCCAATCCTCTCGCTCATCTCCTGGGCCTTGGCGTTGGGTACAGCCTCGCTTTCGGTGTGATACCAGAGATTGACAGTTAGCCCAACGTCTCCCTCCTCCCAAGCGCTAGTTATAAGCTCATAGGTGAGATATGGAAATACCGCGTCTTCGGGGACGCTTGTAGTGGTATAGGCCATCAGACCAAAAGAAGAGAAAAACTGATGAATGGCAGCTGCTTTCGTCATCTCGGCAGCTCCCATTCCTCCGCAGTCACCTGGGAAAACTGGAACGTGGCAGACTTCGGAGTCTGTATATCGTCCCCATCGCTGGTAACCCGAAAAACTTTGCCATCCCTTAGCCTCCTGAACACATCGTGATACTCCAGCAGAGCGTTTGGATTACAGGTAACCGTATAAAGACTGGTGACTCCCTGCTTTTCGGCAATGCGGGCCTGCATGGATTGGTTGCAGACCACGGCAGCGCTGAACTCTGCACCGTCTGTCCAGTTGGTAGTAAAACCGCTCTCGCCGTCCGGGACGCGCCTTTTTTCAATCAACCTGCATGGTTCCATATACTCCTGTAAAAGGCTCATCTCATATCTCCCTCAGCTTTCTATATTGATTCAGCCGACTCCGAAACGCCGCCTGCCAACCGCCGGAACTGCCGCTGGCGCCATCTGCCTTGGTATAGCTGTAACCGCCAAAACTCTCCGAGGTATATGGGCTTGCCGCCCGCTCTGCATACTTCTTTTGCCATGCTGCTATCTCCGAAGCCAGCTCCACAATAGCCGTGGGTACAGCCAAAGCCCATACTGAGCCTAAAAAGGTCTCGTCTGCAAGGACCTCCATACCGGGCCCATACTGGTGCAGTCCGTCGTTAAAAACGCTCCCAAGGATTCTGAAATACTGTCCCTCCTGAAGGAACGGCAGCTGCAGTTCTCCGCCGGAAATAGTGTATTCATCGGGATATACCCCAACCTGAAACCAGTTGTGAAGCTCTGTCAATACCTGTTCAAGCATTTTTCTCTCCTTACTTAGATTTTGCGGCTGCCTTTGCTGGTGCGGGCTCCCCATCTTGTGGTGCGGGCTTGTCACCTTGTGGTGTTGGCTCGGCAGTCTGGGACGCCTCCGTGCCAGAGCCTACTGTCACAATGGCAATGCCGTCCAGGTACTCTGCCCACAGCGTCATGCCCATAATGGCGTACATATCTCCAGTAGCGCGGCTGTAGTCTCCCTCAACGTGTACGCCTATCAGGTTTGTCTCCCCCTCTACGGTGTAGTTAAGGCCCAGCCTTGCAAACTCGCTGTCGCCAGGGTCTACATAGTACAGGTCGATGTTCTCAACCGGCAGCGCAATCACTCTGCCGGAGACAATATACTTCTCGGGCAGCAGGAATAAGGTGCGGTAACCCAGGAAATTTTCTATGTAGGTGAGGCCAAAAGCCGTCTGTATTGAGATATCCTTATCGCCCAGATAGTTGTAGGCGTCCAGTATATTGGCAAAGCCAACAACCTCCGTAACATCCTTGTCCATACTCGCGAACTTGTCTAGCACCGCGCCCTTAGCCATGGCAAGGGCCCGCTGCCAGGTACTCTCTGTCCTCTTGAGAGTGCCGGTACTCAGGAATGTATAAAAATCAGCCAGCACCTTGTTTTGTAAAGCTATCAGGAATGCGTCGTCGGTCTTCTCAACCGCTACATCCGCGCCATATTTAGACACGGACTCAATAGTGACGCTCTTTGCATACTTTGCAACCTGGATATCCGCATAGCTTACCGGCGATACCTTCATCTTGGTGAAGGGTATCTCGTCGCCTTCCTCCACAGTAATGCCGCCCTGAAGCGTGCCGTCAACCTCGGCCTTGTAGGATACGAGCTTAGTGCCTGGGGCCTTGCGTATAGGGCGCATAATGCCCATAATGGTGCGCAGCGCATTCCAGTTATCCCCAAAACGAGTTACAAAATCCGTTTCCCGCGCCGCAACTGTAAACTGCCCCTGTATAGTTACATTTTCTTTTACTGCCATAATTTTCATCCTTTCTGTGTTAAGTCTGCTCGCTCATGATTTGCTCCAGCGCCTTTTGTCTTTCGCCGGTGCCCATCACATAGCGCCCCTTGTCGTCCTTTTTGTAGATGTCGTCCCTTGTGAGCTTGCCGCCGTTATTCGCCGGAGGATGGGCGGTGTTTGCCCCATGGGTCTCGGTCTTGCCCACAAGCCCGGAAAATGTGCCGGAGATAAGCGCGTCCAGTGTTTCTGTGCTTTTGAGCTTGCCCTTATCATCCAGCTCGGCTCCAGAGATTTCCTCAGAGCTTCCCCGCATGGCAATATCAAGAGCGCTGCCTGTAATGTTCTTACTCTCAAAATAAGCCCTGACAGCCTGCTCCTTCGCCATCTGTGCCTCCTTTGCGGCAACGCCGCTCTTGTACTCGTCAAACTCCTTTTTGACTTTGTCGTGCTTGTCCTTCCATCCGTCCTGCTGGGCGGCGGCAAGGTCTGTATGGGCCTGCTCCAGCTGCTTTTGAAGCTCCCCCGCTTTTCCGGCATCGGCCTTATAAGCCGACACTTGCTCCTTGAGACTGTCTACAGTCTCGGTATGAGCCTCGATTATCTGGTCTATTTTCTCGTCTTCAACGCCCATTGCCTTGAGCATTTTTCTGCTTAGTGCCATAACTATCTCCTTTGCTTCGGGGCTTTGCTTTGCCCGTGATAGATTTATAAATTCTGCTTTTCTCCGCAGTATTTACCTTATAAAATGCAAAGATGGTCAATCCGAAGGAGTTACCCTCGAATTGACCACGCTCGGTCGTTACACTGACACGTTTGTCAATGCCAAAAATGGATTTTATAAAACTCTAACTTCTTCTCTTCTGGATGTTCCGGCACCAAAAACAAGTATTTTGCCGTGGAGTTTGTTTAAATAATCCTCGCAAGCCTCATAAAATGTTTTTCCGACACCATAGCAGCTTACAAGAAACATTCCTTCTTTAACTTCACTACCCCTATACTCAACAAGGATTTTGCCCGATTCAATCTTGCACACCTCAATATCTTTTCCTTTAAGAGAAAGAAGTGTTTCTAAAGCATTCATTTTTTCACCTCCTCTCTCCTCACTCGTATTATCTTCACGCCATTTTTTACTGGTATAAGTTCAACGCGGTCTCCTTTTGATAAAATGGCTTCAGCGGTCTTTACATCGTTATCTGTCAACACGTATTTCTGCATCGGTGCACTTTTCCCTTTTTCATTCATAGATACTCTATATCAAGTTAAACACCCACTCTATCCCATAGCACATCGGCCAGAGAAAGAACCCGCATAACCCAGCAATGAACAATAACCCGAGTATAGTACATGTAAAAACGCATAACAAGAAATGCTCATCCAAATCTTGAAGTGTCAGTTGCCTCAATATTTTCACTCCAACTCTACCCGAAAATGTCATGGCAAGTAAAGATGCCGTCATCGTTATTACTACGATTTTTACCATTTTAGAGAATTCCTTACCCTTTCATTTCGCCCTCAATTATGCTCCTATATGTCCCCACATGGTCCGCAACCGCAGGCTTTAAATATGGCCGGGCCCTCTGACCGTTGGTGATATGCCAGTTGCCGTTTGCGTCCTGGTATGTCCAGGGCTCCTTGCGGCCTCCGGGATAATATTTGCCGGTGCCAAGCTCCACATAAGCCGCGTATTCAGCTACACTGCCGATATAGGCCGCAAGCTCTTCCTTTTTCACCTGGTGGGTTATGCTGTTGCGAAGGTTGCCGGTATCTACCGGGCACAAAGCCTTTGCAAAGCCCTCGCCTGTAAGCCCACATTTTTCCAGCGCCCGGATAGCTGCCGCCTGCATAGCTTTTATAAATTCTGGGCTGTTGTCAGTAAACTCAACTTTCATATTACGCCGCCTTCCATTCTTCCCATTGCCGATATGTCATATTGGGTATTATTTTTTCCCTTGCACGCCGCACAAGAGCAAGAGGAACACTTACCACAACCGCTATCATAGTGCACCTGCAGTTATATATCTCATGCCCCGGACCGTTGGGGTCTCCCGGGTACATAAGCTCGTATCCGCCCACATTAAATGGCTTGTCTTCATCCACCGTCTGTCCATCCGCGTCAGCATGGTTGTGTCTGGTGCGGTTGTCTAGGGTCGACATCCACTGTTTTTGGAGCTTAATACCCATTTCCACTGCAGTCCTATAGCTCTCCTGCCGTCCCGCATTCTGTGCCCCGGTAACCGCCGTCCGAGCCGCCCGGATAGCGCTGTTCCGATTCCTAATGGGTATATTCTTCTGCAGCCGGTCGGCAAGCTGCTTTATGCTCTCCCCTTGCAGAATACCGCTTGTAATCTGCTCGGATATTTTGCGCTTGCCCCAGGCAAGGTCTATGCCGCGCTTTACGGCCTGCTTTGGCGGGTAATAGGGCATAAGGTCGGGCTGTTCCACTATCAGGCGCTTTACCGTCTGTTCGTCCCAAAGGTCAAAGCCCACGTCTGCCCCCACCTGCTGCTCAATGGTATAGGCGGCATAGTTGCGGTTAATGGTGTAAATTCCCGGCGTCCTGTCGTTTATGTACGCTGCAGCAACCTCGTTAGCCTTAGTCATCCGCTCGGCTATTCGGTCCCGAAGGTCCTCAAACCTCTCCCCTCTCCCCAGCTGGGCCAGCCTCCAAAACTTATACTCCTGCTCGCTCAGTATGCCGTCCCTGACCCGCTGGAGCTGCTTTTTGTCCCGCTCCTCAAGCCTTGCAAAGTATTCGTCAATCTTCTCCTGGAGCTCTCTTGCAGCCTTCCTGTATTCTGTGGCTATGCGCTGGGAGAGAGCAGCAAGCTCCTTATCTGTTAGCCGGTGTGCGTAATCCGGCTTCATTCTTCACCCCTTATAATCGCCAGCGCTTCCTCCCGAGTCACCCCGATGGAAGTTGTCAGAATCCGTACAGCCTGTCCCTCAGAAATATCTCCGCTCTTAAGGCCCTTTATCACTGTAATGAGGCTGGAGGTCTGAGAGCCGTTCAGCGTCTTGCCGACCTCTTCCTCCGCTGCCAGCAAAGCGTCCTCCACGTTCGGGACCTCTTCCTGCGTGGCATCCTGGTTATTGTTTCCATTCTCGTCCTCCTCTCCGTTAAACCTATCTATCTCCTCTGCGTCCAGTTCCTTTAGAATCTGCTCGGCCTGGTCCGTGTCCCCCAGGATAGTCAGCAGTTTCCGGGTTATATACTCCTTGGTAACATATCCTGCCATCATGAGGACAGTTTGCACTTCTTCCTGTTTATTCACTATTTGATTTCGTGTATATACCGGCTCGTCGTCAATCCCTGCAAGCTCAAGTATGCCGTTGATAAAGGCTGTAACCTGCCGCTCAAGCTTATCGCACTTTAAATCAAGGGGCACATAGCTAGCTTTTATGGCCGTAGCCGTCTGGTTGCCTGCAGAAACCGCCGAACTGTCGAAGGCCTGGAAATCCTCATAAAGCTTGCGGTTCAGCATGTCTATTGTGGCGCTGGTGCCCTCAAATGGGGCTTCTATACTATGGGGCTCCGCTGAGGCTCCTTCCTCACCGTCAGCCCGGGCCACATGGAGGGTCTTTACATGCTCAATAAACTTCACCTCGTCCATATCGTCCATCCCGCCGCAGTTTGTGAGCACCCAGTAAATTAGATTGCCCTCGTCCACATTGTTCACCATATTGGAGCAGCAGAGGTCCAGGGCATCTACAGTATTCCTTCTGCCCCTAAGTTCCGACATAGCGCGGCGGTTGTTCCTCAGGGGTACAATCGGGAAGTCCGGATAGTTTTCCCCGGTATAGATAGCCATTTTGCCAATCTCTGATTTATTAGTGTGAACGATATACGGTCTCTTTTCATTGAGTACAGCCATATCCTCAGCGGGCCGCTTTATGTACTCTGTGTAGCCGTCAAGTTCATAAAGGGTACAGCGCATAGGCTTGGTATCATCTATCTGCCAGAAGCGCACCCCAGCTGACAATGCACCGTTCTCCTCATCCTCCAATGGCACAAATTCCGTGAGCTCAAACACGTCAATATGGTCCAGATTCCAAAAGCCGAAGGCCTCTCCACCCACAAGGGCGTACTCCGCCGCAAGGCTGATTTGATTGTCAAAGGTAGCTGTCTTTTTCCCAAGCTTCTTCTTTGTGGCGCTTTTCCCGAAGCTTACGCCGTTGCCAAGGAGATAGTTTACCTCCTGGTCCACCACAAACTGAAAAAACTGACTCTTAATCTTGTGATTTGCCGTAAACATATCTCTATGGGCCCGGCCCTGAAGGTCGTATATTATCTTCTCATACCGTGAAATGGTGGGATTCTCGCCCTCATAGTACAGTTGAGCGTCCCTTGCTAAAAGGTACTTCTTGGAGCTTTTATGCTGTCTTATGGCCTGCAGTATAAAGTCCATTCTTTCCTTTTCATCTTGTCCGCAGGCCAATAAATCCTGATAGGTCTTTATAGCAGGTCACCTCCTTATTTTAGAAAAAGCGGCTGGTATGTCCTTCGGTCCCCTTCTACAAGCTGGCTTATCCATGGCTCAAGGCAGTATTCAAAAGCATCCAAGCTGTCTATATCACTTGTGCCATTGTCCAAACGCACATCTTTCACGCTTTTAGGGTCATATACGGCTTTCTGAAATGCGTCTATCATGTGCTCACACTTACGGGCCACCACCAGCCTTTTCTCTGCCATAAGCAGGTTCGTTAGCTTTATGCGGTCGTTTATTGCCAGCTTTTTGGCGTTCATCACTCTGGTCTGAAGTTTATTTCGAGTTGCGGTGTTGGCAAGCCCCCGGATAAGCACCGATTCTTCATTATCGGCCCGGGTCTGAGAAGCTCCGTAGGTTTCCTGCACTCTCTGTACAAACCGAGAAAACTGCCGGTTTAACTTGTCCGGGTCTAGCTCCATGCTGTCTATATGTTCTTCATCCAGGACCGCCACAATCCAGTCCCTGGTGATGCCGACAGCTTTAAAGGCAGTGTATGACGAAGTGCCACCAAAGTCCACCCCAAGCATTATCTTATAAAAGAGCTTATGGTTTTCCTTGGCCCATCGTATCGGGTCATCTATCAGGAAATCCTCTGTATGCTCAGCAAAGTCCGGATATACCAGACCCTCTGCAACACAGCGCTCCCCCAGAATGTCCCGCTTGTACCATATACTGCTGGGGTTGTATTGGGCCTTTATCTCTTCTCTGCGGTCTTCGGAAATCGACAGGTTGTCATCAATGGTAAAGTGCTCATAGAGATATCCGTCAAGGCCGGTCTCTCTATAGTGGTCGATATAGTCCTGGTATATTCGATGGTGCGGGTTGCATGGGTTCAAATCCCATAGCACCAGCGGGTCTAGCGCAGCGGCCTGACGGCCAAAGGCAACCTTTATGAAGCTCTCCCGGCTGTCATCACTGTCAAAGTGCTCGTTAATTTCCGTAGCAAGCCACAGTCCATAAGAGTTGCCCAGTATGCGCTTGTAGCTGTCAGCCTTTCCGCCTCCGGCAAAGACCACCACCTTCTCACCTGTCTGGGTATAAAGGAACAGCGCCTCATTGTCCCGATACTTGCCCCACTTGCACCTGCCCCGGAACAGAGCCTCCAGGCCAAAGCCGTTGCAGACACCGACATTTAGCTTAGCATTGCCGATTGTGGAGCCGCTGGCAAGATGTATCTTATCCTGGCACCGTTCAAGGTGGGCGGCGGCAATAATGCAGTGGTCTATGGTCTTGCCGGAGCGTATCGCGCCCTCTGCCACGCAGATACGGCTTTCCAGGGCTCTGCAGATGTACCGCCTATGCTTGGCTGAGAAATCAGCCCAAGGAATTTTTTGAGTTTTGCACAGTGCCATTTCTCACTCCTTCAGCTTTTCCGCCAGCAGGGTCAAATCCTCCACCTCTGTCAGCTGCTTGTCCTGCCGCTCAAACGTCTCAGTCCACTTGTCTATGAGTGTACCGAGTGCTGTGGTAATCTGTGCTGGAGATGCCTCTTTCAGCTTTTCTTCATCGTTGAGCACATCCAGCCCCTTGCCCAATATCTCGCACACGACATTGCGCTTGCTTTCCATGTAGGCGAGAATATCTTCAGTATTCTGCTCTTTTTTCTGTTCACACTTTTTCACAAAGTCCGAACTTTTGAGCACGACATTCTTCACGGTAGTAGCTGAAACACCGTGGATTTTTGAAACAGCGTTATAGCTGCCAAGCTGCACGTAATCAGCAATTATTTTCTTTTTCTGCTTATCCGTCAGCCTTGCAGCCATCTATCGCCACCTCTCATACACTTAATTGGAGCCAATAAAAAACGCCCCCACCAGCAAAGCCAGTGGGGGCATAATGGAGGAAAAACCTTATACTCCAAAGCTGTTTTTCTGGCCTTAAGGCCAGTATAGCAGGACAAAACGGACAAAGCGGACGTTTTCAAAATTTTTTGAAAATTCTTTCATATTCTTTTCTTACAGCGTCTGCTGACTTTTGACTTTCAATTTCCCGCCGAATTATATCCCATCGCGTGCCATGCTTCATGACCGCCAGCACAAGCCTCCTCTTTACCCACGGCAAGCTTTCTGCGAAGGCTTCAATCTGCGTTTTCTGCTGCTGAAGCTTCTCCCGCCGCTTTGGGAAACTATTTTTTTGTTCCAAGTCCTTCAGCTCCCCACAGATACAGGGGTATTTTTCCAGCAGGTCTTTAGTCATACACTCACTTCACTTTCGCTTATTCCAAGAATTTATTGCATCTAAAGCACCATTTTTCTCTACAACAATCTCTCCTGAGCTCGCATGATAAATTAAATCTTCATACAATTTTGTTTCGCAACATTTAGCTTTGCACTTAACTTTCCACTGGTCCAGGATGTAGGAGCCCGAAGAAAGCGAATTTTTTAAGAATTGACGCGCTTTTATCAACTCTGCCCCGCCTCCACAGAATGGAAAGGTTTTTTATTGTCTCATCTATTACTGTCATTATAAATTCACCTCTTATTTTGCTGCCATACCACTACACAGACTATCCCAATAAAGGCAAGTGCCTCAAACAGCAGCGTCGCGCCGACTCCGGCCCAAAACGGATTAATAATCACTATACCACCTCCAATCTCTTCATAAGCCGTTGAAGCTTAAACTCTAAGAACTTTTTAGATTGCTCATGCACATCAAATAGAATTTTCATCTGCTCAAGCATGATTTCTACGTCAGCGATTTCCTCAGCAATGCAAGTGCTATTTTCCTTGCCCCTGTAGTTTTTGCACAGTTCCTTTTGCAGTTCCGACATTTCCTCCATTACCATCATGATTTGAGATTCCACACCGTAGTTTTCAATAGCCTTTTTACAAACCTCCATCATATCCACCATCACAAAAGTGCACCTCCATCCTGCTTTTCAGCCCTCCTGCGCATCTCCCGGGCCATATTCAAATACGCTTCCCTGGTATCCAAACCCATTATCTCCTCTGGTGAAAACCCTGTATTTTCGTACTCCCTTAGCCTCTCATACCTCAATGCATCTTTGCACCGCAGGGAAAGGTCTTTATGCCTTCTGGCATGGTCCAGCCTCTTGCAGCTTGCGTGCTGCCCGCATTCATCCCGGCAGTAATCGCCGGATTTTTGGGTCAGGCGGGCGGTGGTGTCCATTTTGGCACCTCCTCTAAAAACCCGGGATTGTCGTATATATTGCCGACAACCTCATACTCGTGATATTCTGTCATCTCCTGGCAGTCGTCAGAGAATATCGCTGCTGTCCTCAGGAACCTGGCGGTTTTTTGATACCAAAACACTCTACCATAGTCAAGACAGACGCAATGAAATGCTTCCTCCAGCCCCTTTAAGCGTTCTCTAACAATATCCCCCTCGAAAATCTTCACGCCGTTCTTGTCGGTCAGGCCGGTGTACTGGCCTATGGTATCCGTGTCGACCTTATTTTTATTCAGACCCTCGGGGCTCCACTCCACCCATTTTCCCGTTGCTGCCTGCTTCCCACGGAACAAAATCTTGCGGTCCATCTTCTGCCTCCTCTCTGCTAATAGAATTTATCACAGGCCTGCCGCGTTTTTTATCTTCCATCTATCTGCTCCAATTCTTCAATCTTCACATATATCCCCGCTCTATCGCTCCAAAGCTTCTCCACATGCTCCACCGCCACCAGCGCGTCGTCCTTCCAGAATCCCACCTGCGTCATGACATCCTTCAGCAACTTCTGCAGGTTGTCCGTGTCGGGACGGGTTATCTTGTACCCAGGCCTGCGCCTGCCCCGGGGAAACTGCCACCGTACAGTGAGCCGTATCCCAAAGCCATACGGCTCCTTGGGGCGGTACGGCCTTAGCTTCAGCGCCAGCAGTTCCCGGGCTACTTTAAGCCTCTTTGGCTCATAAAACCTGGGCCTGCCGTCTATAATGGCCACCTTCTTCTGTTGATGGGTCACAGTGGGCGGCGTCATGTCCAGAAAGAATTCTCTCATTCTGTCAGCAGAAGCCGGAGGATTGCGGCTTGCTTGGCTCTAGCGGCGTCCCAGGCGGCGTCCTTGGCGGCGTCACTGGCGGCGTCACTGGCGGCCCAGGCGGCGTCACTGGCGGCCCAGGCGGCGTCCCAGGCGGCGTCCTTGGCGGCGTCACTGGCGGCGTCACTGGCGGCCCAGGCGGCGGCCCAGGCGGCGTCACTGGCGGCTCTGGCGGCTCTGGCGGCCCAAGCGGCGTCACTGGCGGCGGCTAACTCAGCACCAGAGATTTCCCCTTTCAGCCATCTCCGCTTAGCCGCTATCGCCGCCACGC
>NZ_QZDU01000059.1 GCF_009917525.1 Acutalibacter sp. 1XD8-36
AAAAATATATTGAATAATGTAAAAATGAAAAGAGGAATGTAAAATGAAGTGTCCAAGATGTGGCGGGAATATTCCGTCAGGAGCGACGAGCTGCGGAAGTTGTGGGGCAAGGCTTACATACAGACAACCACAAGGACAGACTGCTGCCAACGGCGTTCAAAGTGCCACTAGACCTACAACTGCTAAAAAAACTAAGGGTAAATTTCAATGGTGGCAGATTCCTATATACATACTAATTTTTGCGATTGGGTGTGGTGTAGGGAGTTCTTATACCAAAAATACCATCAAATCTGCAATTTCAGACGCTTTTAGGGATTCACCTTCTTCTTCGTAATCCTCAAAAACTTCACAGGACTCAAAGACATCAGAAGCTAGTGAGAGTTCATCTAAAGAATCTTCTGTAGCCTCAGAGATTGCCGCTAACACAGAGCCGGTTGCATCCGACAGTGGTACACTTGGGGATTATAGCGTTTCAATTTTGGACTCCAGAAAGACTAAAGATTATGAGGGAAAGCCTGCTCTTATTGTAGGATATAAATTTACAAATAACAGCTCTGAGAATAAATCTTTTGCTATCGCTATTCATCCCCAAGCCTATCAAAATAGTGTCCAACTTGAAAGTGCAATTTTAGCGGGAAGTGACGATAGCTTCAACTCGCAAAATTATTTAAAAGATGTCCAGCCCGGCGGAACGCTCGAAGTCGAGATGGCCTATCTGCTTGAAAATGAAACTAGCGAGGTGACAGTTGAGGTCACTGAGCTGATATCTTTCTCCAAAGAGAAGCTTACAAAGAAATTTTCTCTGGGATAAGTTTTAACACCTAAGGAATGGAGAATACAAAATGAAGTGCCCAAAATGCGGCTCCAATCTTTCTTACGGCGCGGTCTCCTGCCGCAACTGCGGGGCGAAGTTCAAAACCGCGAAGTGTCCCCACTGCGGCAAGGACGTTATCCCCGGCTCCCCTTTCTGCCCGGCCTGCCGAAAAGATATCAAATGGGGCATTTCAAATGTTCAGGGTGTTTCTGCCGTAAGCCCGAAGAAACCGCTGACTAAGCGCTGGTGGTTTTGGGCGGCTTGTGTTTTACTTGTTGTTGGGATAGTGGGGAATATTGGGAATGCCATAAA
>NZ_QZDU01000060.1 GCF_009917525.1 Acutalibacter sp. 1XD8-36
GCGGAGATACCAGCGTCAGTGTAAATGTCCACAACAGTACAGTTATTTTCTTTTGCCCAGCTGGTAAGAGCAGCGGTCTGAGCCTCGATGGACAGGCCGTGGATAGCTTGCTCTTCCGAAGATACCCGGACGTAAATGAATATGCGTTTCATTTTGACTCACCTCTTTGAAAATATAATGGTTTATGAAAAGGCCCGCACCTTGTGGGAGCGGGCGGGATTCACTGGTTAAAGCAGACTCCACACTTACTATACCCTTCGGAAAGAGCCTCATCAATACTCCCGAAAAATTCTTTGTAATTATCGGGAGCAATTTTTTTCACAGAGTCGCACGTTTTATAATGAATCTTCTTAGAGCTGGTATTGAGCACATAATCAGCTTCGGTTTGCTGTTGTTCAGTATTATCGTATGTATTAAAATTGTTGGAGCCTGATTTAGAAGCTATACTTTTTTGAGGCACTGGTGTAGAAGAAGGCTCCTGAAGAACGTCATATACAATACTGCCGTTAAATATGGAGAGCAGTGTGTTCTCATAATTTTGGTCGTTTGCAAAGTTCAAAGCTACGTCCATATCTGAGTACCCGAAGGAGTCAAGTACTTCCTTTATGGATGTAGCCACAGACAAAGTACCCTCTTTGGCACCCATCCAATCTTTATCATCCGCGCCGCGCCCTTCCTGCTGAGCTGAATAGACAGCCGCTGCAAGACCGTCAATCCAAACGGTTACTTGCACGGTTTTTTCGTCAAATACTATATTGCTGCCGGAATAATTTTGCTGCAAAATTGAGTTTATCTGCTTTGTGAGTTCATCAAGAGATACGGCGGTGGATGAAGGGGACGCTTCGGAAGAAACTACGCTTTGTGTATCAGAGCTGGATGGAGAAGCAGCTTTCCTAACCTCATTGCTGCCTTTTATGGCATTCCCAATATTCCCCACTATCCCAACAACAAGTAAAACACAAGCCGCCCAAAACCACCAGCG
>NZ_QZDU01000061.1 GCF_009917525.1 Acutalibacter sp. 1XD8-36
TATCCTGGTCAATTCCTTTTCCTTTGCGGCTATCTGGTCGTTAAGGCGGTGGGATTGACTTTTTTTCAGCGGGGCCGCATTGATACGGGCTACTATTTCCGAATAGGAAACGGCGGTACTCACTTGATACTGGATAGCGAACAGAACGGCGGCCTCTAAACGGTTGTGCTTGATAGAGTGCATGGAGCAGGCTGTCCGGGAGCGTTTCTTGTAAGTGGAGCAGGAATAATAAACATTCTTCCCGCTCTGGCTCCGGGTCACGGCCTTGCCGCAGTCAGCGCACCTCAGAAAGCCGCTAAATAAATGGAGCTCCCGCTTTTTAGGGGCCGTCCTGGTGTCACGTTTCAGAAGTTCCTGCACCCGTTCAAAGGTTTCGTGGGAGATGATTGCCTCGTGGGTATCGGGGACGCGCACCCATTCATCCTCCGGCACAGCCTCAATCTGGTGTACCTTGTAGCTTTTCACCCGGCGGCGGCCTTGTACTAAATCCCCGGTGTAAATAGGATTTCTGAGAATATCCGTTATAATCTTGTTCCCCCACATGGGAGCGTCCGATATAGCCGGGGAGTAGGGCAGGCCCTTTAGCTTTCTGTATGCCGTGGGGCTGGGTATGCCGTGGTCATTCAGATACATCACAATTTGAAGTTTGGCCGTACCTTGCAGGCACATCTCGTATATCTTTTTGACGGTTTCAGCGGCCTCCGGGTCAACGATTAGCTGGTGCTTGTCTTTGGGGTCTTTTATGTAGCCGTAGGGAGCAAAAGAGCCTATGTACTGGCCGTTGCGCCGCTTGTAATCGAAAACCTGCCGGATTTTCTTTGAGGTCTGATAACAATACTGGTCGTTCATCACGTTTGTTATCGGAACGATAATGCTGTTCACGCTATCCGGGTTT
>NZ_QZDU01000062.1 GCF_009917525.1 Acutalibacter sp. 1XD8-36
TTGAAGCTGTAAGGTACATCAATGCGGATGGTCTTGTTGTTGGGGTTTACCTTACCGGGCAGCTTGTTGCCAACAGCGTCTACCAGCTCGTTCTTTTCGGTTAGAGTGATGTCGGTGATGTTGGCAGTGGTTTTTGCGTCGTCGAAGTAGATGTAAACAAATGTAGGTTTAGTTGCGGGTGTCTGCGCAGTGGTCTCACTATCATATATAGCCTCAAATATATAGGCCAATGAGCATCCATTAGGCAGTCCAAAAGCTGCACCGGTATCATACACGTACAGACTTGATGTAGACATTTCATTAGTAGGCACGTCCGTAATATGCACGCAATCCTTTGCAGCATTATCACAGGCACAGTTAAAAACAGTCGCTCCATCGCTGGTATCAACACTAATTTTGTCGAACTTTCCAACAAAATCGGTACCAGTTATTCCTCCAGCGGGCTTCTGGGCATAAGGCACATGGACAATAAGATTGCCGTCCTTATCTTTAGTAGACGTAATGTTTACATTATTGGTCGTGTCATGGAATGTAATGCTGTTAATGGAAGGTGTACCAGAAGGAGTGCCCTTAAAGGTCAGGCGATACTCAGTCTTGGTTTTGCCGTCCTCGGAAGTAACCAGAACGCGCATAGCGGTGCTGTGGTATTTACGGAGGTTGACGTTGTCAAGGATAACTACACCGTCATTATTAGCTATTGTATTTCCATTTTTCTTTGCAGGAGTGTCTCCGCTATTATAAGTGTAGTTTGTATCATCAGTATCATCAATTACATTACTATCGTCAGCAACAAGATCTGTGGGGTTAAGGATAGTAACCTTTGCATTTTTGGAAACTTGCAGCTCGATATCGCGCTTTGTGGCATTG
>NZ_QZDU01000063.1 GCF_009917525.1 Acutalibacter sp. 1XD8-36
CGGCTCTCTTTTGCCGCCGAGTGGAAGTTATTTATATACTGTAATCTGGAATCAGACATTTCACATTTAAAAATGCAGTTGACATATCAGTGAAAACTTGCTATAATTAAAGGGTTATCTGGCAGTATTAACGACTCATTAGCTCAGTTGGCAGAGCACCTGACTTTTAATCAGGGTGTCCGGGGTTCAAATCCCCGATGGGTCACCAAAAGGATTGTTTAAGAAAAAGGACCGCTGAAATTCAATGATTTCAGCGGTTCTTTTTTTCTTGCTTAGAACTGTCTATTGCTGATAAACAGAACCTCAAAATGACGCGGACATTACTTTGTGTTATTCAGCACGGAATTCACAAAGGTGTCGATGAGCTGAGTGGTTTCGTCCGGTGAAAGACCGTAGAGCATGAAAATTAGGGAAACAGCAGATAAGCCTGTTTTACCACGTTCCAGGTTAGAATAGGAACGCGGAGAAATGTGCAGCATGGCAGCCATCTGCTCCTGTGTAAGATTAAGCCTGCGGCGAAGTGTAAGCAATACACCCCTTAAGTAGGTTTTTAATTCTGGCTGATACTTCCTCATTTGAAATCCCTCCTGTGTTTGATATCTATAGACAAATATTACCACTATTGGAGGCATACTTCCAGGAGGTGTACCTCAGATTCCGACTAGATGTAATTTTCTTTTACAAAATTCGTTATTTGGCGCTTAATCACCTTGAAAGAAACCTGACGTTCTTAGTGGAACTGTCAGGTTTTTATGCTTGTCCCCCGGTATTACAGTATATAAATAACTTCCACTCGGCGGCAAAAGAGAGCCGTACGAGAATCTAAAAT
>NZ_QZDU01000064.1 GCF_009917525.1 Acutalibacter sp. 1XD8-36
GCCTTTATGGGGTAATCATAAAATTTAGATGAGTTGAAATCTTATTCAACCTCGGCGTTCTTCTTCTCGTAGGCCCCTACCAGCACAGTGGCTGCCTGCTGGCGCTCCAGGTTGACTAAGGGTGAGAAGTTGCCGTTTCCGGTGCCGCTCATGAGGCCGGCCTTGTAAACAGCGTTCACATAGGGCTTGGCCCAGTTCGCGACATTATTCCAGTCCTTGATATTGTTGGTGTCTGCGGTATCGTCATGCTCCAGCCCGCACCAGCCTGCTATCATGACTGCGGCGTGCTGGCGGGTAACGTCACCCTTGGGGTCGAAGCCGCCCTTATCGTTGCCGCTGATGATGCCGTTCTCCTTGCAGTGGGCAACGGCTGCCTTCTGGGTATCATTCAGGCCGGAGATATCGTTGAAGGACTCCTCAGCATCAGCATACTTCTCCCTCAGCAGGGCGTCGATGTCCTCAGCGTCGGGATTCTCTGCCTTCATGTCGGCGCGGGCGATTATCAGGGCGAAGTCCTGGCGGGCTATCTTGCCCTTGGGGTTGAACTTCCCTGCTGC
>NZ_QZDU01000065.1 GCF_009917525.1 Acutalibacter sp. 1XD8-36
ACATGGTTTACTGTCTCCTTTCTGAATGGGGTGTGATAACTTCATTCTACCAGAGAGCTGCAAACCGTGTCCCTTTTTGTTTTTGCGAAACTTATTTTACCTTATCGTGCCGGCTGCCTCTTACATGGCATAAATTTTACGATTGCTATTGGCACATCTCCCTGTCCGCGAGAGCGAAAAACGCATCGAACAGCGCGGCATAAAGCTCGTTCCCCTCGGTGAGCTTATTCAGCGGCACGGAGAAACAGTATGCCCAGCTTTCCCGCCGCCTTCGCCCTGGACGTCTACGGCCACGTCACCGACCAAATGAAGCAGGCCGGCGCAGAGCGTATGCAGCGCTTCATCACCGGCCTGCAAGAGTAAAAAATCTGATAAGGGAAAATACAAGCGAAAACTTCACCCCCAGCAAAAGAAAAACCCTGAGAAACGTCTACGTTAAGCCATTCCTCAGGGCAAATAACTGGCCCTACCATGCTTAAAAGATGCCATCGACCCTTGGAGGGCCAAAAACCCTAGTATTTATGCGGTT
>NZ_QZDU01000006.1 GCF_009917525.1 Acutalibacter sp. 1XD8-36
GTCGGCACATCCAGCCCGCCCAGCAGGGACAGCAGCGTGGTCTTGCCCGACCCGGACGGGCCGAGGATGGCGTACATTTTCCCGGTTTCCAGTGACCCGCTGACGTTCTGCAAAACCGCCTTGCCCTTTTCGTAGGCGTAAGAAACATTTTTCAATTCCAGTATAGGCATGATAGTCCCTCCTTCAGCTCATTTTCGACAAGATTTCACGGGGTTTCAGCCGCATGACCGTGATAGACGATGCGCTGACCGCCACAATGATGATGGCAAATCCGATCAAGTAGAGCTGGGCAAGGTTATCCAGCCCAACCGATACCTGGATGCCGTTTTCAGTGGGTAAGGGCTTTTGCACGAGATTATCCGCGCCTATCTCAACGGAGGCGGCAACGGAAACAACATCGTTATCGTCCTCCGGCCCGGTCTGCATACTCTGCTCCAACAGGTGGTTGCCGATCTGCCCCGCTATGGCGTTGCTGGTGAAGTAGGACAGGCCAAAGGCGAGGACGGCAATCAGCAGCACCTCAATCAAATACTGCCCGATGATGGCCGATTTTCTGATACCCACAGACAAGAACACGCCGATTTCGTGAATACGGGTCTTTGTCCAGAGGGTCAATATCAGGGCCAGAATGATGGCGCTGACAACGATAATCACCACCAGCAGGGTCACGACCAATTCATTCAGCGTAGCCAGCGGAGCGGCGGCGTTTTCGTAAGTTTCATTGTCCACTTCCACAGTAAAGGCCTTCCAGTCGATACCCGGCAGGGCCTTGACATCGGCCACCACCCGCGCCATGTCCTGCGGGTCGTCTATGGTAACGTGGAGTGCGGAAAAGCCGTAGTTGATTTCTCCGCCGTCCAATTTCTTTGAGGTCTGCAAATCCACAAATACACGGTTCTGGATTTTGTCGTAGGTGGTGACGGTTTCCCCAAACTGCTCCACCGCATGAGGGGTAAACAATCCGATAATCTGCACCTTGATTTCCTGCCCGGTAAAGTTCTGTTCTTGCACGCTATAACTGTGGGCGGTGAGATAGTCCCCGATCTTCAACTCGTTTCTTTCCGCCAAGTCCTGGCTGATGATTGCCACATGGGTATCGTCGGTGGTAATATGCCGTCCCTCTGCCAGCGTCAGTGTGCCGGTGGTGAAAAGTTCATCATCTTCCGTGCTGCAAACGCCCAGGGCCTTTGTATATCCCTGATATTTTGCGTCGGTTGAGATTGTTCCGGGGAACAGGGAAAGTCCATCAAACGGCAAAAGATTGTCCTGCCTTGCGCTGCAATACTTTACGCCGGGAACGCCTTTGATGGCGGCAATGTTCTCCGGGGTAAATTGTACGGTAGAATACATGAGGAAGCTGCTTGATGTTTTGCCGGTTTCCTCGTCCACTTCATCTTTGACGGGTTCTTTCACTACATAGGGGCTGTTGCTCCAATCCACGAAAACGTCAAATTTGCCGCCCAAGCTCTGCCGCAGGTCAAGCTGCGCGGCTTCCGACGCTTTCCAAATGGAGAGGCCCGTCAGGACAAAGGTTGCCATAATCAGCAGGATGGCGAACAGGAGAAGTGTTTTCCCCCGTTTTCGCGTGACGTATAGAAACGCCCTTTTGAAAATGCTCATAGTCGATACCTCCATATCGTTGTGCTGTTCTTCTGAACGCACCCGTAGAATAGCACCCCAATGTGGAATGGGTATGAAACGTATATGGAATTATGGTAGAAATGAAAAACTCCCCAGCCGGGGAGTTTTTCGCATTTATAAATGAATTGTGAAACACATCCCAGTCGGGGACTTCATCGGCTTAAAAGAATAGGGAATGTCCATAGAGGTCAAAAGTGTATCCACGATATAGAGGCCCAGACCGTTGCCCCCGCTTTCACGGCTCCGTGAGAAGTCTGGACGATAGAACGGTTCAAACAGACGGCGGATTTCATCGTCAAGGATAGGCTTGCACTCGTTTTCGACCACAAGGCTGCGCCCCTCCATATAGACGGAAACATTTTTCCCGGCCTCTGTATAAGCGACAGCATTTGCGAGGATATTAGACACCGCTTTACTGAACGGGCCGACAGGCAGCACAGCGGAGAACTGCTCCGGCAAATCAAGAGAGAATGTAATTTGATGTGCCGCCGCAATCAGTTGGTAGGGTTCGCACAGTTCCGCCAGCAGTTCAGACACATCAACCTGTTTTGGCGCTTCGGCAATCAAATTCAGCTTGGAGGTTTCCAGAATTTCATGTATCATCCCGGAAAGCTGTTCCACCATTTCCTTGCACTCCGGCAGGTAGGTGGCGTAGTCCTGATACTTCCCAACGCCTAAAATCATGTTTTCCAGTGTGGCGTTCAATGCGGTCACAGGTGTTTTCAGTTCATGGGACGCCGCCCGCAGGAAGTCCACCTTGGCCCGCTCCATATCCCGCACAGCGTCTTTTTCCCGTTCTAAATGTTCAATGGTAGACAGCAGATTAGAGTACAGATCATTAACGTTCTGCGCCAGCGTACCAATTTCATCCTTTGTATGAATAGGGCAGTTCGCCCCGTGGTCTAATTTCATCATCTGCTCGGTTGACGCAGAAATTTTCTTGATGGGGTCGGCAATCGCTTTGGAAAACAGGAGGGAACAGACAACGGAAATCAGCAGGGAACAGCTTAACGAGATGGGCAGGGCTTTTTCTACTGCCTCGGTCACAAACTGCTCCTGTCTGATGCTGACAACGACATCATCTTTGGTACTCAATGCAAGCTGCATCTGTGGGGCAAGCAGATAGATCAGCCCATGTGTGACAACAACGACAAAGAGCATGATGCTCATGGTATAGAGAAAGATTTTCGGAAACAGTTTTAATCGTTTCATGTCTGTACCTCGTATTTGTAGCCGATGCCTTTGACCGTCACGATACAGTCAAGCCGCAGCTTCTTCCGCAGATTTTTGATGTAGGTATCCACAGTTCGGTCGATGATCGGATAGTCATCGCCCCACAGCTCATCCAAAATCTGCGAACGGGTCAGCACCAGCCCCCTATGCTCCACCAGCAGCCGGAGCAAATCAATTTCTTTGGGCATGATGTCAATTTTCCCGGCGCTGTCGCTGGCGGTGTAGCCGGAGAAATCGACGGTCACATCGCCAAAGGTTATCGTTTGGGGTAACGGGGCCTGTCCACTTCGCCGCAGGAGGGCGGTGATCCGCCTCCCCAGCAATACCATAGAAAAGGGCTTTGTCATATAATCGTCGGCCTGCTCGTCAAAACTTCTGACTTGGGTATACTCGTCTTCAATGGCCGTAAGCATCAAAACGGGCGTTGTGCTTGTCCGCCGTATCTCATGCAGAACGGACAGACCGCTGACGTGGGGCAGCATAATATCCAGCACAACAAGGTCGATGCCGTTCTCACGGAAAAGCTGTAACGCCTCCCCGCCGTCATAAGCTGGGATGACTGTGTGGCCCGCAGGCTTTAGATATTCACAAATCGCATCGTTGGTCTTGCGGTCGTCCTCAACAATTAGTAGTGTCGCCATTGTAGTCCCCCCTTTTCAGGGTAGTATAGCACTGGAATGTGGAATGGGTATGAAATGACAGTAAATTTTTAAGTTTTGGGCTTTGCGATATGTAGGGAACACTATCGTAGCAAGCATAGGGAGTGTGGCCACACTCCCAGAAAACGGCCAAATCCGGCCCCTGTCAGGCCGTGTCCGTTTTGCTTGTTGGGATAGTCCCAAACCCTTAACCAGCATCTTTTTATCAGGGCATAGGTAATGTTCAAATTCAACTCATCCATACTGAAATAGTTGCAATTTCTAAGTTCAAAAAACGATTGTGTATTGAAGTCGAATTATGTGTGTGATATAATATTTATAAAATCTGAATCACTGGCTGAAAACTGATATTATAAACAGCGCGCTTTTTCTAGACTCCCTTGCTAGCTTTATTGAGAGTATTGGGCCGATATCGTAATCATAAACTAAGCATTTAAGGATGGAAAAAGTTATGTTTAATCTAAAAGAACTGCTCACACAGCATAAGGTTAGGAAAGGTAAACGCAACGAAACACTTCTTGACATGCTTGCTCAATTAGAAACGCCGATGGAATCAGACGAAATAGCTGATGGGGATGAGTATTCAACACTTGGGAGGAAAATTAGAAAGTTTTTTTCGCGGGAGTTGTTTTATTCTCTACCAAGGGTAATCCAGAGTTTCCTTTTGGATTCCCAAGATAACGAATTAAGCGATACACAATTAATGTATTTGTCGAGAATCCCATGGAATGAAGATAGCTATATAGATATTCAGATAGCAGATGCAAAGAATATTCTTGATCATTCTCATTACGGAATGGAAACCGTAAAAGAAAAAATATTGAGATTTATTGCGTGTCAGAAACATGTTGGAAATACTTATGGTGTTGTACTACTTCTCGTTGGACCACCGGGGGTTGGAAAAACTTCTATTGCATCTACAATAGCTGAAGCTATGGGACGTAAGATTGAGAAGATTTCCTTAGCCGGAGTTTCAGATGCTCTTTCTTTACGTGGTGCAAACAGCATGTTTAGCGATTCAAAACCTGGCCGCATCATTGAAGCAGTAATTCATGCCCAGACTCGTAGTTTAGTCATTCTGCTAGATGAGATTGATAAAATGGGAAGTTCTAAAGAACATGGCGATCCTGCGTATGTTTTGCTTGACATATTGGATAGTGATCGTTCTTCATACACTGATGGTTTTTTAGAAGTTGCTGTGGATTTAAGCAAAGTAGTTTTTATAGCAACCGCTAATAATCTACGTGAAATTTCCCCAATATTACAGGATCGCATGGAAATTATTGAGTTGCCCGGATATACACATGATGAAAGGATTAAGATTGTAACAGATTATATTTGGCCAAATCTGGTTAAAAAGTATAGATTAAATAGTTTGAGTCTGGATAGTAAGCTAAAGTTTTCCATAGATAAAGAGGCAATTTCATACTTGATCGACAATTATACTAACGAGGCCGGGGTTCGAAGTCTGTCGCAATATTGTAATAGCTTGTGCCAAGCCATTATTAGTCTTTACTATACTAAAGGCGAGTTGATTAATAATATAAGTCTTGATAATGTGAATGTATTGATGTCTTCTATCCATTATGAATCACAGCTAATTCAACAGTCCAAACAGAAGCGACAACCTAAAAAGCGAAAAGCAAGACTATATAAGCCGACTAACTTATAATTTATTTGATTAGAGGTGCAGAAATGAACTGGGAACTATTTTTTCAAGCAATTCAAGCGTTTGGAGCAATTGCAGCAATAGCATCAGTGATATGGGCAATTAATGTATATATAATGACTAGCCGCAACCATGACTATCAAAAAATAAGAGATGCAGTAATTGCTCTGCCACACCATTGCGAGCAGTTAAACAAACAGCTTTCAGAGTCTTTATTTGCGGCAATAGGGACAAGCATATCTAACGAACTTCGGCCAATGTTCGAAGGATATACCATAGATTCATTCAGCAAGTGGCTTTTGTCTGAGGATTCCTCAAATTTTAAAGCGCAGGCCATATATATGGGGCTACAAAAATGTGATGGAGTAAAAGAAATCCAAGTACTTATTGATAGAATTGAAGATTCACAAAGAACAATATCTACCTCTTTTCCACAATTAGGACGAGCTATTAGAGCATTACTATTTTATGTAACAAAACCGGCTAACTATTGTATATCTACTAGAAATTTAAATGGCAATTTAAAGTTCTCTAATGACGAGGAAAATGCTGGCATAAGGAAAGCAGTAAAAGAAGCCCAAGCCACGGGGAGTGAAGAACTATATTTTCGGCAACTAGCATTTTATATTACGGCAATATGTGCGAAACCGTTGACTGATAAGGATTTAGGACAACAAACATTAGATTTATCTTTCGAAATGATTGATGTTATTTCAAAAACTCTGTGTGTCCTGAGCAATTCAAAAATGAGGAAAATTGCAAAAAAAGATATGCGTCAAGCGGATAAAATGCAGACTATGGAACAGTCTATGCCAGAAAGTGCAAAAAAACACTCTGTACAAATTGCTATGAATATATTAACCCAGTTTAAGGATTATTTTACAGAAGATGAATGGGAAAAATTAATCGAGCACAAAGCTCAAATTATACAACTAATGGAGTATGACACGATTGGCGATTTCTATCGTTAATTAGGGCATGGTATATTTTTATTAATGTCGACAGAAATATGCTGTAATTGCGTAGCGCCTGGGTTTGTTCCAAGTCATCTGATGACATAGGATAACTATTCACCAGCCTACGCATTTAGGGCCTATTCAGCGGTCTGTTTTCAGGGTTTCCATGGGGCGGTTACATAGTAAGTAATACGATTTGACCTGCACCCTCAAAAACAAGGTTCTAAATGCGTAGAAATAGGCATGAAAAAGCCAGGGCGAGAGGCCGACACCCCGGCGCTCCTGCCCTGGCTTCCACTGAACTGCGAAACTGTGCTGTCACACAAGAGGCCCTGCGGCCCTCTTGAGGCACCCGCAGAAACCGTACACCCGCTTCGCGTCTGTACGGTTTCTGCGGGTCAGATAACGGCCACGATAACCCCCTGTTGCTATTTGGCCTCTTTCCGTTCCATTCCCTTCCGGCGGCTTTGCCTCCCGTTCCTCAACGGGAGGGCCAGGGGAAAGGATAGGAAAGGAATGAGTAATTGATTGATCTTTACTTGATTTTGTCTTTAGTTACTTATATCTATATTTTATTGCGTTGGATTTTCCGACGTCGGTTTTTCCGTTGTCGGATTATCCGACAACGGAAATGCCAACAACGGCAAAAAAGGGCAAGGCACGTCTGTTCATGCCTTGCCCTTTATCGTCCATATCATGCCAAGGCGGGTGTTATCGTCCAGACCTCAAAAGTAGTAAACAGGTAGTACATTTGCAGGGGCATCTACTGAAAATTCAGATATATCAACCATTTTTAAGGACAGGATGTGTACTTCCATGGCACACGAAAAGTATCCTCATATGCCCGCCTCCTCAAGCCTGGCCCTGAGCCACTCCACAGAGCGCTTTAAGCATTCCAGCATAGGCTCTGCGCCATAGTGCTCGATGGTGTACGGCCCGTTATACCCGCCGTCCATAAACTTCTCCAGCAGCTCCCCCATCGGAATCACCCCCGCACCCACAGGGCTCGGGTGCATTGGCGAGCCGTCCACAGTTTTGCGGGGCTCTGTGCCAAAGTCCTCGGTAAGCGACCGGTCCTTCAGGTGCACATGCCCTATGCACCCCCGCAGCCTCTCAAAGGCGTCCAGTGCGTCCTCCCCGGCGAAGTAAAAATTTCCTGTGTCGAAGCAGGCCGTGAGCCCGGGCACAGCGTCCATAAAGCGCAGCATCCCGGAGCTGTCTGAGATAGGCGAGCGCTCATTGTCGAAATCCTCCATGGTGAGGGCGAATCCGGCCCTGTCCGCCAGCTCCCCCAGCCGCTTGGTGCAGTCGATTATCTGCCGGGTGCAGGCCTCACGGTCCGCGCCCTCGGGGATAAAGCCGGGGATGACCAGCAGTTTCCTGGCGCCAATAGTCTTGGCGTCAGCAAAAATTTTCTCCGCCTGGGACTCAACGTCCGTGTCGCTCTCAAAGCTGAAAAAGGAGGGCATAGCCGTAACGCCCATCCCGGCCTCCGACAGCTCCCCTGCGAGCTTGTCCGCCTGCCCAGCCGTGTTGAAGCATGAGACCTCCAGGGCCATGACGCCGAGCTTCCCGGCCTCTCTCAGCGCCTCCGGCACAGAGCAGCCCTCCTGCTTTGCTATGTCCGCAATATGGTCGTAAAAGGTAGCTATGGCTGGCTGTTGCATACGCGCCCTCCTTATGTTATGATATAATCCTATAAGTTTCAGCGATTATATATCTCTCCCGCAGCATTTCTTGTATTTCTTCCCGCTTCCGCAGGGGCACGGGTCGTTGCGGCCTATCTTCGGGCCCTTCACAACGGTTTTCGACTGCTTCTGCTCCCTGTAGAGCTCCTGGCGGCGCTCGGCGGTGAGCAGCGGCTCCCACTCGGGGAGGGTATAGAGCCACTCGGCCTTGGCCTCCACCATGTTTTTATAGAGCAGCTCCTTATCATATGCAAGGCTCACCTCGGAGGCAGCCTCGATGGTCTCCAAATCATTGGGGTTCTTCAGGCTGTCGTTTATGCCGTCAAGAAAGCCGGTCATGGTGATAAGGTCCACCCCGAACTTCTTGGCGTAGGACTGCACGGTGCTCTTGCGGGGCTTGCTTGTGAGTATGGCCTTATAGAACTCTGTCTCCTGCCTGAAATAATCCTGCCAGAATTTCGCGCCCTTCTCCCTCTGCTGTTCCTCCGCGTAAGTACGCCACTGCTCCAATAGTGCCACTTGATACTCCTCCTCTGGAAAATTATATTATAATATTAGCATAGTAATCCGGGGCTGTCAACAAACTAAAATAAAGTTAGGGGGCTCAAATATGCCGAAAATAATCCCTCCCCCACATATCGACAAAATTCTCTCCCGCCTTGAGGCCCGGGGCTTTGAGGCCTGGTGCGTGGGCGGCTGTGTCCGGGACGCTTTACTCTGCCGGGAGCCCTCGGACTGGGACATTGCCACCGCCGCACTGCCCCAGGAAACAAAGGCCTGTTTCCCCGGACTAAAGCTCATAGAGACCGGCATAGCCCACGGCACCGTCACCCTTATAACGGAGCAGGGCCCTGTGGAGGTCACCACCTACCGCGTGGACGGAAAGTATGAAAACCACCGCCGCCCCGCCGGGGTGAGCTTTTCCCGGGACATAAACGACGACCTGTCCCGCCGGGATTTTACCGTAAACGCCATGGCCTTCCACCCAGGGCGGGGCCTGCTGGACCCCTTCGGCGGGCAGGAGGACCTTCAGGGGCATATACTCCGCTGCGTTGGCAGCCCCTCCCGCCGCTTTGACGAGGACGCCCTGCGGATACTCCGGGGGGTACGCTTCTCGGCAGCGCTGGGCTTCAGGCTGGAGCCGGACACTTTCTCGGCGGCCCTTGAGAATACAGGCCTCATAGGCACCCTCTCCGGCGAGCGGATACAGGCCGAGCTGACTAAGCTCATCCTGTCGCCAATGGCACAGGCTGCGCTGGAGCGGTACGAACCCATAATGCTTGCCGCCCTCCCTGAGCTCCCATATATTCCAAAGCTTTTAGACGCTCCCCTATGCGCCATACCCCGCTGGGCGGCTCTGCTCCGGGACTGTCCCCCCGATACCTCCCGGAAACTTTTGTCCCGGCTGCGCTTTTCAAACCGGGAGACAGCTCAGATACTCCGGCTCATAAGGCAGCTTCCCCTTACCCCTGCGGACGAGAGCCTTTCAAAGCGCCTCCATAGGGCGGGGCTCAGCGTCTCTGAGCTGGCTGTCTCCGGCGGTGACCTTATCGGGCTGGGGTACTCCCCGGGGCCCCATATAGGCAGGGCTCTTGAGCTGCTTCTTCAAAGCGTTATCTCCGGGGAGCTCCCAAACCAGCGCGATACGCTGCTTAACTATGCCAAAAAAATTATGTAGAGCCCCCATTTTTTGGAGGCCCTATGTTTTGCCCTTCGCTTGCTTTAACTGAATCTGGGCGGCTCATTGCCCCGGGGGTCCTGGCCCCCAAGGCCGAAGCTGATGGACAGCGCCTGGTTTACCCGGTCCATGGAGTTCTGGTCCAGGCGGCCCATCTTCTCCCTCAGGCGGTGCTTATCAAGGGTCCTGACCTGCTCCAGGAGCACCACCGAGTCCTTTATGAGCCCGCTGCCCTGGGCGTCCACCTCGATATGAGTGGGCAGACTTGCCTTGTCCCTCTGGCTGGTGATGGCTGCGGCTATCACTGTGGGGCTGAAGCGGTTGCCCACGTCGTTCTGGATGATGAGCACCGGCCTTACGCCCCCCTGCTCCGAGCCCACCACCGGGCTCAGGTCGGCATAGTAAATATCTCCTCTGTGTACGTTCACGGCTTTTCACTCTCCAAAAAGATTTTGTCGCGGATATTATTGCCCTCTTGGGAAGCTTTTAATCAGGTAACTTCCCTTTCATTCTATGCCGCCCACCCGCTTGTTGACTTTTTCCCCCGGGGCAAGTATACTATGAGTAACTGTACTTCGCCAAATAAATATATATCCGAAAACCATAAAGGGGTAAGCCTATGACAACTTCTTTTATTGAAGCCCTTGGCCTTTGCCAGGGCCCTCCAAAAATATGTATCCCCCTGACCGCCAGGGACATAGCCTCCCTCTCCACCCAGCTCCTGCGCTGCGAGGCCCTCCCCGGGGACCTGTATGAGCTCCGGCTGGATTATTACTCCGGGGACATAGCCCTGGCCCTCCAGGTCTGCCGCAAGACTACAAAGCGCCCGTTGCTCTGCACTATCCGCACCGGCTCCCAGGGGGGCGAAGCCATAATCTCCACAGACGAATATGCCGGCCGGGTCTCGGAGCTGATAGGCCTTTATGAGTATTTCCAGCTTATAGACATCGAGCTCTCGGCCGGTGACGATATAGTAAGTGAGCTCACAGAAGCCGCCCACAATAAGGGCCTTGCCGTTGTGATATCCCAGCACAGCTTTACTGACACCCCTCCAAAGCAGGAGATGATAGATACCCTCACCCATATGCACGAGCTCGGCGCGGACCTGCCCAAGCTGGCGGTTTCCCCCGGCTCCCCCGCGGACCTCTTTGATTTGATGTCCGCAAGCTGGGAGGCCTCCTCAAGTATCGGCCCGGTGATTACCATGAGCATGGGAGATACAGGCCGTCTCAGCCGAATCGCGGGGAGCCTCACCGGCTCCTGCATAACCTTCGGCGCGGGGACAGAGCCCTCGGCCCCGGGACAGCTGGGTGCTGCTGAGCTTAAAAATATGCTGGACATTCTTGGGCGCGGCCTTATAAAGGAGATAACAGAGTATGAATGACAGAAACGATATAGATTCAATTTTAAACTCAATGTTCCGCGGGGGCAGGCTGAACGTAAAGAGCCCCGCCGCCAAGGAGGCCGAGAAGTCCCTTGAGGCCGTGCAGCGGGCTCAGGAGGATATGAGCCAGTCACTGCAAAAGAGCATAGAGCGTATGCAGGCAGACATGGCGGACCTGGAGCGGCACCTGGAGAGTGACGGAGTCACCCCCCAGGTGTCCAATAACTCCGGCGGGGCGGACCAGCTTGACGCCGCCTTTGAGAAGGCCAGGGCAGAGGTCCTCTCCGCTGTGCTGGGTCAGGAGGAGTTTGTAAACAGCCTGCTGCTGGCCTTTAAGCGCCCCTTTGTAGCCGGCTCCCCGGACCATCTCCCACTGTGCAGGGCTGCCCTCTTAGGCGGCGACGGCACCGGGCGGCGCAGTGCCGTGGAGTCCTTCACTGCCTCCCTGGGGCGGCAGGGGGTGCTGAAGACCCCTAAGACCTCCCATATCGACCTGTCCGCATACAGCGCGCCCGGCTCGGAGAAGCTATTTATACAGGACCTGTTCACCGCCCTCAAGGGCGGCGCGGCCTCCCTGGTCTTTGTGAACTATCAGAAATGCCACCCCTCTGTGCTGCCCCTGGTCCTCGCGGCCTTCAGCACCGGCAGCGTGCCCCTTCCCGGGCGCTACGCCGAGCAGAAGGGCCTCCTGATAGACGTGGGCTCGGCACTGGCCCCCGGGGCCGTGTCACAGCTGTCGGTGGGCGGCAAGTACCTGTTCCTGCTGGCCGGACCCGACCCTTTAAAGCTCAGCGTAGCCTTTGGCAGTGTGTTCATGGCGGGGCTCGACGACGTGCTGTCCACCGGGGATTTTTCCCGTGAGAGCTTAGTTGATATAGCTGAACTGCGTTTAGGTGAGCTCAGGGAGCGGGCGGGCAGGCAGCTCTCATTTACCCTTGGCTTCAGCAGGCCCGAGGCCGAAGCCCTCGCCTTAAAGTACACCCGCGAGCAGGGCGCCGCGGCTATAGGCACAGCCGCGGACGTCCTGTATAAGGCCATGAGCGAGGAGAAGCTGCGCCGGTCCCTTGGGCCCGTGGATGCCGTCCTAAAATCAGGCGAAGATGGGCTCTATGTCGAGTATAACAGCAGTGTTATCCAGGGCAGAATAATGCCCAGCAGCCCTGCCGATACCCGGAACGCCGCTGAGCTTGCTGCGGTGAAGGAGGAGCTCTCAGAAATAACCGGCCTTAAGAATGTGAAGGAGTATGTCCTCTCCCTCGAGGATAATTTCCGTATGCAGCGCCTGAGAAAAGAGCGCGGCATGAAGGCCGAGACGCCCAGTATGCATATGATATTCACCGGCAACCCCGGCACCGGCAAGACCACCGTGGCGAGGATAGTGGCAAGATATCTCAAGGCCATGGGTGCTATCTCCGGCGGTCAGCTTGTGGAGGTCACCAGGGCCGACCTTGTGGGCCAGTACGTGGGCCATACCGCCCCCCTTACCCAGAAGGCCATACAGTCCGCCATGGGCGGGGTGCTCTTTATCGACGAAGCCTACTCCCTCTACAGGGGCCGTGACGACAGCTTCGGCCTTGAGGCCATAGACGCCCTTGTAAAGGGCATGGAGGACCACCGAGACCAGCTAGTGGTGATACTTGCCGGGTACTCCAGGGAGATGGAGGAGTTCTTAACGGCAAACTCCGGCCTTCGCTCACGCTTCCCGAATATAATCCCGTTCCCGGACTATACCCCCGGGGAGCTTCTGGAGATAACCGGCAGCATTGCCTCACGGATGGGCTATAGGCTGGACCCAAGCTGCCACGGGCCTCTTATTGAATACTATACCCGCCAGCAGATATCCGGCGACTCCAGGGTCAACGGCAACGGGCGCATGGCCCGGAACATTGTTGAGGCGGCTGTCATAGCCTGCTCCAGAAGAAATATGCGCGCCCAGGAGTCCGAGCGGAACCTGGAACTGCTGCTGCCCGAGGATTTTAATGTGGAGGAGAATTATGACGAGCTTTTTAAGGACATTTAAGCGCTGTTTATCCCTGGCCCTTATGCTGTGCCTCACCCTCGCCGCCTGCGGCGGTGGCCCCGGCCCCTCGGTGGAGAGCGCCCCTGCGTTCAGCGGGGACTCCCGAGTGGTTTGCCTCTACAGCTCCTACGCCGAGGCCTGGCTGCTGGCAGGGGGGACTCTTGTGGGCGTTACTGACGACGCTGTAAATGAGCGCAAGCTTGACGTTGGGGACGCGGAGATTATAGGCACCGTGAAGGAGCCCAACACCGAGGCTATTATCGCCCTGGAGCCGGACCTGGTGATATTCTCAGAGGACATTGCCGCCCAGGTGGACATGACAGACGTGCTCACAAACGCCGGCATAACCTGTAGCGGCTATAGGGTCGATACCTTTGAGGACTACGCGGAGATGATGAGGGACTTCTGCCGGCACACAGGCCGGGGGGAGCTTTTAAAGGAGTATGTGGACAAGCCCGCAGAGCAGATAGAGTCCGTGAGAAAAGAGTACGGCTTTGAGAGCGGCGGCCCCAAGGTGCTCCTCATACGCGCCTTCTCCACCGGCATAAAGGCAAAGACCGACGACGAGCTAGCCGGGGCCATACTTCTGGACCTTGGCTGCCAGAATATTGCAGACGAACACCCCTCCATGCTGGAGGACCTGAGCCTTGAGGAGGTTATAGACGCGGACCCGGACTATATTTTCGTCACCACCATGGGCAAGGAGGAAGCGGCACTCAGCTTCCTTGAGGGCATGATAGAGGCAAACCCCGCCTGGGATAGCCTTACGGCTATAAAGGAGGGCCGCTTCCATGTGCTGCCCAAGGACCTTTTCCACTATAAGCCCAACCATCGCTGGGGGGAGAGCTATGAGTATCTTGGGGAGCTCCTCAGTGAGTAAGTGGGAAGAAATCAAAAAAGGGCTGCCTGCGGGCGCAAAGCTGGCGCTGCTGGCAGTCCTTGTACTCTTATGCGGCATTCTCGGCGTGAGCCTGGGGTCAACTATAATAGACCTGCCCGCCGCTTTTGCCGGGGCCATATCCGGGGACTTCAGCTCCCCTCAGAGCCGCATACTCCTATATGTGCGCCTGCCAAGGGTCTCTGCGGCAATGCTGGCGGGCTCGGCCCTTGCCGTAAGCGGTATGCTCATACAGGCTGTGCTCAACAACCCCCTTGCCGCTCCAAACGTCATAGGCGTAAACGCCGGGGCCGGGTTCTTCACCTTCCTCGCCATAGCCATACTGCCCGGAGTGCGCGGCGCTGCCCAGCTGGGGGCCTTTTTCGGTGCCCTGTTTGCCGTGCTCTTAGTCTGCGCCGTCTCAGCCGGGACAGGCAGGCTGACTATAATACTAAGCGGCGTTGCCGTCAGCAGCATTTTCACCGCCGGGATAAACACCGTGAAGACCTTCTACCCCGACACCCTGTATAACGGCAGCACATTCCTCATAGGCGGCTTCTCCGGCATATCATTAAAGGACCTCTCCCCCGCCTGGGCCATGATTCTTGCGGCGCTAATCATATCCTGGCCCATGTCCGGGCAGGCGGATTTGCTGGGGCTCGGGGAGGCCTCTGCCAGAAGCCTTGGCATGAATGTAGGCCTTGCCCGCTTTGGGCTGATAATCCTTTCCTGTATTTTAGCCGGCTGCGCGGTGAGCTTTTCAGGGCTTCTAAGCTTCGTGGGACTCCTGGCGCCCCATATGGTACGCAGGATTTTCGGCGAGGCCAGGACCTCCCACCGGGTGCTCATACCGGCCGCCGCCCTGCTGGGTGCGGGCTTTGTGACCCTCTGCGACCTTCTGAGCCGCATTTTATTCGCCCCATACGAGCTGCCGGTAGGCATACTGCTCAGCGCTCTGGGAGGCCCATTCTTCCTGGCGCTGCTGCTGCGGGAGAGGAGGCGGCGGCTATGATAAGCTTTGAGCATGTCTCTGCCGGTTACCCGGGCCGTGAAGTCCTGCACGACGTGAGCTTCACAGCGCCAAAGGGCAGGGTGACCGCTCTTGTAGGGCCAAACGGCTGCGGCAAGACCACCCTGCTGCTGATAGCCTGCGGGCTCCTGCGGCCCGGCAGCGGCCGGGTGCTGCTGGAGGGCAGGCCCATAAGCTCATACAGCCGCCGGGAGCTGGCGCGGCTCATATCCCTGCTGCCACAGACCAGGGAGGTGCCCTCTGTGACGGTTGAGCGGCTGACAGCCTACGGGCGCTACCCCCATCTTGGCCCTGGTAAGGTGCTCAGCATACAGGACCGCAGGCTGGTAGATGAGGCCTTGCGGCAATCGGATGCATACGGGCTCAGGCACAGGGAGCTCAGGGAGCTCTCCGGCGGCGAGCGACAGCGGGCTTACATCTCCATGGCCCTCTGCCAGGACAGCGGAGCGTTACTCCTGGACGAGCCCACCACCTACCTGGACATAGGCCAGAAAAACCAGGTGATGGAGCTTATACGTGAGCTGAACTCCCGGGGCAAGACTATCCTAACCGTGCTCCACGACCTGCCCCTGGCCTTTGGGTACAGCGACTATGTAGCCGTCATGGCAGAGGGAAAGCTCCAGGCCTTCGGCACGCCCGGCGAGGTTCGGGAGGCTGCCGCAAAGGCCTTCGGTGTAAAGCAGTCCGTTGTTGCAATAGACGGCAGGGAGCAGATAATATTCTACTGACCGATACCGACTACCCGCAGTACGCCCTCCCCCACCGTAAACCTCACCTGGACCCCCGCAAAGCCCATGCCGTAGACCCTCTCCGGGTCCCTATGGTAATGGGGGCGGGGGTCCGCTTCAAGCACCGCCAGCAGCGCCTCCTGTGAACCTTCCGGCACCAGCTCCAAAAGCTCCGTCGGGCAATCCACCCTGAGGGGCTCCCAGGGCTCCGAGTCTGTAAAGCCTCCCCTGGCCCCCTCTATGCAGTCCGCAGAGGGCAGGTATGGCTTCACGTCAAGAATCGGCGTGCCGTCCACCAAATCCGCCCCCAACACAACCAGCTCAGGCCCTTCCGGGCCATTTAGCTCCACCCTCTCCAGCTCCACACAGGAGAGGCCCAGGCGGTTGGGCCTAAAGGGTGAACGGCTGGCGAATACCCCCACCCTGCGGTTGCCTCCAAGCCTCGGCGGACGGACAGTGGGAGACCATTTCCCCTCCGGTACCTGGGAAAACTGCCATAAAAGCCAAAGATGTGAGAAGCCCTCAATGCCCCTGAAGGCCTCAGGAGCCCTGTATTCAGGCTCGAACACCACCCTCCCCCGAAGCGCGGCTGCCACTCCGCTCTGGCGCGGCACGCCGAATTTTTCCGGGAAGTCGGTTTTTATATGGGCAATGGGCTCGATATTCATGCGGATACCCTCCTTTATTTGATTTCCTCTATATAAGTCCGGGCAAAATCAAAGGACGGATACTTCGACACTGTCTGCATCGAAATATCCGTCCTTGCGTTGGCACGCCAGAAGGGATTCGAACCCCCGACCTTTTGATTCGTAGTCAAACACTCTATCCAGCTGAGCTACTGGCGCTTGTCTCAACTTCCTAATTATAGCGCCTCTCGCTCATTTTGTCAAGGGGTAGTTTGTATTTCTTTACGAAATTTCAGCAGCGCACAGCTGTACGGGCGCAGTACCCGCACGCCCTCCAGGTTTTCCCCAAGCACCGGCTTTGCGTCGGAGAGGTCCAGGGATAGGGAGAGAATGCTCTGGGGACGCTCGCTGCGGTTGATTATCAGCATCAGGCTGTCTCTAAAGGCGCAGTCCTCCCCCTCCGCGCCGCGCACTATGAAGCGCTCAAGCACCAGAAGGTTGCCCTCGGCCTTGCGGACCCGGCAGCCGCCCCGGGCAAGTATCTCCTGGTGCTCATGGCGCATTTTGCCCAGGCTCCTGTACCATCCGATAAGCTCCTGGTCCTCACGGCCCCAGGGGTAGCAGGCACGGTTAAAGGGGTCGCGGTAGCCCTCCAGTCCTGCCTCGTCGCCGTAATAGATACAGGGTACTCCCGGAAGGATATACTGCATTATAGCGGCCAGCTTCAGCCGCTCACGGCCTATCTCCCGCTCCCTTTGGCTCAGATGTTTCCCGCTCTGCCACTCCCTTCCGCGCCCGTTTGCAGGAGTGCCGCCGAGCACTGTAATGGCCCGCTCGGTGTCGTGGGTGCCGATATGGTTCATCAGGAGCCGCAGGCAGGGGCGTGGGTAGTTCTCCACTATATTCTCAACGGCCTCTGCAAAGGCCGCAGGGTCGCCCCCCAGCAAAAAGCCCAGGATAGCGTCCCGGAAGGGGTAGTTCATCACGCTGTCCAGCTGTCCCCCAAGGAGATAGCGCCTGCGCACGCCGTAGGCTGACTTATTGGACGCGTCCTCCCAGACCTCCCCGAGCACCAGCGCCTCCGGGTCCTCTGTCTTGGCGGCCTCGTTCAGGTGGTCAATAAATAGGTCCGGCAGCTCGTCGGCTACATCCAACCGCCAGCCGGAGGCCCCGGCCCTCAGCCACCGGCGCACAACGCCGTCCTCTCCGTTCACAAAAAGGTTATAGCTCTCCTCGGTCTCGTTCACGTTGGGCAGGGTGTCAAAGCCCCACCAGCTGTCGTATTCATGGGGCCAGTTTCTGAAGTTATACCACTTATAGTAGGGAGACTCTGCGGAGTTATAGGCCCCCGGGCCCTCATAGCGGCCCTCCCGGTTAAAGTACACGCTGTCGCTGCCGGTATGGCTGAAAACGCCGTCTATCATCACCCGGATTCCCAGCTCCCGGGCGCTTTCGCACAGCTCCCGAAAGTCCTGCTCGCTTCCAAGCAGCGGGTCTATCTTCAGGTAATCCGCCGTGTCGTACCGGTGATTGGAGTGGCTCTCAAACACCGGGTTAAGGTATATGCAGGTAACCCCAAGGTCCTTTAAATAGGGCAGCTTCTCCCGCACACCCTGTAAATCGCCCCCATAGAAATCAGTGTTTGTAATGCGCCCCTCATGGTTGGGCCTCCAGTCCGGCTGCTCATACCAGTCCTCATGATAGGTGCGCCCCGCGGGTACATTCTCCTTATCGCCCCCGGCCTTATAAAACCTGTCGGGAAATATCTGGTACATAATCCCCCCCTCCAGCCAGTCAGGGGTTTTGAAGCCCTCCTGATACACGGTGAGCTGCCAGCGGTAGGTGCCGCCAAAGATAGCGCGCCCGTGCTCTCCCCTTGAGAGCCGCTGTACCCCGCGGCAGGTGCTGGCCTCGAAAAGGTAGAAGTAGAGCCCCCGCTTTTTAGGGGTGAAGTCGCACTCCCACCACTCCTCCTCCTCGCCGTTCATACCACACCAGAACATGTCGCAGAGTATGGCGGGCTCGTTCTCCGGCTCCACTATAAGCCGCGCCGCGGAGCATGACAGCTCCCTTGGCAGAGTGACGCGGAAGTGTATGGGCCTGCCCGCCTCTACAGCCCCTGTGGGGAAGCGGTACCGAGGGTCGCGTGAATTAAACAGCATGATTAACTCCTCCTTACAACATTAGAAAAGCTATCCATTAAGAGGGGAGGGGCGCGGGACCCCTCCCCTATATATCATTGAAATTTACAGCACAATCTTTGCGGCCAGATTCTTCTCCGGGGGCACAGGTGAGCCGTGCCAAATGTTCCCGGCGTAGTCCCTGATGGCCCTGTCCGCGGCAAAGCGGCCTGCTCCGGCGATGTTCACAAGGGACATACGGTTCCAGCGCTCCTTGTCGTGGTAGAGGGAGACCGCCCGGTCCTGGGCCGCCCTGTAGGACTGGAAGTCCGCAAGGGCCATATAGCGGTCCTGCTGGATTATAGCCCTGTAGATATCGCTGAAGTTCTTGTGGTTTATGCCGTGGTTCAGAGCATCCAGCGCCCTGCGCATCTGGTTGTCGTGCTGGTAGTGCTGCATGGGGTTATACCCCGCGCGCTTGACCTCCTCCACCTGGCTGGCGGTCATGCCGAAGAGCAGGATATTCTCGTCGCCCACGGTCTCGTGTATCTCCACGTTTGCCCCGTCCAGAGTACCCAGGGTAATGGCTCCGTTTATCATGAACTTCATATTGCTGGTGCCGGAGGCCTCGGTGCCCGCAAGGGATATCTGCTCGCTTATCTCGGCGGCGGGGATGAGGGTCTCGGCCCAGGTAACGCAGTAGTTCTCAACAAAGACGACCTTCATCTTGCTGTTTACTCTCTGGTCGTTGTTTATCGTATCAGCCAGGGCGCTTATAAACTGTATGATTTGCTTGGCGAAATAGTACCCGGGCGCGGCCTTGGCCCCGAAGAACCAGGTATGGGGGGTAAAGTCCGCGTTGGGATTGTCCAGCAGCCACTGATAGGTGGCAAGTATTGACAGGGCATTCATATGCTGGCGCTTATACTCATGCAGGCGCTTTACCTGCACGTCGAAGATGGAATCCGGGTCCACCACCAGGCCCTGGGTGCGCTGAAGGTGCTTTGCAAGGCGCTCCTTATTCTCCCGCTTTATCTTCTGCAGGCGCTCCAACACGGATCTGTCGTCCTTATACTTCAAAAGCTCGGAGAGCTTGTCGGCGTCATAGATATAGTCCTCCCCGATAAGCTCGGTAATAAGGGAGGCAAGCTTCGGGTTGCTCTGGTTCAGCCAGCGGCGGTGGGCTATGCCGTTGGTGACGTTTGTGAACTTCTGGGGCTCCTCCACATAGAAGTCGTGGAACAGGTCGTCCTTCAGGATATCGCTGTGTAGGGCGGACACGCCGTTTACGCTGTGGGAGCCGATAACGGCAAGATTCGCCATCTTTACAAAGCCGTCGCTTATGGGGGCCATGCGCGCTATTTTTCCGTGGTCCACTCCCCTGTACTTCATCTCCTCCCAGAAGCGGCGGTTTATCTCCTCGATTATCTGGTAGATACGGGGCAGGCGCATTTTCACCAAATCGCATTTCCATGACTCCAGAGCCTCGCTCATGACCGTATGGTTGGTATAAGCCACAGTCTGCTTTACTATGCCCCAGGCGCTCTCCCAGTCGTAGCCGCACTCGTCCAGCATTACCCGCATCATCTCGGGGATAGCCAGCACCGGGTGGGTATCGTTCAGGTGTATTGCCGCGAGCTTCGGCAGCTCGTCCAGGTTGCTGTGGGCAAACAGGTGCCTTCTGATTATATCCTGTACAGAGGCGGAGACCAGGAAATACTGCTGGGTCAGGCGCAGAAGCTTGCCCTCGGCGTGGTCGTCCTCAGGGTAGAGGACCTTTGTAATGACCTCAGCCATGGTCTGCTGCTCCATGGCGCGCATATAGTTGCCGCCGCCAAAGAGGTTCATGTCAAACTGGTTGTTCTCGGCCTTCCAGACGCGCAGAAGGCTTATGCCCCGGCCGTCCTTGCCGGATACATACAAATCGTATGGCACAGCGGTGACGGTGGTGTAGTCCTTATGCTTCACGGCGTGGTACTGGTCGTTCCAGCGCTCCTCAATATGGCCGTCAAAGTGCACCTCAACGGAGTTGTCCGGCACAGCCTGCATCCATACGGAGCCCCCGGGCAGCCAGAAGTCCGGCAGCTCGGTCTGCCAGCCGTCCACCAGCTTCTGTTTGAATAGGCCGTACTCGTACCGCAGGGAGTATCCCATCGCCGGATACCCCTGGGTGGCGAGGCCGTCTAAGAAGCACGCGGCAAGACGCCCGAGGCCTCCGTTGCCAAGGCCGGCGTCGGGCTCCTGCTCATAGAGATGGTCGAGCTTTATGCCGAACTCCGAGAGGGCCTCGCGCATGTTTTCCTCAAGACCCAGGTTATAGAGGTTGTTCTTCAGAGAGCGGCCCAGCAGGAATTCCATGCAGAGATAGTATATGCGTTTAGTCTCAGTACGCATGGCGTTCTGCTGGAACTCGGCGCGGCCCTTAGCCATCATCTCCCGGACTATCAGGGCTACCGCCTTATAGTATTCCTCATTGGTTGCGTTTTGCAGCGAGACCCCGAAGGTGTGGGACAGCTTATCCTTTACTGCCTCCTTAATCTGCGGGACCGATAACGAGTAATTCATTAAACCATGCCTCCATATTGAATAATAAATTCAAAATAAATTCCCAATACCTAAACTTTACAAACTCAAAATTATAGTATAATATGTGGAAAAGGAAGGGTATCTCAACCTGCTGTTCGGGTGAGATATATGAATTATACACTAATTTCTAAAAAAAAGCAACTGCAATATCCCATAATGCTCCGGGCAATGAGAAATTTGTCAAAATCACCAAATGATTCCACCGGGGAGCTGCTATGCTAATTTTGCAAAAAAGCCTTTCCTTTTGCCGGTTTTTGCTCTATAATAGTAATAATATAACTTTTCGTGAAAGGAATTGGTGCTTTTATGGAGAGACGGCGGGTACGTCTGAACATAAACGGTGTAGTCTGCGGGCTGATAACCGGTGAGAGCGAGGCCTATATGCAGGCCCTGGCGGACGAGGTTGGTGATATGATGAGGCAGATAATGTCCGCCTCCCCCTTCGTCACCAGGGAGGCCGCCGCGCTCACCACAGCCCTGAGCATATGCGACGACTGCCACAAGAACGCTGAGCTTGCCGCGCGCCTTAAGGAGCGCAAGGAGGAGCTGGAGGTTGAGGCCGAGCTATGGCAGGAGGAGAAGGTGGAGCTCCTAAAGTCCGCTGTGGACACACAGAAGGACGCCCAGCTTGCTGAGAAGGCCGCCCGGCTGGAGTCGGAGAACACAAGGCTTGAGGAGCATATCCAGAGGCTGAAGGAAGTGGTTATCCAGGCCCGAGCCATTGAGGATGAGAACGCGGCTCTTAGGGAGGCCATGAAGTCAGCGGAAGAGCCCTCGGAGAACGAGCTGAGGCTTGAGGCAGAAAACCGGGAGCTCACGGCGAAGCTGGCCGCTTTGGAGGAGCGCCTGGCTCAGGCGAAAACCGTGCAGGCCCCTACGGAGTCTGCCGCTGAGGATCAGCCTGCCCAGAAGCCCAAGCCAAAGCCCAGGCGCCGCAGGAGCAACCCCATCAGGGACTTCCCGGAGCTGGAGCAGGAAGGCCTTGTGAGCTTCTTTGAGAAGGATAAGGCGGACAATGAGTAGCCCTGTGGAGGTGCTGGCCCCGGCAGGAGGGTGCGAGGCCCTTGAAGCGGCTGTGCGGGCCGGGGCGGATGCGGTGTACCTGGGCGGGCCCCAGTTCGGCGCCCGGGCCAACGCACAGAATTTTTCTTTGGAGGAACTCTCGGAGGCGGTGAGATACTGTCGCCGGCGGGGGGTGCGGGTGCATGTGACGGTAAACACCCTGCTGAAGGACAGCGAACTGCCTGAGGCCCTGGAGTTCGTGCGCTATCTCTGTGCAATCCCTGTGGACGCGGTGCTGGTGCAGGACATGGGGCTCTTTTCCCTATTGCGGGAGCGGGCCCCTAAGCTGGCCCTGCACGCCTCCACCCAGATGAGCCTGCACACCCCCGCCGGGGTGCGGCTGATAAAGGAGCTAGGGGCCCGGAGGGTTGTGCTGGCAAGGGAGCTCTCCCTTGAGGAGATTCGGGAGATTGGTGACGGCGTGGACGTAGAGCTGGAGAGCTTTGTACACGGCGCTCTGTGCATGTGCGTTTCCGGGCAGTGCTACCTCAGCGCCATGCTGGGCGGGCGCTCGGGAAACAGGGGCCAGTGCGCCCAGCCCTGCCGCCTGCCCTTTGGGGCGAAGGGCGGCACCGGGCACGATTTGTCCCTGAGGGATTTGAGCTTTATAAATAGTATAGGGAAACTCCAGGAGGCCGGGGTATGCTCGGCGAAGATTGAGGGCAGAATGAAGCGCCCGGAGTATGTGGCGGCGGCAACTGCGGCCTGCAGGCTGGCGGCCGACGGCAAGCCTGTTCCGGCCGAGCTTTCAGGGGCCCTTGAAGCCGTGTTCTCCCGCTCGGGCTTCACCGACGGCTACCTTACCGGGCATAGGGGCGCGGGGATGTTCGGCACGCGAACTAAGGGGGACGTGACAGCGGCTACCGAGAAGGTGCTCTCCGGCCTTAGGGAGCTCTACCGCTCCGAAAGGCAGGCTGTGCCGGTAGAGCTTGCCCTGACCATGGAGGAGGGCTCCGCCGTGCTTCACGCCTCCTGCGGGGGAAGATGTGTATTTGTTGCCGCCAAACCTGTCCCCGACAGCCCTATATATAATAGTATACCCAAAGAACGCTGTATAAAGCAGTTACAGAAGACCGGCGGCACGCCTTTTTTCGCCCAAAGCGTTACTGTGCCGGAGGAGGGCGTCCCAATGCCGGTGGGCGCGCTGAATAAGCTGCGGCGGGAAGCCCTTGACGCCCTGCTGGAGGCCAGGGGAAATGTAAAGCCTATACCCTTTACCGAGCTGCCTATGCCCTCCCATAAGGCATACCACAGGCCAAAGGGGGAGCTGCCGGTCCGGGTGGTCCTGCGGGACGCAGGCCAATTCTGCCCGGAAATGGCGGGCTGTGAAGGGGTCTGCCTGCCCATTGAGACGGACGCCGTAAAGCTGGAGGGCTTGCGGGACATAGGCACAAGGCTGATACTGGACCTGCCAAGGGCAGTATTTGGCAGGGAGCTGGAACTCCGCAGCCTTATTGAGGAGCGGAAGGCCATGGGCTTTACGGAGTACCTCTGCGGTAACCTGGGCACTTTACAGCTGTGCCGGGAGCTGGGGGTGACAGCCCACGGCGGCTTCTCGCTTAATATAGCCAACACCCCGGCCCTTGAAGTTTTTGAGCGTCTGGGACTTGAGAGCGCGGAGCTGAGCTTTGAGCTCTCAGTCCGGGAGATATCCGGCCTTGGAGCTGGTGTCAGGAGGGGCGTTATGGCCTATGGGCGGCAGGCGCTTATGCTCACAAGGAATTGCCCCCTGGCAAATTCCCCCAGAGGCTGTCTTGGGTGTAAAGCCCCCGGCCTTCTCACAGACCGTAAAGGGGCCAGCTTTCCGGTTATATGCCGGATGAGGGGAAAATTCGGGGTAGAAATGCTCAACAGCGTACCCATTTGGCTGGGCGATTTGCAGGACGAGCTCTCCGCAGACTTCGCCGTGTTGAGATTTACTGTGGAAAACTCTGTGGAATCTGGGGAAATCTTGAGGGCCTTCCGAGGGCGGGAAAGCCTAAATGCTGCCTATACTCGCGGACTTTTCAAGAGAGGCGTGGTTTAATGTGGAAAACCCGGTGGAAAATGTTGATAAAGTTGACCTGCTTTACAGGATTTGGTGAAAAACAGGAGGTGCTGTAGTGGAAATCCGTTTCGTGAGGTTAAAGGACAACTGCCTTACACCAAAAAGGCAGACCGGGGAGAGCGCGGGCTGCGACCTGTGCGCCTGCCTCCCCGCCCCCCATACCCTGGAGCCCGGGGAGGTGTTCATGGTGCCCCTGGGCTTTGCCGCGGAGATACCCCCAGGCTATGCGGGGTTTGTCTTCTCCAGGAGCGGCCTCGGCTCTAAAAGGGGCGTTGTGGTGGCCCAGGGAGTTGGTGTGATTGACAGCGACTATAGGGGGGAGTGGATGGTGCCCCTTCGCAATCTTGGAAACGAAAGCTATGCCATAGAGCCCGGGGAGCGCATTGCCCAGGCGGTATTCCTGCCGGTCGTTTTCGGCGAGTTTGTGGAGGCGGACGCCCTCTCCGGAACTGTGAGGGGCTCGGGAGGGTTTGGCAGCACAGGCTGAAATTTTAACCTGGATATCTTGTGCCAGGCTCCCGGGAAAAGCTATACATCTTCTGTTATTCCCCGGTTTTGGGGGCGCATTGGCAGTTTCTTGTTGAGAATCGGCGCTAAATGCGGTATAATGGGACTAGTTATGGGTTGTATTTGAAATATCCAGGCAATTCCTGGGAACACTTTGATAGATGTGAGTTTACATTTGCTACCGGCCCGGCCGGGGAAAGGCAGGTTCAGTTATGGCAGGATTTTCCAACTTCCTCTCTATGTTTTCCATGTTCTCCAAGGATATCGGCATTGACCTTGGCACGGCGAACACCCTGGTGTTCATGCGCGGCAAGGGGATTGTTATGCGCGAGCCATCGGTGGTCGCCGTGGACGTGCGCACCGACGAGGTCCTTGCAGTGGGCAAGCAGGCCAAGGAAATGCTGGGGCGCACCCCCGGCTCGATAGTCGCCGTGCGGCCCCTGAAGGACGGCGTTATCGCGGACTTTGACGTTACCGCCGCAATGCTCAAATATTTTATCAAGAAGGCCCTGCGCTCGGGAGCCTTGGCCCGGCCCAGGATAATAATCTGCATCCCCTCGGGGGTAACTGAGGTGGAGCGCCGCGCCGTTGAGGACGCCGCCAGACAGGCGGGCTCAAACAACGTGGATTTGATGGAGGAGCCCATGGCGGCGGCTGTGGGCGCCGGCCTTCCTGTGTCAGATGCCACCGGCAGCATGGTGGTTGATATCGGCGGCGGCACCTCAGAGGTGGCTGTCATCTCCCTTGGAGATATCGTCACGGCGGTTTCCGTGCGCATGGCCGGGGACAAGTTCGACGAGGCTATAGTCGCCTACGTGAAGAAAAAGTACAACCTGCTCATAGGAGAGCGCACCGCCGAGGAGATTAAAATGCGCATAGGCTCTGCCTTCCCCACTGAGGAGACCATAAACGCGTTTGTGGAGATAAAGGGCCGGAACCTGGTGGATGGCCTGCCGAAGAATGTGACGATACATGCCGACGAGGTCCGGGAGGCCCTGGCCGACAGCGTTATGACCGTTGTGGACGCCATAAAGGAGACCCTGGAGCAGACCCCCCCCGAGCTTGCCGCCGACATCATAGACCGCGGCATAATGCTCACCGGCGGCGGCGCGCTGCTGAAGGGCCTGGACAGGCTCGTGAGCCAGGAGACTGGGATACCCGTGCACGTGGCTGAGCGGCCCCTGGACTGCGTGGTCGAGGGCACAGGCAAGAGCCTTGAGATAGAGCTGCCCAAGTCCTATTACCGCAACGGACGGAGAAAGTAAGACGTGAGGGATTTTCTGAAGGGAAGCTCCTTTAAGGCGCTTATCATCACGGTGGTGGTGCTGCTGGGGCTAATGATTTATACCGCCTCTGCAGGCGGCTCCCTGATAGCAAGCATACTGGGCTTTGTATCCACACCAATGCAGTCTGTGGCTACGGAGGTCACCGACAACGTGGTGGAATTTCTGGACCTGGACGGCCTCTCAAAGGACGAGCTCAAAGAGATGGTGACCGCGCTCCAGGATGAAAACAGCCGGCTGCAGGACAGGCTGATAGACTATACCCAGGTAAAGCAGGAGAACGAGCGCCTGAAGGTGCAGCTGCATATCAGCCAGCAGGCGCCTGAAAACGAAATGGTCTCGGCCTCTGTAATAGGCCGAGACCCCAACGACCCCTTTTCCGGGTTTTCCATCGGCATCGGCACCCTCTCCGGGGTGAGCGAGGGCGACCCGGTCATCACTGACAAGGGGCTGGTGGGGATAGTCTCAAGGGCCTATGCTACTACAAGCAAGGTGGACTGCCTTTTGAGCGAGGACGTGAGTGTTGCCGCCGTGTCAATCGACAAGCAGGAGAGCGGCCTCATAGGCTGCAATATAACCATGGCCAGCTCCGGGCTTCTGCGGCTGAGCTATCTTACAAGTGAGACGGCCCTGGAGGAGGGCGATATCATCACCACCTCCGGCGCTGGCGGGGTGTACCCGGCCAACCTGAAGATAGGCGTGGTGCAGAGCGTGGAGAAGTCCGAGACGGACGTGTCGAAATACGCGGTAGTCAGGCCCTTTGAGGAGCTGGCCTCGGTCAAGGAGGTACAGGTCATTGTCAGCTTCCCCGGACAGGGTGAGGACGACACCGTTACCGACCCCGGCCCTGAGGACAGCGAGGAGGACGGCGAATGAGGGACCTGAACCGTATCATCCGCAGCCTTGCTTATGTCCTTGAGCTGCTGGTGCTCTTTATGCTCCAGGAGACCCCGGGACTGTTCCCGCCGGTATACGGTGTGCGCCCGGTGCTGGTGCTGCCTGCGGCGGCGGTGATAGCCATGCTGGAGGACGAGACCAGGGCCATGGCCTTCGGCGTAATAGCAGGGCTTTTCTGCGATTTCGGTTACTCCGGCATGCTGGGCTTCCACGCCCTTGTGATGGGGGTGCTCTGCTTCGGGGTGAGCCTTCTGGTCCAGACCTACCTGCAGATAAACCCTGTGACGGCGGTGCTGGTGGGCATTGCCGCGCTTGGGATAATGTTCGGGAGCCAGTGGCTGTTTTTCTACTATTTCCGCTACTCCTCCCCGGGGTATGCCCTGAAGATACACTACATTCCAAAGTATTTATACACACTTATTTTTGTGCCGCTGCTGTACCTGCTGAACAAAGCCCTGGCAGAGTCCCTGCCATCGAACAGCGGGGCGTAGCGGCCCTGTTATAAGGAGGTGGGGCAGATGAAGCTGCCCAGGCTCAGGATAGGGCGCACAGGCGCGTGTATCCTGTTTGTATGTATTTTCTTTCTCATATATGTTTTGCAGCTGGCAAACTGGCAGCTTATCAACGGCTCCTTCTACCAGCAGGAGGCCATGAGCAACCGCACCGACGCCATAGAGATAAGCGCCGCCCGGGGCGAGATACTGGACCGGGACGGAAATATACTGGCTGGAAACCATACGGTGTATGAGGTAATATATAACGCCCTTTATATGGACGACTCCCAGCGGAACAACACCATCCTTGGGGTGGTGGACCTTCTTGAGGAGCTGGGGGAATCCTGGCGGGACGTGCTGCCCATACGCCTTGACGACGAGGGGAACTACAGCTTTCTTGAGGACGAGGAGGAGGACATAGCAAAGCTCAAAACCTTCCTGAACCTTGCGGACTATGCCACAGCCGACGACTGCATGGAGGAGCTCTCCAAGCGCTACCACTTCCAGGGCCGCTCCAAGGAGGACACCCGCACGGTGGTCTCTGTGAGATACTGCATGACCTCGGAGAATTTTTCCATATATGACCCCTATGTGATAGCCTCCAGCGTCTCCCCCGAGACTGTGGGCATATTCGGCGAGTACAGCGACCGCTGGGAGGGGATAGAGACCAGGGTGAGCGTTGACAGGTACTACCCCGACGGCTCCCTTGCCCCCCATATCGTGGGCTATACCTGGCCCATAAGCGACAGCGACCTGGAGAAGGCCGAAAAAGAGGGGAAGCTGTATGACAGCGAGGAGAACGTGGCTGGCTACAAGTCCAACGAAAGGATAGGGGCCGTTGGCGCGGAGTCCGCCTTCGAGGAGGACCTGCGGGGCACAAGAGGGCTTCAGGCGGTGTTCACCGACGAGAACGGCGACGTGGTGACTACCGCCACTAAGGAGCAGCCCGAGCAGGGGCATACTGTCCGGCTGACCCTGGACTCAAAAATGCAGGGCATAACAAACCGCTCCCTGGAGCGCAACATAAAGGCCAACAAGAACTCCGGCGCCAAGGACGATAAGCGGGCCCATGACTGCCGGGCTGGGGCGGCTGTGGCTATAGAGCTGGAGGACTTCGGGGTGCTGGCCTGCTCCTCATACCCCAGCTATGACCTGAACCTGTACCTTGAGGACAGCGACTACCGCAACGACGCCCTTAAAGACGAGGAAAACCAGCCCCTTTTCTGCCGGGCCCTCCAGGGAGTATACGCCCCCGGCTCGGTGTTCAAGCCCATGGTGGCTGTAGCGGGCCTGCAGGAGGGGGTGATATTCGACAGCGTCGGAGTGTACGACTGTGACGGCCCCGGCATTGTGGGCGTGTTTAAATATGAGGATTTGGAACTGCACTGCACCGGTAAGCACCACTGGGTCGGGCTCTATGAAGCTATCGCGGAATCCTGCAACTGCTACTTCGCGGAGCTGGGCAAGCAACTCGGCATACGGAAGCTGGACGCCTACGCCCAGTATTTCGGCCTCGGGGAGCTCACCGGGGTGGAGCTCTATGAGTCCACCGGAAATATGACCAGCCCCCAGAGCTATCAGGAGATACACAGCGAGCGCGGCTATGAGTGGACCGACGGCAACACCTGTCAGGCGGCTATAGGCCAGGCGGACAACTGGTTCACCACCATGCAGCTTGCCACCTACACGGCAACCCTTGCAAACGGCGGCAAGCGTCTAAAGTCCCACTTTCTGGAGGAGGTCACAGACTATTCCCGCCAGGAGCTGGTGCGCAGGTATGAGCCCGAGGAGCTTTATGACGCGGAAATAAGCCCGGACGTGCTGGGCGTGGTGCGCCAGGCTATGATACAGACGGCGATTACCGGAACGGCCCGCTCGGTCTTCTCTGACTATCCAATCTCTGTGGCCTGTAAGACAGGCACGGCCCAGACCTCCGGCGCGGAATGGGAGGACGGCGGCACCGAGGAGAATATCAGCTTTATCTGCTATGCCCCGGCAAACGACCCGGAAATAGCCGTGGCGGTGGTGCTGGAGCACGGGCGCTCGGGCAACTATGCCATGAATGTGGCAAAGGATATGCTGGACTATTACTTTGGGTTCTACACCTGGGACGATGAGTGGAACAAGTTTGACCAGGACGGGAACCAGGTGGACGATGACGGCAAGATAATCAAGACCAAGGAGGAGCTGGACGAGGCCAAGGCTACCCCCACCCCCGGGCCCTCAGGGAGCCCGGACGGCGAGGGAGCTGAGGACAGCGGGGACGCCGAGCCGACTCCTACCCCCATTCCCAAGCGGGGCAGCGATATCCCGGACCGTATCTTTACCGGCGGCTCTGTAGCCGCGGACGTTCCCGAGGCCGGGAGCACCCCCGGGCCCACCCCGGCGCCGCAGCTCGATACGCCCTACTATACCGGCAGCGGCTCCCCTCCCCCATCACCATCGCCGGAGCCTGACGGAGATAGCAGCGAGCCCGAGGACGGCGGTAACGGCTCAGAGGGCAATGGAGACGGCTCTGGGAACGGTGGGGACAGCTCCGGATAGAATAAAATATCTAACAAAGTTCGCCCTGTATTTTTGTGCAGGGCGAATATAATTTTAAAAAAGCGTGTTTTGATTTTGACAAATCGACTTCTATGTGGTAAGATGTATTGTAAGGCGGTGTTCATCATGGGAATTGCAACTGTAATCACCTCCGGAAAGGGCGGCGTTGGGAAATCCACCGCCTCTGTGGGGCTTGGACGGGCGTTGGCTGCCCGGGGCCGCAGGGTGCTGCTGATAGACTGTGACGCGGGGCTTAGGGGGCTTGACAAGCTCTCCGGCGCGGAGGACGGCCTGGTGTACGACATCTCCGACGTGGTGTTCGGCCGGTGCTCCCCTGCCCAGGCAATCTATCCCTGCAGGACCTCGAAGGAGGACGGGAAAACTGAGAAGCCGGAAGATGGCCAGGAGGAGCTTTTCCTGTTGCCGGCCCCGGCGAAGGTGGAGGACATGGTGCGGCCCCCGGTAATGCGGCGGCTGATACCGCTTCTGAAGCGCTACTATGACCACGTACTGCTGGACTCACCGGCGGGCGTTGGGATGGGGTTCCAGTCGGCGGCATGTGCGGCTGACAGGGCGCTGGTGCTCTGCGGGCCGGACCCGGTGTCCGTGCGAAGCGCCGCCAGCGTGCGGCAGCTGTTGTCGGGGCTGGGGCTTGCGGATATGCGGCTGGTGATAAACCAGTTTGACCGGGGGCTCTTCAGGGAGACCGGGGCCTTTAAGGACCTTGACGGCGTTATAGACTCGGCAGGCATACGCCTTGGGGCGCTGATGCCTGTGGACAAGAGGCTGGCGGCGGCCTTCCTAAGAGGTGAGCCCGCGCCGGACGGGTCGCCGGGAATGCTTGCCATAAGCCGGGCGGCGGCGAGGCTTGAGGGTGAAAACGTGCCCCTGCCCTCATGGTATTTGAGCTAGAGCTATATTTTGCAAAACTCTATTTATACTATATTAATATATTTATTTTTTATAAACCGGGAGGAGTTCACTATGCACATTGCATTAACTGCCCACGACGCAAAAAAGGAACTGATGGTACAGTTCTGCATTGCCTATTGCGGCATACTCAGCCGCCACTCGCTCTGCGGGACGGGCACCACCGGTAAGATGGTCTCTGAGGCTACAGGTCTGAAGCTGCAGCGGTTTTTAAGCGGCCCTCAGGGGGGCGACCAGCAGATAGCGGCAAGGATATCCTGCGACGAGATAGACCTGCTGCTGTTTTTCCGCGACCCTCTGAACCCGCAATCCAACGACCCCAGCGCGCTGAACCTGCTGAGGCTCTGCGACGTGCACAATATACCGGTAGCGACAAATATAGCTACAGCTGAGGTACTCATACACGGGCTTGAGCGCGGGGATTTGGATTGGCGTGATTTGGTGAAGCCATAAAGTATGGTGCTTTAGGGCCTGCAAAAGAATAGAATTATAGAAAGAAGTTTTAAAATGGACTTGATAACAAAAGCCCCTAAGGGCACCCAGGACCTGACCCCTGAGAAGACCCGGCGCTGGCAAATAGCCGAGCAGGTTCTCATAGGGGAGGCCGAGCTCAACGGCTTCGGAGAGATACGCACACCCGCCTTTGAGCATACGGAGCTCTTTCAGCGAGGCATGGGCGATGTGACGGACGTAGTTGAGAAGCAGATGTACACCTTCGAGGACAAGGGCGGGCGCTCGGTTACCCTTCGCCCCGAGGGCACGGCGGGAGCTGTGCGGGCTATGCTGGAGAACGGCCTTTATAACGCCGTATACCCTGTTAAGCTCTATTATAATATTCCCTGCTATAGATACGAAAAGCCACAGGCCGGGCGTATGCGGGAATTCCGCACCTTCGGCGTGGAGGTGTTCGGCGCGGCTGAGCCTATTGCCGACGCCCAGATAATCGCCATGGCTATGTCTGCCTTCAAGCGCCTGGGACTTGAGGACGTGGGGCTGCAGCTCAATTCCATCGGCTGCCCGGAATGCCGGAAGGAGTACCATAGGGCGCTGAAGGAGTATTTCACCGGGAACAGGGACAAGCTCTGCGGCACGTGCCTGTCTAGGCTTGACAGAAATCCCATGCGCATACTGGACTGCAAGAACCCTGAGTGCAAGGAGCTGGCGAAAAACGCCCCGGTGATAACCGACTATCTCTGCGGGGACTGCCGGGAGCATTTTAATAAGGTGCAGGAGTACCTGACGGCGCTGGGGATAGGCTTTGAGCTGGACCCGGGGCTGGTGCGGGGCCTCGACTACTATACCCGCACGGTGTTTGAATTCCCCTCAAGGAGCCTGGGCTTTGCCCTGGGCGGCGGCGGAAGGTACGACGGCCTGGTGGAGGAAATGGGCGGCAGCCCGACCCCCGGGCTTGGCTTCGGCCTTGGCATGGACAGGATAATGCTGGCGCTGGAGGAGGGGAAGGTGGAATTCCCCGAGGAGGACAGGTGCGAGGTATATATCGCGGCTATGGGCGATAAGGCCCAGGTGAAGGCACTGGAGCTTGTTGACCGGCTCCATAGGTGCGGCATTATTGCGGACTGTGATATCTGCGGCAGGGGACTCAAGGCCCAGATGAAGTACGCGGGTAAAATCGGCGCTAAGTTCAGCATGGTGCTTGGGGAGGACGAGCTGTCCTCCGGCAGTGCCGTGCTTAAGGATATGTCCAGCGGCGAGACCAGGAAGGTCAGTATCGGTGAGGATTTTGTAGACGGCTACCTGACATTTTCCACCGCCCAGGAAGACCTTAGTTTCTGATATTTGGAGGGATTTGATATGCTCAGAACACATAACTGCGGCGAGCTCCGCATTGAAAACGCCGGGGAGACCGCCACCCTCTGCGGCTGGATGGAGAATCTCCGTGAGGTGGGCGGCGGCATTGCCTTTTTGGTGCTCAGGGACTTTTTCGGGACCACACAGGTGGTCATAGAGACCCCGGAGCTGCTGGCCCAGGTGAAGGCGCTGAATAAGGAGACCACAATATCCGTCACCGGCGCTGTGCGGGAGCGCACCAGCAAGAACCCCAAGCAGGCCACCGGCGATATTGAGATAGCCCCCACTGAGATAGAGGTGCTGGGGCGCTGCCAGTATAACGAGCTGCCCTTTGAGATAAACTTCTCCCGAGACGCGGACGAGTCCCAGAGACTAAGGTACCGCTATTTGGACCTGCGCAACCCCGGAGTCAAGGGGAATATCGTCCTGCGGAGCCGGGTGGTGTCTGCCCTGCGCCGGGCCATGGAGGAGCAGGGGTTTTTGGAGATAACCACCCCCATTCTGACAGCCTCTTCCCCCGAGGGAGCCAGGGACTATCTGGTGCCCTCGCGCAAGCACCCCGGGAATTTTTACGCGCTGCCCCAGGCCCCCCAGCAGTTCAAGCAGCTTTTGATGGCCTCGGGCTTTGACAAATATTTCCAGATAGCCCCCTGCTTCAGGGACGAGGACGCCAGAGGGGACCGCTCGCCGGGAGAGTTCTACCAGCTTGACATGGAGATGGCCTTTGCCGGGCAGGACGACGTGTTCGCCGTCTTGGAGGCTGTGCTGCCGCCGGTATTTAGAGATTTCGGTATCTATGGCAAGCGGGTGACCGAGGGGCCCTTTAGGCGCATACCCTTCCTGCAGGCCATGGAGGACTACGGCAGCGATAAGCCGGATTTGCGGATAGATTTACTTATCAAGGATGTGACGGAGCTCCTGGGCGGCTGCGGCTTCGGGCCCTTTGAGGGCAATATAGTGAAGGCCGTGCCGGTCTCCGGGTGCGATATGACCCGCAAGGCCATAGACAAGCTCTGCGCTGAGGTTGAAGTGCAGACAGCCCAGAAGACCTACTGGTTCAAGCTGGACGAGAAGGGCGAGATAGCCGGCGGCATAGGGAAGTTTATAAACGCCGACCCGGCTCTCTGCGAGAGGGTCAAGGCTGAGCTGGCCCTGGAGCCGGGCTCACTGGTAATGCTGGCGGCAGGCAAAAAGGCTGTGGCCCAGAAGACCGCGGGCGTGGCAAGGAAGCTGCTGGGCGCGGCCTGCCCCCAGCATATGGACACGGAGCAGTATGCCCTATGTTGGATAGTGGACTTCCCCATGTACGAGGTGGGCGAGGAGAGCGGGGAGCTGGAGTTCGGGCATAACCCCTTCTCAATGCCCCACGGTGGTAGGGAGGCCCTTCTGAAGGCCGAGAGCGGGGAGCTTGACCCGCTGGACCTCCGGGCCCACCAGTACGATTTGGTATGCAACGGCTACGAGCTGGCAAGCGGCGCCGAGCGCAACTACGACCCCGAGATAATGGTGAAGGCCTTCGAGCTGGTGGGGCTTACAGAGGAGGATGTGCGCGGGAAGTTCCCGGCAATGTACAACGCCTTCTGCTACGGCGCGCCGCCCCACGCAGGGGCTGCTCCGGGGGTGGACAGGCTCATAATGCTCCTTACCGGGGAGAGCTTTATCCGGGAGGTCATCGCCTTCCCCATGAACCAGAGCGCGCAGGATGTGATGATGGGCGCCCCCAGCGCCGTATCTGAGGCACAGCTCAAGGAACTAAATATAGCCGTCACCAAAACCGGGGAATAGGCTTAAAACCCATTGGATTCTACGGAAAACGAGCGCCAGGGCCCTCCCTGAGGGACTTGGCGCTTTCTATATCTTGGGGTATTGCAGAAAATGAAATAAAAATATGTACAAGATATAGTTGACTTTCCGGGCGGTTTGGAATATAATAATAGCTGTCCCCTGTATATGCGGGGATAATAGTAAACACACTTGAAAATTGGTGAACACCGATTTTTAAACCGCGTTAACTATATTGCCCAACCTGGGAAGGAGAATATTTTAAAGATGCCAAAAAAAATCATCAAACGCAACGGCGACCAGGTCAAGTTTGACCCGGCAAAGATACGCGCGGCTATATTCAAGGCCAATGTGCGTATCGCCACCGAGCGATTCAGCGACAAGGACCTGGATGACCTTACCGCCCAGGTGGTAGGTGAGCTTGAGGGTATGGAGTCCACCCCCACTGTGGAGCAGACACAGGATATTGTGGAGGAAAAGCTCATTGCCGCCGACTATGCCAAGACAGCCAAGGCCTACATCCTGTACCGGGCCCAGCACCAGCGCCTCCGCGAGATGGACGACGAGCTGGTGAAAATTTACTCGGCCCTCACCTTCGTGCCCGCAGAGGACGTAGACCTGAAAAGGGAAAATGCCAATATCAACGCAGACACCGCCATGGGCACCATGCTCAAGTACGGCAGCGAGGGGGCCAAGAGCTTTTATGACAAATATGTTATACCGGCACACCTGGCGAAGGCCGACGCCGACGGAGACATCCATATCCACGACAAGGATTTTTACACCCTCACCGAGACCTGCTGCCAGATAGACCTAATAAAGCTGTTTAAAAACGGCTTTTCCACCGGCCACGGATATCTCCGGGAGCCAAAGGACATAAGGAGCTATGCGGCCCTGGCCTGTATCGCTATCCAGGCCAACCAGAATGAGATGCACGGCGGCCAGAGCGTCCCGAACTTTGACTATTCCATGGCCCGGGGTGTGGACAAGACCTACCATAAGGAGTACCTGAAAGCCCTTATACAGTTCTTCCAGCTCAGGCGGCTCATGCCCCACGGCCAGGCCGAGGCCATGATAAACAGGGCGGCAATGGAACTGCACAATAAGGTCACCATGAAGAATGCTGACAAGTATGGCAAAGCATTTGTGGACTACCTGCCCCAGCACCAGAAGGAGTGCGGCTTTGAGCAGATAACCTGGGAGGAGGCCGCGGACGCCGCCGCCTACGCCAAGGAGACCGCCTGGAGGGAGACGGACAAGGCAACCTATCAGGCTATGGAGGCCCTGGTACATAACCTGAACACCATGAACTCCCGGGCCGGGGCCCAGGTCCCCTTCTCCTCCATAAACTACGGCACGGACACAAGCGAGCAGGGCCGTATGGTGGTGAGAAACCTGCTGTTAGCTACCGAGGCCGGCCTTGGGGACGGCGAGACGCCCATCTTCCCGGTGCAGATATTCAAGGTGAAGGAGGGCATAAACTATAACCCGGAGGACCCGAACTACGACCTGTTCAAGCTGGCAATGAGGGTCTCGGCAAAGCGGCTCTTCCCCAACTTCAGCTTTATCGACGCCCCCTTCAACCTGCAATACTATAAGAAGGGCGACTACGACACGGAGATAGCCTATATGGGCTGCCGCACCAGGGTCATGGGCAATGTCCACGACCGCAAGCGGGAGACCACCTGCGGCAGGGGAAATCTCAGCTTCACCTCTGTGAACCTGCCCCGCACAGGCATTGAGGCCAAGGGGGATATCAAGAAGTTCTATGAGCTTTTGGACGAGCGCATCGATTTGTGCGTTGAGCAGCTGCTGCACCGCTTTAAGATACAGAGCAGCAAGAAGGCCTATAACTACCCCTTCTTAATGGGCCAGGGGGTCTGGATAGACTCCGACAGCCTGGACCGCAACGATTCCGTGGCGGAGGTCTTAAAGCACGGCACCCTCTCGGTGGGCTTTATAGGCCTTGCGGAGACCCTTGTGGCCCTTACCGGCAAGCACCACGGCGAGAGCGAGGAGAGCTATAAGCTGGGCCTTGAGATAATCACCTATATGCGGGAGCGCATGGATAAGCTCTCAGAGAAGTACGGCCTGAATTTCACCCTGCTTGCCACCCCCGCCGAGGGCCTTTCCGGTACCTTTACCCGCAGCGACAAGAAGAAGTACGGCATAATTAAGGGCGTCACCGACAGGGACTATTACACCAATTCCTTCCATGTGCCTGTATACTACCCCATCAGCGCCTTTGAGAAGATAAAGAAGGAGGCCCCCTTCCACGCCCTCACCAATGCCGGGCATATCAGCTATGTGGAGCTGGACGGAGACGTGGCGAAAAACCTGGACGCCTTCGAGAGCATTATCCGCTGCATGAAGGAGTCCGGCATCGGCTACGGCTCTGTAAACCACCCGGTGGACCGGGACCCGGTCTGCGGCTATAACGGCATTATCAACGAGGTCTGCCCCCGCTGCGGCAGGCGTTCCGGCGAAGGTGTACCCTTAGAGAAGCTTGACGAGCTGCGCAAGAAATATCACGACGTCCCGGATTATTCGGGGCTTATAAGCTGAGAATAACTTAAATTTTAGTATAAATTATATAGGAGGTTTTTATTATGACTACAAGGCAAGAGGCCGGCATCACCGGCACAGACAAGATTATGGTGGGCGAGGGCCGGGAGTTCGAGCGTATCCGCCGCATCACAGGATATCTTGTGGGCACCATGGACCGCTGGAACAACGCCAAGCAGTCCGAGGAGAAGGACCGGGTAAAGCATAGCCTTTCGGAGAGCTGAGACATGAATATCCTTCTGGTGAACGACGACGGAATCCATTCCCCCGCCCTGTGGGCGCTGGCCGGGGGGCTCTCAAGGGCCCACGTTGTGACGGTGACGGCGCCTGCCAATAATTGCAGCGCCGTGGGCCATGGCGTGACAATACATTCGCCGCTTTTCGCCCATAGGGAGGATTTTCCCCACGGCGTACCGGCCTGGTCGGTTTCTGGGACTCCTGCGGACTGCACAAGGCTCGGGCTGATGAACTTCGCCCCGGGCCCTGTGGACCTGGTGATATCCGGCCCCAACCGGGGCTGCAACCTGTCCCAGGACCTGCTCTACTCAGGCACAGTTGCGGCGGCGCTGGAGGCTTCCATGATGGGTGTAAAGGCAATCGCCTTGTCATCACCCATTGACGCCGACGACATGCAGACAGTTGAAACCTTCCTGGGCATATTCGGCCTTCTGGATTTGGATAATGACTTCAGCCATGTGCTCAACATCAATATCCCCGCCCTGCCCCTGGCAGAGGTAAAGGGGCTCTGCTGGACGCCCCTTGGGGATAACCGCTGGCGCGGGGCCTATGAGAAGCGTCCGAATACGGAGCCCGGATTCGAGGGGCAGAGCCTCTATCACCCGCCCTCAAAGCCGCCGGAGCGCTGCCCCGGGGCCGATAACGACTACGACAGGCTTTACGACGGCTACATCACCCTGACCCCCCTGGGCTATAGCCTGCAGCAGAGCGTAGAGGGCCGGAGGGAGATACCGTGGCAGTGAGCAACGAGAGCTTAAAGGTATCGGGTATAGAGCCCGAGTCCATAGTGGACGGTCCTGGTATCCGCTTTGCGGTATTCGTCCAGGGCTGTCCCCACAACTGTCCCGGCTGCCATAACCCCCAGACCCACCCATTTGAGGGCGGGATGGAGATGAGCGTGGAGGAGATTTTCGAGAAATTCCGGAAAAATCCCATCCTAAAGGGAATCACCCTCAGCGGCGGCGAGCCATTCTGTCAAGCAGGGGCCCTTTACAGCCTGGCTAAGCTCGTACATGGAGCATGTAAAGATGTGGTACTTTACACTGGCTACGTATATGAGGAGCTGGCAGGCTCCCCCGACCCGGACGTGCAGGCGCTGCTCCATGAAGCCGACCTTCTCATAGACGGCCCCTTTATTGAATCGGAGAAAAACCTGGAGCTAAGCTTCAGGGGAAGCGAGAACCAGAGGGTCATCGATATGAAAAAGACAAGGGCTGCGGGCAGGGTCGTCCTCTGGGAGCAGGAATACTGAGGGAAGGGAACAGAATTTGGAAAAACCCCATTGATTATTTCTTTGTGCTGTGTTAGAATATAAGGTAGAAATGCTTCAACTTTATCCTAACACAATTCTATTTGCGAAAGGAGTCAATACAAACATGACCAACAACAAAACAGTCCTCACCTGGCTTGAGGAGATGAAGGAGCTTGTCACACCTGATAACGTGGTGTGGATAGACGGCTCTGAGGAGCAGGTGGAAGACCTGCGCCGCCAGGCCTGCGAGACCGGCGAGATGATTAAGCTGAACCAGGAGAAGCTGCCTGACTGCTACTATCACCGCACCGCCGTCAACGACGTGGCCCGCGTTGAGGGCCGCACCTTCATCTGCTCCAAGAAGGAGGAGGACGCAGGACCTACCAACCATTGGATGGACCCCGAGAAGGCCTATAAGATGCTCTTTGACATCGCCAGGGGCAGCTATAAGGGCCGCACCATGTATGTCATCCCCTACTCCATGGGACCTGTGGGCTCCCCTCTTGCCAAGATAGGCATTGAGGTCACAGACTCCATCTATGTTGTGCTGAACATGTCCATAATGACCCGCACCGGCCAGAAGGTCCTGGACGTGCTGGGCGACAGCACCGACTGGGTGAAGGGCCTGCACTGCAAGGTTGACATCGACGAGGAGAAGCGCTATATCTGCCACTTCCCCGAGGACAACTATATCATCAGCGTAAACTCCGGCTACGGCGGAAACGTGCTGCTGGGCAAGAAGTGCTTCGCCCTGCGTATCGCCTCCTACCAGGCCAAGAACGAGGGCTGGATGGCTGAGCATATGCTTATCCTGGGCATTGAGAATCCCCAGGGCGAGGTGAAGTATGTCTGCGCCGCCTTCCCCTCTGCCTGCGGCAAGACCAACCTGGCTATGATGATTCCGCCCGAGGGCTACCGCGAGAAGGGCTACAAGGTCTGGACCGTCGGCGACGACATCAGCTGGATGCGCCAGGGCCCCGACGGCAGGCTCTATGCCATCAACCCGGAGAACGGCTTCTTCGGCGTGGCCCCCGGCACCAATATGAAGAGTAACCCCAACGCCCTTATCTCCACCCAGAAGGGCACCATCTTCACCAACGTGGGCCGCAACCTGGACGAGAACACCGTCTGGTGGGAGAGCCTTGATAAGAATCCCCCTGTCAATGCCGAGGAGTGGAAGGGCGCCAAGGTCAACGGCCCCGAGTTCATTGCCGAGGGCAACAAGCTGGCCCATCCCAACAGCCGCTTCACTGCTCCCGCCAAGAACTGCCCCTGCATCAGCCCCGAGTTTGACAAGGGCGAGGGCGTGCCGGTATCCGCCATCATCTTCGGCGGCCGCCGTCCCGACACCGTACCCCTGGTCTACCAGTCCAAGAGCTGGAACGCCGGCGTGTTCGTAGGCTCCATCACCGGCTCCGAGACCACTGCCGCCGCCGCCGGCGCCGTAGGCGTTGTGCGCCGCGACCCCATGGCTATGCTGCCCTTCTGCGGCTACCATATGGGCGACTACTTCAAGCACTGGATTGAGATGGGCGAGAAGCTGGGCGACAAGGCTCCCAAGATATTCAACGTCAACTGGTTCCGTACCGACGCCGACGGCCACTTCATCTGGCCCGGCTTCGGCGACAACTTCCGCGTGGTCGAGTGGATAATCAAGCGCTGCGAGGGCAAGGTTGACGCCGTTGAGACTCCCATCGGCTTTGTGCCCAAGGCTGAGGACATCAACCTGGAGGGCCTGGAGGACTTCACCATCGACACCCTGAAGGACATCCTCGTGGTGGACAAGGCCGCCTGGGCCAAGGAGGCCGAGGGCATCGAGGAGTTCTACAAGCAGTTCGGCGACAGGCTGCCCGAGGCTCTCAAGGAGCAGCTGGCGGTGCTGAAGGAGAACTGCAAGTAAACACTCAAGTTGCATAATATGGCATGATAGGAGGGCAGTCGGATTAAACCGACTGCCCTTTTTGTATACTATAAGGAGTTTTATCATGAACACTAAGCAAATCGCCAGTGAAATAGTTTCCGGACTGTCAGCATACCTCTCCAATGCGGACTTGCCCGCTGTACGCTCCGTATTTGTTTCCGGTTCCTACTGCCGGGGAGACTGGCTGGATAGTAGCAGCGACCTTGACATAACCGTAATACTCCGCGACACACAGCCTGCCGCCAGGGAACGCGACTTACAGCAGATACGCTCTGCTATCGCATCAATAACAGACGGCAGACCGTTCCCATCTCAGTGCCCGGACGGAGTGGATTTTGGTATAGTTTCCGATGACCTGATACCCAAAACGCAGGCTGAAGCTCGCGTGCCTTCACCCTACCCGCCGTTTTCAATAAACATGTTTGACCTGAAGGCGTACCACAAAATGCTCTACGGTGACGACATAAATGCCCTGCTGCCCACGCCCCCTTCGCCCGCTGAGTGTGCCGCAGACTGCCTGAGAGCTCTGAGCCAGCGGCTGAGCGCTTTGAACCTGACGGATACCCTCCGGGCCATGTTTCTGACATATAAGGCCATAACAGCCGCCCAGCTTCACTTTGGCGAGCCAACTCTGCACAAATACCGCATCTTGGAACTGTATCAGGAGCACATCCCCGATTTCCCGGAGAAATGCTTCGGCGAACGCGTTATCCGCAACTATATCGGGTCTTTCTACCCTGAACGCCCGCCTGAAGCCTTAGCCGTAGCGGAGTGCAAAAGCTTTGTTCCGGCGCTTGCACTCATCACTGGGGCGGCACCTCCTCCCTAAACCCCCTCACCCTGCTCCACTCCTTAGTGGCGTCGTCCCTCTGGACAGTGCTCTGGTGCCCTCTCAGCAGCCTGCATATCTGGTACACATCCACCCAAATTTCGCCGTTGCCCTCCTTCTGGCTCTCGTCAAATATAAGCTGCAGGCCGTAGTGCAGGTGGCTCTGCTCTATGCCGTTCACATTTTCCGAGGCGCTGTAGCCTGTGCGCCCCACATAGCCGATAACGTCCCCGGCCATTACAGTGTCCCCAAGCTCCAGGCCTTCGGCGAAGGGCCGGTCCTTTCTCAGGTGGGCGTAGTAGTGGTAGCGGAGGCCGTCAAAGCTCCTGATACCGATACGCCAGCCGCCGTACTGGTTCCAGCCCAGGGCCTCCACCTTCCCCGACTCCACCGCTATCACCGGCGTGCCCACCGCCGCCATCATGTCATGGCCCAGGTGCTTGCGCCTGTAGCCATAGTCCCGGCCCACGCCGAAGTCGTCATAGTCGCTGTATGGGAATGTCTCTGCAATGGGAGAGTATGCCTTAAGGCCGTAGCAGCTCTCCCAGCCCTCCTCCCCCTCCAGCTGGAACTCCCCTACAAATCCTCCCAGCACGGCCCCGTAGGCCTCCCTGTAATAGGAATAGCTGGGGGTCTCTGAGATATCCTCCCCGGCTTTGAGCTTTTCCACAGCACTGTCAAAATCCGACTGCTTATACAGCTTGAAATCCCCGCCGTACTTGGCCGCCAGGTAGGCCAGCAGGTCAATCCAGTCCACCGGCTCGCCCTCCTCGCGGGAGGCTTTATCCACCTCCAGCGCCCCCTTTAATACAGACTCCGGCACCTGGAAGTCCACCCACTTGATAAAATCCCGCTGGGCCTCCTCCCCTGCCGCCCAGACCTTAGAGAGCACCGGCACCAGCACAGCCGCCGCCAGCAGGACCCCAAGAGCTGTCAGCCTAATGCGCCGCCTCAACCTGACCGTACAGAACATGCTCCCGCCTCCCCACAGTTTTGGTCTATTCTATGCCTTTTCCTCCCTGGGTAGAACACGGCTCAGCACCATAGCCGCCTGCTCCCGGGTGAGCGGCCCCCTGGGAGCTGAGCCGTCCAGCAGCCCCTTTTCCCTTGCCCAGCCCCAGGCCTCACCTGCCCAGCCGGAAGGGACCTTCCCCTCAAGCTCCCTATTATACCTGTCCATAAATTCCTTGAACCTTTCGTAGTCCATACAGTCATCCCCCAAATATTTTTTCACCATCTCCAGAAACCGCTCCCAGCCCAGGGCAAGGGTCCTATGGGGACAGTTTTTTCTGTCGTAGTCCTGATGCTTCGTCACCCTATCCAGTCCCCAGCCCCGCTCCCTTAAGAGCTTTGCTATGAGCTCTGCGGCGTTATTCTCAGCCCTATCAAACCGCTCCCCGCCGCTTTTGGAATAGCATATCTCAATATGTATCCCTCCCATATTGCCCGGCCCGAGGCCGTCGCCGCTGGCCCAGGCGTTCCGGTCCAGGGGTAGCCCCTGGACCGCCTCAATATCGTCCACGGCAAAGTGGAAGCTCACCTCCTCGCCGCGGTTTATCATGTATGTTATCTCGTTTATGGCGGGCGCGTCGTTGCCGGTGTTGTGCACCACTATCCTGTCCGGCTCCCGCCCATAGGGGCACTTAATATTGTACCTCTCCTTTGGGCAGAGCTTCATTTTAACCGTCATATCCCCTCCCCCTCCTCGTCAGACTGCTTTCTCATGGCCTCAAGCATTTCCCTCAGAAACCGGGGATAGGGCACGCCCATAAGCCCCAGGTTTTCCAGTATGGACAGCCCCTCGTTTGCCGTAAAGAACAGGCAGACCCCCGCGCGGATAAAGCCGCCTGTCCCAGCCATACCGTCCAGCACCACCGCCAGCAGCACCACCAGCAGTATGCAGCACTTGCGAAGGAGCCCCACAAAACCCGCGCGGCTGGACAAAGCTCCCAGCTGGGTCTTGGGCGACCGCCTGAACACCGCCGCCACTATGAGCCCCGTAATATAGTCCGCCGCCATAAACGACAGCAGGGCTTTAAGGGCCACGTCCCAGCCCCCCAGGGCCTCCGCCGCCACAGCGCCGGCTGCCGCCAGCGCCCCTATCACCAGATTTTTTATATCACTAAAGTTATTCATCTTAACCTCCCCATAAACTCAAAATTTTGCCCTGCTGACTGTAAAGCTCCACTCCCTCTCCTCCACAGGCCTCTGCCAGCCCTGACGCACATGATAGGCGATAGCCAGGGCCATAACGCAGTCATCATGGGCCCCAGCCTGAGCCTCAGCCCTGCCGCTTCTGCTTCTCACAAAGCTGAGCATTTCCCTCAGGGTCTCAGGGTCGTTTATCCAGTCCGTATGCTCCCTGGCTACCTCCACCAGCCCCGCGATTATCACCGGCCTGGTGCTTGAGGTGGTGCGGAAGCCGTAGCTCGGCACGCTCCTAAAGCTCCCCGGGTCTATGCCCTCCCGGGCATATTGGTTTGGGTAGCCCTGCCGCTCAAGCTCCCTCATAGGGTAGCTGGAGAAATTGGCCTCAACAGCTATAAGCGCCCAGCAGTACCAGCGGCCAAGGCAGTATAGCTGCCTTGCGTAAACGTCCTCGTCCATGCGCCCGCGAAGGGTACAGACCTGCTCGCCGCTGTCCAGGTCCAGCACCTGGGCCACAAAGTAGTCCGAGCCCTCACCGGCAGTGTCCCCGCCGATAACATAGCTGTGCCCGGGCTCAGGAGGCCTGTACACGCTGACGCAGCCCCCCTCGTCCCCCGTAAAGCTCACGGTCTCCTGGCGTATCAGCACCCGGCCTGCCTGCTCGTCATAGCCGGTCTCAAAGATAAACTCCCCCCTCTCAATGGGCCCCCGGACCCTCTCAAGCCTCCCGGCAACCCTTCCCGGATGAAAAATGCTCCTGCCAAGCACCCCCCACTCACCAAGGCAGTACACCTGGTAATAGTATGGGTCGCTCTCCCTGTAGCCCTCCAGGGTCCGGCGGTAGTCCCCGTCTAAGAAGAGGTTGTCCTTATAGGTAGTCTTGAGCACTCTGGCCCTGGGGTCGGGGCTGTCGAAGAAGCGCCGCTTCAGCCAGTGCATTGAGGAGACCGGGTTAAAGGTGAGGGTCATCTGCTTGGTAAGCCCCAGGCCCCTCAGCCTCAGGTCAAGCTGATTAAACTGGCCCTCGGTGAGCTCTGAGGCCTCCTCTATCCACACATCCGTCAGCTCGCCGCCAGGGAACGTGACGGACTTCAGCTTCTCCGGGTCGTCCAGCCCCTTGAATATCACACCGTTGCCGTTTGCGCAGGTAATCCTGAGCTCACCGTCCCAGCACTTAAATAGGCTTGTAAGCCCCCACCGGCCTATGACCTGCTTGAATAGGGCGTATGTAGAGTCCCGGTGTGTAGCCGCCACAGCCCTTGCCACAAGCAGGTTTCTTCCTGGCTGCTCCATCAGCCGTATCAAAAGCCGCTGGGCGGTGAACAGACTCTTGCCGCTGCCCGCGCCTCCATAGAGCACCAGATACCGGCTCTCCTCCTCATACAAAAGGGGCAGATATACCGGATTGAAGGCCTCCTGTGGAATGATAACCTTCATGGCCTAACCTCCACCTGGATTTCCCCGCTCTCGGCAGCCCCTGGCCTCTCGCTGTAGCCGAAGCCGTTCTGCAGGATAAACTTGGCGCTCTGGGCAGTGTCCTTATGGTAGACCGACTGGATATTGGCCTCCTCAACCCGGGTCACGGCCCTTTTCACGACCCTGCCCGCCTTGCCTCCCCCGGACATGAGCTTATAGAGCTCAGAGCTGCTGTCCAGCCCAAAGGCCAGCGCCAGCCCCGGCAGAGAGGGGTGCTGCTCCTGCTCCCGGCAGTGCAGGAAGTAGGCCTCTGCAAGGCCGCCGTATTTTTTACCGCTGAGCTTCTTATGACCCATACGCCCTCCTCTTCCGGGCCCGGTGCTCAAATTCAATGGCGTTCTTCCGCTGCTCCAGGTACATCTCATAGTACCTTTTGCTCTGCTGCTCCCAGAGCATGGCCTTGTCCGGGTTCTTTGGCCGCTGTCTGCGCCGGGCCTTCACAATACTGCTAAGGCTGTCCCGCTCCCGTCTGGCCTCCTCTGCCATCTGCTCATAGTCGAAGTGTGCCCAGCAGGTCCAGTTATCTGTCGGTGTCATAGTGGTTTCCCCCTCACCTGTGAAAATCTATTGACGAATCGTCAATCTAATTTATATTATAATGTCAAATCGACAGCTTGTCAAGAGAATTTTGATTTTAGTTGACAATTCGCCCACAAATGGGATATACTTATCCTAAAGGAGTGAGCGAGATGAGCTTTCCCGAACAACTGAAATCCGCACGTATGGCAGCAGGACTGACCCAGGCTGAGATGGCCTCAGAGCTTGGCGTGGACAAGACGACCTATTCCGGCTATGAAACAGGCCGCCGCCAGCCGGATGTAAACCGCCTTAGGCAGCTGATAGACCTTTTGGATGTGCCCGCCGATGAGCTGCTGGGCACAAAGGGCGCCGGAACCGTCACCCCCGAGGAGCTGGGGCAGCTGCGCAAGTACCGTCTGCTAGACCTCCACGGTCGGGATTTGGTGGACACTATACTCCAGAAGGAGTATGAGCGTATGGCAAGCCCTACTGAGCCGGAAAGTGACGGCGAGAGATGGGTCACGCATATAAACTGCTACGATTTGGCGGTGAGCGCGGGGACCGGGGAGCCCTGGGCGGACCCGGCCTATAAGACCAGGCTGGAGATACCCGGTGAGCTGGTGCCAAAGCGCGCCCACTTCTGTGTGCGGGTAAACGGCGACAGCATGGAGCCCGCCTTTAGGGACGGCGATATCGTCTTTGTGGAGCGGGTAGAGGACTGCGTCAGGGAGGGGGAAATAGGTATCTTCTTCCTCAACGGCGACGGCTATATCAAGCAGCTGGGCCATAGGGAGCTAATCTCACTGAACTCAAAATACAAGCCCATAGAGCTGCACGACTACGACACCCTCTGGTGCCAGGGCCGTGCCCTGGGCAAGCTCACTATATAGGCGCACATAAATAGCTCCGCCGCATAAAATAGTCCTGGGGACAATCCCCAGGCTATTTTTATGAGAGGAGCTAAGAATATGGCAGATAAATTTGAGCCCTGCGGCCCGGACCCAACCCCGCTCCCGGCGGACCCGGTCCCGGCTATGGCATATGTGCCCTACCAGCAGTGGAGCAGCAACCTGCACAGTGCCGAGCGGGCGCTGGACAGCGGCACCCTTTTCCCCGTGCTGGATAAGCCCTTCTACGGCAGGAGAGGGGGCGAGCCCCGGTGAACGACAACCAGAGAGAGGCCATGAAGCGGAGGCTAAGCGCCATGCGGTTCGCCTGCTGGGAGCTGCACCTGTTTCTCGATACCCACCCCAACAACTGCGAGGCCGCCCGCCGCCTGGAAGAGTACCGCGGGCGGCTCGAGCAGCAGGTAAAGGAGTACGAGGAGGCCTTCGGGCCCTTAAACGAGCTCAGCAGCAAGACCAGCCGCTGGGACTGGATAAACGGTCCCTGGCCCTGGGAGAGGGAGGGTAACGAGTAATGTTTGTATACGAGAAGCGACTGCAGCACCCTGTGCGCATTAAAAATCCAAACCCAAAGCTGGCGAAGATAATTATGAGCCAGTATGGCGGGCCATCATGTATAATGTGATATAAGCCAATAAACAACAGAAAGGGATGGGCTTATGTCAATACAAAACGGAAAAGATTTCAAATGGGTCTACGAGCGTTACCTGGCGTGGTTCCACCAAAACGCCAAGCCGACGGCTGCTCCGAAAGATGAAGAAGGGCTGCTGCGCTTCTCTCTATGCCAAGAGAATGTGTTCGAGCAGGACGTTGTCTTCCTGAATCAGCTGTTCTTCGCCGTGCCGCTGCTGCCCTCTGAGAGCCTTACGGGACAGTTTCGGTTGTTTGTGTTTTCCGAAATGAACCTAATGAAGAAAATTCCTGAAATTGATGACTTTGATGTTATCACACCGGTCGAGTACGCGGTGATTTAAGTAAAGACAAAAGCCCCCGGCTCATCCAAACAAAGGGAAAGACCGGGGGCTTTCATATTCCGTTATAACTTATTCACCGCTCTCCAGACGATAATCGTGCCTTTCGTCTCAGACTTTGTAGGCCCCACCAAAAAAGAGCCTGGCGAGCCAAGAGCTTATAAGCTCTACACCGACAATTACGATGGCCGGCGGTGTTTGTTCCGGCTTGCCCATTGGAGCTTCTGATGGACAAGTACTCCGAGCCCATGCAGTATTCTGGAAATTACTCAAAATTAAAAAGGCGGCTGAGTTCAGCCGCCCCATCTGAACTGACGTACTCACCAGTACGCTTAATACAAAGTATCAGTTATCAGACGTATACAGTGCATTTCTGCCTGTAATCATAGTATACACAGCTTTCAAGGAAATGTCAAGGCCAAATGATTGGAAATAGCTCTCAACTTAATATTATTTGTGCGATACGATGTCCAAATACGATTTGCCAATATATCACTTGCTTGAATCAAATAATTACTTTTCGATTCACAATATAATATATCAACTGAAACCTCGCTAGAGAACACATTTGGATGGAATGTTCCATAATCCCAATTAGAAATCCCATAAACCAATTCTTCCAAAATAGAATCGCGCAAATTGTAGTATCCATTTGTAGCTGTTAACTGCTCATCAATATTTATATGCAGTCGGACATTCTCCGTTGGATATAGTAATCCCCTTCTTATCATATCTTGCAACTTGCTTTTAATACCCCGCTTCAAAACATAATCCTTATAACGACATATAGCACGCTTATCTGATAGAATACTCTCATAAACTCTACTGATGTCTACAGCTAGTGAAACAGTTTCACAATTCTGTAATGGAGTAAACAAAGCCCTTTTGTGTTTGAACGACAGACCTGCTGCCTTTAATTCCCCTTTTCTATTTGTAGAGAGCCGGATTTGCCTATTTGCATGGATATATTTCCTCTTTGCATCCTCAAGGTCTTGACGAGATAAAAATACATATCCTGCATAAACAAAAAATCCGCTAGGCTCGTTCCTGTGCAAAACGCCTGAGTCATCGAAGAAAAAATAAATATCTCTTATGATATTGTCCACCCTATTTCGCCAATTTTTTAAATTATAGCACAGAGCTACCTACATTGCAACAAATATTCTCCTTTTAGGCAATGATGCAAGCACTACCCACTTCAAAACTGGCATAGCCTGGAAAACCAAAAAGAAAAGCCCCCAGCCCTCCCAGCCGAAGCATCGGCCCGGGAAAGCCGGGGGCTCTCCTATGTCCTTACGTGCTCAGGGTCAAAGTACCCGCCCGCATCTTCTGATTGCGGACCTCCGCCTCAATCCTGCCCTCCAGATACCGCTCCAGGCTGCCATAAGCCGCCTCCAGATATTCAATAGCATCCTCTGTCAGCAGAGTCTTAGCTTTGGCAATAGCCACCTTCAGGGCCCACTCCTGACTCTCCTTTGTGAACCCGTCGGACTTCTTCAATGCGTCCACATAGGTCTGGCTGGTGTAGGTGACAGCGGTACTCACCGCGTCAGCCACAGCCTCCAGAAACCCTTTCGCCGTCTCGCTCTCGGACTTCTGGCCCAGGTAGCTGGCAATGGCCTTAATGCCCCTACCGGCAAAGGCCGCCAGCACCGGCACGGCGGCAATTAAAACAGCCTGCAAAAGCGTTGCTATAAATTCATTCATGCTTGTAACCCCCTAAAATGTCTGGCTATTTTCATGGTTATATTCAAAATTGGCGGCTTTTGCACTTTCAAAGGTGATGCCGCCCTCTTTGTGGTCGGATTTCGCCATGTTGAGATAAAACGAGCACACCACCCCATGAGCCGTCCAGGGCAGGCCCACCATCGCCGAAAGCCAGGGCAAAGAGCCCACATAGCCGTTATGTATGCAGTACGCCGCCAGCAGCAGGCCCCCGATTGTCACGGCCCACAGTAGCCAGCGGATGTCGGATATCAGCTTCTTTGAATAGCCGGGCCGTGGGCTGCCCTTCATATGCGCCGCCATCACAGCTTCTCCCGGATGCGCTTGGCAAGGACAGCAGCCTTGCAGTCGCTTTTGGTGAGCCCCAGCCTGCCGTTTCCTGTGCCGGCGATGATACCCTTCTCCACCAGCTCCTTAATGTCAGCCCGCCAGTAGCTGGGCACCTCCTCCAGGGTGTTATAGGTGGGGTTTATACGGCTGTTCTCCTCCTGAATCACTTTCCTTGTCTGTTCCAGCGTCATGTCTTCACCCTCCGTATCATTTTTAAGTAATGCTGCCACATCTCTGCGGACAGAGCCCATATCCTTGCCGAACCTTGGTAGCCAGTGGAGCACATCAGCATGGTCCGACCCCATCCCAAGCCTGTAGCTGTCTTTATGGCAGAGAATAGTGGGCACAGAGATATTCCCTACCGTCACCTTCCCATTAGGGTCAATGCCATAAAGCTTACAGAGATAGGCTGTCAATTCACAGGCCTCCCTATAGGCTTTCTCAAAGTAGCCCCTATCGTCAAGCCCGTCCTCGCATATTTCAAACTGTATCCAGCCGTCGTTGCAGCTTCCGTTTCGGCCCTGATAGCACCCCCACGGAGCGTAGTCCCAGGGCATGGCCTGTACTGTAGTAACCGTGCCGTCCGCAAGCTTCCCTATCCAGGCGTTGAGCCCGGCCTCCATATAGATATGGTTCCAGTCGTTGCCGTTGGGATTCCTGCCCAGCAGGGAGATTAGCCTCGCATAGTCCCTGTCGTTCCCGCTTGGCTGGACATACCGCCGAAGGTTGGGGTTATTCGCGCCGGTGCTGTGCCAGAGCACCCCCTTTACCCGCATTTTATATGTGTTCTTATAGCAGGTACTGTTGGTCTGTATACACACCAGGGGCTTATTTCTGTTGGAATACTTCACCTTTAGAGAGCTCCTTCCTGTAAAAAGTCGTGCTTCTTGAGCCGTTCCCTGTAGACCTCCCGGATGTTCTCAATAGCCAGCACGGCCCGGTTATTGGGATAGTCCGGGTGGTCTCTGCAGAAATCCTCGTAGGCGTCTATCTCTGTCAGCACCTCTATAAACTCCTCCTTGGTGTGGCCTATAGAGCGCAGGAGCTCGTTATTGAAGCGTAAAATTTCAAGCCGGTTGCTGTCCGCCAGCTGCTTCTCCACGCCGTACAGCTTGTCCAGCACCTCGCCGTTTATGGCCCTGCCTATCCACCGGGCTATGGCCGACCAGGGGTCCAGCTTAACGGGCGCGAGCTGGATGAATGTAAGCAGGAGTAAAAGGCCTCCGCCGGAATATGTTAGGATTTTGTCTAATGGCATCGCCTTACCTCCTTTTAACCTTGCCAGGAACTTAGCTCTGTTGGTTATTGTATGTGCTGCAGGCCACCTTAAAAAAAGCTTTGACCCACCTATTTGCTGTACATTGAAGAGAAACTTTCCCCGAATGAACGGTCTGACAAAGGAGAAACGATAACTGTTCTCAATGGTCTCCGGGGACATAATGTAGGTAAAGTTATATAAAAGGTTCGAGGGAAGTACAATGTCTAACATTGTTCGGAGCTTCGGCAAAAGCTCCGGTTTCTCCCATTTTATCTTTATGCTCACCAAATAGCTGTTCCGGCTCAGAAAACAATGGGCTGTATCCGGGCCATATAACGCATCCAGCATACGCTGCAGCGTGCGGTATGTATACGGCCTTTGCTCCATCATGCGGCTCAGCACCACTGCCCGCCGGTTTTCCAAACTTTCTTTTTTCGATGGAAAAATCTGTAGTAGCTTTTCAAATCGGGATATGCCGTATTCATCAGCGGTTGCTATAAATTCGTTTTTCAGCACCCGATCCGTAGCATCCCACAAAAGGTTAAATTCTGGGTTTTCAGCGGTAAGCGTTTCCCTGATTTCTTTGTACTCTGCAACAAATGGGGGAAGATATGAAACAAGATCAACAGTTCTCATGTTTCGCTCACACCTCCAAACACGGGAACTTGGAGTTTGTCAAGGGTTAAATTCTCAGTTAATCCGTTTAACTCTGTATCCCGTATATCAACAATCCCTTTAATTGCAAGAATCCGGGTTTCAATTTGACTGATCCGCACAATTAAATAAGGGGAATCGCCCCATTGCCGTCTAAGCTCGGTAAAATAGTCAGATATGGCCGTGTCAATGGAGTTTTGCAAGTTAGCCCAGCCAAAACCCACATCAAATGTAATATTAGTTTTTACATCCACATTTACGGGTGCTGCCCCCTCTACAGTTACCACATGGCCTATAGGGGCAAGCCCATACCCTTCTCCCGCGTTAATTTCGGGGTCAATGGCCGTTTGTACTGTTTGGATCAAAGTTTCTGTAGGTACCCCGAACTCAGAATCAAGGATCGTCAGCTTGACCGTGCCGCCGGTTGTCAATTTCTTGGCTTCGCCCGCATGATACACGGAAGAAAGCCAAAATTGCACATCCGGGTTTACTTCTCCAATTATCCCTTCATACCACGTTGTAACAGCGCTTGAGGGGATCATATCGGCGGGGGCAATATCCCCATTCCATACCCGTGTAACCCTTGTGGCCCCCACACCGGGGATCGCGTTGGTCTTTTCCAGGTAGTCATGAACATTACCGCCGAAAGCTCTATCCCCAAAAGAATTGAAATACCTTTCGCGTAAATCTTCTGTATCTTCTTCATCTTCGCCGGGTATAAGCACTTCGACCAACTCAGCACTTATCAGGCCATCTACATAATCAATAGGGATGATACTGCCCAAAAACTGATTGCCGCCTGTTCCCGATTCTTCACAGCGAACTTGATATTCACCATCGGCTATTTTCTCGGTAACTACAAAATTTGCGGTTTCAAGGCTAAAGCGCTTGCCTACCACATCCACAGTGGCCGGGGTAAATACCCCTTTCAGCACAGCATAAGTAGCCGGGCGGGGAGCGATTCCGCGCTCTTTGCAACGTAAAATAAGGAAGTCCCTGGACGCGGTATCTCCATAGGCTTCCTTAATAAGCGTGTCAAGCTCAAGATATAAAATTTGCAGCTCTATAGCTGTTGGTGAATGTGTGTCCCAAATTACCGATCCTTCCCGCTTATCCAGCTTATTGGATACACGGTCAAGCATCCGCTTGAGAATCACATCATAAGTCATGCTCTCATACATTTAGATTTCCACCTCTTTTTCAGCTTCAAAGCTGCCCAAATCCGTGTGAACGGTAAAGGTGGTGGAAAGCACCCCTCGCTTTGAAGTATCGAATTCAAAATCGGTAACCGCCGTAATACGGCTATCCTGTGTAAGCGCTTCCGTTACACGTCGTTCCAGCTCGGGGCATACATACGATATCGCTTGACCGAAAAGGTCTTTCAGCTCTATCCCATAATTCCAGGAATAGATAATATAGCTGTATCTTTCAGTATTGAGAATTTTGTAAACGGCCTGTTTAATTGCTTCCAGGCCGTCAGTGTAGCCCTGTATCCTCTCTCCCGTGTAGAGGTTCATTTTATAGGTCTTGCTGGGCTGCTCGACAAATTCAACCGGCAGACTTAGCAATGTGGCATTTCCCGGAATCATCCCAGCCATTCCCCCTTTACAATGTGTTCGCTTATCCTATCCAGCACAAGAAAGCGCTGCCCCTCTTGAAAACGTACTAGAATAACCTTTTCCCCTTTCAAAAGGCCGTTATACACTCTAATGCGCTTGCAACCCTTGTATTGGTGATTGTGGCTTTCATATTCGGCTGCGCCGCTGCCGCCGCCCCGGTTTTCTGTCACATGGTCTACCTCTATATCTACCCAATGATCGGTAACAGCTTTGGTAAATTCAAGCTGGGCCATACCCAATACCAGCTTTTGATCTACTGTGATTTCAATGGGTGAAACTTTGGTAACTGTTCCATATAGCACCGCCGCCGGTTTACTGTTTTCTACAGCATTTAGGGCTATACGCTTCACCATATGGACAAACCCAGTATAGTTAGGCAATGAACTCACCCCCGCGCAAATTCAAATCCATAAAATGCTCACTTTCTTTGAAGGTATGCACCACCTTTTCTACCAGCATAAATGTATTGGCAATGATATCCCCCAAGTCAAGAGAAACGGCCACAAGGGAACCGGCCCTTACCCTAGTATCTCCCAGTGCTTTTGTGATTTTGAGTTTCCGGGTTTTGCAATTATACAGGGAAAGAAGGGCATCCGCTTTAGCTGCGCCGTTTTCTCCCTCTTTGAGAGTGTCATAATACTGTAAAAGGCCCCACTTGTTTATATGGGAACTGTCTTTTGCTATGTACACTTCCCGCTTACCTGTTTTCTCATTATCATAGGTCAGTTTAGAGCGCCGTTTAGAATAGCTTGCGCCGCCGCTGCAGCCAATGTAGCTACTTGATACGCTATGAAAGCCGCCGCAACTCCATATACTATCGGACTTATCCAGCTCCAATTACCGGCTACAAAGTTTGCAAGCATCACAAGCAGATTAAAGGCTTGCAGCACAATATCTGCAACTGTGGTAATGGCCGCTATAGCGTTATCGGCGAACTGCTGAAAACGGTCACTGTTTGCCAGTTCGTTTAACTGTTCAAGCACTGGCTGGAAAGCCATAATGGCATTGTTTTGAATGGATGTGGCAATTTGCGCGAAAGTCTGGGGCATACTTTCAAACTGTGCGTTTGTTTCGTCTGCCGCCGCAAACATAGCGTTTTTCACGATATCTGCGGTAATCTGCCCTTCTGCGGCCAAATCTTTTAGCTGCCCCTTGGGTACATCAAGATAATCTGCAATAGACTGGATAATGTTGGGCGCTTGCTCCAAAATGCTGTTAAATTCCTCGCCCCTGAGAACGCCCGATCCCATAGCCTGAGAAAGCTGCAACATGGCCGCATCTATGCCCGCCGCTTCTGTACCGGCAATAGCAAATTTCTTGTTAATCTGCTCCATGAAAGCAACTATTTCCTCAGAACTTCCAAAGGCATCCCCGGCCATAAGGCCCAGCTTAGAAACGGCATCGGCGGTTGCTTGGTAAGACCCCCTCGCCCTTTCAGCAGACTGGAAAATCATGCCCTGTAGGTCTTTGGTGGTCTGTAAGCCATCATTCATCATATTAAGGCGGGCAGTAGTGGAAGTAAGTTGATCCGACAAACCCAAAGCCTTTGAAACTGTCTGTACAGAAGCATAGGCCGCCGCCATACTGCCAATCGTGCGCATGAGCGATCCGGCTTCTGTATTGCCTTGTGAAACTTTTTGATTAAACTTTTCTTGTTCCCCGGTATTGTCCCTAATATAGCGCTCGGTGCCGCCAATCGTCTGAGAAAGCCGTAAATAGGCTTCATTGGCGCGGCTTACATCCATATCGGCCACGGCATCATTAAGCGCTTCCTGAGCCGCCAGGGCTTGATTTAAGTGCCCTCTGAGCTGTTCCAATTCAGCGTTTGTTTCATCGGTGCCGATATCAACCGGGTTGCTTGTGATTTCATTGATCCGTGTCTGAATCGCGCCAATACGCCCTTGCATGGCTTGTAAATCCTGTAACGCATCCGGCGAGAAGATGTTGCTTTTCGCCGCCTGGTTATTTATGCGGCTTTGCGTGGAGTAAAGCGAACCCAACATATTATTAGCGCTCTGAACCTCAGCTTCAAAGCGTTCTATACCTGTATTTTGAAACACCGGCATGGTGTCTGTTTTCCAAGTTAAAGGAACTTCAACCGGGGGGATTTCTGGAACCGCCGGAGTGCTACCCCCCAGGTTGCTTAGTTCCTCATTAAAGCTTTGCGCGGCCATTTCGGCACGGGCTATGGAATCCCGCAAATTATCCATTGTATGGGTATCTATTTCATTGCCGCTGGCCCGCTGCATATCCTCAAATGCGGATACGGTTAGATTAAGCGCATTGACAATGGAAGTTAAGGGGCCTGTAAAGCCGTCATATAATTCTACCCCTGTCTGTATACTAGCCATACTCAATGCGCCCCCTTTTGCTTTGCCTCAAGTTTTTTGCGGTCTTTTTCTTCTTTCTCGATCCGCACTTTGATAGAAGCTATCACAAATGCTTTTTCTTCATCGGTCATTTCCAAGAATACGCTTGGTAAAATGTGCAGCTTTTCCAAGCAGTAATGCGCATAGACGGATAGCGCATCGCCGCCCTCAATTAGTTTTTTGCCTCGTCAACCTTATCTTCCAGGGAAGTTGTGAAGCCGTTGAACTTCTGGACAAAAGCGGCAAAATCGTCATATTCGCCGGGGTCGTCCACCAAAGCGTAAAGAAGTTCTTCCGGGGTCATTACCCCATAGGAATCCTGCAAAGCGCTGTCGTACAGGTCAGGAGAAACGCAAGAGGCCACCAGCAGCTTTGCGATATATTCGCTGGTGCTGATCTTCTGGCGGTACATACCGTTCTTGCCCTTGATGGGGATTTCTTTCATGCAGCTTTCGCGGAGTTCGGTATTTTCCTTACTGGAAATGGGGCGCAACTCCCACAAAACCGGCTTCCCGTCCTTATCCACAATGGACTTCGTGGCCGCATAGGTTGTATTTTCCTTTACCTTTTTGTTGGCCTTCATGAACTGAGAGAAATTAGACATAATAAAAAACTCCTTTAACTTAGATAAAATATGAAAGAATCCCCCGATTAGTCGGGGGATTCTCCCTTGTGCCTTAGCCCACCACAAAACCGGGCAAATCCAGGAACTTCTCAGGCATTTTGAAGTCCTCAAAGGTGAAGTCCATTTCTTCATCCAGGTATTCACCATCCGCATCGAACTTGGCTAAACTCTTTCGCCGCCTTAGCGGGTACAGTGTTGCCCGTAGTAGCCATAGAGAATACACCCTTGAGAATCGCCAAAAGCATTGCCTGCTGGACTTCCACCTTGTATTCGCTGATCTGCTTGGCCACATTGTCCATGAAGTCAACGCCCGCCGTGATATTCTTGGAAAAGCTGCGCTCTGTCCAGGAATCCATACGGGAAGCGGTCACAAATCCACAGCTCTTTGTGTTTCCGCTTTTTAAGTTGCTCTGTGTTACAGTTACAAAATTCCCGCAATCGCACTTGCAAATCCACATAGACCCTGACTTTGCCTTTTTATCAGACCTCCTTATGACCGTTAGCCGACCAAAACGGCTTCCAGTCAAATCAATCATTTTTCCCATGACATTCCTCCTTGAACTTGTCCATCAGTGCATCCGTCGCTTTTTCAAGTTCTGGTTTCGTATTGTGCAGAATGTTAGTAGCCACATAGAGCAGTTTGAGAATTTGCTCCGCGTAGTGGGGGAGGAATTTGGAATCCTCTTTGGATTCAAAATACCGTTCCGCCTCTGCCAATACCGCACAAGATAGTTCGATTTGGTACTGCTGCTGTTCGATTTCAGCCATAATGTCGAATATGGACATATCTGCCCCTCCCAATTTACGCCAGAAAATGGCGTTTATTTTTTCTCTATATTACGCCATAATAAGGCGTAAGTCAAGAGCTTTTTGTTAGGAGGTTCGAAAATGTTCAACGACCGGCTTCGTGCAGCACGCATTTTCCGTGGATATACCCTCCAAAGAACAGCAGATGCAGTAGGTGTTCCTCTTCGCTCATACCAGAAATACGAAAGCGCTGATAGTGAACCAGATTTTGAGATGCTTATAAAATTAGCAAATCTATTTGATGTTCCTACTGATTTTCTTTTGGGCCGAGATGATTATTTGAGGAAGCTCGAAGTATTCGTTGATGTACCCCCAGAAGGTCCTCCAAGGCATCCCAAACCTCGAATGAACCGCTAACTTCCTCATATTCGATTTTCTGGTAGTGGCGCAGTGTTAGACCTAACTTTTCCGCCATCGCCTGCTGAGTTAGCCCAGCGGCCTTGCGGGCGTTTTTGAGATTTTCCCTCATGGTCTACTCTCCTCTATATTCATATGGAGTAATTCCGTATGGAACTCTCCAACCATTTGCCGCTATGCGGTCAATCATTTGTCGGGCAGTTTCAAACTTCCATGTTCCTACATGACGAAAACCTTTGTTTTCCAAAAAACGTATCTGTTTTGGTGTTGTAAGCCCTTCCTGGCGGCGGGCATCCAGCCGGTCCAGCAGTTTTGCGGCCTTACCTGCGTTATCTATCTGGTCAGGGAAGATGCCGAGCTTTTCCAATGCTGCTATCTGTTTCTCAGAGGGCGGGGCCATTTCCCAGCCGAAGGACGGCACATAGCCTGCAAGGTCCTCGGCCTGAATGGACATTTCAAACTGCAGCGGGTCCACCAGCTTGCGCTTACGGTTGCGCATCTCCCTAAGCTGCTTGGCAAGGGCCTCCTCCCGCTGGGCCACAACGTCCTCACTGGCAGCTTTCTCAGCCTGCTCCAAATCAATCGGCTCCCCAGCGTTCTCAATGTTCTCGGTCATCTTTCGGGCCACTTCCTCGTTCTCGCAAATAAGAGATGCAGGGTGGCAAAGCTCATGGCGCTCGGTGTGCCAGAGGAAGTCAAGCAGTAGAAGGTGGTCTTTGCCGGGGAAGAGCCGGGTCCCGCGCCCTACCATCTGGCTGTACAGCGAGCGCACCTTCGTGGGCCGCAGCACCACTACGCAGTCCACAGAGGGACAGTCCCAGCCTTCGGTGAGCAGCATGGAGTTGCACAGCACGTTGTACTTACCGCTGTCAAAGTCGGCCAGCACCTGGGCCCTGTCCTGGCTCTCGCCGTTGACCTCTGCCGCCCGGAAGCCTTTCTCGCAGAGGATATCCCGAAACTTCTGGGAGGTCTTCACCAGGGGTAGAAATACCACGGTTTTGCGGTCCCGGCAGTATTTGTCCATCTCTTCGGCAATCTGGTACAGATAGGGGCCCAGGGCGTCTCCCAGGTCGCCTGCTTTAAAATCCCCCGCGCTTAGCCCTACCCCGGACAAATCCAACTTGAGAGGCACGGTGAGGGCCTTGATAGGGCTGAGATAGCCCTCCCGGATTGCTTTGGGCAGAGTATACTCATAGGCCAGCGACTCAAAATAGCTGCCAAGATTACGCATATCCCCCCGGTCGGGAGTTGCGGTAACGCCCAGCACATTACTAGTCTCGAAGTACTGCAAGACCCGCTGGTAGCTGTCGGAGATGCAGTGATGGGCCTCGTCGATGATGATGGTGCCGAAATGCTCGGGGTCGAACTGGCTCAGCCGCTTCTCTCTCATCAGGGTCTGGACGGAGCCTACCGTCACCCGGTACCAGCTCTGGAGGCTGGTCTGCTCTGCTTTCTCCACCGCACAGCCCAGGCCGGTGGATTTTTTGATTTTGTCCGCTGCCTGGTCTAATAGCTCCCCCCGGTGGGCAAGAATAAGTACCCGCTGGCCGGCCTTTACGCAGTCTTCGGTGATTTTGGCGAATACGATGGTCTTGCCGCACCCCGTGGGCAGCACCAGCAGTGTGCGCCGGATGCCCTCCTCCCACTGGCTTTCCACGGCAGCACGGGCCTCTTGTTGATATGGACGCAGAGCAAGTATGCTCTTTTCCATCAGAACTCACCCGCCTTAAATCCCTGGGCGGGTTTTTCCACAGGCTCATAAAACCGCTTGATTTCATTGCTCTGCTTCTTCTCGCCGTCCCGGTCGCTGACCCATTCCCGGATGCCCACCTTGCACCGGCCCTTTGAGCCGATAACCTTGCTCCAGTTCATGCGCAGCTTTTCACCGTGTTTGCGCTGGCCGATACTGCTGAAGAACGCACACAGCAGGCCCTCGCACTTACTGTGCAGGAACAGATTGTGCTTTATAGCCGCCTTCCCCTCAGGTGAGTCAATAGTGATGGAAAGCACCGCCTTGTTGCAGGGGGGAAGCTTAGCCCCGCCGGCATAGTGCTCCCGCTCAAAGTCTGTAACCGTAAAGTCGTAGTCGCCCGGAGGCAGAAGGACAAATTCCGGGCCATCGTTTTCAATAACGTCCTCCCAGTCCAGCTCTCTCTCGTGATTTACAAATTCCATAGACAAGTCCTCCTTTCGCCGTTAAAACGGCAGGTCGCGGTTGTTCATAATTGTAGTGAATACCTTTTTCCAGGCCCCCACCAGCACTCCGCTGATAAATGCCGGGTCGTAGTTCTCAATGGGCGTGTCCTCGGGGTAGTACCCCTTCTGGCTGACTGCAAGGCGGATTTCCTGCTCCTCCACCTGGTTCTGTATCATCAGGTCGGTAAGGGCCTTTGGCAGATTGGGATTGACGTTAATAGTCAGCTGCTCTTGGGGAGCCAGGACGGGCTCAGCTGCCGCCGGGGCCGCTTTTGGGCTTTCCGCAGGGGGAGCAGCTTCCTCCACCGGCGGTGCAGCCGGAACAGCAGGCTCAGGCGTACCTGACGCAGCCCCGCCGCCTATGTAGATATAAGGGGCAATAGCACTGTAATCAAACTCCACCTCCTCAGGCAATCCCCAGCGGTTCTTGGCGTCCCAGCAGGGATGGTGGGCTGTGTACATGGTCCGCCGCCCGCCCTGGGCCTTGACGGTCTTCTTGTCCTCCCCGGAGCGCACTGTCAGGATTTTGTAGTTGGCAAAGAGAAGAGCGTCCGACCATTCCTTCACCAGCGGGGCCACATTCTTGCTCATCTTCATCTCCCAGCGGTCATAGGCCCCGGTCTCCTCAGGCTGCTCGAATTTGCGCATTTTGGCGTGGGCGGTGCCCAACACGTTTATGCCCCGGTCTATAATCTCGTCCAGCAGGTTCAGAAGCTTGCCGAACTCTTCGGCAACATAGACATACCCTTTACCATACCCGAAATCCTCGACGCCTTTCTTCTGTGCTGTGTCACAGACGTGCTGTGTGCAAAGGGCCTCGGCCCAGTCCATGGTGTCTATGATAAGGGTCTTGCACACGCTAGGGGTGTCCCGGATATATCTCGCATCTTCCAGCAGCATAGTCCAGCTTGAGGGCTTCGGGAGCCGTGCCACGTCCATATGTCGGGTGCTGCCCTCGGTGTCAATAAACACAGGCTCCGGGAATTTACTGGCAAAGGTGCTCTTGCCGATACCCTCCGGGCCGTAGAGGACCACCTTCTGAGCCCCTGACTGTATGCCTCTCGTTATCTGCATTTAGAACTCCCCCTCCTTCCAGGCGGCTTTAGTCTCAGCCGGCTTTTCCTCTCCGGCTATGTAGCCGTCCTCGATGATGATGGAGCACTCCCCGCCGGTGCTGACCCTGGTGGCGATTGCCTGCAGGCCCTCGCTCTCCAGCCATGCCCCGAACTCCCGCAGGGTGGCAATATCCATCTGCTCCAGCTTGTCCAGAAGCACAAACCCACAGTTAGGATTGAGCTTGCGCACTATAGCCGTGCTGACCTTCAGCTGGTCGCTGCCGCTCATGCTGTCCCAGCGCTTGCCGTTGTAGGTCAGCGCCCCTTCCTCCACCGAGAGCCCGGGCAGGGGAAGCGGGGCGCGGTTCAGCAGGTCGGCCTTTTCCTGCCGGGTCTTATTGAGCTCGGCGGTGAGAGCAGCGTACCGCTGGCCGTAGTCATTGGCGTCCATCTCGGCCTTTTCCTTGTCCAGATTGGCCCGGACTTTCACGTTAATGGCCTCGATGTCCGCAATATTTCTCTCCAACTCAGCGGTAGACTGGTCCTGCAAATCCTGGGCAGAGCGGGTGGCTGTATCGCAATCAGAGCAGAGGGTCTTATATCGCTCTTCCAGAAGTGCCAGCTCTTTGCCCATGCGGTCCCGTTCTGCTTCCAGCTGGGCGGCCTGCTGCCGCTTGCGCTGGTTCTCTCCATTCTGGGCAAGAATGGCCTGCTGCTGGCTCAAAAGCTCACTGATGGAAACCGGCTCCTTGGGCGCGTCAGGATAGTAGGTCATCTCTTTGGCGAACTTCATCTTCTGGTCGGCTATCTGCCCAATGGCCCGGCGGCGGTTATATGTATCGCTCTCATGGCGCTCCAGCTCCATGAGCTTGTCCCCCACACCAATAATCTGCAGGAGGGTGTCCCCCTTTTCCTTGTCGCTGGCCTGCATGAACCGGGGCAGGTCCAGGGCCAGCTGGGACACAAACTCGTTGAGAAGCTGCTGGCCCCCTTTATGGCCCGCTGGGTCAGTTACTTTAAGTTCGCTGTTCTTGCCCTTGCGCTCTACCACCAGGCCGTTGCTCATTACGATATGCAGCCGGGGCGGGATGTTGGAGCCGTCCCGGGTGGCGGCACTGGGCCGGTAGCGGTCGCCTCCCAGAGCCCAGGCGATGGAGTCCAGCACCGAGGTCTTGCCCTGGTTGTTGTTCCCGCCGATGATGGTCAGGCCGCTTGCGCTGGGCTTGATTTTTACCGCGCGGATGCGCTTGACGTTTTCTATTTCTAGTTGGTTTATTTTCAGCATGATACAGTCTCCTTTTTGTATTCCAGCAGGTTCAGCGCCTGGTTGATAAGCTCGGGCAGCTTGTAGGGACTCGCGGCGAAAATCAGAATCAGCCAGTGGGGAGCCGTCTTTCTCCGTTCGGAGGCGGCTTGGGTGAAAGGAATAATTTTTGTGTTATTCACGCTGTTAATTTCCTCCTTGTGTTTCCCGGAGGAATGTGATACACTAGATATAGCCCTCCGGGGTTGTGTTGGGCCTCTATACGCGGTGCTTGGTCGGCGGTTGCGAATAGGGCCTTCACTTTTTCCATTGTATCGGTTCATCTTTCCTTGTGATGATATAGTCCATCTCGTCTCCGTATACCGTGCTCGACCGCCAGATACTCTGGAACTGTACCCGGCGCCGCTTCCTGGCATTCCGGGCGTCGTATGCAGCGCAGCACCTTTCGGCGAGATACCAGGCGAAGAAACCGAGCGTTGCTATACGCAGGCCCATAATAAGCGCCAATAACAGGTCCACCTTTTACTCCCTCCCCTCTGAGCGGTACCTTTGGCCCTTCAGCTCTGCCATAAGTTCCGCAAGCTTTGGTATATCGTCCTCACAGGCCCCCTCCAGCCAGAGCACCCACCAGGCGGCCTCTGCAGGGGTGAGCTTGTACTTTTTTCGGATACACCCGGCCCTGTGGGCCAGGTCTTTATACGTCCGTCCCATTTGTCCCCTCCTAACGGTAGAGCGTCACCGGCTCAATCGCGGCCTTGCGCCGCTCAAAATCCTCCTTAGGTATGAGCCATTTTGAGCTCCTGTCCACTATCTTTTTCAGCTTGGTGTCCCATATCAGGGTGGTCTCCACGAAGGTCTCCCCGTCCTGGCCCACGCCGCAGCTGGTCCATTTCTCCAGTGCCATATGTATACTCTCCTTTCTATATCAGTCTATGCTTTAGGGGTTGTACAGCGTGCGCCGAGTTGGGGAACAGTTTCCATCGCCCCGAGCGATAATTGCTCAAATGGATCTTTCTTCACAAAGTTTGCTATTGTTACAACACCGAACTGCTTACACGTTATCTCGACCTGCCAGGAAATGCTTTCGGACGGTTGCCTGTTTTCCTTCATCGTAAGCCGCAGTTCCCTTAACAGTGAAGCCACTTCACCGGCAGATGTCGCTTTTGCCGGGTAGAATGCAGGCGGCTGGTGCAAACTCTCAAACCGGTTCTACATGTCCTCGAATGCTGTGACATAGGCGACAGTAAAGAGGACACCTTTCTCTCCGGTGAGCTTATTGGCAATCATGTCGCAGCCCTTTTTAGTGATGAGATAGCAAGGCTGCTCTTTGTTTTGGGCACTTACATAGGTGCTTGGGATGAAGAAGTCGGACGGTCCAAATTTGGGCTCTCCTGACTTTTCCATGATTTCAATGTAACCCGCAATATTGCGGAGTAGGTGTTTGTGCTGCTTTCCTACCATCTCCGCAACCTCGCGGCTGTCTATGGCCTGTTGGCCGTTAATGTTTTTGACCGTCATTTCGTTCGCTCCTTCCAATAGTTGATATACGTAAGGCTACTGGCTGCTTTAACAAAAAATGTTGGCATGTGTCGAAAGGGCCCCTGTTCTTCATTCTAGGATAGACACAGTGCCCACAATATAGCTCGTCTCCGTCCCGGGTATAGTGCTGACGAAAGTGCTCGCAGTTATAGCAGCACTCTGTCTGCGGTTCGATATTAATTTTGAAATACATTTTGTTCCTCCTTGCCTTTTTGTTCTTACCGTGGTATTCTTTTAGTGAACTGTCCTATTCGTGTACCTTTATGTTCTTTAGCTAAACAGTTCTTCCACTGTCCGCCCAAGCGCTTTAGCTATCCGAATGGCCGTTTTCACTCCAGGTTCTCTCATATCGTATTCATATCTCTGATATGCTATTTCTGATATACCTGTTTCTTTAGCTACCTGCGCTTGTGTTTTTCCTGCCGCTTTTCGAGCGCTTTTTAGCAATTCGTTCACAGCACCTTCTCTTTCTAGTTTAACTACCAGTTGGTAGTGTATTCATGATAACACCACCAAACGGATATGTCAAGCTTTTTTATAATTGGCAAGGAGGAAATTTTATGACTTTTGCAGAACGACTCAAAAAACTACGTTTAGCTAGAGATTTAACGCAAAAAGACGTGTATGAGGCCGTTGGTATGTCTGCCATAGGTTACCAGCGATATGAATATGGGCAAAGGGAGCCCGCTTATCAACAGTTAATCGCTCTTGCCGACTTCTTCGATGTTCCCACAGACTATCTTCTGGGCCGCGGCGTGTTCGCCAACTGGGACGAGCTCATGGATGAAAAGAGCCGCTTGTTGATTATCGCGTCCATTGAATCTCATTTCCCTGAATTGAAGAAACTCAACCTGTCTCATGCTGACGAGCGCAAGCTCATGAAGGTTTTGCCCTCTTTCATTGCTTTGATTGAGTTTTCCGATGATATGAAAGAGAGTTCTATTACCTATAAAATTTAGTTCAGCTTGCTTTCTATTTCTGATCAGTAGCTGCTCAGACCGAGTTTGCCGGAATGCACGAAGCACTTGGCTCCATTGATATGCGCTCCAACATCTTCACTGACCTTAATACTAATAACGAGGTGAACCATCGCCCTGCCGCCCAGCAATGGGCGGTGTGTACTCCGTAAATTCAGCGAACATCTACTACCAGCTGCTTTCTTGTGGTGCAACACGAGAGAGCAGTTTTGTTATGAGCTGTTTTTCGTGTGAACCCTATGACCCTGCCCATTATTCGCGTGTTGCGCGACATATTGGGCAAAAAATATATTGTTTAGCTCTTCTGCACTAAGGTCAAGAAGCGAGGCAATCTTATCAGCTTCCTCAATGGTAAAGGCACCGCCTCCACCATTGAGGCGCCTGTATAGAGTACTTGGAGTAATCCCTACTGCGGTCGCAACAGAATCTATATTCATCCGGCGCTCTACAATTTTGCCTCGCAGCTTGTCTGTATTAACCATCCTTCCACCTCCTTTTTTCGCGTTTTGTGCGACACCCATATATTACCATACATATCTGGGCTTGTCAACCCTATTTTCGCAAAATTTGCGAAAATTTTTATTTTTTCTCCCTTTGCTATTGCAAATTTGCGAAACCTGTGTTATTATTGCATTACCTCACAGGAAAGGGAGTGGAATGCCTTGAAGATAGGTGACCGCATAAGGCGGAGAAGGGAAGACCTTCACATTTCAGTAGATGAAGTTGCAAAAAGACTTGGAAAACATCGTGCAACTATATACCGCTATGAAAGTGATGAAATACGCACTTTGCCAACAAATGTTCTTGAGCCTCTGGCGGCTGTTCTGGAGACTACCCCTGCCGCTCTTATGGGCTGGGAGCCTTTCGAGGAGAGCATGCCTGAAAATGTTATCCCCCTCCCTAAAACCTATACCATCCCTCTTGTAGGCACCATAGCCTGCGGGCAGCCCATCACAGCTATCCAGGAAGATACCGAGGTGGTGGAGGTGCCGGAGTATATTCACGCTGATTTTGCCCTGCGGTGTAAAGGTGACAGCATGATAAATGCCAGGATTTTTGATGGTGATATGGTATATATCCGGCAGCAGGAGCAGGTTGAAAATGGTGAAATCGCCGCTGTCCTTATTGAAGACGAGGCCACGTTAAAGAAAGTATTCCTTTTTCATGACAGGATTGTTTTAGAGCCTGCAAACCCTCTTTTTGAGCCCCTTATTTATAGGCAGGAAGAGATGAATAGCGTGCGGATATTGGGTAAGGCAGTGGCTTTTACCAGCGCTATACGATAGAGAATAAATGAGGGCTTTTATATGAAGTGCACGAGATGTGGCGGGAATATTCCGTCAGGGGAGGGTACCGGGGGTTTGCAATAAGAGCTATTTTGAGGGAAATAGTGAGAGAAAACGCTTGACATAGTGCGGCACATATGCTATAATATAAACATCCAAAGGAAGGGAGCGCCTACTATGACAGAGAAAGAGCGGCAAGATACAAAGCTGGCTACGCTCTATGAGCTAAGACTACTTTTTACGAATGGAGAAAAGCAAGAATACTCCATCAAGGAAATCGTAGAACTGCTGGACAAAATTGCAATGGCAAAAGACCAAAAATAGCCAGGAGGGGGCGGAAAAACCGCCCCTTACTCTGCGTATAGAATCACTGGAGTTGATGAAATGTCAGAAAAAAAAGAAACGCCTCAGGAAAGATACCATAAGGCGCATACTGTCAATGTTAATATCCGGCTGATGAAAAATACAGAGCAGGACATCATTGAAAAACTCGCCAGCGTACCCAACAAGGCCGGATACATTAAAAGCCTGATTCGGGCTGATATGGGAAAATGAAAAAGCCGCTTTCAATGCGAGCGTTCGTTGGCAGTGAAGGCTCGCATTGAAAGTGGCAAGCAATGAGACCGGGTACGGCACACCGTCACCTAAGCAATGATTTTTTCCCAGTCAGCCGGAAAACCTATGCGCTTCAGTTCAATAAGGTCTCTGTATTTTTCTATTGTCGCACACAAGCCGGGGGCAAATGAATTTGTCCAGCCGATACTGTCAGAATATAGCAGCTTTAATACTACAATATAGTCGAAAAGCCTGTTCCCCAGCTGTATACCAAAGCCTTTAGGCGTTCTGGGGACACCGGGAAGCTTCGCGTCATATAGTCTGGAATAGTGGGCGCAGAAGTTTCTCAATATCGTCAGGTTTTTCAGCCAGCTTTTCATATGTTTATCAGAGGGCACAGCGAAAGCTTTGGCAATACCTTTTTGGTCCGCCCTTTTCATATCGGCATAAAAAAGCGAGAGCTCTCCCATGCTGAAAAGTTCGATAATCACCCAAATCGGAAATTTCCCGGAATACTTTTCGTTGTGGTGCTGTACAAACGGTTGCTGTTTGTTGTGCTCCTTTTCTCTTTCAATATGTTCCAGGAAATTCTCGTGATTATGCCTTTCGGAAAAGTTTGCCTTGTCCAAATACCCCAGGGCGCCGTATCTGTGCCCGAAAAAGTAGGCGATTTGAGAGCGTAGAGCCAATTCGATTTCCTCGATGACCGGAAAAAGGAGCTTTCTCATATCGTGGTCAAACTGATATATTCCAACCACCTGAGAAAAATTTGTGCCGCTTATGTACTTGTCCTCTTGAGTTTTGAATGGCAAAAAATATGCAGTCAGCCTGTAATAGTTCACTCTCTTCAAAAATTCCAGCGCGGACTGCTCGTCGTCAATGATACACCCACGCTTCGCAATTTTCTCTAACTGCTGGCACAATATATTGTATCACAACCTAACCTTTTGCGTTTTCTAAGACCACACCTCCCCCCAGCGGCGGCGCACTGAGGGGACCATCCTCCAGCCGGAACGGCGCGCATAATCTGCGTAACCGCTCACAATTCTTATTACTATGGGAGTAGTGGGCTTTTTTATGCCCTCTTCCACGAAAGGATGAATCGAAATGGAAAACCCCCGGAAGATTTGCGCTGCCTACATCCGGGTCAGCACCCACGACCAGGAGGAGTACAGCCCGGACAGTCAGCTAAGGCTTATACGCGACTATGCAAAAAGCAACGGCTATGTCCTGCCTGAGGAGTACATATTCAAGGACGACGGCATAAGCGGGCGGACTGCACAGAAGCGCCCGGGCTTCATGTCCATGATAGCCGCAGCGAAGGAGAAGCCCAGGCCCTTTGAAACAATCCTAGTCTGGAAGTTCAGCCGGTTTGCCCGGAATCAGGAGGAGAGCGTGGTATATAAATCCCTTCTGAAGAAGGAAAACGGCATTGATGTAATCAGCATATCCGAGCCCTTAATGGAGGGGCCCTTCGGCGGACTTATCGAGCGCATTATCGAGTGGTTTGACGCCTTCTACAGTGCAAACCTTGGGGCCGAGGTCCGGCGCGGCATGACCGAGCGGGCCAGCCGCGGGCTCCCGGTGAGCGTTGCGCCGCTGGGATATACATACCAGAACAAAGCCTTTGTGGTTATCCCCCGGGAGGCCGACACCGTTCGGGCTATATACCGGGACTTCCTGGGCGGCATCACCATGATAAGCATAGCAAAGAAGCTGAATATGCAGGGCGTCAGAACAAAGCGCGGCGGACCCTGGGAAAACCGTACCGTGCGGTATATCCTGACAAACCCGGTCTATACCGGCAAGGTGCGCTGGTGCAGGGACGGCGTGAACGACTACCACGGCTCCGCTCTGCTGGACGGCACAATGATAGTGGAGGGTGAGCACGAGGCCATCATCTCCCAGGAGGAGTTCGATGCCGTCCAGCGGCGCATTGAGGACTACCAGCGCCGTTATAAGGGCTCCGCCCCAAAGGCTCAGCGCCAGGAGGTCTCACGTATGCTCCAGGGCATAGTTAAGTGCAGCGCCTGCGGCGGCACCCTTAGCTTTACCGGGGCCGGGATGAACTGCGTCCAGTATGTCCACGGAAAATGCAGGGTGTCCCATTATATCACAGTCAAAAAGCTTGAGGAGCTGGTACTCTGCTCCATAGAGGAGCAGCTGGATAGCCTAAAGCTGAATATCATCTCCCGCCAGAGCCCCGACCGGGAGGCCGAGCGCCAGCGCCTTGAGCAGCTGCTCCGCCGGGAGGAGAGCGTCCTGCAGCGGTACAGGGAATCCTATGCCGCGGGGGTAGACACCCTGGAGGAGTACCGGGCCAATAAAGCCGCCAGCGAAGCCCGCACCCTGGAGCTGCAGAAGTCCTTGGCCGGATTGCAGAAGCCTGCAAAAGCCGACCCCGCTGCCTTTGCCAAAAAGCACCGCAACGCAATCCAGGCGCTGAAAAACGCTCAGCTGACGGCCCAGGAGAAAAACGCCCTGCTGCGGGGCTTTGTGGACCATGTGGTGTTTTTCAAGGACACTAAGCGGGTTGAGGTGGTGTATTATGTGTAGGCGTGAAATAAAGGAGAGACAGGCGTTTACCCATCTCCCCTTTTGCTTCTTCTATCCGCTACACGCAGCTTTTCTCTGTCTCTTTAAGCCCTGAAAGTCTCCCTGCATTAAACAGAAGTGCGTAGAATCGTACTAACCGCCTCCACTCGCGTGCCCTCGGAGTCCACATATTGTGGTGCTTTGCAAAGTTTACAAGGAAGTCGTATAAATCCGTTCCCGGCCCAGGAGGCTCGGTGTCGCTGGCCTCCTGAACAGAAACGTGAACAACCTGGGAGCTGATAGGGAACCGCTCGTTTTTGTCAATCCAGATTTGCATGGCCATATCCAAATCGCGTGGGTCGCAGTTGGTGATGCCGTGGTAGTCGATGTTGACAGCAAAATAATTTAGCATTTCTTCACCTCCGCTTTGGCAGCACGGTAGCCCTTGGCCTGACCATAATTAAAAGCAAGTTTAATGCTGTCATAAGGCTTCTCACGAGCCATATTAATTAGGTCCCACATCTCGGCTACTTGCAGGCTATACCTGATGTTTGAAAAGCCGGTTTTCTTGGTGTACTTCTTCATCTGTTCAATTTTCGCAACTTGGCTACTCATTTCTTATATTCCTCCTTGATTTCCACCAAAGAGGGTGCTATAATAGATTTGGCACCATTTGGTGTGTGGTTTTTAAGGCGTTGCCCGGTGATTGGTAGTCGGAGGGCAATGCCTTATTTCTTTATGTCTGGCTTTAACCGTTTAATCCCTCGGCGTATCGCTTCCATCTGGCTGATTTTTTCTTGTTGAGAATACTGCTCTAATATGGCCTTGCTTTCCTCATCAACACGAACAGTCAGTTTATACGGTTTAGGGTTATCGGTAGGCCTCCCCATTTTGGGGGTCATCTCATCACCTCACTTTTGACAGTCATAATTATAAACTATTGGCAGTCAAAAGTCAACCCTTTTTCCAGAAATCATTTGAAAAGATTAAAAAAGGATTGACAACACGTGCGATACGTGTTATAATATTCTTGTAGGGAGGGGGAAATATGAAAGATAAAGACCTGCTAAAGATTTTGAAGAAAGATGGTTGGGAAGTCGTTAGAATACACGGTAGCCATCATGTTCTTCAAAAAGGGGACAATATCACGGTAGTTCCTATACACGGCAAGGATGTCCCCACTGGCCTGCTGAATAAAATTTTGAAGGATGCGGGGCTAAAATAAGCCCCCTCCTTTTAGGAGGTATGTCTCATGATGTTCGTCTATCCCGCAATTTTCCACCAGGAGGAGGACGCTTATTGGGTGGAATTTCCAGACCTGCCCGGCTGCCAGAGCTTTGGCGGTACCCTGAACGAGACAATGGAAGGGGCACAAGAGGCATTGGCGGCCTATGCGCTCACCTTGTTAGAGCAAGGTAAAAACCTTGCTGCCCCTTCTGATATATCTGCCATAGACCCAGCAGGCGGGTTCACCTCTTTGGTAGCCTGCTCCGTTGACCCGTACAAAGACACCCGTGCTGTAAAGAAGACCCTGACCATCCCCGCGTGGCTAAATGACCGAGCTGTGGCGATGGGAGTAAATTTCTCACAGGTTTTACAAGACGCATTGCTCTCAAAAATATAGGTATCTATGCTGAAATTAAACTTCTTTTCCTTCATTATCACATCTTGACATATCTTGGGCCCCACGGCGAAATAGGCGCGTCACTGCGATACCTGAGCCAGAGGTACGCCATGCCCTACCCGGAGCTTAGCGCTATATTGACGGATATAGGTACCGAAGAACTAGCCCACCTTGAAATGGTCGGCACTATCGTCTACCAGCTGACTCGCTGCCTTACCCCCGAGCAGATTGAGGAGGCGGGTTTTTCCGACTATTTCGTGGACCACACCACAGGCGTATATCCCCAGGCTGCCTCCGGCGTGCCGTTCTCCGCGGCAACCTTTGCCGTCACCGGCGACCCCATAGCCGATTTGAACGAGGACCTTGCAGCAGAGCAGAAGGCGCGGCTCAGCTACGACAACATCCTGCGCTTTGCCGACGACCCGGATGTGGCCGAGCCCATCAAGTTCCTGCGGGAGCGGGAAGTCGTGCACTATCAGCGCTTCGGCGAAGCAAACCATACTGATTTAAGCAGATTTTATCCCCTGTGGGCGGCTCACAGGGGATATTTGTCTCCTTTTTTATTCGGATATTCAGCCGCAGACCTGTCCCTCTTCATAGCACACCCGGATATAATCCCGAGGCTGGTAATAAAAATCACTATTGTAGTTGGAGATCGCAGTATTTATCCATGAGGTGTATACCTCCACCAAACGGTCAATGATGTGCTCCTCGTCATCGCCGGAAATGTCCTCAATCAACCGCTCGTAGACCTCGCCAATCGTCCAGTAGTCGGGTACGTCATACCGACAGGATGCTACGTTATCGAAAGCGCCTTTCGGAATATTCAAGTTCGTAATGAAGTCATCCGCTATTTTTTCAATCGGCTCACAGTGAAAAACGTCTGCGTAACGGTAGATACGCCTGATGGTTTTCTCTCCCATAACGCGAACCAGCTCGGAGCGATTCAATTTTTGCTGCCTACCGATATATTCAATCAGGCTACAAGTATAGAATAATGCGCTGTTATTCTTCATCCCGGACTTCACTTCCCTTCACAAACGACAGCGTAGTTAAGGCTCTGTCCGTATGGAAACTGATCTGATGGGTTGGCCTTTTGAACTTTGCAAGCTCCCAAAAGGCTTCTCTGCTGATTTTTCCGTCCGCAAAGTTCTGGACATAGTTGAAAATAGTGTCATTAGCCATAGGGCCTTCTACGATGTCATAGTCATGAGGATGTCCCAAACGGCAGGACACGATGAAATCCAGCCATTCCTCCGTCATTTCCGTGAACCGTTTTACTCTCAAACTATCGTCAGGCATATAGAGATACTCACTTAAATAGCCGACGCCATCAAACCGAACAGCCCACCGGGTAGCTTGTTCTCGAATTAATGTGCAGTAAAAGCCAAAGTAAAAGTCTTTATTGTACTTCTGAAGCCGTATCTCTGGCGATTTGACCAATACTTTGCTGCCATGGTAGAGAATCATGCCCATTCCTCCTTGTTAGATTCTTTAAGCCTATTATACTTCCTCAATAGCTGAAAATCAACTCAACAGCCGACTATCTGCAAAAAATAACCGCCAGAGCATCAAAGCCCTGACGGTCTGCTATATGTTCCAAAGCACCTTCGTGCTGCCATCCTCGCTGATAACAATTTTATGTATCATAATCATAGCGACAGCCTTTTTGCGCTTGTAGTCGGCAGTCCTCCATGACTTCGCCAGATTGACAACAACATTGGTTTCATCATCACGGCTTTTCAAGTCCTCTATCCGCTCATACAGAGCCAGCCGGTCCCTCTTGAGCTGGGTAGCCTTTTGATTTGCCAGCGCCAGAAGGTCATCGTTGAATCCACCCGCCAGCATAGTGTCCAAAAGCTGTTTCTCCGACTTCTCAATAGCCTTGATTTTCAGCTTCAGCTCGTTGACCTCTGCCGTGTCTCCCTTTCGGGTGGTGCGGTTCATCTCCTTCAGATCTGCCAGCTTCGCGGAGATGCACTCATAAACCATATTCTCCAAATCCTCGGCGTAGATCGTCACCTTCGGCCCTGTACAGGTTTTCTTGTGGGATCTTCCGGTGCAGTTGAAATACCGCCGTATCTCGCCACTCTTGTTGATCTTCCCCTTAATGGTGGTCATGGTGTGGCCGCACTTCTCACAGACCACCTTCCCTGCCAGCCAGCTGGTAGGGTTGCTGACGCTGTTCCCAATCTGACGGTTCTTCTCCAGCTTCCGCTGGCATCTGAGCCAGATGTCAGAATCAACAATACCGGGGTGGGTTAAGAGCACCAGCTTCATATCCGACCAATCTGGGCTGCTGGGGTCATGCTTAGTGTGACCGTAGAGCTGCGCCCCATTCTCCCCGGTGAACATGGACACGTCTGTGACCATCTGAACGCCGTGGCGGTCATAGTAGTCGTATACATCGGAATCGGCCTTGACGTAGATAGGGTTCTTTAGCAATGTGGACAGCTTCGCCGTCGTCCAACTGCTGCCATTCAGGGGCTGCTTCCCCTCGGCTACCAGAATATCCAGGAGCCGCCGCAGGGACACGCTCTCCTGAGCGTAGACCTCAAAGATATAGCGTACCTCCTCTACCTCAGCGGGGATTGGATTCAGCTTTTTAGTCTTGACGTTATGGATGACTGTCGGAACCAGCTCGAAGCCATAGGGCTGGCGGCCGCCCATATAGAACCCCATTTCACTGCGGTGGGCATATGCCTGGGTGACACGGTTGATAATGGATGTCCGCTCAAACTCGGCGAACACCATCAGGAGCTTGACGATCATTTCACCATAAGGCGAGGATGTGTCAAAAGACTCCTGAGAGGACACGAACTCAACCTTGTGCTCCTTGAACTCCTGCAAAATGTTCACAAAATCCGATAAAGAACGGCTGATACGGTCCAGCTTGTAGACAATGACCTTTTTGACCTTCCCCTGCCGCACCAGCTTCATCATCTTCTGGAAGCCGTCCCGATTGACATTGCCGCCGGAGAAGCCGTTGTCCACAAAGGTTATGATCTTTTCGTCCCGCTCATCGGGCTTAATAACAGACCTGCAATACTCAAGCTGGGTTTCGCAGCTAATGCTGTTCTCCCGCTCCACCGACTTACGGGCATACAGAATGATCGCCATTTGACACACCCCCTTTCCTCATGGTAAAATGTATGTACTCCCTATGCGGGAATACGCTTTTCCGTTCTTGTCAAAGCCAGAAACAGCTCTTCTTTAAGCCGCTCCCGATTGGCTGGGTCCTCTTCATGGACAGTAAAATGCTCTACACGGTGTTTCCGGTCTTTGATGTCCGTGTACTCATCTTTTAGATTAGCCATTGCAATACCTCCTAGATGGCCCCACACAGGGCCAATGTCGATCTCATCCATTACGATAATATGCGTGAAGCCGCGGCATATTTCGTGGATGAATAGTAAAAACCAAGAGCACATCCGCGCCCTTGGTTTTTACTATTATATTCGAATCACGCTATAATATTTCCTTCACCATCTCCCCCGCCCATTCCTCCTCCGGGTTATTCGTTCCCAATTCCCCACGGAACGCGCGGGCTAAAATCGCCTTTTTCATGTTGTCGATCTGGGAGAGGACAGCTTCGGCGGCTTCTTTGGCTTGCTGCTCTTTTTTCAGAATCTTATCCAAGGCAACGACAACTTCTTCTTGTTCTTCAACAGATGGAATGGGAAGCTCTATCTTTTGCAGTTTTTTTGCATTTACACCCGGCTGTGCAATGCCTGCACTAAACTCTGTAATTTGCTGCCAATAACTTGGTGATTGCATAAAGTAATATAAATATCTTGCCATTAGCCCTGCCTGTTTCATCGTCAGCCGAATCAAGTATGAGGCAAAAACCGCTTTTACGTCATCCGCAATCAGATAGCTTTTCCCTGTAGTTGCGCCTGTGCGTGCTATCACGATGTCGCCCTGCTTCATCGAGTATTTCTCAAAATCGTCCTTTGAAATCGCACAATATGGAACCTTGTCCCAATTAACAACGCCATCTTGTATATCGGTGATACGCAAAAACTTTGGGCCAACTGGTTCTTGTGTGGCGCTCTCCGTATATCCATACTGCGAATTCGTATATTTGCCAAATGTGGATGTACGCCATTTGTCTGCGCCACGCTTGTTTCTCCACCGCTCCGTCAGCTCCCCCGTAAATGCCTTATGAAGAATTGCAGACTTCCGCAGCTCAAAACCGTCCACCACTGCTTGGGCCTTTTCCTTCGCCTCATCCAGCTTGGCGAACAGGCTTTCAAGGCGGGAGACAATACGGTGCTGTTCTGAAAAGGGGGGGAGCGGAAACGGAATTGCTTCCAAATCACTCTTTCGTATTGCTGGAACAGTTGTAGCATTCGTGTATGTGTATAAGTCAAGCCCAAGGGTCCAATAAAACGCATAGTGCCAAAAACATTCCTTAGCTTGAAAGGCCATAAGATTATTATCAATGCAACACGGTACAGCATTGATGCTCCTGCGGTTTAAGCGAATAGCCTCGCCAATCTTTGCAAAAATAATTGATTGACTTGGTATCAATGCAGCTTTTAATTTTGCTCTAATTTCTTCGTTAATAGTATTGCTATTATCATATAAAATCCCATTTACATCGGAATATTTCAAACTTCCAACTTTGTAAAAAGGAATTTGATATTCAGCAAAACCTTGATATTCATTTTTGAAAGTACTTCCGGCAGTAAACTCGCCGATATTGCCCCAATAAATCCAGCACCAATTCTCAGGAATCGGATACGGCTGCTCCTCTGCTGGCACAAGGGCTTGTTGCAGCTTTTCCTCTGGCGACAGTTCTTTTGCCGCCTTTTTCCCTCTTGCCATCAGTCCACCTCCGACAGGGCCTTCAGCTCATTCACCACGCTCTGCAAGAGGTCCACCGCTTCTTCCAGCTGCGCAATGGCTTCCTCGCCGCTCTCAATCGGGTCGGGCAAATCGTCATAGTCAACCATGGAATCATCCCGAATCAGCCCCAAATCCAGGCTGTTGCCCTTCTGGGCGATCTGCTCCCGGGTGAACACGCTCCACCGCTCATCCTGCACAGCCCGACGGTCTGCGGCCTCAAACGCCGCCTCAAAGTCCGCGAAATGCTCCGTTTTCAGCGGATTTGTCTTGCCGAAAGAGGGCATATTGGTACGTAGGTCATAGAACCAGACCTCCTGGGTATTGCCCTTGTCCGTCCTTCCCCGGGTGAAAAACAGCACGTTGGTCTTGACCCCCTGGGCGTAGAAAATGCCGGTGGGCAGACGCAGAACCGTGTGCAGATTGCACTTGTCCATCAGGTCAATTCGGATTTTCTCACCCTCGCCGTCGGCAAAGAGGACGTTATCCGGCAGCACCACAGCGGCGCGGGCCTTTCCGTCCGCGTTCAGACTGCGGTAAATATGCTGCAAAAAGTTCAGCTGCTTGTTGCTGGTGGTGTAGGTGAAGTCGTCGCGGGTGGCGCGTTCGCCGCCCTTCTTCGTTCCAAAGGGAGGATTGGTGAGGACCACGTCATAGCCCCGCATACTTTTACCGAGATTGGACAGGGTATCGCCCAGCGTGATGGTCCCCTCCATGTTGTGCAGCATGGCGTTCATCAGAGCCAGACGGTGGGTATCATGTACCAGCTCCATGCCAGTAAAGGCCTCCGTGCGCTCAAAGGCGGCGGTGTCTGCGTCCAGGTCAAAGAAGTCATCGGTCTGGTCCGCAACATACCGATGGGCGGCGATCATAAAGCCGAACGTGCCGCAAGCGGGGTCGTTGCAGCGTTCCTTCGGCTGAGGCTTCACCAGACGGGTCATGACATCAATCAGCACCCGGGGCGTGAAATACTGTCCCGCTCCCGACTTCTTCTCGTTGGCGTTCTTCTCCAAAAGGCCCTCGTACAGATTGCCAAGCCCCTCTTCCCGGGCAGAAAACCAGTCCAGCCCGTCAATGGTGGTGATAATCTTTTCCAGGTTCTTCGGTTCGTCAATGTTGGTGGCCGCGCCCTGATAGATTTCCCGCACACGGCCTGTACAGCTCTCGCCCAGGTGGTTCAGCAGCTCCTTATAGAATTTCTTCAATTCAATGCCGCTTTTGGCGGTGAGGCTGTCCCAGTGATAAGCCTCCGGGATCTGGCTCTCTGCCCCCGTCTCCTTCGCCATTTTCAAAAACAGGATATAGGTCAGCTCCGTCACATACTGGTGATAGGTGATGCCGTCGTCACGGAGAACATTACAGAGGTTCCAGAGCTTGGAGACAATTTCCTGTGTCGTCATGCGATTTTCCCTCCATCATCGTACAGATACTCGTTCAGCTCCAGGATAATGCTTTCCAGTTTATTTCCAAACACTTTGTTGATCTTCGCAAAGCCGCCTTGTGCCTTGAAGCGCCCATCCTCGTCAAATACGGTCACATTCAGCACAGATTCTTCCATCAGGTATTTTTCCATTCTGGTAATCCAGTTAAGCTCCTGCTTGGAGAAGGTATGCGCCTTTTTCAGCTTGTCCACCGCGCGTCTGATTCTGGCCTCATGGGAAATCAGGGTGGAGCCGATAGCGTACCGGCGAATCAGGCTGATAATATCGGCGGCGATTTCCTCGTTGGTCATCTGGGAAACAGCCGTATTCAGCTGCTGGGTGGTAAAGCCCTCCCTGTCCAGCGTCAGGCGTAGGGAGCGCAGCCCCTCGCGGGTCAGCTCCTTCGGCCTTGTGCAGACGATGTTCAAGGCGGCGATCTCATTCAGATTGCTCTTGACATAGTTTGCGAATGCGTCCAGATAATCCTCGGGCTTGCTGCCGCTGCCGTAGCCTCTGGTATGCTCCAAAAGCTCATCCTCGTGGTCGGAGATCACCACAGAGCGGCGGCCATCCGGCTTGAACTGCGCCAGCATTTTGAATAGCTCCGTATTGGCAAGCAGACGGTTTTTGGCGTCCTCCGGCCTGCGCTGCTGAATGTCGTCAATGAACTGGGTGGGGTCTTGTCCCCCGGTCATGCTGATAAAATGTTCCATGGTTTCAGCATCCATGCGCCGTTTTTTCCGTTGCAGCTTTGCAAGGATTTGATCGATCTGATTTTGCACCTGGCGTTCATCCTCCAGAACCTCCAGGCCATCCAAAAGCTGCTCAAATGTTGCGCTGGGGTTGGCAACGACGGGCTTCATGGTGTTGACCGCTTCCAGAGAATCATAAACGCCAACGGGGTCGTAGATTTCAAAATGGGTCTTGTGGATATCAGGACAGCGGCGGGTGGCACGGCCCATCATCTGCTCAAACAGGATACGGGATTTCACACGGCGCATAAATACCAATGTTGTGATTGCGGGAACATCGATTCCCGTCGTCAGCAAATCCACTGTTACGACAACGCTGGGAAAGCGTTCGTTCTTGAAGCGCTTGATGGCGTCCTTTACCTTTTTCTTGTTGCCGCCGCCTACAGAGCCGGTGATTTTCATAATGGCGTCATTGTCCACGCCCTTTTCCGTATAAATCTCCTTCAGAATTTTTACGATTAAATCAGCATGGTCATCATTGACGGCAAAAATCAAGGTTTTCCCCTGAACATCCGGACTATCCGGGTCAATATCACGGGCGATTTCAGCCAAAACCGTCCGATTAAACGGCTCTGTTATGACCTGGCAGTTGAAGGCATCCACATCAAAATCCAATTCATCTTCCAACAGCTCAGAATTGGTGACCTCACCCGTCACAGGGTCATACCGTACAACGGTATCGCCCCTCTTGTAATGAATGCCCTCCGCGCTTAATTTGGTGGATATCCTATGGGGAGCGTCATGGTCAACCAGATACCCCTCGATCACCGCCTCCCGGTATGTATACTTGAATACAGGCTGTCCGAAAATCTTGGTGGTCTGTAGGGCTGGCGTTGCGGTCAGCGCAATTTTCACAGCGTCAAAATACTCTACAACGCAGCGGTATTTGCTCTGATAATCGATCTGATCCCGGTAAAGGACTTCATCCTCGCCCATTTCCTTATCCAGGATATAGCCTCGGTGCGCTTCGTCGATGATAACCAAATCATAGTCAGAAACAGCGGGCATGGTATCCTCGTCATTGTACAGGATTCGCTTGACCATGCTCTGAACCGTGGCAATCTGGATACGAGTCTCACGGTCTATATCCTTATCCTCTAAACCCTTGATATTGTATATATCATCAAGGGTCATTAAGTCCTCCAGCTTGACCTCCTGGAATACGTCAGAGGCCTGTTCACCTAAAGCGGTTCTGTCCACCAGGAAAAGGATTCTGCGGAACCGTCCCGTTTTCAGGAAACGGTAGATCATACCCAGGATGGTTCTGGTCTTGCCCGTTCCTGTCGCCATGGCAAGCAGGACATTACGTTGGCCGTTGATAATTGCTTCCTCGGCGGCCTTTATCGCTCTGACCTGATATTCATAGAGACTCAGGCCGTCCTTGTCACGCAGCAGGTCATAGGGCATCTCCTGCAAGTCCTGATTCCTTGCGGAAATATCCTTGTCAAGCAGCTCTATAATCCCCTCCGGGCTCATCCAGCCCCGCAGAGCTTTTGGCGCATTATCGGGCTGCCTCAAATCCAAAAACCATATACCGCTTTTGGTGTCGTACTGCTCTAAATACGGCCTTCCGTTGGTGGCAAAGGTGAGCGGCACTTTATAGCTTCCCCATGTTCCAATCTGATAGGCTTTATCAGCACTGCGGATATTTCGGGAGTAATCTTTGCACTGATAGTCGATGACAGATGGAATATCCTTATGGCTCGCCTTCGCTTCGACCGTTGCGACCAACTGCATACCAACGAATAGAGCATAATCCACATAGCCCCGATTGCCAACCGTAGAATCAGTAGGCCATTCAGCAATAGCGATATTGCGCCCCTTGGCAGGACGTGTTCCCTTGGAATAGCGCAGCTGCTCTGTATCGGCCTCCCAGCCAACCTTGCGCAGCTGCTCGTCGATTAGATAGCGTGTTTCCGCCTCGGATTTGACTCGCTGGCTTGCGGCTTTGGCGGACTGCTTCTTTCGGACTTCCTTTTCCATGGTGGGAGCCGCCGCCGCTGCCCTTTCCGCCTCTTCGATCAGCTGTGTCTCCTGAGCCTGTTCGCTCTGCTGATTGACACTGACGGGTTCCAGTGTTTCAGATGGCATGACAAACGGTTGATTTTGATAATTCCAGTCCCCATAGGTCTGCATAAACCATTCGCATAGACTGTACGCCATTTGAAGCAATGTCTTTCCGTCTTCTACAGAAGCGTAGTTTTCATGTGTAGCCTTATTGCGGCTGATGCGCAGGGCATGAAGGACCTCCTTTAAGTCGCGGGTAATCATACCCTCGCGGAAGAGGCTGTTGATTCTGACTGCGGCTGTGTTATCCTGGGGCAGAGGGATTCTATCATAGGTGAAACACAAATTAACAATCGTTTCGCCGATCATTCCCAATTTCATCAGGCAGGAGTTAGAATCGCTATATAAATATTTTTCTGCCAGTTCACCGAAATTTGCCAGCACGGGGAAATGACTGTTCAAAAACGCAAAGTTTGATTTCATAGTACCGTCTCCTTGCTGGTATTTTGTAAAAATGAAGTTGCATTTTCAGATTTATGATGCTTGAATCTTTTGTCAGATGGTTTTTTAGAATCTGCTGGGATAAGCCAGGTTTTCCCTTTCTTGATTGCACCCTATAGCCGCCCATCTGCACATCTTGATTCAAAATAAATCCAGTATTTATTATACATCATATATCGGAATAACGCAACAAAGTATTCCTTGCAAACTGTTCTACGGGAGTTCATACCACTCTTATTGCCATTTTATAAGTTATATCTGATATAACATCAAAATCCGATTGACTACAAGCTATACTATGTGTTATCCTATACAAGAGAGGAGTTGATCGTCATGGTTATACGAGAGAACTATCTGGCGAAAATCCGTCCCTTTATCGGCAAGGACATCATCAAGGTACTGACCGGCATCCGGCGCGGCGGGAAAAGCGTCCTGTTGGAACAGATTCGTGACGAGATAGGCAGCCCTAATACCATCTTTCTAAACTTTGAGGATTTGGGAAACCAACACCTATGCGAATATAACGCCCTTCATGACTATGTATGTGAGAAAATCGGAGACAGCAAGGAACAATTCTACCTGTTCTTCGATGAGGTTCAAGAGGTGCAGGGCTGGGAGAAGGCAGTCAACTCCCTGCGGGTGAAGTTCCATGCGGACATCTACATCACCGGCTCCAACTCCCGGCTGCTGTCCGGCGAACTGGCTACCTATATTGCCGGGCGGTATATTTCCTTTGTTGTATACCCCTTTTCCTTTACTGAGTTTCAAATGGCTGACCCCGGACTTACTTTCCATCAATACATCCAGTATGGCGGCATGCCCTTTCTGTCCAGCATCAACTTCGAGCCGGAGATCAGCAAGAACTACCTCCAGGACATCTTCAACTCGGTGGTGCTGAAGGATATTGTCAAGCGCAACAACATCCGGGACGTTGACCTATTGGAGCGCATCATTGCCTATGCCCTGGCCAACGTAGGAAGGAGCTTTTCCGCCACCAGCATCTCCAAGTTCTTCAAGGCGGAAAACCGCACCGTAGCCCCCGAAACGATCCTGAACTATCTGAAAGCCTGTGAGGAAGCCTATTTTCTGTATCGCTTCAAGAGCCAGGACATCAACGGTAAGAAGGTATTGAAGGTCAACGAAAAATACTATGTGGCCGATCACGGACTGCGGGAAGCTGTCATCGGCTCGAACCTTCAAAATGTGGAGATCGTTCTGGAAAACATCGTGGGCCTGGAACTACTTCGCCGGGGGTACAAGGTCTACGTTGGCCGTGTCGGGACGAAGGAAATCGACTTCGTGGGCGAGAAACAGGGGGACAAGCTGTATGTGCAGGTCTGTTACCTGCTCAGTGATGAAGCTACCATCCAGCGGGAATTTGGTTCGCTGTTGGAGGTCAGGGACAACTATCCGAAACTGGTTCTGTATAAAGAAGGCTCCTTCCGGGGGAACTATGAGGGTATCCCGGCGATGAGGATTGAGGACTGGTTGGCTGGAAAAAATGTGTGAAAACTGCGTTGTATTCCCCGAAAAAATGTGTTATACTATTCCTGATCCCACACAAGAAGGGCTGGTAATGTGATGAAGCGAAACGCCTTAGACGCTCTGATCCAGTGGCAGCACAGCGAAGACCGCAAGCCCATGGTACTCAAGGGCGCTCGGCAGGTTGGCAAGACCTGGCTCATGAAGGAATTCGGGCAAGGCTGCTACGAACATTCCGTTTACTTCAACTTTGATGAAGAGGACGAATTGAAGTCCATCTTTGAAGCCAATAAAAACCCCCAGCGGATCATCGAATTGCTGTCAATGATCGTCGGTGAGAAGATACTTCCCGGCAAGACCCTGGTGATTTTTGACGAGATACAGGAGTGTCCCGCCGCCCTCAACGCCTTGAAATACTTCAAGGAAAGGGCCAACGAGTACCATATTATTTCGGCTGGCAGTCTCCTGGGGACGCTGCTGGCCCAGCCAAAGTCCTACCCGGTGGGCATGGTGAACCTGCTGGACCTCTCCCCTCTTACCTTCGATGAATTTCTGGCGGCTGTGGAGCCTTCCCTGTATGAGTTCTACTGCGGCATCCAGAAGGAGCAGCCTATTGAGGAGATTTTCCACCGCCGTCTGATGGAAGCCTGCAATAACTACTTCATCATTGGCGGGATGCCGGAGTGCGTGGCCTTATGGATAAAATACAAAGACCCGGCTAAGGTGGCTCAGATCCAGCGGGAGCTGATTGAGATATATGAAAACGACTTCTCCAAGCACAACGGCAAGGTCAACAGCGGCCGCATTCTGATGGTTTTCCGCAGCATCGTCTCCCAGCTTGCAAAAGCCAATGAGAAATTCATGTACGGTGCTGTCCGGGAAGGAGGACGGGCCAGAGACTTTGAGGAAGCGATAGAATGGCTCGTTTCTGCCGGGATGCTGAACCGGGTCTACAATATCTCCAAGCTGGAGCATCCTCTTGCCGCTTTTGACAAGCTGGATCAGTTCAAGCTCTTTGTCTTTGACACCGGCCTGCTCAAGCAGATGGCGGGGATCGACAACAGCGCAATTCTGTTGAAAAGCGATTACCAATTCAAAGGCCCCCTGACCGAGAATTTTGTTTTGCAGCAGCTCCGAGGCCAGTTCGAGGTAGAACCCCGCTACTACTCCGACAAAAACGGTGAGATTGATTTTGTGGTGCAATACGGAACAGAGATCATCCCCATTGAGGCCAAGGGCGGCGAGGACAAATCAGCCCCTTCCTTCAAGCGGTATATTGCTGAAAAGCAGCCGGAACACGCTCTGCGATTCTCTAAGCGTGGCTACCGGAAGGATGGGTATATTACCAATCTTCCGCTATATCTGGCGAAAAAAACAAGGGAACTGCTTTAGCGGCTATACTTTAGAGAAAAAAGAGGACATCCAATCATATGACCAATGAAAAAGTATTCCAAATGGATTTTGGGAAAGTCTACGAACTTCTTTTGAATAAGGCAGTCAAGAAGGGGCGTACACAAACGGAAGTTGATGAAGTTATCTTCTGGCTGACAGGACACAATACAGAAAGTTTGGAAAAGGCCCTTACATCCTCGGTCTGCTACGGAGACTTTTTCCGCAACGCACCCGCCCCCAATCCCAATCGGACGCTGATAAAGGGTGTGGTCTGCGGCATACGGGTGGAGGAAATCGAAGACCCTCTCATGCGAGAAATCCGGTACTTGGATAAGCTCATCGACGAGCTTGCCAAGGGCAAGCCTATGGAAAAGATTCTGCGGAAACAGGAGGAACCAACCATGTGGGTATGCCCCAAATGCGGCCGGTCATTTCGCAGAAAAGAGCAGGATCATTATTGTGGGAAAGCGCCGGAGACGATCGAGGAATACATCCTCAGCCAGCCGGAAGAGGTGCAGCCTTATCTGCGCCAAGTCAATGACGCCATTAAAGGCAGCATCCCGGAGGCCAAGGAAAAGATCTCCTGGAGTATGCCCACCTATTGGAAGGGCCGCAACCTGATCCAGTTCGCGGCTTTCAAACGGCACATCGGCCTTTATCCCGGCCCAGAGGCTGTGGAGGTGTTTGCCGACAGATTGACGGACTATAAGACCAGCAAAGGAGCCATTCAGATCCCCTACAGCAAGCCGCTCCCGTTAGAGTTGATAGGAGAGATCGCGGCGTGGTGCGGGACAAATAACCAGAAATAGGGACTTGTCCGCACATTTTTCAGCCCACTGAAAAAGCCCCAGAACCCTTGCAAACACTGGGCTCCGGGGCTTTTACTTAAATCGCTAATTTCGGCGAAGGCCTGCGCATTCTAACCGACCGCCTGGACAGCAAGAATTTCTACGCCTTCAACCCCTCCTTCGACAAGTAGGCAAGGCACAAATGCAAAAAGTAAAGGCCGGCAGGACAGCCCTGTCGGCCTTTATGCTTTATATGAGGCTATCTCCGCCTGGCCCAGCCAAACAGCCCCGACTCGCCGAACATCTTCACACTCTTAAGCCACCCCGGTTCAATCCTCTCCAGCACCACCTGGGGGCACTCGTAAGTGCTGAGCTTGCGCTGGTTCTTTAAATCCTCCATCAGCTCATTATACCTGCGCACGGAGATTTCCTCGCAGTCCGGGCGCAGCACCTTATAGTTTCCGGGCTTTGAGAACTTGAAGGCGTAGATAAAGTCGGCCCAGATTCCGTACTCGGTTATATGCACAAACTCCTCAGGCACATCCATGGTGAGGCGTACGGAGCCTGATACCTTCCCTCCGGTGTTCTGCTTTTTGCCCTTTACCACCGCGAAGACCGGGCACTCGCAGTGGAGCCCCAGCATGTCTATCAGCGCGTTATACTCCCCGCGGAGGCCGAGGTTGGGCTTTGCCCGGTAGACCTCGCCGCTTCTCAGGGTGCGGAGCACCACCTTGGACTGGTAGGTTTGCAGTATCATCTCAGGTTTCCCCTTTCTCCTCTTTCTCCCGCCTGTACTCCTCCGGGGTCTTTACAGCCCAGTCATACAGGTATGTGTCAAAGGCGCCCACCCGGTTGGGGCGGATAAGGTAGCGCCGAAGCAGCGCGTCCTCGTCCTGGCCGGTGCCGCCGTAAAAGGCGTCCGCTATGCCCCCGGCTATACAGCCCACCGTGTCCGTGTCGCACCGCACGCTGTACACATTCCTTATGCAGCTCTCCCAGTCCTCAGACTCCAAAAAGCAGCGTATTGCCAAGGGCATTGTGCCCATGGCGGTCACGTCAAACCTGCCGAAGGGCCGGTACAGGAACAGGGGGCGCGCCACGGTGTATTTATAGCGCCTGCGCATATAATATGCTATCTCGGCCTTGCTGGCCCCGGTGCGGGCCATAAATACCGCCGCAGCCGTAGCTATGGCTGCCCTGATTCCCTCATAGTGGTCGTGGGTGCAGACGGAGCTCTGCCTTGCCTCCCGCTCAACATCCTCCAGGGTGTCAAAGTAAAGGCCTATATAGCTCACCCGCATGGCAGAGCCGTTGCCGTAGCTGTTATAGCCCTTCTCAGAGTGGGCGTGCAGCCAGTTCTTGAACATGGGCCCGTAGCCCGCCTGCATGTACCGCCGCCCGAAGCGCTGGTAGGCCCGGAAATACGGCACACCTGTGAGCACAGCGTACTTTGTGGCGATGGTGAGCACAGTGTCGTCGGTGTACTTGCTCATGCCGTTAAAGAGCTCCTCACGCCGCCAGTCGAATTTCTCAGGCCTTGTAAACTCAAACCGCGACCCGGCGATATCGCCCAGTATTGCCCCGTACACTCCACACACCCCCGGCTCTTTTGCGTCCATTATAACATGGCGCCGGTTAAATTACTATTTGGCATATTGCACAAAAAGAACGCCGGACCATCCAGGCCCGGCGCCATTTGCTTATGGGTTTTCGCTTAGCCCTCGCGGAAGGTGCAGCACTCGGTGCCGGATTTGCCGGTCACATCGTCGCAGCAGCAGCCCACGCAGACACACTCGGCCTCGCACCTGCAGTCGTTATTATAGGTGCAATTCTTGGCCTTGCAGTCGATGGCTGTCTCCGCGGACGCGCAGCCGCAGGAGCCTGCACTGTTGCTGCTCCCGCCGCGAGGCTCGAAGGACTCGCAGCAGGTCTGGCGGCTCTCCCGGGCGCCGGGACCCTCAACCTTGATACCGGGCAGGTCGCAGAAGTTGTGCTCGTTATGGCGGCAGGCGGTCACTGAACATTCAAGCTTGTTTCTCATGGTAAATGCCCCCTATATTATAGAAAGTGGTCGGACAGGGGTTAGTATTGCCGCAAAGCATCAAATTATCAGCCCTCCGGGAAAAGGGAGTTCAGGTCCTCCACCCGCTGGTAGGTATTTGCAGCGGTGGCGCTGTTCATAAAGAGCACATCGGTTATGCCGTTATCCCTTATAAAGTCCGGCAGGCTCCCGGAAAAGCTCCTGAAGTCTATCATATATACCTCGTCAAAGCTGGCGCCCATAAATGCCCCGGCAGCGTTGCCGTAGGATTCCTTTACCACTGCAAGCTTTCTGTTCATATATGAATTTTCATTCTGTATGCGCACACATGGCAGGTCGCCCCAGAGGAACATGCTGTAGCCCATGGAGGCGTCGCTGCTGTTCACGCCGTCCAGCTGGGAGAAGTCATAGCCGTCGTAGCTCATAGCGGCCTTATAGGGGTATCCGGGCTCGAAGGTCTCGATATGGTCCGGGTTGTCATACAGGCAGTCCTCGCCGGTGACCTCGGCAAGATAGCCGTAGAAGTCCCGCTCGTGGCTCACAGCGTTAAACTGCTCCAGAGACGTACAGGGCACCTGGGCAACTTTGCAGAACTCCTCATAGGCGTAGTAGGCCCCCCGGGCGGTCCAGTGGGTGTCGGTGTTGAAATAGAGGTACTCCTCCTTATGCTGGTCCAGGGCGTCGCAGATGTCAACGGGCTGGGCGTATTTATAGGTGCTGTAGATATATCGTATATTGTCCTTTTGTGAGCCGCAGCCAAGGCTGTCCCGAAGCCTCTCCGGCAGGCCGTACTCGCTGTGGTTGGGGACTATCATATTATATACCTTCACATCGGCGGGCAGGTCCCTTGCAAAGCCGTCTATAGCCTGGGCGTAGGGATCCGAGGCCTCGTCGTAGCCGTAGAACAGTTCAAAGGCCATATTGTTCCAGATGTATATGCCCTCAGAGAGATAGCCGTCCTCGCCGTTGTCAGGTATGGGGCCGGGAGTGGGCGTTGGCTCCGGCGTAGGTGATGGAGTGGGCGCCGGAGTAGGCGTGGGCTCTGCCTCAGACTCCACGGCAGAGGATACAGGTGCCGGGCTGGGCCCCTTTGCCTCCTGCTCCTTATCCCTTAGGCCCAGCTCACGGACAAGGAGTATGCCCGCAGCCAGCAGGCCGGTGAGTATAATTATTACAGCTATAATGAGCCAGAGGCTCGGTCGATTGTCCGCATGATGCTTGCCTGGCATAGGGGTCAGCTCCTTCCACTTTTATCCAGCCCCTAAATCATACCAGAATTTCCCCGGTAAAGCAAGCAAAGGCTAAAACTTTCTCAATCTTTCAGAATAAACCTCCCCAAAAGCTGCATGGCTATGAAGGCTACAATGCAGGTGACAAGTGTCTCGGGTATCATGTACATGCCGTTATAGCAGGTGGAGTAGATTATCCCAAGCTGTGGGCCGGTGAGGTAGCTGAGCCCGGGGAAGAAGTTTGCCACCAGCTCCTGCATATAGCCCACTTCCATAAACTGGGCCCAGAGCAGCCAGCCTGAGAGTATGGACGAAACATACCGCAGAAGTCCGGCTATAAGGCAGCCCAGGGTAAAGGCCGCGGGGTCATGCTTTATTTTGCCCCGGAATATCCCCGCAAGGCCCAGCACCGTGAAGGCCAGCAGGTAGTCGAGGAATATGGAGCCGGCTACAGTCGCGCCGGATATGCCCTTGAGGGCGTCCAGGCCAAAGAGCAGCTGCAGCACGCTGAAGGTGAAGCCGGCCCCAAGGCCCCATTTTATCCCGGAGCGGAAGCTGAAAAGCATTACCGGCAGCATGGAGCAAAGGGTAATTGAGCCGCCGTACGGCAGGTCGAAAACCTTCACAAAGGACAGCGCTGTCCCCAGGGCCACGAGAACTCCGGCAAGGACCAGGTTCTCCACATTTTTCGGGCGTGTGTTTGATGTGTTGTTCATTTAGCATTTCCCTTTCTCAAAAAGATTATTTTTGAAAAATGAAAAGCGCCGCCCGGAAAAAATTTTCCGAACAGCGCAGAAGCTCCCAAAAGTATAGAATAAGCTTGGGAAAATGAGATGCTTCCTCCGTCGGTATTATCCGCCTCAGGTTCATAGGGTCTAAGCTCGCAGCTCCTCTCAGCACACCCGGGCCATCGTACCATAAGCCCGGGGACCTGCCAAAGCAGCGCTCTGGCAAGGTCCGCTCCCCTGCTCTTCATTTTTCGGTTTTATTCTAGCCTATGTCCTTCTATTTGTCAATAGCGAATTTCTCCGGCACTGTCCAATGGCCTTTGCATAAATTTGCTATTGCTTTTTCCCGGCTCATGGTTTATAATACTTTATAAAGAATTTATAAAAACGCTGGTGGTGTTTCAGTTATGAAAGCAAAAGACCTTGCCAAAAAGCTGGGAGTTTCCCCCGCGACCATGTCCCTGGTGCTGAACAATAAGCCGGGTATCAGCAGCGCTCTGAGAAAGTCCCTTTTGGAGCAGATACATGAGCTTGGCTATGGGCAGATGCTGTGCGAGTCCTGCAGGGAGGGCTCGGCCCCGGGGCAGCAGGCGGCGGTGAAGGCAGAGGAGCCCGGCGGGGGCGGCTGCGCCTGCAAGTCCATTGCGTATTTTATCTACCATGAGCACGACTACCTGGAGGATATGAATGACCCGTATAACTTCTTCTCCGGGGTTCTGGAGGGCATAGAGGCCGAGGCCTGGGAGCATGACTACTACCTGATAATGCTCCACGCCGGGCGGTACAAGAAGGCGACCATTGAGGAGCAGCTCCGCCGGGCGGGGAACGTGGCGGGAGTCATTGTGCACCCCTGCTCTATTGACGAGAAGATTGCCGAGACCGTAAGGTCGCTGCCGGTGCCCTGCGTGTTTATGGACACCTACACCGACTCCACCTGGCAGCCGCCCTCGGTGTGTATCAGCAACAGCCAGGGAATGCACCGGGTGGTGCGGCACCTGAAGGAGCTGGGGCACCGCCGCATAGGCTACGTGTCAAGCGGCTGGGAGAACCTTCTGAACCTGGAGCGCCGCCGCTGCTTTAGGGAGGCCATGAGGGACTTCGGGCTTTGCTGCAGCGAGAGCGACTTCTTCACAGCCGGGGAGGAGAGTGGCCTAGTGGACTATACCAGCCTTTCGGGGGATTTCGGGAGCGCCGGGAGCCTGCCCACGGCTATGGTCTGCGAAAACGACCGCCAGGCTTGGCGGACTATAATGGCTCTGCAGGCTGTTGGCAAGAGGGTCCCCGAGGATGTGTCTGTGGTGGGCTTTGACGACGGGGCCATCTGCACCACCATTGAGCCGAACATCACCACAATCCACAATTCGCCCCAGCTTATGGGCCGCCAGTGCGTGCTCATGCTGGAAAACCTCCTGCGCCTGAAGGACCTGGGAGAGGAGGCCTGGCTGCGCTATGAGCTGCCCGCAAGCCTGATTTTAAGGGAAAGCACAGGGCCCGCGCCCCTTGAACTGTAAGAAAATATTAATAAATTGTAACTATTGAAGCTCTTGACATTGTTCTTTTTCAGAGTTATAATTATTCGCGGCTTGGGATTACTCCAAGCCGTAATCTATGATTAGAAAGGTGAACCTAAAATGAAAAAGAATGTTCTACGTACACTGGCCGCTGTGCTGGCCCTGACAATGCTGTTCTCACTGGCCGCCTGCGGCGACGACAAGGGCTCCGGCAGCTCCACCCCCAGCTCCAGCGAGACCAGTTCCGCAGCTGACGACAGCTCCAGCGAGTCCAGCACCGAGGAGTCCAGCTCTGAGGCTGAGGATAGCTCCGAGGAGAGCTCTGCGGCCTCCACCGGCGCTGCCGACGGCGTGTTCCCCACCGTCAAGGCTTTCCTGGAGGACCCCACCACTAAGGCCCAGCTGGACGCTTCCATCGAGCAGATGCTCGGCGGCGATGATTCCATGGACGTGACCCTGGAGGGCACTGAAGACACCCTGATTTATATGTTCAAGTTCAGCGACGAGGCCCTGGAGGGCGCCGATGAGAGCACTCTGAAGGCTAATCTTGATGAAGGTCTCAACGAGGCGACTTTCGTATCCACCTTCGAGAACATCGCCGGCACTGTTGCTCAGGTTGTCGAGGCTGATAGCGTCAAGGTCAAGGTTGTTTATGCCAAGGCTGACGGCACCGAGATTGCCAGCAAGGAGTACACCGGTAAGTAATTTACAGCTAACATAGCAGAAAAGCCTCAGGGTCAAAACCCTGAGGCTTTTGCTATTGGAGTTTACATCCGGCTCCTGTATCTGCGGTAAACATTGCTGCCAAGGGCGAGGGCTGCAACGAGGGCGCAGGCCCCCAGCAGCACCCACATGCCAAGGGAGAAGAAGCCCCGCAGGTCCATGGCGGGCCAGTCTGTGAGGCAGCCAAACCCATGGGTGAAAGGGGTCAGCATAAGGTCGAAGACAGCCCCCACCGCCCTTATGCCGAAGCTAAAGACGGCCCCGAAGAACCGCAGGCTTAAATCAGCCACCCAGGAGAGAAGCTTCCAGGCGTAGCCGAACATGGTGAAGAACAGGTCAAAGATAGATAGTGTCATGTTAATACCCCCTGTATATTGTTTTTAGTTTGTGCTCTCGACTATACGGTAGTAGGTGCGGGCGGTGAGCAGGTAGATGACAAGGTAGAACATACTGAACACCAGCACACAGCCTGCCATGGACATGATTATCAGGTTAAAATTCACCATCTCCATGAGCATTAGTATCTTTTGCAGCATTGGGAAGGCGAAGCACAGGTGTATAAGGGCCATTAAGAGTGGCAGGAAGAAGACCATCAGGACCTGGCTGTGGATACTGCGCTTTACCTCCTGGTGGCTCATGCCCACCTTCTGCATGATGTCAAAGCGCTTTGCGTCCTCGTACCCTTCCGAGACCTGCTTATAGTAGATGATGAGCACGGTGCCCATGAGGAACATTGCCCCCATAAAGAGCCCTAGGAAGAATATCCCGCCAAAGAGCCCGGTGGCGTCCTCGCGCTCGCTTACGATATTGCGGCAGTAGTAGCTGAGTCCCCAGCCGTTTGTGCCGAGGCACTCCCAGCTTTTGCTGGTATCCATGACCCATCCCAGAAGCTCGTCGTAAACAGATACTATCTTCTCAGGGTCATGGCCGGCTATATCAAAGTATAAGAAATAAGATGGGTCCACCCAGGGCTCGTCGGAGGATATGCCTTCGCCGGGATTTTGCAGGCGGCCGTCCACTATCAGCTCCGGGTCGTTTATCACAAGGCCGTAGTTCTCGATATTATCATAATTGCTGAATTTGGAGTCGGTGTAGGGCATGTCTATTTTCTCCACCTGATAGGTCCTGCCGAAGACGGAGACGGTTTCGCTGTCAAATTTATTGCCCGGGTCGCATAGGAGAACCTTCCCGCTGTCGAGAGTGTAGTCCGTTTTGGCGAAGGCGTTATAATCGTCTAAGGCGAAGATGGTGAAGAAGGCATAAACAGTGCCATACGCGGTTTCGTTCCTGAACTCGAAGCCGTCCCCCTGCCGGATAGCTCCCAGGTCCCAGGCGCGGTAGGTGAGCACATCATCCATCTGTGCGCTGTGGGCGGCTGCCGTCTCCTCCGCCTTAGCCTTTACCGAATCGAACTCATCCTGCAGGACGCCGGTGAAGCTCACATTTATATCCCGGGCACAACGGCTGCGCACCATGTCCTCTGTGCCTGTATATAGTGAGAAGGTGGTGGACACCGTCACCAGCAGGCAGGTAAACAGGATACAGATTGAGGCAAGTCCGGCGGCATTCTGCTTCATGCGGTAGAGCATACCTGAGACGGTGGTGAAGTGCCGGGTCTTATAGTAGAAGCCCTTGTTTTTCTTCAGGAGCTTGAGCATGGCTGTTATACCCACCATAAAGAGGAGGTATGTGCCCAGAATGACCAGTATTACAGCCACAAAGAACATTGTCAGGGCCGCTACAGGGTCCTCGATGGTGACAGCCATATAGTACCCGGCCCCCAGCAGTCCGGCGCCGATAATAGCCAGGAGCCAATGGGCCTTGGGCTCCTTCTCCCCTGTCTCCCCGCCGTGGAGCAGCTCAATGGGCTTTGACAGCCGCACCTGCAGGATATTATAGAGGGCTGTTGCCAGGAAGATACAGGCAAAGAGTATGATTGTGTTCCTGATGCCTGAGATGGGTATCACAAAGGGGATGAGCCCGGGCATACCAAGTAATTGCTCCAGGATAAGGAAGAATACCTTGGAGAATATCACTCCGAAGCCGATACCCATTATAAGGCATACGGCGGCGGTCATAAAGGTCTCGGTGAGTATGACCCCGGCAATATGCCGCTTCTCCATGCCTAGGATATTGTATAGTCCCAGCTCCTTTTTCCGGCGCTTCATAAGGAAGCTGTTGGTGTAAAAGAGGAATATCGCGCCGAATATGGCTATGACATAGGTGCCAAGCTCCAAGGCCGCGCCGGAGCTTGTGACTCCGTAGAATTTTGAGCCCCTGGTCCCCATGGTGAGGGCGAAGAGCATATAGTACATCATGATTATCCCGGAGCCCGAGAGCAGGTAGGGCACCGTTACCCGGTAGCTGCTTTTAATGTTGTGGACCGCAAGCTTTGGATAGAGCTTAAACATTGCCCTGCGCCCCCTCTCTGCCGGTGGCAAGGACCGTAAGGGTTTCGGAAATGCTCTGGTACATCTGGTCGTCGGTCTGGCTGCCCCGGTATATCTGGTGGAACACCTGGCCGTCCTTTATAAAGAGCACCCTCCCCGCACGGCTGGCGGCCTGTATGGAGTGGGTCACCATCAGGACCGTCTGGCCTGAGGCGTTCACCTTTGAGAAGATGTCCATTATCTGCCCGGCTGAGCGGGAGTCCAAGGCTCCGGTGGGCTCGTCGGCAAGTATCAGCTGGGGCTGGGTTATAATGGCCCTTGCTATGGCTACCCGCTGCTTCTGGCCCCCGGATATTTCATAGGGGAATTTTCCCAGGAGCTCTGCTATGCCAAGGCTCATTGCAATGGGCTCCAGGCGCTGGCGCATTTCGGGATACTTCTTCCCCGCCAGGACCAGGGGCAGGAAGATGTTGTCCTGGACGGAGAAGGTATCAAGAAGGTTGAAATCCTGGAAGACAAAGCCCAGGTTGTCCCGGCGGAAGGCGGATATCTCAGACTCCTTCAGGCTGGTGATATCCCGCATGTTAAGGTACACCTTGCCGGAGGTGGGCTTATCCAGGGCAGCTAAAATGTTCAGGAGGGTGGTCTTGCCGGAGCCGGATTCGCCCATTATGGCGGCGAACTCCCCCTCCTCCACAGTAAAGCTCACGTCCTGGAGGGCGTGGACCTGGGCGCCGCCCAGACGGTTTGAATAGGTCTTTTTCAGGTGTTCTACATTTAAAACTGGCATATATAAATCTCCTTTACGTTTTTTGCATGGTTTAAGTATAGCGGGTAATTCTTACAAAATCCATAAGCTGGGCTTACAAAATGGGGCCGTCAGCTTACAGTTTTGTAAGGTTGGGCAAAAAAAGAAGCCCTTACAGGGCTTCAGTCCTTCGGCAGGGCCGGGCGGTCCAGATACAGCAGCACCGTGGTGCCCCTGCCCGGCTGGGATTTTATCTCAAAGGACGTTTGCATCTTGTCTAAAACCGACTTGCAGAGGTACAGCCCCAGCCCGGTGCTGGAGCGCTCGGCCCGCCCGTTCTGCCCGGTAAACCCGCGCTCGCACACCCGGGGCAGGTCGGCGGGGTTTATGCCCACGCCGGTGTCACAGACAGAGAGCACATGCCCCGGGCCCATGGAGATGGTTATGCCGCCGGACACGGTATATTTGACCGCGTTGGAGATAAGCTGCTCCAGCACGAAAAGCAGCCATTTTTCGTCGGTTATAACCCTGTCGTCAAAGTCCTCAAGGTCCACCCGGAGCTTCTTATATATGAACTGGGACGCAAACTTTTTCACGGCTTTTGAGACAATGGGCCGCACCTGGCAGCTTTCCAGGCGCAGGTCCGAGCTGATGGAGTGCAGGCGCAGATACCCTAAGAGCATCTCCATATAGCGCTCTATTTTAAACAGCTCCTGGCGCAGGGCCTCGGCCTCTGGCACGCTCCCGGACTGGAGTATCAGGCCCATGGCGGCTAAAGGGGTCTTTACCTGGTGCACCCATAGGGTGTAGTAGTCCATAAGCTCCTCCTGGCGGGTGGCGGCCTGGCTCTCAAGGTCGGCGGCCCGGGTTCGCAGGAGCTCCATGGTCTCAAGGACGAGCTCCATAGGAAGTGGGCCTTCCATTGCAGCAGGCTCCGGGGAGCCCTGTAATGCAGAACACTTTACAGCTTTAAGCCGCCGCACGCTCCGGCAGTACCTGACAAAGTCGGGCACGGACATGACTATCGCCAGGGTGATAGCTATAAGGGCGCAGTAGCCTATCTGGGAGAGCCTTAGGCCGTAGAGGAGCATAAGCCCGGCTATGGCTGCAAAGAGCAGGAGCCCGCAGAGCAGCACCCGGCGGCGGTCAATGAGATATCTGAAAAACAGCATAGAGCCCTCCGTTTAACTGAACTGGTAGCCCAGGCCCTTCCTGGTGACAAGAGTGCCCTCAAGCCCCACAGACTCAAGCTTTTTGCGCAGGCGGGAGACATTTACCGTCAGGGTGTTGTCGTCTATAAAGCTCTCGCTCTCCCATAGGCGCACCATCAGGTCCCCGCGGCTCACTGTATGCCCACCGTTCTCCATTAGCACCTGGAGTATGCGGAACTCGTTCTTGGTGAGCTCCAGCTTCCCGCCGGGGCCGGCGACGGTCTCGGCTCCCAGGTCCAGTATTGCCGGGCCGTACTCTAAAAGGTTCGTGCTGCCAAGCAGGGAGTAGGTGCGGCGGAGCACGGCCTGAATCTTAGCTGTGAGCACCGTCAGGTCGAAGGGCTTTGCTATGAAGTCGTCGCCCCCGAGCTCGATAGCCGTTACGATATTTATATTGTCCGAGGCCGAGGACAGGAAGACCACAGGCACCTTGGAGCGCTTTCTCAGCTCCTGGCACCAGTAGTAGCCGTTATGCACCGGCAGGCCGATGTCCAGCAGCACCAGGTGCGGGTCGAAGTCCAGCAGCTCCTCCAGAACCCGGGAGAAATCCTCCACGGCCCGGGCCTGATAGCCCCACAGGGACAGGTGCTCGCAGACGGTGCGGCAGATGACCGGGTCATCCTCAACAATAAATATCTTATACATTCCGGAGTATCTCCCGGATATCCTCATAGCTCTCCGCCCGCCAGGTATAGCCGAGAGCGCTGCGCTCCCTGGTCCAGGCCCCGGGCGGGTCGTACCAGATGCTTCGGAGTCCGGCGTTTACGGCCCCCTGGATATCTGAGCTGGGTGAGTCTCCGATAACTACGGCCTCGTCCGGGGTGAAGCCGGGGATATGCCCGGCAACGTAGTCAAAGTAGCGCTTGTCCGGCTTGCCCACGCCAACGGCCTCGGAGACAAATACCTCCTTAAAGTATGGGGCAAGGCCTGAGTGCCTGAGCCTTGGGAACTGGCTCACCACGTTGCCGTTGGTTATAATATAGAGCTGATATGTAAAGCTCAGCTCCTTTACAAGCTCTACGGCCCCGGGATAGGCCGTGCCTGTTTCGGCCAGTGCTGTAAAGTATCTCTCATTTACAGCTTCCGGGTCACCGGACAGGCCGGACTCCGACAGGAACTCCACAAAGCGGGTGATATAGAGCTCCTGCTTTGTGCACTCCCCCCGCTCAAAGCGGTCCCAGGCCCGGTTATTGCAGGCATCATAGCAGTCCAGAAGCCCCTTTGAGTAGGGCCGCTGGTCGGAGAAGCAGGCGTCATACATTATTTTGAAGGAGCGGACCATGTCGGCGGGGAAGTCCAAGAGGGTATAGTCGGCGTCGAAGAGAAGAAAGCGCATATGACCATCCTTTCACGCATATTATCATAGAGAAATTATACCCGCTTTTTAAGCCGGTGTCAATCTCGGGAGGACAAGTCTATGAGGAAATCAGGGTCAATAGGGCGCGGCTTTATCAAGTATTTCGTGCTGTGGCTGGCATTGGCAGGAGCCGTGGGGGCGGTATGGCTTTTGGGCGGCGGTGAGAGCAGCGGGCTGGTGGAGCCGGCAGAGCCTGAGGTAAGGCCGGAGCCTACAGCAGAACCTGAGGAGATGGATGTCAAGGTCCCGCAGTCCTCGGAGCGGGGTGAGCTTGCCGGTGTATGGGTGCCGTACATGTCCCTTAATGTGCCGGAGCACACCAAGGAGGCCTTTGAAGCCAACTTTAAAAGTATAGCCGACAGCGCCAGGGAGAAGGGCCTCAATGCCCTGTTTGTGCACGTGCGGCCCTTCTCAGACGCGCTGTATCCCTCGGAGCTCTACCCCTGGTCCCATATACTCACCGGCACCCAGGGGCAGGACCCGGGCTTTGACCCGTTAAAATTCATGGTGGAGTATACCCACAGCCTGGGCATGGAGTTCCACGCCTGGATAAACCCTCTGCGGGTACAGACCACCGAGACCCCCAGCCAGCTATCCGGGCCTATAGCAGACCTTAAAGCGGACGCGCCCTACTACTTCATGGAGTGGCAGGGGGCGCTGTATCTGGACCCGGCGTACCCCTATGTGCGCACGCTGATAGCCAAGGGCGCGGCGGAAATAGCGGAGAAGTATCCGGTGGACGGCATTCACTTCGACGACTATTTTTATCCCTCACAGGACGGGAGCCTGGACGCCGAGGCCTACCAGCTGCACGTGGAGACAGTCTCAGAGCCGCTGGAGCTCCAGGACTGGCGCAGGGCGAACATCAACGCCATGGTAGCCGAGGTATATGACCGTGTGAAGTCCATGAGCCCAGAGGTACAGTTTGGCATTTCACCCCAGGGGAATATCGAAAACGACTTGAATATGGGCGCGGATGTAGAGGCCTGGTGTGCTGTGCCTGGGTATATAGACTATGTCTGCCCCCAGGTGTACTACGGCTTTGAAAACCCGGGGCTGAACTACACCCAGGCCCTGGAGGACTGGCAGGGGATGTACAGGCGTAAAGGCCTTGAGCTTTACATCGGTCTTGCGCTGTACAAGGCCGGGGACAGCTCCCAGGGCGAGGCCTGGACAGGCGGGGACGTGATAAGCAGGCAGATAAAGGCTGCCAGGGAGCTACCCTGTAATGGGGTTATACTTTACAGCAGCGACTTTCTTGACGCCGAGCAGACTGGCACGGAGATGAAGAACGCCGTGGAGACCCTTGCCGGCGTAGATTAGCATATCGGCCATTTACAAACCCGGCACAAATATGCTATCATAGCATCGAGAAAATGTCCCTCGAAAGGAATGATAGCATGGAGTTCAGGATACCAAACAGCAAGTGGATATGGGCAAGTGACCCCGGTGTGCTGAAAAGCACCAGTGCGAATCTTGTGCTTTTCAGAAAGAGCTTCGAGATTGGCGAGGCGCGTCAGTGCAGGCTGCGGGTCTCGGCGGACGCAAGGTATAAGCTGTACTGCAACGGCGGGCTTATCGCCCTGGGCCCTGCCAAGGGCGACAGGAGCGTATGGTACTATGACGAGGTAGACTTGACGCCGTATCTTCGCCCGGGAAAAAACGTGCTCTGCGCCCAGGTGCTGCAGTATCCCACCGGGCATAACCTGGGAAGCCACGGCGTGTTCCGCACCAATACCCCCGGGCTCTATGTGGAGGAGATTTACGATGGCCTCAAGGAGCCGGTCATGCAGACCACCGGTGAGACCGCGGCAGATACTGAGGACACCAGGGCCCATGGGTGCATAGGGCTGACTGCGGACGGCAGCTGGCGCTGGCACTACGTTGGTGGATTCAGTGTGGTACAGGAGGCCATGGGCTTTGCGCCGCTGATGTTTATGGAGAAGGTGGAGGCGGACCCGGCCCTCTTAGGCTGGACCCTGCCGGACTTTGACGACTCAGCCTGGCAACACGCCCGGCCCTACAGCCTTTTTGAAATGCGCAGCTCCGTGGTGCCGGGAAACCTGCTGCCAAGGCCTATACCCCAGGTGTACAGGGAGGACAGGCAGTTTGAGGGGGTTGTGCAGGCCATTAAGTCCGGGAGCAGTGTGAGGGACTGGGAGAATATGCTCCGGGGAGAGGGCGTTGTGAGCCTGCCCGCAAACTCCGAGGAGATAATAGACATAAGCGCGGGCTGTGAGGAGACCGGGTTCCTGTCTTTGCGCTTAGCCGGAGGCGGTGGCGCTGAGATATGCCTGCTCTGCTCGGAGGCCTACGGAGTGAAGACCGGGGACGGCCCGTTTGACCCCTTTATAAAGAAGGACCGCTGTGATAATGTCAACGGAGATTTAAATGGGTTTACAGACGTGTACACAGTGGCGGGCGGCGGCACGGAGTCTATGCCTGAGGCATATGAACCCTTCTGGTTCCGCACATTCAGGTTTATACGCCTGACTGTAAGGACCGGGGACAGCCCTCTGACTATATCCGGCTTTGATTACCAGGAGACAGGCTATCCCCTGGAGGTCAAAACAAAAATCGAGACCTCCGACCCGGCTATGGAAAAAATCTGGGAGATAAGCGAGCGCACCCTGCGCCGCTGTATGCAGGAGACCTACACCGACTGCCCATTCTATGAGCAGCTGCAATACGCCATGGACTCCCGCAGCCAGATACTCTACACCTATATGGTCTCCGGGGACGACCGGCTTGCCAGGGCCTGTATGGACGACTTCCGGCGCTCCCAGCGCTATGACGGCATGATAAACTGTTCTTACCCCTGCTATGAGCCAAACATAATCCCGGGCTTTGCCGTCTACTATATCCTGATGCTGTGGGACCATATGATGTTCTTCGGGGATAAGGGCTTCCTCAGGGGACATCTGGCCTGCATGGACGGCATACTGAATTTCTTCGGCAGTAATTTAGACGGGCGCGGGCTGGTGGGCAAAATCGGCGGTGTGAACGGACGCTCCAGGTACTGGTCCTTTATCGACTGGACGGACCAGTGGGACGAGACCAGCGGAGTCCCATGTGCTACACTAAAAGGGCCCATCACAATGGAGAGCCTTCTGTATGTGTACGGCCTGCAGGCAGCGGCGGAGGTGTCGGAGTTTGTGGGCAGGAGGGGTACGGCTGAGGAGTACCGCGCCCGGGCGGAAAGCGTTCAGGCGGCGGTGCGTGAGCACTGCACAGGCCGCAATGGGATGATAACCGACGGCCCGGGGGTAGAGGAGTACAGCCAGCACTGCCAGGTGTTCGCCCTGCTGACAGATACCCTCTCCGTTGAGCAGTCCAGGGCAAATATCTCAGAGACCCTTGATAACCCTGGGGAGTATGCCCAGTGCTCTGTGGCTATGGCATACTATCTTTTTAGGGCCCTTGAAAAAGCCGGGATGTATGAGCGCACTGAAAAGCTCTGGGACATCTGGCGGGAGATGGTGGAGAATAACCTTACCACCTGCGTCGAGGACAATGTCCGGGGCCGCAGCGATTGCCACGCCTGGGGAGCCCTGGCGCTGTATGAGCTCCCGGCGGTGGTGCTGGGGGTCAGGCCTTCGGCCCCGGGATTTGCAAAAGTTGAGGTAAAACCGGTACCCGGGCACTTTACCTGGGCCAGGGGATGCGTAGCCACGCCCCGGGGGGAGGTCCGGGTAAGCTGGAGGGCTGACGGAAAAGGCGGAATCGAGGTAGAGACTGAAGGGGCTTTGTAAGAAGCCTATAAAAGTTTAAGCCGGCCGGGTACTCCCCGGCCGGCTCACGTTATTCTACGGCCCTAAGCGGCCTCTTTATCTTCGATGTCCTGTTTATAGGAGCTGTTGCACTGTTCCAGCATAGTTTCGGCAAAAATCCCATACCCCATTGTGGGGTCGTCCATAAATACATGCGTCACAGCGCCGCAGAGCTTGCCATCCTGCAAAATCGGCGCGCCGCTCATTCCCTGCACGATTCCCCCGGTGCTCTCCAGCAGCCTCTTGTCCGTCACGCTTATCACCAGGTTTTTAGTTGGCTGGTCGGCGGGGTTGACCTTCTTTATCTCCGCGGAATAGAGCCGCGGGCCGCTGCCGTCGATACTTGCCAATATCTCAACCGGCCCGGGCTTCACTTCGTCCCGGGACAGCACGTCCATTGGCGTGCCCTCCTTCGGGCTGTCAAGAGTTCCATAAACGCCGGTTTCGTTGTTGGCCAGGAGCCTGCCCATGGACTCGTCTGAGGAGAAATAGCCCCTCAGCTGCCCGGGCTCGCCCCTCTGCCCCTTGACTATGCCGCAGAGGGTGATGGCGGCAGGCTCGCCGGTTTTTAAGGTCATGACGCTGCCCGCGTCCGCGTCGCAGATGCCGTGGCCCAGGCCCGCGAACATGCCGGTGTTGGGGTCATAGAAGGTCAGGGTGCCAACGCCCGCGGCACTGTCCCGGACCCACATGCCTGTGCGGAAGGCGCCCTCGCCGAACACCGGGGTCACAGTGGTCTCGAACTCCTTCTCCCCCCGGCGCACCCTGAAGGTGACGCTCTGGCCCTGGCTCTGGCCGATATAGGCGGCAAGGTCCGAGTTGCTGCCTATGGTCATGCCGTCGGCCTCTATAAGATAGTCACCGGCGCGCAGCCCGGCCTCGGCAGCGGGGCAGCAGATACCGCCCGTGGTATAAATATCAGAGAGGGAGGCAACAATAACCCCGTCTGTGAAAAGCTTTATACCGAAGGCCTCTCCCAGGGGTATCACCTGCCCGTCCTCTGCCTTTTGGACCGCTTTAGCTTCCGGCGGCTGGCTTGCAGTCTCAAAGGCCGCCGCCTCCTGCACCCCCGGCTCAATGGACGGCTCCTCAAGGCCCAGCACACCGACTGTGGCAAGCATACATACCGCCGTTATCCCCACGCTCATTGCAAAGGTGTGCAGGGCCCCGCAGAAAGCCCTTTTCTTTCCAAATTTTTGATTATCCTCACATTTCAAATGCTTCACCCGCTTTCGGGGCAAGACTAAAAGCGGCATAAATAAATCCCGCTTTCGGCCCCGTTTTTAATTTGCCACAGGAAAAAGCAATTATGATGGAAATTAAAAACGCTTCTGTATCTGTTGTGCATGAGAGCACAGATAATACAGAAGCGAGAATTTTTGGTCTGCCGCAACTACCGGGCACAGCGGTGGCATGCCCATAAATCCATGGGTCCGCACTCCGGCTATTGCCGGTCTCGCCCGGTAGAAGGGACAGTAAACGTGCATGAAATAAGTATACGATGATATTAGGCAAATAATGTTATGTTTTTACCGTCTTAGTGTAGGCTGTTCACCTCCTTTGCTTTCGATGGTATTAGTATACAGCAGAATTATGAAAAACCTATCAAGCCCATATAAAAGAATTGTGAGATTTTTATGAACGCATTGTAAACTGCGGCCCATGTATAGACAGGACCTCCCAGTTGAATTTTCCGGGAATATGTGCTATACTATTATATAAGTACGCAAAAGCGCGAAGGGAGGCCTCAAAATGCCCATCACTGTTATCTGCGGCCACTACGGTTGCGGCAAGACAAACCTCGTATTAAACCTGGCGCTGGAAGCGGCTGGAAGCGGCCCTGTCACCCTTGTGGATTTGGACATTGTAAACCCCTACTTCCGCTCCTCGGACTATGGGGAGCTGCTGAAAAATAAGGGCGTGCGGCTGATAGCCCCGGTGTTCGCCGGGACTACTTTGGACACGCCGACCCTGCCGCCGGAGATACAGTCCATATTTGCCCCGGGAGCGGGCAGGGTAATCATAGACTCCGGCGGTGACGACGCCGGGGCCACGGCCCTGGGCGGGCTGAGCCACGGGCTCAAGAGGTCAGGGTATGAGCTTATATATGTTATAAACCGCTATAGGGCCCTCTCCCAGAGCCCGCAGGAATGCGCGGAGCTCCTTCGGGAGATAGAGGGGGCCGCGCGGCTTCTGGCCACTGGGATAGTCAATAACTCCCATCTGGGGGTGGAGACAGAGCTTTGGCATGTGCTGGAGTCTCTGGACTTTGCAAGGACCGCGGCTGAGCTTACCGGCCTGCCCCTGCTGTACTCCACCGTGCCGGACTTTGCCCTGGACGGCAGGGAGCCGCCGGAGGGCTTTAAGGCTGTTGGACGGCTTGTGAAATTTGCCTGGGAATAACTGAGATTTATATATATCGAATAATTTAAGTTAAGGAGGTATAGATATATGCCTAAGATAACCGTAGACGAGAGCGTCTGCAAGGGCTGCGGCCTGTGCGCCAACGCCTGCCCGCTGAAGATTATCTCCCTGGATACCGGGAGACTGAATTTAAAGGGCTACCACCCCGCAAGGCTGATGGAGCCCGGCAGGTGCACCGGCTGCGCGTCCTGCGCGGCAATGTGCCCCGACACCGCCATAACTGTGGAAAAATAACCGGAAAAGAGGTTGAAGCCAAATGAAAGTATTGATGAAAGGCAACGAGGCCCTGGGTGAGGCCGCGATTCGGGCGGGCTGCCGCCATTTCTTCGGCTACCCCATCACCCCTCAGACGGAGCTTGCGGCCTATATGTCAAAGCGTATGCCCAAGATTGGGGGTACATATCTCCAGGCCGAGTCCGAGATAGCCGCGGTAAACATGGTGCTGGGAGCGTCGGCGGCAGGCGTGCGGGCCATGACCTCCTCATCCTCCCCGGGAATCAGCCTGAAGTCCGAGGGCATATCATATATGGCAGGCTCAGACCTGCCGGCGCTGATAATAAACGTCCAGCGGGGCGGCCCGGGGCTCGGGGGCATACAGCCCTCCCAGGCCGACTACTGGCAGGCAACAAAGGCCACAGGCCACGGGGATTTCCAGGTGCTGGTCTTCGCGCCCTCCACTGTCCAGGAGATGGTGGATTTGGTGTCCGACGCCTTCGATACCGCCGACCGCTGGCGTATGCCCGCCATGATACTTGCTGACGGTATGCTGGGCCAGATGATGGAGCCGGTAGAGCTCCCCGAGGAGGGTGAGCATGCCTCCACAGAGAAGCCCTGGGCCGCAAACGGCCATAGCAACAAGCGTGAGCACAACATCATAAACTCCCTGTACCTAACCCCGGATAAGCTGGAGGAGCTGGTAGTTGAGCGCTATAAGCGTTACGAGCAGGTAAAAGCTACGGAGCAGCGGGCCGAGGAGTACCTATGTGACGACGCGGACGTAATAATTGTGGCCTACGGAGCCTCCTCAAGGGTGGCCAGAAGTGCTGTGAACAAGGCCCGTGAGAAGGGCGGAAAGGTGGGCCTCCTGCGGCCCATAACCCTATGGCCCTTCCCCACCGGCGCGCTGCAGAAAGCGGCGGGCCACGCAAAGGCCTTCCTCACTGTTGAGATGAGCATGGGCCAGATGGTGGACGACGTGAAGCTCGCCATTGACTGCAGGGTGCCCGTGCACTTCTTCGGGCGCACAGGCGGCATAATCCCGACCCCCGGCGAGGTGCTGGCGGAAGTGGAGAAGCTTCTGTAAGGACTATAGAGAAAGGAAGGGTCTAATATATGGCAACAATATTTCAGAAACCCCACGCCCTGACCGACGCCCCACTGCACTACTGCCCGGGCTGCACCCACGGCATTGTGCACCGTCTGGTGGCCCAGGCCATCGACGAGCTGGGGGTGGAGGGCCGCACCGTTGGGGTGGCCTCGGTGGGCTGCTCGGTGATGTGCTATGACTATTTCGCCTGCGACATGGTCCAGGCCCCCCACGGCAGGGCCCAGGCGGTTGCTACCGGACTCAAGCGGGCAAAGCCAGATAATGTGATATTTACATACCAGGGCGACGGAGATTTGGCAGCTATCGGCACGGCCGAGACCGTCCATGCGGCGACCAGGGGGGAAAACCTCACCGTTATCTTCATCAACAACGCCATATACGGCATGACCGGCGGGCAGATGGCCCCCACCTCCCTGCCGGGGCAGATAACCCAGACCACCCCCTATGGGCGGGACACGGACACTGCCGGGTACCCGGTGAAGGTCTGCGAGCTCCTGTCCACCCTGGACGGCGTGGCCTTTGCCCAGAGGGTGACTGTGGACTGTGTGAAGAATGTGAATATAGCCCGGAAAGCCATTAAAAAAGCATTTCAGAACCAGCTGGACGGCAAGGGCTACTCCATAGTCGAGGTGCTCTCCACCTGCCCCACCAACTGGGGGCTGACCCCTGTGGAGTCCCTTGAGTGGCTCCGGGAGAATATGATACCCTACTATCCCTTAGGGGTATATAAGGACATAGACGCCGGGGTGAAGAAGGGGGGCGCGTCACAGTGAAGGACCTGAATATGGTGTTCGCGGGCTTCGGGGGCCAGGGCGTGCTCTTTGCCGGGAAGGTAGCGGCCTACGCCGGGCTTATAAAGGGCAAGGAAATTTCCTGGCTGCCCTCCTACGGCCCTGAAATGCGCGGGGGCACGGCAAACTGCAGCGTCTGTATTTCCGACGAGCCCATCGGCTCGCCCCTTATCACCGCGCCGAACTATCTTATAGCCATGAACCTCCCCTCTCTGGAGCGCTTTATCGACGGAGTGGAGCCGGGCGGGACGGTGATACTGGACAGCTCCCTTATTGACCGAGAGATATCCCGCGGGGATATTACCGTTTACCGGGTGCCATCCTCAAGGCTGGCGGAGGAGAACGGGCTTACAGGGCTCTCGAATATGATACTTGTGGGGAAGCTTTTCCATGAGCTGGGCTTCTGTACGGACGAGGTGCTGGACGAGGCCATGCAGAAGTGTATACCCCAGAGGAAGGCCGCTATGCTGGAGCTGAACCGTAGGGCTGTGGCTTTGGGGGCTCGGCAGTAATAGGTAAGTATTTACCCGCTTCTTTGCAGAAGCGGGTATTTTTTGTTTTATTATTGGGCTTTTTCGCTGTCGCTCAGTCGCAAGACCGTGGGACGCCGTCCCACACCCTGCAAGGGAAGCACGCTCCCCTTGACCCCATTAGCATTCCTCTATCCTCAGCAGGCGGTTATACTTGGCCACCCGCTCTGTCCGGCAGGGCGCGCCGGTTTTTATCTGCCCGGCGTTTACCGCCACGGCTAAATCGGCTATAAAGGTGTCCTCAGTCTCCCCGGAGCGGTGGGAGATGATGGTGTTATAGCCGCTCCTGCGGGCCAGGTCTATGGCGAGCATGGTCTCTGTGAGGGTGCCTATCTGGTTTGGCTTAATGAGTATGGCGTTGCCCGCGCTCTGGTCTATTCCCTGCTGCAGGCGGTCGATATTCGTCACAAACAGGTCGTCCCCCACCAGCTGCACACGGCTGCCGATACGCTCTGTCAGTGCAGTCCACGCGGGGAAATCCTCCTCGCCCAGGGGGTCCTCTATAGAGATGATTGGGTACTTGCCCACAAGGTTTGTCCAGTATTCAATCAGGTCCTCGGCGTCCATATTCTTCCCGCGCTTTGGCAGGTGGTATCCGCCCTCTGTGGCCCATTCGCTTCCCGCCGCATCCAGGGCTATATGCACCCGCCCGGAGTAGCCCGCCTTCTCCACGGCTGCCAGAATCTCCTCTATAGCCTCCTCGTCGCTGCCAAGGTCCGGGGCGAAGCCGCCCTCGTCCCCAACGCCGGTGGAGAGCCCGCGGGCCTTCAGCTGGGAGCCCAGCACATGGTATATCTCGCTGCACCAGCGCAGGCCCTCCCTAAAGCTCTCCGCGCCGGTGGGGACTATCATAAACTCCTGGATGTCGATATTGTTCCCGGCATGGGCGCCGCCGTTGAGAATATTCATCATGGGCACCGGCAGCTTATATGCTGCGGCGCCACCTAAAAAGCGGTAGAGCGGCATACGGTAGTGGGCGGCGATTGCCCGGGCGCAGGCCAGTGACACGGCTAAAGTGGCGTTGGCCCCAAGGTGCGCCTTGTTCGGCGTGCCGTCCAGCTTCTGGAGAAGGGCATCCACGTCCCGGACCGTGAGGCTGTGGAGCTTCTCCAGGGCCGGGGAGATTATTTCGTTTACATTCCTGACAGCCTTCAGGACCCCCTTCCCCCCATAGCGCCTGTCGTCGCCGTCCCGGAGCTCCACTGCCTCGAACTTGCCTGTGGAGGCCCCGGAGGGTGAGGCGGCGGTGCCCATGGTGCCGTCGGTGAGCTGCACCGTGGCGCTGACAGTGGGGTTGCCGCGGGAGTCAAGTATCTCGCAGCCGTAGACCTTCTGTATTTTTACCATAATATCTCACCTTCCAAAAAAATTTTTCCTATTTTCAGTATTGCACATTGCAAGGCAAAATAAACCATGGTAAACTAAAAACAGAAAACCGAATGGAGGTGCTCTATGGCACAGAAGGAATTTCATATAGAGACTGAACGGCTTATTTTAAGGCGCTATAAAAACAGCGACCTTGAGGGCCTGTACCGGTACCTGTCAGACCCTGAGACAGTCCGCTACGAGCCCTATCGTCCCATGAGCCGGGAGGAGACCGGTGAGGAGCTGCAAAGGCGCATAGCCTCCAATGAGATGATAGCCGTGGAGCTCCGGGACGGCTGCGGGCTCATAGGCAATGTGTACCTTGGCAGGCGGGAGTTCCAGTCCATGGAGCTGGGCTTTGTCTTTAACCGGGAGTACTGGGGGAAGGGCTATGCCTCCGAGAGCTGCCGGGCGGTGCTTGAAAAGGCCTTCGGGGAGGGCGTGCACCGGGTATATGCCGAGTGCGACCCGGAGAATGAAAACTCCTGGCGGCTGCTGGAGGCCCTGGGCTTCCAGCGGGAGGGATACCTGCGGCAGAATGTCTACTTCTGGACGGACGAGAACGGCCGGCCCATCTGGAAGGACACATATATTTATGGTAAGCTTCACATATAAAAATAAAGAAAAGAGGTAATACTTATGAACTTCCAAAGAGTCACGCCGGAATCTGTTGGCATACCCTCCGGCGCAATTCTGGACATGCTGGACCAGCTTTACCGCGAGGGCATTGAAATGCACTCCTTCAAGCTCCTGCGCCACGGGAAGGTCTGCGCCGAGGGCTCCTGGGCCCCCTACGCGCCAGAGACCCAGCACATCCTGTTCTCCTTCAGCAAGAGCTTTACAAGCACCGCCATAGGCTTTGCCGTGCAGGAGGGCATTATTTCCCTGGACGAGCGGCTTATTGACATCTTCCCGGACAAGGCCCCTGAGGAGCCCGGGGAGAACCTAAAAAAATGCCAGGTGAGGCACCTTCTTATGATGGGCTGCGGGCATAAGACGGAAATAGAATGGGCCTCTGGCGGCAGCAGCGACTGGGTAGAGCTGTTCCTCCACCACCCCTTTGTCTATGAGCCGGGGACCCACTTCCTGTACAATACCGCCGGCACCAATATGCTCTGCGCCATTTTAAAGAGAAAGACCGGCCTTGACATGACCGAGTTCTTGAAGCCCCGCCTCTTTGAGCCCCTGGGCATGGGTGAGATACACTGTGTTAAAATGCCCGACGGCGTGGAGATGGGCGGCGCCGGCATGTCCGTCACCATTGAGGAGATGGCCCGCTTTGTGCAGTTTATAGCCAATAAGGGCAGCTGGGAGGGCAATCAGCTATTGAACCCGGAGTGGTTTGACCTTGCCACCTCAAAGCAGATTGAGAACGCCGGGGCCGGCTGGGGCGGCGACCCGGACTGGCAGGCGGGGTACTGCTTCCAGTTCTGGCGCTGCGCCCCCGACGGCGTGTTCCGCGGGGACGGCGCCTACGGGCAGTACGGCGTTGTTATGACAAAGCAGGACGCTGTGCTGGTGATACACTCCTCCTCAATGAAGCTTCAGGCGGTGCTCACCGCCGTCTGGGAGAAGCTGTTGCCCGAAATGCGGGATGAGCCGCTGGCAGAGGACCATAGGGCTCATCATATGCTGGAGAAGCGCCTGGAGAGGCTGGAGCTCAACACCATGCTTGGCGTGCATAACCCCGGCGCTGAGGCGTCCCTAAACGGCGCGGTGTATGTGCCAAAGGGCCATGTGCCTGGGCTCCGGGACATAGTTGGCGGCCCGGGTTGCTTCGCCCCGGAGGGCGGCTCCCTGGAGAGCGTCACATTTAAGTTTGAGGGCACCAGGGCTCAGCTTCTGTGCAAAGAGGACAGAGGGGAGTATACCCTGGACCTGGGTATGGAGGGGCATTTCGTCACAAGCTTAGTCCACGGCGTGCCCTTTGGGGCCAACTCAAGCTGGCGGGCCCACGACACGCTTGAGGTACACCTGGTGAATACCAAGGTGGTAATGGGCAAGAGGTTCCTCTTTAAGTTCAGCGGCAGTGAGCTTACAGTGACCGGAACGCCGACCCTGCCGGAGGCTATAAGCCTTGGGGATGTGCAAAGCTCAGAGCTCCGCTTTGAGCTTTCTGAGGGAGAGATAAACACCAAGACCAGGATGTACTGGGAAGTAAACGACTAAAAATAAGGGCCGGGCTGGTGATAAACACAGCCCGGCCTTAGGTTTTAATAATTCTCGGGTTTTACACGGAAGTAGGACTGCGGATGGGCGCACACTGGGCAGACCTCCGGGGCCTTGCTGCCCACACAGATATGGCCGCAGTTCATGCACTGCCAGATGGCGTCGCCGTCCTTGGAGAATACCAGCTTGTCCTCAATGTTCTTTAAGAGCTTGCGGTAGCGCTCCTCGTGCTCCTTCTCAATCTTCGCAACGCCCTCAAAGAGCGCCGCTATCTGGTCGAAGCCCTCCTCCTTGGCGGTTTTGGCAAACTCCGCATACATGTCGGTCCACTCGTAGTGCTCCCCCTCGGCGGCGGCCTTGAGGTTTTCCTCGGTAGTGCCGATGCCGCCGTTTAAGAGCTTAAACCACATCTTGGCGTGCTCCTTCTCATTGTCGGCGGTCTCCTGGAATATCTCGGCTATCTGCTGATAGCCGTCCTTCTTGGCTTTGCTGGCAAAATAGGTGTACTTGTTCCTGGCCTGGCTCTCCCCGGCAAAGGCGGTGAGCAGGTTGGCCTCGGTCTTGCTTCCCTTGAGTTCCGGCATGGTTTTGTACCTCCAGTAAAATATAATGTCTATAGCCAATATTATAGCCAGATTCCGGGCAAAAGTCCATGCGTCCAGGAAAATAATTGTAAAATTATCATGAAGCCCCCGGGAGGTGTTGAAAAACCGCGATAGAGGGAGTATACTAAAAATAAAAAACAAGTGAGGTCGTGTTTTTATGTGGTATGAACGCTTGCAGCGCTTTCTCTACGGCCGCTACGGCACAGATAAGCTGAGCATTGCCATCTTGGTCGCGGGGCTTCTGCTGTCCCTTATAGGCAGCCTGCTGTTCTGGCCCATCACCCTGCTGGCAGACGCACTCTATATCTGGGCTCTGTTCCGCACCTTTTCCCGGAACATACCCGCCCGTCAGAGAGAGTACGCCGCCTTCCTGCGGTTTTGGACTCCTGCCGAAAACTGGCTGCGCAAAAAAAAGCAGCGCTTTTCCCAGCGCAAAGAGTATAAATACTTCAAATGCCCCAGCTGCCGCCAGGAGCTGCGTGCGCCCAGGGGCAGGGGGAAGATAGAGGTCACCTGCCAGAAGTGCCATAACGTGTTCCGCACGAAGACCTGAGGAGTTAGGAGGATAGTAAGAGGATGTATTTTAGGGATGAAAAAAGCCGTGACTGGCTGAAAGTGGGCAGTATTCTGCTGATTCTGGCGGCGCTCCTGGCTATGGCTGTGCTGCGCTTCGACCAGGTCTGGGGGGCCCTGAGGACTCTCGGGAACACCCTCTCCCCTGTGCTTGGGGGGCTGGTGATTGCCTATATACTGAACGTATTCGTGCACTTTTTTGAGGATATAGCTTTTAAGCCCTTTGAAAAAACCAAGTCAAATATATGGGATAAGCTGCGGCGTCCTGTGTCGGTGACGCTGGCGTATCTTGTGGTGATACTTCTGGTGGTGTTTATTGTCTGCTTTATAATCCCCAGCCTGGTGGATTCAATGAGCGTGCTGACCGTCACCATCCAGCATAACCTGCCCATATACGCAAACCAGGTCATGGCCTGGGCCAACGATATGGCCCGGGAGCACGACCTGACATTTGTACAGGAGTTTTTAAAAGACTTTAACTGGAGCTCCCTTCTCAACATGCTGGGCGACGCGACCAAATTCACCACGGAAATACTTTCCCAGCTCTTTAACGTGACGGCAAATCTGGCCTCCGGCGTGTTCGCCATGATAATGGGCTTTATCTTCTCGGTATACATGCTCTCCGGGAAGGAGAAGCTTATCCGTGGCACAAAGGACGCGCTCAGGGCGTTTCTGCCCAAGCGGGCCTCCACTGTTATCGCAAGGGTGGCAAGGCTCTCAAACCAGGTGTTCTTCTCGTTTATCCAGGGCCAGCTTACCGAGTGCGTAATACTGGGGGTGCTGTGCTATATCGGCATGAGCATACTGCGGCTGGACTACGCCCTGCTCATATCCTCGGTGGTGGCCCTTGGGGCGCTGATACCTATTCTCGGGGCCTATATCGGCGCCGGGGTCGGGGCGTTTATACTGCTCCTGGTGCACCCGCTGGACGCTTTGATATTTGTGGTGTTTTTAGTGATACTCCAGCAGCTTGAGGGGAACCTGATTTACCCGAGAGTCGTGGGGTCGTCTATCGGGCTCCCGCCGATTTGGACGATATTTGCGGTGACCTTCTGGGGGGGAGTCCTGGGGATACCGGGTATCTGGATAGGCACGCCCCTGACAGCGGTGGTTTACCGGCTGTTCAGGGAGCAGGTTTATAAGCGGCTGCGCAGGCCGAAGCTGGAGCGGGGGGAATACTAGGAGCTTTGCCCCACTTAATAAACAGAAAGCAGTCAGTATTACCTCTGAAACTCCGTCATGTTCTGCCAATACCTCATAGGCATATTTCCCCGGCGAAGGGCTGGGTTAATGCGCCCCTCAACGGCGATGGTGTCGTAGAACAGCCGCCATAGCTCCTGGAAGTGGGTCTCCTCCTCCGAGGGCTCGGGCAGGTCAAGGCTGTCCGCCTGGAAGAACTCCCGCTTGCGGCCCGCCGACTGGTAGACGAAGCCCATGCCGTGGGTCTTGTCAAATATAACAAGGTTCTCGGTGTTAAAACGCTCACAGAAGTGCGGGGCTACCAGGGGCAGCACCATATTGTTGGGGGTTATCATAGACGCGAGAAATCCCCCGCAGTCCGCAAAGCGCATGAACTCCACGTGGTAGTGGGCCTCGTTTTTAAGGTAGAGCAGGGCTTTATCAATGGCGTGCACGTCCGGGTCAACGCTCAGCTTCGTGACCCTGGCGCCGTTGCGGTAGCCCTTGAGAATGAAGCGAATCAGCCGGAGCTCCTTATCCTCCATGCAGCACAGGAAGCCCTTTCGCACCATGTCCTGGGCGAGGGGGGAAATCCTCACGCTTAGTGAGCGCTCCACCCGGGCGGCAAGCCTTTCGTCTGTGTCCACAGCCTTTATACCGAACAGGGTGCCCTGGGGTTCGTCCAGAAGCTGGACGCCCTGGGGCAGTTTCTTGTCAAAAAAGCACTGGGCCACGCAGCAGAGAAAGCCCTGGTACGTGCCGTCGTAGCGGTAGACTATATTTGCCCCGTCAGACATTTTACACCATCCTCTCTAACCGGCGCGAAGAATGATAACTGCTCGGGCGGGTCCACCTTCCGCTGGCCCAGCCCGCGCTCGCTTATGGCCCCGGCTATGACCGCAGGGTTGTCAGTGGGCAGCGGGGAGGCGCTCTTGCCGCTGCATACTATAAAGTACCTGGCACGCTTCAGGACTACACCCAGCTTTTTAAGGCCGTCAAAATCCAACCTGCACTGCCGCCGGGCGGAGCGTATGCGCATGGCTGACTTTACACCAATGCCCGGGACGCGCAGGAGCATTTCATAGGGGGCGGTGTTTATCTCCACAGGGAAATGCTCCATGTGGTTTACTGCCCAGTTGCATTTTGGGTCAAGAAGGGGGTTAAAGTCCGGGTGCTCCTCGTCAAGAATCTCCCCGGCGGTGAAGCCGTAAAATCTGAGGAGCCAGTCGGCCTGATAGAGCCGGTGCTCCCGAAGGAGCGGAGGCGGGGTGTCTATAGCCGGGAGCGCCCTGTCCGAGACCACAGGCATATATGCAGAGAAGAAGACGCGCTTGAGGCTGTACTTTTTGTACAGGCCCTCGGTGAGGTTCAGTATCTGCCGGTCGCTCTCAGGGCTGGCGCCGATTATCATCTGGGTGGACTGCCCCGCCGGAACAAACCTGGGCGCGGCCTTATACTTCACTATCTCCCGGCTGTTTTGGGCAATGCCGTCACGAATCTGGGCCATGGGGGTGAGTATCTTCTCCTTGGACTTTTGGGGGGCCAGTAGCTTCAGGCTCTGCTGGGAGGGCAGCTCGATGTTTACGCTCATCCTGTCGGCATAGCGCCCCAGCTGCTCTGTAAGCCGCGGGCTGGCCCCGGGGATGGCCTTAATGTGCACATATCCCCAAAAGCCGCAGTCGTCCCGGAGCATTTTAACTGCCGAGAGCATTAGTTCGCAGGTGTAGTCCGGGTTTTTTGCCACCGCCGAGGACAGGAACAGTCCCTCGATGTAGTTCCGGCGGTAAAACTGCATGGTGAGCTCACAGAGCTCCCGTGGGGTAAAGCTGGCGCGCCTGCAGTCGGTGGAGCGGCGGTTGACGCAGTAGGTGCAGTCGAATGCGCAGTCGTTGCTCATTAGCACCTTCAGAAGGGAGATACACCTGCCGTCGGCGGCGAAGCTATGGCATATCCCGGCCTTGGCAGCGGTGCCAAGCTTCCCCTCCATGCCCGGGCGGTCCACCCCGCTGGAGGTACAGGCTACGTCGTATTTCGCCGCGTCCGTCAGTATCTCCAGCTTCTTAAAGATATCCAGCTCACTCATACTCGTCCTCCTTGCGTGGCCTTACCGCGAAAGCCCGGTTAATGCTTGCGGCGCCGTATTTTTCCCGAACGCGGTCCACCACGCTCTCAAGCTGCTCCCGGCGCCTTAATCCTTCGGAGTCCTCGAAGAAGCTCACCTGGCTCTCCCCCTCTGGCACAAGCCTTCCTGCACGCACACCCAGCAGACGTATGGCCCAGCGCCTGCTCTCCCGGCAGTATAATTCCCAGGCGGCCTCGTATATGGACCTGGAGTCACAGACCGCCGTTAAAAGCTGCCTTTGCCGCTGTACCTCCTGGAACTGGTTATTGCGTATGGTTATCTGCACCTCCCCTGCCCTGAGCCCATTCCTGCGCAGGCGGGTGGCCACGGTCTCGGAGAGGCTGGAAAGGGTCTCGCGCACCTCGCTTTCGGAGGTGATATCCCTTGGCAGGGTAGTGCTGCTGCCGATGGACTTGGGGTCCTCGTGGGCATCTACATTCTGCACCGGGGTATCGTCCAGGCCGTTGGCGTAGAGCCAGAGGGTCTCACCGGTGCGGCCCATCAGCTGGCGCATTACGGTGAACTCCATCTTCGCAATGTCCCCAATGGTATAGATACCGTACTTTTTCAGGGCCGCCTGGGTGGTGGGGCCCACCAGCAGGAGCTCCCCGGCGGGAAGCTTCCAGATAATGCTCTCCATCTCAGCATGGCCGAACTCCGTGACGGCGTCGGGCTTCCTGTAGTCGCTGCCAAGCTTGGCGAAAACCTTATTATAGGATACCCCCACAGATACCGTAAGGCCCAGCTCGCTTTTCACCCGGGCGCGTATCTGCTCGGCTATCTCCCTGCCGGAGCCAAAGAGCTTTTCGCTGCCGTACACGTCCAGCCAGCACTCGTCCAGGCTGAAGGCCTCCACGCGGTCTGTATAGTCACAGTATATTTTCTTCGCCATAGCCGAGAACATTGTGTAGCGCTCATGGTGGGGCGGCACGAGCTGCAGCCCCGGGCACTTGCGCATGGCCTGCCAGATGGGTTCCGCTGTCTGTACGCCGCTCTTTTTTGCCAGCATGTTCTTAGCCAGTATTATCCCGTGCCTGCTCTCCTTATCCCCAGCCACAGCCATGGGCACGTCCCTGTATTCCGGGGCATACAGCGTCTCAACCGAGGCATAGAAATTGTTCATGTCCACGTGTAAAATACCGTTCTCCATGGGGCCGCCTCCTTTACCTGACTATATTATAGAACGTGCGTTCGCATATGTCAAGTATTTTTTTACGGAGGGAAAAAATTACAGCCCACGGCTGCGCAGGCATGCGATAAGCACCTTCTCCCTCTCGGTGAGGTCGCCGATGGTCCGTGGGTCCTCTGAGGGATGGTGCTTTACACGGAAACGGTGTGGGTCAACGGCTGGCTGTGCTCCCGGCAGGACAAGTTGGTCCAGGGTCACGCCAAACATCCTGGAGAGCTTTACCAGGGTCTCCACATCCGGCTGGCTCTTGCCGGTCTCATAATAGGCGTAGGTGGAGCGCACAACGCCGAGAGCCGCCGCCACGTCCCGCTGGGTATAGCCGCAGGCAAGACGGAGGCTACGCAGATTCGTCCGAAGGTATAGGCGGTAGTCAAGCATATTTTCACCTCAATTCTGCCGGTTAAAAGTATAATTTTAACTCTTTATGGTTATTTTAACCCTTTAGGGTTAGCTTTGTCAACCCATTTCTTTTATCCTCAATTTGCAGAGGAGAGGTGATAGAAGTGGAACTTAAAGAGGTAATAACCAACAGAATTCTGGCCCTGTGCCAGCAGAGGGGGATATCGGTGAATAAGCTGTGCAATATGAGCGGGGTTACACAGTCTACGGTGAACAACATCATCAACAGGAAAAACAACACCACAACTGTGTCAACTATTAAGAAGCTATGCGACGGGCTGGATATAACCCTGGGTGAGTTTTTCTCAACAGAGGAGTTCGACCGGCTGGAGCAGGAGATACGATAAATAAAATAAAAAAGCCCCCGGATGGGGGCGGGTCATTTTTTCACACTGCGCAGCCAGGCGATAAGCTGCTTCTCCTCATTGGTAAGCTCTCCAATGGTCTGGGGGTCAGTGGAGGGGCGGCGCCTCACCCGGTCGCAGGTGTGTTCCACCAAAGGCTGCTCCTCCTGAATAATAAGCTGGTCCAATGTAACCCCAAACATCTTGGCCAGCTTGGTGATGGCCTCAAGGTCCGGGCAGGTTTTGCCGGTCTCATAGTAGGTATAGGCGGGGCGGGACAGACCGAGCACTGTCGCGACATCGTCCTGGGTGTAGCCGCAGGCCAGGCGGAGCTTGCGGAGGTTTTCACTCAGGAAGTTTTTATAGTCAGACATATTGACACCCCTTATTTCAGATTGTAAGACCATTATAGCACACATCTTTTAATTACGCAAGCTCGTATACTCATGTGCGTCAGTCTGGATACACTGTCCTTGAGGTGATTTTTTTGTATGTTAAGGACGCTGTAGTTATGAGATTTGTGCAAATATGCGCCGAGAGGGGTATCAAGTATAATGAGTTAGCAACTATGTCTGGTGTTACACCGTCAACTGTATACAGTATGATGGATGAGCGTCGCCGCCACCTTCATATTGACGTTATCAAAAAACTCTGTGACGGCTTGGATATAAGCCTTGCTGAATTCTTTTCAGGGCCTATTTTCGACAGGCTGGAGCAGGAGATACGGTAGGAAAGTCTACCTGACCTGAGAGCCATGGAGCAACGGCAGATAAGCTCTGCACATAAACAAAAAATCCCCCGGACGGTTAGTCCAGAGGGATTTCTTTTGTTGCAGCTATTAAACATATTGGATTGGTATCTACACTATAATACGCGATACCCCATCCCAAAACTCAAGCAAAATCAGACAAATTTGGCAGGATTGATTTTCACGCCAGGCCCCATGGTAGCAGCCACAGTGCAGCTGCGCACATACTGGCCCTTGGCAGCGGCGGGCTTAGCCTTTACAATGGCGTCCATCAGCGCGTCAAAGTTCTCCGTGAGCTTTTCAGCACCGAAGCTCACCTTGCCGATGGGGCAGTGGATGATGTTGGTCTTGTCCAGGCGGTACTCAATCTTACCGGCCTTGGCGTCCTGCACAGCCTTGGCGATATCGGGGGTCACAGTGCCTGCCTTGGGGTTGGGCATCAGGCCGCGGGGGCCGAGCACCCTGCCGAGACGGCCAACAAGACCCATCATGTCGGGGGAGGTGACCACCACGTCAAAATCCATCCAGCCCTCGGACTGAATCTTCTGTACCATCTCCTCGGCGCCCACAAAGTCAGCGCCGGCGGCCTGGGCAGCCTCAATATTGTCGCCCTTGCAGATGGCTAAAACGCGCACGTTCTTGCCGGTGCCGTTGGGCAGTACCACGGCTCCGCGCACCTGCTGGTCGGCGTGGCGTCCGTCAACGCCCAGCTTTACATGGAGCTCGACAGTCTCATCAAACTTGGTGGTGCCGGTCTTCACACAAAGGTCCAGGGCCTCTGCGGTGTCATACAGCTTCTGACGGTCAATGAGCTTTGCGCTCTCTCTATACTTCTTACCATGTTTCATTTCCGCTTCCCCCTTCCCTTAGTCTACAACTTCAACGCCCATGCTGCGGGCGGTTCCGGCTATCATGCTCATAGCGGCCTCAAGAGACCCGGCGTTCAAGTCGGGCATCTTGGTCTCGGCTATCTTCTGGACCTGCTCTTTTGTAATCTTAGCGACCTTCTTCTTGTTGGGCTCGCCCGAGGCGGTCTCAATGCCTGCGGCCTTCTTTATGAGCACTGCCGCGGGGGGAGTCTTGGTGATGAAGGTGAAGGAGCGGTCGGCATACACGGTGATGACTACGGGGATTATCATGCCCACGTCATTCTTTGTGCGCTCGTTGAACTCCTTGGTAAATGCCATGATGTTCACGCCGTGCTGGCCCAGAGCAGGGCCCACAGGGGGGGCCGGAGTGGCTTTTCCGGCGGGGATTTGGAGCTTAATAAAGCCCGTTACCTTTTGTGCCATTGTCTAATTACCTCCAATATTGTGGTGCAAGCGGTGTCAGCATACAATATTTACTGATACCTCCCACTTGTGTAAAGGTTTTCTTTATAAAAACCTTTTACTGCTGTTTGCTTATCTTTATCTTAATTGCAGATTAAAAGCGGTCGCAATCCGAACTTACTTTGAATAAGGCTGATTAACTTTAGTTTAAGCCTTACATCAGCTCCGCCTGGTCCAGCTCCAGCTCCACAGGGGTGTCCCGTCCAAACATGGACACTGTTACGCGCACCATGTTCTTCTCCGGCTCCAGGTCCTCCACCACACCGATGAAGCCCTCCAGAGGGCCCTCGGTTATGCTCACAGTGTCTCCGACCTTGTAGCTGACCTCTATCTGGTGTTTTTCTATCCCAAGATTTGCAACCTCCTGGTCTGTAAGCGGGACAGGCTTGCTGGACGGCCCGACAAAGCCGGTGCAGCCCCGGATGTTCCGCACCGCATACCAGCTCTCGTCGGTCATCACCATCTTCACTATCACGTACCCGGGGAACACCTTGCGCTCAACTTCCTTGCGCCGTCCGTCGTCGGTTATCTCCGTGACCATCTCCGTGGGCACGCGTATCTCCTGTATCAGGTCCTCCATCTGGCGGTTCTCAACCGTTGTCTTCAGGTTGGATGCCACCTTGTTCTCATAACCCGAATAGGTATGCACCACATACCATTTTGCTTCCTCCGCCATGGGCTCCCCTCCCGGAAATTTTTAGTGAAACTTTATGCTGCAACATTCATCACAAGCCCCAAAAGGTTCATGAACGCCGTGTCCAGCAGGAATACGAACAGCCCCAGGACAATTATCGTCGCCAGCACGACGCCGGTATTTTTAAACGTGGCCTTGGGTGTGGGCCATACTATCTTCTTAACCTCGCCCCTGCAGTCCTTCACGAACTTCGCGACCTTGCGCCCGAAGGCGGCTATGGACTTGGGGTTCTGCTTAGTTTCGGTCTTCTTAGTCTCTGCCATCCGTCCCGCTCCTCACTTTGTCTCCCTGTGCAGGGTATGCTTCCGGCAGAACCGGCAGTACTTGTTCATTTCCAGCCTGTCAGGGTCGTTCTTCTTGTTCTTCTTTGTGAGATAGTTCCTCTGCTTGCACTCTGTGCAGGCCAGCACAATCTTAACTCGCATTTTATCGGCACCTCCATAGTTTTATTTGGTATGCGCCGGTGTGCCCGGCGCTTTGCCTCCCTCAAAAGCGGGCGCAAAAACAAAAGCCCCTGCTCAGAGGTATATTCAGTATAGCACCTCTTAAAGTGTTTGTCAACCCTAAAAAGCACAAGACTTAGCTTAGCCGGGCCTCTACCTTCTTGCCCCGCTGCTTCTTCTTTTTCTCTGGCCTGATGTTCTTGCCTATGAGCCTGCGGGCGGGCTTCGCGGACTTCTTCAGCTCGTCCCCAAGGCGCTCATAAAGCACCTCATAGCTCTCCTTTGTCAGGCCGTCTATCACCACATAGGTGACTATGGACCGCAGGTCCAGGTCGCCGTTCTTGTACATGTCGTCCAGAAGCCCGGCAAGCTTCCCCACCAGCTCGCTGTCCGGGTAGCTCTTTAACAGCGACTCGATTTCCGGCAGCAGGTGCCCCTTTATAAATGTAATATACCGCACCTGCCCGTAGACTATCTTCTCCTCGTTGAGGGCGTCCTTGGAGCCGGGGAACATGTGCACGAGCCGGTTTACAAAGAACATGGGGTCCACGGTGCGCTCGCGGCCCTTGGAGCGCTTGCGCTGCTGCTGGACCATCTGCACCCTTTTTGGCCCCTGGATTATCTCCAGAAAGTCGTTTATAATGCTCTCCGCGTCGGAGCGGTCCCCGGTCTGCTCGTCAAAAAGCCAGGTGGAGAGGGTACGCCATTCCCCGGGCTTGCCGTCGGGGTCGAGGTTGGCGGAGCGCAGAAAGAAGCTTTTATGCCTGCGGTCATACAGCAGGCTGTACGCCACTTCCTCCGCGGCGAATATAGCCGCCTGGCCCTGGGGGTCCTCCATAGGCGCGGGCTCACTAAAGCCCTGCTTGGTGAGTTCCCCGGAGAGGGCGGTGCTTATAAGCTGAAAAGCGTTAAAATCCAAGTGATATCAACTCCAAAACCAGTGTATTTTTGTATTATAACATGGGCCGTTTAGGTTGTCAAATGAAAGGGAAAGAAATTTCGCAAAAAAACACTTGCCAATTCCATCAGGATGTGCTATAATATTCAGGCAGGTACGGACCATTAGCTCAGTTGGTTAGAGCAACCGGCTCATAACCGGTCGGTCCGGGGTTCGAGTCCCTGATGGTCCACCACCAGCGTGACGCTGGACTCAATTCGCGCACCCACTAATGTGGGTGCGCGAATTTTTTGCCCGCGAGTAGGCGGCATCTTTTTAAGCACTGTAGGGCCCAAAATGGGACCCTTAAAACAGCAAGTCAAAATTAACCGGCGTATAAAACAGCCTGCGGACCTCCCCCGGCTCCCTCGTCTTCCCCAGCACCCACATCAGCTTTGTGACCGTGGACTCCAGCGTCATATCATAGGGCTCCAGCAGTCCGGCCCGCTCCCTCAGCCTGTGGCCCACCTGGTACACCGACAGGTCGCTGCCCTCCTGGGGCACCTGGGTAGCCAAAACTACCGTTTTGCCCGCCTGCAGTATCCTGTCAAGCTCGGAGAGGTACACGTCCGGTATGCCGCCCACGCCGTAGCTCTCTATAATAAGCCCGTCGCAGCGGTCCCCTATGGCGCTGAAGGCCCCCTCAGGCAGGCCGGGGATAAGCTTTATAAGCGCGACCCTCTGGCAGAGCTCCCTTGTAAACACCGGCCTGCCGCTCTCCCTGAACGGTATAAACCGCAGCACCCGCTGGTCCCTGAGCTCTGCAAGCTCCGGGAAGTTTATGCTTGTAAAAGCGTTATAGCTCTTTGTGCGGGTCTTCCTGGCCCTGGTGCCCGCAATGACCCGCCCGCCGAACACGATACAGACCCCGCTGTCCCCGCTGCAGGCGTACCTGAAGCTGTCCATCAGGTTCTGCCTGGCGTCAGTGTCCTCTGCGTCTATGGGCCGCTGGGCGCCGGTAAGCACCAACGGCTTGCTGGTATTCTGCACAAGGTATGAGAGCGCGGCGGCGGTATAGGCCAGGGTATCGGTGCCGTGACAGATAACAAAGGCGTCAAAGCTGTCATAATTCCTCTCTATCACCCCGCCCAGCAGCAGCCAGTCCCCGGGAGAGATATTTGTGCTGTCCAGATTAAGCGGCTGCACCACCTCCACCTGGCAGAATTTGCGCACATCCGGCACCTGCGCCAGCAGCTCCTCTGCAGAGAGCCCCGGGGCCAGCCCCGAGAGGGTCTTCCTTGAGGCTATAGTGCCGCCGGTGGCAATAAGCAGTATCTTTTTCATAGGCTCCACCTCTATGTTATAGGTTGCAATTTTATGATTCATATAGTATACTCTAAGCAGAAGTATACTATATTAGCCGTAAAATGTAAAGCCCCATGGAAAGAGGTCAAATATGAAGATACTATTCGTCTGCACAGGCAACACCTGCCGCAGCCCTATGGCCGAGGGCCTGTTCCGCGCCCTGGCACCGGAGCACACCTGCTCCAGCGCGGGCCTTGCCGCCATCCCCGGGCAGCCGGCCTCACCCCAGGCCGTCGCCTGCTGTGAGGAGGTAGGGGCCGATATCTCCGGCCACCGCTCCCGCCAGCTCACCCGGGAGGAGCTCTCAAGCTGGGAGCTCTTTGTCCCCATGACCCGGGCCCACGGGGAGGTGCTCAAGGGCGCGGGAGTGCCCCCGGAAAAGCTGTACCTGCCCCATGATATAGGCGACCCCTTCGGCGGTGACCTGGACACGTACCGGGCCTGCCGGGACCGTATAGCCGGGGAGCTCTCCCGCCTTCGGGACTCTCTTGGCTGCGCGCGGATAGTCCCCATGGAGGAGCGGCACCTAAAGGAGATTTCCGCAATAGAAAACGCCTGCTTCTCCCTGCCCTGGAGCCTCCAGGCCTTCCGGGAGGAGCTGATAAACCCCAGCGCCGTGTATGCCGCGGCGGAGCTGTCCGGACATACCGTTGGCTACGGCGGTATGCGCCACGCCGCCGGGGAGTTCTATATTGACAATATCGCCGTGTCCCCATCCCACAGAAGGCGTGGCATTGCCCGGCAGATAATGTCATACCTCATAGGCTGCGCCCAAAAGCATGGGGGCTCCTTTATCTCCCTGGAGGTGCGGCCCTCAAACGCACCGGCTATCGCCCTTTACGAGAGCCTGGGCTTTAAAAGGGCCGGCCTGCGCCGGGATTTTTATGAGAAGCCCCGGGAGGACGGGCTGATATACACTCTGGATTTTGAGCAAAAGGAGGACATGCCATGCTGATACTGGGAATAGAGACCTCCTGCGACGAGACCGCCGCGGCAGTGGTTGAGGACGGCCGCAGGGTGCTCTCGTCGGTGGTGGCAAGCCAGATAGAGGAGCACAGGATATACGGCGGCGTGGTGCCGGAGATAGCCTCCCGCAGGCATAGCGAGGCCATAACCGCCGTTGTAAACGGCGCCCTCAGCAAAGCAGAGGTCACGCTTGCCGATATCTCCGCTATAGCCGTAACCTACGCCCCCGGGCTTATCGGGGCCCTTCTGGTGGGGGTGAATTTTGCCAAGGGTCTGGCCCTCTCGGCGGGGCTGCCGCTGGTGCCCGTCCACCATCTTCGGGGGCATATCGCCTCCAATTATCTCAGCCACCCGAAGCTTCAGCCAGCCTTTTTGTGCCTGGTGGTGTCCGGCGGGCATTCCCATATAGTGGATGTACAGGATTACGACACACTCAATGTGGTGGGCCGCACCCGTGACGACGCCGCAGGAGAGGCCTTTGACAAGGCCGCCCGGGCCATGGGTATCCCCTATCCCGGCGGGGTGGAGCTGGACAGGATAGCCGAGGGAGGCGACCCCGGCAGGTATTCCCTCCCCCGGCCCAGGGTCGATGGCTCAAGGTACGACTTCAGCTTCTCTGGCCTGAAGACCGCCGCCCTGAATATCCTCCATAACGCCCGGCAGAGAGGCGAGGAAATAAGCGTCCCTGACCTGTGCGCCAGCTATCGCCGGGCCGTGGTGGACTACCTTCTGGACCATTTTTCCCTGGCTGTCAGGGAGCGCGGCGCCCGGCATATAGCGGCAGCCGGAGGCGTCTCCGCCAACCGGCTACTGAGAAGGGAGCTGGAAAACCTGAGCCGTGAGACCGGCGCGGCGCTGTACCTCCCGGAGCTGAAATACTGCGGGGACAACGCCGCCATGATAGCCTCCCAGGGGTATTACGAGTTCCTAAAGGGCCATACTGCCGGCATGAGCCTTAACGCCTTCCCCCAGAGGGATATCAGCGCAGGGCTCTAGGGCTTCCTTGCCCTGAGAGCCTTGGTCCTGATACCCTCGGCGGTAAATTTCACCTCGTGCTCGGTGAGTATATTTCCCGGGTCATTTAACGAGTGCAGGTCCTTTGTGTCAAAATACACCTCAAACCCAGCCTCATTTAAGTACCGCTTTGTGGCAAGATACAGGTCGTCGTTGTCGGTCTTAAACCAGAGCTCCCCGCCCTCTGATAAGAGAGGCTTATACTTCTCCAGCTGCCTTGTATGGGTCAGGCGGCGCTTATGGCAGTGGGCGGCGGGCCAGGGATTGCAGAAGTTGATTATCAGCCTGTCCACCTCATTTGGGGCAAAGAGCTCATTCAGGCGCTCTATATTGTAGTAGCACAGGAGCAGATTGTCCGGCTCACGCTCCCCGAAGGCCTCCTGTATGTTCCTGCGGCCCACGCCTAAAATGTCATAGCTTATATCTATGCCCACAAAATTCACCTGTGGCTGGGCCAGCGCCTCCCCCGCAAGATATACACATTTCCCGCAGCCCAAGTCCAGATACAGCGGCCTTTTTTCCCCGAAACGCTCCTGCCAGCAGCCTTTGAGCTCCTGTGGGCTCTCAATATAGTATGGGCACGCAGCCAGCTCCGGCCTGGCCCAGGCTTTTTTTCTTATACGCATTTTGTCCTCCCAAAGCTTTTGTCCCTCTATTTTATCATTCTCCGCTGACAAAATCAACTTGAAACTTTCCTTCATATAGTGTAAAATAGGATTAAACAAATAACCGAAAGGATAATTTTACCATGAGCAGAAAAGCCTTGGCCCTGGAGGGCGGGTCCCTCAGGTGTCTTTTCACCTGCGGGGCAACAGACCTGATGATGGATGAGGGCCTACAGTGGGACGGCATAATAGGCGTGTCCGCCGGGGCGCTCACCGGGGTGAATATAGTCTCCGGCCAGAGGGGGCGCACCGCCCAGGTAAACCTGGGCTATGTGAACGACCCCCGCTATATGGGCTTTCGCAGCCTGATAAAGCACAGGAGCATTTTTAATTTTGATTTTCTCTTCGGCGAGCTCAGCGACACCCTGCTGCCCTTAGACCGGGAGACGTTTATAAACTCTGAGATAAAATACACCGCCGTAGCTACCAGCTGCATAGACGGCAGGGTGAGGTACTACGAAAAGAGCGAAATTCCAGACATATACCCGGCTATCCGGGCCAGCGCCAGCCTGCCCCTTTTATCCCCCATGGTGACGGTTGGGGGGGAGCCCTGCCTTGACGGAGGCCTGTCCGTCTCCGTGCCCTACCAAAGGCCCCTGGACGAGGGCTACGATAAGGTAGTTGTAATCACGACCCGGGAGCACGGCTACCGCAAGGAGCCGGTGTCAAGGGCCATGGCCCGAGTCTATGCCAGGGCATACAGAAAATACCCGGAATTAGTGCGGGCTATCCTCAACGTGCCCCGGCACTATAACGCCGAGATGGACGAGATAGACCATCTGGAGGCACAGGGCAGGATATTTGTGATACGCCCCCGGGAGCCTGTCACCGTCTCCCGCACGGAAAAAAACGTGGCAAAGCTTCAGGACCTCTATGACCGCGGGCAGGAGGCCTGCCGCATCGCCCTGCCGAAGCTCCGGGAGTATCTTGAAAGCTAGCCTGTAAGCTTCTTCCAGAGCTTAGAAGCCAGGCTCTCGCTGGGTGGCGGCGCGTCGCACCTCACCAGCACGATGTCCCCGCCAATCATATCTATGTCCCGCCAGGGGATAACCGTGTCCGGCTCCCGGCCCAGCAGCCCGAACAGCCTGGACCTGCCGTAGACCACAAGGGCCGTGATTTTGGCTGTGCTCGTGTCTATCTCCACATCGCAGACAAAGCCCAGCCTCCCGCCGTTTTTAACGCTTATGACCTCCTTCATCCGCAGGTCGCCCATTCTGCAAGGCATAGCCGAACCCCCTCTCTAAATATATTTCTATGTGAGGGCAAAAAATATATTACAGAAAGAAGGAAAAAGCATGAACATCTGGCACGATATCTCCCCGAAGCGTATAAAGTCAGACGACTTTTTCGCGGTTATCGAGATTTCAAAGGGCAGCAAGTCCAAGTACGAGCTGGACAAGGACACCGGCCTCTTAAAGCTGGACCGCGTCCTCTACACCTCCACCCACTATCCTGCAAACTACGGCTTTATCCCCCGCACCTACGCAAACGACGGCGACCCCTTGGATGTGCTGGTGCTCTGCTCCGAGAACATAATCCCCATGTCCCTTGTGCGCTGCTACCCCATCGGCGTTATAATCATGGACGACGGCGGCTCCGAGGACGAGAAGATAATCGCCATCCCCTTCGACGACCCCACCTACAACAGCTATAGGAGCATTTCACAGCTCCCAATGCACATCTTTGAGGAGATGAGGCATTTCTTCAAGGTCTATAAGCAGCTCGAGCAGGACAAGAACACCGAGATAAGCGAGGCCAGGGGGCCCGATGACGCCAAGGCAGTCATAGACGCCTGCCTGGACAGGTATTTAAACGATTTCTGCAAGACCTGAGCAGACAGAAAACGGAGATGGGAATGTATCCCATCTCCGTTGCTTTTACTGCTCAAGGCCCTTGATATAGGACACCAGCAGCTGCTTCACTTCCTCTGCCGTATAGGTCTTGTCCGGCTGGGACTCGACCACCTGCGTCAGGTCGAACGCCATAGCCTTCTGGGCAATGAGTTCTATAGACATAGTAATCTCCTTATGCGTTTACATTCCATCCAGACCGCTCGATACGCTCCTTAGTCTCCCGCTGGGCCTGCTCCCTATAATACCAGCGCGGCGCAACCTGGAAGTTCTTCATAAACTTATTCACCGCCACAAGCTCTTTCCTGCCGGCAGGCCGGAACTGTAATAACTCCGCCAAATTCTTTATATCCGACGGCAGGTCGTGGCCGATGCTGAAGTCAAAGCTGCTTGAAATAAGCATATCCTCATACATGGCCCACACGGTGGATTTCGGACTTGGAACCTCGTCCCCCTCGACCATGACAACGTCCTCATTCCGGCCCTCGGCCTCATAGAACCACTTGAACCCCTCGGGCGGCACCATATCAAAATCCAGTATCCACTTTTCATTAATAGGCTGCACGGGGCTGCCTGGAATATAGTCGCTCTCGCCGGAGACTGCGGAATTGAAGTTATAAAGGCTGTTCTTGCCAATGGCCTTATAGTCTGGAATCTCAAACTGGTCGAAGCCTTTCTCCGAGGCCATATCCTTGGCCTTGCCGCTTATGGCCCCGATGGCGCGCTCGCTCATATAGTAGTAATCGGCGTTGTAGTAGTGCCAGCCACGGTTGTACTTCGAGCAGAGCGCCTTGCCCTCAGCGTTGTTATGTTCCGCCGCCGACTTCAATATAGCACCCCGGAAACAGTCATAGGCGAAGGATAGCTCTGCCTCGTCGAAGCCGCTCAGCGACTGGAACGGGTACTGCTTCTCCTTACAGATACCTATAAACTTCTCCGCGAGACTCTGAAATTTATCGGCAAGCTCACTCTCGGTTATTTCCCCATCAAAGAAACTGTCGGCAATGTTTGCCATAGACTGCTTCATGCTCTGGATGTCCTCCGATATTTTTGAGCTGCATCCCGCGCCGTAGTAGAACATATCCTTTACATTCTCCAACTGTTTCCAGTGTGGCTGATTCATAGAGTCATCTATAGTCCAGCCTATAGCGTTCATCTGGTCGGCATTGAGGGTATATTCAGTCTTAGCCCCCGTAAGCCGCTTGAGAACTCCCCCTCCGACCTCTACATCTTCCGTACCTGTGACAGCGGTATGCGTTACCCTGCCGGGTTCGCCATAGAAAACAGGCTTACCGTTCTCAATCCTGACATTCATGCCTTCACCTTTACCCTTATATTTTTTATGTATATCTATCTCCAGGTCCATCGTTCCTAACTTAGAAGCTTCTCTTATACTCTCTATCGGCGGGAATTAAGAAAAAGTTTAGGCCCGGCTTCAATATTTGCCAAATTTCTGCGACTATATATATGATACCAGAGAAAAGGAGCTTAAGCATATGAAAAAACTGTTTCTGTCCGCACTATTATTAATGCTCTGCCTGCTGCCCGCCTGCGGGAGACCCGCAGTAGAGCCCGCCGCTTCCCCCGCGCCCTCCCCCTCTCCAACCCCTATACATACCCCTATGCCTACCCCGGAAGCAGCTGAAGCCCCGGCGCTTGAAAACGCCTGGGGCTCCGCGCTCATAATCAATGTCAGCGAAGGCGGCCTTATAGTTCTGCTGGACGACCCTAATGGTACGGCGCGAATGCCCATGCCCGATAAGATAGGCTTTGCCTCTGAGGAACTGGGCACAGAGCTTCTGCCCGGCATGACCGTAGAGCTCGCCGGAATCGGGGGCGGCATACTGCTCACCTCTCCCGCACAAATAAACCCAAGTGAGCTTATGGCTGTGTCCTATGACGGCGGGCTTATAAACCTGTACCGTGAGATGCTCTGCGAGCTTGAGGGCCGCAGCCCGGAGCTGGACGAGGGCACCGGCTTTATCTGCATAGACCTGCATAACGCCGCAAACCTCCCCTTTGGCGCCGGCGGGGCCATCACCTGGTGCGCGGGCCTATGGTTTAGCAGGGACGTCCTCAGCGGCACCCTGGGCTGGCTCAATGATAACGGATACCTCAGCGGCCCAAACCTGCACTGGAAGGACGGCGTATTTATCGAGCTTCGGACCGAGGACGTAACCGAGGACAGCTTCACGCTTATCTGCACTAAGCAGCGCAGCCGGGAAGAAAAGCTCTGCATGACTGTAAAGGCCGAAAAATCCGACGGGCTCTGGACCTGGCGGGAGGCATAAGCCTGGCTATACCCTTATCTCCGCCTTGATTTTCCCCAGCGCCCCCTTCTCCAGGCGGGACACCTGGGCCTGGGAGATACCCACCAGCCCCGCCACCTCCATCTGGGTCCTGCCGTCCAGAAAGCGCATGGAGAGGATTCGCTTCTCCCGCTCGGAGAGGTTGTGGATAGCCTCCTTTATGGCTATCTCCTCCAGCCACTCCTGGTCGTCGCCGTCCCCAAGCTGGTCCATAATATACACAGGGTCGCCGCCGTCTGAGAATGTGGGCTCATAGAGGGACACCGGCTCGACTATGGCCTCCAGGGCCACGACCACGTCTTCACGCTTCACCCCCAGCTCCCCGGCTATCTCCTCCATCCCCGGCTCTCGGCCGTTCTTGGCTGTAAGGCGCTCCTTGCACTGGATGGCCTTATATGCCGTGTCCCTCATGGAGCGGCTCACCCGCACGGAGTTGTTGTCCCTAAGGAAGCGCCGGACCTCGCCGATTATCATGGGCACCCCATAGGTGGAAAACTGCACCCCCTGTGAGACGTCAAAATGGTCTATGGCCTTCATCAGCCCAATGCACCCCACCTGGAACAAATCGTCCGGGTTTTCCCCCCTGTTCCCAAAGCGCTGTATCACGCTGAGCACCAGCCGCAGGTTGCCCTGTATCAGCTTCTCCCTTGCCCCCTTGTCCCCGTCATGGGCGCGTATGAGCAGCTCCCTCATTTCGCCGCTTTTCAGCACCTTCAGCTTCGAGGTGTTCACCCCGCATATCTCTACCTTTCCCTGCATAAAAGAATACCTCCTGAAGTAACTTCAGAAGGTATTCTTTGCATTTTAGCGCTGATTTAATCCCAGACTCTTAAATCCACCTGGCTTCAGTCATCTTGTCCTCAAAAGTAATGGACCGCTTGAGCACATCGCAGGCCTTCACAAGGCCCTCGTTCTGGCTCATCAGGCTGTCCTCATGCTCAATGGACAGCACATAGTCGTAACCCACCATGCGCAGGTTGCTGACAAATTCCTTCCAGAACAGCTCATCGTGACCGTAGCCAATGCTGCGGAATATCCAGGTGCGGTTCAGCTCGTCGGCGTAGCTGATGGTATCGAGGGTGCCGTTTACAGGGGCGTTGATGGGGTCGATAATAGCGTCCTTTGCGTGCACATGGAAGATGGCGTCGCCGCCCAGAGCCCTTATGACCTTGATGGGGTCCATGCCCTGCCAGAACAGATGGCTTGGGTCAAGGTTCGCGCCAATCTCCGGGCCCACGGCCTCACGGAGCCTGAGTAGGGTGCGGGTATTATGTACGCAGAAGCCCTGGTGCATTTCCATGGCTATCTTGTTTACGCCGTGCTCCTTTGCAAAGGCCACGAAGTTCTTCCAGTAGGGGATGAGCACCTCGTTCCACTGCCACTCCAGGAACTCGGGGAACTCATTGGGCCAGGCGCAAACCACCCAGTTGGGGTTTTTGCTCTCGGGGCAGTCGCCCGGGCAGCCGGAGAAGGTGTTTATCTGGTGGATACCCAGCTTCTCAGCCATGAGCACCGCGTTATGCAGGTCGTCGTCAAACTCCTTGGCTATCTCCTTATTGGGATGCACAGGGTTGGCATGGCAGCTAAGGGCGCTTATCTCAAGGCCGGACTCCTTTACGGTGGTGACGAACTCGTTGAACTTCGCCTCGTCGTGGAGCAGCACTCCCGGGTCGCAGTGGTCCTTGCCGGGATATCCGCCGCAGCCAATCTCCACCATCTGGGCGCCCAGGCCCTTAAAGTAGGCCAGCGCCTCCTTCAGGGGGGTACTGCCGATAACATTTGAAAGAATACCTAATTTCATTGGTATGCACTCCTTTGATTTTATTTTGGCTTCTGGAAATATTATACAAAATAAAGAGCCAAAAATCAATCCCATTTAAAAATTATTTTGGCAAATATTTATTCGCCCTCATAGTACCCGGCCTCGTCCTCCAGCCGGAAAACCCGGTTCACTCCCATGCCCCAGACCCCAAGCTTCCCCGAGTCCGGGTAGACCGCCGCGTCCAAATCATTCACAGCGTCGAAGTCAATATACGTCAGTGGACCCTCTCCGATATTGGTCAGCTTATGGGCCCCGCCCTCCCCCGCCGGGAAGAACAGCAGCTCCCCGGCCCGGACGGTGCGCTCGCCCTCTGGGGTGCGCAGGGTGCCCTCGCCGCTTATGATATAGAAGGTCTCCTCGTCCTTCACATGGTAGTGATAGGGGTACGCCGACTTCCCCGGGGGTATCTCGTAGACGCTTACCACGCACTTCCGCGCCTCGCCCCGGCGCACAAAATACCCGCGGGTATACTCGTACCCCTCGTGCTCAGCTTTGTGCCGGGAGTCAAGACAGTCTACAGGCTCATGCAGGACCTTATCTGTAGGCTCCACGCTCAGCCCTCCCTTTTAAAGGTGCCTGTCACCAGCTCCATCAGGTGCACTGCCCTGCCTCCGTCCTCCTCAATGCACAGCCTGCACCTGTTGCAGTAGCAGAGCACCAACTTCCCGCCGTGCTTCGCAGCCTGGTTTGGCTGAAAGTGCAGGTCGCCACAGTAGTCCGCCCGCTCACGGTTTTCAGGTATCTCCTCAAAAGCCACGCCCATTTTAGCCAGCAGGCTCCGCACCGCCCCGTGTATCTCCGGGTGCTCCCTGTCACGCCAGCAGTCCTGTATGCTCACAGTGAGGCCGCTGTAGTCCGGCAGCTCGAATATACCTTCCCGGTCCAGCCACACAAACAGATTCTCCGGCACAAGCCCCGGGAATCGGTTCTCCAGGGTCTCCCGGCAGGCCTGGCAGAAATACAGGGCCCTGCCGCCCTCGGGGTACTCCCGCCTGTCCGTCCGGCAGCACCCTGCCACCGGCATAAGCCCGGCCATCCGCTCACGGAGCAGCTTCGCCGCCTGGGGGCTGGCTTTATTAAAATTACAGCTTGGGAAATATATGCTGCCCATAGCCTACCCCTTTATGGACTCCATCAGCCCGCCGCTTTTAATAATATTCTGCAAAAACTCCGGGTACGGCTGGGCCTGATAGGTCTTTCCGGTGGTCTCGTCAGTGATGACCCCAGTGTCAAAGTCCACCTGTACCTTATTCCCGGCGGCAATCTCCTCGGCGGCCTCCTGGCACTCCAGGATGGGGAAGCCGATGTTTATGGAGTTCCTGTAGAAAATCCTGGCGAAGGTTTTGGCTATAACGCAGGAAGCCCCGCTGGCCTTCAGCGCGATAGGCGCGTGCTCCCGGGAGGAGCCGCAGCCGAAGTTCTTACCGGCCACCACCACGTCCCCGGGCTTCACGTTTTTTACGTAGTCCTTGTCGATATCCTCCATGCAGTGTACCGCAAGCTCCTGGTGGGAGGCGGTGTTTAGGTACCTGGCGGGGATTATTACGTCGGTGTTTACGTCGTCGCCGTATTTGTGTACTGTGCCTGTTGCGTTCATATTATTTCTCCTTTACTCTCTATTTCTCATACTGTAAGGCCACATAAGGCAGTATGGCCCAGGTTATCTCGTCGGCGGTATAGCTGCCCGTATGTATCATGGACATATGGTCGGAGGTGGACGCCCGGATGCAGGGGAACTCCCCGCACTTCCGGCACGAGCCCAGCCCTCTTTCAGCCGCGCAGCTCTTGGCATGACAGGGCTCCTCCTTGCAGTGGCAGGTATCGCTCTCGCACCCGCCGCAGCGCATGGACCAGTCAGTCAGCCCATATACCCTGGTGAGCAGGGGTACCATCATCTCCCGCCGCTCCTCGCTCTGCCCGGTATAGTGCACGCACAAATCGCACCGCTGCCCGCACTGTCCGTAAACGGCCTCCTCCTTTGGGAACGGCTTGCGGTTAGGCTTTTTCTTTATTAATATCAGCGGCTTTATCTCCTCCAGCCGCTCCAGGCTGTCTATGCCGAACATCATCCACTTGCCGTCGTGATAGGTCTTGGCGCTGTCGTAGACCTCCTGCACCCAGGGAGAAAACTCCTTCCGCCTTTCCTCGAAGGCCTCACGCTCCCCTTTGCCGAAGATTATCATGAAGTCAAACCGCCCCTCCCTGATGTACACCGTGAGGATGGTCTTCTTGCCCTGTTTAAACTTCAGCTCGTCCTTTCCGTTGCCGGACTCGTCCAGCCGGTACTTCCCCCGCATGAACACCATGGCCTCGTGGCTCACTCTCTCAAGCCCAGTCACATCCTCACCTCCGAGTGGTAATACCGCTCCTGGAAATGCGTCAATTCCTCTATCTGCTTCCTGGTGAACTCCATCCCCTCCGGGGCCAGCACCCACTTCTCCTCCACGTCGTCAAACCGGTGGATAATTGCAATGAGCCTGCCGGTGAACTCCGTGAGGGGCACATCCACCCCCAGCACATAGGCGTCCTGTTCCTCCCCGTCCGGGGCCATGAGGCCTGGCACATAGCCATAGTTGATGGGGTATATTATATCCGGGTGCTTTGGGTGGATTGTCCCAATGGGCCTGTCCATCCTGACGGTCACCAGGTCCCCTATCTTCATCGTGCTCACAGCTTAGCCGGGTCAGTCAGGTACCCGGTAACGGCGCTTGCCGCCGCCACCGCCGGGCTCGCCAATATCACCTCGGATTCCACGTGGCCCATGCGCCCCACAAAGTTCCTGTTGGTGGTGGACACGGCCCTCTCGCCCTCGGCAAGTATGCCCATGTAGCCGCCGAGGCACGGCCCGCAGGTGGGCGTGCTGAACACGGCGCCGGCCTCTATGAATATCTCAGCCAGCCCCTCCCGCACACACTGGAGGTATACCTCCTGGGTGGCGGGTATCACTATGCAGCGCACATTTTTAGCCACCTTCCTGCTCTTTAGTATCTGCGCCGCTATTCTCATGTCGCTGATACGCCCGTTTGTGCAGGAGCCTATCACCGACTGGTCTATCTTCACATCGCTGACCTCTTCTATGGTCTTCGTATTCTCCGGCAGGTGGGGCATGGACACTGTGGGCCTTAAAGCCGACAGGTCTATAGTCACCGTGCGGGTATACTCCGCGTCCGCATCCGCCTCAAAAACCCTGGGCTCCCGCTGGAATCTGTCCCTGCAGTATTCAAGGGTCTTCTCGTCCACCGGGAAAATGCCGTTCTTCGCCCCGGCCTCTATTGCCATATTGGCAATGGTAAACCTGTCGTCCATACTGAGGGCGGCAGCCCCGGGCCCTGTAAACTCCAGGGACTGGTACAGCGCGCCGTCAACGCCAATCTCACCGATAAGGTGCAGCACCACGTCCTTGCCGCAGACAAACCCTGTGGGCTTGTTGATAAGCTCCACCTTTATGGCAGAGGGTATCTTGAACCAGAGCTTGCCGGTTATCATAGCCGCCGCCATGTCCGTGGAGCCAACGCCTGTGGAGAAGGCCCCCAGCGCCCCGTAAGTACAGGTATGGGAGTCCGCGCCCACAACAGCGTCCCCGGGGCCTACCAGCCCCTGCTCAGGCAGAAGGGCGTGCTCTATGCCCATCCTGCCCACATCAAAGAAATTCTTGATGTCATACTTGTCCGCAAAGAGCCTTGTCTGCTTGCACTGCTGGGCGGCCTTGATATCCTTGTTCGGGGCGAAGTGGTCCAGCACCAGGGCTATCTTCTCCCGGTCAAAAACCCCCCGGGCCCCGCAGCGCTCAAACTCGTTGATGGCAACCGGCGAGGTTATGTCGTTGCCCAGCACCATATCAAGACTGGCCTCAATAAGCTGTCCCGGCTGTACAGACGGGAGCCCTGCATGGGCGGCTAGTATCTTTTGTGTCATCGTCATAGGCATATGGGTGCCCTCCTCATTTTTATATAATAATACATATATAAAATATATAATATTATTCTGCAGTTTCAGTGCCGGCCTTTTCGCCCTTCTCAAGGCGCTCCAGGAGCTTCACCGAATCCTTATGGTACTCCGTCAGCTTCTCGTCCTTCTCCACAGCTCCGTCCGTGGTGCGTATGGACACGCTCAGGCGCTTGCACAGCTCCTCCACCACCTTGGGGGTCCAGTTGTTCAGCTCGTTGCCGGAGGCGGTGAAATCCCTGAGCCCGATATAGTCCTCCCATGGTCTGCTGGCATTTTCAATGTCCATGGCCCCGTCGGGCATTGGGGTGCCGTCGTTATACATAAAGAAGCCCTCCAGCACGCTCCCCAGGGCCTTGACCCCCTCCTCGTCGTGGATATATATCATGCAACTTCCAAGGGACGCGTCCCCTGCAAAGCGGGTGTATGCCGCCTGGAGCAGCTGGTAGTCCTGGGTAGTGGACTTGTCCCCGAACACATAGTTATTCACCGTGACCTTCACTTTTCCGTCGCCGTTCCTGTCGTCACAGTACGGCACAAGGTAGCTCTCCAGCTCCTCACGCACCTCTGTGGGCAGGCTGAAGGAGGTTATCAGCCCGACCGTATAGTCCGGGTCCACCCTCGTCACCACAGACACTATCCAGCTTATCACCAGCGCCGCAGCTATAGCCGAAAACAGCAGTATGCGCTTATTATAATGCCACCAGTTCTTAAACTTGTCCTTCCTAGTTTTCAGCTCTATCACGCCGGTGTGTATGGTGTCTTCCCCCACATCCAGCAAATACCGTTCCCGGGCCATTACAGTACCTCCAAATTATCTGTGTTTATTTAAGAGTATTGTATTACCTTTGTGGGGTATTGTCAAGTTAATAAACTGTGAAGGCATGGGCTATCTCAGAATCTCCTCGAGGAATCTCCTCGGGCGCAGCGAGAGCCTGCAAAGGGCGGAATATGGTATATGCCTCTCCTTAGTAAATCTTCCGCTAAAAAGGGTTTATTGTTGATATCTACCCCTACTGATTATTTACCTTGTATAAGGATAACTGTTTTATCATATACTATAACAGGAGTAATGTAAACAAGATTCTCCTATGATAGAATAAGTTTCAAAAGGAGGGGTGATGTAGATGGATGTAACAAAGAGTATTGTGAGCTACGAAGCCGCTGCATACGGTCATGTCCGGGTCAAACTGGCTGAAATGCTGGATTCCAGAGGCATCACACGCAACAAGCTTCGGACGCTTACCGGTGCAAAGTATGAGGTAATCGACAGGTACTATAAAGCTGTCAATGTAGAGATGGTCGACCTGGACTTCATTGCCAAGGTGTGCTATGTTCTGGAATGTAAGGTTGAAGACCTGCTTGAGTATGAGTCAGAAGAATAACAAAAGTACCGGGGGAATCCGGTACTTTTTGTTTATGCTATTTGCACATGATATCCAATCCAGGATATAGTCATACCCTCACCGGGCAGAAGTCAAACCCCTTCTCCAGTTCCTTTGAAAGCCGCACAATAAACCCGGCCAGCAGCTCGATACACTCCTCAATATCCTTCCAGCTGCCCACCTCCACCGAGCTGTGCATATATCTCAGCGGTATGGACACCAGCGCCATTGGCACGCCCTCACAGGCCCTGTTCACCGTGTCCCCGTCCGTGCCGGTGTGCCCGGCGGCAACCTCGAACTGCACCTTTATCCCAAGCTGGGAGGCGGTCTCCTCCAAAAGGGCGTTCATCCTTTTGTTCACCGCCGTGGCCCTGCACAGCACCGGCCCGCCTGAGAGCTTCACCTCCCCGGTATCCCCCGGGTCCGTGCCGGGGGCGTCGCTGGCCCAGGTCACATCCACAGCTATGCAGCAATCGGGCTTTATGCGGCTGGCGGCATAGTACGCGCCCCTGCCGCTTGTCTCCTCGCCCACTGTCGTGGCGGCGTATATCCCCATACCGGCCCCCTTCGCAGCGGCAAGCTTAGCCGCCTCCAGCACCACAAAGGCCCCGGTCTTGTCGTCCAGCGCCCGGCAGGTAAACAGGCCGTTCATGAGCTTCCGCACCTCTGTGTCCGCGCAGACCGGGTCCCCCACAGAGACCAGCTTCTCCGCCTCCTCCCTGGTGTTGGCTCCGATATCCACTATGAGGTCAGTATCCTTCACTTTGTCCTTCTCCAGAAGCTCACTTGACGTGGCGATTACCCCCGGTACCCTCTCACCCCTATGGCAGACCTGCACCGGCGAGCCGATATAGAGCTTCGGGGCCACGCCGCCGTCCTTCATCAGCCGCAGCCTGCCGGACTCGTCAATATAAGTCACCTGGAAGCCTATTTCGTCAATATGCCCGCAGAGCAGTATCCTGCTTTTAGCCTCCGGGTTCACAACGGACACGGCGTTGCCGCTGGGGTCGGTGAGCTGGGCGTGGGCAAAGCCCCTGCCGAAGTCCAGGGCCTTTTTCTGGATATACTCCTCGTGCCCGCTGACCGAAGGGGTGTTTAAAAGCTCCTTCAGAAATTCTCTGTTCATTTTCCGTACCTCACTTTATAATAAATTATTTATTGCTCTTTCCCGTGGCTTCCTCCACGTCTATTCTCCACACCGCCGTGGCCCGAAGGCTCTTTCCGGCTGTCTCCTCAAACTTATCCATATTCCCCGGCGCGTACTTCTCGCATATGAGCCGCAGCCCCAGCATTTTCTCCCTCTCTTCGGTGACCTCAAAGGCCCTGCCCTTTAGTATCGCCGACTCATACTCCGTGGTAAACTTCTCCGGCACGGCCCTTGTATCTCCAACACATACCACCGAAACCCGGCTGTCCTTCCGGATACAGTCGGCCTTTGTCCCCTTAAGGGCGCTGTGGAAGTAAAGGCTGCCGCCATTTACGGCAATGCTCACCGGCACGGCATATGGCTCCCCCTCGGGCCCGATAAGCCCCAGCACGGCATACTGGCACCTGCCGGCTACCTCCATTGCGAACTCCTTTGACATCTCCCTGTCTTTTCTGCGCATTGAGTAAACTCCAACTCCTTATATTTTTGTTTGCTTAAAGTATAACACAACCAGAAACTAAAGACAACAGAAAAAGGGCTCTTGACTTCCTCGCCTGCCCCTGATATTATAATGGTATAGAGCCCGGCGTCCCTGTGGTGGTACCAGTCATGGCCTCCCATCATATTATGTTCACATCACGTACCGAGAAGGAGAGGCTATGAGATTTAACTTCAAGACCACCATGCGGGCCTGCTTTGTCAGCAACATAGTCCAGGCTGTTGTCAACAATTTCGTGCCCCTGCTGTTTATCACCTTCCAGCAGGACTATCATATCCCGCTGAGCAAAATAACCCTTCTGGTCACAGTGAACTTCGGGGTGCAGCTCCTGGTGGATATGCTGGCGGCAAGGTTTGTTGACAGGATAGGCTACAGGACCTCTGTAGTGGCGGCGCAGCTGCTGGCGGCGGCAGGGCTCATATTGCTCACTGTGCTTCCAGGGCTAATGGACCCCTTCACCGGTATTTTAGTGTCGGTTATAGTCTACGCCCTTGGCGGCGGGCTGATGGAGGTCATAATCAGCCCCATAGTCGAGAGCTGCCCCACGGACAATAAGGAGACCGCCATGAGCCTTCTGCACTCCTTCTACTGCTGGGGCCATATGGGTGTGGTGCTGGCGTCCACGGTGTTTTTTAAGCTTATCGGCATAGGGAACTGGCGGATACTGGCCCTTATCTGGGCCGTGCTGCCAATTATCAACAGCGTGGTCTTCGCCTTCACCCCCATCGCCCCCCTCCTCTCAGAGGGTGAGCGGGGCATGGGCCTGCGGGGGCTCTTTAAAAGCAGGGTCTTCTGGGTGCTCTTTTTGATGATGCTCTGCGCCGGGGCCAGCGAGCAGGCCGTAAGCCAGTGGGCCTCGGCCTTTGCCGAGCAGGGGCTGGGCGTCTCAAAAGCCGCCGGGGACCTGATGGGCCCTATGTCCTTCGCCGCCTTAATGGGGCTCTCCCGGGCCCTGTACGGACATTTCGGGGAAAAGCTCAGGCTTGAGCGGGTAATGAAGTTCAGCGCGGCGCTCTGCGTGGTTTCATACCTGCTGGTGGCACTTCCCCCCTGGCCCATGCTGAACCTTCTGGGCTGCGGGCTCTGCGGCTTCTCCGTGGGCGTAATGTGGCCCGGCACCCTCAGCAAGGCCTCCCGGGTCCTGCACACCGGCGGCACGGCTATGTTCGCCCTGCTGGCCCTTGCCGGGGACATAGGCTGCTCAGCCGGCCCCACCTTAGTGGGCATGGTGTCCTCAGCCGCAGGCGGGGACATGAAGCCGGGGCTGCTGTCGGCAGTGGGCTTCGCTGCCGTAATGCTCTGCTGCCTGCTCAGCATTGCCCCAAGCCCGAAACACAATGTGAATACATCAGAGACGTAACATGCAAAGGAGAAAGAATATGCGTAAAGGCCGACTTTTTCAACTGTTATGCCATCTTTTAGAGAAAGGCCAGAGTACCGCCGGCATTATTGCCGAAGAGTTCGGAGTGTCCGTGCGCACAGTCTACAGGGACGTTGAGACCCTTAACGCCGCGGGCATACCCATCTACGCCGAGACCGGCCGCCACGGCGGTATCTGCCTTATGAAGGGCCTGGTGATGGACCGGGCCGTGCTGTCCCAGGAGGACCGCAGGAAGATACTGGACGCCCTGAAATCCGGCGGCGAGGACTCCCTTGAGCCCATCCCCGCCTCCCTGCAAAAGCTTGCGGAGCTTTTTGACCTGCCGGCAGACGAGTGGCTGGAGCCCGGCTTCCAGGGCCAGGCCCCCGGCCCCAACGACCGCATAGAGTTCCTGCGCCGGGCCATAATCCAGCACCATACCGTGGTGCTCACCATGGCGGACAGCGCCGAGGGGCTCTACCGGGTCCACACCATGCCCCTGCAGGTCTGCTGCCGGGAGGAGGGCTGGTTCCTTCGCGCCTACTGCCCCGAGGAAGGGGAGTACAGGCTGCTGCCCCTGTCCCATATTCTCAAGTGGAAGCCCACCGTTGAGAGCTTCGAGCCCATGTCCTTCCCCGAGGAGGCCCCGAAGGAGGAGGCCCCCACGGCGCGGGTGGTGGTAAGGTTCCCCGCCGGCATGGTGGACCGGGTCTTCGCCGCCTTCGACTGCACTAACATACACCGCCGCAAGGACGGCGACTTAGAGCTGCGCCGGGATATGCCCATCGACCAGGCCCTTGTGAACAAGCTCCTTGCCCTGGGCCCCGAGGCCGGCATAAGCTCACCCCCGGAGCTCCGTCAGCAGGTGGCTGAGAGGGCCCGGGCCATATACGAGGCCAACCTATAAGCTATGCTTTTAACTTACCTGCGGGTGAGCTGGTAAAAGGCCACGGCGCTGGCGGCAGCCACATTCAGGGAGTCAACCCCCCGGGACATGGGGATTCGCACGGTGTAGTCGCACTGAGCTATAGTCTCCCGGGCAAGGCCGTCCCCCTCGGTGCCAAGGACAATGGCGAGGCGCTCCACCTCTGAAAGGCGCGGGTCCCCTATGTCCAGGGAGTCGTCCAGAAGGGCCATTGCCGCCGTCTTAAAGCCCAGCCCATGTAGAAACTCCGTCCACTCCTCCGGCTCCTCACTTGGGAGATACGCCCATGGCACCAGGAACACATTGCCCATGCTCACCCTTAGGGCCCTTCTGTACAGCGGGTCGCTGCCCTTTGAGGTCATGAGCACCGCGTCTATGCCGAGGGCGGCGGCGCTTCTGAAAATAGCCCCCAGATTCGTGGGGTTCATCACATTCTCAAGCACAGCTACGCGGCCGGCCCCCCGGCAGACCTCCTCCGGTCCCCTAAGGGCCGGCCGTCGCATTGCCGCAAGCATCCCCCGGGTCAGGTGGAAGCCTGTAAGCTCACAGAGCACCCGCTCCTCTGCCACATATACCGGCACGCCCGGGCACCTGTCAATAAGCTCCCGCCCCTTTCCGGCGGCGTGCTTAGCCTCCATGAGGAAGGACACCGGCACGCAGCCCGCGTCCAGGGCCCTGCCTATCACCAGGGGGCTCTCCCCTATGAACAGCCCGTTTAAGGGGTCAGCCCGGTTTACAAGCTGGTTTTCCGTGAGCCTTGCGTACACGTCCAGCTCCGGCGCGCCAAAATCCTCTATCTCTATTATATCAGCCAATATGTACACCGTCCTTTCGGGGTAATTATAGCTTATTTCGGGGAAAACTGCAACTGGGGGCCTGTCCCCCGGGAAGGAGAAATTATTATGACAATCCCTCCACTCAAGCGGGAGCAGAAAGAGACCCTTCTGGGCCTCTCCCTCCTGTTCGTTATCCTGTTCCTGCTCTGCAGGCTGTTCCCCCTGGTGGGCGACGACTGGTACAGGGAGGCCCTCGGGTCCAATATCCACAGCCCTGCGGAGCTTATCCGCGAGGTCGCCTACCGCTGGTCCACCACCAACAGCAGGATATTCGCGAATATCCTGGCCTTCTCCGCAGGCAGCAGGCCCCTTCTCCGGGAGCTCTATCAAACCTCCTTCACCCTTGCGCTTATCGCCCTTCTCAGCCGTGTCACCGGGATAAAGGGGGCCCGGGGGCTAATGCTCTGGACGGCGGGGGTGCTGGCCCTGCCCCTGCCCATTTTCTCCCAGATACACTCCTGGGCGGCGGGCTTCTTCGTGTTCGTGCCCCCTACGGTACTGCTGCTGGGCTGCCTTGCAATAGTCCAGCCGGTCATAGACGGCGGTGAGCTTACAGAGAGCCGGCTCAGATGGGCAGCGCTGTTCATAATGGGCTTCCTTCAGGAGCTCGCCGCAGAGCATAGCGCCCTGTTCGGTATCTGCGCCGCCGGAGCCCTCCTCATATGGTACCGGCTGGAGCGGAAAAAATGGTCCCCCTCCCTTATATCAATGCTCATAGGCTGCGTGCTCGGAGCGGCGCTGCTGTTCGCCTCACCCTCCTACAGGCTTATAGGCTCCGGCGGCACTGACTATTATAAGACCGGCCTCACCGGCGGCCTGGGGGGGCTCATACAGAGCGCCTTTCGGAACCTGCCCACCATCGCCAAATACTTTATCCTGGACTGCCCTGTGCTCTACTGGTCCCTCACCCTGCTCACCCTGCTGCTGGGCCTCCGGCTCCGGGGCGCTTTAAACTGGCTGCTGAAAGCAGTTCTGGCGGCGGGGTGCCTCTCCCTGGCCATCCTCCCCGCCCACCGGATAACCGCCGCCTTTATCTGGGCCCTGGCCCTCGCCGCCGCCCTCTTCCTATGGCTCCCCGACCGCATAAGCCGCGCCCGCACGCTGTTCTTCCTCCTCAGCGCCCTTACCGCCGCCGGGCCGCTGCTCTTTGTAAACCCCATCGGGCCGCGCTGCCTGCTGCTGTCCTATGTGCTGCTGCTGGCTGCGGCAGGTAGCGTCCTCAAGGCACTGAAGCCGGAAAACTTCCCGAAGCCCGCCACATGGCTGGCCCCTGCGGTCCTCTCCCTGACAGCCCTCGCCGTCTGCTTCGCCGTATTCGTGCCCATTCATAAGACCGAACTCCAGCGCACGGAGATACTGGAGGAAGCCATGGCCTCCGGCGCAAAAAAAGTAACCGTCCCCGCCTACGATAACAGCCGCTGGCTCTGGGACGCTGACAGCGCCTTTAAGCTCGGGCAATACTATTATCATGAGACCCCTGGGGACGTGGAAATAAGCTTCGAGCCCGGCCCTCAGTCCAAATGAAACAGCAGAGGAAGGTCAACTGACACCGGGCTGTTGTCGGGGTTTGTGTCCATGATATCAGCCATATAGTCCCACCATCTGCGGTTAATCTCCGTGTCCGCCCCCTCAGCCCACAGCGCCTCATCCTCAATCTCTATCACCGCGAACAGGGTCAGGGTCTCCTCATCCAGGAAAATCGAATAGTCTCTGCCGCCATGGGCGTGAATCATCTCTACCATCTCCGGCCACAGCCGGTCGTGCCTGCGCTTGTACTCCTGGGCCATGCCCGGGTAAAGCTTCATTTTGAATGCCTTCTGCATGGGGTACTCCTTTCAGTTTTCGGGTATTTTCTAATAGGATAGCACAAAAGTACCGCAGGTGCAATGGGGGCATGAGAAAACTATGCTTGACATTTTGGGAGATAGGCGGTAAAATATATGGTGTTGTATGGAAGCGTGTCGATTGGGTCGTAACGGGCTGTGTTTTTAAGGAAAATATGCGATGCCATAAGCCACAATCTAATATACAATATACGGAGATGTACCCAAGTGGTTGAAGGGTCCGCACTCGAAATTCTGTGGGGTGAATGGAACGTGAGAGACCGAGAGGCCGCGGAAATGCTGGGGATTTTGGAATTCGGCGGTCGCGGGGCTGGTCGAGTTCTAAGGTCAATTCTAAGATAACAAACGACACAATTTTATATACGGAGATGTACCCAAGTGGTTGAAGGGTCCGCACTCGAAATCTTGCGGGTGGAGTGGAACCGGAGGGGCTGGGAGGCCCTGAAAACACTGGGAATTTTGGAGTTGGGTGGACAGAGATTTGGCCGAGTTCTAATAGAAATTCTAAGAATAATCAAATAGCTGTTGACCTGTGATATTCAGGTTAATATATTCGGAGACGTATCGAAGTGGTCATAACGGGACTGACTCGAAATCAGTTGTACCTCACGGTACCGTGGGTTCGAATCCCACCGTCTCCGCCAAGGCGGTTCGTACCGCGCAAGAGAGCTGCAAGGGAAACTTTGCGGCTCTTTTCCATAAAGGCCGGAGATGGGGAACGAGTTTGTCTTTTGCACGACAAAAACGTAGAAGGAGGAGTCATTGTGAGAGGTTCAGAGTCCAGGCTGATAGAATATATGGAAGGGGCTAAAAAGCGCTTTGTCATCCCGGTCTACCAGCGGAACTATAACTGGAAAACGGAAAACTGCAAACAGCTTTTTGACGATCTGCTGAAAATAATCCGGAATGGGAGAAAAAGCCACTTCTTTGGAAGCATCGTGTCGGTCTTTAACCCGGATGGCCGCTATACCGAGTTTCTTGTGATCGATGGACAGCAGCGGCTTACTACCGTGTCCCTCCTGCTCCTTGCCATATACAACTTAACAAAGGAAGGCGTGATCATTCCGGCCACACCCTCTTTGACCCAAGAAATCTATGAGGGGTACCTTGTGGACAAGTTCCAGCCGGAGGAGACGCGCATCAAGCTCAAGCCTGTCAAGAATGACCAGCGCGCGCTGGGAAAGCTGTTTGAGGACAAAAAGGAGCACATAAAGGATTCCAACCTGACAGCAAACTACAGCTATTTCTATGACCGCATCCAGAAACAGGAGATTACCATCGATGAGCTTTTTGACGCAATTTGCAGGCTGGAGGTCATTGATATCCGGCTGAACAACGAGGATAACCCCCAGCTCATTTTTGAAAGCCTCAACTCTACTGGCCTTGATTTAAGCGAGGGCGACAAGATTCGCAACTTTGTCCTGATGGGTCTACCTTCAAAGGAACAGGAAGTCTATTATGAAAAGTATTGGAACCGCATTGAGGAGTGCACAGGCTATGATGCCAGCTCTTTCATTCGAGACTATCTCAGCTTAAAGCAGCAGTCCATTCCCTCACAGAAGCGCGTCTATGTGAATTTCAAAGAGTATGTGGAGCTGGGTAAAATGGAAACAGAACCTTTACTCAGAGAGCTCCTCGGGTATGCCCAGCGGTATCAGGTCTTGCTGAAAGGCGGCACCGCAAGCAAGGCTTTGAATGCTTGCATCATCCGTCTGAATCGTTTGGAAACAACGGTCACCCGGCCGTTTTTCTTGGAAGTCCTGCGTCTGCACGATGAGGGTACTCTGAGTATTTCAGAAGTCACGGAGATTTTTCTGATTGCCGAAAATTACCTGTTCCGCCGGAACATCTGCGATTTGCCCACCAACGCCCTGAACAAGATTTTCCTTATGCTGCACCGGGAGATCACCCGCTATGACGGCACGGAAAAGGATTATGTGGATAAATTCAAATACGCGCTTCTCTCAAAAAAGGAAAGGGCGCGTTTCCCGGATGACGAAGAATTCGGCGCAAGCTTTACGGAGCGCCAGGTCTACCAGATGACCAACAAAAACAAGGTTTACATTCTGGAGCGCCTGGAAAACTATGGCACGCTGGAAGACAAGGACATTTATGCCCACTGCGACGATGGAACGTATTCCATCGAACACATCATGCCCCAGCATCTCACACCCGCGTGGATCAGGGAGCTTGGCGAGGACTATGAACAGATACACGAGCAGTGGCTGCATAGAATCGCCAACTTGACGCTGACCGCCTATAACTCTGCCTACAGCAACAGCTCCTTCCTTGAAAAGAAGAGCATGAAGAATGGTTTTGATGACAGCGGCCTTCGGATGAATACATATATCAGCAAAAAAGAGAAATGGACCCTGACAGAGTTAGAGGACCGCAGTCAGTATCTGCGCGGGCGGGCCATTGAGATCTGGGCGGCGCCTGTTACCACTTTCAAGCCGCAGGAAAAGCAAATGGACACCTATACTTTGGATGATGACGAGAATTTGAGCGGCCGGACGATTATCCGGTTCCGCTACAAAAACGCCGAACAGCCGGTGACCAGTTGGGTGGAGATGTTCCAGAAGGTGTTTCAGATCTTGTATGCAGAGGACAAGTCCGTCATAACACGGCTGGCAGTATCCTACGATGAAAACATCGGCTACCACTTTTCCATAGGCCCCCATGAACTGCTTAAATCGGTGGAGATCGGCGATGGGATTTATGTGTTGACAAATACAAGCACACAAAGCAAGCTTTCTGTCCTGAACCGTGTATTCAAGTTATATGACGCCGACCCTTCAGACCTTGTGTTCTATCTCCGGGATGAAAGCGAGGCCCTGGAGGATGAGAATGGCCCGCGTTATGCTCTGAGGAGGCAGTATTGGGCATACGCGCTGCCGATTATTAAAGAGGCCCACGGAGAAAACGGCCCTTTCAGCAATGTCAATCCGTCCAGTATGAACTGGGTAAATGGGTTCTTTGGTGTTAATGGTTTTAATTTGTGCTGTGTTGCGAACTATGACTCTGCCCGGGTGGAGGTTTATCTTGGTCACGCAGACCGGGACGTTAACAAACAGACATTTGACGCGCTGATAAAACACAAGGGAGAGATTGAGTCCGCGCTTGGGATAGCCCTCCAATGGAGCCGTGGCGACGATATCAAGTCGTCAAAAGTGTACTATATGCTGAACAATGTAAGTATAGAGCATGAGGTGGATTGGCTGCAGATGGCTCGCTTTCACGCGGAATGGAGCAAGAAATTCTATGATGTTATCGTGCCGTACCTATTGCGCACCTGAAGTTAAGAAGTCATACACAGAAACTCTGCTATCAGTTCCCTATATTTTTCCACTCCTGGTTTCCTCAACATCTCCGGCGAGGCACAGTAAGCAATAAACTCTGCTTTCCCACAGTACCGCATCCCGCCCACACTGACGCTGCTGATTACCCCCTTCCGCATCCAATCCCCCACCCTTTGGGGCGCACAGCCAATCAATTCAGCGGCCAGCTTTGTGGGCAGGGCGTCAGGATAGTCGGCCCACTTCATCGTCAAAAAATCTTGAAATGCCGCGCAATTCTCTGGCGTAGGCTCAATCAATTTCTTCCTCGGCTTGTAGATATCAGAATTAAATTGCCCGTATAGCTCCGACAGAAATTCCGCCTCAGTATCCATTCTGCGCTTAAACTCCTTCGCATCGCTTGCCTTTATCAGGAATCGATGCGTCTTTTTCCCGGTATCAATGCACGGAATATAATCGTTCTCCAGCAAATACTTCAACTTTCGCTTTGAGATATGCAGGTAACGGTACAACTCGTCTGCGCTGAGATACTTCGCCATCTTTACCCCTCGCTCTTATTATCAAAAATACCCGTGATAATATCTGCGCTGGCCTGTTTGCTGGCCTTGTCCAGATGGGCGTAAATGTTAGCCGTAGTGCTGATGTCACTATGCCCAAGGAAGTTGGAAACATTGATAAGTGGTACATCGTGGCTAATGAGTATACTAGCCATTGTGTGTCGAAGGTCGTGATAGCGAATTTTGCGCAGCCCATACTTCTTGATGATATCACTAAAATGCTGTGTTACATACGATGGCCGAATCAGTCTGCCAAGCTGGTCGACGCACACAAAATCCATGTACCTTATATCGTAACTTTTTTCGAACATCTTGCGGTAGACTTCCTGCTTTTCCCTCTCTGTTTCGAGCATTTCCCGAACCGGAGCCGGTAACGGTAATGTCCTTCTGCTGGATTTGTTTTTCATTTCTTCCACAGGCTCCACAATCTTTTCACCGTTACGCTCGTACTCAACGATTTTTGTATCCAACAGCACCGTGTTCTGCTCCCAATCAATTCTCGACCATCGCACGCCGAGAGCCTCACTTCGGCGCAAGCCAAGCCCTCCTGCCAGTAGGATTGCGGGATAGATTGGGTCGGAGCGAGTAAGTTCCAACAGCGCTTTCAGCTCGTCCTCGGAGTAATTCTCGCCGTGAAATTTATTCTTCTTGGGCCTGTCCACCCGGTCGAAAGGATTGGCGTCGATCAGACCATCTTTGAACGCCTGACTGAACGCTCGCCGCATTATGGCATGGTAATGGATAACCGTGTTGGCAGTCACGCCGTCAGCGAAGAGGGAATCGTAAAAGTCCTCGATATCTTTTGGCTGCAAATTACCAACCGTCAGCTTTGTTTTAGGCTCAAAGTACCGCCGGATTTTTCCATAAATCATGCCGTGATAGCTCTCATAAGTGTTGATTTGAATACTCGATTTAGCCCTGTTCAAGTAAGCACAGAGATAATCAAAAACCGAGAGACCGGCTGCAGGGTTTCCCCTGCGCACCAGGCTCTCAGCGTACTCAATCTCAAATTTGCTTACCACTTCCCGATAAGCTTTTTGCACCTTTGATTTCCCTGTCCCCTCCGGCAGGCCAAGCGCCCGCCAGACCGGCTTTGTTTTGCCGTCCTCCTTGACTTGGATCACAGCGTAGAGACGCCCTTTCTTTGATTGTACGCTGGCCGCAAATGAATTTTTATCTGTCATGCTGACCTCTCCTTTCCGCCGACTTCTCCGGCACCACACACACTACCACAAGACCTGCCGGAAGTCCATACCGCACCCGCAGAGTTTTCAGAACAGACACATTTCGGGTTCGGACCCCCTTTATCCTTATTGCGCAAATAGGATATGAGAACGCTTTTGGAAACGCGGTTCTCTCGCCCAACTTTCACTGCCGGAATTTCACCTTGCCTAATCAATTTGTAGACGGTCTTGGTGCATACGCGCAAAATTTCAGCCACCTCAGAGGCGGTCAACGCCTCCGGGTAGCTGGACAGAGCTTTTTTGTATTCCATTTTTGTCATTCACAAACCTCCATACTCATTTGAATTTGTGGTCAAACTCATCATCATTTTCTTCAGCAATTACAGAAATTGCACCCGCCGCAAGGCCGAGTAAGGCCCCCAGCGCCTCGCCATTCTCCTGAGCCTCAATGCGTTTGCGGCGCTCCTCGGGGTCTTCATTATCGTCACTCAGAGCAGCCAGCGTATACATAGCAGAGCGGACAGCGCTGCCCCCAGCGCCGAGGACAGTATCGACACCACGATGATGAGCGCCCAGGTTTTCCAGCTCCGTCGTTTCGCTGCCTTGGCGATAGCCGTTTCCAACTGCGAGCCCTTTGCCAAGGAATCGTTCAAACTCTTTTCGAGACTCTTCCCAGCCTGTTGTGCGAGGTTCTCCATCTGCGCTGTTGAAGTCTTTATCTGTTTCACGAGCTGGTTGGAAATCATCTGCTCCTCGGCAATCTGCTGTTTCGCTAGCGAATACAGCTTCGGCTGGAAATTCACTGTGCTCTCCAGAAGATCCACCATCGTATCCCAATCTTTCTCCTGGATAGGCACCATTACCGGCATACTCGGGCCATTCATATTCTTTATAGCGCTTGCGTTTTTTGCGACTAACTCGTCCATAGTGGGCCTCTCTGTATTGTAACTCATAAGCTAAATTCTCCTTCAAAAATTTGTCATCGTGCAATTTTACATCTCTGCATTTCATCTTATTTGGGCAGGTGAACGTGATATATTTGCGCTCGTCCGTCCAACGCACTTGGTAGCCATACCGCTCCATCTCAAAGATGAAGTCCTGCTTGCTGCCACTGCGGTTCATGGCGGCGCAGATATCGGCCATCAGTTTGAACTTCCAACTCTCGCCTTTCAGAGCGGCGCGGTACTCCCTCGTGGACATTTTCGTACCAGATTTCTCATAGGGCGGGAGCACCGACAACCCATGCACCGCGCATATTTCGTCATTGAGAGCCCGCAACTCAATCAGAGTATTCGGGCTTTGCCGCAGCTTTTTACCGTTCTCAAAGCCAACGGAGTTGATAACGAAGTGTGAGTGCAGGTGGTCGGCGTCGCAATGCGTTGCCACCAAAATCTCATGACCTGGCCATGCCCGCTCCGCAAACTCTCTGGCGACGGCGTGAACCTCCTGCGGAGTAATGTTTTCGTCGGGTGAGAACGACTGGACGTAGTGATAAAAGTTGATGCCGTTTGTCTTGCGATACGCTTGTTTCGTCGTCAGAAATTCTATAAAAGAGTTTTCACCATCGCAAGAAATGCCACTGACCATGCGCTGGCCGGTGGCATTGTCCGCTACTTTCTTCTCCTGTAGGCAGTAAGAAATCACACTTTTCATGGCGCTGAGCGACTGCCTGCTCTCGGGAATGAATTTTATTGTTGCCATCATCGACCTCCCGCTATGCGAAGGAGATGCTCGAAAATCATTCGTTGACCCTGAATGACCTCTGAGAAATCAGCCGAGTGAAACGCTCCCGCATTGATTTTCATGGTGATTTGATTGATGTTGTTGCCGATCCTTTTTAGCTCGATCAGCAGCGGTTTGACGTCCTCGGCAACGTGAATTTCCGTGCGCAACGATGTTGCAACAAGAAAATCTGTAATGCTGAGTTGAGCTTTCTTTGCTTTCTTCTGAATCATCTCTTTTTCTGCTTTGGTCAAGCGAATCGTCAGTGTTTCCGCTCGCTTTCTGGTGTTTTGCATACCTTTCTCCTTTCTGAAGTGGGTCCGGGCTACTGCCCGGTTCTTAACGTGCGGGGCGGACAGCCACGCGCTCTGCTTGCCCCAGCGGGAGGCCCTTACGAGCCTCCCCTGCCGGGAAATCCGGCCTCCGCGCCTTGCCGCAAAACTGGGCCACAAATGCCCCAAAACGGCCTTCTCGTGGCTTGGTATAGAACTATCTGGATACCGCCGCAAAACGCCCACACGAGCCTGCTGTGGCCTCACAGGGGCGCAAGTGCCGAAAGCAGCGGCTCATGCCGGACGGACGTTTTCCTTAGAAAATCCAGGGGTTTCAGCACTATCAGGGTCGCAAGGGACGGTAAATTCGGCACTGCTCAATGTTGCGTCACTTGCGGCACTTCCGTCACTATCGGGTGGGGCAGAAGAAAAAGAAACGGTAACCAGCCTCTGCCCATTGCTTCGATGGCTGCGAAAGAAAACACCCTTTTCCTCTAAAATATAGCGCCAACGGTTCATCATCTGCTTGAGGGACTTGGGTGCAATCTCCTTTCCGACCAGCTTACTGACCGCACCGGCAAGCTGCGTATTGTTGCCGCTAAATGTCTGTATCGAACGTACAAACTCAGTGAGTGCCGTCAGTTCCTCTGGCATTTCTATTGAACGATTTTCCAAGCTGTCCTGCACCAATTCCCATGAGCAATCGGATTTTGAGAAACGTAAGTCTAGCTTTCGGGTTTCAATGTCTCGACCGGTGCAGACCAAAGTTGCCGCGCCCTCACTGCGCTGGCCCCGGTCAAGAATGAAGATGGCGTCCATCGCGCCGCTAATTCCAGTGGTGCCAGAGAGTTTATTGAGCGGGTCGCTGGCGCCTTGCTTACGCAAATGGTGAACGAGCAGGATGGAGAGCTGCAATTCGTCTGCCAGCTTTTTCAGCTCGCGCACTTCGGCATAGTCGGAGGCGTATGAGATATCCTGACCGCCGGAGCGCACGATTTGGAAGGTGTCGATGGCTACCAGCGCGGTATCAGGGTGTTCGTGGATGAACTCTCTGATCTGTTCGCACAAACCTTGTCCTAACTTCTCAGCGGCCGTAGCAAAAAATGCGTTTGGAGGAGCCTCATCTGTAAGCTGTAGCAATCGGTCTTGCACCCGGCGGAGCGGGTCTTCCAGGCAGAGGTAGAGGGTCGAGCCTTGCTTGACTGGTAGGTTCCACACCGGTTCACCCTTTGCAATCCTCACACACCAGTCCAGCACCATCCAGGATTTGCCGTTCTTGGGTGCGCCGCCTAGCATGGATATCCCTTGAGGCAGGAGCGTATCAATGCAGAATTTGCCCGGCTGAAACCTCATGTCCTGTAGGGTTTCGCCGTCAATGACGGCAAGTCTTTCGATGGGTTTTGGCATACACACATCAGTCCTTTCGGTAAAATAGAAACGCTCCCAGCTTGAAAAAGTGGGAGCAGTATTCATGTTGTAAATCGGAAAGGATCCTGGTATAATTTTGGCGGGAGGTGAACGGTATGCCGCAGGTCAGGTATAAAATCTATACGTTGTCTGCCAGCGCTCTCATGTCCTACGCGCAGGAAGATGCGGAGAGCGGCTATGCCTTTGCGTTGAACGCAAAAGCAACGGAGAAATGCAAAGTGTTGACCGCCCTCCACGAGCAGCAGGACTGTGCGCTGTTCTTTCAAGCTTTGTGTATTCTGCATGGGGATAGCTACCAGTTACCGATGGAGAACACTCTGATTAGTGACCTGTCGGACGTGATCTGCTACGTGGATTTCAGCAATATCTTCGACCGGAATGCCGCACAGAACCGTCATGCCGTCCGGCAGAAAAAGGCAGAGAGTATGTTCCGGCCTGAGGGCATTGTGCTGGATTTTGGCGCTGGCCCCTGTCGGTATCTGGCATTCGAGCGCTCCAACAGCATGAGCCGCAAGGCACAGCTTTCTTTTGTTCGGGAGGACATTTACGAGCCGCTACGCCGGAGAATCATGCTGGATATGAAAATTGGGTCGTGCCAGTTGAGCAAACTTTATGCCTACAATGGGCTGATGCTCTCCGGTGGAACTCGAATAGACGGTGTTGAAATTGACAGGCCCCACCGGGTGATTGTAATTGATAACCCCGAGGTAACTGTCCATGATGTACCGGTCATTACGGTTGAGGACGATGGGAGCGCAGGTAACATCCGCAAGTATCATCGGGTAGAGCGGAGAGAGGAGATCCCAGTAACTCTATTTGACGGCGAGGGCTTGATTTCAAAGCAGTACGCAGAAATCATTGATAAGGTTTACTGCGGTAAGCATATCCACACGTCGTTTCAGATACGCTTACCATATGTAAAAGGTATGCTCCATCAGGTTGACTTCAAGGATTTTTTGACCAGCGGGGGCTGTGACACCATTACAGACCTATGGGGCGTTCAGCACAAAGTGCGTGATGTGGATATCATTTTGACAAAGTCCATGTTCAAGGGATATGGCTGGCTGACGGAAAATAAAATGAATTGGAATGACTACTGGAGGGCGTTTTCTAAGTACCGATATGCGCTTTACATAACGCAGACCAGCAAAGAAAAACCGGAGGAGCTTACTACTCTGAATTACCAATTCTTGAACACGGTTTCCATAACTGCCGAAGAGTTTCGGCCACATGATCTGCCGTTAGGATGGAAGGATTCACCGGCAAAGGACGAGCGTTGCTGGCTCACAAAAGAAACTGAACTGGTCTATTATAGCTACTGCGCGGATGAGAAATTTCGCAAACAGTACTTTCTATCAGCCCTGGAGCGCAGGTGGTTTTCTAAGAAAAGCAAGGCGTACTACATGGCAAAAATCGTGAAGAAGAACTCGCTATTCATCAATGAGCCTGTCTACACCAAAGAGCTGGACGCGAAGGCAGAGCAAATTTTGAAACAGTATGCAGTCGGACAACTTATCGTCGCAGGTGACAACCGGTTTTTGTCTGGCGATTTGCTCGAGTTCCTTACCTTGTTGCTCCCAAAACAGGTGCCAAAAGATAGAGCAAAACGAACATTCTTTGCAGCGGCAATAGGCAACCAATTTGCGAACAATTTTTATTACGCACCCAAAACTGCTTATGAACATAGCAAAGAATGTACCCTGCTTCGTAATCCCCACATTGCCCGCAATGAGGAAATCCAGTTAAGCTGTTATGTCAAAGTGGAGCAGATGCGCAAACATTATTTAGGCCATCTTACTGATGTGGTGATGGTGGATTCCCACACTCTGGCGGCAGAGCGTTTAGGTGGGGCTGATTTCGATGGAGATATGATAAAGACGATTGCAGACCCGATTTTGAATGCTTGTGTGAAGCGTAATTATCAGGAGTATGCCACCGACTTGACCAGGCAAACCAGCGGGAATATACCTCTTTTGAAAATACCCGCCGCCGAGCCGCAAATCCGTGACGCTAACGACTGGTATGCCCGGTTTGAAACGGTACGCAACACCTTTTCATCTCGCGTGGGGCAGATATCAAATGCCGCGCTGGATAGAAGTGTGATCGCTTACAATGAAAATTCTGACTCAGATTTACGCCAGCGCTGCAGGGAAGAAACGGAGATTCTGGCTATTCTAACTGGCCTTGAAATCGACTCAGCCAAGAGCGGTGTCAAGCCTGACTTGTCGGAGTATCTGAACAAGAAAGTCGTGAACCGAAGTCTGTTCTTACAATACAAAAAGCTGTTGGATTCGGCAGAAGTTCGCGGCAAATGGTATGAGCCTACCTTCGAGCAAAAGCACAAGGCGTTCTTTGAGAAGGCGGACTGGAGCAAGGTAGACTCCAACTTGGAGCGGTTGCCGTATTTGGCGTATCAGCTAAAGAAGAATACGCCAAGGGTAAAGCCCAAGCCTGCAAAGGATAGTGAGCTTTTTACTTTCGCACAGGAGCTTGACTGGAAAGACAGGCTTGACCCGCAAATTCTTTCTTCTGTGTCGGCACTTTTGAGTGACTACGAGGCTTGCCTATCCCGCATACACGCTTGCCGAGTGCCGGTTCAGAATAAGCAGAGAAAGAATGATATCGAGAGAATTTTGTTCAGCCGTGGACAGGAAGATATCTTTGATCCGGACGAATTGTACGCAGCTTTCCAGGATATTTCTGCGGAGCGGGTTACGGAAATCCGTGCGGCCATTGTAGAGAGCAAATGGCATTTTATGGACAGTGAGTCACGATTTGATTTTCTGGAAAGCCATCTACCGTAACTTGATAATTATCATGAGCTGTTTGCGGATTTCAGGCATAGCGGCTATCGCATTTTTGGCGATTTGATTTGCGATATCGATGATGAGAACCAGGCTACAGACATAAAGAAATACTTGCGAGATACTGATTCAGTAGCTTTTCAGCATATGATGAACGCGTATCTCGAGCTACCTTTGCGGCATGATTACAGGGAAGTTGTCGCCTCAAAATGCAGGGAACTGTTGGATAGAGTTGTGCGTCCAAAGGTGGCGGTGCAGTATGTAGTTGCGCTGGGTAAGCGAGATTTGCTATGGGATTTGCTCATAGACCATATCGAAGAAAATGTTCTCAAGGAGGAGAACCATGCTGAATGAGCTGGCTGAATTTCGGGCGTACACTGAGCCGCCAATTTACAAAGCAGATAGTAAGCGCGATACAACTTATATGGGACGTTTCACAATGGACATGATCCTGGATTTTAACGGCCTGGCCCGGGTGCTGACAGTGCTTGCCCGGGGATATCTGTTTGCAGATGCGGACGAGAATCCCGGAGATAAAATCGACTATGCTCGTCGTGCACTCTGCGCATGGTGTAGTGTCCCGGACAAAAAGAAAGCCAGCCCTAAAGAGGACTGGAAGTTCAAAAGCGATTTCAGAGAATTGCATGGGGAGTTTCCCGAGTTGATGGACAAAAATGGCATGGGGTGGTTTTGCCGTCATGTTCACAATATCGCGCAATTTATGAAGAACAATCCCAATGCAGTGAGTAAGACAGCGTATGGCAAAGCGGATATCATAGATAAAGAATTCGATGCGGCCTGGCGAAGGAAGGTTGTACAGTTTCAAGTGCCGATTTTCTCGCACGGCACGAACGGTGCGTGGGTTTTGAGGTTTGATGATGTGCTGGCCGATGCTCTGGAACTGTGGCCGCTGCGAAACAACAGCGTTAATTTGCCGAACGATATTCTCGATCGAATTGAAGCACTCCGGCCTGAGAAGGTACCGGCTGAAGTTATCCGCACTTTAGTGGAGTATTACATAGCGAATAAGCCAGAGGATTCTGAATGGGTCTTGTTGCCGGTCACGAATTTCGACGCATATTTTGGCAGTGCCATGTTCAGTAGAAAGTGGCTGCCAGCTATTCCTGAGAGTATTATCATGCGGAAAAAGGAACGGTTGGGAGTTGCAAGATTTCGAGCGAGTCAATCTATTTTGTAAATAATATATTCTGAGGTAATAATGGGTCAGCCTTGGGTCGGGTGATCATATTATACCCCTTGAGGTCCTCGCCAATCAAAGCGAACAGGGAAGGTACTACTGTGAAAGTCATCTTAGTTTATTGGAGCGGCACCGGCAACACCGAGGCCATGGCCCAGGTCGTTGCTGAGGGCGTGCAGGCCCAGGGCGGCGAGGTCGCGCTGTTCACCGCTGGAGAGTTTGACGTTGACATGGCAGGCTTCTTTAACGCCATCGCTTTCGGCTGTCCATCCATGGGCTCAGAGGAGTTGGAAGAGAGCGAATTCGCGCCCATGTTCGCCGCCCGTGAGCCGGAACTGAAGGACAAACCCATCGCCCTGTTCGGCTCCTATGGCTGGGGGGATGGGGAGTGGATGTGCACCTGGGCCGATACCTGCAAATCTAACGGCGCTATATTGGCCTGTGAGCCGGTCATCTGCAACGAAGCGCCAGACGAAGACGCCCTGGCCCAGTGCAAAGCGCTGGGCGGAGCACTGGTCTTAGCAGGGAAATAAGGGAGTAAATATAGATGGAGCCGGCCTTGAATCCGTTCACGCGGCAGGCCGGTTCCGCCTTTGATGGGTGCGTTTTGCAAGCCCAGAATGTCCGATGTTCAAAACCTACAAATCAAACTTATGGTTTACCGTGCTATCTATCGTGTTTCTACAAAGTTTCAAATTCATTGCGGCCTGCATTGACAATACCTACATCTGATGATATAATTTCGCTTGGATTAGTCATCGCTAACTCGATGTCATGTGTTAATAGAGGTTCAATGCAGATTGCATCGTAAGGTTAGTTTCTGCTAATCAAATCGTATCTAAAGGAGACGTCCACCATGAGAAAACTTATCCCCATTCTTCTGACCGTACTGATTCTCTGCTCCGCCATCCTCACTGGATGCGGCTCCACTCCAGAAACAAACTCCAGTGAGCCAGCCTCTACAGCTTCTTCCGAGGGGCAGTCCGAAAGCGTCGCATACCCCATCACGGTTTCACACATCTATGGCGAGACCGTGATTGAGTCCAAGCCTCAGCGTGTTGTCAGCATCGCATGGGAAAACTCCGCCGCGCCGCTGGCCCTGGGCGTGACCCCGGTAGGTGTGTCAGAAGCCAACTACGGTCTTGTCACCGAGCACAAAATCCATCCCTGGACAGACGAGGCTTTCCAGTCCTTGGGCGTAGACAGCCCCCATGTTTTCAACGACACAGACGGCTTTGATTTTGAGGCCATCAGCGATGCCGAGCCTGATTTGATCTTAGCTGTGAACTCAGGCATGACCCAAGAGGAATATGACACCTTAAGCGAGATTGCCCCCACTGTGGCCTACCCGGAAAAACCTTGGCAAGTTAGTTGGCGTGATTCTGCCCTCATTGCCTCCAAGACCATTGGCATGGAAGAAGAAGGGAAAAAGCTGGTAGAGGACACGGAAAAGCTGATTGCGGAGAAAGCGGCCGAATATCCGGCCCTGGCGGGTAAAAAAGCCATCTTCTGCTGGATCAGTCCTGATGACCTGAACACCTTCTCTATCTACCTTCCCGGTGATTCCCGGGCCGACTACTTGAACGATTTCGGCTTGGACTTGCCGGACAGCATCCGTAAGTTAGCCCAAACTACCAGCGATTTCTACATAAATGTCAGTCGAGAAAACGCAGACCAGCTCAGCGATGTGGAAATGATCGTAGTCTACGGCAATGCCGCCAACCTGGAAACAATCCAGGCCGACGCCTTAATGAACCAGATCCCCGCAATCAAAAACGGCGCGGTGGCCTTCATTGACGACGCCTCCGCTCTTGCGGGCGGGGCCTCTCCCAGTGTGTTGTCCATCCCATACAATATCGATACCTATCTGAAACTGCTGAACGATGCAGCTGAGGCAGTGAAATGATCAGGAGGCGCACATTATGCCTGCTGTGCCTGCTGGTTTTCCTGATTCTGTGCGCTGTGGCCTCCGTATCATATGGAGCCAAACCCGTCAGCCTCCACAGTATATTTGCGGCGTTGGGGCTGGGCAGCGGCCCGGAGTTTGAGGTCAGCGTGGTACAGGCCCGCATCCCCCGCACACTTTTCGGGGTGATCGCCGGGGCGGCCCTGGGCGTCTCCGGCGCACTGATGCAGGCCCTTACCCGCAACCCTATTGCTGACCCCAGTATTTTAGGTATTAACACCGGGGCCTCTCTATTTGTGGTCAGCGGCATGGCGTTTTTCCACATCAGCAGCAACAGTCAATACATCTGGTTGGCCTTTGCCGGGGCCGCGCTGACCGCCGTTGCTGTCTACGGGCTGGCATCCTTAGGCCATGGCGGGGCTACGCCCATTAAACTTGCCTTAGCCGGGGCGGCGGCAAGCACGGCACTTCAGTCCCTGGTGAATACGATAATGCTGCCTGACACCCAGGTGATGGATCGCTTCCGTTTCTGGCAAACGGGCAGCATTGGCGGGGTGACTTGGGAAGACATTGCCGCCCAGTGGCCCTACCTGGCCGTGGGGTTCATAGCCAGCCTGCTACTGGCCCCGGCGCTGAACACCCTGGCCCTGGGGGACGAGGTCGCCACAGGCCTGGGCCTGAATGTGGCTCTGGTGCGGGGTACAAGCGCTTTGGCCGGTGTGCTGTTGTGTGCGTCCGTCACGGCGCTGGCAGGGCCTATCGGCTTTGTTGGGCTGATGGTGCCCCACTTTATGCGGCTGCTCCTTGGGCCGGATATGCGCTGGGTAATGCCTATGTCAGCCTTGGGCGGCGGAGGCCTGCTGCTGGCCGCCGATGTGCTGGGCCGTGTGCTGGGCGGTGCCGGGGAGGTTGAAGTGGGCATTATTACGGCCCTGCTGGGCGCGCCGGTGTTCATCTTCATTGTGAGAAAGGTCAAGGTGCGTGCCCTATGAATAATCAGCAGACCCCTATCTTTTTGGGTTTTCAAAAAAGACGCAGGCGCTATATTGCTGTGTGCGCGGCGCTGGCTGTGCTGGCGGCGGGGCTGGTCTGCTTCGGCATGGTTTTCGGTCAGACCTTCTACAGCCCCCAGACCATCTTCCGCGTCCTGAACGGTGAATCGGTCAAGGGCGCGACTTTCACCATCAAGACCCTGCGCCTGCCCCGGGTGCTTACGGGACTGCTGGCTGGGCTGTGCTTTGGCATGGCAGGCAACACCTTCCAGAAGCTGCTACGAAATCCCCTGGCCAGCCCGGATATCATCGGCGTAACCTCCGGGGCCAGCGTAGCGGCGGTGTTCGCCATTTTGGTATTGGGCTGGAGCGGTGCGCTGGTGTCTGTTTCCGCCGTGGTTTCTGGCATCGTGGTGGCAGGAGCAATCTGGTTCTTTTCCCAGGGTGCGGGTTTCTCCAACGGACGGTTGATTTTAGTGGGCATCGGGATGCAGGCGTTCCTCAACGCGGTCATCTCTTGGACCCTGCTGAAAGCCTCGGAGTACGATGTACCCAGCGCCATGCGGTGGCTCAGCGGGAGCCTGAATGGGGTCAAAATGGAAAATGTGCCCCTGCTCATCGGGGTGCTGGCCATTGCTGGCGGCGGGATCTTGCTACTGAACCAACATCTTTCCGTAATGCAGATGGGCGAGGAATACGCCCAAACCCTGGGCGCACGTCCCAGCCGGACACGCCTGCTGCTCATCCTGTGCGCCCTGTGCCTGACAGCCTTTGCCACAGCTTCCACAGGGCCCATCGCCTCAGTGGCGTTCTTATCTGGGCCTATTGCTGACCGCCTTACCGGCGGAGGGAAGGGCAACATGGTTTCTTCCGCCCTTGTGGGCGCGGTGCTGGTGCTTGCCGCCGACCTCTGCGGACAATATGCCTTCCCCGCCCGCTATCCGGTGGGCGTGATAACCGGCATACTCGGCGCGCCCTATCTGCTGTTTTTACTGCTGCGCATGAACAAAAAAGGAGGAAATTAGCGATGGAACAGCACATATTATCGGCTGAAAACCTTCAGCTCGGCTATGATGGACGGGTGATTGTGGATAGCATGGAAGCGGTCATACCGGATGGGAAAATCAGCATTATCATCGGGGCCAACGGATGCGGGAAATCCACTCTGCTGAAGTCCTTTGCCCGGCTTTTGCGGCCCATGTCTGGAGTGGTCACCCTGGACAGACGGCCCATTGGCAGCTATCAACCGAAAAAATTGGCACAGATTTTGGGCCTGCTGCCCCAGTCCCCGGTGGTACCGGAGGCCATAAAAGTTGCGGACCTGGTGGCAAGGGGGCGGTTCCCATACCGAAAGCTTTTGCAAAACGCCACAAAGGAGGATATGCGGGCCGTACAGGATGCCCTGGAGATCATGGGTATTGCGGAATTGTGCGACCGCAGTGTAGATGAGCTTTCCGGGGGCCAGCGCCAGCGGGTATGGATCGCCCTGGCTCTGGCCCAGCAGACAGACATTCTTCTGCTGGATGAACCCACCACCTATCTGGATATCGCCTATCAGGTGGAAATTCTCGACAGCCTTGCCGAACTGAATCAAAGTAAGGGCACTACAATCGTCATGGTACTCCACGATATCAATCTCTCTGCCCGCTACGCCGACTGGCTTTTTGCCATGCGCAAGGGGAAGTTGCTGGCCCAGGGAGAGCCTGCGGATATTCTCACCCCGGAGTTAATAAAAGAAGTCTACGGGCTGGACTGTGTGGTAATGGAAGATCCTGTCTCCTGTACGCCCTATGTTGTGCCAAAAGGCAGGTACCATATGAATACTGCCCTGGTGCGGGCCGGATAAGGTTCCAAAAGAAGATAAGACTGTACAAGCGAAAACGACTTGCTTGTACAGTCTCTTTTTATCCCTCCAACTCCGCCTTCCACTTTCGAAAGCTCTCCTCGCTGATGGCGTGCTCGATCTTGCAGGCATCCTCCTCAGCCAGCTTCTCATCCACCCCGGCGGCGATAAGCTGGCGGGTGAAAAACTGGTGCCGTTCATAAATCTGCTCTGCCACCTCCCGGCCCAGGCCGGTCAAGAGCAGGGAACCGTTTCCGTCAACCTCCAAGAACCCGCCCTTTTTCAGGAGCCCTACCGCGTTGCTAATGCTGGGTTTGCTAAAATTCATGTGTCGGTCCAGATCAACTGAGCGCACCGCGCCCATTTTACGTTGCAAAACCAAAATTGCCTCCAGATAGTCCTCGCCGGACGCGTATAATGCCATAATTGTCCTCCCTTTAGGTGCGTACCTTGGTATGGTCGCGGAACAGATGATAATAGATTGTAAAAGCCAGTGATGTGACCGCCCAGGAAACCGGGTAGACTGCCAAGATTGCCAGCAGTTGGTGATTGTGCGGCACAAGCCATATCCACAGGACACGGGTAGCGCAGGTGCCAAGCAGAGTGATCACCATGGGCCGCAGACTCTCGCCCTGGCCCCGGATCGCCCCGGCAAAGACCTCGCCGAACACATACAAAAAGCAGAGCGGGGCCATCAGCCTCATAAGCCTGCCGGTGACGCCGGCAATGGGCGCATCCGCCGAGTTGAGGATAAGACGGCCCAGCGGTTCGCTCCATAAAAACAGGATAGCGCTGATAAAAATGATAATGGCAAGGATCATACCAAGACCGATCCGTACTCCTTTTCTGCAACGCTCCCCCTGGCCCGCGCCGTAATTTTGCGCCACAAAGGTGGCGATCGCCGCCGCGAAGGAGTCTGCTGCCAGCCATATGAGAAAATCCAGCTTGCCGCACAGGGCCCAGGCCACGATGTTATCCGTACCGGTCTGGTTCACCGCCGCCTGCACAGTCATGTTGGAGATGGGGTACAATACAGACTGTAAGGCCATAGGCAGGCCGATGGTGAATATCTTCCCCAGCACCGCTCTGTCAAAGCGGAGCCGCCCGGGGGACAGCCGGTAAGCCGCCTGCCGCCTTGTCAATACCATCAGTGCCAGTGCCGCGCTTAGCCCTTGGGCAAGGACTGTGGCCAGGGCCGCGCTGGGGGCGCTCATGCCCCATGCCGCCACGAACAGCAGGTCAAGGCCCACATTCGCCGCGCCGGAGACTGCCAAAATGCAGAACGGTGTCCGGGAATCCCCCACCGCCCGCAAAATTCCGGCGCAGATATTGTAGACCATGGATACGGCCAGCCCGGCAAAATAAATCTGTACATACCCCAGCGCCAAAGGATACACGTCGTTCGGTACGCTCATCAGGCGCAAGCCCAAAGGCGCTGCCGCCACGCATACCGTCGACAGCACCAGCCCTCCCGTCATTGAGAATGCCACCGCCGTGTGTACGGCTTTTGAGAGGGCGTCCTCCTCCTTGGCCCCGAAGCACTGGGAGATAATGATGGCTGCCCCCGCAGACAACCCGGTGAAGAAATTGACCGGCAGTTCGAGCAGATTATAGATGGAATCTATGGCGGCAAGGCCCGCTTTTCCCGCGAACTGCCCCAATATCACAGCGTCCACCGTGGCGTAGAGCTGCTGGAAAAGCCCGCCTGCCAGGACGGGCAGAAAATACAGCAGAAGCAATTTCCAGATAGAGCCGGTGGTGAAATCAATGGCGCTGGCCCTCTTTTTCATGTTGGCCTCCTTTTTGTTAGCTTATACTAACCTTTGGGCGTGAAAATTCAACGTGGAGCATGAAACCCATGGGAAAGGTGCGTATGACCCGGTAAAACAGCCGGATGATTGGCGTTTTGCGATAGCCGCCTTTCAGATAACTTTGACAGAGCAATTCTCCTTTGTGTTCCGGCATCAGTGAACGCTGGGGCGATGATATCCCACAGTAACCGTTTACAACAGGTGTATCTCATGATTCCTGCCACCTACCCCAGCGCCACATCCAGTGCCAGCATAACGGCAAACCCAGCCGCAAAGAACAGCGTCCCCAAATTTGAGTGCTCCCCAAGAGATGCCTCCGGGATGAGTTCCTCCACCACCACATAGATCATGGCCCCCGCCGCGAAACTGAGCAGATATGGCAACGCGGGCAGAATAAATCCTGCTGCCAGAATGGTTAGCATGGCGGCCAACGGCTCCACCACCCCGGAGAGAACGCCGTACAGAAAAGCCCGCCCTTTCCCCGTCCCTTCCGCCCGGAGCGGCATGGAGATAATGGCCCCCTCCGGGAAATTCTGCAGGGCGATGCCCAGGGACAGGGCCAGCGTACCGGCGGCGGTGATGCCGCTGTTCCCGGATATCCACCCCGCCAGCACCACGCCCACCGCCATTCCCTCTGGGATGTTGTGGAGGGTGACGGCCAACACCAGCATGGTCGTCTGTTTCAGCCGGGCATGAGGCCCTTCTGGCTGACTTGTGCCCTGGTGCAGATGGGGAACCGCCCTATCCAGTATCAGCAGGAACAGTATGCCCAACCAGAACCCGACTACCGCCGGAAGGAACGCCAGCCTGCCCATATCCGCCGACTGCTCCATGGCGGGCACCAGCAGGCTCCACACGGAAGCCGCCACCATGACCCCGGCGGCAAAGCCGGTCAGGGCGCGCTGGACAGCCCGGTTCAGCCCGCTTTTTATGAAGAACACACAGCCTGCCCCCAGGGAAGTGCCCAGAAAGGGGAGCAGTAATTCTGCCAGAACATTTCGTACCATTTTTCTGCGTTTTCCTCCCGTTTTACGTTTGGGTACTGTGTACATTATGCGCTGTTGTCAGTTTGAAATACTCTCGTCAGCCATCTGCCGGGATTGTCTTGACCCCAAAGCAAAAATAAAGGATATGGAACACCCACACGCACCCCAGCACGATGCGGCCCACCGGCACGGCGTGCATCATCACAAAGCCGATGGACATGAGCAGGGTCACCGTCACCATAATGCGCACCTTGGTCTTTTTCGTCATGCCCTTGCCCTGGACAAAGCTCTCCAGGTTCTCCTTATAGAGCTTCGTACCCTTGAACCACCTGTCCAAGCGTTCCGAGCTGCGTGCAAAGCAGAACGCTGCCAGCAATAAAAAGGGGAACGCGGGCAGCAGAGGCAGAACCGCCCCCACCGCACCCAGCCCCACGCCGATGCACCCCAATACTATGTACCCGATTTTCTTAATTTTCATGCCTGTTCCTCCAATCTCCGTTTCTCTTTTCTGGTCTCGATTACGTGCCGCACCGCCTGCACCGGGCAGACAAGGAGCATCCTGGGCCCGGAAAAGCGCATCACCGCCCGGATTTTCTCCCGCATTTCCGGCTTGTAGCAGTGTACCCGGCAGTTGGAGCAAAAGGTCTTTGTCTCCATGAACGGGCAGTGGTCGCTGCGCTGTCGGGCGTATTCGGCCAGTGCCGCGCACTCCGGGCAGAGTCCCTTGGTGTGGTGGTTTTTCCGGCAGTAAAGGGCAATCATCTTGGCCACCATCGCCTTTTCCCGCTCCCGTTTTGTCTGTGCGTCCATCAGCTCAGCCTCCCATTCTCCACCGAGTACACCCGGTCCGCAATACGCATGGTACTCTGCCTGTGAGACACCAACACCACGGTCTTGCCGCCCCGCTCCTGGCCTAGGGACTTCAAAATCACCGCCTCGTTCAGGCTGTCCAGATTGCTGGTGGGTTCGTCCAGCAGCATCAACGGAGCGTCGTGAAGGAATGCCCTTGCCAGCCCCAGCCGCTGGCGCTCTCCGCCGGAGAGGGTGCCGCCCAGCTCGCCCACAGGGGTGTCGTAGCCCTTTGGCAGGGTCATGATGAAGTCATGGACAGCGGCCTTTTTGCAGGCAGCAATGATTTCCTCATCCGTGGCGTCCAGCTTTGCAACGCGGAGATTGTTCTTGATGCTGTCGTGAAACAGATGGGTCTCCTGGGTAACGAAACTCTCCAGCTCCCGGAGGTTTTGAGTGTTGATCTCCCCCACGTCCCTGCCCGACACCAGCACCTGCCCCGGCCCGGCCTGCCAGAATCTCATGAGCAGCTTGAGGAAGGTAGACTTCCCACTGCCGCTTTTGCCCATGATGCCCACTACTTCCCCTTTTGGCACGTCCAGGCTCAGCCCGCTGAGGACTTGTTCGCCGCCATAGGAGAAGCAGAGGTTTTCCGTTGCCGCGCCGGTAAAGTCCACTGCGGCCTGACCGCTGACCTCCTCTACCAAAGGCGCTTCCTCCAGAATATCCAGCACCCGGTTTCCGGCGGCGAAGGTACTCTGCAAAGTGCTGCCCAGGTTAGCCAGAGCCACGCAGGGGCCAAAGCTGCTCATGAGCGCCACTGTGGGAATAAGCACCCCGGTAAAGTCCACCTGCCCCCGGCTGTACAGCGCTGCCGAGGTGAACAGCATTGCTAAGTCCAGCAACAGAATCACGGTATTGGTGACGGCCATGCTGTACCCCGCCTTACACTTCATTTTGGACTCGCTCTCCGAGAGGGCATCGGTGCGGGCGTTCATTTGAGCAAGCCGGGCCTCCCCCTGGCCGTACTGGACGGTCTCGTCCAGACCCCGCAGGCTGTCCAGCACAAAGGCGCTCAGCTCCCCGGACTCCCGCCGGAACACCATGCCATCCTCTCCGCTGAGCCGGGAAGTCAGAATGGGCACAGCTACTCCCACCACGACATAAGCCCCCAGGGCCAGCAGCCCCAGCGCCCAGTGGCAGCTGCCGATGAACAGGCACATCACCACCGTAAACAGCCCGGCAATGGCCGCCGGGGAGATGGTGTGGGCGTAGAACACCTCCAGCAGCTCAATGTCCGAGGTGATGACTGCTATCAGATCGCCACGGTTCCGGCCCTCCAGCTTGGCGGGGCACAGGCGGCGCAGGGACCGGAACACTTTGTCTCTTATGAGCGCCAACAGCTTGAAGGCAATGTAGTGGTTGCTGGCCTGCTCGGAGTAGCGCAGAACGCCCCGCAGCAGGGCGAACACACCCACGGAAATGAAAATGGCGGTCAGGCTAAGGGGCGTGTCGAACCGCAATAGATTCAGCACCGCGTACCCGCCGAAGATGGTGATGAACGCCGCGCACAGGTGACCGGCAAGGCCCATCCCAATCGCCAGCACCATGAACCCGGCCAAAGGCCTCACCAGCCCCACCAGCCTCAGCATGACTTTGAACCCGCTCCGTTTCATTTTGACCCCTCCCTGCTATAGTTTTCCAAGGACTGCTGAGCCTCCCACAGGGCGGCGTAAGCGCCCCGCTTTTCCAGCAGCTCATGATGCGTGCCGTGCTCCGCAACGTGGCCTTTTTCCATCACATAAATGTTGTCTGCACCAGTCACGTTGGCCAGCCGGTGGGAGATGAGAATGATCGTCTTTTCCCTGGCCAGTTGGTGAATCTCTGCCATAATGTCGTTCTCGCTCTCCACGTCGATGTTGGAGGTGGCCTCATCGAAGATGTACACCGGGCTGTCGTGGAGCAGCGCCCGGGCCAGGGCCAGCCGCTGCCGCTGGCCGCCGGAGAGGTTTGCACCCTGCTCGGTGAGGGGGGTGTCAAGGCCCTTCTCCTGCCGGAGGAAACCGTCCAGCTTCACCTTTTCCAGCGCCGCCCAGAGTTCATCGTCCGTGGCATCGGGCCTGCCCATTTGCAGATTTTCCCGCACGGTGCCCTTAAATAGGTAGCTCTGGTGGCTGATGTAGGTGATGCTTTCCATCAGGTTTGCCTCGGCTATGTCCGCCAGCTCCACGCCGCCGATCTGGATGGAGCCGCTATAGCCCCGGTTCCGGCCCAGGAGCAGTCCGGTGATGGTGCTCTTGCCACAGCCGGATTCACCAACGATAGCGGTGAAGCCGCCTTTAGGCACGACTAACTCAATGCTATGAAGAATGGGCCGGTCAGGCTCGTAGGCAAAACTCAGGTTGGTGCAGGTGATGGAGCAATCCTCCGGGAAAGGTGCAGTGCCCCGCTCCGGCTCAGGCAAGTCCAGCAGGCGGAAAATCTTCTCGCTGGCGGCCATGCCGTTCATGGCAATATGGAAAAAGCTGCCCAGCTGGCGCATGGGAATGAAAAAGTCGGCGGACAGAAGAATGATGAGCAGGCACCCGGCCAAGTCCACCTGCCTGGCCCGGTACTGGGTCACGGAAAGAATCACCCCCAGGGCCGCGCCGCCGTAGGCAATCAAGTCCATAATGGTGATGGAATTCAGCTGCATGGTCAGCACCTTCATAGTGATCCGCCGGAAGCTCTCAGCCTCCTGGTTCATCTCCTCCTGCTTGAAGCCGTCGGACTGATAGATTTTTAAGGTTGTTAAGCCTTGCAGGTTTTCCAGAAAAGTGTCGCCCAAAGCGGTATATTGCCCCCAGTATTTGGCGAGCAGCTTCTTGGCACAGGTCTGCACGGCGGCGATGGCAATGGGAATAAGAGGCACGCACACCAACAGCACCACCGCCGAGGGTACGTTTACTGTGCACAGGTAGGCGAACAGGGTCAGCGGGGCCAGCATGGCGTAGAAAAATTGGGGCAGGTACGCCCCAAAGTAGGTTTCCAGCTGGTCAACGCCCTCCACCGCCACCTGGATCACCTCGGCGGTGCTGGCGCTCTGGCGGTAACACACTCCCAGCCGAAGGAGCTTTCGGTAGATAAGTTCCCGTAGGGTATGCTTGACGGCCTTGGACGAGAGATAGCTCATGCGGCTAGCCCCCACTGTGCAGGCGAAGCGGAGGACAAGCGCTCCCGCCGCCACCGCCGCTGTCAGGCCGAGCCGCCCGCTTTTACCCAAAGCCAAACAGGCTAAAAAAGCGGTTATGGCGGTCATCATAGCCATGTTTGCCAATAGAGAGAGCCATTGCAGGGCTATGTTCCCGGTCACGTATTTTCGGCTCTCGGGGACTGTGCCGATCAGGCGTTTGTTGATCATCATAGCGATCTTCCTCTCACAGATTTGTTAGCATATGCTAACCACATGTTAGATGAAAGCGCACGCCGATTAGCGTGCGCTAACTCGCTTATATTTTACTATGAGAAGGAAAATTTGTCAAGGGGAGTTTTATCCCAGCGACCAATTCTGGCTCTCCGTTTGCAGCTTGACCATCCGGGCAAAAGCCCCGTTCTTCTTCATCAGCTCCTCTGGGGTTCCCATCTCAGCCACTGTGCCGCCGGACAGCACTACGATCTTGTTGGCGTTCTCCACCGTCCTCATGCGGTGGGCAATAATCAGCACCGTTTTTTTCTCCACCAGCCGGGAAATGGCCTGCTGAATCTCCGTTTCGTTCTCTGCATCCAGAGAGGCGGTGGCCTCGTCCAGCAGAATAATAGGCGCGTCTTTCAAGAGGGCGCGGGCGATGGAGATGCGCTGCCGCTCGCCCCCAGAAAGGGTGGAGCCGTTCTCCCCAATCATGGTCTGATACCCCTGTGGGAGCTTGGAGATAAACTCATCGCACATGGCCTCTTTCGCCGCCTGCATGGCCTCCGCATCAGTAGCGTCCTTACGACCTATGCGAATATTCTCCATGACGGTGTTGTTGAACAGCGTTACATCCTGGAACACGATGGAATAGGCAGTCAAGAGCCGTTCCGGGTCAACCTTGCCCACATCCACACCGCCGACTGTGATCCTGCCCCGGTCTATATCCCAAAACCGCGCCGCCAGCTTTGCGGCGGTGGATTTGCCGCCCCCGGAGGGGCCAATCAAGGCCGTTACCTCGCCCTGCTTGGCGGTAAAGGATACATCCTTCAGCACTGTCTCGCCGCTGTTGTAGGCAAAGCCCACATGGTCAAAGGTGATGTCATAGTCTTTGGGCGAAAAGGCCGTTTCGCCGCTCTGGGAGGGGCTTTCATTGATCTCGTTCATGCGGTCAATATTGATTTGCAGGGAGTTCATAGCAGCCAGATTTTGCAGAGAGAAGTTCATCGGCTCATAGATACGGGAAACCACCAGCAGGAACAGGAAAAAGGTCACAAGGGACAGTTCCCCGCTCATCAGGCGCATACTGCCTACCAGCGCAACCGAGGCGATGCCCAGCTTGAGAATCATCTGCGCAGGGGCAACAAACATAGCTGATCCCAGCTCGCTTTTAATGTGCCTTACCTCCAGCGCGTCGATCTTCTTATTCAGACCATCGAGGTATTCCTGTTCTGCCTTGCAGCTTTTCAAATCGCGGATGGTTTCCAAACACTCCTGCACTCCCTCTGCCACAGCAAGGCTTGCGGCGGTCTGCCTGAGGGTAAAATAGTTCTGCGCTTTTTTAGAGAAACCTACAATCACCAGCGCCACCGGCAGCACCCACAGCGCCGCAAGTGCCATCTGCCAGTCATAGAACAACAGACTGACGGCCACAAGACAAGTAGAAATGACCGACCCATAAAACTGGGGCACATAGTGGGAGAACATCTGCTCCGTGACCTGCACATCTCCCATGATGGTGTTGGTCAAGTCAGATAGGTCTTTCTTGCCGAAGAAGGACAGGGGCAGCCGCCTTAACTTTTCCGCCAGCCGGATGCGGCAGGCTCCGGATTCCTGGTAGGTTGAGAAGTAAGTAGCGTTGTACTTCCAGAACTCGGAGAGCCAAATTAAGACCAGCGCTGCCACGATTCCAATGGCATAAAGCTCATAGTTGGGCTGTTCACTGTTCAAAAAATTGCTGACCAGCAGATAGAGCAGCCCCACCGGTAACATCAATACCAAATCAGCTACGGTGCAGGCGGCTGTGGCCTGCACCAGCCCTTTTGCGCCCTCGCGGGAGAGGGCAAAGCGTTTCATCAGCTTATCAATCATTTCGCAGCACCTACCTTCCAACTCACAGAGGTTTGATAATCCTGCCACATCTTGGCGTAAAGTCTACCGTTAGCAACAAGAGAGTCATGGGTTCCGTTTTCCTCCACTTGGCCCTCCCGCAATACAAAGATGCGGTCGGCGTTCTTGATTGTTGTCAGCCGGTGAGCGATCATAATGACGGTCTTGCCCTTGGAGAGTCGCTCAAAGGCCCGCTGCACCAGCGCCTCATTCTCCGGGTCCGCAAAAGCGGTGGCCTCGTCCAGAATGAGGATGGGGGCGTTTTTCAACATAACGCGGGCGATAGCGATGCGCTGCTGTTCGCCCCCGGAGAGGTACACGCCGCGGGTTCCGATCACTGTATCAATGCCTTGAGGCAGCTTCTGAATGATGTCGTCACACTGAGCCTCATGGAGTACCCGCTCCACCTCCTGACGGGAGGCATCCGGCTTGGACAGCCGCACATTTTCCAGAATGGAAGTTTTGAGCAATTTGCTGTCTTGAAACACATAGGCCACGGTGTCCATCAAAATATCTTTTGGAATGTCCTTTACATTGGTGCCGCCGATCTGGATGGCCCCGCTAGTTACATCCCAAAAGCGGGAGATCAGCCCCGCCACAGTGGTCTTGCCGCCGCCGGACGGCCCCACCAAAGCCACAGTTTCACCAGCCTCAACTTGGAGCGATATATTTTTTATGGCATCCTCTGTGCTGCCGCTGTAGCGGAAGGTCACATTTTCCAGCGTAACGGAATTGTCTGCCGGGGCCTTAGCGCTGTGGGGCTCGGGCAGCGGCTCCACATCCAGAACGGAGTGAATACGGCTCAGAGCATCGGCTACGATCATACCATTCTCGCTCATATACATGACCTTGGACATAGCTGTGGCAATGATAGGGGTAAAAATCACATAAAAGATGAAGTTCAGCAGAATCGGCTGGGCTACCGGGCCGCCGCCTGTCAGAATCAGCGCCAGTACGATGAGAAACGCAAAAGCGCTGTTGATGAACACCGTGTACATCAGCATGGGCGGGCGGCACTTCTTGCAGTAGGCGATGCAGTATTTGTAGTAATTGTCAATGGTGCCTTTGAAACGGGCAAAGGAGTGGACGGTCTGCCCGAAGGTCTTGACCACGGGGACGCCCCGCACATATTCCACCGCCTCGTTGTTCATATCTGCAAGGGCGTTTTGGTACTCCTTGATATCCTTTGCCATCTGCGGCCCCACCATCTTGAACATAGCGGCAAAGCCTAAAATGATGGGCAGGAGACTGACAAGGCCAAACCGCCAGTCGAACAGGAACAGCATGAGTACCATGCAGATGGGCGTGGTGATTGCCGCCGACATATCCGGGAGCTGGTGGGCCAGATAGGTTTCGGTGGCCGCGCTGCTGTCGCTCACAATGCGGCGTATCTTCCCGCTGCCCATCTCGCCGATGAATCCCAGGGGAAGCTGGGCAATGTGGGCCATCAGCGCCTTGCGGATGTTCCCGGCGATGCGGAAGGCCGAGAGATGGGAGCACATCAGTCCGGTTATGTAGATGAGAATGGACGCCAACGCGAACAGCACCGCCATCCAGCCGTTTTGAACGATGTGTGTGGCCTGCGTAAAGTTGGGGGCCACGGCAATGACCTCTTTGATGATCTGGAACAGGAACACAAAGGGGAACAGGGCCAGCACCGCGCTGACAGCGGACAGCATCAGGGATAGGTAGGTCAGAAACCTGTGCCCTCCGGCGTAGGCCATCAGCTCTTTGAGATTGCTTTTTTTCTTCACATAGATACCTCCTTGGATGATTAGTTGCAACTAACTATATGGCAAAAATAATGGGGCATAGTTAGTGTGCTAACTATTTTGTCCCATTATTTTCATCCATCCAGCGGTATAGAATTCCCGGAGCTGCCCGATGAAGCGCTTCGCCCGTTCTTTGGGCATATCGTGGCGCAAGACCTCAAACATCCCCTCGAACATCCCGCTTGCAACCATGTGGCACAGCTCCCGATCAAGCTCGGGCACGGTATGCCCCAAGTCCCTCAGCACATCAATATACCTGAAGGTGTACTCCACCTCAATGTCCACCATATTATGAACAAACTGCTCATAAGGGGTGCCGTCGCTGTAGCAGATCAGCAGCTTGAAGGCCTCCCAGTGGCTGTACATATAGTCGATCATCCAGTCCACACATTCCGCGGACTCCTTGCCCATATGGGCGGTCTGCTCCTCCTTGGGAAGCTGGGCGAAGTCCGTCTGTGTGGTCATGAACCGGCCCATGACCGCCGCCGCGCACGGCTCCACCAGGGCGGCGAACAGGGCTTCCTTGCTGGAGTAGTAGCCGTAAAAAGCTCCGGTGGTCACCCCGGCGGATTTGACGATATTCCGTAGGGAGGCCCCCTGAAAGCCCTTTTCCAGGAACTCAGTGGTGGCGGTCTGGTGAATTCTTTCTAAAGTATTGCGTTCGTCCATCGAATCCTCCGTAACAGCGTTATATAACGGTGCTATAATAACACAAATCAATAGCCCTGTCAAGTGCAAATGACAAAACGGGAGTGTCCCAACCGCAGAGATAATCATCTGGGTTCCCCCCGCCCGTAGGGCGGGGGAACCCGAAAAGCTCTCCGAAACGGACACTCCCTGCCAAAGCTGCCGCAAAGCGGTTGAATGATTTAGAAAGATCCATTGCTATATTTCGCTTTTTGATGTATACTTGAATGGATGGGATGGAGGTGCGTTAAATGGATTACAGTCTATCAGAAACTTTAAAAGTCGAAATAATAGATTTGGCTCTCCAATGCCAATTGGACAGGGTGATTCTTTTTGGCTCCCGGTCCAGAGGCGACAACCGAGAACGCAGTGACATTGACCTGGCCATACAAGGCGGCGATACCGTGGCATTTGCGGCTAGTGCTGACGAGGATATACCTACCCTGCTCATGTTTGATGTGGTCGATTTGGATAAGCCTGTGCAGTCTGAACTGTTGGAAGAAATCAGAAAGGATGGCGTTGTCATCTATGAAAAAGTTTGAAAACTTCTGCAAGACGCTGGATAATCTGCGGCTCGTCCGGAACTTGAATGAGCCTTACGATGTGCTGACCCTGACCGGCAGCGCCGCCCTGTTCGAGATATGCTTTGAGCAGGCATGGAAAGCCATGAAGGAGATTTTGCAGGAGCATGGTTATGGCGAAGGACAGACCGGCTCACCAAAGCAAATTCTCAAGCTGGCATATAGCGCCGGAATGATACAGGACGAGAAAAAGTGGCTTGCTATGCTGGTGTCCCGGAATGATGTGACCCATTCCTATAATGAGGAAATTGCGCTGGCGCTGGTGAAACGCGTGAAAGAGGAGTATATTGATTTGTTGGATGTACTCAGAGTGGAATTGGAGTCCCGTTGGCTTTGACATTCTTTGGGGTTCCGCACATGATTCCGGGACGTCTGCGACATTGACGCTCCAAAATCTGCACTGCCACGGGGCCTTGATCTGCTCTCAAAATGGCCCCGTTCTTCTCAAAATTCTAAGAACCGCTCGGAATTTTTCTTAGAACTGCCCAAAATCCGGAACCCAGTGCGACATCTGCATTTGCGAGTTTATGCCTCCAGAAAACGCCGAAAATCCCCGCAAATACTGGCTTTCCGGTGTTCTCTTATCTTCCGTTCGATTCTAATAAAATTCTCTAAATTCTGATTCCTGCACAACACTCGAAATGCGGTAGGTCGGGAGTTCACCGGCGCAAGAGTTCAAATCTCTTCATCTCCGCCATCTCTTCTATACCATCAATCCGCGCACTTAGCATTGCTGAGTGCGCGGATTGTTTTGCCCGCGCTGAAATATCTTCCTCAGGCAAATAAAGTCCGCTTTGCACCCCGACTTTCTTTTGTCTTTCAATCCGCGCGCCTTGAATTCCACCGCCAAATATGGTAAAATCACAATAGAATAAAATAGAGAAAGGACCCTCCCCCATGAGAAAATACATAAACATATCATTTATATACGCCATAGCCGCCATTGCCTGCGGCGTTTTCTACCGCGAGTTCACGAAGCTAATCGGTTTTTCCGGGAAAACCTCCCTTGCCTTTGCCCACCTGCATCTCTTTGTGCTTGGAATGGCTTTTTTCCTAATAATTGCGGTTTTCAGCGAGATAACGGACCTGACCGGGCAAAAGCAGTTCAAGCCCTTTATGCTGCTATATAATACCGGCCTGCCCTTTATGGTCGCCATGCTCTTTGCCAGGGGTATCCCCCAGGCGATGGATCTGGAGCTCTCTCGTGGATCATCCGCCGCCATATCCGGCATGGCGGGGATAGCCCATATCATTATGACCGCCGCGGTTATCCTGCTTTTCATGGCGCTCAGGAACTGCCATGTCACAGTGAGGCCCTCTAAGTAAACTATAATTTATATATTATTATAATATTATAGTATATACTTATGCACACCCTTCTTCAAGCAGGGTCCACTGGAAGTTCTCCCACAGCAGCCTGCTGCCCATATCCGTGCCCTCTGGCAGCAGGAACATCGCCACCTGATTTTCCACGCCGCTGTCGCTGGTCATATAAGCGTAGTCGCCGTTGATAGAATCAACCGTATAGTAAACCGGCCCCATAAATTTACACCTCCCCCAGCTTCTCTCTGGTCAAATCCCTGACCCACTTAAACTTCCTGAACCTAAACATGACCCATGGTATCTTTCCCACTTCGTCGAGGCAGGTGCAGGCGTATACCGCAAGGGGCGACCAGTGGAACACGAAGGCCCCGGTAAAGGCCAGGGGCACGGCAATGCACCACATGCAGACTATAAGGCTGTACATATCGAAGAGGGTGTCGCCGCCGCCGTCAAGTACGCCGTTGATAGTCACTGTGTTCACGCAGCGGCCTATCATGTATATAGCCATAATGACCATCATGCCCCAAAGATACTCCCGGGCCCTGTCGGTGAGGGTAACCATGCCCACTGTAAGTGGTGTGACCGCCAGCACCAGAAGGGTTGAGAGCAGGCCAATCACATAGGAGAGGTTCTTCAGGCGGATACCGTAGGCCTTCCCCCTCTCAAGGTTCCCGGCGCCCAGCTCATTGCCCACCATGATACCTGCGGCGCTGCCGATACCGTTGCACAGGCAGCAAATCAAATCCCTCACCACTGCCGATACCGAGTTGGCCGCAGCAGCGTCGCTGCCCATATGCCCGATTATAGCGGTATAGGAGGTAAAGCCCACGCCCCAGCAGAGGGAGCCGCCTATAAGCGGCAGTGCCTGGCGGGCAAAGTCGGCGTTAAGCTGCCTGGGGAGCTTAAAAAACCTCCCCGGCGCAGGCCGCACGAAGCCGGGCTTCAGGGTAAGGAGCAGGCAGAGCAGCAACTCTATAGCCCGGGAGATAGTGGTAGCCAGGGCGGCGCCTCTGGCCTGCATCCTGGGTGCGCCCAAAAGCCCGAAGATAAAGACGGCATTCAAAATAACATTCATTATAACGGCGCTGGAACTGATGAGCGCCCCCAGCTTTACGTGGTCCGTAACCTTCATGGCGGTGAGATAGCACTGGGAAATGCCTGTGAGAAGATAAGACCAGCCGGCAATCCGTAGATATGTACTGCCAATGGCAATAAGCTCCGGGTCGCCGGTAAAAATCCTCATGAGCATTCCCGGAATCAGCTCGCATGCAAGGAAAAACAGCACCGACACCATCCCCGAGTACCGAAGCATCATATTAAACAGGTCCTCAAGGGTGTGCCTGTCCCCCTTGCCCCAGTACTGAGCCCCCAGAATGGCGCCTGCCCCTGCAATAGCCCCGATAAACATGTTTTGTATAAACTGTATCTGTGTGGCCAGCGATACCGCCGTCATCTCCGCCTGAGCCACCCTGCCCAGCATCAGGGCGTCGGCAGCAGCCACCAGCGCCAGCATCAGGCTCTGCAGGGCAATAGGCAGGGTGAGGCGAAGAAGGTTCTTGTTGAATTTCCTTTTGTCTATCATTTGGTTTACTTCCCCTTTTTGTTACTGACTCCATATTATAGAGGCAAACATTGGGTTTGTCAATGATTCTGAGGGTATGAAGTAAACGAACCGGCCTGGCTGCAATCCGGGGCTAAATTTTTTTCGCAAACCCCTTGACAAATCAGAAAAACTTGGTATAATAATAGAGTCGCTGGGACATGTCCCCGGCGCAGGAGAAAGCGGTATTGTGTAATGGTAGCACAGCAGACTCTGACTCTGTTTGTCTGGGTTCAAATCCTGGTACCGCTGCCAAGGCTCAGGCCTGGAGCCCTAGGGCTCCAGGCCTGAATTTGTATCGAGGTGTGGCTCAGCTTGGTAGAGCGCTACGTTCGGGACGTAGAAGCCGCAGGTTCAAATCCTGTCACCTCGACCATGTGAATAGCCTATTGACTTCTGACCCTCCTGGGGTTGGACATCAATAGGCTGTTTTTATTCCCCTTGATTTTATGAGGGATTATGATTAGACGCTTTATCACACTAATTTGGAAAACATTTCAAAAAAAAGTGGCAAAACGCGTAATAAAAAAGTTGAAGACTGTGAGTTCTGAACTGGCCTGCCTAGTTTGAAACTACCGATTTTTCCTTTGGCCGTTGCTCATTATAAAAAATCATGTATTTGTCCACAGCCGCTCTAAATTCATTTTCAGAGCGGTATTTTGAACGGTACAATTCCTCAAGTTTCAGGCTTGAAAAGAAGGACTCCATTACAGAATTATCATAAGGTGTGTACGCCTTTGAGAAAGATTGTGTAACGCCCAATGATTTCAGATAGGCGCAAAAAGAATTTGATCTATAGTTAGTTCCACGGTCCGTGTGGAATATCAACGATTGTGACGGACAGCTGTTTTCATGTGCTGTACGAAAAGTACATTTTACTAATTGGGTGCTATTTGATTTCCCAATTCTATAGGCAATTATCTTTCTGGCGAATAAATCCTTGATGGCGCAGATGTAAAACTTTTTATTGTTGAAGCGAAAATATGTAACATCACTTATCCAAACTTCATCTGGACGAGTGACAGTAAACTACTGATTTACATGGTTGCTCAATTTTCTCTGTTCTTTTTTATAAGTGCTCTTGGCACCTTGCCGTATACTCTTTAGCCCCATTTCGCGCATAAGGTTCTGTACCATCTCAGGAGAAGTGTGGTGACCCTGTTCCTTCATAATAGCGAATATCTGATTGCTCTCATCGTATATCCTTTGAATAACTTCACGGAGTTTAGCACGATGTTCAGCATATGAGGAATTCTCGCGTTTGTTGCGCAGGATATGATTGTAGAATGTACCGCGGGGCACCTCCAGCGCTTCGCAGAGCATGTGAACGCTATATGTATGCTGTTCATGCAGCTTTTCTAGCGCATCCAACTTCACTTTGAGAGGATCTTTGGGTGAACAGTCCGCAGCTTTGAGAATTTCAATGATCCCCTCCAAGCGCTTGACCTTATTCTCCAACAAGCGAAGGTTTTGCAAAGTAGGTTCCTTGCGACTGGTTTCAGTAGCTTTTGCCAGTTTTAACCAGTTATAAATCGTACTTCTAGGAATACCGGTATCTTGAACAATATGGGAAATGGGTTCGCCGGATTTGTAGCGGGAAATTACCGTTTGCTTTTTTACTGGATCATGTTTGGTGTTCATTTTTTGCTCCTCCTATACCCTAGGTATACCATACTCCTCTTCCAATAGGGACTGCATTCTGCTTGAAAACTGTGACGAATTCTGATATAGTTAAGCTAAAACAGGAAAAACAGCAGTTCAGCAGTTGCGAAGGGAATAGCGTTATGATAAAGTATATCAGAAACTTACATGGGAGCGCAAATGTGTTTTATGAAAAAAAGGTAGATTTGCAACAGCCAAGTACCGACTATAGGGATTTATTACCTGTGGATGACATTCAAAATGGTAATGAATATCTAAATGCGTTAAGTTGGGCCTTTAAGAATAAGCGAGTAAAGATATTGCGCTAGCAGGACCATATGGTGCGGGGAAGAGCAGTATTATAGAATCCTTTCTCAAGAAATATTGGTGGATAAGGCGAAAGTCTCTCCGAATATCAATGGCAAGCTTTGAGGTAAATTCAGCCATTTATACTGACACAGAACGGAATGACAAAAAAAGCAAAACACCTATTGAACAGGAAGAAATCGAACATGGAATTTTGAAGCAGTTGTTCTATAAAGTCGGTTATGGAAAAATTCCTCAAAGTCGCTACAGAAAGTTACACAAAGTAAGTACCCTTTGGACATGGATAAAGCTAGTCTTGATTTCATTATTGACAATTCCCTTTGTTTGCGTTTTCAAGAAGGATTTCCTCACGGAAATCAAAGAAAGTGTTGTCGCGGCCGGAAAGATTTTGAACCTATCCGAAGGGCGGGCTGTTGGATTATTTATAGCGCTGACCATAGCAGTGCTCGGCATAATCTCCTACGCATACAAATCTCTGCTCTCGAGGTATACGATTCAGAAGGTTTCTCTTCCATCAGATACCGTAGTTGAAGGCGGCAGTGAAAGAAATGAATCGGTTTTTAGCAAGTACCTGGACGAGATCTTCTATTTTTTTGAAGTGACAAGATATCGGTATATATTCTTCGAAGACCTTGACCGTCTGGATGACTCTTCCATATTTGTGCATCTGAGAGAGCTAAATACACTGCTGAATAACTATGATAAAATTCACAGTAATCTAGTGTTTGTATATGCTGTCAAAGATGACATTTTTAGAGATGAAGACAGGACGAAGTTTTTTGACTTTATTATCCCGGTAGTTCCTATCATCAACTCGACAAATTCGGGCGAAGTTTTCACAGCCATGTTGGAGAGAGCTCAGAAGTCCGGAACAAAGCATAGCATTTCCCAGGAGTTCATCTTGGATGTGTCTCCTTATATCTCTGATATGCGTGTTCTGCAAAATATATATAACGAATTTCTCGTATACAAGGGGACAATCAAAGCAGGACATGAATTGGAACTGAACGACGAGAAAATGATGGCCCTGATTGTTTTCAAGAATTTGTATCCGTCTGAATTTGCGGAATTGCAGAAAGAAAAGGGTATAGTCAAGCAGGCTTTTGAGGATAAACGAAAGTTTATTGCAACGAGGCAAAAAACTGCACAAGATGAGATAAATGAGTTGTCTGCTTTGATAGAAGAAGTAAAAGCAGACACACTCCATAAGACGAAAGAACTTAAGGCGGCTTTTCTTTGTGAGATAACTGGATGGCAGGGCTTTGCCTATACTTTTTTGCTGGATTCTACTCAAAGATTAACTGCTGAAAGAGTATATTCTGAAGATTTTGATTTTGTATCTGTTATTTCGAAAAAGAATTGTAGTGGTCAGATGGCATCTTTTAGAGGACGTGATGTAAGTTTTCAGTGTAATATTTTTTCGCCTTTGAGCGAGATATATAAGCGGCGAGCCGACAGAATTAAACTTATTGAAAACAATAAAATAGGTAAAACTCAAAATACCATAGATGAATTGAAAAATAGTCAGAATATCCTCGGATATAAAAGGTTAAAAGAGTTGCTGACAGAATTCGGACTAGATATGGTACTATCTGAGAGTGTCCGAGATAACAAGTTGCTATCCTTTATGCTTCGCCGAGGCTATCTGGATGAAGACTACGCGAACTACATCAACTATTTCAAAGGCACCAGCATAACAAAGAGCGATATGAATTTCATACTCGCGGTGAAAAATTTGGAAAGGACTGAGTTTGAATATTCAATTATAAAAATTCCACAAGTTATTCAACGCCTACAACCGTATGAATTCCGGCAAAAGTCAATATACAATTACGCTCTGCTGGAGGAGCTCTTAAGTACCGAAGATGAATTAGAAAAACGGGATTTATTTATTGAGCAGCTTGCGGATTAAGATGAATGCAGTTGGGCATTCATTGATGGATTTATAGACGTTACAAAAAGCCTGGAGTTGTTCACCACTTTACTCGCAAAGCATTGGCCAGGGATGTGGCTTTATATATTCAATCGCGTTACCCTTTCGTATGAGAGAAAAATCCATTACTTGTTGATGCTAGTTCGCTTTAATTGATATTGACTGTCTTGTCGTAAT
>NZ_QZDU01000007.1 GCF_009917525.1 Acutalibacter sp. 1XD8-36
AAATATCATATGCACCGAATGTTTACAGATACGGTAGGGTTGACAATTCACGATTATGTACAACGCCGCCAGTTGACCGAAGCCGCAAAACTGCTTGTTCTTTCCGGCCGACCAATCCTTGAAATTGCGCTTTCTGCCGGATATGAGAGCCAGCAGTCCTTTATGGATATTTTCAAAGCCATGTATAAAAAATCCCCCAACAGATACAGGGAGGAAAGATTATAAAAAAGAAGACCTTCTTTGATATAATGGAAACGGGTAACGGCAGCCGTACCAAAAACAAAGGAGGTCAGTCCAAATGAAGGAGCAAAATTTATCACATACGAAGTGGAAGTGTTAATATCACCATAGTAATCGTACCAAAGTATCGCAGGAAAGTAGTATACGGGAAACTGCGAGCGGATATAGGAAAAATCTTGAGGAAGCTATGTGAGTATAAGCATGTAGAAATCATAGAGGCCCACGATATGCCGGATCATATTCACATGTTGCTGTCCATTCCGCCAAAGATGAGTGTGGGTAAGTTTAAGGGATATTTGAAAGGGAAAAGCACATTGATGATATTCGAGCGGCATGTAAATCTGAAGTATAAATATGGCCGCAGAGTGTTCTGGGCAAAGGGATATTATGTAAGCACAGTAGGAGGAAATAAAAAGGCCATTCAGAAATACATCCAGGATCAAGAAAGAGAAGACCAGATCATGGATCAGATGAGATTTAAAGAGTACGAAGATCCCTTTAAAGAATTAGAAGAAATGTAAGTAAAGAAACGCCTAACCCTAAGTGCGGTTGGCGTTTCTCATAGTGCGCCTTTAGGCGCTACTGGTATTATGCCATTTTAGGGTTTATTATTCATACAACGTCCTTTGGGCGTGGTATTGATGATAGGTGACTCACTTTCAAGTGATATTATGGGGGCAAAAAACGCCGGCATAGCCACCTGCTGGTACGACCATAAAGGACAGGGAGTTTCCGGGCGAGATGCGGCGGATTATCACATCTCTAACCTCCGTGAGCTGCTATCCCTGGTCTGATTTTCTTACGCTAAGATTGTGGCCCTGGCCTGATTCAAGAATAAAGGCCTACCCTGAGCACTGCCGGGTTAAACTGAGGGCTTTCGTCATCCGGCTGGTGGAGGCGGCGATGGGTAAAGAAAAGCAGTTGCTTTTTAGGCTGAATTCGGGTATAATGTACTTAAAAGGAGGGTGTTCTCAAGCACTGTGAGTTTCCCCCGCCCGCAAAGCGGCCGCCTTTTATTGTACAAAAGTGCCGGTAAACTTGAATCGGATTTTGTAACTTAAAGGGTATCTTTTAAGCACGGTAGGGCCAAAAGACATTGGCGCTGCCAAGTCTACAATCCCTAGAAACTGTAAAGTTTCTGTGGATTTCGCTTTTGCCGGACATCCGGGGGAAATGCGCCTGAGTGCCCGGCAAAACAGTCCAGGCAATCATATTTTGGAGGATGGATACCATGAAAGCAATGAATACTATGAAAAAAATCCTTGCGGCACTTTTGGCGGTGCTGTTTACCTTCGCCTTCGCGGCGTGCGGTGGTGACGGCAAGCAGGGCTCCGGCTCTCAGGGAGAAGGTGAAAACGCCATAGGCAGCGCTTTGGAGCTGCTCACCACCGTATGGGACAGCTATGGGGAAGAGGAGCGCTTTGCCGCCGCCGGAGGCGATATGTCTGAGGAAAACATGACTATGGACGGCCCTGGCAAATTCAGCGTCAGCGACGCCGTCGCGTTGAATACCACGCTGGGGTTCCCGGAGGCTGCTGTGGACAAAATTGACGACGCGGCCTCACTGGTGCACATGATGAACGCCAATACCTTTACCTGTGGCGTGTACCATGTCAAGGAGGCCGGGGACCTCCAAGAGGTTTCATCTGCCCTGAAGGACAATATCCTGCAGCGGCAGTGGATGTGCGGTTTCCCGGACCGGCTGGTGATAATGCAGGCCGGCGGCTATGTGGCGGCCTTCTTTGGCGAGGAGGAGATTATAAGCAACTTCCGGGAGAAACTGACAGCCGCGTACCCCGACGCGGAAACCATGTGCGATGAGCCCGTGGTGTAGTCGGCGGCAGGGTAAAGGCTGAGCGATGTTATTTTCCAGCGTAACCTTCCTGTTTTACTTTCTGCCCGTGGTGGTGGCCCTGTACTTTATCTCGCCCATGTGCCTGAAAAACGGCGTGCTGCTTCTTGCCAGCCTCTTTTTCTATGGCTGGGGCGAGCCCAGATACCTGGCCTTTATGCTCCTCTCCATCACCCAAGGGTATATTTTCGGGCTGCTGATTGAAAAATACCGGGGAAAAGGACGGACCAAAGCCCTTCTGACGGCCTCTGTCCTTTTCAGCCTGCTGCTGTTGGGATACTGCAAGTACGCGGACTTCTTTATCAGCAATTTCAACCTGGCAACAGGGCTGTCTGTTCCGCTGCTTAAAATTGCGCTGCCGGTAGGTATCAGCTTTTATACCTTTCAGGTAATCAGCTATACGGTGGACGTATACCGGGGCACGGTGCCCGCACAGCGGAACTATGTGGACCTGGCGGCATATATAGCCATGTTCCCCCAGCTGGTGGCAGGGCCCATCGTCCGGTACGCGGACATAGCAGGTCAGCTGCGGGACAGGACCCACAGCCTCAGCGGGGCCGCAATGGGCGTCCGCCGGTTTATCATTGGCTTATCAAAAAAAGTTCTGATTGCTAATCAGCTGGGGGCTCTGGTGGCTGTCTTTAAGGAGTCAGCGGAGCCCTCTGTACTGTTCTACTGGCTGTATGCCGCCGCCTATATGCTGCATATTTATTTTGATTTCTCCGGCTACAGCGACATGGCGATTGGCCTGGGGTATGTGTTCGGCTTCCGCTTCCCGGAAAACTTTGACTATCCATATATCTCCCGCAGCATTACGGAATTCTGGCGAAGATGGCATATCTCGCTGGGGGCCTGGTTCAGGGACTATCTCTACATCCCGCTGGGCGGCAACCGGGTGGGCAAGCCTCGCTGGTTGTTCAATATAGCGGTGGTCTGGGCGGCGACCGGGCTCTGGCACGGCGCGGCGTGGAATTTTGCCCTTTGGGGCCTGCTGTTTGCGGCCCTGCTGATGATGGAAAAGCTGTGGCTGTCCGGGTGGCTTAAAAGGCATAGGGTGATAAGCCATCTGTATGTGCTGTTCCTTGTCATGGTCAGCTTTGTTATATTTGACGCGGAAAGCGTGGCAGCGGCGTTCTCACGTATCTCCGCCATGTTTGGGGGACAGGCCATGCCGGTCCTTACGGTGGAGAGCGTCTATTACCTGAAAAGCTATCTGGTGATTTTGGCCCTGGCCCTGATAGGCGCGACCCCTCTGCCCAAAAAGCTGGCGGCTCTGGCAGGGAAAGGCAGGTATACCCGCGTGGCCTGCCATATAGCGGAGCCGGTGGCCTGCCTGGTACTGTTGACGGTATGCACAGCCTATCTCATAGACGGTTCCTTCAATCCCTTCTTATATTTTAGATTTTAGGAGCGATGGTATGCCGGAAAAACGGAAGAATATGGCCCTTGTGGCTCTCACCTGCATCTTTTTATATGGCTTTTTGCTGTGGGCAGTTATCAAGCCTGTGGACGCCCAGTCGGTCAGCGAGCGAAGGCCTCTGGCTGCCCCGCCGGCTGCCAGCTGGGATGCCGTTTTTTCAGGAAAATTTATGACAGACTTTGAGGAATACGCGCTAGACCAGTTCCCATTGCGGGACGGGCTGCGCACAGTCAAGGCCATCACCTCCCTTTACGCCTTCAGGCAGAAGGACAACAACGGGGTCTACATGCAGGACGGCTATATCTCCAAGCTGGATTACCCCCTGGATATGCCGTCTGTGGACTATGCGGCGTCACGGTTCCGGTATGTCTACGAGCAGTATATGGAGGACAAAGACATGGCGGTATATCTGTCTGTCATCCCGGACAAAAACTATTATATGGCGGAGGAACACAGCGCCCCGGCCCTTGACTATGCCGGGCTGACAGCCGCCCTGCGGGACCGGCTGGATTTTGCCAGGTATATAGATATCTTCCCCTTTTTAGAGCTGTCAGACTATTACCGCACAGACAGCCATTGGCGGCAGGAAAATATAACAGACGCCGCCAGGTACCTTGCGGGGCAGATGGGGGTCACCCTGTCAGGCGGCTACACCCAAAGTCTGGCTGAGGTTCCCTTTTATGGGGTGTACTATGGGCAGGCGGCTCTGCCGCTTCCGGGGGAGGAGCTGTACTGCCTGAGCAGCGCCGCCCTGGAGGACTGCCGGGCCTATGACTATGAAACACGCACGTATATCCCCATTTACGACCCGGAGCAGGCCGAGGGCCGTGACCCCTACGCCTTTTTCCTGGCAGGGCCAAAATCGCTGCTGAAAATTGAAAACCCCAACGCTACTACCGGGAAGGAGCTGATTCTCTTCCGGGACTCCTTCGGGAGCAGTATAGCCCCCCTGCTGGCAGAGGGCTATGCCTCTATCACGCTGGTGGATATCCGTTATATATCCCCTCAGATGCTGGGTCAGTTTATTTCCTTTACCAATCAGGACGTTTTGTTCCTTTACAGCACTTCTGTTCTCAATAACAGCGAGACCATCAAGTGACCGGGCATAGGAAGATTGTGCAGAAAGAATCTGTCATTTACCAACTTCTGAAAAAGGGCAGCGTTTGCCAATACATTGATTGTTCTTGTGGGCGTAGTGACAGACCGCCTTGGATTCTCCCATTGTGATGCCGAAATGCTCCTTCACAAAATCAACAGCGGCTAATATGGAGAGGAAGGAATCTCTTTTACAGCATCTTGGCCCTCCGACTTCTCCAATTTTACCGAGGGCTGTCGAGGTCATCTGATGGGACAGGGCAAAAGGCTCATTAGCTAGAGGCGTGGACTTTGATATGATGGAAATGAACATGCCGGAGCTTATGCCTGCTCCACAAGCTCCCCAAAACCCACAGACCCCACCGGGGACGCTTTTTCCCCGGTTCATCATCTCAATCAGGGCGGCCGGGAGGTCAATATCACCGCCTGCGTTTTTATAGGCAGTCAGAAGGGCGGCGCCCACTATAACATGGTGCTCCGGCCCGTGCATATGGCAAAATGGCTGGGACATCAGCTTTTCCATTATCTCAATAGGGTCATGGGAGGTTTCATCCAGACAGATTTTGATTATGCTGTCCATACCCTTGGTATGGCACTCATTACAGACATAGTGGCCGTTCACACATCTGGTTTTACTGTTTTCTGTTTTGTGGCAAATGGCGCATTCCATAAGCTCGTCCTGCTCTAAATATTCCAGAATTTCACGGCAAATCAGGCATTCATCTTTCATGTTCATGTGGCTGGACCTCCCGAAAGTTTTAAGTTGACCGGCGAAACTAATCCCAGTATAGCACAGCAAAACGGCGGAGTCAACAATGCCAAGGCTGCGGCGATAGTTGAAATGTTTACCCCCGACTCCAATTACACAAAAAATAAAAGCTTGCATATTCCCCCGCTCTTTGCTACAATAGTGGGGAAATATTTTTGTAGGAGGACAAACACTTGAAAAGATTATTATGCTTATTGATGCCGCTGGTCCTGGTGCTGGGCCTTGCCGGATGCGGGGGCAGCGGGAGCGGCAGCAGCTCGCCTGCAGGGAAGGTGCTGGATGGCGGGAGCGAGCCGGTGCCTGCAGAGGAGCTCAAGGCCAGCAGCTCCGGGAAAAAGCTGGGCTGGCAGACGGAGGCTCCGGAGAAGGGCGAGGAGATAGCCGTTGTCACCATGAAGAGCGGCGAGGTTTTTAAGATTCGCTTCTTCCCCAACGAGGCGCCGAAGGCTGTCTATAACTTCAAGCACCACGCTATGAACGGTTATTTCGACGGCATGGCTTTCCATAGGGTGATTGAAAACTTTATGATACAGGGTGGCAGCCCCAACGGCACCGGCACTGACGGCGAGAGCGTCTGGGGCGGGAGCTTTGAGGATGAGTTTGACAAGTCCCTGGTGAACATCGACGGCTCGCTGTCCATGGCGAACAGCGGCCCAAATACCAACGGCAGCCAGTTCTTCATCAACTGCACCGGCACACCGGCGTCAAGCGAGATGTGGGCGTATTATGAGGGCCAGTACGAGCAGTTCCAGGAGCTCTATAAGGAGAACAAGGAGGCCTTTGACCAGAATCCCAACGCCAAGACCCTGGACACAAGCAAGATAACCGACGATTACAAGAAGCTCTATGAGGAGCACGGCGGGAATATGCACCTGGACGGGGCCTACTCCACCAACGGTACCGGGCACACGGTATTCGGGCAGGTGTTCGAGGGCATGGACGGCGTGTACGAGCTGTCCAGAGCCGAGACCGACAGCAACGATAAGCCCGTCACTGATATGGTCATAGAGAGCGTGAAGATAGAGGTTTACGACGGCGGCACCCCGGGCACGGCCCAAAGCAAGGCAGCGGATTGACTTAAATGGCAGCGGCGGACTTTTGTCCGCCGCCTATTTTTGTGGCTTTAGCGAAAGTGTAACCCCTTTCCAAAGAGGAAAGGGGTTACAAATTTATACTCAAAGCTTACTCTCGAGCCTCTCTTTAATAGCCATCAAAAAGTCCTGGGTATTGACCTTCTTAATCTCAGGCAGCGTAGACATAGCCGCCAAATCACCTGTCATTATCCCAGCCTCAATGGTCTCAACAGTGGCCTCCTCCAGCTTCCCGGCAAAGTCCACGAGCCTTCCGTTGCCGTCAAGCTGCCCGCGCTTTCTAAGGGCACCCGTCCATGCAAACAGCGTCGCCACAGAGTTTGTGGAGGTCTCCTCCCCCTTCAGGTGCTTATAATAGTGCCGGGTGACGGTGCCGTGGGCGGCCTCGTACTCGCAGGTGCCGTCGGGGGCCACCAGCACCGAGGTCATCATGCCCAGGCTGCCAAAGGCTGTGGCGACCATATCGCTCATCACGTCGCCGTCGTAGTTCTTGCAGGCCCATATAAACCCGCCCTCGCTGCGGACCACCCGGGCCACTGCGTCGTCTATGAGGGTGTAGAAATACTCGATTCCGGCTTCGGCAAACCTTTTGGCGTACTCGGCGTCATATATTTCCTGGAAAATATCCTTGAACCGGTGGTCGTACTTCTTGGAGATGGTGTCCTTGGTGGAGAACCAGATATCCTGCTTGGTGTCAAGGGCGAAGTTGAAGCAGGAGCGGGCGAAGCTAGCTATGCTCTCGTCAACATTAAACTGCCCCTGGAACACGCCGCCGCTCTCCTTAAACTCATGGACCGTAAGGCGCTCCTCTGAGCCGTCAGCCTTTGTCACGACTATCTCGGCCTTCGCCCCGGGAGGCACGACAGTTTCGGTGTTCTTATAGATGTCCCCGAAGGCGTGGCGGGCGATGGTGATGGGCTTCCGCCAGCCCGGGATATAGGGGGTGATACCCTTGACAAGGATTGGCGCGCGGAAGACGGTGCCGTCTAAAATAGCCCGGATGGTGCCGTTGGGGGACTTCCACATCTCATGGAGCTTATACTCCTCCATACGCTGGGCGTTGGGGGTTATGGTGGCGCATTTCACAGCCACGCCGTGCTTTTTGGTGGCATTGGCTGAGTCGATTGTAACCTGGTCGCCGGTCTCGTCCCGGTGGGGGAGGCCCAGGTCGTAATACTCCAGGTTCAGGTCGATATAGGGGGCAAGCAGCATGTCCTTTATCATCTGCCAGATGACCCTCGTCATCTCGTCGCCGTCCATCTCCACCAGCGGGGTCTTCATAGGTATCTTTTCAAAGCTCATATTTTTTCTCCCTTCGTGTAGTTTAAGAGGCCGCCAACTAAGACCATATCCCGCTGGCGTGGGGTGAGCACAGCCCGCAGCCTGAACTGCAGGCCGGTGGACTCGTCTGCCATTGTCACGTCATTTCCTGACTCAAACTCAGCCCTGATATTGGGCAGGGAGAGCATGTCCATCTGGCTGATTTTGTCATAGTCGCTTTCGTCCGTAAACTGCAGGGGCAGTATGCCGGTGTTGGCAAGGTTCGCCGCGTGTATCCGGGCGTAGCTCTTGGCGATAACGGCCTTTACGCCCAGGTACAGGGGCACCAGCGCCGCGTGCTCACGGGAGGAGCCCTGGCCGTAGTTATGTCCGGCTATGACAATGCCGCCGCCCTCCTGCTTACAGCGCTCCGGGAACTCCTTGTCGCAGACGGCGAAGCAGAACTGGCTGAGATAGGGCACATTGGAGCGGTAGGGCAGTATCTTTGCCCCGGCGGGCATGATATGGTCGGTGGTGATGTTGTCGCCCACCTTGAGCACAGCCTTCCCGGAGACGCTGTCAGCTAAGGCTCCGGCAATGGGCAGGGGCTTGATGTTGGGCCCGCGCTGTACCTCCACGGTCTCCATCAGGGGCTCCTCGATGGGGGGGAGGATAAGGTTGTCGTTTATCAGGAAGCGCTGGGGCATGTCTATCTTCACATATTCCCCAAGGCTCCGGGGGTCTGTGAAGACTCCGGCGATTGCCGAGGCGGCGGCGGTCTCGGGGCTCACAAGGTAGACCTTCGCGTCGGCGGTACCGGTGCGGCCCTCGAAGTTGCGGTTGAAGGTGCGAAGGGACACGCCCGCAGAGCTGGGGGACTGGCCCATGCCGATACAGGGCCCGCAGGCGCACTCCAGTATGCGGGCCCCCGCTGAAATCATGTCGGCCAGGGCGCCGTTTTCAGCCAGCATCTGGTATACCTGCTTGGAGCCGCAGCCGATAGTCAGGCTCACGTCCGGGTGTACGGTTTTCCCCTTGAGTATAGCCGCCACGCGCATCATGTCAAGATAGGAGGAGTTGGTGCAGGAGCCGATACAGCACTGGTCTATCTTCATCCCCTCGAGCTCATCCACAGGCTTCACGGCGTCAGGGCTGTGAGGGCATGCGGCAAGGGGCACAAGGGACGAGAGGTCGATTTCTATGGTCTCGTCGTACTGGGCATTCGGGTCTGAGGAGAGCTCCACCCACTGGTCCCCACGGCCCTGGGCCTCCATAAACTGCCGGGTGATATGGTCTGAGGGGAACAGGGAGGTGGTGGCACCCAGCTCAGCGCCCATATTGGTGATGGTGGCCCGCTCGGGGACAGTGAGGGTCTTAACACCCTCGCCGGTGTACTCAATAATCTTGCCAACGCCCCCCTTGACGCTCATTTTGCGCAGCACTGCCAGGATAACGTCCTTGGCGCTGACCCAGGGGGAGAGGGAGCCGGTAAGCTCGACCCTTGTCATGGTGGGCATATTTATATGGTACTCGCCGCCGCCCATGGCAACCGCAACGTCCATGCCACCGGCACCGAAGGCCAGCATACCTATGCCGCCGCCGGTGGGGGTGTGGCTGTCCGAGCCTATAAGGGTCTTGCCCGGCGCGCCGAAGCGCTCAAGGTGGAGCTGGTGGCAAATGCCGTTGCCCGGGCGGGAGAAGTAAATGCCGTGCTTCCTGGCGACCGTCTGGATGTACCTGTGGTCGTCGGCATTCTCGAAGCCGCTCTGCAGGGTGTTATGGTCCACATAGGCCACGCTCTTTTCGGTCTTCACCCTTGGCACTCCCATGGCCTCGAACTCAAGGTAGGCCATGGTGCCTGTGGCGTCCTGGGTCAGGGTCTGGTCGATACGCAGGCCGATGTCCTCGCCCGCCCTCATTTCGCCGCTGACAAGGTGTGCCTCGATGATTTTCTGTGCGATAGTCTTGCCCATTGTACTCGCTCCTTTACAGTTAATTTAGCATCAGTATATTGGTAAATTCCCGCCAGCTGCCGACGCAGAGACAGGGAATATCTGCTTTTTCCGGCGGCTCCCCGCCACTTTCGTTGAACCACACCGGGAACATCCCGGCGGCGTGGGCACCCAGCACGTCGGCATACCAGTCGTTGCCGCAGTACCAGACTTTTTCCGCAGGCGGGCAGGTCTTTTTCAGCGCTATGCGGAACAGCAGCGGGTCCGGCTTGCGGATGCCGTATTCGCTGGAGGCGATTACAAACTCAAAGCTGTGTAAGGGGAACAGCCTGCCCAAGCGGTTAGCCAGCGCATTGCCAGACCAGCCGATATTGCTGATGACCCCGGTGGGGATATTCCGGCTGCGCAGGAAGTTTATCATCTCGGACGCGCCGGGCTTCAGGAAGCTGGGGCAGGAATTTTCCATCAATATCAGCTCGGCTTCCTCCAATGGGACGGAGGTTTTCAGGCCCAGCGCCTCCATAACAGTACGGAGCTGCTGCCATTCATGTATTTCCCAGCCCCCATTGCGGGCAGCGGAGAGGCTTCGTGAGCCGGAAAAGCGCTGCCAGAGTTCGTCGCCGATATTTTTGGCGTCCTCCGGCGCCGCACCGTCGGGATTCTCGGAGACATACCGAAAAACCGCCCGCCAGCCACGGAGAAAGTCCGGCACAGGCTCCCAGGCTAGGGTATCCCCATAGTCGAATATAATAATGTCAGGCCGTGTCAGCTCCATAGTGCACCTCATAGGGTCTTCTCCATAAAGTAATTCAAGAGCTCGATACCTTGCCTCACCGCCCGGTTTTCCCGCACCACCCGGTACCCGCGCTTCAGGAAGAAGGGCCGGGCGGTTATGGAGGCGTAGGTTGTGATACGCTCATGCCCCATTTCCAGCCGGTCGCACAGAGCCGCTGCTATGCCCATGTCCTGGAAGTCTTTATGCACATAGAGCCTGTCCAGGTACCCGCTGTTATCAATGTCTCCAAATCCTGATATAATGCCGGAAGTCTCGGCTACCAGGGTAAAATGCTCCGAGAGTGAGCGCCCCCACGCCTCTGTGTCCGGCCTGCCGCCGGCCCAGGCGTCAAGCTGCTCCGGGGAGTAGTCCCGAGCATTGACGGTGTGCACCGTGTCAAAAAACAGCCTCAGGAGCTCCGGGCAGTCGGCGGGCCGGTAGGCTCTTATAATAATATCAGACGGCATGTTCATCTCTTTCCCTCCGCAAATTCCACAGCCTGGACAAGCCAATCCAGCAGCTCGCCGTCAATCCCGCCGGGCCCGGTTATTACCGCGTGATGGGTCCAGCGGCCAGAGTACGGCTCCGTGGCGGTGAGCCTGGGGGAGCTGAGCCTTTGGCCCAGCCCAAAGGTGACTGTGAGGAAATCGCCCTTTATCCCCGGGCGCACCCGGTTAAAGGACACACAGGCGAACATGCGCCGCCGGAAAAAGGATATTTGGGTGGCCTTCACCTGCACCTCAAAGGGGCCGGCCTGCTCTGTAAGCATCTTTAATAGCCTTTCGTAAATGGGCAGAGCCCCGGGCCTTTTATTAAAGAAAAGCAGTATGTTTTCATCTATGGCATTAGAAGAATCCAAAATAATTCAACCCCCATATAGAAAGGAACATGGTGCCGATAGACAGCACCGAGCTGAACACTACCAGCTGCCCGGCAAGCTGGTCGTCCCCGCCCATCTGCTGGGCCATTGTGAAGCTGGACACGGCGATTGGCGAGCCGAATACCGTAAGCAGCACCGCTAGGTTGGCGCCCCTGAAGCCCATGAGGATGGCGGCGCCCACGAAGGCCGCGGGGTAGACGATAAGCTTCATGAAAAGGGTTATGAGCAGGGGGCGCGCGCAGCGCCCGGTCTCGCCAAAGCTCATTGACGCCCCCAGCACCACGAAGGCAAGGGGAGTGGCGATACCGCCAATGGTAGACATGGTGCTGTGGAGCACATTGGGCAGGTACCAGTTGAAGCGGGTGAAAAGTATGCCGATAATGGAGGCAATTATAAGCGGGTTTGTGGCTATCCCAAGGAGCACCCCCCAGAGGTTCGGGCGCTGTCCGTTGAACATCTCCAGGGCCAGCACAGCAAGGGCGTTAAACATGGGGATTATAACGGCTATCAGCAGCGAGGCAGTTCCCGCGGCCCTGTCCCCGAAAAGGGCCATGCTGATGGGTATGCCGAAGAGTACAAAATTGCTGCGGAACATCCCCTGGAGCATTACCCCCCGCCGGGAGTTGTCCTGCTCTGTCAGGAGCACCAGCACCAGGGACACCAGGAACTCTATGAGCACCCCGGCAGCGGCGAAGAACAGCAGATTGTTCTGGAGGCTGACTCCTTCCCCGGTATCGTATATGTTTATAAAAATCATCAGCGGCAGGAAGACCTTGAAGATACACTTATTAACCTGCCGGGCCGAGGCCTCGTTTAAAAGGCCTGTGAGCCGTATAATATAGCCCGCTACCATTATAAGGAATAGGGGGACTACGGCGTTGACGGATATAAAAAGGCTGTCCAACTTTGGGACCCTCCTTGGCTATAGGGGTTATATAGCTTTGAATTTATATGGCTTTAATATGCTAATAGTATATCACAAAACTAACCCCTTGGCAAGTTGTCCCCGGGGCTTGTAAACTCTCCCCAAATGCAGTATAATATAGGTAATTTGCGAAAAGGAGAGGGAAAATGGACCAGGCAGACATTAAAAATATACTCGAGCAGGTGAAATCCGGGGGCTGCACCGTGGACGAGGCCCTGCTGAAGCTCAAAATGGAGCCCTTCCGAGACCTGGGCTTTGCCAAGGTGGACGGCCACAGGGGACTGCGCCAGGGGGCCGCTGAGGTCATCTATGGCGCGGGGAAGACCCCTGAGCAGATAAGGGACATTGCCGCCAGCATGAGAAAGGACGGAGAGCAGGCGGTGCTCATAACCCGCATGAGCCCGGAAGCGGCGGGGGTGGTGGGGGAGGCCCTGCCCCTTGAATACCATGAGATGGGAAGGGTCGGCATTGTGGGCCGTATGCCGGAGCCCACCGGGAAGGGGAATATTGTCGTTGCCACCGGCGGCACCAGCGATATGCCTGTGGCTGAGGAGGCGGCCCTCACCGCCCAGGTGCTGGGCAACCGGGTCGTAAGGCTCTATGACGTGGGTGTGGCGGGGCTGCACAGGACCCTTGCCCACCTTGAGGACCTTATGAGCGCCCGGGTGATAGTAGCCATAGCCGGGATGGAGGGGGCGCTTGCCAGCGTTATAGGCGGCCTTGCGGACTGTCCGGTGATAGCCGTGCCCACAAGCGTGGGGTATGGGGCGTCCTTCGGGGGGCTCTCCGCCCTGCTGTCCATGCTGAATTCCTGTGCCAGCGGGGTGAGTGTGGTGAACATTGACAACGGCTTCGGCGCGGGGTACCTTGCAAGCATGATAAACCATATCTAGCAATATACTTATATATTATAGCAGGGGGGAACGGCTATGACCGATGAGATAACAGAGCTGAGCTGCAACCTGGACGACATGTCCCCCGAGGGCATTGGCTTTGCCATGGAGGTGCTGCTGAACGAGGGGGCGCTGGACGTGTTTACCACGGCTATAGGCATGAAGAAATCAAGGCCTGGCACAATGCTCACCTGCCTCTGTAAGCCCGGCGACAGCGAGAAAATGGCCCGGCTTATCTTTAAGCACACCACCACCCTGGGGATAAGGGAGAGCCGCTGCAGGCGCTATACCCTGGAGCGGAGCTTTACAGAGGCCGAGACTGAGTACGGCCCGGTGCGCATAAAGCACGTTGAGGGCTGGGGGACAGAGAGGGAGAAGGCCGAGTATGAGGACCTTGCGAAAATTGCCCGGGAGCAGGGGCTGAGCCTTGAGGAGGCCCGCAGGCTTTTGGAATAAAAATTTTAATTATTATATTATAATATAAGGAGGACTATATAATGAATGTACTTATGATTAACGGCAGCCCGCATAAAGAGGGGAACACCTATATTGCCCTGCACGAGATGGAGAAGGTATTCCAGGCCGAGGGCTTTGAAACGGAGATTCTGCACATAGGCAATAAGGCCATAAGGGGCTGCGTGGGGTGCAGAAGGTGCGGGGAGCTGGGCCGCTGTGTGTTTGACGACGCTGTAAACGAGGCCGCGGAGAAGTTCGCCCGGTGTGACGGCCTGGTTGTGGGCAGCCCGGTGTACTATGCCTCGGCAAACGCCACGCTGGTTGCATTTCTCACTAGGCTTTTCTATAGCTGCGGCTGTGACAAGACAATGAAGGTGGGCGCGGCTGTGGCGGCGGCCAGAAGGGGCGGGCTCACGGCGACCTATGACGAGCTAAACAAATTTTTCGCCATCTCGGGCATGCCCATTGCCAGCGGGCAGTATTGGAACGGCATACACGGACAGACCCCAGGGCAGGCCCTGGAGGACGCGGAGGGCCTGCAGATGATGAGGACACTTGCCAGTAACATGAGCTTTTTGATGAAGAGCATAGCCCTTGGGCGGGAAAGGTACGGCCTGCCCGAAAAGGAGCCCAAGACGTTTACAAACTTCGTAAGGTAAAATTTAATTGTAAGGGTTGCAAAATTTCGCCTATTCGTGTATGATAGTAGCAGTACGCACTCCGTGGCGGCGGTACCGCCGAAAGCTGACGAAAGAAAGGACAATAAGTATGGGAAAGAGTATCAAACGGTCGATAGCTATAAGGGCAGCGTTAGCGCTGGCGGCAATGCTGCTGTTTAGTTTTATCACCACTGCAAACACCTTCAAAATCGATAACACCCAGGAGCAGGCTAAGCAGGCCAGCGCCCTTCTGGAACGAGCCCAGAAGGCTGAGGCCGCACACTATAAGTGGTCCCAAAATCTGTCGAACGCTCTGTACGCAGGGACCGAGTTTACCGGCAGCACAGACCCTACCGGCTGTGTTTTAGGCCAGTGGCTCTATGGGGAAGCCGGCACGGAGAACGAGGCAGTGCTCAGCCTGCGCTCGAAGCTTGAGCCCCTGCATAAGGAGCTGCACGAGTCTGCTACATATGTCCTGGATTTGCATAAGAGCGACCCCCAGGCCGCGCAGGAGTATTACCAGCAGACCATAGGCACAAACCTTTCCACCCTGGTGGGGTATCTGGACCAGGTGGTGGAGGAGGGCACGCTCCTAAGGGACGAGACCCAGAAGACCATGGATGATACAACATTCACCATGCAGGTCACAACAGGCACCTGCCTGCTGCTGGCGCTGGTATGCCTTATGAGCCTTATCTACTATGTGATTACCCGGGCCGTAAACCCGATAGTCGCCATAAGCAAGAGCAGCTCCGTAATGCAGGAGGGGCGGCTCAACCTGGAGCTGGACTACCGGTCGCAGAACGAGCTGGGCAGGCTTGCCGATATCCTCAGGGACAGCCTTGCGACCATAAACGGCTATGTCTCAGACATCAACCGTATTATGGGCGAGATGTCCAACGGCAACTTTGATGTGAGCACATCTGAGGAGTATATCGGAGACTTTGCCAGCATACAGGCCTCTATTGAGAGCCTGACTACCACCCTATCTATGGCTATGGGCCAGATAAACCAGTCGGAGATAAGGATATCCGGCAACGCCGAACAGCTCTCAAGCAGCGCCCAGTCCCTGGCCCAGGGAGCTACCGAGCAGGCCAGTGCCGTGCAGGAGCTGTACGCCACGCTGGACGGCGTATCCCGCAGCGCCCAGAGCAATGTGCAGACGGCTACCGAGGCACAGGAGCGCGCGCGCCTTACCGGGGAACAGGTCGCCCAGAGCGAGCAGAAGATGGAGCAGATGGTGTCCGCAATGGAGGACGTGAGCTCCTCCTCCGAGCAAATAGGACAAATCATCACCACTATCCAGAATATCGCGTTCCAGACCAATATACTTGCCCTGAATGCCGCGGTTGAGGCCGCAAGGGCCGGTGAGGCCGGCAAGGGCTTTGCGGTCGTTGCCGACGAGGTGCGCAGGCTTGCCGCCCAGTCTGACGAGGCCGCCGCCGCTACCACTGAGCTTATAGACAACTGTGTGGCCGCAGCCAGCCGCGGCAGCGGGATAGTGGCGGAAGTCTCCGCCGCCCTGGAGGAGACCATGGAGCTGGTGAGCCGGTCCAATGAGGATATCGGCGTTATCGCTGACGCTGTGCGCGGAGAGGCCGAGTCCATTGCCCAGGTCACCGAGGGCATTGGTCAGATATCCGCGGTGGTGCAGACCAACTCCGCAAGCAGTGAGGAGTCCGCAGCCGTAAGCTCCGAGCTCTTTGCCCAGGCGAAGAACCTGAGGGAGCAGACCAGCCGTTTCAGGCTGAAGGATTAAAAGTTTCGTCCACCTTTTCAAAGGTGGCAGGGTGCGGGGCAGAGCCCCGCGGCCCACTTCGGGCAGCGCCTATAGCGCAGTGCCCGCCAAATCACCCCATAAACCCTAAAGAAAAAGCACCCGCTTCGGCAGGTGCTTTTTAATGTATACCCCTAAACTCATTTATAAAATATTTACAACCCGGCAACAATCTCTTAAAAATATTTATAAAAGGACTGGAAAAACCCGGAGACCTGTGATATAATATTAGCTTGTGATGACAACCCCAAACGGCGAAAAAAGGAGGAAAACAGCGTGATTTTCGGCAGGCATATGAACCGTTATTATCTGAAGTTTGCCCCCATACTGCTAATGGGCCTCGGGGCCCTCATAGCGGTGGACTACTTCCAGCTGGTGATACCAAACCTTTATCAGATGGTGATAAACGGCATAAACCAGGGCTTTGTGGAGGTTGACGGGCAGACGGTGCCATTTGATATGGGCTTCCTGCTAGACAGGATATGTATGCCCATGGTAGTGGTAATCCTGATAATAGTTGCCGGGCGCTTTTTCTGGAGGCTCTGCTTTATGGGCAGCGCAATCCGGCTTGAAGCGGACCTTCGCAACCGGATGTTTGACAACTGCAAGAATCTCAGCCGGGAGTTCTATCAGGAGAACAAGGTCGGCAATCTGATGAGCCTTTTCACCAACGACCTTGATACCGTGCAGGACTGCTTCGGCTGGGGAGTGCTCATGTTCTTCGACGCGTTCTTTATGGGCGGCATGGCAATAGTAAAGATGTGGAGCATGAACCCGCTGCTCACAGGCCTCTCAATGATACCCATGGCCTTCCTGCTCTGCTGCGCCACAATAATCGGGCGCAAAATGATGGAGCGCTGGGAGATACGCCAGGAGGCCTTCTCCAAGCTCTCGGACTTCTCTCAGGAGAGCTTCTCAGGGATAGCCGTTGTGAAGGCCTTTGTGAAGGAGGCAAAGGAGCTTCTGGCCTTTAAGGAGCTCAATAAGGAGAACGAGGTGGCGAACATAAACCACACCAAGATATCCGTGCTCTTCAGGATATTCGTCTCCCTGTTTATTGAGAGCGTGGTCTGCGTTATCCTTGGCTACGGCGGCTTCCTGGTTTATAAGGGCATATTTAATGCCGGCCAGCTTGTGGAGTTCATCGGTTACTTTAACGCGGTAATTTGGCCCATTATGGCTGTGGGCGAGCTTATCGACATGACCTCCAGGGGCCAGGCCAGCATGAACCGGGTAAGCGAATTGCTGGATGCGGCACCCACCGTGGTGGACAGGCCCGGCGCAAAGCCCCTGGAGCAGGTGAAGGGCGGCATAGAGTTCAGGAACCTGACCTTCAAGTACCCCGACGGTGAGTACGACGCCCTGGAAAATATCAGTTTCAGGATTGAGCCCGGTGAGAACGTGGGCCTGGTGGGCAAGACCGGCTCAGGCAAGACCACATTGGTGGATTTGATACTGCGTACATATAACGTGCCTGACGGGACCCTGTTTGTAGACGGCCACGATGTGAACGATATTACAATCCGCTCCCTGAGGGACGGCTGCTCCTATGTGCCCCAAGATAATTTCCTGTTCTCGGACACTATAGAGCATAATATAGCCTTCGGCGTAGAGGACTACGACGACAAGACAATCACCCAGTATGCCAAGCTGGCAGACATTGCAAACGACATAAAGAAGTTCCAGCACGGCTATCATACTGTCCTTGGGGAGCGCGGCGTGACGGTCTCCGGCGGGCAGAAGCAGCGAATCTCCATAGCTAGGGCCTTGATGAAGAACGCCCCCATACTAATACTGGACGACTCAGTTTCGGCGGTGGACACCAAGACCGAGCGCGCCATACTCCAGAACCTCAGGGAGACCCGGGCGGGCAAGACCACCATACTTATCGCCCACCGGATTTCCACCATCGAGCAGATGGACAAGGTGCTCTTTATTGACGAGGGCAGGCTTGTGGCGGCTGGCACCCATGAGGAGCTCTACAGAAGCTGCCTGGAGTACACAAAGATGGTAGACTTGCAAAAGCTGGACGAGGAAGGAGCTGAATATCACAATGCGTGAGTATCTTCCTGTTTTGATAGTGGGCGGCATAATCGGGCTGTTCGCCCTTGTATTCCTTATTGCATACCTCACCGCAAGGCGCAGGAACATCCTGGAAAACCGGGAGCGCAATATGCCCGACTCAGAGATAATCCGGCGGCTTCTCCGCTATGCGAAGCCCTATAAAATGCAGTTTGTGCTGGTGTTCTTCGTGATGATGCTCTCAATATGGTACGAGGTGGTCTCACCGCTGCTGGTGGGCCATATTGAGGAGACAGTGGTGGGGGACTTTGAGATGTCCTACCTGCTGAGCATTGTGGGCGGCTATGTGGCTGTGCTCCTGGTGTCCCTGGTGTGCACCTACATCCAGGCCATGGTGCTGCAGAAGGTGGGGCAGAAGATACTGTCCGCCATGCGCGAGGATGTGTTCACCCATATTGAGGGCCTCTCCCATGAGCAGCTGAACAATATCCCTGTGGGCAAGTTGGTCACCAGGGTGAGCAACGACCCCAACGCCATATCCTTTATGTTTACAAATATCATTGTGACCCTGGCAAAGAATGTCATGGTGATATTCGGGGTCCTTGCCGCCATGCTCATGCTGAACTACCTTCTGACCCTGATGGTGCTCTGCTTCGTGCCCTTCGTGGTACTTTTCACCGTAATCTTCCGCAAGTTCTCCCGCTCGGTGCACCTGCGGGTGAACGACGCCACCACGGACCTGAACACCTACCTTTCGGAGAACCTTTCAGGTATCAAGATAACCCAGATATTTAACCAGGAGGACCGTAAAATGCGGGACTTCCTGGAGCGCTCCAGGACCCTGCAGGGGGCCAAGCGCAGCCGCATGTTTGTCTTCGGCATTTTCCAGCCCATGGTATATATGCTCTATATCTCCTCGGTGCTCTGCCTGCTGTACCTGGGCGGCAAGGGCTATATAGGAGACTGGAACGTGTTCGGGCAGGTGATGTCCAGCGGCGTTATCGTCTCCTTCTATATGTATATCTCAAAGTTCTTCAACCCAATTCAGCAGCTTGCCGAGCAGTTCGACATGCTCCAGCGCTCCTTTGCAGCCGCTGAGAAGATATTTACTGTCATGGACATGGTGCCCGAGGTTGTGGACACCCCCAATGCCCGGGAGCTCAGCGATATTAAGGGCGAGATTGAATTTAAGGACGTATGGTTTGCCTATAACCCCGGCGAGTGGGTATTAAAGGGAGTGAGCTTCCATATCAGCCCCAGGGAGACTGTGGCCTTTGTGGGCTCCACAGGCTCCGGCAAATCCACCATACTATCCCTTATCTGCCGCAACTACGACATACAGAAGGGGCAGATACTGATAGACGGTGTGGACATCAAGGATATTAAGATAGCCTCCCTTAGGAAGCATTTCGGGCAGATGCTGCAGGATGTGTTTCTGTTCTCGGGGACCATCAGAAGCAATATAGTTCTGAGGGACGAGTTCCCTGAGGAGGACATAAAGCAGGCCTGTGAGTACGTGAACGCCGACAAGTTTATCTACCGTCTTGAGGGCGGCCTTGACGAGGTAGTCAGGGAGCGGGGCAACAACTTCTCGGCAGGGCAGCGACAGCTCCTGAGCTTCGCAAGGACCATACTCCATAAGCCCGCCGTGATGATTCTGGACGAGGCCACAGCGAATATCGACACGGAGACAGAGCTCCTTATCCAGGACTCCCTTGAGAAGATGAAGAATATCGGCACAATGCTCATTGTGGCCCACAGGCTCTCCACTATTCAGCATGCGGACAATATTATCCTGCTGAGCCACGGCGAGATTCTGGAGCAGGGGACCCACCAGGAGCTGCTGCATAAGAAGGGGAGATATTATAATCTCTATACCTTGCAGTATAATAAGGAGCAGCTACAGAGGGCGTAATAAGTCAAGGAGGGATAAAAGTTGGAGGCAAGGAAAAGAGCGGGCCTTGACATGACCCAGGGGAGCCCGGCAAGGCTGCTGATACTCTTCGCCATCCCCATGTGGATAGGCGGCATATTCCAGCTGATGTACAACTTGGTGGACACAATAGTTGTGGGCAGGTTTGTGAGCATAGACGCCCTGGCGGCTATAGGCGCGGCGGCGTCAACCAGCATGTTTATTATGTTCATGGGCAACGGCCTCACAAACGGCCTTTCAATAATCGTGTCCCAGGCCGAGGGCGCAAAGCAGGAGGAGAGGCTGAAAAAGGCCGTGGCCCACGCGGCGTATATGGTGCTGGGTGGCGGGGCGGTACTGGGCGCTTTGTCTTTCTTCGGGGCAAGGCCCCTGATGGAGCTTTTGGGCGCGCCGGAGAACATCATCGACCAGTCGGTTTTGTACATACAGATAACCGGCGGGCTGACCGTTATACAGCAGGCCTATAACGGCGTGTCCTCGGTACTGCGGGCGGTTGGGGACTCGAAGACCCCGCTATACTTCCTGATATTCAGCTCCCTGCTCAATGTGGGCCTGGACCTTCTGTTTGTGCTGGGCTTTAACGGGGGCGTAGCCGGGGTGGCCTTCGCCACGGTGCTCTCCCAGCTGGTATCGGCTGTGCTCTGCGGGCTGTATATGTCGAAGCGGCACAAAAGGCTCGTGCCGGACAGGGAGTCCTGGCGGCTTGATAAGGCCATGATAAAGGAGTACCTCTCCATTGGCCTGCCCATGTGCGCCCAGAGCATGGTGCTCTGCGTGGGGATGTTCGTGATAACGGCGGTGATAAACTCCTTCGGCTCTGACATTGTGGCGGCCTACACAGTGGGCGGCAAGGTGGAGCAGCTGGCAACGGTATCCTTCAGCAACGTGGCCTTCTCCTTCTCCGTATATGCCGGGCAGAACTTCGGGGCGAAGAAGTTCCAGAGGATAAAGGAGGGCCTTAGGAAGGGCCTCCTGATAGTCTGCGGGCTGTCGGTAGTCTCAACGGCGGTAATGCTGATTTTCGCCCGGCCCCTGGCGCTGGTGTTTATGGAGAGCCCCAGCGAGTACGTGCTGGAGGCGGCGGTGAGCATGGTGCGCATAGAGGCCATGTTCTTCTGGGCGCTGGGAGGTATCTGGACGGTAAACTCGGCCCTGAGAGGCATGGGCAAGGTGAAGGCAACCCTGGTGTCCAGCATAGTGGAGCTGACGGCGAAGATAGGCGGGTCGGTGCTGCTGCCCATTTGGATGGGGTATGTGGGCATATGGCTGTCTGCGCCCATAGGCTGGGTGCTGGGCATGGCGCCGTCGCTGTTTATCCTGCTCAGGTGGATTGCAAAGCAGAACGACGCGGTCAAGGCGCGTTAGGCACCTTGCAGGGTGTGGGGCAGCGCCCCACGGTCTTGGAGGTGAGCGAAAGCTCACCTCCTTTTATATACCTAAAACTAGTGATTTTACACAGAAACACCCGGAGGTTTTTCGGTAAGTTCACATATTGAGATTTTATGTATAATGATATATAATTAACTTCCCTGCCCTCAAAAGCCAGAGGCCGGGGCCCCGGAGCGGCTGCCGGGGACGTCATCAGGAAAGCTCTTGAAAACCCAGGAAAGGACTGCTTTTGCGATGAAAACTATTTCTGTAGCCGCGGTTACAGCGGGCGGCAAAACAACTGTTGTAGGCGAACTGAAAAAACGGCTCCCCAATTCCCGGTCGCTGCACTTTGACGAGTATAGCTTTGACGGCAGTGTAGAGGACTTCCCGGAGTGGGTGCGAAACGGCGCGGACTATCAGCTCTGGGACCTGGCCCCGCTGGAGGAGGACATTCTCAAGGCCCGGGAGGAGGGGGACTGTGATTATCTTCTGCTGGACTACCCCTTCGCCTACCGTCATAACGCTGTCAAAAATTATATTGACGCGGCCTTCTTCATTGACACGCCCTTGGACATCGCCCTTGCAAGGCGAATCCTAAGGGATATGAGCTCAGCCACAGGGGAGGAGATACGCCTTGACCTTGAGACGTACCTAAAGCACGCGCGTCCCGCCTTTGTGCAGATGCACAGGGACATACTGCCCTCATCCGACTATGTGATAGACGGCGCTCAGAGCGTGGAAAAAATCGCCGTGGATATCCTTGCAAAGCTTACAGAAGGGGGTGTTCTCCATGATTGAAGTAAAAGACCTTCGCAAGACCTTCAAGGTGGCCCGCCGGGAGGCAGGCTTTGGCGAGGCTGTAAAAGCTCTGTTCCACCGGGAGTATGAGTATATCCACGCTCTCGACGGAGTCAGCTTCTCCATCAGGGACGGCGAGATGGTGGGCTATATCGGTCCAAACGGCGCGGGCAAGTCCAGCACCATTAAGATTCTAAGCGGCATATTAACTCCCGACAGCGGCATATGCACCGTAGGGGGGCGCACCCCCTGGAAGGAGCGCCGAGCCCATGTTAAGGGGATAGGCGTGGTATTCGGACAGCGCTCCCAGCTTTGGTGGGATGTGCCGGTGATAGACTCCTTTGAGCTTTTAAAGGAGATTTACAGCATACCAGGCAGTGTCTACAGCAAAAATCTCAGCGAGCTTACTGAGACCCTGGACCTGTCAAAAATTGTTAAGACCCCTGCCCGCCAGCTCTCCCTGGGCCAGCGTATGCGCTGTGAGATAGCGGCTTCCCTTTTACACGACCCAAAGGTGCTCTTCCTGGACGAGCCCACCATAGGCCTGGACGCCGTGTCGAAGCTTGCGGTGCGGGATTTCATCAAGCGCCGGAACCAGGACCACGGCACTACCGTGATACTCACCACCCACGACATGCAGGACATCGAGGCCCTTGCCAGCCGTATTATACTTATCGGCAAGGGGAAAATCCTACTGGACGGCACTCTCGACGACATACGCCGGGGCGGGGAGCATATTGACGAGACCGTGGCAGAGCTCTACAAGAAGTTTGACGTGTGAGGGCGGGCCATGAGAAAATACTTAGCATTCTTCCGGACACGATTTAATATGGGGCTCCAGTACCGCACGGCGGCTATAGCGGGCCTTGCCTGCCAGTTCTTCTGGGGGGCCATGGCTATTCTTGCATTCAAGGCCTTCCATGATACGGACCCCTCGTCCTTCCCTATGTCCCTGCCTGCCATGTCCAGCTATATCTGGCTCCAGCAGGCCCTGCTGACCCTTCTGACCATGGGCGGCATGGACAACGAGTTTTTCAGTGTGATAGAGAGCGGCAACGTGGCCTACGAGCTCTGCCGCCCGGTGGACGTGTACGGCATGTGGTACTCCCGCTCGGCGGCTACCAGGGTGTCAAATGCCCTGCTGCGGTGCGTGCCGGTTATAGTAATCGCGGCGCTGCTGCCCGCTCCCTACGGCCTCTCGGCCCCGCCGGACCTGCTTACCTTCCTCACATTCCTGCTCTCCCTGGTCCTGGCTCTGGCTGTCATAAACGCCATGGGTATGATTGTGTACATGATAACCTTTCATACCATCACCCCCCGGGGTGTGCGGCTGATAGCGGTGAATATCTGCGACTTCTTCTCCGGGGACATTATTCCCCTGCCCTTCTTCCCGGCGGGCTTTAAGGAGTTTGTGGAGCTGCTGCCATTCTCCGCTACGGCTAATGTGCCCCTGCGTATCTATTCCGGGGACCTGCACGGCCCGGAGATGGTGAAGCTAATGCTCCTGCAGGTGTTCTGGGCGGCGGTGCTGATAGCGGTTGGCAAGCTCATAGAGCGCCGTGAGCTTAGGCGAGTAACAGTACAGGGAGGCTGAGCATTATGAAATTATACTTGAAATATTTTGAGATTCACCTAAAGAGCGCCATGCAGTTTAAGGGCTCATTCTTTGCCACCATAATCTCCCAGTTCCTCACCGCCTTTACCGTGTTCCTGGGCATAACCTTCATGTTCGGGCGCTTCAACAGCGTGGACGGCTTCACCTATGAGGAGGTGGTGCTCTGCTATGCAATCATCCTCATGGGATTCGGGCTGTCACAGCTCTTTGCCTCGGGCTTCAAGGTCTTCGACTCTATGATAGGCAACGGCCAGTTCGACCGCATACTCTGCCGCCCCAGGAACGAGATTTTTCAGGTGCTGTCACAGCGTATAGACTTTGTGCGCCTGGGTATGCTCTTTCAGGCGGTGGTAATGCTGGTATACAGCCTTGTGACCTGCCCGGTGGACTGGACCTTCAGCAGGGTGCTGACGGTGATATTCATGATAGCGGGCGGCTTCGTGCTGTTCTCGGCCCTGTTCCTTCTGGACGGCTCCATTGCATTCTTCACCATTCAGGGGCTGGAGGTTATGAACGTCTTCACCTACGGTGCCCTGGAGCACGGCAAGTATCCCCTCTCAATCTACGGTAGGAAAATGCTCACCTTCTGCACCTTTGTGATACCCTATGCCCTCATACAGTATTATCCCCTGACCTACGTACTGGGCCGCACTGAACGGCTCTGGTACATGTTCCTGCCAATAATAGCCTGCCTGTTTGTGGTGCCCTGCTGGATAGTCTGGCGTATCGGCGTGAGCAGATATAAGTCAACGGGGTCCTGAGAGGAGGATGTTATGATAGAGACTAAAGATTTGATTCTGGACAAGGCAAAGTATGATGACTGGCTCCCCATGTATAAGAACCTGTGGAGCCGTACGGAGAGCTTCCAATATATGGTGATTGAGAACAGCCCTGGCGAAGGGGAGGCCCGCTCCCGAATGGAGCGCACCATCGCCTTTCAGCAGGGCCGGGAGTCTTACCTGGTTTACCTTAGGTCCGGCGGCGAGGCCATAGGATTTACCGGCATAGCTCCCCTGGAGGATGATACCTGGGAGGAGACCGGCATTGCCATTGGCCCGGATTTCTGGGGCAGGGGCTACGGCTGGCAGATACTCCAGGCGCTGATATCCAGGGCCAAGGAGCTGGGGGCTAAGGAGTTCCACTACTCCTCATGGGAGGAAAACCTGGCCTCCAGGGCCCTGGCAGCGAAGGCGGGCTTCAGGCAGTATGCTGAGGAGAGGCATGTCAGGGAGCACGACGGCAGGGAATACACTCTGCTAAAGTATAGGCTTCTCTGCTAGCAGCCGCCAGGCTGGGCTCTTGGCGCATAATATCTGAATAATAAAAGAACAGTACCCGGGGAAACCCCTCGGGTACTGTTTTCTTATTATCCCCTGTTCTGCTCAGGCACCTGGAAAAAGGAGGCGGTAGAGTCGTCTTTTTTCATAAACAATAGGCCAAAAGACCCCGGCCCGCAGTTGCTGGCAATGGCTGACGAGGCCTTGTGCAGGTATACCCGCTCGAAGGGGCAGTATTGCTGTACAAGGCTCTGGATGTACTTGAGCTTCTTATCATCCATCCCGCAATAGGTGATGAACAGTATGCGCCGGTCAATGTTTCTGGTCTCTAAGAGCAGCTTACGCACATAGCTTCTCGCCACCCGGTTAAACCCGCCCATCTTCATGCCGCCGACCACCATCCTGGATTTCCTCAGCACAAGGACCGGGTGCAGCAGCAACGAGTCGCAGAGAATCTGTATCTTCTTGGATATCCGCCCGGACTGGCGGAGCATATGGGTATCGTTTATAACAAAGGCGGAGGAGATAAAGCGCTTCATCCGCTTTGCCGCATCTATGATATCCTCCTTAGAGGCGTGGTGCTCAGCCATATATGCCGCGCATAGCACCACCAGGCCCATGCTGCTGGAGAGGTGCCCGGAGTCTATGATCGTGACATTCTCAAAGGATTTTGCCGCTTCGCAGGCATTATGATATCCCGCGCTCACATGCTTTGCCATGGTGATATGTATTATGTTCTGGGCCTCTGTCAGCTTCTGGGCAAAGAAGCGCTCATAGTCCTCAACCTCAGGGGCTTTGGAGTACCCGCTGCGCCCCTCGGCAATATGCATCAGCAGTTCGTCGGCCTTCAGCTCATCTTCGTCCAGGAAGCGGCCCTCGTCGGTGCACACATAGTACGGGCATACAGGGACGCCAAACTTTTTCCGAAGGGAGCTTGGAAGGTCGCAGACACTGTCTGTGGTGACCAGAATAGAGCGGCGCTGTACCTGCTCGAAGATTAAGATATCCTTCTCGATATCCGACTGGCTGGCCTCCTCGTTCAGGTGCACCAGATCCTTGGGCAGGATGCTCAGCACAGCTGCCTCAAGCAGTGCGCCGCTGACAGGCTTTGCCAGGTATCCGCTGAAGCCCTCCTTGCGGTAGAGTAGCTGGTTGTCGCTGCCGGCGTTGGCGGTGAGGGCCACCACAGGAACGTCCTGGCATAATCCCACAGGCTGGTCCCGCAGGGCGTGCAGGCACTCTATGCCGTCCATCCCGGGCATCATATGGTCCATTAGTATACAGTCATAGCGGTGGTTTTGGGTGAGCTTCAGGCACTCGGCCCCGCTCTTTGCCGTGTCTATCTGTATCTTGGTGTCAGACAGCAGCTTGCTCACCACCATCAGGTTCATGTCATTATCGTCCACAATAAGAATATGCGCGTCGGGTGCCTCGAAGCTCTGCTTGTACTGCTCCCCCTCGTGGCTCCTCGCCCGGGAGGCCAGGGTAAACGTCCCCAGCTCCTTATCATCCACAATGTCCTGGTCCAGCCGGACAATGAAGGTGGAGCCCTTGGTATAGACGCTGTTCACGCTTATCTCGCCGCCCATCATGTCCACCAGCTGCTGCACAATGCTGAGCCCCAGCCCGGTGCCCTCAATATAGCGGTTGCGCTCCTCGTCCACGCGCCTGAAGGCGTTGAAGATATAGGGGATATTCTCTTTCTTCACCCCCTGGCCGGTGTCCTCCACCGCGTACCACACCCGCACCCGGTTCAGCGCCTGGCGCTCACAGCGCACGGAAAGGGTAACGGAGCCCTCGCTGGTATACTTAACGGCGTTATTAAGAAGGTTTATAAGTATCTGTTTAATGCGCACCTCGTCGCCGCAGAGCATACTCGGTATGGAGGAGTCCACGTGCAGCTTGAACTCGAGCCCCTTCTCCTTGGCCTTAATCCATATCATATTGACGATTTCCGAGAAGAGCGCTCCTGTCTCGTAGGAGACGTTGACAATTTCCATCTTCCCCGACTTTATTTTAGACAGGTCCAGGGTGTCGTTTATCAGGGTGAGCAGCAGTTTGCTGGCCCCCTGGATGTTCCTGGCGTTTTCAGCCACATCCTCGGGGATGTCCCCACGCAGGATTATCTCGTTGAGCCCGATGATTGTGTTGATGGGTGTGCGTATCTCGTGGCTCATGCTGGAAAAGAAGTGGTTTTCCGCCCGGTTTAGCTCCTCAATCTCCTTCCTCTGCTGCTTGGAGAGCTCGTTCTCCTCCTCATACATCCGGTTGAGGAACATGAGCAGAATACTTGTCAAAAGGCCCACCATCACTACCGAAAAGGCGGAGTCAAAGAAGGAGGACTGCTGAGTGCTCTGGGCGGCAAGGTCGGGATAATAGAAGGCAGCAGCGTAGCATATCAGGGTCTCCGCTATGCAGAGGGTGAAAAACACAGCCATACGCCTCCCCCGCAGGGTGAGGCAGACATAGATGAAGCAGAAGATAAACCACTCGGGCACCCCGCTGTAAAACCCGCCCGCCGAGAAAAAACTGACGGGGAAAAGCAGGAGCAGCAGGATTGTGATAGCCGTGGCCCCGGTCTGTATGCGCTCCTTCTGAATGCTGACCTTTACAATCATCCCCATGGCCACAAGGCTTACCACCAACGCCAGGATATTCCATATGCTCCTGCCCATTGGCATGATAAGCAGCAGCGCTACCATGCAGGTGAGGGTCACAATGCGGAACATCCGGTCGCGCAGGCTTACCCGGTGGTCGTTGATGAGTTCAAACCATTTTTTAATCACTATGTCTTACATCCCTTCAAACACGATATTTAAAGACAGAGCCGGGAGCCCTTATATCCCGGCAATCTGTCCGCACAGCTCCTTATATGCCTGCAAAAGGGCTGAGTGGTGCTCGCGGATAAAGTCTCCGTCGTCCCGCTTGCCCGCAAGCTCCAGCTCCTTGGCCTGGGCGGAGAGCTGCTCCGCGCCGATAGTCAGGGAGGTGCTCTTGAGGGCGTGGACCTTTACGGCGTACTCGCCCCAGTCCCCGCTGTCAAACAGGGAGGCTATCTCGTCACTCTTGGCCTGGCACTGGTCCCGGAACATGCAGAGCATTTCCCGGTAGAAGTCCTCGTCTCCGGCGCAGTAGTCAAGCCCAAGCTGTACGTTTACCCCGGCTTCTGCAAGGGGGGCAAAGGGGGAGGAGGCAGCGGCCCCTGAAACTATAGGCTGGCTCTCCGGGACAGCGGCCTCAGGCACGGAAATTTCCTCAGGCGCCGGATTTTCCTGCTCAATACCGGCCTCCTCAGAGCCGTGGCTCTGGCTGTACAGAATAGAGCTCTTTGGCAGCACCTTCCGAAGCACCCGCTCCAATACGGTGCGCTCAATGGGCTTTGGCACAAATTCCGTAAAGCCCTCGCTGCGGAACATCTCCCTGGCGCCGCTGACCGTGTTGGCAGTCAGGGCAATAACTGGCAGGTCCTGATACATGCCGTCCTTCAGCTCGCGGATACATTTTAATGTCTCCACACCGTCGAAGCCGGGCATCATATGGTCAAGGAAGATAATATCATAGGACTCATTCTCACACTGCTCTATTGCCTCTCTGCCGCTAAGACAGGTCTCCACGTCTATCCCATAGGTCCCAAGTACGCCCTTTGCAACAACCAGGTTCATCTCCTCGTCGTCCACCGCCAAAGCCCTGACTCCGACGCAGGTAAAGGGCTTGCGGCCAGCGGCCTGGTCTTCGGCAAACCCACGCTCACCGAGCTCACCGTTAAGGATATTGGCGACAGACAGCGCGGAGAAGGGCTTATGTATCACAAGCAGTCCGCTCATGCTGTCCAGGGTGAAGCCGCGCTCGGCAATAACTATCACCCTCTTGGTATTTGCAAGCTCCTCGTAGTATTCACGGTTTTCCTCGTATTCCGGCTGGGCAATGAACACATGGGTCAAGTCGTGGGCGCGCTGTATTCTGAGCAGGCCCTCAAAGTTATGGGCCTGATAGCCGTTTACGCCAAGGCCCTTCATCAGGCTGAGTATCAGCCCGTCATAGTAGCCCTTGACCTCGTCGCTGGCGTACTTATCCGGCTTAAAATAGCACCCGATACATAGCTCGTCCGCATTGGTAAGCATTATACAGGGCCGGTCGTCCACAATCCACTGGGGTATAACTATATGGGCGTGGAGCCCCTGCTGGGTCTTGCTGGAGAAATGTATAAAGCCGCCCATGGCGTTTAAGAGCCCCCGGGCAATGGGGAGGCCAAGGCCAAGCCCTCCCGCAAGGCGGCTGCTGCCGCTGTCGGCCTGGTAGAAGTCGTCGTACATTTTGGTGAGCTGGGCGTCGGTCATTCCGATACCGGTGTCGTGGATATCGATAATCAGGTTGATACCGTACCCCTCCCGGCGGTATCCTATGCGGACGTTTACGCCGCCCTCCTCCGTAAACTTTATGGAGTTCTCCACCAGGATTTTCAGCACATGGGATATCTTTTCCGCGTCCCCGATAAGTACTGCGGGCACCTTCGGGTCGATATCAAAGACCAGCTCAAGGTGCTGGCGGTTGGACTGCAGGGCGGTGGAGGTTATAACATCGTTTAGCACAGAGGTTATCATATATTCCTCTTTAGCAGGGGTCAGCGTACCGGTCACTATCTCTGTATAGTCCATCATATTGCTTATCTGGCTCGACAGACGTTTTCCGGCCATATTTATGGAGGTCACGTCCGAGCGGATATCCGAATTGAGCTCCTTCCCAAGGGCCACCTCGCTGATACCGATTACCATATTGATGGGGGTGCGCAGCTCGTGGGAGACGTTGGAGAGGAAGACCGCATTCTGCCGCTCTACGGTCCGCAGCTCTGCAAATATATTCTCGTACCACTTATGCTGGGCAGTGCGGCGGCTAATCCAGTATCTTGCAAGGGAAGTGCCGCCTAGGACTATCACAGCCCCAAGGACCAGCCGCAGGATGTCGTGGAAACTAAGGGAAGGGGAGATAGTGTGCAGAACAAAAGCATGGTACAGTATTGCCAGGGCATACAGGGCAACCGTCACATGCAAAATCCACTTTCTGTTCAGGATAAACAGGGAAAATACCATAATCCCGGCTATAGCCGGGATATCAAATAGACTGGCCTCATGCACGCTGAAGAAAAAGAACTCAAACAGCAGCAGGCCAGAGCAGAGGCTCTCATAAAGGGTGTCCGAGCCGATTCTCGCAATATGCAGAAACCATACGCTAAAGCAGCCCGCTATCATCAGGGGGATAATCCAAAGCTCCCAGGCTGTAAGGACTGTGACGATACATAGGACGCTGCTGAAAACAGTAGCTAGAACAGCCAGCAGCAGATGTTTGCCTGTTTGTTCATCCGCCCTCATTATGCTTTTATCTCCTGCGCGACCCTTTTGAGCAGCTCCTGGGGCTGGAAGGGTTTTTTCAGATAGTTCACTGCACCCATTTTGATAGCGCTTACCACGTCCCCCTCAAGGCCTGAGGCTGTCAAAAATATCACAGGTACGTCTTCCACAAATTCCTTCATGCGCTGGAAGGTCACAAAGCCGTTCATCTTTGGCATCTCAATATCCAGCAAGACCAAATCCACCTTCTCATGCCTTAGCATATGCAGCGCATCCATGCCGGAGCTTGCAAGAAGCACGTCATAATTTTTCTTTAGTATGATTTTGGTTCTAGTCAAGTTCATTTCGTCGTCATCCACAACTAAAATGCGTTTTTGCATATAAGCCACCATGCCGGCCCCTGTACAGTCTGCGCGGATATATGTGAAAAAGTGCAGACGAAGGGCTCCCTTTCTTTAAAATATAGGCTGCGCTATAGAATAATTTATTAGCACATATACACAATATATTATAAGTGAAACCTGCCGGAAAATCAAGACATATTTTGCGAATATCACAATAAGATTAGGCCAAATGAAAGCGCCCCTGCCGTATCTGGCAGAGACGCTTTCAGACCTTACCTGCCGGTCAAATATCCTTCTTCCATATCCTGTCCCTGGAGTAGGCGATATTGGCAATGCCGCCGTCCAGCCGCCGGAAGCGCTCGTCCTTCTTTTTGGCGTACAGGCAGGGCCGCCCGCCGAAGCCCATGGCCTCGATACCGTCGTCGGTCCCGGCCATTATCTCGTCACAGAGGGATATAGCGTCCTCAACAATGTCGGGGGTCTCTGCGCCGCCGCCGTGACCGCCCCAGAGCCCGTCAAAGGCGGGCAGGAAGTCTTTAAGGTGCAGCAGGCTCTCCTTATACTCCTCAATAGAGGCGGACTCAGTGCCGTACAGCAGGGTGTTCCTGTTGCAGGAGTCGCCGGAGTACACTACGCGCAAATCCCGGTCCAGGAATACCACCGTGCCCCATGTGTGCCCCGGCACGGCAATTACCTCCAGCTCCACGCCACCCAGGTCAAAGATGTCACCGTCCTTCACCGGCAGAGTCTTCACAGGCCCTGGCACGGTCACATCCGAGAGCCTGGGCTCAGTGGGCAGCGGGGCAAACATTGCGCCGCTTTTTGCAAAGTCCAGGCGCATTTCCCGGCTGCTGTGGGCGTACATCAGCTCTATATCCTCCGGCGCGATACGGACCTCTCCGTATTCAAAATCCGCGCCGATATGGTCCACATGGCCGTGGGTGTTCACAAGGGTCACAGGCAGCTCTGTCAGCTCGCGCACGAAGGCTTTTAGGCTGCCCACCCCGGAGAGCCCGTCTATAAGCAGGGCCCGCTCGCCGCCCTCGATAAGATAGGCCTGCTCCCCGCCAAGGCCAGTGATAAGGGTCACATGCCCGAATATCTTGCGCGCCCTGAAAAATTTTGACTCATACATGGCAATCGTCCTTTCCGGTAGATTTGATTTTATTTGGTATAAGCTTTAGCCGCTAAAGCAGCTTTTTCACTCAGGTTCTTCCCGCAAAGAATTCATCTATCTCTTTTCTAATCTCCTCATGCTTCATATGCTTCAGCAGATACCCCGACGGATTCAGGGGCATTACCTTTATCATGCTCTGAGGGTCCCTGCGCCCTGTGAGGAAGATGACCGGCACCTTCTCAAACTCCGGGACAGTGCGGAGCATTTCCAGAGTCTGGGCCCCGTCGCATACGGGCATTTCATAGTCCAGCAGCACCAGGTCCGGCTGGTCCAGGGAGATGGCTCTGAAGGCCGCAGCGCCGGAGTCCACCAGAGACACCTCGTAGTCCGGCTCCAAAAGGGACTTCATGCCCTGGCGTATGGTGGCGGAGTCGTCCACCACCAGTATCTTTTTCCTGTAGTGCTCCTCCTCATACTGCTCCTTGGCGCTGCGCTCGCTGAGGTATCTTTCAACCTCCTTCATGGCGTTCTCGTTCTCAAGGGGCGTGAGCACCGAGGCCTCCAGCAGGTGGGGTGCTATGGCGCAGTAGGCGAAATACCCCGCGCCGCCGGTGTTGAACAGCAGGCTGACCTGGGGCTTCTCCCGCTCAAATATATCCTGGAACTGCTCAAAGGAGAGAAGGTTTTCCTCCTTGAGCTCGCAGTTTTTGCCGGTCTCGATAAACTCCATGACCTTGCCCACAAACTGCCTGGCTGTATACCTTGCCGCGTGCACCAGCATACTGTCCATGCGGTTTGACTGTATTCCAAGTATCTTGCCCACGGTGTTCACAAGCAGGGTCTCCTCAAAGACCATCAGAACCTCCTGGCGGGTCTCGGAGTCCTTTGAGCCGTAGGCAAGCCTGTAGTACACGCCCTTGCCGAACTTCTCGCCTCCATATGTCTCGCTGACTACCTTGGACTCCAGGTGGAACAAGTCAAAGACCAGCTGGATTATGACCTTCTTCAGCGCCTCCAGCTCGTCCTCGGGGAGAAGCTCTCCCCATTTGCTTATGTTCTTCCCGGCGATGGCCTGGTCCTCAGTGAGGGTATGGCCCACAAGCCACCCGGTGCATACGCCGATAAAATGCTCTATGGCCTCCTGGGAGTAGTTGCTCTGCTCCAGCTCCTGCTCAAGGGCGGGAAGGGTGTCTTCCCTGAAGCCCTTATGTATCTTCTTGTGCCGCTCCAAGCCCTCATAGCCCATAGTGGCCATATAGAGCTCCTCCTCGGCGAAATGCTTCACGGCGTGCCCGCGGAAGAACTTGATACCCTCCTGGCAGGTGCGCCGGTAATTCTCGCCGTCTTCGGCTGAGGAGAACAGCTTATTGATGATTTTGAAAAGCCGTTTATGCTCCTTGTCAATCTCCTCAACCCCGATTTCATATTCTTCGAGCCACTCAAGTTGACCGTCCATATATATCCTCCTGTGCTGAGTATTTCCCATAAAGTATAGCACAAAAAAACAGGCCTGTCCATTCCTAAAAGGGAAAATAATACGCCATTTAAGGCACCCTGAAAACAGCAAAAGGACCCGCGCAAAAGCGCAGGTCCCAAGGCTTATAAAGGAACTATTTAGCGGGCCAGGTAGCGGTCATAAGCGCCCTGAGTAATCTCGATAGCGCGCTGTACGCCGTGCTGCTCCAGCTCGGCAATGTAGGAATCCCAGTTCTCCTCGATGTCCAGAGCGCCGCTGATGAACTTAGCGGTGTTCTCCTTAACGCAGGTGCTCATATCGGCATAGAGGGCCGCACGCTCGGTGGACTCCTCCTGGGTCAGGGAGATGGTGGGCACACGCCAGTCATCCTTGGCGTTGGTGGTCCAGACGGTGTAGCAGGTCTGGTCCTTCTCGGGCACGCCGCCCAGCTCACGGGTCCAGTCAGACCAGTTGGCAACGCCGGCGGAGGGGCAGAGGTAGCTGTCCATGGTCTGGGCCAGGTTCCAGCCGTTCTCGTTGTTGGTAATCTTCTCGGTGTAAACAGGCTTGTCGCCCTCGAAGGTGAAGGTGTCGCCCTCAACGCCGTAGTTGGCAAGCAGGGCGCCCTCCTCGGTGAACAGGTAGTCCAGCCACTTCATGGCGACTTCCCAGTTCTCGCAGTCTGCAGAGATGGCGGTGTTGCCGGAGGTGTAGGAGTCCCTGAGGCGGATATGCAGCTCGTCGCCGGCATTCTTAACAGGAGGGTTGATGGGAGCCCAGTTCATGTTCTTGTCCTCAGAGGAGCTCTCATACAGGGAGGGCATGGTGTACACGGCGGGGATAGCACCGGTCTTGCCGGTGACAACGGTAGCCATGTCGGCAGTACGCTCGTCGGTGGACATGAAGTCGGGGTCGATAAGGCCCTCCTCATACCACTGGCGCATGGTGGTGACGTACTCCTTCCAGGCGTCGTTATAGGGGCCGTAGGTGACCTTGCCCTCGGCGTTCAGCTGCCAGCCGTTGAGCACGCCAAGGCCTGCGGACATCATGCCGAACTCGCCGTCGCTGCCGGAGAAGTTCAGAATCAGGGGGGCGGTGGCGCCCTTCTCGTCCTTGAAGGCCTTCAGAACGTCGTGCCACTGCTCATAGGTCTCGGGAGTCTCCAGGCCCAGGTCGTCCAGCCAGTCCTGACGAATCCACAGGCCCAGCCAGGGGCCCTGCTTTGTCTGGCGCAGCTCGTAAACAGCGCCCAGGCGGCCGGAGTCGGTGGTGGAGAGCAGCTCATAGTTCTTGTCGGACTTGCGAATTTTCTGATAGTTGGGCATGTACTCGTCAACCTTATCGGTGAGGTCCATGAAGTAGCCGTCGTCGATAGCGGCGTCAACGCCCTCGGCGTAGTAGGAAGCGCCGTAGCAGATAAGGTCGGGCAGGGTGCCGGAGGCTATCATCAGGTTGAAGTTGGTCTGATAGTCGGCGGATGAGACCATCTCGAAGTTCAGGTGAACACCGGTGCGGCGCTCCATCTCCTGATAGAACTCGTTGTCGTTGTAGTCGGTGGTGACGATGGCGGCGTTGGTGCTGGCAGACACGAAGTAGCTCAGCTCAACGGGCTCGTCAACGATGGGCAGCTTGAACTCCCCAGTGGCGGTCTCGCCCTCAGTGGCTTCGGAGCTCTCCTCGCCGGAGCTCTCGGAATTCTCAGAGCTCTCGGTGCTGCCGGAGCTCTCGGAGCTGCTGGTGCTAGAGCCGGAATTGCCCCCGCAGGCTGCCAGAGACAGCACCAGTGCAAGGCACATCAGCAGTGCAATGGCTTTCTTTAAGCTTTTCATTTTGGTTTCCTCCTAACAGATTTTTGTGGATTTCTCTATGCAAAAGCACCTGTTACATTTAAGCTTCAGGCGCTGTATGCAACTTTTGAAGCTTACCCCTTGATGGCGCCAATCATAACGCCAGACTCGAAGTACTTCTGTACAAAGGGGTAGAAAATGAACATGGGGACGGTGGAGACAATTATCGTGCAGTATTTCACCAGCTGCTTATAGAGTATGGCATCGGCGGAATCGCCTGAGCCCAGCACGCTTATGTCCACGTTAGTATTGCTGTTGCTGGTGGTGACAAGTATCTCCTTGAGCACCAGCTGCAGGGGGAACTTATCCTTGCTGCGCAGGTAAATCATGGCGCTGAACCAGGAGTTCCAGTTGCCTATAATATAGTATAGTATAACAGTCGCGAGAGTGGCCTTAATAAGCGGCAGCATTATCTGGAAGAGTATAGTGAACCTTCCGGCGCCGTCCAGCATTGCGGACTCCTCCAGGCTCTCGGGCACGTTCTGCATGGCGGTGCGCACAAGTATCAGATAGAAGGCGCTCATGCAGTGGGGGAGTATAAGAGCCCAGCGGCTGTCGAACATGTGCAGGTCCTGAGTCACCAGGATGTAAAGGGGCACGATACCGCCGGAAAACAGCATTGTGAAGGATATGAGGAACATAATGGGGCTGGCCCAGAGGAAGTCCTTCCTTGAGAGGGCATAGGCCGCCATTACAGTCAGGAACATTCCAAGGGCGGTGGTGCCGAACACGTATAAGAGGGTGTTCAGGTAGCCGGTCCATATCCTGTTGTCGTGGAACACCAGCAGGTAGCCGTTGATATTGAAATCCTTTATCCTCCAGATAAGGCCGGTCTGGTTCATGACCCAGCCCGCGTCGGAGAAGGAGGCGCATATTACGTGCCAGACCGGAAGGATGCAGACGACGATGACCAGGGCGAAGAAGACGACGTTTACGCCGTTGAATATCTTGCTTCCCACTGACCTGTTTCTTACCATAGCCATTACAGCATATCTCCTTTCATCGAGAGTTCAGTTTAGAACAGTCCGGACTCCGTGTACTTCTTGCTGAAGGCGTTGGCAAATATCAGCAGGAAGAAGTTCACAACGGAGTTGAACAGGGACACGGCGGTGGAGTAACCGTAGTTTGCCTCCTGCAGGCCCTTGCGGTACACGAAGCTGGAGAGGATGTCGGCGGTTTCATACACCTGGGGGTTATAGAGCAGTATGGTCTTCTCATAGCCCACAGAGAGCATCTGGCCTATACGCAGTATGAGCATTATCATAATGGTGTCGATTATGCCCGGGATGGTAACCCGCATAATGCGCTGCAGGCGGTTGGCCCCGTCTATCTCCGCGGCCTCATAGAGGGTCTGGTCTATGCCCGCAAGGGCTGCGACGTATATGATAGAGTCAAAGCCAAGGTTTTTCCACAGGTCCGACACAACATATATGGTCCGCCAGTTGTCCGGGTTGCCCAGCAGGTTGTCGTAGTTGCCGGTGACAGCGCCCACTATAGCTGTAACGGCGCCCTCGGTGGAGCAGAAGTCGATTATGATACCGGCCACCACCACCATGGAGATGAAGTAGGGCATATAGGACACGGTCTGGATGGTCTTGCGGTAGCGCTTGCTTCTGAGCTCGTTGAGCAGCAGAGCGAAGAGTATTGTAAGCGGGAACTCTATGCCAATCTGCAGAAGGCTCAGTATGAGCGTGTTGCGGATGGTCCGCCCGGCGAAGGCGGAGCCGAAGAAGTCCGCAAAGTTCTTCATGCCCACAAAGGGGGAGTTGAAGAATCCAAGCTTCGGCTTGAAATTCTCAAAAGCCATCAAAAGGCCGCCCATGGGTATGTAGTGGAAGATAATGTAGAAAGCAACGGCGGGCAGGACCATGATGAACAGGGGCCAGTTCTTGACAAGGTCCTTTTTGATGTTGGACCAAGTGAACTTGCGCGGCCTGCGCGGTTTTGCTTCCAGCGCTGACGTAGAGCTTCGCATAACATCTTTCCTTTCTTGCCTCTTGCCGCCACAGACCCTATGGACTTGCAATACGGTCGGACGGCTGGGGAATATTTGACTTTATATTAACAAATTGTTTCCAAAGTGTAAAGCGCCAGAATTTTATGGGGGACACGGCGCAAATACTGGTACTAATTCAGCTATAGTCGCAATTTTTGCCGCCTGCCGGTGCAAAAACAGCAAAAAACAGGAACGGCACGCTTCTGCCGCCCCTGTTTTCCCGGTATCCACAGTGCTGATATGTTATTACAGCAATCTCAATTTTGCATAATTGCTTTAAGAAAATTTCAAAACCGCGCCTTTATGACGCTCCCTTGGCGTACTGCCCGGGGGTAATCCCCTCGTACCGCTTGAAGGCCCGGATAAGTGCCCGCGGGTCCGCATAGCCTGTGCGCTCGGCGGTCTCCCGGACGCTGGCCCCCTCTGTGAGCAGCTTCTTCGCAGCTTCCAGCCGCACGGCGTGCAGCTCGTCTAAAAGCCCGCTGCCTGTGGCGGCCTTGTACTGGTGGCTGAGGGTTGAGAGGTTCATGCCCAGATGGTCGGCTATCATGCTGGCATTCAGGGCCTGGTCTTGGTAGTTTGCGCGGATAAACTCCAGAACGCTGCCAGTAAGCTCCCGCTTCAGCTCTGAGAGCTCAGACTTGGGCTCCCAGGAGATACCGTCAAAGAGCTCCCTTAAGCCAGCCTCCATCTCCCGGGCGGTCTCATACTGCTGGAACCGGTGCATTATGTCCCCGGCCCGGCTCTCTGTCACGTAAGGCAGGATGACCTCGGCGGTGTCAGCATACCGCCGCCGGATACGCTCCACCGGCAGGGACATATTGGAGAGGTCCCCGGAGATTATCTTCTCAAGGCAGCCCTCGGCCCGCTGTCTTTTGCCTGCGCCAAGATATTCTGTAAGGGCCTTCTGATGTGATAGGAAATCACGGTAGGACTCGGCGCCGTCGCTTTCGGGCAGGCCTCCCGCAGGACAGACCCCGCGCCCGCGCTCCACCCGCCAGAAGCTGTCGTGATAGAGGGTCCTATATATTGTGGCCCAGGCCCTTGGCGCCTCCTCAAGGCGGGTATAGGTGTCGCTCATATAGCAGACAAGGGGCATGGACATGGACTGCTCCGCGGCAAAATGTATCTCAGCTGTCTCCTCATAGCTCAGCGCCCGCTGTATGAGCACCGCCGCACAGCGCTGGAACTGCAGGCTGACGCCGCCGCTTTTGTCCAGAAGGATATCGTCAAGGTGCTCCCTAAGATTCATAAGCACGGAAAAGCTGTTGTCCCTATGCCTTGCCGGGGCGAAGGCCAGGAGCTGATAGGGCTGGCCCTCCTCGATGTACTGTGAGAGTATGGAGGGGCTCTCGGTTATCCCCAGCAGATACTGGGCCAGGGCCGCGCTGAGTATCTGCTGCTCAGAGCTCATTACCTGGCTCGCAAGGTCTTCCTTTTCCTGGGCGAAGCTCACCAGCGCAGAGCCGAGCTCCGAGATGGACCGGCACTCAATCTCCGGGCTCCCAGTGCCAACATAGGGGAGGATACTCTTTATGGGGTGGTAGGTGCGCCTGCTCCAGAAGACGGCAAAGAAGACGCTGATTATAAGTATGACAGCAATCTCTATCAGCAGGTCAATCCAGACTATGCGCAGCTGCTGGTAGTAGGCGTCCCGGCGGGTGAGAAAGCCGTAGCGCACCCGGCTGAACCCGGAAGGGTACTGGGAGTACACATACCGCTGGCCCTCAAGGTCCACCTCCCCGGACTCGGAGCCATTCTGGGCCAGAAGCTCACACAGGGCCCCGGCCCGCTCCCCGCCGCATATGAGGCGGTAGCTGTCGTCGGTGACAAAGGCCTCGAAGTCCCCCGAGCTCCAGGGGGAGAAGCTGCGGTCGAGCTGTATAATTATTCCAACGCAGGAGATGAACTCCTGTGTGCTGGAGTCATACTGGCTGCGCAGGACCATTACCCAGCCGCCGTTTGTCTCCTTATACACTGTGGCGATATGCTCGGAACTGCTGCCGCTGTCCAGAAGGGAGTAGAAGCTCCCGTTGTCCAGCTGCAAATCCCAGGGCAGCAGGCCGGCGGCCTCAGGATGGTAGGTGCGCCGGTCGGTTACCAGGAAGCCGCTTTTGGCAAAATAGCAGAAGCCCCTGTAAAAGGACGCATTTTGTCCTATAGCCCGGGAGAGGGATTCGCTCAAATCACATAGGGCAAAGAGTTCCTCGGCGCTAAGCTCACTTTTCTCTGACAGGTAGGAGGCCACGGTGTCTTCTGAAAATATGGATACAAGGTTTGCCGCGTGGCCCAGGGTGCGGTCGCACTCCTGACGGACAAGCTGCATGGAGCTCTCCTGGTCCGACATGATAGAGTCCTGGACCCGGCGCTCCAGCCTGACGATGGTGAAGAAGGAGAGCAGCAGAGGCAGGAGGCAGACGGATAAATATGAGGCGAGAAACCGTTTATACACATTCATGCTTTCCGTATTCACCCCTTTTGCGGATTTTAGAGCAATATATATAACTATACAGGAAAATTGTCAGAATTGCAAGAAGTTTCACCAGCGGAAATAAAAATTTGCAATTTATTTTCAGGGGCTTGACACCGTAAGCCCCCCGTGATACAATTTCCTGGAGCTGGGATTGGCTCAAAATAATGCTGAAAGGAACGGTATGATATGAAAGCCATTACTGTTAAAACCATGAGAAATCTCGGGAGGGTTTTAGGTATCTAAGGCTTCCTCCCGCATATTTTAGGAGGAAATCTGTTTTGTTTAGAAAAAATTTCAAGCTGCTGTCAGCTTTCTACAAGCCCTACCGCGGCCTCTTTGCCGCCGACCTTATCTGCGCCATGCTGGTGTCTGGAATCGCCCTGATAGTGCCCCTTGGGGTACGGTACATAGCCGACACCCTGCTTAACAAAGGGGAGTACCAGCTCGTGCTCCGGGCGGGGCTTCTCCTGCTGGGGCTGGTGATAGTGCAGGCCCTCTGCACCTATTTCTACGACTACCAGGGCCACTACCTTGGGGCGAAGATAGAGCGGGATATGCGCTCAAAGCTATTCAGCCATTGCCAGAGGCTGTCCTTCTCCTATTACGACAGCCACACCGTCGGGGACCTGATGTCGCGAATCACCAACGACACTCTGTCCCTGGCTGAGTTCTTCCACCACGTGCCGGAGGACCTGCTGATAAACTCAGTGAAGCTGGTGGGCGCGGCTGCAATACTCATGTCCGTGCACTGGCAGACCACCTGCATAATTCTGGCTTTCCTGCCCTTTATGCTCATGTACACCCTGTATTTTAACCGCAGGATGGGCAGGGCCATGGAGGGCGCCCGGCAGAGCATGGGACAGATAAACGCCCAGGCCGAGGACTCCCTCTCGGGCATCCGGGTGGTACAGTCCTTCTGCGGGGAGGCCATGGAGGAGGAGAAATTCTCCAGGCTGAACAGCCGGTTCCTGGAGGACCGCCGGGTGGGTTACCAGAGCGAGAGCAGGCTCTACACCGGCATGGACGCTTTTGCGGCTATAATACCCATCGCGGTGGTGGTGTTCGGAGGACTTGCAATTCTTCAGGGCGGGATGGACGTCTCGGACCTGCTGCTCTTTCTATTATATATAGGCTACTTCACAGGGCCTGTCCAGAGCCTTGTGAACACCAGCCGCCTGCTGCAGGAGGGCCGCACCAGCTTCAGGCGCTATAGGGAGCTGATGGACACACAGCCCGGCGTAACCGAAAAGCCGGGCGCCGGGGCCCCGGAGAGCGTGCGCGGGGATATAGAGTTCCGCAACGTGAGCTTCCGCTACGGCGAGGGGGATGAGGTCTTCCAGGGCCTGGACCTCAAGGTCAAGGCCGGGGAGTACGTGGCCCTGGTAGGCGCGTCGGGAGTGGGGAAGACCACTCTATGCGCCCTGCTGCCGAGGTTTTACGAGTCCGGGGAGGGCACGGTGCTTCTGGACGGCAGGGATGTGCGGGACATATCCCTCTCTGCCCTGCGCAGGAGCATAGGAGTGGTACAGCAGGACGTGTACCTTTTCACCGGCACCGTCGCTGAGAATATCGCATACGGCAGGCCCGGGGCCAGCCGGGAGGACATAGTAAATGCCGCGAAGCTTGCCGGGGCAGATGAATTCATAAGAGAGCTCCCCGGGGGATACGACGCGGACATCGGCCCCCACGGGGTACGGCTCTCCGGCGGACAGCAGCAGAGGCTGTCCATAGCCCGGGTCTTTCTGAAGGACCCGCCGGTGCTCATACTGGACGAGGCCACCAGCGCCCTGGATAACCTCAGCGAGAAGCTTATCCAGCACAACCTGGAGGGCATGGCAGGGCGGCGCACCACTCTGGTCATAGCCCATAGGCTGTCGACCGTGCGCAACGCCGGCCGGATAGTGGTGCTCGACGAGAACGGCGTCCGGGAGCAGGGGACCCACGAGGAGCTCATGCAAAGGGGCGGCGTATACGCGGGGCTCTACAGGGCCTCGGAGCAAATATAAATCATTAAGTGGGAAGGAGCGGGATAAACACCCGCTCCTTTTGTAGTTAGTGCAATTTAAGAAAGAAATTTTGTTTAATCTGTTGACAAACACGAATTAGGTGGAGTATAATTTATTAACAATACAATATTTTCAGCAAGGAGGGGTCCAGTGTGAGGCGCAAGTCCTATACTATTTCAATAATTGCCGGCGTAATATTACTTCTCTTTTGCGTAATAGCAGGCATATCGGCCTGGGATAACCGTATTGAAAATCAATTCCCCCTCTGGATGGATTTTGACCCTAAGTGGAGGACTGATATAGACCCCGATGTTGAGCTTGTATTTGCAGGAATAGACTTTGACGTGCAGAAGCCGTCGGGGGAAAAATACGACGATGTGCTTATAGTTATTAAAATCAAATCGGGTGGTGTTGCATCCGGGGCTCCGGAGACTTACTCAGTAGATTATTTCTATGAAGACCAGTGGCATATGGTATGGGACCAAGGCGCAAAGCTATCCGTAACGGAATATCATGACGGCACGTGGACCTTCCCGGTACCTGCGGGGCTTTTCGCGAAAGATGGGAAATACCGTATGTTTATTCATGGACTGGGCTACTGTGATATGGACATAATGGGCATTGAATCGGCAAATGGATAGTTCTGATTATAGCGTAGTTATGAGAAAGCACGTTCCGGCTTGGAACGTGCTTTCTGCATGATACTATTAGTAGTGGAATTTCTTTCTCTTGCCAATAAGGAACGCCAAAGTTACCACAGCCGCCATGACCTCGGCGGCGACGATTGACAGCCAAATGCCGTCAAGCCCCCATATCAGCGGGAATATGAGCACTGCCGCAACCTGGAACACAAGGGTGCGCAGGAAGGAGATAAGCGCCGAGGTGAGGCCGTCGTTCAGGGCGGTGAAGAATGCTGAGCCGAATATTGCTATGCCGGAGAAAAGGAAGGAGAAGGAGTAAATGCCAAAGGCGCTTACGGTTATATCAAAGAGCACCGGGTCATAGCCCACGAATATAGTGGATAGAGGCCGGGCCAGCACCTCAGCCAGCCCAAGCATTGCGGCGGAGCTTGCGAGGATAATAACCGTGCTCTTGCGGTAAAGGCTCCGAAGCTCGTCCCTGTTGTCCGCGCCGAAGTGATACCCTACCACCGGGGCCACCCCTGTGGAGTAGCCGATAAAGATAGCCATGAAAATCATGCTCACATACATGAGCACCCCATAGGCCGCAATGCCGTCCTCACCGGCGTAGCGGATTAACTGGGCGTTATACAGCATGCTGACAATGGACATGGATATATTGCTCATAAGCTCAGAGGAGCCGTTTGTGCAGGCTTTGAGCAGGGCCCTGCCGTCAAAGGAGGTCTTGCACAGCCGCAGGCGGCTTGAGTTTCTGCGCCCGAAATAGAACAGCGGTATTATGCCGCCAAGAGCCTGGCTGATAGCCGTGGCAGAGGCCGCGCCCGCCAGGCCAAAGGGCAGGACAGCGGTAAACAGGGCGTCCAGCACCATATTCGCTACACCGGCTATCACGGTGACCATAAGGCCAAGCTGTGGCTTCTCGGCGGTGATGAAAAAGCTCTGGAACTCATACTGCAGCATCAGGGCGGGCAGGACCGGCAGGATAATGCGCCCATAGAGCACGCAGTTTTCAAGCATTTCACCCTCGGCCCCCAGCCAAGCGGCAATGGGACGGATAAACACAAAACCTATCAGGCCAAGTACCACGCCGCACCCGGCGGTCACATACACAAAAAGCGAGAACAGCCGCTGGGCTTTATGGTTGTCCCCCTCGCCCATGGTCCGGGCAATTAGGGCGCTGCCGCCCGCGCCGAACATAAACCCGACCGTACCCAGTATCATCAGGAAGGGGAAGATAAAGTTGACGGCGGCAAAGGACGTCTTGCCCACAAAGTTGGACACAAAGAAGCCGTCTACCACTCCGTAAATTGAGGTGAATACCATCATAACCACAGAGGGCAGTGTAAAGCGGAACAGCTTTCCATATGTAAAACGGTCGGACAGTTGTATATTCATAATTATTACCTCCTAACAAAAAACAGAAAATATACTCTTAAAGCTCCTTTACCTTCTCCCGCAGCGCCTCAAGATACCGGCGGGTCAGGGACAGATACAGCTCCCGCTCCTCCGGCAGCCATTTCCCGATTATCTCGTCCTCAATGTCCATCAGCCGCAGCACCGTGCCCACACATAGCTCCCGGCCCTTTTCCGTCAGGCAGGCCCGCTTTTTCCGGCCGTCCACCGACTCCAGATAGAGCACCCCGCCGCCCTCCAGCTTCCGCAGGGCAGAGTTGACGGTCTGCTTGGGTATGCCCGAGTAGGCTATAATGTCCCTTAAGGAGCACTCGCCATCAAACAGGCAGATGGTATACAGCACGCTCATGGCGCTGTCTGTAAGGCCCAGCTTCAGCGTGGCCTCGTGATAAATGGCGTCGGTCTCGCTAATGAGCAGGTCCAGGCGCTTGGACTGCTCCCGGATAGCGTCAGACATACGGCTTCACTCCTTAAGTACGATTTCGTACACGGCACAATTTGTATTATAGTACGTTTTCGTACATTTGTCAAGAGCGTTTTTGTTGCTATAGCTTACTAATCCAAAAATTTAATAACTAAAAAATTAATATGATAATTCAAAAAATCTGTATTGCATGAATTACCCAACTGTGGTATAATATTTCGGAAAACGGAAAAAACCGGAATAACTGTGGAAGGAAGATGCAAAATGAAGTCAATCAAATCCAAGATACAGGCCAGTATGCTGTCGGTGGTATTAGTTGGGTCAATTTTGATTGGCATAGTAACCGCACTGCTCAATGCCCAGGGTATTGACTATACCATGGAGAAGACCCTGGGTCCGGCCACCCATATTGCCGCCCATGCGGTGGAGTGGCAGATGGATAAGTATTGGATAGCCCTGGAGGAGGCCGCGGCCTCGGATATATTCAGGGAGTCCGAGCCGGACGCCGAGGAGCTGGTGTCTGTGCGGAACTCACTTGCCGAGCGCAACGGATTTATCTATACCGGCAAGATAGACGCCCAGGGGATGTCCTCTACAGGTGATGACTATGGGGACCAGGAATACTTCCTGCAGTGCAAGTCCACCATGAAGCCATATATCTCGGACATTATGAACGACGGCAGTCAGATGATTTTCCTGATGGAGGTGCCCATAATCACTGACGGACGCTTTGACGGAGTTGTGTACGGCGGCATAGATGCCGACTTCCTGTCGGAGATTGTGGCAGACCTGGCGATGGGTGAGAGCGGCATAGCCTATGTTATGGACCAGAGGGGCAACGTCATAGGGCATAAGGACCGCGACGTGGTGGAGAAGGGCTCCAACATGATAGAGGCGGCAAAATCTGACCCCAGCGTAGCGGACGTGGCGGCTGTAAACCAGCGGATGATAAATGGCGAGTCCGGCTTCGGGGAATATAAATTCTATGGGGACAACAAGTTTGTGGGCTTTGCCCCGGTGGAGGGCAACCAGAACTGGAGCATTGCCATCGAGGCCAGCCAGAAGGAATTTAAATCTACACTGGACCAGAGTATCCTACTAACCATAGTGGTGGTGCTGCTGGTGATAATTGCCACCTTCCCGGTGGCGGTGAAGGTGGGGCGCTCTATCTCCGGGCCCATCCGCGCCTGTGTAGCAAGGCTTGAGGGGCTGGCGGACGGAGACCTGCAGACCCCCGCCCCGGATATAACCTCCCGGGACGAGACCGCCGAGCTGATAGAGGCTATGGACACCACCAGGGCCAGGCTTAACGACGTGGTGCAGGACGTCTCCCACCACCTGGGCAAGATGGCTGACGGTGACTTTCGGGAGGAGCCGGACCGCACCTACTGGGGGGATTTCATCGCCATAGAGAACTCCATCAAGTCCATACATAGCGCCCTAAGGGACACTCTGGCAAGAATCAGGAGCTCCGCGGGCACCCTGGCCCAAAGCGCCGGGCAGGTAGCGGACAGCTCCCAGTCCCTTAGCCAGGGGGCTACAGAGCAGGCCAGCGCCGTGCAAGAGCTCTCAGCTACGGCGGCGGATATCTCTGAAAATGCCAAGCGGACCCTTGCCGCGGCTGAGGAGGCCGGGGACTTTGTGAACCAGGCCGGGGCCCAGCTCAATGTCAGCATAGGCTATGTAAATGAGCTCAATTCCGCAACTGAGGCCATGCGCAGGTCCTCTGAGGAAATAAGCAAGATTATCGAGACCATTGAGAATATCGCCTTCCAGACAAATATCCTGGCGCTGAACGCCTCTGTGGAGGCTGCCAGGGCGGGCACGGCAGGAAAGGGTTTTGCAGTTGTAGCGGACGAGGTGCGCAGCCTGGCCTCAAGGTCTGACGAAGCTGCCAAGGCCACAAAGGACCTGATAAGCAACTCCATTGAGGCTATTTCAGAGGGAGGCCGCATTGTGGATAAAGTTACGGACTCCCTGGATAAGACCGGCGTCCTTGCCGGAAACGTGACCGTGAAGATGAACAGCATGGTGGAGGAGGTTGAGGGCCAGACCGACGCCATCACCCAGGTCACAGATGGAATCGAGCAGATTTCAAATGTGGTGCAGAACACCTCCGTAACCTCAGAGGAGAGCGCCATGACCTCCCAGGCCCTGTCCGAGCAGTCCCGCCTGATGAACGAGCTTGTCAGCCGCTTCCGGCTGGAGTGAGCAGCATAAATAACATAAGCAAGAGGACCCGGCAACTCGGCCGGGTCCTCTTGCTTATGTGTTGGCTCATCTCAAATATTTCTTCAGCTTCCGGGCAACAGCCTGTATGTCTATGGGCTTTGCCAAATGGTCGTTCATCCCGCACTCAAGGCACCTTTGGATATCCTCTGAAAATGCATCGGCAGTCATGGCGATAATCGGTAACACGGTGTCCCCACGCTCCAGCCCGCGGATAGTGGCGGTGGCCTCGTAGCCGTCCATAACCGGCATTCGTACATCCATAATGATTGCGTCATAATACCCCACAGGGGATTTTTCAAACTTCTCAACGCAGATTTGACCGTTTTCCGCCCAATCCAGTTCCATCTCCAGCACTGAGAGCAGCTCGCTTGCAACCTCCCAGTTCAGCTCGTTATCCTCAGCCAGCAGGATATGCTTGCCGCGCAGCACCCGGTCGCCCTTATTTTTGGCGTGGACATTTTCCCTGGAGCTATCACCTGAGTAGGGCTTCAAAGCGTCTGTCAGGGTGGATTTGAACAGCGGCTTTGAGACGAATCCGGAGATACCGGCCTCCCTGGCTTTCTCTTCCATCCCGCTGTAATCGCAGGCCGACAGCAGTATATCTGGGCAGTCCTCCCCAAGGCCGGAGCGTATAGACCGGGCGGCCTCAATACCGTTCGTGCCCTGAAGCTCCCAGCCAAGAAGTATAAGCTGATATCCGCCGTTTAACTTACCGGCCTGCTCAACAGCCTGCTGCGGGCTTGAGCACCAGTCGGCGCTAAGCCCCATGGATTCAAGGGCCTTAACAGTATTTGTACACAGCCTCTGGTCGCTGTCTACCACCAGTATGCTCCAGCCGGGAAGCCCGGCGGCGCTCTCAGGTTCCTCGGCCTTTGCCAGGTCGAGGATTACATGAAATTTACTCCCCATGCCCTGTTCACTGCTCACAGAGATGGAGCCGCCCATGTTGTCTACAATACACTTGGTAATTGTCATCCCAAGGCCAGAGCCTTCAGTCTTCTGCACCCGGGCGTTATCCTCCCGGCTGAAAGACTCGAATATCACCTTCTGATACTCCTTAGACATGCCTATGCCAGTATCGCTCACCAGGAAATGGGTGCGCACACATGATGTGTCCTCAGGCAGCTCCTCCTGATAGACTGTCACGTCGACCGAGCCATTATCCGGGGTAAATTTCACGGCGTTGCCTAAAAGGTTTATAAGCACCTGGTTTAGCCTAACACTGTCGCAGCAGACATTTTCCGAGAGGATATCGTAGGCGGCGGCGTTAAACCGCTGATTTTTCGCCTTTGCCTGTGGCATGATGATATTGACAATGCTGTCCATCACTTCCCTTAAAGATATGGGCTCGATATTCAGCGCCATTTTACCGCTCTCTATCTTTGAGATATCCAGCACGTCGTTGATAAGCCCAAGGAGATGATTGCTGGACAGGGATATCTTTTGCAGGTAATTCCTGACCTGCTCCGGGTTGCCGGCATTGTTCGTGGCAAGGGCGGTCATGCCGATGATGGCGTTCATTGGGGTGCGAATATCGTGGCTCATACTGGAGAGAAATTCCTGTTTGGCAGCATTGGCCTGTTCCGCTTCCCGTCTGGCCGCGTCCATCTCAATGTTCATACGCTTCAGCTCGGCCACCTGGCTTCTGAACAATCTGAAATACCGGAAGAATATATAGAGCAGCATGACAATGACCGCGAAGGATGAGATATAGACGATGGTAAGCCAGTTGGTGCCCATGCCTGAAATCTCGTGGTCCAGCATATCGAAGGGGAGGACCGTCACCAGATACCAGTCGCAATAGGGGAGGCTGGTACAGTAAAGGTGCCGGCGGGAGCCGCCGCTTTGGATTATCAGGGAATAGTCGTCGTCCGTGCTCATGGCTTCCTTCAGCTGCTCAATATATGGGGCGGAGTCCAGCTCCTCGTCGCCGAAAATGTCGGAAAGCCTGTCGAAATAATTCGTATGCCCGCCGTCGTCGCCTCTGACCACGTAGTTGCCGTCCTTGCAGATAACAAAGGAATAGCTCAGCGAACGGTTTGAATCCAGAAAAAGGACCTCGCCCATATATTGAGTAGAAAGCCCCACCACCATAGACAGGCTGTTTTTACCGCTTGACATAGGGTATTCACAGGGCACGCTGAACAGAATCACACCCTCGCCGCTGCTGTCAGTGGCGGGAGCCACCTTGCGCTCGCCGTTTACTATGCTGTCTAAAAACAGCTCCGGGTGGTTCAGAGCTACAGGGTCGCCGTAAATCATTTCAATCTCGCCGTCGGAGGAATACAGGGCGGCGCACATGAAATGCCGCGCTATCGCGCCGTATTCAATATCCTCCTTTGAGCCATAGCCCGAGCTTCCGTCACCTGTAGCTATGTGGGCTATGGATTCAGCCATTGTAAGCCTGAGCTCAATTACAGTCTTGAAGTGCAGGGATATCTGCTCGTTCATGCCCTCCATATAAGAGGTGCCGATATCTATAACTGTGTTTTCACTCATATTGTGAATGTATATCCCCATAAAGGAAAACACGAAAACAGTCAGACAAATCATTACCGCTATGCTAACTTTGAAGGAATGCGGTAAAGCGTTGATTTTCATAGTTCTTCCCTTTCTATAGCTTTGTATTCCAAAGGCCCCAATTACGGGACGTTCTGGGCTTTCAGCCCTTCAAACGGCTCATGGCCTGGAACATCTTGCGCATGTCCACAGGCTTTGCCAAATGCTCATTCATTCCCGCGTCCTTTGCCATGACGATATCCTCTTCAAAGGCATTTGCGGACAGGGCGATTATTGGTACGGTGCCCGCGTCCGCACGGTTCAGCCCGCGGATGACCCGGGTGGCCTCATAGCCGCTCATAACCGGCATCATCAAATCCATAAGTATGCAGTCGAAGGCTCCCGGCTCAGCGGCGGCAAAGGTGTCGACGGCGGCCTTGCCGTCATTGGCGGTCACCACCTGGGCCCCGGCCTCCCGGAGGATGTACTCAACAATCTCACAGTTAATCTCGTTGTCCTCCACTAGCAGCACCCGCATTCCGGCAACGCTGCCGGAGCTTATATCCTCGTACTTGGGCTGGCCGCTCCAGGCCTCGTCCACCCGGATTGGCAGGGTAATCTTCACTACGCTGCCCTCGCCAAGCCTGCTGCCTATCTCCACAGACCCCTTCATCTGGTCCACAAGCTTCTTTACAATGGACATGCCAAGCCCCACGCCGTTATAGTCTGTCCTGGCGTCCTGGTGCTCCTGGGTGAAGGGCTCAAAAATATGGGGCTTAAAGTCCTCTCCAATGCCGATTCCCGTATCCTCCACCGTAAAGAGGCAGCGGGCGGCGCCGTCATTAAAGGAGGTCTCCTCCGCCCGGACAAATACGGAGCCGTTGGGACGGTTGTATTTGAGGGCGTTGTCGATGACATTCATGAGTATCTGCTTTAAGTGCAGGGAATTTCCTATGACCCTGTTATGGCGAAGGCCGGACTGGTCCAGCTTCAGGCATACACCCCGCTCGCTTGCCTGAGGAGAGAGGATAGTGATACAGTCCTCAAGGGTATCGTGAAGGTCGAAGGGCTCCTCCACCTTTGCCGGGCGCCCTGTATCCAGCTTGCTCACCTGCAGGACGTCGTTTACCAAGGACAGCAGGTGCTCTGTGGACACGCGTATTTTCCTGCGGCACTCCTCACGCTGCTCCGTGCTGACGCGGCCCCCTTCAAGGATAGCCAGCATTCCAAGTATTCCGTTGATGGGCGTGCGCAGGTCGTGGGACATATGGGAGAGGAATTCGCTTTTTGCGGAGTTTGCCTGGCGCACCCGCTCCAGAAGCTCCATTATTGACTGCTCCTGCTTCCTTCTTGTCACCATGGTCTCAGTGATGTCCTGGTGGTAGCCGTTCAGACAGACGCCGGACTTCTGGAAGGTGCTGTCCGGCACGCCGCCGCAGCGGACGTAGATTTTCCCAAGGGACGGATGGTTCCAGGGGTATATCACCTCGGAGCGCCCTGTGTCCAGAATCTCCTGCACAGCCTCCTGGACCATCTCAACGTAGTCCGGCTCGATATGCTCAAACCAGTGACTATAGCAGTCCTCAGGCCCTATGTCCTCGGACACGTCCAAGAGTATGCGCATGGTACGGTCGGCATACATCCTTGGCTTGCAGCCGTTCTCAAGCTCAATGGTCCAGGTGCCCATCCGGGCCCCCTCCAAAACATCCTCAAGGCTGCGCCGGGCCTCAAGCCTGTATTTCTCCTCCTGCTCCACCACGGCGTTTACATCCCGTAGGGCAAAAATGGCGCAGTTCTCCCCGCTGGTCTCCTCGGTAGCGGAAAAATGCATTTCAAGGTGCTTGAGCCCGAAGGAGCTGCCCTTCGCCTGATACCGTACAGAGAGCTTTTTCTCGGCCCTGAGCTGGGCCAGCACATATTCCTTTTTTGTGGCGGCAAGCAACCTCTCCTGGTCGGCGGGGGCCACGTGCTGTGATATGTACCGCTCCATTGCCGCCTGATAGCCGTCTTTGAAGCTGGCGGCCCAGTCTATCTCCCAGCGGCTGCTGCTGCGGTAGACCTCGCAATCGCCTGTGTCAAAATTTACTTGATAAATACAGAGGTAGTCCACACTGAGGGCGTGGAGCACATTATAGCTGCGCTTCTGAAGCTCCCTGAACAGGTTGCGGCGCTTCAGGGAGGACACGATAAAGTATGCCGCGGTCTGGAGCATATTCGACGCATATTCCAGGGACTTCACAGGGGGATTGTCCACGCCGTAGAAGCCGATAATTTTTTTGTCGTCGTAAAGAGGGACCACCACAAGGGAATGTATACCCTGCCGCTTCAGATTTGCATATTGAAGGGGCTCCGTTTCCCGGATATCCTCCAAATGCTCGATAACAATATGGTTGCCAATGCGGAAATTGCGGTACCAGCTGGCGCATATTTCCGGGGGAAGATTCTGAAGATTTTCCTTTTCCGGAGCAACACCTTCGGCGGCCCATTCATAGGTGTTGTCGTCACAGCCGGACTCGTTCTGTTCAAATATATAGGTGCGCTCTCCGTTCAGCGCCTTCCCCAGGCGCTCCAACAGCACCTCCAGGGACTGGTCCGGGGTCTCCTCCAACAGAGCTACGCGAAGGCCCTCATTGAGAACAGCCTCAAGGTTCTGAACATTCTGCATACCGCTGTGCTGCTCACTGGCACAGGGCTCCTTTGATTTCCCGCAAAGCTCCAAAACTCCCCCTGAATTGTCCATACGCATGTCCTCCATTCATAACGCTTCATGCCGTAAATACCACAGCAAATTCCAGCACGGAAGAGTTCCTTGCTGGAAAGCACTGTTTATATATCTTGAGCTTAATTAATTCCTTTTCGCGGTTTAGCCGTAAATTCCAAAAAATCAATATAATAATACCACGTGATGAGGGTCCTGTCAATGATAAAAAGGGAGAAACTTACAATTAGCAGACTGCGGAAAAGCTATATCATTTTTTCACCCCACCCCCAATATGCTTGACAGCTATACCGATTTCTGCTATGCTGTAGGCAGTAATTTCAACAGGAGGCAGGCAGATTATGGAACTTCGCTTGCTGCAATACTTTTTAGCCGTCACCCGGGAACAGAATATCCTGCGCGCGGCAGGGGCGCTGCACCTTTCCCAGCCCACACTCTCCAGGCAACTCAGGGACATGGAGCGGGAGCTGGGCAAGCAGCTTTTCATCCGCGGCACCAGGAGCATTACCCTCACGGAGGAGGGGATGATTCTGCGCAAGCGGGCCGAGGAGATATTGGAGCTGGTTAAAAAGGCCGAGGACGAGATTGCCCTGGCCGAGAAGTCGGCTGCCGGCAATATCACCGTGGGGGCAGGGGAGACCGACGGCCTGCGGGTACTGGTGCGGGCGGTGCAGGCCCTGCGTGAGGAGTGCCCGGGGGTGCATTTCCATGTGGTCAGTGGGGACAAATGCTCAGTGATAGAGCAATTGGACGGCGGGCTTATCGATTTCGGAGTGGTATTCGGCAACTTTGATACATCTAAATATGGATACTTTCGAATCCCGCGCCCTGAGCACTTCGGGGTGCTCATGCGCCGGGATGACCCACTTGCGGACAGGACCAGCATTGACCCCGAGGAGCTTTGGGACAAGCCCCTGATTGTCTCCCGCCAGGCCATCTGCGACCAGGGTGTGGAGGAGATTTTAGGCCGCAGGCAGAGCAAGCTGAACATCGTGGGCAGCTATAATCTGCTGTACAGCGGCTCGCTGATGGTGGAGGAGGGCATGGGGTACGCCCTGGCTTTTGACAATATCATCAACACCACCGGGGACAGCGAGTTGTGCTTCCGGCCACTTACGCCGCGGAACGAGACCCCAATGTTTGTGCTGTGGAAAAAGGACCAGGTGTTTACAAAGGCCGCCGAGAGGTTCCTGGTGAAGCTGCGGGGGATGGAGGAAAGTGAATACGAAATGAAGGTGCTGTATTTTGAGCGCGGCAGAAAGAGGATTTATGGCGAGCTGTACCTGCCTGAGGGCAGCGGCCCCTTCCCGGCTGTGATAATGGCCCACGGCTTCGGCGGGAAGTGCGTCCATAACCGCCCATATGCGGAGGCCTTTGCCAAAAACGGCATTGCCGCCTATATCTTCGACTTCATAGGCGGAGGCAATGACATTCAGAGCGATGGGAAGACCACTGAGATGTCCGTGCTCACCGAGGCAGCGGATATGTCGGCGGTGCTGGACGGCATATCCGCTATGGAAGAAATTGACAGCAGAAACATCTTCCTGTCCGGTCAGAGCCAGGGCGGTTTTGTGGCCTCATACCTGGCTGGCACCCGCCCGGAGCTGGTGCGGGGGCTTGTGCCCATCTTCCCGGCCTATGTTTTGCAGGACGACGCGAAAAAGCGCACAGAGGGCCGGGAGCTGCCGGAGACAGAGAAGATAATGGGCCTGCTGCTGGGCCGTGTTTATGCTAAGGACGCCATGTCCTTTGACATCTACGATGTGATAAAAAATTACCCCGGCCCGGTACTGCTCATCCACGGCACCGCTGACGACGTAGTACCCATCAGGTATTCCCAACGTGCGGCAGAGGTGTTTCCCTCGGCTAAGCTTATAGAGATTGAGGGCGCGGGGCATGGGTTCTTCGGAGCGGCCGAGGATAGGGCTGTCAGTCTGGCGCTGGATTTTGTGAAAGGAAACATTTAGTAAACCCCAATATATAAGGCAGGCCGGGGAGCATTTCGTATGCCCGCCGGCCCGCCTGTTTTCTCACGCTACTCTTTTTCTCTCGTGCTCAAAAGATATATGGGGTCGGTGCGGAAGCCGGCTGCCATCAGCATCAGCGCCAAAACCAGCACCAGTAAGCTTATGCAAAGCGGTATAGTATAGCTTACATACACCGGCACCTCCACGTCTATCTCAGTCTTCTCTGCAAGCTCCCGGCCCGCCGCCCAGGTGCTGTAGCGGGTGTCGTAGCTGTATAGGCTGTCCCGCTCCTCTGCGGTCGAGGCCGTGACCTGGGGCTCGCGCACCTTATCCAGGGCCAGCGTGCCGCATACGCTCCCAGCGCACGCCGAGAATACCGTCAGTATTATCAGTCCCGCTAAAAAGAAGTAAAGCAGGAGCGCCACTATGGACAGCGCCGCCATGATACCCGCAAGCAACAGGAGGAGCGCCATGGTCCGGCTGTTGTCAAGGGACTTCCTTATCTCCGAGTAGCCCCTATCGTCATAGATGATGTTAAGCCGCCCGGCCTCGGGGACGTGCTCCTTTAGAGCCGCGTCGAACTGCTGGATAGTACTGTTTGGAATCTGGAAGGAGGCTGTGAATGGGGTCATAGGCGTATAGTAGGCAATATTATTATCGTCGCTGGCTGTGACGGACTTTGCAGGGATTATGAGCGTGTCCGGCCCGGCCTCGATACCATACATTTCAAGACAATCAACAAGCCCGACTACCTCATACTCCTGCTCAAAGAAAGGCTCGTAAAACTCGCCGTCAGCGTCCAGAAGGCTGAAGGAGGCGTGGGGTCTGCCGCCTATTGAGCTTAAGTCCCGGTACATTGCGCAGACAAAGGGCATGTTCACCTTGTCGCCAACCTTTAGCCCGTTCCTTCCGGCAAATTCCTTTGATATCATACAAACCGGCGCACCGGCCTCAAACTCCTCCGGGGTTATCTCCCTGCCATCCCTCAGGACGCTGGTTTTTTTGTGCCACCTGGGAAGAAGTTCAAGTGAGTTGGTGCCCAGGGAACAGAAGCTGTGCACCCTCTGTTCAACATTCTTGGCCCACTGGACGAAATTATATCCGGGACTGCCCTTCTCATAGAAATCTTTTCCGGTAACATGGGCAATCTGGGGGTAATAAGGAGATTGAAAGCCCCAGTCTTTATCGTCCGGGAAATTCTCTGTGCCGATATGCTTTCCATTCCGGTCCGTCCGGCCTGAGTGTGGGCGGCTATACACCACATATTCGTCCACCTGGTGCTCCGGGCAGTTCCACCACTTTGCCAGCTCGGCCGCATACTTCTCCCCGGGCTCCATAGGATAGCGGGTCGCGCCCCAGCACTGGCACACGGTGATATGGTCGCCCTCGTGCAGGGCAGTGTCCGGCGTAACGCAGGTTCCCTGGCTCTTGTTGTCCTTGCTGAACAGGACTTTGGTTATCTCTACTTCCACCGGCGCGCCATCGTCCTCCACCGGCTCAAGGGGCGTAAACTCCACTACATGAAAAGTGTCGCCATCACCAAATTGTGAAAACTCGGGCTCATTAAAAATGTAATACGGCCTATGCTCGGGCTTCAGGATGTAGTCCGCCCCGGGAAAGTCCAGGTCCTCCGGGTAGATATACTCGCCATAGTCAGTGGTAGTGACAAAGTTGATTCCGCCGCAGGCGTTTGGAACCGGCACGCGCTCCGTGTTGACGGCCGGCTGCTCCACAAAGCCCACTGTAGAGTATGTATCCTCCACTATCCGTAGGCGCTCGTTGTTTTCTATTGTCAGCACGGCCCCGGTGACCACCAGCGCGGTGCTTACCGCCATCAGCAGGAAAAAGAGCATAGCCTTCCACGGCTGCCGGAACAGTTGCTTTATACTGAAATTAAACATGATATACCCCCTATTCTACCGCGGTGAGCAGCGTAAAAGCGTTGAAGCGAAGGAGCAGCAGTAGCGCCACGATATCCCCTGCGCAGGCGCACAGGAGAAACGCCCCGCATTATCAGGAATATAGCTAATATTATCATACCTATCGCCAGCACGAAGAAAGGTATCTGAAACTGCCTAAAGAGCACAACTGTCTGGCCCAAGGTCTCCGCTGAGGTGATGTATTGTTCGTCATCCACTACTATGGCTGCGCCGGTGTAGTCCTTATAAGTAGCTGGAGCGGGCTCCAAAAAAATGAGGCTTTGTATGCTCTCTTTAAAGACGCTAAGCTGCCGAGGGTCCTTCAGTACGGCCCTCAGTTCGTTATAGTATACATCTGTACCCTGGGACTCCATCTCGGCTCGTATCCAGCTTGCCGGGACAATAAATTCCCAGAAATTTATTTTGGAAAAGCAGGTGCCCACCACCTTTATGGTCTGTTCACCTAGTGGAGTATAGATAATGTCTTTTCCTACTTCGTAGGACATGGAGTAGAGAGGCATGGAAACCTCGTCTCCGACCTCAATGCCATTGCGTTCGGCAAAATTCCGCTCTACAAGGCATATGGGCTTGTTGGTTTTGAACATGCTCTCGTCATAGCCATATGAGAAAGCATACTCGCCGTCGGACACCCAGAGGTGGTCCAGGCTGCTGACGGCACTTACTGTACAGTCAGCCTGGGGTATCTCGCTTTGCCGGCTCTCCTGGCTATAGGTGCCTTCACAGTAGATACGAGCGTAAAAATCTTCCAGATACGGACTTGAAAGAAAGTTGTCATGTCTGAAAGCGTTTATGTTCAGCATAGAATCTCTGTCCCCGCCGGGATTAGTCACACTCACCACCACGGGTACATCCTCAGCCCTCCATCTCGATTTTGCCGTCGCGCATACGGTAGATAACGTCGGCCTGGGCCGCAATCTCCCGGTCATGGGTAATGACTATTATGCAGCGCATCTCTTCTTTTGCCAGGTATTTCAGCAGGGTGATTATGTTCCTGCCGTTTTCACTGTCCAGGTTGCCGGTGGGCTCGTCCGCGAGCAGGACCTTTGCTTCGCTGGCAAGGGCCCGGGCGATAGCCACCCTCTGCTGCTGTCCGCCGGAGAGCATGGCGGGACGCTTGCGGGGGTCAACATCCTCGAGGCCCACCGCCGCCAAAAGCTCCTGGGCTCGGGGGACAGCCTGGCGCATGGGCACCCTTACTACCCGCATGGGGTAGGCCACATTTTCAAGTATTGTCAGGTGGGGGAACAGGTTGAAGGACTGGTATATGACGGAAACATTCTCCCGCCTATGGCGTTCGCTGCCTATCTCCCGGACTGTACGGCCCTCGGAGACCACCCGGCCCTCGTCCGGGTTCCCGAGCCCCGCTAACATGGACAGCAGAGTTGTTTTACCGCTGCCGGACTGCCCTACAATGGCATAGAACCTGCCCAGCTCAAAATCACAGCTCACGTTGTCCAGGGCGTGGACCTTCTGATACTTGCTCTGGTAGGTAAAGGATAGTTCTTCGGCGCTCAGAACACTCATAGTTGACCCTCAAATCAAAACCCATTATAGTTTTATTATGCTATTTGTGCACGATATAGAAGCTGCTATTTCCCTTAAATATCGCTATTTCACTATAACATATCTCTGGCGTCCTGTCAATAATAGAATAAATAATTTATACTATTTTTTAGTTGACATTCTGTCAGGAATATAATATAGTATTGCTATATAAGATTATCAGAAAAGGAGTGCGTCCCATGTCAAAGCAGCCTCACGCACCGGTAACATCCTCAGAGCTGGCCCTGCTGCAGATACTCTGGGAGGCCTCAAGGCCCCTAAATAAACAGGAGATTCTGGAAAAGGCCAGCGCCGACGAGCATATGTTCGCGAAAAACTCATTTCACCTGCTGGCAAACGAGCTGATTGCAAAAGGCTACCTGATACCAATCGACAATGGCGGCATAGGCCGCAAGAACGCCCGGCGGTATGCCCCCACGGTCTCCTGCAATGAGTTCCTTGCCCTGCAGGTGTACTCCGCAAAGAGCTATAAGCCCTCGGACATCCCCGACATACTTACAGCCCTTTTGGACCTCACTCCCGGTATAGACTTTGAGCCGGTGCTGGCCGGGATTGAGGCGGTGATTAAGAAGAGAAGGCTGGCGCAGGGGTGAGGGGGATTTTCGGGATAGTATAGCAAAGCTTTAGTTTATCCGACTCGCGCTGCTCTTTTTAGGTTACTTATTTTACAGTCTAAATCATCAAGCAGACTACCTACTGAGTATAAGCATTATAAACCAAAATACAGCCCAACAAAGAAGTGACGCATTGCAGCCGCTGCAATGCGTCACTTCTTTGTATTCTTAAAGAGTAAAAATCAGCTTTCAAGACTCAAGGCAAAAATCCCCCTCATCAAGCACCCCCAGCCCAATCAACGCGTTCTTTACCCCGTCATCCGAAACCGGTGTGGTAACATAGTCGGCTTCCCTCTTCACCTCGTCCAGTGCGTTGCCCATGGCGACCCCAACGCCAGCCCAGCGCAGCATTCCCACGTCATTGAGGCCGTCCCCAAATGCGATAGTTTCCTCCTGAAGGATGCCGTAATGCTTCGCCACGGCGCTGAGTCCGGTCTCCTTTCCGCCGCCCTTTGGGATTATATCCAGAACGTCAAAGCCTGAGCTGGTTATTTCAATATGCTCCAGCGGAGCCAGGATTTTCATGCCCTTTTCCAGCGGAAGGAATATGTTAAACTGTATTACTGGGTGCTCCATAAGCCTGGAGCTGTCGTAAAAGGGCGGGCATGGGACGCCCATCCACTCATAGTGCTGCCGTATCTCCGGGCAGTCTGTTATGGGGAAGCTCAGCTCGTCCTCAAGTACAAAGCATTTAAGCCCATGCTGCTTTGCAAGGGTAATAAACCTCAGCACCTCCTGCGGGTCATGGGCCAGGCGGTGTATAACTGAGCCGTTACGCTCTAAAACAAGCTGTCCGTTGAAGGTGCAGAAGCCGTCAAAGGGGAAGAGGTCCCGCACGGCAGGCAGGTCCCTCCCGACGCTGCCGAGCATGGCGGGGGAGCGGCCTGTGGATATGAAGACCTTAATCCCCCTGCGCTGCAGGGCGGTTAAAGCCGCCTTTGTGGACTTTGGGAATACGCTCCGCTCGCCGGAGTGGTCGAGAAGAGTTCCGTCAATATCAAAAAACGCTGCTTTTATCATTATGTTTCCTCCTGAGAATCATATGGGCTTACGGCGGATATAGCAGTATTATAATAGCACAAATTTGAGGCAGGCTCAACGGGTTTTTACCGATGCAGACAGGGAAACAGTTTTCCCTAAAGATTTTCTTGATTTTAAAGCTTTTTAGGCGTATTTTTGCAGAAAAATATAAAATAATTTAGGATGTAGGCTTGACAAGTTAATGATTTTGTGTATAATGTAGCCGCCAAAACGGTTTGCGAAACATTTTCCCTGCTCATTAGGATAATATCCGGCCTGCGGAAAGAGAAAACTTATGAACATTAGAGAGATTGCCAAGCTAGCCGGAGTATCGGTTGCCACAGTGTCAAAGGTTATAAACAAGAAGGACCAGAACATCAGCGAGGATACCCGGCGTAGGGTCCTGAAGATAGTCAAGGAGTACAACTATACGCCATATGCCGGCGTGGCAAAGCGGCGGGAGGGGAAGACCTTCCTGGTTGCAATAGCCCTTGACGCCTCACAGGACCACGAGTATCTGGGCTCGCTGCTCATGGAGGACTTCCGGCGGGAGGGGTACTCGACCCTTGTATGCCGCTCGGGGAGCGCGGAGGAGGAGTTCAGGAACCTGACCGCCATGTGCGGCTATAACCCCGACGGCCTGGTGTGGGACAAGAGGGAGGACTCCATGGAGGGCTGCCTTGAGATGATAAGGGCGGGGAATATGAGCTTCCACCTTATAGACTCCCACGCGCCGCCCTCGCCGAACAACTCCTGCATTGATTACTGGCAGGTGGGCTATACCGCCGCCCAGTACCTTATTGAGAGAAAGCACAACTCGCTGTTCTGCTTAGCAAGGCGGCGGGGGTATCCCGAGAGCCGCTTTTTCCAGGGGTTTCAGATGGCCTGCTTAAACAGGGGCATTGCCGCCAACGAGAGTATGATATGCGTGCTGGAGGAGCAGGACGGTGAGGTGCCGGGAAGGCTGCTGCTGGGCAGCACCGGGGCTGTATGCTTCTCGGAGGATATGGCGGCGTACCTGTATGAAGTCTCCACCCTGAAAAACCGCCGGGTGCCAAAATACCTCTCGGTCATGGGCGTGCGTGGCAGCGACAGGGACAATTATCTACAGCCCGGGCTGACCTCGGTGCTGCTCCCCTATAAAGAGCTCTCCGCAAACGTCTGCTATAGGCTTACGGCGGATATGGATGGCTTCAGGGCGGTAGAGGCGGCCTTTGCCACAAAGCCAAAAGTGATAGACGGCCAGAGCGTGGACATGCCCTTCGACTTCCAGAAGAAAAAAGTGGTGGTAGTGGGCTCGGTAAATGTGGACACCCTGATATCCCTGGAGAGATTTCCCCAGATGGGTGAAACCAACCTTGTGCAGAGCGTGGCGGTTATGCCAGGGGGGAAGGGCCTGAACCAGGCGGTGGGCATATCAAGGCTTGGGCTTGAGGCTTATCTTATAGCGAAGATAGGCAAGGACTACGACGGGGCAGACGCCTTCAACTATCTCAAGGACCAGCATGTGAGCACGGAAGGGGTCTCCCACACCTCAAAGTCCAGCACCGGCCGGGCGTATATACACATCCAGGGGGACGGCGAGGGAGGCATAGCCATATACCGGGGTGCCAACGACATGCTAACAGCCCACGATATTTCCCAGAACATTTTCGTCTTTCAGATAGCAAGCTTCTGCCTTTTGCAGACGGAGGTCAGCATGGACGCGGTGGAGTACGCCGCAAGGCTTGCCTATAACGAGCACGTGAAAATACTGCTGAAGCCCTCGGCTATAGACTCTGTTCCCGACAGCCTGCTGCAAAAGGTATTCATATTCCTGCCAAATGAGAACGAGATAGGACGGCTCTGCCCCGGCGGGGACACCTACGAGGACAAGGCCGGGTATTTCCTAAAAAAAGGGGTAAAGAATGTAATAATTACCCTGGGCAACAGGGGATGCTACTGGAGCGACGGTGTAAGGTCCCAGTACTTTAAAGCCGCCAGCTTCAGCGCGGTGGACACCACCGGAGCCGCCGACGCCTTTGCCGCGGCCCTTGTAGCCTGCCTGATAAGGGGCGAGCAGATGGAGACGGCAATACGTAATGCAAACTTCGCGGCGGGCTTCTCAACAGTGAAGCTGGGGGCCTGTGCGGGGATGATAGACCTGCCGACCCTGGAGTTTCACATAAACTCAGGGCATACCGGCCAGGAGGTATCGGGCGATACACCCGTTCACTCATATACAGACCCTACACAAAATAAAGGAGGACGAGATTAATGAAGAAAATTACATCACTGCTGCTGGTCCTTGCGCTGCTGCTGACTCTGGCTGCATGCGGCAATACAGGAGGCAGCGCCGACCAGAGCTCAGGCTCAAATGAGGGCAAGACCTCCTCAACTGCCGGCAATAAGGACAGCGGGGAGACCGTCACCATCCAAATCGCCGTAAGCGGCAGCGCCCAGGAGCTGGATATCCACCAGGAGAAGTTCGACGGCTTCATGAAGGAGCACCCGAACATCAAGGTGGAGCCTGTTGACATCGGCAGCGAGCGCGCCCAGAAGCTGATGACCCTTATCGGCTCCGGCACCGCCCCCGACATTATCTACCTGAACGAGTGGACCTACGTGTTCGCCAATAAGGGCGCCCTGGAGCCCCTGGACGGGTATGTAGAGCGGGACAGCTTCGACACCTCGGTTTACCCCGAGTCCCTTCTGACCCCTCTGCGCTTTGAGGACAAGCTCTACGCCTTCCCCCAGGAGATATCCCCCTACTGCATGTACTACAATAAGACCATGTTCGAGGATGCCGGAGTGCCCCTGCCCACTGACGACTGGACCTGGGACGATTTCTATGAGGCAGCCAAGGCGCTTACAAACCCTGAGAAGAAGGTATACGGCTACCGCCATCCCGGCAACTGGGCCGACCAGGACCTTAACTGGATAGCCACCGCCGGCGTTACCTTCGATATCAGCGGCACCGAGCAGAAGGGCCTGGAGACCCCCGAGGCACTGGACGCCCTGAACTTCCTCTACAAGATGGTAGTGGAGGACAAGGTGTCCCCCAACCCTGCAGAGCTCACCTCTATGGGCAAGACCGCCGACTCTATGTTCCAGAACCAGCAGGTTGCCATGCAGGCCGCGGGCCTCTGGCTGCTCCCACAGTATCAGGCGGAGGGCCTGGACTTTGAGTGGGACGTGGTTCGCTTCCCCAAGAACAAAAGCCAGAAGGTAAAGGCCGGCGTGCTCAACTGGGGCATATCCGCTTCCAGCAAGCATAAGGACGAGGCCTGGGAGCTGCTCAAGTACCTGGTCGGTCCCGAGGGACAGAAGATAGTGGCAAAGGCAAACATGGCCCTGCCCGGCAGCACCGACGAGGAGGCGCTGCAGATAGTGCGCGACGCGAAGGTCTGCGACAACGTGGAGGCTTTCATCGCCTCTGTGGACGACTGCGACCTGGTGGACGAGCTCTCTGTCTACCGCACCGAGGTCAATACCGCCCTCGGCAAGACCATCGACGAGATGCTCATCGGCAAGCGCAGCCCGGAGGAGACACAGCAGGAGCTGATATCCCAGATAAACAAAATCCTGGCTGGCTGATGGATTTTTTATGTGAGAGGGGAGGCTCAAAGGAGAGGCTCCCCCTCCGCTTTTAAGGAGGGTTTTCAATGTTGAATTCCGCAAATGCCGCAAGAAAACCGAGAAAGCCGCTGGGCACCAATGAGACCTTTTGGGGGTATGTGTTCCTGGCCCCTGTCATAATAGGCTTTCTGGTCTTTACGGCGGTGCCAGTAGTAGTATCCCTATACTACAGCCTGACAAACTACGACGGCATAACCGCCCCGAAATTCGTAGGGCTCAGCAACTATATCGACCTGTTTCAAAATGGCGAGTTCGGGCACGCGCTATTAAACTCGGTATACTTTACCATAGGCACCGTGCCGCTGGGGGCTTTTCTGGCCCTTCTGGTGGCGATACTTTTAAACCAGAAGATAAAGGCCCAGAGCCTCTACCGCTCAGCCTTCTTCATCCCCTGCATAGTTTCCTATGTTGCTATTGCAATGGTATGGCAATGGATGTATAATCAGGATTATGGACTGATTAACTCCGTCTTAGGGGCACTGGGGCTTCCGCAGCCCGGCTGGCTGGCGACAGAGGAGCTGGCAATGCCCTCGGTGATAATCATGACCATATGGAAGGGCCTGGGGTATAACGGCGTCATACTGCTGGCAGGGCTCCAGGGGATATCCACTTCCCTGTATGAGGCGGCTGAGATAGACGGCGCCAGCGCCTTTCAGCGCTTCACCCGCATTACCCTGCCCATGATACGCCCCACCATGATGTTCGTGCTGCTCACAAGCATGATAGGCGCGCTCCAGGCCTTCGACCAGATATATATTATGACAAGCGGCGGGCCCGGGCGCGCTACCGAGGTGGTGTGCTACCTTATCTATATGAACGCCTTCCAGTATTTTAAACAGGGATACGCCTCGGCTATGGCCTATATACTGTTCATAATCATTTTCGCTGCCAGCGTCATACAGCTGAAGGTCAGCGAAAAGAACAGTGAGATTTGAAAGGGGGGACGGTCATGCATCAGGGTAAAACAAAGAAAATCGTCTATAAGACCGCCATACACATCATCCTTATTATACTGTCCCTTACCATGCTGGTCCCGTTCCTGTGGATGATTTCAAGCTCGCTGAAGACAACCCAGGAGATGTTCGCCTCCCCGCCCACATGGATACCAAGGTATGTGGCCTGGGAGAACTATACCTATATGCTCCAGGCCGCGCCGTGGTTTAAGTATTTCGCCAACACCTTCTTTATCTCGGTGCTGACTATTATAGGGCAGCTCGTCACCTGCAGCATGGCGGCCTATGCCTTTGCACGCCTGCGCTTCAAGGGGCGCAACCTCATCTTCCTTATATACCTCGGCACGATGATGATACCCTTCCAGGTCGTCATGATACCCCAGTTCAAGATAGTGAAGCTGCTGGGGCTGGTAAATACCCACTGGTCGCTGATAGTCCCGGGCATATTCAACGCCTTCGGCACATTCCTGCTGCGCCAGTTCTTCCTGACAATCCCAAGGGAGCTGGAGGAGGCCGCCAAGATAGACGGCTGCGGATACCCCAGGATATTCTGGGAGATAGTCATCAAGAACTCAAAGCCCGCCATTATAACCCTGGTGGTGTTCACCTTCATGAACACCTGGAACGACTTCCAGCGTCCGCTGATATTCCTGAACGACGACTCCCTCTGGACGCTGTCAATGGGCCTTGCCAAGTTCCAGGGCACATATGTGACCCAGTGGAACCAGATGATGGCGGGGGCGCTGATAACTATGGTGCCGGTGCTGATACTGTATATCTTCGCACAGAAATACTTTGTCCAGGGAATAGTTATGAGCGGACTGAAGGAGTAAAACAATAAACATTTTTAAGAGAAAGGAGCAATATCATGAAAATACCTCAGGATTATCTTAGGCGGGTATACGCCGGATGGCTTGGGAAGGTCATCGGGATACGCCTGGGCGCGCCTATTGAGGGCTGGTCCTATGAGATGATAAGGAACACCTTCGGGGAGCTGAACGGCTACCCCGCCAGCTACAAAAACTTCGCCGCGGACGACGACAGCAACGGCCCGCTCTTCTTCATCCGGGCGCTGGAGGACTGCGGGGATATAGGCAGGTTCGACGCCCAGGACGTTGCAAACGCGCTTTTGAATTACGCCCCCTTTGAGCACGGCTTTTTCTGGTGGGGAGGCTATGGGGTCTCCACAGAGCATACCGCCTATCTCAACCTTAGGAACGGCATTCCGGCCCCAAGGAGCGGGAGCATAGAGCAGAACGGCTCCACCATGGCCGAGCAGATTGGCGGCCAGATATTTATCGACCCCTGGGGCCTTGTGGCCCCGGGCAACCCAGAGCTGGCGGCAAAGCTGGCGGAGAAGGCCGCAAGCGTTACCCACGGAGGCAACGGGGTGTACGGCGGCGTGTTCATCGCCTGCTGTGTGAGCCTGGCCTTCGTGGAAAAGGACGTGCGCACGGTGATGGAGAAGGCCCTTGGCTTTATCCCTGCCGACTGTGAGTACACTAAGGTCGTCAGGGCAGTTATGGACTTCTACGACAGAAACCCCGACAACTGGCGGGCCTGCTTTGACTTCCTGCACGACAACTTCGGCTATGACAAATACCCCGGCAACTGCCATATCATACCCAACGCCGGAGTTATTGCCCTGTCTCTGCTCTACGGCAGGGGAAGCTATTCAGACACTATAAATATCTGCAATATGTGCGGCTGGGACACCGACTGCAACGTGGGCAACGCCGGGTGCATTATGGGCGTGCTTGTGGGCATAGAGGGCATAGACTATGAGAAATACGCCGCGCCCATAAACGACTTCTTGGCTTCCTCAAGCGTTATCGGCTCTCTGAACGCCACCGACCTGCCCTTTGGGGCAAGCTATTTCGCAAAGCTTGGCTATATGCTGGCAGGTGAGGAGCCTCCAAAGGAGTGGCAGGGTATACTTAATGACCGCATAGACAGCTGCCACTTTGAGTACCCGGCCAGCACCCACGCCATCCGGGGCAGGAGCCAGAGCCGCTTCCATATACTCAATACAGACGAACAGGCCAACACCGGCTCCCGCTCCCTGAAAATAACCGTATTCAACGGCAGGCCCGGCTCAGAGCACTATTTCTATAAGCAGACCTACTACGGCCCTGAGGACTTTGACGACTCCAGGTACGACCCATTCTTCTCGCCCCTCTGCTATCCGGGACAGACGGTGCATATGAGCGTTATGCTGGAGCAGGGGAAAAACGGCGTGGAGGTCTTTGCCCAGCCCTATGTGAAGCTGGGTATAAGCGGTGAGATTCTCCGGGGCGAAAAGGTCAGCGCCGCTGAGCCCGGCTGGAAGGAGCTCTCCCTTACCATACCCGCAGGGCTTTCAGACAGGGTGGACGAGACCGGCGTGATACTCTCCTGCACGGCTAAAGGCTTTGCAATGGACCCCATCACGGCCTATCTTGACGACCTCTACTACGACGGACAGTCGGACTATAAAATTGACTTTAACAGGGAGAGGATGGCTGTCTGGCATAACCTCCACCAGGACGTACACCAGTTTGCGCGGCTCAAGGGCCATACCTATCTTGAGGACGGCTGGCTGAGCCTGTCCTGCGGCGACTTCGGTGAGATGTACACGGGGCACTATAACTGGACGGACTACAGCTTTGAGGGGACCTTAAAGCCGCTGACCGGCGAAGACTGTTTCCTGAACGTCCGGGTGCAGGGGGCCATGCGCTCCTATGCGGCGGGCTTCTCCAAGGGGCGGCTGGTGCTGGACAAGAACTATTACGGCTACAGCACCCTATGTGACAGGGAGTTTGCCGTTGAGCCCGGCAGGGAGTATAAGGTTGAAGTCTCTGCCTGCGGCGACATGTTACAGGTGTCAGTGGACGGCGTGAAGCTTCTGGAGCACCGGGACACAGACTCTCCCCTGCTCACCGGCTCGGTGGGGGTGTCAGTGCGGGGCGGCAGCCACTGCCTCTATGGAAGCCTGTCCGTAAGGGGGCATGGTTGAGGCATGGAGAAAGTTCTTGTAATAGGCAGCCTTAATTGCGACTATGTGATAAATGTGCAGAAAATGCCCCAGATAGGGGAGACCCTTCTCTGTGACGGCTTTGAGATGATACCCGGCGGCAAGGGGGCAAATCAGGCCTATGCCCTGGGAAAGCTGGGCGGCGCGGTGACAATGCTGGGCGCGGTAGGTAATGACGGGCCGGGCTCAATGCTGCGGGAGAACCTTAAAGGCGTGGGCGTGGATGTGTCCCGGCTGAAGTGCGCCGAAGGCGAGAGCACCGGGACGGCATTTATCACCGTGGACAGCTCCGGCGGCAACAGCATTATCGTGGTGCAGGGGGCAAACGGGACGGTGGATGTGCCGTATATTAAGGCCAACGACGATGTTTTAGCGGCCTCGGATATAGTGCTGCTCCAGATGGAGATACCTATGGAGACAGTGGTATACTCGGCTAAAAGGGCGAAGGAGCTGGGCAAGACGGTGGTACTGGACCCGGCCCCCGCCCGCTCGGATATACCCCGGGAGCTCTACGGCTGTGTGGACTATATCAAGCCCAACGAGGTGGAGCTGGGTATGCTTATCGGGGACGGCGGGGCCGAGAGCCATCTTGAGGAATCCGCAGCTCTTTTGCAGGAGAGAGGGGTAAAGAACGTGGTGGTTACCCTTGGCAGCAAGGGGGCGTTCCTGCTGGACAGTAAGGGGAGCACCCGCTCTTTCCCCGCAAACACCAGCCTGCGCGCGGTTGACACCACCGCCGCCGGGGACAGCTTTACCGCAGCCCTGGCCTACGGCCTCTCGGAGGGCCGGGAGCTGCATGAGGCGCTGGAGCTTGCCATATGCGTTTCAGAGATAGTAGTGACCCGCAAGGGGGCGCAGACATCAATTCCGGATATGGACGAGGTGCAAAGGTTCCTGGCTCAGAAAATATAGTTAAAACAAAACCGGCTGTGGGTAAAACTGCAGCCGGTTTTTTATTCAACGGAGCGCATAGCAGGTGAGAAATTTTCAAGGGCACAAAAGGGTGTGCTGTCTGTGAGGAGCAGGCGGCAGGCCCTTTTTCCTTTTGTTCTGAGGCAGATATATCAGCTCTCTCGGAGCGGCAAAGCCTGCCTATGGACCGCCAAATTGTTGATTATATCATGATAATTGGTAATCATATTTATTGAAAATGCCTTTGTGCAAATGTATAATATAGCTAAAGAATATGAAAGAGTTTGATAAAAGGCTGAGAAAAGGAGGGTGTTGATATGGGGATAACTCTGGGAATAGTCGGATATGGAAGCACAGGGGAGCTGCACCATAAACAGGCTGAGAAGGTAGAGGGAGTTACTGTAATAGGGGCCTATGATATTGACCCGGCCCGCCAGGATGCTGCAAAGGCAAACGGTATCCGCAGGTTCGGCTCTTTAAAGGCACTGCTGGGGTGCAGAGAAATAAACACTGTGCTGATTTCAGCGCCGGTCAGCCGCCATAAGGAGCTGTGTGCGGCGGCAGCCAGGGCCGGGAAGCATGTGGCCTGTGCGGCACCTGCCGCGCTGAGCGCCTGGGACCTGGACCGGATAATTGCAGCCGTAGGGCGGAGCGACAGGGTATTAGCAGTCTGCCAGAGCCACCGTCTGGACGGAGATTTTTGCACGGTAAAAAAGCTGCTGAATACCGGCAGGATGGGGAAGGTTTATTCCATACAGGTCCGGCTGCATAGCTGTGGGGACAAGTATGGCTGGCCTGACGGCTCTGAAGATGGCGGCATTTTATTCAGCTGGGGAATACATGTTATCGACCAGCTTATGTGGCTGCTGGGCTACGACGACTTTACCGGAGTGTTTTGCAGAACATGCAGTATGGGTCCGGCTGGCACAGACGATTACTGTTTTTTGAGCTTCAATCTGGAGAGCGGAGGCGTAGTGCAGATAGAGCTTGACCGCCGCTCCCCGCAGGTATCCCCCCGCTGGACGGTACTTGGTAACAAGGCGGCAGCCTTCCTGGGAGGCACAGCAGGGGAGGGCAGGGTAATCCCGCTGGAGCCCGGTACAGAGACAGGTGAAGGGGAGCTTCTGCCACCGGAGCCGGAGGAGACAGCCGGCCCTTTGGCAGCATACTACGGCAACCTGCGGGATGTTATGGACCTCAGCGGAAGGCTTTCTGTGCAGCCCTGGCAGGTGCGACGGGTCCTGAAGGCTGTGGAGGCGGCACTTCAGTCGGCTGAGACAGGGAAGCTGGTCAGCCTCAAGGGTTAGGTACAGCGTGAAGGCTGGGAATACCAATTTTAAGCCTGGATGTTTTCCGGAAAGGATGGCTGAATATGTCTTTGAAGAAGAAACTGATGCTGACAATGATTGGCATTGCCGTGCTGCCAATCCTTTTACTGGGTAGCTTCTGCTACGGCTATTTCAAGCAAATACTGCTGTCTGACATCCGGCAGAGCAAGCTGCAGCATAACAGCCAGACAATATACGTTATGGACAGCTTTTTCCTCTCCCTGGAGAAGATATCCGACTCCATGCTGATGAATGGGCAGCTTACAGAGGCCCTGGAGCGCACCTATTCCGGGCCAAAGGCCAAGGTGCTGAACTATCAGGACAAGCAGAAAATAGAAGACGCCCTTTACCGCAACGGCTACTATCTGGATAACAGGATAGACACCATCGCAGTGTTTCCTGAAAACAGCGATATGTTCTACTACTGCACCAAGCGCACAATAAATCCCGGCTACGATGTAAAAGCCGAGGACTGGTACCGGCAGATAGTGGATAATGAGGGGGCCCTCACGCTTATTGGCGTGCACGAGAACGAGCTAATCCTTCCGGAGTCTGCCCAGGAGAAGGAATACTGTGTGACCCTTGGGCGGAGCCTTCACTCGCCCAGAAGTTCCCAGCTGCTGGGAGTCATCCTGATAAACGTCAATGTGCAGGACCTTGAAAAGCTCTGGCCCCAGCGCCAAGCCGACCCACAGGAGCGGTTTTACCTATTGGACAGCCGGGCACAGGTGGTGTGCAGCGATATACGGAGAGAGGTGGGCACAACCTTCTTTATGCCCCAGCTAAGCGGGGGAGTCACTACGGCCCGGGTAGATGGGGCCCTTTGCGATATATTGGTATCGGAGTCCTCAAACCCCGGATGGAAGGGGGTACGGCTGATTATGCGCAGTAAGCTGAACCGGGAGATAGCAGCCATGCCGTATATCTCCGTCGTTTTAGCCCTGCTGCTTATCGGGCTGGCGGTGGTTATGGCCCACTTCCTTTCCAAAGCCATAACCCGCCCGCTGCAGGAGCTGTACACAAAGCTGCGCTGGTTTGAGGCCCAGAAAAACGGCGAGGATTTTCATGAAAACCAGGTAGAGGTAAGGGGACTGTCCAACAGCTACAACAGCATGATAGACGAGATAAACCACCTGACTATGCACAACTATGAGACCCAGACAAGGCTGAGGAAAACCGAGCTTCTGGCCCTGCAGTTTCAGATAAACCCACATTTTGTGTACAACACCCTGAGCTCCATTAAGTGGATGGCGGAGATGCAGGGCTCAAAGCGCATGGTGACGGCTCTGGATTCACTGATAAAGCTAATGCAATTCTCATCCAAAAGCGGCAGCGACATCGTGTCTATCCGAGATGAGGTGCTGTTTATCCGGGACTACCTAAACCTGATAAACCTAAAGTATTTCGACAAGATACAGACAGATATCAGAATGGGGCCGGACACAGAGGACTGCGGGACACTGCGCTTCCTTCTACAGCCTATTGTGGAAAACGCTATCTGCCACGGCTTCAGCGAGTTCAAGCAGCCCAACAAGGATGCGGCAATCTCCATTGATATACGAAGGGAGGGGGATAGGATATTGTATGAGGTGAAAGACAACGGGAAGGGTATGACTGAGGAGCAGGCCCGCAGGGCGCTGGAGTCAGAGTACCCGGCTAATTCCATGTCCTTTAATAAGATTGGCCTATATAATGTGCACACAAGGATACAGTATACCTTCGGCAGCCAGTACGGTATCAGTATTGACAGCAGGATGGGGGAATACACCCGGGTGCTGGTAGAGATACCGGCCCGGGCCTGTAAGGAGGAGCAATGAATAGGATTAGAATTGCGGTGATTGATGACGACAGCCTGATACGCCTGGGAATCTGCTCCTCAGTGGGATGGACCCAGCACGGATATGAGGTGGTGGGCGAGGCGGACAACGGCCAGGCTGGCTGGGAGATGATACAGCGTGAGCAGCCGGACATTGTGTTTTTGGATATCAGTATGCCTGTAATGGACGGCATAGAGGTCCTGAAGCTTATGCAGCAGGCGGGAGTACGCACGAAAGCGGTTATCCTCAGCTGCCACGATGATTTCCACCTGGTGAAGGAGGCCATGAAAAACGGAGCGTGCGACTACCTGCGCAAAAGCGAAATAAACAGCGATAACCTTCTAAGTGTACTGGATGAAATATGCCGGTCACTGCAGGAGCGGAGCGTGACCGGCGAGCAGCCCGGAAACTGGGAGAGCTACTCTGACAAATATGCCAGCTTAAAGCGGCTTATTGCCGGTCGAAGCGGCGCCAGTGAACACGCCTCTCAGGTGCGCTGGCTGGCAGTCCAGGAGAAGGAGTTGTACTGCGTGGTGTTTGCCGTTACCCACTATCAGCAGGTGATACAGCGGTATGACGAGGGTTATCCGTTTACCCTGGAGCATGGGGTGGTAAACCTGTCAAAGGAGGTGCTGAGGCAGCGGACAACAGAGCTGGAGCTGTTCGTGCTCAAGGAAAACCAGTATGTGCTACTGCTCAGCGGCGAGCCCAGGAGGGAGGAGGTTTTCTCACTGCTGGAGCAGATGGCGTCTGTGCTGAAAAACTACCTGAATGTAGAGGTGCAGTTTGGTGTTAGCGGTGTGATACAGAGCTTCTCAGCCCTGCCTAAGGCCTTTGGGCAGGCGGTATATTCACAGAAGCTCCACTACCTGCGCCCTGGGGAGACAGTAATACAGGAAATCCGCAGCGCCGGGGATACTATGAATGACCCGGGCTTCAGCAGGCTTGCCCAGGCTGCCAAAGACGCCGCGTCCCAGAAAAACTATCCACAGCTTTTCGCCGGCCTGCACGAGGCGCTGCAGTGGCTGCGGCGGCATGGGAGCGGTAATCTTGATGTAGACGGAGTCCACCGGTTCCTTAGGGAGGCGGTGGAGGCTGTGCTGGTACAGGAGGGCAAGACAGCCGAGGCCTCTGTGCGGAAGCTTCAAAACTGCGGCAGCCTGGCAGAGACCGAAGAATTTTTTCAGGAGTTCCAGAAGGAGCTGCAGTCTGACGACGGGGGCCAGAATCACTATCTTATACGCGCGGCAGAGGAGTATATTCAGCAGAACCTAAGCCGTGGGGACATCTCCCTGGGGGAGATAGCTGACTACCTGATGATAAGCAAATCTTACCTTTGCCGCCTGTTCCAGAAAAAGCTAGGAATATCCGTGCAGCATTATATGCACAACATACGCATTGAAAAGGCTAAGGAATATCTCAGCGACTTCCACCTGAAAATTTACGAGATTGCAGAGCTCACCGGATTCAACAGCTCCACGCATTTCAATATTGTGTTCAAGAAGATAATGAACTGCACGCCGGTGGAGTACCGCAATGGGCTGAGGCACTAGGCATATCTTATGTTGGTCAATATCTATAAAAAAGCAGCAATGAGGTTTATTGAAATAAATGCCATAGTTACATTATACTATAACTACCATGGGATATGGAAAAAATCCGGCAGATGGAGGTGACACAAGGGACAGGCTCGAATAAAAAATATTGAATCGAGGTAAAGAAAATGAAAAAAGTATTAGCATTGTTATTGGCATTATTGATGGTCTCAGCATTGGCTGCCTGCGGACAGGACGGAAAAGAGTCCTCAACTCCATCCAGCGGCACGGACAATAGCAGCATCTCCGGCGCCGCGGATGAAAGCCAGGCTTCCACCGGCGATACAGTTACCATCCGCATGGGCGGCTGGGGAAACTTTGCAGATGAGCACGAGCCGGGTACTGTGGGCATGGAGGAGGCCATTGGCGTAAAGGTGGAGTTTCAGAAGTACCCTACCGACGCTGCCTTCTGGGATAACCTGCCAGCTCAGATTGCCGCAAAGACGGCGCCTGAGTTTATCGCCCTAAGCAACGAGCTGTATCTGCCGTATATCAACGATGGGCTGATTATTCCAATAAGCAAATATATTGACGACGGCACCATAACCTGCTGGGATAGTATAGGCGATAATGTGAAAGATATCTGGACCATAGACGGAGAGGTTTACGGCATTCCCTTCTATCAGACTCCCGCGGTGTTCGCGGTGAACATGGACCTATGGAACGAGGCCGGGCTCACAGAGGCAGATTTTCCCGAGACTTGGGATGATGTGCTGGACGTATGCAGGGTCTTTAAGGACGAGCTTGGTATGACAGGGCTCTGCTTCAACACCCAGGAGTTCCACTTCACACAGTATTGCCTGTCCTTTGGCGGCGGCTGGGGACTGGGCAAGACCATAGACACTCCCGAGAATGCGGCGGCATTACAGTTCATAATTAACGCCTACCACCAGGGCTATGTGGTAACGCCCAAGGAACTGGGCGTCGGCTACGACGGCAATGTAGTTATGTCAGGCGATGCAGCAATGTCCACCGGCGGCACCTGGTATGTAAACGACTTTAAGAAAAACGCTCCCGATGTGGAGGTGAAGTACCTGACCATTCCCCATGCCGAGGGCAAGGACGACGTTTCCGGTACATTCCATGCGCCGTGCTACGCGCTGCTCAAGGGTGGCGCCCATGAAAAGGAAGCAGCCATGGCAATTAACTATATGATGAATGACAGCCATGACGAAGCACTGATTGATATAGGCTATATCCCCGTCAACTCCGACTTGTTTGATACGTTTAAAGAGAGGCAGCCAGAGCTTGCCGGCTTGGTCGACGCGGTATCCAAGTCCAACGGCTTCGGTTATCCCCCTGCCGGAAAGAAGTTTGCCGACGCCCTTATATCCAAGATGGAAGAGGCTCTTTTCAACTCGGATTCCACTGTAACCGGTTCTCAGATTGTGAAGGAACTGCAGGAGGAATATGGCGAATAAAATTTGAATCATGTAAAGGGTTCAAAAGATGTGGTGTGGTCTCCCTGCCGGCTGCGTCCGGTGGGGAGATTCCATATATAAGAAAGGGGCTTATATAAAGATGACGGCTGATAACACAGGAGGTAAGAAAAAGAAAACTAGTAAAATGAGAAGGCAGGAGGCGGTTGCAGGCTGGATATTTGTGCTGCCGGCAGTGCTGTTTTGGCTGATATGGTTTCTGTACCCGGCCCTAAAGGCAATCTCCATAAGCTTTTTCCAGTATAACTATGCCACGCCTGAGACAAACACCTTCATAGGCCTGGCTAACTACGTCCGTCTGTTCCAGGACCCAAAGTTCTTCACGGCCATGGGCCACAGCTTTCTGATGGTGGCTATAGTCGTGCCTTTGCAGACAATACTGTCATTTGCCATTGCGGTACTGCTAAACGGGCCCATACGGTTAAAGGGATTTTACCGCTCAAGCTGTTATATCCCATACGTCATATCTGCTATGGCGGTGACGATATTCTTCATGTACTTCTTCGTAAAGGGCGGGCCTGCGTCATCATTTTTCGCCCTATTGGGGATGGAAAACGTGAGCTGGTTTGCCAGCACCAAGTATGCCATGGCCTTCCTGATGATTGTTTACGTCTGGCAGCAGGTGGGCTTCTATATGGTGATATTTATTGGAGCGCTGCAGGAGGTGCCCATGGAGCTGTACGAAGCGGCAAAGGTGGACGGCGCCAACGCCTGGCAGCGGCTGACAAAGATAACGGTGCCCATGATAAAGAACACCACCTATTTGGTGCTGACCTTCGGCATGATAAACGCCTTCCAAATATTTGACCAGATAGCCGCCATGTCCAAGCAGTCGCCTCTGGGTTCCCCTTCGGGAGCCACCAGCACGCTGGTGACCTTCCTGTATCAGCAGTCCTTCAGCTATATGGACATGGGGTACGGCAGCGCGGCGGCGGTAGTGCTTTTCCTAATTATATTCTCTCTGTCAGCTGTAAGGGAAACTGCCGGAAGGAGGTCGGACTGAAATGATTAAAAAACGCATGGCAAAGAGCCTTATTTACCTGTTCCTGATTTGTTTGGCGCTTATATTCCTGGTGCCGGTGTTCTACGTGTTCTATAATTCCCTGCTGCCAAAGCGCTACATCGGCAGCTTTGTGCCGCCCAGTGTCTGGAGTTTCGACAACTATAAGGAGCTATTCTCAGAGTTCCCCATAATGCAGTGGTACGGCAATACAGCCATCTCAACTATAGCGGTGGTTGTAGGCAACATCTTCTTCACACCCCTTGCAGGGTACGCTCTGGCAAGGCTGCGCTTCCCCGGCAGGAAGACCATCTTCCTTTGTCTTATGCTCTCAATGATGATTCCCGGCCAGCTTGTGCTGCTGCCCCAGTACATCATGATGGCGAAGGCAGGGATGGTGGACACCCTATGGGCAATTATCCTGCCCTACCTGTCACAGTCCATGTTTATATTCATGTCCCGGCAGTTTTTTTACGGCATACCTGAGGAGCTGGAGGAGGCGGCGCGCATTGACGGCCTGGGGCGGTTTGGTACCTATTTCCGAATAGTGCTCCCAATATCGGGGGTGCTGCTTGCTACCATTGCCATCTTTAATTTTACGGGCACCTGGAACTCATACCTTGTGCCGTCCACATTTATCAGTTCCCCTGACAAGTATGTGCTTGTGGTGGGCCTGCAGACGGTGAATAACGAGCATTTCCAGCAGGAAAACCTGACCCTGGCAGGGGTGGTGCTCCTATCCTTCCCGGTAATCGGTTTCTTCATGTTCACCCAGAAATTTTTTGTGCAGGGCATTGCCACAGCCGGACTGAAGGGATGAACGCTGTACAGAGAGTATAGCTTATCATAAAATATTTAATTTTATCAAGGAGGAAAGACTTAATGAAAAAATGGAAGGTTGCGCTGATTGGCTGTGGCTCTATAGCAGACAATACATATCTGCCCAGGATAAAGGATATTCCAGAGGCGGACATGGTGGCGGTGTGTGACACTATCCCGGAGAGGGCTAGGGACTATTCTGAAAAGTTCGCCGTGCCCGCCTGGTATACCAGCATTGACGAGCTGCTGGAGAAATGCGATTTTGAGATACTCATGAACACCACATCAATCCCGGCCCATCATGAGATAAACATGAAGGCCCTGAAAGCGGGCAAACATCTCTATTCCCAAAAGCCTGTGGGCCTTACTGTGGAGGAGGTAACGGAACAGATAGAGGCGGCTGAAGCGGCGGGGGTAAAGTATACGGCTTCTCCAATACATATGCTGCGGGACGATATCCGTTTCGCAAAAAAGCTTATTGCCGGGGGCTGCATCGGTGAAATTATGAAGGTGCATACCAATGTGTGCCACGGCGGGCCCGAGTATTTCCAGTACCGCACCGCCGACCCCACATGGTTCCACCGGCCCGGCAGCGGAGCACTGTACGATATGGGTGTGCACGGCCTCACTATGACGACCGGTATATTAGGCCCGGCAAAGGCAGTGGGGTGTATGGCGAAAATATCCGAACCGGTCCGCACGGTGCGTTCGGGCAGCTTCGATGGTATGCAGATTCAGGCAAACCAGCTGTATGACAACTATATCATCACCCTGGACTATGGCGACCGCACAATGGCTGTGGTGGAGTCGGGATTCTGCCAGAAGAACAGCAGGGCCCCGCAGATGGAGATATTCGGCACAAAGGGCACAATCTCCTTTGTGGAAAACGGCAGCTGGATGCCCCTTGACATCTATCTGGACGCACCGGAGCGGGGGATTAGAGGCTGGCTGCAGCCGATGGAGTGGGATATCCCTGCCAGCGAACAGAACTTTTTCCAGTGCATGGTGGTGCAGGACCTGATACATGCCATTGAGGAAGACCGCCCGGTGGGCCTGCCCCCCGAGCACGCCCGCCATGTTGTGGACATCATGTGTACAATACCCGAGGCCATAGAGACCTGCAGCATAGTGCCCCTGCACACCACGTTTTGAGCTAAAACAAAGAAAGAGAGGTAAGCTTAAATGAAGAAGAAATACCGCATAGGGCTGGTGGGCTTCGCCCATATGCACGTGCTGGACCAGATAAAGCCGTTCCTGGCTATGCCGGAGCGTGTGGAGTGGATAGGCGCGGCGGATATAAAGCCCCTGGTAGAGCCAGAGTATTTTGAAAGCTCCAGCCGCAGTATGAACCTGGAGCTGTGCCGGAAACAGTGCGGCTTTGAAAAAGTATACGAAGACTATATCCAGCTTTTGGAGCAGAAGCCAGACCTGGTACTGGTAAACTGTGAAAACGCCTTTCATGGCACAGTGATACCAGAGATACTGATGAGAGGCATCCACGTGGTAGTGGAGAAGCCTCTGGCCTACTCCACAGCCCATGCCATGGCTATAGAACGAGCCTCCCGCATAGGAGGCGGCAAGTGTATGATAAACTGGCCCACCACCTGGCAGGCAAGCATACGCCTGGGCCAGAGGCTGGTGAGTGAGGGTGCCGTCGGCAAGGTCTACCGTTTCCAGTTCCGCAACCCGGACTCCATGGGCCCCTTCTCCTACGGACAGGTGATGACCGGCCGTCAGCTCGGCAAAGAGTGGTGGCACCAGGAGGCGGCAGGCGGGGGGAGTATGCTTGACTACTGCTGCTACGGTACAATACTTTCAAACTGGTACTTAGGCCAGGAGCCACAGGGGGTCTACGGACTGAAGGCCAACTTTAACCATCGTTTCGGGGATGCAGAGGACTATGCATCAATCACCGTGCGCTATCCCGAGGCAGTTTCCATCCTTGAGGGTACCTGGAACACTGTCAGCAGTGGCTACCCCTCAGGGCCAATAGTATGGGGCGAGAAGGGTGCTTTGATAGTGGAAAACGGCGGCGACCACGGAGCTCATGCCAATGTGTGCGTATACCATGACCGCTACTCCACAACACCCAGCGAGGTCTACTGCTCAGACGACTACCCATTGCCCGAGGGCAGGGATGACCTTGCAAAGGAAGTGTTCTATCACCTGGAGACAGGTGAGCCCATCCACTATACGATGGACCTTCGGAACAATATCTTGTCTGCCGCCATGCTGGACGCAGGCTTGCGCTCCAGCCGTTCCCTGAAAATGGAAAATATAAAAAACGCCTGTTGGACCATCGGCTGACAGGCACTGATAGGAGGAGAAAAATGAAGCTAGCTAATGTTGCCTGGGGCTGGACGCCCATACCGGAGGATATGCCCGAGGGGGATTCACTTATCAATATTGCCAGCCAAATCCGCAGCCTGGGCTTTGAGGGCGTGGATTATCTGGGAACTCCCGAGGCGCTGGACCAGTTCTTTACCGAAAAGGCGGCGAAGTCTCTGGGGGAGCATTCCCGCACCATAGGACTTGAGCCAAATGTGTTCGTCTTCCAGGAAGCCGGCTGGAATGACCCCAACAGCGTCCGGCAGGCTGACTGTCTGGCCCATTTTGAGAAAGCGGCTCAGACAGCTGTAAATATCGGCTGTAGGATAGTCTCGACACTAGTACCGCTGCCCTGGGGCACTGCCGGCTGGCAGTTTAACCCTGCGGCCCCGGCTATAAAGCAGAGTTACCGTATGCCCTCAGGCTATTGCTACAAAAATGACTGGAATAACTTGATGGACAGCTACCGCAAATGCCTTGCCATCGCCAAAAAGCACGGCCTGCGCATGTCGGTCGAGTGCTTCCCCGGCTCCATAGTCTCCACACCCCACGCCATGCTGAAAATGCTTGAGGACGTGGACGACCCGGAATTCGGTATCCAGCTGGACACAAACCATCTGGTGGCCCAGCATATAGACCCGGAGTGGTCCATATATGTCCTCGGCGGGGAGCATATTTTCAATGTGCACTGTAAGGACTGCGACGCCGTGTCCAGGAGTAATATTCCCGCCGGCTGCGGTATCACGGACTATACGGCGGTCATAGCGGCGCTGAAAAATGTGGGCTATACCGGCAATCTGTCTGTGGAGCTAGAGTTTACCGACAACCCCCGCCGCTATAACAGGCAGGCGCTGGACCATCTCAGGCTATGCCTGGCAGGAGAATACTAAAGAGGAGAGCATTATATGAAAACATACAAGGTTGCCATTATCGGCAACGGAATGATATGCAATGCCGCCCATATCCCAGCTTACAAGTCTATGGGGGACAGGATAGAGCTGGCGGCGGTGGCTGACATCCGCGAGGAGGCGGCCCGGGAGACGGCCCAGCGTCACGGCATTTCCAGGTACTATACGGACCCGGCAAAAATGCTGGAGGAGGTAAAGCCGGACATTATCTCAGTCTGTACCCCCAATGCCTACCATAAGCACTACACACTTATGGGCTTTAAGGCCGGGTGCCATGTAGTCTGCGAGAAGCCGGTGGCTATGAGCAGGGCAGACGCCAGAGAGATGTTTGAGGCGGCAAAAACTGCTGGTATGAGGCTTTTTGTGATACAGTCACTGCGGTTTATCGGGAACTTTGCAGCCGCAGCAGGGATTGCCCAAAGCGGCTGCCTGGGGGATATTTACTATGCAGACCTAAATCTGGTGCGGCGTAGGGGCGTTCCCCGCTGGGGAATGTTCCATATGGCCAGTGAGAATGTAGGCGGCTCCTTTTGCGATTTGGGCGTGCATATGTGCGACTACCTCATGTATATCTCCGGCAACCCAAGGATGACGGCAGTAAGCGGTAGCGCTGTAACAAGGATTGTAAATCATGAGGAGAATGTCACCTTTTCAAATGCGGAGAGCGGCGCGCCGACAGGACTTTTCACCCCCAGAAAGTTCCGGATGAAGGAATTTGATGTGGAGGAGTTCTCCAACGGCTATATCCGGCTGGACAACGGCATGACAGTCACCTTCAAGATATCCTGGGCGCTGAACCTGCCCAACTGCAACACTGTGAGTATTTGCGGCGATAAGGGCGGCCTGTCTATTGGTGACGACGGCCTGCGGCTGCTGACTACCCAGGGGGCATACCAGACAGACGTGACTCCAAGGGTGTTCCCTGACGAGTATTCGGCTATCTCGGACTTTACCGGGCATATACATGAGCTCAAGTATATCCTGAAGGTTCTGGACGGTGAGATGACAATGGAGGAGTACCCAATCCGGCAGGAGGAGGTCATGAACGTGGTGTCGATAATCGAGGCGTTCTATAAGTCCGCAAAGCTTGGCAGAGAGGTGCGTTTTGACGAGCTGAGTGAGTAAAATACCTTGGTGCGGCTTATCTGCCGCACCATATCTTTAAAATAAGGGAGAAGACATGAAAGGAATAATTACTGAAATCGAAAGGTTTTCACTGCGTGACGGCCCCGGTATACGCACAACGGTATTCTTAAAGGGCTGCAATATGGCCTGTAAATGGTGCCATAACCCGGAGACCCTGCAGATAAAGCCCCAGCTTATGGTCTATCCGGAGAAATGCCTGGGCTGCGGAGCCTGCGTAAGGGTCTGTCCGTCTGGGGCAAGAACTATTAAGGACGGAGCTCTGCACTACAGCCGTGCCATCTGCACAGGCTGTGGGGCCTGTGCCAATGACTGCTTTACAGGGGCGCTCATTCTCTCCGGCAGAGAGATGACAGTGGAGGAGGTGATGGAGGAAATCCTTCAGGACAGGGCGTATTATAAAAATTCCGGCGGCGGAGTTACCCTCTCCGGCGGGGAGCTGACGACACAGCCCGAGTTTGCCAGGGCGCTGCTTGAGACAGTAAAGGCGGAGGGGATATCCACGGCCCTTGAGACGAATATGCACGCCCCCTGGCATGTATATGAAAGCCTGCTGCCCCTAGTGGACCTGGTTATGTTCGACATTAAAATTTTTGACTGCGAGGCCCATAGGAAATGGACCGGGGTAAGTAACGAAAGGGTTCTGGAAAATGCCCGGAAACTTGCAAAGACAGGGAAGGATTTTCTTGTCAGGACTCCTGTTATACCCGGGGTCAATGACTCACAGGAGGAGATTGGCAATATCGCTGAGTTTGCAGGCAGTCTAGGGGGCGCGCAGTATTACGAGCTGCTGCTGTTCAACCCTCTGGGTGAGAGCAAATATCAGGCGCTGCAGACGGACAATCACTTTGAGGGAGCCAGCCCGTCGCCCGTTAAGACCGCGGACAGGCTGAAGCAAATAGCTGAGGAGCGCTCGGGCATGCCTGTGCGGGTGGGCTGAACTTATGGAAGCGTCACATTATAGAAAGGATGTGCAGTATGGAAAACAGGGTAAATATCTTTAGTCCGGACGAGCTGATGGATTATGGGCGCAGGATAAAGATACTCAGACAGCGCAAGCTGGAGGAGACGAAAATTAAATCGAAGATGAAAGTATACCAGGACGGCGACGACTATGGCAGCGTTCCGGCCCCGGAGGATTACGAGTTTAAGTGTATCCCAAACCATGAAAACGGCTCCTGGTATGGCTATGAGGGCTGGAGCAGAAACTTCCATAAGCTGATGAGCGAGCACCCGGTATATATCGACTCGGTGGACGCGTTCTCATGCCGGTGGATGTACAGCATGATATGGTTTGATGAAAAGTCACCGGAAAAGGGGCTTAACTGGAATCCGGATTACTCCTACGACTACCTGAAGCCAGAACAGGAGCTTTACGGTATAGTGCCCGGAATAGGCTCTGACGCCCACTTTGGAGGCGACTATGAGCTGGGCCTGTCCCTGGGCTGGGGAGGACTGCTGGATAAGCTGGCGGTCTACAGGGAGAAGAACCCGGAGCATAGGGCGTTCTACGACGCCGAAGAGCTGGTGATACACGGCATACAGAACTGGATGAACAGAGCTATAGATGAGGCCGAGCGGCTGGCGGAAATAGAGCAGCATCCTGTTCTCAAAGACAATTTATTGCAGATGGTTAAGGTCAACAGGAATATTGTCAGCGGAGCTCCGCAGACCATGCGGGAGGCTTGCCAGTGGGTCTGCTGGTTTAATATGGCAAGCCGTACCTACAACCGGGACGGAGCCGGTTTCCAGCTGGACCAGGTGTTAAAGCGCTACTACGACGCAGACCTGGCAACAGGGCGCATAACCCGGGAGGAGGCGGTTTTCTATATCGCCTGCCTGCTTTTAAACGACCCGCACTACTACCAGATAGGCGGCACAGACGGACAGGGCAATTCACTTCTCAGCGAGTTCAGCGATATGGTGCTGGAGGGCGCTGATATGCTGGATTCGGCCTGCAATATCACTGTGCGGGTGGACAGGAACATAGACCGGGACTTTCTGCACAGAGCAGTGGATTATCTCTTTAAAAACCGAAACGGCTGGCCCCGCTTCTCCGGCGACGAGGCATTGAATGAGGGATTTATGCGGCTGGGCTACCCGGAGAGCCTTGCCAGGAAACGGATTGCAGTTGGGTGCCACTGGATGAGCCTGCCGGGGCTTGAGTACTGCCTTAACGACTGCGTGAAAATAAACTGCGCCAAGGTGTTTGAGATTGCCCTTGATGAGATGATGGGCGGCGAGGGACCGTATTCCACAGAAAGGCTTTGGGGGCTTTACGAGAGGCACATGCTCCGGGCGGTGGAGGTTACCGCTGAGGGGATAGCCTTCCATCTGAAGTACCAGCAGTATAATGAGCCTGAGCTTATGTTGAATCTAATAAGCCACGGACCGGTGGAGAAGGGGCTTGACATGACCTGCGGCGGGGCGATGTACTACAATATGTGCATGGACGGCACGGCAATCGCTACCGTAGCCGACTCCTTCGGTGCCCTTCAGCAGCGGGTGGAAAAGGAAGGAAGGCTGGGCTGGCAGGAGCTTTACAGGCACTTGAAGACCGACTTCCGAGAAGAGGGGGGAGAGATAGTCAGGCGAATGCTGGCCTCCAGCCCGCGATACGGCGGCGGGGACACCATAAGCGACCGCTGGGCCCAGAAGCTTTCGGAGTCCTACGCCGGGCAGGTACGCAGTGTCAGCGGGAGATATCCGGGATGTGAGTTCATCCCCGGATGGTTTAGCTGGTCCAACACTATTGTGCTGGGCAAGCAGGTCGGAGCCACACCCAACGGACGCCACGCCTTCGAGCCCATAAACCATGGGGCCAATCCCCACCCCGGCTTCCGCAGGGATGGGGCGCTCACAGCAATGAGCAACTCCATTTGCGCCATCCAGCCAGGCTACGGCAACACGGCTCCCGTCCAGCTGGAGCTGGACCCAGGCATGGGCAGGGGAGAGGAAGCTGTGCAGAAAATCGCAGACTACATCCTGACACTGTTTCAGCAGGGAGGAACGCTGCTGAACATCAACATCATCGACAGCAGGCAGATACTGGAGGCGGACAAGGACCCGGATAAATACCCCGACCTGGTGGTGCGCGTCACCGGATTCACAGCCTACTTCTGTTCGCTGACACCGGAGTTCCGTAAGCTGGTGGTGGACAGGATTTTAGTGCAGGGCGGGGCTTAGGGAAAGCATAACTAGAGTTTTTAGTCATCTTATTGTAAATTAATACAACTTCAGAAAGCGAAAATCCCTCCTTTAACCCAAGGCGGGATTTTACTTTTGCCCGAGTTTTTACTTTGACTAACGCACTTTTTAAGCTTCCGTCAGATAATTCTTCACTATCATCGCCGTCTCAGCCCTGGTGGCAAACCCCTTGGGGTCCAGGAGATTTCCGGGCTTCCCGCTTATAATCTCATGCTCCACCGCCCACCGCAGGGCGTTCCTTGCGTACTTGCTGGCCTTGCTGGCATCATTAAACCCGAGCTCAGCGTCCGGCTCAGGGCTGCCCGCATACCGCCAGAGCATAGCAGCCAGCTGTTCCCGGGTTATAGGGTCACCGGGGCCAAAGCGTCCGTCGCTATAGCCGCTGACAACCCCCTTGCCGGCGGCCCAGCTCACAGCTTTGGCGTATCAGCTCCCGAGCCTGATGTCCCTAAACCTGCCGTCGATAGCTACCTCAGGTTGTCCAGGGTGATTTTCACCCGCATGGCATTCTCCAGCTTGCTGGGGTTTTTATAGAGGCTGTCCAGCTCGGTGGGTACTTTGCTGATACCTGTATCCATGACAAGCTGGAATTGATTCTGTCCTTATCAGCGGGCGGGTCGGGGAGAATCCTTTGCCACTTGGCGTATATGGTAAGCAGGACGGTGACAGGGTAGGCTGTGCTGCTGCCAATAAGGATTTGACCTGTGCCGGTGATGGCACCCAGCTTGCTGAGGTCGGTATCATCAGGGAATATAGCCGCTCCGTTCACTACCAAGGTTCCGTTATTTGTGTAGTATTCAGCCAGCGTGTCCTTGGTAATCGTTCTCTTTGCCGTAGCGTCCAATGTTACATTTTTCGGAATGGTGAGAGATGTTCCGGCAGGTATGATGATTTCACTTTTTGTGGTGATACCATTGGTATCAGTCGTGCCGATTGTAGTGAACCCAGCATGGAAAATGGCGTCTCCATAGGCTGTAAACTTATCGTGCCTGTTAGACTCTTCTATAAACCTGCCGGGTTTGCCCAGAGGCGTTTACTGTGCCGCTGCCCTCGATTGAGCCATAGTTTCGGATTCCAATGGCGCAGATAAGCATGCCGTCATTTATCAGCCTGCTTCCGGGAACAGAGAGATAGAGCGCCGGAGTCTCAGCCTCCACACCGCTTGGAATTGTCAAGGAGGCCGGAAGCCGGTTCCAGGCGGAGCCATCAAAATACAGTAACGAAAGGCTGATAAAAGCCGTTGACGGTGCAGGCATGGATTCATTCCACACCAGACTGCCGCAAATATAGGCAGAACCGACACTTGTCACTTGATGGGTAGATTCATCATAAATGCAGTTTGCGTGCTAAATAATTATGTGCACTCATTTTAAAAATTCAACCCCTTTTTATGAATTTTTTGTAAATTATATGAAGCCGCTATGGAACAATTTTTTCTGACGTTATCATATTATACTGATTTTGAGGTTTATTGTACACTCACTGGGTTGGGTAGTATGGAGAGACTTTTAGGATAGGAAAAGGCCGCCCCATTCCGGAGCGGCTGATTCTAGGCAAATATAGCCTTAATATTGACAATTCTTCTTATACACGGTTGAAGAATGTCCGGCTTTCCTCACTCTCCAAATATATCCACAGCCTTCTGCATATGCTCCACAATCTTCACCCCAAAGGGGCACCGTGTCTCGCACTGGCCGCACTTCACACAGGCGCCGGCTTTGACGCTCAGCACATTATAGTGCTCCCGGACTGTCTCTGGCACCATATGCTGGGCCTCGCACAAATCTGCAAATTTGTTCACGCTGGCGATGTCAATTCCCGCAGTACAGGGAGCACAGTGCCCGCAGTACATGCACTTGTCGGTGAAGGGGTGGGCAGGGCAGCTGCTGAGCAGCTTTGCGTAATCCCTCTCCGCGTCGCCGGCGTCACAGTAGGCGACCGCTTCCATCAGCTCCTCCTTATTGACGGCCCCTGCCAGGACCGTCGCCACGCCGGGCCGGGTCAGGCAGTAGTGCAGGCACTGGGCGACGCTCATAGCCGCGCCAAAGGGGGAGGCCTCGGCGCTCAGCAGGGCCCCGCCGCCGTAGGGCTTCATTACGGTGATAGCAACGCCCTGGCTCTCACAGAGGCTGTAAAGCTCCTGCCGCTCCGGGTCAATATTTGAGAGCACAGTCTCATAGCTGGCCTTATCGAACATTACGTTAATGTCCTCGTTAGGCGGCAGGACGCTTGTGATATAATAGGACAAAACCTGGGAACCCGCATGATTACTGGGGTTTTGCTGATTTTGTCCGGATCAGACGTCTATAAAATGGGGGTTCAAGCTTAGAAATTGGGGTGAGGCATTAAAAACTGAATTATCCTTTAGGTTAAAGCCGGGTGCATACAGTACCCGGCTTTCGTCATAGAAAATTTGAATAAGGAGGTCCTGCCATGAAATGTCTGCATAAATACCAATGGGTCAAGCTACCCCGCAGCGCCCTGCCCACGGGCAAGGGCCTCATGGGAGCGTGGATGAAGCTCGCCAGCCGTGCGGCGTTCCGTAAGGGCAAGGCTTACTATTGCGGCTATGAGAATGCCGTAGAGCCCGGTATGTGGGCAGGAGGAATTGTGGGGCTAAAGGCTATCCTCGGTGTCAGGAGCCGTACTAAGGCTTTGGAAGCGCTGGAAAAGCTATCCCAACTTGGCTATCTGACCTACGGACTGGACAAAGAAACAAGGAAGCTAACCTACCAAATCGCCGATTGGGTTGTCAAGTGTTCCGGCAAGGAGTGCATGGATGGGGCCGTATATACAACAGATGGCTATGGCTTTCTGTGCCTACCCCGGAACATCACAGAACGGTTAGCAGAACAAAACTATAAATTTGAAGAAACCGATGCCTGGCTCGATTTATGGTGTCACACAGTATGGGAGGACCCGGATAACGGGTTCTCCTTTTTAACGCCCACCGTACAATATGGCAAGTACGGCGCTAACCTGACTTTGGAAACCCTGGGACAACGATGGGGCTGGGAGAAGACCAAGGTATGGAGGTTCTTGAAGAAGCATGGGGATGCCTTCACTCTGTACCGTCTGCCCGGCAGCTATGGCTGTCTCATTTTTAATAAAGCGTACCCAACGGGTACGGAGGTTTCACTGCCCGACCAGAGTGAAGTTGTGCGTATTTTTGAGGAAATACGTTTTTATGGCGCGAATACGCACAAGGGAAACGTGGGACAATCGCGCTTTGGCAAGCTGGTGGCCTGGTTCAGCAGGAAGTTGAAATTCCCTGCCAGCGCCCCGGCACAAGAAAGCCGCGTTGCACTTTCGCCCCCTATAATACGCGCGTATATTTCTCCACTCATGAATAGTAAGAACTGTAATTATGACTGCAAGGGTTGTTGTTATAGTAATCCTACAGTTATAGAGAATCACAGGAGCAATAGGGAAATTCTGCCTATTGACCTCTTGAAAACGGCAAAGGAGTTTTTTGACTATGGAGAACAGGAAAGATTTGACATACGAACAGCAGGAAGCACAGATGAGCGAGAAATCCCAGGCATTTATCAATATGCTCACCAGGCGTGGGATTCTAGCCGACCAGAACATCAGCGACGAGAAAGCCCGCGCCGCCAAGCAGAGGAAACGGCGGGACAGCTATCACAACACGCTGCTGCTTTTGCAGAACTACCGTACCTTGCTATGGGTGATGGAATGTTTTCCTGAAACGGTTGCGGAGGAGCTGGATCAGCCTCTCGCCAACATGGATATGCTGCTGGAGCAGTTGGATCTGCAGCTTGCTATGGGTAACCGCAAGCTGGAAACCCGATTGGAGGGGGCCAAGAAAACCCGGATCCTGCTGGACAGGGTACACGACGCCCTGACCGTCCTCAAGCAGAAGCCCGGAAACGGCAAAAAGCTCTACAAGCTCATCTATCTGACCTACATAGGCCCGGAGAAATTCACCCATACTGAGCTGCTTTATCAGCTTGACGTTTCCTCCCGGCACTATTATCGGCTTCGTCAGCAGGCCATTTCCATTCTTTCATTGCGTTTGTGGTCAGCCCCTTCTGCGGATATTGAGCTGGTGCTGGATATGCTGGCACTTTTGGAGGAGCTGGAGGGGACTTTATAAGAAATTTTTTGAGATTCTTTCAAGATTTTTCCTCAAAAACAAGCCAAAAATCGCAAATGGCAGAAAAGTGGCGCAAAATTGGCAAGTCTTTTGCCGATGACAGACGATTGAAAATGTGGTATAGTTGTATCGTACCAAATTGGGGGTAGCGAAGAGTTCGATTGAAAACGAACTCTCAAGGCCGTTTTGAGCAGACGCTTGAAACGGTTTTTTTGTTACCACAAAAATAATTTTCAAGGAGGAACAAATGACAAAACCAAAGAAGAAAGGCCAGCGGCTGGTGACAGCCTACTGGTCGCTGGTGGGAGCCGGGACAGCCGTCATGGTATCGCTGCAGCCGGTGTTCGCAGACACCATCTGGAACCGGTTTTCTACCATCATGAAGGACGTGTACGGCCAGTTGGTGACCATCAGCACCATTGTTGCAGTCACAGCCGCGGCTATCGCCCTGCTGGTGAGGATGATCTCCCGCAACCAGCGCTCGGTGGACGAGGCAACAAGCTGGCTCAAACGGATCGTGGTCACCTGGATCGTGCTCAACTCGCTGGGCTTTGTGGTCGCGTATCTGCAGCCGCTCATTGCCGGAGGAAAATATACCGGGCCGTAAGAAAGGAGTGACCGACTATGCTTGACTGGATCTTTGAGGGAATCGTCAAGTGGGTAAGCAGCGTGGCGTCGGAGCTTATGGATACCGTTTCAGGACTGTTCCTGGATGCCCTGGGCACCGACATGACCGCCATGGAGGAATACTTCCCCTTTGTGACGAAAGCCTTCACAGTCATGCAGTATTTCGCCTGGGCCACGCTGTTCCTTATTACAGTCTGGCAGCTTTTCCGGGTGTTCGGCGGGCCGATCACGGAGGCAGAAAACCCTCTGACGCTGATTGCCCGGAACGGACTTTTTGCAGTCCTCATCGCCTATTCAAAAGAGATCTTCCTCATCACGCTGGACATCGCCAGAGCGCCATACACGGCACTCATGGAACTTACCATGACGGAGGAAGATTTTACTTTTGCCGGGGTGGAGGAAACCCTGAGCAACGGTATAGCGAACTTTGTGGCGATCACATCGGTGGTGGGGACGATCCTAATTCTTGTTCTGCTGATAGCCTTGGGTTGGAACTACTTCAAGCTCCTGCTGGAAACGGTAGAGCGTTATGTGGTGGTGGGCGTGCTCTGTTACACCTCGCCGTTGGCGTTCTCCATGGGGGCGTCCAAGGCCACCTCGCCAGTGTTCAAAAGCTGGTGCAGGATGGTGGGTTCTCAGCTGCTCCTGCTTACCATGAACGTGTGGTTCCTGCGGGGGTTCTCAACCTCGGTGGGGCAGTTCATTGGCAACGGCGGCGCTCTCACCAACGGGAACGGCAGCATTTTCCTGTGGTTGTTCTGTGCGCTGGCTTTCCTCAAGACGGCCCAGCGGTTCGACAGCTATCTCTCCAGCCTGGGGCTTAACGTGGCCCAAACAGGTTCAAGTATGGGTATGGAGCTGATGATGGCCGCAAGGGTGCTGTCTGGTGCTGCCGGCAGCTCCAAGACTGTTGGAAAGGTTTTCAACGGTGCCGGCCCGGCTGGAAAAACCGCAACGGCAACTGCTGCGGGTGGCACCAGCTTCGCAACGGGCTTTGCCAACAAGTTCAAGGGCAACAACTATGTGCGTGATTCCGTGGTGACCGGCGGCGTGCCTATGGGCGCAGGAGGCGGTATGGGTTTCGTGGGCCGGGCCTTTGGTGGAATGGCGGCAAGAAATGGCGCTACGCTTACCGGGGAGTCTATTAGCTCTGTTGCAAGCCGTCAGCCCGGTGTTTCCGGTTCTATCGGCGGCGAGATCGCAGACCGCAGCCTTGGGAACTATATGCCCCAGTTCGGTGGGTATCAGATGCGGGGCACAACTATCACCGGCGGGCAGATCAATACCACAGCAGTGGGAGCCAACGGCAAGTCGGCAGAGGTTGCTATGTTCAATGCGGCCCAGTTTGATGCTCCATCCGCTCCGCACTCCGTAGTGACAGCTTCGGATGGCAGTCAGTGGTACCAGATGGCCAGCGGCGCTGAGGCGGGTGCGTTCTATGACGCTCCCAATTTCACAGGCAGTACGGGCGAGGCCGGGCAGGTTGCCCAGGCGTTCCCGTCTGCGGAAAACGGCACTATGCTACGCACAGTGGGCGAGGGCGTTATGGAGGCCAGCACGCCCGAGGGCAACACCCTCTGGTACAACAGCGCCTACTATGACGAGCCGGACGCTCCCCATTCGGTGGTGCAGTCGGCTAACGGCGTGGACTGGTACGCTCTGCAGCAGAACGCTCAGGCCCCGGAGTTCGAGGCCGGGGAATCCGCGTTGGCGTACAATCAGGCCCAATTCCAGGCTTTCATGCCAGGGTTTGAGCAGAAGGCTGCCAATGTAGACGGCTCCACCCGCAAGGACGGGCACTTCGAGGTAAGGCACGAGAATGGCTCGGGCACTATGTTCTACGACACCACCCGTTACGCTGCTCCTCGCGGGGATTACAAGGTCTATGAGGATGTCAAGGGCGGTCAGTGGTATGCCATTCCCGGCCAGCCTGGGGTGGAGCGCAAGCCGGTCTATGAGAACGGCAAGGCCGTGTATGAGAATGGGAACGTGAAAACCGTGCAGGTGGAAACAGTGCGCTACAAGAGCCAGCCTACACGCTTTGCTGAGCCAAAGGCCCGCACGCTGACGGAGATCAGGCCGCCCAGAAGAAAAAGATAACCGCGCCGGTTGGACTTTACAGCCGGCCATTTTCATGAAAGGGGGTGCTGCCTATTGGGCGAGCCGCAGAAACAACAGATTGGTGACGGCCAGGACAATTACGGTGAGGCCGCAGGGAAAATCGCCGACGCTGCCAAGCAGATACAGGCGGCGGGACAGGCATCGCAAGCTGCTGCTCAGACGGCCAATGCGGCGATCAGCACGGCGCAAGCGTCCAGCGGGGCGGCTGCGGAGATCGCGGCGGGTTCGGCGGCCGGGCCGTGGGGAGCGCTGCTGGCGGCGGCCTGGGCCTCCCGGCACACGCTGTTTAAGGTGCTGGTGTGCAGCTGCATGGTGCTGCTGATTTTCGTGGTGCTGATCGTGTCGCTGCCCAGCATTGTGAGCAACGGTATTTTCGGGTTGGACGGTGTTCAGCCAGAAGACGGCGCTACTTTGTTGGGAACGTATAACGAGATGGCAGACGTAGTGAATCAGGCGGTGGATGATGGGTACAACCAAGCACTTGCAGAGGTGGAGTCCATCATAGAGGCCGGTGGGTATGACTACAGGCTCTCGATGGACGCGCTGTCCAATTATGCACACAGCTCTGCCGGGTACGATGTCTGCTACATTTTGGCGGCATACTCAGCCTCAAAAGAGCAAAAGGACACCAGCAAGACCGACTTGGCCGCCAAGCTGAACAGCGTGGCAGGTTCTATGTTCCCGGTAACGGAGGATGGCGAGGGCGAGGTGGAGCAGGAAGTTGCGGCCACGCCAGCACCCTCTCCGTCACCGGGAGCTACACCTGTACCGACCGCCGTGACGGTCAAATATGTCAAATGTACCATTCATCCTTTCGACACCTCAGTGATCGCCACAGCGTTTGGGATAGACCTGGACGCACCATATGCTCAGTTCGGTATCACATACCGGCAGGCCATAGAGAACATGGCAAACGCCCTCAAGCGCACAATGTACGGTTCGGTGGTGGCTGGTTCGTCGGTTCCGCTAACGGACGAGGAGTTGATTGCTTTCGTCAACAGCCAGAACTGCAGTGCCATGCGCAAGCACATTCTTTCTACCGGGCTGTCCCTGGTAGGCAAGGTGCCCTACTTCTGGGGCGGCAAATCAGAGGCCGGGTGGAACGACGCCTGGAATACCCCCCGGCTGGTGACAGCGGCTGGCGACCACACCAGCGGCACGATTCAGCCATACGGGCTTGACTGTTCGGGGTTTACCGATTGGGTCTACAAAACCGCCGTGGGCATGAGCCTGTATGGCACAAACTGGAGCCAGTGGGATAACTCTTTTGCGGTCACGGCGGCGGAACTGCAGCCAGGTGATCTGGGATTCCTGGGCGGCCGGGAGGACTGGACGCACGTTCTTATGTTCGCAGGTTACGGCGAGAGCGGGCAAAGAATGTGGGTTCACTCATCTGGAGGTGAGGGGGTTATCCTCAACACACCCAGCTATGAGGGCACGCTTTCTCTGCGTCGGCCCAGCGGAGTTGACTTTGACGCGCCAGTATCAGGCGGCGGGAGCTACGGCACGCCAATCTCTACATTAGAGGTAGACGTGACACACTATTGCGCCTGCACCCGTTGCTGTGGCGAGAACGCCGCCGGAATCACTGCCAGCGGAAAGCGGGTGTCACAGGGGATGGTCGCCATGTCCAGTCATTACCCGTTTGGTACGCAAATCATGATTAACGGCACCATGTACACCGTGGAGGACAGAGGCGGCTCTGGCATTGAGAACGATATAAGCCGGGTTGACATCTATGTCCCCGACCACAATGAAGCACTGCGGCTGGGACGGTTCAAGACCACAGCGCAAATTTACAGATTAGGAAGATAGCTTATGGACGAAAAGCCTTACAATAACGTGTTCGCTATCCCGGCGAACTACACCGATTCTGGCAAGATACTGGGCGGTATGCTGGAGCTTCGTAACGCTGTCGAGGCAGCGTTTCTGCTGCTCTTGGCAGGCTACCCGGAGCTTATGTATCTCCCGGTGACAGGCACGGTCAAAATCGTTATTATGACCGTTACTCTGCTCCCTCTTGGAGTGATAACGGTCATGGGAATAGACGGCGACTCCCTGTTCCAGTGCCTGGCCCATGTACTGAAGTTCGCAAAATGCAGAAGAAAAATCCATATGAAGAGGGTTGGTTTCAGATATGACCCAAAGCAAGAAAAGAGAAAAGCAAAGAAAGCTCACCGCACAGGGGTTCCTGCCGGTGAAAAAAATCGAGCGCGGCGTGGTGGAAACAACAGACGGCAGGTTTCTGAAGATTCTGGAGATTGAGCCTATCAATTTCATGCTGCGCTCGGATGAAGAGCAGTTCAACATCATTTCCACATTCGCAAGCTGGCTCAAAATCTCACCTATGCGGTTACAGTTCAAGAGTATCACCCGCAAGGCGGATTCGGATAAGCACGTCGCTATGGTGCGCAAAGAGCTTGAAACTGAGGAGAACGACCAGTGCCGCTCTCTGGGCGAGGGCTATGTGCGGCTCATCAAGGACGTAGGTAGCAGAGAAGCCTTGACCCGCCGGTTTTTCCTGATATTCCAGTATGAGGAACAGCGCCGGGGGGATTCGGAGGATTTGGGCCAGGTCTACGGAGCTTTACAGACCGCCGAGCAGAATGCCCGGGCTTACTTTCTCCAGTGCGGAAACTCCATCGTACAGCCCGCAGACCCGGATGAAACTGTCGCTGAAATACTGTATATGTTTTTCAACCGGCAGTCCTGCGTGGACGAGCCGTTTTCGGAACGGGTCAGCCGGGTGGTGTTAGACACGATGGCGGCTCGGGATAAGGTGATTGGAATTGACCCGGTGCCGAAAATCCATGTGGCACACTTTCTGGCACCACGGGGGATTGACCTGACCCACTTCAACTACACCGTCATGGATGGCCTGTACTACGCCTTTCTATATATAAAGGGCAACGGCTTTCCGGGGGCGGTTCGGGCTGGGTGGATGTCCTCCCTGATTAACGCTGGCGAGGGCATTGACGTGGACGTACATCTGCGCCGGGAGAACAGAAGTAGGACGATTGACAAGGTAGCCCAACGTATTAGGCTGAATCGCACCAAGCTCAGGGGTATGCAGGACACCAGCACCGACTACGAGGAACTGACGAACTCCATCCAGGCCGGGTACTTCATTAAACAAGGCATTGCTAACAACAACGAGGACTTATTCTATATGTCCGTGTTCATCACAGTATCAGCTCGGACCTATGACGAGCTTCTCTGGCGCAAACAGCAGATGGTAGATATGCTCAAGTCCATGGATATGCAGGTCAGCGATTGTCGATTCCAGCAGGAGGAAGCGCTGCGCTCTGTCATGCCGTTTCTGCACCTAGACAGCTCACTGGAGCGCAAATCCCAGCGGAATGTGCTCACCAGCGGGGCTGCGTCCACCTATATGTTTACCAGCTTTGAGATGTCGGATGATACCGGGGTGCTGCTTGGGGTCAACCGGCACAATAACTCTCTGTGTATTGTTGACCTGTTCGACACGCGAAAGAATAAAAATGCCAATCTCAACCTTCTGGGTACCAGCGGGGCAGGAAAGACCTTTACCTTACAACTCTTGGCTCTGCGCATGAGGATGAGGGGTATCCAGTGCTATATACTGGCTCCCATCAAGGGGCACGAGTTCCGGCGGGCGTGCAACCGTATTGGTGGGCAGTATATTAAGATTGCTCCTGGCTCGCCCCACTGTATCAACGTCATGGAGATACGCCACACGGTTTCCCCAGAGATGGAGCTGATTGACGGCGACAGCGGTGAGGAGGATTCCATGCTGGCACGGAAGATCCAGCAGCTGATGATTTTCTTCTCGCTCTTGATTCCTGACATGACCAACGAGGAGGAGCAAATGCTGGACGAGGCGCTCATCAAGACCTACGCTGACTTTGGCATTACCCACGATAACGATTCACTCTACATTGACAGCAAGTGCAGCCCTCCTAAGATGAAGAAAATGCCCATCCTGGGTGACCTCCACAAGAATCTGTTGGAGAATCCCATGACCAAAAGGGTAGCTATCATCGTCAGCCGGTTCGTAACCGGGTCGGCACAGTCGTTCAACCAGCAGACTAACGTGGATTTGAGCAACAAATACATCGTGCTGGACCTATCCGAGCTGAAGGGCAAGCTGCTCCCGGTGGGCATGATGATCGCCTTGGATTACGTCTGGGACAACGTGAAGGCTGACCGCACTAAGAAAAAAGCCATTATGATAGACGAGATATGGCAGCTTGTGGGAGCTTCCTCCAATAAGCAGGCTGCTGACTTCTGCCTGACTATCTTTAAGACTATCCGTGGGTTCGGAGGGGCGGCAATTTCAGCTACCCAAGACCTATCCGACTTTTTTGGCTTGGAGGACGGCAAGTATGGGAGGGCCATCATCAACAACTCCAAGAACAAGATAATTCTGAATCTGGAGCCGGACGAGGCCCGGTATGTACAGGAGGTGTTGAAACTAACAAAGACGGAGACGCGCTCCATTACCCGATTTGAGCGGGGCGAAGCGCTGGTCTATTCCAACAACAATAAGGTGCCGGTGGTGATAAAGGCTTCCAGGGAGGAGCAGGAAATGATTACCACCGACAGGGCAGAATTGGAGGCGATATTGAGGGAAAGACAGCGGAATGCGCACAACTCGGAAAATGAGTAAAACGCAAAGCGCATTTTGAGTTTTATACGTATTGGACCAAAAAATACGCACATATCAAGGAGGTGATGCCCATGCTGCTTCAGGAGGAGCGGTATGTGGTGAAATGGCTGTCCCAGTACGGGGCTCTGCCCAGGGTGCAGGTTGCCCGGATGCTGCGAAAACCTGCGGGTGCAGCCGAGAAGATTTTACGCAGCTTGCGCCGAATGGGGCAGATTGAGGATATTTCCGGCGGGTACTATGTGGGGCTAGACCCCATGTGCAAGCCAGACCAGCGGACGATTATAGCCGTATGGGTGCTGTTGCAGTTCCTTGACCAGGTGGGGCCGCTGGACCACTACCCGGCGGTGTACCCCTCCCAGATTTTCTTTCTGAAGGAAGATGTTGGGTATGAGATCGTGGTACTGTATGAGGGCGAGCAGAGCCAGCTGCGGCTGCTCCAGCCCCAGGATGACTTGAAGTACATCATTGTTCTGCCCCATATCTCTATGGCGGAGGGCCTTCGGCTGCCTCCTGTCCCCTGCTTGTTCACCACGGTGGAGTTCCAGGGCAGTGAGGTGCCGGAGGTAAAATTCTATTCGTGATTATCGGAAAGGACAGATATATGAGCATATTTCTTGAGGTGCTTGGCCAAATCGACGCCAAGCTGAAGCAGATGACGGAGCAGGTGGAAAGCACTCGCTGGCTGGCAAATTCCGGGCGCTTTGATGCGGCGTACCAGCACGCCATGACCCTGGAGGACAATCTGGAGCGGGCCACGCTCCTGGGCCGGGCGCTCCCGGCGTATACAGGCTATCCCAATGCCAAGTGGGAGGTGGAGAGGATCGTCCAGAAGGTTCACCCAGTGGAGATCGGATTTACCAAAAACGGCTGGTTCACCCTGCGTCTGCCTATGCTCCTGCCCAAAAAGGAAACCGGCTCCACCGAGTTTATCCGTGGCTTTCTCTACCCTGCCATGCAGGAGTTCTTCAATAAAAATCCACCAGTGTGCTATACCGATTGTGTGCTGATTTTCCGACACGTCTACGCCCGGGACAGGCCCGAGCGCCGCTGGCGGGACCACGACAACATCGAGGTGAATATCGTCACAGACATTGTGGCTCTCTACACACTGCCGGACGACAATCCCACGGTCTGCACCCACTACTATTGCAGCGCCGCCGGAAATCAGGAACGCACGGAGGTATATGTGGTGCCCAAAGAGGACTTCCCGCTGTGGCTTGATGTCGAGAAAAATCATCCGAACGGCGGAGGGCTGGACATTTATCCGCAGTTTTCGCCATGCAAACCGATATGTAAAAAGGGCTGATTTTTTAGGCTTTCAAAATACACAGCCCATGCCAAGGCTATGATTCTGGGATTTTCTGGCTTTTCTGCTCCCTCAAATGCACAAAAAACGACGTTGAGGGTTGTAGAGATGTCGGGATTTCTCTCAAAGGAGATGAGGTAGAATGGTACAGTTCCGCCCCGGCAGTCATGTGTCAAATCTGGTGGCTCTTCTGTCATTTGTGGGGGAGTTCCCCTTCCAGTCTTTGGAGCTTTTGGGGAGTGAGCGGGTCTACAAGGCGCTCATCGTCAGGCTGACCCAGCCGGAGCACTTTGTCAATTCCCAGACAGGCGAGGAGATGGACTGCCGCCTGTTCACCCTCAATGGGGGCGGGCAGGCAAAATCCGTGCGGCTCTATAAGAAAGCGTTACATATCCTGGACTGGGTGCATCCCGACGCGTATTCCTATTATATGGAGGCGTTCTGGCAGCACCACTTCCCCGGGGACGATGGACACCGTGAGCGCCACTTCCGGGTGGCAGAGATGGCGGCGATGTTCATGCGGGCAGGCTTTCAGGTCTGCCCATATTTGCTGCCTGAGCTGCAGAACCAGAGCCGGGCGAACATTGTCCCCGGCGAGCCGGTCCTGTATCTGAGCAGGGCTTTGAAAAGCGTGGGTATGGATGACGCAAATAAAACCAAGTTTACAAGAATCACAGGAGCTGCCTTTTCTGAGGAGTGTCCCTATGTGGTATACAACGCACGCGGTGCCGTCATGAAGTGGCAGGGCCGCGGAGAGTTCAAAGCTCTCCAGAGCCTGACCGACATTATCCGGCTCAATGCGGGGATAGACCGGGTGGATTCCGCGATTCTCCTTGGCAATTCCCCGAAGGTTGCCCTGGATACTGTGCTGGATGCGGCCCACCCCCACCGCAAGGAGTTCCGGTTTGATGCGGTCTACCCTTGCGTGCATTTCATTCCCATGGATGAGAACGGCGTGCGGCAACTGAGGATCATGGCCTCGCCCGTCTGGAAGGAACGTATCCTTGACGCGCTGTTCCTGCCGGAAACCCGGTCCTACGGAAGCGGGAGGTTTGAGTATGACGCTTGCGTGGACGGCGGCTATGTTTTCTCCCACCTGGACGGCGATCTGAACCGGCTGATACGGTTCCGGGAAGTCATGGGGCAGATACCTGGCCCTTTCGAGGTACTGTGTTATCCCCACCAAGTGGAGTTTTTGCGGGAGTGCCTGGCAGGCAATGGGACAATCAAAACAATAGAATTGGAGGCGATAGAATCAGCATTGGACATTAAAGCAAGGAAGGAATGCTTTTGAACAAACGCCGGGCGGCCGTGATCACCAGTATCATCATGGCGGTCACGATGCTGCTATATCTGGGAGGGATGCTGGGCCAGTTCCTCTCAAACTATGAGATATGGCTGGCGGATGGCGGTATGAATGGGCAGGCAGTCATGATTTCATTCAACTGGAATCCGCTGGCAGTTTTTCCGGCGGCCTTCACAGTGAACGGTCTGAAGGGAATGGCAGCTATCCTGCTGATCGTCGGTGGGCTGGTTGTTTATTTCAAATTTCAAGGCCGGCACGGCTGCAGGTCCCAAGACCCTCGCGGATTCAAAACCAGTTCCACAGGGGCTTACGGTACCGCAGGCTGGATGAGCGAGAAGGAGATGGGGGTGGTTCTGGAGACCGCCCCCATCGCAAAAGCAAAAGGCACCATCCTCGGCGAGCACCGGGGCAAGGCTGTCTGTATGCCGGAAGACACCCGGTTCAACCGGCACATCGCTGTGTTCGGGGCATCCGGCACCATGAAGTCCCGGGCAGTCATACGCAACGCCCTGTTCCAGAGTATCAAGCGGGGCGAGTCGGTGGTCATAACTGACCCCAAGGGCGAGCTTTTCGGTGATACTTCAGAGTTATACCGCAGGCATGGCTACGAGGTCAAAGTGTTCAACCTGGTAGACCCTGCCCACGGTGATTCCTGGAATTGCATGGCAGACCTCCACGGCGATACCCTCATGGCCCAGGTGCTGACAAACGTAATTATTGGCAATACCAGCTCCGGCAAGAGCGACCATTTCTGGGACAACGGCGAGGGCAACCTCCTCAAGGCACTCATCCTCTACATCGACCAGGACAACACCCTGGATTCCAACATGAAGAACCTGGCCACAGTTTACCAAATGCTCACTCAGAACAATGAGCGGCAGTTGACCGCCATGTTTGAAAAACTGCCCCTGGGCCATCCGGCCCGTGCCCCTTACAACTTGTTCTCCCAATCCAGCGACACAGTGCGCTCTGGCATAGTGCTGGGCCTGGGTACCCGGCTGCAGGTCTTACAGAACCAGTCTGTGCGGAACATCATCACCCGGTCAGACATCAGCCTGACGGCCCCGGGCCAGCGCAAGTGCGCCTACTACATCATACTGAGCGACCAGGACACAACGATGGCATTTTTGTCCTCGTTGTTTTTCTCGTTCCTATTCATACGGCTGACACGGCTTGCTGACAGTCAACCCAATGGTCGCTGCACCGTGCCGGTCAATCTGATTCTCGATGAGTTCAACAATGTCGGCAGAATCGGCGGAGCGGCAGACGGCTCGGATTTTGCCAGGTCGCTCTCGGTGATACGTTCCCGGGATATCCGGGTCATGCTGGCGGTACAGAGCCTGGGCCAGTTACAGAACCGCTATCCCAACAACCTCTGGAGTGAAATCATCGGCAACTGCGACATTCAGCTCATGCTGGGCTGCACCGACGATGTGACAGCCCAGTATTTCTCGGCCCGCAGCGGGGATATGAGCATCAGAGTAGATTCCACGTCCACCACCCGGCAGACCATGGCCGTTGCCCAGTTTATCCCCCAATACCGCCAGACCGAGGGTCAGGGGCGGCGCAGGCTGCTGACCCCGGATGAGGTGCTGCGGATGCCCAATGAGGAGCTGCTGTGCATCATACGGGGGTGCAACGTGCTCAAGCTGCGGAAATTGGACTATACCAGACACCCCATGTCTGGGGAGATGGCGAGGACTTCTATTTTGGAGTACCGGTCTGAGCAGACAAAAGCCACACCAGAGCCAGTTGTAAGTGTTGTTTCTACCCCGGCCAAAGATGCAAAGAAGGCTGAACCAAAAGCCAAGTCAAAGCCAAACCTATACAGCTCGGCAAAGCCGCCCGGAGACTTTTAAGTGTCAATTTATTTATCGATATAAAGATTGACATTAATGGCGTTTTTCAGTATAATATGAATATAGATAGAAAGGCTATATTCAGGAGGGATACGCTATGGAAGAGATGTCCGTGCTCAGCGTGATGAAGTCTATTGTACCAATCACCCGGTTTAATAAGGGCGAGGCCAGTCGGATTTTTGAGGAGGTCCAGTCAGGCGGTACGAAGGTGGTCATGAAGAACAACCGGCCTGCCTGCGTGCTTATGTCCCCCGAAAAATATGAATCCCTGATGGAGATGCTCTCCGACTACATTCTCCAGGAGGAGGCTGAACGCCGCTTAGCTAGTGAAGGATCGGTTGAAACTCTGTCCCAGGATGATGTCATGCAGTCGCTGGGAATTACTCAGGCCGAACTTGACGGAATCGATGTGGAGATTGAAGAATGAAGTGGCGGGTGGAGTATTTGAAAGAGGCGCTGCGTGATCTGAAACGCCTTGACCCCTACAATCAGAAGCTTATCCTGAAAGCCATCAGTAAGACTGCGGAGCGCCCGCTGCCACCGCCAGACGGGATCGGCAAGCCACTGGGCAACCATGCCAGTTCCAAGCTCAGCGGGTTCTACAAGATCAAGCTGAAGAATCTCGGGTACCGTGTGGTGTACCAGTTGGTCATACAGGGCGAAGTCATGCGGATCATTGTGATTTCCGTCCGGGATGACGATGAAGTGTACAAGGAAGCAGAGCGAAGGATCCGCAAAATGGAAGAATAATGTAGAGCGAAAGCGCCTCTTTTTAAGGGGCGCTTTTCTCATATAAAAAAGGAGGAATTTTTATTAACTACATAACCGACATGGAATTAACCCCCGATCAGGTATCCCCTTCGATCCAGGGGCCCTGCGAGGAGGAAAACGCTCCTCTCTGTGAAACCGATTCTGATATGGCGCTCAGCGCTGAAGAGGTCCGCGTTGAGGCGCCTGAATTGTTCAATCAAGAGCCAGTTCCACAGGATTCCCCGGAACCGACTCTGGAAAGCTCCGATCCCACCGCAGCTCCGGAGGCGGAAGGCTTTTCCCATCAAACCGACATAGACCCTGCGGCAAGACGCGGTCCCCGCAGGAAGACGGCTCCAGTTTTAAACCAGTCTGACACAGAGGCCGCCGGAAGCACGCCTTCCGCCAGCCGAAGACGCGTGCGGCGGCGTTCATCTGTCAAAACAATTCCAGTTATACCAATCGACGAGGGCCGTACTGTGGAAACCGCTGCGGACAAAGCCCGTAACGACCTGTTAGACCTGGTGGAGTCCCAGAAAACCGGGCGCATACTTACAGGCACGCTGCAAGGCGTGGAACGGGCTGCGAACTCTGATACCAAATCATTGGCAGTCCTGTATCATGGAGCTTTCAAGGTGATCATTCCCGCCGAGGAGGCAGTTGTTCTGCCGGACAATACCCGCGGGCGCTCCCCGGACGAAATTCTGCACTATATGCTCACCAAACGCCTGGGTGCGGAGGTCGATTACATCGTGAAAGGCGTGGACCCGCAGTCCAATTTGGCAGTGGGCAGTAGGCTTGAGGCTATGGCAGCCAAGCGTAAGACCTACTATTTCGGCGCAGACCGGGACGGAAACAACCGTATCTACTCCGATGTTTGCGCCGAAGCCCGCATTGTATCTGTTATCCGGGCAGGCATTTTTGTTGACCTGTTCGGGCTGGAGGTGTATATTCCTCTGCGTGAACTGAGCTACCAGCGCTGGATGGATGCGGGGCTGTATTTCCAGCCTGGCCAGCGGGTGCTGGTCAAGGTGCTGGAGGTGGAACGCAGCGGCCGGGACAACGTGCGTGTGGTCGCTTCGGTTAAACAGGCCGGGGAGAATCCATATGAGAAGGCCCTGCGGATGTACTCGGTGGACAGCTGCTATGTGGGTACCGTCAGCATGGTGGACGTAAATGGTGTGTTCGTAGCGCTGGACGGGGGCGTTGACTGTCTGTGCAGCTATCCCAAGCGCGGCAGGCCGCCCAGGGGCGCCCGGGTCACGGTGAGGATTCTGGGTATCAATCATGAGTCTAACCGGATTTGGGGTGCCATTACACATATTGCGGCGGCGAGATAGGAGGCGGCGCGTATAGCTAACATCACTAAAAAGGAACAAAACCGCCGTGCCGATCTGGCCGCCCACGCCCGCCAGATGCTGCTGGAATCCATGCCCATTGAGTACCAGGATGGGATGTGTCTGTCTATCAACCTTAGCGGGTGGTATGTGCAGGTGTCCTTTTCACCTCTCCACCCGCTCATGGTAATCTGTCTGGCAAGGCAAATCAAGACCCCAGCGGCCATCGCCCAGTACCTTGACACTAACGACATGAACCTGCACAGCATCCTGGGCTGCCATACCATCAACAGCGATACCGGCTGTTACGCCTACCGGGCCACCCAATGGCTGGACACCGAACTGACCCATGAGCGGTTCATGGAGATTCTTTCACGTTGCATAGGCGAGGCCGAAAGAGGTTTTGAAAAAATTTTGAAAAAACAGTTGTAAATTCCGACAAGCAGTGGTCTAATATAGGTAGATGCTATCCTGACCGCTGCTTGCCAGTTTTCAGGAGGAAATATATGAGTTCAAAAGCATCAAAGGCCAGGCTGTTGATCAGCTTGGCGACCACATTGTTTTTGCTGTTTACGATTTCACTTTCCGCTCAGGCACGGGATGGCACTGACGGTACGGAGATGCAGATCGCCACGCCGGAGCAGTTGGAAGTACAACTGGGCACAGCTTGGGCTGGAGTAGAGTTCCAGCTCAAAACGGAGCACGGCCTATATCCAGGCACGATACCTGTTGGGGACGACGGCGTACTGCGATTGGAAATTGGCGGCAGTTCCAGCTATCAGTTGACCTGCCTTACCTCAAAGGCGCCTGTTCCAACGCCAAAGCCTACACCTGAACCGGTTACGTCCGCTGTTCTCACAAACCAACCTGACAGTAAGGCTGAATCAGGTGAAGAACAGCAGCCGGGTTCACAGCCGCAGGCGACAATCACCGCCACAGAAACAGGCTCAGTTGACCCGGCGTTCACCCTGGCGGATATTCCCATCTGGCAGTTAGGCTTACTGGGCGGCGGAATGGTCGTCGCCATTGGAGCGCTGATCGTCATGGCGGTGCTGAAGAAACGCCGCGTCAGCGAGGATGAAGACGAGGACGATGGGCTGTAGCGTTTCCTGACGGCTGGCTGCGAATAGCAAAACGATGTGCAAAAAACAAATAGGAGTGATCCAAATGAAGCGCAAAGTTAAAAGGCTATTCGCATTGTTTGCTGTCTGTGTTCTGGCTGTCAATATGTTTGCTATGCCCGGATACGCGGCGGCTGAAAACTTCACAGACGTGAAGCCGGGTGCATGGTATTACACGGCGGTAGATTACGCCGTGACGGAGGGCCTGTTCAGCGGTACCTCTGCCACCACCTTTGCTCCAAACAGCCCCATGACCCGTGGGATGTTTGTCAAGGTGCTGGGAAACAAAGCTCAGATTGATTCGGCGGATTACCCAACCAGTAGCTTTTCTGACGTGAAACAAGGCGCTTGGTATGCTCCTTGTGTGGAGTGGGCGGCGCAAAATGGGATCGTCAACGGTACGGGCAATGGCCGCTTTAGTCCAGACCAGAGCGTGACCCGCGAGCAAATGGCGGTCATCCTCTATAAGTACGCGGAGTTCACAGACTGTGACATGACAGTCCGGGCCGGGATGCTGGATAAGTTCCCGGATGGGGGCAAGACCTCCGGCTATGCCAAATATGCCATGGAGTGGGCCATAACACATGGCCTGCTCAGCGGCAGTGATGGAAAGCTGGACCCCCAGGGCACCGCTACCAGGGCCCAGGTGGCGCGGATTTTTTATAACAGCCGGGAGCTGCTGGCAGGCAGCGGGAATAAACCCGTTGACCCAACTCCATCCCCTGTGCCTACCCCCCCTCCCTCGCCTGCCCCGGATGAACCCAGAATTCTTATTACAGACGAAGTACGGGCCAAGCTCAAGCCCAACCAAGACCCGGAAAAGCTTTTGGACTATGTGCTGTACGGCAAACATGATGACCCGACTTTTGCGTATGATGGAACTACAGCAAAATGGGATCCTGCACTAACATCTGCCGATGACACCGGCCGTAAATATCTTGGTAGCTGGGAAAATGTCGAAGATGAAATACGGGGATCAAGTGCAGTGGCAAATGGATTTGTTCAGATGCTTACTCGTACCGCCAGTGACAGATTTTATATCACTGCGGATGTGGCAGACGGATGCTTTTGCCTGTACTACCACCCCGTGGAAGTTCCAGACAGTCAAAGGCTTAAAGAGGTTAAGGCAGCATTAAAACTTCCGGATTCAAAGAAACTTGCCCGTTCGCTTTGCTATGAAGGTGCCGGATGGGCCGGCCCCATTCCTTTGGAAGCATACGGAGGGGCCCGTGGTGTTGCAGAAAAAATTGAGTATTATCTTTGCGATATGCACCCTTACACCACGGAGTATTATATAACCGAACCAGAGTCGGGTGTTTTCTTCCTGCTCTACGGTTGACAACATGGATTGTTCTGTCGTATTCGCCTATAATATAAGTCAGGGTGGGCATAATTAGCACATACCCTATTGATTTGCGCCTAATAATATGATAGGATTAGGCGTAAAGAAAAGAGGTGGGCGAATGCGGCAGTTTAACTATGAACTTCTGAAAGACCGCCAGTGGGACGGCGAAGTCTTGGATCTGGTGGCACAAATACATGAATATAAGGGCCGGCAGGAGCTTTACTTGAAACAAAGGCCCGCAGTCTTGGACAAACTAGTGGTGGTCGCCAAAATTCAAAGCACCGAGGCTTCAAACAAAATCGAAGGCATTGTGACCACCAGCATGCGGATCAAGGAATTGTACCTGGAGAAGACCACGCCCCGTAACCGGGACGAGGAGGAGATCATGGGGTACCGGGATGTGCTCAATACCATTCACGAAAGTTACGAATACATCCCGCTACGCTCCTCTTACATCTTGCAATTGCACAGGGACTTGTACCAATATTCGGCAAAGTCCATCGGGGGACGGTTCAAGAATACGCAGAATTTTATTGCGGAAACCAGGCCAGATGGCATCCGGACAGTGCTGTTTATACCGATGGAGCCCTATGCGACGCCGGGTGCAGTTGATGAGATATGCGACAGCTTTAACCGGGCTGTGGACAACTGCATTATCGACCCGCTGATACTGATTCCCATTTTTATCCACGATTTTTTGTGCATTCACCCATTTAACGATGGAAACGACCGCATGGCGCGTCTGCTTACGACCTTGCTGCTCTACCGCTGTGGCTATGTGGTAGGCCGGTATGTCAGCATAGAGAGCAAAATCGAGAGGACGAAGGAGACCTACTATTCTTCTCTGCAACAGAGCGGTATTGGCTGGCATGAGGGGGAGAATGACCCGGTGCCGTTTGTGAAGTACCTGCTTGGCATAATTCTTTCGGCCTACCGGGACTTCGAGAGCCGTGTGGATATTTTTGCCCAGCGGCTCTCGTCTTTGGAACTGGTTAGGAAGGCTGTCACCAGTACCATCGGCAAGTTTACAAAGAGCGAAATCATGGAACAGGTACCGTCCATCGGCAAATCATCTGTGGAGAACGCTTTGAACGTGCTGATCCAGGAAAAAGTGATCGAACGACATGGGCGAGGGAAGGCTACATTCTATACCCGCACAGATTAAATCATTACAAGTGTTGAGGGCATCTGCTGGAAACAGCAGGTGCCCTTTTTCATGCCAATTTTATGAAAGGGGGTGATGCCCACTTGTCTGTTTCCCACGGAAGGGGGTGATGTCAACATTCAATAAGAATCCAGGGAGGTGGTATGGCTAATATAATTTAATTCATAAAGGCGGTGATAACCCTATCAGATCCACTGAAAAAGGAGCGTGATACCCACACTACAGCGCTGCCAGTGGGAGCCACTTGAAGGCTCCCACTGGTAGTTTTTTTAACGAACCATGACTTTAAGAAAAGAAAGGATGGCTACATGACCAAAAACATTAAGAGATTTCTTGCCCTGATCCTTACACTGGTGCTGTGCGTTGGTATGGTGCCTGCCCCGGTCTTTGCTGCCGAGGTCACCAGTAAATCTTCTGAAGCCGTTGCCGAACCAGAGAAATCGAATATTGCGTCCTCATCAAAACCGGACAGCAGCCCCGCTCCGGAGGAACCCTCCCCAGGCCCAAGCAGCGAACCTACCCTGACCCCGGAACTGTCCGCCGCGCCGGCAGACGAACCGGAAAGCATCTACGATACGGAAATGGCCTCAGTGGACGCTCAGCAGGTCTGGCCCGCGCTTCAGCGAGCCAGAGCCAGGGCAGCGGCAGGGGTTGGCACAGGCGGTGTGCTGCAGATGGGCTATTATTGTTTCAAGTCCGATGTAGGCACTCTCACCACTTTGGGGGAGTATGTCAGTCAGATGCCTGCCAAGACTATGCTCATTAACGGAACGAATGTGGCCGCGTACTGCCTTGAGCATGAGAAGGGCGCAACCGGGGGAACACCCTATACCTGGGTGGACTTGTCCGTGAACGCTCAAGATACGGTAGGTACGATCATGGCCTTGGGTTTCCAGTGGAACGCCCCGGACTTTTGGGTGGGCCCCAGCGATAACGGCGATAAATGGGCCGTGACCCAACTTCTGATCTGGGAAACCATCAACGGCCACGCCTTTATGCAGGGAGACGGCTTGTTTGGCGTAGAGGCGGCGGTAGATGCGGATATGGAGAAATGCGCTCCCCATGCCTATAACCCCACGAAGTTCCTGGAGTATTACCGGGACCTGAAAAAGCGGCTCAACGACTACATGAAGGTACCCAGCTTTGCCAGTAAAGAACCTGATAAAACAGAAACGATCACTCTTAGATGGGATGGGAACGGATATAGTGCCACGGTCACAGATTCTCGAGCGGTTCTCAAAAATTATCATTTTGAGAACTCAATTCCAGGCGTGACCATCCGAGCAAATGGGAACACTCTTACGCTTTCTACTACTCAAGCGATCATCAACCCCAAGACGTCAAACAAAGTGGATAGCGACAGTGCTATGCTGGGAGGCAAAGGTGCTGTAGCAGTCTGGCGCACTAGTGATAGTTCCCAACAGAACTTCGCTACCTATAATGTGTCAGGCGGCGATCCTGTAAGCTGCTACATCAAGGTCAAAACGGATGCAGTGGGCAGCGCTGGTCTGGTCAAGACCAGCGAGGACGGTAAGGTGTCCGGCATCCAATTCCAGATCACCGGCAGCGACGGCAGCAGCGTGACCAAGACTACCGACGCCAACGGCAATATCGACTTGGAGGGTATGCCCATCTATGCCGCTGACGGTTCAAAGATCACCTACACGGCCACGGAGCTTAATGTGCCAAATCGGTATGTCAAACCGCAGTCCCAAACCTTCCAGCTTACCGAGGGTCAGACAGCCTCCATCCAGTTTGAGAACAAACTCAAGCGCTGGCGGGTGACGGTCACCAAAGCCGACAGCAAGACCGGTTCTACCGCCCAGGGCAACGGCTCTCTGAAAGGCGCTAAGTTTGGCGTGTACCAGGGCGGCACTCTCGTCAAGGAGTACACCGTGGGTGAGGATTTGACCTTTACTACCGACTATTATCCCTTTGGCGAAGATTGGACGCTGAAAGAAATCAGTGCTGGTGAGGGCTACAAGGTCAGCACCGTAGTCACCGACCTGTGCGAGATCCCCGCTGGCTCCAACGAGGAATTTAATGATAATACTGTAACCGTTACCAACGAGGTCATACGCGGCGGCGTTTCGGTGCAGAAACGGGACAGCAAGACCGGGGAAGTTCCCCAGGGTGACGCTAACTTCGCAGGTATCGTGTTTGAGATCATCAATGATTCCACGAATACTGTGGACGTCGATGGCGTGAAGGTTGCTCCCGGCAAGGCGGCCAAGGAGATCACTACCAACGCCCAGGGCTTTGCCACTACTGGCCCCAACTGCCTGCCTTACGGTGACTACATTATCCGAGAAAAATCCTCCAACAGTTCCATGCTCAAGACCTTTATGGAGGAAATTCCGGTAACTGTTTCTGAGGATGGCAAGGTTTATCCGTTTTATGCAGACAACGATGTGGTGCGTGGCGGTATTGCCATTGAGAAGCGGGACAGCAAGACCGGCGAGGTTCCCCAGGGTAACGCTGACTTCGCAGGTATTGTGTTCGAGATCATCAACAGCAGCGCCAACCCGGTGGTCGTGGGAGACACGACCTACGCTCCCGGGTCGGTGGTAGCCACCATGACTACGGACGAAAACGGCCATGCTGAAACTGCGGATGACGCTCTCCCCTATGGCCGGTATACTGTCAGAGAGAAAGAAACCAATCAATCCATGCTGCTGACCTGGCCGGAGCAGCAGGTCACAGTTTCAGAAAACAAGAAAACCTATATTGTTACCGCCGTGGACGATGTAGTCCGGGGCGGTATTTCTGTTGAGAAGCGGGACACCATCACCGGCAGCACACCCCAGGGCGATGCCGACTTTGAGGGCATCGTCTTTGAGGTCATCAACGACAGCCGGAACCCGGTCATCGTCAATGATAAGAGCGTGGCTCCTGGTGAAGTAGCCCTGACCCTGACTACCGATGCAGAGGGCAAGTGCAGTTCCGCTCCGGACGCTCTGCCCTATGGAGCCTATATCCTCCACGAAAAAACCACGAATGAATCCATGCTGAACACCGCTCCCGACCAGCCTGTCACCATTGACGAACACCTCAAGGTGTATCCGTTCTACATGGATAATGAGGTGGTGCGGGGCGGTGTGCTCATTGAGAAACGCGACCTGGAATCTTTGCTCCTGACTCCGCTGGGCGGCGCGAGTTTGGATGGCACCCTGTTCGAGATTACCAATAAGAGCAAGCGGGCTGTCTATGTGGACGGCGCTCTGTATGAACCCGATACCGTCTGCCTGACCATCGAGGTCAAGGATGGCGTGGCCCAGTCTGACGTGCGGGCTCTGCCCTACGGAACCTATTCCATGGTGGAGAGCAAGCCCGGCAAGGGCTATCTTTGGACAGACAAGAAGGTGCGTGACTTTACTGTGCGCAAGGATGGCGAGGTTACCGAGTACCGCGAAGGCGATGCAGCTTACAATCAGGTCATTCGCGGCGATTTGAAATTCGTCAAGGTGGGCGAAAAGAATATGCACCGCTTTGCGAACGTGGCCTTTAAGCTGACCAGCCAGACTACCGGTGAGAGCCATATTCTTGTCACGGACGAGAACGGAGAAGTGCGCACCGAGAACCAGTGGAACGCCCACAGCCTCAACACCAACGGCAACGATGAGAAGCCCGAGCTGGAATGGGACGACCTGACCGGCTCCTGGTACGGTCTGACCACGGAGGGCTGGATCGTGGAAACCCAGGACGGACTTTGCGCTTTGCCCTTTGACACATACTGCCTTGAAGAACTGCGCTGTGAGGGCAATAAAGGCTATGAGCTGGTGACGGTTCCCAACATCACGATTTCCCGTGACAGCACTGTAATCGAGCTGGGTACTATCGATGACCATGAGGAGGAGAATCCGGAAATCGGCACTACAGCTACCGTTAACGATGAAAAACTGGCCGAACCTCTGAGCGAGGTAACAATCGTTGACACTGTGCGGTATTCCGGCCTGACCGCTGGCAAGACCTATAAGCTGTCTGGCGTTCTCATGGACAAGGAGAGCGGCAAGCCCCTGGAGGTTGACGGTAAGCAGGTCACGGCGGAAAAAGAATTTACCCCCACCAAGAGCAGCGGCACCGTGGAACTGTCTTACACCTTCAATGCCAGCACTCTGGCTGGGAAGTCCGTGGTCGTGTTCGAGGACTTGTACGAGGGTGAGAAGAAAGTCACCAGCCATGCGGATATTGAGGATGAGGGCCAGACTGTCACCTTTACCGAGCCGAAAATCGGCACCACGGCCACCGCTAACGGCGAGCATACCGCCGAGCCGATCGGCGAAATCACCATCATCGACACTGTAGCCTATTCCGAGCTGATTGTGGGCAAAGAGTATACGGTCAAGGGTGTGCTCATGGACAAGGCCACAGGCGAAAAACTGCTGGTGGATGGGAAAGAAGTCACTGCCGAGGCCACGTTCCGGGCCAGCAAGCCGGAGGGCACCATCGACATTCCCTTTACCTTTGATGCCTCTGCTTTGGCCGGTAAAACTGTGGTGGCCTTTGAAACCTTGTACCGGGACAAGCTGGAAGTCTGCGCCCATACCGATATTGAGGACAAAGAGCAGACGGTTACTTTCAGCGAGAAACCGGAGATCAAGACCACCGCCACCGTGAACGACGAAAAGAAAGCCGAACCTGCGGGAGAGGTTACTATCGTTGATACTGTTACCTATAGCGGCCTGACTCCTGGCAAGACCTATAAGCTGTCTGGTGTTCTCATGGATAAGGCCAGCAATGCGCCCCTCCTGGTGGACGGGCAGAAAATCACTGCTGAAAAGGAGTTTACTCCCGAGAATGCCTCCGGCACTGAAGAAATCACCTTTACCTTGGATGCCACCGCCCTGCCAGGGAAATCGGTGGTCGTCTTTGAAACTCTCTATCATGAGGATAGAGAGGTAACGTCTCACGCCGACATCAAGGATGAGGGCCAGACTGTAGAGTTCGAGAAGCCTGACGAGCCGGAGATCAAGACCACCGCCACAGTGAACGGCGAAAAGAAAGCCGAGCCCGCGGGCGAGGTTACTATCGTTGACACCGTTTCCTACACCGGTCTGACTCCTGGCAAGACCTACAAGCTGTCCGGTATTCTTATGGATAAAGCGACTGGAAAGCCTTTGGAGATTGATGGCAACCAGGTTACTGCTGAAAAGGAGTTCACACCTGAGAAAGCCAGCGGCACTGAAGAAATCACCTTTACCTTTGATGCCTCAGTTCTGGCTGGAAAATCGGTGGTCGTCTTTGAAACCCTCTATCATGAGGATAAAGAGGTAACTGCCCACACCGACATCAACGATGAGGATCAGACCGTTACCTTTGAGGAACCGGATAAGCCTAAAATCAAGACCGAGGCCACCGTCAACGGCGAGAAAGAGGCAGACCCATTGGAGGAAATCACCCTAATTGACAAGGTGACATACTCCAATCTAGTCCCCGGCAAGGAGTACCAGGTGAAGGGTGTGCTCATGGACAAATCTACCGGCAAGAAACTGCTGGTGGACGGCAAAGAAGTCACCTCTGAGACCACCTTCACACCGGATAAGGCTGAAGGCTCCGTAGAGCTGTCCTTTACCTTTAATGCTTCCGGCTTGGCCGGGAAATCCATCGTAGCCTATGAAACACTGTACCACAAGGATATTGAGGTCGCAGTTCATGCTGACATTGACGACGAAGACCAGACGGTCACCATCAAGGACGGCCCCAAGCTGAAGACCACCGCCACTATCGGCGGCAAAAAAGAAGCTACCATCTCCAAGGAAATCGTGCTGGATGATAAGATTGCCTATACCGGCCTGACCCCCGGCAAGGAGTATACCGTCAAGGGTGTGCTAATGGACAAATCTACCGGCGAGAAGCTTCTGGTAGATGGGAAAGAGGTCACTGCAGAAACTACGTTTACTCCAGAGAAGCCCGATGGTGAGGTAACCGTAAGTTTCAAGTTCGATGCCAGCGGGTTTAAGGAGAAGATTGAGACTGTCGTGTTTGAAACTCTGTACCTGGGTGACAAAGAAATTGCCTCCCATGCAGACATCAACGACAAAGACCAGACTGTTACCCTGGTGCCCGAAAAGCCTAAGACGCCGACTACTGATGTTCCCAAGACAGGCGACGACCGAAGCCTGACCATGCCGCTCATCATGATGTGCGTGTTCTTTGCAGGTTTGCTGGCTGCCATCTTCTTCTGGTACCGGTTTTGCGACCGTAGAACTGGCTCGAAAAAGAATAGGCGATAAACACTCTTTATCGATAAAATGTTAAATATTTATATCTAAATAGCTTGACTTTGCGGCTGTGATGTGCTATACTATTTATATTAAGACCGCTACGTTCAGGCTCCCAGGTGGATAGCATACCGGGACGGGCCAGAGAAAGGAAGGCCCCCAATAGCGTAGACCACAGCAGGTAACTGCTGTTTTGAAGACAAGGCCGGAAGGCTGCAATAGGACATGAAATGGTTTCCCCGCTATCCGGGCAACCTCATGTTCTTTGCGGGCTTCCGGCTTTTTTATTTTCATTTTTAGCTTACATCGAAAGGAATTGCGATATGAAGAAACATAAAACAACAAAAAGGAAGCAGCAAATGCGGTGTCCGTACTGTGGCAGCCCGGTGATTCTGCGAAGCGCTGACGGTATTTACCGTGAGAACAAGAACAATACCATGCTCTATGTTTGCAGTAATTATCCAAAGTGCGATGCTTATGTGAAAGCCCACCCCGGTACGAACCGCCCCATGGGAACGTTGGCGAACCCGGAGTTGCGCACTCTTCGGCGGACGGCACACTATTACTTCGACCAGTTGTATAAGTCTGGAAGAATGACCCGGGAACAGTCCTACCGTTGGCTGGCAGACAGAATATGTGTGCCCATGAGCGAGGCGCATATCGGTCATCTGGGTGAATATTACTGCAAGCAGGTGATCCAGGATAGCAGGGAACTCTTGGGGGCGCAGGCCCGGCACGGCCCGGGAGAAAGGAGGGCGTCATGAAACTGACGAGGGAGCAGCAGATTAAGGTTGAGGAGAATATGGGCCTGGTGGGTCAGGTGCTGAAGGACAAGCTGCGTGGGCAGTCCGCCGTGGGGAGCTATACCCGTGAGGATTTGTTCCAGGTTGGGTGCATTGGGCTGTGCAAGGCAGCGGCTACCGATAAGGGCGGCACGTTCTCTACATACGCCTACCGGCTGATTTGGCATGAAATATGTGATGAGCTGGTTAAAGCTAACAAGCAGGTGAACAGGGAGGTGTTGGACGAGAATGAGCTTTCGTTTATTGACGTAATAGTTGATGAGGAGCAGAAGGCTGAGCTGAACTTGGATGTGTTTCGGGAGCTGCTGGATGCCAAAGAAGTCGCCCCGCCCCATGTGGTGAAAGGTATAGATGCCATGATTCTGATGGCCAAGGGGTACACCTGCAGGGAAATCGGTGAGAAAATGGGTGCGACAGATAATCTGGTAAGCGCCTGGGTATCTAAGGCACGAAAGTTCCTGAAGGGCAGGCCGCAGTCGGCGGCAGTGCTTGAGTTGTACGCGGCATAAGACTTTGCGGGGTACTGAGCGTTGAAGCTCGGTACCCCGCTTTTTTGTATTGGAGGAAAACTCTATGAGAAAACACAAAAGAAAAATTGTTGTTCCCCTTTTTATAATGGTGATGTCATTGCTCATGTTTCGATTTGTGCTGTTTATTGGCTATGTGCCGACCGAGTCCATGGAGCCGACCCTACGCAAAGGAAGCTTTATTATCGGCAGTCGGATTTTTGGCGAGCTGGAGGTGGGGGATATTGTGGTGTTCCGGCATGAGGAGAAGCTGCTGGTGAAGCGGGTTGCCAGGGTGGAAGGTAATATAGTGGAGCATAGGGGTGAAAAAAAGACTGTGCCAGCAGGGGAGCTCTATCTATTGGGGGACAATGAGAGGAACTCTTGGGATTCCAGGTTTTGGGAGTATCCGTTTGTCTCTGAAGAGAATGTGTATGCGATACTTATGACCTCATAAATACGGGGTGCCGTTGGAATTTTTACAAAACGAATGATACAACCGTCCCTTAGAGAGATATGGCACACCTTTAAGAGATATCTTGCCTAATAATTGAGACGGAAACAATCGAAAAAATCAAAAAATCCGCTTGACAAAAGCAATGCTATATCATATACTTGATCTAACATATGACGATTTAGTCATCGTTACTTGAATCAAGCAATCCAGAGCAGAAGGAAGGTGAGATATTGAACAAGATTCCAGCACTTACAAAGACCGAAGAGAAGGTTATGCTTTTTCTCTGGAGACAGGGAAAGGCCCTCAGCGTCCAGGAAATGCTGGAAAACTGGGACGGAGAGGAAAAGACATGGAAGGACAACTACATGAGGGCGATTGTCCATGCGATGGAAGAAAAAGGCGCCTTGAAGTTTTCCGACTTAAAGCAAAAGGGCAGCCGATGCTCCCGGCGGATGCGGCCGATGTTTTCCAAGGCGGAGTACTACAACCAACTGAGGAGGCGCGGCGGCCTTACCATAGGCGAGATGGCCAAGGCGGAAGCGGTTGCCATGGCTAAGGATGAGGACAGGGAAGGGATGGATGCGCTGCTCCGGGACCTAGAGGGGATCATCGAAGAATACCGCACAAGGGATGATGAGTGAAATGAGCGCGACAGTCTTTTCATTACACTATGTGAGTGTTTTTCAGCATCTGGTTTATCTTTTGGAATCCACATTCTGAAAGGACCAATTCGGTTCCTTCACTTGTTTGGCGTACATATTATACAATCTAAGAATACATATTCTATACTTGATTTTTAGGGGTATTATGAATATAGATCTCATGGTGTTGTTGACCATTTTAACGCATTCTGGCCAGATCGAGAGGAGAGTTCGCTGATCAAGAGCTACACTACATACCAGAGCAAGAGTGAACCCACTTCATATTACTACCGCAGCGAAATATAGGAAACTCCATGATGACGAAAGAAAGCCTTAACCTGCGCAGTGTTTAATTGAATGCGCGCCATAAAGGAACGTATCTTATGGTCAATATCCGCCGCAGAAACAGGAAGATTTCCAGAATGGACGTCAAGTTTTAAGGCATGGTTCAGGTACCCATCCGGATTCAATTTCGGGCGAATATGGGGGCAAATATAACACCTCAATTTTGTCCTGGCGCTTCTCCAGCCAAGCCGTAACCATTTTCTCGCAATGAACCTTCAGGTTGTCCAAAATCAGGAATATTTTGTGCGATGAACGGGAGATCAACCGATGCATGCATAAATGTGAGCAAACGCTACTGCGTCATGCTGTCCTCATAGGCCATAAATCGTGCAGCACCTTCTTCTGAAATGGCGGAGATCATGTTCACATGTTCCTGTTTCGATTCTATGGTCAAAACAGGCGTTTGACCACGAGGCGCAAAGCCCCGCTCATGGTTCTCCCGATGCGATATGAGCGCAAAGGAAGTTTTCAGTCAGGAGAAAGGTATGAGATATCCTTTTCCCAACTGTTTGGGTTTTAGCGGGACAAATGAAGTAATAAAAGAAGTCACTTGATTTTGGTACCAGACTGGCTTGCAGAAAGGATTAAGGAGAACACGATAAAACGTTTTCGCGTCATAACCTTGTCGGAGCGGTCGGCCCACAAATTGTGTTAGGGTGCTTTCTGGGCATTGTTGGTGCATTAACTATGTTTTTGTATTCGTTCATGTTCCAGAAGAAAGGAATGAATGCTGGGGGTTATGTCCAAACATTAAAAGAGCGGCTTTTACAATTAACATTATATCAAGGATGAAGTTGTTCGAGTAGGGCGATTTTGAAAATCTTGGAAATCTAGAAAGACTGAAGATAGTATTAGATTCATGTGATGACGCACATCTAATCCACTAGCTATATAGGATGCAGGAAAGGAAGGAGTGAATGTGACCCTGTAAGTTGAGGCTATATGGGAATTCTTTTCTAGGAACAAACAGCCGCATACACTCTGTAGTTTGCTCCAAAGCTGGAAGGACAGAGATTTTATGCTTGATGAGCTTGACAAAGTTTATCTATAGTGGTAAAATATTCTGGGATAAAGGACATAGAATCAGACAAAAGAAGTAGTGAAATGATTCGTCATTATCACAACCAAACACGACTATAATGTTTGCTATTTCATTTTTGATACCGACTTCTGGTTTTCTCGTTGTAAAAAAAGCTTTGCGGTTAGTTTTGTCATATCTTTAAAGATTGTTTGTTTATATTTTCTTTAAACATTTCTTTTTAGTATATGTACATATACTAAACACTACCTATAAACCAAACTTTTTTTAACAAGACGCATTCGATTTTATGTTAAGTGTTTTTGATGGGTGATGGTGATATTATGAAAAAATATTTAATTATAATTCAAAAATCCTTAAAATCGGAATCAGCATACCATTCTGCTGCGATAACAGGAATGACCAGTTCGTTGTTGACATATTTAATTCAGATTTTTCTTTGGCATGCTCTGTTAGGAGCCGGGACACAGAATCATACTAATTTCTCTGAAATGTTGATTTATGTCCTTGTTAATACTGTGATGATTGAACTTACCAAAGGAAACGTGGCTAACATGATTGAGGCATCTATGATTGATGGATCAATTTCAGTGGAATTATTGCGTCCAATCTCTTATAAACTTTTTACTCTAGCAAATTTATTTGGGAAAAACGTCTACAATGCGGTAATCCGAGCTTTACCAATTATTACGATTAGCTTTTTTTTAATACAGTTTAACTCTTTGCCGGATCTTACTCATTTGGCGTTATTCATAATGTCCGCATCTTTGGGAATTATGTTGATGTTTGAAATTACTTATTTTGTTGGTCTATTCGCATTTTGGATTCAGCGGTGTTGGTTCCTTAGTTGGTATTTAAGCGGCTTTTTAATCTTCTTTGGTGGAACGAAGATTCCGATATGGTTTTATCCTAAATCGCTTGCACAACTAAGTTATTTGCTTCCTTTTCGCTATATCACGTTTGAACCCATAAATTTTTTTCTTTGTAAAACTACAGTTGAAGATGCATTTTGGCCGTTATTTATTGCAATATTTTGGCTGGCTCTGTTATGTATTTTCGACAGGTTTGTTTGGAGATTTGCATTGAAAAAGCTTTGTATTAATGGAGGATGAAAATTCATTTATGGCGAAACGCACATTTTTACTTGTTAAATCATTTATGGTGATTGCATTCAAAAGAGAAACTGCTTACCGAGCTACTTTCTTGTCAGGAATTATTGGACAGTGGATTAGTTATGGAGCAACATTTATATCACTTTATATTTTAGCAACAAACTTTGGACAAGTAGATGGATGGAACGGATCGGAAATAATGGTACTTTATAGTATGTCTTTACTTTCCTACTCTATAGGAGGAATTTTTCTATTTAATTTTTCAACAGGACTTTCGCGTCGCATTCGTTCTGGCGAGTTTGATGATTCTTTGACAAAACCAATTCCCCCTCTAGCACATGCGATTTTATCAAGCGGTTTTAATGTTTGCTACATCAGTCATATTTCAATTTCAATTATGGTTTTTGTTTTTTCCCTCATATCCCTAAATTATTCTATGTCATTTGTTAACTGCGTATTTATTATTTTCGCAATCCTTTCTGGGGCCATGATTCAAGCTGCAGCATTTATCGCTTCTTCGACTATGGCATTTTTTACAGTAGGAAATAACCCTTTAATTGATTTCATCATGTATGATGTCAAGGAATTTACTAATTATCCGCTTGGCATATTTCCAAAAGGTATTCAATATATTCTGACATTTATTCTTCCGTTTGCAATGATGAATTTTTATCCAGCTTCTACCCTTTTGAATAAATCTTTGCCAGAAGGTTTTCCAACATTTCTACCTTATCTTAGTCCCATTATTGGATTAATTGCCTTAAGCTTAAGCGTTTTTCTATGGAATTGGGGATTGTCACATTATAAGAGTACCGGATCTTAAAGAAATCGAGGTTTTTAAGATGAGCTATATCGTTGTAGATCATTTGTGTAAGGAATATCGAATTGCTCAAACAGAAAAAGGCTTTAGTGGAGCAATTAAGTCTTTATTCCATCGAAAGTATACTGTAAAAAAAGCTGTGAATAATATCTCTTTTGTGATAGAGAAGGGAGAAAGTGTTGGATATATTGGCCCTAATGGTGCAGGTAAATCTACCACAATAAAAATGCTTTCAGGTATACTGATTCCATCAAGTGGAACCATAACAGTTGGGGGGATTATTCCTTATAATGAACGGAAAGAAAACGCAAAACATATTGGTGTTGTTTTTGGACAACGATCTCAGTTGTATTGGGATTTGCCGTTATCCGATACTTTGGATTTATATAAATATCTTTATCCGATTCCATATACGAGCTTTAAAAAAAATTGTGATTTTTACATAGAACTTTTTGGGTTGAATGAGTTTATGCATCAACCGGTTCGACAATTAAGTTTGGGACAAAAAATGAAAGCTAATATTGCAATTGCGCTCCTACATGAACCAGATATATTGTACTTAGATGAACCTACGATTGGGCTTGATTTGACGAGCAAAAAAATTGTACGAGACTCATTAAAAACAATTAATAAATTGAAGCAGACCACGATTATTTTAACCACCCATGACATGGATGACATTGAAGCGGTTTGCGATAGGCTGATTTTGATTGATCAAGGCGAAAAGTTATTTGATGGTAGCCTAAGAGAATTTAGAACGAAATACGATGATGGGTTAATTTTTAAACTTGAATTTGAAAAAGGGGCAGCACCGATTTGGCAGAATGATTGTGCATTTGAAATAATCGACCAAAATGACCATCAGTGGATTATTGGCGTTCCCCCTACCCACTCGTCAAAAGAAGCTATGATTGAATTGATAAATAGGTTTGATCCAATAAATCTGTATGTTTCAGAAAAAAGCATAGAAGAGATTGTGAGAAAAATTTATAGCAGTGTGCATTTAGAGGATACATAAATGAAACAATTATGTGTTTACACAAAAAGTACTAAAAGATTGCACTTGACCTTGGAGCATTCTTTCGAAAATAACCTAGGTTTATCCCGCATAAAAGAACTTTATCAAAATCAAAAACTTGATTATGTGTATTTTGGCAATGATTTATGTGAAAATAAAATACCCAGTATCGCTGAAATCGATGAGATGATTTCTTATTTGGTATGGACTCTATCACTTTCGTTTCTCTTGTTGTTTCCTTGGAAGATGCATTTGACTTTGAATTTCCTGATGACAAACTTATTATGTCAGAAGCGAATACGATTTCAGGATTAAAGGATATCATCGTTAGCACAAGGCAAAATAATGGGGAGGGAGGTTTGTGATATATAAAAATCCGATTTATGATCCATTTATTTCAACAATCCCAGATGATACCATGATATTTTCAGCTATTGATTCAAAATCAGATTTCTTTAGAAAATTTGTTATGGAAAACTATATTAACTTTTATGCGATACATCTAAGATCAAATGATGAAGTTGTATTCCGCTTTGAAAATCTGATTGACTATGAAAGTATATATGGGTTAAAAAGAGTGTTTCTTCCTGTTGATTTGTTGAAGAGAATGCGAAAAGACATAGATTTCTTTATTAGTCTTATAAGGGATGGGTATTATCTTAGTGTGCCCATTGCGAGAAGAGTGATTGATTTTTATCAAGATTCATCAAATGCTACTCATCGGATGATGATATATGGCGTTGACCCAGATAAAAAAATGTTTATGTGTAAAGACTTCCAGGGACATTCTTTCGTTCCATTTGAAATTACATATGAAAGCTTATCCAAAGGAATTGAGTTGTACAGTAACCCAAATTCTCGTGAAAGTGATGGATTATTGGCATTTAAATTTGATGACAATATTTCACATGAGATTTCATATTCAAAAGTTTATCTTGAATTATTAAAGCTTAAAGATGGCCTCACTGTCGGGAACTTGGATTCATATGGAATAGGAGCACTGGATTCATTTTTAAGAAATATAGAATCAACGAATGCTAATAATAGATTATTAGCAAGGTGGTATGAAGTTTCAAACTTTTTGCGTGAAGCGGCTAAGCTTATGCAACTTCGGTTTGAAATCCTGTGTGACGATTTGAAGATTAATGCAGATGAATCCTCTACTAATATTGTAAGGGAAGTTTCCGAGTCAACAGAAAAGCTCTTTTTTTTGATTTCCAAATCTTTTTTGTCAAATCGCTTTGATGATACAACAAACAAACAATTTGTAGATCTTTGTGATTTATCCCGTAACAGCTTTTTTCGGGTTTCTAGCCTATTTATGAAGCTTATCATAACATAAGCTTCGTATTGAGTACAGAGCGAATGAATTTATTTGCGTGTTATAGATACTGGAGCGAGAACCGCATCTGCACGGAGAAAGGGCCGTGGTGCGCCGGAGGGAGCCGCACAGTAAAAAAAGAGGAGCTTGCAGGAAAACATACTCCTCCAAATAGAACGGGATTATGAGACAAAAAATTGTAAGGACGAGTGGATTAAAACCAAGTCACCCCAATCGTCTTTAGAGAAAACATTTTCCTCAAAGGAAAAACATCTTCTCTAAAGACGGTGATGGGGATCTCAATCTGATCCATTCTTCTTTCCGGCTTTTCAATTCCTAATCTTGTTTCTGCTGGCAGGTCTATCTTTTGTGGACCTGCCTTCTTTGTGGCTCTCGCGGCAGAGTGTGGCTAAAACTCCGTGCAGATGTGGCTCTCGTTCCGGTATTTACACCTGGATTGATTCTCTCGCTGGCCACCATCGAGGGGTCCTCGTGCTTTTTCCTTGGGGATTGTGCTGTATTGCTGTTACATTGGTTTACAGGAAAGTTGCTTGCATTAGAATACCTCCGCGTCAGCGGGTTTTGTTTAATAGTGATTGTGTTTAACCCAACAGACATTTAGCCCCAAAAGAAGCGCTCCAGCTAAACACAATCAAAGTCAAATCCAAAGGAAATGAGTTAAACACAATAAAATCCATGGAGCGCCCGCCTACGAATTATCTTGAAAAAGCCCGCCGCCTATGGTATGATAATATCAAAGAGGTGATACGCATGGAACCTGCCACGACTATCGGCCAGGGCCTAGACGCAACGGACATGGCCGGCTGCCTGCAAGCGCCTGCTCTCGGAGAAAGCCATTCTGGCCCGCATTATGAAAGAGTGCCTGGAGGAGTTCCGGGATGTGCCAGTAGAGGACATAGAAACCAAGTATATCGAAGGCACGCCAGAAATTGGTGAAACGCCGGTTTTGGCGGATGGCACCCCACGAATCAAAGGCGATACCAACGAGGACACTACTATCAGGGAAGGCACAGTGGCTTTCGACATCCGGTTCCGAGCCATAGCGCCCAGGCTGGACGGCTATATTGAGCTTATCATCAATATTGAGGCGCAGAACGAGTATTACCCCGGCTATCCGCTTATTAAGCGGGAAATATACTATTGCAGCAGGCTGATTTCCGCCCAGTACGGTGTAGACTTCCCGCCGGAGCAGTACGGCAAGGTGAAGAAAGTCTACTCCATCTGGATCGGCATGAACCCGCCCAAGTACCGGGAGAATACCATCAACCGCTACCGCATGGCGGAGGAGCACCTGGTAGGCAAGGCAGAAGAAAAGCCGGAAAATTACGACTTGCTTACCACCCTGATGATTTGCCTGGGTGATTCAGACCGCTCAGAGGGCCTACTGAGGATGCTGGATGTGCTGCTGGCAACAGATATTCAGCCACAAATAAAGAAGAATGTGTTGGAGGACGAGTTTTCCATACCCATATCGCAGAGCTTTGAACAGGAGGTGTCTGGTATGTGTAATCTGAGCAAAGGCGTTTTAGAGAGAGGATTAAAAGAGGGCAGAGCAAAAGGCATCGAAGAAGGCATGAAGCAAGGCATAAAGCAAGGGACCCAAGAGAGCCTCCTGCAATCCATCAAGAACCTGATGGAAACGCTGTCGCTTTCTGTGGACCAGGCGATGGAAGCTCTTAAAATCCCGGTGCACGAGCGGGCCGAGTATGCCCGGATGCTGGAAAATAATTCGTAAAATTAGTTGCAAAACCGCCTCTGTCCTGTGTAATACAGGATGGAGGCGATTTTATGTTAAAACAATTTTCAAAATATCTGCAAAGGCAAGGGAAATCTTCCAGGACAATTTCTGCATATTGCAGGGTCATGACCCTTTATTTCAAGTGGTGTGAGGAAACTTTTGGTGAGCCGCCCGCTCAGATCTACCGCGCTAATGTGCTGGAATATATCTCCTATATGCGCAACCTAAAGAATTACAGTCACAAGACAATCAATCATCACCTGTCATCCCTGCGCTGTTACTGCGACTGGCTCATAGAAACCGGCCAGCAGACCGAAGCGGCAGTTTTGCCCAGCGACTTCATGAAAGTCCAAACGCAGTACGCCAGCCCCTGTACCGTGACCAAGAAAGATGTGGAGGCTTTCCGACAGAGAATCCTGGAGAGCGGCAGCAAGCGGGATTATGCCATTGTTACCCTGTGCGCATACACCGGCATCCGGCGTGATGAATGCGTGAACCTCAAGCTGAGTCAAGTCGATTTGACCTCTAAGGAAATCCGTGTGACTGGTAAAGGTGACAAGCAGCGGCTGGTGTACCTAAACGATAAGACCGTCCACGCCCTGCGGGAGTACCTGAAGGAACGCCAGTCCGCGAGTCCTTTCCTATTTATAAGCAGGCAGAGCGAGAAACTGACCCCCAGCCGTATCAATCAGATTTTCAACAGATATTCAGACACCATCACGCCCCACAAATTACGTCACTTTTTCTGCTCCCATGCTTTGGAAAGCGGATACTCCATCCATGAGGTGGCGAACCAGGCAGGCCACAGCAATGTGCAGACCACCTTGATTTATGCCAACCCCACCGCCCAGGCCATGAAAGAAAAGGCAAATAAGCTGTGAGGTACAAATGAGAAAAAATATCATCTTTATAATTATAGTGCTACTTTTGCTCATGGGCTTCGGTGTGGCGGCATGGCAGGTCTACATTCCCATCCAAGAGGATAATGAGAGTGTACAGTCATATGAAGATTTGCGGAAGCACATACATCAATATAGGGTAACTCCTACTACCCGGCCAGATGTCAGCCAAACATTGGAACTGGAACTGCAGCCAGACTTTGAACAATCCCAAGAAGATACCACCGAACAGCTACAGGCCGAAATTGACTTTGAAGCTCTGAAAGCAATCAATCCAGAGATTGTCGGCTGGCTCACCATCGACGGCACCGATATCGACTACCCCATCGCCCAACACGCAGACAACGATTATTATCTGCACCACCTGTTCACCGGCGAGTGGAACAGCTCCGGGTGTATCTTCCTGGACAACCGGAACAGCCCGGATTTTTCCAACGAGAACAGCATTATCTATGGCCACAACATGGATAACGGCACCATGTTCCAGAATCTTATGCACTATAAAAGCCAGGAGTTCTATGAGCGGCACCCCACGGGCAAGCTGATTACGCTGGAGGGCAGCTTTAAGCTGGAGTTTTTTGCCGGGTATGTTGCTAATGTGGACGATGATGCTTGGCCGACGGATTTTACATCAGAGGAGGAGTTTGCCCAGTGGCTTTTATCTGCAAAAGAGCGTTCTCTGTTTTCAAACTCAGTTGCGCTGACCGCAAGCGACCGTGTTGTTACTCTTTCTACGTGTAGCTATGAATTCTACAACGCGAGGTTTGTGCTTCTGAGCAAGCTCATACAAAATTGACTTACAAAATTTGTTTTCCTATTGCAATTACAATTCAAATATGCTATACTATACACTATAGTATCAAGTTTGTCTTTAGCAAACATAGTTATCCGGGTTATCAAAGCGTCTTAAAGCCTTGTGCTTTTAGGCGCTTTTTTGTTTTTTCATAACGGAATCAGAGCATAATGTAAAAACAAGTTATGAAAGGTTATAGCTGGACTGCCCGGTGGCCCCGAGCCCTACTCTAGCTATATCCTGGGCTTTACAGCAGCGGTTCTTTCCGAAAACAGATGAAAACTGTCCACGGTGTTCGGATTGATAAATACGTAGTCGAGAATATTTATTTCTCCGATACAGTGTGGCACCTTCAGCCCTTGGAGAGGGGCTTTAATAACTACTACTCTATAATACAAGGAGAATAAAAATGAATCAGAAAGGAAAAGAAAAGCTAAAATTGAAGTATATAGGGGATGATTTCTGGTCGCACCCCGTGTACAAAGATCAACACAACCACCTGTGGAAGGATATAAGTTGCGGTGATTCAGAAATCCCCTCCCTATATTCTGTCGTAAACAATGATTTTGATGGTGAGCCAGAATATCCTATAGCACAGGAGTTTATCATTATCCGTGATAAAGTCAAGGTGGATAAAAGTTTTCAGTATATGATGCTGGACCGGCTAAGAAGCGACTGTGACTATTATCTTGGATATGGAAACAGAAGTCAGGCCGGGCTATCAGGACACGATGAGAGAGAACACATTGAAGCCATGAAAAAAATCTGGCTGGAATTTGCCGAGGATGAGAAACCCCAATGGCTATCATGGGAACAGATACTGGACTATGAGAGAAAGATGTGTGAAAGCAAATAGGCGTTTATAACTTAATATCAGGTTCCAAACGGTGCAAAAAGGCGCGCATAGAAAAATCTTTGCGTGCTTTTTAATATAATGGGGCAAAGTTCCCCACAAAAAAATCTACCAGCTTCGGCTGACAAAGGAGGACAAAATGCTGCCAAAATCAGAAATGCAATCTATTGCCCAAAAACTCAACCTTGAGCTTTTCAACCAAGTTACCGACTTTATCATGGAAACCGCAAAGGTTTCGCTTGAACAAATCAGGGAGCTGAATAACCGCTGCTTTCTCCGCACAGCGGAACCAGTGGCAGAAACCATGCAGGAGCAGTACGGTTTCCTGTATCTGGGTGAACTGCTGGAGCGCTATGAGGAGCGCTTCGGGATGCCGGACGAAGACCTGCGGGCCATTGCCCTGGCTCTTGGGTTCACAAGCGAACTTCTGACAGCCAATATGTTCGTGGGAAAACAGAAGTATGTGTTCCTGGACAAAGTGAGAGCCAAAGCGGAAGATGACATTTTCCTGGCTGGTGCGCTCTGCCTGCTCGGGGATGACACGCCGAAATGGGAAAACTCTTTTTACAATCGGAAGTACTGCTCAACAGAAGAACTTATTTTTATTATAAGTTTGTGCCCGGATTTCGCCCAGTCCTTCAGCCACTTTAAACCCCACCTGCTGCGCCTGCTGGGAAAAGAGCGCTCCCTGCCGGTTTTGGGAAATACCAAGCTCCTGGACTGGCTCATCGTGCGGATCATTCCCATACTGAAAGGATACCGCGGGAAAGATGCGGCGCTATTCCGGGCTCTTTGTGCTTTGCCCCGGATGTTCGTAAAGCCGGGCAGCAGGGAGTTCAATGAGCTGACAGCAAGCGGCTACACCTCGCTTGAGATTGCCTACGCAAACATGATGTGTGTGCAGTCACAGGCAGCTGACACGGTTTTGCGTACCGATTCTGTCGTAACGACAAAAATCGTGGTGCAGCTATTCCAGGAAGTGGTTTCACAGAAAGAGTTATGCACGCCGGGGGTCTACGACTGGCTGAGTAGCATTTATCGCCAATACGCACGGTTTCCCAAGCTGTGCTATGGGACCCACAGCCTGATCCACGCCATAGAGGAACGGGCAGTGCTGCAAAATGTGGACACCTTTATCTGGCTTGCAGATGCGGCTGGCCTGAATCACGATATCTTTGCCTGCTTTGACATCATGGACACAAAGTGGGATAAGCTGGCAGAGGTTTTCGAGCACGAAAAATACAGAAGACTGTTTCGGGATCATCTTTCCAATGATATGTCCAAAGAGGAGATACAGTCCCGCATTGCCAGGTACGACACGCTGACCGGTGCGAGCTATGTATCTGAGTGCCTGGAAACGGATGAGTACGGCATGAAGCTGCTGGTTGAAAAAGGTGCCATTGACCTTTGGGACAGCTTTTGCGGCTGTCTGGACCAGAATGGAGAAGCTGCAAATCGAAATGTGATGAAAAACATTACGAGCTACCTGTGCGCCGACTTCAATTTATCGGTGTTTCGGTTTTGCGAAAAATATTTTGCCGGGCATGATATGTACAGCCTGGAACAACTCTTGGGGTACAACCGCAACAGCCTGTTCCGCAATGTGTATAGCATCGATGGCTACTATTCGGACAAATTGACTTTGTGCAATAACTTCCTGGACGAGGAGATGCAGCGCACCCTTCTGGGGTGGCTTCAGGACTTCATCTTTACATTTGAGCCAGAAAAGTATTTGAAATTCGCACTTTTAGTCCTGAGGGATAAAGATGCAGCGCACCTGCTGTCCCCATCTGAGCAACGTACATTGTTTGACCAGCTGATCACCCAAAAGAATTTGATTGGATATCATGGAAATTACTTAAAGCAGCAGTATCTCACTTCCGAGGAGCTTGAGGCAGAACATGAGGCAGAAGCCGCAGCCAAATTAGAAATGGAACGGCAGGCCCAAGCGGTTCGGGAATCCGAAATACGCACTAGGTTTCAAGATATGGAGCATACCTTCCCCAAGATTTTCAAATTCCTGGACCGGAACAACTATTCACTGCGGGACGAGCAGATTGCCTGTACAGTAGTGAGGGAACAGCTGGATGCGTTGCTCTCTGCTGCCGGATACTGCTTGGACAGAGAGGGCATGGGCGGCTTTCTGAAGGTGTGCGGCAAACTGATAGAGAACGGAGCGCTGCAAATTGACGAGATGCAGGATTACATTAAATTGCTAAAGGAGGAAGTAACAAATGACAACAACTGTAACAAAGCCTGCTGAGGTGGGCACAACAATGACGGAGCGGGTAAAAGTCATACTTAAAATGAATAAGATAGACTTGCCCCTGGAGTGGCTTAAGAAGTTCGACACGCAAACGCTGCTGGAAAGCTGCGGCCGCATAGAGAAGTCGTTAGGCAGACAGGTAGGAGTTGGAGCCAACTTCCAGCGGGAGTTTATCCAAAACCCTTTGTTTGCGGATTTCTACACTAAACTTTTGAGCACTATTGCCAACGGAGAAATTAGTTCTGTTCATCTGCAAGTTCAGATCGGCCGGTTCCTGCCTGCCTTTTGGTCCACGGGACGGGATATAGCGGAGTCCACTATCGACAACTTCTTGGAGGCCATGGGTGTCGATCCCATCGAAGAATCCAACCGCCTGATCTACCTGGATAACTTTGCGGGTGCTGGGCTGACTGAAGACGCTGTGAAACTTGTTGTCAAAAGTCTTTCAAACTGCATAGAAGTCCCTGCTGTTCTCACCGAAGAGCAGAAGGACTTTTTGCAGGAACCTTTTGTGGGGCGCTGCGAGCTGTGCCATTCCGCACCGTTCACGGAAGTGTTCAACTTCTTGGCTGACCACCCAGACCTGCTTTCATTGACCCGGCTGCTTTATGAGAAGCAAGTGGATGGGTTCCTGACGATGAATGAGTACCGGCAGTTCGCTGAACCGGGGGCAGATCATGCCGCGCTTATAACGGAGATAGTCATCACTTTGCCCCTGCCCGCGCTGCGTCCATTTTTTGTCTTTTGGGAGCAAAACGGATATAAACCCGATGAATTGAAAGCTATGAAACGCCTGTTGGCAGCCAGGCCGAATGAAGACTGGGAACACACCTTGTCCACCCGGGTCGGGTATACCAACGCGCTGTACGGCGCTAAGTTCAAAACCATAGACCTTTCCGAAATGGATTCAAAAGAAGAAACAATTTTGCTATATGCCATCATTCACAACAAGAATCACTTTATTCGGCTGGTGGATGAGCACGCAGAGTCGTTCTGCAGCTTACCAAGCAACTCAATTCTTTTGGATAAGCCTTTCTATGAAGAACACTTTAACCTCAATGAGCTTACGGAAAGAGATCTGGCCGCCTGTAGAAAAATGGTCGTCAGCCGGTTTCACCCCGGGTTTTATGCGCATGGCAGGCAATATACATTTCCGGAGATACAAGCCCTGCACGGCAGACCAGAACTGTACTGGAATTTCTACCACGCTCTCATTTCAGACAGCCAGGACTACCGGCTGCTGGTGTTCCGGCAGGTTTGTAAGCGTACCCTGCTGGACGGATTGGATGACAATGAGACAGCAGCCTTGGCAGTAAAGCTCACCCAAAAGCCGCTGGCAGACTGGATGCAGGCAGAGTTTAGCCATATCGACGGCCTTCAGGCTAAAGAAGCAGTGCGGCTGTTGGTTCACTGGGACCAGTGCAGACATTTGCTGCCCGGCATGAAAACACAGCTGGACGTTCTGATAGCGCTGAGAAGTTTGGATTCTCTCACCGGCTTTGGGTCGATAGAGGAGTTGAAAGCTGATCTTACCCGGACAGACCCGAACTGGGGTCATTTAGCAGAAAAGATGGAGTTGTCAGAGGAGTTTCAAAATCAAAACAAAGACAACATTCTCCTTTTCCTCTGCCAGGACGGCGCGAACATAGCTATGAAGTATATGGAATGCCTGAACAATGAACACAAGGCCGCATATATGCGGGTGATAAAGGCCGAGCTGATGGGCAGATTCCGTGAATTGAAGTATCACAAGGGTGACTTGAGCCGGGAACTGGCGATCCAACTCCCGGAACACAGCATAGAGATCTGGAAGAACAATACACAAACCTCACACGCAAACATTCAGATAGAAGAACGGGACGACTTCATCTCCACTATGCTGGCTGGAACCATTCCACAGCGTACCTGTCTTTCATATGAGAACGGCGAGTACCGTGACTGTCTGTTGGCTGGGTTCGACTCCAATAAAAAGCTGCTCTATGCGGGATCAAACGGCAAAACTCTGGGCCGCGCCTATATGCGCTTGACGAAAGCATGGACAGGTAACGGCGGTCAGCATGAAGGCCAGAACAGGCTGACCTTTGTGGATCTGGAGAGTCTTACAGGTGCTTCAGAACCAGCCTCAAATCCAGAGCAGCCTGTGCTTTTCCTGGAGCGGCCCTATATCAGCCATGCTGACCCGAAGCAGACGGCAGACATCATCCGAGTGCTCCTTCATACCGCCGAACAGAAAGCGGAGAAAATGGGCGTCATGCTGGTGGTCAGCGGCCAATACTTTGATGCTGTTACAGATGCGTTTGTCAGAACCCGGCTCAGCCTGTATATTTCCAAGTCAAAGGCCGGAAGGCAGTACCTGGACAGCTTGGGTGGACAGGCAACGGCATCTGACGAGGGAAACTATGTGGCTAACTCGTTTTTGGCAAAGCGGGTAACGGATTGATTTTTATGAGAAATGTGATATAATTATTAAAAACCGTCAGAACCAGAGGGAGAATAGAACATGACCTTATATCATGGAAGCAACATGATCGTAGAAAAACCTCGGTTGATCCAACAGAGCCGGACGCTGGATTTTGGATCGGGCTTTTATACAACAACCAATCTGGAGCAGGCAGTCAGCTTTGCTGAAAAGGTCGCCGCTCGCAGGAGGGTGGGAACGCCTTGTGTCAGCGTGTATGCGGTCCCGGAAGTGGCTTCTTTGATGGCATCACTTCTGGTGAGAGTTTTTGCTGCAGCGGATGAGGCGTGGCTGGACTTTGTCTTTGAGAACCGGAGCGGCAGCTATTTGGGCCCCAAATATGATATTGTTTTGGGCCCGGTGGCAAATGATACCATTTACCGTACATTTGCCGCTTATGAGGATGGCATACTGACAAAAGAGGAAACGGTGAGCCGCTTGAAAGTGAAAAAGCTCTATAATCAGATGACTTTCTCCACGGAAAAAGCGTTGGAAACACTCCGCTTTGTGGGAACGCTTGATGGAGAGGAGGCAAATCATGAGTAGCAGAGGGATAAAGGCTCCCTTGGAGCTGATAGTGCCAAGACTCGTAAGCGCCATCATGTCCGGCTATGACCTGTCCGAAACCGAGGCACTGACACGGCTTTATCAGTCAGAGCTGTACAGCAGGCTGGAGCAGGAAGGAACCAAGCTCTGGCACCTGAGCGTGCCGACTTTGTACTCCCTATGGGATGAGGAACAGCGGACAGGAGAGATCACCTACCCGGAGGAGGCGTGACCATGGATGAAAAAACCAGATTCGTGGTATACTGCATAGAACAGTACAAAACCGCGAAAAATCTGAAAGGCCGTGAGGTCATTGACCTTTTCAACCAGTACCAGGTGATCGGCTATATCCGTGATTTCTATGAATCGCTTCATACCACGGGCAGACAGTATATAGTAGAAGACATAGGCCAGTATATTGAATCGCAGGGCAAACGAGCGTAATTGGGCCTGCGCATCTGACTTGAAACTACTATATCAAATATAAGACAATCAAACATTGGCCTTTCTTTAGGCAAAAAGAGCGCGCAGAGTGAAAGCTTTGCGTGCTCTTTTCATTTATCAAAGCCAACTAATGATGTTAATGGAGGAATCGCATGGACTTAGAACACAAAGCAATCGAACGCCTGAGAATGGCAGCTGAGATGAGTGAGAAATACTACCAGAAACCATTATTGGTCACGGTAAGTGGTGGGAAGGACAGTGAGGTTTGCTTAGAGTTGTGCAGACGGGCAAGAATCCCCTTTGAAGTTGTACACAACCTGACCACTGCCGACGCGCCGGAAACGGTAAGACACGTTAGGAAAACTTTTCGGCGCTTAGAGCTTGCGGGCGTTCCCTGCGCTATTCTTTCTCCGCTCTATAAGGGTAATCCCACCAGTATGTGGAAACTCATACCTCAAAAGCTTATTCCACCCACCCGGAAAATAAGGTGGTGCTGCGCATATCTGAAAGAAGTGGCAAACCCTCACCGGTGCATTGTCCTTGGAGTCCGCAGCGCTGAGAGCATTAGCCGGGCGGATTCTGGTGTTTTAGAACTTCCGGGGAAGACAAGGCGTGAGAAAATCACCTTTGACATGGATAACGGTGACAGTCGGGTGATTGCCGTTTGCCAAGCTAAAGCAAAATTGAAGGTCCATCCCATTGTGGATTGGACTGACCGGGACGTGTGGGCTTTCCTGCACGATGCAGGGATAGAAGTGAATCCCTGTTACTCAATGGGATTGCGGCGCGTAGGGTGCATAGGATGTCCTATGGCGAGCAAAAGCCGCTACACAGAGTTTCAGCTCTGGCCTAAGTATGAGCAACTATACCGCCGCGCCTTTGTTCGGATGCTTGAAGGCAGAATAGCAACAGGTAAAGATAGACTATGGCAGACTGCCGATGAGGTATTTCGTTGGTGGATGGAGGATAAGAACCTGGAAGGCCAGCTCGACATTTGGGGCGGCGAGATTGGGGGCTATAAACACCTGTGACTATGCTTGGGCGCATAATGCACTTTGATGATGACATAAAGTGATGGAATCTGCTTGCATTTTCTCCTTGCATCTGTTATACTAACAGCATAGTATCAAGTTTGAAGCAGTCAAACACAGTTATCTGAGTTACAGAGCGTCTGGAGGTTTATCTTCCAGGCGCTTTTTTCGTTCCTACCGGGGAATCCCGCCACAATTTAATACCAGCCTTTCTTTAGGCAAAAAGAGTACGCAGAGTAAATCCTTTGCGTGCTCTTTTCATTTATATACCGGGGTACAATACCCCACAAAATAAACTACCAGCTTAGGCTGGCAAAGGAGGAAAAGATGAACAGTCAGATGAGAAAAAGATCCCTTGTACACAATATGTGCATGGGCACAACTTTTGCAAAACCCGGCAAAGTCGAGGTATTTGCCCAGATGGTAAAGAAAGAAGGCGTCTGTGATGCTTGGTGGGATGTACCTGGCAAGCTAGCCCACTATACTCTGGCAAAACAACTCCGGGCAGCGCTGCCACAGTACGAGTTTGAGCTGGATTACTATGGCTACCTCTGCCGGGCTTACCGAGATGACAATGCAAAACAGCTGTGGTCGCCAGATCCGGGCAGACCCATCGGCTATTGACATTCTTCAGAACGCTGATAATTTAATTTAAGGAGAAAATAATATGCCAGAAAAAATCATAACCCTTAACGACTACCAGCCCGAAAACTACCAGGCCCAAGCTGTAGAAAAAATTGCCGCCGAGCTGAAAAACTTTGCAGGCGGTCAAAAGGAAGTATGTATCTCAAAGTCTGCCGCAGCCCAGGTGACCCACTTCTGCGAGGAATCACCGGTATTTGCCGAGGTAGTCTACAAAACAAAGCGCACCCTCTCAGACTGCTGTGCCGAGGTGCTCAAAGGCTGTGGGACGTCTATCTCAGACATTGATGTGTACCGCGGTCTTGTAAAGGCTTACTTTCCCAACGCCGATGTGGAGTTTCTGATGAACATATCCATCAACGGCAGCGCACCCAGTGAGGAGGAGATGGCGAAAGAACCTAAAAAGCCGGCCTCTAAACCGATGGCAGCGAAGACAGCTCGAAAGACGGCCGAACCCAAGAAGCCCGCGCCGCCTGCCCAGCCTGAAATCATTCAGCTTTCGCTGTTTTAAGGAGGTGGCGTTGTGCTTATTAAAAACGAATTGAAGAATCTTCCCTTGACCCCAGGCCCAAAAGCCAAAAAGAAATGCAGCTTTACAGCTGGCGTAGCAACGTTCACACCAAAACGCTGCGGGGAAATCCTTGCCATTGATGTGTATGAAAAAAGCAAGCTCCAGTTCCGCTTTTTCACCGATGGCAAAAACTATATCACGCTGGTCGGACAGCTCGACATGGGGCTGGAACCTGGCAGTTGGACTCGGCGGAACCCATTCCTTTCGTTCCCGGCGCTGCATACAGGAGTTGCAATTAAGTCTGGAGCTGAGGATATCGTGCGTTCGGTTATCAAAGCAGCTTCAATATCGACCCGGGACGACAGCTTCATTATCAACACAGTCTGTAGCTTCATTTCTGATATAGCATGGGAGAAAAAGAGGAAAACATGGGAGGCAAAAATGGCACTGATGGAAAAACATCTTGCCATGCTCCCGAAATACCCGGCTGACCTGGAAAAATATTGCGAGTACAATGTGTTCACCGACTCTGTTGTGTATATTTCCAAGTTGGAAAAGGGCAAGCGCTGGGGAAGCTGCCGACACTGTGGAAAGTGCTTTCCTCTTGACCGCTCCACAAAAACAGGCAGCGTCGGTGTATGCCCCAAATGCGGCACACCGGTGCTGTTCCGTGGCCAGTGGGTCAAGGGCGAGATCACGCACAAGGCGAAAATCTGCATCGCACAAAAGGCGAAGGGGCAGCTGATCCTTCGCTATGTAGACATAGTGCGGACGATTTCAGCAGACAGTGTCAGACCTGACTATGAGTTCTCTGACTACTTCCTCAACATTTATCCTGCCGGAACCCCAAGCGGGAAGTGCTACGCCTACTATTATTACTGGTGGCCATACTATGTGAGGGGCTGGAGCCGACTGAAAAATGGTGAGGAATGTTATGATACAACCCACGTTTACACAAGAAATCTGCGGCGGGTTTTCGGGAGCCAGTATTGCAATGTTGACCTGGCCGCTGGCTTGAAGGGGATCCACCGCTTGCTGAAATTCCGGAATCTATTGGACAACCTACGGGCTTCTCCACAGGCGGAGTACCTGTTCAAGACGGGGCTGCCAATTCTGGCAGCAGAGCCCAGCTTGCGTAATAAGTCTGGAAATACTTTTACAGAACTGTTTGGGGTCAGCAAACAATATCTGCCCATACTGCGGGAAACGCAAGCCAATGCGCTGGAAATCGATGTTATCTCAGCAGCAGGGCGCTGGGTGCCGGAGGATACTGTCAGGCAGCTTTGTGCACGGAACATGGACAGCTATACCCTACATACATTGAGTGAAACCACGCAGTATAACTCGCTTGGTCGAGTCCTGCGATATTTGAATAAACAGTATGCACAGGCTGCCGGTGCTCTGAAGAAACGAAAAAAAGATTATTTTGTTACGCTATACCGCGACTACCTTAACTGCGCCAGCGAACTCAAAAGCGATATGAAAAAGCGAGGTGTTCTTGAACCCAAGGATCTGAAGTTCCAGCACGACCTGTTGACCGCAAGGGTCAACGAACAAAAGGAAGAAGAACGGCAAAAAGAGTTAAACAAGCCCATCGACCAAAGCGTATATTGGTGGGCGCAGGCATATGCGAACCAGGACTTTACGGTGGTATATCCGCAAAAACGCCTGGACTTTCTCACGGAAGGGCAGTGTTTGAACCACTGCGTGGGTAACTATGGATACTATGAGCGGCACCTCAAAGGCCAGCAGATGGTGTTCTTTATCCGCAGGACCGGCCAACCGAATAAGCCCTATTTTACTGCTGAAATTGACGTGGAAAGTGGGCGCATCCGTCAGTTGTACGGCTTTGGCGACTGCTCCGCGCCGAAAGAGGTGAGGGCGTTTGTAGAAGGTTTCGTAAAGTCTGTGTGCCGGTGGAGAAATGTACAGACGCTTGCCAGCTAAAACCACGTTGTACATTTAGCCAAAGCGTGCTATAATATTGATAAAAGACTTCACAAAGGAGGCCGCCTATGACGAACTACGAAAAGGCGCTGGAGCTTTGGCGGCGCAAAAATATCCAGACTGACGCCGAGCTGGCAGAGGCCCTGAGCAGCCACAGCATCGCGTTTGCGTACCACTCCGGGAAAATTGAAAATGAGCATATTACCTACCACGACACTCGGGAGATATTCGAGCATGATGGCGTGACCGGGTATACCGGCGACCTGCGCACATTGTTCGAGATACGCAACGCAAAAGACGCATATGAGCTGTTCCTGTGTACCTTTCGGGATAAGCGTCCTCTGGATGAAACGCTTATCGTGGAGATGCAATATGCGCTGACCCAGAACACCTACGATCCCCGCAGATGGCAGTTGGGAGAACGTCCGGGCGAGTATAAGCATCACGATTATGTGACAGGTCAAAGTGAGGTGGGTGCCGCCCCGGAAGACGTTGCCGCTGAGATGGCAGAACTGCTGGAAGAGCTACAGGACGTTGTACCTGAGAAAGCCCTGACGGCGGCAGCATATTTTCACGCTAAGTTTGAGAATATCTACCCTTTTGCTGACGGGAATGGGCGAGTTGGCCGGCTGGCCATGAATTACCTGCTGGTGCTCAACAACCACCCGCCTATCGTCATTCACGAGGAGGACAGGCGGGATTACTACAACGCATTGGAGGCGTGGGATAGTCAACAGGAATTGGAGGCGCTGCGGGCGTTTCTCATGGCTCAGACTGAAAAGACGTGGGAAAAGCAAATTGCAAAAATGAATTGAATATTCAAAAAGGCATTGACACAGAATAGATATCGTGGTATATATTAAGTAGTGGGAGGTGACCGCTGTGGAAGTAGCAAAGATTTTTGAAAACGGCAGAAGCCAAGCTGTACGGCTGCCCAAGAAGTATCGGTTTGAGGGCAGCGAGGTGCTGGTTCAGCGTCTTGGGGATGCGGTTGTACTCGTACCGAAAGATTCGGCATGGAAGACATTTCTTGAGGGTCTGCATGGGTTTTCCGATGATTTTATGGAGAACGGACGTGAACCTGAGCTGCCGTCTGTGAGGGAAGAACTATGACGTATATGCTAGACACCAATATCTGCGTATACGCGATGAAAAATCATCCACCACAAGTTGAGCAGGCTATACGGGAAAGGATGGATGATGGCCTGTGCATTTCCGCCATTACGCTGGCTGAACTGGAGCATGGAGTCCAAAAAAGCCAGCGCATAGCTCAGAACACAGAGGCGTTGTTAAAGTTCCTGACTATCATTGAAGTGCTCCCATTTGACGACGTAGCTGCTGTGGAATATGGAAAAATCCAAGCCTATCTCCAGAAAAATGGTACTCCAATCGGAACCGCAGATGCACTCATAGCCGGACACGCCCGGTCAGAAGGGCTTGTTCTGGTAACGAACAATGTGCGTGAATTTGCCAGGGTGCCGGAGTTGAAAGTGGAAAATTGGGCTGAATAGAGTGGGAAAATAGATTTTCCTTTTATTTTCCCTTGCGTTCCCAACCAAAACCTGCTATAATAGCACCATAGTATCAAGTTTGCCTTATGCAAACACAGTTATCCGAGTTATCAAAGCGCCTGAGAACACCACTGTTCCCAGGCGCTTTTTGCGTTTCTGCCGGACAATCCGGCTACAAGTGAATATCTGGCCCTATGAGTTGACCCATGCGGTTCAGCTCTGGCAACAAAAGCGAGCAGAGAGAAATCTTTGCCCGCTTTTTTCATATATATCGGAGTCAATGGCTCCAATAACTTTATTCCTGGGGAGCTTCCCCATTCATATAATCAAACCCGAAAGGAGTTCAAACATGGAAAATCAGAACGAACAAATTCACCAGATGCGCGGCCTGATTGACACCATCAAGCGGGCAGACGTCGCCTACTACCGGGACGACAGGCCCATCATGTCCGACCGGGACTATGATGCAGCGGTGGACTGCCTCAAAAAGCTGGAGGAGAAAACCGGCGTCATTCTCTCCGATTCCCCAACCCAAACGGTGCCGGGAGAAATTTTGGAGAGCCTTGCCGAAGTCCGCCACACCAGACCCATGCTGTCTGCTGACAAGACCAAGTCTATGGACGACCTGGTGCGCTTCGCCGGCGGCCGGGACGTGGTGCTGTCCTGGAAATTAGACGGCCTGACCCTGGTACTGCGCTACAGTGACGGCAAGCTGCAACAAGCTATCACCCGTGGCCGTGAGGGGATCATCGGCGAGGATGTGACCCACACAGTACGCACGTTCCTCAATGTGCCGCTGACCGTCCCCACCAAAGAGCCCTTCGAGGTTCGTGGCGAGGGCGTTATCTCCTGGGAGAATTTCCAGAAAATCAACGACGCGCTGGACGAACCTTACACCCACCCACGCAACCTGGCGGCGGGCAGCGTCCGCAAGCTGGATTCTGAAGAATCGAAAAAGCGGTTGCTGGAGTTCATAGCCTTTGACTTGGTGACGGAGTTCCCCTACACCCTAAAGACTGAGCAGATGGACTTTCTGGCTGAAAATGGCTTTGACGTTGTTCCCCACCTTCTGCTGTTGTCTCCCAATCACCGGGAGGTTGACCTAGCGGTGCAAGAGATGAACCCTGGTAAGTTCAGCTACCCGGTGGACGGCCTCATCATGGAGTACAACGATGTCGCCTACGGCAAGAGCTTGGGCGCGACCGGCCACCATGAGAACCGATTGATTGCCCTCAAGTGGAAAGACGAGCTGTTTGAGACAAAGTTCCTCGGCGTGGAGCTTGCCACCACTCGTACCGGCATGGTGAGTATCACCGGCCTGTTCGAGCCGGTAGAGATGGACGGCGCAACCGTCAGCCGGGCTTACCTGCACAACTATGACATCTTCGAGAAGTTCCAGTTCGGTGTGGGAGATACCATCCAGGTCTACAAGGCCAACATGATTATCCCACAGATTGCCGAAAATCTCACAAGGAGCGGCACGTTCCGGCTGCCCGACACCTGCCCTTGCTGCGGCGAACCGTTGGTGGTGGAGGAAACCTCTGGTGGCACCCGGCAGCTCTACTGTAAGAATCCACACTGTGCTGCCAAGCTGGTGCAGAAGTTTGCTCATTTCTGCGAAAAGACCCGCATGAACATTGAGGGGCTTTCCGATACCACCTTGGAGAAATTCATCGGCCACGGCTGGATCCGCAACTTCGGCGATCTATACACGCTGGACAAGCACCGGGATGAGATCATCAACACCGAGGGCTTTGGCGTAAAATCCTACGAGCGCCTGCAGGCGTCCATCGACAGGAGCCGAACCTGTACTCTGGCAAAATTCATTGCCGGGCTGGGTATCCCCATGGTGGGCCGCCACGCTGGGCGTATCATTGACCGCGCCAGTAAAGGTTCCTGGGAGCTTTTTGAAAATGCAATTAAAGACGGCTTCGATTTTACCATCCTCCACGATTTCGGTGAGACAATGCACGATAACATCTACAAATGGTATGCGGACAAAGAGGAAGAAAAGCTCTGGCGTCCGCTGCTCGACCACATTACATTTATTAAAACAGAGGAGAATGCAACTATGACAAACCCTAACAACCCCTTCGCAGGCAAGACCGTGGTAGCCACCGGCAAGCTGGTGAACTATACCCGTGACGAAATCCAGACCAGGCTCCTGGAGCTGGGAGCTAAGCCGGCATCATCGGTGACAAAGAATACCGACTACCTTATCGTTGGCGAGAAGGCCGGTAGCAAGCTGGTCAAGGCTCACGCTCTGGGCATCCCTACGCTGACCGAGGAGGAGTTTGAGGAAATGGCTGGCTAAACCGGCACAAGTGGCGGGGCAGGAAACTGCTCCGCTATTTTTCTACATTAAATGCAATATGTGGAAGGAGAAAAATATGCCGAACCATGTTAAGAATATCTTGAAAATGAAGGGTATAACCAAGCTACCGTTGTTTTCACACAAAGATGGCGAAATGTTTTTTGATTTCAATAAAATCATTCCCATGCCGGAGACGCTGCAAATGGAATCCGGCTCTATAGAGAATCTTGCCGTTGAGGTTGTACTGCGCAAGCTGGCATCCCCTCAGAGCGCCCCACTGCGTTCATGTATTACGCCTAACATGAGAGATGATGTGTACCAGCGCTGCATTGAAAACAATGCCATGTCAGAGGATGAACTATGCAAGCTGGGACTTGCCTATATTACCAACAAAGTTCTTTATGGCGCGACAAGCTGGTATTACTGGTGCATTATGAACTGGGGCTCCAAATGGAACTCCTATTCTTATGAGGAACAGGATGAGGATACTATATCTTTTGAAACTGCATGGAACGCCCCTGAACCAGTTGTTTCACAGTTAGCTGCGATGTACCCTGACGCTGTCATTGAGCACTGGTGGGCAGACGAGAATTGTGGAGCCAACAGCGGGTATGCAAGGTACGAAGGCAATGGCGAAACTATCACAAACTATCATGAGACTGGTTCCAGCGCTGCCCTCGCAAACTATGCTCGCTGTTGGGGCGAAAGCTGGTGCTACCAGGATGGCGAGGAATTATGGTGCCAGATAGATTGTGATGAGTGTCATGGATGCTAATAGAATGGAGGCTGTATGGATGAAAACAAAAATCAGCAAAATAATCACCGGCAGCCCGGTGGGAAATATCACTATCGGTGAGCGGGCGATCATTCGACAGGCAGACGGCTTTCGCCACACTACGCCTGTGATCGACGTGCGGCGGATGTCTGCCAGCGAGATTCGGTTTGAAACCAGGAACACCAAGTATGTGCTGAGGGTGGCGCCTGTTCACAACAATTTTATGGAGGCGGTAAAAAGATGAAGTACACGCAAAAAAACTGCTATATGCTGACCTGGCCGCAGGTTGGGGCGATCATCAATGAGGAGATCAGCTCTATACTGGGCCGCTCAGTGCGGTGCGTCACCAAGCCGGAGGACATTGATTATTGGGGCGGTGAATTTGCTGACCCCATAACTCTGGTGGAGCTCTGTGTAGTTCTGCAAGCTGTCCATTCCTCTGTAGAGGAATGGGAGGCGGCTCTGCCCGATGAGGGGGGAACCGAGATAGGCGATATAAGCTGGGAATTAGGCGAGGCGCTGCTGCGCCGGAACCTGCAAATCACTTGGGCGCACCGTCTGACTGCCCGTGACGGCTTATGGCTGCTGGATGTGAGCGAAGGGCAGGAAACCACAAATGAAACCGTGTCTATTGGCGGCACAAACCTGTGCTTTGCCGACCTGAGATCCAAGGATGATCTGTTAGATTTCTTCAAAGAGGGTGCTTGCGACCATGCCACCCTCATGGAGTTCTGCGAGGGCTACAAAAGACGGTATGAAAACGACCTGTGCTGGCCATATACGCTTGCCGAAGGCAAACATTTGGGGCGGTTCCTGGTACTGGTCAAGGAAGGCGTGCTGAGCTTGCCTTATGATGGCTTCGATGGGGAAAACTATGAGTTTTTCTCGTTGGAGGGCGCGCACCTGATGACGTCAGCTGAGCTGATGGAGCTTATGAAAGAATGGAAGCTCTTTTCCGAGGAGCTGATGTGGGCGGTCAGTGATATGACGGCATATCTGAACAAGAAAGAGGGGGAAGTAACATGAGTTTTCAACTTCCCAACACCAGGCCGGTTTCCTCATCTGAGCGGGTAAACTTCCACTGCAAATGCTGCGGGGCCTGCTGCCGCCATGTGCGTGAGACCGTCCCCCTGGACACCCTGGACGCATGGCGGCTGGCGAAATACCTTCGCGGGCGCGGCGAACCTATTGACAATCTGGATACGGTGTTCGCCAAATATGCCGAGCCGGTCATACTGCATGAGTCTGGCTTCTCTATGTTCATGCTCAAGTCCACTGGCCCGGATGATGCCTGTATTTTTCTCAAAGACAACCGCTGTACGATCCAGCAGGCCAAGCCAAGAGCGTGCCGGTTATATCCGTTTTCGGTAGAGCCTACACCGGATGGCCGTTATAAGTACCTGTTGAGCCTGGAAAGAGGCCATCATTTCAAGGGAGGACAAGTCCAGAGCGGGCGTTGGATGAAGCATAACTTTCTCCCAGAAGACAGAGAGTTTATGCGGATGGACATGAGCTTTGCACCGATAATTGCGCTGCTGTTGGGAAAAGTCCCTGACGCAGAGCGGAAGCGGGCCATTATCATGTACCTGTGGTACAAGTTCTCCGATTATGACCTGGGAAAGCCATTCCTGGAGCAGTACCGAAAAAACATCTCATCTCTGATAAGCCAACTGCAAAGGTTGGCAGGAACGGAGGGACAAAATGGACGATGAACGCAACATCCACCAAATCATCCGCAAAGATGCCCGCAACTGTTTCGTAGAGACTCTGAGCGACTTCTTCGAGCATGGCAAGGTACATTTCTGTTTTGCCAGCTACGACATGAAGCGCCCGGCGGGCCAGCGGCAGACAGATTCCGTCCACATTTACATAGCGGTGGACGAGTTCCTGGAGCTTTGCCAGAAGCTGGTGACAGGTGAGCTGCGGCACATGATGCGCCAGAGAGCAGAGCAGAATGACAAGTCCGCACTCTATAAATACCTGGGTGGCACGTCAGCGGAAAAGCTGCAGCGCCTGGGAAGGACTCGCCCAGATGGCAAGAGCCTGTCCCGCACAGCAGACCTGGTGTGCGGGAAGAACGGCAACTTCCTGTTCGTAGCCAACAGCGGCCCCGGAGAGACCAACAAGACTGGGCTTATAGTGCCGAGATTTGGCAATCAGCCGGAGAATCATGTCTCGGTAAGCATGACTTGGGAGGCTTTCTCAGGGCTTATGCTTACGACCAAGGCACACTATGAGGCATGGCTGGCGGCTTGGTATGGGGAGCAGATTGAGCGGCCCAAGAAAGGCTGTCAGCCTAAGCTGGAGCGTGTGCAGGCACAACCTCAGCAGAATGTGGCGGAACCGGAGCATTTCGCCCAGCCGGAATATGCGGTGATGTCCCCATTCTAAAACAACATTTTTATGGCGGTGTGGCTTTCGGGCTGCGCCGCTTTTCTTGTGTATGGGGTTGCTAACCGCCGGAACTTTTGATATAATAATTTAGAGATGTGCAGAATGGATGTGATACGATGCCATTAGCGGAAAATGTCCGTTATACGTTTGCGGATGTGCTGGGCTGGGACGGGCCCGAACGGTATGAGCTGTTGGACGGCGAGGCGGTCATGCTGGCTACGCCCTCAAGAGTCCATCAGGAGATCGTTTCGGAACTGACCCGCCAGTTCGGGAATTACCTGGAAGGCAAAAAATGCCGGGTATATCCCGCACCCTTTGCTGTCCGGCTCTTTGAAAAAGATAATGACAGCCCAGAAGCAGCAGGAACCATGGTGGAGCCGGATGTTTCCGTAGTGTGCGACCCGGATAAGCTGGACGACCTGGGGTGCAAGGGCGCGCCCGATTTGGTGGTCGAGGTCCTTTCGCCGTCCAGCCAGCGTCATGACCGCATGGTGAAATTCAATTTATACCAGCGGGCAGGAGTAAAGGAATACTGGATCGCCGACCCGGCAAACCAGGTCATCCAGTCCTTTGCGCTGGAAAATGGAGTGTATGTCATAAAAGAGCTGGGGACGAAAGATTCTATCATGCGTGTTCATGCTTTGAATGGCTGCTTTATTGATTTGTCCAAGGTGTTTTCTGACTAATACTCCAAATTTAATAAACGAAGGAGGCGGTTTGAATGGAAATGGTACGCAAATTTGTTGACGCAGAAAGCCTGATGAGCGTCATGTCCCTGCCGGAAACTTTTAGAAACCGCACATTGGAAGTCCTGGTGTTCCCTACGGACGCACCGGAGAAGCAGTACCAGGCCCATGAGGTCAGCGGTATCATAGATTCGCTGGTGGGGGCGATCCCCGGCACAGAATTATCCCTGGAGGAGCTGCGTGAGGAGAGGCTGAAAAGGTATGAAACTGCTGATTGATACGAATGTAGTGCTGGACGTGCTGCTGAAACGCGCCCCGTTCTACACCGCCGCAGCAGATGTTTTGCGCCTGGTGGAACAGGGGAATATAATGGAGTATGTATCTGCGTCAACAATAACAGATATATACTATATTGCCAGCCGGCAAATAAAAGACCGGGCTGTTGTGAAAGATCTGCTGGGCCGGCTGCTCAAGGTAGTATCCATCGCCGCCGTAACGGAACAGGAAATAAAGTGCGCTTTAGATTTGGACTGGCTTGATTTTGAGGATTCCGTACAATATGCCGTTTCCCAAGCCGGTGAGATGGATGGTATCGTGACCAGAAACCCCGATGATTATAAATATGCAGGCGTCAATATTTGGCTGCCGGAGGATTTGTTGGAAACGTATTTTCGCAATTTTGCAACATAATTGGGCAAGTTTTTAGCAATGCCCATAAAATGGCACAAAAATGGCATAGTAAGCGCCGATGACATACGAAAACGAACCTGCTATAATAGTAGCGTGAAAAGTTGGCCCCAGAGCGTGAGGCCAGCTTTTCTATTATATTATAGAAAGGTTGCTGAAAGATGAAATATTGCCCCTACTGTGGTGCCTCCCTGCCGGAAGGCACCGTTTCATTTTGCCCTGAATGTGGGGAAAGCCTGCAAATTGACACGACACCCAAGCAAAAAGAAAAAACCCCGGTCAAAGAGAGGAGGCCCGCCAAAAAGAAGAAACCCCAAAAGCCCAGGCCCTCCCAGAAGAAAGAAACTTCCGACCCGCCTCCTGTGGACGACTATGACGGCTACTACGATGACCGCCTCCCCATAGACGAGGGGCACCGGCGGGAAGGAATGGACAAGGGGATCATCAAGAAAGTGGCGGTGCTTGTACTGTGCCTTATGGTAGTGATCGGCGCTTGCCTTGCGATTTTATATGTCATTTAGTTGCAATGAGCAAATACCGGCTGTGTAATAAGTAGAAATCATAAAGTAAAGGAGATGCATCATGATCTATATATCCAAAGGCATTCGCAAACGAAACTTCAAAGGAGGGCTTACCGTGGCCCGCTGCGGGAAGGCCGTCCACCTCTCGGGCCTCCGCGCAGAACTGTGGCGGCGTGGGCAGTCTGGATTTGCAACGACTGGCACAAAAGATGAGGAGCTTGCCCTGCAGGACTTGACCCGGCTTGGTCTGATAGAAACCGAAAAAGCAGACGCTCCAGCAGTCAGATACTGGATGCTGACCTACTGCACCCTCTGTCCGGCGCGGTCATTTCCCCTTCCCCGTCTGACTCCCGAAGAGAAAACGATACTCTGCTGGCTGAAGAAAGCCGGGCTTCGCATTACGGTGGCGGAACTGATATATTTGCAAAGCGAGGGAATAAAGCCCACCCGCGACCTGCTCAGGGCGGGGAACCGTCAGGCACTTGTAGAAAAGATCTATCACCCCTGGAACATCGCGGACAACCTATTGGAGCAGCAGATGGAATCAGTACCATGCCGGGATCTGGTGGTGGAAACAGTGGAGAGCTTGCTGAAGAAAAAGAGGCTTGTGCTAATATGAAAGGCATTTGGGGAAAATTTAAGCAGCTGCCGGATGTGCTGCGGCGGCAAGTGACAATACGCTGTGGCCTGGGAACGGTTATATTGTTGCTTTCTATCATATTATGGATCATAACCGGAGAAGTCATATTAGCTCTGCCAGGACTTGCTCTGACGGCCTTCCTTTTAGTCAGTGGCATCTTACTTGGGTTGCGCTGTCTTTCAGACAGTTATATCCGCATTACCGGCATGGTGACAACGGTTGAACTTACCAGCATACGGAAAAAGCCTAAGAGTCTATGTCTGGCGGTTGAGGGCAGGACGGTGCAGTTCCCCATTACTCAGAGGATAGAGAACATAACAGAGGGCGACCATCTCACTCTATACCTCTCACCCGCAACTCCAATTTATGAGCAGGAAGGCACTTACCGCATATTCGCCTGCCTTGCTATCGAGCGCCCCACAAAAAATCATTGACGGCAGGAAGAAACTGTGATATATTATAAGCATAAGTTTCATGGTTTCCCCTGGAATCATAGTATCAGAGTTACAAAGTGTCATTTGCGCTTGCATTAAGCGAGCCTGCAAATGGCACTTTTTTGTTTCCGGGAAAGCCATGGGGCTTAAAATTTTTATGGCAAAACGCCAGAAGGGAGCAATCACAATGTTAGCAGTTCTCATCACCGGGGCCTGTGTGTCCCCAGGGTATCAAGACGAACCCGCCATCCGGTTCGCGGATTCAGGCAAAGCGGCCTTTTTCAAGATCGGCAAAAAGGTGTACGACCCCAATGCCGAAAACAAGCAGCGCTGGATCAACATTTCCGTCAAGGGCTTCGGGGATATCCCGGGCCGTGTGGAAAAGATGCAGCTCAAGGAAAAGTCTTTCATCAACATTCGCGGCCGGCTGGACGAGGATGTCTGGGAGACCAAGAACGGCGAAACCAGGAGAGCCCTGGTGGTCGTTGCTGAGGACATCGAGTATGCAGGCGGCGGCAAGCAAAAGGAGAATGACAGCGGCGAGCAGGCTGCCTATGGGGCTTTCACAGCGCCGGCAGCCCCGCCGCCCGAGGAGGCCCCCGGTGAGTTTACCGGGTACGAGTGTTTCGGCGGAGATTCATTCTTCGACTGAGGCAAAAATGAAATCTGGCGTTATGAGCGCACAATGAGTATTCATACTTATTGTGCGCTTTTTTGCGCCCATGAGAAAGGAGTTCTCCATGCAGGAAACAAAAAAGCTGCCCTTAGAGGACAGCCTGAAAATCATTGGCCTACTAATCGCGGCGTGCTATGTCTGCCGGTTCTGGCCCCTGCTGATTTTCATAATCGGCTATGGCATTGTCAAAATCGTTCAGAACGCAGTTCAGAAGAAAAATGAGCAAGAAGAACAAGCTCCTCCCGAGCTGGAACCCAATCAAGCACCGACTTCGCAGGACCTGGAAAGCCTTGCCTATTCGGTAATGTGCCAGAAAGTGAACGCACAGGTTTTGAAGGATCACCCCGGAGCCCGTTGGGTGTGGGAAACCCCGGATACCTGGTCACGGCTCTGCCATGGGGATAAGCTGTTTATCCTCCTTAACCGTGCCGGCGGCTACCGCCGGGCGCAGGTGCACGTTCGGAATTTGCAGGTCATAGGGCTTTCGTATGAAACTGCCGTTGACAAAAATGTAGAAACAGACGAACAGCCAGTTCCCGAAGAACCCCAGGACAACTACGAGCTTTTGGCGTTCCAGTGGGTCGATGCCCACCAGTCTGACCTGAGCGACAGGTGCAGGGAGGCCCTGCAAAACAACCTCACCGAGCTGATCCTGACAGAAACGGAGCTGCCTGCACCCGAAAGCTGGCCGGATATCTGCAAGCAGCTCGCCGGCATCGGCTATAACCACACTCAATGTCTTGCGGAAGGCATAAAAATTATTTTGACAGGAGATGAAGACGATGGCGACAGCCTTGAATAATCTGTTCAATTTCGGCCGGACTTTGCCGCCGCCCTTCGATACGCTTGCCAACAAAAAAATGCCACTCTCCTCAATGTATGGTGATGGCACCCAGGCTACGTTGTGCGCAACGGTCATCAAAGGGCTCAACGCCGTGTGCGGGTGTATGAATGGCACCGGCGAGGGAGCCGTGGGGGTCATCGACCATAGAAGCGTTGCGGAGTATAAGTCAGCGGTTGGGCCTAACGCCTACCATCTGGTGGTGTACGACAATTCCACCGGCAATATCCTCGCCTCGGTGTATGACAAAAGCACTGAGACTTCTGAGAGCTACGTTCTTAACAGCGCGAATCGGGACGGTGCCGCGGTGATGATGGCCATGTACCCGTTTCTCAGTCAAGATAAGGAGTTTGCGGAGAATTTCCAGACCTACTACGACCAGTACACCGTAGGCTTCACAGACGTCCCCACAGCCACGAACGTCATGGCAGTGCTCTGCGACAACGTGTACCGCCGGGTAAAAGACACAACTTGTCCGGTGCATATCAAGGCAAACGTGGAAAAATCCGGCAACCTGATGCGCATTACCCAGACCACTCTGGATTCTGGAGCGTTTACGCCACATAGCGTAACAGCTGGCGAGTTTACCATCTTTGCCAACACCGGCCCAGCGACCATCAAAAAGGCCAGCACTGTGGTGGAGCATGATGACTTTGTAGACAAGTATGAGCTTCATCTGCGTTCGTACAACACGCAGGAGCAGGCGCTCATTCCAGAGCTGCCGGATTGGTACATCATCCCACCCGAGGTGGTTGACGTGTGCAAACACGCTCAGGCCACCACTGAGATGGCGGTGCCTATGCGCAATTTCCTTCTGCGAGGCCCCGCCGGAACCGGCAAGACCATGGGGGCAAAAGCGATCGCCGCTGGCTTGCACTTGCCCTACATGAAATACACCTGCTCCGCCAACACGGAGATCTTTGACTTTGTTGGAATGATTTTCCCGGACTCTGAGGGCGGCTCCACCGGGGACGCAGACCTTGACCGGGAGAAAGCGGAGCTTGAGCAGATGGGTGGTATTACCTATGAAAACGTATCAAAAATCATGGGGCTGCCTGACATAGAGGACATGGACTATGACCCTGCCGGAGTCTACCATGCTCTGACCGGCCTTGAAAAAGATACTGCCAGCGCACAGGAGTGCATGGCTATCGTCATGGAGAAGGTGACCGCCAAAGTGCAGGCCCTCTCCAAACGCACAGAGGAAAGTCAGTCCCACGGTCAAACCTACCGCTATGTGGACACAGACTTCATCAAAGCGCTGAAAAACGGCTACCTGATAGAGATCCAAGAACCCTCTACCATCGTCCAGCCAGGTGTACTTGTAGGACTGAACTCCCTGCTGGAGCAGTCCGGCAGCATTACACTGCCCACCGGCGAGGTGATCCACCGTCACCCGGACGCTGTTGTGGTGGTCACCACCAACACCAGCTATGAGGGGTGTCGGGGCATGAATCAATCCGTGCTTGACAGAATGAGCCTTGTCCGGGACGTGGAACTTCCGACCCCGGAGGTAATGGTGCAGAGAGCTATGGCCGTCACCGGTGAAACGGACGAGTACAAGGTAGGCCAGATGGTGCAGGTGGTCAACGACCTGGCGGAGTATTGCCGCAAAAACAGTATATCAGACGGTTCGTATGGTATGCGCAGCCTGATTGACTGGATCGTCAGCTCGCAGATAACGGGCAATGTGTACCAGTCGGCGCTGTATACCATAATCAGCAAGGCAACCGCCGACGAGAACGACAGGGAGGCGCTTATCAGCTCTGTTCTGGAGCCGATCTTCGCCCCAAAACGTAAAGCATCTTAACACAAAAAGGAGTGTAAAACGTGATTACTATAAATCAGAATTATTATCAGCCAATGCGGCAGGCACGAATCGAGCAGGGCTTGACCCAGCGTGAGCTTGGCAGGAGGTCAGGTATTTCCCATTATTCCATCAAGGACTACGAACAGGGACGGCACAAGCCGTCAGCCTACAGGCTGGGCAAAATTGCCCGGGCGCTGGGTCTTGACGCGGAAGATTACCCCACCGAGCCGCCCAGGCGCACACCTGTCGGCGAGCGCAACGAGCTGCTGAAAAAGGTCATGGATCTGCCCGGTTACATCATCCGGGAGAACTGGCCCCTGGTAGCCGGAACCCACATGGAGGTTGAGGATTTGACCCAGGAGCTGCTTCTGCGGGCGCTGCTGGCTATTGAAACCTATGACCCTACGATGGGAGCCAGCCTGCGCACGCACGTCAACATCGCTATGCGGTACCACTTGCTGAGCCTGGCTCGGGCTGCTTCCAACAGAGGAATGACCGATGTGCCCAAAGGGGTGCGCATCACCTTCTGCTCTGTGGAAGCCATGACGGACGCCGGGTTCGGATTTGAGGGATAAAACAAAAGGGAAAGCCGGGCAAACGCTCGGCTTTTCAACTATAAGGAGGACAATATGGCAAGAGCGAATCACAAACTGGTCAAGCGCCTGATGAATGAAAAGCGCAGCCACATCACTGACCGGCAATTCTTCACCAGCCGTATGCTGGCGGGCCACTTCGAGGACATGGCGGCTGCCCAAACCAGGCGTTATAAGTATGACCGCCGGGTGCGGGTGCAGCTGGACTGGAACCCGAAGTCCGAGGAGGCCGCCTATACGGACAACCAGAAAATCTACATCAACACGGGCAATCCATATGTGACGGATGAGCGGGGCCGCCAGAACCGCTACTGGATGGTGTGCGGGCTGTTCGCCCACGAGCTGGGCCATGTGCTGTACACCGATTTCCTGACATCCCAGACCCATCTCAACAATCTGGAGCGGGGTATCTGGTACCCGGCCCCGCCCGCGTTGCGCACCAGCAGCGACTTTGCCAACGAGAAGGCTCTGTGGGCATACACCAAGGCTGACCCGAGAAATCTAAAGGCTGTCCGAACAGTAGCGGATTACATTGGAAATCTGTTGGAGGACGGCTACATCGAGAACCGTGTGCTGGCTGACTTTCCAGGAACCCTGGGCTACAGCCTGGAAACCATACGGAAAAAGCAGTTGGATGAGATGCACACGGTCACTAGGCTAAAGGAGCTGGAAGACGATGGGCAAAGCACCGTTTTCCAGAGTATTCTGCAGGTCATGCTTTCCTATGTGAAGTTCCGGGAGGTCAAATACGGTGATGAGCCGCTGAGCGACCTGCGGATAAAGACCACATTTGACCTGATCCGGGAGCTTGACCAGGCGGTCAGCGACTATTCAGTTAAGACCAGGCTGGACACAGTCAACCTCATTTTGGTGCGCTGCTGGGAGTATATCCAGGAATTCTGCGAACTGCTGAAGAAACGCACGGAGGAGGCAGAGGCCCTGGCTGAAAGTATCGGGAAGGCATTAGGGAGCATGGCTGGCACGACCGCCGCCGGTACTGGTGGTACGCCGGTTGCCGGCAGCGGTTCAGGGAGCGTTTCTGCTGTCAGCCACGCAGAAGCTTCGGATGATGCTGAAAACGAGGAGTCTGAAAAGGAAGACGATGAACCAGCGGGTGATGATGAGGAACAAGAGAAGCTGGAAAGTGACAGTAATAACGGCGAAGACAGCACAGGATTCCTCACCGGCTCCGCTGGTAATGAAGGTAAGCAGCCAGTCAGTGAGGGCGAGGACGGACGTATCCCCTACCACCAGACTGATTCTGTGTCTGAGCCGGTTGGCGGCACGGTGGAGCGTGATGAGGAGTATAAGCGAGAGCGGTATGACAAGGCCGCTTCTGACATCGACCGTATTCTTGACAAGATGGCGGAGAAGGCGGCCTGTGGGCAGCTTGAGAATGAGCGCTTGTCCGAGCTGAACGAGGTTGCCAACAACATCGCCTACGGGGACATTCACAAGGGTGTGAATATCTCCATTAAAAGGATAACGGACGTTGATCCCGACCTTGTGGAACAGTACGATAATATTGCTCCCCGGCTGGTGGCAATTTCAAAACAGTTACAGCGAAGTATCATCAAGCAGTTAAAGGAGCACCGCCAGGGCGGTAAGCAGACCGGCCTGATGATGGGCCGCCGCATGGATTCCCATGCCCTGTGCCGCAACGACGGCAAGGTGTTCTACAAAAATTCCCTGCCTACAGATATTCCTGAGCTGGCGGTGGGATTGCTGCTGGACGAATCCGGCTCCATGGGCTGCTCTGACCGTTGCACCTATGCCCGGGCGGCGGCGATCATACTTCACGACTTTTGTGACGCCCTGGAAATTCCTGTTATGGTGTATGGACATTCTACCGGTTCATCAAGTCGGGGTCCCACGGTAGAGTTGTATTCTTACGCCGAGTTTGACGCTTTCGACCAGGACGACAGGTTCCGGCTCATGGATGTCAGCGCCAGGAGAAATAACCGTGACGGCGCTGCTTTGCGCTTTGTGGCAGAACAATTATCCAAGCGCCCGGAGGAGGTCAAACTGCTGATCCTGGTGTCAGACGGCCAGCCTGCAGATTGCGGCTATGACGGCACAGCCGCCGAGGAAGACCTGCGGGGGATAAAGCAGGAATATCAGCGAAAGGGTATCGCTTTTGTGGCGGCGGCTATTGGCGATGATAAGCCCAGCATCCAGCGGATATACGGTGATTCTTTCCTGGATATAACCGATTTGGAGCAGCTGCCGGTCAAGCTGACGGCTATGGTTAAAAAGCACATCAGAATATGAGGAGCTGAAACTATGCACGCACTACATAAAATACTGGTTTATGTGCCAGAAGTCCCTATGGACATCGCCTGCTCCCGGGCAGACATGGTGCTGAATATCCGCGACTATGCGGCTAACATGACCGAGGGCTACCAAGGCTATGTTTTTGACTGGCGGGAGACTGATACCGCCGGAAGATGGAGCCAAATTTTCCCAGAAAATGTCCTGCTGGGCAGTGAAGGAACAAGTATGATTGAACGAGAACTGCTGGAGGCGGCAGAGGCTCAGAAAAATGAGCTGGAGGAGAGCATCCAAAGTTTGGCTGCCTGGCAAAATGGAAACGTGCCGCAGATGGCCCATAATCTGTGGAACATAAGGGCCGACTCAACGCCGGACAACCTTTCGGAGTACCTGGCACCATATATGTTTCTCAAAATTGGCAAGCTGGTGTATGGGGAATATACCTTTGACTCGTGTTTCTACGACACCTGTGCCAATACTGCACGGATTACAGAACAGACCCTGGAAAAAGTAAATGCCGCACCATCTGAGTGGGCGCTGGTTCTGTTCGACTATCACATTTAGTTTTGTTAAGAGGAGTGCCGTATTCCGGCACTCTTTGCTTTTTCAGGCCCTCCATTTACCTTGCAGTTGATTTTGAGGCCGCTGCGCGGTATAATAAACTTACAGTAAGCACAAGGAGGGGCATTTTTATGACAACACCCATCGCGCAGGAAAAGGACTGTGAACGGTACTCATATGCAGATTACCTTCAGTGGAACGCTGCAGAACGATGCGAACTCATTGAGGGCGAAACTGTGCTCCTGGCCGCGCCAAGTACCTCACATCAGCGGATAAGCATGGAAATAAGCCGGCAGTTGGCAAACTTTCTGGAGGGCAAAAATTGCGAAGCATTTGCCGCGCCCTTCGACGTCAGGCTGTTTGAAAAGGACAACGACGCCCCGGAAGATGTTGATACGGTAGTCCAGCCCGACATTACAGTTGTCTGTGACAGAGCAAAGCTGGATGAGCGCGGATGCAAGGGCGCACCGGATATGGTCATCGAGATACTTTCCCCGGGAAGTCTGCGTCATGACCGGTTGGTGAAGATGGATCTGTACCAGCGGGCAGGTGTTGGGGAGCTGTGGCTGGTTGACCCAGCTAACCGGGCTATCCAGGTTTTCCTACTGAAAGGCGGGGTGTTCCAGCCATATGAGGACTATGGAACGAATGACATTGCTAAGGTCAACAGCCTTGATGGATGCTTTATTGAGGTGGGAAAAGTATTCCAATAAAGAATATGAAAAAATCCAGCGCTCGCTTAGTAATATTGGTTTGCCGATAACCTTTCCTATGGGAAAATTTTCTTGAGTAAACTAACCCTTTAATGGATATATCAGCCCTTTACAGGTCTGGTCTTATAGCTCTTAGCAGGATATACTAACCTCTGTAAGATATAATTGTTTAACAGGGGTTACAAAATGCCGGATTTGAGGTTTGCTTACCGATTCAAGGAATGTCGGAAAATGAAGGGGTATACACAACAGCAGCTATCAGATATTACGAATCTGCCGGTCGGTTATATCTCTAAGGTGGAGCAGGGAGTAACTTTCCCACGCTTTGATAAACTGGTCATCTTGATGAATGGCCTGGGGATTTCCGCAGATGAAGTGTTCTGTGATGTGGTGGAGGCATCCATGGATCATCACTCCTCGAAAGTGATGGAAAATTTGGACGGCCTGCCAATAGAGGTAAGGGCAAACATTCTTGAAGTGGTGGAAGTGATGATCCGGCAATACCACGATAGCCAAAAGAAAACAGAGGCTGAACGGATTGACAACACACCCAAAACCTGATAGAATATATATATATTAGTATCAGGTTCGGAAAACGGACAAAGTAGCAGAGTTACAGAGTGTCATTTGCGTCGCGCTATGCGATTACAAATGGCACTTTTTTGTTTCCCTTTACAACCGAATCCGGCCGATACTGGCAAAAAGGCAGCATCCTTTGGGATAGCTGCCTTTTTCTATTTCATCAGGAAAGGAAGAATCAACATGACAACCTGCAAGGACAACTATTTCACCACCTTCTCAGACTACCCGGCCATGCTCGGGTATCACGAGAGCCAAAGCCAAAACAGCCAGTGGAGGCGCCGCCGGGTCAAAGATCTGCGCATTGAGCCTCTGGACAAGGACGCCCCTCTGTACAGCGATCTGACTATGTTCGCGCCTGGCGTGACCTCGGAGGCAGTACAGGACACCGCCCACAACCTGGGCCTTGCCATGAAGATGGACGGCAGCTACTACCCCGTCCGTGACACCGCCTACAAAAGCCTGTTGGGCCGAGCCAGGATCAACGGCACCGCCCTCCCCAAACTGAAGCGTGACGTGCTGGCAAACGTCCTCAATGCCTGCCTGAAGCTCTACGGTGAGGAGGCGCTGCTGCTCATCCGGGACGAAAAAGTTTCCGCAGTCCACTCCGGTGGCGCGACAGATTACGCTGTCCTGCCTGTGGACAAGTTGCTCATGGTACTCCATGACAATCTGGACAGCCGGTTCCCGGGTAACGAGTTCAAGGGAGGGTACTGCGACCACTCCCTTGTCAGTGCGGCATGGCTTATGCCCGACCAAAAGGAGGACTTGTTGGGTACTTATTCCAAGCTGCTTGCGGCACAAGGAAAAGCCCATCTTGCGGCGAAGCTCACGCCCGGTATACGGTTCATGACCTCCGACACCGGCATGGCGTCCGCAAAAGTCAGTGCACTGTTGGAGGGCGGGGAGTTCCCCATCCTCATCGGGGAGTGCGTTGCCGTAGACCACCGCAAAGGACATACTGTGGAGGATTTTGAGAAGACTCTCGACCAGCTCTTTGCCCAGTTTGGCAGCCTGGTAGCCAAACTGGAAAAGCTGCTGGAGATCGACCTGGATTACCCAGTCAACGCAATGACCCGGGTGTGTCAAAAGCTCGGTTTGCCGAAGAAAGCAGCTCTTGAAGCTATCGCCATGTTTGAGACAGCCTGCAGCGGCCCGGCTACGGCCCACGACGTCTACTTTGCCATGCAGGAGATCCCATTTATCCTCAAAACCCAGGGCACGCCGGAGAGCAAGCTGCTGTCCGTGCAGGAGAGCATGGCCCGGGCGCTGACCCTGCGCTGGTCAGACTATGACTTAGCGAAAGGGGTGAACTGGTAATGGCAAAACCGATTATTCTCTGTAACACAGCTGGCATGACTGAAAAAGAGTGGCAGGCTGCCCGTATGCACGGCCCCAAAGGGGACATTCCCTACACAGTGGGCGGAAGTGATGTGGCGGCGATCTTCGGGCTTTCGCCCTGGGTGACGCCGCTGGAGCTTTGGAAAATCAAGAAAGGGCAGATGGCTCCCACTGTCAGCGCCAACGCTGGACAAATGGAGATGGGCCACCTGCTGGAACCGGTAGCTGCCCACTGGTACGGCAAGAAAACCGGCAGCACCGTCATAGACGACACCAACCTCTACCAGCACGCCGACCACCCCTATGCTTTGGCGAACTTCGACCGGCGCTTTGTGAAACCTACAGGTGAACCGGGTATCTTAGAGTGTAAATCTTGCACCTACCACAAAGCTCAGGATTGGGCAGATGACGCTATCCCCGTCTACTACGAGCTGCAGCTGCGGTACTACATGGCGGTTGCAGACGTGGAACTGGGAGCGTTCTCGGCGATCTGGGGCAACAACCCGGATTACGACATGGCAATGCCGGAAATCACCCGGGACAAGGCAAAGGAGGACATGATTTTCGAGCGCTTAGAACAGTGGATATGGAGCCTGGAACACGACCAGCCGCCCACCATGGCGGATGTTGCTCCCACGTTGGCGCTGGAATCGTTAGCGAAAATCTACGGTCCCAGCCAGAAAGCTCTGCCTTCTATCGAGTTCGGCAGCAAATATGAGCCAGCCCTGCGGCGCATTGCCGTGCTGCAGGACAAAATCCGGGAATGTGACGCTGAGAAGAAAACTTACGAAAAAGAGGTTGCCGCCCACTCTGTGAAAATCGCAGAACTGATGAAACAGCATGAGCGCGGGGTTCTGGAAACCACCAGCGACAAGCTGCTCATCGACTTTGCAACGAGAACCACCCGCCGCCCGGATTCCAAGGCGCTGAAGGAAAAGTATCCTGCCGTGTACGCGGAGGTGCTGAAAGCGTCTGAGAGCCGGAAGGTGAAAGTGACAGTGCAGCCAAAATAGGAGGTTAAAATGCTTTGTGAATTTACGCGGCTCATCTACCCCCACGAACCCAGCCCCGGCAGCTACATGGTGGCTCAGTACCGCCCCTGTGAAAAAATCAAGACACAGTCAGGGGACATACTTAGCCAGATCACGGCGGTGGGCTACTGCCTGCCGACAGCGGAGAAGCTCCGGTTTGATATGCAGGGGCAGTGGGTGAAGAACGCCAAGTACGGTTACCAGTTCAAAATGGAGAGCTACAATGAGGTTCTGGTGCCCACAAAGGAGGGCGTGATCGCTTACCTATCCTCTGGGCAAATCAAAGGTATCGGAAAAAAGACCGCCGAGCGTATTTATGACGCTTTCGGGCTGAAAACCCTTGAAATGCTGGACAAGGATCCCAGACGGCTGCTCCAAATCAAAGGCATTTCCGAGGCCAAGCTGAAGAAAATCGTGGAATCCTACACCATGAATCGGGGCGCCAGGGATGTGATTGCATTTTTAGCACCTCATGGGATAATGCCCCGTCAGGCCATGAAATTTTATGTAGAATACGGCAACGAAACCATGAATGTGGTGAAAAACCACCCCTACCGGCTCTGCGAGATGGCCGGGGTCGGGTTCCTGACCGCCGACAAAATCGCCGCCAGCATGGGATTTGACCGGCTCTCCACCGAGCGGGTGGACGAGGGTTTGCTCTACACCCTGACTGACGCCGAGGGCAGCGGGCATCTGTGTATGGAAAAGCACGACTTCATAAGGGCGGCGCTCAGGCTGCTGGACACGCCGGACCTGTCCTTTGACATGGCGGCGAACCGTGCTGCCCGGCTGGTGGACAGCGGACAGCTTGTGAGCTATGGTCGTTACGTTTACCGCACAAGGACAGCCCATGCGGAAAATATGCTGGCCAAGCGTATCAAGCAATTCCTTCGCTTGACAGCCAGTGCCTGCACCAATCTTGAGATGGAGCTGGACAGGGCAGAAGAAAAGCTAAAGCTCCGCTTTGCCCCGGAACAGCGGCAGGCCGTTAAGATGGCTCTGAGCAGCAAGCTGTCGGTAATTACCGGCGGCCCAGGCACAGGGAAAACCATGATCCAGAGAGCTATCCTGAACATATACCGCCGCCAGAACCCGAACGGCAATATCTGCTGCTGCGCTCCCACCGGGCGTGCAGCCCGCAGAATGGAGCAGTCTACCGGCTGTCCGGCTTCTACGATTCATAAGGCTTTGAACCTTAGAGCAGATGAAGATGGAAACTATGCGGAGCCGGAAATCCTTGATGCAGACCTGATCCTGGTGGACGAGGTATCTATGCTGGATGTGTACCTTGCGGGGTACTTGATGAACGCCGTAAACCTGGGCGCGCAGCTTGTGCTGATCGGAGATTCTGACCAGCTCCCGTCTGTTGGGCCCGGCGCGGTACTCAGCGAGATAATCGCCAGCGGCAAGGTGCCGGTGACAAAGCTAAATAAAGTGTTCCGACAGGAAGCGGGCAGCCGGATTGCGGTGAACGCCAAGGCCATACGCGAGGGCAGCCACAATTTGGAGCACGGTGAGGATTTCCAGTTCGTGGATTCACCCGATACAGAAACCTCCGCCGACAAAATTGTGGATCTGTATATGGCTGAAGCTGCCAAGTACGGCCCGGACAACGTGGCCCTGCTCACCCCTTACCGCAAAAAGACGGAAACCGGCGCAAACGCCCTCAACCTCCGCTTGCGGGATATGGTGAACCCGCCGGCTCCCGGCAAGTTTGAGGTCACCCACGGCAAACGCACATTCCGTGTGGGCGACAAGGTCATGCAGACCAAGAACCTGGACGACATCAGCAACGGCGACATGGGGTATATTACCGACATTTTCAAGTCGGAGGACGGCACCACTGTTAAAATTGACTTCGGTGACGGCAGGGAGGTAGAGTACGATTCCTCCCAGCTCTCCATGCTGGACTGGGGGTATGCCTCCACCGTCCACAAGTCCCAGGGCTCGGAGTACCAGTCGGTCATCATCAATCTTCAGCGGGCCCACTATATCATGCTGACCCGCCCGCTGGTCTATACGGCCATCACCCGAGGTAAAAACAAGGTGATAATCGTGGGCGAAAAGCGGGCGCTGCACACAGCCATAAACCGTACAGACACCGAAAAGCGCGGGACTTGTCTGGCCCAGCGCATACAAAAAGTATAAGGAGGTTCCAGAATGAGTGCTTTACAGATTTATAAGAAAAAACAGGCCGAGCTCAATGCCAAGATCGCTTCCCACACGCTGCTGCCCCAGGATTCCCTGGCCATGCAGGAGCTGAACTATCGCATAGGTGTGCTGGAGACGTTCCAGGCGTTCGTCAAGGGCGCGCCCATGGCGCTGGACCCGAAACCATTAACATACCATTATCAGTTGGTGGACGCCAGCGTTGGGTTCATCCTGACAGAGCACAAGTTTGGCCCAAAGGCAGACGAAAACGGCAAGAAGCGCCGGGAAACCGCTCTGAACTCTCTGGGCAAGGCCGTCAGTGACGGCCGCAAGCGCTTCTCAAGCTTCAAGCCCAGCCGGCCCGAGCAGTACAGTGAAACGGTGAGCAAGTACATCAACACCATCATGCCGTTGTGGGTGCAGTACCGGGACACCTACATCAACCTGACGCCCAAGAAGGAGGAAAAATCATGAGTGCAATCGAAAAAATCAATCAGATAGAAGGCTTTGATCCCGCACAATACGCAGTAGACTACACTGACCTTACCACCGGCGAAACACGCAAGCGCCTGCCTGTTATGGCCCAGATGGCCTGGTTCCGGCTCAAGTACCCGGAGGGGCGCATAGCCGTACAGGTCAGCCCAGGCAAGGAGTGCTTTGTTGCCACGGCCAGGGTCTATCCAAGCTACAAAGACCCGGCAGACTGCTATCTGGCAGAAGCTACGGCTTCCAGGAGCTTCCTTGAAGAAAAACCGTCCGTTTCTCCCAGAGAGTGGGCGCAGACGGCGGCGGTGGGTATAGCGCTGAGAAACGCCGGTTTTGGCCTGCAATTCTCCATGGCCGGGGACGAGTTTCCGGCCAATGCTCAGGAGGAATTGCCGACAGAAACAACCGCTGAAACTGAGTTCTATACCGTGATCGAGCCCGCCACTCCTGAGCCGACCCCGGAAGAAAAGCTGGAGCAGGCCATGAGTGTACCTTGTCCTATAGTCAAATTCAAGGGCAAAAGTCTTGGCGATGTCCTTCGCCTTGACCCGGGGGCTATTAAATGGATCGCGGAGAAATTCACGGGCGGTGAGGAGATCAAGGCGGCGGCCCAGTACATCAGGGACTATGCCTTGGCACAGACAACTGCCTAAAAGGAGTGAAACGCATGGAACGGATACGCATGACAGACGTTGTGGGACTGCTGGGGCTTCCCCATCCAGAAACCGGCCGGGTTTCGTACTATGTCCACTGCCCCTGCTGTGACGAGGGGAAGGAGCGGCACCTGAACATCAACTTCCGAAAAGAGGTGTTCCGGTGCGCCCGGTGCGGAGTGGCTGGCGGGATTTTCGACCTGTACTGTCTATTCACAGGTGCCCACCGGCAGAATGTCCGGCGGGAGCTGACAGAGCGGCTGCACCTCAACGAACATCTTGTGCTGCCCCAGCAGCGGGAGGTTCAGCAGCCTGTGGAAACACCCATCGCTGACATAGCAGTTCGTCACCACACCTACTCTGCGCTCCTTTCCATGCTGTCGCTGTCCGATTCACACCGGGAAAATCTACATAACCGCGGGCTGAATGACCGGGATATTGCCAAGCTGGGTTATAGGTCTATGCCTATGGAGCATAATTCTGACATGACACGGCGGCTTACAAACAGCAATATCGACGTGCGCGGGGTACCGGGTTTCTTCCGCACCAAAGCGGGCTGGTGGTCGTTTGTACACCAGCAGTCTGGGATACTTATTCCTGTCAGAAATGCACTGTGCCAGATCCAGGGCTTGCAACTCCGTCTGGACAACATGGAAAAGCGCAAGTTCCGTTGGATATCCAGCTCCGGCCTGCACTCTGGCACCGGCTCCCCGGCATGGACGCACTTAGCAGGAGCGCCGTCAAAGCGTATTGTGCTGACGGAGGGCCCCATGAAAGCTGACGTTATCCATGCCTTGACCGGGCTGCCTGTCCTGGCAGTACCAGGAGTAAACGCGCTGACAAAGCTCGAAAACAGCTTAAAACTCCTCCGGGAGCAGGGGCTGGAAGAAATCAAGACCGCCTTTGACATGGACTATGCCATAAACTGGCACGTCCAGCGCGGGTATGAGCAGCTTATGGAGCTGCTGGGCCGGATGGGGTTCCGCTATGGAACCTACGTCTGGGACCCGCGGTACAAGGGCCTGGATGACTACATCTGGGCGCGGCTCCGAAAGGAGATCGCCAAAGTTGGCTGAAAAGGGAAAGGGCGGTATTACCGTCCTTTTTCTTTCAAATTTTATGCGTATTTCAGTTGTAAATGCGCAGAGTAACAGGTGTAATGCCTGTAAATCAAAATTCAGGAGGTACTTATCATGTTAATAGCTATTGACCACGGCAACTATGCCATAAAGACACCCCGCTTCACCTTCGTGTCTGGGCTGACCGAACACTCCGTCAAGCCGCCCATGACGGACGAGATTTTAGAGTACGGCGGCAAATTCTGGACGCTTGCCACCAAGCGTCTGCCCTATATGCGTGACAAGACCCAGGACGACCGCTTCTTCATTCTGACGCTGTTCGCCATATCCAAGGAGTTGGAGCGCAAAGGCCAGTATTCCCCCATGGAGCGTATTCATCTGGCAGTGGGGCTGCCACCAGAACATTTTGGCAGCTTGAAGGAGAAGTTTGCGGCCTATTTCAAGCGCCCCGGAGTTGTGAAATTCACCTACCGGGACAAGCCCTACTCTGTCCAAATCGACCAGGTGATGGTCTTCCCTCAGGCGTTTGCGGCGGTGGTGCCCAAGAGCGGCATGGTGCTGAACACGCTGCGGCTGTTTATCATTGACATCGGCGGTTATACCACCGACGTCCTGCTCCTACAAAACGGCAAGCCCAATCTGCAGTTCTGCCGTTCGCTGGAAACTGGCGTCATCACTATGAACAATGAAGTCATCCGCAAGGTGAGTGCTCAGTACGATATGCTGATCGACGATGAGCACATTTCTGCGGTGCTGCAAGGCAAAGAGGTCTACTTGCCGGAGGAAGTCAAAGCAGAAATTTTCAACGCTGCCCAGCTCCACGCCAACGATATTCTAAGCCAGCTCCGGGAGCTGCAGGTTGATTTGCGCACCAACCCGGCTATTTTCATCGGCGGGGGCAGTATTCTCCTGCAGCCTTACCTCAGTGAATCCTCGCTGGCGGGCAAGGCAGAGTTTATTGATTCCCCCAACGCTAATGCACTAGGCTATGAAATGCTGGGCGAAAAACAGTTGGCCCGGCTCGGCAGGTAGGCTATGAAAAAGAATGGGAAGTATCGTTTTTCCTTACAATTCCCGGCTGAAACGGAGGAGCAGATCCAAGCGGGGGAGCTGCTGGAAAAGCTGGGGAATCGGAAAAGTGCTGTGGTGGTGCAGGCTTTGTATGAGTTTTTATCGGCCCACCCGGAGTTGCTCCATGCAGAGGGAAAGATTGCAGTCAATACAACACAGACCTTTTCTAAAGCCCAGATAGAGGAGCTGGTGGAAAATCTGGTCCGGGAGCGGCTTGAAAGCATTGAACTGCAAACAGACAGTAAACCTGATGGCACAGAAACTGAAGTAAACGTGTCGGAAATGTTGGATAATGTAGAGATATTTCAGTGATAACGCTGATTTTTTCAAAAACTATACCTTAAAGGATACTTCTCGCCTTTAAAGGCCCTTCTAATCGGCTGCGTATTGTTATATAATGTTTATAATTACATGATTTTTGGTAAGTAGGCGAGGCATCGGTTTACTTTGGCTCGCCACGGCTTTTATTCCAGAAATGGTAATCGATTAACAGCAAATCCATTTGTCCAGGCATACCATCCCGGTGTGTCTGGATTTTTTGTACCCTGTCCGTGATGGTATGCCCTGGCGGAAAGGGGTATACCATGTATCAACCGAACGAAAAGGACGAACTAAAAGCAAGATTTACCAGGTGGATGGAGGTAACACTATTTCGGGCCAGAAAACATTACTTAGCTAAAATAGACAGCTATATCCCCACGATCCCACTAGACGAGATCCTGGTAGAAGCTATCGCCTCCAATACTGATGAGAGGATAGGAATGGACAGCTTTGACTTCCAGGAGGAACGCCTATCCAATGCGTTTTCACGGCTGTCACCTCGGAAACAGGCCATTTTGACCATGCTGATTGCACAGGAACGAAAACCGGCTGACGTGGCACAGTTGCTGCACTGTACACCGCAACAGATTTATGACCAGCGGTATCAGGCTCTGAAAGCGCTCCGCAAGGAATTGCAGGGAGGTGGTGAAAATTGATGACACCTAAAGATTTTCATGATTTGCTCCAGCGGGCAGTTTCTAAAGATATAGATGCATTGGAACAAATTCTCGAACTCTACACACCACTGTTTGACCGATATAGCCGTGTTGACGGCCATATTGACGAAGATTTGCGGCAACATTTGCTCATCCACATTGCCGTGCATATCTCAGATTTCAAAATAAATTGAAAAATTTTTGAAATTCTTTCGAGATTTGAGGTTTGGAGTTGCTTTTTATATAGTGAAAGGCATCCCCAATGCCCGCACCTTGATAATTTCACAGTCTAACCCGGTACATTCCCTGTGGACGAGCGGCTATCCCCAGTCTGACAGACTGGACATGAGTACATATATGCAGGCGGCCCCTGCATAACGCGATGACCCCATGGTGGGATAATGATACTTCCGTAATTCGCGGCCCGGCCATGATGAAGGCGGGGAGGGAGAGCAGTTTGCTGCTCTTGGACCTATGGCTCAGTTGCCTTGAGCGCCGGGGAAGATATTTTTGCTTTTTAAGTTGCAAAATTAGTAAGAAGTGAGTGTGATAATAGCGTATTTGGTATGGGAACAACGTCCCAATATGCGCATATTCTCTCACAAAACTGGCAATATTAGGAAAAGAAAGGAGCCAATCAATAATGGAAGGAAACGAAAGAATAGCAACGAAGCCCCTGGACGAACTGGTAGACATCCGCAATGTCCATGTTGACCACAGCCTCCCTTTAGAGGAGCGCGTCCGCTCCTATGTGGAACAGGTCAAAGACCCATACTGTTTCCGTGTAGGTAATGTAAAGGTACGCGTTTCCTATGCGGGTAAGGACAAAACACTAAATGATAGTTTCAGCACCATGCTAGGTTCCCTGTAACTGGTAGATTTTTCCTGTGGACTTTTACAGAGGCCCGTAGTATAATGAGAGTGGACAAAATCAGCGACTCCTTAGAGGAACGCCAGTGCTTGCTTAGCAGGCCCTAGGTGTACCTCTTGTTTATCTCGGGTTTCAGGGAAAACAGAGAGGAGAAGCGCAATGAGCAAGCGGCTTGAACAGAAGTTTAAGGTCGCCATCTACCTGCGTTTATCGAAGGATGATGGCGACCTTTCGCTTTCTGAAAATGGTAAATCGGAGAGCAACAGCATCCATAACCAGCGAGAACTCTTGATGGAGTATATCAGCAATCACCCGGAAATGGATCTGTATGACGAATTTAAAGATGACGGCTATACCGGCACCAACTTTGACCGCCCGGATTTCCAACGTATGCTGGAGAGTATACGGCGGGGAGAGGTGAACTGCGTTCTGGTAAAAGACCTCTCACGGTTTGGCCGAGACTACATTGACTGCGGAAAATATATTGAGAAGGTGTTTCCACGGCTGGGGGTTCGGTTCATTTCGCTGAATGACCATTTTGACACCGCGGTGAGCAGCAGCTCAGATAACATCATCGTGCCGTTTAAGAATCTTATAAACGATTCCTACAGCCGGGATATATCCATCAAAGTTCGCACGAATTTGGATGTGAAGCGAAGGCAGGGCGACTATATTGGCAACTATGCGCCGTATGGGTACCGCAAGGATCCATCTAACAAAAACAGTCTGCTGATTGATGAAGATGCTGCCAAAGTGGTGCGAGATATTTTTAAGTGGAAGGTTGAAGGGTTTAGCCCAGAACAGATAGCAGAAAAACTGAATACAATGGGTATCTTGTCCCCAGCGGAATACAAACGGGCGGCAGGTATCCGCTTTGCCACTTCATTTCAGTCTGGAGCTAAGGCGTACTGGAGCCATGTCTCAGTACGGCGGATTCTCACCAATGAGATTTATATCGGTGTTCTGGTGCAGGGCAAGCGTATGGCCCCTACCTACAAGACGAAAAAGACAATTCTCCGGGACTCCAGCGAGTGGGTGCGTATTGAGAATACCCATGAAGCAATCATATCACGCCCCCAATTTGACCTTGTACAGCAGTTGATGACAGAGGATACCCGGGCCAGTGCAGGAGGAGGGGCTGTCCAACCCTTTTGCGGGAGGATTTTTTGCGGCGACTGCGGCAGCCCGATGTTCCGAAAGACAGTAAATACCGGCAAAAAACGATATGTTTACTATGTGTGTAGCGCCAACAAACAAGATAAATCCCAGTGCAGCAAGCACAGTATTCGAGAGAACGTGCTGGATGAAACTGTGCTTGCCACTGTGCAGCGGCAAATTGAGGTTATCCTGGAGATGGAAAAAGCTATGAGCGAAATCGACGCTCTCTCATGGGAAACATCAGAGGTGGCTAAAATTGAGGCGGGTATCCGTTACCAGGATCAGATCATTGAGAAAAATAACGCCCTCCGATTGGGTATTTATGAGGATTTGCATGACGGTATACTCACAAAAGATGAGTTTCTCTCTATGAAGGAGGAATTTACCGCTCGCATCGATGAGGCACAAGGTATCATAGCGCAGCTTAATGTGGACAAGGGTAATATCCAGCATGGCATGAGCCAGCAGCAAGGGTGGCTTGCCCAGTTTAAGCAGTATAGGAATATCACAGAAATCAGCAGGCTGGTGGTGGTGAACCTGATAGAGCGGGTGAACATTTATGAGGGTGCGGAGATTGAGGTGGTGTTCCGGCAAGCAGATCAATTTGAAAGCATTATGAATTTCCTGGCAGAACACAGGCAGCTGGTAAGGGAGGTGGGCTGATATGGCACGAGTATCAAGAAAAAGCGAAAGACAGGAAATCTTTGCCCGGCAGGAGGTTCCGGGCGTATTCTGCACGGCTGCTTATTTACGCCTTTCTGTAGAGGATAACGGCAAGAAAGACGCGGATTCTTTGGAAAACCAGGAGGCTCTGCTACGGGAGTATATTGCACAGCGGCCCTATCTCAGCCTAACGGAGATTTACACCGACAACGGCTGCACTGGCACAGACTTTGACCGCCCGGCTTTTCACAGGATGCTGGTTGATGTGCAGGCTGGGAAAATCAACTGTATTGTTGTCAAGGATTTGTCCCGGCTCGGCCGGAACTATGTGGAAACCGGGGAATACCTGGAAAAGGTTTTCCCGTTCCTGGGGGTTCGGTTTATAGCCGTCAATGACAACTACGACAGCGGGGCACAAAATTCCAGTGATGAGCTGGGAGTATCGCTGAAAAACCTGATTAACGATGTGTACGCCAAGGATATCTCCCGCAAGTCTGGCACGGCGCTGAAAGCCAAGCGCCAAAGGGGAGAGTACACTGGCAGCTATGCCCCTTACGGCTACTTAAAAGACCCGGCAGACAAAAACCATCTGATACCTGACCCTAAAGTGGCCGATACGGTCCGTGAGATATTCCGGCTGCGGGCAGAGGGTACGGGCATCGGCAGCCTGACCCGTATCCTGAATGAGAGAGACATTCCCTCTCCTGGCCGGTTGCGTTTTGAACGGGGAATCATTACCAATAACAACAAGAAGGGGAAAGACCTTCCATGGAACCGCCATGTGCTTTCCGATATTCTCAAAAATGTGGTCTATATCGGCCACTTGGCTCAGGGACGCAGCTCCAGCGCTTTATGCCGTGGAATACCCTATCACAAGGTGGAAGAATCTGCTTGGGACTTTGTGGAGAACACCCACGAGCCCATTATTGATATGACTTTGTGGAAGCAGGTACAGGATGTCAATAACCGGAGCAAACAGGCAAGCAAAGATCATTATGATAAGTACATCCACCTACCAAAACGGGAAAACCCTTATGGAGCGCGTATGTGCTGCGGAGACTGCGGTCGTGTCATCAAGCAGGTACATTCATACAACAAGGACGGTACACATGTCTATTTTAACTATAAATGTCCCAATAATATCGAGCTGGGTGACGCCGCTTGTCCTAAAAAGAGTATCCGGGCAGCAGAGCTGGATGCGGCGGTTCTCGCTACTATGCGTGCCCAGATGGATGTGTTCATGGACACACAGAAAGTTTTGAAGAAGTGTATGGAGTCGGCAAAGGTGAATGCAGCTTTAAGGGCTGCTGAGAGCAAGATGAAGAATATTCAGCAGGTCATCAATCGCCGCACGAAGCAGATTACCGAGCTCTACACCGACTATAAGGACGGTGTTCTTACCAAGGATGAGTATGTGTATGCCAAGCGGAAATACCAGGCTGAAATAGAGAGTATGAGCCAAGATCTGTCAGAGCTGAAAAGTGTCCGCAGAAAAGCGGAGAAGATGGTAAAGGGGGAGCATCACTGGGCGCGGCTTATCAAAAAGTATTGCAATGCCATTACAGTTACAAAAGAGATGGTGGAGGCTATGATTAAGAGCATTACTCTCTATGCAGACAACAGCATTTCCATTGAGTTCCTGTATGTGGATGAGTTTGAGAAAATAGTGGACGCCTGCAGAAAACTGAAGGAGGAGGCTGCATGATGGAAAAACATTTGGCAATCTATCTGCGTCTTTCCCGGGAGGACGTAGATGTCAAATCCAATAGCCTGAAAGACGAGAGCAACGGTATCCACAGCCAGCGGCTGATAATCCGAAAGTATGTGGAGGAATCGCCCGAGCTGAACAACATGCCGTCCTGGGAGTTTTGCGATGACGGCTATACTGGCACCAACTTTGTTGAGGTAAGATAACGTAACCTTTTTTGCAGAGGGTGTTATCTTACCTCTTTTTGATGTATGTTAGA
>NZ_QZDU01000008.1 GCF_009917525.1 Acutalibacter sp. 1XD8-36
GTCGGCACATCCAGCCCGCCCAGCAGGGACAGCAGCGTGGTCTTGCCCGACCCGGACGGGCCGAGGATGGCATACATTTTCCCGGTTTCCAGTTCTGCGCTGACGTTCTGCAAAACCGCTTTGCCCTTTTCGTAGGCGTAAGAAACATTTTTCAATTCCAGCATAGGCATGATAGTACCTCCTTCAGCTCATTTTAGACAGGATTTCACGGGGTTTCAGCCGCATGACCGTGATGGACGATGCGCTGACCGTCACAATGACGATGGCAAGGCCGATCAGATAAAGCTGGGCCAAATTATCCAGCCCAACGGACACCTGAATGCCGTTCTCCGTAGGCAGGGGCTTTTGAAGCAGATTATCCGCACCCACATCAACCGCAGCGGCGGCAGCTACAACATCGTTATCGTCCCCCGGTTCCGTCTGCATACTCTGCTCCAACAGGTGGTTGCCGATCTGCCCCGCTATGGCGTTGCTGGTGAAGTAGGACAGGCCAAAGGCGAAGACGGCAATCAGCAGCACCTCAATCAAATACTGCCCGATGATGGCCGATTTCCTGATACCCACGGACAGGAACACGCCAATCTCATGGATGCGGGTCTTTGTCCAAAGGGTCAAAATCAGGGCCAGAATGATGGCGCTGACAACGATGATCACCACCAGCAGGGTCACGACCAATTCATTCAGCGTAGCCAGCGGAGCGGCGGCGTTCTCGTAGGTTTCATTGTCTACTTCCACAGTAAAGGCTTTCCAGTCGATACCCGGCAGCCCATGTGTGACAACAACGACAAAGAGCATGATGCTCATGGTATAGAGAAAGATTTTCGGAAACAGTTTTAATCGTTTCATGTCTGTACCTCGTATTTGTAGCCGATGCCTTTGACCGTCACGATACGGTCAAGCCGCAGCTTCTTCCGCAGATTTTTGATGTAGGTGTCCACGGTTCGGTCGATGATTGGATAGTCAGCGCCCCACAACTCATCCAAAATCTGCGAACGGGTCAGCACCAGTCCTTTATGTTCCACCAGCAGCCGGAGCAAATCAATTTCCTTGGGCATAATGTCGATTTTCCCGGCGCTGTCGCTGGCGGTGTAGCCAGAGAAATCAACGGTCACGTCGCCAAAGGTTATAGTTTGAGGTAACGGGGCCTGTCCACTTCGCCGTAGGAGGGCGGCGATCCGTTTCCCCAGCAGCACCATGGAAAAGGGCTTTGTCATGTAATCGTCCGCCTGTTCGTCAAAACTCATGACCTGGGTATACTCGTCCTCAATGGCCGTAAGCATCAGAACGAGCGTTGTGCTCGTTCGTCGTATCTCATGCAGAATAGACAGGCCGCTGACATGGGGCAGCATAATGTCCAGCACAACAAGGTCGATGCTGTTCTCACGGAAAAGCTGAAGGGCCTCGCTGCCATCATAGGCCGGAATGAGCGAGTGGCCCGTGGGCTTGAGATATTCGCAGATCGCATCGTTCGTCTTGTGATCGTCCTCAACAATTAGTAGTGTTGCCATTGGCACACCTCCTTTGGGGGGCAGTATAACATGGGAATGTGGAATGTGTGTGAAATAGTTGTCTATTTTTCAATTCTTCGACAACGCTGGTATAGAATGAAATAGTACCAAACATAGAATTTCATTTTGTTTTCATATCCGCCCATACAATGTAAAATGACATAGGGTGATATGAAAATGTACGACAAACAAATCCGATTCGACTTTCGTCCTCTTGCCCGGGAAATCAAACGAAAACGGGAAAGTATGGGGTGGATGCAGGAATACCTTGTCCGGTGGGTCTTGGAATCCTCCTTGCCGGAGCTGCGGACGTAAATGCGGATGCCCTTCTCGCCCTTGCGGATATACGCCTGCTCCTTCTTCCAGTCCTCAAAGGAGCCAAGCCGGGTAGCGCCCGGACACTGGGCGTAAATCAGCAGGGCATTGGCGCTGCCCCCGCTCAGGGTCCCGCTGGCAAGGTTGAAACGCTCCACCACGTCCAGCAGGCGGGGGAACTGCTCCATATCGCCCCAAACCTCCTCCACGGTTTCGGCGGTCAGCCTGCCGGTTTCCTCCCGGAGCTTTTTCTGGTAGGCAAGATACTGGCTAAAATCAAAATTTCCGTTCATGATACCATCCTTTCTGCGTTAGATTTCTCTTGTTGCCGTGCTCAAATTGTGCATATTCTTTTCATAAAAAAGCCGGGCCGTATCGTCCCTGCTGGGGATGTGGCCCGCCACTGGGGGCTGGCCCAAAGTTTCCTTACCGGCACCCTGACGGATTGCCTCAACCCTCTCCCGGACCGACTGCCGCCCGCTGGCGGTAGACGTTGACAAGCCCTCTGACGGAGCAGCGCTCCCGCGCTCCGCCGGGGTAGTAGGGTTTGGGGTGGCGTGGGGCTGCACCTCGTCCATAAACTGTGTGATAAAATCCGCGTTCTTGGCCCGGTTGCGCTGGCGCAGTTCCTCCTCACTCATGGCCTCCACCTCCTGGGGTGTGACTTCCCTGGCTGATTCCTGCTCATACTCCGCAGACTTCACGCCGTTGAGTTCATTGATTTCAATAATGCGGTTTACGATGTCCGCCTGGTCCGGGCTGCAGAAGATGGTAAACAGCCGCTCACCCTCTGGATGAATCTTGTCCAGGCTCACACAGGAGAACCGTACCCCAGCGCTCATGGCAGCGTCATAAAAGGTCTTGTAATCCTTTTCCATAAGGTCAAACTGGCAGAAGCCCTTGCCCTGTTGAATCATCCGCTCCATCTCCATGGCGCTGCGGGTACTGTAATCCTGCTGGTTCATCCCAGCCATGACCCCGGCAAGCCGGGCGTTGTTCCGCTCCCCGGCGCGCGCCGCCTCCTCGATAATTCGGAACACATAGGCAATGCCCTTATATGTCACCTCTTTCCCTTCCTAACTGGCGTTGAGCAATCTCCTTTTCCCGGTCCACTGCCGCCGTAACCGAAGTACAGCGTTCCGCAATATCCTTGCAAAGACTCCGCTCCCGGTAGAGCGGTTTCAGCCGCTGGTTAATACCTGAGATTTTCTGCTCTATCACCTGCCTTTCCTCCCAAGTGGGGTTCTTCTGCAAATCCCGTTTCAAATACCACCTCTCTTTGTGCAGTTCATGGATTCTTTCACCTAGCGAAACCTGATAGGCGCTCAGCTCCTTTCCTGTCTGTATTTTGTTGCGCACCAGCAGCCGCGCCTCCTGGGAATACTTTTCCAGCTTGGCCAGGGCCTTGCGCTGCTCCATACTGGGGTAGCGGGGATAGCTCTGCCGCCGGATGCTCACCAGCATATACCGGTAGTGCAGATAGGTGGCGTTAAGGCCACGGCGGTCATATCTCCGGGCATAGTAGCCGGTATACCGCTTTTGGTATGCGCGGTGTTCCTCCTGATTCTTCCACACTCCATAGACCTGCCGGGGTTTTTGCTGCCGGGGGCGGCGGTCCTGATTCTTTCCGGCAATACGCTTGCGAATATCTTCCTCCGTATATCCGTCTTTGAATTTGTACAGCCGGAAAAAGCCGTGACCCTCCGGGGAAATAGCCGGGTACTTACCCTCCCGCTTGACCCGGTAGCCCATCTGCGTTAAGATACGGTAGAAGTCATTTAGGCCGGCAGCAGCGTTGATTGCCCGGTCTATATCCTGGTACATGATGGAGTGGACCGTGGGGGAGGGCTGCGGTTTCTTATGGTGCTGGGCAGGATAGCTCTCATACTTGTGCGACTTCGCCTCCTTTATGATAGAAAGACCGTATTTTTCGCAAAGCCGGTCTGAGATTTTGCGTATACGGTCGTAGTACATGGCGTTGGGCTGGTGGAACTTGCTCCCATCTATAAAGGAAACCGAGTTAAGGATAATGTGCGAGTGGATATGCTCCTTATCTGTGTGGGTGGCAACCACTGCCTCGAACTTCTCCCCAAACAGCTCCTTTGCCAGCTCCACGCCAATCTGGTGGGCAACCTCCGGCGTGACTTCTCCCGGCTTAAAGCTCTGCTCCAAGTGGTAAGCCAGCCTGCCGCCTTGTTTGCCAAAGCGCAGCTTGGTGCTTACCATCTGATTGGCGGGGGGTTGCCAGTCATTGGGCGGGATAAACAGATTCACGCCAGTCACCAGCTTGCCCTCCTGGGTTTTTGCCGGGTTCAGGATGTAGCGGATAGCCCTGGGCAGATGGCTTTTAACCGGCCATATCTTCGTCTGCGCCATCCGCTGTACCCACTACCGCTTGCTCGATTCGCCGCAGGCTGTCCCGCAGGTGAGTCACGTTCTCATAGTAAGCAGCCTCGTCAATCAGGCCGGTGGCGTTTGCCACAAAAGCTAACTGGTTAAGATTGCTGCCGATCTCCTTTAGCTCACGGCTCAAGGCAAAGTAATCAGCGGGCGGGGATTCCCTAGGCTTGTATCCGTTGATGATCTGCCGGACATAGCCCGACATGGAAAGGCCGCAGGACTTGGCCCGCCTTTTCAGCCGCTTATGTTCCTTTTCGGTCAGGCGGAAATTAAACCACAACTTAACAACTTCCTTCTACAAAGTAAAGCGCGGAGCGCTCTAAAAGCCGGGGTATTAGGGGTGTCCCCTAACCAGTGGTATTTGTGTAGACGGTTGTGTAGACAACCGTGTATACAAATGCGATGCTGGCTAGTACCGGGAACGCCCTGCGGTCGTTCCCTCTACGGGTGGGGCCGCAGGCCCCACTTTTGCCCCCCGTCAGCCCTCCCAAGAGGGGGCGTCGGTGCTCCCCTCCGGCTCCGGGGCAGGAGTTTTAAGAGGCTCCGGCGGTGCTCCGCACTCCTTTTCCCACTTGGCATCCAGGTACTTCCGCACCCCGACCGGCACGGTTTTCCGATACCAGTCCTCCATGGATTCCGCTAGGCAGACCTCGATTTTGCCGCCGGTTTCGTCCAAAAAATGCTCCAAAGCCTCCCGCTTATCGTCCGGGAAAGAGATGGTCAACGTCACCAAATTTTCCTTTTTTGCTATAGCTTTCACCTCGATTCCGTATTATAATTGAAAGAAAAAAGCCCCCAGGGGGGCCTCTGGCGGCAGAATTGTTGTCACAGTTCAAAATCATCACTCCTTTCACGGGGCTTTTGCTGCGCGGGAACGGTGGCTTTTTCATCACGTTTCTGCTCTAAAACCTCCCTGCGGAACATAGAAACAAAGCTGTTCAGCAGGGTCGAATGGGTCTCGCATATGTACCGGTACGGCTCTTCTCCCACGTGTGAAGTATCGGCTTTCATTGCCCATTCCCGATTGCTACGTGAAAACCGCCCATCCCATTCCTTATGCTGAATGGTGCAGGCCAGTACATCCCTTATGCGTTCTGGGCTGTACTTCTCCATGGCCTCCGGAAGACATTCCTTGTTCAGGTGCATACCGTCAAAGTGCTTGTTGATGGATGCAGTGATTGCCCTTGCGCAGCCCTCATAGGCTTTCCGGGACGCGAAATAGGCGTCGCGCTCGCCGTGCTCTATGGCATATTTATAGTCCTGGCGGTAGATGGGCGGCTCCATGTATAGGTTAGCGGCGATTTCAACAGCGGCGAGGATATCGTCATTGGGGCTGTCCAAATCCTGGTATTCCTTGAGCACATCAGCCAGTGGGCAGGATGATTTCAGCAGCGCCCGCACCTGATTTTCCGGCAGTACCCCATTGCACACAGCGTCAAGAATATCCTCTCTGGCGGTGTATTCCCAAGTATGTTCCAAGATTTTATCGGGCGGCATAGCCAGCAGTTCAGCCCGGTAAGCCTCCTGCTCCGCGTTCATCCTTTCGTACAATTCATTGCAGGTCTGTTCATCCATAGCATCGCTCCCTTTCAAAAAAATGAGCGCAAAAAAGGCGGGGCTGTTTCCAGCTCCGCCTCTCTGCACTTCTTTACAGTACATATTATAGCAGGAAAAAGTGGACGAATCAAGGACGCTTTGTGAACGTCTGGCAGGTCTTACCGCGTGATCTCCTCTGCGGAAAAAGATGGCACGGAACGGCCTGTCGTTTCTTCTGGTCCATCATCCCTCATCTTTAAAGCAATGTCCAGCTCCGCAATCCTCGCCAGCTTGTTTTTCAGCTCCTGTTCCTGTGGGAAGGGCCTGCCTACCTCGGCTTTGGCGCTCTCTATCTGCTGCTTTATGTTCTCTAAACTGGCCTTTGTTTTTTCCAGTTCCTCCGGCAGACGTTCCAGGGCATTGTCCATGCGGGTGATATTCCCTATATCAGAATCGCTTGCATCAAAGGCATATTCCACAGCCCCTTTGAGAATGATTTGTTTGTTGACACTGGCATAGGGATTCTTTATCAGCACTTTCAGCCCGCGATTCTTGACTGTAATTTCAATCTGCCGCAGGACCTGCTCACTGTTTTCGCTGACCGCCGTGCCCAGGGCGGTCACAGCGTCCAGGGTGTTAAAATCGAACACAGGCATAAAATCCTCTTGTGAGAACTGCTCACTTGGGTCCAGACCGCACCGGGAGAACAGGGCATAGGCCGTGCTGACGCTGGCTGCGTCCCGGAAAGCCATCTCTATATTCAGCTCGTCAAACTCCTCCAAAAATGAGCCGGGAACACTGGCAAGGATGTCCTCCATATGGTCCTCCCAATACCCGGCAGCTAACTCCTGGGCAATGGCCTCCAGCTGGTAGGCCAAGCCGCTTTCGTCTGTGATATTGTACTTATCCGCCAGGGCGGCAGTTACCGGCTCCGTGTGTTCGTCCAGGTACTCCCATACATAGGGGCGGCGGCTCCCATCCCTGCTCACCGTGTCCTCTATGTCGAACACATACCGCAGCCCACGGCTGTTCTCCCCGGCATCCGGCAGGGCGATACCCTTACACCCCCGCCGCACGACCCGGCCCATGCGTTTATTCCACACATCGTAGCTGGCGCAGGCCGTGGCCTCCGGGCGTTGGGCATAGATAAACACCTGCTCGATGTAGGGGTACTTCTAAAGCCGTTGTCAAGGGTATTTGTCAAAAAAAGAGAACCAGCCTTGCGGCAGGCTAGTCCTCTCTGTGATTCAAATTAAGGCTTTATGTGTCAACCATTAGCCCGATACAAGAAAGTCACAATCTGCCCGCGGGTGCAGGTCTTACTGGGACTAAAGGCTGTCTTGCTAGTGCCGGAGGTAATACCATTCGCAACGGCCCAATTCACCGCTTTCTCATAGTAGCTCCCTGTAGCCACATCTGTAAATGAATTTCCTGTAGCTGAGTTAGGACTCCCCACAGCCCGCCATATAAACGTCACTGATTGTCCACGAGTGCAGGAATTACCTGGGCCGAACTTACCGTTTCCAATGCCGGAGGTGATATTGTTTTCAACGGCCCACAAAACCGCCTTGTAGTAATAGTCCGAGGACTTCACATCGGTAAAAGGATTTGTAGTTGTTTGAGGGGTGGGACTCCCGGCGGCGTGCCAGAGGAAGGTCACAATCTGTCCACGGGTGCAGGAGTTTTCCGGGCCGAATTTGCCCGCGCCTATGCCGCTGGTAATGCCATTTTCGACGGCCCAGGCTACCGGTCGGGCGTAGTAAGCGTCATCTTTTACATCTGTAAAATCAGGTGTTGTGGAAGGGGACGTAGTAGGGGATGTGGTTGGCGAGGTGGTAGGCATTGCGGTAGGTGCGGTTGTGGGGGCTGCGGTGGGTGTGGTTGTAGGTGTTGGGGTTGGTTTTGTTGTAGGAGATGGCGTGGGTGTGGGAGTAGTATGAGGCTCTACAACGGTAAAACTCACACATACAGCAGGAATATCACCCGCTGAATTTATAGCACCTATATAAGCTGTATATTTTCCTGCAGAATACTGCTGTGTCAAGGAAGTAGAACTGCCTACCGACTTATTAGTGATAAGCTCTCCGTCTCTGAAAATTTGCATCCAATAGCTTGTTGCGTCAGTTGCACCCCAAGTTAGCTGAATGCTGTCTGTTGTATACCCCGTTTCTCCACATGAAACCTTCACCCACGTATTGGAAGGTTTGGGGATCTCTTTAACGATAAAACTCACGCTTACAGCAGGAATGTCCCCGGCTGAATTAATAGCACCAATATATGCAGTATATTTCCCAGCAGAATACTGCTGTGTCAAGGAAGTAGAGCTGCCTACCGACTTATTAGTGATAAGCTCTCCGTCTTTGAAAATTTGCATCCAATAGCTTGTTGCGTCAGTTGCACCCCAAGTTAGCTGGATGCTGTCTGTTGTATACCCCGTTTCTCCACATGAAACCTTCACCCACGTATTGGAAGGTTTGGGGATCTCTTTAACGATAAAACTCACGCTTACAGCAGGAATGTCCCCGGCTGAATTAATAGCACCAATATATGCAGTATATTTCCCAGCAGAATACTGCTGTGTCAAGGAAGTAGAGCTGCCTACCGACTTATTAGTGATAAGCTCTCCGTCTTTGAAAATTTGCATCCAATAACTTGTTGCGTCAGTTGCACCCCAAGTTAATTTGATGTTGTCTGTTGTATACCCCGTTTCTCCACATGAAACTTTTACCCAAGTGTTCGATGGTAATGTAGGCGTGCCGCCTCCCGACCGATTTGTAATATACCATATCCCATTTATATAGTATAGCTTCCCATCTTGTCCGCTCCCTTTAATTGTTGAGTTAGCAAATTTGATTCTTCCTCGAGAACTGCCTGCCGGATCAGCACAATAGAAAGTGTCATTAGACGCATCATAATCTGTCATAAGTATAGCATGCCACTGCCCGCAACTGGCGCGGTTTTGATTGTAGGCAACTACACCTTCAGGGTGATCTTTTAGTAGAGAAATTAGAAAAGATTTCTTCGCTTCAGTTGTTGTATATGTGTTACTCAAAAACTGATATTTCACACTCATTCCACTATAAGTGTAACTGTTAAGCATCCCTACATTAGGTACTCTAGTTGCATTTCTAACAGAGTCCTCTGTTATTGCAGACCAGTTTCCACCATCAATGATTGCTCTACGGCGAAGCATCATAGCTGCCGCTGTGTAGGTACAAGTGTCGCTTTTGGACTGTTTTAGAAATACGCTGCTGTCGTTGATACTGGCCGCATACGCTCCTGGCGTAAAGCTAATCATCAGGCACAGCGTTAGGATGACAGATATAATTCGCTTTTTCATTATGGGTTCCTCCAAACCTTTTAGGTTAACATCAAGCTATTCTGCAAAATATTCTCTGCTCGCCAACTCAGTTCCATCAGACTTTGCATACACTACTACCACTTTCACAGGATCTGCGCTTACTACCGCATCAATAGATTTCGCGATGCCTCCGAACGTAACGATGATGCTCTCGTTATCCAAGTTAGATTTCAAAGTGGAACTAAGCTTTTTTTCATCAACAGTAGATAGTGCACTGTCGCTATATTCGTAATAATATATTAGGCTGTTTTCTGTTCCCCGGACAGACACAGATATATCATCATCCATCATTTCCTCTACCCAGGAATCGATTTCTTCTCGTACATCTGGATCTTCAAGAAAAGCTTTTACGGTTGGATATATTTCGCTATCTGAGTCTTCTTCAGACTTCTCTGCACTAGAAAGCTCACTGGATCTTGATGGAGTGCTAGAGTTACTATCTGAAATATCATAAGCGCTTATGTTAGAATCGCCTCCTTTTACTGCCTTAAGTGGGTATTTCCAAGAAAAGAGTGCGTCTTTTCCAAGAATAAATACTCCATCTGAATCGAACACGATTAGCTGGTATTCCTCGCTGGCGCGGCAGGCTACAGCCCCCCGGACGGAATAGCTTTCGTCATTCCATAGCAGCGCCCATTCCTGTTCCCCGCCGCGAAAGGCCGCTGAAACTCTGGAATTAACGTCGCCGTGGGTCCACGCCTCCAATGTGCGCTGCTTAAATTCCTCGTTGGATATGGGCAGGTAATCCGGCTTTTCCGGGAATGCGAACACAGGGAAACCGGAAATCACTTCACATTTCTCCAAAGACATCCGTCACGTCCTCTCAAAGCCCCGGCTCTTGGCTCCGTGCAGGTTGAGCAATGGCAGGCCCGGTCTTTCCGGCCCTCTTTTTTCCATTGACACGCTCCACGACAGATTGCCGCTCTTTGGGGAACAGGGAAAGCTGCTCATTCTCCACCAAAGCCTGTACCCCAAGGGGCAGTGTTTCATTAGAATGGATGAGTATTTGTTCCCGTTTCAGTTCTGCCACGATCTCGTCAAATACCGCGTTGATAGCCTTTCGTTCCTCGCCCTCCGGGAATGCTTTCAGGATTTCCGGTTCACCGTCCCTGCCCGCTACGAAAGTCACCGCGCTCTCGGCGTGGCCCACCAGGTAATCCGAATCTCCGGGCAGTTTGTCCATGACATAGCAGGCAAAGGCCCGGGCGGTCATTTCTGTGTTACTGTCCCAATAGCCCCCGTCCCTTTCGCACTCATCTCCCATCCGCAGGGAGTTACGGTAGAAATCAGTTTCTATCCGCCGGGGCTGCGGCATATCCTGCGCCTGCATCCCAGCCAGCGCCTGTTCCCAAAATTCCAGCCGGTCCCGCTCGCTTTTGGGGATAACCCGCCCGGCAGCGGCTTTTTTCAGGGCGCTGATCTGCTCCACGGCACCGGCCTCGCCGGAGAGGAAAGCCTCTTTCAGTCCCTCATAGGTTTTTATCTGTTCCTCGCTCCCATACTGTTTCAGGGAGTTTAACACCAACGAATCCAGCCAGCGGGCGGCATTTTGACGGGTGCGCTCCTTTTGCGCCTGGTTAAGGGCCGCGCTCTGCTCCGGGCTGGCAGTTTTATACTTTATGGTTTCTATCAGCTTTTGAAAGGGGGCATAGAGGCAGGGCTGTTCCGAAAGCATACCCTTTGCGCCCATCCTTGTGCCCAGGTAATCGTCCAGCCCATGCCACCATTCATGGGCCAGAGAACCGGCCCCGTGCATTTTCGTCAGGTTGATAACCCTGCGCAGCGGCTCATAATGAGCGGCCGCGTTCCCGCTGCCCCTTGCTCCAAAAGCAATGGCAAGCGCACCCTGATAGGCAATGTCCTTATCGCTGATTTTCAGGGCGGACGCTAAGTCCTTTAGGGCCTCAAAGCCCATGTTAAGGGAGGACTGCCGGTCATTCCGGTTCATCCAGTTCCCAAACTCCCCGCCACGGAATCCAAATGTGTCAAGATAGTGCTGCCCGGTGATCTCCATGCCGCTGCGGTACTCCGGGCCGCTGCGGTTTATATGGGTAAGCTGGGGAGGCACAAACCGGCTCTTTCCGCTTTTGCTCCGGCTCTTCGCCAGCTCCTGCACCCATTTCAAGGCCGCGTCCTTGGTTTCAAAATTTATCCGCACAATGGAGTAGCCCTTTGTCACATAGTAGGTGCCCGGTTTCCAGTCATTGTTTCTGGAATTGGTATGCTGTCCATCGTTATACCGGATTTCATAGCCTCTCGGCACCTTCTGCTCCTTGGGAACGCCAAACTGTTCCTGCTGGGCTTTCTTTGTAAATTTTCTGTCAAACTGCCCCTCTGTGCGCACGAACAGGGTATTCGATAGTTTGTTGGTAATAGCCGGGTTTTTCCTGGCCTTCTCTGTTGCCTTATAGTGGGGGCCGCTGGCCCAGCCCTGTACTGGCTCAAAATACCCGTTCTCCACAAAGAAACGGTCATAGGCTTTTATAGCGTCCTCCACGGTGCGGACTTCCGAAACAGCCCTTTGCAGCTCCCGGACGGTTTCAATGTATTCCTTCTGCCTGGCAGGGCGTTTCTCCGGTGTACTGTCGCTGCGGTAATATTGCGGTGAGGCGGGCAGTGCGTCCCGGGCTTTTTTGATATAGTACGCCACGCCAAGGGGTATGCCCTCGTCCAGCATAGCCTCATAGTCCGGCTTTTTCCATATGTTATCTTTTTTTACAAACTTGTCGGCCTCGCGCTCGTTCATGGCCTCCAGGTCCTCCACATACAGGCCCCGCTCCTTCCACAAATCTTTTCTCGCGCCGCCGATCTTCTCCCCGAAGTCCTCATGCTGTTCCATATGTCCATGGTCTTGCTGATTCAATCGCATCACCCTTTCTTATTGTAATAAGGTTACGGCGTGGAGTTGGGAAGTTTCATCATAGGCACATATCCTCCGGCCCTTTTTTGGATGCCTGGGCCTGTTCTCTGCGCCTCATGCAGAACTCCAGCTCCCATTTTGCACGTCCTATCAGGTCCTTTGTGGCGGACATTAGGTCGGAATGATTGTGGCCCCAATAATAATCCTTCCCGTCTTACATCGTCATACCCATGTCAGGCATATCATTTTCTTCCTCCGCCGCCATGGTGAACAGGTTAGGCTCGGCTGTTTCCAGCGCCTGCCGCACCTTGTCCGCGCAGTCTTGGAAGGATTCCAGATACCGTTCCGTCTCTCTGTGGCGGCGCATCTCAACCAGATTATCTCTGGCAATGAAATCCCGCAGCGAAGACACATATCCCAGCACCGCGCCCACGCACAGTTCTTTGCTCTGCTTGGGGGTCAGGCTGTCCCTATGGCGCAAGAGATATTGGTAGTTGGGGTCAGCCTGCTGCTCTTGGGATACAAAGGTCTGCATCTGCATATTGACCGTTGCCATGAGAGCCCCAGCTGATGGGTCGGTATGCTGAACAGCGGCTTTGTAAACTCGCGTATGCTGGGTATCAGAAAATCCTCAATATTCTGGCTGGCAATGAGCACGGTGGAATTGCGTTTGCGGACTCGTTTCATGAGGTTGCGGATATACTCAATAGCCGTCATGTTAGTAAGGAACAGATACAACTCGTCCACCGCGCCCACGCAGTTGCCTGCCCCCAGCATTGCGTTAGTCATGTAGGACAAAATGCTGAACAGCAACGCATCCTTGAGCCGCTTATTCAGCTTGAGAACGCCTTTCACCCCAAAGCACAGGAATTTGTCATCCTTTATATTGGTATGCCCATTGAAGAATCGGGCCTCGGCCCCCTCGCACATAGAATTGAGCGCCAGGCATATCTCCTGCAGGGTTTCCTCGGTGAACAGGTTCTTTTTCTTCTGGTCGTAGAGGTTGTACTCGTCCTCCAGCAAGTCATAGAAATCCGACATGGTTGGAAACTGCCCGGCAGACAGAGAGGAAAAATCCGTATGGTCGTCCATGTCAAAGCGCCGGTATAGCTTTTGCAGCATGAACTCGATGGTGTCCAGCTGGGGGTCGGTGAAGTCCTTGTAGGCCCGGAAAAAGTCTTTGAGATAGGAAATGTGCCGGGAGAGAGTGCTGGTCTTGCGGAAGGTTTCCGGGGTGTTCTCATCGTCCTCCCGCTCGGCATCGTCCTCCCAGGCCATGGGCTGCAAGGGGTTTATTGTGTAGTCGCCGGACAGAAAATCCAGGTAGCAGCCGCCCAGAGACTTGGTCAGGTCCAGGTATTCAGCCTCGGCATCCATCAAAATAATGGACTTGCCAGACTCTCTCAGATTGGATATAATGCCCTTGAGAAGATACGATTTCCCCTGCCCGGAATTGCCCAAGATAAGGATATTAGAATTGGTCTTGTCGTCGGCCCGGCGGTCAAAGTCGGTGAGAATGTTTGTGCCGAACTTGTCCCGGCCCAGGTAAAAGCCGTTGGGGTCGGACTTGCCGGAGTAGTTGAACGGGTAAAGATTTGCAACACTGGACGCTGGCAGCACCCGCTCAAACTGCGGCCCAAACTGGTTGGCCCCGAATGGAGCTACCGATAAAAAGCCCTCTTTCTGCCGCAGGGTCAGCCGGTCGATATTGATTTTGGAGCGGGTCAGTTCCATGAGCACATCGGACTGCAATTCCTTCAGCTTTTCCAGGGTGGGGGCCTTCAGCTCCATGAACACCGCGCAATGCAGAAGCGGCTCCCGGTTCTTGCGCAGATTCACCAGCAGCTCGATCACGTCCTTGAGGTTGTTCTCGGCCTCCAGGGTCTCCTGCACGTCTGTGCCCCCGGACATGAGCTTGTTGCGGCGAGTGGCGTTCTGGATGATCTTCCGCTGCTCCATATTGTCCACGATGCGGTTGTAGACCCGCAGGGTGATATTGCTCCTATCGGCCAGCTGGGAGAGGACAGCCTGTTGATGTCCTCCCGCTCCATGCGCCGCACCTCAAAGCCCTGGCCCGCGAAGGTAGTCATGGCGGTGTTGACGTCATGAAACACCTGCTCCGCTTTTTCGCCCTTGGTGAACCGCAGGACGAACAGGAACTGCCGGGCCGTGGACATCTCGATCTGCTTGCTTTCCAGGTAGCCGATCTCCTGCTCCAGCACCTTGCGCACCGCCGGATTATCTTCCTCTTGTAAGCGTCGCTTTATGAAGCGCTTGTTATCGTCAAAGCGCTCGCAGGAGTCCAGGCAGGCGATCTCCAGGCCGGGGTGTTGGGAGAGAACCATGAGCAAGTGCCGAATCTTTATCTCCACATTGGCATGGGACAGTACCGAGATATTTGTGGGCTGTACAAGAAAGACCACCAGTTCGCCGCCGGTGGTCTTCAACCCGTAATTGGTGAACCCCTCCAGGCCCATGAGGGCGCGGGTGGAGTTTCCCTTTTTCTTTTTTCTGCTTATTCTTCACACCTCCAGACGTATTCCTGCTGGCTGAACAGGAGGAACTTTCCGGCGTAACGGACGTAGTCAAGCACCGTGATTTCCTCCAGACGAATGGAAAGGAAAGCGTAGGCGGCGGTCAACGCCAGCGGTACAATAAGATGGATTTGCGTAAGCGCCAGGGCCGAGATCAGCAGCCCTACACAGATGATTGCGAAGTCCCGCAGGCTCCACAGCCAGAGGTTTGCCGTGGCCTTGAGGTTTTGCGGGTAGATGTATTGAGTCATGTTTGGCCTCCCATCTGAATGTCGTTTTCTGAAAATTCGCGGCAGAACTCTTGAGGGCTCTGATCGTATTCCTCGCGTATTTTCGACCTTATCAGCTCCTTGACGATGCGTTCCTCGTTCTCGGTAGGATGGTAGTCGTTTGTGCTGCTGAAATCATCGGTTTCAACCGTATAGTGCATTTCCAACGTGTCCTTAAAGGGGTCATAAGTGGCGTATAGGTTTAGCCAGGTATCATCGGCACTCAAATCTTCATGGAATTTCTTGTCCGCATTGAACCATGTTTCCAGATACGCGGTCAAGGAGCGGCCATAGGCCTCTCATTTTGTTTTTCTCTCATTCCGATCTCCTTTCTGATCGTTCTTATCCAGGTCGCGCTGGATGATGCTGGCCTCCGGCGGGTCCCGCTGGAAGCCAGGGACTTGCTTCATAAAACTTTCGTAGGCCCGGTCTATCTTGCTCTCTGTAAAGTTTGGCACTTTACATCCTCCTTTTCCAGAAATAGAAAAAGGGCCAGGATATTTCTTCCTGGCCCTCTCATAATTTTGCTATTGACTTTTCTCTGTCCTGCCTCGTTTTTCGAACCACGCAGGTTCGAATCCCAAAAATCAGGGTGGCATCCCCAAAAACACGTCACGCCGTGACGGTCGTTTTTTGGCCTCTTGAACGCTCAAAAACCGCGCAACGGCGCGGTTTTTCGAGGGTGGCATCTGTTAAGATGTGTAAACATGGTGGGGGAGAGTGGATTCGAACCACTGAAGTCGTCGACAACAGATTTACAGTCTGCCCCCTTTGGCCACTCGGGAACTCCCCCATAAACTATGCAATTTTATACAAGGCTTGTCCGGCCTTACTCACGGGCCGGACCGCCCAGTTTGGAGCTGGTGAACGGACTCGAACCCCTGACCTGCTGATTACAAACAGTGTGGGGAGCGTACATTGAGCGCTTTCAGGCAGTTTTTAGTGCTTTCCTGCACACATACAGAAGGTTTCTCGCCCTATCTGCTCCACTGTCTCCACACAGTTTTTCCGCGTGTGGGTCGGGGTGTGGGTCAGAAGGAGAAAAGATTTGAGGAAATTCCTCGCGCCAAGTCTAAAATCAACCTCAAAAATTGTGCCGCATAACAAAGAATAGGGTCAGCCCCTTTCCCCAGCCATCTCCTTATACCCCGCTCCCCACTGCTCCATAGCGTCCAGAATTGGTCGTATCGTCTCCCCCAGCTCACTGAGCGCGTATTCCACCCGGGGCGGCACCTCTGTGTAGACCGTGCGGGTGACAAGGCCGTCCGCCTCCAAAGCCCGCAGGGAATCCGTCAGCACCTTCTGACTGAGTCCCTCCAAATTTTTCTGCAATTCGTTGAACCGCCAGGGGCGCATACGCAGGTTTCGGATAATGAGAAGTTTCCATTTGCTTCCGATAAGCTGCACCGTGGTGGCCACGTCACATTCGGGGAGTTCCTCTTTGGTCAGCATATGTCAGCCCCCAATACTTTAAAATATCATGTTACACTCTGATTGTACTGTATCAGGCCCGCCCTGTCAAGAGGGTGGGTTACTTTTATGTAACTACCCCACAAAAAGTGTGTACTTGTGGGCCAGGAAAAATCGGTATAATGGGAATCACAGGGTGACAAAAAGCCCTGAATACATTAACAGTGGTACATACCCGAATCTCTCTTTGCCACAGCGCCGCTACGCTATAAACTTCCTTTAAATTTTTCTCTGCCTTCTTGACGGGGTCGGTTCAAGCTGGTGGGGCCCTATCCTTTCGGTTTTCGTTATTTTGCTTTTGACTTGTGTTTTCCGGTAGTGGGGTTAAGCAATTTCGTTATCTATAGGGCGCATTGCGCTGGGGGCATACGGGGAATTGAGAGATGTCCCGGCCAAGTAAAAACCGTATTTTCATACAAACTGCCCTTCCAGGACCATTTGAGCCGCCTGTCCTTTTGTAACGCCATGGTTCATTGCCAGTTTCTCAATATGGCGGTGGGCCTGAGGTTCATCCATACCGCAGGACTCAATCAGTATCCACTTGGCCCGGTTTACCAAGCGTATTTCCGCCATCTTCTCCTCCAGGGAAAGGGTCTTCTTTTCCACTTGCCGCAGCTTTTCCCGGGCGCTCACCATCCATCTAAGAGCCTGGTCCATGCCACCCTTGGATAGGGGTTTTTGCAGTGTAAATACGCCGTGTATAGAGGTTCTGGCATATACCTCGCCATACAGCTCTGCGCGGACCATAAGTACCACCACCCTTTCCTGTGATTCGCTAATATCCACGGCAAATCCCATTCCAGCACCGTCCGGGAGGGGCGAGTTCACCAGCACAAAATCAAAGACCCGCTCAGCAAGCATTCTACGCCCCTGGCTGATGCTTCCGGCGAAACGGGTATGGGCCCGGAATACGCCAGGTAAAAAATCTTCCAGCGCCCTGTTGAATTTGTCCTGGCCGGATATGACCAGCATACGATAGACCTGCTCTTCCAGTGCCATAATTTCCCCTCTTTTTTCAAGGCTTACTGCTTGCACAGAAGCTTTCCAGCACACAAGCAGGCATATGCTCCCGGATAAACACGCTCTGCCAGGCCAGACGCTGGGCTTCCGGCAAACTTTCCGGTAGCTGGCGGTACCGGGCAAGTACTTCGGGAGGCGCTTTGTACAGGTTTAAGTTCGCTACCATAGGCAGGTCCAAGCGCTGCCGGATGCCGTAGAGTCCCGCCTGTATCATCAGTGCCAAAGCTAGATAAGGATTGGCCTCAGGGTCCGGGGAGCGCAGTTCGGCACGCCGGTATTCCCCGGAACCGGAGGGGATGCGCACCAGTTGAGAGCGGTTTTCGCTGGACCAGGAGATATACCTGGGAGCTTTGAACCTGCCAAACCGGGCGTATGAGTTCTCCACTGGATTCAGAAAGGCCGTCATCTCCGGCGCCTTCTCCAGTATTCCGGCAATTATATGACAGAGGTCGTTGCTGTGTTCTGAGCGCACGGATATATTGACATGAAAGCCGTTTCCTGGCCAGTCAGGGAGGGGCCTGGGTGAAAAATCTGCCCAGAGACCGTTACGCCTTGCTACAGTCTTCACCACCGTTCTGAAGGTCATGGCGTTGTCCGCGGCGGTAAGGGGGTCAGAGTAGCGGAAATCTATTTCATTCTGGCCCGGCCCTTCTTTGTGGTAGGAGCTCTCCGGGGCAATGCCCATCTGTTCCAGGGTTAGGCAAATCTCCCGGCGGATATTCTCCCCCCGGTCCTCGGGGGCAATGTCCATATATCCCGCCTGGTCGTAGGGCTCCAAAGTAGGCTGCCCATTCTGGTCCAGGTTGAACAGGTAGAACTCCTGCTCAGTCCCGAAGAAAAAGCCGCGCCCCAGCTTTTCCGCCGCTTCCACTGCCCTTTGCAGAAGCCGCCGGGTATCGCCGGGGAAGTCTGTTCCGCCGGACAGGCTTATGCTGCTGAACATGCGCACTACCCTGCCGTGCTCTGGCCGCCAGGGCAGCACTGTCAGGGTATCTGGGTCCGGGTGCAGCAGCAGGTCCGAATAGGTCTCGTCCCCAAAGCCCGCAATAGCGGAGCCGTCAAAGGGAATACCCTGGGCAAAGGCCCTGGGCAGTTCCCCTGGCAGGATGGAAATATTCTTCTGCCGGCCAAATACGTCGCAGAAGGCCAGCCGGATAAACTTAATATCCTCTTCCTTTACATACTGCAGGACCTCGTTTTGCGTATATTTCATGGTCGCCGCTCCTTTCAGTTCATCACATACATCTGCCGGTAAGGATTCCCATTGTCCGGGGTCACAGAGGTGAATGGGCTGTTCAGCACCTCGGAAAGATCATACCCAAAGGCAACGCAAAAGGCCTCCAGCTGCCCGCGCACCTCCTCCAGTTCCTCCCGCTCTGCCGGCTGCGCGGTCACCTGGGCAGGGAAAGAGATATCCTCCCAGCAGCCCCGCAGCAACAATTTTCCTCCGTGCATTCCGGTGCAGGGGAAGTTACCCACCGGCCTGCCGCCGTTCAGCGCCAGCACAATAATAATCCCCCCGGCCTGGTATTCTCCCAGAAAGCTCCCGGCTCTGCCGCCTATTATCATCACTGGGACCTTGTCCTTATAAGCCTTCATATGGATTCCGGCCCGGTACCCAGCGTCTCCCTTCACCAATATGTGCCCGCCCCGCATAGCATACCCCGCGGCGTCCCCAATGCTGCCGTGCACGATTATCTCACCGGCGTTCATGGTATCGCCCGCCGCGTCTTGGGCGTTACCATATACGGTGATGTTTCCGCCGTTGAGATAAGCCCCCAGAGCGTTCCCGGGCACGCCTTCTATTGTCAGTTCTCCGGCGTCCATGCCGGCGCCAAGAAACCTTTCCCCGCAGCAGCCGGTGAGCCTGCAGGCGGCGGTTTTCCGCAGGCGCTCGTTTATCTCATGGTAACCAAGGCCCTGTATGTTTATCGTCTCCATGTTATTCCCCCGCGTGTTTTATGCCTAAGATGTCCAGTTCCTTTTGGGTGAGTCCTATGCCCCGAAGCATAAGCCGGTTGCCTCTAAGGGCTTCGATAGAGTTTATCCCCATCCCCCCCATGAGCTCCTTCATCTCATGCCTCCAGGCTGTCATCAGGTTTATAAGTCTTTTTGCCGCGGCATCCGGGTCCAGGCGTTTCACCAACTCCGGCTCTTGGGTGGCAATGCCCCAGGCACAGCGCCCGGTTTGGCAGGTGTGGCAGAGATGGCACCCCATGGCCAGCATAGCCGCTGTGGCAATATAGCAGGCGTCCGCCCCCAATGCCACAGCCTTTACCACATCTGCGGCGCTGCGGATGCTGCCACCGGCCACCAGGCTTACCTGCCCACGGATACCCTCGTCCCGCAGGCGCTGGTCAACTGCCGCCAGGGCCAGCTCGATGGGGATGCCCACATTGTCCCGGATGCGGGTGGGAGCCGCGCCGGTGCCGCCCCGGAAACCATCTATCGCGATAATGTCTGCTCCGCTGCGGGCAATGCCGCTGGCTATGGCGGCAATATTATGCACTGCCGCCACCTTGACGATGACCGGCTTTTGATACCCGGAGGCCTCCTTAAGGGAAAACACCAGCTGCCGCAAATCCTCAATAGAGTAGATGTCGTGGTGGGGCGCGGGAGAAATGGCGTCGGAGCCCTCGGGTACCATACGGGTCCTGGCCACGTCCCCCACAATTTTTCCGCCGGGCAGATGGCCCCCAATCCCCGGCTTTGCTCCCTGCCCCATCTTTATCTCAATAGCCGCCCCGGCGTTCAAATATCCCTTATGTACCCCAAACCGCCCGGATGCCACCTGCACAATGGTGTTGGCTCCATACCGGTAGAAATCCTCATGCAGCCCACCCTCGCCAGTATTGTATAGGATATCCAGCTCATCCGCCGCTCTTGCCAGGGCGGCATGGGCGTTATAGCTGATGGAGCCGTAGCTCATAGCGGAGAACATCACAGGCATGGACAGTTCCAACAGGGGCGGCATCGTGGTATCCAGGCTTCCGTCAGGCCTTCTTACCACCCGTTCCGGCCGCTGGCCCAGGAAAACCTTTGTCTCCATAGGCTCGCGTAAAGGGTCGATGGGAGGGTTTGTCACCTGGGAGGCATTGAGCAGGAGTTTATCCCAATACACAGGGATTTCCTTAGGACTGCCCATGGAGGACAGCAGCACGCCGCCTGTCCTGGCTTGCTTATAGATTTCATGGACCACAGACTGCCGCCAATTGGAGTTGCCCATGGGGGCATAATCTGAACGGACAATTTTCAGCGCCCGGGCAGGACAGAAGCTGGCACAGCGCTGGCAATTGACGCATTTTGTGTCGTCAGCCGTAATTCTTCCGCTTCTGCCGTCTATGGCGTATACCTCATGGGAGCACTGTTTTATGCAGGCGCCGCAGCCTGTGCAGCGGCCAGCATCCCGCCGGACCTCATATTCCGGATAGATAAAGTCTATGCCCATCAGTACGCCCCCTCCTTTACTCTCACAATAACCGGTTCGCCGCCCGCCGGAGCCCAGATATGCTCCGCCTCCGGCTCCATCATCCGGATTGCGGCCTCTTCGCTGGCGATGAACACCCTGTCGTCCTTTTCGCCTACAACCATGGAGCGCAGCTTTAGCCGGTCATTCAGGGCCATCAGCCCGCCTGTAAATCCCAGTACGATGGAAAAGGGTCCGGTAATAAGCAGGCTGGGAAACATGCTGCGCAGATAAATATGCTTTTCTCTGTGCTCCGTTTTGCTCTCTATCGTGCTCCAGAAGGGGGCGGCAACCACCGACGCGGCCTCCGCAAGGCTCAACCCCTGTACCCGCAGCAGGTAGTCCATTATATAAGTAATAACTTCCGTGTCCGTCTGCAATGTACACTGATAACCAAACATCTCCATATACCGCCGGTTGGCGTCATAAGAAGAAATCTCCCCGTTGTGTACCACCGACCAGTCCAGCAGGGTAAAGGGGTGCGCCCCTCCCCACCAGCCCGGGGTATTGGTAGGGTACCGCCCATGAGCGGACCAGGCGTAGCCGGCGTAGTCCTCTAAGCGATAGAACTCCCCTACGTCCTCGGGATAGCCCACGGCCTTGAACACCCCCATATTCTTCCCGGATGAGAACACAAAGGCTCCTTTTATTTCGGCGTTTATTTTCATGACGGTTCGGGCCACAAACTCTTTCTCGTCCAGCTGCAGGCTTCTCAGCAGGGAGGGAAAGGGAGAGAGGAAGTAGCGCCAGATGATTGGCTCGCCGGTGATAGAGGGCATCTTTCTGGTAGGAATCAGCTCTGACTGGACCAGCTCAAAGCGCTCTTTCAAAAAGGCCTCGCAGGACTTGCGGGTATCCCTGCAGTCAAAGAACATGTGCATGGCGTAGAATTCCCGGTAAGCCGGATAGATGCCGTACCCGGCAAAGCCGCCGCCCAGGCCGTTGGAGCGCTCGTGCATGGGGCGCATGGCCTCTGAGACTATACTGCCGGGCATTCTGCGGCCCTCTTTCGAGATGACGGCCGCGATGGCACAGCCGGAGGGGATGCGGACCTGACCTTCGATTTCCATAGTACCATATCCTTAATAAAAATTTTCAAAAAAATAACGCCCGCCCCGGGCGCAGGGATTCCCTGGGCCGGAATGAACGCCATTGCTCATTTGAATTTATTATATGCGTTATCTTTCAGAATGTCAAGAGCTTGCCAAAAAAACTTGAGTTTTTTTCAAAAAAATGAAATACCAAAAGAAAATATTGCAAAACAGGGTTGACAAACAGCTCCTACTGACGTATAATGGGGCACGGTAAAGGCAAGGGCGTCTTTCCGGGAGTGCAGACAGCGGGTACTCCGGAGAGCGCCCCTGCCTTATTTTTTGTAAAAGAGGATGTGCGTATTATGAAACTGGTTCAGGAATATTTCGGCAGCATGGTCTTTGATGACCGGGTGATGAAAGCCAACCTTCCCTCAGATGTATATAAGTCCTTGCACAGGACGATTGAAAGGGGCGCCAGACTGGACCCTGGGGTGGCTGACGCTGTTGCCAGCGCTATGAAGGACTGGGCGGTATCTAAGGGCGCCACCCACTATACCCACTGGTTCCAGCCGCTTACCGGCGTTACCGCCGAAAAACACGACAGCTTTATCTCTCCCTCCCCCGACGGCGGAGTAATCATGGAGTTTTCCGGCAAGGAATTGATTAAGGGTGAGCCCGACGCCTCCTCATTCCCTTCCGGAGGTCTCAGAGCAACCTTCGAGGCCCGGGGATATACCGCCTGGGACCCCACCTCCTACGCTTTTATAAAGGGAAAAACCTTGTGTATCCCTACAGCTTTCTGTTCCTACGGCGGCGAGGCTCTGGATAAGAAAACGCCCTTGCTGCGCTCCATGGCGGCCCTTAACAATCAGGCCATGCGCATTATCAGGTTGTTCGGCAACAAGGAGGTAAAGTGCGTGCGCACCTCTGTGGGGCCCGAACAGGAATACTTCCTCATAACCCAGGAGATGTACGATAAGCGCCCGGATTTGCGTTTCACCGGCCGTACCCTCTTTGGCAAGCGCCCTCCCAAAGGACAGGAGATGGACGACCACTACTTCGGCGTAATAAAACCCCGGGTGGCGGCCTATATGGAGGAGCTGAATGACGAGCTGTGGAAACTGGGGATACTGGCTAAGACCGAGCATAACGAAGTGGCGCCCGCACAGCACGAGCTGGCCCCCATCTATACCACCACCAACGTGGCCACGGACCACAACCAGCTGGCCATGGAGGTTATGCAAAAGGTAGCCGCCAGGCACGGCCTGGTGTGCCTTCTGCACGAAAAGCCCTTTGACGGAGTAAACGGCAGCGGCAAGCACAACAACTGGTCCATTTCTACCGACGCGGGCGTAAATTTGCTCTCCCCTGGGGAGACCCCCTATGAGAACGCCCAGTTCCTCCTGTTTCTCTGCGCGGTGATCAAGGCTGTGGACGACTACCAGGACCTGCTGCGCATAGCTGTAGCGACCGCGGGCAACGACCATAGGCTTGGAGCCAACGAGGCCCCTCCGGCGGTTGTCAGCATATTTCTGGGCGATGAGCTTAACGGCGTTCTGGAGGCCATAGAGACCGGCGCGCCCTATGCCGGGGCCCAGAAAACCCAGATGAAGCTGGGGGTTGATGTGCTGCCCAAGTTTAACCGGGATACCACGGACCGCAACCGTACCTCGCCCTTTGCTTTCACAGGCAACAAGTTTGAGTTCCGTATGCTGGGTTCCTCCAACAGCATTGCCTGTGCCAACATCATGCTGAACGCCGCTGTAGCCGAGAGCCTGAGGATATACGCCGACCGGCTGGAGGGGTCGGCGGACTTTGAGTCCGCCCTGCATGAGATGATACGCAAAACAATAAAGGACCATAAGAATATCATCTTTAATGGCAACGGCTATGACGGTTCATGGATAGAGGAGGCCACTAAAAAGCGCGGCCTGCTGAACTATCCCACCACCCCGGACTGCATGCCCCATCTGCTGGACGAAAAAAATGTGACAATGCTCACCTCCCAGGGGGTATACAGCCGGGCGGAGCTGGAATCCCGTTGTGAGATTATGCTGGAAAATTATGTCAAGACCGTTACCATAGAAGCAAACACTATGGTCAGCATGGCCCGCCGCCAGATTGCCCCGGCAGTAGAGACCTACACCGTAAAGCTGCTGGAGGCCGCCTCGGCAAAGAAATCCCTTGACGCCGGGCTGGACAGTGCCTATGAGCTGGATTTAATAAAGGAGCTGTCACAGCTGGCCCATGAGATTTCTCAGCGCGCGGGCCTGCTGGAGGAAGCTGTCGGAGAGCTCTCTGGCACGGTAGAGGAGCAGGGCTATACGGTGCGTGATGTGCTCTTAAAGCACATGAAGGAGCTTCGGATGGTATGCGACCGGGCTGAGACCATCACTGCCAAAGAGTTCTGGCCCTATCCCAGCTACGGCGATATACTTTTCAGCGTAAGGTAAAAACATTGTAACTTAAAGGAGTGTGGATATTATGGGAGCGGAGCAGATTATATCCCTGGTGACGGAAACTGTGAGCACACAGGTATTCGGGGTCTGGTTTCTCATTGGCGCGGCCCTGGTGTTCTTTATGCAGGCTGGTTTCGCTATGGTGGAGACCGGTTTCACCCGAGCCAAAAACGCAGGCAATATTATTATGAAGAACCTGATGGACTTCTGCATTGGCACAGTGGTGTTCGTACTTTTGGGCTTCAGCCTGATGATGGCCGAGGACTATGTGATGGGTTTTATCGGTATACCAAACCTGGATATATTCCGTAATTTTCCTGGTTTTATTGAAGAAAATGCCTCCAGCTTTGTGTTTAATCTGGTGTTCTGCGCCACGGCGGCCACCATTGTCTCCGGCGCTATGGCCGAGCGCACCAAGTTTTTGTCCTACTGTATTTATTCCGGAGTAATCTCCCTGTTCGTATACCCTGTTGAGGCCGGATGGGTCTGGAACAGCCAAGGCTGGCTGGTCCAGCTGGGCTTCCATGATTTTGCCGGCTCTGCGGCCATCCACTCCGTGGGCGGCGTCACGGCGCTGATTGGGGCCGTTCTGGTGGGTCCAAGGCTTGGCAAGTACATGGAGGATGAAGAAGGCAAGGTGAAGAAGGTAAACGCCATACCCGGCCACTCCATCACCCTGGGGGCTCTGGGCTGTTTCATCCTATGGTTTGGATGGTACGGCTTCAACGGCGCGGCCGCTTGGGACAACACCTCCCTGGCCTCTATTTTCCTGACTACCACCATTGCGCCGGCTGTGGCCACGGTTACCACCATGCTGTTTACCTGGATAAAGAATGGTAAGCCGGATGTTTCCATGTGTCTGAACGCATCCTTGGCAGGCCTGGTGGGTATTACCGCTGGGTGCGACGCCCTGGACGCCCTGGGCTCGGTGATTGTGGGAATTGTTTCCGGAATTCTGGTGGTTGCGGTGGTCGAAATCCTGGACCTCAAGCTGCACATCGACGACCCGGTAGGCGCTGTAGGCGTGCACCTTGCCAATGGCGTATGGGGCACCGCCGCTGTGGGGCTTCTGGCTAACCCTGACGCTCCGGCAGGCCTCAGGGGACTGTTCTACACCGGCGACCCCGGCCTGCTGTGGGTACAGCTGCTGGGCATCCTGGCAATCCTTGCCTGGACGGCTGCGCTGATGACCGTCACGTTTGCGATAATCAAAAGAACCGTTGGCCTGCGTGTTGAGCCGGAGGAGGAGATCAAGGGCCTTGACAGCACCGAACACGGCCTGCTAAGCGCCTACGCGGACTTTGCCCCAGCGGTTGAGAGCCTGGACTACGGCTGCGGGAATGTCATAGCCGTTACCGGAGACACGCCGGCCGCTGAAGCTATCCCGGTGAAAAAAGAGCCCACCCTAGTTCCTGACGGCGTGCCCAAGCTCACGAAGGTTGAGATTATCTGCCGGGAGAGCCGGTTCGAGGCCCTGAAGTCCGCCATGATGGCCCTGGGCATCACCGGCATGACGGTTTCCCATGTGCTGGGCTGCGGTGTACAAAAGGGCAAGCCCGAGTATTACAGAGGCGTGCAGGTGGAAGCCAGCCTTCTGCCCAAGATACAGGTGGATATCGTTGTCAGCCGGGTACCGGTCTCCTCGGTTGTAGAGACGGCAAAAAGGGTGCTGTATACCGGCCATATCGGCGACGGCAAGATATTTATCTATGATGTGGAGGACGTAGTGAAAGTGCGTACCGGCGAGACCGGATATGACGCGCTGCAGGACGTTGAATAATATGCCATGCGGAGAGCGGGGCTCGTTGTGACCCCGCCTGTTCCGCTTTCACGGAGGGATTCTTATGTGTTCAATCATCAGCTGCTGCGGCCCCTGCAACCAGCCTGACCTTGTAAAGGCATGCTTTGACCGCAGCTTGTCCCGGGGCCCGGACGACACCCGGTTTATCGATACTGGCAACGGCTTTATGGGCTTCCATCGCCTGGCTATCATGGGCCTAAGCCCTCAGGGCATGCAGCCCTTTGAGCTGGACGGCAGCTATGTGGTCTGCAACGGCGAGTTATACGGCTTTGAAAAGTTCAAACAGCAGCTCGCAGACAGATACGTCTTTCAAAGCGGCTCTGACTGCGAGGTACTGCTGCCCCTTTACAGGGAGTATGGCGCCGGCATGTTTAACCTGCTGGACGCGGAATTTGCCTGTGTTATATATGATGGAAACACAGGAGAGTACATAGCCGCCCGGGACCCCATCGGCATCCGTCCCCTGTACTACGGCTGGGGGGAAAGCGGCGCCATGCTCTTTGCCAGCGAGCCCAAGGACCTGATAGGCCTATGCGGGGAGATACGGCCCTTTCCGCCGGGACATTATTACAAAGCCGGGAGGTTTGTCCCCTACAGGGATATTTCCCGGACCGAGAGGGTCTGCCACGACGATATGGACACGATATGCGAAAACATCCGGGCTAAGCTCACTGCGGGCATAAAGAAGCGGTTGGTTTCAGACGCGAAGCTGGGATTCCTTCTTTCCGGCGGTCTTGACTCATCCCTGGTCTGCGCCGTGGCGCAGCGGTACTGTAAAACGCCAATCCGCACCTTTGCGATTGGCATGGAGGGAGACGCCATAGACCTGAAATATGCCCGGCAGGCTGCGGACTTTATCGGCAGCAGCCACACCCAGGTTATAATCACCAGACAAGACGTGCTGGACGCTCTGGAGACAGTGGTGGCGGTCCTGGGGACATTCGATATTACCACTATCCGCGCCAGTGTGGGCATGTTCCTGGTATGCAAATATATCCATGAGAATACAGACATCCGGGTTCTTCTTACTGGAGAAATATCCGATGAGCTGTTTGGCTATAAGTATACGGACTTCGCCCCAAGCGCCCAGGCTTTCCAGAAGGAATCTGAGAAACGCATCCGGGAGCTGCATATGTACGATGTTCTCCGGGCCGACCGCTGTATCTCCGTCAACTCTTTGGAGGCCAGGGTGCCCTTTGGCGATTTGGACTTTGTGGAGTACGTTATGTCTGTTGACCCGGAGAAAAAGCTGAATACCTACGGCAAGGGCAAGTATCTTCTGCGAAGGGCTTTTGCTCAGGGGGATTTTCTGCCGGAGGAAATTCTCTGGCGGGAAAAAGCGGCTTTTTCCGACGCGGTAGGCCACTCTATGGTGGACTATTTGAAGGAGTATGCCGAGGGGCTTTACACAGACAAGGCGTTTGAGGCAAAAAGCAAGTCCTATACCCACGCCCGGCCCTTTACGAAAGAAGCCCTGCTGTATAGAGAATTGTTTGAGAAATACTATCCTGGCCAGGGACAGCTAATCGATGGTTTTTGGATGCCCAATCCGGAATGGGAGGGCTGTAAAGTAGACGACCCGTCGGCAAGAGTGCTGGCAAACTATGGGGCCAGCGGAGAATAAAGGAGAGGCGCGCATGAGTATACATGAGGAATGCGGAATTTTCGGTGTGTGGCTGCCAGACCGCGCAGAGGCGGCCGAGCTCTGCTATTACGGCCTTTTTGCCCTTCAGCACCGGGGACAAGAGAGCTGCGGGATTGTGATAAACGACGACGGCGTCTTCGCGTCCCATAAGGACGTTGGCCTGCTGGGAGAGGTGTTCACCCCAGAGGCGCTGGGCCGCCTGCCTAAAGGAAACATGGGGGTGGGCCATGTGCGCTACGGCACCACCGGAGGCAGCGGGCGCAGGAACTGCCAGCCCATAGAGGTGAACCATCAGAAAGGGAAAATGGCCCTGGCCCACAACGGCAACCTTAGCAATGCCGCCGGGCTCCGAAACAGTCTGGAGCTTTCCGGCGCTATTTTCCACACCACCAGCGACACGGAGATTATCGCTTATATTGTCACCCAGCAGCGCCTGCGCGCTTCCTCCATTGAAACAGCCCTGTGCGCGGCCATGGACGAGTTGGACGGAGCCTACTCTCTGGTGCTTATGTCTGCCCAAAAGCTCATAGCCGCCCGGGACCCCTTTGGTTTCCGGCCATTATGTTACGGCAGGCTTTCCGGCGGCGGGTACGCCGTGGCCTCAGAGAGCTGCGCTCTGGCGGCCATTGGCGCAGAATTTGAGCGAGACCTGGAGCCGGGGGAAATTTTGGTTTTCGGTCCCGGCGGAATGGCGTCATACCGAGAGCACTGCGGCCGGAAGCCGAAAAGGCTCTGTGTTTTTGAGTATATCTATTTTGCAAGGCCCGACTCGGTGCTGGACGGAATACCCGTGCACCTGGCAAGGCAGCGGGCCGGAGAACTGCTGGCAGCGCGGCGCCCCGCAAACGCCGACCTGGTTATCGGTGTGCCGGACTCTGGTCTGGACGCGGCCCTGGGCTTCAGCAGGGCATCCGGAATCCCTTATGGCATGGGACTCATTAAGAACAAGTACATTGGCCGCACATTCATCTCTCCAATCCAGGCCCAGCGTCTGGACCAGGTGCGCATTAAGCTAAGCCCCATAGAGTCTGCGGTGAAGGGCCGGAAGCTGGTGCTGGTGGACGACTCCATCGTGAGAGGGACCACCAGTGGACGCATAGTCAAGCTGCTGCGGGAGGCAGGCGCCAAAGAGATACACCTAAGGGTGTCATCGCCGCCATTTCTGCACCCCTGCTACTATGGCACGGACATCGACTCCCAAGACAACCTGATTGCGTGCAGGCATACAGTAGAGGAGACTGCCGCCATCATTGGAGCAGACTCCCTGGGCTATCTGCCGGTAGACGCCCTTGACCGGCTGGCGGGGAGCTGCGGTATTTGCGCCGCCTGTTTCAACGGGCGTTACCCAACACCCATTCCTGAGGACACCCGTAAGGACAGGTTCGAGCAAAAGCTGGGAACGAGGGAGAATGCGGCGTTTCGGAAAACTGAAAAAAGAAACCCTAGTCAAACGTCAGTTTAGGGTAAAAGCAGCAGAAAAGAACCGGCCACCCGGATGCGGGAGAGTTTTGGTGAACCCGAACTATGCGGCGTGTTCGTCGTCGCTATTATTGGCGCCCATGGCGGCATGACCAGGCATGCCAGTTACGGGTCTGATCCGTTTGTGGCCCCTGTGAGGGCCTTATCAGGCGAACTGAGGCCGCTCTCGAGGAAAGTAAACGAGAGCAGGCCCAGAACGCCGTTTTGGGGCATTTGCGGCGATTTGTGAGGGGCACCTGCCTCGCCTCCAGCAGCGGCACAAATTCTCTGCGAGCAACGGCGCAAATCTGCTGTAAAGATACGCACCGAAAACCGCACAATCATAGCATAATGCTTTGTCTGGCCTCGCCTCGTACAGTGGAGGGGGACATGGAGGAGCAGGATCTTACTATGGCTGGGAACTGAATGTGCCTTATATCCCCGATGGGTTGACCGGCGGTGGGCAGGCAGTCACCGCAACCATCTACCGAGACAATACTACTGAGAAAGTGATTGAAGATCAGGTAAGCCGGGGCTTCTGGGCAGATTTCTAGGAGGACGGGAGTCCCAAGTCTGATGACGATATTATAATTCCCAAGGGCTTTACCATCACAGTTTCCAAGCTGGGTATCATTCATTGTGGCCTGCTTCCGGTAGATGAGGATCGTACTACCGACTTTGGCGGAGTAGCCGTTACCCTCAACCACTGCTCCATGAAGCATGGCCCCTTTGACTCCACAAAAAAGGCCGCTGACGGTCTTTCAAATATGCCAGCGGGGTATTACGACATCTATACAGCCTCGTTCACGCTGGATGGGGTGGAGTACGAGGTATTGGCACAGCGGCTGGAGGTGGAGGAAGTTATCAAAATCGTGGCATCCATCATCAATATGCCATGCAGTGAGAATTTTGTCGTGGGGCGTTCACAGGGCATTCCCGACAAGGGCAGTATGTCTGCCGAATACCCCGACACTGCCATCGTTCCAAGCTTGGACCTGGACGAACCAAGTGAGCAGGTCGAGCCATAAGTTGACACAACTCATCCCTATTCCTATTTTAGCAGGCAGTCACACATAATTAGTGATTGCCTGCTTTTTGTAACATATTTGACCGCTTGTTTCCTTTCATTATTTTCGGTAGCCGCTTCTGTTAATATGGTGTGGCATTGCAATATATTTGCAGCCGTGATAGAATAACGGCTGGCGGACAAAATCTGCTAATCTCGAAGAATGTATATGACCTTGACCAAATTTTGACTTTCTCACTATATGATGAAAAAGACTGGAGGTGTTCGCATGGCATACAGAATTTTGATCGTTGATGATGAGCTTATCCTAACCGAACTGCTTTCAACCCATTTGCAGGATCACGGCTATACGGTTTCCGTAGCCAACAGCAGCGATGAAGCCTTGGCGAAGCTGAATACAAAGCCGAATCTCATCCTTCTGGACATCAATATGCCGGGGATGGACGGGCTGGAGCTGTGCAAGGTCATTCGGAATCATATCGTCTGCCCTATCCTCTTCCTGACGGCGCGGATCACCGAGCAGGATAAGGTCAACGGCCTGCGGGCCGGAGGAGACGACTATATCACCAAGCCTTTCAGCTTGCGGGAATTGGTTGCCCGCATCGAGGCCCATCTGCGCCGGGACGAGCGGAACAACCGCCCGCCGGAGGTTGTGACCTCCCAGGGGCTGATTATCAACCTTTCTGATCGAAAAGTATTTTGGAACGAGCAGGAGCTTTCCTTTTCCAAGAGGGAATTTGACATCATTGAGTTTCTCTCATCTAATCCAAATCAGGTTTTTGACAAGGAGCGTATTTATGAGACGGTATGGGGATATGACGCAGAGGGCGACAGCAACGTGATTAAGGAGCATATCCGAAAAATCCGCGCAAAGCTCATGCAGGCCAGCGGGAGTGAGTACATCGAAACAGTTTGGGGGATGGGCTACCGGTGGAAAAAATAAAAAGGCAATCAGTGAAAAACTCCTTTATAAAGGCTGTGGCGGTCACAATGCTGATTGTGTTCTTTTGCAGCGCCCTTGCGATTTTCGGCTGTTACCGCTTTCAAAAACACATTCTCCCTGATTCCAATGAGGTTTGGCTGACGCAGCAGACAACCGCCCCGGATGGTACGGTCACAGAGGCAAAGATGAGGTATGTCCTTGATAGCTCACCAGAGCCATTCGGCCAACTGGTAGCGGACAGCCAGGAACACAACGAGAATCAGGGACAGACGAGCTACATGATAGAGCGTATGGAATCCAGCTACTCCATGCTTTCCCCGAAAGCGAGAACGGCCTACCGCATTTCGCAGATTTGTATAGTGCTGCTGCCCTTCCTGTTTGCTGTGATTGGAATTACTTTGTGCGCGTGGTGGTTTTATCACAAGGTGCTGGAGCCACCGATTATTGTCCTGACGGATGCCACCACGCATATTCAAGACCGGGATTTGAACTTTCGAATCACTTTTGACGGGCAGGATGAATTGGGCCAGCTCTGTACCGCCTTTGAGAAAATGCGGCAGACCCTATATGAGAACAGCCGTCAGATGTGGAGTATGCTGGAGGAGCGCCGCGCATTGCAGGCGTCCGTGGCCCATGATCTGCGTAACCCTATCGCCATTATGACCGGCTATGTGGAGTATTTGCAGGAGAACAACCGGGGCGGGACTTTGACAGAGGAAAAACTGGAAAAGGCGCTCTCCAATCTCGGCATTACCGCGGAGCGCATGGGCCGCTACACAGATACCATGCGTGACCTGGGCGCTATCGAAGAAACAGAAGTCCACCGCAGAGAAGTGGAACTTCCTGAGTTTTTACAGCACATGGCGGATTCTCTATCTATCCTGTTTCAGAATACCGAGGTGCGTTTTTCCTGTGACCTCCATGTGCCGAAGGGGAGGGCCGTCCTTGACGGGGAACTGTTATACCGCGTTCTGGAAAACCTGATCTCCAATGCCCTGCGTTTTGCGGAACATCAAATTGAACTCGCCTTTTACCTGGAACACGGAACGCTGTCGGCCACCGTGACCGATGACGGGCCGGGCTTTTCGGACAAGCTGCTGCAAAAGAAAACTGCCCTGTTCTACTCCGAGGATACCTCCGGCCAGCACTTGGGGCTGGGGCTGGCGGTGAGCCGGGTGCTTTGCCAGAAGCATGGGGGAGCCATAGAGCTTGCAAATCAACCGACCCATGGAGCCTGCGTGAAAGCCTCCATCAAGATCGAATAACCCCCACTGTGGCAATGAGTAAGGGGCCGCTTGCTTTTTGGGAGAAAGAGGTGTATAATGCAGGAACAATAAACCGACATTTAAAAGAAGGGGTATTATGAAATACTTGATCGATTTTACGGCGTTGGCCTTCTTATTATGCGTTCGTTTTTTTGAAGAAATGGAAAAGCGGAGGCCGCGATGTGCTGCTTGTCAATACGCTGATGTATATATATCTTTCTTTTGTGCTTTATTTCACGCTTATGCCAATTATAGTTGAACTCCCGTTTATTCTGAATCACCCTTACACTCCCATGAACATGGTGCCATTTATTGATGTTATGATGGAAAGAGGGGACTTTGTAAAGCAGGTTGTGTTAAACGTTGTCATGACCATGCCATTTGGTTTTCTGTTTCCACTGACCCGAAAGAAAGGCGCCGGATTTTTTATAACAGTATTTTTCTGTTTTATGATGAGTCTGGGTATTGAGCTGCTGCAGCCGCTCATTGGCGGCTTCAGGTCTTCGGATGTGACAGATTTAATCACGAACGTGATTGGCGGAATGCTCGGGTATGTTCTTTATGTTCTTTTCAAACCAGTCACCTTTATGATTTTAGATCATATGAAAAGGAAAACTTAAAAGTGTAAATTCTGGTTTCACAGGGAATTTTTGCTTTCTGGCAAAATCCCCCGGATGCCGCCCAAAAAACTTGGGCGGCATTTCGCTTTCCTTGACCGAATTTTGACCTTTGCCCGTTATACTCGACCCATCAAAGCAAAGGAGGCCATGTATGCGAAAACGATTGATTGCCGTTCTCTTGATATGCGGCGCACTTTTATCCCTCGCCGCCTGCGGGAACTATGCCATTCCAGACAGTACACCCCCGCCGTCACAGGCTGTTGCGGCAAACCCGTTTGAGGCAGCGGAGGAGGATGCCGGGTTTCTGGCAATGCTCACCCACGAAGCTGCTTCGGCTGATTTCTCCGAGAGTGGGGAGCGTCTGCCATTCCCCTATGACGGCGGCGAGTTTCGGCTGGAGTACCAGTTTTCTCTTAGCGGAAAAATGGATACCGTTGGATTTCTCCTGTTTCTGGACGGCCAGCCCCAGCCCTACAAGGTGAACGATACCACAGCGGAGTATGAGTATTGCCACAGCTTCCCCACAGCAGAGGATCAGACCTTTTCCTTCCTCTTTGAGCCTGTGACCGGCAGTACCGGCGATACGCTGACCCTGACCGTGGTGAGCATCATGAACCCGGACTTCCAGCCGGATATGGAATCCACATCCAGCTATGGCTGGTATCATAAGACGCTGGATTCCTATGTTGAATTGAAGTTCAACGTAGACGCCCCCGCCGCCCATTCAGACCTTCCGCCTGTCCGGGAAATCTTTTCACAAAGCGAAGTGCGGGAGGAAAAGGCCACAGCGCAGTATGTGGAAAACGAGCTTCCCAAATACGGCTGGGGCGGTGTGAGCATGGACACGCTGGACAGTGGAATCTATTATACCTTCTCCTGTGACGGCGGCATCACCTATGACAACCTGTGCGTTTCCACTCCTGTTCCCCTGCAATTTACCATGTGCGGCACAGCCGGAACAAGTTACAGCATCGCTTTTTTCCTGGATCATCAGCCGGTGAAATTTGACGGAAGCACCTCCTGCTCCATTACATTGAGCAAAGGCGGCGTTATGGAGCTTGAAGCCGTGATCGACCCGGACAAGCTGGGGCAGTTTAACACCTTCTACTGTGTGGCCGTCCCCCAGGGCGGAGCCTCCGGCCCGTTCTTTAAGACCAATTCTATTTTATTGTATAAGGAGAACTGAACATGAAAAAGACATTCTGCATCACATTGGCGCTGCCTTTCACACTGGCATTGTCCGCCTGCGGCAAGACGGATGTCCCTGTCCCTGCGGTTTCGGGAAACGTCCCCTCCGATACATCCGTTGTCACTGTCCCGCCCTCTGACGGACAGCAGAACCAGCCCATTTCCCAGGCTGGTACATCCTGCACCTTCGACCCCGCCCTGTTTGGCGGTAAGCTCCAGAGCTGCGCCTATGCCGGGAACGGAACTCTTTTTGTGCTGGCGGACAAGCTGTATCTCTACGACACCGGGACTTCCTCGGTGCTGGCCACCGCAGAAGCGCCTCTGCGCGACTTTGAAGCGCAGGCCATTGACGGGGGCTACGTCCTGTCTGGCATGGGCGATAGCGGCATGATGGCGTACATCTACGACAGCTCACTCTCTCTGAACAAGGAGATCGCGGTGAATGAGCTTTTGCAGGGAGATTTTGTTGTCAGCGAAACCGGGGGCGTAGCGGCCTCCACGGACGGAAAGAAGCTGGCGTTTGCCGCTATGCGCGGGCTGTATCTGTATGACCTGGAAAGCGGGAGCCTTACTACCCTCCTGGACGTGGCCCAAAACGCCGGAACAGCCAGCATGAGTGTTTCGATGCTGAATGGTGTTGCCTTTGCCCAAGATAACAGCCAGATCGTGTTCTTTGGCAGCGGCAACTCGATTCCCGCAGTAGACGGCGAGGAAGGCTTTTCCGTCCACGGGAGCATCGCCGTGGATGGCAGCGGTCTGAAACTCACAAAACCGTCCGACTATGAAATGGAAGAAATGCAGAGCAGCGTCAGTCGGTTGTTTTTCCCGCAGACCTTTACCCAGGCCAACGGCACACTGCTTTGGATCGACCGGGCAACGGGCAGCGCCAATACGCTCTCCTTCTCCGCCAGCGGTGAGGGTAAAGACGGCGTGTACGGCTCGGAGCAGGGGAACTATGTCGCTACCGCTGTTCTGGGCAGTAATCTGACTGTTCGCGTCTATGACGTGGCCTCCGGCGCATTGGTTGCCACCGAAGTGATCGAGAACTCCGACCCCACATATTTCAACCGCATCCCCAGGATTTACCTTTTGGACGCGGCCAAGACCGCCGTAGTCGTTCTTGGAGGCAGTATCAGCGAAATTGATACGCTGGTATCTACATTTGAGTTTGGAGCGTAACATGGAAATCACATTTGAAAGCGTATCGAAGCGATACAAAAACAAGTATGCCCTGAAAAACTTTACCGCCACGCTGGGCGAGGGTGTGTACGGCCTGCTGGGTGAAAACGGGGCCGGGAAAACAACGCTTATCAATACCTTTGTGGGTATCCTGCGCGGGGACAGCGGCACGATTCGGGTGGACGGACAGGATGTGAGAACGCTGGGCAAGATGTTCCTATCCCAAATCGGCTATATGCCGCAGTATCCTATCTTCTATCGGGATTTTACTGTCAAGGATTTTCTGCTCTATATGTGTGCGCTGAAAGACATTCCCTCCCGTGAAGCGCAGGACCGGGTTTCGGAGCTGCTTGCCACGGTGAACCTGACGGACGCGCAGGACAAGAAAATCGGCGCGCTCTCCGGCGGTATGCGTCAGCGTGTCGGCATTGTGCAGGCCATGCTGTCCGACCCCAAAATTCTGATTTTGGACGAGCCTACCGCCGGTCTTGACCCCAGCGAGAGGATACGGTTTCGGAACCTGATCTCCCGGTTTGCCCAGGGCCGGACAATCCTGCTGGCAACTCACATTGTTTCCGATGTTGAGTGCATCGCGCGGGAAATCCTGCTGCTGAAACAGGGGACGCTTCTCATGCAGGGAACGCCCGCCGCGCTGGAACAAAACATTGAGGGCAAGGTGTGGAATGTGACCGCCGGGGCCGAAAGAGCCGCGCTGCTGACCGATATGTACTGTGTCAGCAACATGAAGCAGGAGGACGGACAGTTTACCCTCCGCATTGTTGAGGATGGATGCCCGCTCAAGACCGCACAGCCTGTCCAGCCCAACCTGGAGGATGTGTTCTTGTACTATTGCAGGGGGGAGCGCCATGATACGTCTGATACGGTATGAGTTTATCAAGCAGTTCTGTAAACGCTCCCTTCTGGTGCTCTTTGTGGTGTTCAGCCTCGCCAACCTGTTCAAAATCTATGGCGAATACAAATCCTACTCCTATCTGACAGACGGGAACGGAAAGCGGAGCTGGCACACGCTTCATTGGCAGCTTTATGAGGAATACCGGGGAGAGATCACCCCGGAGAAGATCGAAGGCTTGCTTGCGGTTTATCAGCCTCTTGTGGAGGCCACGTCAGATATGACCGCAAGCACAGCCACCGATGACCCCAACACCATGACCGGGAACCTGTATAGCGACAGGAACCTGCTGGACAAATATTTCGTAACACCTATGCAGTATTTCTATGAATACAGCGGCCGGTCGGAGCAAGTGGCAAACAGAGCGCGGCAAAGCGCCGCGCTCTATGGGGAACGGGGAGCAGTCTATCAGCAGAGGGAGAGCGGCGCGATCTATAATCTTTATGCTGGCCGCACCATCCCTGCCTTTGCCTACCGGGAAATGTGCAATTACTATCTGAACTATGATTTTTCCATCGTCCTGACCCTCCTGCTCTGTCTCTATGGGATCATCGGAACCTTTGTGAGCGAGCGGGAAACGCAGATGGATATGCTGTTACTGATAAGTCCCAACGGCGGCAGAAAAACAGCCCTGGCGAAAATCATTGCGGCCACCCTGTTTCTGCTTTTGACCTCGCTGTGGTTTTCTCTCCTTGACCTGATTGGCTTTGCGGCCTCCTTTCAGACCCTGGAAGGGCTGGCCCTGCCGGTGTTCGCAATTCCGAGCTTTGCGGAAAGCTCCGTCAATCTCAGCATTTTTCAGTATGTCCTCCTGTCCTCGGCCCTCAAATGCGCCGGTACATGGATGATTGGGATGCTCTGGCTGTTGGTTTCGATGTTCTGGAAAAATGCCCTGCTCCCCTTTGTCATCAACTTTGCCCTCTGTATGGCGCTGATTGTCAGCGGAGCCACCTGCGCCTACTCCAATTTCTTCTGGACAAAAGTGCTGAACCCTTATTCTCTGCTGACAACCCGTGTTCTCCTGGGGAAAACGGAGTTTGTGAACCTGGGCGGCTTTCCCATCCTGACCTGGCAGGCCGCAGTTTGGATTTCTTTGACAGCGGGCCTTGTGCTTGCCGCCGCAATCTATTATCTGTCAGCGGAAAACTGTCACCGCTGTGTTGGGAGGGCAAAATGAGTGTTTTCTCTTATGAATGGAAAAAACTGATGATTTACCAGCGGGGCCTATGCTATATCCTGGCCGCGCTCCTGGTCAGTACGGTTTGGCTGGCCGCAGCCGATAGGCCGCAGAACAGCGCGATGGAAGAATACCGCGAGGAATACGAGTGGTATCTGGAACGGCTGGACGGGGCGTATACAGAGGAAAAGGCCGCTTGGCTGGAGCAGGAGGCCCAGGCCATCACGGAGGCCCGTTATGCCCGCTCCGGGTCCCAGGAAAGCTATTACAGCGGCCAGATCACAGAGGAACAGTATGAGCGGCAGATCGCGGAGGTCAACACGGTTTTGGCCCATGAGCATGGCTTTGAAGCTGTGTATCAGCAATATTTATATATCTGCGAGAACACTGGCAATCGTTACTTTCTGAAAACAAACGGCTGGGCGGGGCTGTTTTCCTCCCAAGCGCTGGACTTCCCTCTGTTCCTTGTCATTTTGATTTTGGCCGCTACGGTTTTTTGCTCGGAGTATAGCTGCCAGATGGACGCGCTTTTGCGGACGGCACCGCAGAGCCGCAAGAGTGCCGGATGCAAAGTCGTGATGACCCTCTGCGCTGTGTTTGTCCTCTGTGGAGGGTTGGCCCTGATTCGCTTTGCTTTCTTCGGAATAAAATACGGCCTGCCCAATGGGGAGTACCCTGTTCAGAGTATCGCCAGTTTCGGGGGCAGTACAAAAAACATCTCCCTGCTGGCCGCGTATCTGATTTTGACCGTCCTGCGCTGCTTTGGCTCGGTGTACCTCGCCGCCCTGCTGCTCTTTCTCTCCGTTTTGGTGAAGAAATATGCCCTAACAGTGGTGATCGGAGTGGCATCCACCTTGATCCCGTATATCGGCCTGTCCAGACAGATCTGCTACCGCTTGCCGCTGCCCCTGCCGTTCCTGCTGGCAACCGGCTTTCTGGAGGGGGCCTCCTCCATGGAGGATTCGCTGACAGGAGAACCCATCGTGACTTTTTCAGAGCGTTCCCCCCAGGATCTGCTGGCTCTACTTGGCCTGTCCGCTGTGTGCTGCTCCCTCATGGTATGGTGGGTTCTGCGGCAAAACACAAACTGCTGGCAGTCCGGAAGAAAACTCGTCAGAGGCTGCGGGGTTGCCGCGCTCTGCCTGTTGGTGTTGCTCTCACTGTCCAGCTGCTCTGTCGCAGAATCCGCAAACGGGATATTCAATTCATCTTCGCAAAGTGTGACTTACAGTGTGGTCTACGATGACCAGACGCGGACCTACGCTCTGGAAAACCGGGCAACCGGCGCTTTGACGGATTTGGCCCTCTCTCCGCTGTTCGGGGCCTTTTCGGATGGGGAATCCATCAAGGCTGTTTATATGGATGCCCCGTATATTTACTATATGACCTCCCGTACAGAACAGTATGTGGATCGGGTCGGCAGCTACAACAGCACAGCTACCCAGGTGTCCATTGTCCAGCTTGATACAGAAACCTTTGAGGAACAGGTTATTTTTGAGAAAATAACGGACAGCGGGCGATCTCTGCTGGGAATTGACTATACCGTGGGGGATACCTGGATGTTTCTGCAATACTGCTATGGCTTTTTCTTGAACAACGACAGCCTCTTTTTTATTACGAATGATGGGATTACGGAAGTAAGCAGGACGATCCAGCGAACGCAAGTGCTGGACATTCCCACCAGGGGGAATATAGCGTTTGATGGGCGGACGATCTACTTCATCAACGAAAATTCTCTGCTGACAGCGTATGACACCAAAACCCACAAAGAAAGACCGTTTCGGAATGTGGTTGCTTCCGACTTCTGCCTGACTGAGCAGGGGCTGTACTTTATCAACCGTATGGATTCCGACCGCGTTTATCTGTGCGGCAGGGATGGCATTGGCAGTCTGAAGATTTCAAATGACCCAGCCCTGTCTGTTGGCTATGACGGCAAGAAAGTTACCATGATTCTAAAATCAGACGGGATGGAGGTGGTTTTTGAACCGTGACGGTACGGGAGCGCCAAGCATCCGTCAGAGCAAGGCGAAAAGAGCATCGTAGAAAAATGCTCAGGCTCTACTCCTGGCGGGGAATGATCGTATCTCTGCTGATTCTGATCACTATACTTATGATATGCGGAGTGCTTTATATTAAAGAGTATCTGACCTGTGCGTTTGAGAAACAACTGGATTATGTGGCAGTCAAAATCTACACCGCATAAACAAAGAAAAACCTTTCCTCAAAGCGCACTGAGTTTGTCGCGCAACTCCAAGTCCGTCAGCTTGCCTTGCTCCGCATCATCTCTGAGCTTCTGTGCCAGCGCGACCTTCTCGTTCCACTCATCTACCGTGATTTTATGCCTTGCTTTCCTCATCTTCAACCTGTCATAAGCCCTCCGATATTCCCGCTGAGCGGGAGTGCCGGAGGCTTTTTCTCGTTCCGCTTTACGGTGTGCGCCGACCTTGCGGCAGGTGCGTGAAGTTTCACCGGGAGCGATATTGTTGCAGTAGCAGGTGTTGTAGCCAGCGGTCAGCAGAAAATACTTCCCACAATTCTGACAGCGGCGAGGGCAGTTGCCGTGCATCAGACCACGGTAGAGGTCAGCGTACAGAAAGCTCATGAGGTTTGTAAACTGCATCTGCTCCGCAATCACAAACTTACCGGTTCCATAATGTGCTTTTCAATTTCGGATAAAAGCTGTTCCATTAGTTCATAAGGCTGCAGCATGGATTTGCCTCCCGTTGAGTAATTACCTTTGCAAGAAGTGCTTTGATTATATCACTTTCATGACCCAATTACAAACATAAAAAACACTTCAGAGGACAATCAAATACTACGACGAGTGCCAACCATCGAGGTGCGCGTTTGTGGCCCCTGTGAGGGCCGTGTTGGGCAATTTAGGCCGGCGATCGGGGAGAGAAATCGGCCACCGGCCTAAAACGCCATTTTGAGGCATTTGTGGCGATTTGTGAGGGGCACCTGCCTCACCTCCAGCCGCGGCACAAATCCTCCGCGAACAACGGCGCAAACTCGTCGCAAAGATATGCACTGAAATGGAAAATAATTCAGCCAGAGAGAACAGAAAAAACATGGTCGAAAAACAAGCAGGAGAAAGCAAGGCGCCATGTCGGCGCCTTTGCAGTCTACACCGTCCGGCAGAGCCGGGCGGGATGGCTAGAAACCACGGGCTTTTTCGGGAGTTGCAGGGCATGGTGAGATAGGGGTCATACTAGGGTCACAAATGGAGGTTTGGTGTAAAGCTAGGGGTTGCAAGTAGGGAGAAATGGCTAAATATTGGGAGATTTTTAGGGGTCGCAAGTTGGTGTATTGCATTTTCGGAGGTAATTTATGGATCCAGAAAATATGCAGCGGATAAGCCTATATTTAGACAGAAGTCTGGTCCAACGAGCAGATAGATTTGCGAAAGAACAGGGCTTTTCCTCCCGAAATGAGCTGTTCGCGCGAGCGGTTGAGAATCTCATGGCAGACAACGCTCTGCAGGATAATGACATCTTGGGCGACAAACTTGCCGGGGCCGTCTTGAAACTGTCCGAGGATAATGCTAAAGCCATCTCCAAGGGACTTTTCCGCTATGCGGTGCAGCTTGAGATGGTGATGCGGGTGCTGGCTGAACTTTCTGAGTACACGCCTGAACAGGTAGAGGAAATGCGCCGCGAGGCCATAAACAATGTGCGCCGCACCCGTGGCAAGGTGAGTTTCGAAGACATTTTAGCCGGATATTACGACGATTGACTCCCTCAAAATTTGCGCCGCTAAACTAAAGAAAAGGGATTTGGGAACCCCCAAAAAGTAAGAAAAATGTCAGTGGACTTTCTCAGCAGGGTATGGTATTGTGGTGTGCTGAGAAAGGGGGCCAAGATATGGCAAAGAAACGAGCAAACGGCGAAGGAAACATACGCAAGCGCAAGGATGGCAGGTGGGAAGGGCGGTACACCGCTGGTTACGACTCACTTACCGGCAAGCGCATAATCAAGAATGTGCTCGGCAAGACCCAGGCAGAGGTCAAAGAAAAGCTTGCTTTAGCAATGGACGATGTCAAAGATTTGGACGTGTCTCGCTCTGATGATTACACGGTCGGCTCATGGCTCACCAACTGGTACACCCTCTACGCCAAGCCCAACGTGCGTGTTTCCACCGCTGAATACTACCGCCGGAGCATCGAACTTCATGTGAACCCGCGAATCGGTGACATCAAGCTAAACAAGCTGACGGGCCGTGACCTACAGAAGCTATACCAAGACTTACGTGAAAATGGACGTTTGCGGGAAGTCCAGAAAGAGAAATCCCCCGGCCTGAGCGCCTCCACGGTTCGCGGCATCCACCTCATGCTCCACAACGCTTTAGACAGGGCAGTCAAGGAACGCTTGATCCAGCGCAACCCTACCGATGACTGAATCGCCCCAAAGTTGGAGAAAAAGGAGATGAAGTTCCTCCCTGCCGAGGACATGAAAGCCTACCTTGACGAGGCCGACCGCCGCCACGTCCTCCCCATGTTTTACCTGGAACTGGTCAGCGGCCTACGAAAAGGCGAACTGGTAGCCCTCCTCTGGTCAGACCTGGACATTGAGAATCAGACCATCAGCGTCAGCAAACAGGCCACGCGTGACGAAAATGGCAACATTGCCATCACCCGCCCCAAGACAGAAACGTCCGTCAGGCTGGTGTCTATCCCGCAGAAAGCAGTAAAACTGCTCCAGCAGGAACACAGCAAACACCCTGACAACCCCTATATGTTTCCGTCCACACGAACAGGCGAGATGTACTACCCCGACTCGATAGTAACGCTCCACAAGCGAATATTAAAGTCAGCAGGATTAAATTATATAAATTTTCATTCACTCCGTCACACCTTCGCGACCGCCGCACTACAAAATGGTGTAGACGTGAAAACCGTCAGCAGTATGCTGGGCCACTACGACGCAGGATTCACGCTGAGAACCTACACCCACGCCACCCGCCAAAAGCAGGAGCAGGCCGCAGAAAAGATGGGAAATTTCATGGACAAGGTCATGTGAGTGTGGGTCAAACGAGAAAAACGGCTGGAACTTCCTGCCCGGAAGTATCCAGCCGTTTCCGTTTATTTCCGCGTGTGGGTCACGGTGTGGGTCAGGACAAAAAGCCGACAGAGCAACGCCGAACTCGCAAAAAAATAAGTTGAAACTCTATCCGCAATATCCATTTTGATATGCAGTTTCTTTACTGAACTTGACCGCCAAGACAATTTGTACAAACAAAACAAGAACCTCACATTTTCATGCAAGGTTTTGTCAATGGTGGGGGAGAGTGGATTCGAACCACTGAAGTCGTCGACAACAGATTTACAGTCTGCCCCCTTTGGCCACTCGGGAACTCCCCCATAAATTATGCAATTTTATACAAGCGGTGCGCCCGGTTTTGGAGAACCGGGCCCGTCCCGCTGGAGCTGGTGAACGGACTCGAACCCCTGACCTGCTGATTACAAATCAGCTGCTCTACCAACTGAGCTACACCAGCAGCTCTCTCAGCGCTTGTTTATTATACCTCTAATCAGTCGAAATGTCAAGCCCCTTTTTTTGATTTTTTCTGCGGGCAAAGCAGAAGGCCGCTCTGGGTGAGAGCAGCCTTCTTAAAGAGGAAGTAAGGAGTTAAAAATGAGGATATGATGAAAAAGAGTCGTTCTGTGGCTCTGCCTGCCACGATGATATAGTACCCTATAATTATGAAGATTCTCTGAACTGGCCGTGAATTTTATTTAGCTTTTATTTTAACTTTCTGGTTTTGCAAAATAGCGAGGGCTGCTAGCTGTTCCTGCGTATCTCCAGCAGCCGTAAAGTATCCCTGTACAGCTGCCCCCTGTTCTCCAGGTCTATCATCAGCCACCTCTGGCCGTTTCCCTCCCGGGTCCTGTTATAGATGTCCTGGAGCTCAGCTGAGCACTCCGGCAGTATCCCCTCTACCGGCGCCTTTTGCTTTGGGCCGACAACTACCATAACAGTAAAATAGGTTTCTCTCGGATATATCGTGCATAGGGTCCTCCCCGCTTTCTTAAACTTCACGTTCCAGCCCGGCTCCATGCTGCATGAGCTGTACTCTATTTTCCCGGCGTAGCTATATGTCTCCTTTATCTCCCCGCAAAATTGCATAAAAGCCGGGCTGCCGGTGTATTCGCCTATTTCCTCCAAAGTCGGACATATATTCTTGTTCTGCAGCTCTATCATATCAATAGCCTCCCTTGAATAGTATTCTTGCGGGATATAGCACCCCTCTATACAAAATCATTTTGCTGTTTTATTACGGCTCTCCCCTTGACCCCTGGTCCTTTTTGATGTAGAATTGCCATAGGTACACAAAATATGAAAGGAGCCAATTTATGAAATTTTCTGAAATGCCCTATTCCAGGCCAGATATGGACGCCCTGTTTTCCCGGCTGGACCAGCTGACCTCCCAACTGGAGGCCGCTTCAAGCGCACAGGCGCAGCTGGAGCTGTTTAAGGAGAAGGACCAGCTTATGTCCCACTTCAGCACCCTTTCCAGTATCTGCTCCATACGCAACACTGTTGACACCCGGGACAAGTTCTATGAGGACGAGCAGGCCTATCTTGACGAGCAGTATCCCCTTATCTCCGAGAAGCTGCAGGCCTTTAACAAGGTTTTAGTCGCCTCCCCCTTCCGGGCTCAGCTGGAAAATGAGCTTGGGGCGCTGCTGTTCACAAATATCGAGCTGGAGCTGAAATCCTTCACTCCCGAGATTGTACCCCTGATGCAGGAGGAGAACAGGCTCACCACCGAGTATCAGAAGCTCTACGCCAGCGCCCGTATTGACTTTATGGGAAAGACCGTCACTATCGCCCAGCTGGGGCCCTATAAGCAGGACCCGGACAGGTCCGTGCGAAAGGCCGCTATTGAGGCCGAGGGCAGCTTCTTTGACCAGAATCAGGAGGCCCTCGACGAGCTCTATGATAAGCTGGTGAAGAACCGCACCGAGCAGGCTAAGAAGCTTGGCTTTGATAACTATGTGCCCTTGGGCTTTATACGCATGGGCCGCAACTGCTATACCCCGGAGGATTTGGACAGCTTCCGCAAGCAGGTGGTGCGGGACCTGGTGCCGCTGACGGTCAAGGTAAAGTCACGGCAGGCAAAGCGTCTCGGTATAGACGACTTCAAGTTCTATGATAATGTGTTCATGTTCAAAGACGGCTCCGCAAAGCCCCAGGGCACTTCTGAGGAGATAATGGCTGCCGGCAGGAAGATGTACCATGAGCTTTCAAAAGAGACCGGCGAGTTCATCGACCTTATGCTGGAGAACGAGCTGTTTGACGTGCTCGCAAAGGAGGGCAAGGCCCCCGGCGGGTACTGCACCAGCCTGCCCGACTATAAATACCCCTTTATCTTCTCAAACTTCAACGGCACCTCCGGGGACGTGGATGTGCTCACCCACGAGGCGGGCCACGCCTTCGCCAATTTCATTGCCGACAGAACCATCCCTGTTCCCGACAGCCGCTGGCCCAGCATGGAGGGCTGCGAGACCCACTCCATGAGCATGGAATTCCTCACAGCACCCTGGCATAACCTGTTCTTTGGGGATATGACCGACAAGTATGAGCTCTCCCACGCTGAGGACGCCCTTAGCTTCATCCCCTACGGCTGCCTTGTGGACCACTTCCAGTATGAGGTATACAGCCATCCTGAGATGACCCCCCAGGAGCGCAACGAGACCTGGGCGCGCCTTGACAGAATGTACCGCCCGTATCTGGACTTCGATGGCCTGCCCTTCTACGGCCGCGGCGCCGGCTGGCAGCGGCAGATGCACATATACCAGAGCCCCTTCTACTATATCGACTACTGCCTGGCACAGGTCATGAGCCTGCAGTTCTTCGCCCTCTCTCTGAAGGACAGGAACGAGGCCTGGAGAAAGTATATGGACTTTGTCAGGCTGGGCGGCACAAAGACCTTTATCGACCTGGCACACTCGGTGGATATGCGCTCGCCCATCGACGAGGGGTGCGTAAAGGACGTATGCACCGCCGCATTTGAGTGGACTGAAAAGCACCTTGTAGAGTAAATTCCCATCCTGATATTACTATAAAAACATCGCCGCCGGATTAAGCTCTGGCGGCGGTGTTTTTAGTAAACGCACCTATTATTCCACGCGCTCGAATACGTCTTCAATATGGATGTCCAGGTCGTCAAAAAGGCTGCACTTAAAGCTCATTGGGATGGCGGCGCGCTGGGCGGGGGTCAGTTTGTTGAGCTCGAAGTCACGATAAAGGGCATATACATTTTCCAATTCAAACTTGCCCTCTTTTAGTAAATATATCTCTATTGACCTGTCCCCCGGGCTTACAAGCCAGTATTCCCTGACTCCGCATTGTTCATACACCTGCCGCTTATAGCCGCGGTCTCTGCCGGCGGTGCTCGGGGACAGTACCTCAACCACCAGGTCTGCAGCACCGTGTACACCGTCTCCTCTGACCTTGTCCGGGTCACAGACTATCATACAGTCGGGCTGAAAGCAGTCTTTCTCCGTAAGGTGCAGGTCTACTCCGTCAATAAAAGCCTCACACTTTTTGCCTCTCAGATAATTGCCAAACATCCGTGAGATATTTTGGGATATTCTGGAATGGCCAACGCTTGGGCCTGGGGCCATAGCTACTGTCACGCCGTCAATAAGTTCTTCTCTCCATTTAAAATCTCTGTACTCGTACTCCGCCGGGTTTTCCATTACACCACCCCTCCTTACCTATATTTTAGTCTTGTATCCAAAGTTTATTCCGCCCATCCCCTGCTGCGCTCCACCGCCCTATGCCACCGTGCCAAATTCTGCTCGCGGAGCTCCGTTGTGCAGTCGGGGGTAAAGGTCTGGTCCTCGCGCCAGAGGGCGCGAAGGGCGTCCTGGCTCTCCCACAGGCCTACGGCGAGGCCGGCCATCATGGCGGAGCCAAGGGCAGTGGTCTCCAGGCAGGCGGGGCGCTTAACATGCCTGTTGGAGATATCCGCCTGGTACTGCATGAGGAAGCGGCTGCGGGAGGCGCCGCCGTCTACGCGCAGCTCCGAAAGGCTTACGCCGGCCTCCTGCTCCATAGCGTGTATCAGGTCGTAGCTCTCTAGAGCAATGCTCTCCAGCACGGCCCGGCACACATGGGCCCGCTGGGTACCCCGGGTAATGCCCAAGAGTGCGCCCCTGGCGTACATGTCCCAATAGGGCGCTCCCAGGCCCGTGAAGGCCGGGACAAAGCTCACGCCTCCGGTGTCCTCAACTGTCTCAGCCAGCCGGTCGGCCTCCTGGGGGGTCTCAATCATCTTCAGCTCGTCCCGGAGCCACTGGATGGCCGAGCCCGCGTTAAATGCGCTGCCCTCCAGGGCGTACACCGTCCTGCCGTTCAGCTTCCAGGCCACGGTCGTGAGCAGGCCTTTTGAATGTACCGGCTCCTCCCCGGTGTTCATCAGCACGAAGCAGCCGGTGCCATAGGTGTTCTTTGCCATGCCCTTGTCAAAGCAGCACTGTCCAAAGAGCGCCGCGTGCTGGTCCCCGGCCATGCCCGCTATGGGTATCTCGCGGCCAAGGAGCGTCTTGCTGCACACGCCTATCTCTCCCCCGCACTCCACTATCCTTGGAAGGGCACTTTCGGGGATTCCCAGCTCCTTTAGCATTGTGCTGTCCCAACAGTGCTTATTTATATCCATAAGCATTGTGCGGGAGGCATTTGAGATGTCGGTCACAAAGGAGCTGCCCTCGGTGAGGGAAAAGACCAGCCAGCTGTCGATGGTGCCAAGGCACAGGCGGCCCTTGTCTGCCAGCTCCCTTGCGGCGGGGACATTGTCTAATATCCACTTCATCTTGGTTCCGGAGAAGTACGGGTCGATAAGCAGGCCGGTGGTGTCCTTTATGTATTCACCCATCCCCAGGGCTGTCAGGCGCTCACAGTCGGGGGCGGTGCGCCTGCACTGCCAGACTATGGCGTTGCAGACGGGGATTCCAGTATGCCTGTCCCAGGCCACGGTGGTCTCCCGCTGGTTGGTGATACCTATTGCCGCCACGTCCCCGGCTGTGATACCTGCCTTTTGAACAGCCGCGCGGGCAACGTAGATAGCCGTCTGGAGTATCTTTACCGCGTCGTGCTCCACGTAGCCGGGCCGGGGGTATATCTGGGGGAACTCCTGCTGGGCCACAGACGCAATGCCGCCCAAAGCGTCAAAAAGTATGGCGCGGGTGCTGGTGGTGCCCTGGTCGATAGCCAGGATGTATTTGCCGAGGGTCATATTATCACCGACTTTCTGAATTTTTTAGTTCTCTGTTTAAGAGCTCTGTGCTGCTGGCTGGAACTGGGATTTTATTCCTCATTCTGTGTTATAATTGCACCGTTTTCAAAAAGGAAATAAGGTCTGTTTCCGATGACCTCCAAATTCTCACCATTTATAAAAAGCGTTACTTCTTCCGGCAAGGCCACAACCCGCCTGTGCTTTGAAACCTCCAGCAGATATTGTCTGGCTTTTTCATCTTCTTCAGCGGTCCGATTTGTATAGTGACATAAAATCGATGTTCCGTCTAATAGGTCAAATCCATTTATATCACTTAAATTCACTTCATTTGCGTCGTCAAGTTTACAAGCTTCCAAATCCTTCCCGAAGATTATTGCCCCTGCGCTTCCGCCAAAAACAACCCCTTCACTATTCAGGTACTCCTTTATTTTTTCAAAAGCTCCGCTTGCTTTTAACTCATGCAGCAATTTAAACGTATTGCCTCCGCCAATGAATATTACCCCAAAATCGTTCATGTTTTTAGCTGCCAGTTCATCCGCGCTGTTTACCATCTCGATATAAGGGATATCAACATTTTTTAATTCGCCTTTTATCCATTCAAAGCAGTCGGCATACATCGTACGCTCCATTGCCAACGGCACATACAGGCAAGGCTTTGAGTGGTCAATTACCTCATTCAATCTTTTATTTGCCTCAACCGTTTGAATACCTGCACCGCCGCCGCACAAAAAGACCTTCATAAAATTCACCGGCTTCCTATATTTTTTAGTTTTACCGCTCTCTCATAAGCCAGCCTGAGAAACTCCTTAATGTCCATATCCTCATATCCCCAGTTCATGGGCTCAAGGGAGATTGAGCCGCTATAGCCCGCCTCCCCTATCTCCCCCATTACCCGGGTCCAGTCTATATCCCCATCAAATGGTAGCTGGTGTTGGCCTCTCCCGCCGCCGTTATCGTGCAGGTGCAGGGCCATGAGCCTCTTGCCATACATCCGAAGCAAATCGGGAGCCTCCGGGTCGTTGGCAAAGTGGCAGCTATCATAGCAGAGGCCAAGGCTCGGGAAGCTGTCCAGCGCCTTACAAAGGTTTCGGGTATTGAAGATATTCTCCATTGCCAGCTTCACTCCCAGCTCCCCAGCAAGGTCCACGAGGCGTTCCAGCCGCTCCATGCCAAGGTGGTTCAGCGGGAACTCATCGTTCGGCAGGTGTATCACAAGAGCCGGCGCCTGATACTCCGCACAGTCCCTCACGCACTGGGAGTATAGCTCAAAGAGGCTCTCCCCCGCCTGGTTATTAAGGGACAAATCGTTCTGCCACTGCACCGGCGCGTGGAAATTCTCCACCACGAGCCCCGCGTTCCGGGCACGCTCCGGGTCCTCCCGGTATCCAGGCCCCCGCCCGAAGCCGTCGCTCCACCAGAGCATCACACCGTCAAAGCCCGCCGCTTTTATGAGCCTGTAGCGCTCCTGCCAGTCTATGGCGTACCCGAAGGCGTTGTATATGCTAGTCATATCCCCCACTCCTTATATCCACCATTCAGGGGTAAGCTCCCCGAGGGTCACGACTCTATGGTTCTCGTAATCCATTAGTATCTCGATATTTTTGTAGCCCTCCGGCATGAGCTGCACCATCAGCTCCCGGCAAGCGCCGCAGGGGGGCCCTGACTTTCCGTCGGGCATGATGGCAAGGACCCGCTTTATCTCCTGCTCGCCGCAGGTTATCATGTTGAAAATAGCGTTGCGCTCAGCGCAGATACCGAGGGTAGAGCAGGTGTCTATGCAGACACCTGTATATATCCTGCCGGAGCCTGAGAGTATGGCGGCTGCTACCCCGCCTGCCTCCACGTACTCCGATATCCTTCTGTCATTCTGTACGGCTCTCGCCGCCTCGAACATTTTTGCCCATATCTCCATGGCTTTACCCCTTCTTTATCCGCTCCATAGCCTCCCGGGTCTTATCCGCGTCCCCGAAGGCCGACAGCCTCATGCACCCCGCGCCGTTCTTCCCGAAGCCCTCACCGGGGGTGCCCACAATCTGCTTCTCGTTTAAGAGGTAGTCAAAATACTCCCAGCCGCCCATATTATCCGGGCACTTGAACCAGACATAGGGGGAGTTCTCGCCGCCGGTGAACCAGTAGCCCAGCTCCTTTAGAGCTGCCACCATCACCTGGGCGTTGCGCTTATAGTAGGCCACAGCGTCCCGGGTCTGCTTTATGCCCTCGGGGGTAAAGACGGCCTCGGCAGCCCGCTGGGTGATATAGTTCACGCCGTTGAACTTGCTCCCCTGCCGGCGCTGCCAGAGGGCTGAGACGCTTACGCCGTCAAAGGCAAGCTCCTTCTTTATCACTGTATAGCCGCAGCGCATACCTGTGAAGCCTGCTGTCTTAGAGAGGGAGCAGAACTCAATGGCACACTTCCCGGCACCGGGTATCTCGAAAATGCTCCTGGGCAGTCCGGGAGAGACAAAGCTCTCATAGGCAGAGTCGAAAAGTATCACTGCCTTCTGGTCCAAGGCATAGTCAACCCAGGCTTTAAGCTGCTCCCTATTGTATACTGCCCCTGTGGGGTTATTGGGGGAGCAGATATAGATTATATCCGCAGGCTGGCTGGCATCGGGCATGGGCAGGAAGCCGTTGTCCATATTGGCGTCGGCATAAACTATCTTCCTGCCGGACATGATGTTGGTGTCAACATACACCGGGTATACCGGGTCTGGGACCAGGACGGTGTTTGAATTGTCGAAGATGTCAACTATATTGCCCACGTCGGACTTGGCGCCGTCACCCACAAAAACCTCACCGGCCTCAACATCTACACCGAGGCTCTGATAGTAGCCCGCTATGGCCTCCCGCAGGAATGGGTAGCCGTTGCTGTCCGGGGAGTAGCCGCGGAAGGTAGCTTTATCCGCCATCTCGTCCGCAGCCCTGTGCATGGCCTCTATCACCACCGGGGCCAGGGGCAGGGTCACGTCGCCAATGCCCATTCTGATAAGCTCGTTGTCCGGGTGTTTTTCGGTGAACTCATTGACCTTCTTTGCGATGGTCACAAAAAGGTAGCTCTGCTCAAGGTTCTTGAAGTTGGAATTCAGTTTCATTGGTATCAATCCTCTCTTGTTATAATGCCATCAATCGGGCCCGTGTGTCCCTGTCAAATTTTTCCAGGGCGTATCTGAAAGCGACCCTTGGCATATCGTGACAGTGTTCGGTAAGGTATCTCTCCACCCCGGCGCTGTCAAACTGGGACAGGCACTTCAGCATCCAGCCGTATCCCTTCTGCACCAGGTCGTGGGGGTCTGTGAGCAGTCGGTCCACTATGGCGTAGGGTTCAAGCCCCGCATAGTCATTCCTCATAACGGAGGGTATCAGCACCACCGCAGAGGCCCTTCGCATCCAGAAATTGCCTTCCGCCGTCCACTCCAGGATATCGGGAAAAAGTTCCTTATGCTGCCGTAGCATCTCCCCGAAGGCGTGGGTACAGAAGTCGTCGCAGTCCCCCCAGCCCCGCACGTACTCCTTAAGCCAGCGGTAAAATACCAGATACACATCCGCCGTATACTGGTCCTTCACACGGTACGCCCAGTTAAAGGCAACAACTCCCGCTGCCCAGTCCCGCAGCTCAAGGAGCTCCCCACAGAGGTTCAGTAAACTGTCTATGTCCTTCACGCCGGCCTGCCTATAGAGCTTACCGGAGAGCCTCCGAATGTCCCCGGTAACTATATGCTTTCCCTCTGGCACGGCCCGGGAAAGCTTCTCAAGCTCCTCAGCAGCGAGCCGCACTATCTCATTCATCTCTTCCCCCTATTTTTTGCGTACTCCCTGGCCTTGGCCAGCGTCCTCTCCATATAGTCGTGCTTTCCGTCCGTATAGGCCGTCTGCACGTTATTGCACTCCTTCACCAGCCTGATTTTCAGTTCCTCATACTCTTTGGCCTTCTCCGGGAAGGCGTTCATATAGTCCCGCAGGTCAACGTAGTTGTGCCACTGTAAACTGTCATAGGGCAGGATATGCACCTGATGTGTGCGTATCTTGTCATCAGTCTCCAGCACATAGAGCAGGTTGCTGGAAAATCGGTTATAGCTCTCCTGGAAGCCCCGCTCAAGAATCCTGTCAATGGGCAGGCCCTCCATATTCAGCACACCTACGGCAATGTCTATTATGGGCTTTGCCTGTATGCCCTCTATAGCCGTGCTGCCGATGTGCTGGATGTCCTCGGCCCTGTCGCCAAAGACCTCCCACAGTACGTTGATGGTCTCCCGGGCCTGGCGGGGCCAGTCAGGGTCGTGGGGACTAATGGATACTGTGCCGCGCTTTAGTCCTGTCATTATTTGTACCTCCTGCTATAGTTTGATAAATCGTAAGAGTATAGCAGAAGTTTTCCAGCTTGTCAAGCCTTTTCCCCGGCGTACTCCGCCGCCGCGCCTACAAAGCCACTAAACAGCGGATGCGGCCTATTGGGCCTGGACTTGAACTCAGGGTGGAACTGCCCCGCCACAAAGAAGCGCTTCTCCGGCAGCTCTACGGACTCCACCAGCCGGCCGTCCGGGGAGGTGCCGCTTATGGTCATACCGTTTTGCTCCACGGCCTCGCGGAAGTCGTTATTGAACTCGTAGCGGTGGCGGTGGCGCTCGTTTATAAGTTCCTCTCCGTAGCACTCCGACATTTTTGTGCCGGGGACAATCTTGCAGGGATAGCTGCCAAGGCGCAGGGTGCCGCCCTTATTTATATCGGCGTTCTGGTCCGGCATGAAGTCTATTACCTTATTCAGGCCGTATTCGTCGAACTCTCCTGAGTTGGCGTCTGAAATCCCGCAGACGTTCCGGCAGAACTCAATAACGGCTACCTGCATACCAAGGCAGATACCAAGGTACGGGATGTCCCGCTCCCTTGCAAACTTGGCTGCCAGCACCATGCCTTCAATGCCCCGGCTGCCGAAGCCTCCGGGAATAATTATGCCGTGGCAGTCGCCCAGGCGGGTGGAGATATTCTCCTCGTCCAGGGTCTCGGAATCCACCCAGTCTATATCCACCTTGGCGCTGTGCCCGTAGCCCGCGTGGGCCAGGGCCTCCATCACAGAGAGATACGCGTCGTGGAGCTTCACATACTTGCCCACAAGGGCTATGCGCACGGTGCGCTTGCGGCTGCGTATTTTCTCCACCATCCCCAACCACTCGGACATATCCGGCTCAGGGGTCGTGAGGTTCAGCTCCCGGCATACTATGTCGGAGAACTTGCTCTTTTCCAGCATTATCGGGGCTTCATAAAGTACAGGTATTGTCAGGTTTTCGATAACGCAGTCTTTGCGCACATTGCAGAACATGGCTATTTTCTCGAAGATACTGTGGTCGTCAATGGGCACATCCGTGCGCAGGACTATGATATTCGGCTTTATGCCCATGCCCTGCAGCTCCTTCACAGAGTGCTGGGTGGGCTTGCTCTTATGCTCGCCGGAGCCCTTCAGATAGGGCACTAAAGTCACGTGGATAAACAGGGAGTTCTCAGGCCCCACCTCCTGGCTTACCTGGCGTATGGCCTCCAAAAATGGCTGGCTCTCGATATCCCCCGCAGTACCGCCTATCTCGGTTATGACTATATCGGCGTTGTTCTTGCTGCCGACGCTGTAGATAAAGCTCTTTATTTCCGAGGTAATATGTGGTATCACCTGGATTGTTTCTCCAAGGTACTCCCCCCGGCGCTCCTTATTGAGCACGTTCCAGTAGACCTTGCCGGTGGTGAGGTTTGAGAACTTGTTCAGGTCCTCGTCGATAAACCGCTCGTAGTGGCCCAAATCAAGGTCTGTCTCCAAGCCGTCCTCGGTGACGTATACTTCGCCGTGCTGGTATGGGCTCATGGTGCCCGGGTCCACGTTGATATACGGGTCCAGCTTCTGGGCGGCTACCTTCAGGCCTCTGGACTTCAGCAGGCGGCCAAGGGAGGCTGCTGTTATGCCCTTGCCAAGGCCTGAGACTACGCCGCCGGTTACGAAAATGTACTTTGCCATATTTTTTCATCCTTTCGTTTTTGGGCGGTGTACTTCGTCACCGCTTTAGACCTTGGGACTCTGTCCCAAGCCCTGCCACCTTTGAAAAGGTGGACGAAACTTTTACTTCTCCTGAGAAGACCTTTACTGCCTCGCCGGTCATGAGGACGCGCTCCGGGGTATAGTTTATTACAAGGTCTCCCCCGCGGAGCCTTACGGTTATGTCCTCGCCCGTCCTGCAGTATCCGTTAAGGCAGGCTGCCACCGCCGCCGCGCAGGCCCCGGTGCCGCAGGCCATGGTCTCGCCGCTGCCCCGCTCCCAGACCCGCATCTTGAGCGTACGGCTGTCCAGCACCTCTATGAACTCGGTGTTCACCCCATTGGGGAATATTTTATCTTTCTCAAACCTTGGGCCGATGGCTTCAAGGTCCAGCTCCATAGGGTCGCCGCCGAATATTACGCAGTGTGGGTTGCCCATGGACACGCAGGTTACCTGGTACTCCCCGCCGGCTACGGCTATCTTCCGGTCCACTACGCTCTCCCCGGGCAGGCTGACAGGTATGCGCTCCGGCACAAGCTCTGCCCTGCCCATGTCCACCGTGACAGCGGCGGCCTCGCCGCCCTTCTCTATTATATCACAGTATTTCACGCCGCTCAATGTGTCTATCTCCAAATGCTTCTTCCGGCACAGCCCAGTGTCGTACAGGAACTTTGCCACGCACCGTATGCCGTTGCCGCACATCATGGCCTCGCTGCCGTCGGCGTTGAAAATGCGCATTTTTCCGTCCGCAGTCTCCGAGGGGCAGACCAATATGATACCGTCTCCCCCAACGCCCTTATGCCGGTCGGAAAGGAGTATACTCAGCCCCTCCGGGTCTGCGATAGTCTGGTTAAAGCAGTCAAAGTATATATAATCGTTCCCGCAGCCGTGCATTTTCACAAACCGCAAGGTCTCCTTGCTCATGGAAATCGCCTCCAATTTTTCCTTCCCCTCAGTCTCTCGAGCATTTCTCCGCGTCTATGGCAAGCACGAACATCAGCGCGTAGAGCCCGTCATCCGGGCTCATAACGTCGATGATATAGGTGTCCGTCCAGTTCCATATCTCCTTGCTTATCACTGCCAGCCTGTCCCCCATGGGACCAAGGATAGTATAGTCCCACTCGGTCCAGTTGCCGTCAATATGCCAGCCGTTAAAATCGATATTGTACTTGGGCTTAAAGACGGTGAACTCCTTGCTGATTGAGCCTATGTACTGCTCACCTAAGTATATCTCAAACTTAGGCATCCAGGTGAGCACCTTCTCCTTCACCGTGCCCACCTCAAAGCCCTGGGGGTCGAATATCTTCAGACAGTGCCCCCAGCTGAGCTGGCCCTGGACAGTGTAGGCCACGCTGCCGTCCTCATAGTATATGTCGTAGCTGTCAAGCCACGAGAAAAGTCTTTGCTTGAAAAGTAGCTTCATTTTGTCTCCTTAGTACCTCGGTACCTCAATGACCTCTACTGTACCGTCTTCTTTGCGATGATAAACCTTACTGGAGGTGGAGCTCTCCGCCTCACTGCTCAAATCACTGTCCCCGCTTTTTTTGCCCTCCGGCACAGTCACCTTCACGAACCACTCCCCCTCACGCTCCCAGAAGCTGTCAAGGGCATGGGCGGGCAGCTGGGCCCAGAAACCGTAGCCCGCCTCATTCTTCCAGCGCAGGCGCACCTGCAGGGGCCGTCCGTCGGCGGCGGTGTGCACGGTGGATATCTCATAGCCCTCGTGGCCCTCCACTGGCTCCCAGCCGGGGAATTTGAAGTCCTCCACGGCCTGCCGGTCCTCAGGGAATGGCGTAGGCTCCGGGGTTGGGATGGGTTTGCCATCGGCGCCAACATGGAGGCCTAGCATCTCCCGGTAACCCGGCTGTTCCTCGCCCCTGCCTGTTAGCCCCTCGGGAGGCAGCCACCAGCTTGGAGTGACCCATTTTCCTTCAGGCAGCGGCTCATAGGTCGCCGCTAGCTCCCAGCCCCGGACCATGTACCCATAGCTGGGCCAGTCCCATTCCCGGGCCCAGAGCCTCAGCTCCTCCTCTGTAAGCCCCGCCAGGGCCGCCAGCTCGCTGTCCTCCTGACGGCTGCTGAACATGAAGCGGAATATACCCTCATAGCACGCTCCGTCGGCAAATACATCCTCGCCGTAGAGCTCGGTTACGGCCTGGTCGTTTATCCACCAGAGCTCGCTACCGCTAAGGTCAATCCCGCTCTCCACCAAGTCCAGCTCGTCCTGCAGATTCTCCAGCAAGCTCTTGCTCCCGGAGTAGGCCGCAAAGGAATTGACCCCCTCGCCCCAGCCCTCTATGGTCTCAGGCTCGTAGGCCTCCACGGCCTCACCGGCCATTCCGGCCCCCTGCGCCTCCGGCTCTCCGTCCACCGGCAGGCAGCCAGAAAGCGTGGCCACAATAAGGACCGCAAGGGCAAAAAACACAGTTATCTTCTTCATGACCCCACCCCCCTATTCTATCGTAAACTCAAAGGTTCCCAGGTCCTCGTGGCAAATGCGGTACTCTCCGCTTCGCCAGAGGGCGCAGGCCGGTACGGCAAATTCCCGCTCACATTCCCCCGGCCCGATACACCGGGCCACTAATGTCCACTGTCTTGGAATCCAGGGGCGGTACACCGTGTGCCAGGCCCCGTTGTAAAGATAGTCGAGACTCGAATATCCGGGCTCCGGGTTCCAGAGTTCCTCCTCAAGGTCGAGCTTCACCTTCAATACTCTCCAGTCGAGATACGACTCTTGGTCCGGCTCCTGGTCCAGGTGCATATCCTCCATGGAGACAAGCTCCATGACGATGCCCTCGACTGCCGCCGGCTCCTCCGCGTCCTCCCACAACGGAAAGGGGCTATCCGCCAGGTCTGCCGCCTGACACGCGCTCAGGCTCAGCGCCAATAATAAGATGGCTGTCAGTTTCTTCATAATTCTCGCTCCTTTTTAGAATAGTATAGTTGTTCCTACTATCCAAGTCGCAAAAAATCACGAAATATTTTAAACTTCTACCTCGCCGTCAAAAATTTTCACAGCCCCGCCGGTCATGAGCACCCGCTGGTCGGTGTAGTTTATTTTCAGCTCGCCGCCCTTGAGTATCACCCGGATATCCCTGCCCTTGGGACAGAGGCCGTTTAGTGTGGCAGCTACCACTGCCGCACAGGTGCCGGTGCCGCAGGCCATGGTCTCGCCGCTACCCCGCTCCCATATGCGGGCCTTTAGGGTGCGGCTGTCTATTACCTCCACAAATCCCACGTTCACCCTTTCAGGGAACAAGGGGTCCCGCTCTATGAGAGCGCCCAGCCTTTCCACGTCCACCTTATCCACCGAGGGCACGAACACCGTCACATGGGGGTTGCCCATGGAGCAGCAGGTTATCTCCATCTGCTCCCCTGCAAGCTCCACCCTGCGGCCTATTACCGGCCCGCCGGTGAGCTTTACCGGGACCTTTTCTGGCTCCAGCTGCACCTGGCCCATATCCGCAGCCACCTGGTGGCATACTCCGTTTTTGGTTATCACAGTGCACTCCTTCACGCCGCTCCTGGTCTCAATGCTCAGCACCCAACGGCCCACGCCTGCGGGAGTGCCCCGGGCTATGCTGTTGTCGAAAAGGTACTTCGCCACACAGCGCACGCCGTTGCCACACATCCATCCCTCGCTGCCGTCACGGTTGAACATAGTCATTTTGGCGTCGGCCACGTCCGAGGGGCCTATCAGTATGACGCCGTCGCCGCCCACGCCATTGTGGCGGTCGGAAAGGCTCACCGCCAGGGACTCGGGGGAGGCCACGCGGTTTGTGGGGTCAAAGCAGTTCACGTAGATATAGTCGTTGGAGCAGGCTGACATCTTCGTGAATTTAATGCGCTGCTTCTCCTCTTTAAGGTCGTTGATATCCACTATCTCCGTGTTCTCCGGGGTATAGCGGCTCATAAGGGAGTCGGCCAGGGCATTCGCCGTGTCGATAGCCGTCAGGCAGGGTATACCCAGCAGGCTTGCCTTGCGGCGGATTTTCACACTGTCCCTGGCGGGGTTCCTGCCCTTTGCAGAGGTGGATATAACATAGTTCACCTGTCCGCTCTCCAGGAGGGTGATGGTGTTATGGCCTGAGTTCTCGTGTATTTTATCCACCACGGTCACGTTCAGGCCGGCCTTAAAGAGCACCAGCGCCGTGCCGCCGGTGGCGTAGAGCTTAAAGCCCAGACGGTCCAGCTTCTTTGCTATCTCAGCAATCTCCGACTTGTCCTGGTCACGCACGGTAATAAACACACCGCCGCCCTTGCGCATATTGTGCCCCGACGCCACAAGGCCCTTGTACAGGGCTTCCTCAAGGCTCGTGCCTATGCCAAGCACCTCACCGGTGGACTTCATCTCAGGTCCCAGATGTGTGTCCACGTCCGCAAGCTTCTCAAAGGAGAATACCGGCACCTTCACCGCTACATAGGGGGACGGCTTATAAAGCCCTGTGCCGAAGCCCAGGTCCCGGAGCTTATACCCAAGGCTCACCTTTGTAGCCAGGTCGCACATAGGCACGCCGGTGACCTTGCTGATATACGGCACCGTCCGGGAGGCCCGTGGGTTCACCTCTATGACGTATATCTCGCCGTCCATAATAATATACTGAAGGTTTATAAGCCCAATGCCGCGGAGCTCCCGGCAGAGGGTCTCAGTAGTTGAGACTATTTTCTGGCTCATGCCGTCGTCAATATCAGAGGCCGGGTACACGGCGATACTGTCGCCGGAATGTATGCCGGTGCGCTCCACGTGCTCCATAATGCCGGGAATCAGTATCTCCTCTCCGTCGCATATGGCGTCAACCTCTATCTCCATGCCGGAAAGGTACTTGTCAATAAGCACCGGGTTGTCCTGCTTTGTGGACAGGATAATGCTCATATACTCCTCAATGTCCTCCGCACAGGTGGCGATTATCATATTCTGCCCGCCCAGCACGTAAGAGGGGCGCATGAGCACGGGATAGCCCAGCTGCTCCGCGGCGCTCAGGGCTTCCTCTGCGGTCATGACTGTGGAGCCCTTCGGACGCTTTATGCCCGAGCGCTCCAGCAGCTCGTCAAAGCGCTCACGGTCCTCGGCCATGTCTATGGTGTCGGCGGAGGAGCCAAGGATTGGTATATTGTTGGCAGCCAGGGTCTTTGTAAGCTTAATTGCCGTCTGCCCGCCGAAGGCCACTACAACGCCTATGGGCTTCTCGATATTTATAATGTCCATCACGTCTTCCGGCGAAAGGGGCTCAAAGTACAGCCTGTCGCCGGTGTCGAAGTCGGTGGAGACAGTCTCAGGGTTGTTGTTTACAATTACCACCTGGTACCCAAGCTTCTGCAGGGCCATTACACAGTGGACGCTTGCATAGTCGAACTCAATGCCCTGGCCTATGCGTATGGGTCCGGAGCCCAGCACCATGACCGTCTTCCGGCATTCGCCTTGGGAAGCCGCTCCCTTTTCCCTGATAAACTCAGCGGCCTCATCCTCCCCGCCGCTTTCGGGGGTGTCGTAGGTGGCGTAGAAATATGGGGTATGGGCGGCGAACTCGCCAGCGCAGGTATCCACCATCTTGAAGGTAGTCTGGCGCTCATAGTCCACCTTACAGCCGGAGAGCCTTGCTATAGCCGCGTCCGGATAGCCCAGCCGCTTGCCCTTGGTGTACAGCTCCTCTGTGAGGGCCCCATTCACAAGCTCCCCCTCGTAGTCCAGAAGGTTTACAAGCTTTGAGAGGAACCACGAGTCTATCATGGTAAGCTCATGGAGCTCGTCAACAGTCCGGCCGCGCTTTAAGAGCTCGTATACTGCGAACAGCCTCTCGTCGGTGGCGCGCCCGGCTATTTGCAGAAGGACCTCCTCTGTCTCATCTGCAAACTTCGGCAGGTTCAGGGTGTCAAGGCCTATCTCCGCACCCCGCACCGCCTTCATCAGGGCCATCTCAAAGCTGTCGGCAATGCTCATAACCTCGCCGGTGGCCTTCATCTGGGTGCCCAAATCCCGCTTGGCATAGACAAACTTGTCAAAGGGCCACTTGGGGAATTTCACCGCAACATAGTCTATCGTGGGCTCAAATGCCGCGTAGGTCACGCCGGTGACAGCGTTCTTTATTTCGTCCAGCCTATAGCCTATGGCTATCTTGGTGGCGACCTTTGCTATCGGGTAGCCGGTGGCCTTGGAAGCCAGGGCCGAGGAGCGGCTAACCCTTGGGTTTACCTCTATAACAGCATACTCAAAGCTCTCCGGGTGCAGGGCAAACTGGCAGTTGCAGCCGCCCTCAACGCCCAGCTCGTTTACTATGTCCAAGGCGGCGGTGCGCAGCATCTGGTACTCTTTATCTGCAAGGGTGACAGTGGGGGCTATGACTATGGAATCGCCGGTATGCACTCCCACCGGGTCCAGGTTTTCCATGGAGCAGATGGTGATGGCGTTGCCGTCACCGTCCCGCATGACCTCGAACTCTATCTCCTTCCACCCGGCAATGCTCTTTTCCACAAGCACCTGGGTTATAGGCGAGAGCGCCAGGCCGTTGGAGGTTATCTCCCTAAGCTCCCCGGGGCCGTTCACTATGCCGCCGCCTGTGCCGCCAAGGGTAAAGGCCGGGCGGATTATCACAGGGTAGCCTATCTCCCCGGCAAAGGCCTCCGCGTCCTCAACAGTGGTGACCACCTTTGAGGGCACGCAGGGCTGGCCTATACGCTCCATGGCGTCCTTGAACAGCTGGCGGTCCTCGGCCTTGTCTATGGTCTCGGGGCCTGCTCCCAGGAGCCGCACGTTGTGCTTCTTTAAGAACCCCTCCTTTGCAAGCTGCATGGAGAGGGTAAGGCCGGTCTGCCCGCCGAAGCCGGAGAGGATGCTGTCCGGCTTTTCCTTCTCGATGATTCGCTTCACAGTGGTGAGGTTCAGGGGCTCAATATAGATTCGGTCCGCCATGGCCCGGTCGGTCATGATGGTAGCCGGGTTTGAGTTCACCAGCACTATCTCAATGCCGTCCTCACGAAGGGCCCGGCAGGCCTGTGTCCCTGCGTAGTCGAACTCCGCGGCCTGGCCTATAACTATTGGGCCGGAGCCTATTACCAATACCTTTTTTATATCCTTATTCAGTGGCATATTTATCCTCCCTTTTATTCAGGTCGTCTATAACCTCCGGCGTGCCGCACTCCGCGTACCGGTCCTTCCCGCTGAGCCGCACGCCGGTAAGTCTTCCCTGCTCCACGGTCATTCCCCCATCCCGGCGAAAAACCTGTCAAAAAGCCACTCCGTATCCAAAGGCCCGGCGCAGGCCTCGGGGTGGAACTGGGTGGTAAAGGCATTGCAGTCGGTGTAGCGTATGCCCTCGCAGGTGCCGTCGTTTACGTTCACGTAGAGCTCACGGCCCATGTCCGCCGGTATGCTGCTGCCAACGATGGCGTAGCCATGGTTCTGGCTGGTTATATAGACCCGCCCGGTCTCCAAATCCTTCACTGGCTGGTTCTCGCCCCTATGTCCGTACTTCAGCTTCTCGCTTCTGGCTCCGTGGGCCAGGGCCAGGAGCTGGTGCCCGAGGCATATGCCGAACATGGGCTTGCCGAGCTTATATATCTCCTTCAGGTTTTCTATCAGCTCCACGTTCTCGGCAGGGTCCCCGGGGCCGTTGGAGAGCATAATGCCGTCTACATTCATCCCTGCCAGCTCCTTAGCTGTTGTGCCGCAGGGACAGACCGTCACCCTGGCTCCCCGCTTTACCAGCTCCTCCGCGATATTCCTCTTCATGCCGTAATCCATCAGGGCTATCTGTACTTTAGCGTCCTCGCCGCCCAGGACATATGGCTCCTTCGTGGAGGCCGCCCGCACCGCGCCGCTCACCTTATAGGCCTTTATAGCCTCGATATCAGCCTTGGTGGGGTCTGAGGTTATCATGCCGTTCATAACGCCCTTCTCACGAATCAGCTTTGTGAGCGTGCGGGTATCTATCCCCTCCAGGGCTGTCAGGCCCCTTTCTCTAAAAAAGGCGTCAAGACTGCCCTCTGAACGGAAGTTAGAAGGAGCTTGGCACCAATGCTTTACAATATATCCCCGGGGGCCAACCACATCGCTCTCGAAATCGGCGGGTATAACGCCGTAGTTGCCGATAAGGGGGAAGGTCTGAACCACGATTTGTCCCCAATAGCTCGGGTCCGTTATGGTCTCAAGATAGCCCGACATGCCGGTTGTGAAAACCACTTCCGCTGTCAGCTCCCCCGGGGCCCCAAACCTGCGCCCCTCAAAGACCCGGCCGTTCTCCAGCACAAGATAAGCTTTTTCGCCTGTACGCTCCATGCGCAACACATTCCTTTCCTTATAACCTTGGAGTCTTATATATCTCATATATTGTACAGGAAAAGCCGCCGGAGCGCAAGGGGTAATTTTCACTTTTTTAAGTCAGCCGTCTATTTGGGTAGTTGACAAATTCACAGCAGATTGATAAAATAGATATAAAAATAGGAAGGGCAGGCAGAGCCCAGTTTGAAATTCCGGGCGTTGAAGGGGTAACCTTTCTTCGCCCTCCTTCTTATAATGTCTTATAATGATATGAAACCCAATAGAAAGAGTGGTCTTTTTATGGCAAACTGTTCGGAAAACCGCAAGTCCGTCCCGGAGCTCTTTGGGAGCGCCGTCTTTAACGACGACGTGATGATGGAGCGGCTGCCCAAGGATGTGTACCGCTCCCTGCGCAAGACCATCGACGAGGGCAAGGACCTTGACCTGACTGTGGCCAATGCTGTGGCCTCGGCTATGAAGGACTGGGCCGTGGAGCTGGGCGCCACCCACTACACCCACTGGTTCCAGCCCCTGAACGGAATCACCGCCGAGAAGCACGACAGCTTTATCTCCCCCACCAGCGACGGCCGGGTGATAATGCAGTTTTCCGGCAAGGAGCTGATAAAGGGCGAGCCCGACGCCTCCTCCTTCCCCTCCGGTGGCCTTAGGGCCACCTTTGAAGCCAGGGGCTACACCGCCTGGGACCCCACCTCCTATGCCTTTGTAAAAGGGGACTCCCTGTACATACCCACCGCATTCTGCTCCTACAGCGGGGAGGTGCTGGATAAGAAGACCCCCCTCCTGCGCTCTATGGAGGCTCTCTCCAACGAGGCCGTGCGGGTGCTGCGGATACTTGGGGACGATAAGACCCAGCAGGTCATCACCACTGTGGGGCCCGAGCAGGAGTATTTCCTCATTGATAAGGAGCTCTATAAAAAGCGCCAGGACCTGATGTTCACCGGGCGCACCCTCTTTGGGGCCAGGGCCCCAAAGGGCCAGGAGCTTGAGGACCACTACTACGGGGCCATAAAGCCCAAGGTCGCCGAGTTTATGCGGGACCTGGACAAGGAGCTCTGGAAGCTGGGTGTCCTGGCCAAGACCAAGCACAACGAGGTCGCCCCAGCCCAGCACGAGCTGGCCCCAATCTTCAGCACCACTAATATCGCCTGTGACCATAACCAGCTGACTATGGAGGTCATGAGGAATGTTGCGGATAGGCACGGTTTAGTATGCCTTCTGCACGAAAAGCCCTTTGCCGGGGTGAATGGCAGCGGCAAGCATAATAACTGGTCCCTTCAGACCGACACCGGGAAAAACCTTTTGGAGCCGGGCAGGCGCCCCTGGGAAAACCTGCCATTCCTGCTTATCCTGGCTGCGGTTGTGAAGGGCGTTGACGAGTACCAGGACCTGCTGAGGATATCTGTGGCCTCGGCGGGCAACGACCACCGGCTTGGGGCGAACGAGGCCCCGCCGGCTATAATATCAATGTTCCTTGGGGACGACCTGACCGCCCTGCTTGAGGGGATTGAGGCCGGGAAGCCCTGCGGCAATACGGAGCAGAAGAAGCTGCAGACCGGCGTGCGGGTGCTGCCGGACTTTAATATGGACAATACCGACCGCAACCGCACCTCCCCCTTTGCCTTCACCGGAAATAAGTTTGAGTTCAGGTCCCTGGGCTCGGCACTCTCCATCGCCTGCCCGAATATCATGCTGAACACTATTGTCGCCGAGGAGCTGCGGCGGTTCTCAGAGGCCCTGGAGGGCCAGACGGATATGCCAAAGGCGGTGAACGCCCTGGTGCGCCATGTGGTGAGCGAGCATAAGCGCATTATATTCAACGGCGACGGCTACTCCGAGCAGTGGGTGCAGGAGGCAAGGCGCAGGGGGCTTTTAAACCTGCGCACAACTGTGGACGCCCTGCCAAGGTATCTGGACCAGAAAAACGTGGAGCTTTTCAAGCGCCACAGGATATACACCGAGGCCGAGATGGAGGCCCGGTATGAGACCATCATGGAGGAATATGTAAAGACCCTTAATATTGAAAGCCTCACAATGACCGCCATGGTGCGCCAGGAGATTTTCCCGGCGGTGAGCGGGTATATCTCAACCCTCGCAGAGGCTGTGGCGAACAAGCGCGCGGTGCTCTCCGGGCTGCCCTGCGCCGGGGAGTGCGGGCTTATAGAGAAGCTCTCCTCCCTGCTGGACCGGGCCTATGCCCAGGTGGAGGAGCTGGTGGACTGCCTCTGCGACTCCCGCTCCGGCAGCGCGAACATACTCACCGCCGCCACCCACTACCGGGACACTATAATCCCAGCTATGGAGCGCCTTCGCCTTACGGTGGATGAGCTTGAGCAGAACGTGGCCCGTGAGCACTGGCCCTATCCCACCTATGCCGACCTGATGTTCAGCATATAATAATAATTATTGGGTACGGAAGTCCAGCTTTTAGGAGTTGAGGAAAATGGAGACCGGGGAGAAAAAGAATAAAATCCGCCGCCTGAACGTCCGCTATGCTAATTTTTGCATAATGGGCCTGTCGGTGCTGCTGTATGCTGCGCTGCTCATAGTCAGCTTTCAGGCCGCCGGGGAGTACAGGGAGATGAAGGCCATTACCGACCTGTATGTCTCCTGCCAGGAGAACGCCGGGCTGGTGACGTCCGGCTCTGACTACCTTACAGAGCAGGTTCGGATGTTCACCTTTACCCTAAAGCCCGAGTATATGGATAGCTATTTCCATGAGATAAACGTGGACCGCCGCCGGGACCTGGCCCTGGAGCAGCTGGAGGGCCAGGCCGGTGAGACCGCCATGGGGTACCTGGGCAAGGCCCTGGACAGGTCGAACCAGCTTACGGAGCTGGAGATATACGCCATACGCCTTGCCGCCGAGGGCTCCGGGCTCACGGCACTGCCACGGGAGGTCCAGGAGGTTGAGCTTTTCCCGGGACATAAGGCCATGTCTTCTGAGGAGAAGATAGATTTAGCCCGGGAGAAGGTCTTCGGGGAAGAATATCAGGCAAAGAAGGCGCTGATAAACGACAACGTGGAGGCGTTTATTAAAGACGTGATGTCCGGCACCCAGTACCGCCAGAAGACGTCCATGGCGGATTTAAACCGGGCCATGACTACACAGCTTGTGGCGTTCAGCCTGCTGCTCCTTCTGAACATACTTATATTTGTGATGATATCCCTGCTGATAGTTAAGCCCCTTAAAATGTATGTAAGGTGCATACATGAGGACAGCCGCATGTCAGTGAGCGGGGCCTATGAGTTTAAGTATATGGCCCTAACCTACAACGACATATACGAGCTTGGCGCCGCCAACGAAATGCTACTGCAGCACAGAGCCGAGCACGACCCGCTCACGGGCATACTGAACCAGGCCGCCTTCGACCAGTTGAAGAACATGATGCGCCTGAAGCCCCGGCCCATTGCCCTGCTGCTTATTGATATCGATAAATTCAGCCAGATAAACCACGGATACGGGCATGACGCGGGCGATAAGGTGCTGAAGCTTGTAGCAAAGCTGCTGAAGGACTGCTTTAGGGCCTCGGACTACCCCGCGCGCATAGACAGCGACAAGTTTGCCGTCGTTATGGACGAGATGAGCCCTGAGAAGCAGGAGGCCGTCTGCCAGAAGGTCCGGGATATAAACCGCAGGCTGGCCCATCCGGGGGGCGGGCTGCCGCCGGTGTCCATCAGCGTGGGCGGGGCGTTCTCCCCCGGCGGCTTTACGGACCAGCTTTACATCCAGGCAGAGGAGGCGCTCCGCCTGGTGAAGGAGACCGGGCCCGGAGGGTACGAGTTCCATAAAGAGGATATTTCAGAGTAAAATTCAGCGGTTATCTGCCTTAAAATTTGCAGATAACCGCTCTTTTTTTATTATTTTGTGCCTTTTAAAATTGGCGAAATCCGCTTGTATATGAGGAAGGTGACCGCCGTGCTGAGAAGCCCCTTTACGAAGGTGAATGGTATATTAAACCATATAAGCGCGTCCCATAGGCTGCTCACATTGGGATTGATGGCCCGGTACATATCGAGTATCGCCTCCATGGGCATTACAAGACCATAGGCCGGGTAGACTATGAAATAGTTGCTGGGCAGGCTCAGAAGCGCCATTGCCGCGGCCCCTATAACCGCGCCTGTGAGCGCCCACAGGCGGGTCTTCTTCGCCCTGTAAATAATGCCCGCCGGCAGGACAAATGCCGCTCCCAAAAGGAAATTGCTCAACTCGCCTACGCCGCCTGTGCTGGTGGCAAAGAGGTGCACAAGGTTTTTAATAAGGCAGACGGATACTCCGGACAAGGGCCCCAGGCTGAAGGAGGCAATCAGCGCCGGAAGCTCGCTAAAGTCCAGCTGAAGGAAGCTGGGCATTAGCGGCACATGTACGCCAATGAACATCAGCGCCGAGGCTGCCGCCCCCAGCACCGCCGTGACCGCCAGGGCCCGGATGTTTACTCTCTTGACTTGACTTGCTTGCTCCATAATACCATGACCTTTCCTATAAATTTGCAAAGGCCTTTTCCGCAAAAAAATCCCCGGACGTAGAAACGCCCGGGGCTATGCGTCAGGAACAGGCGGCGGGAAATACACCGCCGCAGCCTTCTCTCATCCGGACTGTACCGTCGGTACCGGAATCACACCGGTTCAACGCCGCCGAAACCTGGCAGGCGCTCGCAGACTTTCACTGCCGGTAAGGAATTTCACCTTGCCCCGAAGACCTTTTGCTGCTATAATTATAGTATGTATTTGACGGATTGTCAAGAGCGGAGGGAGGGTGTTCATGAAGCTTTTTAGGAAAACGGAGATACAGGCGCTGGAGCAGGCCGGGGAGCGGGAAGGCGTCAGCCTCTCTGAGATGATGGAGCGGGCAGGAGCCTCACTTGCCCGGTTAGCGGTGGAATCCTGGGGGCTCCCCAATAGGGCGGCGCTCCTCTGCGGCAGGGGCAATAACGGCGGGGACGGCTTTGTCTGCGCCGTGGAGCTTGCCGGGATGGGAGTTAGCTGTACGGTAATCCTCCTCCACGGCGAGCCGGGGACTGAGCTCTCCAGGGCGGCATTTAACAGGCTCCCCGAGTCTGTCAGGGTGCTGGGGCCTGGAGCGGAAGCTGAGGCCGCCCTTAGGGAGGCCGGACTTATTGTGGACTGTGTGTATGGGTTTGGGTTCAAAGGCGAGCTGGACGGGGTATCCGCCGGGTACCTGAGGATAGCCAACGAATCCCGCTGCTATAAGCTTGCGGCGGACCTGCCCAGCGGGGCTGAGTGCGACAGCGGGCGCGCCTGCAGGGATACCTTTAAGGCTGATATTACCGCGGCCTTTACCGGGCTGAAGCCCGCCCATGTCAGCTATCCTGCGAAGGAGTTTTGCGGGGAGGTCAGGGTCTTACAGGTGGGTGTGCCGGGCGAGCTTACCGGGAAGGCCGAAACCCTTTGGGAGATAACCGGGCCGGAGCGCCTCTCTCCCCTGCTGGAATTGGCCGGGGCCCAGGCCCATAAGGGAAGCCGGGGGCGGCTTCTGATGGTATGCGGAAGCTGGGGCATGGCCGGGGCCTGTATTATGGCGGCCCGGGCGGCCCTTAGGTGCGGGGTCGGGTTGCTGGATATTGTGTGCGGGGAGCGGGTATACCCTATTATAGCCGGGGCAGTTCCCGAGGCTGTTTTTACAGTTATAGCCTGTGGGGACGGCGGCGGTGAGCTTCGCCGCGCCCTTAAAGCAGCTTCGGCCTGCGTGGTGGGCTGCGGGCTTGGGAGCGGGCAGGATGAGGTTATAAGGCGGGTGCTGGAGGAGTGCCCGGCGCCTTTGCTTATAGACGCCGACGGGCTGAACTTCTGCGCCAGGACCGGGTTTGACCTGAAAAGCCTTGCCGTGCCCCATGTGGTTACGCCTCACCCGGGGGAGGCCTCCCGGCTTCTGGGCAGGAGCGTGCGGCAGATACAGAGTGAGCGCATACCCGCCGCTTTTGAGCTCTCTGAGCTTACAGGCGGCACGGCGCTGCTCAAGGGGGCGGCTACGGTCATTGCCTCCCCTGATGGCAGGGCCGCCGTAAACCCCACCGGCAACCCGGGCATGGCTAAGGGCGGCAGCGGCGATGTGCTGGCGGGGATAGCCGGGGCATTCCTAGCCCAGGGGGCCGGCCCCTTTGAGGCGGCTGCGGGGGCCGCTTACCTACATGGGCTGGCCGGGGACATGTGCCGTGACAGGTTTTCCGAGAGGGGAATGCTGCCTACGGATATTGTCGGTATGCTGACGGAAATTATTAAGGATTTTGAAAGGCCTTAAGGGGTTTACAATTCGGTTATACTCTGTTAAAATAGTCTGAGTTTTAGGCGCATATCTGCCATACGGAGGACTGTTCTATGCTTTACACCTATCTCTACTGTTTCTTTATCTACGCGTTTTTGGGCTGGTGCGGGGAGGTGTTGTACGCGGCGGCTATAGAGAAGCGCTTTGTAAACCGGGGGTTTCTCAACGGGCCGGTATGCCCCATCTATGGCGTGGGGGTTGCGCTGATTGCCCTGTTTATGGGCCCCTTTGCGGAGAGCCCCCTAATGCTGTTTTTGGGCTCCATGATACTTGGCACAGCCCTTGAGTGGACGGCGGGATTTCTCCTTGAGAAGATATTCCACCAGAAATGGTGGGACTACTCCCACGAACCTCATAATATGAACGGATATGTCTGCCTGAAGTTCTCGGTGCTCTGGGGCTTTGCGGGGGCATTTGTGGTAAGGTTTATAGTGCCCTCTACCAGCAGCCTTGTACATCTGATGCCAAGGACCCTTGGCTGGGCGCTGCTTGCGGTGATGGGCGGGCTTATGGCGGCGGATTTGGCGGTGACAGTAGTTGCCATTATTGGGCTAAACCGCAAGCTGAAAATGCTGGAGCTGGTGGCGGCAAGGCTTAGAGAGGGCTCGAATAAGCTGGGCAACGAGCTCTACGGCAGGGCTGTGAGCGCAAAGAAGACCGCCGAGCTTTTGCAGCTGGACGCTGAGAAGCTCCGGGAGCGGTATGAGAAAAGCCTGCACTCAAACGTCCTGCACCGCAGGCTTCTGAAGGCCTTCCCCGACCTGAAGTCTTTAAGGCATAACGAGCAGCTTGAGGCCCTGCAGGAGAGCATAAATGTATTCGGCAGGGAATACCGGGACGCCATTGAGCGCAGGAACCAGGCGGCTATGGAGGCCTATGAGCCCCATCTAGAGGAGGGGCAGGAGAAGCCCTTTGCGTATATGATTTGCTATGAGAAGCTGTTCTGGATATTCATGTCGGGGAACATTGTGGGCTGTTTCCTTGAGACCGTGTACGCGCTGATACTCCCACCCCACCAGTTTGAGCTGCGTGTCAGCGTGGTGCTTGGGCCGTTTATACTGGTATACGGCTTTGGGGCTGTTGCCATAACCCTGTTTTTGCGCAGGATGTATAACCAGAGGGATGTTCTGATATTTATAGCCAGCATGATGGTGGGCGCGGCCTTTGAGTATTTCTGCAGCTTCTTCCAGCAGGCGGCCTTCGGCACGGTGTCCTGGGAATACAGCGACTCGGCCTTTAATGTGGGCGGGCGCACCAACCTTATGTACTCCATCTTCTGGGGGATACTTGGGCTGGTGTGGGTGAAGGACCTGTACCCGGTGGTGTCTAAAAAGCTTGAGCAGGTGCCGAAGAAGCTTGGGCGCGTGCTGACGGTGGTATTCACGGTATTTATGGCTGTTGACATGGCTGTGTCCGCCGGGGCGGTATACAGGCAGTATGAGCGGATGGGCGGTACGCCTGCCACAAATGCCGTGCAGGAGTTTTTTGACAGGGCCTTCCCCGACGAGGTGCTCCAGGTTATATACCCGCATATGCAGTACGTCGGCAAGCCTGAGCTTGTGGATAAGCTCAAGGATAACCAGGCAGTACCAGCGCCGGAATGAACATATAAGTACCCTCCTCAGTAAAATGAGGAGGGTACTATTATACGCTTAATGTCCCAGGAAAACAATCACGGAGCGGGGGCCTATGCGGAAGCTGCGGCTCTCGAAGCGCTGCGGGTGCTGCTCGGACTGCCAGGTGCTGCACACCATTTCCCAGTGCATGGATAGGGGCAGCTCGGGAAGGGTAACGTCCAGCTCTCCCCAGTAGGCGTTTGAGGCCACGTAGACTACCTCTGCCCCCATATCCCGCTCATAGCCGGCGAACATCACGCCTACATAGTGCTCGTCAGCAGTGAAGCCGTCATTCTTCCAGGGGGTGACGCCGTGGAAGCTCACGTCCGGGAAGCCCATGACCCCGCCGCTTAAATCAGCGCGCAGAACCCTGTGGGCCTTCCTGAAGGCTATCATATACTTGAAGAAGCCGAACATATCCCTGTATTTATCGAGCCTGCGCCAGTCCAGCCAGGAGGTGATATTGTCTTGGCAGTAGGCGTTATTATTGCCGAACTGGGTATTGCAGAACTCGTCTCCGGAGAGGAACATAGGGATTCCCCGGCTGCACATTAATAGGGCAAAGGAGTTTCGTATCATCCTAAGGCGCAGCTCGTTCACCTGGGGGTCGCTGGTCTCCCCTTCTGCGCCGCAGTTCCAGCTGTAGTTGTTCCAGGTGCCGTCGGTGTTGTTCCAGCCGTTTGCGTCGTTATGCTTGTCGTTATAGGCGAACAGGTCATACAGTGTGAAGCCGTCGTGACAGGTGAGGAAGTTTACAGAGGCGTTTTTCCGGCCCTTGGACTCGTATATGTCCCTGGAGCCTGATATCCGCTGGGCGGCAAGGTTTGCCGTACCGCCGTCGCCCTTGATATAGGCGCGCATATCGTCCCTGTATTTCCCGTTCCACTCGGCCCAGCGGTTCCAGGAGGGGAAGGTGCCCACCTGGTAGAGTCCGCCTGCGTCCCAGGCCTCGGCTATGAGCTTTACCCCGCCCAAAATCGGGTCAAAGGCCAGGGATTGCAGCAGGGGCGGCTTATCCATAGGCGAGCCGTCCTCATTCCGGCCTAGAATAGAGGCAAGGTCGAAGCGGAAGCCGTTTATGCGGTAGGTGGTGACCCAGTAGCGCAGGCAGTCCAGAATCATCTGGTGCACAATGGGGTGGTTACAGTTGAGGGTATTGCCGCAGCCGCTGAAATTGTAGTAGTAGCCCTCTGGGGTCAGCAGGTAGTAGATATTGTTGTCAAAGCCCTTGAAGGAGAAGAAGGGGCCGTGCTCGTTGCCCTCTGCGGTGTGGTTGAAGACCACGTCCAGGTAGACCTCAATGCCGTTTTCATTCAGCTCCCTGATAAGGCGCTTGAGCTCGTTGCCCTCACGGTTATGCTCGTTGGTGGCGGTATAGCTGGTGTTGGGGGCAAAGAAGCTGACGGAGCTGTAGCCCCAATAGTTATAGAGCTTATTGCCCTCGTGCTCTCTGTAGTCCTGCATTTCGTCGAACTCAAAGATTGGCATAAGCTCTACGGCGTTTACGCCAAGCTCCTTGAGATAGGGTATCTTCTCACGAAGGCCCTCGAAGGTGCCGGGGTTGGCGACCCCTGATGAGCTGTCCTTGGTGAAGCCGCGCACGTGGAGCTCGTAGATTATCAGGTCCTCGTTGGGCACCATCGGCTGGGAGAAGTTGCCCCAGTCAAAGTCGTTTTTCACTACCCTGGCCTTGTACTGCTGCATGCCCGGCTGGTTCTCCCCCCACTCCCTCTGGCCTGTGACGGCCTTGGCGTAGGGGTCCAGAAGGGGCTTGCTGCGGTCGAATATCAGGCCCTTCTTTGGGTCATAGGGGCCGTCCACACGGTAGGCGTACTCGAACTCGGCAATGTCCAGGCGGAAGACTATCATTGAGTACACGTTGCCTATCTTATAGGGCTCGGGGAAGGGTATCTCGCCGTAGGGATGGTCCTCGCCGGGATGGTAAAGGAGAAGGGTTATGGCGGTGGCCCCGTTTGAGTGTACAGTGAAGTTTACGCCGCCTGGGATGGCGGTAGCCCCGTTTATCTCGTAGAAGCCGGGGCGTATAGAGTATGTGACGCCGTTGCACTCGATAAAATCCAGTGGCGCCAGGTGGATATTGCTGGGCAGCTTCATGGCTGCCATGGTGTCTATCTTGTCAAGGGTATGCACGTCCAGGGGGCGGAGATTGTTTTCCATGGGGAAACTTCCTTTCGTGGCAATAAATATAGGCTATACCATATATTATATAAAGTTTTTTACTGATTTTCAAGTAAATTATTTAATATTTTCAGGGCAGACTGCTCGGCTTTTTCCGGGTAGGGATATTGCAGTGCCTCGGCACTGGCCCGGGCTAGGCGGCTGTACAGGTTCGCCAGGGCCCGCAGGGCTTCGGCTGTCTCCAGGCTGTCGTAAGTGGTGAAGCAGCCGCGAAGCCCCTCCCTTACGTCCTCCCCAGCCCAAAGCTCCAGCAGGCGTCCATTATGCCATACGTCGTAGTACATCGAATGCCGGCACTTCTCGCAGAGCTCTATCATTACCAGGAGAAGACTTGAGATGTAGCCGTTCACGCAGGCCACAGCAGTATAGAGCTCGCCGCGCCTTAGTTTCTTAGCGGCCCAGACAATGTGGAACCAGAAGTCGTTTACCGTGTTTGTATACTCCTGAAGGGACATGGGGCCTCCGAGTATGGGGGCCGGTGCGAATTTTAGGCTTTCTGCCGCGCCCATCCTGTCAAACAGCACCCTGCTCCCCCGGGCCAGGATACCGCCAAGCTCTCCGGCCCCTATGGCCCGGCTCAGCTGGCCGGGCGTGACTACGACGATATCCACGTCCAGTGAGCCCTCAAACAGTATACGTCGCTCCTTGGCTCCAGCCAGTGTCGGCTCTACAAAGGAGATGAGAGGGCTGCCTAGCCGGGATATGAGCGCATCCCCGCAGAGGTATCTCTCCGGCTCACTTGTGGCAAGTATCAGGTCCAGGTCTGAGAATTGGTCCGCAGGGGTCTGCTCCCGGGTCTGGGAGCCTATCTCGATTATCGCCTTTATGTCGCTGTCTGCTTCAGCCAGTTTTAAGAGCCGTTGCTTTATCTCTCCAAAACGCTCCGGCATACTGCCGCCCCTCCTATAAGTCAAATCCAAAACAATTCTGTATAGCAAAAATGCCCTCGGTATGAGGGCATAGAGCTGCTGTTATTATTGGGCTGCCTCCGGCATAGGGGGCTGCTGAGGCGAGATTATCTGCTTCCAGGTGGCATTCACCGACTCGGTGCAGTTGAAATAGACATTGGTGAGGGTATGGGCGGGAATGCCCAGCTCCTCGGCGTAATTGGTTATCTTTTCCCAGTCCGCCTGCTCATAGCTGAGCACCAAGTCGTACAGCTGACCGCAGCGGCCCTCGTGGAGCAGTATAGCCGACTTTATCTCCTCTGCAATGGGCACAGTGGAGAGTATCTCCTCCATTGGGGCGTCGATAAGGTGCTCAAGGGTGGAGAACATGCCCATTAGGTATGCGTCCGAGCGGGAGATGGGCATACCCTTTATGAAGCGCATAAGCTCACTGCAGAAGCTGGCGCGCATGAAGGAGACCTTCAGGAACTCCTCGGCGGTCTCGTCTATCTCGTCATTGGCGTTGGTGGTACTCAAAAGGTATATCCACTGCTTGAGCTGGGAAATACCCAGGCTAACCAGGGCCTGGCGAATCGTAGTTATCTTATTGGTGGTGAAGTACGCCGAGTTTGCCACGCGCAGAAGGCCGTATGTAAGGGTGGCGTCCATGGAGATAATCTGCTCTATCTCCTCCATGTCCGGCTCCTCCTTCACCACGGCTACCATGAGCCTGAAGAAGTTGCTCTGGAGATACCCGCTGGAGTGGGCCTTTGTAGCCAGCTGCTTTGCAACATAGCTGCCCTCCAGGGCGTACACGCCCAGCTCGATGGCGGCTTTATAAAGCTCCTCGTCATCGACGTTGGTAGCTATGACCTTCTTGTTCATGCTTCCGGCAAGGTTGACGATATTCTTTGCGCTTATAAGGTTTGTGGTCTTTACATTCAGCTTGATATAGTCGATAAAGTCAATCAATGACAGGTATCTCGGCGCAAACTGGAACTCGTTCACCGCAATCTTATAGCCGTCTCTGGCGTACTGCTGCACAAAACGCAGGGCAAGGGGATGTATCACCACGCTGTCATCTATCTGTATTACCAGGTTCTCCTTGGGGAACAGCGCAGGGGTCTTCTTCATCAGCAGGGTAGTGGTAAAGGTCATGAAATGCAGGGCGTCTGTCAGGGACTTCTCCACATTCTGCATAAGGAAGCTGTATACCGTGTCGGCTACGGCAAACTCGTTAGAGCTCTCGTCGCTGTTGCCATAGGCCTGGTTCTCCCCATAGTACAGCAGCTCGTATGCTACAATCTGGTTTTTATCATTCTTGACCGGCTGCCGGACGATGTATCTCTCTCTCATAATTTGTGACCTTCCTTACACCGCCGGGCGTTCTGCCTTGGCTTCCTTTTTCTTTTCAAGCAACACGTCCATTACATGGACCAGCTTGCCAATCTCGGGCTTGCTCATCTGCTCGTCGGCGCCCAGCTCCTTACCCTTAATGCGCATCTCCTCGTTTATCAGCGACGAGAAAATTATGAGGGGTATATGCTTCATATCCGGGTCGCTCTTCACAAGCTTTGTGAGCCTGTGCCCATCCATCTGGGGCATTTCAATATCCGTAACTATCAGGGCCGCCTGCTCATCAAGGGTCCCGTTTTTCTTGGCCTGGGACAGGAAGTTCCACAAATCATGCCCGTTGGGGAACATGCGCAGGTTTATGTAGCCGGCCTTATTCAGGCACTCCTGTATCATATGCGACAGGAGTATAGAGTCCTCAGCTACTAAAACAGGCACCTCGTTGCGCTGGCGCTCGCCCATCTCCTCTATCTCACTGACCTTTATAGATGTGGAGGGGGATATCTCCGCCACTATGCGCTCGAAGTCCAGTATGGTGACCAAGTCCTTGCCGCACTGGGCTATACCTGTGGCTACGCCGTCGTTGCCGCCGCTTATGGTGTTGTCAGGCTTCTGGATGTCCTTCCAGGAGACTGTGGCAATGCCCACCACCGTATGAATGCGGAAGGCCACGGTCATTTTGTTGAAGCCGGTAAGTATAAACAGGTCGTCGGGCTTGGGCTCATAATTATTCACACCCAGATATTTGGGGAGGTTTATGACCGTTATCACCTCTTCCCTGGGCTTGAAGATGCCCTCCACCGCCTCGTGGGTGTGGGGCATGAACTTCACCGGCTCTGAAATCATTATCTGCTGTACCTTGGCAACATTGATGCCGTAAAGGACTCCGTCAATGGAGAACTGCATTATTTGCATTTCATTCGTACCGGACTCCAGCAGTATGTCGTCGTTCATTACTATGGCCATTTTCCTGACTCCCTTCGTTACAGTATGATATCCTGTTTGCCGTAGCTCTTTATGGTAGCCTTGCCTGTTGCAGGGTCAAATGACAGCGTGCGCGCCACCGAGCCCCCTACGTCCTCAGCTATCAGCCGGATACCCTCGGCCTTGAGCACTTTATGTACGCTCTCAATATTCCTCTGCCCTATGTTCCCCAGGGCCCCTGAGCCGGACACCGCGAACATCTTGGCCCCTCCGGCCACCTTCGCCGTTATCCTGACTTTCCTGGCGCCCTTGGCCTCCATCTGCCTGAGGGTCTCGCGTATGCCGGTATCCGCGTACTTCATTGTGTTGGTGCGGCCTGCCTCCATGTTCAGCGGCAGCATTATATGTATCATTGCAGCCAGCCGCACATTTGGGTCCAGGAGGCATATTCCACAGCAGGAGCCCAGCGCGTATGTGATGAGCTCGTTGCCCTGGTTTGTCATCTTCATGTCTGCAATGCCTATAACTAATTTAGAACTGTTAGCCATCTTCCACGCCCAGCTTTCTCAAAAGGAAATTGAGTGACCTGATATCGGGGGACAGTATCAGGCGGCAGGGCAGCTCGTGTCCGTCGCAGGAAAAATTACCCCCGATGGCCATAAGATAATCAGACTGCCCGCCGTACTCGGCCATGGGCACCGTCAGTATCGCGCCCTGCATGTCAACTGTCAGGCAGGGCACTGTGAGGTCCACCTTTATGTCCGCTAGGTTTGACATGGCGTTAATAAACGTGGATATCATGATGTTTCCAACCTCCACCAGGGCGGAACGCTCAAGCTCAGCCAGCTGGCTGTAGTCCTGGATGGAGACGGATAGCATACGCTCAAGGATAATATTTATAAACTCAAGGGGCTGCACTGAGAGCATTATGCCGTTAATCTGACCGCCGATGTGCACCAGCACTCCGGCTGTCACCGGCTCGGGGCCGCCTATCCAGTCAATGGCCTCGTTGAACTCCATAATGCGTACCTCGGGCAGGGTGATATGCACCGGGCAGCCCAGCATACCGGAAAGTGCCGTAGCCGCGTTGCCGGTGCCTATACTGCCTATTTCCCTGAGGGTGTCCATCTCCAGGCTGTTAAGTTCCTGGTAGTTTTTTATTGTCATCCGATTACCTCCAGCCTATATAATTATCTGCGCAAATCATTCACCGTTGTCTCAATCTCGTCAGAGGTCTGTATCATTTTCAACGCGTAAGTGAAGGACCGCTGAGATTCTATCACCTTTGATATTTCGTTTGCAAGGTCCGCGTTTGACTGCTCCAGCTTGCCCTGGACCAGCTTGCCACTGCCGACCCTCAGGCCGCCGTTTTTCTCAATGGGCACAAAACGGTTCTCACTGACGCTGAGCATTCCGTTGGTGTTCACAAAGTCAAAGATACCCACCGGCAGCATTTCAGCCATGTTCTGGGAGTCGTCGGCGTCCACCTCTACAAGCCGCCCGTCGCGGCCCATTACAAAGCGCCCCAGTCCGTCCGAGAGATACCAGCGGGTCTCCATCTCCCCGGCCTCGTTCTCAAGCATATACTGGGACATGGTAAAGGAGCCGTCCCGGGTATAGGTGTACTCTCCGCTTGAGGGCTCCCACAGTGCGAAGAAGCCGTCGCCGTTTATGGCGTAGTCCAGGGCCCTGCCGGTGTCGGCAAAGCCGCTCTGGTGGAAGTCCGTGTCGGCGGACACCATGTAGGCGCCGGTGCCCCGGGGCATTTCGTCCTGCTGGGCGCCCTGGATATAGGCGTACATCAGGTCGGAGAACACCGGGCGCTTGGCCTTGAAGCCGTAGTTGTTTATGTTGGCTATATTGTTGCCATGGACATTCAGGCGCTCCTGCTGCTGCCAGGCCCCCACTGCCGCTGTATAAAAGGATTGGTTCATCTAACCCTGTGCCTCCTTACTGTAATCTGCCCAGGTCGCCTGAAGCATGGCTCATTACCTGGTCATACATCTTTGTGAGCGTCGCGGAGCTCTGGTAGGCCCGCTGGGTGCTTATCATCTTTACCATCTGCTGGGCCAGCCCCACGTTGGAGCGCTCCAGCATACCGTGGTGCAGGCGCACCGTATCGGCCTCCGGCTGGGCCCCGCCCGGGTCAAACATGCCCATCGGGTCCTTTACAAGGCCCTCGGTATCCTCAAACACATACACACCTATCTGGCCCAAAAAGCCGCCGTTTTGGGTATACATGCGCCCGAAATCGTCCGTGCTTATCTTATCGGTCACAAGGGCTATCTCCTCGCCGTTTACGTCAAGCACGCGCCCGTGGTCCGGCAGGCTCAGATACCCCTCCTCGTCAAGGGAGAAGTCACCCGCCCGGGTGTAGCGTATGCCGGCGTCGGTCTGGATGGCGAAGAAGCCCCGCCCGTCGTCGTCTATAGCAAAGTCCAGGGGCATGCCTGTCTCGTCGAAGCTGCCCTGGGTATAGTCGGTGTAAAGCTGGCTTGGAACGGTGGCATAGCTGCGCTCGCCGATATCTATAAAGTTCTTGTCCTTGTTCCCCACCAGGCTGTACATTACCTCGTCGAAGGTCTGCCCGGTGAAGGTGTCCACCTTAAAGCCGGTGGTTGCCACATTTGCCATATTATTGGATATAACATCCAGGTGCTTGCCGTGGGTTATCATTCCGGAAGCTAGATTGTAAAAGCCGCTAAACATAAGTATTGTCCCCCATACATTGACTTATATATGATTATACCACGATTCGTGGCTCATTGCACTAGGTAAATCAGATTTTTTTGAGAAAATTACAAATTTTTTTACTCCCCGCTGAGATACTTTTCCATCAGCACCTTCAGCTTCTGTACCGCCCGGGCGTGTATCTGGGATACCCTTGGTGGGGTGATGTCCATTACCGCCGCGATATCCTTCATCTTCAGGTTCTGCTCATAGTACAGGGAGAGCACCAGCTGCTCGTTCTCCTTCATGGTGCTGATGGCCTGGGCCAAGGTCTCAGTGAGCTCCTCATTCATGAGCTTCTGCTCAGGGGCGCTCTCGGCGCCGCCCTCTGTGCCCGGGTCTGAGGGCCATAGGTCGCTGCTGTCGAAAAGCTCCTGGAGTGAGAGGATATTGTGCAGGGAGGCGTTGGCCATTGCCTCCTGGTACTCCTCCATGCTTATCCCCAGTCGCTCAGCCACCTGGGCCTCGGTGGGTATCTGCCCTGTCTCGTTATAGAGCTCGGTAGTCGCCCGCTCTATCCGCTGGGCCCGCTGGCGCACTGTGCGGGGCACCCAGTCCTGCTGGCGGGCAAGGTCAACTATCATCCCCCGGATGCGCTTTGCAACATAAACCTCAAAGCGGCCCCGCTCCGGGTCGAACTTGTCGACGGCCTCGGCAAGGACTATAAGCCCCTCGTTTATTATGTCGTCCAGCTGGGTGAAACTGCAGAAGACTCCCCTTATCTGCAGGGCAATGCTCTTTATGAGCCCCGTGTACCGCATGGCTATTTCCCACTTGAGCTGCTGGTCACCGCTCTCGCGGTATATTTCAAACAGCTCCTCAGTGGTCATGTCTTCATAGTTTTTGCCTGTGGCCGCGGGGGTCATGTTGCCACCGCCCTTCTGGCTGCGGGCTGCTGCATTGTGACGTTGCCAAGGGACTGTATCTGCACCGTGCCCACTATCTCACTGAAGGAGAGCACGTAGAGGTTGGCGAAATACTGGGACAGGAGCCTGCTCAGATATATGCGCACCACCTGGCTTGTAAGGAGTATCGGCGACTGGCCCAGCTCTGCAAACTTTGGCATATGCTCTGCAAGCTGGGTTATCAGGGCCTGGATAAGGTCGGGCTCCATGGCAAGGTAGATACCGTGCTCGTTCTTCGTGAGGGAGGCCACAACCCGGCGCTCCACCTCGGCGTCAAGTGTGATGGCTCTAAGCTGTCCGTCCTGGCAGAAGCGCCGGGTGATGGTACGGCTCAGGGCATTTCGCACGCTCTCGGTAATAAGGTCCGGGTCCCTGGTGGTGCCCATTGCGTCCACCATGGTCTCCAAGATTGTCTGCATATCCCTGATGGGTATGCCCTCCATCAGCAGATTGCGAAGGACCTTTTCAAGCAGTGCGTAGGATATAACTGCCGGACAGGCCTCCTCCACCAGCTCCGGGGAGGTCTTCTTCAGGTTTTCCACAAGCTGTATGGTCTCTGTACGGGTCAGCAGCTCGTGGGCGTACTTCTTTATAGTTTCAGAGAGGTGGGTCAGGATAACGGACAGGGGGTCTATGACCGTGTAGCCGTATATCTCTGCCATCTCCTTGTTTTCAGGCAGAATCCACCTGGATGGAATACCGTAGGCGGGCTCCACCGTCTCTATGCCGTCTATCTCACCCAAGGGCTTCGAGGGCTCCAGAGCCAGGTAGTAGTCCACAAGGATTTCGCCCTTCGCGACTTCCTCGCCCTTCACCTTTATGGTGTACTGGTTTGTCCCGATAACCGAGCTGTCGTGCATTCGCACCGTCGGCACCACAAAGCCCATCTCCTGGGCGTACTGCCGCCGGAAGATAACTATGCGGTTTATGAGTTTGCCGCCGCTGCTCTCGTCCACAAGGGGTATCAGGCTGTAGCCCACCTCCATCTCAATGGGCTCCACCGCAAGGAGCGGGTATACGTTGCTCACATCCCTGTAGTAGTCGGCCTCCTGGGGCGCGGCCTCGGGCTCCACCTCCTGGGGCGCGGCCTCCATGGCCTCCTGAGCCTGGCGCTCGGCGCGCATTTTCCGGCTGAGCAGCAGACCGCCGGTTATGAGTATCGCCGCCACAATGCCCAGGGCAACGTGGGGGGTGTTTGGCATTAGGGCAAGGAATATCAGCGCGGCTCCGGCGGTTATAATGGCCCGGGGCTGGGCGCTGAACTGCTTTATCATGTCGGTGTTCAGGCTGCCGTCGGACACCGAGCGTGTGACTATCATGCCGGTGGCTGTGGAAATCATCAGGGCGGGCAGCTGGCTCACAAGGCCGTCACCGATGGTGACTATGGAATACTCTGAGAAGACCGTACCGATGTCCAGGCCCCTATAGACCATGCCCATGATAACGCCGCCTATCAGATTGATGGCGGTGATAATAAGGGACATGACCGCGTCGCCCTTGACTATCTTCGTGGCGCCGTCCATGGCTCCGTAGAAGTCGGCCTCCCGCTGTATTTTTTCCCGGCGCAGACGTGCCTCCTGCTCGTCGATAAGGCCGGTGTTAAGGTCCGCGTCAATAGCCATCTGCTTACCGGGCATGGCGTCCAGGGTGAAGCGCGCCGCGACCTCAGCCACGCGCTCGGCGCCCTTGGTGATAACGATAAACTGCACCATGACGATGATGAAGAAGATGATGAAGCCTATGACTACGTTGCCGCTGGTAATCAGGTTTCCGAAGGCGGCGATAACGTCTCCCGCATAGCCGTCCCAGAGTATCATCCGCGTGGATGATACGTTCAGCCCCAGACGGAACAGGGTGGTGATAAGCAACAGGGACGGGTATATGGAGAACTCAAGGGTCTCCTTAATATTCATGGTGATAAGCAGTATCACGATAGACAGCGATATGTTTATTACCAGTAAGACGTCCAGCAGGAAGGCGGGCAGAGGCAGGATAAGGAAGAGCACTACGACAACTACGAACAGTGAGATAGAGTTATTCAGTATCCGCTTCATCTGCTTTCCTCCTTCCGCAGGTTTTGGTTGATGGTTTCAGTCAAGATAAATTTATATGTCATATATATTGTCACGGCCTAACTATATGGCCAACCTGTTTTCAAGTTTATAGACGTACACTAGGACCTCCGCCACGGCGGCGTACAGGTCTGGGGGTATCTCCTGGTCCACCTCAGCCTGGGCGTACAGCGCCCGTGCCAAGGGGACGTTCTCGATTATAGGCACCTTTGCCTCCTCCCCCTTTGCCACTATCCTTGCCGCTAGCTCATCCTGGCCCTTTGCCAGCACTTTAGGCGCTGAGTCCACGCCCTGCTTATATCTCAGGGCCACGGCAAAGTGGGTGGGGTTGCGGATGATTACGTCGGCCTCAGGGACCTGCTGCATCATCCTGGACTGGGCCATGCTCCGCTGGACCTGCCGTATGCGGCTCTTAATCTGCGGGTCGCCCTCGGTCTGTTTGTACTCCTCCTTTATCTCCTGCTTTGACATCTTCATCTGGCGCTCATGCTCCCAGCGCTGGTACAGATAGTCGAAGAAGGCTATCGCAACGAAAGCCACGCATACCTGAAGGAGCATATTGTATATGGCCTCAAGAAAGGTCTTGCAGGCAGAGCCGATGTCGGAGTACATGAACCCGGAGGCTATGCCCATAAGGCTTATCAAGCTGTTATATATGAATAACATCAGGATGGTAATCTTTATAAGCCCCTTCAGCGCCTCAACTATGCTGCGGAAAGAAAACAGCCGCTTAAAGCCGCTTAACGGGCTTATCTTACTGAATTTGGGGCGGATTATCTCTCCCGCCACAAGAAATTTGGTCTGGGCGAAGGTCGCCGTCAGGGCCACTAAAGCCGTTGCCAGAAGCATTGGGCCTGCCGTTGAGACGAAGACTTTCAGCCCGGAAAAGAGCAGCTCACCCATATAGAAGCTGGGGTCTGTCTCCATTGTGCCTATTGCAAATCCGGAGCACAGAGTAAAGAAGTTTGTGAGCTGGTTCACAAAGGTATCGAACATAATGCGAAGCATCACCACGCTGCCTATAAGCGTTGAGACCGCTATAATGTCCTGGCAAAAGAGGATATTTCCCTTCTTTCGTTCGTCCCGCCGTCGTTTCGGCGTTGCTTTTTCGGTTTTATCCTCACCCGGCATACGACCACCTCACTTTCGCCTATCCCCCCATAGCCAGGGCTATGGCCTGCTCGACCTCCTTTAACATGCTGCTCTCCATGCTGAGCAGAAACTCGCTCATTGGGGCCAGCAGGAAGTAGAGCATAAACAAGCCCACCAGCACCTTCAGTTCGATGTTTATGGCAAAGACGTTTATCTGGGGGATGGCCTTCATAAGTATCCCCATTCCCACCTGGCCCATCATCTCCGCCCCCAGCACAGGCAGGCAGAGCTTCATTGCCAGCAGCGTGCAGTCGATAAACAGCACCACCACCCTTTCAGCAGCCGCCGTGCCCAGGGCCGCCTGGCCGAAGGGAACAACGCCGCCTGAGTCCAGCATCAGCCGCAGGAGCGTGTGGTGCCCGTTGGCTGCAAAGAAGATTAGTATGCTGAAGATGTTCAGGACGTTTGCGGCAGGTGTCGCCTGCCCCTGAAAGCTGGGGTCGTAGGTCTGGGCCATTGCCATACCCATCTGCTCGTCCATGATATGTCCTGCGTAGGCGGGGACGAACAGAAAGATATTCATAATGACGCCCACCAGGTATCCAACTCCGAGCTCCAGTATCATCCTCACCGCGAGCTCCAGCAGGGTCCCGGGCATTGGAGTGAGCTCCCCCTGATACGTATAGCTGACCGCCACCGCCAGCACCAGGCTGAAGCCAGCCTTAAAGATGTTCGGCACGTTAGTGCGTCCAAAGAATGGATTGAACAGTATAAACCCTGACATACGCACCGTGATGTACAGGAACAGCGTCAGCCTATCCCAATCCAGCATGGCCCTACCCCTTCATCAGCTCGAACAGCTCCATGGTGAAGGCCTGAAGGTTCGACATCATCCAGCTGCCCCCCATAATGAGGAACAGCACAACAACTATGAGCTTCAAAATAAAGGAGATGGTCTGTTCATGTATCTGCGTCACGGCCTGGAGGATGGCCACGATAACGCCCACCACCATGCTCAGAAGCAGCATTGGCGCGGCAAGCCTTATCACCACCCCGACGGCGTCCCGGAAAACGTCCACAACCGGCAGATCCATATATCAGCCACCTCCTGTTCCTTTCTGTATAGTCCCTATTTTACCGTCTGTATAAGTGTGGAGAACACCATCTCCCAGCCGTTTATGCTCACAAAGAGAAGGAGCTTAAAGGGCGTGGATATCATGGATGGCGGTAGCATCACCATGCCCATTGACATGAGGGTGGAAGCCACCACTATGTCTATAAGCAAAAACGGTATATAGAGATAGAAGCCTATTTCAAAAGCGTGCTTGAGCTCGGTTGTGATAAAGGCCGGGATTATGGTGCGCAGGGGCAGGTCCACGGCTGTCTCCGGGTCCCCGGGGCGCTCAAGCTGGGCCATATCGCAGTACATATTCAGCGACGACGGCTCTGTGTTTCGGAGCATGAACTCCTTTAGGGGCTCTTGGGCCAAGTCGAAAAACTCCTCCTGGCCTATCTCCTCGTTCACATAGGGCTCATAGGCTATCTCGTTCACCTGGTCTATCACCGGTCCCATGGTAAACAGCGTCAGAAACAGGGCGACCCCCACCAGCACCATATTAGGCGGCGTCTGCTGGGTGCCCATGGCGTTGCGCAAAAATGAGAGCGCGATAACATACCTGGTGAAGGAGGAACACATTATCACCAGCGATGGGAGCAGTGTGATAAGGGTGGTAAGGATAATGATTTCCAGCGCCTGCACGCTGTCCCCATTTATATTGACTATTCCATCCATAGTTTCAGGCAATCTATCACGCTCATTTCTTTTTGGGCAGGTTACTCTTCAGCACCTCAAGAAAGCTTGGCACCTCAGTGACCCTCTCCTGTTTTTGCAGCCATTCGGCCGCCTCCTCTTCCTCAAGCTCGGTCAGTACGGTTATGCCTCCCCCGGTCACGCCAAGTAACAGGCAGCGCCGGTGCAGGCGTACCAGCACCAGCCTCTCCCCCTTGCCCAGGCTCAGCTGCCATAGTATCTGCAGCTCACCCTGGCCCTGTATCCCCCTGGCCCAGCCGGGCAGTCCCCTCTGACCGATGAACTTTGTCACCCAATAGGCCAGGAACAGTATTAGTATGACCGTCACGAGCATCCCTATAAGGGAGAAGGCGTTGCGGTCAAGGGTAAGGGTCCTGAAGGCTGCAGAAGGCCGGACCGCGGCACACATCAGGGCGCGCCGACGATAGAGGTGACTGTCTTCATGATTCGGTCGGACTTAAAGGGCTTGACGATAAAGTCCTTGGCCCCGGACTGGATGGCCTCGATAACCATGGCCTCCTGGCCCATTGCGGAGCACATGACGATGTTGGCTGAGCCGTTCTTGGCACGCATGGCCTTGAGGGCCTCCAGACCGTCCATATTGGGCATGGTGATATCCATTATCACCAGGTCCGGGTTGATTTCGGAGAACTTCTCCACAGCGTCAGCGCCGTCAACCGCCTCATAGAGGTCCGTATAGCCGTTCTTCGTCAGGGTGTCCTTGATGACCTTGCGCATGAAAGCAGCGTCGTCAACCAGTAAAATCTTTGCCATAATGTTTCATCCTCTTTTCATATGTTTTTGCGACATGATTTGTCAGCGGTTTCACATTTTACTTGCCGGTGATATCCTCGATTTCGGGCCGCTTGATTATCTCAGTGACCCTAATGCCGAAGTTGTCGTCTATCACCACCACGTCTCCCCGGGCAATGCACTTGCCGTTTACGAACAAATCCACCTGGTCCCCCGCCAGCTTGTCGAGCACCACCAGTGAACCCTTTGAGAAGGAGAGTATCTCCTGCACACGCTTCCTGGTGCGCCCGATTTCCACAGTGACCTCTAGGGGCACGCCCATAATCAGGTCCAGGTTCTGGCTCTGCTCCTGGGACAGCTCCTCGCCGTTTTCCAGCCTCGGCATGGAGGGCTGGGTCGTGGCAATCACCTTTGGCTCAGGCGGCTGGGGCGGGTAATATGGATAGCCCGGATAGGGCGGGTAGTATGGATAGCCCGGATAGGCCTGCTGGCCCTCCTGGCCCGGCATGGGCATCATGGGCGGCATCACAGGCATCTGTGCCTGTGCCCCTGGCTGAGCCATTGGTGGCTGCTGCACTCCGGCAGGCGTTGCCGGTGCTGCCGGAACCTGCGGCGCCGGTGTAGCGGCTGGGGCGGAAGCCCCAGCTCCTCCCGCCAGAAGCTTCTCTATCTCCTCCTGACTCATCTTTCCGCCGCTGTCTGCAGGGGCGGGGGCCGGTGCCGGAGCAGGTGTGCCCGCTCCGCCGCCAGCCAGGAGCTTCTCTATCTCTTCCTGGCTGAGCTTGCCGCCCTCTGACGGTGCGGCAGGAGCAGGTGCCGGAGCCGGGGCGGGTGCTGCTGGAGCTGGGGCCGGCAGAGGTTCCATATCCTCGTCGTCAAGGCCAAAGCCCTTTACCAGCTCTTTCGCAAGCTCAACTGATATGACATTCATAAACTCGCTCTGCAGCTGGTCCTCTATGCTGAGAGCGAAGCGCACTACAACTATCGGGCCCTCCTTCACGGGCATCCTGTCCCGCTTCATGGCCTCCTGGTCGTACACATCAAAGGTCTCAGGAGTGGAGATGTTTACCACGCGTCCTAAAAAGTCCGAAAGGGCCGTGGAAGCCGCGCCCATCATCTGGTTCATGACCTCGCATACGGCGCTGAGAGTCAGCTCATCCAGCTCGAACTCCTCCAGCGGTGTGTCGGTACCCATTAGGATATCAACTATTACCTTGATATCGCTCATGCGCAGCAGCATAATATTGCTGCCGTCCAGACCTGAAACATACTTGATTTCCACGCCCACCGCAGGCTCAATATCGCCCAGCTCAAAATCCTTTACATCAACCACCTCGACCGAGGGCGTAGTGATATCGACCCGGTGGTCTAACATGTTGGAAACTGCCGTCGCCGAAGATCCGAGACTGATATTCATGATCTCACCGATGGCATCAATCTCCATAGGTTTAAAAACACTATTGCTCATTTACTACTCTGTCCCTTCTTCCGGCGTTATGGTACACCTCTTTTATCTTCACGGCCAGCTTTTTATCGCTGACCCCCATCAATCCGTTAAACCACCGCTGCCCGCCTACATAGAGGTTTAGGGTGCTGTCCTTCTTCTGGTTTAAGTCTATCACGTCGCCTACATTGAGCCTGTACACGTCGTCCAGCCGTAAAGTGGTCCTAGCAAGCTCTGCCCGTATCTCCAGTGTAGACTCACGCAGATTGTCAAATATCTCGTCTGAATGGTCCTCGCTGTTGCTCTTCTTGCTGGCGCTACCCGCGTTTATCTGTGTAAATATCTCCATAAGCACCGCCTCAGGCAACACTATGCTGATACTGCCCTCCACGTTGGAGAAAGCCACCTTCATGTCAATCAGCACCACTGTCTCCTCAAGGCCGATAAGCTGCACGAGGGTCGGGTTGTTCTCCACACGGCCGAACTCGAACTCAAGCTGTATGTAGTTCTCCCACGTAATACCCATCATGCTGACAAAGTCCTTCATCAGCACCTCAAAGAGCTTAAGGTCCAGCTCAGTGTAGGTGTAGTCGTCCGGCAGGCTGTCTACGTCGCCGTTGCCGCCTGTCATACGGTCCATCATGCTCACCATAATCGGGGCTGCGGCATAGAAGAGCACCGGAGTCTCCTCCATCTCCTCCTTGAGTATCAGGTGTGCCGTTGTGAGCACGGCGCTGTCACTCAGGGCGTTGGAGAACTCGAAGTACCTCTGCTCCTCCACGGACTCCACACTTATCTCGCAGGTGGCGTGAACAAGGCCGTTTATCCTGGTAGTCAGCACCCGGGAGTAGTTGTCGAAGATACTGCTCAGCATCTTCAGCCTATCCTTTGTAAACTTCCGTGGGCTGCTGAAGTCATATTTCCTATATTTCTTTTCCTGCGGTTCCTCCTCTGCCGGGGACGAACCTCCCCCGCCGCCGTTCATGGAGTTCAGCAGGGCGTCTATCTGGCTTTGGGATAATACCTCTGGCATCCGATTAACCCTCCTGACCGCTTGAACTCGGCGCGCTGCCGGAGTCGTCCTCAGTGGGGGCGGAGCTCCCGGCGTCATCCTCTTTCAGTGAGCCGCCCTCGCGCTGGGTATAATACTGCTCCACCGCATCGCCCAGCTTATTCCCAAGGTCCTTGCCTGTTATGGTCATCTCAACGCGACGGTTCTCCTTGCGGTGCTCGTCATCATTCACCGCTATAGGCCTATGCTGTCCGTAGGACTGCCCGACAATCCGGGCGGGCTCTATACCGGGCTTGCCGTCGCCGGTAGGCCGGCACAGCTGCTGCAGGTAATAAGTCACCTGTGCCGCACGTTCAGCAGAGAGCATCCTATCCCCCTCAGGGTCGTTTTCCTCATTGGGGTCGGCCTGGGCTGTATGGCCGGATATGCGTATCTCGTCTATGGCCGGGGCTGCCGCTTTAAGCACAGGTCCCATATTGTCAAGGAGCGCCTTGCCCTCAGGCAGCATATCGTATTTATCCGGGTAGAAGAACACCGTGTCCACCAGTGACAGGAACACATACCCGTCGCCTTTTGTTATTTCAATATTCTTGCCGGACTCCTCTATGTACTGCTTCAACTGGTCATAGAGCTGGTCCACCTGCTGGTTTATCTGCTCCTGCATCGCCTCCTGAGCTGCCTCAAGAGCTTCCTTTATCACATCCGGGTCGGCAACGCCCGGCTCCTTGTCATTGGCCTCTGCAAAGGGGCCATGGCTGTCGCCGGCCTCAATCTCTGTCTCCGCCGGAGTAGCGTTGGGGTTGAAGCTCTGTACCAGGGCCTTCCACTTGTTTTCATCAACTGTGGACATAGAGTAGAGCAGTACAAAGAAACACAGCAGCAGGGTAACCATGTCGCCATAGGTGTCCATCCAGTTCGCGCCGCCGCCTTCGCCGCCGCCGCTCTTCTTTTTCATGTTGACGTGACACCTCCGTTTCTTCTAAGACTTCTAGCTTGCTCCCATTTAAACGCCGTTCAATACCGCTTCGCTGTACATGGGCCTGCCCATGTCCGGCGAAGCGGCACTCGAAGCCGCCAGGCCTGGGCCGCAGGGAGCGTTCCATCGTGTTATTATACCAAACATACCCCCCTCGCGTCAAGTACCACGGGGAAGCTTTTGAAGGAAACTTTTGTTACGTATATTACCGCATACACAAGAGGCTGTATATTCCGGCTGAATATCAGGCCTCGCCGGAGCCGCCCGCGCTGTTTGCCAGCTTCTCCCTCTGCTTCTGGGCAACGAAGGTGAGGAGCTTCTCACGCAGCATTTTGGGGTTTTCACCGGCCTGGATACAGGTTATGCCCTCAACGATTATCATTTTATTGAGGACCTCCTCGCTGTCCCTGATACGCAGGTTGTTGGCGACCGGGCCGAACACCATATGGGCCAGGATACAGCCGTACAGGGTGGTGACAAGGGCCACGCTCATGTCCGCGCCGATGTTGCTGTCGGAGGAGGTGGGGTCCATGTTCTTGAGCATGTTTATAAGGCCTATCAGCGTGCCCACCATACCAAAGGCCGGGGATACTGCCGACGCCTTATCATAAAGGGCCGCCGCGGCGTTATGCCGGTCGGACATGCACTCTATGTCGTTTTCCAGGGTTGCGCGCACACGGTCTGGGTCGTTGGCGTCCACTATGAGCATGATTGCCTGCTTGAAGAAGGGGTCCTCCTGCTCGCCGGCCTTCTCCTCAAGGGCAAGCAGTCCGTCCTTACGGGCTATCTGTGCAAGGTCCACCAGTGCGTCTATAATGGTCTCGGGCTTCTGCTTGGGGTTCTTGAGCATAACGGCAAAGTGCTTTGGTATGCTCAGGAAAGTCTTCAGCGGGAAGCTTGCCAGCACGATGGCGACGGAGCAGCCGATAACTATCATAACGCTGGGGCCGTCAACGAAGTTTCCGAGCTTCCCAAACTCGTATGGCGGGAATCCGTTTGCCATGCCCAGCACCATAACTATAATGGCGACCACAAGGCCTATGAGATAAGCTATATTCATTGGTCCTTCACCTTCATTTCCTTATTCCCAGGGCTTTATCGTCTGAAACCCGGCCGCTGGGTAGAACTCCGTGCCGCGGGGGCCCCGGAATTTGGGTTTTCATTGATTGTCACAGTGCGGTGCACGTCCATGACCTTGGCGTTATAGTCGGCAATGCGCGCAGTGATGTCCTGCACAGTCTCGAGCACCAGGTAGAAGTCCCGGTTCATCATGACTATCTTCGTCTCGGGTATCAGCTCGATACACTCAATCTGCAGGTGGTTCACCAAAAACCGCTCGCCGCTGGTCTTCGTGAGCATTATCATAGATAACTCCTCCTTATATCAGCCGGCCCGCCGGAAGGGCGTCCTCTGCGCCCTCCCCGGCCCGGCATTTGTCCCTTTACATCATATTAACAGCTTATTAAGCTTAGCGCTTCATGTTCACCAGTTCTTCGAGCATACTGTCGGTAACGGTAACGATACGCGTGTTGGCCTGGTAGCCGCGCTGTACCATAATCATATTGCTTATCTCGGTAGCAAGGTCAGTACCCGAGCTCTCGAGGCCGTTGCTGATAAGTTTTGTACTGCCGGCAGAACGGATTGCTGTTTCACCCTCAATGGTTTTGCCTCTCTGGTCTTCAGGAATGAGGACACCATCTTTGTCAAACATATAGAACATACTTGTCGGGTCGCTGCTATTTACAACTGCGTGCCCGACGGAAGTTAAGCTAACTCTTCCTGCGCCGCCCAATGCCTGATAGTAATGCCCATCAACATGTGTAAGACCGTTAGGATTTTCCACCTTAGCAATGGCGATGGAACCGACAACAACCGCCTCGCCACTCTCTGTTGTACAGGTAATACGCCCTGTATTTTCATCAATGCTGACACTGTCCTTCACAATACGGCCGAATCCTTCATCTGAATCAATGATTTGTCCGTATGTCGCACTTCCGGGGTCCATATCCCACTTAGGATATGACGCGCCGCCATCAGCATTAGCCATGGGTATACGTATGGCTGTAAGTGCCGGTGCTTCAACATACTGCTCCACCACCGTTACTGTAAAGTCAGCCAGTGTCTGGTCTGCTGGTGCTGTCGCTCCATCTGCTAATGGCTTCGGTGTCAGCATAACAACCTGGTCTTTATCGTTGACAAAGAACTGTGGCTCAGTTGCAGCAGCAGTATAAGCATCTTTTATTTCATCCGCTGTAAGCTTGTCAAGCCGTTTAAGTTCGTCAACACCCTTCGGGTTGTCTGGGTCAGCAGCATTTTTATTACCAAATGCCACAGCTGCCTTATATGCCGGACTTTCGACTGCCAGAAATCCATATACAACCTGCCCTTGCCCATCAACTAGATAACCCTGATTGTCAAACTCCAGGTTGCCAAGACGAGTCAAGTACATATCTGACAGCTCTTTATTTCCTGTCGTTGTACCAAATGTCGAGCCTTTGTCACCCACAATCAACATACCGTCGCCATCAATCATAACATCGGTTGCATGACCAGTCGGAGTATAGTTCTTGGTACTCATATCAAGGTCTATCGTACCTATAGAAGAGCCATATCCAACCTGCGCGGGGTTCTTACCGCCCAACTGATTTGAGCCGTCGCTGCCGCCGCGTACGCTGGTATAGAGAGCCTCCAGGAAGGTGTAGCGGGTAGCCTTATAGGCGTTGGTGTTTACGTTTGAGATGTTCTGGCCGATGACGTTCAAAGCGCTCATATGAGCCTTCAGACCCGACACGGCCGCATACATAGCTCCTGTCATTAGTTCATGCTCCTTTTCTTTAACGGCGGGGTACGGCGGCAGACCAGTCGGGCCTGCCGCCCAAACCTCCCGCGCCCGGTGCTCCGGGCAGGTGGGTCCGGTTCAGATTAAAACCGCGCCGTCAATGTTTGTAAAGATATTCTCCTTCATCTCGTCCTGGTTCATGGTGGTTATCACCCTGCCGAAAGGGACGTTGATGATGAAGGCCTGGGTGGCGTTAAACGCCAGGATGTTCTTTGCGCCCTTCTCCTGTGCCTTTTCCACAGAGCCGGAAAGCGCCTCCATTAGAGCCGGGGTCAACTCTATTCCCCGCTCCTGGGCACGGCTCATTGCGTGCTTGGAGAAGTTTATAACCGATTGTACCGACTGCTCCGGGGCCTCCTCTTCTGGCGGCTCCGGCGGAATCTGGGGCTTGGGAACAGCGCTCTGGGCCTGCAGCATCATCTGGCCGAAGCCTGAAGCCGGGGACGCGCCCTTTTGGCTCTGCTGCTGCCGGACCGCTCCCTCTATGCCCTGTACGCGGTCAATCATACCCCTCATCCTCTCTGCTTTTTAGGGTGTTGTGCTCTCTCCGCCCTCCGGCTTATCCCCCGGGTCTGTGTCCGGGTCCGGAGCCTCTGGCTTACCGGTATCGCCGGTATTTTCACCGCCTTCAACCTTGTCGTCCTCGCCTTCACCTTCGCCCTCGTCGGGAACCACGTCGTCCTTTATCTCGGGCAGGCGTCCCACAGCCAGAATCTGGTTTAGGTAATAGCTCTTGTCGTTATCCAGGAAAATGACCTGCTGACCGTTCAGGGTGCCGGTGCCTATAACCGTGCCCACGGTTTCCACCATTTCCTTATTTACCACCTCGCCTATGGTGACCTCCTTGCCCACAAGGGACGCGGCATAGGTCAGCACGGTGGAGTCGTCTATAAGGGTGCTGATGTTTGTGATGGCCTGGACCACGGACATCTGGACAAACTGGTTCATCATGTCTGTGGTAGATGCTGCGTTGTCGATGTCCTGGTTCTGGAACATTGCCACCATCAAAGTCAGGAAGTCGGTCATATCCAGGCTTGAGCCGGCCTTCTTGTTGGTGCTCTGGGTAGCGTTCTTTACCGGCGGCGCAGTACCCAGAATATTGGCAAGGTCGTTCATACCAGCATTTGCCATTATATCACTGCCTTTCTGTAAAAAATTCTCTTGGGCTCACTCCACGTTCCCAACGAGGCCAAGCCTCAGCTGTGACAGGAAATCTGCGGCGCTGACGCCCTCGGTACGGCTCTCCTGCTTCTTTTTCTTCCCGTCGTCCTCGTCCTCGCGGTTCTGCCCGTTGTGCCCGTCGGGATTCATCATCATCCCGGCATTCTCAGTGTCCTCGGGCATGTTCACCTGGACGCTTACGACATTCTCGCCCTTCTCGGCAAGGCTGGCGATAAGGTTCTCCGCGTGGGCGTTCAGGATATTGGCGGCCCGCACGTTTTCCGGATTCATGACGATGGTAAGCTCCCCTGCCGCTGTGCGGCTGAGCTCGATGGTCACATTGCCCAGCTCTATGGGGTTCAGCTGTACCCGCACCACATCGGCTCCCTCCTGCATGGCGCGGGACAAAAGCCCTGCCAGCTGCTGGGAGTTCTCAGGCTCTACAGGCTCCTGTGCAAAGTGTACAAGATGGGCGTCACCCACCTTCACAGGCGCAGCCTTTACATCCTGGAACACCGGCTGGCTCTCCTGCTCTACATTTGAGTCCATTTCCTCGTCCTGGGGCTTGCTGTCCGGCTGGGCCTTCTGCACAGTAACCTCGGGCTTATCCCTGCCCTCTGCCACTGTCTCCGGCTGGACCTTCTGGCCCTCAGCCTTGGGCTGCTCCTCCTTCGGCGCCTCAACTACGGTCCCGGCGGCCTCCTGGAACTGGCCCTCGACCGTCTGCTCCTGCTGGGCAGCTTCCTCGGGCTGGACCTCTACGGCCTCAACTATACCTTCCACAGGCTGCTCCACAGCCACGCCCTCCATGCTGACGGGCTCAAGGATAACTGTGCCGTCCTCGGCTACCTTTACCTCGGCCTCCTCGAAAACAGTAATGGGCACCACGGGCTGGGAGGTAACCAGAGTCGCGGCAAGTTCTCCGCCCTTCTCTGCTGCCTCATCCTCCTGGGTGCTCTTCTGCTCCGGCTTCTCCGGGGCTTCCTTATCCTCCGTCTTCTTCTGGGGACGGCTGTTCTCCTGCTGGGACTTGCTCTGCTGCACAAGCATATCCTCGAACTCCTGGGCATTGCCGTCAGAGCTCATAGGGTCCGCCGGCGCCAGCTTAGTCATGTCTCCGGTCAGGGTTGGGAATAGCATATCGATGTTCATTTTGATTCACCTCCTTTCAATGTATATGCTGTATAATATGCCCGAAGCCTCGGGCCTTGTTATCTTTATTCACTTAGGCCAGCTCCTCCGCCTCCCTGAGGCTGGCGGACCTTCTTGCCATCACCAGGTCGTCTATCTCCTTCTCCTCGGCCTTGGCAATCATGCTGTCGTACTCCCCGCGCTTCATCTCCTTGAGCTTCTCCAGGGACTGGGTCTCCTGCTTGGCCTCCACCAGGGCGGCGCGCTTCTGCTCCTCTATCTTTCTGAGCTCCTTGAGCTTCTCTGTCTCCCTGAGTACAGTGCGCTGCAGCACCTGAATGCCGGTCTCATACTTCATGGCATCGGCTATTGTCAGCCCAAGTGCCTTCATCTCCCTGTACTCGTCCTCACAGGCAGTCCTGTTTTTTACAGCCTGCTCCAGCACTCCCTCCTGCCTGCGCACATTTGCAAGCGCGGTCCCGTGCTCTGCCAGCCGGATATCCAGCACCTGGGTCTTATACCTCAGCACGGTATCCAGCTGAAACTTAAACTTTTTCATCGGCACCTACCTCCTAAGACCGTGGGGCCATGCCCCTCACATTGACTTATACAACGTATAGTTCTTCAACCTCTTAAAACCCTGCCAAAACTTACAGCTACCTGGTTAAGATTAAATTCAGCTGCTCCAGGCATTCTTCATAGGTGAAAGCCTCCCGCGTGCCCTGCATCAGGAACTCGTTTATTTTGTCTATCTTTGTCAGCGCGAAATCCAGCTTGGGGTTGGTCCCAGCCTTGTATGCGCCGATGGACACCAAATCCGCGTTCTGATTATATGTGCTCAGAATGTCCCTGAGCCTTGAGGCCATCTGCCGGTGGTTTTCGTCCACCAGCTCCACCATCAGTCGGGAAATGCTGGCCCCGATGTCGATAGCTGGATAATGGTTTGCGGCGGCAAGGCTTCTCGTTAATACTATATGCCCGTCCAGGATTCCGCGTACCGTATCCGCTATTGGCTCGTTTGTGTCGTCGCCCTCTACCAGCACCGTATATATGCCGGTAATAGAGCCCTTCTTAAAGTTGCCGCTGCGCTCCAGCAGCTTTGGGAGCTCCGCATAGATTGAGGGGGTATATCCCCTCGCCACCGGCGGCTCACCGATTGCAAGCCCCACCTCACGCTGGGCCATTGCAAAACGTGTCAGGGAGTCCATCATTAGCAGCACATCCAGGCCCTGGTCCCTGAAGTACTCGGCAATCCCTGTAGCCACTGTGGGGCACTTCTTTCTTAGCATTGCAGGCTGGTCTGAGGTAGCCACCACCAGCACCGACCTTGCCATGCCCTCCTCGCCCAAATCTTTTTCAACGAACTCCAAAACCTCTCGGCCGCGCTCGCCCACCAGGGCTATCACGTTGATATCGGCCTTCACATTCTTGGCAATCATACCCATCAGGGTGCTCTTGCCAACGCCGGAACCTGCAAAGATTCCCATACGCTGGCCCTTGCCTATTGTGAGCAGCCCGTCTATGGCCTTTACCCCGAACTCCATACGCTCCCGGATAGGTGGGCGGGTCAGCGGGTTTATGTAGCTGCTCCCCAGATAGTAGTCTTCGCCGCCCTCAAAGGGCCCTTTATCGTCAATCGGCTGCCCCAGCGCATTTATAATGCGCCCCTTTAGGAACTGGCCCACCTTTAGCTGGAGCTGCCTGCCTGTATTCCTTACAAAATTCCCCGAGGAAATTCCTGTCATCTCCCCATAGGGCATTAAAAGCATCCGGTCGTTCTTGAAGCCCACGACCTCCGCGGGTATCTGCCCCCCTGACTCTCCGCTGTAAATGCGGCAGATATCGCCAACTGCGGCCCTGCCGCCGCTGGCCTCTATGGACATTCCCACGATGTTCTCTATTTTCCCGGTATGGCCGATGGTCTCAGCCTGCCGCACGCGCTTTATGGTATCCTGGAACATGCGCGCCTCCTAAGGTCTGCCCTGGCGGTCCGGCTCATCGGAGATGAGCCCGCGCAGGTTGTCCAGCTGGGTTGAAACGCTGGCGTCGATTATCTCGTCGGGCATTTCGATTATGCAGGTGCCGGATTCATCCCCGGTCATGGGTATCACCCGCACCCGGTCCGACAGCCTCGAGAGCGCCTCAGTAAGCTCCGGCACAGTGTTGGCCGAAGCCCTTGCGTCCCTGTCGGCAATGTACACCTGCACCCACTCGCAGCGCCTTCTCTTGGCTGTGGCTGATTCTATCATTCTTATAAGTATGTCCCCGCTGCTTTTCAGGCTCACGTGAATGACCTTCTCGGCGATTGCCAGCGCCAGCTCCTTCAAATCCTGCTTGCTGTCCTCAAGAAGCTGGTCCCTGACCCTCACGGCGTCCTTTAGAAAGGCAGCCACTTCCTTCTCCTGCTCGGCAGCCATCTGCTCCAGCTGGAGCCTGGCCTCCTGGCGGCCCTCAGCCATCCCCTCCGCAAACCCGGCCTGATAGCCCTCTGTATGGGCCTGATTCCTCAGCTCCCCCAGCTCCGCCTCCAGGTCAGCCATAGCCTTCTCCCGCAGCTCATTGGCCTCCTGCTGGGCCTCGGCAAGTATTGCATCGGCCTGGATTTGGGCAAAGTCAATGGGGCTTGGGTCCTTCTTCTTTACAGGCTCCTCCGGCTTGGGCCTGGGCTCAGGGGTATCTGTGTCAGCAGGGAGCTCGCTGTCTGTGAACTCCTCCAGAGTTAAAGGCTCAGCAGCGGTTTCCCCGGGAATATTAAGGTCTTCCGCGTCCGGGAAAACGTATTTGTCCGCGCTCACGCTGGTGAAACGCTTGAAAATGCCCGGCATACAGAAGACCTCCTTTATGCTTGAAGTTGTAGTGTGTTTACTTTTTTCAGGCTGCTTCGCGCCTGCAAGGCCGCGGGACTCTGTCCCACACCCTGCAGCCTTTGTAAAGGCTGGCGAAACTTTTGATTACGCGATAATGTCGTCCTTGCCGCCCTTGAGGATAATGATTTCGTTCTTGGCCTCCAGGTCGCGGATGATACCCACAATGCGCTGCTGGGCGTCGTCCACGTCCTTCATGCGCACATTGGTGGTGATTTCCAGGTCGTCCCTGATGCTCTCGGCCATACGGGTGGACATGTTCTTGTAGAGCTTGTTGGACAGCTCCGCCGTTGCGGACTTGAGCGCCAGCACCAGGTCGTGGGTGTCGCAGTCACGCACAAAGCGCTGCACAGAGCGGTCGTCCATGGTAAGGATATCCTCGAATACGAACATGCGCTTGCGGATTTCGTCGGCAAGGGTCGCGTCGTACATGGTGAGGCCGTCGAAAATACTCTTCTCGCTGACACGGTCCACGTTGTTCATCACGTCGGCTACGAAGTCTATGCCGCCCACCTGGACATTGCTGCTGCTGAAGATATTTGCAAACTTATTGCTCATCTCGTTTTCTATTATCTTAACTGCGGCAGGCGAGGCGCTGTCCATCATGGCAATGCGCTCCACCACCTTTATCTGCGCGTCCGGCTCAAGCTGGGCTATCACAGCCGCCGCCTTGTCCGGCTCTATGTATGAGAGCACCAGCGCGATGGTCTGGGGCCGCTCGTTCTGCAGGGCGGTGAACAAATCCTTCTCGCCGGCCTTGTTCATGAAGGCAAACTCCCTGTTCTTCAGGGACTTTGTCACCTTGCCCAGCAGCTCGTTGGCGGTCTGGGCGCCGAAGGCCTTCTCCAAAACAGTCCGTGCATACTCAAGGCCGCCCTCTGTAACGGCCTTGTTTGTCATGCACATCTGGTAATACTCGTTCAGAACCGCCTCGGTGGCGTCCGCGTCGAGATAGCCAAGCTTGGCTACCTCCAGGGTTATCATCTCCACGTCCTCGGGGTCCATATACTGGTACAGCTGTGAGGCCTTGTCTACACCCAGGGAGACAATCACCGCCGCCGCCTTCTGAGCTCCGCTCATGGCGTCCAGCAGGGATACCCCCGGCGGTATTGCCGGCTCCGAAGGCGTTTCTGCGGCTGGCTCCTCAGGGGGCTGCTCCCCCTTCTTCAGCTTTTTAGGCTTCTCTGTCTTCACCTTATCAGGCATTGGCTTCTTCATCTCCCCTCAGCAGCGCCTTAATGGCCTGAGCAGCAATCTCAGGGTTGTTCTCGGCCAGCTCGCGCACGCTGCGGCGCAGCTCCATGCTCTTTTCTGTATGTACATCCATAATGTCGGCCCCGGCAGGCTCCGGCAGCTCCTCTACGATGGATTCAAGCTCCGGGCCCATATCCACTGCAGGCTCCAGCTGTACCTGGCCGCGGGTGCGCCGCCGTCCCAAAAGCACGAACACCGCAAACAGCGTCATGAACAGGAACAGTCCGGCAAGCAGTGCTAAGTACACCCAAAGCGGCATGCCTCCAAATATCTGCTCGATTGGGTTGATAATAGTCGGCTCGGCACTGGGTTCAGGCGCCCAGAAGGGTGCCGTCAATACGGATATCTTATCCGCATCATTAGCCCCTGTAAGGCCGACAGCATTTGCAACATGGTCCACCAGCGCGTCTATGGACACCTGGTTTGACACATTGCTGTTTATAGTCACAGACACCGTAACATCCTCAATATATCCAGCCATACGCTGGGACTGTGTAACGGTCTTGTCGTTTTCAAATTCCTTCTTCCCGCTGGCCTGCAGCTCCTGCTCATTGCCGTTCAAGTCAGGATTCTGAACATACTCGTTCAAGTCAGCGTTGGTCTCAGTGCCAACCGTGCCGCCTTCGGCTTCATCTCCGTAGCCGATAAAGCCGTTCCACTCCATGCGGCCGATTATGCCCTCGCCGTCGGCATTCTCCTTTGCCCAGTCCGGCTGGTCGTACTTGGTGCTCTCCGAGAACTCGCTGCTCATGCTCACGGTGGTATTTACCGCGACAGTTACATTTCCCACGCCATAAATCGGCTCCAGCACGCCAAGCACCTGCTTTGTCAGGCGCTTATTCACGGAATCCTCTATCTCCATACGCTTGGCGGCAACATCGCTTATGTCCCCGCCGTCTGTGCCGTCATAATGATTTCCCAGGGAATCCCTGATGTCCACATTATCGATAATAAGGCCCTTCACGGCATAGCCCACCGTGTTGCGTATCGACTCAGCCAGCTTTGCGTTTATAGGGGCCTCGTCAGCCATCGTCACCACCACCGAGGCGCTGGCCTCAATAGTATTCTCCTGGCTGAGCACGTACCTGCGGTCCTCGCCCAGGGCGATGTTCACCGTGGCGTCGTGTACGCCTACAAAATTGCGAATAGTCTCCTCCAGCCTGTCTTGCAGCTGATATAGATTCAGCTGTGCCCGGTCCGACTCTGTAGACAGGGAACTGATATTGTCAAGATACAGCGAATAGCCCGACCCGGAGGTAAGGTATCCCCCGGCGATGACCCCGGCCTTCAGCTTCGCCTCCTGGTCCGCAGGCACCATAATCGTGTTCTCACCCTTGACCTCAAAGGTGGCCTGGTTTTCATTCAGATAGGCGCATACCTTCGCCATGTCGTCATCGGTCAGCCCGGTGAAGAGCTCTCTGTATTCCGTCTTGGAGCCGTTCGCCAGCACTATGGCAATCACTACCAATGTGATAACAATGCCCGCGATGACAATACCCTTCACGGTCTTGCTCAGGCCGCCAACGGTCCCCTTAATCTTTTGCCATATATCTTTTGCCTTTTCTTCCAATTTTCCGTGACCTCCTCAGCCCGGCAGCGGGTGATTTTCCAGCTTTACAGGCTGATGCGCATTATCTCGTTATATGCCTCAACGGCGCGGTTGCGCAGCTGCACCAAGAGGCTCACGGACATCTCATATTTTGAGCTCGCCAGGGAAAGCTCCGCTGGGTTATCCAGCTGGCCAGTCGCCATCAGGTACTGCAGCTGGGTCTTATCTGCGTCGGTCTCCTTCACATTATCTATGGCAGAGCGGAAAATTCCCCCGAACATATTCTCAAAGCCGGCCCCTTTGGCGGCCTCGGGCTTCTCGTCCCCCCATAGCGGGGTCAAAGGGGTAATCTCATTTATAAGCATAAAACAAGCCTCCTGTATGGTTCCTTGTATATTTGTGTATGTAGGCAATTATATTATAATCCTTTGGACCCACCAATGCAAGGCCTTGGCAAGCCCAAATTTATACAAAATTCGAGTTTTTTCTCTCCTGGTTTTCAGCCAAAAAGTGTAGTTAGCTTTACTTGCCCAGCTCCAGGCCCCTGGCAATAACTGTTTTTAATGTAGAGAATGCCGTCACGTTGGCTGAGTACGCCTGGGTAGCAGCCATGGCGTCGGTGATTTCCTTGACAAGTATTACATTGGGCATTTCAAGATAGCCCTGTTCGTTTGCGTCGGGATGTGTCGGGTCATAGCTGATTGGGAAGTCGCTTTGGTCCTCGACAATGTCGGTGACCTTTACGCCGCCGGCCTTCTCCGCCCCTCTGTTTGAGGCTCCAACCGCAGCGTTTGCCATGGCCTGGCGGAAGGTATTGCGGCCTCCCTCGGCCTCGAAGACTACCATTTTGCGGCGGTAGGGGCCTTCGCCGTTTTCTGTGCGGGTCGTGCTCAGGTTTGTGATGTTTTCGGAAATTACGTCCAGGCGTAGCTGCTGGGCGGTCAGGCCGGAGCCTACGATGTTTATTGTGCCTAGGAATGCCATGTTTTGTGCACTGCCTTTCTGTTGGTTTGCCGCGCTGGCTTTGCCTGCGCGTTTGAGACCTCAGGGGCGCTGCCCCTGAAACCCTGCCACCTTTGTAAAGGTGGACGAAACTTTTTAGCCGCTTATGGCTGTGCGCAGGGCTGTGATGTCGCTGGTGAGGCTTTGGAAGACGTACTGCATCTGGTAGGCGTTGCGCACAAGCTCGGTCATCTGCTCGGTGACGTTTACGCCGTTTTCGTCCCGGCGGGTGATTTCATCGAGCTTCTGAACCTCCCAGGACGCGTTCTCAATGGTCTCCCGCATGGTGCGCTTTGTGATTTTGTTGCGCCCGTGGTCCGCGGCCTCCAGCTGGCGCTGAAAGTCCTCCTCAAAGGTAACGAGCTTTGCCCGGTAGTTTGGCGTCTCCGCATTGGAGATATTGTCCAGCAGCGCCGTCTGCTTGGTCCAGAGAAATTCCATGGACCGCTCCATCATGCGCATACTATTATTGGTTATACCTTCCATAGGGTTCCCTCCTGAGTCTTCTCGAAATTCTTCCCTATTATAAAATCTATCTGAGATAGTATACCATATTTTCGTGTGAACTTCAAGTCCCATACAGTATTTTTAATTTGGAAAACTTTACCCCTCTCTCCCCCTAAACTCCGGGGCTGTCCGGGCATGGGAAATTGTATGAAGGACTGCCGTAAAATATTTTCACAAATCTGTCGACTCAGCCCATCTCAAGCTGTGTGACCTGATTGCCCTCCAGTTTATATAGCGCCGTGCCGTCCCTCGCCAGCAGGAAAACACCCGCAGGCTCATTTGTGCCTGACTTACTCTCGTTATATACTATTATTTTCAGGCAGGGTATGCCGTCAACCGGCACTGCTTTCTCCGATGGATACATCTCATACTCGGACATCTCCTTCCCTGGCAGCCCCAGCACCTCAGGGCTCAGCTGCTTGAATCGTGACAGCGCCTCGTCTACAGTCATCATAAGCAGCTCGTCGCCCTTATCCGTTTCCACCGTGGAAGAGGAGCTTATCTGGGAGCTGCTTCCATTTACCGCCGGGTCTGAGCCCTGGGCCAGTGTGATGGACGACGAGGAGGAGTTCCCCCCGCCTCCGCACCCGGCCAGCATAAGTCCTAATGCCACCGTGCAGGCGGCTAAGGCAAGGCTCTCTAATTTCATCCTAATCTTCCTTTCCTATGGCTATTACTATAATAATATATTTGTTTTATCTATCACTCGTCCCGATAACGTATCGTCACCTGGTCGTTAGCCCTCAGCACCTGGCTGAACTGGCCCTCAGCACCATTTACAAGCAATTCCACCGGCCTGTCAAGCTTTGAAAAGTCCAGCCCGGAACGCTCCAGCAGGTCCATCAGGTAGTAGTCCCCTCCGCCCTGCTTTGCCTCCAGGCGCAGGGGCGCGCCGTTGAGCACAACCTGCAGCCCCCCAAAGCTCAGCTGTCCCGGCAGCGGCTCCTCAGGCTGGGCCTTCTCCTGGGGCTCCTCCTTTGTGGTCCGGCGCTTCCTCGCCTGAGGTTCCTTCGGCTGTTCAGTAATTGGCTGCGCTTCAGGTTTCGCCTTCGGCTCAGCCTCAGGCTCTGTCTTTGGTTTCTCCTCCGCCTCAGGCGCGGGAGCTGGCTCCGGCTTGATTTCAGGCTCGCTTTTTACCTCTTTTATTTCTATTTCGGTAGTTTTCGGCTGCCTTTCAAGCTTTTTTTCAAGTACCGGCGGTGGCGGAGTCTCCTTCTGCGGCTTTGGAGGCTCAACTGGCCTGATGCGCCGCTGGGGTCGGGGCGGTATCGGAGCGCCCTCGGCAGTCACGTCGTCCCCCTGATGGATAGAGTAATCCATAGGCTGGGGCTGACCGTTTACCAGGACTGTCCCCGGGTATCCCTGACCCAGCAGCTCGCCCAGGGTCATTGTGGCAGGCTGGCCCGCCCTGGCTGGGATAAACTCAATCCGGTCCCCGGCCTGGACCACCGTGCTGAACTGGGCCTCCTCACCGTTTATGCTCAATCTGGACTCAACTCCAGGCATTCCACGCAGGAACTCCCTCTGGTCATTGAGAGTAAAGCTGAGATTTGCTCCGGTGCGCCCCATCATGTCCCCATAGTGGAAGCCGTTCATCAGCAGCACATCCCGAAGATTCAGGGTGCCGTTGCGGAAGAGCTTGGCAGGGTAGCCGTTCAGGGTCACCATATAGCTGTCGTTTATCATCCCCAGCGCCGCCGAGGCCCCGATGCCCAGTGGCGTGGCGTACTCCGGGTCCGCCAGCTGATACTCGTCGGAGAAGGCGCTGTTGGCAAAGTGATTTCCTGCCAGTGCAACCCTTGCCTCGCTCATGTCTAGCTCACCGGCTATCATCGCCGTCAGGCCCTGGAGCTTGCTGCCGCCTCCCGCCAGGAACACCGCCGAGGGCGCCCCGCCGTTGAGCTCAAGTATCTGAGCGGCTATCTCCTTCGCCAGCTTCTGGGCGGCAGGCTGTATCACTTCGCTGAGGTTTGCCGGACTTATCTCGTGCTTTATCCCCAGGATATCCGGGTACTGTATCGGCTCCATCGAGCCCAGGGCCAGCTTTAGACGCTCGCCTGTCTTAAAGTCCACCAGCAGGCTGCGCATTAGCAGCTCGGTTATCTCATCTCCAGCCACGGTAGCCATGGTGTAGCCCACCACGCTCCCCTCCCGGCAGACAGCTATGTCCGAAGTGCCGGCCCCTATATCTACAAGCACCAGGTTCAGCAGCCGGATGTCGGCGGGTATAGCCGCATTCAGCGCTGCGATGGGCTCAAGGGTCAGACTGGAGACCTCTAGTCCCAGGCGGTTAGTTACGGCGTACAGGCTCTCCACCACGCCGCTTGGCAGGAAAGTCGAGACTACGTCCGCCTCAAAGACCTGGCCCCGGTGGTCCATCAGATTTGTCATCGGGTATCCGTCCAAAACATACTGCCTGGCGGTATATCCCACCATATAAAAGCGCCCCTGCCCGGCGCTGTCCCCGGCTATAAGCCGCTCGGCCTCGGTGACAGCCCCGGCCTCCAGCTGGCCTATAAGGTCCGCGTCGGCCTTTCTCAGCTCGTCAAACTTCAGCGTAAAGCTGGCGCTCTGGGACCTAAGGGCCCTTCCTGCCGCAGCCACACAGACCCGGCTGAGCTTCATGCCGGACTTCTCCTCAAGCCTCTTTATGACCTCTCCGGCTACTGAGGCCACCTGCTCTATCTCCACAATCTGTCCGTCAAGCATGGCCCGGCGGTCATGCTCCTCTTTCTCTATGGCTGTCACATAAAACCGGCCGTTCTCCACCCGGCCCAGCATACCGATAATGCTGCGGGTGCCGATGTCCAGGGCAAATACTACACCTGAGTCCTGTTCTTTCATCATGAACCTCACCTCTCTAAACGAAACCGGACGGCCCAATAAGTATAGGCCGTCCGGCTATGTTCTCTATTTAACAGCAGCCTGCGGCAAGTCCTTAATACTTGTCGTACCCTGCCCCACCGCTGAAGCTGTCGCTGGAACTCACGCTGCTGCCGCTGGTGTTCACAGGAGCGGTGACCACGGGGCCCTCGCCGCTGTAATCCCGCAGGCGGAACTTGGCCATGAGCTGATTCATAATCTGAGCCTGAGAGGACAGCTGCTCGCTGGCGGCAGCGCTCTCCTCGCTGGTAGCGGAGTTGCTCTGCACAACTGCGGAAATCTGGCTGATACCCTCGCGAATCTGCTCAATGGACTCGGCCTGGTGCTCGGTAGTGTCAGCCACATCGCCCATCTTGGCAACGGCGCCGTTTACCATGCCAACGGTCTTATCCAGAGCCTCGGAAACGTCAGCCACATACTCGCTGCCCTTCTGTACAGCGCTTATAGCGTGCTCAATGCGCTCCTTAGTGGCACGGCTGGCCTCGTCGGACTTGGACGCCAGTACACGCACCTCGTCGGCAACAACCGCGAAGCCCTTGCCGGCAACGCCTGCCCTGGCAGCCTCAACTGCGGCGTTCAGAGCCAGGATATTCGTCTGGAAGGCGATGTTGGAGATAGTATCGATAATGGTGCCAACCTCTTCGGCGGCGGCCTTAATGTCGTTCATAGCGCCAACTGTGCTCTGCATCAGGTCGCTGCACACGGTAATCTGAGCGGAAGCGTCGTTAGACAGCTGGCTGGAATCCCGGGCCAGGGAAACGCCTTCCTCGGCACCCTGGGCAATCTCGGTGATGGTAGCGGACAGCTCCTCAACAGCGCTGGCCTGCTGGGTAGCGCCCTGGGCCAGAGTCTGTGCACTGTTGGAAACCTGGTCCGCGCCGGAAGATACCTGGTCGGCAGAGGACTGAATCTGAAGCAGAGTGGTAGACAGGCTGCGGTTGATTCCGCGGATGGACTTAAGCAGGCCAGTCAGCTCTCCAACAAAAGACTCCTCTACACGGGTACGGACATCGAAGTCGCCCTCCGCCATGGCCTCCAGCAGGCGGTTTGTATCGGTGATAACATCGCTCAGAACGGCCTGACTGGTACGCAGAGCATGGCACATATCGCCCAGCTCGTTTTTGCTCTCAAAGTGAACCGGAATATCCAGCTTGCCCTCGCTGTAGCCAATCAGGGCTGTGCGGACCTCTTCCACAGGGCCGGTTATGCTCCTGATAATGCGCAGCTCCAGCAGCATCACAAGAATTGTTCCCAGAACCAGCGCTGCAATTATTCCTATAATTGAAATCGTAACCAAATTTTCCTGCCTCTTGACAATGTCATCCTGCTCGGCAGTGATAGCGGCCTGCAGAGAGTTGGCCACTTCGTCAACCTTGGTGAGTGCCGGTGTACACTCATTCTGCAGCATAGTTATGGCTGCCTCCTGGTCTCCGCCCAAGGCAGTCTCCATGATTCCCGGTACTGCCTGGCCCCAGACCTCAACGGCAGATATGTAATCGTCTATGAGGGTAGACCCTTCCAGTATTTTCAGCCCTCTCAGCTCCGTGATGTAGTCGCTGAGGGGTGTAAGGCTCTCGGTGGTCTTAGTTGCGGACTTCTGTGCGTTCTCACCTTCAGGGTCCAGAACTACGTCACGCAGGTAGCGCGCAGTCATATTGACCTGAAGACGGCAGGTCCTTACAAGTGCGCTTCCGCGGACTTCTGTGTTGATAATTCCCTGATAACTTGATGACTGTACATTCATGATGACCAGCGATATGATAACGATAAGAACGCTGACCAGGACTGTGACTCCGAACCCCATAATGAGGCTCATCTTAACCTTCATGTTTTTGAGCATGACTGCTCCTCCTTCTCTGTATTGAACTTGATTGACTCGTATGCCGCGGGGAACAGACGTCTCTCCGCAGGTACGCAGGCCATCATGCGCGGCATTGAAACTGCCATATAATTATAAGCCTTTGTACTGCGTTTGTCAATAAGCTTTCACCAGTACATATGACTAAAATTATCCCCGGCATTTTCAGTAGTTGCCTTTCGTATCATTATAAACCCGGGCGCGTAAAATGTCAATCGGATGTTTTTATGCCGACCACAAGATTTATGTATACTTACAGGACTATACTATATGGGGTAATCCGGTGAGGGGAATTTTTTTCACACAATATCCCCGAAGCGCCCTTTGGCAACATCACCCACTATGCGCCCATCCACAAGGGTTATGACCCGCCTGCGCATTATGTTCACAAACTGCCTTGACTGGGTAGCCATCAACACTGTCGTGCCCCGGCGGTTCATCTCCTCCAAAAGGTGCATCATATCCCAGATGCTGTCGTCATCCATATGGTCGGTTATCCTGTCAAGTATCAGTATGGGCGGGCTGTAGAGTATGGCCTTCGCCAGCTCCACCTTCCGGCACTCCGAGGTGCCCAGCTCCCCCGGGTACTTCTCCTCGCTGCCTGCCATGCCCACCAGACCCAGAGCCTTTTCTATAAGCGGGCCGTCGGTAAGCGTCCCTCCCATCTTGCCAAAGCGCCCGGGTGGGCAGAGATTTTCAAATACCGTCGCCGTGCGCACAAGGCTCGACTCCTGGGGCACCCTGCCGAAAATGTATTTCAGCTTCTTCTCTTGCCTGCGCCCAAGCTTGGAGAGGTTTGTCTGGTCCAGGTAGACCGCGCCCTCGTCCGGCTGGAGCACTCCGGAGATAAGGTTCAGCAGTGTGCTGCTCCCTGCCCCCCGGCTGCCGACGAAGAAGGCAAACTCCCCCTGCCCTATCTGCAGGTTTATTTTCGAGAGCGTCTCGAAGCCCCTATGCCCGCCCTGCGGACCCTGGCCCCTTTTTGCACCCTTATATATTTTTGAAACATTCTCCAAGCGTATAGTGGGCATCCCCGGTCCGGCTCCTTTCAGCTATGCTTTCAGCGCTGCGGCGCTTCTTTACAAAACCATATTTTTTTGGTATAATCGTGTCGAATCTAAAATCGTTCAGTCCCTGCCCCAAGGAGGCCCCAGTGAAAAACCCCTCTCGGAGAAATCCAAGAAGCCCCATAATCTTTGTCATGCTCCTGGCGCTGCTATGCGTCGGGGGCATGGAGCTCGCTTTCTGCGCCCATTTCTCTCCGGAGCTCTATCATAAAATAACCGACCCGGTGGTACAGCCTGTGGTGCGGGCTGTCAACTCAGCCAAGGCCCAGCTGCGCCAGTGGGAGTTTGAGCTGCGCTTAAACAGGGTGCTTGCCGAAGTAGTGGAGTTGTCCTCTGAATATAGGCAGCCCCGCCCGGTATATTTCCCCGAGCGGCCCCAGTACATCCTGCACCCCGAGCTGCTTGAGCCTCCGCCCGAGCCCGCTGAGCCGGCGATTACCGAGTTCATTGAGGAAGACGGCCGCATTATACTTACAGGCACCAACCCGGTGGTGTATTTTAACCAGGGTGACCCCGCCTGGCGCGACAAGCCCTTCGGCACGGACTACATAGGCAAATATGCCTGCGGACCCACTGTTATGGCTATGGTCGTGGCTACTCTCACCGATACGGACACCGACCCGGCTAAAATGGCAGTTTGGGCGTATGAGCATGGATACTGGTGCTCGGGAAGCGGGTCTTTCCCATCTATTATAGCGGGGACCTCAAAGGCCTTTGGGATAGACTGCCGGGAGGCCAAGGATTGTGACCCCGGCGCTTTGCGGGCGCACCTCCGTAGCGGGGGGTTGGCTGTGGCCTTAGTCGGGCCCGGGCATTTTACTGACAGCGGGCATTTTATCCTTATCCACGGGTATTCCCTTAGCGGGGAGGTTTTGGTTGCGGACCCTAACAGCAGGGATAATAGCTTGGCTCTTTGGGACCCCCGGGTTATTCTTAGTGAGGCCCGGGCCAGCAATGGGGATGGGGTTTGTGTTTGGTTGATTGGGTAGGGGGGTGTTCTTTAAAACAGGGGCTCTGCCCCTGACCCTGCCAGAGGGACCTGTCCCTCTGGACTCCCCTCTCGTTTCGCGCTTTTTTTGCGCTTTTTTATTATAGCACTTTTTTCTGCGCTAGACAACATGATTTTCGCAAAAACGCCGCCCGGATTCCTCCTGGCGGCGTTCCTCTGCATTCTATCGGAATTTCGTATAGAAGGACCTCGGCCCTCCCATCCTCATGCTCAGCTGCTTATCCAAGGTCCGGCATCTCTCAAGCAGCCTGCGGTTTTGCAGCACCTGCCCACAGAGCGCGCCCTCCTCAGGGCCCCGCTGCTCCCCGCCCTCCAGTATCTCCCTGGCGCGGATTGCGTCGTCCTCCGGCAGCTCCAGTATGCGGTGGCGCACCTGCTGGTCCACCTCCTGCATACGGTTAGCCGGCTCGCCCCGCATATTCAGAAGCATCTGTACCGATACCTCGTCCCTGCGGTCAAGAGCCTCTCCCAGCTGGCGGGTCAGGTCTTCAAACTCAGACAGCTTTACATATATGAGCCTTTCCTTTAAAAGCAGCTCATCCAGCACTTTCCCGTCCATCGGCCGCCTCCTAACCGTGCGCCTCGGCGGCCTTTTTGTCAGCTTCTTCCGCGCAGTTTTTCTCCGCCTGCCTAAAGCTGTCCCGCAGGTCCGCTACCATCCCATGGACCTCATTCAATACCTTCCTGTTACGCCCTATCTTCACCCGCGTAAGCTGATAGCTAAAGTAGTCATACAGCTTATGCAGGTTTTGGCTGATAGGGTATTTGTCGTCCAGGGTGTCGTCCAGGTATCCGATTATATCCATGCTCTTGTCCGCGGAGGCCTCCAGCAGCTCGTACTGCTGCTGGTCCAGGGCCAGCTCACAGCGCACCAGGTTTTTGACCAGCTCATCGTACAGCAGCAGCAGCAATTCATTTGGCGTCATGGTGCTTATGGACTGTTCCTTATACTGCTGTATCGGATTGTGGTGTTCCATTAGGTACCTCTTTTTCTATAATTATCAGCCGCCCATCATGCCCGCCAGCATGGAGCTCTGGGAGTTCATCTGGTTTATGAGCATTTCAAGCTGGGTAAACTTGTTGGTGTAGAAGTCCACCCTATCACCCATCTTATCCTGCCAGCGCTCTATCTGCTCCTGTAGATTGTCCATCTGGTCCTGTATCTCGTTATGGCTCAGTGAGTAGCTGGAGAGCTCTGTGCCCGCCTTGCTTACCAGTATGCCGGGGCTGCCGATGGAAGTTTTGCCGTACATCTCAAGGGTGGTCTTCAGCCCTGCCATCAGGCCGTCCTGGGAGGCGCCGTTGGCCGTGGACTGAGTGAAGGCGTTCTTTACCCTGTCCGGGTCGGTTTCCAGCATATTGCGCAGCTTATCCTCGTCCAGGCTCAGGGTGGAAAGGCCGTTGGAGAAGTCCACAGTAAGTCCAATGCTCCTAAGAGCCGCGCCAACCTCGCCTGAGCCCTGAACCGCCTCGGTCAGCTTGCTGTAAAGGTTGGAAATGTCTTGGTCCCCAAAGAGTATGCCGGTCTTCGCCTTCTTCTCGTAGGCCTCAATGGAGCTCTCGCTCATGCCGGACATATCGTCGTCGGTCAGCGGCTCATATGGCTTGCCGCTGGAGTTCTTCAGCGTTTCAGTCTTATAGGCGTTGTGCATTTCTGTGACGAGCTTATTATAATCCTCAATAAAGCTCTTGACAGCGTCCACTATCTTGTCGGAGTCTGAAGTGTTGGTAAAGGTTATCTTCTCTGCGGAAGTGTCAATGCTTCCGTCTTCCTTATAGCCGAAGGTGTTCTTCAGTGTAACCTGCATACCGTCAAGGTCAACGGTGTTGGAGGAGCGGGTCAGCTCCATATCCTCACCGTTGATGTTCACGCTCAAGATAGCGTCCTGCCCGGCGGTGAATTTACCCTTAGACTCAGAATATGCCTTATCAACTTCTATTTCAACCGATTCAGGAGTAAGAACCCTGATACTAGCCTTCTCACCACTACTGTTTGTGACCTCAAATTGACTCGTATCTTTGTTGAAAGAGAAAGATTGTCCAGGATTTGCATTCTTGTTCAATTCCTTAATGACATCTTCCATCGTTTGATTGTCAGCGATATTGAAGCTTTGAGTATAGTTTGTATTTCCCAATCTAAATTTAAATGTGGTCCACTGCTTATCTCCCGGAGCAATCTTACCACCATAAACATCGTTAAATGTGGTAGTTTCAGTGATTTCCTTAGGCGGTGCGCCAAACAGCTTTGCACCCAAATCCCCACGTATATCGACCCTGCTCTGTGAACCAGTTTCCTTTGCAGTAATGGCAAAGTTCCCGGTCAGGCTGGAATACTTAATTTCAACGCCAGCCTCATCGTCGCCGTTGACCTTATCCATCAGATTCTTGATGGTATCGGTGGACTTGAACTCAAACTCCTTGCCGTTAATCTTGATGGTGGAGTACTTTATGTCGTTGCCGTCATCGTCTTTTTTTGTTTGCCAATTAAAGTTTTCGCCCAGCGCCTTCTCAAGAGTCCAGCTGGTCTGCAGGGTATTGCTGAAGCCGCCCTCGCCAAGGCCAAGAGCCTTATTGACCACATCACTGCTGCCTGAAACCTTCAGGGTAGAGCCGTTGCCGCTTGGCCCTGTAAACTTCAGGCCGCCGGTAGTAGCGTCCACAGAAGCGGTGACCTTACCGCCAAACTCCTCTTTGAGCTGCTTATTTATGCCCTCGGCCAAAGCTTTGGTTTTATCCTCATCTGAATTGGCATTTTTGAAAGCGTCGCTTTCAACGATATCCTTGAGCTGGATTTTCTTGGTCTTGCCGTCCAGGGTCACATTGATGTATTTGTCCCCAAGGTAGCTGGCACGGTCATTTTTCACTATCAGGTCGTCTTCAGTTATCGGCTTCTCGGAAGCAATGATAGAACCGGCAGCCTCGGACTTCTTAAACAATTCGCCCATCTTGCCTGTAGAGCCAGTAACGGCAAAATAGTTGCCCTTCTTGTCAACCAGCTGTATCCTTCCGTCCTCGCCCACCCTGGCCTCAATGTACTTATCAGCGGAGACAGCCCCGCTGCTGGTGGTGATGTTGCTGTCCTTTAGCTTCTTATTGATAGCGTCGGCCAGCTCCTGGGGAGTTTTGTAGACCTCATCCTCAGAGAAGCGCAGGGTAAAGGTGCTGCCCTTACCATCCTTGCCGCCGCCGTATTTCAGGGAGATTGAACCGGAAACGTTGCTGGTCTCAATCTTTTCATCCCAGTCAATAGCCTCGGTTTCGGAGCCCTCGCTCACCAGATGGTCGGTGCCGACGGTATAGCTTGCGGCCTGGGCCAGCTGCTTAATGCGGTTGATAGCCACATTGCTGCTGCTCTTGCCGATGGCACTCACCGCCGCGGCATTGGCGCCGTTGGCGATGGTGTTCACCGCCTTGGTGAAGAAGCTGGAGCTGAAAAGGTTTGTGCTGCTGGAGTAGGAGGTGTACTTATCCAGGATATTGTTCATCTGGACGATAAGGCTGCGGTATGCGTCCTGTTTCCACTGCATTTTTGTCATTTTCTGCTGCAGGGAGGTTATCTTAGACTTGTACCCCGAAATGCTGTTTTCAATCATGGACTCAGTGTCCATACCGCTGGCAAGGCCGCTGATTACGTTGCGGTTGCCGTATAAACTGTTGGTGCCGCTGGAACTGTTCATCAAACTTGTGATAGAAGCCATTGCATTCACTCCTTTTTTGTGGTAACATATCCCTAGAGGGGATGGATAGACTGTTTTCTGGGGCAGTTTCCCCGGGAAAATCGCCCTCAAAAAGGGTAAAACCCAGAGAAGCCATTATTTCTTCTATATTTATATCGACACTAGTATTGGAAAGATAAGAGCTTTCCGCGAAAATTTTGCTTCTGGAGAGGAGCCTTCCTATGGAAAAGATTATTGCAATTACCAACCAGAAAGGCGGGGTCGGCAAAACTACCACCGCTCTTTCCCTTATCAACGCCCTGCGCCTCAGAAATTACCGGGTCCTCGGCGTGGACCTCGACCCCCAGGGAAGCCTGGGCTTTTCGGCGGGGCTGGACATTGAGAATGCAGACACGGTCTATGAGGTGATGAAGGGCTCGGCCGATATCCGCGACACAATTATGTCCACAGACCTGGGGGACGTGCTGCCCTCAAACATCCTGCTGTCCACAGCGGAGCTGGAGTTTAACGCTCCCGGCCGGGAGTATCTTCTGAAAAACGAGCTGGACAAGGTTGAGCGTAACTACGACTATATCATCATCGACACGCCGCCCGCCCTTAACGTCCTCACCATCAACGCCTATGTGGCCTCCGGCGCGCTGATTATTCCTATGGCCCCTGAGATACTGAGCCTTCTTGGTATTTCCCAGATTCGGGACACCATAAATACAGTGAAGAAATATTACAACCCCGACCTTAGGGTGCTGGGCATACTCCTCAACAAGTACAACCAGCGGCTCACTCTCAACCGCGAGGTGCTGGAGCTCTCCAGTGAAATCGCCCGCAAGCTTGATACCAAGGTGCTCGACACCAAAATCCGCACGAGCGTAGTTGTCGCCGAGGCCCCCGCCCATGGTGAGAGCGTCCTGTCCTATGCACCCCGCTCCAACCCATCCATGGACTTCCAGGCGCTCTTGGACGAGCTCATGAGCCTATAAGCACAGCTTTATATAAAAACTACCGAAAGGAGACCATACTATGGCTAATTCCAAAAATTCCCGCTCCAACAAAACTGCCCACGTTTTAAACCTCCTCACCGAGCCCGGCGAGGCCTCCAAGGAATCCTCCCGCTCCGAGCGTCCCGCCTCCGCGCCCACCCCTACACCCGACAACTCCGAGGAGGTTGCCAGCGCAATCCGCGACGCCCTTGAGGAGGACCTGCTTGCCGAGCTCACCGAGGACGAGCCCGCCGTGCAGCAGCCTGAGCCGGAGCCTGTACCCCAGCCCGCCCAGGAGGTTGAGCCTGAGCCTGCTCCCGAGCCGGAACCTGTCCACCAAGCCGCCAAGCCTGTCCCCCAGCCCGAGCCTGAGCCAATTCCGGAGCCTGTCCCGGAGCCCGAGCCTGTGCTGGAGGCTGAGCAGGCTCCAGAGCCGGAGCCTGCCCTGGAATCGGAGCCGGTACAGGAGCCCGACCCCATTGATGATATCACCTACGTGAACGTGCTGCAGGCGCTGGTTGAGGACCGTGTAGATAAGTATATGAAGCAGTTTAAGATGTGCGACTGCCATCGCTGCCGCACCGATGTGGTTGCCCTGGCGCTTACCAGTCTGCCCGCCAAATATATTGTGGTGCCTGAGCATGAGAGCGTGCCCATGCTGTCTATTTATGAAAGCAGGTACAGCGCTGCAGTTACGGCCCAGCTTATTGCGGCCTGCCAGAAAGTAGCCGAGCATCCCCGGCATTCTGACGGTCACGACGGGCGGCTGCGGCTGGGAGCTCCCAGAAACGACGAGTAATCCCTATGCCGGTATAAAAAGAATGCGGAGCATATGCTCCGCGTTTTTTTTTGTTGAAAACCTCCGAAGGCTGGCAAATCTCTTACTTTTTGTCCCCCTCGGATTTCTCGCCGCCCGCAAGCATTGAGAATGCCGCAAGCAAATCCTGAGGCAGGCTCTGCTCGTCTGCCGCGTCAATATTCTCGCGCATGGCATTCGCCAACTCCAGGCGCAGCACCGACACCGTCTTAGGCGCGTCTATGGCTATCTGCACCTCTTTGTCCTTTGTGGCAATGATAGTCACCTTTACGTCCTCCCCAATGAGGAAGGACTCACCTGCTTTCCTGCGCAGAATCAGCATGAGGACCCCTCCTCTGCCTGGAACTCCGACAGAAGGTGCCGCATTCCGTATTCCCCGCCCTCCAGTATCACCTGGGTTGCAATCCGGGTCTGGTCGTTTATCACCACCGGGCATTTCATATTTACAGTGCTTGTGGACACGGGGTTTTTCACTACGCATAGGACATAGTAGCAGAGCTCGGTGCTCTCTTCAACTCCCATCTCGCTCAGCTCCTCCGGCTGAAGCACCGGCGCGTAAGCAGGGTTCATGGTGAAGGGATTCATCACCACAAAGGCAAGCTGTGGGGTCGCGAGGCTCTGCAGGCACAGCAGGGTACCGTCGCTGCCGGAGAAGGGCAGCAGCAGGAACTCCCGCTCCTCCTCGAAGGCGAATATGCCCCGGGGAAAGTGCAGCACGTCTTCTGCGCTATAGTCTATCTCGCCAAAATATTTTGTTGTTAGCTTCAAACTGCTCCTCCCGGCCTTAGGCCCTTACGTCCACAGGCTCGTGGTTGGGGTCAGACGAAGGCGGTACGTACAGGGCCCCGCCAACGTACTTGATTATAACCTCGGGCCTCTGGGTCACAGAGAACTCAATGTCCCCGGGTACAAACTCAAAGCCCTGGCCGCCGGTCTTCCAGTTGAAATTCAGCTTATCCATCTCGTAGCGAATCTGCATCTGGCCCGGCTCCCAGTTCAGGTTGATACCCGCCTCAGGCAGGAAGCCCAGCCCGAAGTCATTAAGGTTGCGCCCAAGGTGGGCGTCCTGGGTCTCCTGGGCAAATTGGGTGATAAGCTCCTGTCCCAGCTGTGCGTCCATCACCAACTGCCCGCGCTTGGCATAGGTAGCCGTGGCCTGATACGCCGCCTGCTTGCCGGCCTCTGCTGCCTGCTTCACGCTCTGGGCGGTGGTCGGGCGGATGGAGCTGCGCGCCTGGAATGAGTCAATATTCAGCTTGACAGGCCTGCTCTTAATGTTCAGGCCGCCTTTTTCCCGGGAGATTTCCACCTCAGCTGTGCCCCTGGAATAGACCAGATGGGCGTTTGTCGTCTTCATCTCAATCTCAATAGGCACAGTAGTTATCTCAATCAACGGTCCCACAATAAACCCCTCTTTCAGTGAATATGGCTAAAAAATTTGCTTAATTCATATAATCTATCAGCGACTGTGATAATAGATTGGTACCAATACGCAGCGCGGCGTTATAGGAATACTGGGCCCACATCAGCGCGGTGATGGCGTCGGCGGGGTCGATATCCTCGATAGTTGTTATCTGCTCGTTCAATGAATCGTCCAGGGAGTCCAGACGGTCGGCGTTAGTCTCGATAAATGTGCTCCTGGTATCGTGGGCTATCCACTTGGAGTGCACATCGTCCAGGGAAGCCTCCAGTGCCTTCTCCAGCGCCTCCGCCATCTCCTCCTGGGAGACCTGCTTGCCGTCTGCTGTGGTAATAGGCGTGTCACTGTATGAGCCGTCTTCCGGGCTGCAGGCGGAGAAAACCTCCCCCATCTGGTTCAGGATAGAGATGATATTCTTTGGCACCATAACCTCTTTGCCGCTGTTCAGCGTGACAGTGCGGTGGCCGTAGCCGATGAAGTCTGCTCCGTTGAGGGCCGTGTCAAAGGCGCTAGCCTCGATAAGCTGACCGTTATCCTCCTTCATGCCCATGCCCAGGTCCACAAATGTATGCTCGTTCTCAATGGAATTGACGATATCCATATAGCCCTGGTACTTCAGTCCGGAATTTGGGTCGTTCGGGTCGTTCAGCGCTGTCTTCCAAGAACCGTCCGCAAGCTCAGCCTCTGTCGGAACAGCCACGTCCACCGGCATACCACGATACATGACCTCGCCGTTGGGCCCCCACTCAAATGGAACCCTCTCGCCGTCCGCGCCTGAGAAAACGAAGTTCTGACCGTACTTGGCGTTCATTGTCTGCATTACGGACTCAGCCGCGCCCTTCAAAACCTGGCCCAGAGCGGTGCGCCCGCCGGCGTCCGCGTCGTTGCTGGCGCGAAGGGCCGAGTATTTGCCCAGCTTCACACCCAGGTCCTGATAGGTGTCGTCCAGGCAGTCCCAGGCCTGCTGGAACTTGTGAACAACCTGCTTGGTATTGGCTATCTGGTTCTCCACGTTCCAGCGGTTACGCCTAAGCTGGAAGGCCTGGGCAGCCTTGGTGGGATTCTCGGCATAGGAATTGAAATTGCGCTCGGTGGTAACCCGCTCGCTGGCGGTTGCTAAAGTGTTATAGGACTTCATGAGGTTGGTCTTATAGCGGTTCATCATCCCATTAGTTGTAATGCGCTGTATCATATTAAGTCACTTCTTTCCTTATAAAATTTATATAAATCAGCGTCCGGCAACGCCGGTGCCGTTAATCAGCTTATCCAGAAGCTCGTCAATGGTAGTTAGCAGGCGGCAGGAGGCCGAGTAGGACTTCTGCAGCTGCATCATATTGACCGCCTCATCGTTCAGGTCAACGCCGGAAACGGACTCCCGGCCCAAATCCAGCTCCTGGGAGGAGGCGTAGAAATTGTCGAGTATATCCCCTGTGGCCTTCTGGTCGTTGCCAAGCATATTGTTGATATAGGTGAGCATACCCTGGAAGGAACCGGTATAGAAGGCATCACCGTTTGCAGCCGCATTTCCCGGAACGGGATTATGGTTGGTATTCCCTAAATCTCCCGGGGCGTAAGCATGGTCGGCCTGCATTTGGGCAATAAGGTGAGCGATATTGTCATTAGCAGTTGACAGGTGGTTCTTTGCCGGGTCCCTGGTCTGAATAACATGGGTAGTTTCGTGAGACCAGTTATAAGAAATGCTGATATTGCCTGCTGTAATACCAGACGGGTCATTGTCATCACCATTGTTGCTGAACAGTGCGCCTGCGCCGTCGATAACCGGCTCTGTAACCACATCATAGTTATTTAAATTTGCTTTGTCTGCATCAGTTGCTGTAGCTGGGTCACCTTTATACTTTAAATAATCACCGTTAGCTGGATTCACAAGCATGAACCCATCCTTATCCTTCATGTTGGCTTCATTAAAGATACTGGCAAACTTCTGAGCTAGTGCGTCCAGAGCATTCTGATAATACCTTATGCCCCGCTTTGTAGAGGCGTTAGGGTCCATGGCAATCTCATCCGTGCTGGAATACTCACCCACCTTGGTGAGCATTTCCCGCTGCGCCTGGAGGGTGCCGCTCTTTAGCTCCTGGTCCTTTATTTTATAAACCTCTCCCCCGGGCTTATTGACAGCCATCTTCTGGCCCAGGCCATTCTCCAGCACGGATATCTGCAGGCGCAGATACGGGTCTTCATTTCCCGGGTTGTCAGGGTCATCCTGCACTGAGAGCTGGCCCCTGTACACGCCGTCTACCAGCACGGCGTCGCTGTTGCCCTTGAGGGTTATTGTCAGCTTCTCAACAGTCATTCCCGCGCCGATGGACTCGTCGGAGTATTTAACGTCGATTGGGATAAGCTTTGACAGCTCGTCGATGATGGTGTTGCGCTCGTCCCGGAGCTCCAGGGCCTGCTGCCCCCGCTCGCCTATCATGCCCTCTTTGCGTTCGGCGTCGCTTAGGGCGCCGCTGCTTATCTCAGCCTTCTTAATGGACTCGTTGAGCTCGCGCAGCTTTGTAAGGAGCCTGTTGACTTCGCCGATATTCTCCTTGAACTCAGCCTGGGTGTTCGTCAGCACCTTGTCAATGGACTCTGAGTAGGTGTGGAAAAGCTGTACAAGGGCCTCGGCAGACTTGCGCACCGCGGAGTCGTATGACTTATCTCCGGCGTGCTCGGTGTTCATGACCTGAAGCTGCTCAAGGATATCGTTGAACTGCTTCTCCATGACGCCGCCGTCCTCCTCGCCCTTGGCAACCTCATTCATAATAAGGGAGAGAGACTGGAGTATATCGTACTTGCCCTCGTAGAAGCCCACCTTGGCGTTCTCATTCCTGAAGCGGATATCCAAATATGGGTCGCGCAGCTGTGACACGCCTGTGGTAAGGGCGCCGGCGCCCACGCGCACGTCGAACTGTGAGGAGTACACGTCCGCGCCGCCTACGAACAGGGCCCGCTGGTCCAGGGACTGGCGGGTATAGCCCGGCGTGTTGATGTTTGAAATATTATTGCCAGTGACCTCCATGGCCTTGGACGAAGCCATAATGCCAAGCCTTGCCATTGTGAAGCCGCTGAATGTGGAAACAGTGCTCATAGGTATAGTCCTCCGTTAGGTTTGGGGTAGTTTTTTGTTCGCAGTCCCGGGCCGCTCTCAGGCGCGGAAATCCGTCTTCATCCTGGTCGGCGGCTCGCCCTTGTCCCTCTGGGGGACCGGCTGGCTTTCGGGCATCATCCGCTCGATATCGTGGAGCATACATTCCATTGTGACCCGCGCCGCCTCTGAAGCGCAGCTAAAGACCTCAAAGCGCTTGGCCGCGTGCTCGGCGGCCTTTCTTGCCCGGTCAAAGAGCTCGGGGGGATAATTCTCTGCAAGCTTCGACAGCGGCACTCCCTCCAGGCCCATCTCTTTGAGCATTTTATCCCGCTTGATATCCATTCCCCTCAGGGTCATGCTGAATACCTGCTCCTTCTTCATCATCGCCTCAACCGTCACCAGGTCACCGGCCTTTGCAGCCTTGTTCTTGGTCTTTGTAACCTCGGTCATCTGGTCCAGTGTATCGGCGAACTCCGCAAGATACTGTAAAAAATCCTCGTAAACCTGGCTCAAGCTCAGACCTCCCCCATCAGCAGGAGCTTTTTAGCTATGCTCCTTGCGTCCACCTGGTACTGGCCGCTCTGCACCTCCCGGCGCAGGTTTGCCAGGGTGCCGGTGGTGGTAGCCGTGCGCACCTCCTGGGAGAGCTTGCTCTGAAGCTCCATCTTTATTGGGTCCTCGCCCTCATGGGCAGACAGGGTTACCTTATCAAACTTCTCAGCCGGCTGGCCTTGCCTCACGCCGGCAGCGCCTGCTGTGCGGGGCTTGTTCACCCGCATGGAGCCCGCAGGGCTTAGGGGGGTGATATTTGACATACTAATCATGTGACATCCCTCTTTTCGTCAATGGGGGTATAGTTACAACGTTCTCTAAATAATTTATCGGATGACCCTTGGAAAAATTAAGGGGTCACCCGATATTTCTTTAAACTTTATTGAGACTGTATATTTAAATTTTCAGTATCAGGCCTTAGATACGCCTATTTTCCCGCCTGCAGGCTCCTGAGCAAGACGCTTGCCACGCGCTCAATGCTGGCCTGCTCACAGACTGCGCCTTTCTCATAGGCCACGCCGGGCATACCGTACACCACGCAGGATTCCTTATCCTGGCCGATGGTATAGGCCCCCTTCTGGCGCATACGGAGCAGTCCCTCGGCCCCGTCGGCGCCCATGCCTGTGAGGATTATGCCTGTCATTTTGCAGCGGACGTTCTCAGCCATGGACAAAAACAGCGCGTCTACCGACGGCCTGTGCCCGCTGACCTTATCCCCCGGTGTGCAGGAGACATAATACTCCCCTGCCGGGCTGCGGTTTATCCGGCACTGAAGGTCCGCCGGGGCAACCAGGGCCAGGCCCCTGTGGAGCTTGTCGCCGTTTACTGCCTCCCTGACCTCCATGCGGCAGAGACGGTCCAGGCGTTCGGCGTACATCTTTGTAAATCCCGGGGGCATATGCTGCACTATCACCATGGCTGGTATGTCCGCAGGCAGGCGCTTCATCACCTCAAGGGTGGCCTCGGTACCGCCCGTGGACGCACCCAGTCCGATAATATACTGCTGTGCGCCTGTGCTGCCGCCTATGGGCCCCACTGTCGCCGGCACCGGCAGCTCCGGCGCCGCAGCAGCTCCTACCGGGGCGGGGCGCCGCACCTTTGCATGGGAGGCCTCTATCACCGCCTCAGTTAGGGAGCGGACAAATTCGTCCCGGCTCTGCACACCGTCGGGCTTGCGCACAAATCCCACCGCTCCTGCATGCAGGGCGTCGAACACCCTGAGGTTCAGCGAGGACGCCAGCACCACCGGAAGGGGGTGCTGGGGCAGTATCTTCTTTAGGAACTCTATCCCGGTCATGCCCGGCATTTGCACGTCGCAGGTCATAACATCCGGGTTAAGGGAGCGAAGCTTATTCTCCGCATCGGCGGCGTTTATGGCATAGCCTGCCACCTCAATACGCGGGTCCCTGCGAAGCCCCTCCATTATTATTTTCCTGGCAATGATGGAGTCGTCCACCACCAGGACCCTTATCTTGTTTGCCAACTAGTATCCCTCCTGATGCTTCTTGGAAAAACCGGGCCGACAGAATGCCTTAGCGCTTCTGGAATATAGAGGTCGCCACCCTGGCATAGGGCGTGTCGGGCGGCAGGTTCTCAGCCTTGCTTATAATAAGGTACCCCCCTGGCACAGTGGCGTCGAACATCCTCCTTGCAAGGTCTGACTTGGTCTGCTGGTCGAAGTAAATCATCACGTTGCGGCAGAAGATGACGTCGAATTTCCTCTTGAAATGTATTGGGTCCATCAGGTTGAACTGCTTGAATATAACATTATTCTTTATCCTCGGGGCCACCTCGTACTGCTTGCCGCCCGCAGGCTTGAAGTAGTTTTTCCTCCAGTTGGGCGGTATGGTGTCCGGCAGCTCGTATATGCCCTTCTTGGCCTTGGTCAGGGCGTCCATTGATATGTCCGAGGCCAGCAGCCTGGTGTCCCAGGCAGAGGCCTGCCCCCCAAGATAGTCCATTATGTACATGGACACGTTATAGGGCTCCTCCCCCGATGAGCACGCCGCGCTCCAGATGGACAGGCATTTGTCCCTCTGGTGCTTATTCACTATATCCGGCAGAATGGTGCTTGTGAAGTAGTCGAAGGACTCCACCTCACGCATAAAATAGGTATAATTGGTGGTGAGCCGCGAAAGCAGATGGTTTATATCGTCCCCGGAGCCCTTTTTCAGCAGGAAGTCCACATACTCCGTGAAGCTGTTATAGCCCATATTCTTCACCGTGCCCGAAAGCCGGCTGGTGACGAGCTGGCGCTTCTGGTGCAGGTCTATACCATACTTGCCCTGCACGAAGGTAACTAAGCGGTTAAAATCCTTATCCGTGATCGCCATGGAGGTTGAGGCGGCCGCGGCCTGCTTCTTACTGGTGTCCATACAGCAGCTGGGTGCAGTCAAGCACCATCAGAGTCTTCTTGCCTCCGGGGAGGCTGTACATGCCGGTCACCATCTTCTGGGCCGACATATCGCTCTGGCGGGGCACAGGCAGTATCCGGTTCTTCTCAATGTCCACGGTCTGGTCCACCTCGTCAACCAGTATGCCTATCTGGGTTCCCTCCATATCCAGGATAACCGTGCAGAATTTGTCCTCGGGCATACAGCCCATCATCAGCCTGAAGTCGATTATGGGCACCACGCCGCCGCGCAGGTTGATTACGCCCCGGATATCCGGGGGCAGCATGGGCAGCCAGGTAACGGAGGTCTCCCACTGGGTGAGCATCTCCTTTACATACTTGGTGTCCACGCCGTAGTAGATACCGCCGGAGAGGAAGATAAGGTACTTATTGACCTCTACCTCCACCATCTCTTCATCAGGGGCCAGCGCTGCTGTATCAGCCGTCATTTCAGTCATTGTATCCATACAGCGAAAATCCTTTCCTCTTGCTTTTATTTCCCGAGCTGATTTATATATACTCTAAGATTATATCAGAAGTTACGCCTGTTTGCAATACCCATGCTCAGCCTGCCTGGGAGGCGGCGTAGATACTGGCGACGTCCAGTATAATGCTGATATCGCCGTTTCCTAGGATGGTGCAGCCGGTGACGCCGTAGTTGCGGATGCCGTAGTTGTTCACATAGTCCGGCAAAGGCTTTACCACCACCTGCTGCTCGCCTATCAGCTTATCCACGAACAGGCAGAAGGAGTTGTCGCCGGACTCCACCCACAGGATGATACCGTCGTCTATCTCGTCCTGGCCCTTCTCCATCTGATAGAACTCCTTGGCGCGCACCACAGAGTAGAAATTGTCCATGACCCGCAGGGTCTCGCCCTTGGTGGAGTCGTGTATCACATCCCCGTTTGTCATCTTCAGTATGGAGCGGATATTGTTGATGGGCACGGTGAACACCGAATCACCCACGGATACCTCCATTCCGTCCATGATAGCCATTGTCAGCGGTATCTTCAGGGTGGTGGTCATCCCATGGCCCTTTTCGCTGGAAATGCTCACAGTGCCGCCAACGCTCTCCACGTTGGACTTCACCACGTCCATACCCACGCCGCGGCCTGAATACTCCGTGACCTCCACGTTGGTGGAAAAGCCGGGCATGAGCAGGAAGTTAAGTATATCCTTATGGGAATAGTCAACACCCGGGACAGCCAGGCCCTGGCGCATAGCCTTATTGAGGATGGCCTCGTCGTCGGCGCCCTGGCCGTCGTCTATTACCTCTATAATGACCTCGCTGCCGGTGTGCCGGGCGGAGAGGACTATCCTGCCCACCGGGTCCTTCCCGGCGGCTATCCTGTCCTGCACGTTCTCCTCAATGCCGTGGTCCATGGAGTTTCTGACGATGTGCATGAGCGGGTCGCTGATACTGTCAACTATCGTCTTGTCTATCTCGGTCTCCTCGCCCTCAAGAACAAGGTTTACCTCCTTGCCCAGCTTCTTGCTCATATCCCTGACTATCCTGCGCATTTTCTGGAATGTAGCGGATACCGAGACCATCCTGAGGGACATGGACACGTCCTGGAGCTGGTCTGTAAGGGAGCGGAGCTGCCTGGCGGCGCTGGTGAAGTTATCTAACTTTAAGCCCTCCAGGTCCGGGGATGCCGTCACCATGGACTCGGTTATGACTATCTCGCCCACAACCGCGTTCAGCTCGTCCAGCTTGGAGAGGTTTACGCTTATAAGGCTCTCCTTCTGGTTCTTATTGGCGTTATTATTGCCGCCCTGCTGGGCCGCGGGAGCCGGGGCCGCAGGGGTGCTCTGGGGAGCTGCTGCCTGAGCCTTTGGGGGCTCCGCCTGCTGGGGAGCGGCCTGGGTCTCCTGGGCCTCGGGGGCCTCATACTCAAAGAGGTTATAGTTGCCCACAGACCCCGCGTCCTTCACGACCGCCAGGGCCTTCTGCCTGAGTTCGTCCGTTAGGAAACGGATGGAGAAGCCCTCGTCCACAACTATTGCAGAGGTCTCGGAATTTGTGTCCACGTCTGCGGGATAATAGTCAAAATCGCTCTCGCTCTCCACAGAATCCCTCACGGCGCTTGCCAGCATAAAGGCCCTGAGGTTCTCCATGCCCGCGCCCTCGTCAAAGAAGACCCGTATGCCGAAGGGGAACTTGCTGCTGGTATGTCCGCCCGCTTCGCTGGCCGCGGGAGCCTCCGGCTCAGCCTTGGCCTCGGCAGCCGGCTCCTCATCATCGGCCTTGCCCTGAATTTTATTTGAAAAGCTCTTAATATTCGCCAGTATGCTGTCGATATCCTCAGTGAGGCTTGCGCCGCTCTCCAGCTTCTCTACCTCGGCCTTGAAGAAATCTATGGCCTGGAAGATAAGGTCGAATAGCTCGGGCCGAAGCTCTTCAGCCACGGCTTCCATGCCCTTGTCGCGGATTATAAAGAACATATCCTCAATACGGTGGGCGACCGTCATAAGATTGTCGAACTCCATCATTGCGGAGGAGCCCTTTATCGTGTGCATAATACGGAATATCTCGTTCACGTCCTCCTGGGAGAAGGTCTTCCTGTCCTCCGCGCCCAGCACCATCTCGTCAAGGGATTCCAAAAGCGTGTTCATCTCGTAGAGATAGGCTTCCATCATATCGTTGGCCATACTGTTTCCACCTTTTCTGCATAGATTGCCGGGCGCCTATCTGCCCCAGCCTGCTTATTATAACACAGGGATTTCATTTTCGCAACACCAAAACGCAAACCCTCAGGTTAGTAATCGGCTTTCTTTCGCAAAAAAATAAGGGACATGACGGTTTATTCTTGCCTTTTGGCAGATTTTATTATAAAATAGAGTGGCACAGACTGATTATCACTCTGTTTTGACTTTACTATTTCAGATACAGGAGCAATAACTATGCCTGAGATACTGCGCCCTACAAACCCCGTCCCGGGGTATGACAACGTCTCGGGACGGCAGCCCATAAACCCCCAGGACCCGAATACCAATATCCGCAACGTGGTGGACCCCTCCCGTGTCACCCGCGGGGACCAGCGCTCTGACCAGCAGCAGGCCGGGGACGCCTCCGTCTCCCATAGGGTCCGGTACGAGTCCAACTTCCTCACGTTTTTACAGCGCATGGCCAACTCGCCGGATTCGGCGTCGGCCATGCTCCGCCTGCTTCAAGGGCAGGGGCTACAGGTCTCGTCGGGGATAACGGCGGGGCTTGCAGAGGAGCTGAAGGCCTTCCTTGATATGCTCCAGATGGATGAGGCCCAGCTGGCAAAGTTCCTGCAGAACCAGCTTATGAGCGGGCAGCGCTTCGGCGGGGCCCTGTTCGGGGCGCTGCGGAACGCCTTCAACAGCTCCCAGTCCGAGATGTTCCGCACGGAGATTTTGCAGTTCCTGCGCCAGTACAGCGACTGGTCCTCCACAGAGCACCTTGAGAGCCGGATGCTGCGCACATTATATGATATGACAAAGTCCCTGCCCTCCCATTGGGCAAACCAGCTGACGGATATGGCGGCTAAAATGGAAAACGGCATCGCCGCCCGTGACCGGCAGGGGAACCTGGAGCTTCTGAGGGGCCAGGTCTTCCCCCTCATATCCGACTATGTGCGCCGCACCCACGACCACGGCATGGCAAGAGGGCTGCTCTCCATGCTGACCCTTGATATTGTACGCTACGAGAACGGCGCTGAGAACGACCTTATCCAGGCTTTTAGGCACCTTGGGAACTACAATATTTTCAAGGCCGACCTTAACGGCCTGTCGGACGCCGATATTTTAAGGCTCTTAAAGGACACTGAGTTTGCCAAGGCCTCAAGGTCAGATAATTTCACCCAGCGCTTTATAGAGCTTGCCCAACGCTCCCTACAGGGCGAGGGCGGCACGGCGGCTCAGGACATATTCAGGAGCCTTATGAGCTCTATACTAATAAATGAGAGCGTCTATATGCCCCTGCAGCATTTAATGCTGCCCTTCCAGTGGGAGGATAAGGCGGTGTTCTCGGAGATGTGGGTGGACCCGGACGCTGAGCACAGCGCAGGCCGGGAGGCCCCGGCCCCAAGGCTGCTGATAAAGATGGACATTGAGGGTATCGGCCCCTTTGACCTGATAATAGACAGCAGCACCTCCGGCAAGACCTCCCTGCAGGTCTCCTGCCCCCAGGAGGTGGCGGCCTTCTCAGGGGACGTGAGCCGGGACCTGACGGATATACTCACCCGCAACGGCCTGACCCCAGGCGATGTGCGGGTCTCAGCTATGAAGCGCCCGATGAATATTTCAGACGCTTTCCCAAATCTATTCCAAGAGGTGAAGAACGGTGTCGATGTCAAGGTCTGAAGCAGAGGGCCGGCCTGTGCGCCAGCGGGCCGTGGCCCTGCAGTATGGCGTCAGCGATTCGGCGCCTGTGATAGTTGCCGCCGGCATGGGCCATCTTGCTGAAAAAATCCTGGATGTGGCCCAGGAAAACGGCGTGCCAATCTACGAGGACAACTCCCTTGCCACCATACTCTCCCAGCTTAATTTGGGCCAGGAGATACCGGCGGAGCTCTACAGGGCCGTCGTGGAGATATACGTGTACTTTCTCAATTTCGACTTCAACCGCCAGTCCCAGGGCCTCAGGCAGCTTCGCAGCCTGCTACCGGGGGCAGGCCAGAATCAGGCCCATAGCCAAAACCAGGGCAATGCCGGGGACGTACCCGATGAACCCGAGGAGAATTAGGAGGATATTTGATTATGTTTTTTAAGAAGAAGGATAAGGCGGCGAAAAACGCCCCCCTATGCGTGCTGCTGGACAGCAACACATCAAGGGTGCTGGCCCGCGGGGCCCTGGAGGGTCCGATGGACGGCCTCAACATGCAGATAAACATTATCGAGGGGGACCCTCTGGCGGTGGTCCATACCGACCATATCCAGATAGTCCCCGCCGACGAGGCGATTTCCCCAAAGCTTGGGCACGTGATACACTACCAGGGCACCCACCTGGTTTTGGAGCCCCTAAGGGAGCTTGTGGGCAATACGGTCCGGGCCAACCTCAGGATGCCCGTGGACTTTGACACCTTCATCTACCCCACCGACGGCAGCCCCGGGCGCTATAAAGCTAAGAGCAACGACCTCAGCTGCGGCGGCATAAGCTTCTATACCAGCGGCGTGTTTAAGGTGGGCGACATCGTTGAGGTGGTGGTGCCCATTACAAGAGGAGGCCCCCTGCTCCTGGGCTGCGAGCTGCTGCGTATCAGCGAGATGGAGGACGGCTCGCTGTTCTATGCCGCCAAGTTCACCGAGGTCCTGAACGAGCAGGAGAGCATGCTGAGGGAAGCGGTGTTCAACGTGCAGCTGAAGTCAATACAGCGCACCAGGCGCTAACAAAGGCCCTTGGCAGGCAAATTTTGGTAAATACATTAAATTTCTTGCAATATCACAGGAAATGGAATAAAATCTATTTAAAGCATCTTTTGGAAGGGAGTGGGGCCAATACCCTTGAAGAATGTCCGAGCTAATTTACAAATCCTTGATGACTTAGAGAAAGGGAAACAAATGATTACGAACACGAAGAAATTCATCAAGCGCACTGTGGCACTGCTCCTGTGCGCCATGCTCCTATTCGGCGCCGTGCCGCTGGAGATTATGCCCAGGGCCTCGGCCGCCTCCTGGGCCGACCCGTACATGGACCAGCTAAAGCAGTACGGCGTCATGGTCGGCGGCCGCCCCAACTCCGTTATAACCCGGGCCGAGATGGCGGCGGTGCTGAACCGTGCCTTCGGCTTCAGGCGCACCGGCCCCATCCCCTTTACCGACGTAAATAAAAACGCCTGGTACTATAACGACATCGTGGTATCCTATAACGAGGGGATTCTGGCGGGCACCAGCAGGACTACCGCCTCCCCTAACGCCCCGGTGACCCGTGAGCAGGCCCTGGCCCTTATAGGCAGGTGCCTGCGGTATGAGGAGAGCGCGGGCGAAGTTACCGACTTCTCCGACGGCAAGACCTTCAGCAACTGGAGCGGCAAGTACGTACGCTCCGCGCTGCTTGCAGGCGTGATAAGCGGCAATCCAAGCGGAACCTTCAAACCCAAGGCCTCCTCTACCCGCGGCGAAATAGCCAGAATGCTGTCCGTGGCAATGGGCACTCTGGTAAACAGCTCCGGCGTCACTGAACTTGGCGGCGTGTTCGGCAACGTCACCATAAACAGCCCAAACGTCACCCTGCGCAACACCACCATAGCCGGCGACCTTTACCTCACCGGCGGCGTGGGCCTTGGCAACGTGATACTTGACAATGTGAAGGTCCTGGGCCGCATTATCATAGCCGGCGGCGGCGAGGGCGAGAGCGGCGAGGCCAGCGTGCTGCTCAATAACGTCACCGCCCGCAAAATGCTGATAGACCCCGCAACTGGGCAGTATGTGTCCGTCAGGGCCCTTGGCAACACCAATATCCCCGAGACCATCGTAAAATCCAACGCCTACATACAGGACGACGTGCGCAATAACAGCATGGGCCTCCAGAAGGTGATATTCGAGGGTCCCGAGGAGGGCAAGTTCACTATTGCCGGCAATATGAAGGACGTGACGCTGAAGTCCCCTGAGTCCACCCTGACTGTGGGCGACACCGGCACCGGCAGCGTCAGCAAGATAACCGTTGACGAGGAGGCTGTAAACTCCACCGTACATCTGGAGATAAACGCCTCAGTTGACGATATCAAGCAGGATACCGCCTCCACCATAACCGGCACCGGCGACATCGGCCATCTCGACGTGGGCTCCAACGGCTGCACCTCTGAGATACTGCCCGACTCCGTCACTGTGCGCCCGGGCGTTATCACCGAGATTGCCGGTATCCCCAACGTGGACTCCGAGGTGGCAAAGGAGCTCTCCCAGAAGCCCAGGCTTTTAGAGGGCTATCCCAAGGTCAAGAATATAGCCCCCACTACGGCGGACGCGTATTTCTCCACAAATAAGGCGGGCACCCTCTACTGGGCCCTGACCGACGCCGCCAAGGGCGCCCTCACCGATAAGGACGCCGATACCCTTATTGAGCAGCCTGCTTACGGCTCCGGCTTTAAAAGTATGGGCACCATCGATATCGACGTGTCAAAGAAGGAGTTCCTGCAGCCCCTGACCGAGCTAACCCAGGGCGGCACCTACTATATCTCCGCTGTACTCGTGGACGCTCACGGACGCAAGAGCCCGGTGAAGTCCCAGAGGATAGTCACTCCCGACGGCACTGTGCCGGATATGGCCAATAAGGACTACCCCTCCATCACCGACGCCACCCCCACCCGCAACGACGAGAATGCCGACCTGGACTTCTCTGAGATAGCGAACATGCAGGCGACGGTCATGGCTAACAAGAGCTGCGACCTGTACTATGTAGTGCTGGCTGCCGGAAGCACCGCCCCCAGCACCAATGAGCTGCTCTCCGCGGCCTTCCCCAACCCCTACGGCTACGGGCGGCTCCATCTGATAAAGAACACCCTCGACTCCTTCAAGATTACAGAGATTGACCTTGACCTGGACGGCACCCCCGAGGGCCTGGGCGAGGTGAAGGAGAGCACCAGCTACGATATGTACTACTGGCTTACAGACGCCGACGGCGAGCAGAGCTCACAGGTGCAGAAGATAACTGTCACCACCAAGGACATCACCCCCCCTGAGTTCACCATGGGCGAAATGTTCCAGTCCGACACCAAGGCCACCTCTGTGACCCTTAGCAATACAGTCAATGAGGACGCCACCATCTACTGGGTCGCCGTCCCCAGCGGAGACCCCTATCCGAAGCACGACCCGGACCTGTTCCCCAACACCGACGATTGGCGGGAGTTCCTGAAGGACGAGGGTGCGAAGATACAGATAACCGCGGGAGTTGGGACCGCCAGCTCCAAGTCCGGCAAGCTCACCACCAAGGCCAACACCCAGTTCAACATCAGCATTACCGGCCTTGAGAAGGAGAGCGCCTACGACGTCTACTATGTGGCACAGGACCAGGCCAACAACTTCTCCCGGGTCATAGGCATGTACACCGCCCATACCCTGGATGAGACCCCACCCACGCCCTCCCAGCGGTTTGAGAGCTGTCCCGAAGATAGCCCCAACACCCCCTACGCCTACTCCACTATCGACGTGATGTTCAGCGAGGCCATCCGCTACCGCCAGCCCAGCAGCTCCTCCGACCGCCTGGACGAGGTCCGGCTGATGGAGCTCTACAACAACTATGCGGCGGCTTCAGAGGGCTCTCCCGAGTACGAAAAGGCCCAGAAGGACTTTACCACGGCCCTGCGGGACATGATAATCCTCTGGGGCCCCAACGGCCAGCCTGTGGCAGAGCGCACCGCAAACACCCCCGAGGGCAGCACCGACTGGGTTGTGGACTACCGCAACGTGCGCGTGTACCAGGAAGGCCCCAACATGGTCGTCAGCTTCGTGAACGACCCCGAGCACCCTGAGAAGTCTGCTTTGAACCTTGAGAGCGGCGCCCGGTACCAGTTCCACCTGCAGAATATCTCGGACGATTCCCAGGCGCGGAATCCTATGAATAATCAGGAGCTACCTCAGTTTACGACTGTGTCAGCAAGGGTGGTAATCACTAAGCTCGAGGACTTGGAGCTAAAGGCCTATATGATTGACGGAGATAGAATTGACACGAATAGTCCTATTTCCGTATACAATGACATCACTACCAGAGATGAGAAAACACGTACTGATGTTATACCTATTGATATAGGCTTTACTGCCACTCCTCAGTCTACTGGCACCTCTGCTGACGGCGTGATGTGGGATATGCTTTTCTGGTTTGACACTGATGTGGAATTTGATTTGTTCACCAGAGAGAGCGGCACTACCGATTGGGTGCCTGTAGGCTCCGTGGAAGTTGACAAAAACGGCGCCAACACTGTCTCTGACAGGATTTCCATTATAGTTCCATCCAATACAAAGAAATACACTGGAGCTAGTGTTATAAAAACCATGAGTGGCACTGTTCCGCAGTATCAGCCTATTAACTCCGAATATAAACTTGGTATGCTGGGCGGAGGCTTTAACGATGACGAGCCCAAGAGCTACGACTTTGCTCTGCACTTCACAAAGGTCGGCACTCGTACCGACCGCGCCAGCCTTAACCAGCGCATTGAAGGCCAGGTTACTTTCGTAACAGGCGGTGCAAGTTCTCTGAGCAGCATTATCCCCAGCAATATAAACGCCTATGACAACGTGCTGGCTGGAGCCAACGGAGTCACAGATATCACCTGGCCCAATAAGGATAATGCTCTTAATGAGGAGCCCCGCCTGCTCTGGAAACAGTTTGAGGATGGCCGCGCACCTGTAATGCAGGATGGCTTCCCCGCCCTTACTCCCACCGCCAATGGCGTAAACGCTGTTTTCACCATGAGCTCTACAGGTACTGTATACTACGTAATGGCCCCTCTGGGTGATGGCGATAACGGCTATACATTGAATCCCCAGAAGAATGTGGGAAGCACTCTTCAGCGCGTGAGTATGGATGACATCAATAGGATGATTCCCTATTGCGGCCCTGCTGGCCCAATTGCGTTGAACGGACACAAATATACCATGGCTTCCAGCCTTGATGTGTTTGAGCGGATGTTCCCAGAGGAATACAAAAAAGGTATACCGGATGAATATAAGTTTGACTTTCCTATAAGCTCTAACATTACGAATCCTAGCAACAGCGATATATCCAGTAACAGGCTTATTACCGGCAGTGTTGAAGTAACCCGCGCCGATGAGAGCAATTTCCTCCCCAATCTGGAGCCTAACACTGAATACCTAATGTATCTGGTAACTACTACAGGTACGTCAGGCGTCTATTCACCGGTTACAGTATATAGGTTTAAGACCAAGGAAATAAGCAAACCTATTCTCTGGACGCAGGCCAGCAATACAATCGCAACCATTAACAGTAATATGGATGCTACCGTAGCCTATAAGCTGTTCCCGTACGACACTCAGAACCTACCTGCTGCACTCAGCCAACAGTTTGGGTCTTCCGGGAATGTCACAGACACATTTAATCAATACAAAGACCGCAGGTCTACATGGAAAACATCCAGCAATGGCGGATTCATGCTATTTAGCGACAAAGACTTTACCGTATTGGATGCCATGATTGAAACCCTCAGAAGTGGCAACGAACGTCAAGGCTCATTGTTTGACTTATGCGCCACTGAAAGCTTAAAACAGTCCGTACAGGAAGCAATCGAGTCTGAAGGCGGCGGCGGCTCAGGTGCTATTGGCTCGGATATTAACCAATCCCTTCCTGCTTCCCGCCCACTTACAGTTGACTGTGAAAAGTGGAAAGAACTGGGAGATATCAATTATTGTTTGGCAGTGTGTGGATATAGCGGCACGTCTACAAACCCGTCAGGCTATGCGTTTACAGCGGCATATCCTATTATTAAGCAAAAGCAAAAGGTCAAGGTAACCGTTATTCCTGCTCTTGACTACTATCCATCCACTAGTGGCACTGGTGGCGGAACTATTGAAGGTACAATTACTCTTATGTTTACCGAGGCTTTATACGCCTACTCCTCTTCTTCCAGCGGTATGCCAAAGCGAACTCCATTGGACGCTGCTGCTATTAATGCTTCCGACAGGGGAAGCTCATCGTATGCGAGTATAGGAAGCTACATAAATCTGCCTACTGGTGTTGAGATACTTTATAACCAAAGTGTAGGAACACCGTTAAGAACAGTTACCATTAATTTCACTAATCTACAACTTAAGTCTCCTACTACACGAACCATTCTTAGCTTCTCGTCACAATTCTCAGGAGCAAGCTCAGACCCACAAAACTCCCCACTTTCAATTACTGTTAAAGCTCTCGACCCTGCCAACTCGTCAGAGGTTGATGTAACAGTAAACGACGCGGCCAACTGGCTGGCAGCACCAATCGCATAACTAAAGTCTAAACCACACAAAAACCCCCCGGATAAATCCGGGGGGTTTTCCTACTCACTAAAAATCCATCAAACTACCGCGCTCAGTCCTCGCCGCCCGCAGCCTTAGCCTGCTCAATAACCTTCTGAGCCACCATCGCCGGGGCCTCCTCATACCTCTCAAACTCAAAGGTAAAGCTCCCGCGGCCCTGGGTGCTCTGGCGCACGAAGGTGGAGAAGTCGTGCATCTCAGCCATGGGCACTTCTGCGTCCACGGTCTGGCGGCCTGCGCCTGCGGGCTCCATGCCCAGCACGCGGCCCCTGCGCTTGTTTACCTCGCCCATCACGTCGCCCATGTTGCCGTCAGGCACAGTGGCCTTCAGGTGGCCTATGGGCTCAAGGAGCACTGGGCCGGCCTTGGGCAGTCCGTCCCTATAGGCTATGGAGGCGGCGGTCTTAAAGGCCATTTCGCTGGAGTCTACAGGGTGATACGAGCCGTCGTACAGCACCGCGGACAGCCCTACCACCGGGTAGCCGGCCAGCGGGCCCTTTACAATGCACTCCCTCAGGCCCTTCTCAACCGCCGGGAAGAAGCCCTTGGGCACCGAGCCGCCCACAACGCGCTCACTGAACTCCAGGCCGTCGCTGTCGCAGGGGGAGAACTCAATCCAGACGTCGCCGAACTGTCCGTGGCCTCCGGTCTGCTTCTTATGCCGCCCCTGTATCTGTACGGTCTTCCTTATGGTCTCGCGGTATGGCACCTTCGGGTCCTTCAGGGTGACCTCCACGCCGAACTTGGTCTTCAGCTTGGTGACAGCCACGTCCAGGTGCTGCTCGCCCAGGCCGCTGACTATCAGCTCATGGGTCTCGTTATTAGTGGAGAAGTGGAGGGTGGGGTCCTCCTCAGCGAGCCTGAGCATACCCTGGGCCACCTTGTCCTCCTCGCCCTTCTTCTTGGGCACTATTGCCATAGAGAGGGCCGCTCCGGGATAGTCCACGCCGTCAAGAGTAACCTTGCGGGCAGGGGCGCAGAGCGTGTCGCCTGTGTTGGTAGTGGTCAGCTTTGGGATAGCGCCGATGTCCCCAGCGCCGATATACTTCACGTCCTCCTGCTTCTTGCCGGTGAGCATGACGGTCTTGCCCACGCGCTCGGTAGCGCCTGTGCGCATATTCATAAGCTGGGTCTCAGTTGAAATTTTTCCGGAGATGACCTTGACATAGGACAGCTTGCCGATAAATGGGTCAGCCACAGTCTTGAAGACGATAGCCGCCGCGGCGCCGTCACTGCTGACACTGAGCTCTACCGGGTTCCCGTCCGGGTCCACGCCTATCTCTCCGGCGTGGTCGGCGGCGGATGGGGCCAGCCAGGTGAGGCCGTCCATAAACTGCTCCATGCCCCTCATGAGCATGGCGTCGCCGCAGAACACAGGTGTGATAGTCCCGGACTTTACGCCCTTGCTCACGCCCACAATAACCTCCTCAGGGGTGAACTCCTCACCCGCGAAGTATTTCTCAAACAGCGCGTCGTCGGTTTCCGCCACGGCCTCATAAATAGCCGTGCGCAGGCCCTCAAGCCTGTCGCCCATATCGGGTATGGAGACCTGCACAGGCTTGCCGTCGGAGTAGTCATATGCCCGGTACTCCAGAAGGTTTACGTATATATTCGCCTGGCCGTCCTCAATAAAGGGCACCACCACCGGGCAGACCGAGGGGCCGAACTGGGCCTTCAAATCCTCAAATACCCTATAAAACCTGGCGCTCTCGTCACACAGGCCGTTGACAAAGAAAATCTTGCTGAGCCCGCGGCTCTCCGCTGCAGCCACGGCCTTTTCCGTGCCGACAGAGGGGCCGTCCTTGCCGGAGACAACTATCAGCGCCGTATCCGCCGCGCGCATGGCCTCCCGCATACCGCCCTCAAAGTCAAAGAAGCCGGGGGCGTCCAGAAGGTTTATCTTCTTGCCCTTCCACTCCAGGGGGGCCACCGCGGCGGCTATTGAGGCCTTGCGGCGTATCTCCTCAGGGTCGTAGTCGCAAACGGTGTTTCCGTCGCCCACCTTGCCACGGCGGTCGGACGCGCCCGCCAGGTACAGAATGGCCTCGCTGAGGGTGGTCTTGCCGGCGCCGCCGTGGCCTGCGACAGCCAGGTTTATTATGTTCTTTTCAGGATATTGGGTCATGGGTATGGCTCCTTTCACGGCCCCTTTGGCGAAACTGACAAGACGCGGGGGCGTGTATTATTAAATTTGCACAAGTTTTGTCACAAGGCATACCCTAATTATAATCTATTTCTCTGTAGATTTCAATAAGTTTTTTTCGATTTGAGATTTTTATTTTTGGGCCTCACAAGTATACACAAAAAAGCGCCTGGTTTCAGGCGCTTTTCTTTCAACAATATTCACTCAACTATCCGCGGAACTTCGGCAGCACCAGCAGCACCCCTGTCCAGAACAGCTGGAACAGGAACAGCAGCAGTGCCGACACCCGGCGTATCTCGCCAAAGCAGGCCATAAACGCCACCAGCACAAACCCAAGTATCACCGCCGCCGACTGTATCGCCACCAGCATGCCGGTAGTCCGTTTCTGCTCCACGCACGCCGCCACTATGCTCATCATAGACTCCATGCGCCCCTTGGTCGCCGCCACAGCGTCCGCCCGGGGAGGCTCAGCCGTTAATAGCTGCCGCGCCGTGTCCCCCAGCTGCCCGTCCAGTATGCCCACGCTTGCCGGGTCCACCCCAAAGAGCTTGGACACCATTGTCACGGTCACATTGGGGTCTGTAGTGCGTACAAGGACGCTTATCCCGCTGTCCTCCATGCGCTGGAGCTCGTTCTTCTTCCTCCTGTCCGCCGAGTAGGACAGCACCAGCATGGCTACGACTTCAGCGTCCAGGGCAAGGTACAGTATATCCTTACCGCCAGAGATATGCTGCACCTCCAGCTCCCTTGCCGGGGTCTCCAGCCTATGGGTCATCAGAAGGTTCCTATTGCCGATATAGATGGTCCGTCCGTCCACCCGGCCGACTAAGCCGAGCCCGGACTCGTAGCTGTACCGCTCCACCTCAGGCAGCGCGTCCTCAACATCGTTCATCACCTGCTCGAACACACCCAGGAGCGGCCCTCCGGCCTCACGCACCAGGGCCGTGGCGCATATAATTGCGTCCTCAGCCATCACCGGGTTGCCCAACTGCTTTATGCCGGATATCACCACCGTGCCTGTGGGGAACAGCTCCCCTGCGTCGGCTATCACCGCATTCACATCCCCGAAGGTCTCAACGGCCTTATGGCCCACAAGCATGCCTCCGGCCCGCCGGGCGGTCTTGCACAGGTTGCTCACCGGCAGGTTTACCGTCAGCATATTCCCCGCCGCAACACATGCGCAGCAGGCCGCAGCCAGGGCGCTTATGGACATTGGCACGTCCTTGGTTATCAGCAGGCAGGCGATGCAAAGCACCAGCGAGGATACGAGCCCCAGAGGGGCCAGCAGCTGTGACGAGGTCTCAGATGGGTCCGGAGCATAAGACAGGTCCAAAAACCGCTTCAAAAAGCCCGCCTTGCACTGGTAGGCCACCAGCGGCTTCTCAGCTACGCAGTCCTTTGTCATTTTAAGGGAGGTATTATAGTCGTCGAAGGTCATCACGGCGTACTTCTGCTCCCTGGAGGTCACAAAGCGGAAGTTGCTGTGTATGCGCCGAAGCATGGTGAGGTTGCCCGCCGCATTCATCAGAAGCAGTGCCGACACCACCGGAGCATATAAATACATCCCGCCCTCCGCAATCTTGGAGCGGAAGAACACAGCAGCCACCGTCTGTACCAGCGCCGCCACCGCCGCCACCGCCACGCCGCTGTCAGCGTTGGCCTTTGCGGCAAACAGGCCCTTAAGCCCCCTGCCGATGGTCTTATAGGAAATACCCACAGACACCACCAGAAGCACCAGGGACAGTATCACATAGGCCAGGGGCCAGGTCGTCCCCTTCGGGGTGAACTGGCTGCGGCAGACCACGCTCACTATAGCCAGAATCACCGTGCACACGGCTGTTATCATCAGGGTCAGGGAGGACTTGCCCATCAGTCCCTTGAGCTCGTTGGAGATGGACCTTGCGTCCTCCGGCCCTGTATAGTCCTCAATGGACTCGTTCAGCTTCTCAGGCGGCAGCTCCGGCTCGGGGGGGAACTCCTCCACTACCTTCCGGGGCTTTATCCTTCTCTTTGGCGCGCCGGACGCTGCGTCCTTGGCCCTTTGCAGGCTCTCCTCCTCAGAGAGCAGGGCGCTCTGAAGCAGGTCGGCGTTTATAATATGGGTTGCAATGCTCCTTGAGCGGTACTGGTATATAGTATCCACATAGGGCACCTGCTGTATAGGCCTCGGAGGCGGCTCTGGAGCCGGTTCCGGCTCAGGCTCAGGCTTCGGGGCCGCGGGCTGTACCGGTATCTCGATAGTCTTCATCTCCTCCGGCGCCGGCGCCGCGGGTACGGGCTGAGGCTGCGGCTCAGGTTGTACATACTCAGCCACCGGCTCGGGCTTCTGCTCATATACCGGCTGCACATACTCGGACACAAACTGAGGCTCTGGCTCATATTCCCGCTCCACGTACTCTATCTCCGGCTCCGGCTCAGCCTCGGGCTCCTGCTCCAGGTACTCCTGGGGCAGGTAGTTCTGCTCCGTATATTCAGCCTCAGGCTCCTGCTGGGGCTCGGGCTCGTACTCCGGCTCCACATACTCTATTTCAGGCTCCTGCTCATACTCAGCCACCGGCTCCTGCTCTGCGTACTCCTCAGGCGGCTCCGGGGCCTCCCTCAGAATGCGCTCTACGGTCTCCTCGCTCACCGGCTGTCCGTCCTGGATCTTCTGTATCTCGATGGTGCTGTTGAGGACGTTAAGCTTTATCTCCATGGTCTGGTCCGTCTGGAGCATGGCCTTCTGCAGGTCCGAGAGCTCCCCGCCCTCGGCGCCAAGCCCGTGCTGGCGGGCATAGGGGTCGGCGGCATATGAGGTCAGGGGCACAGGGGCCACCACGCCGAACTCCTCCTCCACCTGCTGCTCGTCCATACCGGCGCTCTGCACCGCCTTGGCAACCCTCCGGCGGCGCTCCTTCTGCAGGCGCTGGAAGTTCTCCTCAACCTCGTCGTCAATGGCCTTGGAGTCGTCGAACAGGACCTTATAGCCCTCCTCCCCCAGAGGCGGGCCGTCGCTGTCCATGCGGTACTCGTCAATGGGCTTTAGCTGTATGCCGTAATAAATATCTTCCTCATTCTCGTCAAAGTCCGGCACCTTTTTCCGGCCGAAGAACCCCCAGCGCTTCTTCTTTTTCTTCTTACCCTTCTGAGGCTCAGGCTCCTCCTCGAGCACGTACTCCGGGCCCGGGTCCTCAGGGGCGCTGTACTCTCGGGACTCCTGTTCCGGCTCCTGCTCAACATACTCTGCCTCCTGCTGTGGCTCCGGCTCATACTCCCGGTATTCCTCTGAGCCCTCCTCCTGTCCGGCAGCATAGTCCTGATAGTCTTCATAATTCTGCTCCGGTTCGGTGGGCTCACCGGCCTGCCCCCTGGCTTCGCGCTTCTGGCGCTCCTCCTCCAGTATATCCTCAAGGGTAAATCCTAAATCGTCTTTCATTACCTGCTCCTCTCCGTTCTCTGCCTTACAGCCTCATAGCAGAGCACACCTGCCGCCACCGAAGCGTTAAGGGAATTGACCCGCCCCCTGACGGGCAGGGACACCACGCCGTCGCATTTCTCCTTCACAAGGCGGCTGACGCCCTTCCCCTCCGAGCCTATCACCAGGGCCGTGGGCCCTGCAAAATCCGTCTTGTCCCAAGGTGAGCCGTCCATGTCCGCGGCAAAGCACCATATCCCCCGGGATTTTAAGTCCTCTATAAGGCTGCTGAGATTCTGCACCCTTGCGACAGGTATATACTCCACAGCCCCCGCCGAGGCCTTGCTCACAGCATAGGTCAGCCCCACGCTCCGGCGCTTAGGGATTATCACCCCATGGGCCCCGGCACATTCTGCCGAGCGTATTATGGCCCCAAGATTATGGGGGTCCTCAAGGCCGTCGCAGATTATCAAAAGGGGCGGCTCTCCCCTCTCTTCTGCCAGGGACAGCATGTCCTCAAGGCTTGAATACTCTCTTGCCGCCGCCACGGCGACTATCCCCTGGTGGTTAGCCCCGTTGCACATATGGGAGAGCTTCCTCTGGTCGGCCTCTTTAATAGGTATGCCAAGCTGCTTTGCCTTTGCTATGAGCACGGGTATCTGGCCCGCCTGCTGGCCCTTTGAAACGTACAGGCAGTCTATGGCGCGGCCTGAGCGCATGGCCTCAGATACCGGGTTCCTCCCGGCGATTATCCCCGCGCCGTAATCAGCTTCGCGGTTAGGTTCATGGTTATCCAAAACATTGCCCCCTTTTTGGGCATATTATTTAACAGTATACCACAAACCGCCGGAAACCGCAAGCGTATTTTGTTTCCAGTGCATATAATTTATATTATACTTTTATTATATAGGGATATGTAGCGGGAAATGCTCCCGCTCAGACCGCCAGGTGTACTATATGGCACACCCCTGGGATAGCCTCGCCCTGCTGCTGGCTGGTGGTTGACATGAGCGCTCCGGTGGCGCAGAAGAGGATGGACCGAAGCTCTCCCCGCTCCATCCGGTTCAACAAATGCCCGCATAAGACGCTTGCCGAACAGCCGCAGCCAGAGCCGCCTGCATGCACGTCCTGCTTCTCCCTGTCAAACAGCATGAGCCCACAGTCGTTGTGCACACTTGAAATGTCCAGCCCGTTGTCTCTGAGCATGTCAAGCAGGAGCGTGCTGCCCACCTGCCCCAGGTCCCCGGTGAAAATACCGTCGTAGTCGCTAGGTCTAGTGCCTGTGTCCTCAAGAAAGCGGCAAATGCTGTCTGCGGCGGCAGGGGCCATTGCCGCGCCCATATTTGCCGGGTCCTTCACCCCCAAATCCACCACCTTACCAGCCAGGCCGTGGAGGAGCCTCACCCTGCCCCTATGCCCCACTATGGCGCAGCCTGAGGCCGTCGCCGTCCACTGGGCGGTGGGGGTACGCTGGGCGCCGTACTCCAGCGGCGTGCGGAACTGCCGCTCTGCTGAGCAAAAATGCGAGCTGGTAACCGCCGCGGCCCTATCAGCCGCCCCGCTGTCCACCATTATCCCGGCCATTAAAAGTGTCTGGGCCATAGTGGAGCAGGCCCCGTACTGGCCCAAAAAGGGTATCTGGTATTCCAGAAGCCCGAAGGTTGAGGAAATGCACTGGTTTAAAAGGTCCCCTGCAAATATCATCTGTATGTCCCCAGCGGCGCACCCGGCGTTCCCAAGGGCCACGCTCACGGCCTCCTTTTGCAGCTGGGCCTCGGCCTTCTCCCAGCTGTCCGTCTGCAGGCGGGTATCGTCGAAGGTCTGGTGGAAGTCGGCAGCCAATGGCCCCTGGGACTCCTTCCTGCCGCCTACGGCTCCATGGCCCAAAATGCTTGGCGGCGCGGTGAATTCGAGGGTCTGTGCTCCTATGCGTTTCATAAGCTCCTCCCGGTGGTTTTTGATGGTAGTCTGTGCGGAAGGGGCAGAAATATTCTACATGACCTGCGCGCCGGTTAAGTAGGCGTAAAAATATATCCCCAGCAGCACCGCTTCTGCCGTATATACCGCCTGCCGGAGCTTTGGCCTGTCTTTAACCAGCACAGCTCCTAAGATAAACAGCGGGAAGCACACACTGAGATACCTCCCTGCGCTCAGCAGCCAGGAGAGGGAATAGTTGGCCACTAGGCAGCAGAAGGCGTAAGCCAGCATACTGGGCGGGATTTTTTTGTTGCGCACCGAAACAGCTATTATAGTGAAAAATACTGCGAATAATAACAGCTCCGGCAGCCAGACAGCGAAGCCGTTTGAGGTAGTGAGGTTGTCTATGAAATAGTTCCAAAGGTAGCGCAGGACCTTCGACACCCACATCCCCCCCTGGTACCAGTGGGCCTGGTGCACTCTAAAGGCAAAGGGGTCTTGGTCCACATACCAGTTGAGGAGCAGATAGCCAAGCGCTCCCAGCAGGGGCATGGCTATTGCCGGCAGCTGCTTTATAAACCTCAAGGGCTTCTCAAGGGGCCGCACCTCTGAGATAAGCTCAACTACAGCCGGGACTATCACCAGTATCCCGGTCATGCGGGTCAGGGCGGCTAAGGCCCCGAAAATCCCATATAATATCCAGCGGCGCTGCATGGCATAGCAGCAGGCGGCAGAGGTTGTCAGCAGGAAAAGGCCCTCGGTCATAATAGTGCCGTAAAAGAAGGAGAAGGGGTAGAGCGAGAGCAGTATTATGGAATCCCGGGCTGTGTCCCGGCCCAGGCGCTGGGCGGCAATGCGGTAGACGTTGCAGCAGCCCAGGGCGTAGCTGAATATGGAGACTGCAAGGCCGGCAATGATAGTGTTCGGCACTATCAGGCGCACTATGCGTGAGACCCAGACATAGAGGGGATAGAACACCAGGAACAGATGCCTGCCATCCTCAATATAGCCGGTATACCCCTTTTCAATAAGGTTTATATAGTGCCTGCCGTCCCAGCGGGTAAAGCTGTCCGGTATAACATCAAGGCCCCTGTCCCCGCTGGAGAGCATGGAGCATAGGAACATAATTAAGAGCATGAACAGCCTGAAAAGCACCGCAAAGCAAAATACCTTCAGGAGCTCCTGCCTGTTACAAACTGCCGCTGTACTGTTTTCAGCACTCTCCGGCACAAGGCAGCGGGCGGCGACGAGCACAAAGAGGGCGAGTATCGGCAGGGTCAGCAGGATATCTATAAGCATGGGCGGCACTCCCTTTTTAACACAATATATATGTATTGTACTATAATTTTAAGGAGTTTTCAAGCCTCAGCAGAAATTAGTTGCAAATCACGAAAATATGTGCTATAATATCTCAGTAAGTCAACGTAGAGTTGGGATATGTGAGCGGACAGGTCTGCGCGGCGGGATGCCGTGAACCATGTCAGGCGGGGAACCGAGCAGCATTAAGCGGATGTTTCCGGGCGATGCAGGTCGCCTGTCCGCTCGCATATCCCGGCTTTTGTTTTATGTGAGGTGGGTTTCAAATGTATAAGGTCCTATACCGCAAATACCGTCCCAGGGTCTTTGCCGACGTGGTGGGCCAGCCACAGGTGACCGTCACCCTTAAAAATGAGCTCACCCGGGGCCGCATCTCCCACGCCTACCTTTTCACCGGCTCCCGGGGCACCGGCAAGACCACCTGCGCCAGGATTCTCTCAAGGGCAGTAAACTGCCTGAATCCTGTGGTCGGCGACCCCTGCGGGGAGTGCGAGGTCTGTAAGGGCCTTGAGGAGGGCTCCATGCTGGATGTGGTGGAGATAGACGCCGCCAGCAACAACGGCGTTGAGAGCGTGCGCTCCATTGTGGAGGAGTCGGTCTTCACTCCTGCCAACACAAAATACCGGGTGTATATTATCGACGAGGTCCATATGCTGTCAAACGCTGCCTTTAACGCCCTGTTAAAGACTCTGGAGGAGCCCCCGGCACATGTGATATTTATTTTAGCTACCACCGAAGTACACAAACTCATGCCCACTATACTCTCCCGTTGCCAGCGATTCGACTTCCACAGGATAGCCCCCGAGCCAATGGCTGAGCGCTTAGGGCAGGTGGCTGAGCTGGAAGGAGCTGAGCTGGAGCCTGACGCGGCGCTGCTTATTGCCAGGGTCTCGGACGGAGCCCTGAGGGACGCGCTGTCATTGCTGGACCAGTGCCTGGGCCGGGAGCGGCATATTACCCTTGATATTGTGTGTGATACGGCGGGGCTAGCCTCCCGGGAGTATCTGGGGCAGCTGGCCGAGGCGGTTGCCGCCCGGGACTCTGCGGCGGCGCTGGAGATAATCGACCGGCTTCACAGGGACTCAAAGGACCTCTCAAGGCTCTGTGTGGAACTGGCTGAGTATTTCCGGGGGCTCATGCTCTGTAAGATAATGAAGGACCCCGGGGCGCTGCTCCAGTCTGTGGGCGAGGAGCGTCGGGAGCTTCAGAGGCTCTCAGGCTCCATGGGGCTTGGTACGGTGCTTCACAGCCTGGATGTACTGGAGGGCACGCTTAACAAGCTGCGCCTTGGGAATCAGCGCACCCAGTTTGAGATGGCTCTGGTAAGGCTGTGCAGCCCACAGCTTGACTCCACGCCTGAATCCCTGGTCAGACGCATTGAGGCGCTGGAAAGCGGAATAGCTTTACAGCCTCCGCGCGAGCCGGTAGTTGTAAAGGGAGCAAGCTTTACAGATACCGGGCCAACAGAACCCATACCGGCAGAGGCCGTGCTGGAGCCGGTACAGGCACCGGAGGAGCCTCCGGCACCTGAGCAAGCCTCCCCTGCTCCACCGGCTAAGAAGCCTACGTCTGACCCGTCCCTCGAGGAGCTGATAGCCAACGCCCAGAGGTTCCCTGCCTGGCCCGATATCCTGCGGCAGCTTGATGCCGGGAGCAAGAGCATGGCTATGTCCTTTGAGGGCAGCAGCGCCTATATTTCCGGGGAATACATGCTTATTGACGCCCCGGAGATAGCCTTTGAGCTGCTGAAGCGGTCGGACCAGCGGGCCAGGCTTCGGGAGGCCATCACCAGAGTTACCGGCAGGCCCTATAAGCTGGGACCCTACAGAAAGCCCCAGGCCAAGGCCCAGGAGGACCCCATGGATGAGCTGGTGCGCCGGGCAAAGGAGTCAGGCGTGCCGGTGGTGGAGGAATAGTGTAAAGTATTTGTACTATACAGTCAAAACAATACAATCGCAAACAAATAAAATTACAAACTGAAAGGACGAGGAAATATGAAAGCCAGACTGCCACAAGGATATCAGACCCCAGGAGCCGCCAATCTGCAGCAGCTAGCGCGGCAGGCCCAGAAAATGCAGGAGCAGATGGAGGCCATAACTGCTGAGCTGGAGGAGAAGGAGTACACCGCCGCCGCAGGCGGGGACGCTGTGCGGGCCACTGTCACCGGGAAGCTGGAGGTCAAGTCCGTTGAGATAAAGCCCGAGGTCATCGATCCTGAGGACGCTGAAATGCTTGGCGACCTGGTGACCGCGGCGGTGAACTCGGCCCTCTCCCAGGCAAGCGCTGAAAAAGAGGAGAAGATGTCCGCTGTCTCCGGCGGCATGGGCATTCCGGGGATGTTCTAATGCCAAACTATATCGTAGCCCCCCTGGACACGCTGGTGGACAAACTGGAATCCCTGCCGGGGATAGGCCATAAGACCGCTCAGCGGCTGGCATACCATATACTGAATATGTCGGAGAAGGACGCCCAGGCCTTTGCGTCCGCCATAACCGACGCCCATGAGAAGATACACTACTGCAGGGACTGCTGCAACTTAACCGACAGTGAGCTCTGCCCTGTTTGCCGCAGCGACAGGCGCGACCGTTCCATTATCTGCGTGGTGGAGGAGCCCAAGGACGTGTTTGCCCTGGAGCGGGCCGGTGAATTCAGCGGGCTCTACCACGTGCTCCACGGCACTATCTCCCCCCTGGCAGGCGTGGGGCCGGACCAGCTCAGAATAAAGGAGCTGCTGGCACGGATGGACTCTGGAGTACAGGAGGTCATCATGGCTACAAACCCCACAGTCGAGGGCGACGCCACGGCGCTGTATATAGCCCGGCTGATAAGGCCCCTGGGGGTGCGGGTCACAAGGCTTGCCTACGGCATACCCGTTGGCGGTGACCTGGAATACGCGGACAACGTAACCTTGCAGCGGGCCCTTGAAGGACGCCGGGAGCTTTAGACCCGGCCGGTCAAGTCGGCCTTAAACTTGCGGGAGGTTGGGTTGAGCATACCCAAGCCTTTCCAAAAAACGAAGGAGGGACACCCATGCCCGAAAAGCTCAGTACAAAAACTATCGCCCAAAACAAAAAAGCCCACCACGACTATTTTGTAGAGGAAAGCCTGGAGGCCGGCATCGAGCTTGTGGGCACAGAGGTCAAATCCCTGCGCCAGGGCCGGGCCAATCTTAAAGACTCCTGGTGCTCAGTGGTGGACGGCGAAATGGTCCTGAACGGCTGCCATATCAGCGCCTATGAGCACGGAAATATCTTTAACCGGGACCCAATGCGTGTACGGAAGCTCCTGCTACACAAGCGGGAGATAAACCGGCTCTATGGCCTGGTAAAACAGCAGGGCTACTCCCTTATCCCCCTCTCCCTCTATTTTAAAGGGAGTCGGGTAAAGGTACAGGTAGGCCTCTGCAAGGGCAAGAAGCTTTACGACAAGCGGGCTGACATGGCTAAGAGAGACGCCCAGCGGGACATGGAGCGGGCCATGAAGGAGCGCAACCGCTGATAATTCTGTAATTTTTCCAAGACACGGCAAAAACCGTGTCTTTTCTCTTGCAATTTTTTGAATAATACTATATAATAAATATTACAAATATTACAACATTACAATATTACAGTATGCAAATCCGGTCAAAATCAGTTCCCTGAATTTGCAGGGGACTAGGGAGAGGATGTTCAGTATGATAAAAATTGCCATTTGCATCGACGGCCCAGCCCTGCGAAAGCAGGCTGTTGAAATGCTCAACACCTATATCCACCGTCGCAGCGGCGGCCCGGGCCTCACCGCCGCCTTTGAGAGCGTCCCAAAGCTTCTAGAGGCCATGGAAAAGGGAGAGGACTTTGACCTGTACATTTTGGACGAGCTAATTCCCGGGCTCACCGGCGTTGATATGTGTGTGCGCCTGCGGGAGCTTGGCGGCCGCGGCGCCATAATCCGCCTGACCTCCGATGTGGACCGGGCCTCTTTCCGGGACCAGGCCATGGGCTGCCTTATGAAGCCGCTAACAGCAGAGGAGGTATACCGGGAGCTGGACAGGGTGCTGGACTGGATAGCCGGCAGGCAGGAAGACAAGGTGTCCGTAAGCGTGAGAGGTGGCGTGCGGGTCCTTCCATTGAGCGAGCTGCTATATGTTGACCTGCAAAACCGTGTCCTGCACTACCATAACCTTGACGGCAGCATAGCCGCCAGCCTCACCCTTCGCACCTCCTTCCAGAAGGCCGTGGAGCCCCTGCTCTCAGACGGCAGGTTCTTCCGCTGCGGCACCAGCTTTGCCGTAAACCTGCACCACCTGCGCAGCGTGGAGCAGGACAGCCTGCTGCTCGACAACGGCGGCAGGGTGCCCCTGACCCCCGGCATGTCCGGCGAGGCCAAGCGCAGGTGGGCCTCCTACTGGCGGGGCGACCCCATGGCCAGCCCCTCTGCCGGGTGAGGAAAACTACATAAAATGCCCGCCCAGGTTTCTTGCCCGGGCGGGCATTTTCGCGCTATAGGCCTATATTTCAGAGCTCCTCTGTAATGGTGCAAATCTCGTCTATCATGCCGCCGATGGCCTCAATGGTCTCAAGCAATGGCTTATCGGTGGAGATATCCACCCCTGCCATCCGGGCGAGCTCCAAAGGCGTGCCGGTGCTGCCCGCCCTCAGGACCTGCTTCCAGTCCTCAACGGCGGGGGCGCCCTCCCGCTCTATGCGCCTGCAGGCGGCTGTAGCCACGGTCAGGCCGGCGCTGTAGGTGTAGGAGTAGAGCCCCATATAGTAGTGTGGCTGGCGCATCCAGGTGAGCTCCGCCCCCGGGGTGAGCTCCACGGCGTCGCCCCAGAATTTAGATAGGGTCTCCCCCATGATGGCGCTCAGGGTCTCCGCCTGCACGCTGCCCCCGGCGTCCACAAGCTTATAAACCTCCCGCTGATATGCCGCCTCCAGCAGATGGGTGACGAAGTTGTGATAGTAGGTATTCCCCACCATATTGCTCAGCACCCAGCGCCTGAAGCGCTTGTCGTCGCTGGTCTTCAAAAGGTAGTGGGCCATTATCAGCTCGTTCATTGTAGAAGGGGCCTCCACAAAATAGGTGGAGACATTGGTATCAAATATGGACTGCGCGGAATTGCACGCCTTAAAATGCCCGGCGTGGCCCAGCTCGTGTGCCAGAGTAAACACATCGGACATGCCGCCGTGCCAGCTGAACAGGATAAAGGAGTGCCCTCCGTATGGGCTGGCGCAGAAGCCGCCGGTGGACTTGCCCTGGTTCTGGGCGAAGTCCACCCAGCGCTCGGAATAGGCGTCCCGAACCATCTGCACATAGTCCTCCCCCAGTATTGACAGGCCCTTCTCAATATAGTTCCTTGAGTCCTCAATGGTGAGCTCCGGGGCATAGCCCGGGTCCACAGGGAGCTTCAGGTCTGCATAGGTCATTTTGTCCAGGCCGTGGACCTTCTGGATTAGCTTGGCGTACCGGCGCATATGGGGAGCCAGCTTCTCGGTTATCAGGTCAATCTGCCTGTCGTACATCTCCCTTGTCACGTTCTGTCCGAAGAGCAGATAGTCGAACACCGAGTCAAAGCCCCTGAGCTTCGCCATGGTCTTCTCCTTCTGGACCTGGCTCTGGTAGGCCGCGGCAGTGACATTCTGGTACTCCCTAAGCTTTTCAGAGAAGCAACGGAAGGCCTCCCGCCGCACCTCTTTGCGTGGGTCATACTCATACTTGTCCTCAAAAAGTGAGTAGCCCAGGGGGTGCTCCTCCCCTGCCGCGTTAAAGCCGGGGAAGCGCATGTCCGCAAGCTTTGCCATATTATACACGCTATACGGCGTGCCAAAGGTTGGGCTCAGCGCTGCCAGGACCTTCTCTGTCTCGGGCTCAAGCTGGTGGGGCTTCCAGCGCAGGAGCTCTTTTAGATAGCCGCAGTTGGGCCCGCCCTCTGCAATAGCCGATTCAATAACGCTGTCCGGCTGTGCGGTTATCTCGCTGTCTATAAAGCTCAGCCTGCTCCCCAAATTGGCGCAGAGCCTGGACATGGCCTCATCGTCCTCCTGGAGCTTTGAATCGTTATAGTCCACAGACGCAGCCAGATTGCGGTAGCTCGCCGCAAACCACAGTATCTGCTGCCACTCCCTGTAAAGGTCCAGGCAGGCTAAAATATTCTCAGGGGTATTAAGTTTGCCCTTATACTCGCTCTCAATCTTATCAGTAAGGGCGCTCACCCTTTCAACGTCCGACTTTATATCTGCCTCAGTTTTGTACAGTGCGGTAAGGTCCCAGGTAAGCTCCTCCGGGACGTCCTTGCGGGTCAGAAGTTCCATATTTTTGTCTCCTTTAATTTTTTGTTATGCTCTCAAGCAGCCCCCGGCAGCCCTCAGAAATGTCCCGCCAGGCAGCTTCAAAGTCCCTGGTATACCAGGGGTCAGCCACGTCGCCTGGGCGGCCGGTATAGTCCAGCAGGCGGTGCAGCTTCCCCTCAGGGTCCCCGCCGAACAGCCGCTCCATAGAGCGCAGGTTGCTCTGCTCCATGGCGATAAGCAGGTCGTACTCCTGATAGTCGCCCCTCTGAAGCTGCCGGGCTGTCTTTCCCGCCGGGTCTATGCCGTGCTCCAAAAGCTTTCTCCTTGCGGGCGGATAGACCGGGTTGCCGTACTCCTCATTGCTTGTGCCCGCCGAAGCGATATGGAACTCCCCGGAGAGCCCGGACTTTTCTATCATATCCCTCATGACAAACTCAGCCATCGGGCTGCGGCATATATTCCCAAGGCAGACGAATAAGATTTTTGTCATATCCTGAAATCTCTTGAAAGTATTGATATTCCGGGCCTTGCAGGTGTTTTGCGGCATTTTCTTCCGCTCATTCTCTTGGCATATCCCGGCATAAAATAGCACAGCTTTGACCCCGAAAGTAGTAGGAAAGGTAGTAAATCAAGGGGGGTTCTCCCGTTTTACTACTCGCCGCTGGCAACCCGTTTCAGCTCTGCCTGCGCATCCTCAAAGCCCAGGTGGGTATAGGTGTTCAGCGTAACGCTAATATCCGAGTGTCCCATAAGGTATTGCAGCGTCTTGGGGTTCATACCGCTCTTTGCCATGTTGGAACAGAATGTGTGCCTGCAAACGTGAGGGGTGACTTTGGGCATCTGCACCTTGTAGATACTGTTGTACTTCTGGCAGATGTGCTTGAAGTAATGCTCCCAGTGAAGTGCCACCATTGGCTTGCCGTCCTTATCCAAATATAGAAAGCCGCACCTGCCGCCGATCATCGGCTCGGTCTTGGGCTTCGGCCTGTTGGCGATAATGCGCTGGAAGCACTGGTACACATCGTCCGTCATGGGGATTTCCCGCGTTCCGCTGGAGGTTTTCGTGTCCTCAATGATGTACTCCATATTCCGCTTTCGCTGAAGCTGGTGGTTGACGCTGATTTTGCGGTTCTTCATGTCCAGGTCAGCCAGCGTCAGCCCAACAAACTCCGAGATACGAAGTCCGGTCTTGAACAGGATATAAATGCCGTCATAATACCGGGAAAAGTGCTTGTCACCCTTTACAAATTCCAGAAATGCCCGTTCCTGTTTCCTTGTGATCGCTTCCCTTGTCACGCTGTCGTTGACAACGACGGTGGCAAGCTGAAATTCAAACGGATTTTTGCGTATCAAATCATCGTCCACGGCCATCTGAAACGCAGGCCGGACAACGCCGCGAATGGAGTGGATGGAGCTATACCCCCTGCCGTCCTGCTGTAACTTGATGAGCCAGCACTTGGCGTCGGACAGCTTCACCCGGTCAATGCGCTGTCTGCCGAAGTCCTCTTTCTTGATGATATTGAGGACAAAGTTATAGTTGGCCTCGGTGTTGTGCCGGACGCCGGTTTTCTGTGAGAGATACTTTTTCACCAAATCCAGAACGGTCATCTCTCCGCCACGGGGAATAATGGCGTCCTCAATGTCCCGCCGGATTTGCTTCTCCTTTTCCCGCAGGGAAAGGCCGTCCCGCTTGCCCTGGGGCGTGCTGTCTGTGGCCTCCAGTTTCCAACTGTAAACAAACCGGGGCTTGCCTGTGGCGTCAATGTATTTGTACGCATATCGTCCGTCTTTGCGTTGGCTCTCTCCGCTGCGAAGAATGCGGTTTTTGCTGTCACGTCGCTTTTCGCTCACGTCTATGCTCCTTTCTGTGAAAAGAGCCTCGGCACGATATAATCATATTATACCATAGCCGAGGCCCGATTTCCATATCAATCTGAATGTCTTATAGGAACTTTTCGTAAGGTACGGCGCTTAAATCGACGACAGCTTATCCAGAAACTGCTCAAACCGCTGGCGTTTGATTAGAATTTTCACGCCGTTCTGAATGACAAAACCGGCGTCCAGGTTGCTGTTTACCAGCCTGCGCAGTTTCTTTTCGCCGATCCCGAAATAGCGGGAGGCTTCTTCAATGGTGAGGCAAAATTTGTCCTTTACCGAAATGCCGATTTCCTCGGCCATAGTTCACCAGCCTTTCTTTGAAATGCCCAGACCCGCAGGCGGGAGGAACAGGGAAAGGGTAAGCTGCTCCCCCCAGCCGGGGCCGGTTATCAGTTCATGCCGAGAATGGCGCGGATCAGTTTGTTTTCCAGACGGCTTTTCATGTACTCGTCCAAGCAGGCATGGGGACAGCCGCTTTCGTCATAGACCGTCCGGGTACACAGCTTGTTTATGTAACCTTCGTAGTATCGCAAGACTTGCTCTACAGCGTCAGCGTCCCCGGTCTGGGCCGCATCGCTCACCGCCAGCGGAAGCGGTTCACGGCCCTTGTAGTTACGACGCTTCATAGGCGCTAACCTCCTTTCCTCGCTGTCAGTTTCGTTCGCAGGACATTCAGCGATTTTGTTCTGCGCCGCTGGACGGCACTCCGGGACAGCCCCAGGGCTTCGCCGATCTCGCTGTCCGTCAAGTCCAGCACCAGGCGCAAAATCAAAATGCTTTGCTCCTGCTCCGGCAGACCCGCAAAGGCGTCGGCCACCTGTTGGCTCCTGATCGGCAGGTCACAGCCGCAGTACGAAAACACATAGCTATCGCTGGGGTAACTGTCCGCCGAACACAGCTTGTCCATCGCCGTCTGGGGCAACCGCTCCAAGGATGTTTCCCGGCTGGCCCGCCGCTTCATTTCCCGAATGTAGTCGATTGCCTCATGCTTCAATACGGTCTTGCAAAAGGCATCAAACCTGCACCGTTCGCCATAGTCGCGGGGGTTGGTTTCCATCTTCTCACCCCCTTTCGCTGGGGGATGGTGGTGGTACTTTCCCTTTCCGCTAACAGAGCGTTCAGCGGCACAGGTTTTGCGCGCAAAACCGCTTTCCGCAGAGAAAAAAGTGAAGAAAAATTTTCGGGCCGCTGGGAACGACAAAAACCGCCCGGCAGGTCACAGACCCGCCGGGCGAGTTGCACAGTATAATTTACTTTATCTGCACTGTATGGTATAACCTCGTAGCCGCAATTCTCCCAGGCGGGGGACGGGCTTTTTTTGATAACGGCGCTCTCAATTCCTCACGGCGAAATATCCACATAGCGGCTACCTCCCAAAGCCGCCCAGTTCAAAGACGGCGGCACTTTTTACCAAAGTACCGCCGCCATGTGGAACCTATATAAAGCCAATATGGAACCTGTGTGAAACGGGAATTTTTTCTTACTCCCTCGGCGTGACTACAATACCGTCCGCATTATCCGGGTCTTTGAAACTGTAAGTGTAGCCATCTGGCAGGGAAACACTGTCAGAGTTGTCCTCGGCACCCGGCTTTGTTCCGGCGTCAATATCCGTATCATCAATTTCCACGGAGTTCCCCACGTTTGTGTCCTGATCGCTGCCGTCTTTCTGATTGGTACAGCCGGTAAACAGCAAGAAGCAGACCAGCATACACGCCAAAATAGCAGTAATTTTTTCATCACATTTCCCTCTCTTTCAAATGTCCCCGTTTGATTTCCAACACCACATCCGCCTGCTTTGCCACCTCGCCTGAGTGCGTCACGACCACCACGCACTTCCCGAACGCATGGGCGCTCTCTTTCAAAATCGCCGTGATTTCCTCGGCGGTGTCGGCGTCCAGGTTCCCGGTCGGCTCGT
>NZ_QZDU01000009.1 GCF_009917525.1 Acutalibacter sp. 1XD8-36
TCTTAAATTTTAGATTCTCGTACGGCTCTCTTTTGCCGCCGAGTGGAAGTTATTTATATACTGTAATACCGAGAACGCGGGCATAAAAAGACCGCTCCAGGCGATTACCTGAAGCGGCAGCAAAGAAGCTTATATAAAATTTAAGCCGGTCTTACAGCAAAATGCAAAGGGAGCCCCACCCTTCCGTCCGTTCCGCTGACACAGGGCTCACATCCCGCCAGCCATGAATACTCCGGCAGGCGCGACATCAAGTTCCGAAGCATACACACCAGCATAGGGTGCAGCGCTCGGTCCTGCTCGCTGTGCATCACGTAGCTGCGCCGGAGCTTCTTCTCGAGCGCAACGCGGTGCTGAGCTATCTCCGGCAGGGCCAGCTCCATTGGCATTTCCGATAGGCAGAGCCAGAAATACCAGAGGGGAAACCAGGGTCTCCTTTTCTCGTTTGTATGACGATTATAGTTCTCGATTCGGCTCCTTATCCATTCTGTGTCCTCAGGGGAGGCGGTGCATAAAAATCTCAGCACTATAAGCGAGGTGTCGAAACATTCGCCTACACCGTCGTCATCCCAGCCGAAGCAGGTGGTTTTCAGGCGGCGCAGAGTCGCGTCGCGCATGAGCATAACCTGAGGGTTGCTGGGGGCCAGCAGGCAGAGCAGGCGCAGTATCTCCAGCTCGTACATGTTGCCGGAAAAAATTTTTGTCTTGGGGGTCTGTCCCATCAGGCTGCGGAGCTTCACCTCCTGGGGCGGTATGTAAAATAGCGGGTACAGTGCTCTCCTGCCGGCTGGGGTTACAGCTTTAGTAGGAGCCGCAGACAGTAGCTCTGCAGCGATAGCCGCTTTCTCCCCACTTGAAATCGATTCTCCCTTTATCAGCCTGTAGTCGGTTTCCACTGTGAGCCTGTAAATGCTTTTCTTTTCCATAAGTTACACCTCCATAAACAAACTAAATTATATTCGACAAGTTAGTCCAACTCTTTTTAACATTCACGCCTCTTTATGGGGTGCCGTATAACCGTCTTCCACCTCTCCGGCGAAGCTTTACGGGGGTCGCTCAAATATATCTCATGGTGCCGCCTGGTATCGTTTAGGTCATTCTCATAGCCGTTTTTAACGATATATGCGTCCATAAGCGCCACAGTCTCAGGCTCGCTGTCATATGGCCCAACATGGAGCATTTGCACACACAGTCCCTCGTCCAGCGCAAGGAGATATGCCTGGGAGCAGTCGAGCTTTTTCTTTTTCTCTGCGGCAGAAACAGCCCAGGCGAAATCGTTCTCCCCCACAAAGTCCGGCAGGCGTATCACCGAAGTCCAGGAGAAGGAGGACTTATTTGAATAATCTACACCCTTAATGCCTGGCTGATACCAAAATCCCTCCAGCGGGGGGACAACGTATTCATAAAATCCAGGTATTTTGTAGTCTGATTTATAGCTCATTTTAACGGTATACGCAACAGCATACAGCACATTCAGTGCGCGCTGATATTCGCCGCCCTCTGTATTGGGGTCGCCACAACCGTCTATGGCTATAAAATTCATTTGAGGGACGGTCACGATTTGGGGAGAGGCTTTGGGTGCATAAAGTTCCTTCTGTTCCTTTTTGAAGTCAAAAGCCATGGTTTTCCTCCTTAAATTTCTAAAAATACCTTCGGACCTGCTTCATATAGTCCAGATAATCCTGACCGAAACGCTGTATGCAGCTGCGCTCCTCAGCCCGGATTATCCAGTGTGCTGATATCTGAAAGCACAGGAGCAGCGCCAGCAGGAGCAGGGAAGCAGTCATAGCCGCACAGCCCAGGAACACCAGGAAGTAGGACATGTACATAGGGTTGCGGGAATAGCGGTACGCTCCCCGGAGGTTAATGCCGTTTTCGTCCGGGGTGCAGAAGCCGGCCACTGAGGCCGCAAGCAGTACGCTTCCGGCGCCATACAGCGCGGTGCCGCCAAGGAGCAGCGGCCCGCCTGTGAATTGCAGAAAGAATAGGGCTATGATAAGCGCGGCATTGGATAGTTGGTACACCCAATAGGCCGGTATTTCTGCGCCCGTAACTGGCGCAAAAGCCGCCGCTCGGGCCAGGGCTGGCCTGCTCAGCAGGGCCATCAGCCCGAAGCGCAGCAGAAAGAAGGGTATGAGAAGCATCGCCGCCATTTTAAACGCCCAAAAGGGGCCTTAAATATTGCCCGGTATAGCTCCCGTCTACCAGCGAGACCTCCTCCGGCGTACCCTCAGCCACTATGGTGCCGCCGCGGTTGCCCCCCTCCGGGCCCAGGTCGATAATATGGTCGGCGGTCTTTATCAAATCAAGGTTATGCTCAATGACGACCACAGAGTTGCCCTTGTCCACCAGCTGCTGGAGGACCTCTATGAGCTTGTGCACGTCTGCAATGTGCAGGCCGGTGGTGGGCTCATCCAGGATATAGATGGTCTTGCCGGTTGGGCGGCGGGAGAGCTCTGTCGCAAGCTTTACACGCTGTGCCTCGCCTCCTGAGAGGGTGGTTGCAGGCTGGCCTATCTTCACATAGCCCAGCCCTACGTCGTGGAGAGTCTGCAGCTTCCGGGCAAGCCGCGGCAGGTCCCTGAAGAAGTCCACTCCCTCCTCAACGGTCATCTCCAGCACGTCGTATATGCTCTTGCCCTTATATTTTACCTCTAAGGTCTCGCGGTTGTACCTGTGGCCCTTACATACCTCACAGGGCACGTACACATCCGGCAGGAAGTGCATCTCTATGCGGATTATGCCATCGCCCTGGCAGGCCTCGCAGCGCCCACCCTTCACGTTAAAGCTGAACCGCCCAGGCCCGAAGCCCCGCAGCTTGGCCTCCTGGGTGCTGGCATACAGGTCCCTTATGTCGTTAAAGAGCCCGGTATAGGTGGCGGGGTTTGAGCGGGGGGTGCGGCCTATAGGCGATTGGTCTATCTGTATCACCTTGTCCAGGTGCTCAAGGCCATTTATCTCTTTGTGGGCCCCGGGGAACGTATGGGCGCGGTTTAGCTCTGAAGCAAGCTTTTTGAAAAGTATCTCATTTATAAGCGAGGATTTACCCGACCCGGACACTCCTGTAATGCACACCAGCTCGCCAAGGGGCAGGCTCACTGTCACATCCCTGAGATTGTTCTGGCTGGCACCGACTATCTCAAGGAATTTTCCGTTGCCCTGGCGCCGGGTACCGGGTATCTCAACCTTTTTCTTTCCGCTGAGATACTGGCCGGTAACGGATTCCTTGCACCTCATAATCCCCTTCACCGGCCCGGAATATATTACATTGCCGCCGTGTACTCCTGCCCCCGGGCCGATGTCAACAATATAGTCGGCCTCGCGCATGGTCTCCTCGTCGTGCTCCACAACTATCACCGTGTTGCCAAGGTCCCGAAGGCGCTTTAAGGTGCCGAGGAGCTTGCTGTTGTCCCGCTGGTGCAGTCCAATGCTGGGCTCGTCCAGAATATACAGGACACCCATCAGGGAGGAGCCTATCTGCGTGGCAAGGCGTATGCGCTGGCTCTCGCCGCCGGAGAGGGTGCCGGAGGACCGGGAGAGGGTAAGGTACTCAAGGCCGACGCTCTGCAAAAATCCCAGCCGGGATTTTATCTCCTTTACAATGGGGGCGGCTATAAGCTTCTCACGCTGGGTAAGCTCCAGAGCCTGCACAAACTCCAGGGCCTCCGTAACGGACTTGTCGCAGAAGTCGGCAATATTGACCCCGCCCACAGTTACCGCTAGGCTCTCCGGGGAAAGGCGCTTGCCGTGGCACTCGTCGCAGGGGACGGCATTCATATAGGTCTCTATCTCGGCCTTTATCCAGTTGGAGGAGGTCTCCTTATACCGGCGCTCCAGGTTGTTGATAACCCCCTCAAAGGCCGCTTTATAAGAACTCCCCTTGCCGTACTCGCCCATGCGGGTCAGCTTTATCTGCTCACCCTTTGTGCCGTACAGAAGTATATCCACTATCTCCTTTGGCAGCTCCCCAATAGGGGTGTCAAGGGAAAATTTGTAGTGCTCGGAAAGGCCCTGCATGTACATGGTGGCGATAGTGCTGCCCTCCATGGCCCAGCCGCTGGCCTTGAGCCCGCCCTTGCGTATGGAGAGCTTTTTGTCGGGGATTATCAGCGCCGGGTCGATTCGCATGAAAACTCCAAGGCCGGTACATTTTTTACAGGCCCCGAAGGGATTATTGAAGGAAAACATCCTGGGGGTGAGCTCGTCCACGCTGACGCCGTGCTCAGGGCAGGCGTAGTTCTGGGAGAAGGTGATATCCTCGCCGTCTATTACGTTCACTATCACCATTCCCCCGGTAAGCCCTGAGGCCACTTCAATGGAGTCCGCAAGGCGGGAGCGGATATCCTCATGGACAACCAGGCGGTCCACCACTATCTCGATATTGTGCTTTTGATTCTTGTTAAGCTGCATGGGCTCGCCCAGGTCATAGAGAAGGCCGTCCACCCTTGCACGCACGAAGCCGCCCCTTCTGGCGGCGTCGAACTCCTTCACATGCTCGCCCTTTCGCCCGCGCACCACCGGGGCCAGCACCTGCAGCTTTGTCTTCTCAGGCAACGCCAGCACCTGGTCCACAATCTGGTCGATGGTCTGCTGCTTAATCTCCCTGCCGCAGATGGGGCAGTGGGGGATGCCTATTCTGGCGTACAAAAGCCGCAGGTAGTCGTATATCTCCGTCACCGTGCCCACAGTGGAGCGGGGGTTTTTGGAGGTGGTCTTCTGGTCGATGGAAATGGCCGGGGACAGGCCGTCTATCTTGTCCACATCCGGCTTCTCCATCTGCCCTAAGAACATTCTCGCGTAGGACGAGAGGCTCTCCACGTACCGCCGCTGGCCCTCAGCGTAAATGGTGTCAAAGGCCAGGGAGGACTTTCCCGACCCGGACAGGCCTGTGAGGACCACCAGCTTGTCCCGGGGGATAGTTACGTCTATGTTTTTCAGGTTGTGCTCCCGGGCGCCGAAAACTTCTATTTTGTCAAGGCTCATCTTTTTTCTTCCTCCAATTCATCTATTAGTCGTTCCCGAATCCATTAAACCACGCCCGTTTCTCAAAGGCCAGCTTCTTCGGCCCTGCTCCCGGTTCCCGGGCAGCCTTTCCCACAGGCAGCAGGCACACTATGCGGTACTCCTCCGGCACGTCCAGAATCTCAGCGAGCTTTAAGTCTATCCTGTCCAGGTCCGTGATATGCCCCTCATACCAGCAGCTCTCATATCCCAGGGCTTTTATTGCCAGCAGCATGTTCTCGATAGCCGCCGAGTAGTCCTGCACGCTGTAGCACCGGTCCCTATAGGCAATTATCTCCCGGGCGAGCACCAATATGGCGGCAGGGGCGGTCTCGGCTATAGGCGGATTTATGGCCGCCTTGAGCTTTCGGAGCAGCTCCGGGTCGTCCACAGCGATAAGGCTTGTGGTCTGTTTGTTGCACCCCGAGGGCGCTGCCAGCCCCGCCTCCATTATACTTCGCAAATCCTCCCGGGGGACGGGAGTGTTCTCGTAGGGGCCGCGGTAGCTTCTGCGGCTCTGTATCAGCTCAAGAATGTCCATTTTTATATCTTCCTTTCCCTTATTCTACCTCTGATGTCCGCAAATCGGAGCTCTGCCAATCTTTGCAGCAGCGCCATCTCAACCGTACCGGGAGCTATGAACCGCAGGGCAGTGCGGCACACATCATCAAACTTCCTGCAAAACACAGTTTTTTCTGTACCACCGGGGCAGGAGCCGCAATGTCCGCAGACATCCACGTGTTTCCAGCAGAGCTCCTTTTCTCCCTGGGATAAGGGCGCATCCTCATACCATGTGGAGCCGCTGTCGTCGGTCCAGACTGTTATTGGGGCAAGCGCTGCCTCGTCCCCTGTTCCATTGATAAGCAGATAAAATACAGGCTCTCCGAAGTAGAGTGCCGCCCAGTAATACTGCCCAGCCCAATAGCCGCCAGCCCTCTCGAAAGCGGCTCCTTCCATGCGCAGGAAAGCCAGAAATTGCAGCACTCTCTCCCGGGCCTCCTCAGAAAAGGTCTCACTGACAAGCGTTTCCGGGGAAATATAGCGTCCCCGGTACTCCTTTTTCGCCGTCTGGGTATGCTCCAGTACAAACGCTGTCTTCTGCCGGGTATATTCGTCCCTGTCATGCTCATATTGCTTCCATAGCTCCAGCTTCAGCCCCTCATACTCCTTTGCTATATCCGGGTGCTCATTGAGATAGTCTCTAAAATACAGCTCGTCATGGTCCCCCATGAGCCGCAGGTGCAGGTGGAACACCCGCTGGGCAAATCCCTCGGGCGTGTAGCCCTTGTTGAAGTCAACACGACTTCCGCCCTGAGACGTGCAGATATACCCCTCCGCTTTCAGCGCACCTGCCGCGTTGTCCAGCGCCGCCATATTCGGGGTCTCTATCAGAATGTCAATAATGGGCTTTGCCCATATGCCCTTAATGGCAGTGCTGCCCACATGGTGCAGCAGGGTGCCGGGAGGGAGTATGCCACGCAGCACCCGCATTTTATCCTTGTACCAGTCTGCCCAGCAGTCCTGATGCTCAGTCAAGAATATGGGGAACAGCTCCCACAGCTCCTCCAGGGGCATCTCACTAAGCGGTTTTCCCATAGTTAATCCCCTCTTTTTCTGGCGGATACCGCCACCCACGCCGGGGCGAAGCCACATTGGCAGGCTATGTTCTGCGAATGTATATTGCTAAGGCTTGTCCCGTAAAAAGGCACGGCCCCACGCTTCTGGACATCATGGCAGAGCCCCCGCACCAGCAGCGTCCCCAGCCCGCGCCCCCGGTACTCCGGCAGCACGTCTATGCCGGCCTGCCACATCCCGGGCGCGTCGGCAGAAGCTCCTGCCATCCCAACAATTTTCCCGCCGTCCACGGCGGCAAGCGCCAAAACATCCAGCCTTTTGGGGTTGTAATCATCCTGCAGGGCGTTGGGCCAGTCGGAGTTGGGGTATAGCTCCACAATCCCGCCGCGCTCAAGCAGCCGGAACTCAAGGCCCTCCGGCGGGCTCACAGGGCCGAAGCTACCGGCCGGCAGATAGCAGTGGAAGGTTTGGGTAAGCTGCCAGCCGTAAGGCCCAAGTATTTTTGACAGCGTCAAGAGCCGCGGGAATTCCAGCAGCCAGTGTGGGTGCTCCACGTCTTTTATCCACTCATCCAGCTCCGGGCGCAGGACTTCATCAGCCATAATGACCGCCGCGTGGCCCACAGCCGCCAGCTCAAAGAAGGGCATTTCGTCCGAGTAGACCCGCCGTCCCGGGTTCAGTGCCGGAGAGGTAAAGGTAATGCCGGGCCTTATAAAGTCCTCCAGCCTTGCGTTATAGTCTGTGGCAAGCTGTTTGATACCTAAGGACAAAGCCTCTCTTTTATTCATGTATTTTATCCCCTTTCCCGACTCACAGATATTTCCTGCACCTCTCAGCCAGCTCCCCGGACTTTAGCCACTCCCTAAGGATGACAAGCCCACGCTCATTGCGGGGACAGGGCAGCCATAGGTGCAGATAGCCGCTCTCGCTGTACTTATCCTTTACATGTTCGATTGTCCGAAGGATATGCTCCTCGTCGCTCCACTGGGGCCAATGGGCTTTGCTGTACTCTATCATGCGGCGCACAACCCGCTCTGGGTCCAGGTCACGGTCGGCCTCGCTGACAATGCGCCCATAGATATTCCGGGGAGGCTCCTGGCGGGAAGCCCGGTGGTCCTCCACGGCCTGGCGCATGACAAGCCGCTGCTCGGGGGTAAACCAGCGCTCCAGCTCCCTATCCTCCCACAGCCATTGCCCGGAGACGGCTTCATGGTGCTCCCGGCTGACCCGGATACCCACGTCATGATAGGCAGCCACAGTATAGACCATGTTGGAGTCAACATCCAGCCCGTCCAGCAGGGCAAGGCTGTTTTCTAAAACTATCCGCACATGTTCGGGCCCGTGGGCCGGAGTCATGGGCCTCATAAAGGGGCAGGATGTTCTGCTCAATATACTCCTGCAGCTCCGGGATGACTTCCCATACGCTTCTTCCTTCTGCCCTTTCCACTACCCCTTCCTCCTCCTTGGCAGGGGCGCGTGCCCCGCGCTCCCGGTCTCAAGTTCCTTTATCTTGTCCCTGAGGTAGGCCGCGTGCTCGAACTCCAAGAGCTTCGCCGCCGCCTTCATCTCCTTCTGATAACGCTCTATCAGCTCCCTGCGCTCGGCGGGGGTATAGTGCTTCTTTTTCTTTTTGCCGTCGTCCTTATGGGTGGAAATCTCAAGAATCTCAGCCACGTCTTTCTTGATGGTCTTGGGCACGACGCCGTGGTCAAGGTTATATTTCTCCTGTATGGCCCGCCTGCGCTCGGTCTCAGTTATGGCGTACTCCATGGAGGGCGTGACGCTGTCGGCGTACATTATCACCTGGCCTTCGGCGTTGCGGGCGGCGCGTCCGATGGTCTGTATCAGGCTCCTGCCGCTTCTCAGGAAGCCTTCTTTGTCCGCGTCCAGTATGGCGACCAGGGTGACCTCGGGCAAATCCAGGCCCTCCCTCAAAAGGTTTATGCCCACCAGCACATCGAACTCCCCAAGGCGCAAATCCCTTATTATCTCCATGCGCTCCACGGTGTCTATATCGTGGTGCATATACCTCACTTTTATGCCGTAATTCTCAAGATAACTTGTAAGGTCCTCAGCCATCTTCTTTGTCAGCGTGGTGACAAGTACCCTCTCCTGCTTCTCCACCCGCAGGTTTATCTCTGAGATAAGGTCGTCTATCTGCCCTTCGGTGGGCTTTACAGTTACCTTGGGGTCCAGGAGCCCTGTGGGCCTTATGACCTGCTCCACAACCTGGGTGGACTTGTCCAGCTCAAGGTCTCCCGGAGTGGCGCTGACAAATATGGCCTGGTTTATATGCCCATAGAACTCATCAAAGTTCAGGGGCCGGTTGTCATAGGCAGAGGGCAGGCGGAAGCCGTAGTCCACCAGCATCTGTTTCCTGGCGTGGTCGCCGCCGAACATGCCCCGCACCTGGGGCAGGGTAACATGGCTCTCGTCTACGAACATAAGGTAGTCGTCAGGGAAATAGTCCAGCAGGGTGAAGGGGGCGCTGCCCGCCTCCCTGCCAGAGAGCACCCTGGAATAGTTCTCTATACCCTTGCAGAAGCCTATCTCCGAGAGCATCTCTATGTCGTGGCGCGTGCGCTCGCTGATACGCTGGGCCTCTATGAGCTTGCCCTGCTCCTTAAACATGGCGGCCTGCTTCTCCATCTCATCATAGATGCTGGCGATGGCGGTCTTCATCTTGTCTCCCGGCACGATATAGTGGGAGGCCGGGTAAATCCCCACGTGCTTCAGCTCGCCGGTGACCTCTCCGGTCAGCGGCAGGAACTCCCTTATCCGCTCTATCTCATCCCCAAAGAACTCTACCCGCACGGCCTTCTCGCTGGACTCGGCGGGGAATATCTCAACTACGTCCCCGCGGACCCGGAACTTGTTGCGTATAAAGTTTACGTCGTTGCGCTCATACTGGAGCTCAACCAGCTTTCTTAAAAGGTCGTCCCGGTTTTTCTCCATGCCCGGGCGCAGGGATATGACCATAGTTCTGTAGTCGATAGGGTCGCCGAGGCTGTATATGCACGAGACAGAGGCCACGATTATAACGTCCCTGCGCTCGGAAAGGGCGCAGGTGGCGCTGTGACGGAGCTTGTCTATCTCGTCATTTATTGCACTGTCCTTCTCAATATAGGTGTCCGTCTGTACAATATACGCCTCCGGCTGATAGTAGTCGTAGTAGGAGACGAAATATTCCACTGCGTTTTCGGGAAAGAACTCACGGAACTCCGAGCAGAGCTGCGCCGCCAGGGTCTTGTTATGGGCCAGTATCAGCGTGGGGCGGTTGAGCCGCGCTATCACGTTCGCCATAGTAAATGTCTTGCCCGAGCCGGTGACGCCCAGCAGGGTCTGCTCCTTCATTCCCGAGCTGACTCCCCGCACAAGCTGGTCTATGGCCTCCGGCTGGTCTCCGGTAGGCTGGAATTTGGATGAAAGCTTGAAGTCCATTTTCAGTGCCCTCCTTTTAGTTTCCGGCGCCCAGGCCGGCTTTTGCCAAGTAGTCTGTCAACTCCCTGGTTCCAGCTATCCCGCTGCGCCACTGGGCCAGGGCGTCGTCAGCCATGGCATGGAGTATTCCGCTCTCGGAGAAAGAGAAATACCCGCCGTCTGTCAGTATTATATGGTCTTTAAGCCGGACCTGTATGCAGTCCAGGGCCAGCACCAGGTGCTTGGTGGTCAGGATATCCTGCTTTGAGGGCTCGGCGCTACCGCTTATGTGGTTATGAGCCAATATGAAGCTGTCGGCGTCGTAGTCTATACATAGGCGCACCAGCCTGCGCACATAGAGGGGCACCGCGTTTACCGCCCCTTCGCAGACGATACCCCTGTAGATGACCCTGCTGCCGGTATCCAGCAGGACAGCGCCTACGGCCTCAACCCTCTGGCCGAGGAAAAGCGGCTGGAACAGCTCCACTGCCGTGCGCCTGTCCCCAACCCTCTTTACACTGTCTGTCTCCTCGTCAAGGCAGGCCCGGGCCAGCTCCAAAGTCAGGCGCAGGTGCCTGGCAGTATCCGGATCCATGCCAGGTGCGGAGGCTATGGCTTCTTCGGGAGCAGATAGTATATTTTTGAGGCTCCCCCAGGTGTTCCACATAAACTGTGCGGCCTTTTCAGCCTGGTCACCGGGCATCCTGCCTTCCAGGACCTCCCTGAGCAGCTGTATCCTTCGGGTTTCTCTTGGGCCGGGCCTCTTCTTCCTTGCGGCCATGGGGTAGGCCTCCTCTCTGTAGTAACAATATCATATCAAACGTATGTTTCTTTGTCAAGCCCTATATCTTCTGTATTATAATCAAATATAAAGGGAAAAGCAACGCAATATTTCCTCAAAAAATTTTGGGAGAAATATTGCGTTCACATCTTCCATTTTTTATCGGTATAGAGTATAATTGTCTATAATCATGTACTATATGTAAAAGGAGCAATGTACCTATGAATACCTCAAGCCCCCATATGACCCTTCGGCAGCTGATATCCGTGCTTCTGTGCTGCCTGCTGGTAACAGGCTGTATGGGCCTTACTGCCGTTGCGGACGAGACCCCTGCCCGGCCAGAAGCAGAGACAGAGACCGCCGCTGGGAATACGGAAGAAGCGGAGCCGGACATGTATACGGCTGATAACGAGCCCGCTGTGGACGACACTGAAGAACCGCCGGAGTGCGGTCTTGTTTCGGTGACTTTTGACTTTGGGGATTTTGGCATGGAAATCCAGTCCGTGCTCCCCGGTGAGAAGCCTGAGAGCGTTCCCGGCATTCCTGAGGAACACGCCTGGCAGGGATATGTTATTACCGGCTGGCTCAATGAGGTCGGCGAGCCGGCAGAGCCTGCTGAGACGGCTGTTTCCGATGATACCGTGTATACCGCGTGTCTTGAGCGCAGTGTGGCTGCCCTGCTTAACACGGACGAGCATAAGGCCTATATAAACGGCTGCTCCCCTGAGATTTTTAATCCCCAGGGAAGTCTGACCCGGGCAGAGGCGGCTACGCTGTTCAGCAACCTTCTGCGGATAAAGGACTTTGAGCATAGCGCCAGCTTTAAGGACGTGAAGCCCACCGACTGGTTTGCGGACTCTGTGGGAAGGGTGAACGCTCTGGGTATTGCCACCGGCTCTGCAGAGAGCGGCTTCCGCCCCAACGCCAAGATAACCCGGGCGGAATTTGTGCGCATGGCGGCGTCATGCGACAGCCTGGAGGAGGGGGACTGTCCGTTTACGGATGTGTCTGAAAAGAACTGGGCCAGGCCCTATATAGTGTCCGCATACGCTAAGGGCTGGATACACGGCGGCGCCGACGGCATGTTCCACCCCAATGATAATATCTCAAGAGCTCAGGCCGTTACCATACTCAACAGTATGCTGGGCCGCCAGCCTGACGAAAACATCGAGGAGCTGGAGGGCACCAGGGAGTTCTGCGATGTGTTCCCGGGAAACTGGGCCTATGGCAATATTATCGAGGCCTCTACGGACCATGAGTTTACCGGCACCGAGGAGGGCGGCGAGCAGTGGACAGACTATACCCGCTATGAGTCCACAGATAAGCGCGGGTGGCTTAGCCTGAACGGAACAAAATATTATATCGGTTCAGACGGAAAGTGCCTTAGGGGAGTGCAGACTATCGGCGGGGTAAAATACCGCTTTGACTCCACCGGGGCTGCGGCTACCGGCTTCTTCAAGGACGGCAGCTGGACGCGGTATTATAAAAACGGCCTGATAGTTGAGGACATCTCGAATCTGGGCGTCGTCAAGGGGCCATACTATATCAAGGTCTATAAGCCCGCGAATTATCTGATTATTTTCGCAAAGGACAGCGCGGGAAACTATACGATACCTGTACGCTCCATGCTGGTCTCCTGCGGCAATCCTACGCCCACCGGCAACTTCTATACCCCGGACCGCTACCGCTGGCTGGAGATGGTGGGGGGCAGCTGGGCCCAGTGGTGCACCCAGATTATGGGCAATTACCTGTTCCACTCGGTGCCCAACGACCTGAGGAATAATTATACCATGTGGTCCGGCGAGTTCAACAACCTGGGCACCACCAGGTCCCTTGGCTGCATCCGCCTCAACTGCGAGGACGCTAAATGGATATACGACAACTGCGCGCTGGGCACCCATGTATACATCTCCCCCAGCGAGACCTCCGGCCCCTTAAAGAAGCCCGCCGGGCTGAAGATTCCCTCCTGGCACACCTGGGACCCAACTGACCCCACGGCAAAATATCTTTGCAAACGGAACGGCTGCCATTGAACGCAAAGTGAAAAGACAAAGAGCGGGATAAAAGGAAAATCCGCGCAAATAATATCCCCGTGAAAGCCGTCCAAAAAGGGTCGCGGGGAATGGGAAGTGGCCAATTGGCACGGCCTGGAAAATTTTGCGCGAAAGGAAGTTTTTATATGAAAGCTACTGGTATAGTCCGGCGTATCGACGACCTCGGGCGGGTAGTCATCCCCAAGGAGATTCGCCGCACCCTGAAGATTCGTGAGGGTATGCCCATGGAAATCTTCACCGACGTGTCGGGAGAGGTCATACTCAAGAAGTACTCCCCGGTGGGGGAGATGTCCCAGCTGGCCCAGTCGTATGCCGAGGCCCTTGTAAACCTGACGGGGCTTGGCGCCGCGGTCTGCGATACGGAGCAGGTGATAGCCGTGGCAGGGCCGGTGAAGAAGGACCTGCTGCATAAGCAGGTGTCTGTGCAGATGGAGGAGCTGGTGCAGGGGCGAAGGAGCTTTGTCACCAACGGCGAGAGCACAGTGCTTGCGGCACAGGGCTTTCCGGCGGCGGCACTGACGGTGTTCCCGGTGGTGTCCTCCGGGGACCCGATGGGCGCGGTAATGCTCATTAAAGGGGAAAAGAGCTCGCCCAAAATAGGCGGCGAGGCCGTGGAGAGCGCCAAAGCGGCGGCAATGTTCCTTTCAAGGCAGCTTGAGTCGTAAAAACTTGTGCAAAACCTTGAAAAAACCCTTGATTTTCCCGGGATTGGGTGCTATAATCATGGTATAGTGTAAGTAGACTGAGAGAGTGGGGCGACCCGCTCTTTCGTTTGTTATAACGGAAAGGCGGGCGGATATGAGCGGTAAGGTCGGAGTGGCGGGGCGCGTGTATGAGCTCTGCGAGCCCATAGCCCTGGAACTGGGGCTGAAGGTCTGGGACGTGCAGTATCAGAAGGAGGGCGCGGAGTGGGTGCTGCGCATATATATTGACAAAGAGGGCGGCGTGGGCATAGACGACTGCGTGAATATGAGCCGCGCCATTGACCCGGTGCTGGACGAGACCGACCCGGTGCCCCAGGAGTATGTGCTGGAGGTGTCCTCCTCAGGCCTCAACAGGAAGCTGACAAGGCCTGAGCACTTTGAAGCCTATATGGAGGAGCCAGTGAGGGCCCGGCTCATACGCCCCCTGGAGGACGGCACAAAGGAGCTTGAGGGTCTGCTTATAGGCTATGAGGACGGCAGGGTGGAGCTTCAGCTGGATGAGGAGACCAGCGTGACCTTGGAGAAGAAGGAGCTTGCCTGGGTCTGCGCGCTGGATGATATTGAGACGGAAGATACGGAATAATATATAATAAAATATAGTGCGACAGATAAGCACGGAAGAAACTGTAAGGAGTGGTTTGGAAAAATGGTACGCAAGAAGAAGGCCGCAGAGCCCCAGGGCAATGAGGAGCTGTTTTTGGCGCTGGGCATGCTGGAGAAGGAAAAGGGCATTCCCATGGACTTTATGCTGGATAAGATAAAGAAGGCCATCGGAACTGCCTGCAAGAATACCTATAATAATGAAGATGTGGACATGAAGGTGGACCCGGGCACCGGGCGCTTTGAGGTATACCTGCTGAAAACCGTTGTAGAGGAGATAGAGGACCCAGATAAGGAGCTGCTCCTGGAGGAGGCGAGGCGGATATCCCCCATGGCCATGGTGGGCGGCACCGTGGGCATAAAGCTCGACACCAAGCAGTTTGGCCGGGTCGCGGCCCAGACAGCCAGGAATATAATCCGGCAGGGTATCCGTGACAGCGAGCGGGGCCAGATGATGCAGGAGTTCCAGAGCAAGCACCAGGAGCTTGTCAGTGCCCTTATTGAGAGGGTAGACCCCAGGACCGGGGCCCTGACCCTGCGCATAGGCAAGGCCGAGGCGGTGCTTCCGAAGACCGAGCAGATAGGCGGGGAGAGCGTGCACGAGGGAGACTACATAAAGGTCTATGTAGTCGATGTGCTGGAGGGGCTCAAGGGTCCGAAGGCCATAATTTCCCGCACACGCCCGGAGCTGGTGAAGCGCATGTTTGAGACCGAGGTGCCGGAGATATATGACGGCACGGTGGAGATAAAGGCCGTAGCCAGGGAGGCAGGCTCCCGCACGAAGCTAGCCGTCCTGAGCCATAACCCTGATGTTGACGCAGTGGGCGCATGTATAGGTACAAGGGGCGCCAGGGTCAACGAGATAGTTGAGGAGCTGGGCGGCGAGAAGATAGACATAGTGGAGTACAGCGAGGACCCCGGCAAGTTCATTGCGGCGGCCCTGTCCCCGGCAAATGTGCTGGCGGTGGAGCTCTCGGAGGGGGATTTGCGGGCCTGCAGGGTCACCGTGCCGGACAGCCAGCTTTCCCTTGCCATAGGCAATAAGGGGCAGAACGCCCGGCTTGCGGCAAAGCTTACCGGCTGGAAGATAGATATTAAGCCCGAGAGCGGCTTCTATGGAGAAGACGAGTAAAGCATAGATAAGGAAGTGAGCCCCATGCACCAAAGGAAGACCCCCATGCGCATGTGCGCCGGGTGCGGCCAGATGAAGCCAAAGCGGGAGCTTATGCGCATTGTAAGAGCCCCGGAAAAGACGGACGAAAACGGCGAACCCCTGCCACGGCCCATAGAGCTGGACATGACCGGCAAAAAGCCCGGGCGGGGAGCGTATATCTGCCGGGACCCGGAGTGCCTTGTAAAGGCCAGGAAAGCAAGGCGGCTGGAGCGGGCCTTCTCCTGCAAGATACCGGACGAGGTCTATGAGCGGCTGGAGGGGGAGATGGCGGAGAATGGATAAGGTGCTGTCACTGCTGGGGCTGTGCCGAAGGGCGGGAAGGCTCCAGGCGGGCTTTGACGTATGCAGGGAAACAGCCAGGGCAAAGAAGGCCGCGCTGCTCATAGCAGCCGGGGACGTGTCGGAGAAGACCTATAAGAACTTACGGTATGAGGCCGGGCGGGCGGGGATACAGGCCGTCCGAATCCAGGCCGGTATGGCAGAGCTTAGTAAAGCCTGTGGGATAAAGGCCGGAGTGGTGGCTGTGACCGACGAGGGGTTTGCAGGCGCGCTTTTGAAGGAATACGGGGAACTACCCGAGAGCCAACAGCGAGAGAAGGAGGAATAAGCCTATGATGATAAAGTACAGGGTGCGGGAGGTAGCAAAGGACCTGAACCTCACCAATAAGGACGTAATAGATACGCTGGCGAAATACTTCCCGGAGCCGAAGAAATATATGACGGCCCTGGAGGAAAAGGAGCTGGACATCGTCTTTGAGACATTCACCCAGGAGAGGAATCTGGCCAGCCTGGATGAATATTTCGCCCAGAGGGAGCTGGGCCCTGAGCCCAAGGGGGAACAGGAGCCCGAGGCCTCCGGGAAAAAGCCGGCGGAGCCGAAGCCCGCGCCGGCTAAGGAGGGCGGAAAGAAGCAGGCTCAGCCTAAGGACAAGGAAGCCCCCAAGGGCCAGCCGGCCCCGGCGGCAGCAAAGCCCGCCGCAGAGCAGCAGGCGGGGCAGAAATCCCAGCAGAAGCCTGCCCAGCCGGTGCGCGAGCCCAAGGCGCCCACACGCCGGGTGGTGGATACCCGCTCAAGCAATGTGAATATTGACAAGTATAACGAGAAGTATGACCGCCTGGCGGACCAGAAGGTGAGCGCAAGGCAGGACAACGCCGTTACCAAGCAGAAGTTCACAAACAGGAACCAGCAGAGAAGGGGCCAGCAGCGGAGAGGCAAGCGGGAGACCGAGGCAGAGCGCCTGCGCCGCATAGCCATGGAGCGCAAGGCAAAGCATATCACCATCGAGGTGCCCGACGAGATAAGCGTTGGGGAATTTGCCCTGCGCCTTAAAGTAGCAGCGCCCGAGGTGATAAAGAAGCTTATGGGCCTGGGGGTATTTGCCGCCATAAATGATACCATCGACTTCGACACCGCCGTGCTCATTGCCGACGAGTTCCACGCCAAGGTGGAAAAAGAGGTTGTTGTAACTATTGAGGAGCGTATTATAGACGACAGCGAGGACGACGAGGCCAACCTTGTGACCAGAGCCCCGGTGGTGGTAGTCATGGGCCACGTGGACCACGGCAAGACATCGATACTGGATGTGATACGCCACTCCAACGTCACAGAGGGCGAGGCCGGAGGCATTACCCAGCATATCGGTGCTTATAGAGTCAAGGCGGGCGACAGGGACCTTACCTTCCTGGACACCCCGGGCCATGCGGCGTTTACCACCATGCGGGCCAGGGGGGCGCAGGTTACTGATATAGCCGTACTGGTCGTAGCTGCGGACGACGGCATTATGCCCCAGACCGTTGAGGCTATAAACCACGCCAAAGCGGCAGGGGTCAGCATTATAGTGGCTATAAACAAGATGGATAAGCTGGGCGCCAACCCGGACAGGGTCAAGGAACAGCTGACGGAGTACGAGCTGGTGCCTGAGGAGTGGGGCGGCGATACCCCCTGTATCCCGGTTTCCGCACACACAAAAGAGGGCATAAATGACCTGCTTGAGATGATAACGCTTACCGCCGACATGATGGAGCTCAAGGCGAATCCCGACCGCGCCGCCAAGGGTACTGTAATAGAGGCAAGGCTTGACAAGGGCATGGGCCCCATCGCAACGGTGCTTGTGCAGAATGGTACGCTTCGCGCCGGGGATACTATAGTTGCCGGAGCCACAGTGGGCCGGGTGCGCTCTATGATGGACGATAAGGGCCGCAGGGTCACAGAGGCAGGGCCCTCGGTGCCTGTGGAGATAACCGGCCTTGGGGATGTGCCAGTAGGCGGCGACGTCTTTGACGCCGTTTCCGACGAGCGCCTTGCCAGGGAGCTGGTGGAGCAGCGCCTGAACGACCAGAAGGAGGAGGCCTTCCGGGCCCAGACGAAGGTAACTCTCGACAACCTCTTTGAGCAGATGAGAGAGGGTGAGATGAAAGAGCTGAAGATAATCGTCAAGGCGGACGTGCAGGGCTCGGTGGAGGCCGTGCGCCAGTCGCTGGAGAAGCTCACAAACGACGAGGTGCGTGTGCATATCATACACGGCGCTGTGGGCGCTGTGAGCGAGAGCGACGTTATGCTGGCAAACGCGTCAAATGCCATTATAGTAGGCTTCAACGTGCGCCCCGACCCCGTGGCCGAGGAGAACGCCAAGCGGGACGGCGTAGATATGCGGCTGTACAGGATAATCTACGACTGCATTGAGGAAATAGAAAGCGCCATGAAGGGTATGCTCGCGCCAAAGTTCCGGGAGGTGGCACTGGGCCGGGCCGAGTGCCGGGAGACCTACAAGATATCCAATGTGGGCATCGTCATCGGCGGACATGTCACCGGCGGCAAGATAACCCGCAACGCCCTTGTCCGGGTGGTCCGCGACGGCATTATAGTTGCCGACGACAAAATCGCCTCCCTGCGCCGTTTCAAGGACGACGTAAAGGAGGTCGCGGACGGCTACGACTGCGGCATCACCCTGGAGAAGTTTATAGATATCAAGCAGGGAGACGTACTGGAGGCCTACGAAATGGAGGAATACAGAGACTAATAGCAAAAGCTTCGTCCACCTTTTCAAAGGTGGCAGGGTGTGGGGCAGCGCCCCACGGCCTTGCCGCCAGGCCAAAAAGCAAAAAAGAAAAATATTGCCATTTTATACTAAAATGGCAATAAAAAAGGAGTGAACACCATGCCCACAAACAAACAGGCCCGCACCGCCGGAGACATCAGCCGGGAGCTCTCCGCTATCCTGCGGGAGCTGAAGGACCCCCGGGTAACCGGCTGCTTATTGAGCGTAGTGCGGGTAGAGGTCACCAACGACCTGTCATACTGCACGGCATACGTCAGCACAGTAGAGGGCCTGGAGCGCTCAAAGCAGGCGGCTGAGGGCCTGAAGTCGGCGGCAGGATTTATACGCCGGGAGCTGGGCCATAGGCTGAAGCTCAGGCATGTGCCGCAGCTTATATTCAAGCCCACAGACTCCATTGAGTATGGGGCAAGTATCTCGAAGATAATAAACGATTTGGACATCCCGGAGGCTCCCCCGGAGGAGGATGAAAATGCTGACCTGTAAGGAGGCTGCCGCGCTTATAGGCGGCTGGGACGATATACTGGTAATATGCCACGAGAACCCGGACGGGGACGCGCTGGGCTCCATGTCCGGGTTGGTGCGGGGGCTGCGCTCTCTGGGAAAGAGGGCGGGCTGGTACTGCGCCAGCCCCCTGCCCGAGAAGTTTGCGTATCTTTTCCAAGGACTTGAGGAAATTGACTTCGCGCCGGAGCATATAGTCACGGTGGACGTGGCTGACAGCAAGCTCTTAGGGGACGCCTGGGATAAGTTCGGGGACAGGATAGAGCTGGCCATAGACCACCACGGCACCCATGTGCCCTTCGCAAAGGAGCGCTGGGTGGAGCCGGGAAGCGCCGCCGCAGCAGAGATGGTCTGGCTGCTTTTGAAGGAGCTGGGGGCAGAGCCGGATGAAGCTGCCGCCGGGTGTTTATATACCGGCATGGCCACCGACACCGGCTGCTTTCGGTACAGGAACGTGACCCCCCGCACCCTACGGGCGGCAGCTGACGCCCTGGAGGCCGGAGCTCCGGCAGGGGACATAAACCAGAGGAACTTCGAGACCCGCACCCGGGCCTCTATGGAGGCCGAGAAGCTTATAACTGACACCCTGGAGTTCCACTGCGGGGGCAGGCTGGCAATTATCCGGCTTCCCCAGTCGGTCTACGAGAGCACAGGGGCCAGCGAAAATGAGCTGGACGGCGTAGAGAGCCTGCCAAGGCAGATAGAGGGTGTGCTTATCGGCGTCACCGTGAAGGAGCGCCCGGAGGGTAAGATAAAGATATCCCTGCGCTCAAACCCTCCGGTCAATGCCGCGGACATCTGCGGGCGTTTCGGGGGCGGAGGCCATCCCGGGGCGGCGGGATGCAGCTTTGAGGGGATAACTATGGACGAGGCCAGGCAGAGGATGCTTACTGTCTGCCGGGAATACTTACAGGAGATAGGAAGTATCTAAACCCCAATGAACGGAGTTATTATACTGGACAAGCCTGTCGGCTTCACCTCCTTTGACGCAGTGGCAGTCATGCGAGGGCTTGCAAAGGAAAAGAAAATTGGCCACACCGGCACCCTGGACCCTATGGCCACCGGGGTGCTTCCTTTGCTTATAGGGAGGGCGGCAAAGGCCGCCGATTTACTGCCGGACACGGATAAGGAGTACGAGGCAGGGTTTAGCCTTGGTGAGCGCTATGACACAGGGGACGTGACCGGTAAGGTTACAGAGACCTGCGCCGCCAGAGTGCCGGGAGAGGCCATAGTGCAGGTAATCCCGGAGTTTTGCGGAGATATCATGCAGGTGCCGCCAATGTATTCCGCTGTGTCGGTAAACGGACAGAGGCTCTATAAGCTGGCAAGGCAGGGCATAGAGATAGAGCGGGAGGCAAGGCCCATACACATAGAGGCTTTGGAGCTGAGAAGCTTTGACGTGGATGGACAGAAAGGCGTATTAAGGGTATCCTGCTCAAAGGGCACATATATCAGGGCGCTTATTGAAGACATTGCAAAAGCTGCCGGCACTCTTGGGACCATGACCTCCCTGCGGCGGGTAAAAGCCTGCGGGTTTACGGAAAAAGAGGCCGTTACCCTGGACGGCCTGCGGGCTATGGCAGCGGAAGGTAAGCTGGAAACAGTCCTGCGGCCTGTGGAGACCCTGTTCAGAGACTACCCGCCGGTGCAGGTGAGCCCGGCCCAGGCCGTAAGGTTCTGCAACGGCGGCGGGCTTGACATAGGGCGGCTGCGTATGCCCAGAATAGCCCTGAGGGAGGGCCAGCGCTTTTGTGTCTACGGCCCCGAGGGGCGCTTTTTAGGGCTGGCAAAAGCCCAGCCGGAGATAAACCAGCTGGGCTTTTTAAAGCTGTTTGCAGAGGAAAAGTGAGAGTATAAGGGAGGGGAGGACTCCATGGAGATACTGGAGACCCTGGACATAAAAGACAATCCCCCTGCGTCCCTGGCGCTGGGGACCTTCGACGGCCTGCACCTGGGGCATAGGGCGGTGATTGAGGCGGCGCTGGGCTCGGAGTACAGCCCGCAGGTGTTCACATTCAAAAAGAGCCCCTCAGGAGACCCGGCGCTTATGACCCCAGAGGACAAGGCGGCGGCGCTTGAGTCCATGGGCATAGAGCGCGTGTACTCTATGGATTTTGCAGAGCTCCGGGACATGGAGGCTGAGAGGTTCGCAGCGGACATCCTGCTGGGCCGGCTCAATGCAAAGCGCCTCTGCTGCGGCGGGGACTTCCGCTTCGGAAGGGGGGCGGCGGGGGATACTGAGCTGCTTCTGAGAATGTGTGAGGCGTCCGGGACACAGCTTATAGTTGTCCCGCCGGTGCTGGACGGCGGAGGGAAGGTGAGCTCAACGCGCATAAGAAAGGCGGTTGCCGAAGGGGATATCTCCACAGCAAACCGTCTGCTTGGCAGGGCCTTCGGCTTCTCCCTTGAGGTAATACACGGAAACCATATAGGCCGCGGGCTGGGAACGCCGACTATAAACCAGGCCCTGCCCGAGGATTTGGCATTGCCCCGGTTCGGAGTATATGCCGCCTGGTGCCGGACAGACAGCGGCAGGTACTATGGCGTGTGCAATATAGGCGTGAAGCCCACCGTGGGCTCAGACAGAGTGCTGGCAGAGACCTGGATGCCGGAGTTTACCGGGGACCTGTACGGCCAGAGGGTCCGGGTAGAGCTGGTGGATTTTATACGTCCCGAAAAGAAATTCTCCTCCCTGGATGAGCTCAAGGAGGAGATAAAGCGCAACGCCAAAACAGCGAAGGCTATGACGGCAGGCTAACGCCTGAATATAATATCCATCTCGCCGGACTCCGGCGGCTGGAAGAGGTCTTTGAACTTCCCTAGGAGGCCCTCGTCCACATAATAGCTGTCGTCCTCACCGGCAAGGACAGCTTTATTCCTGCGGACGATATTCTCCTGCCAGACCTCATCTGGCACGTCAATATAGTGCCACTCATATGCAGCGCCGCGCTCCCGGAAAAATTCACTTGCCTCAAGGCGCGCGGACCTTGTCCAGAAGCCCCAGTCCAGTATCACGTCGGCCCCGGCTGAAAGGGCCTCGGCAGCCTTATCCAGCAGATATGACTGTATTTTGGCTGAGACAATATCGTGGCTCTCGCCTAAGCTTTTGTCGAAGACCCGCTCGGTTACTTCGTCCACAGACAGCAGCAGGGCCGGAGAATTTTTCATAAGCTCCCGGCAGTACCAGCTTTTTCCGCTGCACAGCTTGCCGCATATCAGCATAACCTTTGCCATCACTCCACCTCCTTCCCGGAAAGCAGCGCCAAAGCGGTGCGGTCATACTCAGGCATTGCCTTTTTCAGGGAGACCGGGCGGCCTGAACTGTTTATGAAGCAGTGGTGTGTTCTGCCCTCGCAGCGGCACTCACCGGTCTTCTTGTCTGTCACCTGGTAGTAAAAGGAGATGCGTGTGCGGGAATAGTCCGAAAGCTCTACGGCTATATCCACGGTATCCCCAAAGCGGCACATGGAGTGGTAATCCGCCTCCACGCTGAGCACCGGGCTGACAATGCCCGCCGCCTCAAGGCCCTCATAGGGGAAGCCGCTCTCCTTCATGAAATGGACCCGGGCCTCCTCAAACCAGCGGATATAGTTGGAGTGGTGCACACAGTCCATGCGGTCGGTCTCATAATAGTGGACAGGTCGGGTGTATACGGTCATGATAACCCAGCTTTCTTTAATATAATATAGTAGGTGATATTTATGGGCAATGGGGTGCTGATATTGATATCCGGTCCCTGCGGCTCGGGGAAGACTACGGTTTCCCGGCTGCTGGCCGACGGCAGCAGACTCCCCTCAGTACATATGCACACAGATGATTTCTATGAGTACATACGCAAGGGCTATATCCCTCCATGGCGGGAGGATTCCGGGGACCAGAACGAGACGGTGATGAACGCCATATGCGCCTGTGCCAGGGAATACGTCCAGGGAGGCTATATGGTCTATGTGGACGGGGTTATAGGCCCATGGTTCCTGGCCCCCTGGCGGGCGCTGGCAAAAAGGGGGCTGGACCTGCGCTATATAGTCCTTAGGCCGGATAAGGGGGAGACTATGACCCGGGCTGCGGAGCGAGAACAGCGCGAGGAGTCCTCTCTGCAGCCGGAAAACGTCGCCTTTATGTGGGATATGTTCGCGGACCTTGGGGAGTATGAGCACCACGCTGTCAACACCGCAGGGCAGTCACCTTATGAGACCGCGGCTTTAGTCGGCAGGGCTCTGGACGCAGGCCTGTACAGGATATTATAGCATATAGGGCAAAAAAAAGCCAGTGGGGAAATATGGCCTGGAGTTAGGGCCAGAAATCACACAAATAGTATGATTTAGCTATATTTTCACAATAAATACACCATATATTGTTAATGCCCAGCCTGTTGATTTTTTGGTCGAAAAATGTTATCATTTCTATAAACCCATAAATCAGGACAGGAGAAACCAGGGAAAGGAAGCTGCCGCAAAGTATGAGAATAGGTTTGGATGTTGGCTCCACCACGCTGAAATGTGTTGTATATGACGGAGATAAGCCGGTATTTAAGAGATATGAGCGCCACTACTCCCAGATAGCAGAGAAGGCCTCAGCCATGCTAAGGCTTATCGGGGAGCAGCTGCCCGGGCTCGATAGAGCGGGGCTGTGCGTGTCCGGCTCGGCAGGCATGGGCCTTGCGGAGGACTTAGGTATCCCCTTTGTCCAGGAGGTCTACGCCACCCGCACGGCGGTGGTGAAATACATGCCGGACGCTGACGTTGTCATTGAGCTTGGAGGCGAGGACGCGAAGATTCTTTTCCTCTCGGGCTCCATGGAGGTGCGTATGAACGGCTCCTGCGCCGGAGGCACCGGGGCCTTTATCGACCAGATGGCCACGCTATTGGACATAACTCCAGGCGAGCTGGACGAGATAGCCGGCAAAGCCGAGCGCACATACAGCATAGCCTCCCGCTGCGGCGTCTTCGCCAAATCCGATATCCAGGCCCTGTTAAACCAGGGCGCCCAGAAGGACGACATAGCCGCAAGCATTTTAACAGCGGTTGTAAACCAGACTGTAGCAGGGCTGGCCCAGGGCCGGGAGATAGAGGGGAACATAGTGTATCTTGGAGGGCCGCTCACCTTCCTGCCCCAGCTGAGAAAGGCTTTTGATGAGATACTGGGGGTCAGGGGCATATGCCCTGAGGACTCCCTGTATTACGTGGCGGCAGGCGCGGCGCTGTCTGATGACTCAGAGGAGTTCGACCTGGCGGAGATAACCGGGCGCATAGGGAACTACAGCTCCAGCCACAGCTACCAGAGCAGCGAGGCGCTGTTTGCAGACGAAGACGAGTATAAGGAGTTTGTGGAGCGCCATAAAATGGACAGTGTGCCCACTGACGGCAAGCTCTCCGAAGACGGCACAGCCTATGTGGGTATAGACGCCGGGTCCACCACGGTGAAGGCCGTGGCAATAAACTCAGCCGGGGATATAGTCTGCTCAAGGTATCTCCCCAATAACGGCAACCCGGTCCCACTGGTGAGGGATTTCCTTCGGGACCTCTACAGGGATTTTCCCGATATACACATAAAGGGCGCGGCTTCCACAGGCTACGGCGAGGAGATAATTAAGAATGCCTTCGGCCTGGATTTAGGAGTTGTTGAGACCATTGCCCATTTCACCGCGGCGAAGAAGTTCCAGCCTGAGGTGGATTTCATCATAGACATTGGGGGCCAGGATATCAAGTGCTTCAGGATAAAGGACGGCGTTATCGATAATATCTTCCTCAACGAGGCCTGTTCCTCCGGCTGTGGCTCATTCTTACAGACCTTTGCAGGCGCCCTCGGCTATGAAATGAACGACTTCGCCAGGGAGGGCCTTTTCGCTGGAAGCCCGGTCGACTTGGGCTCCAGGTGCACGGTGTTCATGAATTCTTCAGTGAAGCAGGCCCAGAAGGACGGCGCTACACTTGGGAATATTTCGGCGGGCCTGTCTATGAGCGTAGTTAAGAACGCCCTGTATAAGGTGATACGTGTGACGGACGCCAGGAGCCTTGGCAGGCATATCGTGGTTCAGGGGGGCACGTTCCTAAACGACGCTGTACTCCGGGCCTTTGAAAGGGAGATAGGCCAGGGGGTGACCCGCCCATCAGTAGCGGGGCTCATGGGGGCCTTCGGCGCGGCCCTCTACGCCATGGAGCGCTCAAAGGGTGAGAGCAGCATTCTCTCCCCCAAGGAGCTGGAGAGCTTCACCCATGAGGTCAAGGCCGTCACCTGCAGCGGCTGCCAGAACCACTGCCGCCTGACGGTAAATACCTTTGCAAACGGGGCCAGGTACATAGCCGGGAACCGCTGCGATAAGCCCCTGCAGAAGCACAGCCCTACCGCAAAATATAACCTTTATGACTACAAAAAACAACTACTGGCAGAATACGGGCCTGCAAAGGGCGGGCGCGGCACTATTGCCATACCTATGGGCCTTAACATGTTCGAGCTCTACCCATTCTGGCACACATTCTTCACGAAGCTTAACTTTGGGGTTATTGCTTCCCCCCATTCCGACCGGCAGCTCTATTTCAGGGGCCAGCACACTATACCCTCAGACACGGTCTGCTATCCCGCCAAGCTTATGCACGGCCATATTGAGGCCCTTATGGACATGAAGCCCGACGCAATTTTCTATCCGTGTATGAGCTATAACGTGGACGAGCACAAGGGTGATAACCACTATAACTGCCCGGTAGTAGCCTATTACCCCGAGGTTTTGGACGCCAACATTACAGCCCTTGAGGACCACCGGTTTATCTACGACTATGTAGGCCTTCACAGGCCCAAGGACTTTCCAAAGAAGATGACCGCCATCTTAGCCAAATACTTCCCGCCTATCCCTGAGCGGGAGGTAAAAGAGGCTGCCGCCGCGGCCTATGGGGAGTACGGAAGGTATATGTCCCGCATACGTGAAAAGGGCCGGGAGTACCTGTCATATGCCAGGGAGAACAGCCTGCCTGTAGTGATTCTCTCCGGAAGGCCATACCATTTGGACCCGGAGATAAACCATGGGATTGATAAACTTATCTGCGAATGCGGGGCGGTCCTGGTGACGGAGGATTCCGTCAGCGACCAGGTGGAGAAATTCCCCACCACTGTATTGAACCAGTGGACCTACCACTCGAGGCTCTATGCCGCGGCAAGGTTTGTTGCAGAGAGCAAAGACCCCCGGGTGAATTTGGTACAGCTGGTGTCCTTCGGCTGCGGGGTAGACGCCATAACCGGCGACGAGGTGCGCTCCATCCTTGAGGAGGGCGGGCGTATCTACACGCAGATAAAGATAGACGAGATAACTAACCTGGGGGCGGTGCGCATTCGCCTGCGCAGCTTATTCGCCGCCCTTGGACTGGGGGAATAATATGACCGAAAACACCGGCCGGGTTGAATTTACCCGGGAAATGAAGAAAGACTATACTATCATCACGCCCAATATGGCCCCGATACATTTCGAGCTAATAAAGGACGTGCTTATAAGCTTCGGCTATAAGATAGACCTGCTCACCACCACAGGGCGGGAGATAGTGGACGAGGGCTTAAAGTACGTCCATAACGACACCTGCTACCCGGCCCTTCTCTCTATAGGGCAGATGATGCACGCCCTCCACAGCGGCAAATACGACCTTCATAAGGTGGCCCTTGTAATGACCCAGACCGGCGGCGGGTGCCGGGCCTCAAACTATATCCACCTGCTCCGCAAGGCTCTGAAAAAGGACGGGCTCGACTATATCCCGGTCATATCCCTGAACCTCTCCGGCCTCGAGTCCAACAGCGGCTTCAAGATAACCCTGCCTCTCCTGCGCAGGGCCATAGCCGCCCTTACCTACGGGGACCTGCTTATGCTTCTGAAAAACCAGGTGAAGCCCTATGAGCTCAACTACGGCGAGAGCGACAGGCTTGTTTCAGAATGGATAAAAAAGCTCACGGAGCTGTTTGAGGAGAACAAGGCCTTCACCCAGAGGGAGGTCCGCGCGTACTTCGACAGGATTACAGAGTCCTTTGCCAATATAAAGGTTGAGCGCACGGAGAAGACCCGGGTGGGCGTGGTGGGCGAGATTTACGTGAAGTACTCGGCCCTTGCCAATAACGGCCTCGAGGACTTCCTTTTTAACCAGGGCTGTGAGGTCATGGTGCCCGGCATAGTGGGATTCATGATTTTCAAGGTGGACAACAGGCTTGAGGATATCGAGCTCTATGGGGGAAGCGCTGCAAAGAAACAGCTCTGCACCATGCTCAAGTGGTATTTTACCAAGTTTGAGCGGGACTTAATAGAGTCTGTAAAAAAGTACCCGCAGTTTATTGCCCCCTCGCCGTACAGCCACTTAAAGGAGCTTGCGGGCCAGGTTATCGGCTATGGCTGCAAAATGGGCGAGGGGTGGCTGCTCACAGCCGAGATGATGGAGCTTATTGAGAGCGGCTTCGAGAATGTTGTCTGTACCCAGCCATTTGGCTGCCTGCCCAATCATATTGTGGGCAAGGGGATGATACGCAAGGTGAAGAAGGTGTATCCCAAGGCCAATATAGTCCCCATAGACTACGACCCCAGCGCGACCAGGGTCAACCAAGAGAACCGCATTAAACTTATGCTGGCAGTTGCCAACACTTAAAGCTTTAGGTGTGATTTATGAAACGAATCGCTGTGCTTTTCGCACTGTTTTTCCTCCTTACTGAGCTCCCCTCCTGCTCATTCACCGGCATTTCCGCCCCGAACCTGATATCACCCCCAAAGGCCAACGCCGACCAGCAGAGCATTTACAGCCTGCTTCTGGGCTCCCAAAGCGAGCTCACGTTTATATACCCCAAAAACGGAGAATACCGCTCCGCCATAATCATGTGTGACTTCACCGGCGACGGCGTTGAGGACGCCATCGGGTTCCACGCCACCGAGGACGGCGGCTCCCAGGTCCAGTTCCTCACAAAGGCCGGGGGCCAGTGGGACGTTGCGGCCTTCTTCAAAAACTCCGCCAGCCAGGTGGACAGGGTCTGCTTCGGGAATTTGCCGGAGGGCGGCAGAGCTGTGTTCATCGGCTGGGGCAGCACCGCGGGCACCACCGGGCGCCTGGCTGCGGCATACGCGTATATTTACCAGCCAAGCGGCGGGATGGTAGAGCACCTTCTTGGCAACTATGGTGAGATGGCTGTTACGGACTTCGACGGCGACGGAGTTGATGAGCTGTTTAAAATTGACAAGTCCGTGCCCACCGAGAAGGAGGGGGAGGAGACTGCCGCGGCAAGGGCCAGCCTTGTGGCCTTTGACAGGGACAAGCCCTATGAGGCGGCGTCAGCCGAGGCGGACAACAGCATATCCAGCTACTCGGGCATGATCTTCAGCAAACTCGGCACCGGAGACCTGGGCGTTGTAGTGGACGGCACAACCGCCGACGGAAGCATGAGCACCCAGGTGTTCTTTATGGAGGAGGGCAGGCTCACAAACTATCCTGTGGGGGTGAACACCGAGGACTATGTAAATGAGTTTACCCGGCCCGCTGCCGCGGCTGTCACCTCCAGGGACATAAACGGGGACGGCTGCATAGAGATACCGGCGGCCGCGCCCTTACCGGCAGCACCGGAGGACGCCGTGCCGGATTCTACTGGATATATGGTGGAATGGCGCTCCCAGGCGCCGGGAGGCCCCAGCAGGGTGGTTATGAGGACGCTGATGAATGTGCGGGAGAACTACTGGTTCAGGCTGCCGTATTATCTCCAGGGCAAGGTCTACGCCGGCAACGATGTGGAGCGCCGGACGGTCACCTATACAGAGGTGAAGTCCACGGAGGACGGGGAGCTGCTGCTTGGAGGGAACCTGTTCTCTGTGAGAGTATTTACCCGCTCGGCCTGGGAGAGCCGGGGGGAGTCCAGCGGCTACACAATGGTCGCGGAGCAGAACGACTCGGTGTACGGCATACAGGTTTACAGCCGGGACGAGCAGGTCAAAAGGTCCACAGACGATATTATAAAGAGCTTTTCGCTTATTGAAGAGTAGAAATTATAATATAAAATAAGTGTACACACTCAAAGGAGGTGCACCCATGAAGAAGGTGCTGGTTGCGGAGGACGAGCAGAATATACGCGAGTTCGTAGTCATCAACCTGGAGCGGGCCGGTTACGAGATAACCGAGGCCGAGAGCGGGGACCAGGCCCTGGAGCTCTACAGGCGCGGAGGCGGGGACTTCCACGTGGTGATACTGGACATCATGATGCCCGGGGCCCGCGACGGCCTTGCTGTCTGCCGGGAGCTTCGGAGCCAGAACCCCACCCTGGGGATAATCCTGCTTACAGCCAAGACCCAGGAGATGGACAAGGTGAGCGGCCTGATGATGGGTGCGGACGACTATGTAACAAAGCCCTTCTCCCCCTCGGAGCTGGTGGCGAGAGTGGACGCCGTATACAGGAGGGTGGCTCTGGCTGCCGAGAGGTATGAGTCCGTGCGGCAGGACCAGCTGGCGGCAGGGGAGTTCACCCTTAACCTTCGGGACCGCTCCTTTACAAAGGGCGGCGCGCCCGTTGAGCTGACCCAGGTGGAGTTCCAGATAATGGAGTACTTCCTTGAAAACCCCGGCATAGCCTTGGCCAGAGGGGATATCCTCCGGCATGTATGGGGCCCGAGCTATGTGGGGGAGGAAAAAATAGTGGATGTGAACATCAGAAGGCTTCGCATGAAGGTGGAGGACGAGCCCTCTAACCCCCAGCATATCACCACAGTATGGGGGCTTGGGTACCGCTGGAAGAACTGAGTGGAGGGGGAGCCGAATGTTTGCCAGAAGCATTTCAAGGCGATGGTTCATAAACACTGTGGGCGCAGTGCTGGTGATACTGGTGGTATTTGTGTCGGCACTGTCCTTTATGGTGCAGAGCTCCACCTATAACGGCATAGAGAGCACTTTGAGGGGGCGCATGGACGAGCTGCTGAACTGGCTCTCCAGCCGCTCGCTGGACTACCAGACCTCGGAGTTCACCGCCGTTACCAGAGACTATATCGAGACCTTCCAGGACAAGGCCAAGATGGAAATAATGGCCCTGAACCGCGACGGCAGGGTATTTATCACCTCCACCGGCTTTGAGCCCGACTACGAGCAGCCCATGCCCGACTACCATATGGCGCTGGCAAGCCCCGACGGCTCCGGGAAGTGGGTAGGGGAGCTGAACACCGGGGAGAAGGTAATGGCTATTACCAGGGTAGTCAGAAACGAGAACGGCAGCCTTGTGGGGTCGGTGCGCTATATGGTATCAATGGAGCGGGCGGACCAGCAGACGCTGACTATAGTGGTGTTTTTAGCCATAGCCGCGCTATTTATCATGCTGCTGCTCACTCTCTCGGGGGTGTATTTCATACGGTCCATCCTGGTGCCGGTGCGCCAGGTGAGCCAGAGCGCCAGGAAGATAGCCCAGGGAGACTTTGAGGTGCGCATAGAGAAGGCCAGGGATGACGAAATAGGCCAGCTATGCGACACCATAAACGACATGGCCGGGGAGCTGGGGGCTGCGGAACGGATGAAAAATGAGTTCATTTCCTCGGTGTCCCACGAGCTGAGAACGCCCTTAACGGCCATAAAAGGCTGGGCAGAGACCCTTAGGGGCGGCGCGGACCCGGCTACGGAGGAGAAGGGCATGGACGTGATAATCCGGGAGTCCGAGAGGTTGTCGGGCTTAGTGGAGGAGCTTCTGGACTTTTCAAGGCTTCAGAACGGGCGTATGCAGCTTTTGAGGGAGAGGATGGACATTCTGGCTGAGCTGGACGAGGCAGTCTATCTTTTTACCGAGCGGGCCCGCACCGAAGAGAAGGAATTGAAATACGAGGAGAATATAATCCTCGCGCCGGTGTATGGGGACAGGAACAGGTTAAAGCAGGTGTTTGTAAACATCATAGACAATGCCCTGAAGTATACCGGTGAGGGCGGGTCAGTTACGGTGTCCTCGGAGCTTACCGGCGAGCAGGTGAAGGTGATAATAGTGGACACCGGCTGCGGGATACCCGAGGAGCACCTGGCAAATGTGAAGAAAAAGTTCTATAAGGCAAATCAGCTGGTCCGGGGCTCGGGGATAGGGCTGGCTGTAGCGGACGAGATAGTAGCCATGCACGAGGGGACGCTGGAGCTTGAGAGCACTGAGGGGAAGGGCACGACCGTGACCATAAGCATACCGTTATGTAAAACTTGACCGGGAAAGGACATTGACTTATGCCAAAGAAAATCACCACTATAGGGGGGCAGGCGCTGATGGAGGGCATCATGATGGTGGGCCCGAAGCGCACCACTGCCGCCTTCTGCGACAGTGAGGGAAACATTACCACCGAGGACCTGCATGTTGACCGGCTCACCAAGAAATACCCAATCCTTGGCAAGCCATTTATAAGGGGGATATTTGCCCTTGTGGACACATTCAGGCTGGGCTATAAGGCCCTCTCCCTTTCGGCGGACAAGCTTACGGACATGGGGGAGGAGGAGCTGACCGGCTTTGACAAGTGGCTTGAGGACCATTTTGGGGACAAGATTACCGGCATAGTTATGGGGCTAGGCTCTGTGCTGGGGGTGGCGCTGGCGGTGCTTCTGTTTTTTATGCTGCCCACATTCCTGTTTAACCTTTTAGAAGGGGCTGTGGGTGAGGGGATAGCCGGGTGGCGCTCCGTATTCGAGGGGGCGCTGAGAATAGCCATCTTCCTGGGGTATGTGCTGTGCGTCTCACTGGTGCCGGACATAAAGAGAGTGTTCCAGTACCACGGAGCCGAGCATAAGACCATCTTCTGCTACGAGGAGGACCTGCCGCTGACAGTTGAGAACGTCCAGCCCCAAAAGCGCTTCCACCCGCGCTGCGGCACCAGCTTCATGATACTTATGCTCCTTTTAGGGATTATTGCCGGCTTCTTTATCCCGTTCGCCAACCCCATAATCCGCACCATAGTGAAGCTTCTGTGCATACCTATTATTGTGAATATCGGCTACGAGGTACAGAAGGCCTGCGCGCGGCACAACAATCTGCTCTGCAGGATAGTTACTGCCCCGGGGCTCTGGATGCAGCGAATCACTGTAAAGGAGCCGGATGATAAGATGATAGAGGCGGCAATAGCTGCCATGCAGGCGGTAATACCGGAAAACGGCGAGGATTTGGTGAAGTGACCGCCCGGGAACTGTACTTATACGCCAGGGCCCGGCTCTCGGAGGCGGGAATAGACTCACCGGGATTTGACGCCTTGCTGCTTACAGAGCATTTCCTGGGCCTGGACAGGCCTGGTCTGGCGTTGCACGGAGATACCGTACCGCCAGAGGAGAAACGGCAGGCGTTTATAGAGGCCGTGGGCCAGCGGGCCGGCCGCAGGCCGCTGCAGTATATCCTGGGGGAGTGGCCCTTTATGTCCCTGACCCTTAAAGTAGGCGAGGGGGTGCTGGTCCCCAGGGAGGACACCGCCGTACTGGTGGAGGCCCTTGCCGCGCGGCTGGACAGGGGAGCCCGGGGGTTGGATTTGTGCGCCGGCACAGGAGCCGTTGGGCTGGGGATATGCTCATTGGCGCCGGGGGCCAGGGTGACATGTGTGGAGCTGGACGGTACGGCTATGGGGTATCTTTGGAAGAATATAGAGAGATATCCGGGCTATAGCTGTACCGCCGTCACCGCGGATGTATTAAGTGCCCCTAAGGGCTTTCAAAATGGGCTTGACTTCATTGCCTCAAACCCGCCGTATATAGCTTCGGATGAGCTCTCTGCCCTGCAGCCTGAGGTACAGAAAGAGCCGTCCCTTGCCCTGGATGGGGGCCGGGACGGCTTGATATTCTACCGCGCTATTCTGAAAAACTGGGCCGGACTGCTGTGTGAGGGGGGACTGCTGGGAGTGGAGATAGGCGAGACTCAGGCAGGGGATGTTTCAGCGCTGTTTGCCCAGCATGGCTTTGAGGACGTCGCCGTGCACAGGGACCTTGCCGGGCTCAACAGGGCCGTCACAGGGGTTAAAGCCTCAGTCTGACAGATTGCGCATTCCCTCGCGGATGTGTTCATAGCTATAGCCCATGCGCTGGAGCGCCGCGTACGCCCGGCGCTTTATTTTTTCGTCCTCCTGCCAGCCGGAGTATTTTTTTTCCAATATCTCCCCTATACGCATGGAAAAAGCCTCAGGGTCCTCATATTCGCTGAGAAGCTCGTCAATAAGCTCCGGGCGTATCCCCTTCTGCCGCAGCTCCTGGCGGGCCCTCATGGGCCCGAAGCGTTTGTGCTCGAAAAGCTCCCTTGCGTACCGCCGCCCATAGTCGTCGTCGTTTACAAGGCCGAGCTCCTCCATCTTCTCTACGGCGGCCTCAGCAGCCTCCCGGGAAGCGGCTGTCCGGGCTATCTTTTCCCGCAGCTCCTTGCTGGTATGGTCCCGGTATTCCAGAAGGTACAGGGCCTTTTCAGTGGCCCGCCTGTTGTCGGAGTCAAGTATGAGCCTATGCAGCTCTTCATCGCTTATCTCGTCACCGGGGGAAAGCCGGGACTTAATGAACACCTCCCGGTCTATCTTAACGGCGGGCTCGCCGTCTATGTATAGCTGTACAAGGCCCCTGCGCCTGGGTTCAACAGCGGTCAGCTCCATCAGTCGTCCACCGTAATGTCAAGGCTGGTATCAGACACAGCGGGCTTCTTGGCCGGAGCCTTCTTATCCTCTGGGGCGGGCTCGGCAGGAGCCTTGTCCACGACTTCGGCGGGAGCGGTCTCATCCTTATCGTCTTTATTGTCCTTGTCCGCCCCCTTGCCCGCCTTCTGGGAATAGAGCTTGCCTACATTCTCCCGCACAGCGGCCTCAATGCTCTCGGCTACCTCCGGGTGTGCGGAAAGGAAGTCCTTCACCTTCTCCCGGCCCTGTCCTATGCGCTCGCCGTTGTAGGAGAACCATGAGCCGCTTTTCTGTATGATTTCCAGCTGTACGCCTATATCCACCAGCTCGCCCATTCTGGAGATACCCTTGCCGTAGAGCACGTCAAATTCAGCCGTCCTAAAGGGAGGGGCGACCTTATTCTTTACAACCTTCGCCTTTGTGTGTGACCCAATAAGCTCCGTGCCGTTCTTTATAACCTCACCCTTACGCACGTCTATGCGCACAGAGGAATAGAACTTCATGGCCCGCCCGCCAGGGGTGACCTCCGGGCTGCCGTACATAACGCCCACCTTCTCGCGCAGCTGGTTTATGAATATGGCAACGCAGTTGGACTTTGAGATGGCTCCCGCCAGCTTCCTTAAGGCCTGGCTCATAAGCCTTGCTTGGAGCCCCACGTGGGAGTCGCCCATCTCTCCCTCTATCTCCTGCTTGGGCACAAGGGCCGCCACTGAGTCCACCACTATCACGTCGATGGCGTTGGAGCGTATCAGGGCCTCGGCAATCTCCAGGGCCTGCTCGCCTGTGTCCGGCTGGGAGACCAGAAGGTCGTCGACCTTGACGCCCAGGGCCGCGGCGTATACCGGGTCCAGGGCGTGCTCCACGTCTATAAAGGCCGCGTTGCCGCCTATCTTCTGCCCCTCGGCTACACAGTGCAGGGCAAGGGTAGTCTTGCCCGAGGACTCCGGGCCGTATATCTCGACTATCCTTCCCCTGGGCAGCCCGCCCACGCCCAGGGCTAGGTCTAAAGATAGGGAGCCTGTGGAGATGGACTCGATGTTTAGGGCGGAGTTCTGCCCCAGCTTCATCACCGCGCCCTCGCCAAAGGATTTCTTTATCTGGGCCAGAGCTGTATCCAGGGCCTTCTGCCGTTCGTCACCTTTATTGGCGCTTGCCGCCTGTTTCTTTTCCGCCATATTTTCATTTCCTCCTGTATCCTGAGACATGTACCTATTATATATGAAAACCCCCTCAAAAGCAAGCTTTTTCCGAAGTGTTTACAAACGTATGTTTCAGTTGCTTTTTCCAATAATTTGCGCTATGATAGTAAAAGATAAAGCTCTGCAACTATGAATATACGGAGGAATTTCCTATGAACAACATCCCCGAGGTCAAGATTGGCGTAGTGGCTGTTTCTCGCGACTGCTTCCCCGAGTCACTGTCTGTTGACCGCCGCAAGGCCCTGATGGACGCTTTTGGGTCAAAATACGGCGCTGAAGCAAAGAGCGTCTACGAGTGCCCCATCTGCATTGTCGAGTCTGAGATACATATGACAGAGGCCCTTGAGGACATCAAAAAGAATGGCTGCAACGCCCTTGTGGTGTACCTTGGCAACTTCGGCCCCGAGATTTCCGAGACCCTTCTTGCCAAGCATTTCGACGGCCCCTGCATGTTCATTGCCGCCGCCGAGGAGTCCGGCGACAACCTTATCGGCGGCCGCGGCGACGCGTACTGCGGTATGCTGAACGCCAGCTATAACCTAAAGCTCAGGGAGATAAAGGCCTATATCCCGGAGGAGCCGGTTGGCGACGCCGGGGACTGTGCCGACCGCATACATGAGTTTATCCCCATTGCAAGGGCCCTGGTGGGCCTGAAGTCCCTAAAAATCATCAGCTTTGGCCCGCGCCCCCTCAACTTCCTGGCCTGCAACGCCCCCATTAAGCGACTCTACGACTTGGGTGTTGAGATTGAGGAGAACTCCGAGTTGGACCTTTTCGAGGCTTTCCATAAGCACGCCGGGGACCCCCGTATAGCCGAGGTCAAGGCCGACATGGAGAAGGAGCTGGGCGAGGGCAATAAGAAGCCCGAAATACTTGAGAAGCTGGCCCAGTATGAGATAACCCTTCTGGACTGGATTGAGGAGCACCGGGGCTACCGCCAGTATGTCACCCTCACCAGCAAGTGCTGGCCCGCCTTCCAGACTCAGTTTGGGTTTGTGCCCTGCTATGTGAACTCCAGGCTTACAGGACGCGGCATACCGGTGTCCTGCGAGGTGGATATATACGGAACCCTCTCTGAATTTATCGGCACCTGTGTCTCCGGGGATATTGTCACCCTGCTGGACATCAACAATACGGTGCCCAAGGATATGTATAAATCCGAGATTGAGGGCAAGTTCCCCTATCAGTTCAGCGATACCTTTATGGGCTTCCACTGCGGCAACACCTGCTCCTCCAAGCTCTGCAGCCCCACCATGAAGTACCAGATGATTATGGCCCGCAGCCTTCCCGAGGAGGTGACCCAGGGCACACTGGAGGGGGATATTGTCCCCGGAGATATCACTTTCTTCCGGCTCCAGTCTACAGCCGACTGTGAGCTCCGCGCCTATGTGGCACAGGGCGAGGTGCTTCCCGTCGCTACACGCTCCTTTGGCGGCATAGGCGTGTTTGCGATAAACGAGATGGGCCGTTTCTACCGCCATGTGCTTATTGGGAAAAACTATCCCCACCACGGCGCGGTGGCCTTCGGGCACCACGGCAAGGCGCTCTTTGAGGTGTTCAAGTATCTGGGTGTGACGGATATAGGGTTCAATCAGCCTAAGGGCATGATGTACCCTGGCGAGAATCCCTTTGCATAAGAGCACGGCAGACAGGCGGGAGCTTACCATCATAGCCGCCCTGACCCTGCTGATTGCGGTCATGGAAATCACAGGCGTACCGAGTGTGTTCTTTGTCAATATACAGATTGCAGACATAGAGCCTTTCTACTTCGCGCTGATGGCGAATTTCCTGATTATAGGTGTTGTAGCCTTTCTCATTCTGAGATTTTTCTGTCCCCAGTGGAGGCTGGGCTTTACAAAGAGCGGCCTCGCGGCAGGACTCAAAGGCTACGGCATCCTCGGCGGGGCAGTGGCGCTCATAGGCCTGATAGCCTTCTGCATAGGCCTGTACCCCTTCGACCGCCAGCCCTCTGCCGCAAAGGTGCTGGTTGAGGGAGTCATATACTATGCCGGCGTGGCTCTGGTCGAGGAGCTTTATGTGCGCGGCCTGCTCCTGAACCTGATTGAAAGACTGCTCGCAAAAAGAAGGGACAGCGCCCTGCTTGCGGTAATAATCTCATCCGTGATATTCGGGGCGGGGCATATCTTCGGCACGCTGGGCCAGCATCCCCTTGTTATAGTAAGCAAGGTCCTCTGGACTGTAGGCATGGGCATGTTCTTCGGGATGGTGTATAAGAAAACCGGCAATCTTTGGATACCAGTCATCATTCATTTCCTTGTGGATGTCTGTGCTCTGCCGTACTGCTTTTCAAGCATGAGAGGATATGCGAATTTGACGCTGTACATCTTGGTGCCTGTCTATATAGCGCTGGGAGTGTATAGCTTTGTACAGATGAAGAAAGCATAAATTAAGGCAGACCTTAACGGTCTGCCAATTTTTTTTGCGCTGCCGCGCACCCAAGACCTTGGGGCTCTGCCCCAAACCCAGAGTTATGCTTTGCATAACTCTCCCACCTCTTGAAAAGGTTGACGAAACTTTTACCCTATGTCACCGCAGCTTCACCGGCCTCAGCACCTCATACCCGATACCCTCCGGGTAATGCCGCTGATAACACTGGCAAACATTCTCGTTCCACTCAAATCGTCCCGCGCCGGCCGCCGTACTGAGCCCGCTGGGGTCTACTTGTTCCTTGCAAAGGTCATAGCTCCAGGCAAGCGCCTCCACCCGGCCCATAACCTCGCCGTTATCCTCCATATAGTCGAAGGGCGGGTGGTAGAACACAAGATAGTAGCTCCCCGGGAACTCCCTCAGCTCAAAGCCCTCAGGCACAGGCCCGTCATAATCCGCGGGCACTCCCATGCCGTAGAAGTAGTGCCGTTCGCCGTTCACATAGTGCCAGCCCGCCGTATGAGGGGTCACCACAGGGTGGGACAGGTGCCTCATGCTCTCCACTGTGCCGCATACCTGGTCACAGCTGTGGCGCTCCCAGAAGGTGCCGTAGCAGACGGCCTCGTTGTCCCATATGCCCAGGTACTTGTGGGCGGGGATATACTCAACTCTCATCCGTGCGTCTCTCAGGTCTTTTGTACTCATTTCATTGCCTCCTTCGCCATGCTTTGTCTCGTTCCTTTGTTCCGCGTACTGCCAGGGGTGGAATACGTCCTTGCAGAGAAACAGCGGCAGAGGCCGGGGATTTAACCGGTATTCCCGGGGAGTGCACCCAAAAGCCTCCTTGAAGGCCCGGGACATGGCCTCCTGAGAGGAAAACCCGGAGTCGAGGGCTATGTCCAGTATGCGGGAATTTTCGTCTCTAAGGGCCAGCGCCGCCATGGTCAGCCGTCTTTTTGCCACGTAGCTTCGCAGGGTTATGCCGCAAATCTGATGGAACAGCGCCGAGCAGTACCAGGGAGAATACCCTACGTACTTCGACAGAGGGAGAAGACCCGGTTCCCCCGAAAGGTTCTGTTCAAGCCACTCTATCATCCTCTGCACTGTCTCGTTGCTCCGGTACATGTTATCACCTCTTAGCTGAGATTAGTATAGCAAAAGGCGTGGGCAGATTGCTTGATATCAGTTGCGGTCTTCAAAGGAGTACAGCGCCCCATCATAATCCTTCACATAGTACCTGATATTCCTCCTGCCCCTTTGCACCACTACATGCCCCTCTGTCTCAAGCCTCTCCCTCTGGGCCTTTATTCCCCCAGGGTACTTTGGGTTTAGCTCTCCCCCAGCCTTCAGCGTGCGCCAGTAGGGGGTCTCGTCTTCGCCCCGCTGAAAGCTGGCCCAGGCGGCGATGGACACGAATATCCCCGCTGTGATAGGCTCGGTGAAGTCCGCGCCGTTTTCCCTTGCAAAATAGGAGCGGATGTCCGTTACGGTGGTGAGCTTACCCTTTGGCACCAGCCTCATGGCCCTGTCGTAGTCAATGGGCGGGGCAAAGTACATCCTGTCCCCGCCGTACTTTTTGATGGTGCCCGGGTCCGCAACTATCTGTATTTTGGGCATATCCTTACTGTCGTTTAGCATAGCGTTGAAATCCTTCTTGTCCTCATTAGCCATGGTATCGCCTCCTGACAAGAGCATAGCACAGTTTATTTTCCCGTGCAATGAGACGGTTTAAACTTTTCTGTCCCCCGAAGGGTATTTTCTCATGCGCACAAAATATGCCAGCGTGAGCAGCAGGGCGGCGCCGGTCCAGGCACCTACCTCGGCGTAGTATATGCCGTCCGCAAGCACAAGGGGCAGCAGCATGGCTATCCCTACTCTCATGACCATCTCAACAAAGCCGGATATCATGGGCACAACAGTGTCCCCAAGGCCCATCAGCGCCGAGCGGTAGATATGCAGCATATACAGCACCGGCAGGCAGAGGCTCATTATGGCGAGGTATTTATAGGCAATGTCCATTGAAGCCGAGACCTCCTCGGGCGTGCCGGAGATAAACAGCCCCAGGAAGAGCTTGCCCAAAAGCAGCATGGACACGGTTATCACAGCGGAGGTGATAAGGGCGATTACTGCCGCCGAGCGCATGCCCTTTCTGATACGGCTGAACAGCCCGCCCCCAAGGTTCTGGCCCACGAAGGAGGTGACGGCGTAGCCATATGAGGTGGCGGCTATCTCCAAAAGGCCGTAGAGCTTGTTTGTGGCGGTAAACCCGGCGATAAAGAGCATGCCGTACCGGTTCACAACGGACTGGACCGCCATGCCCCCGGCGGAGATTATGGCGTTCTGCAGGGCCACTGGAGAGCCCAGCTTCAGGAGCGCCCCAGAGAGGGCGCGGGTGAGCTTAAAGTCGCCGGGATGAAGCTGGATTATGCTCACACGGCGCACGTTTATATAGCAGTACACTGTTGACACGGCCTGGGCAATGATGGTTGCGCCCGCCGCCCCGGCTATCCCCCAGTGGAACACCAGCACGAACAGTAGGTCCAGGCATATATTTACTATAGTGGCTACCACCACCGCATAGAGGGGCGTCTTGCTGTCCCCCAGGGCCCGAAGAATAGACGCCAAAAGGTTATAGGCGGTAATTATAGGTATGCCCGCAAAGACTATGCGCAGGTATAAGAGGGAGCTGCCGATAATGTCGTCGGGGGTGTTCAGCAGCCTTAGCACCGGCTGGGCAAACACCTGGCTGAGGACAAGCATTCCCACGGCGGCGATACCGCAGAGGGTGGCGGAGGCACCAATGGTCCTTGAGAGCTCCCTATAGTCCTTTGCCCCGAAGTGCTGGGCCATAAGTATGGAAAAGCCCTGGGCAAAGCCCTGCACTACGCTGAGCACCAGCCAGTTGAGCCAGTCCGCCGCGCCTATGGCGGCAAGGGCCGTAACCCCCACCCCCTGGCCCACCACGGCGGTGTCCACCACGGTGTAGAGCTGCTGGAAGACGTTGCCCAGCATAAGGGGCAGGGCAAAGGTTATGAGCAGCCTGGTGGGGCTGCCCTCGGTCATGCTTCTGATACGGTTTGACATATGTTCTCCTTCCCAAAACAAGCTAAACTAAAACAGTTCTATATTGTACTCCATGGCGGCGTCCCGCCAGTATTTTTCCGGCACATCCGCCCAGCTGGCCTCTATGCCGGAGTCATTCTTATAGAGCTCCACCGCCCGGGCGGGCACCCTGCCGAAGGGGTCGGTGCCGGTGAGCACATTGTGCCTGAGCATTGCGGACCATACCGGCGCGCGCTCAGCGAGCCCGGAGGTCTCCAGGTTTTTGACTGCCTGCTCCCAGTCGTAGGGCACGGACACATACTCAGGGACCCAGCGGCCTTTCCTATAGTGCATGAGGAGCATTTGCGAGACCTCGGCAAGCTCTGTTACCTCTATGGCTCCGGGCCGGGTGCGGCAGTAGATGGGGTTGCCCACGGAGCCCGCGCATATCACCCGCAGCCCCCTGTGCCAGAAGCTGAAGTTTCGGTGGTTATGGCCCTTTAAGAGTATGCGTTCGGGGACGCTCTCAAGGGACTCGAGGGTGCCGGGACTGAAAATCTGGGCCTTGGTGCGCTCCGGCGAGCCGTGGCAGCAGGCTATGGGCGGGGCGTCCCCTATCTGCCAGGAGCAGGAGACGGGCAGGCTCTCAAACCAGTCGATGTCCCTGTCCGTCAGGTTCTCGTAGCAGTAGAGGAGCGCCCCCTGGCAGGAGCTGTCCCTCCATACTGAGCCGTCGGCGTTTCTGCCGCCGTTTGCCCTGTAGCTTATCATGTACTCCTCGCGGTTGCCCCGGATAAACCGGCAGTCGTACCGGCCCGCCGCCCCATACAGCAGCTCCATCACCCGCTGGGGGTAGGCGTGGTCGGTTATATAGTCGCCAAGGAAGATGTACTTCTCTATTTTCTTTTTCCGGGCCCAGTCAAGGCAGGCCTTCAGGGCCGGGTAATTGCCGTGCACATCCGCCAGCACAGCCACTGTAAGCTCTCTCATTGTGCACCTCCGTTTTGATTGGCAAATAGGTATGTGCCTATGCTCACGGCTACTGCCAGGTTTAGGGAGTCCACCTCGGCTGTCTGGGCAATGAACAGGCTCTGCCCATAGTGCTGAAACTCCGGCGGGAGCCCGGTGGACTCGTTGCCGAATACCAGGGTATAGAGGGGGCTTTTTGGGCAGGTATCAGGCGTCAGCACCCTGCCCCCGTCCAGCATAAAGGGGAAGACGTCCCTATTATCCCCAAACTCCCTAAGGTACTCGTCAAAGCTCTCAAATTCCTGCACCCTCAGCCGGAACAGGGCCCCCATAGAGGCCCGCACGGCCTTGGGGTGCCAGCGGTCGGCCCCGCCTCCGATTAGGGCAAGGTCCCTTATGCCGAAGCCTAAAACAGTGCGCTCAATGGTCCCCAGGTTGCCCATGTCCCCGGGGTGCACCAGGGCGACATGGGGCAGGCCAGGGCAGAGCTTTTCGCCGTACTTTGCAAACTCCCCGGCAGCGTAGCAGGCCTCCTTTTGGGATATGCGCTCAAGAGCCTTTTGGGAGCAGTAGCAGGGTACGCCCAGTTTTTTGCATAGAGCTGTGAGCTTGTCCTGCTGGGTGAAGTCCTCCCGGTAGTATACGGCCCTTGCACTCTCGGGGCGGCAGTTCAGCAGCTCGAAGGCGGGGAACGGCCCGAGGGCGTAGGAGTACGGGAACTCGTGCTTGTATCTCTTTGGCAGTTCCATAAAGCGCTCCTTTCTCAGTGGCGGGGGGTATAGGCGCTTTGTCTCTCAGGCCTGGGGGCTTTTGGCGCGCGGAGTAAAAATCCAGGCAGGACTATGAGTATAAGCCCTGCGATGAATATAACTATAGCGCCGGTAATGCTGGAGAGAAACCTGAACGGCTCCCCGAAGCCCGGAATATACCCGGAGAAGACGCCCTCTATTTCCTCCATAGAGGCGAGCCTGCTCTCATCTGCGCCGTCGGGCTTTAGTATAAGCTGTCCCTCGCTGGTGCCGATTATCCGGGTAAGCTCCGGCATACTGGTGCTGGCGCTGGAGGCACAGAGCACCGCGTCACCGGCCTTCGGGGCCTCGCCCATATGTATCACCGCCAGGTCCCCGGGGGAGAGCTCCGGGGACATATTATTGTCCGCGACTATATAACCGCGCCAGTCGCCTATCCCAGTCAGGCCATTGCTGTGGGTGCTTCGGAACAGCAGCAGGCATAGGGTCAAAAGGCCGAGCCATACTATTGTCAGCAGTACCTGTATAATTCTTATAAGCGCTTTCATATTGCACCCTCCCTGTGAAATTTCTCCAGCAGAAACCGGGCCACGCCGCCGTCTTCATTGCTTCCGATTATGCCTGTGGCAGCGGCTATAACCTCCGGCATGGCATTCTCCACGGCGTAGCTCTCGTCGGCAACGTGAAAAAGCGGCAGGTCGTTCATGGCGTCCCCGAAGGCTATGAGTTTATCACAGCCCAGCCGCTCCTTGAGCCGCAGGGCGGCTTTGGCCTTGGTAGCCTCCCGGGAGGTTATCTCCAGCCAGTATTCCTCCCTGTAGAGCTCCTGCTGGAAGGTGAGGTTCACATAGGGCAGGCCCCTCACCCGCTCCCAGAGGGGCGCAAGGGATTCCCTGTCATGTATAAAGGTGAAGTAGTATGTCCCGCCCTGCAGGAGCTCCTCCCTGGAGTTTACGGGTGTGAGGCGGGGGTCCCCTCTGCGGTTGTTTATATAGCGCTCCATTCCATGGTGGCGGGGAAGGCCGGCCCGGTAGAACACCTTCTCCTCACCGTTCAACATGCCGTAGCACAGGGGCCAGAGGCCGAGCTCCTCACAGTGGGACAGTATCTCCCGGCGCTCGGCATCGGTGAAGGATACCTGGTCCGTGCACGAGCCGGTCCTGCCGTCGCAGAGCATGGAGCCGTTATGGACTATCCAGGGGAGCTCCGGCGAGAGCCCCTCGGTGACGACATGGGCCGAGTGCCAGGAGCGGGCAGTGGCGAAGGTGAAGAGCATACCCTTCTGGAGAAAGGCGTTGAGGGTCCTTACGGTGTAGCCGGGCAGGCGGTCGCGCCGGTCTAAAAGCGTGCCGTCCAGGTCGCTGACATAGAGGGTCTTGGGCATTTTACGATACCTCCCAGTATAGCTGCTATAGTTAGCACAGTTCAAAATAGGTAGGATACCGATTTTCAAGTGTGCTTACTATAATGCCTATTCTATCACGCCTTGGGGCATATTTCCAGATTTATTTGAATAATTTCCCCCGGGCAGGCTTATAAATAGAAAAAGGGAAGGGGAGGGGCGAATGAAATCAGGACAAAAGGGGCGGCTCTATGCCCTTGTCAGGCTGGACCTAAGGCTGCTGCTCATGGGGCTGCTCACCGTACTGCTGGGGACGGCGGCGGTGATAACGGCAAGGGCCATGGCAGGGGCCGGGAGCGTGGACATACCTATAGTGATGTACCACTCTGTCCTCAAGGACAGGGCCTACCACGGAAAGTATGTGATATCCCCTGCGGAGTTTGAGAACGACATTCTGTACCTTAAAGAGCACGGCTATACCACCATTCTAATGGAAGACCTTATAAATTATACCAATGGCGGGGAGCTACCGGAGAAGCCCATACTGCTGACCTTCGACGACGGCTATTATAATAACTATCTCTACGCCTTTGAGCTTGCCAAGAGATATAAGGTCAAGTTTGTGATATCCCCCATTGGGCGCTATGCCGACCAGTACAGTGAGAGCGGCGAGACCAACGCCTACTACACCCACGCCACCTGGGAACAGCTGCGGGAAATGACCGGCTCGGGCCTTGTGGAGGTGCAGAACCATAGCTATGATATGCACCGGCAGCAGGAGGGAGCTCAGGGGGCGAAGCAGCGGCCCGGGGAGCCAGATAAGGACTATAGGGAGCGGCTGACGTCGGATATTAGCAAGGCACAGGAGGCGTTCAGGGAAAACCTGGGCAAGGCGCCCAGTACATTCACCTACCCCTTTGGGGCCATGAGCAAGTCTACGCCGGGGATAATAAAGGAGCTCGGCTTCTCGGCAAGCCTTATCTGCCGAGAGAAGATAAGCGCGGTCACAAGGGACCCGGAGTCACTTTACGGCCTGGGCAGGTTTTTAAGGGAGTCGGGGATGAGCTCAAAGGAGTTTTTTGAAAAGCGGATGAAGCTTTCACCGTAAATCTATATAGGAGGCAGGAGTATGAGGGAGAGCGTCTGTATCATTTCCTCACAGAGGCCGGATAAATACCCCAACGGCGGGGACGAGGCCTACTGGACGGCCCGGATAGCCCATATGCTCAGGGCGGATTTGGGGGCCAGGGGCATTAAGTGCCGGGAGGAGGGGGACGAGGCAGGCTGGGGGCTGCTGCTGTATATTTGCAGCCACGCGGCCCCCCGGGAGGTCGAGGCCAGGATAAAGGGCGCGCAGGTGTCCTACTATGAGTACAGCCCGGCGGGCAGGAGGGCGGCGGAGATATTCACAAAATACATCAGGGAGGTCTATCCCCAGCCGGACCTGGTGGAGGCGGTGCCCGCCGTGGCAAGGGCTGAGCTGAGCGAATCCAAGGTCCCGGCCCTGCTGATACACCTTGGCTATCACGATAACCCCCAGGATGAGGCCTGGCTTGTGAACAGCGCGGAGCAGATATCGGCGGGGCTGGCGGCAGCGGCGGCGGATTTCCTGGAGGCAGAGCCATGACGGGTGTGCTTGAGGCCCTGCGGGATATATTATGGGGCTGGCCTGTACTGCTGCTCATTTTGGCCGCCGGGATGTATTTTTCATATGAGAGCTGTTTCTTCCAGCTTTTCCACCCAATCCGCTGGCTGAGAGCCGCCCTTGGCTCCGGGAAGGAGCGGGGGAGCGGTAGGCTGAGGGCCATCACCACGGCTCTGGCCGGGTCCATCGGCACAGGGAACATAGTGGGGGTGGCGGCGGCAATAACAGTGGGCGGGCCGGGGGCCGTATTCTGGATGTGCGCCTCGGCGGTGCTGGGCATGATGACTGTCTTTGCCGAGAATTACTTTGCGGCAAAGCTTAGGGAGGGTGGCAGCAGAGCCTCCGGTCCCCTTTCGTACATAGAGCGGGCGGGCAAAATAGGCGGCGCCCTGGGGGGAGTATACGCCCTGGGCTGCGCGCTCTCCTCCCTTGCCATGGGCAATATGGTTCAGGTAAACGCCCTGGCCTCGGCCTGCGGGGATTTGGGCCTGCCGGTAAAGTGGGTGGCGGCAGCCGTGGGCGTTCTGGTGTTCTTTGTGGCAAGGGGCGGGCTGAAAGCGGCGGGGAGGCTTACGGAAAAGCTCGTGCCCATAATGACCCTGCTGTTTTTCGCGGCGTCAATAGCTGTGCTCTGGGTGCACAGGGAGAACCTGCCCGGTGCGGTATCCAGTATTTTTGACGGCGCGTTTACCCTTCGGGCCGGGGCCGGCGGGACTGCCGGTATGCTTATAGCTATGAAGGCCGGGGTCTCAAGAGGGGTATTTACAAACGAGGCCGGCCTTGGCAGCTCGGCCTTTGCATACACGGATGTGAAGGGCCATACCCCTGAGGAGATAGGGTGCATGGGGATATTCCAGGTGTTCGCGGACACCATTATTATGTGCACGGTCACAGGCCTCTGTATTTTATGCAGCTGCCCGCCGGAGTCCCTTGACGGGGCGGAGCTCACCTTCTATGCCTACCGCTCGGCCTTAGGAGAGCTGGGCGGTACTGCGGTGTCCTTGTGTACGGCGCTCTTTGCCCTGGCGACGGTTATCGCCTGGTGCTGCTACGGCAGGGAGGGGCTTTTGTATCTGACCCGGGGCAGGGGAGGGGCCGTGTACCCTGTGGCGGCGGGTATTGCGGCGTTTTTCGGGTGCCTAATGCCCCTGTCCCAGGTATTTATTATCGGGGACGCCATGAACGGCCTGATGGCCCTGCCGAATGTGCTGGCGCTGTTTTGGCTTATGAGGGCGGGTAATATGGAAAAAGTCGGGCTTTACAAACCGGGCTGAGTATGTTAAAATAGCTAAAGTACCCATCCCCCGGATACCGGCTCCACCGGCCATAGGCTGCGGGACGGGCGAATATAATAGAAAAGGTGATAGAAATGACAAAAGTTGAGAAGACCGAAATTATCCAGAAGTATGCCCGCCATGAGGGCGACACCGGCTCCCCCGAGGTGCAGATTGCCGTTCTCACAAAGCGCATTAACGACCTTACCGAGCACCTGCGCACAAACAAGAAGGACCACCACTCCCGCAGGGGCCTGCTGAAGATGGTCGGCCAGCGCAGGAGCCTTCTGAACTATCTCATTAAGATAGACATCGAGCGCTACCGCAGCATTATCGCTGAGCTGGGCATCCGTAAATAAGAACCTAACATCTGTCCTATAGTAACTTGAGCGGGGGCGGCGGCAGGCTCTCGGGCTTGCCGCCGCTGTTCGTTCATATTTCAGGATGGAAAAGTGCCGCCAAGCACCTGTTTTACAAACAGACTCCCCGGACTGCCGGAGGGCCTGTTTGTCAAACAGGGCGGCGGCGTGAAAAAATGCCCTCCCGCTTTCGGGAGGGGGAAAGGGTAAATTATGTTTGAGAATTTTAAACGCTATGAGACCGACTTTGCCGGGCGCCCCTTAGTGATAGAGACCGGCAAGATGGCTCAGCTGGCAAACGGCGAGTGCCTGGTGCGCTACGGAGACACCGTTGTGCACGTGGCTGCCACAGCCTCGGCGAAGCCCCGGGACGGCATAGACTTCTTCCCGCTCTCCGTGGACTTTGAGGAGAAGCTGTATTCCGTGGGCAAAATCCCCGGCTCCTTTTTAAAGAGGGAGGGCCGGCCCAGCGAGAAGGCCACCCTGGTCTGCCGCATGATAGACAGGCCCATCCGCCCGCTGTTCCCCAAGGACATGAGGAACGATGTGGCTATTGTGTGCACGGTTATGTCCGTGGACCAGGACTGCTCCCCCGAGATTGCCGCAATGGTGGGCACCTCCATTGCCCTGACTATTTCCGATATCCCCTGGAGCGGGCCTATTTCCGGCGTGTCCGTGGGGCTTATAGACGGTGAGTTTGTTATAAACCCCAATGCCGAGCAGCGCAAGGTGAGCGAGATGGCGGTGACGGTTGCCTCCACATCCCAGCGTATAGCCATGATAGAGGCAGGGGCAAACGAGGTCTCCGACGAGGATATGTATAACGGCATTATGGCCGGGCATGAGGCAAACCAGCATATTATCGAGTTTATCAAGGGCATACAGGCCGAGATTGGCAAGGAAAAGTTCGAGTACCCCAGCAACGAGCCGGAGCCGGAGATGTTCGAGGCTATAAAGGCATTTGCCGAGGACGACGTGCGGGAGGCCATGGACACTGACGATAAGACCGTAAGGGACGCCAGGCTGCGCCCGGTCTATGAAAAGGTCCACGAGCGCTTCGACCCGGAGTACCCGGAGCAGGAAGCGAAGATAGACGAGTGTATGTATAAGACCCAGAAGTATGTGGTGCGCCGTTGGCTTCTGGACGAGCAGAAGCGTGTGGACGGGCGCGGCATGGATGAAATGCGCCCCCTGGCCGCCGAGGTGGGGCTGCTTCCAAGGACCCATGGCTCCGGCATGTTCACCCGCGGGCAGACCCAGGTGCTCACTGTGGCGACCCTTGGCTCTATAAGGGACAACCAGCTGCTGGACGGCATTGACGAGGAGGAGAGCAAGAGGTATATCCACCACTACAATTTCCCCTCATATTCTGTGGGAGAGACCCGGCCCAGCCGCGGCCCGGGCAGGCGTGAGATAGGCCACGGGGCTCTGGCGGAGCGGGCACTGGTGCCGGTGGTGCCGGGAATGGAGGAGTTCCCCTACACCATACGCCTGGTATCCGAGGTGCTGAGCTCCAACGGCTCGACCTCACAGGCCTCTATCTGCGGCTCAACCCTGGCGCTGATGGACGCCGGCGTGCCCATCAAGGCCCCTGTGGCGGGAATCTCCTGCGGGCTTATTACCGAGGGAGAGCGCTGGATGACCATGGTGGATATCCAGGGCGTTGAGGACTTCTTCGGGGATATGGACTTTAAGGTGGGCGGCACCAAGAAGGGTATCACCGCCATACAGATGGACCTGAAGATATCCGGCCTGCTGCCCGAGATGGTGAAGGAGGCCCTGGAGAAGACCCATAAGGCCCGCAACTATATTATAGACGAAATCATGCTCAAGGCCATACCCGAGGTGCGGCCCGAGCTGTCGCCCTATGCGCCGAAGATGCTCTCTATGCAGATACCTGTGGACAAGATACGCGAGGTTATCGGCACGGGCGGCAAGGTCATACAGAAAATCTGCGCCGAGTGCGAGATTACCATGGACGTGGAGGAGGACGGCCACGTGTTCATTACCGGCATTGACATTGAGAAGTGCCGCAGGGCTATGGACATTGTGGATACCATCGTCAACGACCCGGAGCCGGGCAGCTATTATAACGGCAGGGTGACAAGGCTGATGGACTTCGGCGCCTTTGTGGAGATTGCCCCGGGCAAGGAAGGCCTGGTGCATATATCAAGGCTGGATATCCGGCGCACGGAGAAGGTCACGGACGTGGTGAACGTGGGTGACGTAGTAAAGGTGAAGGTGCTGGAAATTGACGATAAGGGCCGCCTGAACCTCTCAAGGAGGGACGCGCTTATTGACCTGGACGGCGCTGTGCCGGAGAATGATATCAGCGCGGACCGGCCCCCCAGAAGGGACCATGACCGCAGGCCCCCGCGCAGGGACCACGACAGGCGGTAAGGGGAAAGACTGGCCCAATAGCCGTAAGGCCGTAATATAACAAAAAATAACCTCCAATGCAACCTGGAGGTTATTTCTTTTACTCAAAAAGCTCCGGGTGCATCCGGCTGTAGTGAAAGATATACTGCTGGGCAAGGCCCGCGTTAGGGCCAAAGTCCTCAGGGGTCATGCCGGGGAGCAGCCGGGCCATAGCCCGCTTCATCCAGACGTCGAGGGGGAAGCACTCGGTTTTGTGAAAGCCGTAGAGCAGGGCGCACTCGGCTACCTTGGGGCCGACCCCTTTGATTTTACGCAGCTCCTCCCGCCCGAAGCCCGGGGGCTCGTCCATGACGCGGCGAAGGTCAATTTCACCGCTAGCGACCTTCCTGGCGGCGTCCAGTATGTAGGGTGCGCGGTAGCCGGAGCGCAGGGGGGCCAGGTCCTCTTCTGAAAGGGAGGCGACCGCCTGGGGCGTTGGGAAGGAGTATATGCCGGTGCCGGCGATGGGCTCCCCAAACATACGGCAGAAGTTGCCGACCAGCCCCTTAATGCGGCTGATATTATTGTTCTGGGACATAATAAAGGAGCAGAGGGCCTCCCAGGGCTCCTGGCGGAGAATACGTATTCCGGGGGCAAAGGCGGCGGCCTCCTTGAGCACCGGGCTCAGGCCGGAGAGCTCCTGCCTGATACGGGCGTAATCTTCATCCAAATCAAAGTAGTCCTGCCAGACGGACGCCAAGTCCTCGGGAGAGCAGCTTAGCTCAAGGCTGTCTTCAGCGGCCCGAAGGTATAATACCCTGCCGTAGGCCGCGCCGTACCATATGCCCGGGTCCTCCTCCGACTGCTTCCACCGGAAGGCCTGGCCGCAGTCGAGGGTCTGGGAAAGGTCAAAGAGGGGCGGCAGCTTTGCCGCAAACACCGGCCCGCTCAACGGTTTTTCTCCCCGGAGTCCTGCCGGGCCGTGGGCGCGCGGGAGGTGAGCCAGGTCATGGCGCGCTCGATGGAGTCCTTGGAGCTGCCCCAGTCCCCACCGGCGTTGCGGTAGTCGAACATGCGGCAGAAGTGGGTCACATCGCCGCTGAGCGCCTCAAGATAGGCCTTTGCAAGGCGGGTGGTCTCTGCTTCAAAGAGCGCGAAATTTTTCTTAGGCATTTTAGCCGCGGCCTCCACAGCCATCCCGTAGTGGGGCAGGCAGATGAACTGCTGGGCGGAGTACAAATCCCTGAACTCCTGCTCGTTCTGCCAGAGAGCTATAGTGCTCTCCAAAAGGTGCCTCATGCTGTCTTTAATATTCGTGCAGATAAAGCAGTTGTCCTCCCGGCTGTGTACGGCCGCGGCTATCTTCTTGGGCGCGGCTTTGCCCTCAGGGAAGACCTGGTCCTTCACCTCGGCTAAAAGGCTCTCCAGAATAAGGGCCACCGAGAGCCTGCTGCCCCGGGCGAGTATCTGGTTGAAATGCTCAGAGCAGAAGCCAAGGCGGTTCGTCTCTATGCGCACGTCGGGCTCCATCATGGCGGCGCCTGTGATATAGGTCGCCATGCGGTCCTCCAGCATATCGCGCATACGGCAGAAGGGGCAGCCGTCTTTGGGTTCAAATACTTCGTTTACGGGTATTGAGCAGATGTCCTCTCTCATGGGGCCAGCCTCCTGACAATTCACATAATAAATATATTTTAGCATAGCTGGACGAAAAAATAAAGAGAAACTTTCAAAGGGCCTGAAAGGGTCGAAGATTGAAGGCGAAGCGTTCATATCACGGAAATATATTCATCATATTTACATAATATTCTGGACACAAAACACTTTTCAACTTGAGAAAGGCCAGTAAAATAAGGGGTTATCAACACTTTCCACCGAGTTTTCAACATTCCGCTACCGACATAAAACATTATGGGGCAGCTTGGGGCCGGCTTCCGGACTTAATTTCTCCCTTTTCAGATTGGTGTTGCCGAACGCGGATTTGCTAAACCATTCGTCAAGATATTCAAAGTGGGTAGTCATCCACTAATGGATGACTACCCGATAAACTGGAAGTTATAGTAAACTGCAATTTTAAGTTGCCGCTACTATATCTGCCTACTCTGTGTATGTTCCACCCGTATTTTCTTGATTGAGAGTTCCCTCAACTTCAATCAACAGGCATTTGACCAATTCGTTACATATTGGACGATGTTTTGTTCCTTTAGGAATTATTATAAAATCTCCCTCACATAAATGTGTTAATCCGTCCTCAAACTCAATATCAAATTCTCCCTCAATACAGTAGAAAAGTTCATCAGAATTTTTGTGTATATGAAAATCTAAAGTTCTATGTTCCGCTTGCAACACATTTAACATATGGTTATTCAATGTACCTACTCTTTTATAGAGGAACAGACCATCAATCGCATTTACATTCTCTTTCAAATTTACTTTTTGTATCATATACTTCTCCTGTTCAAATCCCGATTTATCGAACTGATTATAGCACAAGGCATCTGTCATATCAATGTCCCTCTGTAGAAATCGCCGAAGTTATATTCCAACAACACTTATTTCAAAAGGGGCCTTAATTTCCAGCGCTTTACAATCTCCGGCCTTTCTGCTATAATTAACATAATAATACAAGAAGGGGCGATGCGGAATGCCGAGAGGCTCGATTTGCGCAAAAATAGTTGACTGGGACGAGTCTATATCAAATAAGTACGTGGTGATTTTTTCCCGCTATCAGGGCAAACTGCTTTTGAGCAGGCATAAGGGCCGGGACACCTGGGAGACCCAGGGCGGGCATATAGAGCAGGGGGAATCCCCGGAGGACGCGGCAAAGCGGGAGCTCTGGGAGGAGAGCGGCGCCCTTAAATTCACATTGGAGCCTATGTGCATGTACTGGGCCGAGGACAGGGTAGGAGGCAAGACTGAGAGCGGCGCGTGGGGAGCTATATTCTTTGCGGACATAGAGGAGCTGGGGCCCATGCCCGAGAGCGAGATGGCTGAGACAAGGCAGTTCGACACGCTTCCTGAGGAGGTCACCTATCCGTATATCACGCCCCATCTGTACGAACGGGTTAGGGACAGGTTTTGATATAACTGGGGAAAGGGGACGTATATGAAATTCAGGATACTGGTAAACCCCAACGCCGGAAGGCAGGTGGTGCTCAGGGAGCTGCACAGCATTTACCGGGCCTTCGCCGGGGAGGAGAACAAAAACGAGGTGGTGATGGAGCTGACAGTCAACTCCGCCCATGCGGCTGAAGCCCTGGACAGGGCTATAGGGTCAAGGCCCGACACCCTTGTATGCTGCGGCGGCGACGGCACTTTAAGTGCCACGGTGGACAGGCTGCTGAAGAGCGGCGAGGAGATTAAGCTCGGATATATCCCCGCCGGAAGCACAAACGACTTTGCAAATTTCCTGGGGCTGCCCAAGGAGCCCGCCGAGGCCGCGGACCTTATTGTGGACGGTGAGGCCAGGCCCATAGACGCAGGGCGCTTTGGGGAGAGGCACTTTATATATGTGGCCTCCTTCGGGGCCTTCACCCAGACCTCCTATGCCACCACTCAGAACCTGAAGAATTCATTGGGGCATTTGGCCTATATTATTGAGGGCATAAAGGAGCTGCCCCAGCTGAAATCCTACGCGGTGCGGGCTGAGACCGCTGAGGGCGGCGTGTATGAGGGCGAGTACCTTTTCGGGGCCCTGAGCAACTCCACCTCCCTTGGGGGGATAATCAAGATGTCCGCAGAAAAGGTGGACCCTGCCGACGGCCTCTTTGAGCTGGCGCTGGTAAAGAAGCCGAAGAGCCTGTACGAGCTCAACCGCATACTGCTGGCACTGATGGGCGGGCAGGTGGACGAGGAGCTTATCACCTTCGTGCACACCGCCGGGGCCGCCTTCGCCTGTGCGGAGCCCATGCCCTGGTCCCTGGACGGAGAGTATGTAAGCGGCGGCACGGACGTCAGGGCCGAGGTCTTACCGGGGGCATTGAAGCTATTCAGATAATAGGCGGGAATATGTAAAGATTTTGAATGGCTTTGTTTACAATATGTTCAACACCTTAGAGGGAAAATCGGGTAAAATAAGCGGTAGATAAGGGGAGTGTGCCATGTTCGGATATGTGCGCCCATATAAGCCCGAGCTGCTGGTAAAGGAGTACGGGCAGTATAAGGCAATATACTGCCAGCTCTGCCGGGTGCTTGGGGACGAATACGGCGTGCTGGCCCGCTTTGCCCTGAGCTATGACTGCGCGTTCTACGCCATGCTGGCCCTGTCGGTGACAGGCAGCCGGGTGGAGGAGCAGAAGCGGCGCTGTGTGTGCAATCCCTTAAAGGCCTGCACATATCTCCCAAGCCCCGGGGAGGCATATAAAAAGGCGGCAGCCCTCTGTGTGCTGCTGACGTATCATAAGCTCCGGGACGACTGTGAGGACGAGGGCTTTTTCGCCTCCCTTGGAAGCAGGCTGCTGCTGCCGGTAGTCTCACCAAAGGCCGGGAGGGCGGCAAGGCAGTATCCCGGCATGGCAGGCATAGTGGAGAAGGCCATGGAGAGCCAGCGGCAGGCCGAGGAGGAGGGCGCGGGGGTAGACCGCTGTGCGGAGCCCACGGCGAATCTTCTTGGGGAGCTTTTCGGGGAGCTGGCAGGCTGCGATAGCAAGCAGCGCCCGGCGCTGGAGAGCTTTGGGTACTTCCTTGGCAGGTGGGTGTACCTGATGGATGCGGCGGACGACCTGGCGGAGGATATGCGCTCGGGGAGCTTTAACCCGTTCATAAAGCGCCTGGGCCTTGAGGGAAAGAAGGAGCTCACCCAGGAGGAGCGCAGGGCCGCGGACGAGGCCTGCAACGAAGCACTGAACGCAACGGCGGCAAGGCTGGTGCTGGCGGCAAACCTAATCGAGCTGGGGCAGTTCGGCCCCATTATCGAGAATGTGGCCCAAAAGGGCCTGGCGGAGGTCCAGCGGGAAATCCTGTTCCTGCACATAAGGGAGAAGCCCAAACGCGAGCTAAAGTAAAAGCTTTATCCGCCTTTAGAAAGGGCGGCAGGGACAAAAGGCCATAAACATACTCAAAACAATAAAGGGAAGGGTTTAATCAATGAGTGATCCGTACAAGGCGCTGGGGGTATCCCGCACCGCCACAGACGAGGAGATTAAGGACGCATACCGCAAGCTTGCCAAGAAATACCATCCTGACCAGTACGCCGAGAGCCCCTTGAAGGAGCTTGCCGACGAGAAGATGAAGGAGATAAACGAGGCCTATGACACTATAACGGCCCAGCGGCGCAGCGGCAGTAAGGGCGGATACAGCGCGGGCTACGGCTCAGGCTATAACACCGGCGCGGGAGCCTACGGACCCTCGGGCTTTGGCGACGTGCGCAGCCTTATTATGTCCGGGCGCTTCGCGGACGCCGAGCAGATACTAAACGGCGTCCCGGCTGACAGGCGGAACGCCGAGTGGTATTTCCTCAAGGGCTCCGTGCTGTACCGCCGGGGCTGGCTGGAGGAGGCGAAGGACCACTTCTCCAGGGCCTGCCAGATGGACCCGGGGAACCCGGAGTACAGCGCGGCTTTAAACCAGGCCATGAACCAAAGGGGCGGCATGTACGGCGGCTATAACCCGGGCAGGAGCACCGGCGGCGAGTGCAACACCTGCGACATGTGCTCGGGGCTCCTGATGGCGGACTGCTGCTGTGAGTGCATGGGCGGCGACCTGATACCCTGCTGCTAAGAGGGGCCGGGAGATATGAGAGGCAATACAGCTAAAATCGCCGTATGCGGGGTGGTATCGGCCCTCTCGGTGGTGCTGATGATGTTTGAGGGGCTGGTGCAGGTGGCCTCCATCGCCATACCGGCCATAGCCGGGTGCCTGCTGATACCCATTGTAGCCGAGGCCGGCGCAGGCTGGGCCCTGGGCTCCTATGGGGCCACGGCCACATTATGTATGTTCATAGCCCCCGACAGGGAGGCGGTGCTGATATACCTGCTGTTCTTCGGGTATTACCCGGTGCTGTTCGCGTGGCTGAGCAAGATAAAGAGCCCTGTGCTCTGCTGGCTGGCAAAGCTGGGGGTGTTTAATACAGCCGCAGCCCTTGAGGCGGCCCTCACGGTCTATGTGCTGGGGATACCCTGGGAGGACATACCGTTTTTGCCAATGCCCTGGGGCCTTATAGCGCTGGCTGTATTGGCAAACCTGGTGTTCGTGCTCTATGATAAAACCCTGCAGGGGCTGATAAGGGAGTACTTCAGGAGGCTCCACGGGAAGCTGGCGGGATATTTTAAAAACTGACGGTTATATGCCGTGGAGGGTTGGATAATGAAGCCGGACCGGCAGCCGTCAGCGGGCAGGATAGAATTGGAGGCCGGAAACCGGTACTTTTTACGCTGGGAGTTTAAGGGCGCAAGGGGAAAATGCGAGCTGCGCTGGTGAAAAATGCAGCTTTCAGTTTATCGGGCAGTTATCCCAAAAAGGGGACTGCCCGGTTTTTGTGCTTTAGCCGGAGAGAATTTATTTGAATAGGACTTGATTTTTGCCTGAAAAGGACGTAAAATCATGTTAAATACGTTTTTTTGGAGGAATAAAGCGACCTATGAACGATCAGCTTTCCGAAAAGATACAGGAGAACCGCCGGGGCTTCTCAAAGAGCCAGCGGGCCATCGCCAGATATTTGCAGGAGCACCCCGAAGAAGTTGCCTTTATGACAGCCTCCCGCCTGGGCTCCACGGTGGGGGTCAGCGAGTCCACGGTGGTGCGCTTCGCCACGGAGATAGGCTACTCCGGGTATCCGGCGATGCAGCAGGCCGTGCAGGAGATGATACGCAACAAAATGACCAGCTTCCAGCGCCTGGAGATGACCTCCAGGAACATACCGCCGGATAAGCTCCTGGACGCCGTGCTGGGGCAGGATATAGACATACTGCGCCGCACAAGGGAGGGCGTGGACAGGGAGGAGTTCTATAGGGCGGTGGACGCCCTGGTGAACGCCAGGAGGGTCTTTGTCTTGGGGGCGGGGAGCTCCCTGGCCCTGGCGACCTTCCTGGCCCACTATATGCAGCTGGTTTTCGACAGCGTGCAGCTCATAGAGGCTACAAGCGAGGCGCAGATACTTCAGCAGATGGTCCATGTGGACAGGGAGGACGCGATAATCGCCATCAGCTTCCCCCGGTACTCCAAGAAGGCTGCAAGGGCTTTGCAGTATGCCTCAAGGCAGGGCATGACGGCTATAGCCATAACCGACAGCACCGCCTCCCCCCTGGCACAGAGCGCCTCACATGTGCTGCTGGCAAGGAGCGATATGGTGTCCTTTGTGGACTCCCTGGTGGGGCCGCTCAGCGTGATAAACGCCCTGATTGTCACGGCGGCTATCCGGAGGAAGAAGGAGGTCATAAATGTGCTGGAGAGGATAGAGGGCATTTGGGACGAGTACGGAGTATATGAGAAGGTGGAGGAGAGGAACAGCTGAGAGACGTTATTATAGTCGGGGCCGGGGCTGCGGGGCTTATGGCTGCGGGCCACTGCGCCGGGCGGGGGCTTGACACCCTGGTGCTTGACAAAAATGAGCTGCCCGGGCGCAAGCTGAGGATTACAGGCAAGGGGCGCTGCAATGTGACGAACAACTGCCCGCCGGAGGAGGTCATCTCCGCCGCCAGGGGAGGCAGGTTCCTCTACAGCGCGCTTTCGGGCTTCACCCCCGGGGATACTATGGCCTTTTTCGAGGGCCTTGGCGTTCCGCTGAAAACTGAGCGGGGACGCAGGGTCTTTCCCCAATCGGACAGGGCGGCTGATATAGCCGGGGCCCTTGCGCGCTTTGCAGGGGGCGCGGAGCTTCGCCGGGAGACGGTAACCGAGGTGCTTGCGGAGAATGGGCATATTACCGGGGTAAGGACGAATAAAGGATATTATAAGGGGAGAAATGTGCTGCTGGCCTGCGGCGGGGCCTCATATCCGGCAACCGGCTCGGACGGGTCGGGCTACAGGCTCTGTGAGAGGCTTGGGCATACCATAGCCCCCATAGGGCCGTCCCTGGTGCCGCTTGTTGAGGCGGGAGAGCTTTGCCAAAGGCTTATGGGCCTGTCCCTGCGAAACGTAGGGGTCAGGGTCAATGCTGCTGGGAAAAGGAAGCCGGTATATGAGGACTTCGGGGAGCTGCTCTTTACGCACTTCGGGCTTTCAGGGCCCACTATTTTGAGCGCCTCCGCGTTTATGCGCCCTATGGAGCCCGGGGCCTATACGGTGCATATAGACTTAAAGCCCGCCCTGGACGAGGGGCAGCTGGACGCAAGGCTCCTGAGGGACCTGGAGGAGAACAGGAACCGGCAGCTGATAAATTCCCTTGACAGGCTCCTGCCCCAGAAGCTGATACCTGTGGCGGTTGAGCGCTCGGGCGTGCCCGGGGAGACAAGGTGCAACTCTATAACCAGGGAGCAGCGAAGGAGCCTGCTTGGGATACTAAAGGACTTCACGGTAGAGATAGAGGGCTTCAGGCCCATTGCGGAAGCGATAGTTACCGCCGGGGGCGTGAGCCTTAAGGAGGTTGACCCCAGGACCATGGGCTCGAAGCTTATAGAGGGGCTGTACTTTGCCGGGGAAATGCTGGACGTGGACGCGCCTACAGGGGGGTACAATTTACAGATAGCCTTTGCCACCGGAAGGCTTGCAGGGGTGAGCATGGGAAAACCGGAGGGAGCAAATGGATAAGGGGCTTTTGGGCCGGGAGGATGTGCTGAGCATTGCCCGGGGGATAGAGTTTATGGGGCCGGAATGCTGGCTGACCTCAGGGGCGGCACTGGTGCTGTTCGGAGTAAGGGAGAACACCCGCGACGTGGACCTTGTTTGCACAAAGGAGCTTGCAGACCGGCTTGAGGCAGAGGGGTACCCCTTCCGCCGGGACGGGCTGGACAATACCAGGATTTTCTCTATAAACGAGTATGTGGAGGTCTTGGAGGACTGGGAGACCGAGGAGGTCGTTGAGATAGAGGGGCTGCGGTCGGCAAGCCTTCTGAGCATAAGGAAGCAGAAGGAGGCTTTGGGCCGGGAGAAAGACCTGAGGGATATCGCCTTGATAGACGGCTTCATAAGGGAGAAGGAGGGGAAGCTATGATTAGGCTTGAAACGCCCAGGCTGGTTATCCGTGACTATATGCCCTGTGACGAGGAAGAATATTATCAGCTCAAGTCCGACGAGGGGGCGATGCTCAAGTACCAGTGGGATATCATGGTACACAGCCGGGAGGAATCCGACAGGGAGTTCGCGGGCATTCTTGAGGACGCTTTGAAGCCTGACAGGAAGTTCTATTTTTTCCGGGTGGAGCTGAAGGAAAGCGGCAGGCAGCTGGGCTCTGTGGGCTATACCGTTGGGGAACGCACACCGGTGGGCAAGCTTGTCCACGCCGGGTACTTCTACTTCCCGGAGTTCTGGGGGCAGGGGTACGGCACCGAGGCCTTTGGGGAGGTCCTGCGCTTCGCCTTTGAGGAGGACGGCGTGTACAGGGTCACTACCGGGTGCCTTCAGGAGAACAGGGGCTCGGAGCGGATAATGCAGAAATGCGGGCTTATAAAAGAGGCCGAGCACGTGGACTGGCAATGGCACCAGGACAGGATGAAGACAAGGCTTGAGTACAGGCTGCTGAAGCAGGAATACCGGCAGCTGAAGGGATAAATGAAGCAAGGGAGAGAGGAACTATGTTTGCTATAGCGATAGACGGCCCGGCAGGGGCGGGGAAATCCAGTGTGGCAAAGGCCGCGGCAAAGGAGCTGGGCTTTACCTATGTGGACACCGGGGCCATATACAGGACCATAGCCCTGTACATGCTGGAAAACGGCGTGGATATTGAGGACCCGGCGGCGGTGACTAAGGCCCTGCCGGGGGTGGAGGTCTCCCTGGAATACGGGGAGTCCGGGCAGCGTACCCTTTTGGGAGGGCGCGACGTGTCCGGGGAGATACGCACCCAGAAGGTATCTATGGCGACCTCCAAATGGGTGGCCCATATCCCGGAGGTCAGGGCTTTTCTTGTGGAGGTCCAGCGGGAGCTGGCCAAAAAGCACAACGTGGTAATGGACGGCAGGGATATCGGCACGGTCATATTGCCCGGGGCCCAGCTAAAGGTGTTCCTCACGGCCTCGGCTGAGGAGCGGGCCAGAAGGCGCACGCTGCAGCTTGAGGAGGCAGGGGAGCAGGCGGACTTCCGGGAGGTGCTCAGGGAGGTAGTCCAGAGGGATAGGCAGGACTCGGCCCAGCTGGATTTGCGCCCTGAGGACGGCGTGATACTTGACACCACTGGCCTTAGCTTCCGGCAGGTGGTGCAGGAGCTCACCTCCATGGCCCGGGGGCGCATGGAGAATAAGGCGGGGGGTAGCGAGTAAATGGCAGAAAAGCGCGGGGCAAGACGGAAGGATTTACTGTACCTTATAGGCCAGTCGCTGCTGGCACTGTTCTACTATCCGGTATTCAGGATAAGCGTCCGGGGCAGGGAGAATATACCGAAGGCCGGGCCGGTGCTCCTGTGCAGCAACCATATGGCAAAGCGGGACCCGGTTATGCTGGGGGTGGCCCAGTGGCGTCAGGTGCTGTATATGGCCAAGGAGGAGCTCTTCCGGGGGAAGTTCCTGGGGGGGCTTCTGAGGCTGCTGGGGGCGTTCCCGGTGATAAGGGGCAGCGGCGGCACGGACGCTCTTGAGAACGCCTATAAGCTTCTTGACGAAAACGGCATGGTGGGCATATTTATCGAGGGCACACGGTCAAAGGACGGCCTGCTGCAAAGGCCAAAGACCGGCGCCGCGCTGCTGGCCTACCGCACCAAGGCCCCGGTAGTGCCGGTGTGTATCACCACCGGGGACGGCGGGCTGCCGAAGATGTTCAAGCGGCATATTATAAATATTGGCAAGCCCATACCTGCAAAGGACCTTAATATAAAAGACGACTCCAGCCTTGAGCTGAGGCGGGCCAGCAGGACTATTATGAAGGAGATAGCGGGACTGAGGGAGGAGACCCTAAAGGAGCTGGGGCTGCCCTCCCAGGCAGGTGAAGACAGGGAGGCGGCCCGGTGAAAATAAAAGTTGCCAAGACCGCCGGCTTTTGCTTCGGGGCAAAGCGGGCGGTGGATATGGTGTACGGCCTCCTGAAAGAGGGGAGGAAGGCGGCGACTTTGGGGGCGCTGCTCCATAACCCACAGCTTGTGGAGGAGCTGGAGTCCAGGGGGGTAAGGGTAGTGGACTCCCCGAAGGACACGCCGGAGGGCCACGTGCTGGTGCTGCGCTCCCACGGAGTGACCGCTGAGACCGAGGAGGAAATAGGCCGGTTGGGGCTGGAATTTTTGGACGCTACCTGCCCGTTTGTTAAAAAAATCCACCACTTGGCCGGGTGTTCCTCTAAGGAAAACAGGACGTTTATCCTCTTCGGGGACCCGGGCCATCCCGAGGTAAAGGGGACTCTAAGCCACTGCAAGGGCCCATATTTTGTGTGCAGGGACCATAAAGAACTGCAAAATCTGCTAAAGAGCCATACAGAGCTCACAAATACCCCCATTGCGGCGGCGGCCCAGACCACCTTCCATATGGGTGAATGGGAAAAATGTTTGGAAACTCTCAAAAAGGTATGTACAAATGCCTCGGTTTTTGATACAATATGTAATGCAACAGCGAAACGGCAGAAAGAGGCGCTGGACCTTGCCAAAAGCTGCGACTGCATGGTGGTCGTGGGAGGCAGGGACAGCTCGAATACGGCCAAGCTCCGCGATATATGCGCGGGGCAGTGTAGAACGTATCTCATCGAGAAGGCGAGCGAACTGCCCACCTTTTCCGCCGGCCTGAGCGTTGGCATAACCGCCGGGGCCTCGACCCCGGCAAGCATAATAAAGGAGGTACTAGTTACCATGGCTGAAGTCAACAGTACGGAACAGAATTTTGAGGAGATGCTTGAGGAATCCCTCAAAAGCATGAATACAGATGAGAAGGTACATGGCGTAGTTGTGGGCATCTCCCCCACAGAGGTCTATGTGGACGTAGGGCGCAAGCAGGCGGGCTTTATCCCCGTGGCAGAGCTCTCCAATGACCCGGCGGCAAAGCCTGAGGACATCGTGAAGATGGGCGACGAGCTGGAGCTGCTCATTATGAAGACCAACGACCAGGAGGGCACCATCATGCTCTCCAAGCGCCGCGTAGACGCCATGAAGGGCTGGGATATTATCCAGACAGCCCTCGACAACAGCGAGATTCTGGACGGCAAGGTCATCGAGGTGGTAAAGGGCGGCGTTATCGTCCTCTGGGAGAGCATGAGGGTGTTTGTGCCTGCCTCCCAGGCTACCGTAAACCGGGGCGACGACCTTAATGAAATGCAGGGCCAGGAAGTAAGGTTCAGGGTCATCGAGGTGGACCGCAAGCGCCGCAGGGCCGTGGGCTCCATCCGCAGCGTTCTCCGTGAGGAGCGCAGGGCTGCCCAGCAGAAGTTCTGGGAGCAGGTGGAGGAGGGCCAGGAGTTCACCGGCAAGGTGAAGTCCCTCACAAGCTTTGGGGCCTTTGTGGACCTGGGTGGCGTAGACGGCATGGTCCATATCTCCGAGCTCAGCTGGAACAGGGTCAAGCACCCCAGCGAGGTCGTGAATGTAGGCGACACCGTAACAGTGTACGTAAAGGGCCTCGACCGCGAGAACGGCAAGATTTCCCTTGGCTATAAGCGCGCCGAGGACAACCCATGGGTGAAGCTGGAGCGGGAGTTCCCCACGGGCACCGTCTGCGAGGCGAAGGTTGTCGGCATGACCGAATTCGGCGCTTTTGCCAGCGTGATACCCGGTATCGACGGCCTTATCCATATTTCACAGATAGCCGACCACCGCATTGACAAGCCCCAGGACGTCTTAAAGGTGGGCGATACGGTGAAGGTGAAAATCACCGACGTGGATTTGGAGCGCCATAGGGTGTCCCTCTCCATCCGCGCGGTGCTGGAGGACGAGCAGGCGGAGGCTGACGCCGCAGCTGAGAACGCTCCCGCCGAGGCGGTAGTTTTCAGCACAGAGGACGCTGCCGTGGCTGAGGAGCCCACTGAGGAGTAATCTAGCGCATGAGCAAATAACAGGGTAGTTAAAGCTGCCCTGTTTTGTGCGTAATATAGGGCTTCGGCCCAGTTACTATAAAGTTTACGGCCCGGCCCTGAAATTTAGGTAATATAGCAGGGGCGGGCTACTGGAGGAAAACAAACATGAGGCGAGTAAAAAAACCGGTATTCTTTGTGGTCCTGGTCCTGATAGCTGCCCTGGTGTACACATCCCTTTTCGGTGTGTACGGCCAGAACGGCGACTTCAAGGTCACCTACCTGAAAGGGGCGGGGGATATACGCTGGGGCATTGACATACGCGGCGGCGTGGAGGCCACCTTCAGCCCTGCGGGGGGGATAACCGCCACCAGCAGCGAGCTGGAGAGTGCCAAGCAGATAATCGAGACCAGAATGGTATCACAGAATATTACGGACTATGAGCTGTATACCGACGAGGCTAATAACCGCATAATCGTGCGTTTCCCCTGGAAGTCGGACGAGGCGGATTTTGACCCGGAGAAGGCAATAAACGAGCTGTCCGCAACCGCCATGCTCACGTTCAGAGAGGGCATGGAGTACGAGACCATGGAGTATGGCGAGGGCGGCAGGGAGATTTACAAGACCCCCAAGGGCACTACAGCCGATACCATCATACTTGAGGGCGCGGACGTTGTCACCGCCCAGCCCGGCGTGCAGCAGGACCAGGAGACCGGCGCGGCCCAGTACGTGGTCCAGCTGGAGCTGAGCGAGGAGGGCAAGGAGAAGTTCTCCGAGGCCACCGGAAGGCTGATAGGGTCGGTCATATCCATCTGGATGGACGATGTGATGATTTCCTATCCCAATGTCCAGTCCCAGATAACCGACGGCAACGCAGTTATCTCCGGCACCTTCACCAGCGAGGAGGCCACCACCCTGGCCGCCCAGATACAGGCGGGCGCGCTGCCCTTTGCGCTGGAGACCTCAAACTTCAACTCCCTGGCCCCAACCCTTGGCAGCCAGGCGCTTTCAGCCATGCTCATGGCGGGGGTTATAGCCTTTATTGTGATAGCCGTGCTGATGATAGTGTGCTTCAGGCTCCCAGGCGTTGTGGCCGTTATCAGCCTGGCGGGGCAGATGGGCATATGCTTTGCGGCAGTGTCCGGCTTCTTCCCCAATATGAATTCCTTTACAATGACCCTGCCCGGTATTGCCGGCCTTATCCTCTCCATCGGTATCGGCGTTGACGCGAATGTTATCACCGCCAGCCGCGTGCGCGAGGAGCTGAACAACGGCAAGACCCTGGACGGTGCCCTAAAGAACGGCTTCCAGAGCAGCTTCTGGGCCATCTTCGACGGCAATATCACCACTGCCATAGTTGCTATTATGCTGATGATGGTCTTCGGCCCCAGCAATATCCTCTCAATGATATTCGGGCAGTCCACCACAGGCTCCATCTTCTCCTTCGGCTTCACGCTGCTGGTGGGCATTATTGCCAACTTCATCATGGGCGTGTTTGCAACCAGGCTCATGACCCTGTCCCTTGCCGCCTTCAAGCCCTTTAGGAACCACTGGCTATTCGGCGCTTCCAGGGAAGGCCGGGAGGCCAGGACAAGGAGCTTTAAGTTCTTCAGCAGCCGCAAGACCTATTACACCATCTCCGCAGTTGTCATTGTGGTAGGGCTTATCGCAAGTCTTGTAATGGGCCCGAAGCTGGATATCCAGTTTGCCGGCGGCGCTATGATACGCTATACCGTTGAGGGCACGGGATATGACAGCGAGTCCATTGCCAGCACTATCTCCGGCGAGATGGGCCTTGACAGCTCCGTGTCTATCAATAAGGATATAACCTCAGGCCAGGACAGTGTGACCGTCTCCTTCGCCGGGAACAAGAGCCTGACCCCCGACCAGCAGTCCCAGGTTGCCGAGGTCCTCAGCAGCGCCTTCGACGAGGCTACCTTCACCCTGCTGGAGTCCAACTCTGTTGACGCCACAATGGGCGCCAAGTTCTTCCAGAAGTGTATGGTATGCTTTGTGCTGACCGCAATACTGCTGCTGGTGTATATCGCCCTGCGCTTTAAGAAGATTGGCGGCCTGTCCGCAGGCCTTACCGCTATAGTGGCGCTGCTCCACGACGTAATCATCGCATTCTGTGTGTTCGTGATATTCGGTATGCCCATCAACGATATCTTTATCGCGGTGGTGCTGACGCTGCTGGGCTATTCGCTGAACAGCACAATTGTTATCTACGACCGGGTGCGTGAGAATAAGCGCAAGCTTGGGCCCCGCGCCGAGTTTGTGAACACAATGAACCTGAGCCTGAACCAGACCCTGGGCCGCACGGTGCTCACCTCCCTTACCACCTTCCTTGCGCTGGTGGTGGTGCTGGCGGTGGCGGGCATCTTCTCCATCAGCACGGTGGTGTCCTTCTCACTGCCGATGATGGTGGGCGTTGTAGCCGGGTGCTTCTCCTCACAGTTCATTGCCCCCAACCTCTTTGCCGCCTGGCAGGTGCGCAAGGCTGAGAGCAGGTAAAGCAAAAAAATCCATAACAAAAATTGCCGCCGGAGTCAAAAGCTCCGGCGGCTTTTTGCTGTATAAATCCTTCGGCGGGGGCGAAAAATATGACAGAGCCTGAAATAGTCAACGCGGTTTAAAAACCGGCATTTACCGGCTTTTAAGTGCGTTTGCTATGACTATAATTCCGGCTTATGAAAGGAGGAGGGAAGCATGAACATTATCGACAGGATAGCCCTGGCGCTGACGGTTATCGGCGGCGTGAACTGGGGCCTGGTGGGTGTGTTCCGGTTTGACCTGGTGGCCTGGATATGCGGCGGGCCTGAGTCGGTTATTTCCAGAATCATCTATACGGTGGTCGGAATCTCTGCCCTTTGGTGTATCGCGCTGCTGTTCAGAGACTGGGACGACGAGAAGGACATGAGCGTGGCCCATAGCGCACGGTAACAAAAAGGCCGGCATAAAAGCTGGCCTTACATAAAATCCAGGAGCTCCGGGGCAGCGGTTCTCAGCCGTCCCAGGGGAGGGAAAGGGCAGAGCTCTCTGTCATAACCTGCCCTCCAGCCACTCAAGCACATCTCCGTAAACCTCTTCCCTGCCAATCTCATTGAGCACCTCATGCCTCATACCGGGATAGAGCTTCAGCTGCACACTATGCACCCCGGCGGCCTGGAGCCAGTCGGCAACCTGCCGCGGCCCGGCTCCGTAGCTCCCCACAGGGTCCTGGTTCCCGGCAATAAGGAAAACAGGCAGCTCTTTAGGCACCTTCCGGGCCCAGTCGGGGGAGCTAATCTCACCAAGGCCGATAAACAAATCACGGTAGCCCGCGGCGGTAAAGGGGAAATTGCTCAGGGGGTCGGCCTCGAAGACCCTGCACACCTCGTCGTCCCTAGACAGCCAGGCCGAACTGTTCACAGGGTTTTCAATCCGCTTATTATACCCGGCGCTGGAGAGCCTGCTGATACGGCGGCCGGTGGAGCGGGGGCCCAGGAGCTTTATCTGGGCTGAGGCGATGGCCTTGCCCAAGGGCACCCCGGGATTTTTGCCCATGGTGCCGCAGATAATACACCCGGCAAGGCGCTGGCCGTAGCGGGTGATAAAGGAGCGGGTGAGGAAGGAGCCCATGCTGTGGCCCAGCATGAAGACCGGCAGGCCGGGGTGCCGCTCAACGGCCTGGTCCATCAGGGCGCAGAGGTCCTTTACAACACACTCCCAGCCGTCATTATCAGCGAAGTGCCCCTTTATCTGGGCCGACCGTCCGTGGCCCGCATGGTCGTTCATATAGACCGCAAAGCCCTTTTCAGCCAGGAACCGGGCGAAATGACTGTAGCGCCCGCTATGCTCAGCCATGCCGTGGGCTATGACTATGACCGCCCTGGGCCGGGAGCTCTCCTCAACCCAGCTTCGGGAGAAAATCTGTCCCCAGCCGCTGGAAGCAGGGCGAAACCATTCCTTTATTTCCATATTTAGACCCTCCTTTGGAATGAGTTTATTTAGATTAAGTGGGCTTATAATAAACTTAGAATAAGTCGATTTAGAATAAATCAAGGACCTGGCAGGGCTTGCGGTAGAACACCTGCTCCAGGGGAGCGCCCGAATCAGACAGGGCTATACCGGGGCTCAGCTCAATGCTGCGGGATTCCCTGGCGCCCCCGAGAAGGACCGCAAGGTCCCCGGCGTCCATGGTGATTTGGGGGGCCGAGGAGGTGCGCTCCACCCTGTTGTCCCTGCCCGGGGCAAAGCTAAGGGCAAAGGTGTCGTTATTCTCGGGCAGAATGCCGTCGGTGACCCTTATTACCAGTTCACCCTCTCCCCTGCATTTGCAGAGCTTTAAGAGGGTCTCCGCATTTACCGCCCTTGCCATGCCGTTGAGCACCGGGATGTACTCCATGGAGGAGAGCTCCGGCAGCAGCGCCGTCAGGTCCATATGCCCGGGCACAGAGAACTCTATGGACTCAAAGTTGGCAATGAAGGAGCTGTACACAAAGCTCAAAAGACCTATAAGGCCCCTTGCGTCTGTAAACAGCAGGGCGTTGGGCAGGCCGAAGTTGGGGTAGCAGATAAGGCTGCTGCCCACCCGGCTGCACACCATAAAGGCCCCGGCCTCGCCCATGTCATCCTGCCAGAGGAATATCCAGCGCTTTGAGGCCAGGGGCTTATCACCCTCCAGGTCCTTGTCGAACACCTCCCGTAGGCAGGAGAAGTTTGTGTCCTCAAAAACTTTGTTATATAGGCGGGACAATGGCGATAAGTCGTCCCCGGGGAAGAGCTGGGCCACAGAGCCCCCAAACTTTGGCAGGCGCTTCAGGTCGGGGAGCTTCACCTTCCAGCGCAGCCACTGGGAGGCGGGGGCAAAGCCAAACTGCCGGTAATAGGAGGTGCTGAAGGGGTACAGGTGAGAGAGGGCATAGCCCTTATCATACATCTCCCGCAGGGCCAGCTCCATGCAGGCCCGTATAGCCCCGCCCCGGCGCTGGGCAGGCAGGGTGGCGACCCCGCCCACGCCGCCCATTTTCAGTATATGGCCGTCAAAGCGCACCTGCTTATTGTTTATGACGATGGAGGCCGCCAGGGGCCCCTCCGGGGTTATGGACGCCCCGTACAGGTCCTCCTTGGGGTCCTCCTTATCGGACGCGGATTTCTCCAGCTCCTTCTCCTGCTCGAAGACCCCCTCAAAGGCCACAGCCATGGCACGGCGGGCCTGCCAGTATTCGGCAGGATTTAATTTCCTTGCAAACATATTATGTCTCCTTTGCGGTATTATTTACAGAAATTTACACATTAAAGCGGAACAGCACGATATCCCCGTCCCCCATAACATACTCCTTGCCCTCTGAACGCACAAGACCCTTTTCCTTGGCGGCTGCCATGCTGCCGCACTCCATCAGCTCCTCGAAGCCTATTACCTCGGCACGGATAAAGCCACGCTCAAAGTCGGTGTGAATCTTCCCCGCCGCCTGGGGAGCCTTTGTGCCCTTTGTGATGGTCCAGGCCCGGCACTCGTCCTTGCCCGCGGTGAGGAAGGAAATCAGCCCCAAAAGGGAGTAGCAGGCGGTTATCAGCCGGTCCAGGCCGGACTCTGAAAGGCCCATATCCGAGAGGAAAAGCTCCTTCTCCTCGGGCTCAAGGCCGGATATCTCCGCCTCTATCTGGGCGCAGATGGGCAGCACAGCCGCGTGCTCCCGCTCGGCGGCGGACTGGACGGCGCTGAAGAAGGGGTTTTGCTCCACGCCATTTTTAAAGTCCTCCTCGCTGAGATTGGCCGCGAAGATTATGGGCTTATTCGTGAGCAGCGATACAGAGCCCAGCAGCTCGGCCTCCTCACTGTCGCACTCAACGCTCCGGGCGGACTGCCCGCCCTCCAGGGCCTCCCGCACCCGCAGGAAGAAGTCGAGCTCAGCCTGGTACTTCTTGTCGGCCTTGAGAAGCTTCCTGGTCTTGTCAATGCGCCGGTCCAGCACCTCTATATCGGAGAGTATCAGCTCAAGGTCGATGGTCTCTATGTCCCGGAGAGGGTCTATACTCCCCTCCACGTGGACTATGTCCCCGTCTTCAAAGCAGCGCACCACATGCACCACCGCGTCAACCTCCCGGATATTGGAGAGGAACTTGTTCCCAAGGCCCTCTCCCTTTGAGGCCCCCCGCACAAGCCCGGCTATGTCCACAAACTCTATGGTGGCGGGGGTGAACTTATTGGGCTGATACATCTCGTTAAGCTTATCCAGGCGCTTGTCGGGGACGGCGACCATGCCCACGTTGGGCTCGATGGTGCAGAAGGGATAGTTTGCGGACTGGGCCCCGGCGTTTGTAATGGCGTTGAACAGTGTGCTCTTGCCCACGTTCGGTAGGCCTACGATACCTAATTTCATTTATACTCACGGCTCCTTATATTTTTAAAATCCCCAATATATAAAAATTATCTATAAAACATATGGGTAATGCACAGATACCCCTAGCTTTTCTCACAAAACCATGGTAAGCTATATAGGCCGGGAAAGCCTTCACTCCCCCAGTATCTCCCGCTGCTTATACTTGGGCAGTCCCCCCAGCACCAGCCCGTAGGACTTGTCCAGCATACTTTTGAGCACGTCGTCGGGCACGGCCCCGTCGGGGTTTACGGAGTTCCAGTGGACCTTATTGGAGTAGTACCCGGGTATTACGTCCTCATACTGCTGGCGGTAGCTCTCGCCCTCCATGGGCTCCAGCTTCAGGTTGATATAATAGGGCTTATCGTTCTCGTCCAGGCAGACGGCGGCGAACATCTTCCCGCCGATATTATAGCGCACCCAGTTCCAGCTCTCCTGCAGGTCCTTGGTAACCCCGGGCTTTCCCAGCAGGTATTCGTCTATCCATCCATACCGCATACAGCACACTCCCAATAGTTTTTGTATGATTATATCAGGAAACAGCGGGGGCTGTCAAGGCGGTAGCGGCAGTATTACATATGAAAGAAGGTAACTTAAATGAAACTGTCCCATCTTCGCACAAACCATGTAAAAACGCCCCTGGGCCTTGCCATGGCCCGCCCGGTATTCACCTGGACTGCCTATGATACCCCGGACAAAAAGCAGGCCGCCGCCCAGGTAAAGCTGAGCCTTGAGGGGGAGACCGTCTTCGACAGCGGCAGGCAGGAGGGTATCTCCTCCCTGGGCTTCGAGGCCCCGGTAGAGCTTCTGCCAAGGAAAAGGTATGACTGGACAGTTACCGTCTGGGGGGATGGCGGGGACACAGCCACCGCGGGCTCGTACTTTGAGACCGGCAAGCAGGACGAGCCCTTTCAGGCAAGCTGGATAGCGGCAGGCCTTGAGGATAAGGAGCGCCAGGCCCTGCTGGCCAAGGACATCAGGCTCTCGGGCAGGGTAAAGAGCGCCCGGGCCTACGCCTGCGGCCTTGGGATATACGAGCTGTGGATAAACGGACAGAAGGCCGGGGACGAGTACCTTCTGCCGGGCTACCACTGCTATGACTTTGCGTTGGAGTACCAGACCTTCGACGTGACGTACCTGCTCCGGGAGGGGGAGAACACCCTGGGCCTGGCCCTGGGCCCGGGCTGGTATAAGGGGGACATGATATTCGACCGCTACCACGACCTGTACGGCGACACCATGCACGCCATCTGTGAGCTGCGGGTCACATATGAGGACGGCTCCGAGGAGGTGTTCGGCACGGACGACAGCTTCAGGGCCTATAAATCCCCTGTCACCTTCAGCAATATCTACGACGGCGAGCACTTCGACGCAAACCTGACGGTTCCGGGGTGGAGCGAGCCCGGGTGCAAGGCAGAGGCCCTCGGGACAGTTATAGTGGAGGAGAAGACCCCCCTGGTCCCAAGGCGGGGGCCGAAGATTGTAAAGAAGCAGGAGTTCGCCCCTGTGGAGATTATACATACCAAAAAGGGCGAGACGGTTCTGGATTTCGGCCAGAATATGACCGGCTGGGTGGAGTTTAACACAGAGGCCCCAAAGGGGGCTGTTGTGAAGCTCAGCTACGGCGAGGTCATGCAGGACGGCTGCTTCTACAGGGACAACCTGCGCACGGCAAAGGCAGAGTATATCTACACCTCCGACGGTGAAAAGCGCCGGGTGCGGCCCCACTTCACCTTCTACGGCTTCAGGTATGTGAAGGTGGAGGGGGTTGAGAGGGTGCGCCCCGGGGACTTCACCGCCTGCCATATCCGCTCGGACATTGAGCAGACCGGCAGTATCAGGACGGATAACCCAAGGGTAAACCAGCTGTTCCACAACGCCCTGTGGGGCCAGTTTGACAACTTCCTGGACCTGCCCACAGACTGCCCCCAGCGGGACGAGCGCCTGGGCTGGACAGGGGACGCGGCTATAATCAGCTCCACCGCCTGCAAAAACATCTATATGCCCGCCTTCTTCCACCACTTCATAGAGAACGTGCGCATGGAGCAGGAGTACCACGGCGGGGCCGTGCCCTTCTATGTGCCGGCCCCAAAAAAGGCCAAGCCCGGCTCTACCGGCATAGACCTGGACCCCGGGGACTTTATGTCCATCCCCGAGGGGGATATGGCCGCCTTTGAGGCCGCCATAGACAAGTACCCGGAGCTTCGGGCCGCCGTGGACGCCCTGCCGGAGAGCGAGCGCATGGACTTTGCTGTAAAGGTGATAACGGAGAACTTCAGCTTTGAGCACGGCAACAAAAACGGCGTGGCTATCTGGAGCGACGTTGCCACCATGATGCCCTGGGCGGTGTATGAGAACTACGGCGACCTGAACCTGCTGCTAGCCGAGTACCCGGTGATGAAGACCTGGGTGGAGCGCATAAGGAAGGACGACATGGCCGACGGCGGCAGGGGCCTTTGGCTTAGAGGACACCAGCTGGGTGACTGGCTTGCTCTCGACAAGCCCGACCCCAAAGACTCGGAGAACCCCTTCGGGGCCACCGATTTACAGTATACGGCAAGCTGCTTCTACTGCTATTCCGCCGAACTCACCATGAGGGCCGCGGGGGCGCTGGGCTATACTGAGGACGAGGAGGAGTACAGGGCCCTCTCCGAGAAGATAAGGGCGGCGGTGACGGCGGAATATTTTAACCCGGACGGCAGCTTTAAAATCGAGGGCACCCAGACCGCCTGCGTGCTGAGCCTGTTCTTCGGCATTTACCCCGAGGGCAAGAAAGAGGCGGTGCTGGGCCAGCTGAAGGCAAGGCTCGAGGCCAAAAACTGGCACCTGGACACCGGCTTCTGCGGCACGCCCTTTTTGTGCAGGGCGCTCTCCGACAGCGGGGCAAATGATATCGCCTACACCCTCCTGCTCAACGACGACTATCCCAGCTGGCTCTATGAGGTGAAGCTGGGGGCGACCACGGTTTGGGAGCGCTGGAACTCCCTGCTGCCCGACGGCACCATAAGCGGCACAGGCATGAACAGCCTGAACCACTACGCCTACGGCTCCATCGTGGACTGGATGTACAGGAACATGGCGGGGCTCTGCCCCGGCGAGGATGGTCCCGGCTATAAGAGGGCCACGATTCGCCCCATGCCGGACCCGAGGGTGCGCAGCGTGGACATGGAGCTGGACACGGCCTCCGGGCTCTACAGGGTCTGCTGGCGGTATGACGGTGATAAGCTGAGCTACCATGTGACTGTTCCCTTTGACTGTACTGCCGATATCATCCTGCCGGACGGGCGCAGGGAGAAGGTTGGAGCAGGGAGCTATGAGTTTTGAGGGGAATAAATAATTATATTTAATATTATATAAAAGCAAGTGCGGGTGAGGCCTATAGGATGGTCCTGCCCGCACCTGCTTTTCTTTTTAATATCTTTTACAAGATAATATTATCAAGCATAAATATATTTTATAAATATAACACCTGTCCCGTTTCCGACAGATTCAGCACTCCCCGGGGCGCTATAATATGTCCGGGAGGTGAGCCCATGACCGTCTACGCCGATGTGCTGGTGATAGTCAATCTCTATGTAGACTATATCCTGCTGAGCCTGGTGAAGGGCTTCCTGCGCCTCTCGCCCCCGGGGTACAGGCTGGTGCTGGGGGCCCTGGCGGGAGGGGCGCTGTCGCTAGTGGGGCTGCTGCCCCTGCCGGGGTGGGCCGGGCCAGTGGCGTCGGGGGCCTCAGCGCTGCTGACGGCCCTTGCAGCCTTCGCGCCCCTGGGGAGGAAGCTTATGCTCAGGTGCTGGCTAAGCCTGTGGGGAGCCTCATTCCTGCTGGCGGGGGCGGTACTGTTCGTGCTGCAGTTTGTGCCTGCAGGGCATATGGCTGTGGTGGGCAGTGCTGTGTACTTCGACTTGTCGCTGCCTGTGCTGTTCTTCACCACCTGCGGGGCCTATACAGTATTTAAGCTGGCTGAAAAGCTCCTGCCCGCCGGACAGTCCGCGCCCCTGGTGCGGCTCACCGTGACAAACAGGGGGGAGTCAAGGGAGCTCTGGGCCAAGGCCGACACAGGCTGCGAGCTTAGGGAGCCCTTCTCCGGCCTGCCGGTGATAGTCTCGGAGCGGGGGGCCCTCTCGGGGCTGGCCCCTGAGGAAGGCGGGCCCATGCGCCTTGTCCCCTTCGGAAGCCTTGGGGGGGAGGGCCTGCTGTATGCCTTCAGGCCCGACAGCGTAACGGGCCCCGGCAATGCAAAACTCAGCTGCTACATAGCCCTGACGGATTTAAAGCTCTCCTCCGGGCAGTACGCCGCCCTGTACAACCCTGACATGTTCCAATAATCCCAAGGAGGTAATACCCATGCTTATACAGCTAATCTCACGCGTTAAAAATGCCATAGTAAAGCTTCTGGGCCCGGAGCCCTGCCACTATATAAACGGCCCGGACACCCTGCCGCCCCCTCTCACAAAGGAGCAGGAGCAGAAGGTGATGGAGGATATTAAAAACGATGTGCCCGGGGCAAGGGAGCCCCTTATCACCCATAACCTGCGCCTGGTGGTGTACATAGCAAGGAAGTTCGAGAGCCCCGGGGCGGGGGTGGAGGACCTTATCTCCATAGGGACCATCGGGCTGATAAAGGCGGTGAACACCTTTAGGCCCGAGAAGAATATAAAGCTCGCCACATATGCCTCAAGGTGCATTGAAAACGAGATACTAATGCACCTGAGGAAGAGCTCACAGCTGAGGAACGAGGTGTCCATCGACGACCCGCTGAATGTGGACTGGGACGGCAACGAGCTCCTGCTCTCGGACCTTCTGGGCAGCGACCCGGACGCGGTCACAGAGGACATAGAGCTGGAGGCCGAGCGGGATATGCTTCTCTCGGCTGTGAGCAGGCTCTCCCCCAGGGAGAAGACCATCATGCAGCTGAGATTCGGCCTTGGGGCCGGGAAGGAGCACACCCAAAAGGAGGTGGCGGACCAGCTGGGCATATCCCAGTCCTATATCTCCCGCCTTGAAAAAAGGATAATAGGAAGGCTCAGAAAGGACCTGGAGAAGGCGGGATAGGAACGCCCCCGGAAGGTATATTTTGCCGGAGGGCGAGGTTTAACTTGCATTTTGCCGCAGAAATGGTATAATAGAACAGGCAAATTTGCATAAGGGTTGTGATAGACTTGTATAAGATAGTAAAAAAGCGGGAGCTTAACCCCACGGTCACCCTGATGGAGGTAGAGGCCCCGGCAGTGGCGGGGAAGGCCCAGCCCGGGCAGTTCATCATCCTGAGGGTGGACGCCGGGGGGGAGCGCATACCCCTGACTATAGCGGACTTTGACAGAGAGAGGGGCACGGTCAGCATTATCTTCCAGATAGTGGGGGCCACCACCGAGAAGCTGAACCACAGGCAGGAGGGGGATTATATCCAGGACTTTGTGGGCCCCCTGGGCGTGCCAACCCATACCGAGGGCCTGAAGAAGGCGGCGGTGGTGGGCGGCGGGGTAGGCTGTGCCATAGCCTATCCGGTTGCAAAGAAGCTTTATGAGCAGGGGTGCGAGGTGCACTCCATAGTGGGCTTCAGGAGCCGGGAGCTGGTGATACTGGAGAGGGAGTTTGAAGCTGTGAGCAGCAGGCTCTGCAGGATGAGCGACGACGGCTCCTTCGGTGAAAAGGGCCTTGTGACCGACGCCTTGAGGGGGCTTATTGAGAGCGGTGAGAAATATGACCGGGTGATAGCCATAGGGCCCCTTGTCATGATGAAGTTTGTGTGTAAGCTCACAAAGGAGTTTGACATACCCACCACCGTCAGCATGAACCCCATTATGATAGACGGCACGGGCATGTGCGGCGGGTGCAGGCTCAGCCTTATAAGGGACGGCAGGCGGGTGACAAAGTTCGCCTGTGTTGACGGCCCGGACTTCGACGGCTTTGAGGTGGACTTTGACGAGGCCATGGCCAGGGGCTCCATGTACAGGGACTTTGAGCGCCACGCCCATGAGGAGACGTGCAATCTGTTCAAGGGGGTAGAAAACCATGCCTAATATGTCGTTAAAGAAGAATGAAATGCCCTCCCAGGAGCCGCAGGTGCGCAGCAGGAACTTTGAGGAGGTCGCCCTGGGGTACACTGAGGAGCAGGCCATAGACGAGGCCAGGCGCTGCCTGAACTGCAAGAATAAGCCATGCGTGGGCGGGTGCCCGGTGAACATCATGATACCGGAGTTTATTGCTAAGATGGCTGAGGGGGACTTTGAGGGGGCCTATCAGGTTATCGCCAAGAGCAGCGCCCTGCCCGCGGTCTGCGGGCGGGTCTGCCCCCAGGAGAGCCAGTGTGAAAAATACTGTGTAAGAGGGATAAAGGGGGAGCCGGTGGGTATCGGCAGGCTGGAGCGGTTTGCCGCCGACTGGCACAATGAGCACGTTTCAGAGGCCCCTATAAGGCCCGGGAGCAACGGCCATAAAATAGCGGTGATAGGCTCGGGCCCCTCGGGGCTCACCTGCGCCGGGGACCTGGCGCGCCTTGGCTATGAGGTGACGGTTTTCGAGGCCCTGCATACCCCCGGAGGCGTGCTTGTATACGGCATACCGGAGTTCCGCCTGCCTAAGGCTATCGTGCAGAAGGAGATAGAGGGCCTGAAAGCCATGGGCGTGAGGATTGAGACAAACATGGTCATAGGCCGGTCCCTCTCCATAGACGAGCTCTTTGGGGAGGGTTTTGAGGCGGTGTTCATCGGCTCGGGGGCAGGCCTGCCGAGATTTATGAACATACCCGGGGAGAACCTTAAAGGGGTGTACTCGGCAAACGAGTTTTTAACCAGGGTAAACCTGATGAAGGCCTACCTTCCCGGCTCGGACACGCCTATCCAGCGGGGAAAGAGGGTGGCTGTGGTAGGCGGCGGCAACGTGGCTATGGACGCCGCCCGCTGCGCGAAACGCCTGGGGGCCGAGGAGGTGTACATTGTGTACCGGCGCTCTGAGGCGGAGCTGCCCGCCCGGGCCGAGGAGGTGGAGCACGCTAAGGAGGAGGGCATTGTCTTCAGGCTGCTCAATAATCCTAAGGAGATTCTGGGGGACGGGACCGGCAGTGTCCGGGGCATGGAGTGCCTTGAGATGGAGCTGGGCGAGCCGGACGCCTCGGGCCGCAGAAGGCCTGTGGAGAAGGCAGGAAGCGAGTTTGTGCTGGACGTGGACTGCGTTATAATGGCAATCGGCACCAGCCCCAACCCCCTGATAAAGTCCACCACAGAGGGCCTTGAGACCCAGAGCTGGGGGGGCATTATAGTCAACGAGGAGACAGGCCTCACCAGCAGGCCCGGTGTGTACGCCGGAGGTGACGCGGTGACAGGCGCGGCTACGGTGATTTTAGCCATGGGCGCGGGCAAGGCCGCGGCTAAGGCCATCCACCGGCAGCTAAGCGGGGAGGAAGCATGATTGAGCTGGCCCTTGAAAAGCCCGGGCTTTTTGGCAGCGTATACAGGCGCACTGCCGCCAGGGGCGTCATCCTGGGGCAGGGCGGGCTTTTGATGATACATACCTGCCGGGGGGACTACAAATTCCCCGGCGGCGGAGTAGAGCCCGGGGAGAGCCTGGAGTCCGCCCTGCGGCGGGAGCTTTTGGAGGAGACCGGGCGGGAGCTCATAGGGGAGCCGAAGCAGGTCGCCGTGGCCCGGGAGCGCCGGAAGGGGCAGACCGCCGGTATACTTGAGATGGACTCCCACTATTTCCTCTGCCGTGTAGGCGAGAGCGCTGCGCCGCTGAAGCTGGAGGGCTACGAGGCCGAGGAGGATTTTACGCCGGTATGGGTGAGCCCCGGAAAGGCCCTTGCCGCAAACAGGGCCCTTGACCTGGAGGCACAGCCCTGGCTGGAGCGGGAGGTAATGGTGCTGGAGGCGCTTATGGAAAACGGGCTGGTATAGGGGAGGAGACTATGACGTTACAGGAATTTTTCAGGGAGAATCCCCGGGTGGCCCTGGGCTTTTCCGGCGGGGCGGACTCGGCGTACCTGCTGTGGGAGGCCGTGAATAACGGGGCCCAGGTGAGGCCCTACTATGTAAACTCGCAGTTCCAGCCGGAATTTGAGCTCAGGGACGCCAGGCGGCTCTGTGAGGAGCTCTCGGTGGAGCTGGCGGTGATACCGCTGGATGTGCTCGGCAGCCCCAAGGTCCGGGAAAATCCCCCTGACCGCTGCTACCACTGCAAGCGGGCCATCTTCGGGGCCCTCCGGGAGAGGGCCCTCTCCGAGGGCTTCCCGGTGCTCATAGACGGCACGAACGCCTCCGACGACGCGGGGGACAGGCCGGGAATGCGGGCCCTGGGCGAGCTTTCGGTGCGCTCCCCCCTCCGGGAGTGCGGCATAAGCAAGGAGGAGGTCCGGGAGCGGTCCAGGGCCGCGGGGCTGTTCACCTGGGACAAGCCTGCCTATGCCTGCCTTGCCACCAGGGTGCCCGGCGGCGAGCCGCTGGAGGCGGGGCTGCTGGAGAGGATAGAGCAGGCCGAGGACTGCCTTTTCTCCCTGGGCTTTACGGATTTTCGCGTGAGGGTCTTCGGCGGCGGGGCCAGGCTGCAGGTGCCGGAGGGCCAGCTTGCCCGAGCGGTAGAGAGGCGGCGGGAGATACTGGCCGGGCTTGAGGGGCTGTTCCCGGCGGTTATGCTGGACCTAAGGGAAAGATAAGATTTACTTGACGGGCAGGGGCAAACCTGCTAAGATATAGATAGAATATAAAAAGGTGGCAGCTTTATGTTTACGGAAAACGAACGCAGGGATGTGCGCAAGGCGATGGCCTTTGACCTTATGCAAATTTTCAGGGCAGAGCCGGGCAAGACCTACACCCTGGAGGAAATCGAAAAGCTGCTTGTGGCCTACGTTCAGGGCAACGACTGATATAGTAAAAGGGATGGCGTTAAGCCATCCCTTTTATTGTCTCCCCGCCGACTAAGGGGAACTGTACAGTTGCCACAAACAAATCACCGTCTGTGCGCACAAAGAACCTGCCCCCACAGGCCTCTGTAAAGCTCTTTGCTATGCTGAGCCCGAGGCCGCTGCCCTCGGTGGTGCGGTTCTGGTCGCCCCTGACAAAGCGGGCGGTAAGGTCCTCGCCCTTCATGGTTATCTCTGTCTTGGAGACGTTGCGTATGCTGGCGCTGGCAAGGCCGGACTGGGCTACGAGGCTCACATATACCCTTGAGCCCTCAAGGGAATACTGGGTGCAGTTGCGTATCAGGTTCTGGAACACCCTGTAGAGCCGCTGGCCGTCTGCGTGGACCAGCATGGGGGTATCCGGGATATCCACCCTGAACTGGAGCTTTGAGTGCTCTATGACCTCCTCCATCTCCACGAAGGTCTGCTTTAGGAGCCGCCCTATGTCAAGGTCGTCAAGATTCAGGCTGATATTGCCTGTGGCGGCCTTGGAGACCTCAAAGACGTCCTGGACTATGACGCTCAGCCGCTGGGTCTTCTGGGAGAGTATGTCCACGTAGTCCTTTGCCGCCGGGGAGAGCTCCTCCTTCTTCAAAAGCTCCACATAGCTTATCACAGAGGTCAGTGGGGTCTTGATGTCGTGGGAGACGTTGGTGATAAGCTCTATCTTGGTGCGGTCCGCCTTGGTCCCCTCCTCAACGGCCTTCTGCACGCCTGTGCGTATCATGTTCAGCTGCATGGCGCAGTCGTAGAGGTTTGAGGTGGGGGGCACATGGTTTACGGCGTCCAGGTTCCCGCCGTACATCTCGGTTATCTGGTCCATCAGAAGGTTCCAGTCCCGCAGGTCCCGCTTTAGGGAGAGGATGTACCACCACACGGCGCCTATCACCCCCACCACGGACACAAAGGGCACCGTCAGGGCCAGCTTGTCCCTGTGGGGCGGGGGCAGGAGGTTTATAAGTATGCCGTAGCCGAAAAGGCCGAAGGCTATCAGGGCCGCGCACACGCCTATGACGCTGTAGGCCCGCCTAAGGGCCCGCTGCTGGAAGGTGGTCATCTTGTGGAAGTCGTTGATTCTCAGGAGCACGGAATGTATGATATTATGCCCGAAGAACCTTCTGTTGCGCCCCACGTCAAGGCAGAGGAAGTATAGGAGCAGCACACCCAGCACCCCGGCGGTGAAGATGAGGGGGGTGCTGCTGTTGCCCATAAGACTTAGCAGGAACACAAGGAAGCAGGCGATTATAATGAGCTTTGCCTCCATCCAGACCCACCCGAGCCACCGGGCCACTATGGCCTCGAAGGCCCGACGGTCCTGCCTGAAGGCAAAGACCAGTATAAGCGCTGTCAGCATTACGGCGACGGCGCTCACGATTTTGACCCCGTATTCATAGACAAGCTCCGGGGCCTGTATCTCCACATAGCCGCCGTCCGGGGTCTCCTCCAGGTGCCGGGGCACGCTCCCGGCGAACTCATGGACGCTGTCTGTGGCGTACTCTGTCATGCCGGGGCTCACCAGCACCATCACCGCGAACACCAGCAGCAGGCTCACCGCACAGAGGATAAACAGCAGGCAGAGCCAGGATATCAGCCCCTTAAAGGTATTGGTGGGCCTGCTGCGGAGGAGCTCCCCCGGGTCAATGCTTCTCGAATTTGTAACCAATGCCCCACACCACCTTCAGATATTCCGGCTCGCTGGGATTTATCTCTATCTTCTCCCTTATGCGCCGTATATGCACCATTACGGTGTTCTCTGTAGAATAGGCCGACTCGTTCCATATTTTCGAGTAAATCTCCTCGGCGGGGAATATCCTGCCGGGGTTGCGCATCAGGAGCTCCACTATCTTGGTCTCCGTGGCGGTGAGCTTGATGGGCTCGTCATCGGCGTATAGAACGTGCTCGTCCAGGTTGAACCTGAGCCGCCCGTTTATTATCACGTTCTCCCCCTGGGAGTTGATGTCCCCAAGGCTGGTATATCTTCTCAGCTGGGACTTTACCCTGGCGGCAAGCTCCATGGGGTTAAAGGGCTTTGTCACATAGTCGTCGGCGCCCATGGACAGGCCCAGTATCTTGTCGCTGTTCTCGCTTTTAGCCGAGAGGACTATAATGGGCAGGTTTTTCCCCTCCCTTATGCGCATGATGGCTGAAAGGCCGTCGAGCCTTGGCATCATCACGTCGATAATTATCAGGTGTATATTTTTTGTGGCGACCAAATCCAGGGCCTCCATGCCGTCGTAGGCCTTCAGGACCGTGTACCCCTCGCTCTCAAGGGTAAGGGCGATGGCCCTGACTATCTCCCGGTCGTCGTCCACCACCAGGATGTTTTTGCTCTCGTTGTCCATGCAGCTCCCTCCAATTATATATAGTCTACAGATTAAACCTTAGTTTTTTGAGTACATAATTCTTACAGAAATCATACTTTCCGAAAGCAATCTGGCGAAGCCGCTTTCTTTCGGAAAGTATACATCATCTTTTCAGGTTTGGCAACATATTTTTCTTTTGGAAGGCTTTATTTTGAAAGGATGTGCTGTAATGAAAAGACTGAAATTCCCCCACTGGTCAACCCTTGCGGTTATCCTTATAGCCGCCGTGCTGTTCCTGGCGGCTTTTTATACCCACAGGGAGCATGGGGCTGTGCCCACTGCCGGGGAGATAACCAACTGGGGGCTAAGCTTCCAGAAGAAGGGGGAGCCCCCTGTAGCCAACGCCACCGGGGAGTATTTAAGCCAGTTCGACAGTGTGTACTGTATGCCCTCGGAGGGGAAGACCATCTATATCACCTTTGACGCGGGCTTTGAAAACGGCAACACGGAGGCGATACTTGAGGCGCTGAAAAAGCACGGCGTCAAGGCCACGTTTTTCCTGGTGGGCAACTACCTTGAGACAGAGCCGGAGCTGGTGCAGAGGATGGTGTCGGAGGGGCATACCGTTGGCAACCACACCTACAGCCACCCGGATATGTCCGCCATAGGGGATAAGGAGAGCTTCCGCCAGGAGCTTCAAAGGAACGAGGAGGCCTATAAGAAGATAACAGGGGAGGATATGCCCAAGCTCTACAGGCCCCCCCAGGGGAAGTTCTGCGAGAGCAACCTGAAGATGGCGAAGGAGCTGGGGTACCGCACGGTGTTCTGGAGCCTTGCCTACGTGGACTGGTACGAAAACGACCAGCCCACCCATCAGCAGGCCTTTGACAAGCTGATACCAAGGGTGCACCCGGGGGCCGTGGTGCTCCTGCACAGCACGTCCAGAACAAACGGGGAAATCCTCGACGAGCTGCTCACAAAATGGGAGGAGCTGGGGTATCGCTTCGGGGACCTTTGGAAAGACTTGCAATAAGCCCCTCTTTAGGATATAATAGGGGAAACTCAGCTTGAAAAAATTCTAAAAACACAAAGGAAGTTAAAAGATGGAACATATTGTAGAGGCCCTTGTGCAGCTTTTCAGCCAGACCATCCCCGCCGAGCTCACCGTGTTCGTGCTGTCCCTTATGCCCATTATAGAGCTGCGGGGAGGGATACTTGCGGCAAAGCTCCTTGACCTGCAGATGCTGCCAGCCTTCTTCATCTGCCTTGTGGGCACGCTTATACCAACGCCCTTTATACTCCTCTTTATAAACAAGATATTCGGCTGGATGCGCAATACCCGGCTTGTAAAGCTGGTGGACCGCATGGAGGAGAAGGGCCGAAGCAAGTTCGACAAGATAAACCGCTATAAGACTCTGGGGCTGATGATATTCGTGGCAATACCACTCCCCGGCACCGGGGCCTGGACAGGGTCCCTGGCGGCGGCCCTGATGAAGATGGACTTTAAGTCCGCAATGCTCTCCGTGGCCCTGGGGACCCTTATTGCCGACGTGATTATGTGCGTGCTCTCCTACGGCCTTTTGGGGCTGGTGCTCTGATGGACTGCCGCGTGGCGGTAATAGGCGCGGGGGCGGCAGGGCTCTTATGCGCCTATAAGGCGGCGGGCAGGGGCGGCGTGCTCCTGCTGGACGGCAATGAGAAGCCCGGAAGGAAGCTTTTAGCCACTGGCAACGGGCGCTGCAATATTACAAACCTCAGGCTCTCGCCTGATGACTACTGCGGCGACCCGCTGCTGGGGGACTTTCTCAGGCACTGGCCCGCCGGAAGGCTGACGGATATATTCCGGGAACTGGGCCTTCTCACCAGGGCCGACAGCGAAGGGAGGGTATACCCCAACAGCCTCCAGGCCGCGGCGGTGGCAGGGGCCCTGGCCTCGGCCTGCCATGAGGCCGGCGTAAGGGAAGAGTATAGCTTCAGGGCCGTGAAGATAGCCCGGGAGCGCCGGGGGTTTATTATCACCGGGGACAATGGCGGCACGGTCAGGGCCAAATACTGCGTGCTGGCCTGCGGGGGCCTCGCCTCGCCCGGGCACTCAAGGGGGGAGGGGTACTCCCTTGCAAAGGGCCTTGGGCACAGGGTAACGGAGCTCTCGCCCTCCCTGGTGGGCCTGAGGGTGAAGGGCAGGTTTACCCGGGCCCTGAAGGGGGTGCGCTGTAAGGCAAGGGCGTCCCTGCGGGCCGGTGGCAGAGAGCTCTGTGGGGAGAGCGGCGAAGTAATATTCGGGGACGGCTCCGTGTCGGGGATATGCGTTATGGACCTTTCGGCGCATATGCGCGGGCGAAACAATACCGTGCTGCGCCTGGACATTTTGGAGCATATGGACAGCCGGGAGCTTGAAAATTACCTTAAAAGCCTTGCCCTCGCCCACCCCATGCGCCCTGTGGAGGAGCTGTTCTCCGGGGCGCTGAACCTGCGGCTGGGGCGGGAGCTGTCGAAGCTCCTGGGCTTTGGGGGCACGCTGGGAGAGCTGGGCCCCGGGGATATAAAGAGGGCGGCGGGCATGGCGAAGGGGCTGGACCTGCCGGTGGAGGGCACGCTGGGCTGGGAACAGGCCCAGGTAACGGCAGGAGGCGTGCCCTTATGTGAGATAGACCTTGGGACTATGGAATCCAGGATATGCCCGGGGCTTTATATCTGCGGGGAGCTGCTGGACGCCGACGGGCGCTGCGGGGGCTATAACCTGCACTGGGCCTTCTGCACCGGCGCCGCTGCCGGGGAGCAGCTGGGCTGAGCTTATTAAAAGGGGATGGGTAAAATGCTTCACATAGCAAACCTGCACCTGGGGCTGGGCTTCACCGGGGAGGAGCTGAGGAGGGCGGCGGCAAAAAAGCTCCGGCTGCCGGAGGGCGCCGTAATAAGGGTCGAGCTTGCTAAAAAGTCGGTGGACGCCCGGAAAAAGGACAGGGTGCATTTTGTCTGCGCTGTCCGGGCGGAGGTGGACACGGACGAGGGCAGGCTTGTCCGCAGGCTGAAGGACAGCGGGGTGCGCATTGCCGGGCCCTATGAGTTCCGGCTCCCGGCGGGGCCGAAGGCGGAGCTGCCGCCGGTGGTGGCGGGCTTCGGGCCCGGGGGGATGTTCGCGGGGCTGCTGTTGGCCCGGTGCGGGCATAGGCCCATAATAATCGAGCGGGGCCAGCCGGTAGAGGCGCGCCAAAGGGCTGTGGAGAACTTTTGGGAGAAGGGGGAGCTTGACCCGGAGAGCAACGTCCAGTTCGGCGAGGGCGGGGCCGGGGCCTTCTCCGACGGCAAGCTCACCACCGGCACCGGGGACGGGCGCATAAGGTACGTCCTGGAGGAGCTGGCTGCAGCCGGAGCGCCCGAGGAGATACTCACCGACGCAAAGCCCCATATAGGCACAGACCGGCTACCGGAGGTTGTGAAAAACATCAGGGAGAGGATAATCTCCCTGGGCGGTCAGGTGCTGTTTGAAACCCGGCTTACGGATATTATTACGGCTGGCGGCAGGGTCACAGGGGTGAAGCTGCAGTCCCGGGAGGGGGAGCGGGTGATACCCTGTGAAAAGCTCATACTGGCTGTGGGCCACAGCGCCAGGGACATCTTTGAGCTGCTCCATAAAAAGGGGCTGCCCCTCTCGGCAAAGCCTTTCTCCGTGGGGGTGCGCATAGAGCACCCGGCGGAGCTTATAGACCGGGCCCAGTACGGCTCCTTCGCGGGGCACCCGGCGCTGGGGGCGGCGGACTATAAGCTTAGCTGCCACCTGGGCAGCGGGCGGGGGGTCTATACCTTCTGTATGTGCCCCGGAGGCACGGTCACGGGCGCGGCCTCGGAGCCCGGGGGCATAGTTACAAACGGCATGAGCCCCTGGGCCCGGGACGGGGCGAACAGCAACGCGGCCCTGCTGGTGGGCGTCGGCCCCGGGGACTTCGGGTCTGAGGGGGCGCTTGCCGGGGTGGAGTACCAGCGGAGGATTGAGCGGCTGGCCTATGGATATGCCGGGGGGTACCGGGCCCCGGCCCAGCGGGTGGCGGACTTTATGGAGAGGCGGGCGAGCACTGGCTTTGGCTCCGTGCTGCCGACCTACCGGCCCGGGGTGGCGCCGGGGGATATCTCCTGCTGCCTGCCGGAGCATATATGCGGGCCCCTAAGGGAGGCCCTGCCCATACTGGGGCGGCAGCTAAAGGGCTTTGACAGCGGCGACGCGGTGCTCACGGCGCCGGAGACCAGAAGCTCCTCCCCGGTGAGGGTGCTGCGGGGGGAGGACATGCAGTCCCCGGGGCTTCGGGGACTGTTCCCCTGCGGGGAGGGGGCCGGGTACGCGGGGGGTATCGTCTCGGCGGCGGTGGACGGGCTCAGGTGCGCCCAGGCTGCGGCAGAGGGACGTTAGAGCTTGCAAGTTCCCCTCTTCCGTGGTACAATATACTTTTAAGGACAGGCGAGAACACTGGGAGTGGGGATGATACCGTGAACCTGAAGCTATGGGATATTCCGGCGGTGGACAAGGTGAAAACTGTGGAGCTGGCGAAGAAATGCGGCGTAGAGCCGCTTTTAGCGGCCCTTCTGCGGGCAAGGGGGATGGACACGCCTGAGAAGGTCTCGGGCTTTCTTGGCGCCGGTGAGTTTTCGGACCCATTTAATATGAAGGACATGGACAGGGCCTCCTCCCGCATACGCCTGGCTGTGGACAATTTTGAGCATATAGCCGTATACGGCGACTATGATATGGACGGCCTCTCCTCCACCTCAATGCTCTATACCTACCTTCAGGACAAGGGGGCGAATGTGTCGTACTATATCCCCCGGCGGGACATTGAGGGCTATGGAATGAATATGGGCGCGGTGGACACACTCTCAAAGGAGGGGGTGGACCTGATAGTCACCGTGGACAACGGCGTTGCGGCCAATAAGGAGATAGCCTACGCCAAGTCCCTGGGGATGGATGTGGTCGTCACCGACCACCACCAGCCCCAGGGCGCCCTGCCCGACGCGCCCCTTGTAAACCCCCATAGGGAGGACGATGAGAGCGGGCTCACATATCTCTGCGGGGCTGGGGTGGTACTAAAGCTCCTGATGGCCCTTGAGGGGGACATAGAGGCGGTGGCAAAGCGGTATATTGACCTGGCGGCCCTTGGCACCGTGGGGGATTCGGTGGAGCTTATAGGGGAAAACCGGCTGATAGTGAGCCGTGGCCTTGAAAGCATGGAGAAAAGGGAGCGCCCGGGGCTTGCGGCCCTGCTGGGGGAGGACCCTGTCACCTCCACAAAGCTCTCCTTCGGCGTTATACCCTGCCTGAACTCCCCGGGCAGGATAGGCACGCCGGACAGCACCGTGCGACTGCTGACCCACCAGGACCGGGAGAGCGCCAGGATTCTTGCCGAGGACATCCAGGAGGAGAACCTTGCCAGGAAGGAAATGATGGACAGGGTCATAGAGGCGGCGCAGGAGGCGCTGGAAAGCCGCCCGGAGCTCATGTATGACCGGGTGCTGGTGGTATGGGGAGAGGGCTGGCACCACGGCCTGGTGGGCCTTGTGGCGGGCAGGCTCTCGGAGCTGTACGGCAAGCCGGCGATAGTGCTGTCCGTTATAGACGGCGAGGCCCGGGGCAGCGGCAGGAGCATAGAGGGCTTCGACATATTCCGGGCGGTAACAAAGTGCGGGGACCTGCTCATACACCACGGGGGGCACCCCATGGCGGCGGGGCTGACCCTGTCCCCGGAAAACCTGGAGGAGTTCAGGCGGCGTATAAACAGGTACGCAAGGGAGGAGTCCCCCGAAATGCCCTTCCCGGTCCTGGGCCTGGACTGCACCCTGCAGGGGAGGGCCCTTGCCCTGGAAAGCTGCCGGGCCTTCGCGCCCATGGAGCCCTTCGGGGTGGGCAACCCCACCCCGGCCTTTGCGGTGATGGGGGCCACCCTGGCGGATATCAGGGGCTTTGGAAGGGGGAACCACTGCGAGCTCACCTGCAGGAGCGGCAGCGCCTCCTTTAAGTGCAAGCTCTTTAAGGTGAGGCCCGAGGAGATACCATACCCCCTGGGCTCTGCGGTTGACCTGGCGGTGAATCTGGAGGAGAACTACTATAGGGGCAGTGTAAGCCTGTCAGTCCAGGTGAGGGACATGCGCCTCAGCGGGCTGGACCGCCTGGAGTGCCTGAGGGACTACAGGACCTATGAGAAATTTAAGCGCGGTGAGCCCCTCCTCCCCCGGGAGGCGGAGCGCCTGCGCCCGGACAGGGACCGGCTGGCGGCGGTGTATACGCTGCTGCCAAGGGTCAAGGGGCCGGGGCTCGGGCTGGAGGAGCTGGTGCTGCGCCTTGAAAAGAGCGGGCTCAATATGGGTATGCTGCTCTTCGGCCTGGAGGTGCTAAAGGAGCGGGGGCTCATAGACTATAGGGTGCGGGGAAATATGCTCGAGGCCTGGAGGCTGCCGGTGAAGGGGAGGTCGGACATCACCCTGTCCCCCCTTTTCAGGGAGCTTTCGGGGCTTGCCGAAAAAGACGGACAAGAAAAGGAGTGAGCAAAAGTGCCGGATGTTAGACAGATAAGCGCCTATGAGGAGCTGCAGGCCATTGTAAAGGAGAGCGGCAAGGAATTTGACCGGGAGCTTATAGCGGACGCGTACCTTCTGGCGGACCGCAAGCATAGGGGACAGAAGCGGAGCTCCGGGGAGCCCTATATCATACACCCCCTGTCCGTGGCGGCTATCTTAGTTGACCTGGGCATGGACACCCAGTCTGTGGTGGCGGGGCTCCTCCACGATGTGGTGGAGGACACGGACTGCACGCTGGAGGACATAACCCAGGAGTTCGGCAGGGAGGTCGCCCTGCTTATAGACGGGGTCACAAAGCTTGATAGGATACCCTTCTCCTCAAAGGAGGAGGAGCAGGCCGAGAACCTTCGGAAAATGCTCATGGCAATGGCCCAGGATATCAGGGTGATAATCATAAAGTTTGCGGACCGTATGCACAACCTGTCCACCCTGGAGTTCATGTCCCCCCAGAAGCAGCGGGACAAGGCCAGGGAGTGCCTGGAGGTGTACGCGCCCATAGCCCACCGACTGGGTATGCGCATGGTGAAGGAGACCATGGAGGACGTGTCCCTTATGTACCTGGACCCGGCGGCCTATAATGAGATAGACGGCCACCTGGAGTCCCGCAGCAAGACCAGGGGCCAGTTTATAGGGGGGCTGCGCTCCCAGCTCAGGGAGCGCATAGAGCCCGCCCTGGGCCATGAGATATATATTGAGGGCCGGGTCAAGAGCAAATACAGCATTTACCGCAAGATGTTCATAGGCGGCAAGGACTTTGAGGAGATATACGACGTCTTCGCCATGCGGGTGATAGTGGACACCATTGAGGACTGCTATAATGTATTAGGCATAGTCCACGACATGTTCACCCCCCTGCCCAACAGGTTTAAGGACTATATCTCCACCCCAAAGCCCAATATGTACCAGTCCCTGCACACCACGGTGATAACCAAGGCCGGGGTGCCCTTCGAGGTGCAGATACGCACCTGGGAAATGCACCAGACCGCCGAGTACGGCATAGCGGCCCACTGGAAGTATAAGCTGGGCATGTCCAGAAAGCAGTCCGACAGCCGCTCCCTGGACGAGAGGCTCTCCTGGATACGCCAGATGCTTGAGAACCAGGCGGACACCGAGGACGTGACGGACCTGGTGCACTCCATTAAATCCGACCTGATACCCGAGGAGGTATTCGTGTTTACCCCCAAGGGGGACGTGATAAACCTGCCCCAGGGCTCAAGCGTTATAGACTTCGCCTATGCCATACACAGCGCCGTGGGCAACAGGATGATAGGGGCGAAGGTGGATAAGCGGATAGTCCCTCTGGACTATAAGGTGAAGACAGGGGAGATAATAGAGGTGCTCACAAGCAAGGAGACCAGGGGCCCCAACAGGGACTGGCTCACCATGGTGCGCACCAGCGAGGCCAGGAGCAAGATTAGGGCCTGGTTTAAAAAGGAGCGCCGGGAGGAAAATATAGTGGAGGGCAAGGCGGAGCTTGAGCGGGAGCTCAGGCGCAGCAGTATCTCCATGAGCCCGGAGCTGATGAACTATATGGTGGAGAGCGTGGGCAAGCGGCACAACTGCTCCACCGCCGACGACCTGTACGCGGCCATAGGCTACGGCGGGGTGCAGCTCTGGAAGGTCATGCCCCGTATCCGGGAGGAATACCAGCGCATTGCAAAGTCCGGCCTGCCCCAGGAGCCCCCGGCTGTGGTAAGCGCCCCGGCAAAGGCAAAGAAGGTCTCCGGGGGCGTGCTGGTGGAGGGGATGGACAACTGCCTTACAAAGCTCTCCCGCTGCTGCAACCCCCTGCCGGGGGACGATATCATCGGCTTTATCACCAGGGGCTTCGGGGTGTCCATACACAAGCGCAGCTGCCGTAACGTCCCCCGGGACCTTACGGACTGCCCGGAGCCCGAGCGCTGGGTAAACGCCTACTGGGAGGGCGAGGTGAGGGACGACTTCAAGTCCACCCTGCACATAGTGGCCCTGGACCGGGGCGGGCTGCTGCTGGACGTGACCCAGCAGCTCAGCGCGCTGAATATCTTTATCCATACCCTCAACTGCCGCCAGGAGAAGGGCGGGCCAAACGCGGTGATATCTGCAACGGTGTCTATAAGCGGCCTGCCCCAGCTCCAGAGCATTATCGACAGGCTCTCAAGGGTCAAGGGGGTAATATCCATTGACAGGACCTGAGGGGGATAAGGGAGGATACAGAAAGGGGATGGGCATATGCTCCTTAAAATGACCGGACATAGCTACCGCTTCGAGTGTGAGAACCTCTGCCGGGTGTTCTTTCCATACAGCCCTGTCCGGGTGGCGGAGGGCACGGAGCCCGGCCCCGGGGAGCCCTGGGCCGAGGCCGCCATGGAGGAGGGCGGCGCGGGCTGGGCATACGCCGTTAGGGCCTCTGACGGGGAGAGGGAGCTTTCCCGGACCTTCACGGCCCCGGAGCCGGACGAGTACCATATGACAAGGCTCCTTTTTGACACGCTGTCGGAGCTCACCGGCATAAGGCCTGCCTGGGGAATGCTCACAGGGGTGCACCCTGTAAAGCTGCTGCGCCAGCACGTGGAGCGCCTGGGGCCCGGGGCCGGGACTGAGGACTTCAGGGAGAAGTGGCTTGTGAGCGAAGCCCGGACGGAGCTGGCGGGCCGGGTGCTGAGGGCCCAGCGCCAGGCGGTAGAGGAACTTCGCCCCGACGACTACAGCTTATATGTGGGCATACCCTTCTGCCCCACCCGATGTGCCTACTGCTCCTTTATTTCCCAGGACATGGCCCACGCAAAAAAGGCCGTGGGGCCCTATCTGGAGCTGCTGGACCTTGAGCTTGAGCGGGCGGCCAAAATCGCCGGGGAGCTGGGGCTTCGGCTCATATCGGTGTATATTGGCGGCGGCACACCCACCACCCTCAGCGCGGAGCAGCTCTCGAGGCTCTGCGGCAGGATACGCGCGACCTTCCCCATGGAGCACTGCCAGGAGTTTACCGTTGAGGCCGGGCGGCCCGACACCCTGACTATGGAGAAGCTTCTGGCCCTGAAGGGGGCCGGCGTGGGGCGAATAAGCATAAACCCCCAGACCATGTCCGACAGGGTGCTGGAGAATATAGGGCGGCGGCACACGGCCCGGGACGTTGTGGAGGGCTTCGGCCTTGCGCGCAGGGCGGGGTTTACGGATATAAACGCCGACCTGATAGTGGGCCTCCCCGGGGACAGCCCCGAGGGCTTTGAGGAGACCCTCGAGCAGGTGCTGGGGCTGTCCCCCACGAACATCACGGTGCACTCCCTGGCTATAAAGCGCAGCGCGGAGCTTGTGACAGACGAGGGGGCGCTGAGCCTTCACAGGCGCCCTGAGGCGGCGGCGCGGATGATGGACCACGCGATAGTCAGGCTCACAAAAGCGGGCTTTGAGCCATATTATCTTTACAGGCAGACCCGTATGGCAGGGAACCTCGAGAACACCGGCTGGGCAAGGCCGGGCAGCGCCTGCCGGTACAATATCTACACAATGGACGAATCCGGCACGGTGATAGCCTGCGGGGCCGGGGGCGTCACCAAGCTGAAGGACCCGTACTCCCAAGACCTGAAGCGGGTTTTTAACTTTAAATACCCCTTTGAGTACATCTCCCGCCACAGGGAAATCCTAGAGAGAAAGGACGGCATAAAGGAAATCTATGAGCAATTTCGCCAGCGGCTATATTAAATATATAAATCACCTGGAGCAGATAAACGACGCGGCCCTTGCCAACCCCAAGAGGATGATAGACGAGGTGGAGGGCAGCTATAGGGAGCACCTCAGGAATATCGCCCGCAACCTTACGGAGCAGTACACCCCCACAAGGATAGTCATGCTCTCCGGCCCCAGCTCCAGCGGCAAGACCACCACCGCCCATCTGCTCCAGGCCTACCTTGCGGAGTTCGGCGTGCGGGCATTTATAATCTCCCTGGACGATTTTTATTTGGGTCGGGATAAGACCCCCCGCCTGCCCGACGGAAGCTTCGACTATGAGTCCGTAGCCGCCCTCAACGAGGGGCGCATACGCCAGTGCCTGAGGGACGTTATCGGCTCCGGGGAGTTCACCGTGCCAAGGTACAGCTTCCAGCTGGGCCGCCCCGACGGCCCAGAGGAGGAGTATAAGCTCTCCCCGGGGGACGTGGCTATTGTAGAGGGACTCCACGCCCTGAACCCCTCCTTTACCCAGGACATCCCCGAGGAGCTCTGCATGAAGCTCTACGTCAGCGTAAAGCAGCAGATTAAGGACGCAAACGGGGAGGTCATCTCCCCCTGGGACATCAGGCTCGTGCGCAGGATAGTCCGGGACATCCAGTTCCGGGACTCCACCGCGGAGAACACCCTTTCCATGTGGCCCCAGGTGGTGGAGGGCGAGAACAGGTATATCGGCCCCTACAGGATAAGCGCGGATTATACCGTCAACTCCATACACATCTACGAGCCCTGTGTGCTGCGCACCGTAGCGATACCCCTGCTCAGGGCCATTGCCGCCGACAGCCTCCATTATAAAAAGGCCCGGGACATAGAGTCAAGGCTCATGCGCTTTGAGCCGGTGGACCCGGGGCTTGTGCCGGAAAACTCCATGCTAAGGGAGTTTTTAGGGCGAAAAGGGCTGGAATAACCGCGATACCTGGTCTCTAAGTCTACTTCTTAAAGAATTTTTAATGATTTAGAAAGAAAAACCCGCTTTACTTTCACTCCGGGAATTGCTATAATATATACATCACGAGAGGCAAGACCAATCAGAATAAAAGGAGGACTTTATTATGGGCATTTTAGACGATGTGGTAATCAACGCGAAATCCGTTGCGGAAGCGGTAGGCCGCAAGGCCGGCCAGCTGGTGGATGTCTCAAAGCTGCATGTCAGCGCAGCAGAAGTCAACGCTGAAATCACCAAGCGCTATCAGACGCTGGGCCAGTATGTATATGAGAACAGCCGTGAGGCCCTGGGGGCCGACCCCGAGGCCATGGGCCAGATGGCAGAGCTGGACGAGCTGCAGACACAGCTCTCCGTTATCAATAAGGAGCTGGGCGACAAGCAGAACAAGACCGTCTGCCCCACCTGCGGGAAGCACTGCGGCAACGCCGATACATTTTGCAGCACCTGCGGCACGAAGCTTCAGAATGAGCCCCAGGAGGAGCCCATCCCCCAGGAGGGCGGCCCCAATGACGAGGCTGCAAAGGCTGCTGCCCAGGGTCCCGCGCCCTCAGTGACCGATATCCCGCCCAGGGATTTTCCGTAAGCCCTAAACAGCTTTAGGCTGAAACAGTAAAAGCGCCGGCCCCTCCGGGAAACCAGAGGGGCCGGCGCTTTGCGTCTTTATAGCTTAAGTATACTTAATATAATAGGCTATGGCACATTAGAACACCCAGGCGCTGCCGCCCTCCTCGTCCTCGTCGTCGGCGGGGGCGCCGAAGTCAAACTTCAGCTTGGGCTTATACTCGGCCATCAGCCGCAGCAGCTCGTCCTGCATGTTCACCTCTGCGCGGCACTGGTCGTCAAACACCATAGTTACCATATTGCCGTCGGTGCACTTCTCCCACTGGGGCAGGCCCTGGGTGTTGGGGTCGCCGGTGCGGGCAAAGTTCACGAAGGCCCCGCACATCACCCTCTCCAGCATCTCCCAGTTCTCCTGGTGGCAGACGGGTATCATCTCCGCGTTATGGAAGAAGAAGGGGATATCCGAGCAGTGCCAGGCTGCCTTGCCGCCGTCGTAGTCGAAGACCTTGGCAAAGAGGTAGTTATAGACCGGGGCGCTGGCCTCCTTTGATTTTTTCTTAACATAGTCCACAGTTGCGGGCAGGAACATATCGTCCGCATCCACGGCAAAGGCCGGGTTTGTATGGGGGTAGGCTTTCCTGAACTCCTCCAGCACCTTCTCCCCTCCCTCGGGGCCGTAGACCTCCTTCACCAGCTTCTCGCTGTCCTCTTCAGCCATATTCTTTATATCCCTTCCGGGCCCGAAGGCAAACTCTGCAATGACCGAGCCCACCATGGTGGGCACCTTCAGGGAGCTGGGGGTGAAGTCCTTCTCCAGGGGGTCGCAGACATAGTAGTCGTTGGGGCTGGGGGCCCAGTTTACATGCTTGCCTTGCTTATACAGGGACTTTACAGCCCTGTTTACGGCCCAGATAAACTGGGGCACCGGCACCTTCTCAAGGCGCTCGGCCTCGCTCTCGGGTATGTTCAGCTTTCCGAGTATTTCCAGCACCAGCTCCCTGCCGCTCACGCCGCCCATGCCCATGCCCGGGCCCATAACGCCGGACATGACTATGGCCTTGTGGAACAGGCCCTCGGCCTCGGGAATCTGCCCCAGCACGGTGACCTTTGCCCCGCCGCCGGACTGGCCGAAGATAGTCACGTTGCCGGGGTCGCCGCCAAACTCTGCGATATTGTCCCGCACCCAGCGCAGGGCCTCAACCAGGTCGGCCATGCCCACGTTTACGGAGTTCCTATACTTATCCCCGAAGGAGGACATGTCAAGGTAGCCGAAGGCGTTGAGCCTGTGGTTTACCGTTACGACCACCACATCGTCCAGCTTTGCCAGATTATAGCCGTCGTAGCAAATCTGCTCAATGCCGGAGCCAGCGGAGTAGCCGCCGCCGTGAATCCAGAACATGACCGGCTTTTTGGCTGAGGGCTCGCAGCTGCTGGTCCAGATATTCAGGTACTGGCAGTGCTCAGAGCTGGGCCAGAAGCGGTGGGGTATCATGATTTCCCCCATGGGCTGGGGCTCGGAGAGCACCGGGCAGTTCATGCCGTAGCTGCCGGCGTCCTTCACGCCCTCCCAGGGGTCCACCGGCTCGGGCATTTGGAAACGCCTGGCCTTGGCGTAGCGGATGCCGTAGAAGTGGTCCACCCCCTTAAAGCGGAAGCCCCGAAGCTTGCCCTTTGTGGTCTCAACAATGGGCGCGGTCTTGGAAAAACAGAAATCCATCTTGAGTCAACTCCTTATATTTTTGTGCAAAACTGCTTATGCTATATAGTATACACCAAATCCACCTGTTTGAAAAGGCCTGATTACACAAAAATCTTTTTTGACGTGCATTTTTAATCTCCCTATGCTATAATAGTCCTGGCAGAAATCTAAACAGGAGCTGACAATCATGAATAAAAAAGCAGGTACAGACGGACAGAAGTATATCCCATATGACAGGCGCACCGGCCCGGAGTCCACAGTCTACTTTACCCGGGACCTCTCCCCCCAGGGCCTGAGGAAAATCTATGAGCGGGTAAAGGGGCCCATAAGCGGAAAGACTGCCATCAAGCTGCACACCGGCGAGCCCCATGGGCCGAATATAATCCCGGCGGCCTGGGTGAAGGAGCTTATGGAGGCCGAGCTCCCAAAGGCAACTATAATCGAGACGAACACCTATTACGACGGCGACCGCTACACCACCGAGCGCCACCGGGAGACCCTGCGGGTGAACGGCTGGTCGGACTTTACCACCGTTGACATTACAGACGAGCACGGCACCGCCATGCTGCCGGTGAAGAACGGCAAGTGGTTTGAGGAGATGAGCGTGGGCAAGTCCATTACAGAATATGAGTCCCTTGTGACCCTCACCCACTTTAAGGGCCATACCATGGGCGGCTTCGGCGGCTCAAACAAGAACATCGGCATTGGCTGCGCGGACGGCAGAGTGGGTAAGGGCATGATACACGGCAAGGACGGCGAGGCCTGGAACGTGACCGAGGAGGAGCTTATGGAGAAGATAACCGAGTCCACCAAATCGGTTATAGACTTCTTCGGGGGGCATGTGACCTATGTGAACGTGCTCAGGAACATGTCCGTCTCCTGCGACTGCGAGGGGGTGGGGGCCGCGCCTGTAGTTACCCCCAACGTGGGCATTCTGGCCTCCACCGATATCCTGGCGGCGGACCAGGCCTCTGTGGACCTGATACACGCCATGACCGAGGAGGACCATCACGACCTTATCGAGCGGATAGAGAGCCGCCATGGCTACCGCCAGCTCTCCTATATGAAGGAGCTGGGCATGGGCAACGACCGCTACGTGCTCATAGACATCGACAACGGCGACCAGGAGATAACCCCCGCCAAGGCAGTTGAGGGAGTGACCCCCTTTGAGGGCTGACCCTTCTGGGACGGTGCAGGCTCATTATAAATTATAGTATAAAGGCCGGGCGCTCGCCCGGCTTTTGTACTGCTCACCCTTGAACGGAGCTCTCCCTGCGGAAGGCGGCCTTCCACATGATAACCGCCAGACCGGCGCTGAGGGCGTCGGCTATGGGCTGGGCGGTGAGCAGCCCGGTAAACCCGGCTGTGAGCACGCCTATCCCCAGCACTATGAGGAACACAAGCCCCTGCCTGGAGAGGGAGAGGGCCAGCGCCGGGACCGCCTTTCCGGTGGCCTGGAAAAGGCAGGTGAAGAGCAGGACTATACCCGCAAAGGCCGAGCCCAGCACCTGCCAGCGGAGCATGGCGGCGCCGTCGGTGGTAATGCCCGGGTCGTCCATGAACACACCCACAAGCTGGGGGGCCAGCAGGATGATAAGGGCCGCCATGAGAAGGCCGTAGCCGCTTATAAAGGCCGTGCAGAAGCGCAGGAGCCTTTTCAGCTTCTTAAAGTCCCGGCCCCCGTAGAGATAGCCGAACAGGGGGACCCCGCCGAAGGCAAGGCCGATGAGCACCATCTGGGATATCATAGCCACCTTGCCGGCAATGCCCCAGGCGGCTATTTTGTCGTCGCCGTAGCCGCGCAGCAGCTGGTTTACCACCACCACGCATATGCTGGAGGCGATATTCGTCACCGCGGCGGTTATGCCCACGCTGAATATCTGCCTAAGCTCCCCGCCGCTCACCCGCCAGCTCCTGGGGTCCACGGAAAGGTACTGGCTTTTGCGCAGGACTATCACAAGGAAGAACAGGTCGCTTGCAAGGTTCCCTATCACCGTGGCGGCAGCCGCACCTGCCGCGCCCATATTTAATCCCTGGATAAAGATGGGGTCCAGGATTATGTTTATAACAGAGCCCCCCACGTTCCCCAGCATTGAGAGGGCCGGGGAGCCCTCGCAGCGCAGCAGGTTGGAGTGTATAAAGGGCAGGATAATAGCTGGGGCCCCGGCCGCCAGCACCAGGTAATATTCCCGGGCGTAGGGCATTACGTCGGGGCTGGCCCCCAGCAGCCGGAGTATGGGGCCCTGAAGGGCGAGCATGGGCACGGCAAGAATAACGCCGGTGGCTATTGCCAGATAGAAGCAGAAGGAGCTCACCCGCCGGACGCTCCCAAGGTCCCTTTTGCCCATCAGCCGGGAGATAAGGGAGCTGCCCCCCTGGGCGTACACATTGCCAAAGGCCATAAGCACCGTGAACACCGGCGCGCACACGGAGACCCCCGCCACCACAAGGGTGCTGCCGGTTTGGGCGATAAAGTAGGTGTCGGCAAGGTTATACACAAGGCCTATGAGCATACTGAACACCACAGGCAGGGCCTGGGTGAAGTAGGTGCGCACCAAATGATTGGTGTCGAAAACCGGGCTTTTTTCCTTTGTCTCACTCATAAATAACGGCTCCTTCTCAGTGCTTTTTTTCGGGTTTATTTTAGCATAGCGCCTTGACTTTTTATTGTGACATATGGCACAATAAAAGAAAAATCCGGAGGGGGATATGGAGTATATAAGAGATAAAACGGCGCTTGAAGGGGCCTTGCAGACAGCGGGTATCCCGGCGCATTTTGAGACAGAGGGCCTTAATTTCAGGCTGGTGAGCTTTGAAAAGGGGGAGCTGCTCTCAAGCCCGGTGCGCCCATTGAGGGACCTGCTCTTTGTATTAGAGGGCACGGTGCAGGTCTATTTACTGCGGGAGGACGGCAGCAGCATACTAATCTCAAGGGGGCTTGGGCAGACGGTCCTTGGCACGGTGGAGTTTGCCCGCCGGGGCCTGCCCGCGCTCTTTACCGAGGCCACCTCGGACCTGCTCTGCGTGGCCCTGCCCCTGGAGGAGAACCGGGCGGCTTTGGAGGCCGACAGGGTGTTTTTAAGGTTCGTGCTGGCAAGGCTCACAGACATGGTGCTGTCATATACCCTTATAGGCCAGCCCCAGCAGACTGTTGAGGAGAAGCTGATGGTGTTCCTGCGCTATATAAAGCCCGACCACACCCTTCACGGCATGGCAGAGGGGATGGCCCAGCTCCACTGCAGCCGAAGGCAGCTGCAAAGGGCGGTGAGGGGCCTCTGCGGGAGGGGGAAGCTTAAAAGGTCCGGCAGGGGGATATATGTGGCAAAGGGGAAATAAGCTTTCCCAAGGCCCTTGACAATCCGCCGAATTGTGCTATAATAATTAGGTTGTTTGAGACAGAGTTTCAAACTTCCTTGCCCCGGGCAAATTTATATGCAGGCCCGGGGCCATAAGGCCAAAAGGAGGTGCAATACAAATGGCAGAAGGCAAAAATCTCTACGAGACCGTTATCGTCACGTCCGCTAAGCTGGGCGAGGAGGGCAGCGCGGCTTTGGTGGAGCGCTTCAAGGCTCTTATCGCGGAGCACGGCACTGTCCAGAGTGTTGACGACTGGGGCAAGAGGCGCTTCGCCTACCCCATCGAGAAGCAGACCGAGGGCTACTACACGCTGATAAACTTTGAGAGCGGCCCCGAGTTCACAGCGGAGCTTGACCGCCGGTACCATATTACCGACGGCATCATGCGCACTCTCATTGTCAAGCGTGACCCCAGGCACTTGGCTAAGCCCCAGCAGCGGGCCCAGAAGTCCGAGGAGGCCGGCATTGACGTGGAGGCTATCGCCGTGGAGGCGGTGGAGGAGTCCGCGGAGTAAAGCTCGAACCTAATTTGAAAGGAGTCGTCGCAATATGCTGAATATAGCCGTTATTATGGGAAGGCTTACAGCCGCTCCGGAGCTCAGGACCACCCCAAACGGTGTGTCGGTCACCAGCTTTTCTGTGGCGGTTGACCGCTCCTATTCCTCCCGCAGCGGAGGGGAGCGCCAGACGGATTTCATCAATGTGGTGGCCTGGCGGGGTACTGCGGAGTTTATCTGCAAATATTTCCAGAAGGGCCAGATGATAGCCATAGACGGCAGTATCCAGACCCGGAACTATGAGGACAAGCAGGGCAATAAGCGCACGGCTGTTGAGGTGGTCGCCAATAACGCCAATTTCTGCGGCTCCAAGAGGGAGGCCGGAGGAGGGGACGGCGAGTTCTACGGCGGCAGCTATGGCGGGAGCTTCTCGGAGCCCAGGGGGGCCATGGAGCCCGCGGCGCCCAAGGAGCCTGCCCCGGCCTTTACCAACGGCGACAGCGACGACCTGAGCGATGTTTTTGCAGCAGACGACGTTGACGACCTGCCCTTCTGAGCTGACAGGGAAGGACAGAAGAAATTGTAGAGAAGGAGGTCAATCCTATGCCAGAGAGGCCCGAGAGAGAGATACGGCGCGGGCGCAAGGGGCGCAGGAAGGTGTGCACCTTCTGCGTTGACCGCGCGGAGTTTATCGATTATAAGGATGTTGCCAAGCTGCGCCGCTTTATTTCCGAGCGCGGCAAGATACTTCCCCGCCGTGTGACCGGCACATGTGCCCGCCACCAGAGGGAGCTGACCGTGGCAATCAAGCGCGCAAGGCATTTGGCGCTGCTGCCCTATACCAGCGACTGATTTTTTAGTTAAAAGGGCCCGGGCTGGAAAGTTCCGGGCACGGCAAAGATGTATTATAGCAGGCGGCCTGAACTCATGTTCCGGCTGCCTGTTTGCTATAGTAGAAGTAATTATGCTGTAAAGAATTATCCGGGCGCCATTGTCCTATCTTTGAATAATTCCTTGCCATTTCCGGGAGTTTACTGTATAATACACACAAAAGCCCATTATATGTGCAAAGGAAGGATAAATTATGAAAAGCAGTTTCCGCTGGTACGGCGAGAGCGACCCGGTGAGCTTAGAGAATATCCGGCAGATACCCGGCATGCGCTCCATAGTCTCGGCAGTATACGACGTGCCACCCGGGGAGGTGTGGCCTGTTGAAAGGCTGGAGGGAATGGCGAGGCTGTGCAGGGAGCACGGCCTTGTGTTTGACATTGTGGAGTCAATACCTGTCACTGAGGAAATAAAGCTTGGGGGCCCCGAGAGGGAGAGGCATATAGAGAACTACTGTGAGAACATACGCCGCTGCGCCGGTGTTGGGGTCAGGTGTGTTACATATAACTTTATGCCTGTCTTCGACTGGACCCGCACCCAGCTTGACAGGAGGGCCCCGGACGGCTCAAAGAGCCTTGTGATGTACTGGGACCAGCTCAGGGACCTTGACCCGCTGACAGAGGACATACATCTCCCCGGCTGGGACTCCAGCTACACCCAGGCCCAGGTCCGGGAGCTGATAAGGGCCTACGGAGAGCTGGGGGAGGAGGGCCTGTGGGAGAATATAGCATTCTTCTTAAAGCGGGTGATACCTGTGGCAGAGGAATGCGGGGTTATAATGGCCCTGCACCCCGACGACCCGCCCTACCCCATATTCGGCCTGCCGAGGGTCGTCACCTGCGAGGAAAACCTGGACAGGTATCTCTCCATAGTGGACAGCCCCTCAAACAGCCTCTGCCTGTGCACCGGCTCCCTGGGCTGCCGGAAGGGGAACGATATACCATATCTTGTGCGCAAGTATTCGGCCCTCAACCGTATCGGCTTCATGCACCTGCGCAATGTGAGGATACTGGAGGACGGAAGCTTTGAGGAGAGCGGCCACTGGACCGGGGAGGGGTCCCTTGACATGAACGCCATAGTTAAGGCCCTGGTGGACACTGGATTTGAGGGCTGGTTCCGGCCCGACCACGGCAGGGATATCTGGGGCGAGGGCGGCAGGCCGGGCTACGGGCTGTTTGACCGGGCCCTGGGCACGGCCTATATTAACGGGCTCATAGAGGCCAACGGCGGCAGACTGGAGGGATAAGCATGGAAAAATTTATGGACAGGGACTTTCTTCTGAGCACTAAAACCGCCCGGGAGCTGTTCCACGGCACTGCAGAGGGTATGCCCATAATCGACTACCACTGCCACCTCTCCCCAAGGGAGATAGCAGAGGACAGGAAGTTTACATCTATAACAGAGGTCTGGCTGGGCGGGGACCACTATAAGTGGCGGCTCATGCGGGCGGCGGGCGTTACAGAGGAGCTGGTTACCGGCAGCGCCCCGGACAGGGAGAAGTTCAGGGCCTTTGCCCGGGTAATGCCCCAGCTTATAGGCAGCCCTGTGTACCACTGGAGCCATCTTGAATTACAGAGGGGCTTTGGCATATACGAGCCCCTCACCCCAGGCACAGCCGACAGTATCTATACCAGGGCCAATCAGGTCCTGAGGAGGACCTCGGCCAGGGGGCTTATGCGGCAGTTTAACGTGCGGGCCGTGTGCACCACAGACGACCCCGCCGGCGAGCTCTGCTGGCATGAGCAGATAGCGGGGGACCCGGACATGGAGATAAGGGTGCTGCCTGCATTCAGGCCGGACAACGCCGTGAATATTGAAAAGCCCGGCTTCGGGGAGTACATAAAAAAGCTTGGCCTGCGGGTGGGGCGGGTGCTCCAGACCGCCCAGGACGTGGCCTCGGCCCTTACGGAGCGCATAGAGGACTTCGCCCGGGCGGGGTGCCTGTGCGCCGACCACGGCCTCGACTCCATGATGTACGCCCCGCCGGAGCCCGCCGCCGCAAACGCCGCCTTCGGGGCGGCTATGGCAGGGGCCCCAATAGACCCGGCCCAGGCCGACGCCTACCGCACCCTGCTGCTTCTGGCCTGCGCGAAAAAGTACGTGGAGCTGGGCTGGGTAATGCAGATACATTTCGGGGCCCTTAGGGACGTGAACAAGCCCATGCTGAGGAGCCTGGGCCGGGACGTGGGCGGCGACGCCATAAACAGCAGCTCTGGGGCAGAGAGGCTGGGCCTGCTTTTAAACGCCATTGAGGAGGGCCCGGGCCTGCCGAAGCTGATACTATACTCCCTGAACCCCAACGACAATGCCGCCATAGCCTCCATAATGGGCACCTTCCAGGGGGGAGGCGTGCCGGGGAAGCTGCAGCTTGGAAGCGCCTGGTGGTTCAACGACAGCCGCCCGGGGATGAGGGCCCAGCTTACGGAGCTTGCCGCCAACGGCGTATTTGGGCAGTTTGTGGGAATGCTCACCGACTCGAGGTCCTTTTTAAGCTACCCCCGGCACGAGTATTTCCGGCGGGTGCTCTGCGAGCTCATAGGCGAATGGGTGGAGAGCGGGCAGTACCCGGACGACAGGCCCGGCCTTGAGAAGCTTGTCTCGGACCTGAGCTATAACAACACCAGGAATTATTTTGGCTTTTAAGGAGTGGTATAAATATGAAGCTGCCGTATAATGTGGACTTCACCGGCAAGGTGGTGGTGGTCACCGGGGCCGGGGGCGTGCTCTGCGGGGACATGGCAAGGGCCTTTGCAGAGGCCGGGGCGAAGGTCGCGGCCCTGGACATTAACTTTGAGGCCGTGGAGAGGCTGGCCCTTGAGTGCCATGCCGGGGGCTGGGAGTGCCTTGCGTATAAGGCGGACGTGCTGGACAAGGAGAGCCTTGAGCGTGTGCACGAGAGGGTGCTGGGGGACCTGGGCCCCTGCGATATCCTTATAAACGGCGCGGGGGGCAATAACCCCCGGGCCACCACTGATAACGAGTACCAGCATGAGGCAAAGGAGGGGCAGAAGACCTTTTTCGATTTGGAGGCCGGAGGGGTGGACCTGGTGTTCAGGCTCAACTTCCAGGGGACCCTGCTGCCCACCCAGGTGTTTGCCAGGGATATGGCTGAGAAAAGGGCGGGGTGCGTGCTGAATATCTCCTCCATGAACGCCTATACCCCCCTTACGAAGATACCCGCCTACTCCGGGGCGAAGGCCGCCGTGAGCAACTTCACCCAGTGGCTGGCGGTGCACTTTGCAGGGACCGGCATACGCTGCAACGCCATAGCCCCGGGCTTCTTAGTATCGGACCAGAACCGGGCGCTGCTCTTTAACCCGGACGGCACCCCCACGGCCCGGTCGGGTAAAATACTGGCGGGCACGCCTATGGGCCGGTTTGTGGACAGCTCCGAGCTTCTGGGAGGGGTGTTCTTCCTCTGCGACGACAGGGCCGCCAGCGCCATCACCGGGGTGGTGCTGCCTATAGACGGCGGGTTCTCTGCATACTCGGGGGTATAAAAGATTAAGGGGATTGCTTTAAGCAATCCCTTTAGCTTTACTCCAGCCCTGTGGCGGCGGCGATGGCCCTTGCCGCGAACTCAGCGGTGCCGGGCCCACCGGCCCTGTCGATATTCTCGGTGAACTCCCCGCCCCCCGAATACATCTTCCCAAGGCCCATCAGCACCTTGTCCGAGCAGGCGTAGAAGTTTTCGGTGATAAACCCCTGCAGCTCCCTTGCAAGGGCAACGGCCTCGGGGGAATCGGGGGAGGTCCCCTTCATCTCCCCGAACCGGGCGAATATGCCCATTATCCGGGCCTCCATTGCCCTGTCCCGCTCGGGGGTCCAGTCCTTTGACTTCTCCAGGAACTCCCGGTACTCCGGGGTATTGGAATAGAGCTCCCTGGCCTCTTTTGCGTACCGGTCTATCTTGCCGGTGTCAAACGCCTTAAAGTCCATATACTTCACTCCTAACAGTTTTATTCCCTTTGCAAAGAGTATCAGGTTCTCAAGGTGCTCCTTTTTAAGCTCCAAAAGGGCTATCTGCTGCTCCAGGGCCCTGTTCCTGTCAAAGTCAGGGCTCTCCAGAATGGCCTTTATCTCCCGAAGGGGGAACTCCAGCTCCCGGAAGAACAGTATATGCTGCAGGCGCTCAAGGGCCGTCTCGTCATAGAGCCTGTAGCCCGCCTCAGAGACGGCGGTGGGCTTTAAAAGCCCGATGGAGTCATAGTGCCGGAGGGCGCGGGCGGTCACCCCGGATATTTCACTGAGCCGGTGCACGGTCCACATTTTCCATCTCTCCTTTGAAGGGTATGGCAATAGTATAGACTATTACACAGGGGAAAGGTCAAGAGGGAATTTTAAATTTTTAGCATATTCTTCGGGACAGTTCAATCGCCGGTTGAAAAATTAACCTTCACGTGGTACAATAGATGAAAATTTGAGAGCGGGGGGAAAGTATGGAGAGCTACCAGCTATGGGCCGGGACCTATACATGGGGGGAGAGCCGGGAGGGCATATTCCGGCTGGGCTTTGACGGCAGGGAGCTGCAGGTGCTGGAGAGCTGGGGGGGCCTTAGGGACCCCTCCTATCTGCAGCCGGTGGGCGGCAAGGTGTTCGCCGTGGAGGAGCGCAGGGAGGGCGGGGCCATTATAGAGCTCATGCCCGGGCGGCGGGAGTACAGGCGCTGGGAGATACCCGGCAGCGGGTACTGCCATATTACGGCAAGGGGGGATTTCCTCTATGCCTCGGGGTACTCCGGCGGGTGCCTCACAGGGTTTGACCTTAAAAAGGAGAGGGTATGCGAGTATTTTGAGCATGAGGGCTCCGGGCCGGACAGAGAGCGGCAGGAGCGGGCCCATATCCATTCGTCCCAGCCAACCCCCGACGGCGGGGGGCTCTTTATAGCCGACCTTGGGCTTGACAGGCTGTTCCAATACAGGATAGGCCCGGACGGCAGGCTTGCGCCCCACAATATACAGCCCTTTATACAGACCGGGCCGGGCCAGGGGCCAAGGCATTTTGCGTACCATCCCGGGGGAGGGCTTTTGTATTTAGCCACGGAGATGGGGCAGACCCTTAGAAGCTACAGGTATGACGCCGGGGACTCCACCCTGGAGCTCCTGAGTGAGTACCCCCTATATGACGGCGCGCCGGTTAAAGAGGACACCGCCGCGGATGTGCAGCTCAGCCCGGAGGGCGGGTTCGTCTATGCCTCGGTGCGGGGGCTGGACAGGATTTTCTGCTATAGGGTTATGGGGGACTTGCTGGAGGCTGTGGGGAGCTACCCCTGCGGCGGGGAGTGCCCCAGGAGCATTGATATCAGCCCCGACGGAAAGTATTTGGCGGCGGCGAACCAGGAATCCGGCGGGGTTGTAGTCTTTAACAGGGACCAGGGGTCCGGGGAGCTAAGGGGAATTGCCGGAAGGCTCGAGATAGCCGGGGCCGTCTGTATAAAGTGGGCCCGGTGAAAGCCATAGGCCTTTTTCAGGCTTTTTTAGGAAAAGACAAAAAAGCCTTGAATAACCCGCCTGCTTGGTGTATAATACTAGTGTATCACCCTCCCATGGGGATGTAAAGGTTTCGACGGGGGAGGGAAACCCTGGTAAGCGGGCAGCGGGGCCGGACCGCTTTAAAACCGGCAAACCTTAAAATTAAACGACAACGACTTTGTTGCTGTTGCTGCTTAAATAAGCAGCCGTTCTTACCTGGAGCACCGCGGCCGGGATAAGAGCGTCGATTAGCGGTGAACGTGAGCGAGGGGGCCGCCTTCGACCTCGCCATGACCCCGAGGGCTACCGATGTCCGGAGCGTGCTTTTGCGCGCCGGGCGGGGGGAATCCCAAAGCAAAAGCTACGCCCGTAGAAAGCCCCGGCGACACTCTTTCGGACGCGGGTTCGATTCCCGCCATCTCCACCAGCAGCCAGCGTGACGCTGGACCCAATTCGCGCACCTACCCTCTCAGGTGCGCGAGTTTTTTTGCCCGCGAATAAACATCATCTCTTACCCACAATCCCCCCTCCCACATCCCAAGGGAGGGCCTTTTTCTATTTCTATCCCGCGCCCAGAATCCCCTTCATCCGCTCCATATTCTCCCGCCCGGCCCGCTCGCGCATTGAGTCCGTGCCGCAGAACACCGGCACGCATACCTCCAGCACCCTGTCGAAAATCCGGGCCTGGTGCTGGGTCTGGGGGGAGTGGAGCTGCTCCGGGGTCAGGTTGGTGGTGATAATCATGGGCCTCTTGCTCTCGTAGCGGGTGTTCACCACCTGGAAGGTGGTCTCGTTTGCGGTGGCGGTGTCCCGCTCGGTGCCCAGGTCGTCCAGCACCAGCAGGCCGCAGGCGGAGAGCTTATCGAGGAACTCCCGCCGCTCCTCCAGGGAGGCGCCGTTGATTCTCGGCAGGGAGGTCACCCGGGTGCTTACCCCCTGCTCCTCTGCAAATCCGGCGATACAGGCGGCGGCGAAGGTCTTCCCGCTGCCCACGCCACCCCAGAGCAGCAGCCCCAGGTTCCCGGCCTCCCCCCGGCAGAGGCTCTCGGCGTAGCGCCTGCACCTTTTTATAACCTCCGTCTCAAGGGCCCCCTCAAAGCGGAAGTCCCTAAGCAGCAGGTTTGGTATGTTCTCCCGGCGGCGCTTCTGCCGCTGGCGGGCCAGGTTCTCCTGCTCCATAGCTTCTCTTTCCTCCTGCCTGCGCCTGCTCTCGCACCTACAGAGGCACCATATCACCCGCCCCGGGTCCCCGGGTATCCCCCGGCGCTGCTTCGGGGTATGGCATTTGCCGCAGTACACAAGGCCACCGGGGCCCTGATAGTCCCCCTCCTCCCTTTGGCCCCGGCACTTGTCCCCAAGGCCCGCTATCAGCTTTTCATACCCTGTCATAAGCTCCACTCCCTGTTGGTATTTTTATAGTCGGGTATAGGGTCCTTCATCTTGCCCTGGGCCCGGCTCCGGCCCTTCAGCCTGTCGAACACAATGCCCTTGTACCCGCTGGACATGCTCAGCTGTATCACCCCGATAACGGCGCTGTCCCCGTACTCCCCGGCGGCGTTCTTAATCTGGGTAACTAGGGACTTGAGCCCTGTGGGCCTATAGCCCTCCCGGCGCTCCCGCTTATAGCTCAGCCACTCTCCAAAGGCCTCCTGAAGCCCAGCCCCAAAGCCCGCGCCCTCAAAGTCCACAGGAGGGGCTGTATCCCCCCTGGGGGATTTAGGGGGGATACTGTCTTTTTCTTGGTCTTCTTCTAAGGTCTTTATATGTCTCGCGGTTGTACTATCGGAAACACTAGCGGATTTACTAGCGCTTATACTAGCGGAAACACTAGCATTTCCCAAGGGTTTCCAGGAAAGGGCATAGCGGTTGGGGGCCCCTTTTTTGCCCTTTTCATACAGTAAAAGCCCCGCTGTTACCAGCTTGTCCCGAGCCCGTATCACGGTGGTTTCAGCCTGACCATCCAGCATCATCCTCAGCCTCAGGTTATCTACTTGCACGGTTTCCGGCCATCCAGCTCTATTGAAGACATTCAGCAGCCTGAAGTACATCAACTGTGAGTTTACTGGCAGAGCGTTGCTTTCGAGCCATAGGTTAAATTGATTCAGATAGTCCAGGTAACTGGGCTTTTCGCCTCCCTTTGGCAACGGCCTCACCTCCCGGCCCTTATTGGGAAACTTATGTTCTACTATTTTTATTATATCAGAAAGTTTTGTTTCTGTCAAGGCATTTGGAGGGGACAGAAATTTTTCTTGCTGTACACAGCCTTTTATGGTATTCTATTATATATAAAAGAAGGTGACAGGCTTATGACAGTTGGGGAGCGGATACGTGCGGCGCGCAGGGCAAGGGGCCTTACCCAGAAGGCCCTGGGGGAGGCCTGCGGCATTGCCGAGCCCACCATCCGGCGGTACGAGCTGGGGAAGCTGAACCCCAAGTACGGCACCCTGGGGAAGATAGCCGCCGCGCTTGATACCTCCGCCTCGGAGCTGATGGGGATAGGCGTAATGCCACCGGAGCTTTTGGAGAAAAGATACCGGGAGCGGGAGCGGCTTGCAAGTGAGCTGGGGCTACAAATATCCCCCGGGCCAGGGGCTACCCTTCACGAGCTCATCAAAAAGGGCCTGCCGGACAGCGAGCTCGACTTCCTGGGGGACGTTGAGGCCCTCTCGGCAGTGCAGAAATGCTTCCGGGAGCTGGGCTTCAGCGAAATGCACCCGGCCTCAGGAGAGACAGAGGAGGACACCGTGGCGCTCTTTAACTCTCGGACAGGGCAGGTTTTTATTGTAGGCTATGACAGGTATATAGACGCCCTGGAGGCAGTGCTGCACAGCTCCAAGGAGGAGCTGTCAAGGCTGCTGGAGGGCGCAGAGGAGTCCCTGAGCTATAGGGATGCCAGGGGCCGGGGGTATGAGGATGTGCTGGGCGCGGCGGGGGACTGACGCGGGATTGATTAGGGATTGACGGTTTCGGTAAAAAATAAAAGTATAAGGAGCGCACATCATGAACAACGAAGAAAAGATTATAGGTATGCTGGGTCAGGTCGTAGACCGTCTGGATAAGGTGGACGGGAGGCTGGATAGGATGGAGGCCTCTCAAGCCCAAATGCAGGGTCAGATAGGCACCATACAGGGCCGTTTGGACAAGATGGATGACCGTCTGGACAAGGTGGAGGCCTCTCAAGCCCAAATGCAGGGCCAAATGGACACTATGCAGGGCCAGATAGGCACCATACAGGGCCGTCTGGACAAGGTGGAGGCCTCTCAAGCCCAAATGCAGGGCCAAATAGGCACCATGCAGGGCCAAATAGGCACCATACAGGACCAAATGGGCACCATGCAACAGCAGCTCAACGCCGTGCAGGAGACCTCTACCCGGATTGCCCTCACTCAGGAGAATGTCATACTCCCCAGAATACAGCTATTGCTTGAGGGCCATGTGGGGCTGGCGGAAACCCGGGCCACCAATGACCGGGTCGCCGCCCTGGAGGAGGAGATGGCTATTGTCAAGCCTGTAACGGAGAGGCTCTCGGTGGAGGTTGCGAAGCTGAAGGCGGCGAAATAGCCGCCGTCCCCGCCGGGGTTCTTGCGGGAGTGCAGACTCCTTAAAGGGAGATCCCTATTTTCCCGCGGGGCTTGTGTCCATATATAGGCTATGACTTATAAAATAGTATGCTGATAATTTAATTTCAGGAGGTGCCATTGTGCGGCAGGAAATAAAGTTCCCGAACCAATATAACCAGTGCTCGACAGTTTGCGAAAAAACTGTATGCGATCTGTCCGATAAGTGTGTATTTGGGATTAACAGGATTAACCCGGGCGCGAGAGAGTTGAGGCTGGATTTTAATCAGTGCAATCTGCATTGCCGCCTGTGCTGGTCGAATAATAACGATTTAAGCAGGCCCTTTTCGGTGGATGAAGTTTTTGAGAGCCTTATGATATGTATGGCTGCAAATTATAAATACATATATGAGACGGTTAAGCCGAGGAAGCCTGACCTCTTTAAGATCCAGAGCTTACAGATAATAGGCGGGGAGCCTTTTATAAGCCCAGAGAGGTTAGATTTCATTTTTGAATTTATCAATAGATTAGATAATTTATTTGCCGAGGACTTTGAATACTGCAGGTCCTGTCTGAGGCTGGATTCAAAAAATAGATTTAAGGTCAAGATATTTACAAACGGGGTCACAATCGGGAACGGCGAAATAGATTTAGCCAAAATAGAGGAGCTAGGCCGGTTTAATAACATCAGAATTGACCTGCTGGTGTCGGTAAAGGGGCTTTATGAGGAGGCCTTCTGCGCTTTACAAAGTGACGCCGGCTGCGGCGGGGAATATTTTGAGCATCAGGTTGCGTGCCTGGAAAAGCTGGCTGACGCCACCAGGCGCAATCTTTATGTACATGCGGTTCTTGGGTTTTACCATAGTAAAAATTTTAATATCAGGGCCCCGCATATAGATGCAAAGGACATGTTTAAATTTGATGAAACCCCCTTGTCGGTGAGGCTGTACAGTGCTTTAGAAAAGTATAAAGGCAAAAGAGACAAAGGGTTCTTTGTTGAACCCATTCACGCTTTGGGGAAGAAAGAGGAAGATAAAGAAAAGTTTTATAATAAAAACAGCCTGTACCTGGAGAGATCAGACCTGATTGAGCCTGACCTTAAAAGCAATTCAAAAACAAATTACGAGAAAACTAAGCTGAAATTCCTGCTCGATAAAGGTAAATAAACTCTATATAAATATATAAATTATACAAAAAATTATAAAAAAACCGCCCAAACCCAAAGGTTCAGACGGTTCCCGGCCCTACAGTCCATAAAGCCAATGGTGGGGATAACAGGACTCGAACCTGTGACCTCCTACGTGTGAAGCAGGCGCTCTAACCAGCTGAGCTATACCCCCACGGCTCTACTATTATATCAGGTAACCGCCAAAAAGTCAACACCTTTTTGCAAAGACCGGGAGCTTTTTCTCCCATGCCCTCAGAAGGCGCGCAGGCTTATATCGCCGCCGGGGGATATGTCGGCATAGGTCACAGACTGGCCGGTTACCAGGGCGAAGTCCGAGTATACGCTATAGGCGGCCTCCCCGGGGGAGGTGCCCTCGCCACATATGAACAGGGTGAGGCCGGTATCTATGCGGGGCATGGGGGAGCCGGTTATGAGCAGGCTGCAGGACTCGCTCAGTGTGCCGTCCTCTGAGAGGATTAGCTTTTTGCCGTTGGCCCATATGCGGAGGGTGTCCCCGGCGTACTGCACCCAGGCGCCCGGAAGGGCCTGGTAGGTGCCGTCCGGGGGCAGCTCCCTGAGGGTAACGCCGGGATAGCGCAGGTCCTTCCCGGCGGGGCCGCTGAGCCAGAGGGTGTTTGGGGTATAGTTTTCCAGCAGGTCCCGGGCCATGGATTTTGAGCTGTAGCCCCCGCCGGTGACAAGGATGCTCTCAAGGCTCCGGACATTTTCCCGGGTTATAATCTGCCGGGCAAGGCCGCTGTTAAAGGTGCCCATGCTCAAAACCGCGGCGCGCCTGCCCTGTATCAGCACAAGGCAGGTGGACTCACCGTCGCCGGACACCGCCAGGGTGATTCTGCCCTGCCTGTGCCCGGCCTCATATATGGGGACAAATACTGCCAGGGCCAGCAGGAGCACAATAATACAGGTCCGGAAATAAAGGCGCTTTAAAAGGCAGAGGGCCAGGGCCGTAAGCAGCAGCATAAGCGAGAGCCCCGCCGCCGGGTTCGTAAGGCTCAGGTATATCCCCGGTATGCCTGCCAGCAGGCGGGAGAGCTTCAGCACCAGCCTGCACAAGAGGCCGCATAGCAGCGCAAGGGGCTGTACAAGGGGGCCATAAGGGGAGATTATGGAGAGCACCAATAATGGCAGGGCCGAGTACAGCGCCGCGGAGAACAGGGGCAGGAGCAGCAGGTTACAGAGGAGGGAGAGAAGGGGCAGGCCCCGGAACAGGGCTGTCTGCACCGGCAGGGTGAACACTGCGGCTGAGACTGAGGCAGAGGCCGTGCCCGCCGCCCAGCGAAGCACCGGGCCCCAGCACACAGGGCAGAGCCTGTCCGCCAGGGGCCGGGACAGGAGGACGATACCGGCGGTGGCCAGCGCCGAGAGCGTAAAGCCCACGCTGCCCCCGGAGAAGGGGTCAAAAAGGCAGATGGCAGCCACCGAGAAGCCCAGGGAGTTTAAGGCCTCAGGCATCTGGCGGGATATCTGCCCCAGGGAGCAGACCGTGAACATTATAAAGCTCCGCAGGGCCGATAGTGGGAAGCCGGTGAGGGTGAGATAGGCGGCTAAAATAAGCACCGCTGATACCGTACCCAGGCGGCGGGGGAGGGGCGTCAGGTCCAGGAACATCCTGAGGAACGTGCCCACCATAGTCATGTGCATGCCCGATACGGAGAGCATATGTGAGCTGCCTGTGAGCCAGAAATCTGTCCGAATGCTTTCAGGGAGCCGCCAGCGCTGTCCCAGGAGGGCCGCCTGCAGAAAGCCCGCCTCCTCACCGGGAAGGGAGCGGTCCAGCAGCCGGGCGCAGTACCGGCGCAGGGCGGGCAGTGCCCGGCCCAGGGGCATGGAATCCTGGGAGCGCACATAACTGTAATCTTCGTAACCTAAAGGATACGCCCCCAGCACGCTGCCCTCTGCCAGCCGTGAGGAGCTGGGGGAGAACAGGCCGCCGGAGGCGAAGGAGTAAAACTGTAGGTCTAAGAGCACCCGGTCCATGGGCTCGCAGCTTAGGGCCTCGGAGCAGGTGAGGCTCACCTGGAAGGGCGCGACGGCCCTGCCGTTGATTTCAAGAATCCTTACCGGGTAGTAGAGCTTTCCGTGCCGCTGGGCCGGATAATCCAGCGGCTCCATAAGCACCTCCGCGGCAAGCCGGTCCAGGCTAAGGGCCGGGGCTACCTTTACGGCGTACTTATAGAAGTACAGGGCCAGGAACAGCCCCGCCGACATCAGCAGGAGGGAGCAGTGGAACAGGATGAACCGTGCGGCCCGCCGCCTGCCCCTGTCACCTATATGCCCGCACAGTATACCGGCCATAAGCGCCCCAAAAGCAAGGCCCCCGAGGGCCAGGGACAGAGTCCCGGCCACACCGGGGGCCAGCAAAGGCGCGGATATTGCCGCGGCAAATACAGCCGCGCCTATCCATGCAAAGGGCAGATATGACATTTATTTGAAGAAAAGCGGCAGGGGCTCCAGATAGATTATGTCCTCCCGGTCCCTGGCGTCCCCCTCGGCAAGCACGCAGGCCCTGCCCACCACCTGTCCGCCGATGGAGTGCAGCAGCTCCTCTATGGCGGCAAGGGACTCCCCGGTGGAGATAACGTCGTCCACTATGAGTATGCGCTTGCCCCGAAGGCTCTCGCAGTCGGCCTTTGAAAGGTAGAGCTTCTGCACATGGTCGGTGGTGATGGACTTCACCTCCACGTGTATTGGGTCCTCCATATAGGCCTTGATACCCTTGCGGGCCACAACATAGCTCCTGCAGCCAATGCGTGCCATCTCATAGGCAAGGGGTATGCCCTTGCTCTCAGCTGTGACAATAACATCGTGCTCGGGGCACTTCTCCATAAGCGCCCGGGCCGAGGCCTCCGTCACCTCCACATCGCCGAACATGACAAACCCTGCTATGTCCATATGCTCGTTTATAGGGCAGATGGGAAGCTCCCGGGGGCACCCGGCAATGGTCATTTTATATACGCTCACTGGAAACACATCCCTTCCTGGCTATGGAAAAATTATACCATAAAAGCAGCGCGAGTGCAACAGGATTTTTCATTCACAGAGAATTTTTCCGGCAGATATAGCTACCGGCTATATATTTTGGCGGCTCAACACTCAGAAAAAGGGGTAAGTGAGCCGAAAAATGAAAGGGGCCGGGGAAGTTGCCCTCTTCCCCGGCCCTGCTTTCGACGAGCTTAGTATGAACCTCGAATTCACGAGGTAATTATAGCATACTTTTTTAAAAATATCAAGAGCCTCTTTTACTCCCCCGCATAAGGGGGCCACCCCATCTTCTTCCCGCCAAGCAGGTGGAAGTGCAGGTGCTGTACGCTCTGCATCCCGTCCTCGCCGCAGTTATTGACTATGCGGAAGCCCTTCTCAAGGCCCAGCTCAACTGAGAGCTTTGCGGCTACCTCAAATATATGGGCGATAACGGCGCTGTTTTCAGTGGTGATGTCGGCTGCCGAGGGGATATGCTCCTTCGGTATTATCAGCACATGGGTGGGGGCCTGGGGGTCCAGGTCCCTGAAGGCCAGCACGGTGCCGTCCTCGTATACCTTCGTGCTGGGTATCTCCCCGGCGGCTATCTTACAGAATATGCAGTCCATAGCTCATCCTCCTATCTGCTCACGGACAAGGCCCGGCACTGCCGCCAGCGCCTCGTCCAGCTTTGTCTGGTCCTTTGCCCCCGCCATTGCAAAGTCCGGCTTGCCGCCGCCGTTGCCGCCGGTGAGCTGGGCCACGGACTTTACCAGGAGCCCGGCCTTCAGGCCCTTCTCCTGGGCGGGCTTATTGCAGGCCGCGGCTAAGGTGGCCTTGCCCCCGCTTACCCCGGCGAACACCGCCGCCACAGGCTCATTGGCCTCCTTTGCCTTGTCACAGAGGGCCCTCAAAGCGTCCGGCCCGGTGCCGGAGAGGAGGGCGAAGACCACCTTTATCCCCTCCACGTCCTGGGCGTCCCGGAACACACCCTCCAGGTTCATGGAGGCTATCCTGGCGTTGAGGCTCTCTATCTGCCTGTCCTTCTCCTTGAGCTCAGCCATCACCTGCCTGGCGCGCCCGGGGAGCTCTGCCGGGTTCATCACCTTCATAAGCCTTGAGGCCTCGTTCATGGCGTCTATGGCCTTAGTGAGCTCAGCCAGCACGTTCCTGCCGGTGACGGCCTCAATACGGCGCACCCCCGCGGCGACTGAGGACTCGGAGACTATCTTGAAGAGCCCCAGCTTTGCGGTATTGTCCATATGGGTGCCGCCGCAGAGCTCCATTGAGAAGCCGTCGGTGACGGAGACCACCCTTACCACGTCCCCGTACTTCTCCCCGAACAGGGCCATTGCCCCCAGCTTCCTGGCCTCCTCAATGGGCATTTCCCTGGTCTCCACGGGCACGGCCTTCAGCACCTCAAGGTTTACAAGGCGCTCCACCTTTGTGAGCTCCTCGGGGGTCACGGCTGAGAAGTGGGTGAAGTCAAAGCGCACCCTGTCGCCGTTTACCAGCTGTCCCGCCTGCTCCACGTGCTCCCCAAGGACCTTTCTTAAGGCCGCCTGTAAAAGGTGGGCGGCGGTGTGGTTGCGCATTATGTCGGCCCTCAGCCCCGGGTCTATCACGGCGCTGACGCTGTCCCCAACATTCAGGGTCCCCTCGCCCACCACAGCCCTGTGGAGGAAGACCCCCTCGTGCCGGGTCACGTCCACCACGTCCACGGTGACGCCCTCGGCCTCAAGGGTGCCCGCGTCCGCGGCCTGCCCGCCGCTCTCCCCGTAGAAGGGGGTGCGGTCCAGCACCACCGACACCTCGGCGCCGCTCCCGGCGCTCTCCACCCGACTGCCGTTCTCGATTATAGCCAGCACCTTCGCGGTAGAGGTGAGCTCCCTATACCCCAGAAACTCCGTCTGGGGCAGGCCGGACACAGCGCCGCCCTCGCCCTTCCAGGCGTCGGCCCCGGCGTCCTTCCTGGCGGAGCGGGCGCGCTCCTTCTGCTGGCGCATAAGCTCCAGGAAGCGGGCCTCGTCCACCTCCATGCCCCGCTCGGCAAGTATCTCCTTTGTCAGGTCCAGGGGGAAGCCGAAGGTGTCGTTGAGGGTGAAGGCGCTCTCCCCGGAGAATACCTTCGAGTCCGCCTTGTCTATAAACTCGCTGAGCATTGCCATGCCCTGGTCGATGGTGCGGTTGAAGCTCTCCTCCTCGTGGGCAATCACCTTCTTAATGGTGCCCTGCTTCTCCCGAAGCTCGGGATAGGCCCCGCCGTTCTCCTGCACCACGGTGTCGACGAGCTCACAGAGGAAGGCCCCCCGGGCCCCCAGGAGCCGCCCGTGCCTTGCGGCCCGGCGAAGGAGCCTTCTGAGCACATAGCCCCGGCCCTCGTTAGAGGGCAGCACGCCGTCGCCTATCATAAACACGGTGGAACGGATATGGTCGGTGATTATCCGCAGGGAGATGTCCGTCTTCTTGTCCGCGCCATACTCTACACCGGTGAGCTCGCTTATCTTCCTCATGATGTTCTGAATGGTGTCCACCAAAAACAGGTTGTCCACCCCCTGCATAACGCAGGCCAGGCGCTCCATACCCAGGCCGGTGTCTATATTCTCCCGGCCAAGGGGTGTGTAGTTGCCCTTGCCGTCGTTGTTGAACTGGGTGAACACCAGGTTCCACACCTCCACGTACCTGTCGCACTCGCAGCCCACGTCGCAGTCGGGTTTGCCGCAGCTGTGCTCGGGGCCCCGGTCAAAGTATATCTCTGAGCAGGGGCCGCAGGGGCCGCTGCCGTGCTCCCAGAAGTTGTCCTCCTTGCCCATGCGGCGCATATGGCTCTCAGGCACGCCCACATCCTTGGTCCAGATATCCCAGGCGACGTCGTCCTCCTGGTATACGGTAACAAAGAGCTTTTCCTCGGGTATCTCCAGTACCTTGGTAAAGAACTCCCAGGCCCAGGGAATGGCCTCTTTCTTGAAGTAGTCGTTAAAGCTGAAGTTCCCCAGCATCTCGAAGAAGGTGCCGTGCCGGTCGTCGATGCCCACGCTTTCTATGTCCGGGGTGCGTATGCACTTCTGGCAGGTGGTCACCCGCAGCCTGGGCGGGGTGGACTCGCCGGTGAAGAACTTCTTCATGGGCGCCATGCCGGAGTTTATCAGCAGAAGGCTGTTGTCCCCCTGGGGTATCAGGGAGAAGCTGGGGAGCCTTAGATGCCCCTTTGACTCAAAGAAGCGAAGATAGCTCTCTCTGAGCTCGTTCAGTCCTGTCCATTTCATATTTATCTCTCCTTAATAATAATTTGCATAAAAATAAAAGCAGGCCTATCCGAAACCCATATGGGACGGATAAGCCCGCGGTACCACCCAAATTGTGCCGACTTAGCCGCCAGGCTAACGTCGTCACCAGCTCAAGTCCCGCTAACGCCGGGGATACGCCGCTGCTCCTCGCAGCGGAACGCCGGGGCCATAGGTAACCTGGCCCCCCTGAAGTTGGCCCGCTCCCCTGCCCCTGACGGCTCGCACCACCCGCCGCCTCTCTTTGAAGGTGTCTCGGGGAACGTCTGCTCCACGCTGTTATTCTTATTCTGCTGGGCTACAGTATAACCTATTCCGGGAGGTTTGTCAACTGTTTAACTAATAGTTATAGTTAATATAATAATATTCACGGCAAAGTGAAACCCCCGGAGAATGCAGTCTTCGGGGGTTTTCCTTGGGTGCTTGCATGAAAAACATAATCACAGCAATAGTATAGCACACTTAGAGGAGAATTGCAAGGCCATCCCGCGGGAAAATTCGGAAACGCGGCTATTCCCCCATCAGCCCCTCGCCGATTTTCTTAAACACCTCCCCGGCGCTGCCGCTGTCCGCCGCGCCCTCCCTGAGCACGGTGATACAGTACCTGGGCCCGGAGCTGTCGCCGACGAAGCCGCAGTACCAGAAGTTCAGAAGCTCATGCCCGTCCTCATATACGCCGGTCTGGGCGGTGCCGGTCTTTATGCCGCTTACACAGTTATCGGGGGCGGCTTTTGTGCCGGTGCCGTCCTTGGCGGCGGCTGTCAGGTACTGCTGCAAAAGCTTCGCGGTGCGGGAGCTCATTGCGGTCCGGGACACCTGGGAGACAGGGCTTGCCTCTGTGAGCTTCCTGTCCCCGCTGACCGTGCCCGCTATGAGCTTTGGGGAGCGGTACTCCCCGCCGGAGGCTATGGCGTTTATTACCCCGCACATCTGCAGGGGCGTAACCGTCAGGTCCCCCTGGCCGAAGGAGAAGTTTGCCAGGGCCCGGAAGTTCTGCAGGCCGGTTATATCCGGCAGGCTGCCCTCTGAGCTGAACAGCCCCCTGCCGAACTCCTGGCCCTCTCCCAGGCCCAGGTCATAGGCCATGCTCAGCACAGGCTGTCCCCCCAGGGCCCGGGCGGTGCTGATAAAATAGCCGTTGCAGGACTTTGATATGGCCCCCTGCAAATCTATCCTGCCGTGGGGCAGGCCGTCGTAGCAGTGGAACATTAGCCCCCCGGCGTTTATGGAGCCGGTGCAGTCAAAGGTCCTCAGCACGGAGCCCTCCTCCAGGGCCGCGGCGGCAGTCACAAGCTTAAAGACGGAGCCGGGGGCATAGGCGCTGAAGGCCCGGTTGAGCAGGGGGGAGGCGGGGTCCCTTGCGGCCTCGTCTATTTTGTCCTGCCGGAACCCCGGCAGGCTCACAAGGGCGCGTATCTCGCAGTTTGGCACCTCTGTGACCACCACTGCGCCCTTCCCCAGGCCCTCTGAGGCCTGCTCGCACAAAAGCTGTATATCCCGGTCTATAGTGACGGCCACGCCCCCGGCGGTGTATTCCAGGCTGTTTTCGGTAAGGCGCTCGGCCCCGGCGATGGCCCTGCCCAGGGCGTCCACCTGGTAGTACACGGTGAGCTGCCCGCTGTAAAGGGACAAGGCGTCGTCCATACAGAGCTCCACCCCCGAGGCCCCCCGGCCCATTCCGTCCAGGTACCCTATTACATGGGGGCAGAGCTGGCTCTCCGAGTACCTTTTGGGCACGGGGAAGCAGTCTATGCACTGGTGCTCTATGGGCTTTTCCAGCTCCAGGGTGAAGGGCTTGCCGTCCTCAAGGGCCAGGGCCAGGCGGTCCCGGATACGCCCGTAGGTGGCGGTCTCAATGGCCCCTATAGACTCTATGGTGGGGGCAACGGCGGCGGCCCACCGGCTGGTGGTGCCGGTGAGGGGGCGCAGGCGGCAGTCGTAGATGGTCCCCCGGGAGCCTGCAACGTCCAGGCGGTAGAGGCTCTGCCTGCCTGCCGCCGCAACATACTCAGCCTTTCCTGACACATGGGCAATGGTGTGCCCCCCGAAGGCCAGCAGCATTATAAGGGCCAGCAGGGTGAGATAGGCCCGAAGCCTTATGGGGGAGCGGTCTTTCCTTTTTTTCACGGTATCACCTCGGGGTCAGTATATGTAAAAATCCCCCGGGAATACGTATTTTCCGGGGATTTTGTGGAAGCTTATACCGAAGGAAAGGGGGTAAAAGGGTATGGACAAAAAGTGGAGGTACTCTATAACCGGGGGCCTTGCAGGGCTTGCAAACGGGCTGTTCGGCTCGGGGGGAGGGCTCTTTCTCGTGCCCATGCTCACCCGCTGGACGGATATGCCCGAGCGCAAGGCCTTCGCCACGTCCGTGGGGGTGGTGCTGCCCCTGTCGGTGATATCCGCGGGGGTGTACTTCTTAAACGGCGCTGTGGACCTCTCCCTAGGGTGGCCCTATATTATAGGCGGGGCAATAGGCGGGCTGCTCTCCGGCAGGGTGTTTAAAAAGGTGCCGGTGAAGTGGCTGAGAAGGGGCTTCGGGGCGCTGATGGTATACTGCGGGGCAAAGGCGGTGCTGGGGCTGTGAGCATAGCTATAGGCGTGATTATAGGGGCCCTTACAGGGGTGCTCTCGGGCTTCGGCGTGGGGGGCGGCACGCTCCTGCTGTTGTGGATGACGGCAGTGCAGGGGATGGGGCAGGCCCAGGCGGGCGGGGTAAACCTGCTGTACTTTATCGCCTGCGCCCTCCCTGCCAGCATTGGGCACATAAAAAACGGCCTCATTGAGAAGAAGGCCGTTTTCTGGTGCGTGATTCTGGGGGCTCCGGCCTGTATAGCCGGGGCATTTTTGGCGGCGGGGATGGACACGGAGCTCCTTAAAAGGCTCTTTGGCGGGTTCATCCTGGCTATAGGCCTAAGGGAGCTCTTTTATAGTAAAAAACCTCAGCCCCGGTAGAGCCGGTCGGCAAGGATGGTGCTCACAAGGGTGGACAGGCCGTCGAACACAAAGCCCACCCCCACGAACCGTATAAGCGCCTCCAGCGTCCCGAAGGGGTTTAGCACCATCACCGCCCCGAACACCGAGAGGACCAGAGCGGAGATAAAGGGCCCCCACCATTTTTCAAAGCCCAGGGCCTTCATGTCCAGGGCCCGCTTTATGGCGGACACGCTGTCCACCAGGATATAAATTCCCAGCGCCGCCGGGATTATGGACACGATAAACCTTGGGGACACCAGCAGAAATGCCCCAAGGGCTACCAGGGCCGCGCCGATAAAAAGCTCAAAGCGCCGCCCGTACTCCATGCCGGACCTCCTGTAGGCCATTATCCTGGAAATGCCGTACCAGAGGGTTACGGCCCCGATGAGAAAGCAGGCCCAGCGGATGGCCTTGCCCGGGGCGGCTATGAGCACCAGGCCCAGCAGGGTGTACAGCACGGAGGTGGAGATAAAGCTGTTGCGGATACCTTTTAACATAAGACCACTCCTTCAGACTTCTACTCTAATAATAATTCCAAAGCTGTAAAAAAACCCTTTGTTTCTATTAAGGATTTCTTACAGCTCCAGCCCCCGCATCATGATATACTCGTTGTGAAGGCTGCCGTCCTTGAAACGGTACGCGTCCGGGCGCACGCCAACTATCCTGAAGCCCATCTTCTCATAGAGGGCCCGGGCCCTTGCGTTCCCCTCTACAAACTCAAGCTCCAGCTGGGTCACATCCTCCCAGCCCCTTGCTATCTCTGTCATCTCCCGGAACATAGCCGTGCCTATCCCCTGGCCCCAGAACTCCTTTAAAAGGGCGATGGCGATGAAGGAGCGGTGGCGCACCTTCATCATGGGGTTGCGGTGGACACTGCAATTTCCGGCTATTTTGCCGTCAACCTCGCACACCAGCACGGCGGCGTTTTCGTCGGAGTTATTGTCCTCTATCCACTTGGCCTCGCCCTCGGGGGTGTATTTTGCGCACTCCTCGGGGTAGCGCATTATAAAGTCAGACTCCCCCGCCGAGCGCACAAGGTAGTCTAATAGGCCGGGGATATCCCCCTCCCGGGGGTTTCTAAGGACAGCCCTTCTGCCGTCCTTCAGCGTAAAGCTTACCTCTCTTGTAAGCATTATTTGTCCTCCTCCCTTATCTGCACCCGGCGTATTTTCCCGCTGATGGTCTTCGGCAGGTCCTCCCTAAACTCCACTATCCGGGGGTACTTATAGGGTGCGGTGTGCTTCTTCACATAGGTCTGTATCTCCTTCTTGAGCCCGTCAGTGCCCTCCGTGCCCCTTGTCAGCACTATGGTGGCCTTTACTACCTGGCCCCGGATGGGGTCGGGCGCGGCGGTGACGGCGCACTCCAATACATAGGGCAGCTCCATTATCACGCTCTCTATCTCAAAGGGCCCGATACGGTAGCCAGAGGACTTTATAACGTCGTCGGTGCGGCCCACGTACCAGAAGTAGCCGTCCTCGTCCCGCCAGGCGGTGTCCCCGGTGTGGTACATGCCGTGGTGCCAGGACTCATTGGTCTGCTCCTCGTTTTGGTAGTAGCCGAGGAACAGGCCGCAGGGGGCCTTTTTGTCCGTGCGCACAACTATCTCCCCGGTCTCCCCCACAGGGGCCGTGGTGCCGTCCGGGAGCACGATGTCCACGTCGTAGAGGGGGCTGGGCACGCCCATGGAGCCCACCCTCGGGATGGTGCCCACCGGGTTATATATAACGCAGGTGGTCTCCGTCTGGCCGTAGCCCTCCATGAGCATAAGGCCGGTGGCCCGCTTCCACTGCTCGTATACCTCGGGGTTTAGCGCCTCCCCCGCGGTGGTGGAGTACTCAATGCCGGAGAGGTCGTACTTACTGAGGTCCTCCTTTATGAAGAACCTGTACATGGTGGGCGGGGCACAGAAGGTGGTTATCTTATATTTTGCAAACATGGGCAGGATGTCGTGTGCGTCGAACTTGTCAAAGTCATAGGTGAAGATTGCCGCCTCGCACATCCACTGACCGTAGTATTTCCCCCACATGGCCTTGCCCCAGCCGGTGTCGGAGATGGTGAAGTGCAGGCCGTCGGGGTTCACGTTGTGCCAGTACCTTGCGGTTATATAGTGCCCCAGGGCGTATTTATAGCTGTGCACGGCTATTTTGGGATAGCCCGTGGTCCCCGAGGTGAAGTACATGAGCATGGGGTCGCTGCCCGAGGGGGAGTCGGGCCTTCTGTCGTACACATCTGAGAAGGCCCCCACTTCTTTATCAAAGTCGTGCCAACCTAAACGGTTCTCCCCCACCATTATCCTGACCTCCACCTGGGGGCAGCCGGCGGCGGCCCGGTCGGCCTCGTCGGCGGTCTCTCCGTCTGAGGTGCAGAGTATGGCCTTTACCCCCGCGGCCCTGAAGCGGTAGTCGAAGTCGTGCTCCGTCAAAAGGTGGGTGGCGGGGATTATCACCGCGCCCAGCTTGTGCAGGGCTGTTATCACGTACCAGAACTGGTAGTGGCGCTTCAATACCACCAGCACCCGGTCCCCTCTCTTTATGCCCAGGCTCTCGAAATAGTTTGCCGCCTGATTCGAGAGCCTGCTGATATCCGAGAAGGTGAAGCGGCGCTCCTGCTTTTCATGGTCCAGGTGGAGCATGGCAAGGCGCTGGGGCTCCCTTCTGGCTATCTCGTCCACCACGTCGAAGGCAAAGTTGAAGTTCTCCTCGTTCTTGAACTCTATGCCCCCCAGAATGCCGTTTTCGTCAAGGGTGGTGGTGATAAAGGGGTCTATAACGCTCTCCCTGTGCTTCCGGGCCAGCCTGCGGTCTATAAGGGTCTGGAAGCGGTCGGCCTCGGGTGGCATATCCTCGCTCCCCTTCATCACCATGGCGTATAGCTGGCAGTCCTCCCCGCCGGTGGCAATCATGCCGTGGGGGGTGCCGGAGTTGTAGTAGATGGAGTCCCCCTCGTTTAAGACCTCGATATGGCTGCCTATCTGGGCCTTCATGGAGCCCTTCACAACTATGTCGAACTCCTGGCCCGCGTGGCTTGCAAGCTTTATGGCAACGTGCTGCTCGGCCTCACTGTATGGCATGGTGACAAAGAAGGGCTCGGCGGTCTTGTTCTTAAAGAGCGGGGCAAGGTTCAGGTATTTGAAGCCGTGGCGGCGGGTGATGGGCAGGCCGTCCCCGTGGCGCACGATGGTGTAGCTGGAGAGGGTGGGGCTTACCCCCCGTATCAAATCGGTGGGGTCCACGCCGAAGCGCTTGGCGCATTTATAGATGAAGGTGAAGCTGAAATCCTGCTCCCCCTCCTCACAGCGGGTGTACTCCTCAGGGCTCACGCCTGTGCAGCGGGCCATCTCCTCCTGGGAGAGGCCGGCTATCTCCCTCATGGTGCGTATGCGCAGGGCGGCCTCCTTCAGCTGGGCTTTCAAATCTGTTTTTTCCATTGGGAATCCCCCTAGTTAAGTAATTGGTGTATATTCTATTTTGCACATTCTTTGGGATAAAAAAACCGTCCCATAGGAATAAACCTATGAGACGGATATGCTCCGCGGTACCACTCATATTGCGAAACTTACCTTTAGGTAAAGTCTTCGCCACTCTTCAAAATGTCAGGCTCCATCAAGCCCCTGCTCTAACGCGGCGTACACGGAAGGCGTCTACTACCATAAGCTTATGGATTCGGGCCCCCGGCTCGGAAGGGATAAGCGCTTCGGGGGCGTCACGCCGGCTTGCAGCAGCCGCCGGCTCTCTGTGGAGACGGACCCCGGGCTATCTTCGTCATGGCCTTTAAGAATATGCGGTTTTAAAGTAAATTTTAACTATTATACCCCAGTTTAAAGGGAATGTCAATATGCTTCAGGGAAAAATTTCCCTTTTCTGCCTGCGCTCCTGCCGCCGGGACTTTCCAAGGGCCCGGCTGGGCTGGCCGAACTTCCGGCGGGCGCGGCCGCTCTTTACGCTGCGCTCGGACTCCCCCTCAAGCTGCATATAGCTCTCCAGGCGCGCCGGGTCCAGCTCCCCCCTCTCTATGGCGGCCCTGACGGCGCAGCCGGGCTCGCTCTCGTGCTTACAGTCGGAGAAGCGGCATTTCCCCAGGAACTTTTCAACGTCCGGGAAGGCGGTGGAGAGGCCCTCGCCCGCGTCCCACATGCCAAGCTCCCTCATGCCGGGGGTGTCTATCACCAGCACGCCGCTTTTAAGGAGCAGGAGCTGCCGGTGGGTGGTGGTGTGCCGCCCGGCGGAGTCATACTCCCTAATGCCCCCCACGGACATTATCTCCTCTCCCGAGACGGCGTTTATAAGGCTGGACTTGCCCACCCCCGAGCTGCCCAGGAAGGCGGCTGTGATTCCCGGCCTGAGATAGGGCGCAAGCTGGTCCATGCCCTCCCCGGTTTTGGAGCTCAGGGCGAATACCGGGGCCTCCCCGGAGATACTCCGGGCGGCTTTGAGCATTTCGCCGTGGTCCCCGGGAAGGTCCGCCTTTGTAAGGAGCACTATGGGGGAGGCCCCGCTGTTCCATCCAAGGGTGAGGTAGCGCTCCAGGCGCTTGAGGTTAAAATTCTCGTTCAGGGACTGTACGGCGAAGACCAGGTCCATATTTGCCGCCACAGCCTGCTCGGTGCCGTGCCAGCCGTCCAGCCGGGAAAAGAAGCTTTTGCGGGGGAGCGTGCGCACTATCTGCCAGTCGCCGGGGGCGGGCAGGGCCAGCACATAGTCCCCGGCTGTGGGGAACTCCTGGCCCCCATCGTAGATGTACTCCTTTGTTTTGAGAACGGCGTGCTTTTGGCCCTCGGGCGTAATAAGCTGCCAGCGGCCCTTAAATACCGCCGTGACCCTGGCGGGCAGGGCCGGGCCCTCCTTTGGGATTAGGTCTTCGGGAAAGCCGTAGGTTTTTATATCTGTCATCTCTTACCTCCTGATAAAATGGGCTTGTGTATGGGCTTGCGTTAAAAATCCACATAAAACATCTCTCCTTTCAAAATAAAAGACCGGCCCCCAAAAACAGGAGACCGGTCCTACCGTTTTTTACTTTACTCGAAAGCATGGCAAGCGGCGGGTGCTCTGTCTGTTGGGTAAGTATATGGATACATGTCCGCTCACCGCCTTTCTTGCTTTCTTATCAGTTATATTAGCATATATAAGCCCTTATGTCAAGTGTGTCAGGGAAAAACTTACATGCACACCTCGTCCCGGCGTACTGTCCCCAGATATACCGGGCCCTCTGCCGAAAGTATCTCCCTTATCCGCCCCCGAAGCTGCAGGGGCACTATGGGCAGGCTTTCCGCCTCCTCCGGCGTGACCCACAGGCTGCCGGTCTGCTGGAAGTCTGTCTCAGTTTTCTCCCCCACGGCATGGGATGTAACCCGCGCCAGGAAGATGTGCAGGGTGCGGTGGCAGTATTCCGGGTATCTCCGGCGCATGTCCGGGTCGGTGAATATCTCCTCGCACAGGGCCGCGAACCGCACCGGCTCCACTATGAGGCCGGTCTCCTCCAAAACCTCCCGGATTACCGCCTCCTCCATGGCCTCGTACACATGCTGCCCGCCCCCGGGCAGGTCGAAGTATTCCTCGCCGGAGCCCGTTTTACAGCGGTTGAGAAGGAGCCTGCCGTCTTTCAGTATAAGGGCCTTCGCGGAGTTTCTAATATTCGCCATACGCGCCCCCTCACGCCTCCTTCTTTTTCTTCGCCTTCATTATGAGCAGCCGCACAAGGCCCACTGCGAATATCACCGCTCCCGCGCCTGTGCCCAGGAAGATATACTTATAGTGCTCCCAATATATGGTGTCCCAGATAAGCTTCTGGGCGGCGTCCTTGTGCTCGTCGCAGTATGCGGCATAGAATTTGTCGTAGCTCTTTGTGACCGGGGTATCGTACTCCTTCCACTCCTTCTTGGTCTCAACCTTTATCTTGTCCCCCTCGGGCACCAGGTAGGTGTTCTCCTCCCGCCTTACGCTCTTTTCGGAGCTCTGGTATGTATGGGAGCGGGCGCCGGGGAAGTTGGGGTTATAGGGTATGGTCATGTCGTTCCAGGGTATAAAGTCGAACTTCCAGGAGGATTCGTTAGTGCAGTTCTCGTAGTCACAGTCCCTTGTAATGCTCGTTGATACCGCCTTCACCGACCGCTCCATCCAGTCGTCGAAGTAATTCATGTCCATGAACAAAAAGGGTAAGGAGATGAGAAGCAGGAAGCCGCCCACCATCAGGAACATGATGGGATGGAAAAGACAGCCTAAACAGCATGTCTTTTTAGAAGAAGTTCCGCCGTCCTCTTTCTGGGGGCTGGGGGCTTCGGGCTGATTCATAACAGTCGCGCTCCTTTCTGCTTGATATTTTATATATTTTTTAAAAATATAAATAATATAAATATTAAATATTGCTAGGCTTTTTCAGCTATGCTGAAAATCAAATTTCTCGTGTCCCCCCACCCAAGGCACGGGTCCGTAATGGACTTGCCGTATGTGCGCTCCCCTTCAATGGGCTGGCAGCCCTCCTCAAGGTAGCTCTCTATCATCACGCCCTTCACAAGCCCCCGGAGCTCCGGGCTGTGGCCGCGGCTGTGGAGCACCTCGCTGACTATGCGTATCTGCTCCTTATACTTCTTGTTGGAGTTGGAGTGGTTCACGTCCACTATCACCCCGGGGTTTTGAAGGTCCCGCTCGCCGTAGAGCTCATAGAGGCGCATAAGGTCCTCAAAGTGGTAGTTTGGCACGCAGGTGCCGTATTTGTCAACGCCGCCCCTTAATATTGCATGGGCCAGGGGGTTGCCGGAGGTCTCCGCGTCCCAGCCCCTGTAGAGGAAATTATGGGCGCTCTGGGCGGCTTGGATGGAGTTGAGCATAACGGAGAGGTCGCCGCTGGTGGGGTTCTTCATGCCCACCGGGATGTCCATGCCGCTGGCGGTGAGCCTGTGCTGCTGGTTCTCCACCGAGCGTGCGCCAACGGCCTCGTAGCTCAGCACATCGTCAAGATAGCTCCTGTTCTCAGGGTACAGCATTTCGTCCGCGGCGGTGAGGCCGGTCTCCTCCATGACCCTGATGTGCATACGGCGTATGGCTATTATCCCCTCCAGCAGGTCAGGGGCCTTGTCCGGGGAGGGCTGGTGGAGCATGCCCTTATAGCCCTGCCCGGTGGTGCGGGGCTTATTTGTGTATACCCTGGGTATAATAAGCAGCCTGTCCTTCACGGCCTCGTTTACCTCCGCAAGCCTGTGGACGTACTCCAAAAGGGCGTCCTGGCTGTCGGCGGAGCAGGGGCCCACTATCACTATGAACTTGTCGGACCTGCCCTCAAATACCTCCCTTATCTCCCGGTCCCTCAAGGCCTTGCGCGCCAAGAGCTCCGGGGAGATTGGGTACTGGGCCTTCAAATCATTGGGCAGGGGGAGCTGGCGGTTTAGCTGCATGGACATTGGTATCACGCTTTCTGTATAAAAATCTTTATAAAAATCAGTTAATCAAGCTTTTACATATTTTTTAATAATGTTATTACGCAAAATACTCCACCCCGGACCTGAACAGCTTCTGGTCCTTATGCCCGGGCACATTCTTAAAGAGCCCGGGGGTCCAGCGCTCGTTATGGCCCATCTTGCCGAGGATACGCCCGTCGGGGCTGGTTATGCCCTCTATGCCGCAGACGGAGCCGTTGGGGTTCCAGAGGATATCCCCGCTCACAGCGCCCTCGGGGTCCACGTACTGGGTAGCTATCTGCCCGCCCTCTATCAGGGACCTCAGGGCCTCGTCACTGGCTACGAACCGGCCCTCGCCGTGGGAGATGGCGATGGTGTGCACGTCCCCGGCGCTGGTGCCCCTGAGCCATGGGGACTTGACGCTGGTGACCCTGGTGTATACAAGCCTTGAAGCGTGGCGGCCCAGGGAGTTGAAGGTGAGGGTGGGGGCGCTGGCGCTGGGCTCGGTAATGCGTCCGTAGGGCAGGAGGCCCAGCTTTATAAGGGCCTGGAAGCCGTTGCATATGCCCAGCATAAGGCCGTCCCTATTCTCCAGCATATCCATAACGGCCTGTGCTATTCTTGGGTTCCTGAAGGTGGTGGCGATGAACTTGCCGGAGCCCTCTGGCTCGTCGCCGCCGGAGAAGCCGCCGGGTATCATGATTATCTGGCTCTCCCTTATGGCCTGCTCCATCTCCCTTAAGGTATCCTCAATATGGGCGGGGGTCAGGTTGCGCACCACCAGTACATTTGCCTCGGCCCCGGCCCGCTCAAAGGCGCGGGCGGAGTCCACCTCGCTGTTGGTGCCGGGGAAGGCGGGGATAAACACCCTGGGCCTCGGGACCTTTATAACAGGGGAGGACTTGCCCCGCTGTGTATAGAGGGGGGTGTCGGCGGGCATGGGGGCCGGGGGGGCAAAGCTGGGGAATACCTTCTCGAGGGTGCCGGACCAGGCGGACACCAGCTCCTCCATGGGCACCTTTTCCCCGTCTATATGCACATTCTCCCCGCCGGTGGTGTGGCCCAAAAGTATGCCGCCCAAAAATTCCGCCTCGGGGGAGAGGGCGGCGACTATAGCGCCCTGCATGGGGGCGTAAAGGGTCTCGGGGGAGAGGCCGGGCTGGAACTTGAAGCCAAGCTTATTGCCCAGACACATGCGCATGGCGGCGGCGGCAGCGCCACCCTCCCGCACCACTGAGGCGGCGGTTATCTCCCCGCAGTCCATGGCGGCTAAAATACGGCGGTAGAGCTCCTTGAGCTTCACCCAGTGGGGCATGCCGCTGTCAGTCTGGGGTATTGGTATCAGGACCAGCTTTGTCCCCGGGTGCTTCACGCAGGCGGAGAGGGTGCGGCTGGCCTTTGTCATTGACAGGGCGAAGCTCACAAGGGTGGGGGGCACGTCCAGGTCCTCAAAGGAGCCGGACATGCTGTCCTTGCCGCCTATGGCCGGGAGCCCCATGCCAAGCTGGGCGGAGAGTGCGCCTAAAAGGGCCGCGGCGGGCTGGCCCCAGCGGGAGGGCACGTCGTGGAGCCGGGGGAAATACTCCTGGAAGGTGAGCCGGGCCTTTAATGGGTCCGCGCCCACGGCGGCGAGCTTTGAAAGGCTCTCTACCACCGCGTAGGCCGCGCCCATAAAGGGCGACCACCTGGAGACGGCGGGTATATAGCCGTAGCTCATGGCTGTGGCGTCGTCGGTCTCCCCAGAGAGCAGGGGCACCTTTGCCACCATGGCCTCTTCGGGGGTGAGCTGGTGGAGCCCGCCGAAGGGCATGAGCACTGTGCCCGCGCCTATCACCGAGTCAAAGCGCTCCACAAGACCCTTCTGGCTGCACACCTCAAGGCGGGCCATATTTGCCCGCAGGGCCTCTGTGCCGGACATGCCCTTTAAAGCCTTTGGCACCTCATTCATGGCGCAGGGGCCCTTTGGCGCGGTTATCAGAGCGCAGGCGTTCTGGGTCACGCCGTTGGTGTCTAAGAAGGCCCTTGAGAGGTCCACCACCCTGTCCCCCCGCCACTGCATCTTGAGCCGGGGGCTTTCGGTGACTACGGCGACGCTCTGGGCGTCAAGATTTTCCCTGTCGGCCAGGGCCCTGAACCTGTCCACGTCCTCAGGGGCCAGAACAACAGCCATGCGCTCCTGGGACTCGGAAATGGCAAGCTCCGTGCCGTCAAGGCCCTCATATTTCTTGGGCACGCTGTCCAAGTCTATCTCAAGGCCCGGGGCAAGCTCCCCTATAGCCACGCATACGCCCCCGGCCCCAAAGTCGTTGCAGCGCTTGATAAGCTTTGCCGCCTCACCGTTCCTGAAGAGCCGCTGTATCTTCCGCTCGGTGGGCGGGTTGCCCTTCTGCACCTGGGCCCCGCAGACCTCGACGGATTTCTCGGTATGAGCCATGCTGGAGCCTGTGGCCCCGCCAATGCCGTCCCGCCCGGTGGCCCCGCCCAGGAGCACCACAATGTCCCCGGGGGCTGGCTCCTCCCGGCGCACGTTCCCCTTGGGGGAGGCGCCCACCACCGCGCCTATCTCAAGCCTCTTTGCCACATAGCCGGGGTCATAGAGCTCTGTGACCTGCCCGGTGGCAAGGCCCACCTGGTTGCCGTAGCTGGAGTAACCGGCGGCGGCGCCTGTGGTTATCTTCCGGCTGGGAAGCTTGCCGTGAAGGGTCTTATTAAGGGGCACAGTGGGGTCCCCGGAGCCTGTGACGCGCATGGCCTGGTACACATACGCCCGCCCTGAAAGCGGGTCCCTAATGGCCCCGCCAAGGCAGGTGGCGGCCCCGCCGAAGGGCTCTATCTCCGTGGGGTGGTTATGGGTCTCGTTTTTAAACTGTATCAGCCAGGTCTCGGTCTCGCCGTCTATGGTTATGGGGGCCTCGATGGAGCAGGCGTTTATCTCGTCGCTGATGTCTAAGTCGGGCACGAGGCCCTTTTTCCTAAGGTACTTGCCGCCGATAGTCGCCATGTCCATCAGGGAGACAGGGCGGTCGGTCTCGCCGTAGAGCTCGTCCCTAAGGGCGAGATAGTCCCTGAGAGCACCCTCCACAGCCTCCTTTAAGGGGCCCTCCTCAATGTCAATACGGTTCAGGCGGGTGAGGAAGGTGGTGTGGCGGCAGTGGTCGCTCCAGTAGGTGTCGATTACCCGAAGCTCCGTCACGGAGGGGTCCCGGTGCTCCTGGTCCCTGAAGTAGTCCTGGCAGAAGATAAGGTCGTCTAAGGTCATGGCAAAGCCCATGGACTCAAAATACCTAGCCATCTCCTCCCTGTCCCAGGAGATAAAGCCGGATACCCTTGGAACGTCGGCGGGGGCCGGGGCGTTCAGCTCAAGGCTCTGGGGCTTGTCCATGGAAGCCTCCCTGGACTCCACCGGGTTTATAAGATAGGCCTTTACCCTCTGGAAATCCTCGTCGGATACGTCCCCCAAAAGACCTATTACCTTGGCTGTGACTACGGCGGGGCGCTCCCCCTGGGTAAGAAGCTGCACGCACTGGGCGGCGGAGTCCGCCCGCTGGTCGTACTGCCCGGGCAGGTACTCCATTGCAAAGGCCCGGCAGTCCGGGGCGTAGTCCTCGGGGTAGACATTGTCAAGGTTCGGCTCCGACAGGATGGTCTTGGACGCCAGCTCAAACTCCTCCGGGGTGAGGCCGTCCACGTCATAGCGGTTTAGAATGCGCACGCCGGTGAGGCCCTTTACCCCCAAAACGCCGCGCAGGTCCGACAGCATATGTCCGGCTTCTATGTCAAAGCCGGGCTTCTTCTCTACAAATACTCTGGTGACCAAGTTAAACCCTCCAAATTCAAAGAAACTTTTTGCCCATATTATACCATGGCCTTTGTGAAAAGTAAAGGAAAAGCCCCCGCTTATGCAGGGGCAGGGCTGTCATACGGAGGCCTTGCCGGAGAGTATATCCTTATAGTCGGCAAGATTGGCCTTTAAAAGGCCGGGGGTGTCAAGCCCATATGGGCATTTGGACTTACAGTGCCCGCACTCAAGGCAGTTCTCTATGTTCATCATCATCTTCTGGGACTCCTCGGTGAGCCAGCCCGCAGAGGGGCTGCGGCGTATAAGCTGGCTCATGCGGGCGCACTGGGGGATGTTTATCCCGGCGGGGCAGGGCAGGCAGTACCCGCAGGAGCGGCAGAAATTGCCCACAAGCTCCCGCCTGTCCTTTTCGATTACCGCCATTATCTCAGGGTCGTCCATGGTGGGCGGGCTCTGGATATAGCTCAGGAACTCGTCAAGCTCACTCTCCCGCTGGACGCCCCAGATGGGCAGGGCGTTGTCGAACTTATCCTGCCAGGCATAGGCCGCGGCGGAGTTGGTGATAAGCCCGCCGGAGAGCCCCTTCATGCTGATAAAGCCCATGTCCTGCTCCCGGCAGCGGTTCACAAGGGCTATGTCCCGCTGGCTTGCAAGATAGCAGAAGGGGAACTGCAGGGTGTCATACAGCCCGGACTCCACCGCCTCCTCTGCCACGTGGGGGCGGTGGTTGGTAATGCCGATAAAGCGTATTTTGCCCTGGGCCTTCGCCTCAAGCATGGCCTCGTAAAGGCCGGTGCCGTCCCCGGGCCTGGGGCAGAAGGCGGGGTTATGGAACTGGTAGATGTCTATGTAGTCTGTCTTCAAAAGCATAAGGCTTGTCTCAAGGTCCTTCCAGAAGCCCTCCACAGTGGTGGAAGGGGTCTTGGTGGCAATGAATATTTTCTCCCGCACGTCCGAAAGGGCGAGGCCCATCTTCTCCTCGCTGTCCGTATAGGAGCGGGCGGTGTCGAAAAAGTTTACCCCGGCGTCAAAGGCCTTGCGCAGGAGCTTCCCGGCGTATTCCGCGCTGACCCGCTGGATGGGCAGGGCTCCGAAGGCGTTCTTGCATACAGTTATGCCGGTGCGGCCCAGTGTTACGGTTTTCATTTGCAGTCCTCCTTTTTTGATTATCCTGACTCTATCATATAACATAGACCCGGCTCCAAGTCAAGGGCTGTAAAAAGTTTTTTTGAATAAAATGAGATATTCCGCCCCCCTAAATGGTATTATAGGTGAAAAGCTTTTCAGAAGGACGGCGGAAGGGGGCGCGAAATGACAGCGGAGGAATTTGCCGGGTATGCCAAGAGCTATGGCGACACAGTGTACCGGGTGGCGCTGAACTGCTGCAAAAACGCCGCGGATGCCGAGGACATCATGCAGACGGTGCTTTTGAAGCTCTACCGGGAGAAGACGGACTTTGAGAGCGAGGAGCACGTGAAACGCTGGCTTATCCGGGTGGCCGTGAACGAGGGCAGGAAGCTTAGAAGCTCCGGGTGGTTCAGAAAGCGCGTGCCCCTTGAGGAATACGCGGGGACGGTGGACTTTGAGAGCCCCGAGGAAAGCGAGCTCTTTATCATAGTCATGGCCCTGCCGGAGAAGTACCGGGTGCCGCTGTACCTCTACTACTACGAGGACTATACCGTAAAAGAGATAGCGGCCCTGTGTAAGCTCAAGGAGTCCACAGTACAGACCCGCCTACAGCGGGCCCGGGACAGGGTAAAAAAGGCGCTCACAAAGCAAGAGGAGGATTCATAATGGAAGAAAATTACAAGAAAATGTTTTCCAGGGTGAAAGCCTCCCCGGAAAAAATACAGGAGGTAATCGCAATGACAGAGAGCAGGAAGCCCAGGAAGATAGTGCGGAATTTACTGGTGACGGCGGCTATAATGGCCCTGGCGGTGCTCACGGCAATGGGGGCAAACGCCGCCTCGGGCGGGGAGCTGTTTACCTATGTTGTATCCTGCACCTTCAATGGTGAGGACATCGAAACAGTGGAGTACCATCTTGACAGCGGCGATGTAGTCAAGGGCGGACTTGGCAGCTATGTTATTACAGAGGGCGAGGACGGCAGGGCCGTGCTCACCTATACCGACAAAGACGGAAACGAGGTCTCCAAGGACATAGAGGCCTTCGGCTTTGAGGCGGAAGCGGCCAAGGCAGTCACTGAGTAAACAGCGGCAGGAGCGCCCGGCTTAAGGGCGTTGCCATAAGAAAACATGAGAAAACCCAGTAAAATCAATGTTTTTAAGGGCAGCGGAAAACGGGGCGGCGCAAACAAGTGAATAACAGCACAGAAAGCGGGCGATGTCGGCAAGACACCGCCCGTTTCTGCGCCCCGGCGAACGCCGCAGATTTTGAAAAAGTCTGCGGCGTTTTTTCATGTCCAGACACCGAAAGGAGCGGAGAACCATGCCAGTATTCCGCGTGGAGAGGAACAAGGGGTACACGGTCATGTCCAACTACCACTTGCGGGACAAGTCCCTGTCCCTGAAAGCCAAGGGCCTGCTTTCGCAGATTTTGTCACTCCCGGAAGATTGGGATTACACCCTGTCTGGCCTGTGCTATATCAACCGGGAGAGCAAGGACGCTATTCGTTCCGCCGTCAACGAATTGGAGCGGGCCGGGTACATCGAGCGCCACCAGACCACGGACGAGGGCGGCAAGTTCAGCAGCAACGAGTACATCATCCACGAACAGCCCACTTCTTTGCCGCCGTTGTTGGATAAACCGTTGTCGGAAAACCCGACAACGGAAAAACCGCCGTCGGGAAATCCAACGCAATTAAATAAAGATATACAAAGTAAAGACCCAAGAATTACAGACCTATCAATTACCCATTCCTTTCCCTCCCTTTCGCCCCCTCCCGCTGGGGCTGTTGCGGCTTCGCCGCCGGAAAGGAACGGAAGCGGCCACACAGAGTGCCGTTGAGATTTATCGGGAGATCATCAAGGAGAATATCGAGTACGACCACCTCCTGCACCACTCCAAGATCGACCCGGAGGAATTGGACGGCATCGTGGAATTGCTGGTGGAAACCGTCTGCACGGCCCGCAAGTCTATCCGGGTGGCCGGTGATGACTACCCCGCCGAGCTGGTAAAGGCCAAGCTGCTGAAACTCAACAGCGGCCATATTGAGTTCGTCATGGACTGTATGCGGGAGAACACCACGAAATCCCTCTCATTCATACATCAATATTACCTACAATAATGCTGATGTAATTCGTATATCTTTTGTTTTATTAGCTCCACAAGTTCTGGTGGTTCTAAGACAGTTGCGTTGTTTCCAAATGACAGGAAGTAATTGGCAACCCAATCCAAAGTTGCATGACGTATTTTCATGTCGATTATACCACCGCCTGTTGGGAATGTTTTTAATCCCCTTGCCAGTAAAAATTCAGTTTCGCAGCGTTTAACACCTATATCTGTTAGCTTAATTTTTATGTGGTAATCATTTCCGATTTCTAACCTTTCGAGATATTCTTGAATGGACGCTGGAACAGGAAATTTCCCTTTAGGATATGGTTTTTCCTCTATTATTTCCTTTATACGGTCAATACGGAACTCTCTGATTTGATTAGCAACGGTGCAATATGCAGGGCAATACCAAAGTCCATTCATAGCATATAGCCCAATCGGTATAATTGTGCGTATACTTTCAGAATGTGTTGATGAATACTGTATTGTTGCTGAATGGTGATTAACGACAATATGAAACATTGGTTTAAGTAGTGGTGAATCGTAATGCCTGTCTGGAATCCAAAATACTACACTATTTTGAATTTGTGTAATACTGCTTTGTATATCTAAGGGCAGACAGTTCAAAAATTTTTTCAAAACAGATATTGTTTCCTGTTCAAAAGGTAAATCGTGATAGAATTTCAAGGCTTGACAGGCAAAGAATATAGCTTTGGCTTCATTCTCTGAAAAAGTGATAGGCGGCAAAATGCGCTCTTTCAAGATGTGATACCCGCCAGCAGCACCGACTTCGGAATAAAGGGGGAATCCAGCCTGTTCTAATTCTTGCAAATCACGGAGTATTGTCCGCTTTGATACAGAAAATTCTTTTGCTAATTCGCCTACTGTAAAATCCTTTTTGGCATTTATCGTTATCATCATTTCAATAAGCCGTTCTGCTTTTGACATTTTTAAAAACTCCTTTCCGAATGGTGACAGCCGTTGTCACTATTCCATGATAGACTATCTATGTACCAAATGCAATATGATACTCAAACGAAAGGACAAGATGTTATGAATAAAAACGTGATTGAAATGGTTATTTTTCAGACAAACCAAGAAGTGATCGAGGAACATTTTTTACGAATGTATCACAAATTGAATGAGGTGCTTGAAAAAGATATTGCCGGATTTGTAAAACGGTCATTAACAAAGGATTTAAAGCAGGATAAATGGGTTGAAATGATTTGGTGGGCATCAATGGAGGCAGCACAGGGTGCTTTGGAAAAGTTGCCGCAGGTTACGGAATTTCAGGAGTATTGTTCCGCTTTAGCAGACGAGGGAACAATGATGTTCCATTTGGAGGAAATGGCATGACACCAAACGATATTCTTTCCTACTGCCAGTCTAATTTGAAAGATGTTGTATTGGTAGAAAGTTGGGGAGAACGAGGGATTTTTTATAATCCAAACGGAGTTTTGAAACGGGGAGTATATGTTTTAACTATTAAAGAAAAAGACGGTGATAATGATAAAGGCTCTATGTTGAACCGTGATAATGTATATCGTGTGAATGTCGGTTTAAGGAAACAGACCTTTATTAAAAAATTTGGGTATATTCCAGAGCGTCCGCCTGCTGGAAAAATCGTAAAAATGGATTATGATTTTACCGTTTTAGATACCATTATTCCCCACCCTGTCTACGCATGGATGAGCTGGGCATGTGTTTTAAATCCCTCTGATAAGACCTTTGAGGATTTCAAGGCAATGATACAAGAATGCAATCAAGACACGCTTGACCGAGGAAGAATATGCCGAGTTTTCCGAGCGAGTTTCTCTCTGCAAAATGAGCCAAGCCGAGTTTATCCGGCAAGCCCTCATTAAGTCAAGCATACACCCGGTCATTACCGTTTGCCTGTGCCTACCATGCCCCATAACAGATAGCCGATATTCCCGGCTTTCATTTCTTCCCAACACTCTACATAGGCATGGGCTTTGTGCATTTGGGGGCATTTGCCGTTGTCGTTTTCAAACGTCCATTCCCGCATAGCCGGGTCGGTGAAGCCTATTCGTTTGAGCCGTTCCACTTCCTCCCGGTGCTTGTATTCCCGGTGGCTGGCTTCCAGCGTTTCCCGGCGTTTTCTCTGGCAGTCACATTCTTTGGGGTGTCGGTCACGTCCGAAAAAGGTCTTGCCCTCCGGGAAGTAGGCTTCTTTGGGCTGGCGGCAGCTCCCGCAATATAAAAGCCCGTCCTCGCCCGTGTAGTCCTCCGGCTCTGCTTCCTGTGACGTGGCAAGCCGGAAAATGGCGTTATCGTAATCACTCATAAAATTTTCCTCCTTGTTCATGGTCTTTTACGCCCTGTTTACGGGGCGTTGTGTCTATGCGGTCAAAGGCTCTCGCCCTCCTTGTAGGAATAATCGGGGATTCCTTTCTTCCCCGTGCCTTTCCTGTCACGCCCCGCCCATATACGGATAGCGGCGGCATAGTTGATGTAGCTTTTCCCGTTGGCGGCTATATGCTGGCTTGGTGTCCGGGGAAATGTTCTCTGCAAAACTGCTCGCCTAACTGTTGCGCCCGGTCAACCGTCAAGCCGTTGTCGGGTGCGTCACGGGGGTCAAAACTGATAATGTAATGGTGGCTCTTTACGTCCTCCCGTTTCTGGTTTTTGCCGTATTTGAGATTGGAGCGCATACAGGCGATTGCAAAATCTTCATCACCGCAATTCAAAGAGGAAATGCGGTAATCGTCACGGAGAACAAGTCGCCCATTTTCATCAAGCGTGGGTTTCATGGTAAACTCGTCATGCTCAAAAGTTAGGTACTGTTCAGCCGCCCCGTAATCGGCATTTTTAGAGCTGATATGTTTGAATGTTGCCAACAGCTTCACCTACTTTCTGCAAGACTTCAAACTTCAAGGCGGCAAGCTCCGCTGTGGCGGCTCGTACCTCTTGGGAGAGGGCGTTATAGGGTGCGCCGTACTCGTTCAGACAGCGGGCAATCTGATTCAAGTTGCCGCCGATTTTCCCGTACTCGGCTGTGAGTTTCCCAACGGCAGAAAGTAATTCATCATTGACCGGGGAAAAGCTATTTCGCCGGGTGTATCGCCAACGCCCTCATGGAGAAAGAGGTTTCCGTGTGCATGACAAACTTTGCCCTTATCCTCAATGACCTTGCCGCCAGCTACAAGGACAGGAACGAATACATAGCCCGCCTTTGCAGCTTCCCTCTGCTTATCCTTGACGATTTCGGCATGGAGCGTGGCACAGAATACGGGCTTGAACAGGTTTACAACGTGATTGACAGCAGATACCGAAGCGGCAAGCCCTTAATCGTGACAACAAACTTGACGTTGGAGGAATTGCAGAACCCAGAGGACACCGCCCATGCCCGGATATATGACCGCCTTACGGAAATGTGTACCCCCGTCCGCATTACCGGGGAGAATTTCAGAAAAGCCAGAGCAAGGGAAAAAATGGAACAGCTTAAAAAGCTGCTGAACGGAAAGGAGATTTGCCTATGACCGACACGCCCAAGAAAAGCACCGCCACTACCGCCCGCCGCCCGGATTGCGTGACCGAGGTACGCCGGGGGAACACCGTCCTTGTGGTTTCCGGCTATTTCAAACAGGACACTACCGCCACCGCCACCGACAAGATGATGAAAGTGCTGGAAGCCGAAAGCGCAGCCGGACACAAGCCGATTTACAGCGCATGACAACCCGCAGATAAAAACCGTCATTTTGACGGGCGGTAAAGAAGCAAAAAAGACTGTACAGACAGCCGCCCCATGTGGTATGATAGATTTGCGGAATAGTGGGGCTGGCTGTCGGAAACGGAGGACATTATGCCAAGACAGACCACCCAAAAACTCATTACCGCCCTTTATCCGAGATTGTCGCACGAGGACACGCTTCAAGGCGAATCCAACTCCATAAGCAACCAGAAGCGGATTCTGGAAGCCTACGCAAAACAGAACGGCTTTTCCAACCTCAAATGGTACACGGACGACGGATTCTCCGGGGCAAATTTTGTTGAGGTAAGATAACGTAACCTTTTTTGCAGAGGGTGTTATCTTACCTCTTTTTGATGTATGTTAGA